>PAME01000020.1 GCA_002707155.1 Crocinitomicaceae bacterium | reverse complement strand
TCAATAAATTCAATAATATTCATAGCTCTTAATTTTATACAAATCAAGAGACTCAGAACGTAATCAATTTACGTTCTGGTAAACATGCGGACTAGCAGAACGGGAATCATAAAATCTGTAATTCAACATATTGTTGAAGCGTATATTTAAAATATTTATTATTATTGTGAACATACAAAATTATTTGCTAAATAAATATTGATGAAAAAAAAATTATTGAGCCTAATGGCTACTGGATTATTAATTGGAGGTTTCACAGCAAACGCTCAATTAATTGATGAGAAAAATGTAACGGTAACAATGGATTTGCAACCGATTTTACAATTGGATATGAGTACAACCACTCAATTAGATTTCGTTTTCGATGAAATTGACGATTATTATGCTGGTATTACACAATATGGAGCAACAATTTTAAAAGTTAGTTCATCGGTAAGTTTTGATTTATATGCTGTTGGAAGATCAACTGCGGGAACTCGTTTTTGGGATCAACAAATTGCATACGGAGTCGGGGCTGGAATTGCTAATATCCCATTGAGCTGTGTAGAGCTAAGACAGAATACAGCTAATGCTGCAGTTACAGGTTTTGCAGGCGGTGTCGCTGCTGATTACAGTGCTGCTTTTGGTGCTGTAGGGGCGCCTACAGCCACTAATAGCCTCTATGTAGCCGCTGGTGGTGGATTAGCACTACCAACAGCTGCAGATAAATATATTGCAGGTCATAATGGAGTTGCTGATTTTATCGGAGGCGGCAGCTATTTAACAGCAACTGGTACTCTTGCTGGAACGAATAATTACTATTATTCAATGGATTATAGAATTGTACCAGGATTACCAGCGGTTTTTCCAAATGCTTCTACAAATATAGCCTTAGGTTTTGAAGATATAGTAACTGCTAATGCTCCGGGAGATTATGCTGCGCCAGGTGTTTATACTATGTATGTACAGTATATCATATTGGAAAATCAATAGGTTTTTCATGCTGATTTAAGCATTTCACATACTTTAATTCCCCAAAAGCCATCTCGAAAAGTTGGCTTTTGGTGTTTTGTAAATCGATACTCCGATATTTATACAAAGGAAATGAAAACCCTGTTTTTTATTTTACCCTTTCAGCTCTTTTTTTTGGTAGGCTATAGTCAGATTCATTGTGGATCGGTTGACTTTGTGACTAACAGTCCAGTTTCATTGAACTTGCCGTTCACATCTTTTTCTGATTACGCAAGTGGTGTCACTATTATAGGCGCAGCCACTCTTAAATTGAGTGTTTCAGACAAAGCTATCGTAGATCCAGATTGTCGTTGGAGAATGGAAATGCAGATTGAAAATGGTAGCGCAATAGGTAACGATTGGGAAACTCTGGTTCAATTTGGTTCAGGTGTAGCTCCCAATCCTACACTTAACATTTTAGAAGTTAGAATTTCTAATAATTGTGCAACGGGTATAGCTAATGGTATTTTCACCAAACCATTCACGAGTACTCTGGATATACAAGATATTATAGCTGCATCGGCTGCTACAATTGCTGCAGGCTCATGCACGCCAGGCGTAAATGGTCCAGGAAATTATTTGGAGAATTATGACGAGTATACTTTTCGCGTAGATGTGCGAGTAAAACCAGGTTTGATTTTTTCACCAGGTATTTATCAGGTTAATTTAAAGTTTCACATAGAAGAAGTGAATTGAAACGCATAATTAGATATAGCGTTCAATATCAGTTAATTGTCATTTTTATGATTACTTTCTTTTCTGGTATGGCCCAGATAGACCCGACTGATGCTCCGATTATTTCTAATGATAATCCCTTAACTGAAACTGCATCCAAATTAAGTATTCAACTTGAAGAAAGTGAAATTAGAGTGAATAAAGTTGAACTGGCAGCTAATTTACTTACCGTTCAAAATAACACAGATAATGAGGTCACCTATTATGTTGAATTGAGCCTCCCTGATAAATGGAAAAGTTTTGGACTTCAGCGTTATTTCATTGCGAATCCTGGCGAAACCATGGTTGTTCCATTAAGAGTATTGCCTCTTTCGTTAAAGGGAAATACTCAATTTTTTATCGGTGTTAACGTATTCGAAGAAAATGGAGACGCACTTGCGAGTAATTATTTTTATATAAGCAGCTATAAGGTAGTTAACTGGGCTGTCTCGGTTACTCCTGGGAAAAAAAATTATTTTAAAAACGGAGAAAATACCAGTAGTTTCGACTTAAATGTTGTGAATCAAGGAAACTATCCTCAGGATATCGTTATGCACGTTAAAGGACAAAGAAATGGTCTGAAAATAAAAAATAAAGGAGGTGAAGAAATAAAATCACTCAATTACGATTATAGTCTCAAATCACTAGAAGATACTACCTTCAGTTATGATATTGAAACATGTGGTGAAACTCGTAACGTTAAGATGGTTTCGATGCAAAACCATAGACCAAACATGGTTAATGATGCTAAAAACTATGTCTTATATGTAAATACAAGTGAAGCACTTAGTTCCGGAAAAAATCTTCAAAAGAAATCAACTAAAATTGAATTCACAAAACTTGCCAACGAGAAAAAAGCAAACCAGTTTTCAGGTCCTATTGTGCCTTTAATCGTAGAAACAAATTTTCAAAATATTACTTCTAACAATCCAATGATGATGCTAAATCTCAGAGGATTTCAAATAATGGATGATGGCTCTAATCTTGTTTACTTTGGACAATTATCTTTTACTTCTAACTTTTATTCTGAACGCTACATCAATAATTCAACATGGTATGGTGGATACTTCAATAAAGATTACACAGCTGAAATCGGAAATATAAATGGAGGTGTGATGGGTATACAAAATAACGGAAAAGGCGCTAAAGCAAGCTATCGAGTTATTAGAGATCACTGGGTTGGTGCTTTTTATACACGCCGACCTAACTTTTTGAATAACCCAACAAGCGAATCATTTGGGGCCTTTTATAAATACTTAGGTGATGGAAAACTAACAGGCTCAGCGGCAATATCTCAGTCCAATAATTTTCTTCGAAAAAGAAATGCCACTATTTTTAATGGTACCGTTTCTTACAACTTAGCTAAAAATCATTTTGTTTCAGCATCTGGCGCATTTAGTAATACAACTTTCGAAAATGCGCAACAGGTTCTTCAAACAAAACAAGGCTTTATATTAAACGCTAATTATGGGGGTGCATTCGTCGGTGGTAAATTACGCACTAGTGTCAATGGCAATTATCAAAGTCCCACTTTTGGATTATTTTACAATGAGCGCAAAGCAATGAATACTAGGGCGCGATATACATTTAACGATAAAAGTTCCTTGTTATTTAATTCAACAATAAATGAAAACATCTATCCACTCAACCGCATTACGAATGAAAATCTTGTGACCTCTTTTATGATGTTTAACAATCTAGCATATAATAGAATTACTAAGATGGGTTCAGTTCAACCATATACTTATACTCAGAGCAATGATATAAGAGGAAAAAGGCTTAATTCATTTGGATTAGGAACAAGGTTTAATACTTATATCCTCGATAAAAATGTTCTTTGGTCAAGTAATCTTTTCGGAGGATACAATAAGGGGTTTTTCCTTACAGACTTGCCGTTGTTTTTCAATTTTGGAATTAACTCTATACTCCGTATTAAGACATTTAGTGGAATGGTAAGTTATACTTACGGCTCTAATTCTCCAGACGCTTTATTAAATGAAATATCTTCGGGTCTTACTCCATCATTATTAAGGGTCACTGGAAACTATCAGTATATGTTTAAAAATAGGAGCTTAGTTTTGAACAATTCTTTGAACTATAGTTATCGAAATCAGTCTAGAAATAGTGTTTTTAATTATACCCCAGAAATATTCTATTTTACAAATACTGGTTGGCGATTTAGTTTAAATGCAAATTTATCATATGCTTATGGGAAGTCAAGATCTCAAATATCTGCGCTAGGGACAGAAACGACTGTGCTTGAGGAAAGAGTTTCGAGTAATAGTAACTTGAGATTAGGGGCTTCTATTCGTAAAGAGTTTGGGATTCCAATTCCATTTGCTAAGCAGAGAAACTTTACAAAAACATTTATTGCTTTTTATGACCTGAATGGCAACTCTATTAAGGATAAAGATGAGTTAAGTCTTGAGAACGTTATTGTGAAGGTTGCTAATCACGAGTTGATAACAAATAAAGAAGGCGTTGCTAGATTAATTTATGCAAATGGCGGAACATTTGCGTACACGATTTATTCCTTAGACGAACTTAATGGTTGGTTTCCTAACGTAGAGGATTCATTGACAATTGTTAGTCAAGGCAATGAATTTGTGCCATTTGTAAAGGGAATCAAATTGTACGGAAGTATAGTTGTTGATCGAGAAAGATTAAGCATAGATGCTGAAAAGGCATTGGATTTAACCAATGTTAAATTAACAGCTACTGGTGATGATAACCATCATACGTTGACCGACTTTAAAGGTAATTTTGAGTTTTATCTTCCAAATGGATCCTATACTATATCAATTAATGAAGCTATATTAGGCAACCAATTTAAACTTGCCAAAAACGATATTTCAGTGTACCTAAGTCAAGGCATAGAAGGTGTTTTCATTACTTTTTATATAATCGAAAAAAAGCGTAAAGTTTCTAGAAAGGTATTTGGTGAGCCTCTCATAGATCCTTCTATCGAGGATAATACAGATGCAGATAAGAAGGAGATGCTCGAAGATGCTGTATTACCAGAAGATGATAAAAAGATTGATTTAGAAGATACGCCTCCAGTAGACCCGCTCATTGATTCCGACGTAAATTCAGATGAAGAGGCTGATGCAGATTCAGATAACAATTCAATACCAAAAGATGAGCAAGATATTGATTCAGAAGAGATTCCTGAAAGAACTGTCAATCCAACAAGTTTAAAACTCCCAATAGAGTCGCTTATTAATATGGATAACATAGACCCAAATAAGGTTGGCTATGTTATTGATCTAGGTTCTTTTGAGAAATCAGTTCCTATTAATGTTTTGAATAAATTAATAAAAATGGGATATGCAGGCGGTCAAAGTGAAACGGGTAAATTACGTTTCGTTTCTAAAAAGTACAAAACTGAATTAGAGGCAGAGCAATTTAGAAATGAAGCGATGGAAGCTGGATTTGGCGATCCTCCTCCATCGATACTGGGTGATTATGACGGCAACGAGATAAGTGTAGAAAAAGCAGGAGAGCTCTATGAAAAAGGCCTTCAGCAGCAAAATCAATAATTGAATTTACTGAATTTAGATACTAGATAAATTTGGAATCTATTAAATCCAATTAGCTGAGTGTTTTTAGTAAAGTGTCAGTGCAGCAATTAGCATAACTAAAACTACAATTCTGAGATAGAATTTTTTCAAATAGGGCTGAAAGTGGTTTTGGATAGGAGGATAGAATAGGGCTATTGCGCAAACCACCAAACCAATTGCTCCAACATTTAACATTACTGAAGAACCAGGATAATTCATTGCCCTGAAAAACACTCCGAAAACGGCAATAGAGGAGAAGTTACCAAAAAGACTTGGAAACATTCTTAGGTACACTTTTTCATGCGCCAAAGCGAATTGGTCGTAACGTCCTTTTAATAAATAATAAATAGACAATACTCCACTAACAATTAAGAACGCAGGTCCTAGTGGAAACAAATCCTCGAAACTTATTGCTACCAATATCGCCCAGAACAGCAATAGCAATGATTCGTACTTATTTAGATGTAGAACAATTTTTTCCATTTGACTATTGTTTGACGATGCGATGAGTTTGTGGAGATAAGTCTGCATTGGATAAGCGGATAAGATATATTCCATCGCTTAAATCTGTGATATCTATCGAATCGTTACCAGCCTCTAATCGTCCTATGATTTTTACAGAACCCGTAATATCATAGATCGTATATATAATTGAATGGTAAGCGCCGATTATGTTTATGGTATTGTTCGCAGGGTTTGGAGCAATTGCCAATTTGCGATTTAGACCGATTTCTTTTATCGAAACTGCACTGGTATCATTCTTAGTAGTGTCTTGAATAACTGTGTCTTTTTTTGATAACTCAATCACAACAACCGTTTTAGAAAACGAAGACTTAACCCCACATTGTTCAGCTTCTAATTTTAGATTGAATTGGCCAATGGAATTGTATACATGAGTTGGATTTTGGAGGTTAGAACTATTCCCATCGCCAAAAGTCCAAGAGTAGTTCGTAGAATAAGACGAAGCGTTTGAAACCTCAATTGAATCTTTTTTTTGTGTGAATGAGAAATTGGGTTTAGGATCAAATTTTCCAACATTCCAGTTTGAAAGCGAATCAAACACTATCAACTTTACGGCTTCTCTAATGATTTTAGTATCAGCTGCCTTTACTGTATAATCATAGGTAATTGCTGTTGGGTCTTTATGAAATATAGTGGTGTAAAACGCACACATAGCCACATATGAACCCGTTGCTGATGGATGAGACTCGTCAGCAGTATATAAATCAACTGTTGGCTGATTTTTCCTTAGGTAACGCCAAATCCGACCAACGGGGCTAACTAAGCCCTCATTAACGTTTGCCATATGCATGTATCGGGAGTATAAAGAGTCGTCCATACCCTCATAGGTGCAGATCCAAGGCACAAATTGACAGTTGCGCGCATCTCCATTCTCTCAGCCCCATGTCATATAAAATAGTGGCTTTGCGCATGCATTGGTACTTCGAATACTGTCTGCCGACTCGGGATAGGACAGGTTTTCACCGATGTATTTAAACATAGCCTCTTCACCGCCTACAAATTCAGCTTTTTTTTCAACGATGGTATATATTTCAGGGCTTGACTCTGTTTGGGTAAAGGAGCTGAGTCCGATGCAGCACAATAGCAGGTATGGAAGTATAAGTTTAGCAGTCATTGTTTTCATGTAATTTTTAAAACTGGATAGTGGCCCATTAAAACGCTGGAGGCAAAGTAGGGTAAGGGATAATGCTCTCAATAAGCAAAGCCACACCGCTTCTGCTCATCATATTTAGGGTAATTACTATAACGCTCAACACAATGGCAACGCCAATGTTGTTTTTCTGAATTTCTTCGAATTCGTTGAGTGGGGTTAAGTAAGTGTATATGGCTACTCCTACAAAAGTGATGAGAATAGATACAATGTAGGTTATGGCTATGTAAAGTCCACCTTGCACAAAAAAAGTACCCGCCAATTCAAAGGCACTGTTTGAAGACTCATTCATGAGCCTAAACGCAGACACTAGGGGCTGAATTACTGAACTCACCGAATATCCAATGGAAAACAAAACGGTTGCCATAAGAATACTGTAGGCCATGTTATTCTCAGCGCGCATACCAAAATATTTATCGCCAAAGCGTTGAAAACCGCGATAGGTAATCCATAAAATGACAATTCCCGTGCTGAGAGAGCTGGCTATTTGTATAAAAGCAATGAGTGCGATACTTGAGTTCATAGTTCTGATTTATAATGTTTTATAGGCATTGTCTGGCGTAAAGTCAGGCGGTAGGGCTATGCGCCAATAATCTTTGTTGGAAGAGGAGGGCGGCAACATACCCGATTGCCAGCCTTTTGCTGTAGTCTCCCAAAAATAGTACGAGCGACCTTTGTACTCGATATACTCTCCGCTCGAAGATATATCAAGGGCTAAAAGGGAGTGCTGGTATTCTTTGCTGATTAATACCATGGGCTGGTAGCCCAAAGTTTTGAGTAAAGAATAGAGAAGTAGTGACTTGCTGTCACAGTCTCCTATTGCAGTGTAGGCAACTTCGGTAGGGGTGAGCAAGCCAAATTGAATACCATCGATACAGGGAAAAGATTTGTCTTTCATGTTTTTACAGCTCCTTTCACCTAAAATATACCAGTAGGGAATATCTTGCACAAAGCTTACCACAGCGCGCGCAAACTGAGTTCTAGTGAGTTGTCGGCGTTCTGCCAATCGTTTCAGCGAATCGGCTATTTGTGATAACGCTGCTGGGTTGCGCTGATATAAGCTTCCGTAAACGGTTTTCCAAACGCCAATGTATCCTGTATTTATAGGTGGCATGGTCTTTTTTAAGACGTTTTTATAGCGGGTCGATTGATGGGCTTCAGTGTATTCGGCGCTATAACTCAAGCAATATTCTTGATCGGTTCTCAATTGGGTCCAGCAACGCTTGTGATCGATAACTTGATTCAAATCAATTAGGCGGGGGTTATCCTCGAGCAAGAGGTTTTCTATGCTGGCACGATTGGGCTGAGTATCATTTGTTGGCGGTGCGTCGGAAGACTCAAAGGTTTTAATAACACCAAAAAATAAGCAGTAAATCACGACTAAAACACCGCAAACTCTTAGTAGTCGCTTTCCGTTGGTATGAAAGACTTTTCTGCGCATTGATGGGGTAAAAGTAGTGGTACTGGTTTAATTGTGTGGTGGATACTCGAAAATTGATGAACGATTTTCTAACACAGCGTTGCAGTTAATGCGGAAGTATTGCCTCGAATGCAATTAGTTTTCCTCAGGTATGGCCAACTCACTTTTCGTGTTGCGCACTATAAAAGATACTATCCAGTCTTGTACTTGCTGTTTTTGAGCATCTGTAGCCCCAATAAAAGCATGGTTTACCTGAGGCAGAATGTGCAATTCGTTGCTTATGGATAAGGAATCGAGTCGTTTTTTGAGCACAAGCGATTGAATTTGTGGTACCACCTGATCTTCGGCGCCTTGAATGATAAGCACAGGGGCTACCTGGGAGTTTATTAGATAGGAGAGGGGCGAGTATTTTTTCATAAACGCAAAGGCTTTAAGGCTATCGACTTTAGGATCAAAACCAAACAGGTAGCTGGTAATATCATGCGCTGGAAGCAAAGCATCGGGTAATTTATTCATCCAATGGTTTACGCTGTCCAAAACCTCGTTTTGGTAGATCAGGTTCAAATCGGTTGGACCATACACATCAACAATGCAGTTAAATCGGGGACGCTTAAAGTCAATATTGGGGAGCTGAGCGTCAAAGGCTGCCATTAACGCTAAATGCGCTCCGGCAGATTCACCAAACAAGGTCAGGTTGTTCTGATCCAGCTCAAGCGAATCGGCGACGGCATTTACCCAGTTTATGGCCTTATACACATCGTTTATACAGTCTGGAAAAGGCGATTTATCGTCTGTAGCTAGCGTATACGAAGGACTGATAACCGTGTAACCTTTGTTTCTGAGCCGGTTGACGGCTGGATTAAAGCGGTTGAAATTGATGGATGTTTTTCGCCCAAAAATCCAAGCGCCGCCGTGTATAAAGATAACGACCGGACTTTTCTGAAATACGCGCTTTATAGGTTGGTAGATATCTAAGGTTTGTGTGTTGCTGTAGGGAATATCGCTCAGAATTTCACCTTTAAATATTGGCGGTTCTGTTTTAAGTAAGGTATAGATTGCAATTCCTGAAGTAATCAGCAGACAAACAATCAAGAATACCAGTGTGCGTTTAAAAATGCGTGTCGTTGTTTTCACTGTGCAAAGATTGCAGTAAATGTATCTTCCATTTCTAATCGTTTTTTAACTGTGGGAACTACCGATGAATCTACCAGTCCTTTGTGGTCTTCAATTGCAGCGCCATCTTCATTAATGATTTGGGCATTCAATGTGGTTTCGTTAAGCTGAGCTTGTCCAAATAAAGTTGTTAATCCTAATACGATTCCTGTAAGTGTAAGTGCTAAAGTTTTCATAATGTTTGTTTTTATGTTTCTAATTATTGATAGGTCAAAGGTTTGGGGATAGCAGTGTTTAGAAAACACCGTTTACCGTGAAAACATCATGTACCTGAATTCAGGGATATGGAAATTCTTTATGCAAATACTCAACGGATGGTAAATGTTCAAAGGATACCGCAGTGTAAGATAGTTCTGATTTGCTCAAAAAGAAAGTACTGGCTAAAGAATCTGGCGGAGGACGCAGTACGAGTTATCGATTGATAATTCCAAGGGTATAGTAATCGTACTGTTAAATGAAATTTTCTTGAATCCTTTTAAAGAAGAACATTCATTTAGCATAAGGCTGACTGCCGTCCATATTAAACCCACGGTGTTAGATGAAATTGGTATTAAACCCGATTTGGCAAAGACTACAATTTAAATGACTTTAAGCATTGAAGATAATTATCATTAATAGAATGATTAATTCACTTATAAGCCTAAAGTGCCGCTATTGGCAATTGATTAGTTCTTTTCCTTATTTTTTTGGATGCCTCGTGGATAAGAAAAAACCGTAACTAAAAATTCCCGTAATGAGTGCTGTAAAATATGGTATAAAATCAATCATTTTTTGTTGCATTAATTAGTTTCAAGTAAATTCCAAATGCTAATATTGAAGGTACCCATAGTCCAATAAAAGTTCCGTCTTCTTTCTCTCCTTGAAAATAGAGTAATTCGGAAAAGACCAACGATAAAATGGCGGCAGCAAATAGGAGTTTGTCTGCTGTTGAAAATTTTTTAAGCATATTTTTTATATTTATTTCGTTGTGAAAGTATTGTTTTTATTTCATATTTCTATTGTAAGCGTACTTTTTATTACAATTCATTTGGGTTAATTGTTTATTGGCTTTAGACTATTTAGAAAGTTTAAAAGCTAATGAGGTAATAGAAGAACAGAAGTATTTACAGTGAGAGTACTCGAAAGCATTATAGAAATGGCTTGGGATGATCGAACACCTTTTAATGCTATTCTTTTTCAATTTGGAATTTCCAAAAAGGAAGTGATTAAGTTGATACGCGTTAGTCTAAAAGAACTGAGTTTAAATTTTGGCTTATAAGAGTAAAGTTTAAATTAGAAAAGCACCATGTAGGGCATAAGTACATAAAAATTTTAGTTAACATAATGTTAATTATAGGGCATTTTAATATAAAGAGCGTATTCAGTACAGTCTGCTACATTATGTCCAAATGCTACATTTATAACGATCTAAAAGATAATTCTAAGATCTATTATCTAGTCTAGCTTGCTAGTTAATATAAAATCAGTTCTAGGACTTTAGTTGTAGAACAAACGATTTTATGTTAAACTCGTTTTCTGCTCGCTTAAACTTTTACTCAGATTTTAATATTCCGTACAATTATCCAAGTTCACGTTAAATATTGAATTCTAACGAAGACTAATCCTGCACACAGGCTGGTCCAATTAGCCACCGGCTAATTGTCCTGTAGAATGTTTGTTCTATAATTAGACACGGCAAACTTCCTGTGGAAATTTGAGCGCGTAATAAAAAAGCCGAAGACAAATCAATTGCCTTCGGCTTTCTAAATCTTTATAGAGCTAACTTATTGTCCTTCCGTTTTTGTCCAAAAACTTAAATCACCATTGAGCGACCTATACTCCAATTGAAATCCATTGGGAACATCGTCCCAAATGCTATGATAGGTAACCAGTCGAGTTCCAATTTTCGATTGATCCAATTGTTGATAAACGTAATCTGAATAGGCTAAGAACAATCCTTCTTTTCGCTGAACGGTATCATCAATTATTAAGGTTTGCTCAACGTTTTCGTAAAATGGATTGAAGAAATAAAACGCATCGAATGCATCAAATGCGATGTTGGTGATGTTTTCGTTTTTGAAACTCACGTTGGGAATTTCATATTGAGCAGCGAGTGCATTACAAACAGTGACAAAACTAGATCGCTGTTCAACACCGTGAAATGAACCTTTCGTTACAGCGGCTCCAACAAAACAAAACTTGCCTACTCCCGATCCAATATCCAAGACTTTACAGTTAGCATTGGGAGCAAGAAATTCTGCTGCTAATTTCGCAATGTGAACGGGAGTCCAATGAAGTGCAGACAATGCTCTTAATTCCTCCGGATAAATTTGGTCAAACTCTTCATCAGTTGTCTCTAAATTTCCGGCTAATGTCCTGAATATAATATTGTTGTAGGTATCCACTAAGGAGGTTAATAGCCGGTGCTGGCTGTTATTTTGTAAGGATCACATGGCGCTAAACTCGCTGCGAATCGAAAAAAGCTTAGCTTTTCTTCTTAAATGAGTTTGTAAATCGCTTGAATGTCCTTCAGATGTTTTTCGAAATCAATTTTTAAGTCAATCAACCGGCCCGTTTCAATGGAAAAAACCCAGCCATGCAACTTAATTCCTCTTTCAATAAATGCCTCTTGAAATGCCGCAGTCTTCACGATATTGATGCATTGCTCTTGTACATTTAATTCAACTAAACGGTCGTATTTACGCGCTTCATCTTTTATTTGATCCAGTTCCTCATGATGCAGTCGGTACACATCTCTTATGTTTCGTAACCAAGGATTTAGAATGCCAAGATCTTTAGCCTGCATAGCCGCCTTTACGCCGCCGCATTGGTAGTGGCCACAAATTACAACATGATCAACCTTTAAGTTATTGATGGCATAATTGAGCACGGTCATTACGTTCAAATCGATGCTAATAACCATATTCGCTACATTTCGATGTACGAATGCTTCGCCAGGTTCAAGTCCCATTAATTCTTCCGCACTCACCCTACTGTCTGAGCAACCTACATATAGCAAGGAAGGCGTTTGGCCCTTGTTCATATTTGTAAAGTAATCTGGATCAACTTTTAGTTTTTCAGCTACCCAACTTTCGTTATTCTCAAATACTTTATCAAAATCCATAGTACAGTTTTTTCATTTCGTTGAGGCAATAATAACAAATAAGAGTAATGCTATCATTAACAATTAACTCACTATCACTGCAAAATGTGCACATGCGCAGTTATAGCTTATCATTATTTACCAGAGCTTTTATCGTTTTGTAACTTATGTAACATTCTTCTAAAGGATTGCAGCTTACCTTTGCAATTCGAAAGCTAATTAAGTAATCATCAATACAGAGCAATTCAGTTATTGCAAGCATACAGCGTACTATGAACTTTGTTTTTCAACATAAACTTACCTTAATCGGAATTTTAATAGGCAGTATTGCTGGATATGCGTATTATCACTTTGTTGGCTGTGCAAGTGGCACTTGTGCAATTACTTCCCAACCCTTAAACAGCAGCGCATATGGCGCGTTAATGGGTTATTTATTGTTCAATAGTTTTAAAACGAAAAAATGAAAACAGAAGAAATTACGATAGCAAACTTAAAATGCAACGGCTGCGCATCTACTATTAAGAAAGAAATTCTAAAGCTGGAAGGTGTTACAGGCGTTGAAGTTGAATTGGAAAAAGATCATATTCAAGTTAGCGCTGAAGATAGTACCGAGCGAAGTAGTATTGTAGCGAAGCTGCATGCATTAGGCTATCCAGAGGCAACCGAAAAGAATGGATTATTGCTGCAATTGAAAAGCTATTCCAGCTGTATGGTGGGAAGAGTCAACAATATGGCCGCTTCAAAAAGCCAATAGTATGGTAGATTTAAAACAACGAGTTTTAACCGGCTGGACACTATCTAGATTCCTTTACCTTGGTTTGGGTATCGCTTTTATTATCAATTGCGTAATAACCGAGCAATGGTTTGGAGTTGTTTTCGGCGCTTATTTTGCTTCTATGGGACTTTTCGCTTTTGGTTGTGCATGTGGCAATTGCTTTGTACCCAGTAAGAACGACACTTCAGCTAAAACTTCAACTGGAGATCTTTCGGTTGATTTTGAAGAAGTAAAACCCTAATAACCTTGAAAAGGCCGAGTAAAGATGTGCTTTTCGTTGGCGTTCAGCTGGCTCTCTTTGCCGCTTACTTGTTTCGTATTCCCGAATTAGATGCTGCTGTTCCGACTTGGGCGCAGTACTCCGGACTACTAATAGCAGTCGTTGGAATAATTCTAGCACCAGCTTCTGTAATAGCGCTTAGAAACAGTTTATCGGTATTTCCCACTCCAAAAGACAGCGCCAACCTCATTCAATCGGGCATTTACAAATACATACGCCACCCTATTTACACGGGTATATTGCTGTTTACTTTCGGATTTGCTTTCTATTCTATGAGCGGACTTCGCTTACTGATTTTTGCAGCTTTGCTTATGCTCTTTAAGTTTAAAGCCAGTTATGAAGAAGTACTGTTGCAATCAAAGTTTAGCGATTACAAACTCTACAAAACAACTTCAGGCATGTTCTTGCCGCGCTTTTAAGGCTAGTTTAACCTGCTATTTTCCGTGTTTGAAACAAGGGAAGTGAAAAGTCTACTGCAAAACGCTTCCCTCCTTTAAATCAACGCTAAAGTAATATTTCACTAGAATTTATATTCCTGGCTTGCTCTAGCCACTCTGATTCTTTCTTTTAGTAGAAAGTTAAGCAGGCTCAGCAGGTAAAGTTGAGCATTTTAGAACCAAGTCGACGTTTAGTATGTTTCCTAACTAATGAAAACAGCTTTGGGTAAAAAATGAATAACATCGCTCGTCCAAAAATCAACATTGTCTGGTTAAAGCGAGATTTACGCTTAAGAGACCATGCATCAATTGCATCGGCAGAACAAGCTGGACTACCCTATATAATCCTCTATATATTTGACTCAAAACTAATTAAGCACCAGGAAGTAAGCCTACGCCATTTACAGTTTTGCTGGCACTCTATTCAGGAGATGAATGTCGAACTAAAACTACTCAATAGAAAAGTGGAGACTTGCTATGGAAATTCATTGGAAGTATTCGAGTTTATCCGGGCGCATTACAATGTTAACCAAGTATTTTCTTATCGGGAAAGTGGTGTTCAGCTGACATGGAATCGGGATAAAGCAGTCGCAAGCTTTTATAAGGTAGCAGGTATAAACTGGGTACAGCATCAACAAAATGGAGTATTGCGCGGTATCGAAAACCGAAAAGGCTGGGACAAAGCATGGTATACCAACATAAATAAGCAGGCAATTCATGTAGAGCTTTCCTCTGCTCAAGGGTTAAACCTGCAACATCCCTTTATAATTCCTGACGAACTTTTGGAAAAATGGTCGGACTACCCCAGCGATTACCAACCTGCTGGAGAAACGTACGCATGGAAATACTTACGGTCTTTTGCCGAAGAGCGCGGTAAAAACTACGCGAGGCACATATCGAAACCACAACAAAGTCGCTTATCCTGTGGACGAATTTCGCCGTACATAGCTTGGGGCAACCTAAGTATTCATCAGGCCTGTCACTTCATACGAGATCATTCGAATTACGATTCGAATAAACGGGCGTTTGAAGGTATTTTAACTCGACTCAAGTGGCACTGTCACTTTATTCAGAAGTTTGAAGTCGAACCGTCCTATGAAAACGAATGCATAAACAGAGGCTATGAGACATTGGAACGGCCGCTGAATGAAAAACGGATCGAAGCATGGAAAAACGGCTTAACGGGCTACCCGCTTATCGATGCATGTATGCGTTGTGTGAAACAAACGGGTTGGATCAATTTTAGAATGCGGGCCATGCTCGTCTCCTTTTTGTGCCACCACCTCGATCAAGATTGGCGCACGGGAGTGTATTTTCTAGCCAATCAATTTTTGGACTTTGAACCCGGTATTCACTACCCACAATTTCAGATGCAGGCGGGCACAACGGGCATAAATACCGTTAGAATATACAACCCTATAAAACAATCGAAAGATCACGATCCTGAAGGAGAATTCATTAAAAAATGGGTTCCAGAACTTAAAGCCGTTCCGGTGGCATTTATCCATGAACCGTGGAATATAACGGTTTTTGATATCCCAGAAAAAACCTTTCTTTTGGGACGGGATTACCCCTATCCAATTGTCAATTTGGAGGCAAGCGGTAAACTTGCTCGAGCTAAGATTTGGGGGCACAGAAAAAATGAGCTGGTAAAAATGGAGAATCAGCGCATTCTAAAAACCCACGTCAGACCAAATAATTCAGTAAGAAAAACAAAGCATGAAAAACCGTAAAGGCCAATTGCCCACGAAGATTTGCCCAGTTTGTAAACTTCCTTTTGAGTGGCGAAAAAAATGGGAGAAGAACTGGGAAGAAGTAAAATATTGCAGCGAGCGCTGCAGAAGATTGAAATAAATAAAAACTACAAATGACTGAAGTTACCCTCGTTTTTCCCCATCAACTTTTTCAGAACAACCCTGCCCTTGACAAAATTAGACCGGTTTATTTGGTAGAGGAGTTTTTGTTTTTTAAGCAGTACAATTTCCACAAACAAAAGATTGCTTTTAACAGAGCGAGTATGAAAAGCTACGAATTAGACTTAACATCGGCGGGTTATAAGGTTAATTACATCAATGCTACTGATGCAAACGCTGATATCAGTAAGCTAATGCTGCACTTGTCTGCAGCGGGTGTACAAACAATTTATTTCGCAGACCCGAGCGACAATTGGCTGTCGAAAAAAATAAACACCAGCGCGGTTAACTGTGGAATTACCATCGAGCAATTCGAGAATCCACTATTCTTGAATTCCAAAGAAGATTTAGCGGCCTTTTTTAGATCGGACAAGAAAAAATTCTTTCAAACTTCCTTTTACAAGAGTCAACGCAAAAAGTGGAACATATTAATCGATGAAAATGAGCAACCTGTTGGCGATCAATGGTCTTTCGATGCCGATAACAGAAAAAAATATCCGAAATCAAAAACACCCCCTGCAGTTCAGTTCCCAGCAACAAATTCCATTTGGAAAGAAGCGCTGAGTTATACGAATACTCATTTTTCCGACAACCTAGGTAAGCTTGGCGAAGAACCGCTCTACCCTTTCTCAAAGGAGGAAGCACACAATTGGCTCAACCAGTTTTTAGAGCAGCGCTTTCTCGAATTTGGAAGCTACGAAGATGCTATTGTAAAAGAAGAGCTTATTCTGCACCACAGCCTGCTCTCTCCGCTTATCAATGCCGGAATACTGCACCCGAAAGCAGTTATCGACCAAGCGTTGAAATTTGCCAATGAAGCTAAGGTGCCGCTCAATTCAACTGAAGGTTTTGTGCGACAGATCATCGGTTGGCGTGAATTTACCAGAGGGATGTACGAGGTAAAGGGAAGTTTTTCGCGAACGCGCAACTTTTGGGGTTTTACACGAAAGATTCCGAGTTCATTTTATAACGGCACCACTGGCATTTTACCGGTAGATATAACTATTAAAAAGGTGCTTGAAACGGGTTATTGCCATCATATTGAACGGCTTATGGTGTTGGGCAATTTCATGCTTTTGTGTCAATTTAATCCCGACGAAGTTTACCGTTGGTTTATGGAGTTATTTATCGACGCCTACGACTGGGTAATGGTGCCCAATGTTTATGGAATGAGTCAATTTGCAGATGGTGGCACGTTCGCCACTAAGCCCTATATCAGCGGGTCAAATTACTTGCGTAAAATGAGTAATTACCCCAAAGGAGAATGGGAAACGGTTTGGGATGGTTTGTTTTGGAATTTCATGGATCAAGAGCGCGATTTTTTCCTTTCCAATCCCCGCTTAAGTATGTTGGTTCGAAATTTTGACAAAATGAGTCCTGAGAAAAAGGAAGGTCATCTGCAAACCGCCGCAAAGTTTTTAGATAGTTTGGATAGTCAGCAAGGAGTTGGAGCATTATGAAGTAGCTCTTAATACGCGGTGAGCGGTGATGTAAGAAGCTATCGACCAGCTAGCCGTATTAAAAAGATAAATAAGTGGTTTAAACAAACTATTTAAGCTTATGTAACTTATGTAACATCCTAGCGCAATTAAGGAATAAACATTTGTTTTTCAGGAATTATTGACAAGCAATGAAAGCATCAGCAATCGCAAATCACTCAGGAATACTTTTTATGCTCAAGCATAAACTTACTTTATTAGGCATAGTGGTATGTGGTATTGCGGGATATGTGTATTACTATTATGTGGGTTGTGCTAGTGGAACGTGTTCGATTACTTCAGACCCAATGAACAGTACCTTGTACGGAGCGCTAATGGGTGGTTTATTGTTCAGCAATTTTACAAAAGAAAAATGAAAAATTTAAAGCAACGTGTATTAACTGGTTGGACATTTTCAAGGTTCTTGTATCTAGGTTTAGGATCAGCATTTATTATCAATTCAATAATGACTGAACAATGGTTCGGCGTAGCATTTGGTGCTTATTTTGCTTCGATGGGTCTTTTTGCTTTTGGTTGTGCTTCTGGAAATTGTTACGTTCCTCCTTCTTCTAATTCAGCTCAAAAATAGTGAGCACACAAATGATGTAACTGTTGAATTTGAAGAGGTGAAGGGAAAGTAAATATCCTTTAATTTACCTGTTTAGCTTAATCAAACCACCATCTTTTCAATGCTTAAATTGTAAATCTGAATTAGCATTTAACAGCATTATCAACCATTATTCACTTTAACAACTCCGTTAATCCTTTTCCTTAACAGCATGACGTGATTAGGCATTTTATTTGCACGCTTTAAAGCATTATGAAACAACTATTTCTCTCACTTTTCTTTCTAAGTATTTCGTCAGGATGTTTGGCTCAAACTCCAGTTTGTACTCCAACAGGATATCGCCTCATCGATGACGATGGAGATTTTTTGGATAAGGCTCCCAGAACCTATATCGACAATACTCATCCAAAGTACTTCTTATCTTATAAAAATGGCAGTTTTTCATATATCAATGCTTACGGAAAAAGCATGTTCCCAGTAGACTTTAGCATAGCCTACCCATTTTATGGAGATTTTGCTTTGGCTCAACGCAACGGTAAATTCTATCATTTATCCTCAGAAGGGTTATTCATAGATACTCTAGAGCATCCTTTAAAACCCATGGTTCATGATAAAAGTGTTTTAATATCATTAGAAAAGAAAAAGATATGGCATTCTTCAGGGGAACTCTTAAGAACTTTCGAAGACAGTATAATAATTAGCGATCACAGTGGCATGTTTTTATGGAATCGTGAAGATCAAACTGCAGAGCAATTTACCACAAGCTATGGTAGATCAAAATTGAATAAAATAAAAGAATACAAAAACGTCACAAAAGTGGACAATACACAACAAGGGTATGTGGTCATCGTTCAGCAAAAAGGTAAAGACCAATTGTTTTCGGTTATGGATAAAAATGGTCAAGCCATTTTAGCAAATCAACCAGATATTAATTATTACAAAACCCTCCGTGTAATTCAGCAGAACTATGTATTTGTTTCTGACAAAGGCGCTCCTATGCGTATTCAAAACCCTTGGGAGTTCAATATGTGGTGGCCTATGCAGTATCTCAAGTCCGACCGCAACAGGATTAACAACGGTAGTTTGTGTTTGTCGAATAGAAAAGAACTCTCTAGATTCGGAGTTCTTTTAGGAACTGAGAAGTACGTGAGCTGTGATAATGGGGTTGTTCAAGGTAATTATTTGTTCGATCGAATTTTACCTACCAACAGCCGTTCAGGTAAATATCCGGTTAAAATGAAGCAGAAATGGTATCTGTACCAACCCAATAAAGAGCTTTTGGAACCCTTACCCTATAAGGAGATTCACCCTATGGGTATTAAAAACGAGGTAATGTTGGTTTCTGACACTATTGGCGATAACCCAACAAAAAACTGGGCAGTATATAGTTTTAAAACCGATAAGAAAACAAATGAGGAGTTTGTGCTAAAGCGTCAAAGTTTGGAGTTATTCAAATTGCACCAAGACTTAATTACCGATCCATGGTTTAATGATGTTATGAAGTTAAGTTTTAACGATCGTGCTTGCTACTTTTCTGAACAAGGCAAGCTTATCTTTACAGAAGAGGAAAATGTACCAACGTTTGAACTTAAAGACTTTTACACCTGTACTTTACGAGTTAATGCAAGAGTTTTTAAAGACATTCCTCAGGGCGTGAAAAGCAAAAAAGGCATTGAAGTACAAGTCAATCAAAACAACGGTTTAACGGTTAAGGTAATCAACAACGCAAAGGAAGAATTGCCAATTGAGTTTCAGGATGGTTTGTTTCAAATGAGTTTGCAGTTTGAGACCAAACCAGGAAAATGGAAAACAGTAGCAGGGCCTCCACAAGTAACATGCGGAAACTCTTATTACATGGGAAAATTCCCTGCAAAAAAAATGGTGGTACAGCGCCTTGCTTTGCCGCCAGGGTCTTCTTATGTGAATGTGCGAATGGCCTTAGAAATACAAGGTCAAGAACAAGTGTATTCCAATGTAATTCGGTACGGGCTGCCTTCTGGTTTTTTACAAGGTTACTATTCTCCATACGGAATTCCAAGCCAAGTACTTTTGCCTTTGTATAAGAGAAAGCTTTAGTGATTTAACTCTCTAGCCTAACTGTAATTACTTTTTCCTACCCCACACCATTAGTGTATTCCAAATTTTTTGATTGCCTCTGGAGTCGAGTACTTCAGTATGCGTAATGTTATCTTCAAAGCTGATGTGCTCAATACCGAGTTCTTTAAGCAGTTGTATAAGGATGATTGGCTGTCCATATTTCCAGTTTTCGGTAGTTTGAAAGTTGAGCGGACTCGTTAATAGAAAAAAGCCGCCAGGTTTAAGACAATAAATCATTTGCTCCAAAGCTAGACGCAAATCCTTCACCCGATCTATCAAGAAGGTATTGATTAAAACATCCATTGAATTAGACTTAAAAGGCAAAGCACATGCATCGGCTTGCATTAAATGCACATTAGCTAGCTGCTTACCAATAAGTTTAAAGGGGGGCAATCCTGAACTTGAAAGATCTATTTGAAGTTCATTATTTTCCAACAAGATTTGTTTTGCACGGCGCAGCATGTTCAGTGAATAGTCAACGCCAATAAATTGAGCGTTGGGAAATGTTTCAGAAAGTTCGTACAAGGTTCTCCCTACACCACAACCCAAGTCCAGAATAACAGCATCTTGGTTAAGCTCCATTTGTTGATGAAGCACTGCATTAATTCTAGAATAAATACTATCAGTTTTGACTTTAAACGACAACTCGCCATAAGCCAGCCACGTATAGAAATCAATGTTATCGATAACACTTTCGTATTTATCTTCAGCAATTTCTTTAGCCGTTCTTGGTGCGAAACAAGGTATTCCGTCAGACAAAATGTACATTTTCCGCACTTCACTTTTGATTATTTGTGGAATAGCTAACACAAGCAACAGTTTTAATTTTATGAGTTACAAAGAACAAAATAAAGCGATTTAGAATAAGCATCCGTTTACCTAACTTTATTCATAAAACCGATTAAAAATCACCTTACTTTCGAAAAAATAAGATTCAGGATTTCTACAATGCTGAAAAATCATCAAAAAGTTGAACTATCAAAAGTCCAAAAAAAACAATTAAAATGATGCAATTAAAAATCACCCTCCTACTTTTCGTTTCGGTTCTATTTTACAATTCGAATTACGCTCAATCCAAAAGCTTTGAGTGGGCTACCTCTTATGGCGGTAAAACAGCAGTACAAAGTTTTTCTATCGCGACAGATGCTTCGGGTAATACCTATTCCACAGGTTTTTTTAGCGATACGGTAGATTTTGATCCAGGTAGCGGTGTATTTAATCTCGCCTCTATAGGAAACACGAACGTTTTTGTGCAAAAGCTCGATTCAACAGGAGCGTTTGTTTGGGCGAAGTCTATTGGAGGGTCGTCTAATGACGTAGGCAACGCCATTACCACTGATAATTTTGGAAACGTTTACCTTACTGGAACCTTTCGCGGTTCGGGTGATTTTGATTCCAACGCAGGTGTTCGAGCGTTAACATCGCAAGGTGGTACGGATATATTTCTAATGAAACTCAATCAAAATGGAAGCTTTGCTTGGGCTGTTAGTTTTGGTGGTACCTCTAGAGACGAAGGACTGTCATTAACAACCGATAAATCGGGCAACGTATATGTAGCAGGGCTATTTAGTGGTCGAGTAGATTTTAACCCTGGCCCAGGTCTTGGTGCGGAGACATCGAATAGGAACGCTGATGCTTATGTAGTAAAGTTTGACCCTAATGGCCGGTTTCAATGGATGAATCAAATGGGAGGTAACAGTATTGACCAGGCCCTAGCTATTAGTTATGATCCCAATGGCTACTTATACACAACTGGTCGTTTTATGTCTACTGTTGATTTTGATCCGTCTCCCAACATTTTTAACCTTACTGGAGCCGGCGCTAGTCTTTTTATTCAAAAAGTAGATACAAACGGTAACTTTCAATGGGCAAAATCGGTTATTGCAGCTGGTGGATCGGCCATTGGATTGGGTATTGCATCCGACCAAAATGGCGATTGCTATACCGCAGGTAATTTTGCTGCTACGCCAGATTTTAACCCAAATGCTGGCGTGTTCACTATTGCATCAAACGGCAATAGCGATGCGTTTATCCTAAAACTAAAATCCAACGGTGATTTTGCTTGGGCAAAAGGATTTGGCGGCTTTCAGAGTGAAGATTGTAGAGCTATTTGCCTTGACAATGCTGGCTATGTATACGCAGCTGGTAAATACGGAAGTACTGTTGATTTTGATCCAAATAGCGGCACGTTCAATTTGAGTTCAGCCGGAGGAACCGTAGATGCGTTTATTCAAATATTGGATACCGCAGGGAATTTTGTGGACGCTAAATCTATGGGCGGTGCTAACAGCTGGGACGACGCCTACTCCATTGCTGCTGATGCGTTTGGCGGAGTCTACGCCACCGGGTATTTTGAAGATACGGCTGATTTTAACCCAAACGCTGCCATCCAAAACCTTGTATCAAAAGGATCCAATGATCCATTTGTAATAAAACTGGGGAAATGTGTAACTACTAGCAGTACCGATACCAAATCGATTTGCGACTCCTTTACGTGGTTGGATGGCAAAACCTATACTAGCGATAACAACAGCGCTACCTTTACCTTGCCGAATACTGTGGGTTGCGATTCTGTAATCACCCTCAACCTTACCATTAAACAATCAACGACATATACAGATATGCAGTCGGCATGCAATCAGTACGTATGGATAGACGGCAAAACCTATACGGCTAACGCATCAGGAGTGCAGCACATCTTAACCAATGCTGCAGGTTGCGACTCGGTAGTTACCTTAGACCTTACCATAAACAAATCAGCAACTGGAACAGATACTCAAACAGCCTGTAAATCGTTTACTTGGATTGATGGCAATACCTATACATCGAACAACAATAGCGCTACTTCTACCCTAACAAATCAAGCCGGCTGCGATAGTGTGTTACCCTTAACCTAACCATAGAAAATGTGAATACGACCGTAACCGCGAATAATACACAACTAACCAGTCAAGCGACCAATGCGAGCTATCAATGGGTAGATTGCAACGATAATTATTCAGCTGTAAGTGCGGCAACAAGTGCCTCTTTTGCGCCGGCTTCCAATGGGGATTATGCCTGTATCATAACGCGGGGAAGTTGCACCGATACTTCTGATTGTTTTTCCTTTAATTCAGTTGGTCTTCGAGCAATTGGTTCTAGTAATTCTATTACCATAGCTCCAAACCCTACAAATGGAGCGGTTAGGGTCAATTTTAATACCCTACAAGAACGTTCTCTTCGTTTGTACAATACTGCGGGAGCATTGCTATTTGAAGAAGCTAATTTTAATAACATGCAATTTGACTTTACAATTCAGCAAAGTCAAGGTGTTTATGTATTAGAAGTTGAATCTTCAGGTTCTTTTGAACGCTATCAAATCATAAAACAGTAATTACTCCGATCAAGCGTATAAATGCCCAAATAGAAGGATAGGTATTTTTACCTGTTTCAAACAATTTTGGTTGTTAACGTTGGCAGAACTATAGAATTTTTTTGAGGCTGCTGTTTTCACTAAGTAAAGTTTATTTCATGAAATGTGTACTTATGTATCAATCATCACCCTTAGCGGAGAACTCTTGATTCAAATTTGTATACATAAAATTACGATCATGACAAAAATTATCACTTTACTAGCAGTTTCATTATTTATCCAATTAGGCTTAAAAGCTCAGCCCGCTCCTATTGGCATTGAATTAGAATCTATTTCTATTCCGAACCTTGGCGGCGTACAATCATATGCATTTGGACAGCACAATGGCAAATGGCTAATAATAGGTGGCCGCCTAGATGGTTTGCATCGCAGGCAACCTTTTGCTGCATTTGATGTTGCTGGCCATAACAATAACCTGGTAGTAATAGACCCTGTAAACAAACAAAAATGGTCGGCTGCTTTAAGCTCGCTGCCTACTGGAATGCAGGAACAATTGAGCGCTACAAATATGGAGTTTTATCAAAGCGGAGATTATCTTTATTTCATTGGTGGTTATGGCTACAGCGCAACACAGCGCGACCATACGACATTTCCGAACTTGACCGCAATAAAGGTATCTGACGTTATTAATGCGGTTGTAAATGGAACTAGTTTTACCAGTTATTTTAGACAGATTAATGATCCTAAGTTTCAAGTTACTGGAGGCAGCTTGAAAAAAATAAACGATAACTACTATTTAATGGGTGGCCAAAAGTTTTTAGGTCGCTACAATCCAATGGGTCCGACTCACGGTCCAGGTTTTATTCAAGAATACGTTGATGGAGTTCGCATATTTTCAATCGCAGACGACGGCACAACAATTTTAGTTAACCACTTACCTTCTCACGATGACGCAGCAAATCTGCACCGACGAGATTACAATGCCGAGCCTCAAATCATGCCCAATGGTGAAGAAGGAATCACAATGTTTTCTGGGGTTTTTCAAACGACTGTAGATTTACCTTTTTTGAATTGTGTGAATATTGACACCGCTGGCTATCAAGTAAACAATGCTTTTCAGCAATATTACAACCACTACCACTGTGCAAGTATTCCTTTGTATTCAGCTGCAAATAACGAAATGCATACTTTGTTCTTTGGAGGTATCGCTCAGTATTACGACAGCTCAGGTGTATTGGTGCAAGATAACGATGTTCCATTTGTAAAAACCATTGCAAGAGTTACCCGTGATGCCAATGGAAAAATGACGGAATACAAACTTCCTGTAGACATGCCCTCGCTTTTAGGAGCGGGTTCTGAGTTCATTTTAAATAAAAGCTTACCTGCATATCCAAACGAAGTATTGAAGCTCGATGACATAAACGAAGAGCGTGTTTTATTGGGTTATATTTATGGAGGTATCAGCTCTACTGCAGCCAATATCTTCTTTACCAATACTGGAAGTCAAAGTAGCGCAAGCAGCGAAATATTTGCTGTGTATTTAACCAATTACCTAGAAAGCGTAGATCAGGTAAATGCACAAAGCGCCGGTTCTTTGGATTTACGGGTTTACCCTAACCCTTCTAACAAGGACTTCACGGTAGACTTTAAATTAACCCAAACAGATAACGTTAGAGTATTAATAACAGATATTAGCGGCCGTTTAATTGAAGATGTTGTGCTAAAGCATCAGCCCGCAGGAAAAAACACTTACTACAAAAAAGTACGCTCTTTTGACAAAAGCGGTGTTTACTTTATTACCATAGAAAGTTCTACCGAAAAAGCAGTTCAGAAGATTATTGTAGAGTAAGGCAGTATTCCTGTTTCTTACTCCCCAGCCGCAAAAAACTCATAAAAATGAGGAATCGTTTCTATGCCTTTTAGGTAATTGAAAACTCCGTAATGTTCGTTAGGTGAGTGAATGGCATCACTGTCCAATCCAAAGCCCATGAGAATAGACTTAGATTTCAATTCTTGTTCAAATAAGGCTACAATTGGAATACTTCCTCCCGAGCGAACTGGAATTGGTTTTTTTCCAAAGGTCACTTCATAAGCCTTACTTGCTGCCTGATATGCAGGATTATCGGTATGCGTAACATATCCATGCCCACCGTGGTGCGCTGTAACTTTTACCTTGACGCTTTTTGGGGCAATGGCTTTAAAATGCTTTTCAAACAATTCTGAAATTTCGTCTGGAGTTTGATTAGGAACCAAACGCATTGAGATTTTAGCGTTTGCTTTTGAAGCTATAACGGTTTTAGCACCTTCTCCTATATAACCGCCCCAAATTCCATTTACGTCTAAAGTTGGACGAATAGAATTGCGTTCCATGGTCGTATAGCCGGTTTCTCCGCGCACATCGTCAATGTCAAGAGCTTTTTTGTATGCATCTAAGCTAAATGGAGCTTTAGCCATTTCAGCGCGATCAGCAGCACTCAAATCTTCCACGTTATCGTAGAACCCAGGAATAGTAATTCGATTGTCTTCATCTTGCAAGGAGGCAATCATTTTCGTCAAAATATTAATTGGGTTAGCCACTGCTCCACCATACAGCCCTGAATGTAAATCGCGATTCGGACCCGTTACTTCAACTTCCATATAAGCTAAGCCTCGCAAGCCTGTTGTGATTGAAGGAATATCGTTATCCAACATTCCCGTATCTGAAATCAAGATGACATCGTTGGCCAATTTTTCGTGATTGCGTTTTACATACCATTCCAAGTTTTTAGAACCCACCTCTTCTTCGCCTTCAATCATGAACTTTACGTTACAAGGCAAGGTATTGTGCTGCATCATCAATTCAAACGCCTTAACGTGCATGTACATTTGACCTTTATCATCGCAAGCTCCACGAGCAAAAATTGCTCCCTCTGGATGTCTTTCAGTAACTTTAATTACGGGCTCAAACGGCCCTGACGTCCACAATTCAATTGGATCCGCGGGTTGCACATCGTAGTGTCCGTATACCAAAACAGTGGGTTTAGCAGGATCGATAATCTTGTCTGCATAAACCACAGGATAACCCGGAGTTTCGCAAACTTCAACATTTTCAGCACCTGCTTCTGTCAAACGTTTCGCAACTTCATCAGCCGTTCGTATTACATCTGCTTTGTAAGCAGGATCTGCACTTACTGACGGAATACGCAGCAAATCGAATAATTCGTCTAAGTAACGTTGTTTATTTTCTTGAATGGAAACGGAATATTTTGACATCTTGTAAAGGTTTTTATTTGAGCCGTGAAATTAACGCTTAGAGCGGAATCCTAAAAAGATAAAACCCTAACAAAAACAAAATATCTAGGTCCAAGTCCAGCCTAAGCATCCTAAGCCAACTCAATCCCAATAAAAGACCCGCGTATAATCACCTATAAATACAGGAATAACAAGCGATTTCTACACACGAAACTTTCAGTGAAGTGGGCCTTTACCAAAAGAGGAAAGCGTTGGATGTAGAACTGTACTTTTTTTAGCGCTTTGTGCTTTTCTAGTTTTTGAGTTTTAGGCTTTTATTAGATCTAAATAGTTCACGATCTTATATCGAAGGCGATTTCTAAAGAAGGTACTCAATGGGCAATTTACGGCTCCCAATGCAATGAATACTAATCCTATAGCTAATAGGAATTGGTGATCTTCTGCAGTTGATAGCGCCATAAATGTACTAATTATACCTTAAATAGTTAGGTGGTCAACATTTAATCCAAGGTCATTAATTGGAGATTTATCAATTATTTTCATGCTATGGCACCGCTTTATCATAAATACTTTGTTGTGGATTTCACAAAACACAATTATTGCTAACCGTTTTTGCTGATTCACATTGACCTAGATAACCATCGTGTCAATAGGCGCCAATCACTTATTTCATCTTTAGGTTATTTTCAGAAAATATTTTAATAATTGAAAAATAGTATTTTAACTGCTTTTAAACGTTTGCAAACTTTTACTTACGACTACAAATCATTAATCAACGCCTTACCCTTTTTTACTGCCAGACATTTGTCCTGTCAATTTGAAATCGCGATTACTCTCAACTGACATTTATTAGTTAATCATTAAATTATTAGTCAAACATTAAATTTTATTAGTTATGAAAAGTATGAACAACCGTG
>PAME01000019.1 GCA_002707155.1 Crocinitomicaceae bacterium | reverse complement strand
TTGTTACAAACTAAATCGAAGGTACTTTGGAAACCGCCTCTTTGAAAGGCTGGCTTTAGCATTGGCTAAATCCTACTGGTAAACATGCGGACTAGCAGTTCCCGTTAAATATAACCCAGCAAAAATACATTATGGTGTGTAATACTTTATTTTTGAAAAAGTAAGAATCATATATTTATTTAGGGTTACCCCTTTAAATCCCACAACGTAAATAGCTTACAATGTGAGATATTTTATTTGCTGAAAATTAAGTTAAATGAAAGTAGCAAAAGGAATAACTCGGAAAGCATTCAAGGAAAAATTCGGAACTAAGGAACAGTGTTTGAATTATTTGGTTCAAAAGAAATGGTCATTTGGCTTTATATGTCGAAGGTGTAAAAATGATCGATTTTCAGTTGGAAAAAAGGCACAAAACAGACGTTGTACAAAGTGTGGATATGACGAGTCACCGACATCAAATACACTTTTTCATAAAGTAAAATTTGGGATTGAAAATGCGTTTGAAATGACCTTTGATATTGCTACAAGTAAAAAAGGAGCCAGCAGTATTTGGCTTGCCGAAAAATATGGGGTAAAGCAAAATACAGCATGGTTTTTTCGACACAAAGTACAGCTAGCAATGAAAAGCAGCGAAAACTTTCCATTAGAAAATGAAGTTTATGTAGATGAATTCGAAATAGGAACACCCCAAAAAAGAGAGCAAGGGAGAAGTAAATCAGAAAAAAAAATCCAGGTAATAATTGCAGTAGAATATAGAAACGGAACTGTAGGCAGAGGATACGCTAAAGTAATTGACGATTACAGTTGTAAATCCTTAAAACCAATCTTCGAGGTTCACATTAAACAAGATGCAAAAGTGATGACGGATGGGTGGTCTGGATACAAACCTTTGCTTAAAAACTACCCTAATTTAAAGCAACGGCTTTCAAATAAAGGAGAGAATTTTACAATGTTGCATTTGCAAATTAGAAATTTCAAAAACTGGCTAAGAGGAGTACATTCTTATTGCAGTAAAACAAATCTTTACAAATACATTGACGAGTACTTTTATAGACTTAACCGACTGAAGTTCAGAGACTCCATGTCTTGCAAGCTCATTGATAGAATGTGTGTCCATCAGCCAACTAACTATAAATCAGTTATTCATAATGTTACTTAAAGGGGTAACCCTATATTTATTAAAATTGTTTCGATTTATCTAGATGAAAATGTACGAAAGTTTTCCTCAATAGCCACTCCAAAAGGTACTAAGTTAAAAAGAGGGAAAGGAAGTAAAAAACAGAAAAATGTGGTAGTTTTAGTAGAATCAATACTTTTAGAAGGTATTGAAACAGGAGAGAAAACGAGTTAAATAGTCTGTTACAAGATTAAAGTGCTAGAAACACAAAAAGCAGACTCAATCAACGCATATTTGGAAGAGAGTGTAAATATAGTGTCAATCGTATTTTCTGATAAAAGCAAGAGTAACGTCCATATTTCAGATTTTGTTGACGCACATTACACAGAGAAATCTATCAAAGAAACGACCAACTATTCATTAAAATGGGTTCATATTGCAATAAGCAATCAGAAGCGCAATTTTCTAGGCGTTTACCAAAAGATTGAAGGAAAACACCTCCAACTATATTTAAATGAATTTTGCTACAAACTAAATACTAGATACTTCACTAACCTCTTATTTAAAAGGCTTTCAATTGCATTAGCCTGCTCGAAGGACTATGTTAGCGGTGCTCATATTAGATTAAAAATAATTTATGAATCTAATATATATCAGTTCTATAGTTTAATTATTACCAGCAGAATTCATATCTCAAAGTTTAATTTGCATTTCAGCAGTTAGTAATTCTTTGCTAGATCCATAATCCACAACTCCAATAGCATTGTATATACCTGGCTCCATATCAACTGGTATTTCGAACTTAAACTCACGTCTTAAGCCCGGAGTGATTGTGAAATTCTTTACTGCAAGTTTTCGACTGGTTCCGCTTTTAAAATTTACAAGTTCTACATATCCTCTGCAATAAGCTGTACCATCTCCCTTGTTTTCGGCATCTAACTGAATCATCTTCGTGCCATTTAATGCGCTTTCTGCCTTAAAATCAACAACTTCAACGCCATGAGCTTCAACATTTGGAGGGTTCTGATAAGCAAAAACACCAAAGGCATGAGTTGCTGTAACTCCGAAGGCCATCGCGTCTTTTTTAGATTTTGTAAGTGTTGTTTTTTCCACAACTTCTTCAATCATTATAATACACCATGCAGATTTATTTGAAGAAGGATCATCTATTGCAATAGCAACATTTACAGAAAACACTTTTTTATCTCCTGGATTCATTTCAATAAAGGACGGCGCTATACTCATGTATTTTGATAAACTATACTCTCCTTCACCTGGAGGAAGAAATGTAGGTTGCCCCGTTTTATCCATATCAAAGTCAAAAAGATTTACCTTAAATTGATAACTTCTTTCGGTATCGTTATTGATAGTGATTTTCATAGTTTTATCCCCGCCAGGCTCAACATTATAATGCAAATGGCTCGGTGATACGGCAACGCCGGCACCAGCCGGTTTATCTGGTTGAAAAATATCAGACAATTTTATTTCTTTTGCAAAAACAAGATTTGCACATACGGATAATAGAATTACTAGAAAAAAATTTTTCATAATAGTTGTGTTTTTTTTTAAATTAAGTTGAAAAATATTAAGTACTAAAGCTTTAAAAAAACATTGAGTACAGCTTAGAACACTCTTTAAAGTTGTATAATTATTTAACATCAATAGGCACATCAATAGCTGAACCTTCTATTTTTTTGCTCATTTCTATTGCCTTTTCATTCTCACCAACTAAAGTGTAAACTGTTTTAAGAGAGTTCATTGTACTTCCATCAGTAGGATTCAATTCATGAGCTTTCTCTAGGTGTGGTAACCCTTTTTCAAGAACTGCAATTGCCTCAGCTTTTTGCTTTTCAAAACGTTCAGGCTCATTTGGAGGAACCATATTAGCTTCGGTAAGTAAATCTGCTCCTTGGTTATAATACAAGGCACCTAAGTTGTAAAAACTATCAAAATGATCTGGCTTCAACTCACCAGACTTCAGGTAATTAGTTACTGCATTGTCTAATTCTTTTTTATTGTCATAGATAGTACCTCGTGCGAAATAAAACATAAAGTTTGTTGGCTCATTTTCAATGGCAGCATTCAAATTAGCCAGTGCCTCATCCATTTTGCCATTTTTCAAATAGTAATTCAATTCTTGAGTCAACAAGGCTTGATCGCTCGGATATTTTGCCCTTCCAGCTTGGAGTGTAGCTAAAGATCCTTCTTCATCTCCAGCTTCAGACTGCAATCTAGCTTTACTCGCATAAGGAGAAGCCCCTTTAATATCTCCTTCAATACATTTATTCAAGTATTCCATAGCCACATCGGCCTTTCCACCATCCATGGCTACCAAAACTATGTTGTACGTTAAGCCAGTATCAACGATACCATTAGCTAGGTTGATTTTTTCAGCCAACTTAAATGATTTTATAGAACGATCAAATTCCTTTGCATTATAAGCGTCAACTCCATCTGTAAACGCAAGGTTCACAATGGATCGAAAAGAAGCTTTCACTTCATCTCTATCCATTTTTTTATCGTCATAGGACAAAGCTTTTTCATACCCTTCAGCAGCTTTTTCAACAGCATTCGCATCCAAACCTTTAACGGCAGGATCGGTTGACCTAGCTATAGCTGCATATACCTTTCCTTTGTAATAATGCGTTTTCCACCAGTCTGAGGATGCTGCATTTTCTAATGCCAGATCAATTGCCTCTTTAGCCTCCGCGTAATTTTCATACTTTAAATAATTACCAGCGCTTGTAACTTTATTCTTTTGAGCAAAAACTCCAGTTGCTAGAAATATAAATCCAGCTATCACTAACTTTTTCATCTTCTTGTTTTTTATTTTTGCAAATAAAAAGCGAAGCCACCAAATAGAGGCTACTTCGCTTTAATTAATTGTTAGACCTTGTTATTATTCTTCTGTTTTGTCATCTGCATCATCCTAAGAAAGGTCTGTGCCATCCCCTGTTTCTTCCAGGTTATCCCCTTCTACAACAATCGGGTTTCCTTCTTCATCGTACTCTACTTCAACGTCTTCTTCTCTGTCTACTTTGGCTACAGAAGCAATTTCGTCGTTTCCTTTCAAGTTGATCAACCGCACACCTTGAGTTGCTCTACCCATAACTCTTAGGTTAGCACATGCCATTCTTATTGCTATTCCAGACTTGTTGATGATCATCAAATCATCATCGTCCGTTACTACTTTTAGGGCAATCAACTTACCAGTTTTATCGGTGATATTCAGGGTTTTAACTCCTTTTCCACCTCGGTTTGTAATTCGGTAATCTGCTACTGCTGAACGTTTTCCATATCCTTTTTCAGAAACAACTAAAACAGATTCTTCTTCCGAATTCACAGTTATCATACCTACAACTTTGTCAGTTTCGCTTCCAAGTGTAATTCCACGCACTCCCATTGAGTTTCTTCCAACTGGTCGAACTTTTTCTTCTGGGAAATGAATTGTTTTACCAGACTCTAAAGCCATCATAATATGACTGTCACCACTGGTTAAACGAGCTTCAAGTAATTTATCATCCTCTCTTACATTGATAGCGATAATTCCGTTTGTTCTTGGACGAGAATATTGTTCAAGAGAAGTCTTTTTGATAATTCCTTTCTCAGTACACATAACGATGTAGTTGTTCTGAACAAATTCTTCATCTTTAAGGTCAGGAACGTTGATATAAGCCAACACCTTATCATTCAACTCAATATTTACTAAATTCTGAATCGCTCTACCTTTGGCCGTCTTAGCGCCCTCTGGAACTTCATACACACGCATCCAGAAACATTTACCGCTTGCAGTAAATATCAATAAATAGTTGTGAGTGTTTGTAACAAAAATCTCTTCTAAAAAATCTTCATCTCGAGTCGTACTTCCTTTAGAACCTACACCACCTCTAGCTTGCGATTTGTATTCTGAAAGCTTGGTTCTTTTGATGTAACCCAAATGCGAAATGGTAACTACCACTCGTTCATTTGGAATCATATCTTCAATACTTAGATCTGCTGAACTATACTCTATTTGTGATCTTCTTGCATCTCCATACTTCTCTTTGATTTCAATAACTTCATCCTTGATAATACTCATTCTCATATCCTCGTTTTCAAGAATAGATTTTAAGCGTTCAATGGTTTTCATTAATTCTTCATATTCAGCACGTAATTTATCCTGCTCCAGTCCAGTTAACTGACGTAGTCGCATTTCAACAATTGCACGAGCCTGAATATCAGATAAATCAAAAGTGGTAATCAACTTCTCACGAGCCTCTTCAGGGCTCTTTGAAGCTCTAATCAATTTGATTACTTCGTCAATGTTATCAGAAGCGATAATCAACCCTTCTAATATGTGTGCTCTTTCTTCTGCCTTTCTTAATTCGTATTTCGTTCTTCGAACTACAACATCATGACGATGTTCAACGAACAACTCAATCATTTGCTTAAGATTCAACACCTCAGGTCTACCTTTAACTAATGCAATGTTATTTACTGAAAATGAGGACTGTAAGCCTGTATACTTATAAAGATTATTCAATACTACATTAGGTATAGAATCGCGTTTTAGTTCATAAACAATACGCATTCCATCTCTATCCGACTCATCTCTTACATCAGATATCCCTTCAATCTTTTTATCGTTGATTAAGTCGGCAGTTTTGGCAATCATCTCAGCCTTGTTAATCATGTAAGGAATTTCCGTTACAACGATTTGCTCTCGACCAGACTTTGATTCTTCAAAAATTGCTTTTCCTCGTATTACAACTCTTCCTTTGCCAGTTTCAAATGCCGAACGGACACCTTCGTACCCATATATAATGCCTCCAGTTGGAAAATCAGGAGCTTTTACATGCACCATCAATTCTTCAATGGTAACGTCTTTATTATCTATTAGCGCAATAACTCCATCAGCAACCTCAGTAAGATTATGGGGAGCCATGTTTGTTGCCATACCGACAGCAATACCACTTGCACCATTCAAAAGTAAGTTTGGAATTCGTGTTGGAAGAACAGTTGGCTCTTCCAGGGAATCATCAAAGTTTAAACTAAGATCAACAGTTTCTTTGTCAATATCAGCAAGCATTTCCTCTGCTATTTTACGAAGACGAGCTTCTGTGTAACGCATTGCAGCAGGGCTATCTCCATCCACAGAACCAAAGTTACCCTGACCATCTACCAAAGGATAACGTAAGCTCCAGTCTTGAGCCATACGCACCATACTATCGTACACCGATGTATCACCATGAGGGTGATACTTTCCTAATACTTCCCCAACAATTCTTGCAGACTTTTTATAAGGACGATTAGACATAACACCTAGTTCTTGCATTCCAAACAATACACGACGGTGAACTGGTTTAAGTCCATCCCGCACATCTGGCAATGCTCTTGAAACAATTACGGACATCGAATAATCGATGTATGCCGATTTCATTTCTTCCTCAATATTTACTCTAATTATCTTTTCTCCTTCGTGATCAGCCATATTTTAAAGCTTTTTTTACAATTTTTTAATGCCAATAACCTATAGGTATTGGAACGTTCGAAAATACGCTGCTAAACCAGTAATTCAGGTGCTTAAACAGGTGCTTTTATTAACAAAAATCGGTGTATAAAAAGAAGTTTTTCAACAACCGTCGCCAATGTGTCTGAAACTACCTTTGGGGATGCTGAAATTATGACTACTTTTCGGCCAATGGAACTTTTTTTGAAGGGCCATTCCAAACTTAGACAGAACTAGAATATGGATTCAAATTTTTCACCCCGAGTAAAAGATGTTATCACCTTTAGCCGAGAAGAAGCACTGCGGCTTGGCAACGACTATATAGGAACAGAGCATTTTTTATTAGGATTAATTAGAGAAGGCGAAGGTGTTGCAGTTAAAATTCTCAACAACCTAAATGTGGATTTAGCTGCTTTACGCAAGTCTATTGAAGATTCAATTACACCTTCTAACAACAAAGGATCAGGAACTGCTACTGGAAATATTCCTTTGGTTAAGCAAGCTGAAAAAACACTTAAAATAACCTATTTGGTAGCCAAAACGTTCAAAAGCTCAATTATTGGAACTGAGCATTTACTGTTGAGTATTCTAAAGGATGAGAACAACTTAGCAACTCAAACCTTAGGTGAATATCATGTGGATTATCAAGTTGCTCACGAAGAACTAGAAATGATTTTATCGGAAAAAAGTCGCACACCTAAGGCTGATTTTCCGGGCGGAACTGCAGATGGAGATGATGATGAACCAGAGCGCTTTAAAGGAAGTTCCGGATCAAGTGGTTCAGCTAAAGGAAATTCAAAATCAAAAACACCCGTTTTAGACAACTTTGGGCGCGATTTAACGCGAATGGCCGAAGATGATAAGCTTGACCCTATTGTTGGGCGAGAAAAGGAAATTGAGCGTGTTTCTCAGATTTTGAGTAGAAGAAAGAAAAACAACCCCATATTAATTGGTGAACCTGGAGTTGGTAAATCTGCCATCGCAGAAGGGCTTGCTCTTAGAATTACACAAAGAAAAGTTTCTCGTGTGTTGTTCAACAAACGAGTGGTGACGTTAGACTTAGCGTCTTTAGTTGCTGGAACCAAATACCGAGGTCAATTTGAGGAACGCATGAAGGCCGTAATGAACGAACTGGAGAAATCTAGGGATGTTATACTGTTTATTGATGAAATACATACGATTGTCGGAGCCGGAGGTGCAAGTGGTAGCTTAGATGCTAGCAATATGTTTAAACCTGCTTTGGCTCGTGGAGAAATTCAATGTATTGGAGCTACTACGCTTGATGAGTACAGAACCAATATTGAAAAAGACGGTGCTTTAGAACGTCGATTTCAAAAGGTAATAGTTGAGCCTACTACAGTGGAGGAAACGATTCAAATTCTAAATAACATTAAGGGTAAATATGAAGACCATCACTCGGTTACTTATACCGATGAAGCGATTAAAGCATGTGTAAATTTAACGGAACGTTATATTTCAGACCGATTCCTTCCAGACAAGGCAATTGATGCGTTAGATGAATCTGGTTCAAGAGTGCACATTACCAACATTAATGTTCCGAAAGGAGTTATTGAATTAGAAAAGAAAGTTGAGCAAGCCAAAAACGATAAAAATCGAGTAGTTCGTTCACAGAAATATGAAGAAGCTGCACAACTGAGAGATGTAGAGCGAAAGCTGCAAGAAGAATTAGAAGCGGCTAAAGCTAAATGGAAAGAAGACTCTAAGAACTTAAGGGAAAAAGTCTCTGAAGACAATGTAGCTGAAGTTGTTGCCATGATGACCGGTGTGCCTGTGCAACGAATTGCTCAAAAAGAAAGCACGAAGCTTTCTGGTATGAGTGAGCAGTTGAAGGGGTCTGTTATTGGACAAGAGGATGCGATAACAAAGGTTACCAAAGCAATTCAGAGAAATCGTGCTGGATTAAAGGATCCGGCCAAGCCGATTGGCTCATTTATTTTCCTTGGACCTACTGGAGTTGGTAAAACACAGTTAGCAAAAGAATTGGCAAAGTTCTTATTCGACAAGGATGAAAACCTTATCAGAATCGATATGAGCGAATACATGGAGAAATTCGCAATTTCAAGATTGGTAGGAGCGCCTCCAGGATATGTTGGGTACGAAGAAGGCGGGCAACTTACCGAAAAGGTAAGAAGACGCCCCTACTCTGTGGTATTACTTGATGAAATTGAGAAAGCGCATCCAGATGTATTCAATCTTTTACTGCAAGTGTTAGATGATGGAATTGTTACCGATTCGTTAGGCAGACGCATCGACTTTAGAAATACCATTATTATAATGACTTCGAATATTGGTACGCGTCAACTTAAAGACTTTGGTCAAGGTGTGGGTTTTACTACCGCCACTAAAAGAGAGAACTCGAATGACTTTAACAAAGGCGTAATTCAAAATGCCTTGAAAAAAGCCTTCTCGCCTGAGTTTCTAAATCGAATTGACGATGTGGTGCTGTTCAATAGTTTGGAGAAAAAGGATATACACCAAATCATTGATATTGAATTAGCTCACTTGTATTCTCGAATCGAGAAAATGGGCTATAAAATTGAGTTAACCGTTCCTGCTAAAGATTTTATAGCGGACAAAGGTTACGACGCTCAATACGGCGCTAGACCGCTCAAACGTGCAATTCAGAAGTACTTGGAAGATCCAATGGCAGAAGAAATCATTAACGCAACTATGAGCGAAGGCGATACTTTACTTGTCGATTATGACAAAAAAGCGGATAACGTGGTTGTGAATGTAAAAAAAGGCAAAAAGCCTAAAGCTGCTGCAAAACCTAAAAAAGCGCCTAAGAAAAAGGATGATACTGATGATGCAGCTAAATAAATAGCTAGCAGATTCCGCAGACATACGCAGATTTTAAAAACGCCCCTTAAGGGCGTTTTTTTTGTTGAGATTACTGATAACAAGGGTCACACTGACCTTGTTTAAGAATCTCAGTTAGTCTAATTAGCGAGGTGCTGAAATAAATGCAGTGTTTCGTCAAAATTCAGTTTGTGCACGTTATTAGCGCACAACCAGATTCTCGAGTCGAATTGTACTTAGCTCCAACAGCCCACTATCTAATTGCAAAGGCAATAAATCTTGAAGGTCAGTTGCTAAGCTATCCGTTTTGTAATTCACGTAATCTTGAAATACGTATCCACTATTCAATTTATGCTGCTTTTCGACTGATCGAAAGCGTATACCGCCGCCACTGGTTTCGTAGGAATAGGCTAAAAATGAAAGTTGAAAAGTCTCAGCATTGAACCAATAGAAAAACTTGTCTTGAAAATCTTCACCGCCACCTTCTTTCTTGAATTGAACCGCTACTTGATAAAAGTCTCCAGCTTTTGTTTTAACGATTCCTTTGTAACCAGCAACTACCGCCGGGTCAGCGAGTTTACTGGGTAACAGCGCAAAGTAAAACACTGAATTTATACTATTGGATATAGCCTTACTTTTCTTATCAGTAAGCTCAACTTCTAAATTGTTTATTGTCCGCAATGCGTTTTCCCCAGTGGTGCTATCCACAATTACAGAATCGCCTTTAAATGAAGTTCTAGTCATGTAATTAGCTTGCTCTAGAAAGCTGGCTTTATAGTGCATATCTCGAAAATCAAATTCAATTAACTTGCCCTGAAAATCACCTCCGTGATACTCAATACTCTGATTAATTATCCATTCAGCAGAATCCAATTCGATTTGAACTTCGTCACCTTCCTGCACTTCTGCCTGCAGATCAGCGCAACTGATCAATAAAAAAAGGGTTGCTAGTCCAAGCAACCCCTTTAATCTAAACTTAAAAACCATAATTTTTATTATTGATAGCTTCTCGCCTAAGCGGGAATCTATTTTACTTAATAGAAACAGAAGCTTTGGTAGTTGACCATACAAATGAAAGCATTCCATTTTCAATTGCAATTGTAAATTGCTCTGTCGCTTCCACAGTTTCCACTTTATCCGTCATTACCCTAAATACACTTTCGACTCATCGTATTTATAGGCGCCCCATTGATCCGACACAGAATTAATAATTACCGTCCATTTATCTTCAGCTGGAATAGTGAAAATACTGTATTTACCAGCTTTCAGGCTTTTACCGCCAACCATAATATCTCCTGAGCTTTCGATTGTGGTAGCTTCGTTAGCTCCGGTTCTCCAGATCTTATCCATAGCAACTAAATCCCCGAAAATAGTTCTTCCTTTTACTGAAGGACTACTGTAGGTAATAGTTACCTCCGACTCCCCAATAGTCGCCTCAGTTGTTTTCATTGGGCTTTTTTTAGCCTTTTTATCTTGTGCACTTAAGCTGCTAATTCCAACAGCAATTAATAGAGCAGCGGTAATCGATAATATTCTCATTTTTTCTTGTTTTTAATTAAGTGTCAAATTTAGATATAGTTTGACTGCAAAATTGTATGCTGGCTTGCAGAAGCAATAAAACCAATCGGTCTGTGTTTGCGCAGCAACTTCTCCATAACTTTTTAATGACTTAAAGCATTAAAAATATATGTAATACGACTCTCAGTATTCCAATGTCAGATAAGAATCATTGTAAAAAAGACCGAAAGGTTTGTATTGCATGGTTTGTTTAGTACATTTGCGACCGATTGGTCTTAAATAAAATCAATATGCAAAAAGGGGAAACTACAAGGGAGCTGATCATAACAACATCAGCGGAATTATTCAATACCAAAGGGTACAATGGCAGCTCAATGAGTGATATCATGGAAACTACTGGTTTAAAGAAAGGCGGTATTTACAATCATTTCAAAAACAAAGACGAGATAGCCTATGCAGCATTTGACCGATCCTATAGTTTGGTACTGAAAAGGTTTAAAGACAAATTAGCGCTTTGTGAGACTAGTCAAGAAAAACTACGCGCTATAATTGAAGTATTTCAATCGTTATTAATCGACCCTATTGTAAAGGGAGGTTGCCCTATTTTTAATACTGCAGTTGATGCAGTAGATGTGCATCCAAAACTTCAGCAGAGAGCAAAAGATTCAGTAAACACATTATTAAAGTACGTTGAGATAAAGGTTGAAGAAGGCAAAATTGAAAATGAGTTCAAAACAACGGTCGATGCATCGGAGTTTGCTCTGCTATTAGTATCCTCAATGGAAGGTGCAATAATGGTCTCGAGAGTAAATGGAAATCATCATGCACTAAAAAGTACCGCAGCTATGATGAACAATTACATAACTACCCAACTCTTAAAATAATGGCTCAATCGACTCCCCTACCCTTTTTGATTATCCAAAAGGCTTTTCCATTTCTAGAAAAAGTAGCTCCAAAAATTGCTGGTCGATTGGGTTACTATTTATTCTTTCGGCCAATGAATACATCGCTTAAAGAAGAGGAAAAAGCACTTCTTAAAAGTGCCGGACAATTCAAACTAAACATTGATACTCGAGCGATGATAGGGTATTCATGGGGAAATGAATCCTCAAACAAAACAGCCGTTTTTATGCATGGCTGGGCAGGTAAAGCGGCACAACCATATGCGCTAATTAACGCACTAGCAGCAGAGGGGTATAAAGTATTTGCTTTTGATGGACCTGGTCACGGAGCATCAGAAGGAACCCGGACCCATGTATTTGAATTTGTTGAAGTAATGCAACAGCTTCGAGAAAAAATAGGTGATATTGATGTACTTATCGGGCATTCGTTTGGATCTATTGCCTCCTGCAACGCACTCAAAGATGGTTTGCGCGTTAAGAAATACGTTTCCTTAAGCGCTCCAACTATTGCCTCAGATATCTTAAAGGAGTTTTCTAAAATTGTGAACTGCACTAGAACAACCACTAAAATTATGGAGGATTTAGTTTTTGAAGAAATTAGTCAAGAATTCCATACCGTTTCTATTGAGTATATAGCTCCTCAAATTCCAAAAGTACCAATGCTAATTATGCACGATAAAGACGATAAACGTGTGGGCCTGTTCAATTCCGAACGCATGCATGATTTGCTTCCTCATTCAGAATTCGTATCAACTGCTGGCTTAGGGCACAATAGAATAATGAACGATGAACAAGTAATTGAGCGGGTTTTAGAATTCGCAAAAATCACAAGAGCTTAAGCGCTTTAATTAGCACCCTTATCCTTCAACGACAAGCCTAAGGAAAAAGTAGCAATATGTTCGGGTTCGTCTAGGTAATTACAATATGCCTCTACCGGGACATCAATGGTCTCGCGTTCACCTGAAACCTGAATTCTTCCCAACATTTTTTGAACTTTGTCACCATAATTTGCAACGAAGTAGACTGCTGAGGTTGGCCTTGAATGAAATTCTGCTTTAAAATTTTTAAACGCCAAGGATACCCTCCTTCCGCTTTGTTCCGATAAATGAAAAGCATGAAATCCAGCCGCTAAATCCGCACCAATGGTCAAAGCACCCAAATACATGGAGCCGAGTTGATTTCGAGTGAAAGGATTCACTTTTATTCGAATAACAATTTTGTTGTCAGTAAGCTCTATTATCCTAGGATTGCAAAACGCAATCAAAGGAATCTTGAACCAAGAGAATAACTTAAGCTGTCGATTTGCTTTTTTTAAATGATCGCTCAAAAGCCCTAATCCTTTACAAATCGACTGTTATATACTTTGTTTTCTCCTGACATACGAACGTGATACAGTCCTTTTGGCAATTCTGAAATATTGATGATTTCAAACTTATACGTTGACACATCTAATTCCTGACTTAAAACAACCTGACCGCTTGTACTGATGACTTCCAATTGATGCAAGCCTTCCTGACCTAACATTTCAATTGTAACTTCGTGTTGAGCCGGATTTGGAAAAACGTTAAAGCTACCCCATTCTAAATTACTCTCTTCTTGTCCAACTTTATCAAATTCCCATTGGGTAACTGCAGAATCTGGCTTTCCATCAACAATTTCATTAAGTTCTGAACCTATGGTAAATGAGTATTTAATAGACCTTCCAAAGTCGGCATTAAATGGAGTAATCGAAGAAATATTTCCTTCTTCATTCAAAATCAAAAACAACAATTGACCGTTTCCTTGCGCAGTATTCGCCCAATACGAAAGACCATCATTTCCCGAATCGGTCAATTCTAAAGTATAGCAGCCATCTGCTAAAGCCAAGGTATCCTTAGTTTGAGTTGAGTTCGTAAGCGATGACCTATCCAAAACCACTCTACCGTCCATATCCTTTATAGTCATAGAGTTTTCATTAGCCCTAGCGTTTGTTTGCAACTGAACAACAATTTTAGAGGGATACATTGCAGGCAATTCAAATTTAGTTTGATAGGTATTATTTAACTCGTTTTCGTCATCAAGACCGTTAGGATAACCTACCGAAACTTCAAATAAGTTACTTCCATCTCCGCTGTAAAACCATTCAGCATCTACCGGTAATTCAATTTCTTGTTTTTCCATGAATTCTAATTGCCCATTCCACTTATACTCTTGAGCCAAGCCGCCAGATACACGGTATTTTATAACTGCAGAAGTTAACGACTCAGATCCTCCATTTCTAATAATAACCGATGGATTTTTACAAGTAGTACTTCTTCTTGAATGAATACGCTTGCTTGTTGGATTCAGCACATCATAAACTTCTACATCATTTTTATACGCAGCTGGCCCGTATTGAAATAAATGCATTCCAACTATATAATTACCGGAACCCATTCCTAAGTTAGAAGTTGGCACAGGAGTAATGTTGTAATCAACTTCAATAGAATCGTTACCCATAAAAGCAGTTAAATCAACATCAGTTTCTTTAACAACGTCTCCAGGGCACCAACCTTCTCTTGCTCCAGGCCAAGTGCCGCCTTGAGGGTAAACGGGGTTCTCTGCGCATTCTGTTGCTTGCCAAATGTGCCAATTTTTTGCTGGCTGACCGTTTGCAGCTACATAGTGCGTGTTATCCTTCCATTCACAACAGTGCGGATAGTTACCATCACTACTATTGTGTCCATGCCCAGTAAGGCGCGTTTTCAACATCATGTATTCTGCGTCTGCATGCTCTTTTACTTTTACAGGAGGAAGTGCTCTATCATCGCTTAACTGATCGTAGCGATAGCTTCTGTATGTACCCCAAACTCTATTCATGGCTAATACTTTACGTGCAGGCTTTCCTTTAATCATTAAGAATTTAAGGTCAATTAATTCTTGTTGATTTCCAGCACTAATATCAACGCTATCGGCTAATAAATGGCGGTAATCTGTAACATCATAGAACCAGGTAAAACCTTCGGGCCCAAGATCCAAACGAATTCCGTAAGGTGTAATAAAACGAGCCAATTCAAATGTAACTTCAGGGCTATACCATTCTTTGTTTTCTTGATTGAGCGTTACATCTGGAGTAATATTTCTGGAATAAAGCACTGCGCCCGTTTTTCTATCGTAGGTGTATGATAGAATATTAGCCTCCCAAACCAAGGTTGTATCGGAGGCAATGCTGGGGTGTTTGGGGTCATTATCCGCAATCTTTTTACCACTAGCTGGATTACCAAAGGTATAAAGCACTGAAGGCGCCTTGAATAAGGTATCCGTAACAAAAACAGAATCCAAAACAGAAGTATATACGCCTTGTTCAAAAATAATATTTGGTCTTATGTTAGTTGAAGTTGCATTTAACATCAAATCTTCAGCTAGGATTCTTTTTCTGATTGGGTAATTTAATACAGATCCATCAGGAAGGTTTTTCGAACTCTTATCTAGTACAACATTCCCAGCTGCTTCATTCAAATCGTAATAAGCAACTAAGTTGGTGTATGATGGATGATTAGTAGTTACCGTTTTCTTGTGCCAATCAGTAATCTCAGTTAATGATAAAGCTTTATCCCAAATTCTAAATTCTTTTATTGCTCCATTTAAATAACGACCTTGCCAACGCCCTAAAAACATGTCGTTAGCTATTGTACTAATTGCACTGCTTTCGTTGCCTGCATTAACCCCGTCAATATAGACAGTAGTTGTACCGCCACTTCTTACGACTGCATAATGATGCCAAATATCTTTTGCACCTGCATAATTAAAATCAAAATCAGAAGGGCCAAACTGTTGCATTCTAAAACGATCGTCAGTTCCGAGTGTTCTTAATGAAAAGTCAGCACCGCTTGAAGCTCTTCCTGCCTGAAAAAGCCCGCCGTTATTAAACGCATCCACCCTAGCCCACATTTCAATGGTTCTGGGGTTGTTTCCCAATACCTGCGCAGATTGTCCAATATTTACATATTGCTGATTTCCCGATAAATCTAAATAATACTCACTACCAGACTGCTCTATCCCACTTGCAAAACTGGTGGCAGTGGCATTTAGTCCAAAGTCGGACCCTTTTGTGTTGTTATCAAATAAAAACTCAACGATTAGGTTATCGTTACCATTCCATGAAAAATTATTGGTAAACTGAATGTCTTTATAACCAACAGCAGTAAATTGAAAGCTATGGCGATATACCGTTGTCATATTTTGAACAAAATCCCCTGACAGTGAATCCAATGTCGTATGTCCCAATCGTATTTCAAAGTTTGAAAGTACAGTTCCTAAGCTATTGATAGCTATTTGAAGCCCACTAATAGATCCTGCTGACATTCCGTTGGAAGTTAATTCAGCTGCTTTCCACAAGTATTGGGATCTACCGCTTAATTCGCTTGTCTTTAAAGCAGAAGCTGTATTTACTGTTCCAGAACCCACTGTATCTCTTACAACGGATTGCGTTGCTGTATGCCGAATTGAGAACTGCTTATCTAAGGTTAAGTCATAGCTCGGGGTCATTTTATACGCATAGGTCGCTGGTGTGGTGGTTCCAACTTTAAAGGTTGGGTGCGTCTTATAAGTTGAATCTATTAATCCGTCGTGGTGGTATAGTTTGGTGTAGGTCAAATAATCCCATTCGCCACAATCGTGACCATCACGGGTAGTTCTTGGGTCGCATTTTAAGGTATAAACCATTAGAATTTTACTGAATTCTTCTGAGGCGTCTGGAAAAGAATAGGTTCCCCTTCTTTTTGTAATATCATCAAAGTCAAAACATTGAACGGTTGTGGTGTCCTGAGCTAAAGTTGAAGTTGCAATTAGCAAAGACATTGCGGAAAGAAAAAACGCGTATATAATTTTCATAAAATATATGTTTAGGACCACGAATTTACGGAATATCAGAGCCTATTTTGCACTTTAGTTTTCAGAGATAATTAACAATGCTGGGTTGAGTTGAACTATTGTTCTAAGTTTGACTCAAATAATCTTGTACCATGAAAAATGTCGCCTTTATAATCGCAGTAGTAAGCTTAATAGGTATCAATCCCATATTTGGGCAAAAGTCAAAACTAAAAGTTGGCAAAAAGGCACCAAGCTTTGATCTACCAACACTTGAAGGAGAAAACATAGCACTGGATAACTTATTAATTGAAAAAGACTATGTGTTGGTGCATTTCTTTATTGGCAGCTGGCACAGTTACGATAAAAAATACCTCGCTGATTTGCAGACCATTTATGCAGATTTTCAGGCTAAAAATGGAGAGATCATCGCGATCACTAGGGACAGAGCCGTTTTTCTAAAGTCACTTCAAAGTGAAATACAATTCGAGTTTCCCATCGGTTTAGATCCAGATTTACAAACTATGAGTTCTTATAGCGTAGTCACAAAAATTACTTCGAATTATGTTCCATTAAAACACAAGGAGTACAGTGCTTTAAATGAGAAGCACACAGGTTCTAAAGACGATATGATACCAATACCCGCAACCTATTTGATTAACAAAGCAGGGAAAATAGTCTGGTTTCATTTTGACCAAGATTATAGAAGAAGACCTGATGTGAATACAATTTTAGAACAACTTTAATCGCAATACATGCAAGCAGAAGGTAACATTCGGAAAATGCACGTAGAAATTGGTAATCCAGTTCAATACCAACTCCCACTCTATCAGAATTTAGAAAAAGGAGAACTTGTAGATATGACCAGTTTAGTAGGAAAGGAAATCGCCATTCAATTTGATGGTACAATAAACTGTGCTGCAACTGGAAAGAAAATCAATAAAACTTTTGGAGAAGGGTTGAGTTATGATGCATGGCGCAATAATGCTGAGGCGGTTGAAAGTATCATTCATCCCGAATTGGACCAAAGTCATTTAGGAATTGGGCTTAGAGATTTAGATTGGGAGCGAAATCGTCATGCCAAACCGCATTTCGTTTATTTGGCATTAACCAGCGCCATGAAGGTTGGGGTTACCAAGGGCAGCAGTATTCCTTCCCGATGGATAGATCAAGGAGCATGGAAGGTTATGAAATTTGCTGAAACACCCTATCGACAAAAGGCTGGCGCGATTGAAGTTGAATTGAAAGCACATATTTCCGATAAGACCAATTGGCGTAAAATGCTGACGGATGAGCGAGGCGAAGTAAATTTCACTTCTGAAAGAACGCGACTAAAAGAATTGTTGCCAATTCATTTGAGACAATTTGTTTTGCCCGTTGATGATATTTTAGAAATTAAGTACCCTGTTCTATCCTACCCCGAGAAAGTAAAATCGGTAAAACTGGATACGAATCCAGTAATTGAATCAAAACTCATGGGCATTAGAGGACAGTATTTGCTTCTGGAGAACGGGCAAGTTATCAATCTCAGAAGCCATGCTGGTTATCGCATTAAGATTGAAGGATAATAGCAAATGAATTTAAGGCAAAAGAAAATAGCTGTGTTCGGTGGGCTTTTCCTATCAACCCTATTCCTGTGCTTATTTTTTATCAATGGCTTCCTTTCTTCATTTACCGAAGATTTGCTTCGCGAGCGACTGAGCGAGCAACCCAACAAGCTTTATAATATTTCCTTCGAAAAGCTTAAACTGGGAGTCTTCAAAGGAGAAATAAAATTGAGTAACATTATAATGTCCATAGACACCAACTACTTGGATAGCCTAAAGACCAGCAAACACTATCCAAAAAGCTTATACTCTGGAACAGTTGATGAAATAAAACTAAGTGGAATTAATGCCTTAGACATCTAATTCAATCAGGTGATAAGTGTAAACACATTAAACATAAGCCAACCTGAAGTAAAACTCTTACTTACGGATTCTAAAGACAGTATAGATTCCATAAGCAATACCTCTACTGGTGGAATTAAAGAGTTACTAATATGCCTTAACCACTCTAGAATAAACAGTATCAGCATTGAAAAGGGAATGCTAATCGTAGAATCGGAGCTAGGCGGAGTCAAACGTCGAGTTGGAAATGCTGAAAACTTTCACTTGAAAGTTCAGAATTTCGAATTAGATTCCTCTCAACACGATCATCCTTTTAAAGTTGAAGAAATTAAAATAGGTTTTGAAAACGCCGAATTCGACTTATCGCCAGCATATTATATGAAGTTAGCTCAATTCAGTTTTTCTTACCAAGATTCGACGCTTTACGCTGAAAATTTCCAACTAACTCCAAAGCTAACGGTAAAGCAATTCGCTGAACGATATCCTTACAAAAAAAACAGAATGGATGTCAATATTTCCTCACTCATCTGCAGTGCGGTTAACTTTGACAAGTTACTTTTTCAAGAAAAAATTGAAATTGGAAAAGTTGATGTTTTAGACGGCAATGCCCATATTTCTAAGCATCATACTAAAGCCTGGCCGAGCAGGAAACGATTTAGTAATCCAATTGAACTCCTACAAAATGCACCAATAGCAACGGTTATTCAGGAATTAAATATCAAAAACACAACATTGATTTCATAGCAAATTATGCCTGGAAATGAAGCCAACTCGATATTAGCAATAAACGATATGAATGTTTCTTTATATAACCTAGCCAATGATTCTGCAGCATTAATTGCCAATTCAGTTATGAGGCTTGAACTTAATTTAAAACTAATGGGAACTGCATTTTTGAGTGTGAATGGGACATTTAATCTAATAGACGAACATCAAAATTATGCGCTGAATGCCAGGATGAAAAGTACACCACTCCAACTCTTTAACCCATTATTAAAAAGTGCAATACACGTCGAGATTGCTTCTGGTCAGCTGAATGAAGCTTTCATTGCTTTGAAAGGCAACAAGTATCAAATAACTGGAACTACTGAATTGAACTATTCAAACGCTACTATTGCTTTTGAGCAAAAGGATGCTGGCTTTTTATCCAAACTCAAGAAAAATATGATTTCAGGATTAGCGAATACTTTGTTAAAGACCAACAACATTAAAGGAAAATCAAACTATAAAATAGGACAGGTCTATTATCCTTATGACCATTCCGTGCCTTTTGTGCGTTCCATTTGGCTTGCTATTCAAATTGGAATTATTGACACTATGATTCCTTTTGATATCAACAGAAGTTCTAGCAGTAAAACAACGGGTAAAAGATCCGCAAAATCAACTCAAACATCTGTTCGTAAGCACAAAAGAAAAAAACGTTCAAATTGAGGTATGACTGATTCGCAACCTCTTGTTTCAATAATAATGGCAGTTAAGGATACCGCTCCATATCTGCGAACTTGCTTGGACTCAGTCCTTGCCCAAAGCTATTTCAACTGGGAATTGATAGCTGTAAACGATCACTCTAGCGACGAAACCCCACAAATCTTGGCTGAGTATGCCGCGCGCGACCAGCGTATTATTTATGCTGATGGAGAAGGACATCGACTCATTCCGACTCTTCAAAAGGCTTATTCACTTTCTTCAGGGACACTAATTAATCGCATGGATTCGGATGATAAAATGCCCGCTTACAAGATTGAAACCCTGGTTTCTGAATGGCTAAAACACGGCAAAGGCCATGTAATTGCTGGTGGTACGCAGCACTTTGTAGATAAGGGCGTTGTAGGTGATGGTTTTTTGAAATACGAGCGCTGGTTGAATCGAGTAGCTAAAAACAACTTGCACTTTCAAGAAATCTATAAGGAGTGCGTTATTCCGTCGCATTGCTGGATTATTCATCGCGATGATTTTGACGACATTCACAACTTTAAACCTATGGTTTATCCGGAAGACTATGATGTTTGTTTTAGAATGTATGCTGGAAAACTAAAGGTGATTGGAATTGATGTTATCCTTCATTATTGGAGAGATCGCAGTAATCGTATTTCTAGAACATGGGCCGAATATAAAGACAATCGATTTTATGAACTTAAAGTAAAGTATTTCAATCAATTAGATAGAGATACTTCAAGAGAATTGGTAATATGGGGTGCCGGTAAAAATGGTAAGGATTTAGTTAAACTTTTTATTGAATTCGCTCCAAATAAACCAACTTGGGTTTGTGACAACGAACGTAAGATTGGAAGAGACATTTACGGTATCATCATGCAATCTACAACTGCAATTCCAGCAATGAATAACCCTCAAATAATCATTGCAGTCTCCTCTCCTACTGATAAACTGGACATTGAAGCGCAATTAAACAGTTGGGGAAAAGAACCTCGAAAGGATTATTGGTTTTTTAATTAAAAAGTAGTCTTCCGCTGATTCCGCAGATAAACGAAGAGTGTCGCAAAGAAAAGCAGCCCGCAGATTCCACAGATAAACGCAGATTTTTTATTTCACTGTCATTCCAGAAGAATAGTTGAACTTATCGACGAAGGAGATTTAGGGAAACTTCTATGTGGAATCTAAATGAAATATACGAGGAACAATCTATTGGTTGAGCTGTAACGCAGATTGCCTTAATGAAAATTAACCCGCAGATCTCGCTGATGAACGCAGATTTCTTATTTCACCGTCATTCCAGAAGAATAGTTGAACTTATCGACGAAGGAGATTTAGGGAAACTTCTATGTGGAATCTATATGAACTAAACGAGGAATAATCTATTGTTTTAGCCGTAACGCAATACGATTTAACCTAAATCCGTATTTTTACCCCAATGAAAAAACAACTCCTACTCACCTGTTTAATTACCCTCAGCACTCTTTTTTCTGTTGCGCAAAAAGACACAGCATATATTTACACATTTGGCGGGGAAAACGACGAACAAGGCCGTGACATTGAGCTAACATCCGATAGCGGATTTATTATGGTGGGTTCAACTAGTAGCTTTGGCGCTGGAAATTCGGATATCTATTTAGTTAAAGTAGACTCAAATATTAACTACGAATGGTCTGCTGCAATTGGGCATGAGTTTACCGAGTTTGGACATGCAGTAAAACAAACTGCAGATAACGGTTACATTATTTGTGGTTATACCAATAGCATAGGGAATGGAAGTTATGACGCCTACCTGGTGCGCACCGACGATAAAGGAAAGTTACTGTGGGAAAAGACATTTGGTGGGTTTGAATGGGACTTTGCTTACGATTTGGAAATAACCGCTGACGGCGGTTTCTTAATCGTTGGAGAAACCCACAGTCTTGGCAATGGAAATGCAGATGCCTACCTTATAAAAACGGATAAAGACGGTAATTTACTTTGGGAAAAAACCATGGGCGGTACTGGAAAGGATATTGCTCATGCCCTAATTGCAACCAAAGACGGGAACTTTGCCTTTTGTGGTGAAAACGCAAGTAAAAACCCAGAGAACAAAGGTGACGCTTGGTTGGTGAAGTTTGACGGGAAGGGAGATACATTGTTTAATGTAGTAGATGTTTCTACAGCAGAAACAGTTTGTTATGATTTAGTACAATCACTTAAAGATAATTATACTTTAACAGGGTACTCTACTAAATATAACGATCCAATCGAGGATCTAAATACAATTCAATTTGATTCTCTTGGTAGTAAAAATTGGGAAAAGGGACATGGTGGTATTTTTATTGGGTCTGATAACGAGAATGATCGAGGCTTAGCAATTTCGCATATTGAGAATAATGAATTCTGGACTTCTGGTTATACTCAATCTTTTGGAAGTAAAGTTTCGAAGGACATGTATCTTATGAAACTAAATGCTGAGGGAGTTTATATCAGAGGAACCACATATGGAAATAATGATTTAGATATTGCGCATGAACTAATATGGCTTGGAAATGAGTCATTTATTCTTTTTGGTGAATCCAATTCCTATTATGGAAAAATGTCAAGTTTTGTTCTAATTAAGTTTGAACAGTTTAAAGCTAGCTATCCGGAAGTTATAGATTCAACGCAAGACACACAAAAACCTGTTTTAAACTCGATTGAAGAACAGAATGAAACCATTTTAATAAAAACCTTTCCAAATCCAACTGATAACTCATTTGAGGTTGAAGGAATATCAAACCTTGCTCATTTTGCAATTAGAATGTTTGATAATATTGGCCGAGAAGTAGAATTCTTAATAGAAGATCAACTTATTAATATAAATCACTTACAAACAGGCCAGTATATTTTGGAATTGACAAATAGTCAAAAAAAGATTAGGCTAAAAGTGTTCAAGAATTAGCGCTACCTCACAACAAACTCAGTTCTACGATTCTTTGCTCTTCCCTCTTCCGATTCATTATCGGCTATTGGTTTTGAATCACCATAACCAACGGCAATAATTCTTCCGTCCAATGCTCCATTTTCAATCAAGTAACTTCGAACTGCATTAGCTCTGTTCTTTGACAGTTCTTTGTTCAATTCGGCACTACCCACATTATCGGTGTGTCCTCCTATCTCAACCGCAACTTTTGGATTTACCTTCATAAAACTCAGTAATTTATCCAATTCTACTTTCGAAGATTTCTTCAATTCAAAGCTACCCGTTTCAAAAAATACATTTTTCAGCACCATGCTGGCGCCTTTCTTTATTGGAATCAATTCTATTTGCAAAACCTTAGGCTCTGTAGCTGTTTGCTCCTTCAATTCAAAATTGTCAGAATAAAACAAAAAACCTTCTTTAGAGACGTTTAGAGCGTAATCCTTATTCGCTGGCAAACTCGCCAAAAAAGAGCCGTTTAGTTTATCAGACTCGGTACTGGTAATGATTTCTTCGCTCGCCAAATCAATCAACTGAATCATTGCTTTTAACGGAGATTTTGTCTCTGCATTGATTACTCTTCCTTTTATGTAAGAAGACGTGATAGGCTGTGCATCCTTGTATAAGTCAAATTGATAAATATCCAGCATCCCCAATCCTCCTTCTTTCTCCGAAGCGTAATAAGCCAATCTTCCTGAAGGGTCAGCTATCATTCCAAATTCATCCAGTTCAGAATTAATTGGATAGCCAATGTTTTTTACTTCGCCCCAATTGCCGTTGGGTTGTTTTCGTACAAAATAGATGTCGTGCCCACCCATTCCAGGCCTTCCGTCTGAACTGAAATACATTGTTTGCCCATCGGCATGAATGTGGGGTGTAAAGTCTGAACCGGCTGTATTAAAACTCACTGGTTTTGGAATTCCCCATGTTCCGTCACTATTTTTATCGGATTGCCAAATATCGGTTCCTCCCGCTCCACCTTTTCTGCTAGAGGCGAAATAAAGCGTTTTCCCATTTGGAGATAAGCTGGGGTGACTTTCCCAAGCACCAGTATTGATTTGAGGACCCATATTAGTCGGTGTTAACCACTTTCCTCCCTCAAATTGTGTTACGTATAAATCACAACTCCCATAACCTCCTTGAAGTCCACAGGCAGTAAAAAACAAATATTTACCATCGTGCGAAATGGAAGAAGCACCTTCATTTTTTCTCCTTGAGTTTATAGGCCCGCCAAAGTTTTTAGCACCTCTCCATTTCTTGAATTGATCCAATTCCGAGAAGTACAAGTCTTCTTGAAAAAAAGGTTGTCCGCTGGGACTTGTCCCCATAAACAGCTTAGATGTAAACACAAATAGTTGCCCATCTACCGTAATGGATGGATGGTATTCTTCTTGTTTGGTATTAACCGCTGGACCCATATTCACTGGATCAAATGGAACTGGGTTTTGAATGGCAGTTTTAGCGAATTTGCACACTTCGAGCATCAAATCGTACTTTGATTGCCACGGTGGCGGAATCTTACCTGTTTCCTTCAGTAACTTCAAGTGCTCAAGTGCTTTGTCGTATTGTGCCAAACGCAGCTCCACCGAAGCCAACTGCATGTAAGTCGTTGGTTTAAAAGTTGGGTCAATTGCAATTGCACTTGTATACGATTGTGCCGCTTTTTCAAAATCCTTTTGCTGCATATAAACATCACCTAAATTCAAGTGTGCCTCAATAAATTCAGATTCTATTTCTAGTGCTTTTGTAAAGGAAAGAATAGCCGATTGAAAGTTATACAATCGGGCATGCTTTATACCTTCCACATAATTAGCAATTGCCTTTTTCTTTTTGGTTGTGTACTGAGCTTGAGAACTAGATGAACAAGCAAAAAGGCTAAGTATTAGAACCCACTGAAAAACCGAAAATAATTTATGCATAAAAGAAAGTAAGCAAATTAAGTGCCTAGCAAAGAAAGGAAAAAACTATTGAGGGAGGTTTTAGATATTGAAAGCAATTATGGTCGATTTCAGTAAGCTTGAATAAATAAACTATTTCGGTTTTCGCAAAACGTATTACGTAAAACGTCCTCCGTATTAAGAAAAAAAGTGTCGAGTAGGAATTGTTAATTCTCTGTCTGGATCTCTATTAACAAGTCATATTAAACGTTGTACGTTTTACGTAATACGTTGTATATTAGTCGTAAGACGTAATACGCTTAAAACAAAAACTCCGGAATAACTTAATAAACCGAGGCTTTCAAATGACTACTAACTCAACTAATTCTTATTCGGAATCTCCACCAGTACCTTTTTCAAGTAACCCCAAAAACGATCAACAGTTCCTATGTCCACTTTCTCATCGGGTGAATGAGGGTTTTTAATCGTTGGGCCGAATGAAATCATATCCAATTTCGGTTGTGTTCTGCTAATAATTCCGCATTCCAATCCAGCATGAACAGCATTAACAATAGGCTTTTCTTTAAAGTAATCCTCATGAATACCTCGCATAACTTTCAATATCTCAGAATCTGGATTTGGCTCCCAACCAGGATAGCTTCCAGCGTGTTCTACTTCAGCACCAATTAGTTTAAATGTACTTTCTATTTGAGAAGCTAAATCCCATTTTGCTTCGTCAACAGAACTACGCGTAAGAAAATCAATTTTCAAATGTCCATCGTCCATAGACACCCTACTAGTGTTTGTGGATGTTTCAACCAAATCCTCAAAATCGTTACTCATTCTATACATTCCGTTTCTTACAGCATGTATTGCATTGATCATTTTTGATGCGTCTGCTTTATTTGCAACCGACTTCGGCATGTCGGTAGCAACGAACTCTATTTTTAAATTAGGGTCTGTTTTACTAAATTCATTTTTTACAATTCCTTCAAAATCAACAAGTATAGCGCGACAGGAATCAATTTTTCCTGTAGGAATGGTAATCGTTGCAAAAGCTTCTCTTGGGATTGCATTTCGTAAGCTACCGCCATCAAATTTCGAAATTTGGATGCCACATTCGTTCATAAGCTTTAAGAGCAAACGCGCCATAAGTTTGTTACTGTTTGCGCGTTGCAAATGAATATCGCAACCCGAGTGTCCACCAAACAATCCAGTCATATTAATATTAAATGCCGTACCTGAAGGATGCTCCAAACCGTAATGGAAGTTTACCGTAGTATCCACACCACCTGCACAGCCTATACAAAGTTCACCCTCGTCTTCGGTATCCATATTCAAGAGAATATCGCCCTCTACCCAGTTTGGGGTCAAGTGTTCGGCACCCGTCATTCCTGTTTCTTCATCAATTGTAAAAATTGACTCAATTGGGCCGTGCTCAATATCTTTACTTGACAATACCGACATTGCTGCCGCTACTCCAATTCCATTATCTGCTCCTAGGGTGGTTCCTTTTGCCTTTACCCATTCTCCATCAATAAAGGACTGAATACCTTGTGTTAGAAAATCAAAATCGGTGTCCGAGTTTTTTTGATGTACCATATCTAAATGAGACTGAAGTACTACACCCATTTTGTGCTCATGACCAGGAGTTGCTGGCTTTTTGATTAAAATGTTCCCAATTTCATCTCTTTCGGTATGCAAGCCAAGGTTTTTTCCGAAGTTCATGATAAACTCAATCACTCGTTCTTCTTTTTTTGAAGGTCTTGGAACTGCATTTAAATCTTCAAAATGATTCCATAAAACTTTGGGTTCTAGGTTTCTAACTTCTTCGCTCATATTTTAATAAAATTTGTTTTCAATATGTGGTCAAATATATCCAAATTTGACTGCACAAAAAGCTGGAAAGACACGTGAAATACAATATTCAACTGCGATTTAACACATCTAAAGATTGGGCAAAATATATTGTCGGACACTTTGATGGTTTTCTGCAAGATCATGCTGATTGTGAGAGAAAAGCTTCTTCAATGGCAATGAGTTTTGTGGCCAAATGCCCCGATAAACACGATATCATTCCAGACCTTATTGAAACCGCCCTAGAAGAGTTAGTGCACTTTAAGCAGGTATATGAAATAATGATAGCACGCGGTGTCGTTCTCAAACAAGTTATTGAGCAAGATCAATACATAAAACAGCTCATTAATTTATGCCGTTCTGGAAAAGAAGACCGTTTGTTAGACCGGATGATTGTTGCTTCGGTTGTTGAGGCTCGCGGTGCTGAGCGCTTTAGATTAGTAGCAGAGGAATTGGAAAATCCTGAACTCAAAGAGTTTTATGAAACCCTGTGGAAGTCAGAATACAAGCACAGTGATATATTTTTAAGGCTTGCGGAAAGATATTACAGTGAAAATGCAATAAATGAACGCCTAGATTGGTTTTTAAGTCAAGAAGCAGCAATCTGTTCTAAATTACCAAATAGAGCTGCGCTGCATTAATATTAAATGATAAATCATCTTCAAATACTTAATGTCAGTTGGAGTGATTCTGCAAAAGCAGAATCGTATCGAGAACTACTAAGGCTTCTCGATACACCTAAATTTCTAAAAAGTGAAATTTCGGCACTCGAAGGGACAAAAATTTGTAAAAGTCGAAATGAATAACGAAGAAAAAGCATTCAATCGGTTCTTCAAACAATTGAAAATTGAAGATCAAAAACCTGCTAGCGGTAGGATTTTACTTTCGGAACCCTTTTTAGCGGATCCAAATTTTACACATTCAGTAATCCTGCTTGTGCGTCACGATACTGAAGGTTCTGTGGGGTTTACAATAAATCAACCCAGCGATACTAAGCTAAACGAAATTCTAGTTGACTTCCCCTCCACTAACTCCTTAGTTTATGTAGGAGGGCCAGTAAGCAACGAGAGTCTTTTTTACCTGCACACTTTGGGCAATAAATTATCGGGTTCAATCAAAATTCAAGAAGGCCTTTATTGGGGTGGCGATTTTGAAGAACTAAAAGAATTGGTTGCATCAGGACAGGTTTCGGAAACTGAAATAATTTACTTGGTAGGTTACTCTGGTTGGGAAAGTGGTCAATTAGAGGGCGAACTGAACAAACACAGTTGGATTGTCACAGATATAAGTACGGAGAATGTATTTAGTGGGAAAAGCAGGGAGCTTTGGAACGAATTGCTTACTCTAAAAAGCGAAGCATTCAAAATAGTTTCAAACTTTCCAGAGGACCCAAATTTAAATTAATGGATATGCAAAAAGAAGAAGAGAATAGTTTCGTGAGATTAATTTGGGACTTTAGAGGCCCCGACGGACTAAAAACTGCAGAGCATCATGCAATTCATCTTCGCGAATTCTTTGAAAAAGAAGGCTTAAAGGAATTAAAGGTGGATTGCTCAACACCATCTGAGTTAAACTCAACAGCTTTTGCAGAAGTTCCAATGGAAAGAATGATTGAGTTTAGAGATGCGCTGAAACCAAATCGTGGAGAGTATGTTGAATAAGTAAATCGTATTACGGTTCGTTTGGGGTTGCAAATTATTTTGTACTAGTTAGTTTTTTGAACAATCTAATGAACTTACCAGAAACAAACAATTGAAAATTAATGATCTAGTAATTAATAATTGTTTCTTTCTTCTTGGCGATCCTTTGCGCCACATCTGTGGAACTTTTCGGTATAGCATACTCAACAGCCAAATCCTTAAAAAGTCTATTTAGATTCTGAACAGCTAGCTTACACCTTAAGCTATGCTTTTCGGGTTCGCTTGCGCTTCCAGAATGACAGTAAGTATGAAAGTCAGTACAAATTAAATCAGCGTCAATCTTAGAGCTCAACGGGAGATATCCTTGGCGATCCTCAGCGGAACTTTGCATTACAGCCTTTTGAACCTGACAGAAACAAATAATTCTAAACTAAAAATTTCACCTACTGAAACTCTATTGTGCCGCTTTCTTCAACAACCCCGAGCGGAGTATTGCTGTTAATGTCATAAATCCAGCGCATTTCTTTAGACTTGAGCATATCTATATTGTAGACTCGACCCTGATTTTGACCGTCCCACGTCTTAACTTCAACTTCAGCGAAACCTTCAACTCTTCGCTCCCAACGATCGGACAATAATAAAACCTGCTCTTTGCTTTTAACGTCACCATTACCTCCAGTAAAACTCCAAATACCCGTTTCTAAGGTGTTTATTGTTTGAGTTCCCGCAGCTGAATCAAGGTATCCAGCCGGATAGGTTTTGCTAATTTCTATCGTATACTTTCCATTTTTATCGAAGGTGTAAGATTGTGTGGATGGAATAGCAGCTAACTCAACATCTCCAAAAGAGATGGTTTCTTTTTCTCCATCAAAAACAATTAAAGTATCTCCCTTTTTTATTTCAGAGAAGGACACCTTCCATTCACTTGCTATGCGAGCCTTACGAGTTTGTAGCGAAAATACGGGGTCATTTTCTCCTTTTTTGCAAGAAAAAAGAATAGGGCCTATAAAAAGGGCCAATAAAAAATATGTGCTCGTCTTTGTCAAACTGCTTATCCTTTAATATTGAAAAAGTAACTTAACGTTATATTTAATCGCTGAGATAATCCCACTGTGGTAACAGACGAACGATCTGCTCCAAAAGTTCTGTTGCTTGTAGAATTGCCAGATACAGGAGTCTTAACAGTAACTCTTTCCCAATCTCCACCTTCTCTTCTATTGTAAAAACCCAAATGATATTCAGCTCCCAATGCAAAGTTTCTAGCTATATAATAATTGAAGCCTACAATTGCAGTCGCTCCAAAAACAAATCCACCTTCACTTTGGTAATCAATTTCTGTCTTATCTTCTCCAGTAGTATCGATAATGGAAATCGTTGTATTGTATTTTGGTTTGCTGATAAATCCCATAGATAAAGCACCACCAACATACGGGTCTAATCTTTTATCATCTAGAAAGTGGTACTCAACTCCAGGCGAAATGTACAATGCAGTTTGCGAATAGGTTGAATCCATATTAACTTGAGTTGATCCAATAGAGTCTGTGGAATTGCCCTTATAGTTCAACGAATTAATTCCCAATCCCGCTCGAAACACCCATTTATCAGTTACATAATATTTCCCCAACAATACATCAGCTCCAATTGGATCAATAGCAGCAGAGACGCCTAGGTTATTAATCAGTCCCGTAATATTCATACTCGCTCCTGCATACCCCTGAAGAGGAATGTACTGTTTAGGTTTTTCGGAATCACTAGTCTGAGCTATCACACCCATTGATATCAGTATAAAAAATGCAACTATTGAATTCTTCATTGTCAATTATTTTTTTGTCCAACGACTATTTAGCCGCCTTATTATATTTCTACTCTTTTTCTTGCAGCATAGGCACAAAGCTAAACTCACCAAACGATTCTTCCACAACAGAGCCGTCTTCTTGCTTTATAAGTCTTTTCATTTCTTGAACAGAACCTTCTCCTACCGGAATAACTAACTTCCCTCCCACTTTAAGCTGTTGAACCAAGGCATCGGGAATATAAGGTGCACCACAAGTTACAATAATACTGTCGAACGGAGCAAAGGCTTCTTTTCCAGCATAACCATCTCCGTAAAATAATTTTGGTTTATAGCCAATCTTCGGCAAAAACGTCTTGGTTTTATCGTACAAATAACGCTGCCTTTCGATACTAAAAACCTTTGCACCCAAAATCATAAGCACTGCAGTTTGATAACCGCATCCAGTTCCGATCTCAAGTATTTTATCTCCTTTGTTTATTTCAAGCAGACTCGATTGAAAGGCAACTGTGTATGGATGTGAAATCGTCTGTCCCGAACCTATTTGAAATGCCATATTGGAATAAGCTTGTTTCAAAAAAGTTTCGTCAAGAAAATAATGTCTTGGCAGCTGATCTATAGCAGTAAGTACTAGCTCATTCGAGATACCTTTTTCTCGAAGCGTGTTTACCAACTTCCTCCTTAAACCTTGATGTTTAAAGTTGTCTTCCAATTTCAACATGTTGCAAATGTAAAACAAGGCTATTATTAAACTTTGTCTAATTATTAACTCATGCGTATTTATAACTACTCTACAGAAAAATAATGCCAGCAAAATGAGCCGGTACATTTGAAATAACTTTTAGATTACGTAACTTATGTTGAAAATTGGAGTTTTAGGCGCTGGGCATTTGGGTAAAATTCACTTGAATTGTATCAAAAATATTGAGGAGTATGAACTGGTAGGTTTTTTTGATCCTTTACTAAAAAACGCCTTAGAAACAGAAAAAAACTTTGGTATACAAAAATTTGATTCTATCGACTCCTTAATTGAAGCCGTTGATGTGGTTGATGTGGTAACGCCTACTTTGAGTCACTTTGAATGCGCTTCTAAAGCGATTAAAAACTCAAAACATGTGTTTATTGAAAAGCCCTTAACCAACACAATTGAAGAAGCAAAAGCGCTGATTAACTTATCTGAAGAAGCAAATGTAAAAGTTCAAGTGGGTCATGTTGAGCGGTTTAATCCTGCATTTCTAGCAGGCAGAGACTATATCAATCAGCCCATGTTTATTGAAACTCATCGTTTGGCTCAATTTAACCCTAGGGGGACCGATGTTCCTGTTATTTTGGATTTAATGATTCACGATATTGATATCGTTATGAGTTTGGTAAACTCAAACATTAAGAACATTCAGGCCAGCGGAGTTGCTGTTATATCTGATTCGCCAGATATTGCAAATGCAAGAATAGAATTTGATAATGGCTGTGTTGCAAACTTAACTGCCAGCAGAATATCCTTGAAAAATATGCGTAAATCTAGATTTTCGCAAAGAGACGCTTACATTTCGGTTGACTTTCTAGAAAAAGAAGTTGAAGTTGTTCGAATAAAAGAAATTGAAGGAGATCCAGATCCTTTGAGCATAACTGTTGACCCAGGAAACGGAAAAGCACTTAAGGAAATTTATTTTGATCGCCCTGAAGTTCCTACAACCAATGCGATTGAAGAAGAGTTGCGCTCGTTTGCACAGGTTATTAATAATAACGGAACTCCAGCTGTAACTATTCATGATGGTTTCAAGGCAATGGATGTTGCGCATCAAATTCTTGAAAAGTTGCGTTTATCTCCGAGTTTATATGTTGATTAATTTTCTTTAACGTACCAACAATAATATATTCGCGGCTTCGTTCGATCCGCATACATGCTAGACTCAAAGAGTATTAAATACCCTAATTTATTTTTAGGTTTCCTTGTAATTTCATTGCTAGTAGTAGGCTGTCGAAAGAATGATGATAACAATCTATCCGATCGACCAGCTTATTTGAAAATTGATGATATTTCTGTTTCAAGTAATAACCTAGTGCATGGTGAAGGAACAGACCAAATTACTGATGCTTGGGTATATGTTGACGATCAACAAATAGGTGTGTTTGAATTGCCATGCGAAGTTCCCGTATTGTTGACGGGACAGAGAAGCATAAAGATTTTTGGCGGAATTAAACAAAGCGGACGCATAAATCAACCGTCTCAATACTTATTTTACGCCCCTTTCTCTTTAGACACCTTGCTTAAAGAAGAAGAAACCATTCAAATAAATCCGGTGTTGACATATACGGCAGCAACCGAAGTACCTTGGAAAGAAGATTTTGAGGACGTATCTACTTTACTGGACTCAACAACAGCTTCACTAGCACCTATAGTGCGATTGCAAGAACCCGATTTAGTAAGAACTGGCCTGTATGTTGGAGCTATAAACCTGAATAGTGAGACGCCAAGTGCTCAAATCTATACGGTTGACAAAATTGATATTCCAAATTTTGTCGAGTCCTACATTGAAATTGATTATAAATCCAGTGTGCCAATTAAAGTAATACTTACGGCTTATTTGCGCACAGGAGTGGTTCGAAGTGTTGAATTAATTTCTATCAAAGCCTCTGATAATAGTGAAGAGAATGGCTGGAAAAAAATGTACATATTTCTTGCCCCAACGCTAGAATCTATACCTGATGCAGCGGATTACAGACTCTTTTTAGAAGCATCTTTACCCAGCGGTAGCCCAGTTGGATACGTTTATCTAGATAATATGAAAGTTGTTCATTAATTATGAATTCGAAAATCCAAATTTTTAAGTATGTTTTAGCTGACTGGTTTTCAGCAGCTTTAACTTGGGTTTTTTTCTTCTCCTTTCGTAAAATCTACCTTGAATCTAAAGTTGAACAGTTTGCTGAAATAGAGTTTAACGATAGGTTTTACTTCGGATTAATGCTCATCCCTCTAGGGTGGTTATTTTTTTACGGAATAACAGGCACCTATTACAACGTTTATAGAAAATCTCGTTTGAAAGAAATGGGACAAACGCTTTTGCAAACCACAATTGGTGTTATCGTGGTTTTCTTCGTATTGCTGCTTGACGATCAACTATCCAGTTACAAAAACTACTACGTTTCTATTTCTGCACTTTTCTTTGCTCACTTTATTACTACTTTTTCCTTTCGTTTCCTCCTCTCTTCGCAAACTGCTTACAAGATTCACAATCGAATTTTAGGCTTTAACACGCTATTACTTGGTAGTAATGAAAAAGCGCACGATTTATTCAATGAATTAGAGGCCCAAAACAACTCCAGTGGATTTAAATTCGTAGGCTATTTGCATATAAATGGCAAGGATGGTCACATTATGAAGCCCTACCTGCAGCATTTGGGCCATGTAAACAACCTCAATCAAATCTTAGAAGAAAACGAAATCGAAGAAGTCATTATTGCTGCTGAAAGTTCAGAGCACGGTAAATTAGGACGTATTCTGAATGCCTTAAAGGATAGAAATGTGAATGTGAATATCATTCCGGATGTTTACGATATTTTGAGTGGCTCGGTAAAAATGACTTCCATTTTCGGCGCACCACTTATTCAAATAAATCATGAAATAATGCCGGCTTGGCAAAAGTCGGTAAAACGTGTATTGGATATTACAGTGAGTGTTTTGGCAATCGTCCTGTTGCTTCCCGCCTATTTGATTACTGCAATATTAGTACTCTTCTCCTCACGTGGTTCTATATTCTATTCTCACGAGCGTATTGGAATACACGGTAAACCATTTACCATGTACAAATTTCGGTCTATGTATTCTGATGCTGAGAAGGATGGCCCTCAACTAAGCAGTAAAGAAGATCCGCGAATTACTCCTTTTGGTCGTTTTATGCGTAAAACAAGAATCGATGAAACCCCACAGTTTTTCAATGTAATAAAAGGCGATATGAGCCTTGTTGGGCCTCGGCCAGAGCGTCAATATTTCATCGATCAAATAATGGAACGTGCGGGCCATTACAGTCATTTACAGCGCATAAAGCCAGGCATTACTTCTTGGGGGCAAGTAAAATACGGCTATGCGGAAAATGTTGATGAAATGATACAACGCATGAAATACGACATACTCTACTTAGAGAATATGTCGCTATTCGTCGATTTTAAAATTTTGATTTACACAGTACTTATAGTACTGCAAGGAAGAGGGAAGTAATATTAGATGTGCGAGACGCGCACAGCATTCATCCCTTTCATTCCTCGTTCTAACTCATAAGTAACCTTATCACCTTCAGAAATAGGCTCTTTTAGACCACTTACGTGAACAAAGTATTTTTCGTTGTTTTCAGCATCGATAATAAATCCAAAACCTTTTTCATCATTATAGAAATCAACTTTACCCTTACGGATAGGATCTTCTTCAATGTGCTCTTTTTTAGGAATACCTAGAACAATTGATGACGCTTTTATAACCTCTTTTTTAACTGTTGGATCTGGAGGAGTATCAGTTAGGTTACCAAATTCGTCAACATAACCAATCATGTTGTCTAATCCTTCACCTTTAAGATTGTTTTCTTTACGCTCTTCCCTTTTGCGCAACTTTTCCTCACGCTTTTTCTGTTTTTTCTTTTCTTTTTCTTTTTTGCTAAAGCTTTCTTGCGATCTGCCCATTAATTGTACTCGTTTTATGAAGGCATTTCAGCCCATATTATATTACGAACCGAATTGTTCGCGGTTGCAAAGATAATGTAAAGGTTTAATTTCAAATACCTTCATTTTCAATCTTAATATTTAATTTAATTCCCTAATGTTCTTTTAAATTTGACTCATGTGCGGACGCTATGTAATAGTTCAGAAAATTGAGAAGATTGAGCGGAGATTCAACGTACAGGCTGATTTTGGAGCTTGGTTGCCTAATTTTAATGTTGGCCCTACTACCCTTGCGCCTATCATTTCATCAGACTCGCCCAATAAATTGCAATTGGGTTCTTTTGGTTTTTCCCCAAATTGGGACACAAAAAAACTCATTCTAAACGCAAGAGAAGACAAACTATTGACCTCCAAAGAATGGAAATCTGCCTCAGCACATCGTCGGTGTTTGGTTATTGCTGACTGTTTTTATGAGGGACCAGAGAAAGAGAAACTCTCAAAAACATTTTTGGTATACTTAGAGGATCAACAGCGACCATTTGCTTTTGCCGGTATCTATAATGACTTAGAAAAAAACGGTGAAACTATGCGGTCTTTCGCAATAATTACTACAACACCGTCAAAGGTTATGGGGCTAATTGGACATCACCGCTCCCCTGTTGTTCTTAATCCTTCCGATTACAACGATTGGTTGACACCAAATCAAGACTTATTTAAATACACAGACTGTTTAAAAAACAATATAAACGAACTGCAAAATGCTTATCCGGTTAGTAAAGACGTTAAATCTGTTCAAAATAACAACAGAAAACTAATTGACCCTATTGGCGAGCGCCTTATTCCAGCTTACAACTACTCGGTAATTAATACTCCGCATTTGACAGGAATGGGAAGTTCAAAACGAAATGCAAGGGAATGAAGCAGACTCAATTTAAATTCAAAACAAACTTCCTTGGGCATACTGGGTCGATTTATGCATTGGAGCAGTCTTCTGAATCGAGCTTCTATTCAGCTGGTGCCGATGGAATAATTGCAGAATGGAAAACCAACAATGAAAATGCCACGGCTATTGCAAAATTGCCACATAAGGTTTTCTGCTTAAAGCAAGTGTCAAAAGATATACTGGTGGCTGGAACAAGTTCAGGAGGTATCTATATCATTGACTTGACGCTAAAAAGCGCTCCGAGAAACATTCAATTTGACACCTCAATATGTTACAATATTTATGCTTTATCTCCAATATCATTTGCTACAGTGCATGAAAGCGGTAAGCTCATCATTTGGGATACAGCAAGTGGAGCCATTATAAAAGCCACAACAATTTCCGATCAAAAACTCCGTGGAATATGTGAGCTTGACAATCATTTATTTATAGGAACAGGCAACGGAGAAATTGTTGTGGTTGAAAGGACTAACTGGAAAATCGTTCATCAATTCGATTCACATAAAGTTGGGTTTGGTGTGAATTGCCTTATTCACGATACCAGGAATAAAGCAATAATTTCTGGTGGAAAAGACGGTCATATCAATTATTGGAATCAAGACACCTTTGATTGCATTGAGAAGGTTCCCGCTCATAATTACGCCCTGTACGATTTTGCAATAAACCAGCAAGGGACTACTCTATTCTCCTGTAGCCGAGATAAAAGCATAAAAATCTGGGATTTAGAAAGCCGATCCTTTATTCAAAAAATTGTGCGGGAAAAAGCAGATGGACATACGAATTCTGTCAATCGGATTGCTTTGCTCAATCAGCGCCAACTGATTTCTGTAGGAGACGATAAAAAAATAATTTGTTGGGAAGCCGAATATTCAGCTTAACTTTAATTGCTCTAAAACCCGCTATTTGCAAAACACTCATCGCATAACATTTACCTTAAGACACTGCTTTGTGGTTAGTATTTTACTTCTGGGACTGCAGTCGGCAATGGCGCAGACCTTCCTAGACTGGGGAAAAACTTTTGGAGGAAACGGTTATGAAGTAAGCAACGGTATTGCAACTGATGCAGAGCATAACGTTTATATAGCTGGTGATTTTTGGATAAAATGTGACTTCGACCCTAGCACCGATTCACTCAATCTTTATTCAACGCCTTTTGGCACCGATGCTTTTATACAGAAATTAGATAGTCTTGGGAACTTGGTTTGGGTACGTCAAATTTCTGGTCCTTTTCACAATGAGGGTACAGCAATAGCAGTGAGTAAAACGGGATGTGTATATACCGCAGGTACCTTCGTGGATTCTGCTGATTTTAATCCCGATACGGCAAAACACATTGAACATGCCAATGGAGGAAGCGACCTCTTTCTTTTAAAACTAAGCCCTCAAGGTGCTTTTAGTTGGGTAACAATTATGGGTGGAGATGGCGTTGAAGAAGTTGACGCAATGGTTTTGGACGACACCTCTAATCTTTATTTATGTGGGAGCTTCACCGATACTTGCAATTTCAGCCCTAAATCGGGTTCCACCGTTATTGAGTCCAAAGGATTATATGATGGTTTTGTGCAAAAGCTAGACAGTAACGGTAATCACCTTTGGACATTCGCCTTCGGGAGTAAAGGATTTGATATTGCAAGCGATATTGCAGTTGATAAATTCGGGAATTCATGGGTTACTGGGTACTTTAGTGATACTTTAAGTATATCCTCTAAAAAATTGATTTCTAACGGAAAAGAAGATGCTTTCATGCTCAAATTAGACCCAAATGGAAAGTTGCTTTTCCTAAAACAATTTGGAGGAGTTGGAGTGGATAAAGGAAGGACTATTTCCTTAGACAAAAACAATATGCCTATTCTCTCAGGCACCTTTGAACAGCAGATTGAGCTTGATCTAAATTCATTTTCAAAGCAAATAAATAGTAAAGGTGGAAAAGATGTAATTCTAGTTGCTTTGGACGCTCTAGGCAATTACCGCTGGGGGCGTTCTTGGGGAGGAAAAGGCGTTGAACAGCCAAGTAAGCTAGTGGTTAATTCCATGAACGAAATATTCTGCCTAGGGCAGTTTTTTGATAGCTTGGATTTTAACCCAGGAATTGGTATTAATATCGGTAAATCTGGTCTTGGTGTAGACGCGTTTATTTCGAAGTTCGATGGCACTGGAAACTTCCTTGCTTTTCAGCAATACGGTGGTATTGGGGACGTAGAAATAAGGGGTGCTGCGATTAGTTCGAAGGATAAGATACTCAGTACAGGTATTTTTAAGCGGGCATTAGACATTGACTCTACCAAGCGAATTGACTTTCAACAAAACAACGGTGCGGAAGATATATTTGTGCAGCAGCTGAAGCTAAACTGCACCAGCACTATCGATACCATTTATGCCACAAATTGTTATTCCTATGTGGCCCCAAGCAAAACGACAGTTTGGACTCAGAGTGGAATTTATATTGACACCCTCTATTCTACCCAAAACTGCGACAGTATTTTAGTCGTAGACTTAACCATAGCAAATAGTGCTGTTGACACTGCAAAATTGAATCGTTGTACATCATATACCCCGGTTGGAAGTGCAAAAACCTTTACGCAGTCGGGTATTTATTTAGATACCGTTTCAAGCACTGCTGGTTGTGATAGCTTAGTGGTATTCGACCTAACTGTGCAGCAAAGCTCCTTTTACAGCTACTCCACAGCCGTATGCAGCAGTTTTACAACTCCTAGCGGAAGCGCAACTGTAACAGCAGATACGAGCATCCTGGACACCATTAGCAATACATTTGGTTGCGATAGTATTCTTACAATTCAAGTAAAAATAAACCCAAGCTATTTAATAGTAGGAAGTAACTCCAGTTGCAGATCACTTCTTTCTCCCAGCAAAAAACACCTGTGGACTTCTTCAGGAACCTATTATGACACCCTAACCACTGCTGCGGGATGCGACAGTGTTCTGGAAATTCAAGTCACAATAAAGTCAATAAACAAGGGGCTTTCAATGCAAGGAAAAAAGTTAAGATCAAAAGCAAATGGTGCCAGTTATCAGTGGTTCAAGTGCATAAATGAATACAGTCCTATTCCATCTGCTATTGGCCAGGAGTTCGTCCCAACTGAAAGTGGTGATTATGCTGTAGCAATTCAGAAAAACGGCTGCAGGGATACTTCTGAGTGCATAAGCTTTAATTCCCTTGGAAATTCGGCCAAAAAAGCCATTGATGAGCATTTATATCAAGTATTCCCTAACCCATTCAACGATTACTTTCAATTATCAAGTAGCGATAAGGCACTCGTAAACATTGAACTGCTTAATTCGCTCGGGCAGCGCGTTTTAACTAAAAATGCGGTGGCAATTGATTCTGAAATAGAATTAGACCTTCCTTCAGGGATCTACTATTTAAAAATTCAACCTTCTGGAAATCAAAACGAATCTCAAATTTTCAGGCTCATTAAGCGATGACTTTTACCTTTGTAGCATGCTAAAAAAACTACTCTTTCTTGTAATCATAGCGGCAAGCTTAATTGCCTGTTCTGAAGATTCCAAAATTGAACCGAGTCCTTCAAAAAAAGTAACAAAGCCAATAAAACCAAAAGTCAAAAAAGTAAAGAAAGCGGTTATCAAGCCCATTATTACAAAAGATAGCGTTCGAGAAAACCTGCTGGCTTATGGAAAAAAGAACCCCGAAACGATTATAGATATTTTTACCTCCATGGGTAAAGTGAGAATTCGCTTGTACAAAGATACTCCGCTGCACAGAGCTAGTTTTTTATTGATGTGCAAAGAGGGTTACTTCAAACACAGCGTATTTACACGAGTGGCTCCTTTTTTTATTGCTCAAGGTGGTGGAACGTATACCAAAGAACAAACTGCAGTTTCAAGAAAAACGGGAGTTTATACTATTCCTAGTGAATTTAAAAGACACCGCATACACAAACAAGGCGCGGTTGCAGCTGCTCGTGAATACAAAAACAATCCCGAAAAAGCATCTGATCCATTTGCCTTTTACTTTGTAGAGGGAACCTTGTACAACCACCCTTCACTCGATCGCTATGAGCAAGAAAAAGACTACAAATTCACCAAAAAGCAACGCGATTTTTATGTATCAAATCCCGGTGCGGCGCATTTAGATGGAGAGCATACCGTTTTCGGAGAAATTGTCAGTGGTTATTCCGTAATTCCAAAAATCACTCAAGTAGACCGCGATTCAAAAGATTGGCCCGTTAAGGATATTTTTATAGACAGTGTAATCGTTGTGCGGTAGCCAATTTAACAATTACCAATTATCAATTGTTTATGCCAGCATAAATTCAACTTTTGTTTACTGGCTTGCCTATCCTTGAAAAATAAACGATGAAAATTATTAAGCTTCTAGACTTCTAATTCGTGAAACTGATGCTGACGAACCGTATTCTTAAGTTTGCGCACATACTCCTCTTCTAGCCACTGAACAAAATTGTCGGAATTACTGGTAATGCAATACGAGTAGGCCTTGATTCGATATTTGATTTCATCGCTCAGCAAATCAATCAATTCTAGTGCATCACCTAAATCCTCGCTGTTCTCAATAATTTGAGCAGCATGTTTATCGTGCGAACGATTCAACACCTCTTTTGCTTTTAGGGCTTCAGCCACTACTTTTTTGTATTCGGCTTTAACATCAAAATCAAGGTCTTCCTTTTTGGTCTTGGAAAAACGTTCGCGAATGATTTCGGGCATTTCGTAGCGGAAATTGCGTTGCAAATCGTCATCGGTAGAAAGGTTGTTGATGTACGAAAGTGGCGATCTAAAAATTTCTTTCCAGTCAATGTAAGAATCCCAAAGGCCAAATCGCAGTGCATTATTTCCTAAGTCTAAAACCGTAAACTCGCGCTTTTCAGGCAAAATACGGCTTCCTCTGCCTATCATTTGGTGATACAAGGTAAGCGACTTAGTAGCCCGATTCAAGATAATAGTATCCACCGTTGGCTCATCAAAACCCGTGGTAAGAATACTCACTGAGGTTAACACAGCCTTTGGAGTTTCCTTAAACCAAGTTAAAATTTCTTTACGCTCTTTTTCTGTATTGGTGTTGTCCAAATGTCTAACGTCATATCCAGCATTCTCAAAGGTTATTGCAACGTTTCTAGAAGTTTGGATACCGTTATTAAATATCAGGGTCTTTTTGCCTTTAGAGCGCTCTTCGTATGCCTGGAGTAACTTCTCCTGCATCTCAAAATTAGAATACAAGCGTTCTGAAGAAGCTACCGTGTAATCGCCATTAACACCAACCGAAAGTGATTTTAGGTTTACATTGTAACTGAAGGTCTTTGCTTTTGAAAGAAACTCATTCTTTACCAATTCAGAAATGGACTGACCGACGATAAGGCTATCGTAGTTGTCCTTCATTGGTAATTTTAAATTTGAACTCAGGGGAGTTGCAGTAACTCCTAAAATATTGCAATGCTCGAAATAACGGAAGAGTTTTCTAAAGCTGTTGTAATGCGCCTCGTCAATGATTACTAATCCCAGTTGACGCAAGTTTATTCTAGAATCCTGAATACGATTACTCAAGGTTTCAACCATTGCCACGAAACAAGCAAATTCATCCTGATCGGGAAGTTCTTTTACCTTGCTGTCGATAATTTTGTTGGGAACCCCAAACTCATCAAGCATTCGGGAGGTTTGCGCACAAAGTTCAACACGGTGCGTAAGTATCAACACTTTTTTTCGAGTATCGTTTATATAGCGTCTTGCAAATTCAGAGAAAATTACTGTTTTACCACCGCCAGTAGGCAATTGGTACAAAAGATTTACCTTTCCTACAGGCTTCTCAATTTGCTCAAAAATTTGATCAATAGCGTTGTGCTGATAATCGTAAAGATTTTTACCTGTCTTTCGCTCAAACTTCTCTATTGAATTAAATACCATAGTCCCTCTTCACTTTTTCGATTTGCAAAAGTAGTGAGAACAAAAGGTTCTAGAAAACCTAATGCCCATTTGTTTTAAACGCGATTGCTAAAAAGCTACAAATGACGATGAAAATCTCTTGTATAAATGAATACTAAGCGCCTTGAAGTACGTGTAAATAGAGGACTTGATTATATTTGCGCAGCACACAAACTAGAATTATGCGTTTAGGTCAATTATCCCGACAAGTTGGTATTTCTCAAAAAGAGATTGTTTCTTTTTTAAAAAAGGAGAAAGGTATTGAGTTGAAAGTTCATCCCAATGTTAAAGTTGAAGATGAATTGACTGAAATAATACTGGAAAATTTCGCAAAACCAATTACAGAAGATAAAGCATCTGAAGCAGAGCCTGAAGAGCAAGTAGCTGAAGAAAAGCCTTCAAAAACTAAAGCCATTGAAGGAGTTGTAGCAGCCCTACAAACTAAAGCGGTTGAAGTTGCACCTGAAGAAAAATCAGAGGAAGTAGCAGAACCAAAAGAATATGTGCAGGGCGAAGAGTTTGTTCGACCTTCAGGTCCAATAGAAAAGATTGAAACAGAAATTCCTAAGCTAGAAGGGTTTAAAGTAATTGGCAAAATTGATTTACCACAATTTCATAAAGAAGAACCCGCACCGGACAAAGCACCGGAAGATGTCAGTGCAGCGGATGAATCGATTAAGGATGCTAGTACAAGCGAAGAAAACGATGCTCCGATAGAATTGCCCAATGCTACTCCCCTCTTTAACAGCCGACCAAAACGCCGACCTAAAAAAGAAAAGATAAAACCAAGCGAACGATCGAAAAAGCCAATTGTAAGTGAAGAAGATCGGAAACAAAAAGAATTGGAAAAAGCTGAAAAGCAACGCTTAGCCGCCAAAAAAGCGAAAAAAGCCGAAGCCCGAAAACGCCATTTGGAATTGGTAAAAAGCTACGACACTAATCAAAAAACAAAAGACAAGCCAAGCAATAAAACAAGCACTAAGTTTGCAAAAAACCCAAAGGCCGCTGCCATTGAGGAATTAAAATCTACGGCAAGTAAAACATCGCTAGGTCATAAAGTATCTGATGCTCCAAGCAAACCTAAAAACGAACCCAAAACGTTTATTGGAAAGATTTGGCGTTGGATGAATACAGAGTAATTAGAGACTACTGCTCTGACTCATATAGAAACAACTACTCTACCTAATGTCATTCCCGCGCAGTCGGGAATCTATTTAATGCGAATGCTCATGAGCTTCTTCTTCCGAACCCGCCTCAGCGACTTCTACAGTCTTTAGCTCCATTTCGCATACTGGGCAAATTCCCGCTTTATCGTACGTTTTACCTTCTTCGCAATCCATTGGACATTGGTACACCGCCACTTCGTTTGACTCTGTTTTGGTTTCTCCACCGCAAGCAGTAATAGCTGCCGCCGAAATGAATAATGTAAGACCTAAACCTGCTGTATATAGAATTCGTTTCATGTTATCTGATATTTGAATGCAAAGATAAGAGGAGTGCTGCATTTTCACTTCTGCTGCGCTGTATTTATTTCTTAGGCACACGATAATAGCTGTATGCGAAATAAGTGTAATATTAAACATAGCCTACCCTATATGGGGCGCTATGTGAATGTTTTAACTGGAAAGTTTACTTTAGCGAGTTGTTATGCTTTATAAACCTGAATGAAAATACTAGACCAACTGCTAATAGTAAATTCAATTGAACGAAATGCGTTTCAAATTATTCTATGGTGGGAATTAAGAAGAATTCTCTACAATGGAATTATTCTAATTAGTGGAATAGTCAGTATGCAGATCATGTATGCTTTAGTCGAACTGAAACCTGGAGAAGACTTACAAGAACCGTTAGCCATTATTGGTTTTGGTTTTTTGTGTAATCTATTTTATACAATAGGCTGGCTAACTGAAATCTTTAGTAAGAAGACTTTAACTTATGGCCCGAAAAATTTTAAAAAAGGTCTTTATTTTACTTTGTTTTTTTGTTTTCCTACCAGCAGCATTACGTATTATCTTTTGGATAGGAAGAGGATTCGAAAGAATGCCTACCTAAAAACAAAGCATAACAACGGCTAAAAGGCAAATTCTAGCAGTTGTGTAAATTTGAAACGAAATGCCTCGAATAAACGACATTGTTAAATCTAAGTGTACGGCTCGTATGCTTTTGGTGGTTGGTTGCCAACGCGCTCTATCTGAACGCAATAGAAATGAATATTTTACCAGCGCGCCCAAAAGCATTTACCCTGCACTTGCCTTAGCCATGGGGCGTTATCCAATTGACTAAGTCGAACTAACATTTTGTAAAATGAGCGAGCAATTTTCAAACATCACAGACGAAGATTTACTGAAAGAAAAAGGTAAAATTCAGTACAACAAAACGGTTAATGCAACACTAATTGGTTTTTGTGTAGGTATTTTTATATTCAGTGCGGTTAATAATGGATTTGGATTTTTTACTTTTTTCCCATTGCTACTCACCTACCCGTTTATAAAAAACGGACAAAAAATAAAAGCGTTAAGCTTAGAACTGGCGCGTCGTAAGCTCTATAACCTTCACACTGTTCTTCGCGAAAGCGGCAACCTACAAATAGAAAAATGTATTTTGATATTTCATTAACAAATTCAAGGGTTAACTGTCCAACTCGTATAAGATAGGTTGTCCTACCTTTATCAAATGAAAATGGCAGCAACTTCTAGGAATTAGAATGAAAATATTACTTACAGGCTCAACAGGCTATATCGGAAAGCGACTGCTACCCATCTTAATAGAGGCGGGTCATGAAGTTGTTTGTTGTGTTAGGGATATAAAACGCTTCAATCCTCCGGCATCTTTAAAAGCCAATATTTCAGTAATAAAAGTGGATTTATTGGATGAAGCTTCATTGGACGCAATACCTAAAGATATCGATGGAGCTTACTATTTGGTGCATTCCATGTCTTCGTCAGGAGATTACGCAGCTCTTGAAGAGCTTTCAGCTATAAACTTTAGAAATGCACTTAACAAAACCAAGGTCAACCACGTTGTTTACTTGGGAGGAATAGCAAATGAACTTGAACTTTCTAAGCACTTAACTTCGAGAAAAAATGTAGAATTAGAACTAGCAAAAGGCGATTACAATTTCACGGCATTGCGAGCAGGAATAATTATTGGATCCGGCAGTGCCTCCTTCGAAATCATTAGGGATTTGGTTGAGAAACTACCGGTAATGATTACGCCGAAATGGCTAAATACAAAATGCCAACCCATTGGTATTTCGGATGTTATTGCTTTCCTTTCAAAAGTATTGTTTAATCCAAAAACATTCCAACAAAACTTTGATATTGGAGGCCCAGACGTGCTGTCTTATAAAAACATGCTCTTGGATTTCGGAAAAGCGCGCAATTTGAAACGAAAGATATTCGTAGTTCCCGTTATGACGCCTAAGCTATCCTCCTATTGGCTCTACTTCGTAACCTCTACTTCCTACAAGCTTGCTTCTTCTCTGGTTAACAGTATGAAAATAGAGGTTATCTGCCGAGACAATCGACTCAATACAATTCTTGAATTGAACCCCATCAGTTATAAGGAGGCTTTAAAAAGAGCTTTTAGTAAAATTGAAAACAATGAAATTCTTTCAAGCTGGAAAGATGCCTACTCCAGCAGTGGAATACACTTTAACATCTCCGAATTTATTCAAGTCCCCTCTTTTGGTTGTTTTAAGGACAGCAGAACAAATGTCATGGAAAATCGGAGCGATTGTATCGAAAAAATTTGGCGTATTGGAGGAAATACCGGCTGGTACTACGGAAGTTGGTTGTGGCGAATTAGAGGTTTTATTGACAAATTATCCGGCGGCGTAGGACTCAGAAGAGGACGCACAAACCCCAATTCTATTAATGTTGGAGATACTATTGACTTTTGGCGTGTATTGTATGCCAACAAAAAAGAAGGGCGTCTGCTCCTATTTGCAGAGATGAAATTGCCAGGAGAAGCTTGGTTAGAATTTAAAGTTGAAGGTGATAAACTTTCACAAACGGCTACCTTTCGGCCATTAGGATTAGCAGGAAGGTTGTATTGGTTTTTCGTATTTCCATTTCATGGTTTCATTTTCAACGGAATGCTAAAACGACTCACTGCTCGAACTAAAAAATAATACACTAGCATCATCCTTACCATAGGCAATTAAAGGCAATAGCTATTAAAAAGTACACTCTACTCCTACTATTTTCCATTTTCTTTCTACCTGGTTTTTCTCAAGCAATCGAGCGCGGAAAGTGCAATCGGAAATCGATAACAGTGCTCGCATACACTGAAAAAATCAAAGACAACCAAGTAGTTGCGGGATTGGGTAACATAAAGCCCGAGTTAGCAGCGAAGTCTCTTACTGAACTTACTCCTAAAGATTATAGAAAAATCAGAAAACAAGCGGGCTGGTTCAAATCCTGCCTCGTTTATGTAGATTTTGATAAGCGGTGGCTGGATTATGATGAAAATGGAGAACCAAACTACTCTGAGGATTGGCTTACCTTGATCATTATTTTAAATCGAAAAGAAAAAAGTTAGCTTAAAAAGCTTCAATTACAGCTTTGTTTCGACCGCAATTGAGCAAAAAATAATTACTTTCAAAACTTCGTAAGACTTCAACACTAAAAACAACATATTATGTCAGATTCAAGTAAAGGTAAATGTCCAGTTATGCATGGCGCAAATACAACTACCCAAAATGCAGTAATGAACTGGTGGCCAAAGGCACTAAACCTAGACATACTGCATCAGCACGACAGTAAAACAAATCCACTTGGTTCCGATTTCAATTATGCAGAAGCGTTTAAAAAACTTGACCTTGAAGCTCTTAAAAATGATCTAAAGGCCTTGATGACTGACAGTCAAGATTGGTGGCCAGCCGATTGGGGGCATTATGGTGGTTTAATGATACGAATGGCTTGGCATTCAGCCGGCACCTATCGCGTTTCTGACGGACGAGGCGGAAGTAATACTGGAAATCAGCGTTTTGCGCCGCTTAACAGCTGGCCCGACAACGTGAACTTAGATAAAGCACGCAGATTACTTTGGCCCATCAAGAAAAAGTATGGCAATAAAATTTCATGGGCAGATCTAATGATACTTGCTGGTAATATGGCCTACGAATCAATGGGTTTTAAAACCTTTGGATTTGCTGGAGGCCGAGAAGATATTTGGCATCCCGAAAAAGACATTAATTGGGGCCCTGAACAGGAATGGTTGGCCGAAACCCACAATCGATATGAGAGTGATGAAAATAGAAGCTCTTTAGACAACTCTCTTGCTGCCGTTCAAATGGGCTTGATATACGTTAACCCCGAAGGTGTAGATGGAAAGCCTGATCCCTTAAAAACAGCTCAAGATGTGCGCACTACGTTCAAGCGAATGGCCATGAACGATTAAGAAACGGTTGCACTTACTGCTGGTGGTCACACCGTTGGCAAAGCCCACGGTAATGGAGATGCTTCTATTTTGGGCGAAAAACCTGAAGGAGCTGAATTGGATGAGCAAGGTTTGGGATGGAAAAACACACAAGGCAAAGGAAATGCAGAGGATACGGTAAGTAGCGGCATTGAAGGAGCATGGACCACTAATCCTACTCAATGGGATAATGGGTATTTCTATTTATTGTTCAATTACGAATGGGAATTACAAAAAAGTCCTGCTGGGGCGTGGCAATGGGAACCTGTAAACATAAAAGAGGAAGACAAACCAAAAGATGCGCATGTAACGGGAAACCGCAACAACCCTATCATGACCGATGCGGACATGGCAATGATAAAGGATCCTGAATACCGCAAAATATCAGAGCGTTTTTATAAAGATCCCGCATACTTTGAGTAAGTATTTGCAAAGGCATGGTTTAAACTGACTCATCGCGATTTAGGACCAAAAAGCCGCTATTTGGGTGCTGATGTGCCTAGCGAAAATCTAATTTGGCAGGATGTAGTTCCCGAAGTAGATTACTCCTTATCCAATTTAGAAATCAATGAATTAAAAGACAAATTGATCAACTCTGGGCTATCTCGAACAGAGTTAATAAATACCGCATGGGACAGCGCTAGAACCTATAGAGGTTCTGATTTTCGTGGGGGAGCCAATGGAGCAAGGATACGATTGGCGCCTCAAAAAGACTGGGAAGGAAATGAGCCCGACCGTTTACAAAAAGTACTTTCTAAATTGACTGAAATTCAGTCGAGTTTATCGAAAAAAGTAAGCTTTGCTGATCTTATAGTATTGGGTGGAAGCGCTGCAATCGAACAAGCTGCAAAGGATGCTGGCATTGCCATTGAAGTTCCTTTTTCGCCGGGTCGTGGAGATGCAACTGAGGCTATGACTGATGCGGAATCCTTCTCTGATTTAGAACCGTTACACGATGGTTTTAGAAACTGGTTAAAAAAACACTACGATGTGCAACCTGAGGAATTGCTCTTAGACCAAACTCAGTTATTGGGTTTAACCGCTCCCGAAATGACCGTGCTTATGGGCGGAATGCGTGTTTTAGGAACAAATTATGGAGACAGCGAGCATGGGGTTTTTACCAATAAAAAAGGAGTATTAAGCAACGACTTTTTTATGGCAATTACCGATATGAATTATTCTTGGAAGCCAACGGGTAGCAATTCCTATGCTATTATTGACCGAAAAACAGGTGCAAGAAAATGGACCGCTACAAGAGTTGACGTGCTGTTTGGTTCAAATTCTATATTAAGATCGTATTCCGAAGTTTACGCTCAAGATGACAATAAAGAGAAGTTTGTAAACGATTTTGTAAAGGCTTGGGCAAAAGTGATGCAAGCCGATCGCTTTGATTTGAAGTAGAATTAAAGTCCTACTCCTACCTTCAAGCCATAATGGAATTAACGGTAGACTACTCCCCTTTTACCGCCCAAAAAGCTTCTTGGTTAAACCACTCTTGCTCTTCGGTGGTTTTGCAGATGAGTTCTGCGCGGTCTTTAAAGTCAACATAAACATCTTGTTCTTTTGTGTACTCTAGCGCTTGCTCAAACGAACGCAACATACTGGTGTAAAATGAGTCCTGATGAACCGTGCGATGCGATCGAAAGGTTTGTGCGATTTCGATATTAAAAAACATAAGATCGCCAATAATCATTGGGTCGACCTCTAAAAGCATAAAATGCTTAATCAGTTTTTGGGCAATCGTTCGGCGCATTTTTGGACGGCGGCGTTTTCCTGTTGGATAATACTCCTGGCTTACTTTAACTTTAGCCTCTTCCAGTAATTTTTTCTCGTTGGGATTGAATACAAAATTGTAGTAGGTTTTTACCTCCTTAAATTTCAAGTACAAATCCATACACTGCTCTTCCAGCTGCTTTTTGGTAAGTTCCTCTAAATATTTCTTAAGTGCTCTTTTGCTCATTGGTTTTCAAAGGTAATATTCAATTTACCAACATCATATAACAACTATCAGAGATTCTTTAGTTTTATACCTGTGTTAAACGCAATGAAAGAATCCGTGATTTTTAGAAAATCAAATTTTCTATTGGGCCCACGTTATTTATTTCTTTTTGCACTTAACCCTCTTGGACAAAAAACCGTTCTACCCAGCTGCTATATAAAGCGGTACATAGGTTTAATTGTTTAGCATATGGCACTAAAACCGCTTCTACTAAGCTATTTAAAGGACATTTTGACCACACCAGTATCATTCACTACAAACCCTATCACTGCTCTATTTACTCCTTGCATATTACTCACTTTATCTGTTAATTTGCTTATATAAAGCATTCTCAAAACTCTAAATAATGAAAAATTACTCCAAAGCCTAGCAAGATGGCTACTCATTTGAAATGAGCAGCTACCTAAAATCTGCATGGTCAAAACTCAAAGCTCAAATAGGAACCTACGTCGGTTACACATTACTTTTTTTCATAATTAGTAGCGTTATAACTATGATCCCTGTACTCAATTACATGAGCAGTTTTATCCAACTGCTGCTTGGTGCAGGTTTCTATATTTATGCCTCAAAACAGCAAAACAATACAGCAGAATTTAAAGATTTCTTTGGCGGTTTTTCGTTTATTCTGCCCATATTCCTTTATACCGTAACTTATCTTGTAATATTACTTCCCGGCTTTGTTATACTATTTGGTTTTGTATTTCCATTTAATGATTTCGTTTCAATTTTAACTGGCGGATCAAATAGTCCTGAAATTCTGGAACAACTAGGCAAGTCTCTATTAGCTAACATCGCCAGCACTTCGGGTATTCTATCCACGCTCGTCGCCGTCATTTATTTTCTTTATGTTGGAGTTTCGTACATTTTAGCACTTCCATTAATCGTTATAGGAAAACTAAATTTTTGGCCAGCAATAGAGGTTTCAAGAAGAACAATTGGGAAGAATTTTACTCCCGCTGTAGTTATGCTCTTATTACTTGGAATAGGTATTTCTATTGCTACTATTGTTACTTGTGGCGTAGGCCTGCTTGTGGCATTTCCAATGCTTTACTTGGTCTACTTCGAGATGTATAATCAAATCTATGAGACGAGTTACTCTGAAATGGATACCGAGGAAAACAAAGCAGAATAAATTTATTCAATTTTAATTTTAAAGCTATCTAGTAGACCACTGATTACCGATTCGCTGAACTGTGCATTTTTTAATTTGTTTTGCCTAGGGTCAATAGAATAGCCAAGAGCATTTCTAAAGTCTGATTTCTGGAGATTAGTATTTTCAAAAATAGCACCAACCATTTGACTATCATTGAATTGGCAGGATTGCAAATCCGCGTCCGAAAACTCACATTCTGCTAAATTAGAATGGATAAACGTACTTTTTTTAAGAGTTAGTCCATAAAAAGTACTCATGTTTAGCGCACAAGCTTGAAAATGGATTTCCAATAAAAATGCATTTGCGTTTTCAAAAGAGTTACCTATCATTTTGCAACCCGAAAAGGATATGTTTTGCAACTTGGCGTTTGCCCAACGTGCATTGGAAATATTACAATCGACAAATTCACATTCTTCAAACTCGAATAATTTGAAGTCCAAACCGCTTAAATCACAGCTTTTAAATGTACAATTGACATAATGGCCAATTCCCACCTCCTTTATCTGTTTGAACGTTTCGTTGTCAAAGTAGCTCATTTAATAAGCAATTACTATGATCAAGTTTTTTACAAGTGCTTTGTGCATGTATTCATTTCAACTGGAAAAGGAAGTTAGTAGAGCAATTCAATTCGATTTCTGTGCAGTTTAACCTTACCCATTTGCTCCAACTTTTTTAAGAGTCGACTCACCGCTTCCCTGCTAGAGCTTAATTCAATAGCAATTTCTTGGTGTTTAACATTAATGGATTTTGATTGATGCACTTCCGCCTTCTTTTCCAGGTATGCAATTAAACGGTTGTCCATGTGATGAAATGCAATTAGGTCAATGGTGTTCAATAGTTCCTCGAATCGACTCGAATAAGAGCGCATTACAAAGTCTTTCCAACTCCTGTATTCCATCATCCAACGATCCATTTCTTTAACCGGAATTGCCATTAACTCAACGGGTTCTTCAGCGATTGCTCGAATCTGACTTTTTTGATCGCGCATGCAGCAGGTAAGACTCATAGCGCAGGTTGAACCTGCATTTACATAATACAAAAACAGCTCGTTGCCTTCAACATCCTCTCGAATCACCTTAACCGTTCCTTTTACAACAATGGGAATGCTTTTAATGTATTGATCAATTTCAATAATTACATCACCTTCGTTAAAAGTTCGAACTTGAGCTTTTTGCTCCAATTCTTCCTGCAATGGTTTTTCAAACAATTGCATCATGGATATTGGTAACCTTTCCATAGTTTAAGAATTAAATGTTTTGCGATACCTACTCATTTCTTTTACGAGTTTCAGTACCTCTTTAGCAGCTTGAAGAACAATCTTAAGCGAAGCTCCCTTACTTTTTCCTCCTTCACGGTCCAAGTATCTGGATTTGTATTCTTTAATCTCATAACCTTCTAACAATAGCTTAGCGCAAATCTCACTCTCTACTAAACTACTTTTTATGCGTAGGTCTAAGCTCTTTAAACCCTCATTCTTATAAATTTTCACCCAGTTCACATCGTGCATATTAATGCCAATTAATGTCTTATTAACCAATCGATTAGCTAATGACAATATGTTTCGAAACAGCGAATAGGATGTATTCTCAACTCGGTAAAACGAAATAATTTCTTTTGGGTTAACATTCATATGCGGAACCAATTCATCCAAATCAAATTGTCCATCACCTGGCACAAAACAAACGTTCTCTAAACTTGCATTTGAGTATCCATTGTGCAAAGACGGTCCAATACCCAAGTTGTGCACTTGATTGATAAACTTAACCCTGGGATTATGCGCTGCAATTCCACTAACAATTTTAGCCGAATCGTCTTTACTACCGTCGTTTACAACAACGATTTCATAATCCTGTGAAATTTGTTTTAGGGTAGACTCCACCTTGGCAATGACCTTTTTTATAGTAGCTGCTTCGTTGTAACAAAGTACTACAATAGACCAAGATTGCTGCGGTACAGACATACGCTTAATAGGCGTTTATCACTTTAATGGTTTTGGCCAACTCGTCGTCTCTCAATTCCGGAAACATCGGCAAACTCACACAATGTGCTGCTAAATACTCCGCATTAGGAAAATCACCTTCTTTGTGACCAAGATAAGCACATGCTTTTTGCAGGTGACAAGAAATTGGGTAATGCATTCCGCTGAAAACACCATTTTCCTTCAAGTAATTCATAAAATGCGCTCTGTCGTCAACTGTTACAACAAATAGGTGATAAACAGAATTTGAATATTCGGGCTGAGCCTGCATTTTCACTTTATCATTGGTAACCTGAGTTTGGTAAGCTTTTGCAATGTCTCTTCTTCGGTTGTTCCATTTGTCAATGTGCTTCAACTTTATGCTCAAAACAGCACCTTCTAATCCGCCCATTCGGCAGTTAAAGCCTAATTCTTGGTGAAAGTACTTTTCTTCACTCGCGTGATTCTTAACCAACTGAATTCTGTCGTAATATGTCTTATTGTTGGTTGTTACACCACCGCCTTCACCAAAAGTCCCTAAGTTCTTTCCTGGGTAAAAACTAAAACAAGCCATATCGCCTAAAGAACCTGCTTTACGTCCTTTATAAGTTGCACCATGAGCTTGAGCAGAATCTTCCAATACTGGAATTCCGTGCTTTTCTCCAATTGCAATCAACGCGTCCATATCGCAAATCTGTCCGTACAAATGCACGCCAATAATTGCTTTGGTTTTTGAAGTAATCTTTGCTTCAACTTTGGTTACGTCAATTTCCCAAGTATCGGGATCGCAATCCACAAAAACTGGAGTTGCTTTCATATACATTGGCCCCCAAACGGTAGCAATAAAAGTATTTGCAGGCAAAATAACCTCGTCGCCTTCCTTAATATCCATGGCGACCATTGCCATGTGCAAAGCCTCGGTACCGTTACTTACTGCACTTGCGTATTTGGTATCGCACCATTCTGCAAAACTCTCTTCAAATTTTTGTACAAAAGGGCCTCCGCTGAAGGCTGTAATTTTCATTACGTCATCCATTGCACTTTTAACTTCTTCTTTAATCGACTCGTACTGACGAGATAGATTCATAAAGGGTACTGGTTCCATTACTTTTCTTCGTTTAAATATCGTTTAATACGAGCTGGATTGCCCGCTACTATTGCATTTTCCGGCACATCTTTAGTTACTACTGAACCTGCGCCTACTATGGCGTTATTGCCAATTGTAATTCCACCAAGTATAGTTGCACTGGTTCCAATGCTTACTCGGTTTCCAATTTTGGTAGTCACCATTTCCCAGTCGTCATCGGTTTGCATACTACCATCTGCATTTACAGCTCTAGGGAACATGTCGTTGATAAAGGAGACATTGTGCCCAACAAAAACACCGTCTCCAATGTGAACACCCTCGCAAATGAAGGTATGAGAAGAAATTTTGCAATCTTTCCCTATTGTTGCGCCTTTTTGAATCTCTACAAAAGTTCCGATTTTGGATCGATCACCAATTTCGCAGCCGTAAGCATTTACAAAATCGTAAATCTTTACGTCTTCGCCTACTTGAACATTGTTCAAAGAGCGTTTTGGAGAATCTTCTGTTAAGACTTTCATTGTTGGTTAATCTTTTTTGTTTAGAATAAAAAGCACGTACGGCTGAATTGTTGAAGAATTAGCAGTGGTCTCAACTACATATCCTTGTGACAAATATTTTTCAAGTGTATTTGCGAGTACCAATGTACTTTTTTCAGCTCTCGTGTTAATAGGTGCTTTTAAGTCAATCGTTTCAACTACTTCGCCGTTCTTAACTACTGTAATCTTTCTGTATGAATCTATCTTACCGTCAAAAACAGTAATATAAATCCTACTAGAATTTTGAACTATCCCCGACTGCTCAAATTCAGTATCTTGAGCAGATACACTTCCAGTAACTCCAATAAATGAGAAACCTAAAACAAACAATACAATACTTCTCATATCAACTACCTAAAATTTCACTTCTGATCCACCGTTCTTAATCGACTGGTCAGAAGCTTCTAATATTTCAACAACTTTCAATCCTTCTTCACCTCCATTAATTGGCTTAATGCCTTTCGTAATTGCATCGTAAAAATGTTCAGTCTCTAATTTCAATGCTTCAAGAGCAGCTACTTTAGGACTTTGCATGTCACCCGAACGATAAGAAATTAGCAAATTGTAGATGTCACTTTTATCGTTTACCTCTACTCCTTTGTCGTAAACTTTAAGTTTGTAATCCGGTTCAACATCGTCCCAAACCAACATTTTATTGCTTCCAGCCAATAAGGTCTGACGAATTTTAACTGGAGACATCCAGTTTGCGTTGAAGTGGGCTATAAAATTGTTTTCGTATTGTACCGTCAAATAAGCAACATCTTCCAATCCTCGTCCGAAGTGAGAAGAACCCGTAGCGTTCAATGAAATTGGTTTTAAGTCTGGAACCAAATATTGCATGATGGAAATATCGTGAGGTACTAAATCCCAAATCACATTTACATCGTGCTGAAACAACCCTAAGTTTACTCGCATTGAATCGTAGTAGTAAAGGTCACCCATTGTGCCATTTTCCACCAATTCTTTCATTTTGCGCACCGCTCCGGTAAACAAGAACGTGTGATCCACCATTATTACCAACCCTTTTTGGGCAGCTAAGTCAATCAATTCCTTTGCTTGATCCGAAGTTGCTGTAAATGGCTTTTCTAAAAAAACGTGTTTGCCATTTTCCAATGCTTTTTTCGCCAAAGGAAAATGTGCAAATACAGGAGTCACTATCGCCACTGCATCTATCGATGAGTCTTTTAATATTTCGTCTGCAGCCGTAACACCTTCAATGCCTTTAAAAGCACCCGCGAGTGCCGTTAGTCGATCTGGTGATTTATCACAAACCTTTATTACTTCTATCTCTGGGTGATTATTGAAATTTCTAACAATGTTGGGACCCCAGTACCCATATCCTATAACTCCTGCTTTAATCATGTGCTATTTTTTCGTAGGTGTGCAAATATATTTGATTGACTATTCGAATTTGTTTTTTTATTTAGCATTTCCTTTAATTTTCACAAATGAAAAAATGGCTTTATTTTACTTTAGTTGGGACATTGATTTCTAGTTGTTCATTTGAACAAAAAGACCCTTATATCCTGATTCAGAAACCTTTACAATCAAATACTGAAGTTAGTATTCGGTCTATTCAAGTTTTTGACGATAGCACAGTTTGGGCTACTGGAAACGCAGGCACGATTCTGCAGTCACATGATGCCGGGGAAAATTGGGAGATATTAACCATTCCAAGTCATGAATCTTCAGATTATAGAGATATACAATTGTTTGGGAAGAAAAAGGCTGTTGTCATGTCAATTGGAAGTCCTGCAAAAATTTTCAGAACCAATAATGGCGGTAAATCTTGGTGGATGACTTATTTAAATGAAGACCCTGATATATTCTTAGACGGAATGGCTTTCTTAAACGATAAAATTGGTATTGCTTTTGGCGATGCCATTGGAACTCGTATTCCCATACTTAGAACGGTTAATGGCGGAAATAGCTGGGTGATGATTCCTGAAGCAAACTTACCACAAGCCCTGCCTAATGAAGGTGGATTTGCCGCAAGTGGCACAAGTATTAGGTCCATTAACGATAGTACAGTAATCATAGGCTTAGGTTATCCAAGAGGTAGAGTTTTGCGTTCGACAGATAAAGGCCTTACTTGGGAGTTCTACCTTTCTCATTTGGGAAATAATGAAAACTCAAGAGGTGTTTATTCTTTGGCTTTTAAAACGGATGCTAACTCCATAAACAATACAATTGGCTTAGCTGTTGGAGGAAGTTGGGAAGATCCTTCTAACAGTGACTTAGTTTTGTCTCGTTCTAAAGATGGCGGAGTTCACTGGACTATCGTTGCGGATAATGCTCCTAGCGGATATCGCTCAGCAGTGGGGTTTGTTCCTAATAAAAAAATTGCTATATGCACTGGAACAAATGGCACGGATATGAGTTTCGATGACGGACTTACATGGAAAAGCTTTAGCACAGAAGGTTTCAATGCAATTGGATTTGCTCCAAGCGGAAAGTTTGCCTACTTAGCAGGTGGAAACGGTAGGATTAGTCGCATTTCGTTTTTGGCACAGGAGTAAGCAGTAGATTTTCCTTTGGTTTCGAGATTTTAAATTAGTAGCAATCCAATCCTTCCCAACGGGGAAGATGGCGAAGAATGAGCCGGAAGGGATTTCTTAAAATAAATCTAAATATAATCTGAAATATTCAACAGAAACCCCTTCCGCTTCGTACCTCAGCACCTTCCCGGTTGGGAAGCACTTACAAGACCGCACTTTACTTAATAATAGATGAGATTAACCATGAAGGACATTTAGAGAAACTTCTGTATGAAATCTCATAATTAATTGACCTAGAACTCTTAGTATTTGAATTCTGAACAGCTATTTCACACAAGCTGCAAAAAGTAATCCGGTTCGTTTACGCTTTCAAAATAACGGTAGTTTTATCACTTGGAATCAACTCCCCTCATCCAACTTAATCAACGCAAAAACCGAATAATTCAACATATCTAAATAATTAGCGTCAATTCCTTCTGAGATTAGGGTTTTGCCTTTGTTGTCTTCGATTTGTTTGATACGTAAAATCTTCATAAGAATCAAGTCCGTAAGCGAGCTTATACGCATATCTCGCCATGCCTCACCGTAATCGTGGTTTTTATTTTGCATGAGCGATTTAGCTTCTGCCGACCATTTATCGTAGCTTGTCATAGCTTTTTCCAGCTCCATATCGGTATCGGCTGCTTCGCCTAATTCCAATTGAATCAAAGCCATAATGCAATAATTTATAATTCCGATGTACTCTGGCAGAATCCCTTCTCCTACTTTACTCACACCTTTATCTTCCAATGTCTTGATACGATTGGCTTTAATGAAGATTTGATCCGTAAGTGAAGTCGTTCTGAGAATGCGCCATGCGCTGCCGTAATCGGCCATTTTCTTTTGAAAAATATCTCTGCAAGACCCAATTGCCTTATCGTATTGTTTTGATGTATTTATCATTTCTTATTCCTTCTACTTTTGCAAAGTAATTCAATTCGATAATTGCTCAAAAAGAATGTTTTAAACAATGACCATTAATTGTAAAGGAAATCTGATCGATTTATCAAAACCCAAGGTAATGGGTATTTTGAATGTGACTCCCGACTCATTTTTTGATGGCGGTAAGTACAACTCAACCGATTTAGCTGTAATTAGAACTGAGCAAATGCTGAAAGAGGGAGCCGATTTTATTGATATAGGCGCCTATTCTTCCCGACCGGGAGCAAAAGATATTACGGAGGATGAAGAGGTAAAAAGACTATTCATGTTGCAGGAAATAGCGAAACGTTTTCCAGAAGCACTCATTTCAATTGATACGTTTAGAAGCAAGGTTGCTCGATTTGCAGTGGAAAACGGAGCATGCATCGTAAACGATATTTCTGCCGGAAACTTTGATGCTGCTATGTTTGCAACAGTTGCCGAGCTGCAAGTTCCTTATATTGCTATGCATATGCAAGGCAAACCTGAAACTATGCAAAACAACCCCACTTATAGCGATAACGGAGTAACCGTTGAAGTAGTTAAAGAACTTTCTAAAGTGGTAAGCCATTTAAATCTATTAGGCGTAAACGATATTATTCTAGATCCTGGTTTTGGATTTGGAAAAACAGTACAAGACAATTACCAGTTACTTCGAGAATTGGATCATTTGCACATCTTAAAATGCCCAATTTTAGTTGGTGTTTCTCGGAAATCAATGATTAATAAAATACTGAAAATCAATCAAAAAGATTCAATTAACGGAACTACTGCTTTACACATGAAAGCCCTAGAAAATGGAGCAAATATATTGAGGGTTCACGATGTAAGAGAAGCTAAAGAAGCGATTCAATTGCATGCTGCTTACCATGGTGAATTCGATTAATACCGAAATAATTATCCAATTGCAATCGCGATAGTCATTGGGGACGGAACCAGTTTCCTACGGAATTTCAGACACTCCTTGTCCATCTATTCGGCATTAGCAAATTCTACGTTTTAAAGTAGTTTATATTCATGAGAAATGCGACAGTTTAAAACTTAATTGGTCTAATATTGCACTTGTGCTAGCATTCATACATATTGACTTCCTTGATATTCTAGATATTTTTCTAGTAGCATGGCTGCTTTATCAGCTGTACCATATTGTTAGGGGAACATTGGCCATTCGCATTTTTATGGGATTGTTTGGCATCTATCTTTTTTGGAAAATTGTTGAGGCATTAAATATGGAATTGCTGTCTGAAATACTCGGGCAATTCATTGGTGTTGGAGTAATTCTTTTAATCATTGTATTCCAGCAGGAACTGCGAAAGTTCTTACTCATGATAGGGAATACCGACTTTGTAAACAACCGAATTTTCAAACAAAATCTATTTCATTTTGGAGCTCGAGAACAAAATAAATTGAACATCAACACAGATGTAATTGCTGAAGCTTGTATTCGAATGGCTAAAACAAAAACAGGTGCTCTGATCGTAATTAGCCATACACCTGACATTGATTTCTATATAGGAAGCGGTGAAATTTTGAACGCGAGATTGAGTCGGTCTTTATTGGAAAACATATTCTTCAAAAACGCTCCTTTACACGATGGCGCAGTGCTCATAAGAAACAATACTATTTTAGCAGCAAGCTGTGTACTACCAGTGTCAGACAAAAAAGACCTCCCTAATGATTTAGGAACGCGTCATAGAGCAGCATTGGGGGTTTCAGAAGAAACATCTGCTATTGCTATTATCGTATCTGAGGAAACGGGAAAAATATCTACCACAAAAAGTGGTGTCCTTAAACAGAACATTACGCCAGCCAACTTAAATGCGCATTTGCAAATGTTGTTGAAATAATTCTATTTCTACGACGCGGCTTTATCAATCTCATCAAGCAAAGCATCTGCTTCTGCCTGCTTCTTATCACTTTCAGTTCTATTTACTGTACTTAACTTAAAAGCTTCATTGAGCAAGTTCCTCCGCTTCTCTATTAGTTTTTCCTTTGGAGACTTAGACTTAAATAGTTTGCCGAACATAATATCTTACTTTTTATACTTAATATAATTATTAACTTTAATATCGTTTGCCTTCAAATCATGCAGCAGATTGTACAAACCAAAAAAGGTTCTATTCATATAGATAAAATGCTTTGAACCTCTGTTACCGTTCATTTTTCGGAGCTCTGTATTCTTAGAATAACGCTCCCCTAGTTCAGTAATTTTTTCAAAAAATGCCGGGTCAGAAAAATCGAAGGTTTCAGCATTAAATGGCAGCGTAAACAAACTCAACAATGCATGAAACATTTCTGTAAAAAAGGTCAACTCACTTTTGCTATCAGTAGGTTTCAGAATTTCTAACTCAAACATTTTTTCCTCAAACATCTTCGGGTTGCTAAAATTCTCCGCCTTAGCCATTTCAAAGTAAGGAATGTAAAAGTCTTCCGGAATGGTTTTCATACAGCCAAAATCAAGCACAATTAATTCCGACACTTCGTTGACCAAAAAATTTCCAGGATGAGGGTCGGCATGAACCTTCTTAAGAACATGCATTTGGTACATAAAGAAATCCCACAAGGTTTGACCTATCTTGTTGCCCTGAGCTTTATCAAAATCTTTATTCGTAAATTCAGACAAATGCTCACCGGTCATCCAATCCATAGAGATAATGCGCTCTGAGGACAACTCTGGGTAATAATTTGGGAATTTTAAATTGGGAATGTGCTTGCAAGCCTCTACAATAGCTTGGCTTTGTTCCAATTCCAATTTGTAGTTGGTTTCGTCGATTAACTTGTTCTCAACTTCTTTAAAATACTGGTCCGAATCTTTTCCTTTGATATTGAACATTTGTATAGCAATGGGCTTTACCATTGCCAAGTCACTGCTTATGCTTTCTGCAACACCTGGGTACTGAATTTTTACAGCAAGCTTCTTCCCGTTCAATTCAGCACGGTGCACCTGACCTATACTGGCTGCATTTTCAGAAGACAAATTGAAACTGTCGTATAACTCGTTTGGTGCTTTTCCAAAATACTTAGTAAAGGTTTTAAGCACCAATGCTGGCGACAGTGGTGGTACTGAAAATTGAGAAAGGCTAAATTTATCTACATAAGCTTTTGGAAGTATGTTTTTGTCCATACTCAGCATTTGAGCAACCTTTAGAGCGCTACCCTTTAAATTCTTTAAGCCGTCATAAATGTCTTCTGCATTGTTTTCGTCTAATCTAGATTTAGCTTCTAATTCAGTTTTTGTGATTTTATCGCCATAATACTTTAGGTAATTCACGCCTACCTTAGCTCCCGTTTTCACAATCTTGGTTGCCCGTTGGATTTTTGAAATTGGAATATTGTCAATAGTTTCCACAGCTACATTGACATTTTTTCTTTGAATAAAAACTTTCCTAAATCAATCAGTCCCTCAAAGGGTTTGCTCGCTACTAAGTCGACCGTTGTATTGATAGATTTCTCAATAAAGACGTCTGTTTTTTCAAATCCTGGCGAAGTATCGCTCATCCAAAACTTAACAGTAAATAATAATTGAGCCCAAGCAATCTCAGAAAGACTTTTGGCTTTTATTCGATTTAGATTTTCCTGCACCAAATCAAGACTGTCTAATTCTAAATCGTCGATAAATGCTTTAAAATGCTTTCGTAATGGCGCCAAAGACTTCATAGACTCCATTTTCCCTTGACTCAACATGTGTATGATGTAACTTCTATTTCTGTTCATTATTTCGAAGAAGGTGAAATAGAAACTCAACAGTTTATTTTTTGAATCAAATGTTGAATAGTCCTTGTTTTTGTGCAATAATTCCAGCGTATTGGTAAAGAAAGTAGTGAATACTTCTTGCTCCAGTACATCAAAACTTGCGTAATGCTGGTAAAATTCTTGCTCGGATATTTTTAATTCCTTTGCGAATACAAATACATTTTTTGGACGTGTTCCATGTTCTAGTATATGATTCATATACGCAGATAGGACAGTTTCTGAGGTAATCTGTTTCTTTGCCATGATTAAAAGACGATTTATGAAGTATAAGGTTTATGTTTAAGAACATTTTAACAGACGCATTGTATTGTCATTGAATGAATATTCTAAATCACGACATATTTGAGCATCCTACTTCCAAAAAATGGGTGGTATTTTTGCACGGTGCAGGCGGCAGCGGCAAAACCTGGGATCGGCAGTTAGTGGATTTTAGCACCCATTTTAATGTGCTGAATATGGATCTTAGGGATCATGGAAATTCAAAAAACATGATGCCCGACTATCCAAAATACAATTTAAAGGTGGTGACGGAAGATATTCTCAACCTTTTGGACCATTTACAGATTGAAAAAGCTTCATTTATCTCTTTATCTATGGGGTCTTTTCTAATGCAAAGCTTAGCCTTACAACGCGCAGAATTAATCGAAAGGTGCATACTGGCTGGTGCTGTATTTGCGGGAACATGGCAGCTTCGGTGGTTTACTAGAATTGCTCTGGTATTCAATAAATTATTTACATACCAGCAGATGTACACCATATTTTCATGGATACTAATGCCGCGAAAAAATCATGAGCTTGCACGAAGGCTCTATAAAATTCAAGCCCATAAATTAACTCCAAGTGAATACTTAAAATGGGTCGCTTTGTACGATGATTTTTTTAGCACGCTTGACCAGTTTAGAAGCTGGTCTGTTACTTTCCCAACTTTAGTAATAATGGGTGATCAAGATTACGTGTTTAGAAATGGTGCCGTGCAATTTGTGCGAAATCAAGTTCAAGCTAAACTTATTACAATTCCAAATGCAGGACACATATGCAACATTGATCAACCAGAAGTATTTAATAAAACGGTGATTGATTTTATCAAGGCTAATTAGGCAGTAGAAAAGTTGATTTGCTTTGCCCTTCTCGGAATTGATGCAGTAGATCCGTTCCAATCGTATATCCGATTACTTCATCCAAGGAATTGGTAACTCCATCAACGCCTCTAGCCTTCTTTCTGCAGCAATCTAAATAAGAAGGAAATAAGGAGCATAAATCCTGATTATTGATTTTAAGCAATTGCTCGTTCCATTGGAAAAATAAGTTTGCGCCAACCCAATACATTGCTTTAAAGTTGCGTTCTTCTCGTTTTTCGACCGCGATGGGACCTATTGAATTTTTATTTTGATAGTATTTCTCTACTCCACTAAATTTTGCGTGATAAGCACTATCCGCTTCAGCCTTTGTCATTAAACTCATTTCCATCATTATCTGATATTGCATAAATGAAGCAAAACCCTCCGCATACCAAGCTTCTTTTTCACCAATGTATGGAATAGCCAAATGACTCATTTCGTGCGGCGCCGTCCAGTCGTTCATAAAATCCTCTAGCGAATAAGAAGGGTCAATGTGAAAGAAAATCTGTTGTTTAGGATATCGCCAAGTATTGGCCCAAGGGCAAGGTTCTCCCTTACCTTCTTTTAAATGAATGTGCAAATAAACATCAAATGGATTTTCACCTATTTTGGATTGAACGGCATTATAGGTTGCGCCCAACCAAGTTTGGACTTTCTCTTTTTCAGCTTCGCTAAATTCATCTTCCCAAGTATAGATAAGTTTTGACTGTGCATTAGATACAAGAACAAAACTGAATAGAATGAAAACAATTGAAAATAGCCGCATATTGAATTGATAAATGTAAATTATTAAGTCAAAGTTCCGGTGTTAAAGTTTTTGAACAGCTTTCTAAACACTTTAAGAACCCTAAAAAGGCATTCCAAGTTTAAAGTGTAGCTAACTATGCTTATGTTGCAGCTCTTTACTTCTAGGCTTCATATAAACTTTATTTAGCATGCGATATTTCATACACTTAGGATTTGATGGAAGTGACTACAGCGGATGGCAACAGCAAAAAGACACAAGTAATACTGTACAAGCAGTAATAGAAAAAACCTGCACACAGATCTTTAAAAAGCAAATAAGCGTATATGGCTGCGGCCGCACCGATGCAGGTGTGCATGCAAGTCAATATGTTATTCAAATTCATCTCGATAGTGCTCCTAAATTCGATTTAAAATTTAGATTGAATAAAAACTTACCCGATGATATTGCTGTTTTTGAAGTCATAGAAGTTATGGAAGACCAGCATTGTAGATATGATGCTATAGCACGTACCTACGACTATTTTATTCACTGGAGAAAAGACCCGGGGCTAATGCGTTACAGTTCTTTTTACGAGGATATAAAATTTGACTTCGACCTAATGAAAAAAGTTGCGGCTCTTATACTTGAACATAAAGACTTTAGAGCGCTTTGCAAACAACCAGACTCCTACTCCAACACTTTTTGTAAAATAAGCAAATGCGACTTGTTTATAAATGAAGCACAAGGGCGCTTGCGATTCACCATTACCAGTGATCGATTTCTGAGAGGAATGGTTCGGATTTGTGTTTTCTTTTTATTGGAAGTAAGCAGCGGAAAAATGACTTTGGCTGACTTTAGCAAAATTTTAAACCAAGAAAATGAAATGACAAAAAAAATACCAGCGCATCCAAACGGGTTATTTCTAAGCAAAATTGATTACCCCTTTCTGGAGTTGCAGGAATCGCATAACCTGATAAAGCTATTAAAGCATGGATTAGCGTAATTAGCTTGTTATTGAAAGCTAATACCTAAAAAAGATAGTGCATTATAAGCAACATTGCGTAAAATAGCGTCCTACTTTCCATGTTTTCTCCTTCAAAATTTGATAGTCACTTCTAATTGTACTAGATTTCAACTGCTTACTTCCAGTTAAAAAAAATTGAATTGTGTATTATTGCGCATCTATCTAATATTTGATTTTATGGAAGATAAAAAAGTACTCAATTACCTAGACCAGGTGTTAAAAAATATGCCTTCTGAGTGGCTAAACTTAACCACCCACAGGCTAGATATTTATGACGAAAAAATGGCTAAAACTGCATTTTTAGAGCAGTTTGAAACCTTGTTCAAATCCGGTATAGCTGAGCCCGTTGCATTTAATGAACTACCTACCTCCTATGACTACATTCGATTGGGACATCCTTTATCTTGTGTTTTGGAATGGGCGATTGCGCGCTTTAATCATCTAAAGCCTGAACACGTAATCAGTTTTTCATCTAAGACGACACCAATTTTAGCCGTTTTAAGAAAGAATTTATTAGGCAATAAAAAAACCCAAATCATATATGCTGGCGAAGCTCCAGATTTTTTTGACGCTGAAAAAATACGAAGGGTTTACGGCTATAATTTTGATTTAAAGGAAATTGACGCGGTTGGTGACCTTTCTAGTTTTGACGGAAGTACTGTTTTTATTTGGCAGCAAAATAGGTTTTCGAATACTGAACTAACGCTACCGATTGTTTCAGGAATTGACTTTTTTATCAATGTAGATGCTCATTTGGGAAGTGTTTTATTAATTAATGGCAAGCAAAATGAAAGTTATACTTCTGAAATTCAGCATGTAAGAAGACGAGAATCCATTGCAATGACACCAGCCAATTGTCTTACTGCATTAAAAATGATAACTGACCGCACTGATACAGACCTTGAGGAAAATACCAGTGATAACCTCCGAGAAACTCATAAACAACAAGTTTTAGATTCCATAAAAACCGTTACTGGATCAAGCACAAAGGCCGCAGTGGGTTCTAGTGGACTATCGGTTCAGTATGCAATTATGATGGGTTTAATTGACTATGCGTTAGGGGAATACAAAGGAAAAACTATAAAATTTATTGTTCCTCCTAACTGTTATGGCGGCACAAATGATCAAGCTAGAAGAGTTGCTGCTTGCCTTGGCAATGTTGAAATTGTAGATTTACCCGTTGACGGCGACCATGATATGGTTCAAAGTATAAATACAGTCTTGGAAAAAATTGCAAAAGAAGATGCTGTTCCATACATTATAGCTGAAATACCAACAAACCCAAGAGTTGAAGTTCCCGATCTTTTAAGCCTAAAGGCTGCATTGAGTCAAGAACGCAAAACTGCAGCTGGTGAAACTGCTATAGACCCAGTTTTTATTTTGGATCAAACATTTTGTCCAAATGTGCACTTTTTAGGAGAAGGTGAAATCCTTTCCACGGTGCGCACCATATCCTATGTAAGTGGCTCAAAGTTCCCTAGCGGAGGTCGCTGCACCGCTGGTTATTGTGTAGGAAATAAAAAAACAGAAGCATTGATGGACAAGGTCGAAACCCATCTACAGCTATGTGATAATGAGGCCACCGACCTGCAATATGAGCTGCTAGCGAAACAGTTGCCGTCCATGAAGCAGCGTATTCAAGACGCTTACAAAAACACGCGTGAATTTGTAGACTTCATCAACATTACTTTACCAACAGCAAAAATCAATTTTGTATCAGAAGAATTAGCCAAACAAGGATTTACTCCCTCGGTATTTTCATTGGACTTGCCTACTAAAGGAAATTCAGATGCAGAAAGAGAAACTTACAAAAGGGAACTAAATCTTAAATTAATCGATTTAATGATCACTAAAATCCCTAATGAAAGCAAATATTGCGTGAGTTATGGGCAGTTAAAAGGGTGTTACTGGACTATTCCTGCAACCTCAACTCAAGGCACAACTAAAGAAGGCGACAAGGATTACATTGCGCGAGTAGCGCTCTCACCGAATATGAATCTTGAACTGCATAAAAAAGTATTTTTAGAATTTGTTGAAAGCATTTGATGATATGCAAAAAGTATTCATAACTTGAGTCGCGGCGCCTATTGAAGTTCATTTAATCACTCATTTGAAATTAACAAAAGCATGAAAAAACACACTGAAAAACCATCTCCAGAAGCAAAAGCTTTATCTCTATTTTTGATGGCGTTTAAATCAACAGACCTAACATATAAAGAGAAATCAAACCGAATAAGTAAGCTTTGGGAACGCGTAAAATCTGATAAAATGACGCACAGTGATTACATGATTGAAGTTCAAAAAATGTTGGCATCATACGGCGGATACGAGGAAGTTGTAGAGAAAACGGTTCAATATTACATTAAGAAAACTGGTGAATGGAAGCTAAAAGGAGACGATAAATATTGCGAAGATGCTCAGCATATCGCTGATAAAATTTTGAGTAAGTAGTTGAGCTCATTGCCAAATTAATGCGCCTATTGTTACTAAATAATTGAAATGTAAGGTTTAAAACACAAGCGTTTTTCAACTATTGCCTCACAAGCCATGCTCAATCTTATAAACTTAGCAGCTATTTCTGCTCGAATTTAAGGTACCAATCAAAATTTTCGATAAGAATCTTTTTCTTTTGGGCTCTTACAAAATCCAAATAGGCCAACGACACGGGAGAAAGTTTTTTTCCTTTCAGCCAAATCAATCGCCATTCTGTCTTAATAGGTACACCTTCGGCTTCCAAAATGTGCATTTGACCATTGAGCAATTCATTTTGCAAACCAATCAAAGGCATAATGGAGTAACCCAGTCCAGCAATAACGGCTTGTTTTACTGCTTCATTTGAGGTAAGTTCCATTTGTTTCCGCTTTGTACCGCCACGAGAGGCAAAATAAGCTTCCATAGACATTCTAGTGGCAGAACCAGGTTCTCGGTATATAAGCGGTTTGTTGTCTACCCTTTCCTTGTGATTTCCCAGCAGGTATAATTTATTCTCAATCAAAACCTCCTCCTCTATATTCAGTTTATCGGGAAGTACTGAAACCAGAGCAAAATCAATTTCATTTTTTGTCAAACTATCCAGCACTTTGGTTTTGTTGGTTACATCTAGCAACAAGTCGATTCCCTTGTTTTCTTCTAAAAATTCAGACAAAAAATACGGAATTACATACTTACCGGTCGAGGCTGCGGAAATACTTAATTTCCCTGTAATAATTCCTTGGAAGGCCTGAGTTTTGTAGTTGATGTTTTCTAATTCTTGAATGATTCTAGTAGCTATTACTGCAATTTCTCTCCCAAAATCGGTTATGTACAATTGTCGACCTAAAACTTCGGTAAGTGGGATTTCAAATTGGTCTTGTAATTTTTTCAACTGTATAGAAACTGCTGGCTGAGTCATAAAGAGCTCTTGAGAAGCTTTTGTAATGCTTTGGGTTTCAATTACCTTGAGGAATATTTGCAGTTGGTGTATCGTATAGTTCATAAATATATCTTATGCATATCATAATAAATATAAATGCAAATATATGAATCTAGTTTACAACCTTTGTATCGTCTTATTAATTACAACAACGCAATTATGGAAAACTCAGAACTAGAACTTAAAAAAAGCAATATAGCTACTCAAGCTAATTACGATTTAATTAAAGGTGACTTTACAACTGAAGAATCGCAGGAAATTTTGAGTTATTTAATCAACAAAAAAATCAATTTCCACCAACTGAAGTCATTCAGCACAGAAATAAGGTTCGGTGAAGTTGATACTAAATCATCAAAGCGTTGCGAAGAGTTGATAGAAAGCAAAGCTTCTATAAGCAAATTCATACAGTCGGCAAAAGAACAAGGAAAAACCTTACGTATTAAGTCTACCGTTACTATCGAAGCGATATAGGTTCAGATAAAGTAGTGTCCCTGCTTTTCATTCGAGCAAAACGCAGATATAAATTTTCTAAACTATTAGGCTGTAGCTTAGAGAGCATTAGGAGTCTAAAGTTGATGTAAAGCTACATTACTTTTATCCTGGTAGCAGTTTTTTTTCTTTACTTTAATTTCTGAAATACACCATTAACTTTTAATTCGTTTTGAAGAGCTGAGGCTAGCCATTTAGGAAATGCTTTTTCGTTAAGACCGTTTTGGACAGAACGGATAGATCATTATGCGCTTGCAACGATGAACAAAAACAACAGATTATAGATCAACTTTTGCATTTGAGTAAAATGACATAACTTGCCAATTGTATGCTCAAAACGCTAAACCAATTTCAATTCAGTTCGTGTTAGTTTTTCTGACCAGCACTAAATAAATGGCTCATAGTTTAATTTTTTTGCTAAAAAATGGATGAAAACGAAACCACACAACTCGAGAAGCTAAAAAAAGAGTTAAGTTATCTCAAGGAGCAATACACTTCTTTAGAAAGTATGTTTCAAATGACCACCGTTCATTTAAAAAAAGTGCAAGACGATTTGTATGCATCAAAAAAGGAACTGGTGGAAATAAATACGGACTTGACTGATAGTATCAATTATGCCAAACTCATTCAAAACGCATTTACCGTTCAAGAACAAGAACTAAAAAAAACCTTTCCGAACTCATTTATTTTTGATAGTCCGAAATATGTTGTTAGTGGCGATTTTATTTGGAGTTGTGATAAAAATGGAAAAACCTATTTAGCGCTTGGAGATTGCACTGGCCATGGTGTTCCAGGAGCAATGCTGTCTATCTTTATAGTTAATATGTTGGATCAAATTTCCAATTCAACGAGTAACACAAGTCCTGCGGATATTATCGAAAAATTAGATAAACGTGTGCAGAAATACCTGTATGAAAACTCTAGTAAACTCAACGACAGTGTTGAAATAGTAGTTTTAGAATATGATGCTAAAAATCAAAAGTTATTGTTTGCAGGTGCTAAAAGACCTTTAATTCGAATTAGAGAAGGAGACGTCAAGTTTTTTAAAGGGTCGAATAATATTTTAGGAAATTCACTAAGTAAATTTAGTTTTGCTGAGAATAATGAGTTATACGTGCAAAAAGGCGATTTAATCTATCTATTTTCTGATGGTATTGTTGATCAATTTGGTGGTTCAAAAAACAAGAAATTTCTAACGAAACGATTTTTAGTTTTATTGACTGAAATTGCAAGCTTAACAATAGCCTGTCAAGAGGAGAAAATAAAGGCCGCGTTTATCGATTGGAAAGGAGATAATGACCAAATTGATGACATACTCGTAATGGGAATTCGTATTTAATTTTGTTACTATGGATAAAAATATTACCGCAACAGATGTCTTACCTGCCCTGTCCTATAGCTACGAACTTGTAATAGAAAAAGATTGTGGTAAAGTATTTTTATTGCCCGACCAAGACACATTAATTTGTGAATTAACCAAAAAGTATGTCCCCATTGAAGAGTTTAAAGAAATCTTCGTTGCTATTTCACCAATTATTGAAAAACACAATATCAAAAAGTTCGTATTTGATAAACAAAATTTAGCCGTTTTTCATCAACCTTCCATGGAGTGGTATTTTGTGCATTGGAAAAAGGACATGTACGCTCTTGGTATGAAAACACATCGCAAAATCCTACCCAAAGACAATTTAAGTTTTAAAATGGCGGTAGAAGCAGGCCGTTTTAAAATTGCAACGGAATTTAAAAACACCGTAGTTGACAAGCTAGATATTCAATATAAATCTTCCATTCAAGAAGCAATAGCGAGCTAAAACCAATTTACACACTTTATACGCGCTTTTTATTCAGCCGCCGACATTGCTCCTATTGAGATTATCAAATTGACATTGGTGCTATTATAATAATTAGTGTTTTAAATTACATACTCAGCTGCTCTGCAATTTGCTTTCCCTGCTATTGACATATTTATTGACCTTAGTTACGCACTAGAAATTGAAAATTCTTTGAGTAAGAAAGCTACAGAATATGAAGTAGTTTAATTCTTGAAACTGAAACGTAGAAAATAAATCATCCTACATTCACAGTCCATAAAAACATCAGAAAACAACTGCATCACAAGACTAATTTTGAACAATTCCCAAAAATGAAATCGATGACTAAAACAGCAATTGAAGCCGTAAAGAATATAAAAAGCAAAGACAAGGTATTCATACATTCTGCTGCAGCAGCGCCTCATAGCCTAATTCAAGCCATGACGGAACGCCATTCCGAATTGAGAGATGTAAATATCTATCAGATACATACCGAAGGCCTTGCCCCTTACACCAACATTGAGTATAAAGCGTCTTTCAAGATAAATTCCTTCTTTGTTGGGTCAAATACTAGAGAGGTAGTACAGTGTGATAATGGCAGTTACATCCCCATGTTTTTAAGCGAAGTACCTGCGCTTTTCAGAAAAGGAATTATTCCAATTGATGTAGCGTTAATATCCGTTTCACCTCCTGACAAGCACGGGTATTGTTCATTAGGCACATCGGCAGATATATCCTTGGCAGCCACCCAATGTGCAAAAATTGTAATTGCTCAAATAAATGAACACATGCCAAGAACACACGGCGCTGGGATCATTCATATTAGTGAAATAAATATCAAGGTGGAGGAATCTAAACCACTGCCAGAGGTCTTAAATGCTCCGTTAACCGAAGAAAACAAAACAATTGGAAAACACATTTGCGAACTAATTGAAGATGGTTCTACCCTGCAAATGGGTATTGGAGATATTCCGAATGCGGTATTGTCTTGGCTCGGAAATCATAAAAACCTAGGAATTCATTCTGAAATGTTCTCAGACGGGGTTTTGCCCTTGGTAGAAAAAGGAGTAATCAATGGCGCGCTCAAAAAGAAACATCCCGGAATGATTGTTTCTTCTTTTGTGGTCGGGAGTAAAAAATTGTACGATTTCATTGATGATAACCCAATTGTGCAAATGCTGGATTTTGAATACGTAAATAGCACCTCAGTGATTCAGAAGAATCCAAAAGTTGTCGCTATTAACAGCGCTATAGAAATAGACATTACAGGACAGATTTGTGCCGACTCAATTGGAAGTAAAATCTACTCTGGCGTAGGAGGTCAAATGGACTTTATTCGTGGAGCATCACTCTCTGAAGGAGGAAAACCGATTATTGCATTAGCTTCAACAACAAAGCGTGGCGCTTCTAAAATTGTCCCCGTTCTCAAGCAAGGCGCGGGAGTAGTAACAACGCGAGCCCATGTACACTATGTTGTTACAGAATATGGGGTTGCCTATCCTTATGGAAAAAGCATTGAAGAACGTGTGCAACTGCTCATAGGTATTGCACATCCAGCTCATAGAGAAGAATTGCATAAAAGCAGTAAACTTATATTGGGCTAAGCGTTCTGTTTTTGACTTATAATCAGCACTTTACTCGTGAATAACTCAAAAGTGTTGTTTTAATAAGTAGTCGAATTTTAAAACGTGGAGTAACTAAAGTATTCTGCGTTAAGCACAAAATGAAACTACATTTACACAGGTCAACATTAGTAGTAATTTTATAAAATTATGGCATTCGACGAATACACAGCAGAGCGCATAAGCAACTACTTACTTTCAAAAAACGTAAGTTTTGAAACACGCAAAATGATGGGTGGTTTGTGTTTTATGTTGAATGATAAAATGCTCTGTGGAATTCTCATTTCTAAAAAAACGAATGGCCAACTGCTTATGGCTCGAATTGGTGAAGAGGCCTATCCAGAAGCATTGAAAAAAGAAAATGTTTTACCCATGGACTTTACTGGAAGACCCATGCGCGGCTGCATTTTTGTGCAAGAAGAAGGAATTGACTTAGAAGATGATTTAGCAGGTTGGATGGACTTGTGTTTGGCTTTTAATCCACTGGCTAAATCGAGTAAAAAGAAATAAAAGAAATTTACATTTGCAAACGGAAATAAAAACCCTTAATTCAACTCGTTTGTAACATGAAATTGCACAACAAGGTGGACAAAAGGATTCTAAGAGAGCAATTACTTGCTAGCGACGAGGAGCGAACCACTATCTCCTTTTACAAATATGCGTCGGTAAAGAATCTAGAACTATTCAGAGATCATTTGTATGTCCAATGGGACGAAATTGGCGTTTATGGCCGAGTACACGTTGCCACAGAAGGCATTAATGCACAACTATCCACTCCTACCGAACACCTCAATGCTTTTGTAGCTACTTTAAAAGACATTAGCTTCTTAGAAAATGTACGCCTCAATTTTGCTGTGGAAGACAATGGAAAGTCCTTCTACAAATTGGTAATTAAGGTAAGAGACAAGATATTGGCTGACGGATTGGAGGACAAATCCTTTGATTCTTCGAATAAAGGTCAGCATTTACATGCTAAAGAATGGAACCAGTTAATGGAAGACCCCAACTCTATTTTGATTGATATGCGAAACCATTACGAAAGTGAAGTTGGTTATTTTGATGGCGCCGTTGCGCCAGACGTAGACACTTTTGCCTCTTCACTAGACGTCATTGACAAAATGATGGAAGAACACAAGGACAAAAACATCATGATGTATTGTACTGGTGGTATTCGTTGCGAAAAAGCCAGCGCTTGGTACAAACACAAAGGCTATAAAAACGTTTACCAATTGGAAGGTGGGATTATCAAATATGCCCACGAAGTTCAAGATGAAAAACTGGAGAATAAATTCAAGGGTAAAAACTTTGTGTTTGACGAACGATTGGGAGAAACCATTGGTCAAGAAGTAATTGCGCAATGCCACCAATGCGGAATACCCTGCGATACACACGTTAACTGTAAAAACGTAGCGTGTAACCTACTCTTTATACAATGTAAGGATTGTGCAAAGGAACACGAAGGAACTTGCTCAGCGGAATGTCAATCGATTATAAAGCTACCAGAGGAAAAGCAAAAGGAATTGCGCAAAGGCAAAAAAGTGAGTCAGAATATCTTTAAAAAAGGACGATCTCCGCATCTAAAATTTAAACACGAAGGTGATAAGGAAATTCCTAAAATGCCCGGTATGCGGAAGTTGTAAAGTTTAGATTAAACTAGGCATTAGTTAGAGTAATTTTCATAGGCATATTCAAATCTAGAAATTTGATTTCCTGCTAAGCTGGTTATGGTGCAGGCAATCATTAGACCAACCAAAGCAATTACCCAATTTTTACGAACGTCAGGCTGACCTTTTGTATTCATTACCATGGCTACTGTAGCAATAATAGCAGGGAGTAAAATGCCCATTGTTGGCGCTAAGAGTAGTGGAAACTGAATGCCAAATTGCCGCATAAACTCCATGGGTTCTAATGTTTGCCAATACATGCCCAAGCCAAGGCCGATTACTAATAGATTACCAATGAAGGCAGAAGTGCCAATAATTGCAATGTAAGGGAGTGCTTTTTTCATTTTACCTGAGTTTGTTTTTCTCAAATACAAGCAAAAAATTCAGTTTTGATGACTTGAAAGAAAAAAGATTAATTAAAATTGAAGTTATTGCGCCTATTTTCTCTGTTACCTTAAAAACCGCTGCTTCCTACTCTACTCTTGTTTAAGCTTACTACCTATGTTGGTCAATTAAAATTACATTCCCGTCTGGGTCGGATGTCATAAAACTTGCAGGACCAGTGGTTCCTTCCTCGATTTCGGTACCGATATCCATTTCCTTGCTTTTTAGTTCTTGCTGAATTTTTCTAATGTCGACAAAATTTTCGGTCTCTTTTCCATTTTCGTCCCAACCTGGATTAAAGGTCAAAATATTTCCTTCAAACATACCTTGGAAGAGACCTATTACTGAGTTTTCATTTTTCATGATTAAATAGTTCTGATCCAAATCGCCTCCCAATTGCACAAAGCCCAGGTTTTCGTAAAATGCCTTTGATACCTTAATGTCTTTTACACTAAGGCTTACTGAAAATGCTCCTAAATTCATATCGTTTTCTTTTTTATTGTTAGTAGTTGTTTGTTTCAATTCTATTTTTTGCTCCAGTTCATTTATTTTTTCTGAAGACTTTTTCAGTTCAATTTCAAGTTTTTGTATACGCTCCTCTTTATTCGGATTCTTGTTGCAACCCAATAAAAGTGCTAAAATCAAAGATAGTAATACTGTTTTTTTCATAGTTTCATTTTTTGATTGTTGTGCTTTTGAATAGGAAAAGTATATAAAAAAGACGATTGCTGAGCACTGAACTTTCGTTTGATACGAGTCAAAGGGCTTTTACTCCTCTTGTAACTCACTTTTTGGTTGGTCACTTACCATGGCACTACTTTGAATGCATGACCCTGCATACTGGAAAAGCAAGCGTTTAGCACAAATCGAGTTGCTTAAAATAAAAAAGGCCCGCATTGCGAGCCTTTTCAAATAGTATTGAGTATTGTTTATTGTCGTTTCGCTAAAATCTGATCGGCATTAGCAATAAACTTTTTGTCCTCCTGTCCGGGTTGCGATCCGCTCGGGTAGCCTAAGTTACCCAATGCATTGATTTCGTATTGTGTGCCTTCTGAATTTAGGTTCATATCAAAAATCCAAATGGTAGGATATCCTCTCGGTTGAAAAAAGTTTTTTAGCTGATTGTTTTGAGCGGCAATATTTTCAGGCAATTGTTTTCTTCGTGGAAAATCCAACTCTAACAATACCACATTTTCGCTTGCCCATGCTTTAAATGAAGGTTTATGAAAAACTGTTGCTTGCAAGCGTTTGCACCAGCCACACCAATCACTTCCTGTAAAAAAAGCGAATATGGGTTTGTTTGTTTGTTTTGCAATTGCCTGCGCTTCATTTAGATCTACATACCATTTCAATTCCCCTTCGGCGGGTGAACTGTCTTCAGAAGCTGGCTTTTCTACAAAATTGTTTGGTGCTTTTTCAATAGAAACGAATGCGCTTCCAATTAAAAATATTGTCAATAATGCTAAGAGTGTATATTTCTTATTCATGTTAACTGTACTTTAAGTTTCAAAAGTATTTACAATAACCTTTCCATTTGGGTTGGTAGATTTAAAGAAGCCTAAAATGTAATTTATCTTGCACAGTTTCTAGTCAATATTTCCAACGCTTTGCAATTCCAACCAGCGAAAGCATAATGGGCACTTCTATCAATACCCCAACCACAGTAGTTAATGCCGCTCCGGAGTTTAAACCAAACAAAGCAATGGCCACTGCAACTGCCAATTCAAAAAAATTACTCGCTCCTATCATAGAAGAAGGTGCACAAATGTTGTAATGGAGTTTCAAATATTTCCCAACGAACCAAGTAAGAAAGAAAATAAAGTATGTCTGTATAGTCAAGGGAATTGCAATCAACAAAATATTTTCTGGCTGATTTAAAATTTGTTTTCCCTGAAAAGCAAATAACAATACCAAGGTCGACAACAAAGCGATGATGGAAAATGGTTTTAGCTTGGGCAGAAAATTATGCTCGAACCACTCTTTTCCTTTGGTTTGAATTGCCCATTTATTGGTTAGGTATCCAGCTGCCAATGGTATAACAACATACACTACCACAGATGTAACCAGTACATCATAAGGAATAGTAAAATCAGTGATTCCAAGTAAGAATTGCACAATTGGAACGAATAAAACCAATAAGACCAAATCATTCACAGACACCTGTACCAAAGTATAATTAGCGTCGCCTTTTGTCAAATAGGACCAGACAAAAACCATAGCAGTACATGGAGCTGCTCCAAGCAAAATTGCTCCAGCGATATACTCATTTGCTTGCTCTGGAGTAATCCAAGCGGAATATAATTGATCAAAAAAGAGCCAAGCGAAGAAAGCCATTGTAAATGGCTTAATTAACCAATTAACGATCAAGGTTAATCCCAATCCTTTTGCGTTTTGTCTTACTTCTTTTAATGATCCAAAATCTATTTGAACCATCATTGGATAAATCATCAACCAAACTAAAAGTGCTACGGGGATATTTACATGGGCAATTTCCAAGTCTGAAATTATTTCAATAGCATCGCCTGCAATTGCTCCTAATGCAATGCCCGCAACAATGCACAGCAACACCCATATGGTAAGGTACTTTTCAAAAAAACCAATGCCTTTCATTCTGCAATAGCCTTAAAAACGTGGTACAACTCCCCTGCTATTTGTAGCGAACGTGATCTGTACATTTCTTGTTTTAAGGGTGAATCGTCAAAGGCTTTTGGGTCTTCATAGGTCAGGGAAATTCGTTTTTCTGCGCCAGAAACTATTGGGCAGTTTTGGTCAGCATCCGAACATGTCATTACAGAAGCAAAACCGTTGTTTGGATTTACAGCATCATTGTAAAGCTTGGAAAAACAACTCAGTAATTGATTCTTGTATTCAACCTCATATTTTGCAGAAGTAGGTCCTGCCCTATTTATTTCTATTCCTGAAGCTTTTAAAGCTTCTACAGCCGCTGGAAAAAATTCCGTTACTTCAACTCCACCTGAAAAGCTATCAACCTCAAGTTCAAAATGGTTTGAAAGTACAAATGCCCATACTTGAGCCATTTGACTTCTACGCGAATTGTGTGTGCAGATGAAATTTAATCGAACGGTTTCGTCTTTGTCCTTTTTTAATTGGACATAGTCTATTAGTGGCTGTAAAAGCACTTTTCTATTATCACTTATGCTATGCGTCTTTAAAGACGCTATTGTAACTTCTAAATTCATTGCATAGCGTAATATTAGCAGCAACCACCGCCTGGAGTGCAACAGCCTTTCTCAGTTGAAACCAATTCAGCAAGTTTAGTTTTGATTTTAGTAACCGGAATACCACAGTCTTCCTTTGCCAAACAATCGGTTTTTTTCTGCGTCAGCTTAAATGTTCTGTTTTGAGCATCAAAATCTAACCCATATTTTCCGATGGTGTCTTGCTGATACTCTACTTCTATCTCAAAATCACCTATCAATAATTGCTTTTCTGCAAGTCCAATTATGGAATTCAATTTTTGAGCACCAAGTCTGTGATGGAAATCTATTGAAGACCACAATTGAAAGTTAACGGTAGTTTCCTTTCTTAGCTTTCCTCCACAATCGATAAAGCGTTTTTCGATTTCACCTACTTCAGTAACGTGAAAGTGAGATTCCACAAACGAACCGTTTGGCAATTGGAATTTGATTTCTTTTAATCCTTCTAAATTGTTTTTTAATTCCGATAATTTCATGGTTTTATATTTTAACAGCAGCTTTCGCCACGTAAATTAATTTGATCAAATAATCCTTGGAGTAATTCCGCTATTTCGTTCCAACGCAATGGATTAATACAATAACTCACTGAAACTCCTTCAATGGTTCCTTGAATAATTCCCAAGTCTTTTAATTCTCGGAGATGCTGACTTACTGTAGCTTGAGCCAATCCAGTTTCCTCAACTAAGTCACCATTTATGCAGGCATTGGCTTTTAACAAATGCTGCAGAATAGCAACCCGTGCAGGATGCCCAAGTGCTTTTAATGCATTCGCTAAGGCGTTTTGTTCTTCAGAAAAGAGGTTACTTTTTGTAATTCCCATGATTACTCAATCTTTATATTGCAATAATACGATTAAAGAGTTTGCAAGAAACCGTATTTTTAGTTTTTATTCGAAATTTCTGATACATTATTTTTTTCAAGACAGGTAAATTCCACAACTATGAAAATTCAACTAAAGCATATTGTTCTCAGTTCACTTTCAGTTTTAATTACCTGTGTGGGTTATGGTCAAACAAATGTGCCGTTTATAAGTATAGATTATCAAGCAGAATACATTGTCAATAAAGGTCGATTATCTGGAGCTTATTCTTCCAAGTATTCAAACGGAAATTCAAAAGCAACAGGTCAACTCATCAATGGTTTCAAATATGGAGAATGGAAGCTTTACGATTCTACAGGTACGCTCGTTTTGCACCGATTGTACAATGCCCCTTTTCAATTCAGACAAATTTTCCCAGAACAAGCTGAAGCAGAGCCCGCATATAATTTGCAATATAACGATGCGGGTTATATCCCCTATTTTGAGTTCGAACAGAAAAACATAAAATGGTCAAAACGGGTTTGGCGCAACATTGAGGAAACTGACAATGAGGAATTATTTAAGAAGGATAGATTGTTCAAATTATTTTGTGATCTAGCGGATAAAAACTCAATTCAGCTCTACAGCGCTCAAAATGATGAATTTACTGATGAATTAGAATACAAACAAGAGAAATTCAAGAGCATCTCTCCTATTCGCTGCCAGATTAAAGAAGATGTCTTTTTTGATACGGACCGAATGGAAATGGAAACCCGGATCATTGGAATTTGTCCAGTGGCAGCAATTAATGGAAAAGATCAGGAATTGTTTTGGGTATACCTTTCTGATATTCGAGAACACCTTGCAAAACACGATATCAAGAGTGATTTTTGGGAACGCATAAAAACCTTTGACGACCTATTCTTCTTCAGAGACTTTGCTTCCAGCATTTACAAGGAATCTAATCACAACGGAAAACCAATTGAGGCCTACAAACAGAGTGACGAAATTGCGCTAGAAGCTGAACGCATAGAAATGGCTATTATTAACAAGGAGATTGATTTGCTGCTTAGTTTAGCTCGGTAGTAATCTGAAAGTTACAACTGAACATCGTTTTTATTCTCGATTGCTGGAGGAATTTTAGCCGGATCCTCTTCTATTATTTGTAAGATATCGCGTGTAATACCTCTCGAAATATTCGAAATAGGCACATCATTGGGCGAGCCTTCAAATGGGTTTTCCCCAGCCAAACCAATACGCAACATGGTGTTAAATACCCATATCACAATAACGGTAAAGGGTATGTTTGACCAAACGAAGTACTTACCAATCCAGGGGTTAGAAGTTGAAATATCTAAACCCATACTTGCAAATGTTGGAATAATGGCGAGCGGAAGCAACCACATGAAAATATGCACAAAGTGATAACCGATACTGCCGTATTGTTTTGGATAAGGAAAGTTCTTGATGCGCTCGGACTTGCCCTGCAAAGCGGTTAACTCCTGTAAAATTTGTTGAATATTTAAAAAGCTAAAATCCCAAAGTTTTTGTTCATTGGTTAATGTTCTGAGTTGCGCAGATTGAGGCGCAATTATTGCATTGGGTTTATTGTCTTGAGACATCACGTGCTTAAGCTCATTTTCAGATAAGTGGGCTTTGAGTTCCTCTTCTAAGGTGGATCCGAATTCAGGCACATGATAAGAAAAACTTTCTTTTTTATGCATAACTTCATAAGAGGCTTCCCAAGGCTTTTTGGTCCGCATGGCAAACCTGAGTGCAGTTAGCCACGCCACATGTCTGTGAGTAATTACTTTTAACACTGCGGTCTCATCCTGTATTGCATCAGAACGATGCAGATAAAAACTGTCTTTTACCGTAATGATAAGCGATCGAGAAGCGTTTACAATTCCGCCCCATATTTTTCGGGCTTCCCAAATTCTATCGTAGGCTGCGTTATTTTGAAAACCTACTAAAAACGCTACTGCTGTGCCAACCAACCCTACTGGTGTAAAGGGAACTTGAAGCCACTTTACGCCAATTAATTCATACAAAACAGTAAATACTGTTGCCAGCGCAAAAAAGAAAAGGAGTTCTCTTTTAGTCCAAATGATTACGCTTTTGAGTGGGTATCTTCTTAACGTATACAACTATTCGTATTTAGTTAGGTCCGTAAAAATAGCTTCCTTTTTGAAAAACAGAGGTGTTGGGAATAAAAGAATAATTTAAAAGCTTCAGTTCAGGTAAAGCGCATGGTCAACTAAGTGAAAAAGCTATATTTGTCTCTTGAAATGCAGAGCAGGACTATAATAGACAACAAAGGAGTTAACCTCACTATCACCCGTCTCTGTTATCAATTAATCGAAAACCACCAAGATTTTAGCAACACCATACTCATAGCCCTGCAACCAAGAGGCACATTGCTACTGGATAGAATTGTTGCCAAGCTAAAGGATATTAAACCCAACATAACCCCTCATACTGGCTCGATTGACATAACCTTTTATCGCGATGATTTTCGCAGAGGAGATACTCCCATTGTGGCGAGTAGCACTAATATGGAGCACAGTATAGAAGGCCGAAGAATTGTGCTGGTCGACGATGTGCTTTACACTGGTCGCAGTGTGCGTTCAGCAATGGATGCCCTACTCGATTTTGGCAGACCCATTCAAGTAGAATTGTTAGTGTTTATCGATAGAAGGTTTAAAAGGCATTTGCCAATTCAGCCTGAATATGTAGGAAGCCGGGTAGATTCGTTAAACTCAGAAAGAGTGATTATGAGTTGGGATGAAAAGGAAGGAAAAGACGAAGTTCAACTGTATACTATCGAAGAAAAATGAGTGAACTAAGCGTAGATCATTTAATCGGAATAAAATCACTTACCGAAAGTGATATTCAACTCATATTCGATACCGCCGATAACTTTAAACAGGTCATTAATCGCCCAATCAAAAAAGTTCCAACACTTAGAGACATTACAATTGCCAATTTATTTTTTGAAAACTCAACAAGAACTAAATTATCTTTTGAACTTGCTGAAAAAAGACTTTCTGCCGACGTTATTAATTTCTCTGCAAATTCCTCGTCTGTAAGTAAAGGTGAGACGCTAGTAGACACTGTTAATAACATATTAGCTATGAAGGTGGATATGGTGGTGATGCGTCATCCCAACCCTGGGGCGAGTGTGTTTTTGAGTCAGCGCGTAAACAGCAAAATAATAAATGCCGGTGACGGAGCGCATGAACACCCTACACAAGCTTTGCTCGACTCATACTCTATTCGGGAAAAATTGGGAGGAGTTGCTGGGAAAAAAGTAGTGATTGTAGGCGACATACTGCATTCTAGAGTTGCCATGAGTAATATATTTTGTTTGCAAAAACTAGGTGCTGAAGTCATGGTTTGCGGTCCCAAAACCCTTTTACCAAAGTACATTGATAAAATGGGCGTAAAAGTAGAAACCGATATAAGAAAAGCGCTACAATGGTGTGACGTAGCGAATATGCTGCGCATTCAAATGGAACGCTTGGATATTAGTTATTTTCCAAGTCTAAGGGAGTATACTATGCAATATGGGCTTACCTCTCAACTGCTTAAAGAACTGAATAAACCGATTACCATAATGCACCCAGGACCAATAAATCGCGGGATTGAGATTTCAAGCGCCATTGCCGATTCTGACCAAGCAATTATCCTTAATCAAGTGGAGAATGGCGTTGCGATTCGCATGGCTATTTTATACCTTTTGGCTCAGAAAATAGACCGGCCTCAGTAGCTGTACTTTTATAGTCATGTTTTCTTATTTTTGATGCTCAAGACTAGAAAAAACTATGGACTTTAGAATAGAAACATTGGAGCATTGCACATCAATCACAATTGAAGCCTCTAAGCTCAATTCAGCGATTTCTCCTGAACTTAAAAACCACTTTAATGATGCTATTCAAGGCGGAAAATCAAGCAATTTATTATTGGATATTTCCAATTGTGACTACTGCGATTCTAGTGGATTAAGCGCAATTTTATTAGGACATCGCAACACAAAAAACAATAACGGAGTATTGGTGGTAGCTGGAGCTAAAGAAATGGTTTCTAAACTCATAAATCTATCAAAACTGGATGCGATTTTGAACCTAACCCCTACTAAAGCTGAAGCGTTAGATATGATAATGATGCTCGAAATTGAAAAAGGATTCGAATAATGATGTTGAAAATAAAGTTAATCGGTGTATTGGTCTCGATTTGTTTGTGCTCTGTTGATGCTGTTTCACAATGCACACCAGACAATTCCCTAACAGAGTTTGGAGCCTACTCTAGTTTAGGTAAAAACAAAATTCCTAGTGCATGGGTCGATAGCACTTACAAAGAGAGCCTGACAATAGTTGTACCCGCTGAAATTCAAGGATTTAAAATAAACCAAGTTACCTTAAAAGAAGCACCAGATATCTACACAGGACTAAGTTACACTTGTAATCCTAGCAACTGCATTTACCCTGGTGGAGCAAATGGCTGTATTGAAATTAGCGGAACTGCAACGGATAGTAAACAAGCTAACCAAAAAGTAGTGACCCTTAAATTATTTGTGGAAACCGATATCGTAAATTTTGACACCAACATAGCGGTTGAATTTGATTTATTAGATTCTGCTTCTTTGTCCATTCAAACGAATCAACTCGTTGAGCATGCTATCTACCCTAACCCTGCTAATGAAGCAATCACCTTAGATATAGGAAAAGAGGTTTATAAAACACTCTCTGTAGAAATATTGAATTTAGAAGGTAAAAATGTCAAAGCGTTCAACTTTAGTTCTAATGAAAAAATGATTGAACTCCCTATTAAAGAAATTGAAAATGGATTGTACCTCATAAAGTACACAATTGACGACAAAGTGCTGTTTAAGAAAATGACCATACAGCATTAATGACACCATTTGAAATCACGATTTTAGGCTCTAATTCTGCCGTCCCTACTCCTACTAGACATCCAACTAGTCAATTACTAAATATAAACCACCACTACTACCTAATCGATTGTGGAGAAGGTGCTCAAATTCAGATGCGAAAATTTGGAATAAAGTTCCAAAGAATTGAACATATTTTTATCTCTCATTTACACGGCGATCATTATTTTGGTTTAATTGGGCTGTTAAATACCATGCATTTACTCGGCCGAGAAAAACCGCTTACTATTCACGCTAACAGAATGTTACGAGAGATAATTAATCTTCAGCTTTCAGTATCAAATACCAAATTGAAATACGAAATTCACTACAATTATTTAGAAGATGAGCAAGAGACCGTTATTCTAAAAGACCATAATGTAGAAGTAACTGCTACTCCAGTTGATCACAGAATTCCGTGCTTTGGATTCGTATTTAAAGAAACCGAAAAACCATTAAATATTAAAAAGGAAAGTCTAGCTGCTTTCAAACTTGGAGTTGAAGAAATTAAACTGTTGAAACAAGGAAAAGACGTTGAAAGACAAGGCGAAACCATTCATGCAGTAGATGCTACTGAGACTCCATTAGCGCTGCGGAAGTATTCGTTCATAACCGATACAAAGCCAAAAACAGCTTACTACGAGGCAATTAAGGACAGTGACCTCCTTTACCATGAATCTACATTTATGGGGGATGCAGCAGTTCGAGCGGCAGATACTTTTCATACAACCAACCTCCAGGCTGCAGAAATTGCTCTAAAAACAAAATGCAAGAAATTAGTTTTGGGTCACTTTAGCACACGCTATACCCAGCTAGAGCCTATTAAGGTAGAGGCTCAAACCGTTTTTAAAAATACTGAATTGGCAATTGAAGGAACTACCTTTAAGATCGAGCATTAAGCAAATCATCTGGCTATTTTTTAATCATTTAAAATACAAGAGGAGGTAATTTGCAACTCGTCATTACTGCTAAGGCGGGAATCTAACAGCATATTTACTCAAAAGATTACCGCATGCGCGAGAATTACGTACATATTCTATCTTAGATAAATACGGTTGAGCATTAATCCTCCCAAGACTCATCAAACTCTTCATCAATAAGCATTAACGCCTCGTTGAGCTCCCCTAGCGTTTTGTTATTGTTCTGTTCATTGGCAATTTTCCTTCCTCGGCGATAAATAAGGATGGCTTTATCTATCTCACCGGTATCTTCATAGAGTTTTCCCAATAAATAATAGGTTCCTAGGTACTGTGGATCAAAATCTGCGATATCCTCCAATAGCTTAATCGCTTTTGGTTTATCGCCGTACTTATTATACTCAAGTGCAGCAGCATAATTGAGAAATGGATCCTTCGAATTGGTCGAAAGCATTTCTTTAATTAACTTAATTCTATCTCGTTTAATCATGCTGAAAACTGAATGCTAAAAGTAAAAATTTATCCGCCTCCAACTAATTCAAAAGATGGTATTTCACTCTATTTATTGATGTTTTGTTTTTGGGCGTAAAAAAAGACTCACGAATCAAATTCTTGTCGCTTTGTGTCAATTGCCAGCTCAATGGAATGTTTCTCGTTCCATCCAATTCTAATGGAAAATCAATTACTTCTAACTTTGAATTTATTGAGCTTGGCAGGTCATTTAATAAGTCATCTTCTCGCAAGCGTTGGGTATTAAACATGTTAAGGTATACATGATCAACTGGCGCAGTTATAGAATGAATTAAGGACTGGTAAGGGTCTTCTCTAATTTCTATTTCCTTAGGTTTATCAAATATTCGAATAATCACCACGCGATCAATTGCTGTATCTATCCAGCCTTGCATTGCATGAAGATATTGGGCAGTGGATAACATTCCAAAATTGTCTCTTAAGCCTGCATCCATTACTTGAATTTGCGGCTCCGTAGGTAAAAATATATTTGGAAGTACGAATGGAAAGGTAGAATTCATGCGTAATGCAGTAGTAAACCTGAGACTGTCGGCTCCTTTAGTTTTAAAGTAGGTTTGAAAGTCGATCAATTCTATGAACCCTTTGTGCGGCCCTATTTTTTTATCCAAATGGGGTTTATACATAAAGTTTAGCGGCAAACTCGAAACCATGAGTCGTCTACCGTCATTTATTATGGTGGGCGTTAGTAATAAAAAAGGTAAACTTCCATTCTCCGTAAAAACACGATAATAACTCAAGGGCTTATCAATCAGTCCATGTGTATTTCTATTTAATTGATTTTCAAAATAATACGCTCTATCTTTAAAAAACGATTGTCCATTTACCTCAAACTTTCGCATTCTAAAAATGTCATTTACAATCCAAGAAAAAGACAAGGAATTCAACAAGTCATGCGACAGTAAGTCACCGTATTTATCAATCGAAAAAGTAAAATCCGATAGCAATTGATTTCTTAAATGCAATTCGCGGTAATATGATGCTCCAATCATACCTCCTGACGCACCTGAAATAAATCGTGTTTTATTCAGCAAGGGTGCTGCAGTTATTGAGTCAATATTTACTAAACAGTAATACGTCCACAATGCCGAACGCAGCCCACCACCGCTGGTGTTAACAATGAACAGCGTATTTGAATTGGTGTTCTTTTTCCATTGGTTAAGCGCGTTTACTTCATTTCTAAAACTGCCATTAATTGTTTTTTCATCAATCAATCTCGATTTAATCTCCGCATTGCTGTATGGCACTCCCGCACCAGAATACGTTAAACCGTAGGCTTTATTTTCTTTTCGGAGATTTGGATTTTTAGAAAGCTCATTGGCAAACAAAATAATCAGCACAAAACCAAGAACACTCCAGCCTTTGAGCCAGTTGTGCAAAGCTCCGGAAAGCATTAAGGTCATTGTGAAGAGTAATAAAACACTTGCTCCCGCTGGAATAGCGAAAATAGGCGACTCCATAAATACACCTAACACGTACAAACTTGCAATTGCACCAAGCTCAAACATAGAAGCATTAAAATGGTTTTGCTGAAACACTTTTTTAAGCGTGGCCCTATTATAATGCGCACTACTGCGGGCAATTTTTACGCTTAAGACTCCCGACAAATAGGTCTCAATTTTCCACTCACTATCCCGTTTTAAAAAATGGTACCATTTTACAGAGTTGTCAAAAAGTCGATGAATGGGTTTGTATTTGCTAAAACTGCCAACGGTTTTGGGGACAATGAATGCGAAAATACTCTTGTTGGTAGACAGAAAATACCAGTAGCCAATGAGCAAGAAAAAGGTCATGCCTGATAAAAAACCCGATACGTTTTTCAGTACAGTAATTTGTGTCAATAATTCTTTGTTCAACTGAAAGTCCACCAGATAATTCAAATAGAATCCTGTAAAAATCAATGGAATTAGTGCGTTATTGAGCGAATACTTCAAGAAAGGCGTGCTTAGAGTGGCGATGAAAGGAAAACGATAACCAAATACTATGTAGGAACTCACCTGAAAAGCCATTATAAAGGAACCGAAGGCTAAACCTAAAATAACGTGCGATAAGAAATTAGAAACGCCCAAATATTCTGGATACAACACCAAATTGGGAATACCGTAATTTGCGGCTATTTGACCCGAGACTAAGCCATAAAGCACTAACCAATATACAATAAGAACATGACTGCGCTTAAGGTGCGCTAGAATGAGCTGAATGGGAAAAAAGAAAAGCACCCGCTGAACCCAGAATCTGAATATGAGGAGCTTTTTTTCCATGTGTTTGCAGTGTTGTTTACTTTATTAAGTCTTCATTGATAGTAAGGCCGTTCTTTCTATACTGCCTATTAATACTAACGTATCTAGTGTTCCGATGGTTTGACAATTCTAGATCTTCATAAAAGCATTCAATTAAACTTTTCGTCATTCCCAACTCTATTGGGAATCTCAAAGTTGAATTAACTGCTTTGAGAGATTCCCACCTGCGCGGGAATAACGTTGGTTAAAGAGTTCTCGATACATTTTGTTCGTACCTCACAAAACACTCGAACTGACAACCAATTTATTAGCGATGTTATTTCGAGTGATTCGACTAAGGAGAATTGTATCGAGAACCACCAACCCATCCAACCCAACCAACCCTCTAACCTATTGAAGCATTCACTTTCTCAACCACCAGTGCCTCTTTAGCAACGGCTTTATCCTGAATTTCTTGTCCGCGTTTTAAGATATCAGCAACAAAATCTTTGTCCTTTAAATCGCCGGTATTGATTTTCACATTCATAAAAGCGCCCATTATTGCAGTCCGCGCGCACAAGGCTCCTACTCCGGCATCGGTAATCGAATTTGGATTTCCAACGCTAATCATTGCTTCAATTACTTCAAACGATTCATAAACCGTTTCCATTACCTGAAAAGGAATCTCAATGGCATATTTTGTCGCATCCTGAATCGCTTGACTGCGAGCTGCTTTTTCAGCATCCGAATCTTTAGGTAACCCAAATGCCGACATGATCTTATTGAACGCATTGGTATCTTCATCAACCAAAAGCAACAATTTGTTTTTTATTGCTTGACCTTTTTCAGCCCATTCAGAAAACTCTTCCCATCTATCATCCCAACCACGTTTGTGAGAAGAAAGGTTGGCAACCATTGTAGCCAAACTTATTCCCAATACTCCAACATAAGCTGAGATGGATCCACCACCTGGTGCAGGAGATTCGCTTGCAGTTTCAACGGCAAAAGCTACCAAGTCCATATTCACCAGTTTATCACCAGCGGCACCTTTTAGTTTGTATTCAATAATTTTTTCAGCTGGATCAAATGGAGCTAAATCATCTAGCCCTAATGATTTCACAGCAATCTTTATCAATTCAGATTCTGAAACCCCTAACGAACGTTCTTGCTTTTTCAAGAAATAACGACCAGCATCTAGCATTGCATTTAAAGGAACCAAGCCAATTAATTCAGAACCCGTAATTCTTAACCCTCTAGCTATTGCAGATTCTTGCGTGGCGTCAAATGCTTCGTGAATTGAGGTAACACTTATGTTCGTCAAATTGTAAGAGATTTGAGCAACTCCGTACTCCTCAATATACCAACCGATTCCTTTTACACATTTCAGTTTTCCCGGTTCACGAACAGGCTCTCCGTTCGCGTCCAATACTTTCTTGCCGGTTAACGAGCCGCCTTCTGTTTTTAATCTACCCGCCTCACGAATGTCAAATGCTATGGCATTGGCTCTTCTTGTAGAAGTAGTATTTAAGTTAATGTTATAAGCCACCAAAAAATCTCGTGCTGAAATGGCAGTACAACCAGACTTTGCTACACGTGCGTTAAATTCCGCAGGGCCAAAATCTGGTTTCCAGTTTGGATCGCTTAGCTTTTTAGAAAGTCCTTCATACTGCCCTTCTCGGCAGCTGGCTAAATTTTTCCGTTTGTCTTCTTTGGCTGCATTCTCATAAAAGTAGCCTGGAATATCTAATTCGTCTCCTACTCGTAAACCCAATTTGTGGGCGTACTGAGCAGTTTCTTCCATGGAAATATTAGCAATTGGAACCAAAGGACAAACATCAGTTGCACCAAAACGAGGATGCTCTCCTGAGTGTTTGCTCATATCAATAAGCTCTGCCGCTTTTTTAATTAATAGAAATGCAGCTTCAATTACTTTTTCTGGCTCTCCTACAAAAGTGATTACCGTTCGGTTGGTAGCTTTTCCGGGGTCAACATCCAGTAGTTTAACACCTTCCACAGTTTCTACAACATCGGTTATAGCTTTGATTTTTGCGCTATCTCTACCTTCTGAAATATTGGGTACACATTCTATTAATTGCTGTTCCATTTTGCCTTTGATTTTTGAAAAGGCAAATGTAGTGTTATGGTCTATTGAGTCGCGAGTATTCAAATTAAAAGTTAGCAGCATCCTATTAAATCGTAGCTTGCGAACAAACTCATTTTTATTGCGATAATATATGAAGCTTTATATCAAATACATGGTGAGTTTGCGATGTAAACTTACGGTGCAATCTGAATTAGAAAAACTAAGTATTCTCTACAAAACCATTGATTTAGGGTTAGTTGAAACCCTCTCTCCCATTGATCAAAAAACGCATGACCAATTGAACAAAGCACTCTTGAAATCGGGATTGGAAATTCTCGATAACAAACGCAGTATTTTGGTAGAGCGCATAAAAACAGCAATTGTAGAGCTCATATATTATTCAGAAGAAATTCCCAACGTAAATTATTCGGATTATTTGAGCGATTTATTAGGTTACGAATACACGCATTTAGCCAATACTTTCTCCGAGGTAAAAGGCACGGGAACTACAATTAAAGACCATGTTCACATTAACTCAGTAAAGCACTTAAAAAAAGCTCCAGTTCCAGTTGGAATGGTTGCTGGTGGTGTTTTAGGTGTACTTGCAGGTGCTGGAATGATTGCAGTTCCAGGCTTGGGTGTTATATTCCTTGCTGGTAAGTTTGTAGGCTTAGTGAGTGGTATGGCAATTGGCGCATTTGGAGGAAGTATTGCCTCATTTCTTATTAGTGTTGGCTTTAAGCAAGATCAAGTTGTTAGACTTGAAAAACACTTGGAAGATGGCCATTACATGGTTATAATTAATGGTTCAGAAGAGTACGTTAGTCAAGCCCACGTTTTATTGCATACTCATGACGAACATGAGGAATTGCATAAATAGTTGATTTCAAACTTGGTTAACGAATTCAATTCATGAACCGAGTTTTATTTTATAAATATTAAAAGCCCCGTAACTCTTTGCAGAAGATTGAATTTGGGGCTTTTTTATGCGTTTAAAATCGCTAATAATCTGATTTTTTTATGTTTAATAGCAATGATTAATCGGTACATTTTCAAAAAATAAAATCAATTCTTCATGAAAATACTTTTAGATTCTAAATTACTCAAATCATTTTTAGGTGGGGTCCTGTTAGCAATGACGATAACGACCAGTGCAATAGCTCAATCTTATGACTTTTCTGCTTCAAATGTTCAGATATCAGATCCTATAGGAATTACAGTAGGAAGTTCAATTACATTAGGAACGGCATTAGATGAAGTTTCTTTTGACATTGTTAACTCTGGGAGTAATACTATTCCTACGGGGACGGTTATTCCTGTAACATTTGAGGTAGGTAGCAATAGTGTTAATCTTCAAGGATCTCTTGGAGCTGCGCTTGCTCCAAACGCATCAACAACTTTCAGGGTAAATTGCAGTGCTGCTGGAATAAATTTCAATTTTCCTACGTCTACTGGCAGTTTCAATATTTGTGTAACTACTACTTATGCCAGTGATCCACGCTTATCAAATAATAAATCATGTAGCGGATATTCAATGGCGTCGGCTAGAACCATTGACTTACGTGTTAAACCAGGATCAATAGCAGTTACTGACCCTACGGGAATAACACCTGCTAACGGAATACCCCTCGGAACTGCTTTAAATCAAATTAGCTTTGAGATTGAAAATGTTGGAAATTTTGGACTAGGTTCTGGTAGTTCGGTTACCATAGTAACGGAAGTTGACGGAGTTAGTAGAACAGGTTCTTTTCCATTATCTTCTAATTTACTGGCTGGACAAAGTACTCCAGTTAGTGCTAACACCACTGCTGCTGCATTGAATCTAGACTTCCCAACTTCTAATGGGAAGTTTGACATATGCATCACGGTATCTGTATCATTAGACCCGAACAAGGCAAACGATCAACTTTGCCAAGAATATACTATGGGCACGGCCTCTTCAACTCCTACTGTAACTAATATGTCACCTGTTTCAGGACCTGTAGGAACTAATATTACCATTTCAGGGACAAATTTTGCTACTTCAGGAAACACTGTAGAATTTAGTACAGGCGTTTTTGGAAATATTATATCTTCAACTCCTACCTCCGTAACCGTAACCGTTCCTGCTACTGCTGTTACAGGACCAGTAGAATTAATAACGGCAGGTACTGCATTGAATTGCGGTACTTATACCGTCACAACAACAGGAGGCGGAAGTCATACAATAACTTCAATAAGCCCAGCTGCAGGACCAATTGGAACTGAAGTAACCATTACTGGAACTGGATTTAATACAACTACAACTGCAAATACAGTTACTTTTTCTGGAGGAATAAACGCTACAGTAAAAACTGCTACTGCTAAAAGTTTGGTAGTTGACGTGCCTACTGGAGCACTTTCGGGAACAATTGCTGTTACCATTGCGGGAGGTACAAAAAATAGTCCTACAAGCTTCACCGTAGTTAGTTCTGGCACTCTATTTATTAGCGATTTTAACCCAAAACGTGGAGCAATAGGTCAAGAAATTACCATTGATGGAGATCTATTTAATGCAACTGCAACTAATAATATTGTTACCTTCTCAGGTGGTGCTAATGCTTCAATAGTATCTGGAACAACTAAAAAATTGGTAGTTAAAGTTCCTCCTGGAACAATTGACGGAACATTTACAGTTAATAATGGAAGTGGAACGGCAACGTCTCCCCAATCATTCTTTGTAGAAAATGGCCCGGTAATTACTAAGCTTAATCCTGAATCGGGTAAAGCAGGAAGTGCCGTTAAAATTGAAGGGTTTAACTTTAGTACTGTTGATTCCGAAAACAAGGTTTTATTTGGTTCCCTTGACGCAGGACTTCCTATTGTAAATACTGCTGCAACTGAACTTGAGGTTACCGTTCCTCCGGGATTAAGTGCTGGAGAACATACTGTACGATTATCAGTTACTGGTTTTACTACCATTTCTGCTCCAAAAAAATATCGAGTTTTATCTGCAACTTCTGGAATTTTTGAATCCTCAGCAGACAATGGACTTAAGGTATACACTAACAACGAAGGTCTGAATCTTAGTATTAAAACGAAAAAACCAATGCTTAACTCTAAAGTTGTAATCTATGACATTAGAGGTTTAATCGTATTCGAGCAAGGTTTTGACGCTGAAGGACAAACAGAATTTGTGCATACTATGAATCCTGAACTGCACAGTGGAATCTACATTCTTTCTTTAGAGGATGAGAACAATGGCATTAAAACACAAAAATTTGTTGTGGCTCAATAGTCACCGATATTATAACTGAAAGCCCAAATCATTCTATGATTTGGGCTTTTTTTTGCTATCTAAATTAGAACAACCTATTTTGGTCATCTACATGAACTGTAAAAATTGTGATACCGAATTACAAGGCTCTTTCTGTCATAACTGCGGACAAAGACATTTTGAAAGATTAACCATGCGTCACATAGTTGCCAATTCTATTGGATACATTCTCAATTACGACAATAGCTTTTTTCACACCTTAAAGACCCTTTTGATAAAACCAGAGTTGGTTGTAAAAGAGTTTATTAAAGGAAAGCGGGTTAGCTACTTCTCCCCCTTTCAAAATGCTAATTCTAACCACTTCTTTGCTGGCATTGATCTTATTGTTTTTACCTGATGTTCCCACAAAATTTCAAGGTGCTGAAATTACTTTTGACGAAAGTGAAGAAAAGTTTGCAACCATTTTTAAATCGCTAATTGATCGATTCTTTTCGCTGACCTTATTTCTAAGTATTCCAGCTGCTGCGTTGTTCAATAAATGGCTGTTTAAGAAACAATCTTACAACTATGCTGAACATGTTGTGATAGCCACTTTTATTGCCAGTGCGGTAAATATTTTTAGTGCATTTACCTATTTTGCATTGCCGTTACCACCGCTGCCTCAAAAAATTATTGGCGTTTCATTTACTCTTATAATGTTGGTTTACTCAGCTAGGGCTTATGTCAAAATTTTTGATCAAAAAATTGTAGTAGGCGTGTTGAAGTATATGGTATCTACATTTTTAACTTCGATATTCTATGTCCTAGAGTTTTTGGTATTAGGGGCCTTTTATTATTACATCTACTACGGTTAATTTTTTGTTAACCGATTTATAATCCAAAATTTAATTAGGAACTCAACAACCATTTTCTATGAATTCCACTGTGCTCTTCAGTTTTCTTAAATTGAAATTTTTCTAAAGCTTGCACGGAGGCATGATTATAATCAGGAGCACAGGCGTATATAGCATCTAATTTCATTTCTTCAAAACCAAATCGAATGACTTCAGTTAACGCTTCAGTCAGATAGCCTTGTTTTCTATATTTTTCTCGAATAACATAACCTACCTCGCCTTCATCGTTATCAAATCCGCGATAAAAGCCAACAGTACCAAGTATTTCACCCTTTAAGTATAAAGCCCAGGTAATTCCAGTCTTTGCCTCAAATTGTTCGTTTATCTTTAGTAATAATTGGTCTAATTCTTCTTCGGTTTTTGCTCTGTCGTTAAACGAAGTAATCTCCAATAGATGCCCTACATCTTCCTTCAATAATTGATCTAAAACCAATTTATTGGTTTTTAGTTTAGGAAATGGATCAAGGGCTTTTTGGTTCAACTATTTTCTTTTGAAATGCAATGCTAAAGTAACTACTAATCCAATCCAAGGCGTTCCGTGCATTAAGGCATCTCCCCAGTCCATTAGTTGCATACCATTTGCACCACCTGCTATCCACTTCAATTTCCCCCAAATGTGTGGCTCTGGGAAAAACGGAGCTAATCCTAAAGTAACCGAGAACAGAGCCCAAGTTTTCCAATCTTTTAAATCCATGCTACAAAAGGAATCATTTTTAATTCAATTCTACGTAACAAAAGTCACGAAACCCCGCTGTTTAAGTAACATTATTTAAAACCAAATCACCAACTTTTTTGTAATCTTTGGACAATTCTTTTTGATATGAAAACAAAGTATCCACGTCGTAGCTTTTTAGGTAAACTGTCCGTGTTAGCCTCTGCTTTGGCCGCGATGCCTTTTTTAGGTTTAGCAAAAGCATCAAATAAAAATGAATCTATGGAAAATGACAATCGTTCTGCTGTAAAAAGCATTAAGGCTCTAGGCTTCCAATGGGAAACATCTGACCCTTTTTTATTTTGTGTGCATCACGAAGATAAATATCCAAAAGGGAACTCTGTTTGTGGGCCAAATGCGTCATTGGAAGGCAGACATATTGGGCAAGACTTTATAGTAAAAGATGGTTGGAGAATGTATCACGGTGATACGGTGCCTGGTTTTCCTGGTCAGCCACATCGAGGATTCGAAACCATTACAGTAGTGCGGGAAGGTATGGTGGACCATGCAGATTCCTTAGGGGCAGCGGGTCGTTATGGAAACGGAGATGTGCAATGGATGACTGCAGGTCAAGGAGTGCAGCATTCAGAAATGTTCCCTTTACTTTCACAAGAAAAAGAAAACCCAATGGAGCTTTTTCAGATTTGGCTCAATTTGCCACGAAAAAGCAAAATGGTTCCCGCTAACTTCACTATGCTTTGGGGTGAATCGATTCCACGAAAAAGCTTTATTGATGCAAAGGGCAACAAAACCGAAATCGAAATTATAGCTGGTCCAATAGAAAATGAAAAACTGCCCTCACCTCCACCCGATTCATGGGCAAGTGATCCAGCGAATAATGTTGCAGTTTGGAACATTCAAATGGAGGCAAATGCAGAATGGGTTATGCCTAAAACTAGTGCAGACACAAACAGAACCTTATATTTTTATGAAGGAAAAGGATTAAGCATTAATGGAATTGCAATTGCAGATTATCACGCTGCAGAAGTAAATCCGGATCAAAATTTAACGCTAAGAAGTGGCCCAAGTGGAGCCAAAATTTTAACCTTACAAGGAAAGCCGATAAATGAACCTGTAGTGCAACATGGTCCTTTTGTAATGAATACTCGTGAGGAAATATCGCAAGCATTTGGCGATTATCAACGTACTCAATTTGGCGGTTGGCCATGGCCTAAAAGAGATCAGGTTCACGACAGGTCAAAAGGGCGCTTTGCAAGATACGTTGATGGACGAATAGAAGAAAAGGGTTAAAACATTTCCTTTTGTATAGTTTTAAAGCAACTTATTATCAGCTAATTAGTTGTTAGTATTGAGCAAGTATTTATGCTTATTATTGCTTGAACAAAACTATTTATTACGACAAAATTATTTGTATTAGCTCTTTCAGGACTTATGATTACAGGAATGATTTCGTGTAAAAAAGAATACACTTGTAATTGCAGCACTATAACAAGTTACTCTTCTTCAGATCCAACATTATTGCCACCCCTACCCAATGAGACAAGTGTTGAAAGAATACCATTTGAAGCAAAGAAAAAAGACGCAGATTCAAAATGTAAAGAAATGGAAATTGATCATGGCCAACCTATAATTATTACAACAGACTCAATACCAACGGGTTTTGACGCTAACTTTAATATTATTTGGCAAAGCGTAACGCAAACAATTACGATAACCGATGCTTGCACTGTATAATTAAAATCAGCTTTTTATAAATCCTATTTCATTAATTGTTCTGAGGCTGTTTGTGCTTCTTTTTAACTACCACTTCTTTATTATTCGCCGGTAACTTTAGTTTTCTCACTAAAGTAAAAAGCAAAAGTTTGAGAATAAGGCTTGTGTTGCGATAATAGCAAATGCTGTAATTTCGCCAGACTTCTGAGCATAGACACCCAACATTCCATCTGCTTTTTTTCAAGCATCTTTAGAGCAAAATGCAACAAAACCGAAATCGAAATTATAGCTGGTCCAATAGAAAATGAAAAACTGCCCTCACCTCCACACGATTCATGGGTAAGTGATCCAGCGAGTAATGTTGCAGTTTGGAACATTCAAATGGAGGCAAATACAGATTATTGCGCCGAAGAAGTAAATCCGGATCAAGATTCAATACTGAGAAGTGGAGCAAAATTTTAACCCATCAAGTAAAGTCCATAAAAGAACCTGCAGTGCAACATGGTTCTTTTGTAATGAATACTCGTGAGGAAATATCGCAAGCATTTGGGATTTGAGTGTTTTCTTCTAACTATTATACTACCTCTTCTGCATTATGAGCCAATACCTTTAGTTTTTTTACTAAAGTAAAAAGCAAGAGTCCAACAATCAGGCATGCAATTGCAATAATTGCAAATGCTGTCATTTCGCCAGACTTCTGAGCATATACCCCTAACATCCCAGCTGCTTTGTTTCCAAGTCCAGTTACCGCAAAGTAAGTCCCCATCATTATACTTGCGTATTTTACAGGGGCTAATTTCGTAATGAAAGAGAGCGCCACTGGCGATATACTCAACTCAGCAACTACATGCAACAAATAAGAAAAGAACAACCAATAAATTGGTGCTTTTCCTAGCATATTTATAGAAGCATCGTACACTGCGCCCATTAGCATTAAAAAACTAATACTCATTACAATCATCCCTACGGCCATCTTAAATATTGCTGATGACTCTTTTCCCATTCTACCCCATCTTAACCAAAGCCAAGCCATAGGAGCTCCAATTATAACTACATACAATGCATGCAAAGACTGAAACCAACTGGTAGGTATTTCATAACCAAAAACTATTCTATCTACACTATCCCTTGCGTATAGATTCATTAATCCGCCTGCCTGCTCATAGGCTGCCCAAAAAACAATAACTATAAGAAATGAAATCAATAGAACAATAATTCTATCTTTTTCGACTTTTGTAAGTGGTTGCGAAGCTAAATGCGACTCCGTTTCTGAATGCTTTAGCAGGTTGCCCACATCCTTTAAATGTTTCTTTCCAAAGACAAACACCAGTTGGCCTAAAATCATCCCAAAACCTGCAAGAGAAAAACCTAAATGCCAATTTATTTGCTCTCCAATAGTTCCTACTAAAAAAGGTGCAGCAAGTGCTCCGATATTTATTCCAATGTAGAATAAGGTAAACCCAGCATCTCTTCTGCCATCGCCTTGTTTATATAACCCTCCAACCATTGTACTGATATTGGGCTTTAAGAGTCCTACTCCACACACCAAAAGCGCTAAACCCGAATAAAACATGGTTAAGGATTCAAATGCGAGTGCAAACTGGCCGAAAATTATAAGTATTCCACCAAAAATAACTGCCTTCTTCTGCCCTAACCATTTATCGGCAGCAACTCCGCCAAATATTCCCATAAAATATACCATCATTCCATAAGTACCGTAGAGAGAAAGTGCCTCGGCACTGGTCCATCCCATACCTGGATTGAAGGTGTCTGATGTTTCTTTGGTAAGGTATAGCACTAGAATTGCGCGCATTCCATAGTAGGAAAACCGCTCCCATAATTCTGTAAAAAATAAAATGAATAATCCTTTTGGGTGACCTAAAATTGTTTGCTCTTGCATAGTGAAATTTTGAGAACGTCGAAAATAGGATAGTTTTTGAGAATTAGCCTATTACCCGTTATGCTGAACTTGAATCAATCTGACTAATACGTAAAATTGTACTAAATTCTACCACCACGTCATGCTCAGCTGGTTTTAGTTTGAATAATAATTAAACTGTGCTAAACTGTTATACCACGTCATGCTGAACTGGTTTCAGCATCTCTACCGGGAATAATAAACGTAGATTTAATTAAAACTATGAGCAACAAGATCAGTTAACGCTGAGATCCTGAACTAAATTCAGGATGACTAATAATTGGAGTTAGTTCTACGATATAATGCTCAATTACACTGAAACGGCCCTCACCATTCTATCCTTATCCTGCGCATCCTTTCTAACCTCAATATTCGAAAAGCCCATTTTACTCAAAAGAGACTGAATATCAATGGAGTACCTTTCATGGATTTCAAAGTACAATCGACCGTTTGGGTTCAAATGAAGTTTGGCCTGTTCCGCAATCTTTCGGTAAAACAACAAAGGATCATTATCCTCAACAAACAAAGCCAAATGCGGCTCATAATCAAGAACGTTCTTTTCCATTTCTGACTTGTCACTTTTCAATACGTATGGAGGGTTAGAAACTATAATATCCAACTTTTCTTCAAATGGAAACTGTTTCAGAACATCGAAACACTTTGAATCAATTGTGGCTGAATTTAATACTGCATTTTCAGTACATAAGCTTAGTGCAGCAGCAGAAACATCACAAGCGTACACTTTTGCATTTATTAGGTGAGTTGCAAGTGTAATTGCGATGCAACCCGAGCCTGATCCAATATCGACAACTTTAAGCCCTGCTTTATTTTCTTCAGAAATTATCCATTCGCAAAGCTCTTCTGTCTCTGGACGAGGAATTAAGACTTCTCTTCCTACTTTGAACCGCAATCCATAGAACTCGGTATTACCGACTATATAATCAATTGGTTCCTGTTCAAGTAATCTATTAACCGATCGGATAATTAATAATAAATCACCTTCGGTAACTTTATGGGTTGGATCTAAAAGCCGTTGTTGTTTGCTAATATTAAGCTGCTCAGTAAATAATGTGTTTGCAAGCGTTACAATTTCAGAACTACTAAACAATTCATTTAGCTTGTCTTCAATATAACGTTCGACCCCTTTAAGGGTATTATCAATGAGCTTCACCAGTTCTAACGCAATTGAACTTCCTGAATTACATTCAGCTCTAAATACTTTTCCAATATTGCATGGTACTCATCTGTGGCAGTAAAACCAAATCCACCGACCATAAACTCGTTAAAAATGGTGTTCCAATCGCTATTTGGAGGAAATACAAATCCAAATAATTCACCTTGAATATCTGCAGCGCGGTGCACTCGTAGAATACCACCTTGCTCTTCAGTAAAAGCCATGTAGGTTATAATGTCCACGTAACCAAAGTACTTAGGTTCTGATTTCATTTTGATCAACATTTCTTTTGGATTTGAGGCATAACTCACTCTCATTTCTGGATAATACTTTTCTTTTATTTGAAGCAATTCCTTTTCATGCGATGAGCCTTTCACTACCAAAGCTACTTTGCCTTCAAAAACAGTTGGAAAACCTGTAAGGTCCTGCAAAGAGTTAACATCCAATGCTGAAGCTAAAACCGCAATATTTTTCAAATATGGCTGAGAAAATTGCGCCCATTTTTCTCGATCTTGTCGAATGGTCACTGAGCCTAAACCAATTTTACCATTTCCACCATCTTTTATGGCACTATAGAAGGTGTCGAAATTGTCGTATTGTTTAAAGTTTAGTTTTAGTTCTACCCCCTTATAAACTTTTAACCATTTCTGAAACTCCTGAATAATTTCAATTTCAATGCCTTTTTGTTTTCCATTCGGATCAGAATATGCAAAAGGGTAATTGTCAAAATAATTTACATTTAAAACACCTGCTCGCTCATTTGCAACACTCTTCCAACTTTGGTAGGTTGAGTTTTGAGCAAAAGACGATAGGCAAAATGCTGACAATAAAATAGTTGCAATAGAATTTTTCATGATATCTGTTTTTCAATTTGCAAAAGTATACCGTTTCTTAAACCCAATGCTACTATCGAATAATTTAACCATTCAATAACGCTACAAATTCCATTTCCGATATCATTTTAACCTCTAGTTTTTCTGCTTTAGCCAATTTAGAGGGCCCCATATTATCGCCGCGAATTAAATAGCTCGTATTTTTAGAAATAGAGCTAGAGTTTTTACCACCGTTGTTTTCTATCATGGCTTTTAATTCATCTCTCGAATGCATTTCAAAAACTCCCGAAATCACAAAGGTTAACCCTTCTAACTTATTGGTGGTATTTGCCAATTGTTCTTCGCTCAATTCAAATTGAAGCCCATGTGCTTTTAAGCGCTCTACCTCTTGAATATTGCGTTCATCTGCAAAAAACCCAACAACACTCTCGGCAATCTTATCGCCTATTTCGTCTACGTTAACCAATTCTTCTTGACTTGCCGCAATAATATTATCGATTGATTTATAGTGTTTTGCCAGCTTTTTAGCAACCGTTTCACCTACAAAACGAATTCCGATACCGTACAATACTCGCTCAAATCGAACTTGCTTAGAAGCCACTAAACCAGACAATAAATTATTGACGGATTTTTCGGCAAATCGCTCCAAATTAATCAATTGTTCAAAGGTCAATTCGTACAAATCGGCTGGCGATTTCACCAGTGTTTCTTGAAAAAGCAACTCAATGGTTTCTGAACCCAAACCATCAATATCCATGGCTTTTCGACTGATAAAATGCTGCATTCTTCCTGTAATCTGAGGTGGACATCCCAAAACATTTTGACAATAGTGCTGCGCCTCGCCCTCTTTACGAATTAATTCTGTGCCGCATTCAGGACAATTTTTAATGTACTCGACTGGCACCACCAATAAATCTCTTTTTGAGAGTTCCACTCCGGTAATTTTTGGAATAATCTCTCCGCCTTTTTCTACATATACAAAATCACCAACTCTAATGTCGAGCTTCTCAATCTGATCTGCATTGTGCAAGGAAGCTCGTTTTACAGTAGTTCCAGCTAAGGAAACGGGTTGCAAGTTAGCTACAGGAGTTATTGCTCCAGTTCGTCCAACTTGATAGGTAATTTCATTCAATCGCGTTAATGCAGCTTCGGCCTTAAACTTATAACTGATCGCCCAACGCGGCGATTTAGCCGTAAACCCCAATTCTTCTTGAATGCGGTAGTCGTTGATTTTGACAACTACACCATCAATTTCAAAAGGCAGTTTTGAACGTTGTTTATCCCAATGATTCACAAAGTCCATAATCTGATCAATGTTTTCACAAATTGCTATGTATCGGGGCTTTCCCACTGGCGTTTTAATTCCCCATGTTGCTGCAGCTTCAACACTTTCGTAATGACCAGGATATTCTTTATTGTTGGATTGGTTGGTATAAACTCCATAAAGCATACAATCTAAACCTCGACCTGCTACAACGGCTGAATCTTGCATTTTCAAGGTTCCTGAAGCAGTATTTCTTGGATTGGCAAAAGTGGCTTCGCCCAGTTCTTCTCGTTCTTCATTGAGTTTTTGAAAATTTGCTAATGGATAAAATATCTCTCCTCTTATTTCTAATTCTTCTGGATAATCACCTCTGAGCTGCAAAGGAATCGATCGTATGGTTTTTACATTGCTCGTTACTTCTTCTCCTTTGCTTCCATCTCCACGAGTAACCGCTTGCAATAGTTGACCGTTCTTGTATTTAATTCCAATGGCAACGCCATCGTATTTGAGTTCACATACATAGGTGATTTTGTCGTCGGTCAATTTTTGGTTACGTGCTTCCCATTCTTCCAGTTCTTCTTTAGAATAGGTATTTGCCAAACTCAACATGGGAATGTCGTGTTTTACTGACTTGAACTTTTTGGTAATGTCTCCGCCTACTCTTTTGGTGGGTGAGTTTTCGTCGGCTAATGCGTGGTTTTCTTCTTCGAGTTGTTGGAGCCGTTTTAACTTCTGATCAAAATCATAATCCGACATAACTGAATTGTCCATCACATAATACTGATGATTTGCTTCGTTTAGTTCGTCGGTAAGTGCCTTAATTTCAGCTTCTACGCTTTCCATAATTCTCAAAATAATTGAGCTATGAAATTAGTATTTTTAGTTCTCTAAAACCTACAAATATGGCAATAAAGAAATACGAAAAAGAGGATATAAAAATTGTTTGGGAAAGCGAAAAATGCATTCATTCGGCAAATTGTGCAAAAGGATTGGCTTCAGTTTTTAAACCTCAAGAAAAACCTTGGATTCAACCAGAGGGTGCTACAAAACAAGCAATTATAGATCAAGTTATACAATGCCCATCTCGAGCGTTGAGTATTGAACGGTAATATTGCTCAAAAAAGGACTTCCCTTCAATTACATAGATGATTATAAGGTTACTATATAATTAGGGATTAATAGAATCATTTTTTACACCTAAAAATATGATGAAAGAAATGTGGGATTCGCGTTACGCGAATAAGGAATACGCCTACGGAATTGCGCCAAATAATTTTTTTAAAGCAGTACTTGATCAATTTAAACCTAATGGTAAATTGTTATTACATGCTGAAGGTGAAGGGCGAAATGCAGTTTTCGCTGCAAAAATGGGCTTAGTGGTTTCTGCTTTTGATATTAGCACAGAAGGAAAAAGAAAAGCATTACAGTTGGCAGAGCAAGAAAACGTATCTATTAATTATTACGTGGGTGAGCTTTTTGACTTACCGCTAATAAATGAAAAGTTTGATATCGCTGCCCTAATTTACGCACACTTCCCACCTCCTTTATTATCGAAATATTACAAAAAAGTAGCGGAATTGCTAAATCCAGGTGGACTAATAATTTTAGAAGGCTTTAGCACTGGTCATATAGAGTTAAGGAAACTCAATCCTAACGTAGGCGGTCCTGACAAAGCTGAAATGCTGTTTTCGACTGAGTCGATACAACGGGACTTCCAGAATTTTGAAATCATTCAACTCGAAGAAATAACTGTGGACTTAAAAGAGGGTTTATACCACAATGGAAAAGGCAAAGTAATTCGGTTTGTGGGCAAAAAAAGATTGTAGATTTTACGTTACGGAAGACTTGAATTTTAACCAATTTGTGCCTGTTTTTTCTGGTTTTCTCATAACCGAAGGTAGCAACACAAAAGTGAATCCTTAAAACTCAAGCATAAGATCAAGTCTAAAATTTAGCACAAACGATTTTAATCCTATTTTTTCGAATGTGGCTGTATTCGAAGAAATCGCAGCATCAGGCTTTTGTAAATTCCAAATAATCAGCTTTCCTTTTTTCTAATTCGTCAATTAACGCTTGCCGATCTGTTTTCAACCGAGTAATCAAATCGCTTTTTCGAACAAAAACCGACAAGTATTTGAAGGTTATCTGCAATTTGTAAAAGGAAACAAAATAATTGATTGTAAATAAACCTGCTGGGTATAAGCTAATTAAGAAAAATAAGCCCACAATATTATTAGTGTAACTAGCAATTGCCCACGTTTCCAGTCCATATATGATAAGAAATACAAAAAGCCCAACGGCAAGAGTTACAGCACCAACAAAATCTTCTCTAGCTTTTGCAGCTCTTGTTATGATTCCTGTCAATTTAAAAGGAATGAAATTGGTAATTAGTCCAAATAGAAAAAATGGAAAACCAATTAAGAAGTAGGCGAACTTCCTTATCACGTCTAGCTTAATTGAAGCTGATCGAATTTGTTTATCGCTTAATTGAGATTGTTCTAAATCGTCTAAATATGCCTTAATGTCTCGTTGAAATTTTATAAGAATAGCAGGTTCGTGCTGCGCAAAATGCTCAACTGCTTTTACAATATCTTGGGACAGTTTAAAATCTTGACTCCCCTTGGCTTCCTCCGAATTATCTTGTCTTAATGCGCTTCTATAAAGAGTTTCAATATTCTCAATTGTTTTTTCAAGTTCCTCATTTTCTATTACAATCATTTGAGCTTCTAAGTCTGATTTTATCCGCACCGTTAATTGAACAACTGCTTCTCTAGCGTCTTTTGTAAATGAGTCTTTATAATCGCTTACGATTATTGGTTTTCCAAAATTGACCAATACATCGCTTTTAAAAAGGTGCGGATTACTATAATTAAGGCCAACGGGAATTATTGTCAAACCCAACTTAAAATCGTGTTTTTCTTCAGCCCCCAAGGCTATTCTTGCGGTACCCGTTTTAATTTCTCTTAAGCGCCGTTCGGTTTTACTTACTCCTTCAGGGAAAATAAGTATGGTTTTGTTTTCTCCTAAATGATCGTAACATTTTTCAACAGTAGATGCGTTCTTATGCATTTGTCCAGGCGAATCCTCTGCTTTGTACACCGGAATCATATGCATTAGATTGAATACGGAACGCGCGAATTTGTTGCTAAAAATATCGCCACGAGCCAAAAAGTATAGAGGTCTTTTAATGAAAGCACCCAATAAAATAGGATCCATAAATGCACTTGGATGATTTGCCGCGAATATTACCGGTGTATTTTTAGGTGGCAAATCTTCCTTGCCATGTATTGTAATTGACCTAAAGTATGCCTTTGTGGTTAGCGTGAAGAGCAATTTTAGGGTTTTGTAGAACATTAAATTTAGTTTCTGTTTACAAACGAAAAAGGAAAGATATAAGATTTGTTTTGCTTGACAATCTATTCTTTAAAAGCAACAATCACCTCATAGTTACAAAGGAGTTTCATCCTTTCCATCGTGACAGTCTTTCCGCATCTAATTGTGATTCTTTTCTGCTGCAAACGGATTCTTTAATATAAAACAACTAGTTCGTCCCTTCCAATACCATTTGTTTTGAGTTAGTTGAATGAAGCGAATTTGGAAGTAGGAACAATCTTACATACTCATCATAGCTGCCTTTGAAGATGATTGGTTTTAAGTGAATCTTATGAATGAAACAAATCATATTTCAGCCATTCTCTTCATCTTTGCTATATGCGAAGATTAGTCGTAGAAGATGAAGAAGGTATTGCGGCGTTTCTAAAACAGGGATTGCTTGAAGAGTCTTATATGGTTGATGTAGCCAATGATGGGCAAAAGGGATTGCAGTTGGCCCTATCGGGGGATTATAATTTACTGCTGCTGGACTGGATGCTTCCGGGATTGAGTGGGATTGAAATTTGCCGCAGGTTTAGAATCGATTTTCCTGAAACACCCATTATCTTCCTTACTGCTAAAGACAAGGTAGATGAAACAATTTTCGGGCTACAATCGGGGGCCAATGATTTTATCAAAAAACCCTTTCATTTTAACGAACTTCTTGAACGCATAAAGGTGCAACTCCGTCCTAAAACAGGTGAGCACGATCAATTTACTTTGGGAGATATAACTCTAAATACGGAGACGCATGAAGTGCGTAAAAACAATTTGGAAGTACACCTTACACAAAAAGAGTTTGCACTTTTAGAATACCTATTGCGTAATAAAGGAAAAGTTTGCAAAAGAACTCTAATTATTGAACAAGTTTGGGATATCCACTTCGAATACAATACAGGAGTTATTGATGTTTATATCAATGCCATTCGAAAGAAACTAGGGCTTACCGACAAAGAAATGTACATACAAACGGTACGCGGTATCGGATATGTTGCGAAGGAATTATGAGTTTAAGTTTTCAAAATAGAATCGCTGTTCACTACATGATTGCCACTGCTATCATTACAGCTATCCTATTCACCGCAGTATACCTTGTAGTTTTTAAAACGGTACACAAAAACTTAGACAATGACCTCTCGTTTGAAGCAAATAAACACACTAAAGAATTAAAACTAGTTGGAGACAGTATTCAATTTTTACACAGTGATGAATGGCAAGAAAAAGAACATTATGAAATTCAAGTAAATCCAGTTTTTATCAACTCATGGATAAAAATGGAAGCCTTATGGATAAGTCTCCTAATTTAAAAAATAAAGTTCTTTTCCTAAAAGACTCCACCTATTCTGGGCACTTTAACGCTACACTAAATAGTATGGCGATCCGACAAGCTCAAATTCCCATTGAGATGAACGGTAAAATAAAAGGCTACATTCTAGCGGCTATGTCCTCCGAATCGTCCAATTCAGTATTACTTACTTTAAGGAATATCTTACTCATTTCCTACTTTATGATGCTTTTGGGTTTATACTTTGTATCCCGATTTATTGCACGAAGAAGCGTCTTTCCAGTTAAAAAGATGACACAAACGGTTACCCGAATAACAAAAAACAACCTCAATGAGCGCGTCGAACTCCCAAACAATAAAGATGAACTCTTTGAATTGACCGACAGTTTTAATGGCTTATTGAAGCGTATCGAAAATGCCATGCAACGAGAAAAGCAGTTCAAATCTGATGCTTCTCATGAATTGCTTACACCCTTAGCAACCTTAAGAGGGACATTAGAAGTCCTGATTCGTAAGCCTAGAACTCAAAACGAATACGAAGAAAAAATCAGCTATTCTTTAACTGAAATTGATCGATTATCAACCATGCTAGAACAGCTGCTAAAGCTTGCTCGGCTTGACTCCGAAAACAGTCAACAGATTAACAAAACAGCCAATTTATTTACGATTATTGACGAGTCATTGTCTCTTCTTAAAGATCAAATTGCAGCTAAAAACTTGTTCATTGACCTAAAATTTGACTCTGAGCAGCCTCATTTAGTGCCTTTAAATTACGCGAGCCTAATCATTGACAATGTATTGAGTAATGCCGTCAAATATTCAAAAAACAAAGGCACAATTAAAATTAGGATTGAAGCAGATGACCAGCTGTTAGAATGTTCAATTACGGATGAAGGAGTTGGAGTTAATGACGAGGATTTGAAACATATATTCAATCATTTTTTTCGGTCTAATGCTCTGAATCATAAAGAAATAAAAGGGAACGGCCTCGGTTTATCAATTGCTAAAAAAAGTGCAGACACCATTGGAGCAAGATTGAACATTGACAGTGAAATAAACAAGGGAACAACCGTAAAAATAATTTTTAACCTTTAATCAGTTATCTTACGAAAACGAAAATAATTTCGTTAAGGATTATAAACTAAAGATTATTCGAATGAGACTCTCACGAAAAACCACGATAAAAGCTCGCTGATAATTAAAATAAAGGCATTGAGTATTGATTAACGAATGGAACGCTAGAATAGGGTTTATTTTAAATCTCTAAAGAACCTAATAGGTCCTTATCCCAAGTACAATTGCAGCTGGTATCCTCGACAATTTCTTAAGCAAATCTTAAGGAAGTGCAAAGCCAATCCTAAATATCCTTTCTAACCTTTGTGGCATAAAACAAAGGCAAGATGTTAGATAAAATCATTCAGTATAGCATTCATCATAAGTTGATTGTATTGTTGTTTTCTGCCGTTATCATTGGTTACGGTATTTATGCTCTTTCCAATATCCCAATTGGTGCAGTACCCGACATAGCAAACAACCAGGTTCAAATAATTACTACGTCTAGGAAAAGTCGAGGTACTTAATGCTCAGTGTTTTAAAGACGATGCGCTTTTTTTGACTTCTGGAGCATTTAACCTAATAAAAGATTAATGCAAGCTATTCTTTCTTTGCTAGCACCACCTCATACTTCCAAAGCCCTTTCTTAAAAGCTTGATATTGATACTTAGCTCCGTAAGTATTCTTGATAGTGATTTCATTTCCATATTTCCGACCCAGCAAGGCCCAGAATTTTCGAATGAAAATTGCAGCTAAGGCATAGCGATACAGCAACTTAGTCGATTTAGCGATTTTAGACGAATAGTCTTGAATTTCAATGTATTGAAAGCCAATTTCGTTCATGTAATTCTTAATAGTTGGCATAAACCCAATACTATTCACAGCCCAATTGTTCAACCAATTTGATAGCAAGCTTGAATCCTGAGGTGAGTTGTTTTCATTGGCCATAAAACCATCTGCAATAATTATTCTCCCCCCAGGCTTGAGCAATCGGTACATTTCAGTGAGCAATCGTTTCGGTTCAGTAGAATGGCAAAAGCTCTCCGTAAACCAAACGACATCAAAGCTTTCGTTTTCAAAAGGAGTTTCGTGAAAATCCACAGCTTGGAAATTACACTTCCCCTCTATTCCATTTTTATTGGCAAATGCTCTGGCAGTAACAACCTGCTGTTCGCTGAGGGTTATTCCCGTGACTAAGCAACCGATGGTTTTCGCAAGATAAATTGAAGAACCACCTACACCACAGCCCGCATCCAATACCTTATCCGTAGATTGAATATTTGCCAGTTGAGCAAGAACTTCATTCTCTTTTTGTAAAGCCTGCTTTAGAGTTTTAACACCCTTTTCCCAAAAACCATAATGCAAAGCTTGGCAATCGTCTAAATGCCAAACATCTTCGTAAGAAACTTGGGCAACGTCGTAATAATCAATTATGCCCTTTTTGTCGATCAAACTATTGCTCTAGAATTAAGCTAATCCATCAATTTCCTGCTTTATTGCAGCTTTTGTAGCGTCAGAAACAGGCACTAATGGCAATCGTACATAATCGTCACAAATGCCTTTGGTTTGCAAGGCCGCTTTTACACCTGCAGGATTTCCTTCAACGAATAACAAACCAATCAAATCCAACAATCTTAAATGCATCGCCGAAGCACTTTTGTAATCGCCATTGATCGCGTCGTGTGTCAACTTACCGAAGTCTTTAGGAATAGCGTTTCCAATTACAGAAATAACACCATCTCCGCCAATGGAAATATGCGGTGTTACTAATGGATCATCGCCCGATATCACTGCAAATCCTTCAGGTTTTCCTTTTATAATTTGACCTACTTGTCCTAGGTTACCACTTGCTTCTTTTACTGCTATAATGTTTTCAAAATCATGTGCTAATCGCAAGGTTGTTGCTGCACTCATGTTACTGGCTGTACGGCCAGGAACATTGTATAAAATGATGTCTACAGGGCAAATTTCACTAATCACTTTATAATGCTGATAAATGCCCTCTTGGGTGGGTTTGTTGTAATATGGACTTGCAGATAGTATTGCATCTACTCCTTTAAAATCGAAGTTTGAAAATCCGTCTACAATCGCTTGGGTGTTGTTGCCGCCTTGTCCAAAAACCAATGGCAACCTACCAGCGTTAACTCTCTTAACGTGCTCTAAGACCGCTATTTGCTCCGAAAGGTCCATAGTTGCAGGCTCACCTGTAGTGCCTTGTACAACTAAAAAATCTACTCCTCCATCGATTAAATGATTCGTCAATGCGGTTAGCCCGTCAAAATCGACTTGTCCATTCTCTAAGAATGGGGTAACCATTGCTACTCCTAATCCTGCGAATTTATGCTGCATTTTTTCCATTGTTTATCATGTTTATATACTTCACCAATTGCTCGGTGGTAAAATCAATTCCCTCTGTTTCTTTTGTCTGAATCATTAAGGTCAAATACGCTTGCTTCCACTCTTTTTGGCTCCCTACCTTTAACTGTGCATTTGAAAATACGGAAAGAAACTGTAGCGGCAATATTGGCTTTTCAGTCAAGTCAATAATCAAATCACAAACTCCAAATGAAAGTTGCTTGGGCCTATAATACCAATTCAAATCGTTACGGTAAAGCACCATTAGTTTCTCAATGGGTAAAGTGGTTTTTTCGTTTGGCTTTTTGGAATATGAAACAAAGTGGATGTTCATCGCCGGATTAGCTTCTTCAAGAATTTGCTCAATATTATGGACCATACTGCTATTAATTGTGTCCTCATCCAAAATAATTACACATTTACGAACAGCAGAAATGGGCAATACACTGGTTTTCTTTACTCTCGAAATGGCCTTGACCAAAATACGCTTTCCGTAAGCTATTCTTAACTTTTGTAACACAGTACAAAATTAGATATTGATAGTTAATATTAGACTACTCATTCTGGAGTTATTCAAATTTGGTCAATCACATTAATGAATTTACTCCCAGCAGTTTTAAAAATTTCATTCAGTAGCGAACAGAAATCTAATAGCCCTAGAAAGTTCCGATTATAAATTTCAAGAAAAACGCTTTCTGTGGAACGGGCTAGATAATACAATTAGAGTTTACGAAAACTTTTACCCAAAAAGCTTTTGCCACCAGGACTTCGGCGGCAGGCTATTTTCATAGGTCTTTAGATAATCGATAATATCAATACCATAAGCTTTTAATTCCCCATTTTGCGAGAGCAAAGCCGGTAGAATAAATAAATCCATGGGTGCTTTATCGCCTTTATCCAAGTTTTTTATGTCAAGTTTTAATCCCAACTCTACAATCGTTTTTTGAACTTTCTGGCAATCGTGGCAATTTTCTCCAACAAATAATTGATACTTCATCACGGATTCAGTTTATTTACTTCGGCTTCCAATTCTTTGGTATCGTGCACCAGCACACTTTTTCAGTCAAAGTTGATTAATTCCATTTCGCGCAGTTCATTCAAAACAATGGTTACGGTTTGCCTAGAAGTTGCGGTTAAATTTGCAATATCTTGGTGCGTCAAATCGTGTTTAAACTTTAAGCCATAGCCTACTGTTGTTCCTTTATCACGTGCGTTATTAAGAATAAATTCTAATATACGTTGTCGAGCATCTGTAAAGACCAACGATTCCAGTCTTCGCTCAATTTTTTCTAAACGGTCGCCAATGGTTTTTATAACTTCAAAATTCAATTTTGGACTTCCAGCTAAAATTTCCTTCATTTCCTCTACTCCTATCGCACAGAAGCGAACGTCTGAAGTTAATGCCTGAGCGAAGTCTTTTCGTTTTTCTTGCCCCATGATCGACAACTCTCCAAAAATTTCACCCGGTTCTAAAATCGCTTTTATGATTTCTTTTCCATCATTGCTATAAGTTCCAATCTTAACCTTACCTTTTTTCAATAAAAAAACCACTTTCGAAGGGTCGTCTGGGAAGTAGATGTACTTCCCTTTATCCATAGTACGCATACTTGTATGATCATCAATACGCTGCAAATCTTCAGGAGTCAAATCCCTAAAGATATTGATCTGTTCCAAGTGCCAAAGTTTACTTTCTGCTGAAGCCATATACCCTTAATAATGAGAGACGAAATATACTGATTTAAGTTGATTGGAATCGATTAGCCAGTAAGCTTTCTGTTAAATAGTTCCTTCCTTTTAAGAGCAGTCGAACTGCACAAACAAAGTGGATCTTTTCTTTCCGTCAGACAAAAGTTCGGGAAGGTCAATCAAGCATTTCTACTTTCTTTAAGCAGTTGTATTTCATAATAAAGACCTACTACAGGCATATTTGATAATAGGTTTCTGAATACATATCAATAACCTCTATTAACCAACAACTCCAAACTAGTATCTGCCAACTAAAAACTTCTAACTATTTTAGACGTCCATTATTCAAAACAGAAATAAATCGAATATATGAAGTTAGGAAACTATGTTTTAGGCAGTTGGAAAGAAGGCAACGACGCAGGAAAACCTCTATATAATGCAATCAACGGCGAACAAATTGCGCTTGCAACGAGTGCTGGGCTAAATTTTGGAGATATTCTCGATTACGGTAGAACCAAAGGTGGTCAAGCTTTACGAAAAATGACCTTTCAAGAAAGAGGTTTAATGCTAAAAGCATTGGCGCTACATTTAATGTCTAAAAAGAAAGACTATTACCAATTAAGTTGGGCTACTGGAGCGACAAAGGTCGATTCGTGGATAGATATTGAAGGCGGAATCGGAAACCTATTTGCAAATGCAAGTCTTCGGAAACAATTTCCAGATTTACCATATTACGTCGACGGCGAAGCTGCACCGCTTAGTAAAGGTGGTTCTTTTATTGGGCACCATATTATGGTTCCTAAACAAGGAGTAGCTGTTCATATTAATGCATTTAACTTCCCAGTATGGGGTATGTTAGAAAAAATTGCAGTTAACTTAATGGCGGGGGTTCCTGCTGTTGTTAAACCCGCAACTATCACCTGTTTCCTTACCGAATTGGTTGTAAAAGATATTGTTGCTTCTGGGATTCTTCCTGAAGGTTCCTTGCAATTGATTTGTGGTTCCGCTAACGGAATTCTTGATTATGCGGAATCTGAAGATGTAATCACTTTTACAGGTTCAGCATCTACAGGAAAAATGCTGAAAGCGCACCCAAGACTGATTGACAAAGCGATTCCTTTCAATATGGAAGCAGATTCTTTAAACTGTTCGGTACTTGGAGAAGACACAAAACCTGGTACGGTAGAATTTGATCTTTTTGTAAAAGAAGTTCGCAAGGAAATGACGGTTAAAGCAGGACAAAAATGTACTGCCATTCGTAGAATAATAGTACCAGAAAACTTGGTTGAAGATGTGCAAATTGCATTGGGCAAAGCATTGGCAAAAACTACCCTTGGCGATCCTCAAGTTGAAGGTGTTCGAATGGGAGCTTTGGCTGGCGAAGCACAAGTAAAGGAAGTTAAAGAACGGGTTTTACAATTATCTAAAAGTCAGGAAATTGTATTTGGTGACTTAAACCAATTTGACGTACTTGGTGCAGACAAAGAAAAGGGTGCTTTTATGGCTCCTATTCTGTTTAGAAACGATGACCCATTTAACAAAACTGACGTACACGAAATGGAGGCTTTTGGCCCTGTTTCAACGATACTTCCTTATAAGAATTTGGACGAAGCAATTCGTCTTGCTCAAATGGGAAAAGGTTCATTGGTTTCATCAATCGTTACGGCAAATGATTACACGGCTAGAGAATATGTTGTTGGTGCTGCAAATATGCACGGCCGAATATTGGTATTGAATGCCGATTGTGCTGCAGAAAGTACAGGCCATGGTTCTCCAATGCCATTATTAACTCACGGTGGTCCAGGCAGAGCTGGTGGTGGTGAAGAAATGGGCGGAAAACGTGGTGTGTTGCATTATATGCAACGAACTGCAATTCAAGGCTCACCTACTACCCTAACGAATATTACGCAGCAATACCAAGTTGGTGGTAAGTTCTTGGATCCAGGAAAACACGTTTTTAGAAAGCATTTCGAAGAGTTGTTAGTTGGTGAAACTGTTATCACTGCTAAGCGCACCATTACAGAAGGTGACATTGTGAATTTTGCCAATGTAAGTTGGGATCATTTTTATGCGCACACTGATGTAACTTCCTTAGATGAAACCATATTTGAGGAACGCGTGGCACACGGTTACTTTATTCTCTCGGCTGCAGCCGGATTGTTTGTTGATCCTGCAAAGGGTCCAGTATTGTTGAATTACGGATTAGAAGAATGCCGTTTTGTAAAACCAGTGTATGCGGGTGTAACAATCGGAGTGAAATTCACCGTTAAAGAAAAAATTGATCAAGAAAAACGCAGCGAAGACGACATTGCAAAAGGCATTGTAAAGTTCTTAGTGGACGTTTATGACGAAACTGGCGAAACGGTTGCTATTGCTACCATTTTGACCATGGTAAAGAAAATTGATCAGTCCCGATAGCTATCGGGAATAATTGGTAAAAGCCATAATACCTTGTGGTCATGGTGAATTTATTTCAGCATCTCTTCTAAATAATGGTGAGATTTTGAAACGAGTTCAGAATGACGGTAAAAAGTATAATATATTCATAAATGAACGAAGCAGTAAATCAAGGTTCAGTAGAACTTTCAGTAACAAACGGAATTGGAACCATCGAATTCTTTCACCCTTTAAGCAATAGTCTACCGGGAAAAATTTTAGCCAAACTGGCAAGCACTATTACCGAAGCAGGCAACAGAGAAGATATTTCAGTTATCATTCTTAAATCGGCAGGCGAACGTGCGTTTTGTGCTGGTGCATCATTTGACGAATTGATTTCAATTGACAATTTAGAAACCGGAAAAGTATTTTTCTCGGGCTTTGCCAATGTGATTAACGCAGCTCGTAAATGCCCTAAATTCATAATAGGTCGAGTTCAAGGAAAAGCAGTTGGCGGCGGAGTTGGCATGGCCAGCGCAGTTGATTTTTGCTACGCTACCAAGTTTTCGTCCGTAAAATTAAGTGAATTGGCGATTGGCATAGGACCTTTTGTAGTTGGACCAGCGGTGGAACGTAAAGTTGGAACCAGCGCAATGAGCATGATGGCGATTAATGCTTCAGAATTCTATTCGGCCGAATGGGCAAAACAGCAAGGCTTGTACGCCGAGATTTTTGATTCTGTAGAAGATTTGGACAAAGGAATTGACGAATTGGCAGTAAAGCTTTCAAAATCAAATCCCGAAGCTATGCAACTGCTCAAAAAGGTATTCTGGGAAGGTACCGAACACTGGGATACCCTTTTGGCTGAAAGGGCAGCATTGAGTGGCAAATTAGTGTTGAGTGACTTTACAAGAAACGCCATTAACGCCTTTAAGAAGAAATAAAATATGACTAGAATACTCATGGTTTGTTTGGGAAACATTTGCCGTTCTCCGCTTGCAGAGGGAATTATGCGTAAGAATATTGAAGAAAACGGCCTGAATGCGCAAGTTGATAGTGCAGGAACATCAAATTATCACCTTGGACATTCTCCCGATCCTAGAAGTATCGAATCTGGACAAAAGCACGGGATTGATATTACCAATCTTAGAGGAAGACAATTTGGAGTTGAAGATTTTGATAACTTCGATTTGATTTATGTAATGGACAACAGCAACTACAAAAATGTACTGTCCTTAGCTCGCGGAGAAGATGACAAAGCCAAAGTAGAGCTGCTATTGAATGTTTCTAATCCAGATCAGTTTTTAGAAGTTCCAGACCCCTATTTTGGTGGCGAACAAGGATTTGAAAACGTTTACCACATGATTGACGAAGCCTGCGCTCAAATTGCAAAAAACGTTCAAAATGGCTAAGGGCAAATTATTCCTTATCCCCTGTGGACTCGGCGGCGATAATGAAATGGAAATTCTTCCGCCCTCAACAATAGAAGTTACGCACCAACTCACTGAATTTATTGTTGAAAAGGAGAAAACAGCTCGTCATTTTCTAAGAAGGATCAGCTACCCGCACCCTTTAAATGATTTAGTGCTGCATCCTTTAAATAAACACTCTGATGAATTTGCAACTTCTTCCTACTTAAAATCAGCTGTAGAAGGAAAGGATATTGGGCTAATCTCTGAAGCCGGTTGCCCCGCTGTTGCAGACCCCGGAGCGGTTGTGGTTGAATTGGCCCATGAAAAAAACATAGAAGTAGTTCCTTTAGTTGGACCCTCTTCTATTTTATTGGGCTTAATGGCTTCTGGAAAAAGTGGTCAGTCATTTGTCTTTCACGGATATTTACCAAAGGATAAGTCAGAACGCATTCAAAAAATCAGACAAATGGAATCTGCTTCCAAGCGAAACCAGACACAGATTTTCATGGAAACTCCATTTAGAAATAATGCATTAATGGAAGATTTGGTAAATACCCTAAATGGAGCAACAAAGTTGACGATTGCATGTAATTTAGCTACTAGTAAACAGCGTATTACCTGCAAGAAAATGGAATTCTATAAAGCCAATCCATTGAATTTATCAAAACAGCCTACTGTTTTTTATATCTAGTCCCCTTTAATTAAATTAAATTCTACCGTATTTATTACCAATCCATTCAACCTAATTGAGAGCATATGTATACCAGGATAATGTTTTCGTGTTGTTAGCTCCTGAAACGAATGCTTCTTTACAAACGATTTTGAAGAATTCCCTCCCAAAACAAATTCGGATAGCTGAAACACTTTTTTAGAAGATCCATTTTTCTTTTTAAAATCTATAAGGTACTCTAGCCTCAGTTTCTGATGCTTTCCAATAGGATTATTCAATTCAAACTGAAACTGAAAAGTATCACCCATAGCAGGTTTATGAGTTGACAATTCAAGTCCTATTATTTCAATCGCCTTTGGATTTCCATAACCAAACAACTCCAATGCTTTTGGATGCGCTTGTTTTAATAAACTTCTTAGACCATGTTTTACAATCCAAGTGCTGTTTTGTTTGTTTTCGTTTAACCAACATTCAGCTATTCTCAAAACGGTTTCTGGGTGGTCTTTTGAAATATCATTTAGATTATTTGCAACACTCTTTCTCACATATAGACTTTCATCATTTCTGAGATTTTTAAGAATGGGAAAAATAAGCTCAGGGTCCTTAATGAAATCTGGTAGATTGCCACCCCATGGCAACCTTGGCCTGCAACCTTCACTAGAAAAACGGCGCACGTATTCATTTTTGTGCTTGCTCCATTCTAGCATTTGTGCCATTGTTTTTTCAGGATAAGCCTTTAAAAATGGTCGAATTGCAAACTCACCGGTAGAATATTGAGTCAAACACTCCAAAGCCATAAGGGAGCGCTCGAAATGCTCTAAACCGAATAACTTAATGTATGCCGGAAAAATGATTTGTTCGAATCCTGACGGAAGATTCGGTGCTGCTTTTTCTAAACCCGTTACCACTTCATTGAAAGAACCTTCAGCACTTAGTTGGATTGCTTCAGCAACACAATGGATTCTATCCATTAACTCGCGTTGCTCCCATTCTGTGTTAAGCACATGAGTTTTAAATTTCTTAGCATTAAACTGACTTAACTGCTTTTCCAACTCCGCAGCATTAGCTTCAATAAGCTCCTTATTGACTAGGTTTTTAAGCGGTTCCACTATTCTTTTACAATTTTGGTTTTATACACAGCATCAGTTCCAAGAAGCTCTAACACATAAACCCCTTTTTTAAGTTTAGAAACATCAATCGCTTGGCTGATATCCAAATCAAGTACGATTCTGCCGGTAAGGTCAATTAATCGAATATTCTCAAACACAGATATATCTCCCTCTAATTCAATGAGTTTCTTTGTCGGATTAGGAAAAACTGAAATTTCGTTCCTGTCCTGCAAAGGATCTAAACTCGCGGGCTGCAAAGCAGTTACTGCAACATTATCGATGTAAAGGTTATTACCAAAGTCATTTACACCAACAAATCGAATTTGTAAATATTCGGCATTCTCGTAAGCCGACAAATCAATGCTCACGCTTTCCCAATCGTTCTTTTCAGGAACATAAAGAGCGGTAGTATCCTTAACTGTTGCCAGATTATCGCCACCTTTTCCCAAAACATTTTTCCAATTTGAATTACAGCTATTGGTTACTTCTACTGCTAAAGAATCTTTAAAAATGGTGCGTATTTTTGAGGTATATGCGTAATCAAAGGAAAGTTGAATCTGCTCATTTCCATCAAGCAATAGCTTTGGTGATAATAGAAAATCTTGTTGATCTGTCCGTTGGTTGATATTGTAGTATTCCAGCTGCAAAGCCTGCTTTAAGCCATTATCTTCTTGATACACTCGTACATTCCAGGTTTGATCATTGTCCGGATTGTCAATAAGCCAATTATCGGTTTTATTGGCAAAATCATCTGTAAATGGAATTCTATCAATTCCAACACTCTTCCATGTTGCATATGCCCTATCATTAAACGGGTTGTTGTTTTCTGGTAAACCTTTTTCAATTTTAACCGCAAATTGAGTTGTTTGATTAGTAGCATTGAAAAACTTAACCTTGATAATTACCGAATCGCCTGGGTTTATGTCTTGAGTTAATCTATTTGGTCCTTGCACATTTCCCTCATGCCCAAGCTCAGTGTAAGAAACTATTAACAGCGAATCTCTATTAATTACTGAATCACTATGATTTATAATTTTAAACTCTGCCTCTATCTCATTTGCACAACTAATCCCACTATCGGAAAGAGAAACTAGTTCAATACTAACATCTTGTGAGTAATCTAAAGGCATACTTGCGACATGCTTTGAAGACAACCACAAAAAAGCACTATCGACGTTAATAATTCCGTTGCCATAAGCAATATCTTCACCCATTGGGCCTAAATCAGTTGCGGTTAAATAAAGCGCTTCTAAAATATCTTGCCCAGGTAAACTGGGGAATGCTTCTTTCAAAAGCAAAACAGCACCAGCCACATGCGGCCCTGCCATAGAAGTTCCTTGATAGCTGGCATAAGCGTCTTGACCAACTGCAGAACGAACAGCTACTCCAGGTGCAACAACTTCAGGTTTTATACTGTCAATTCCAGCTTTTGCACAATAGCTTGGTCCTCGGCTACTAAACCCTGCAATTGGATAACTTGAGTTATTACCATTGATAGCTCCAACAGTAAATACTAAATAAGGATTTCGGGTAATGGTGGCTGGAGCACCAATCGTATTTACTCCTGGCCCATTATTGCCCGCACTCCAAACCACAGCTATTCCAGCCAATTGACAAGCAGCAACTGCATCTCCAAATGGATTGGTGCAAATGTCTGGTGTGTCTTCGGTGGAACGTCCCCAAGAATTATTGATTACATCGGGTAATTTGTATGAAGATGGAATACCATTATTAGGATCTAACACCCATTCAAAAGCCCTTACAGTGTAGAAAAGCCCCTTTCGCTCACTTGTCCTCGTTGCTACTGGATCGGCTGCCATAAAAGTAGCATCAAACGCTACTCCAACGGTGTCTTTGTTTTTAGGATCTAGACCTAAAACAGTTCCGGTAACATGCGTTCCATGACTGTTCCCTTTATCTTTTGGTATTGGACTATCAAAGCCATACCAACTCTCCTGCGTAGGCTTCCTATTACCTTCCCATGCATCAGCAATAGAAGGGTGATTGGGCCAAATACCGGTATCAATAATAAGTGCCTTTCTACCTTTACCAGTGTAGCCTCTCGACCACATTTTATGGGCATTTATCGCAAGCAATCCTAATTCTGCTCCATTTATTGCCTCTTTATCAGAGCTAGAGTTTTCCATTTCTACCTCTTCCACAACAATCTGATTTTCGGAAGTCAGTTCCATCCATTTAACCTGGGGATTTGCACTTAACTCAAACACTTCGTTTTTGGAAAGCTGCACAATGGCCGAATTTCCTAACCAAAAGTCTTCGTTTATTTGATGCTTTTTAATCCATTTTTCCATTTGGACCATAGATGATAGATGTAAAGCTTTTGATGCCGATAAAACAGCTTGAGCCCTCTGCTCCAAAGAATAGTTTTTTGATCTAAAGTCCTTATCCAAAGTTTCGTAATCCAGTTGAGCATCAAATTGCAACCATATCTGTTCCGTTGAATTTCTTTCAGCGCTTCTTGCCCAATTATTGAGTTTAGTACTCATTGTCTCTTGAGCCAAGGTATTTATTGTGAGGATTAATCCAAAAAAGAAGCAAGACACTCTTAACATAATGTATTGTATAAAGATTTTTATTTATCGGATGCTAAAAGTAAGGGTATTCTAACTTTGATTTTGACAGAAATTGAACACTTATGGCAAACGACAGAATTACTGAATCAACTTCGAACCATGACAATCTAGAACAACTTTCGATTAAACAGATCATTGAAGGAATCAATCAAGAAGACCAAAGCGTTCCAACAGCAATTTCAAAAGAACTTGATAACATTGAACGCCTAATTGTAAAAGCAACGGGGCAACTTAAAAAAGGTGGACGATTATTTTACATGGGAGCTGGAACAAGCGGTCGGCTAGGAATTGTTGACGCATCAGAATGTCCACCTACTTTTGGCGTAGACCATAATTTAGTTATCGGAATTATTGCAGGTGGAGATTCAGCAATTCGAAAGGCTGTTGAATTTGCTGAAGACGATACTCATCAAGGTTGGGAAGACTTACAAGAATATAAAATCAACTCAAACGACTTTGTTATCGGAATAGCAGCAAGTGGAACTACTCCTTATGTGATTGGCGCTTTAGAAACTTGTCAAAAAAACAACATTCCTACGGGTTGCATCGCTTGTAACCCAAACTCACCTTTGAGCAAGGTTTCCGACCATCCAATTGAAGTATTGGTTGGCCCTGAATTCGTTACGGGAAGTACTCGCATGAAATCTGGAACTGCACAAAAATTAGTCTTGAATATGATTTCAACAGCTTGCATGATTCAGCTTGGAAGAGTAAAAGGAAATCGAATGGTGGATATGCAACTCAGTAATAACAAATTGGTTGATCGCGGAACTAAAATGGTTATGGAAGGATTAGGAGTTGGTTATGAGCAAGCAAATAAGCTGCTCAATAAATACGGCTCCGTTAGAAGTGCTATAGCAGCTAAACGTCTTTAGTCTCAGTAAAGCCCATTTCAATCTAAAATTAACCAACAAACATTTAACAAGCCTTCAGCGCTGTAACCCAAATCCTTTATTTACATTTGAGCAAAGACTTTAGGGGTGTCGATTTATCGACTGAGAAATACTCTTAACACTTGATTCGGTTAGTACCGGCGGAGGGAAAAGTCATTCATGTTGCTGCATTCGCGGCTTCTCCTCCGAAAAAACTTAAGATTAAATGGAGGTAATTGTAAATAATTCTGCTACTCAAGTTCAAAACGAAAGTTCGATTTCTGATCTATTGAATAAGTTGAATTTGATAGAACAAAAAGGAATTGCAATTGCCTTAAACAACAAGGTGGTTTCCAAAACTAAATGGGCGACCACTCCCCTTTCTGAAAGGGACAAAATCACGATTATTAAAGCTACTCAAGGAGGATAAATTATGAAGAAAGACAATGCACCTAAGGAAGAAGTAATAAGCAGAGCTCCATTTCCTTGCTCGAAAAAAGTATTTGTTCGTGGCGAATTACACGATGTAAAAGTTGCCATGCGCGAAGTATCGCTGGAAGATACAAACGATTCGTTCAACAACAAAAAAACAACTAACGCTCCCGTCACTATATATGACACCAGTGGCCCTTATACCGATCCCAATATTGAAATTGATATAAAGAAAGGCTTGCCGCTTGTTAGAGATGAGTGGATTAGAAACCGAGGTGATGTTGAAGAATTGGATGGTCAGACTTCTGAATATGGTCGTGAGCGTTTCAGTGATACTTCTTTAGATCATTTGCGTTTTGAGCATATTCGCAAGCCATTGCGTGCGAAAAAAGGAAAAAATGTATCGCAATTGCATTATGCAAGAAAAGGCATCATTACTCCAGAAATGGAATACATTGCTATTCGAGAAAACCAACGTATAGAGCAGGTCACAGAAATGGACATGCAGCATCCGGGGCAAAGTTTTGGAGCAAATACGCCAAAAGGAAGAATTACACCTGAATTTGTGCGAGACGAAATAGCAGCGGGTCGAGCTATCATACCAAACAACATCAATCACCCAGAAAGCGAGCCAATGATTATTGGACGTAACTTCTTGGTGAAAATCAATGCTAATATTGGAAACTCTGCGGTTTCTTCAAGTATTGAAGAAGAAGTTGAAAAAGCGGTATGGGCTTGCCGATGGGGTGCCGATAACATTATGGATTTAAGTACAGGAGCGAATATTCACGAAACGCGTGAATGGATTATCCGTAATTCTCCAGTTCCAATTGGAACGGTCCCAATTTATCAAGCACTAGAAAAAGTAAACGGAAAAGCAGAAGACCTAACATGGGAATTGTATCGAGACACATTGATAGAGCAAGCCGAACAGGGAGTTGATTACTTCACTATTCACGCCGGAGTTTTATTGAGATACGTTCCGTTAACGGCTAAACGTGTTACAGGTATCGTTTCACGAGGTGGGTCAATTATGGCTAAATGGTGTTTGGCACATCACAAAGAAAATTTCTTGTATACCCATTTCGAAGAAATCTGTGAAATCATGAAGGCATACGATGTTGCTTTCTCTTTAGGAGATGGACTTAGGCCAGGAAGTATTGCAGATGCAAATGATGCTGCGCAATTTGGTGAATTAGAAACCCTGGGCGAGTTGACAAAAATTGCTTGGAAGCATGACGTTCAAACCATGATTGAAGGACCTGGTCATGTGCCAATGCATATGATTAAGGAAAATATGGACAAGCAACTGGAAGTATGTGGCGAAGCTCCTTTTTATACCTTAGGACCTTTGACTACTGATATTGCTCCAGGTTATGATCATATAACTTCTGCAATTGGGGCAGCTATGATTGGTTGGTTTGGAACAGCAATGTTGTGTTATGTAACTCCAAAAGAACACTTAGGATTACCAAACAAGAAAGACGTTAAGGATGGTGTAATTACCTACAAACTTGCGGCACATGCTGCAGATTTAGCAAAAGGGCACCCGGGTGCCCAGCATAGAGACAATGCATTGAGTAAAGCTCGATTTGAATTCCGTTGGGCAGATCAATTTAATTTATCCTTAGATCCAGATACGGCAAGAGAATATCACGATGAGACGCTACCTGCTGAAGGTGCTAAGATTGCTCACTTTTGCTCAATGTGTGGACCGCATTTTTGCAGTATGAAAATTACGCAAGACGTAAGAAAGTATGCAGCTGAAAAAGGATTAGAAGAAGGCGATAAAGTTCTAGAAGAAGGAATGGCTGAAATGAGCGAAACTTTCAAGAAAAAAGGGAGTGAACTTTATCTCTAACGATATGCCTTTTGAAATAGCCGTTTTCTCTCCTGAAAAGGATTACCCAAACGAGCTTGAATTAGTATTGGACCTTTTCACTGCAGGTTTAGAGCGGTTTCATGTGCGCAAACCGCATTCAAGTGTTGAGTCAATTCGCACCTACCTCTCTTCTATTCCTGCAGAATTCAGAGACAAAGTTTATGTGCATTACAATAGAAAATTGGCGCAAGAATTTGGGTGCAAATTGCACCTACAGTTCCAGTTTGCTGTAATTCAAGGTAAATTGCAAAGCTGTGACTCCGTATCGGTGCATAATTTGGAGGAGTTCAAGCAAATTGATGGACGTATAAACTCCTGTACTTTGAGCCCTGTATTCGAAAGTATTTCTAAAGAAAATTACGCCGCTAATCCAGATTTAGATAGAATTCCACCAGATCGGGAAACTAAAATAATAGCATTAGGCGGAGTCGATGCTTCTACCATTGCCAAAGCAAGAGAATTTGGGTTTGATGGCGCTGCCTGTTTGGGCGGAATTTGGCATTCGACAGGTGAGCCACTTCAGAATTTTAAAAGAATTCAATCTGCTACTCAACTCACAGCTGCACTATGAAACCCTCAAGACCTTTTGTATTAACGATTGGAGGATTTGACCCTACTGGTGGGGCGGGTGTTTTGGCGGATATCAAAACAGCTGAGCGTTTGCGATGTTACGGTATGGCAGTATTAACAGCAAATACTGCACAGCGAGAAGATAAGGTAATAGAAGTAAATTGGCTATCCCATAAGTTTATTCAAGCGCAATGCGAAGCCTTAAAGCATATTGAGTTTAAAGCCATAAAAATTGGCATAGTTCATAATGTGGAAATGCTAACTCATGTAATTGAAATAACAACGAAGTATTGGCCAAAAGCAACGGTCATTTGGGATCCCGTTTTAAAGGCTAGCGACAATACTTCGTTCTTTGATTTTGATTCAAAAACAGACTACAACAATATTCTACCAAAGATTTCAATAATCACTCCTAATTCAATTGAATTGAGTTGGTTATCAAATTTAGTAAACCTTGAAGACTCCTTAGATTTATTAAGAACCAAAACAAACATTTATCTAACCGGCGGCCACAATAAAGACAAAATTGGAGTCGATTATTTTGCTGATAAGAGTGGGGTTAAAAAGTTGAATCCAAAAGCAGGAACCTACACCCCAAAACATGGGTCAGGGTGTATACTCTCAACGGCATTAGCTAGTAATATAGCGTTAGACTTTCCAATGCATTTGGTATTATTAAAAAGCAAACGATACATTGAAAAGGTATTGGAAAGCAATAAAACACTCCTAGCCTATCACTATCAATAACAAGAGATGTTCAAGAACCTAATGTTTATAACCCATTCAGACGAAAGCGCAGTGCAGCTGGAGCAAGTTCGAAAAGCTTGCGAAGCAGGCGTTGAATGGATACAAGTTCGTATTAAAGCGCACAGTAAAGAAGAAATCAAAGAATTGGCAAAAGAAGCCCGCGCGATTACTTCAGAATTTGGCGTATTACTTTGTATCAACGATCATTTACATATAGCATTACAATGTAAAGTAGACGCTTGTCATTTGGGAAAAAAAGACATGCCGATAGCTTCTGCAAAGGCACTAACTCAAGGAAAGCTTTTAATTGGAGCCACCTGCAACACGATAGAAGATGTATATTCTGCTTACGAAGCTGGAGCTGATTATATAGGATTAGGTCCTTATCGTTTTACGACAACAAAACAAAAGCTAAGTCCAGAATTAGGCATCTCTGGTTACCAGTCAATTTCCGATCAAATGAAGTCGAAAAACATAAACATCCCCCTAGTTGCCATAGGTGGAATTCAAGTAGAAGACGTCAAAGCATTAATCAATACAGGAGTTGCTGGAATTGCAGTTTCTGGAGCATTAATTCATAGCAACAATTGGAAAGCAACTAGGCAAAGTTTTCAATCTGAATTGCAAACAAATAAGCAAAACACGCATGTTACGAATAGCTGATAAAGAGTTTAATAGCCGATTGTTTACCGGTACAGGTAAGTTCAAATCCTCTGAGTTAATGGGGGAAGCAATTATTGCTTCTGGTTCCGAATTGGTAACCGTAGCATTAAAACGAGTTGACTTAAACAATGAACAAGATAAAATGCTGCATTATTTATCGGCCAATCACATTTCTTTGCTGCCAAACACTTCGGGAGTGCGTAACGCAAAGGAAGCCATCTTCGCCGCTGAATTAGCTCGCGAGGCACTTGAAACCAACTGGCTGAAACTAGAAATTCATCCAGATCCAAAGTATTTATTGCCCGATCCTATTGAAACATTAAAAGCTACTGAGGAACTTGTTAAATTAGGCTTTATTGTTCTCCCTTACATACATGCTGACCCAGTGCTTTGCAAGCGATTAGAAGATGTTGGAAGCGCTGCTGTAATGCCATTAGGCGCTCCTATTGGTAGTAATAAAGGCTTAAGAACATCTGACTTTTTAGAGATAATAATTGAGCAGAGTACTGTTCCTGTTATTGTTGACGCGGGAATCGGAGCACCCTCCGATGCAGCAAAAGCTATGGAAATGGGTGCTGATGCAGTATTAGTTAACACAGCGATTGCAGTTTCTGATAACCCTATCGAAATGGCTATTGCCTTTAAAATGGCAACTGAAGCTGGTAGAATGGCCTATGAAGCAAAATTAGGAGCAAGCAGGTCGGGAGCCAATGCCAGTAGCCCTTTTACTTCATTCTTAGACGAACTATAACATGAGCTTTAAAACACTTTTCGATACCTACGATTGGGACAGCACTAAAGATTCTATCTACAGTAAAACCGCTGCAGATGTGGAGCGTGCATTGGAAAAGAATAACCGAAACCTTGAAGATTTTAAAGCACTTATCTCTCCAGCTGCGGCTCCCTGCTTAGAGCAAATGGCAAGGTTGAGTCACGAGCGCACTCAAAAACGGTTTGGGAAAACGATTCAAATGTACGTTCCGATGTATTTGTCGAACGAGTGTCAAAATATTTGCACCTATTGCGGATTCAGCTTCACCAATAAAATTCCACGAAGAACACTTACCGATACGGAGATTTTAGACGAAGTAAAAGCGATAAAAAAACTGGGGTTTGACCATATTTTGCTAGTAACGGGAGAAGCCAACACCAAAGTAGGCGTTGAGTATTTCAAAAATGCCATACAGCTTATTCAACCCCATTTTTCACACATTGCAATTGAAGTTCAACCGCTGGACCAAGAAGATTATGAAGCGTTGACTCCTTATGGTTTGAACACCGTTTTAGTTTACCAAGAAACCTACCACAGAGCTGAATACAAGAAGCATCACCCAAAGGGAAAAAAATCAAATTTTGATTATCGATTAGAAACCCCAGACCGACTCGGTAAATCAGGTGTACACAAAATTGGAATTGGCAGTTTAATTGGACTCGAGGACTGGCGAGTTGACAGTTTTTTTACCGCTTTGCATTTAGATTACTTAGAGCGCCTGTATTGGCAAACCAAGTATTCTATCTCTTTTCCTAGATTACGTCCGCATGAAGGAGAACTTCAGCCCAAAGTTGAAATTTCAGATCGTGAATTGGTCCAACTCATTTGTGCCTACCGATTATTAAATGAAGAAGTTGAACTAAGTCTCTCCACTCGAGAATCAGCAAAATTCAGAAACAACGTTATTAAATTAGGAATTACAAGCACCAGTGCTGGTTCCAAAACAAACCCAGGTGGCTATGCAGTAGAGCCTGAATCTCTAGAGCAATTTGAAATTGACGATACACGAAGCCCTAAAGAAATTGCCGATATGATCCTGAATGCTGGCTATGAACCAATTTGGAAAGATTGGGACGCTGCATTATGGAATAAAGCAAAACCCAAGCAAGAACAACATGCTTAGTAACGCAGAAAGAGAGCGCTACGACAGACATATTATACTCCCACAGTTTGGCGAAGAAGCGCAATTAAAACTCAAAAAAGCAAAAGTTTTAGTAGTTGGAGCAGGAGGATTAGGGGCTCCTACCCTACAGTATTTAACTGCGGCAGGAGTTGGCTCTATCGGAGTAATTGATGGCGATCAAGTTGATGTTTCTAATTTACAGCGACAAGTCTTGTTTAATGTATCGGATATTGGAAGCAACAAAGCTGAAGTAGCAGTTGATAGACTTCGGTTACAGAACGATTTAATCCAAATTGAAGCCTTCCCTTGCTATTTATCGAACAAGAACGCGTTGGATTTATTTTCAAGATACGACGTTATAGTTGATGGTACAGACAATTTTGCCACTCGATATTTATGCAATGACGCTGCAGTAATTACTGGAAAAACTTTAATACACGGAAGTATTTTTAAATTCGAAGGACAAGTAAGTGTGTTTAATTATCAAAACGGCCCAACCTATCGTTGCCTCTTTCCTGAACCGCCAAACGCTGGAAGCGTACCTTCTTGCAGTGAGATTGGAGTATTAGGTGTATTGCCTGGTATTATCGGGAATTATCAAGCCTTAGAAGCTATAAAAGTAATCGCTGGAATCGGTGAGCCGCTGAGCGGAAAACTACTTTGCATAAACGCACTTAATAATTCTCAGCAAGTCATAGAATTTGAAAAGGATACAGAACATTCAATTATTACTGATTTACTTGAGAATTACGAATACTTCTGCGGTTACTCCCCTTTGGTTTCTGAAATTAGCTACATAGAGGCAAAAGAACTACTCAAAGATTCAAAGTACGCGTTGGTGGACGTTAGAGAAATTGAAGAGTACGAAAAGCATAATATTGGAGGAATAAATTTACCTTTGAGCACCTTTAATGAAGGCCATTTAAACTCCAATTGCACCCCAATTTTCATCTGCCAAAAAGGGTCAAGGAGCTTAAAAGCTGCTCTTTCTTACGCTGAAAAAGAGAACAAAAAAGCTTTTTCCATTTATAAAGGAATTGAACAATTAAAATAGACACTAAAGACAAGATTGAAAAGCCAACGTATTGGCAAAATTAGCCGTTAACTGAAACATACGGATTAAATCCCCACAACACATTTACACCATGAAAAGAAAAGTACTTAGATCAATCACTTTGATCGCGATAGCTGTAATTGGTCTAATAAACCTCAATTACTCCTCTAACCCTCCCATAGACCGAACTAACCGAACGGGTTCAAATTGCACCGGCTGCCACAATGGGTCACTAAATCCTTCTGGTGGAAGCATGTCTATAACTGGACCTTCCTCCTATTACCCCGGAAAAACATATACCATAACAACTGCTCTCACTGGGGGCTCAATTTACGGTTTTGAAATAACTGCTGTGCAAGCCTCCAACACTTCAACGGGTGCAGGTAGTTTTTCTGGAACTGGATTTAATACAACAACTTCCGGCGGCAGACCTTATGCCAGACATAGCTCATCTTCTAGCACCAGCAGCTACGGAGTAACATGGACAGCTCCAACAACCAACGTAGGTTCTGTTACTATTTATGGAGCTGGAGTATCAGCCAATGGAGATGGTGGAAATAGCAACGATAAAACATATGCCACCACTAAGTCTATTACCGCACTTAACCTCATTTCATTTACCACTGATAGCAGCTCAATCTCTTGTGTTGGTAATAATGACGGTAAAATCATTCTTAAAAACATTAGTGGTGGAGCTGGAGGTCCTTATACCTATAAATGGAGTGATTCAACTTCAACTGCAGATTCTCTTGTAAATTTAGGTCCAGGCACTTACACTGTAACGGTAACCGATAACAGCAGCAATGAGTTAGCAAAGACAGTTAAACTTAGTGCACCGTCAGCAATTAGCAATAGATTTAACCTTAGCGCCTCTATTTGTCAAGATAGTACAGGCTGGGCTCTTCCCAATGTATCTGGAGGAAAATCTCCTTATTCAGTCGCTTGGCCTGCTGGAATAAGCGTTTCTAACGATACTGCTGTTAACTTAAAAGCGGGCTCTTATATCATAACCATAACAGATAATAATGGCTGTTCTATTAATGACACTGCAGTAATTTCAACTAGTGGATCGAATATTACTTTCAACATAACTTCAAATCCAGAGTTTTGTAATAATGGGTGGGGAGAGGCCTTCGTTTCAAATATTGCAAATGTTGTAGGTAAGCCTTCTTTTATATGGAGTAATAACAAAATTGCCTCTTCAATTGATAGTCTAAGTGCAGGAAGTTATTCAGTTACAATAAGTGACGGAGCTGGTTGCAGTGCAACTAAATCCATAATGGTAAGTGCTCAAAACAATAAAATTTCATTTACGACCTCAACAACTGACGATAAATGCAACCAATCAATTGGTTCAGCTAAGGTTTTAAATCCAGTTGGCGGAGCTGCTCCATATTCATACAACTGGGATAATGGCTCGACTCTAGATAGTGCAATTGGCTTATCTAAAGGGTCTTATTCAGTTACCGTTACAGATTCAATGCAATGTTCGGCAACTCAAATGGTAACGATTGATGATGCTAACTCTCCTTCTCTATCTCTTAGTGACAAGAATCTGGACTGCTTTGGAGATTCAAGCGGACAAATTAGAGGAATTGTTAACGGCGGAACTAAACCATATTCTTTCAATTGGTCAAATGGAAGCAGCGATTCCATTTCAGATAAACTTGTTGCGAATGTATTCTATACGCTTACGGTAACCGATGCTAATGGTTGTACTGCTCTTGACTCTTCGAGCCTAACAGAACCCACAGCATTAATAGCAGACACTTTGTACCAATCTACAAGTAACGATTCTACCTGTGACGAAAGTATCGTATTAGCGGTTTCTGGTGGTACTCCGAATTACAGCTTTAATTGGAGTAATGGAGCTACAGACTCTACCTTGTCAAATCTTTGTGAAGGAGTCTATACTTGCACAATTACTGATGCTAATGGCTGTGAAACTTCACCTTCTATTACTGTGGTTGATGGTGACCTAACTTCTTTGGTGGAATTCTCAAAAAATAAACTTCACCTCTTCCCTAACCCAGCTTCTGAGGAAATTAACATCACTAGCGACTCCCCAGTAACTTCAATTCAAATAGTGTCGATAGACGGGAGTGTTATTAAAAGCATTCAAAGTGAATCAATTGAAACAGTAAGTATAGTTGACTTACAAAATGGTGTCTACTTTATGAAATTGAATAATGATAAAGGGGCTTCAGAAACTATACAGTTTATTAAACGATAGAATTTTCAAACTATAATTTGTAAAAAGCACCTCATCTGAGGTGCTTTTTTTTGCTCTATTGCGAACTACGCTTGTATTTAGCCTATTAAAATTTATCCCTTACATTTGGAATTAAATCTACAGCTATGAAAAACATACTACTTACCTTACTAATTGTAACAACCGTTTATTGCGGCTATTCGCAAACGCAAGTTAAATTCTATACCACATTAGGCGATTTTATTGTTGAGTTGGAAGATAGCTTAGCTCCTATTACAACAGGAAACTTCAAGGACTTAGTACAAGAAAAATATTACGATGGCGTTACGTTTCATAGGGTTATAAATAATTTTATGATTCAAGGTGGAAATGGAGCTACAAAGCCAAACATTCAGGATGAGTTCCACGATTCATTGAGCAATGTTCAAGGAACAATTTCAATGGCTAATACAGGGCGAGTTAATTCTGGTAACACGCAGTTCTTTATTAATCTCATAAATAATACCCGATTAGATTATAATAAAGCTCCGCTTCCTTCTAAACATCCTGTATTCGGTAAGGTAATTGAAAACTTCGGTGTGGTTCAAGCCATTGGAAGTGCACCGGTAAACAATAGTGTTCCAAATCCAGCAATTTACATGGACAGTCTAAGGTTCTACCCTACAGCTGCTGACACCAGTAATAATGGAGGAGGCTCTAACGTTTCCGTTTACAGTAGAAGCCTGCTGAGTGAAACTTCTGTTGAGATCTACCCAAATCCTTTGACCAATGCATCGCTTTTGAAAGTTAAAGCACACAAAACAAAATTAACCTTGCGTTTAATTGATATGCTAGGAAATGAATTAACGAATAGAGTTTTAGAATCAAACGAAAACGAACTGCTTATTGAAATGGAGGATTTTAGTCAGGACCAACTTACTTCTGGAATATATTTTTTAGAATCTCAATCTAGTACTACGACAAATACCCTTCGTATAGTTGTACCTTAGTTAGCGGACGATATGCACTTCGCCCTGCGCAGTTTGTTCTTGGTTTTCGCACTCATCCCATTGAACAGTATATATGTACTTTCCAATTGGTAATGGGCCGCCTTCGTTAGTTCCATCCCATTCTTCCAGATGATTATCACTTTCAAAAACAACCCTACTCCACTGGTCAATTACCTTGACATTGAAGTAGCTTTTTGGACGTACATAGGTTCTCCAAGTCTCGTTTAAAGCATCATTATTCGGCGAGAAAGCGGTTGGAATAATTGTACCTGGATCTAAGCCTTTGATAATTTCAACAACATCTTCTCCTTGATTTCCGCAAAAGTCAACTACCTCAACATGGTAAATCCCTGGAGCGGTTGTTTTTAACTTTGCAGTTGTATCGCCAGTATTCCATTTGTAAAATACAGCACGTGGCACAACTTGACCTATTTCTAATTCAAGGTTGCTACATAAGTATAGGTCCTCACCTAGATCTACGTTCAATTCGTTGATGTATTGAACCGCAATTTCATCAATTGCTTCACCGCAAAAATTAGTTACCGTTACTTCATAGTTTCCAGCCCTTGTAATCAAAAAACTGCTATCCCTAGTTCCATCACTCCACTCATATCTGGATTGAGGAAAAAATGCTTCGAGTTTTAAACTATCACCTTTACAAAGAATAGTATCCTCTCCTAAATTAACCGCGGTACCTGAAACAAATACACGCGTTTTTCTAGCATCCGAAGTAGTACACCCATTTTTATCCGTAACCGTTACGCTGAACAAGTCTTGATACCCTATGGTTATTGTTTGGGTAGTATCGTTGGTACTCCATTTATAACTTTCATAAGAACCATCAGGGTCGGCATTAAAGGTAGCTTGATCTCCTTCGCACATACTGGTGTCAGGACCTAAATCAAGTGGCTTCACTTTATACGTTTCTACTTCAACCGTATCCACCCAAGCGCACCCAGCAGTATCACGAGCAGTGCACCAATACTTCCCCTTGTTGGTAAATTGTGCGGTCCTAGTCGATTGACCATCACTCCAATTGTAACGCTGGTATTGGTGATTTACAGTAACTAACGTACTATCTCCCTCACAAACAAATTTATCCGCTCCTAAATCAATAATAGGCCCTGAAGTGTAGTTAATTCGCCCTTTACAATTTAAAAAATGCGGTCCAACTCCAGAAGAAACCTTTCCGTTTATTCCAATTATACAAACTACGTTTCTACCAATTTTGAACAACCCGGGTCCCCACCCCGGAACATTCCGTGCACCAGTTGCAGATGTTAGTCTTCGAAAAATTTCAACTCCATTTACAAAAATTATGTAACCATCATCTCCTTTAATCTCGAAAGGAGTGACGTCTATACAGTTTGATCTCAATTCAAATGAATATCGGCAAAACACTGAATCTGAGCCAGCATATGGGCTAATCCACATTGAATTGGTTCCTGGAAAAGGCAGTAATCCACCAGTCATGTTTGTATGAGGTGAGGTCGCGTTAACCCATGAAGCATCATTAAAATCAGGAGCTAACCAACCTGGGGCAGCTGAACCATTTACCTTCCATTGCGTACCACTATTCAGGTTAAACTGCGCTTTAGATTCAGTGCATGCAAACAACCCAAACAATAAAACGATATAAATTTTCATTAGCTTCACTACCCTGCAAAAATACGACTCAAAACACCCTGTATACAGAAAGAGCTGAGGTTTACCCACAGCTCTTTCTTGATATCTACTTGTGATTAATGAACCTGCTCTGTCGGTTTACGAAACACAAATTTCCCATCAAATTCGTCCAGAATAATAGTGTCTCCATCTTCCACTTTCCCCGCTAAAATGTTACGAGAAAGCTCATTGAGCACTTCTTTTTGAATTACCCGTTTCACGGGCCTTGCTCCATATTGCGGATCATAACCTAAATCAGCCAAATGATCGATAACTTCATCCGAGGCCGTCATGCTTATATTTCTGTTTTTCAATATCTTATCCAGTCCTTTAAGCTGAATTCGAATAATTGCTCGAATATCGTCTTTAGTCAAAGGTGTAAACATGATGGTTTCATCAATACGGTTTACAAACTCTGGTTTTAGGCTCTTTTTAACAAAAGCGAGCACATCCATTTTTGTGGTTTCAAACAACAAGTCATCAACAACATCTGCCTTTTCAAAATTGTCTCGAATCAATTCACTTCCCAAATTAGAAGTCATGATGATAATCGTGTTTTTGAAATTCGCTACGCGCCCTTTATTATCCGTCAAGCGACCGTCATCCAGCACTTGCAGTAAGATATTGAAAGCATCTGGATGCGCCTTTTCAATTTCATCCAATAGAATCACTGAGTAAGGCTTTCTGCGCACGGCTTCCGTTAATTGCCCACCTTCATTATACCCAACATAACCTGGAGGCGCCCCCACCAAACGACTTACTGAATGTCGCTCTTGGTATTCACTCATGTCAATTCTAGTCAAAGCTCCTTCATGATCGAATAGAAACTCAGCTAGCGCTTTTGCTAATTCCGTTTTCCCGACTCCTGTAGTGCCTAAAAACAAGAAAGAACCTAATGGCTTTTCTGTATCGGAAAGTCCAGCTCTGCTTCTGCGAACGGCATCTGCAACCGCAACAATCGCCTCTTCTTGCCCAACAACTCTTTTATGCAATTCATCTTCCAAATGCAACAACTTTTCAGCTTCGCTCTGAATCATTTTAGAAACGGGAATTCCTGTCCATTTTGCAATAATTTCAGCAATGTCCTCCGAATCTACTTCTTCTTTTACCATTTGCGAACCGCTGGCTTGTAATTCAGCCAATTGTGCTTCAAATTTTTTAAGGCTATCCTCTGCTTCAGAGAGTTTACCATATCTAATTTCTGCTACCTTACCAAAATCGCCATCGCGTTCTGCTTGTTGTGCCGCAAATTTCAATTGCTCAATTTGCTCTTTAACGTGTTGAGTACCATCAATTACTTGCTTCTCTCCTTCCCACTTGGCTTTCAATTGATCGCGCTGCTCCGAAAGGTTAGCAATTTCCTCTTTTAAGGAAGTCAACTTTTGCTTATCACCTTCTCGTTTTATTCCTTCTCGCTCAATTTCTAGTTGGCGAATCTTGCGCTCTACCTCGTCCAATTCCTCGGGCATAGAATTTATCTGAATCCTAAGCTTAGCCGCAGCTTCATCAATTAAGTCAATAGCTTTATCCGGTAAAAAGCGATCAGAAATGTAACGGGTACTCAACTCTACTGCTGAGATAATGGCGCTATCTTGAATACGCACTTTATGGTGCGTTTCATATTTCTCCTTTAATCCCCTTAAAATACTAATGGCATCCTCAACATTAGGTTCGTCTACCATCACCATTTGAAACCGGCGCTCCAGGGCTTTATCTTTTTCAAAATACTTTTGATATTCATCCAAAGTAGTTGCACCGATAGCTCTTAATTCACCTCTTGCCAATGCAGGTTTTAGAATATTAGCAGCATCCATTGCCCCTTGGCCACCACCAGCGCCTACCAAGGTGTGAATTTCATCAATAAACAACACTATGGAGCCTTCTGAATTTGTGACTTCCTTGACCACCGCTTTTAAACGCTCTTCAAATTCTCCCTTGTACTTTGCACCCGCAATAAGTGCCCCCATATCAAGAGAGTACAATTCCTTCGATTTCAAGTTTTCAGGTACATCACCAGAAACTATTCGATGCGCCAGGCCTTCTGCAATTGCAGTTTTACCCACGCCAGGTTCACCAACTAATATTGGATTGTTTTTAGTTCTTCTTGACAATATCTGAAGCACCCTTCGAATCTCCTCATCTCTTCCAATAACAGGGTCTAGCTTACCTTTCTTCGCTTGTGCATTCAAATGAATTGCGTATTTATTGAGTGCGTTATAAGTTTCTTCGGCGCTTTGGCTATTCACCGTACTTCCTTTGCGCAGTTCAGTTATAGCTAAATTGAGGTCCTTTGCGGTTATTCCGTTATCCTTCATGAGTGTGGATACGGTAGACTTTACATCTAATAAGCTCAAGAGCATATGCTCTATAGAAACGTATTCATCTCCAAAGGTTTTTAAATGATTACTTGCTTTTGCAACAACTTGAGCCGCTTCCTTAGACAAGTATATATCCCCACCTTCTACCTTTGGGTAACTTTCAACTACTTTATCCAAAGCTTGGACAAATAAATTAAAATTCACGCCTAGTTTTTTAAATAAAAACGGAGTTACGTTTTCATCAACTTTCAATATTCCTTTCATCAAGTGACCAGTCTCTACCGACTGGCTATCAGCGGCCATTGCAAGTTGTTGAGCTTGCTGAATCGCTTCTTGTGTTTTTGTAGTTAAATTATTTGTATTCATATTGTTATGTCTTATTACTTCATTAATTGGTTGATAATTTCATTGACCCTAAGTCAAAGAGAATACCATTTGTTTTAATTGGATAACAAGCGGAAATTTTGACAGTTGATATAGCTTTTTACGGACATATTTTCCGATTGTTGCTAATGCATTGAGCTCAAATCAGACAAAGATTGTATCAGAATATTATTTAATCATCCTGTATTAAATTAGAACCTGAATATTAGCCAGCAAAAAAATCAATTCAGGATAATCGGATGAAACGTAAAAAGCATTCATATGACTGAATCGTTAAGCTTAATTCAATAATGGCAAGGAAAAGTAGATTAGAGTTGCGTTTGATTCTTTAGGTTTTACCTTTGATTTATGGAATTTATTCTAATAGGACTGGTTGCATTATTTGCATCTACATTGACTTTCTTTAGTGGCTTTGGATTAGGAACCATGCTACTTCCTGCATTTGCCTTGTTTTTCTCATTAGAATATGCAATAGCACTTACTGGAATTGTTCATTTGCTGAACAATCTTTTTAAAACTGGATTGGTAGGCAGTTACATCAATTTCAAAACGTTGATTGTATTCGGCACACCAGCAATAATAGGAGCCTACTTTGGGTCTACCCTTCTGTTATCCATGACTGAACTTGATTCTGCCTATTCCTATACCCTCTTTGAAAACACTACTCAAGTAAGCTGGACGCAAGTAGTTGTAGGTATTTTACTGATAATTTTTGCTTTTCTAGATAAAAAAACCTTGAGTAAGAGAATGAAGGTACCTTCATGGGTGTTACCAATCGGAGGAAGTATTAGTGGTTTTTTTGGCGGACTCTCAGGACATCAAGGTGCTTTGAGAACCGCTTTTCTAGCTCAACTAAAGCTGAGTAAAGAATCCTTTATTGCGACCGGAATTGCCATTGCATGTTTGGTCGACTTTACCAGAATACCAATGTATTTTTCTAATGTGGAGCAAGTAAAAGAGTTACCTTACCTCATAATGCTTACGGCCGTTATGTGCGCCTCTATTGGTGCGGTATTAGGCAAGCGCTTCTTAAAAAAAATCTCCCTAGAAGCAGTGCATAACATTATCGCCTTATTGATAACCGTAACAGGAATTTCTATGCTCTTGGGTTGGTTGTGATACAGCCAGCATTTAGACTTTGTATGCATACTGAGGTTAGAGAAAGCGGCCTTTTAATTCCCCACTAAATTAGCTCAGTCCCCACGTCTTGCTAAATCTTAGCAGTAACTACGTCTCTTTAGGCAAGTAAATGCTCTGGTTGAATTTTTCCGGATACTTGGGTGTTTTTTTGACATAAAACGACTGAATAACCTCCATGTCCTTATTGAAGTTTCCAGTAGGCTGAAACACCTCCCCAAAACCCAATTTTCGCTCTTTATAATCCATATAGCCTAATATTATGGGAAGTCCAGTTTCTATAGCCGTATAATAAAACCCTGTTTTCCAGCGCTCTACGGAACTTCGAGTTCCTTCAGGCGGAAAAAGCAAATAGATTTCCTCTTTCTCCGCAATCATTTTTTGTAAGTTGGCTGTAAGCTCATTCTTTTTAGACCGATCAACTGGAATTCCTCCTGTCCAATAGAACAGGTATTTAAGCGGAAAAAAGAACAGTTGATTTTTGATTAAATACCTCAAATTATGGATTCCCATAAGATGCAATGCGGGCAATGCATATATAAAATCCCAATTCGAAGTATGCGGAGCGCCAATAACAATAAATTTCCTACCCTGATCATTAAGGTCATAATCAATCTCCCAACCACCGGCTTTGAGCATCAGCTTACAGAAGAACGTTTTTATTGCTTTAATCATTCGAATTTCTTTAGAACAAATAAACTATTTTCCAATGAATGCTTCGTATTACTAAAAAACAATAAATCTGCTTTATTTATAGGTCCATTAATTGGAAAACCCTTTAGTTTCGATCAAAATTAAAAACAAAGAAAATGGCAACTATTACACTTAAAGGAAACGAAATAAATACAAGCGGAAATTTACCAGCAGATGGAGCAACAGCGAAAGATTTTCAATTAACTGGAGTAGATTTATCAACTAAGTCATTAAGCGATTTTGCAGGACACAATGTTATTTTAAACATATTCCCAAGCATCGACACGGGAACTTGCGCTGCATCTGTTCGCAATTTCAATAAGGAGGCTGCGAATCTTGAAAACACAAAGGTGCTTTGTGTGTCTAGAGATTTGCCATTTGCTCAAAACCGTTTTTGTGGCGCTGAGGGAATTGAAAACGTAGTTATGCTATCGGATTTCAAATCGGGTCAATTTGGGAAGGATTACGGCCTTGAAATTACAGATGGGCCATTAGCTAGCTTAAGCTCACGTTCTATTGTAATCTTAAATCCTGAAGGAAAAGTAACTTACACCGAACAAGTATCTGAAACCGTTGATGAGCCGAATTACGAAGCTGCCCTGGCAAGCTTATAGTAAAAATTAATATGATTTACTGCAAGTCGAAACGCTACAAATAGTGTTTTGACTTGCAATTTTTAAAATTTGAACGTTTTGAATACCCACCGTTTAGCTTAATTTCGCCCTTTAATGAATTTCGTCTATCCAGACTTCCTTTTTGCGCTCTTTGCGCTTGCGATTCCAATCATAATTCATTTATTCAATTTTAAAAAATTCAAGCGTGTTGAATTCTCTAATGTTGCCTTCCTAAAAGAGATAAAACAAGAATCGAAGTCTAAATCTAGACTTAAAGAATGGTTGATATTATTCAGTCGTTTATTGGCAATAATGTTTTTGGTGCTTGCTTTTGCCCAGCCCTACATTCCTGTATCCGAAAAACAGACTATTTCGGGTGACAAAGCCGTGAGCATATACATCGACAATTCCTTTAGCATGAACGGCACGGGAAACGAAGGTCGTTTGCTTGACATGGCAAAACAATACGTGTACAAGATTATCGATAGTTACCCTGCTGGTCAGAAATTTCAATTAATAACTAGCGATTTAGGTGGAAATACCTATCGCAGTTTTAGTAAAGAAACTATTGAAGAACAATTGGCTGAGCTCGATGATTCTCCAAATAGCTTAGTCATTGATGAAGTCCTAAAAAAACAAGAAAACTGGCTCATTGAACAAAATGTAAAAGCCATGGATAGTTACGTGATCAGTGATTTCCAGCGTTCTTCGATGACTAATTTGAATGTTGTATTGGATACATCTATTAATTACCGTTGGTTAAAACTGGAGCAAACCAACACCAGCAATCTTTTTATGGATAGTGTGTGGATAGAAACTCCAACTGTTCGTATCAACGAAAACCTTGAAATTAAATATAGGCTAAGAAATACTGGAACAGCAGATTTGAACGGTGTTAAAGTCTCTTTGAGCATCAATGGTTCAGGCTATGGAAGTACTATTGCTAATATTCCTGCAAACGCAACACAAGAAGGTTTATTTTCAATAACTCCAACTGAAACAGGATTTTATAAAGCAGAAATAGAACTGATCGATTATCCTATTGAATATGACAATACCTTGTTTTTCTCCTTTAGCATAGCTCCAAATACGGATGTAATTATTTTAAATAATAAAGACACTTCAGCACTTCTAAGCAAAGTATATGCTAGTTCTAAGCAGTTTAGAACTCAGCAAATGAATTACAATCAATTCAATTTCTCGAATCTTAAAACTACTGACGTTATCGTTTTAAATGCGTTAGAAAATGTCAGTCAGGGTTTAAGTTATGAACTCAAAAGTTTTACTGAAAATGGTGGCGTAGTTTGCATTATTCCAGCAATAAATGCCTCAACAGACTACAATGATCTCTTTCAGCAACTAGAACTAGGTTCAGCACCAACTATAGATACGGCTAATCGTCGAACAAATTCCATTAAATACAGTGATCATTTCTATGCGGATGTGTTTGAAAAACAGGACAATCGAATCGACTTGCCTACGGTATACAACTATATAACTTGGAAATCAACTCAATTAGACTACTCTACCCAATTGTTAGGATTAGAAAATGGCGATCCATTATTGATTAAAAAGAATTTGGGGAAAGGCAGTGTGTTTGTTTGGAGCAGTAATACCGATAAAAAAAATTCGAGCCTTGCTGACCATTCCGTCTTTCTATTGAGTTTGTACAAAATTGGATTAGCAAAAACGTCAAGTAAGCCTTTATCCTATTCTATTCAGCCAAATCTATCACTCACTTCAAACTATTCGGGTCCTACTGAATTCTTAAAATTGAAAAACGAAAAACAAGAGTTTATTCCTGAAATACGAACGCTAAAGACCAAATTGAAAATATGGCCTCATGAAAATGCTAGTTCTGCGGGCTTTTATAAGCTACTACAAAATGATTCTATTCTCGATGTTTTTGCATTGAATTACCCAAGAACCGAAAGCGACTTAAACTTCTGGGAAACTGAAGACCTAACAGCAGCAGCTGAAAGTCACTCAAACCTGACTTTACTGGTTGACAACTTTGAAAATTTTGAATTTAGATTGAATGAATTAACAAGCGGTGTCAAGTACTGGAAATGGATGATTGCTTTGGCTTTGTTAATGTTAATGATTGAGATACTTTTGATAAAACTTTGGAGGAATTAGAATAATGAAATTTAAGATTACAAAACGCCTTTATGAGCTTAGTACTAATCTTCTATTTTTCGTCATTCCCGTCCCGATAGCTATCGGGAGTGGAATCAATAACGAACATAGGGTTTCCCGCCTGCACGGGTATAACGAAATAGAATGATTGTTATGAAGCTACTCATTAAAAAGGCTAAGATTTGTTACCCCGGACACAAATTACACGGCAAAACTCAAGACATAATTGTCGAAAGTGGTAAAGTTCAATCTATTGGTTCTTCACTCAAAAATCCTGGCAAATACAAAGAAATCACTTCTAAAAACTTATGTCTTTCACCGGGCTGGCTAGACCTTAAAGCAAACTTTGGGGAACCTGGGTTTGAAGAACGGGAAACTCTAGAATCGGGAATGAAGGCCGCAGCTGCAGGAGGGTTTACTGGAGTTTGTGTCTCTCCAAACGTTCAACCTTTTAGCGATAACCGGTCTGCTATTGAATTTGTGCGAAAGGCTGGAGAGGGTAAGCCCGTTACACTTTACCCAATCGGCGCTTTATCTAAAGGTGGAAAAGGTGAAGAATTAGCCGAAATGTTTGACATGCACAAATCCGGTGCAGTAGCGTTTTCGGACGACAAACCTGTACCCAACGCAAAATTCCAACTATTGCTTCAACAGTACATTCAAAACTTCGAAGGATTAGTTTTTAGCTTTCCACTCAACCTTGACTTGAAAGGAAAAGCAAATGTAAACGAAGGTGAAACGTCAACCTACCTAGGCTTAAAAAGCATTCCGCACTTAGCCGAAGAAATAGCTGTTGCTCGAGATTTGCAAATTTTAGAATACGCTGGTGGACGGTTGCATTTTAGCGATATCAGCTCCGCTGAAAGTGCCAAGTTGGTTGGACAATCAAAAAAAGCAAAACAAAACGCGAGTGCTTCAGTCGCTTGGTATCATTTAATATTCAACGACAAGGTTTTAGAAGGTTTTGATAGCAACTACAAAGTAATGCCTCCTATTCGCACCGAAGCGGACAGAAAAGGCCTTATCAAAGCCTTAAAAGAAGGAAAGGTTGATACGATTACTTCTAACCATCAGCCGCAAAACATAGAACGCAAAGAATGCGAGTTTGAGCATGCGGGTTATGGAATCAATGGAATTCAAATTGTTTTTGCTGCATTGAACACTTTTGCAAAAGAGCTGGACTTAGATACTTTGGTAGAAAGTTTAGGAATAAGACCTTACCAAGTTCTAAATAAAGAAACTCCAACATTAGAAGCAGGCAGTAATGCCAATTTCACCCTCTTCGACCCTAACGAAAAATGGACTTTTAATAAATCAAATAACTTAAGTTTAGCGGAGAACAACCCTTTGCTGGGTACTGAGTTTACGGGTAAGGTTGTGGGGACGGTGAATGGGAAGGTGAGTAACCTTTAGTTTATTGTGGATATAAGGACCCGTTTCCAAGTTTTATCCATATTAGCCTTTTTGATAGAAATTTGAGTATTTAAGCCATTTACTCTCTCTAAAATATCATTAAAGTCATTTTTGGGAATCCTTGAATCAATTATTACCTCCTTTATAATTGATTTGTCAATTTCTACACGACCACGGAAATTTTCAGATATCGATAAATTCTTTTTACTCTCTATGCTAGTGTCCACCGATCTTCTCAACCTGGCTACTCTGTATTCTTCTTCATGCTCAAATAACTCTTTTGGTAATGAGTTAAGCTGTTTTTTCCATTCAAAAAAACTCAATTGCTTATCTAAATCAAAAGGTGTTACTTGTGGCTCGTTACCTTCTTCATAATAATTAATTTCTTCACCAATGGAATCATTCCAAAGATGTTTTCCTAATGATTTGGTATCATACCCAATGCAAATTCCATTTCCAAAACCAGTAAAACGATCATTCCACATACGATATAGTTTAGGAGATTTTGAAAGACAAAGTATACTGGTTTCTCTATTCCAAAGGTTATTAATTACTTTTTGATACTTTTCTCTTTCCCTCGGATTGTTTAAAATTTCCGACACTCTATTCGCCATAAATGCTCTAATCGCGGGTAGTTCAGAAATTATTGGTGTCTTTAATGTCTCTATATACTTGTTCGCGTAGATTATTCCGATCTCTGTTATATCAGAAAGCTCATCAAGCATTTTGAAATTGACTTTCCAAAATTCTTCGTGTTTTGTTCCAAACTCTAGAGGAGATGCAAAATATATCTCAGGAACCTCTACCCATTGACATCGGTTGGCGAGGTTATTTTCATAAAACCATTTCGCTACCGCAACACCAACAACAATTCCTGAATTGCTTCTTCAAAAAACTTCGTAGCCTCCTCCACTGAAACTGACTCGCTCCGCAAGGTTGCACCTTTCCATTCACCAGAGTGCCATTCTCCGCTGCTTAACGCATCTTCATCCATTTTGCTTAAATCCAAGTTTTTTCCTTTAGACTAAGGAGAAGCATAGAAGTAAAAACCGTTAATCATAGTATCGGGAATAGATAAGCCTAGGCCAATTGTTTTGATTAGTCCGTCGTTATCTTCATCTACCTCTATGATTGCTCCGGTATCAAAATGATGAGGCCAAATACGAATCTTACTTGCATCTTTACGATCGGACAAAACGCTGCGCAAGGCAGCATCACATACATTACGTTGATCGATTAAATCCTGCAATTTATCTGCGTTGGGAGCTGGAAATTGATAGTCCTTATTCAATCCATTTTTGTAGGGCAAAATATAATGTGACTCAAATTTAAAATCGCCTTTGACCCCGTAACGTTTGAGCCCTTCGTTTATCCAAGAACACAAAAAATCGTGACTTTCGCCGGTAAGTGAAATAGCATCCAATAACTCGTCATCAGTCAAAATCTCTAATGCATATTGTTTGTAGTTGATTGCCAAGCGAATGCCGTGATCGTTTAAATCATGCGACACTAAACTTTTTTTCTTCCCTAACCATTCTAGGTTTGTATGGCTATCGTCTTTTTTCACTTCTAAATAGGACTTACCAGCCATGGCTAAGTATTGAGCCGCTTTATGCATTGTTTCTACCATCTAATTCCTTTTGTTCTTGTTATGTTCATCATTCCAGCCTCAGCAAGAATGTGTTAACTTGCCTTAACTATCTAGACATCGACTACTTGCACGCCTCGCCAAAAAGCGACATGACCTTCAATATTCTTAGCCAAATCTTTCGCCGTTGGATAATACCATGCAGCATCTTTGTTTACTTCACCATTTACTTCAATCGAATAATAAGATGCAGTCCCTTTCCAATGACAAACCGACTGAGTTTCTGAGGATTTAAAGAGTTCCTTATTAATATCTTCAGCAGGAAAATATGCGTTTCCTTCAACGTTTTTAGTTTTATCACTTTGCGCGATTACAGTATCCTTCCAAATAGCTTGTTTCATAATAACTTCTTTTAAATATTGACGCAGATCTACAATTTTTGTTGGGTGAGCTGCTGTTTAATTTTTCTCTAGTAAGACATTCATAAAATAGTTTCGGCTATCGTTAAACTCTTTTTTAATTGCTAAGCCAGAACCTGCAAATACATTCTCCAAAATATCAAGGTTGTACTTTCTTGAAATCTCGGTTTGAATTGATTCATTTTCTTCAAATTCAAATGTCTTATCCAAGGACTTTATATTAACCGTTTGCTTGCATTTACTTACTAAAGCGCTGGAAGCAATTCCAGTTTCTTCGTCGTAATTCGGCCTATGTTCAAATTGTGCAAGATTAAAATCGGCGTCAAATTCGGAATTAATTCTACTCAATAAATTGAGATTAAATGCCTCCGTATAACCCTGTTTATCATTGTATGCAGGCAGTATAATAGCTTTCGACTTCATCTTATCCAACCCTAAGAGTAACTTATCGCCGGCTTGCATTTGCTCTGCCAATTGTTTAATAAATTGTTTTGCTACATCATCATGCATATTGCCGAGATTAGAACCCAAAAACAAAATTATTTTCGACTCATTTTTAGATAAACTTTCTAATACCTCGAAATACTCTCCTTGCACAGGTGCTACAGAAACCTCAGGCAATTCTTTGGCAAGTCTCTCTTGCAGTTGGTTTAATGCATTTTCTGAAATATCAATTGGATGGTAGGTGAAGTTTTTTGGGTCCATAGCTTTTAAGAGCTGAATCGTTTTTGTTCCGTCTCCTGCGCCTAATTCGTATAGCTCCAGTTGGCTTTTATTCACCTCAAATTCGTCTAAAATGGCGCTAGTCTGTTTGGAAAAAATTTCATACTCCGCATCAGTCAGGTAATACTCTGGCATATTCATGATTTTCACAAATAAGTCGTCCCCTATTTTATCATAAAACCATTTTGACGACAAATGTTTTGGAGTTGAAGATAAGCCTTCAATTATTTCCTCGGCAAATTGCAGATTCATATTTTTTGTTTTTTAGCCAGTCGAATTCCACTAAACTGCCATTGAAAATGAGGATGAAAAAAGTTTCGATAGGTTTTCCTAGAATGATTTGGCGCAGTGGCAGCTGAAGATCCGCGTAGCACCATTTGATTCACCATAAATTTTCCGTTGTACTCGCCTACTGCTCCTCCAGGTTTATCAAACCCTGGGTAAGGCATATAACTGGATGCGCACCATTCCCAACGACTTCCCCAGTCCAATTTATCAGAAGCCGCTTCCCATTCAAATTCAGTTGGCAAGCGCATTCCTTTCCACTCAGCATAAGCCACAGCTTCGTAATAGCTAACGTGACAAAGCACATCATTGGGCTGCACCTTTTTATATCCTGCTAGCGTGTAATGGAACCAATCACCATTTTCCTGAAACCAATATTTCGGGGAATTTACTTTTTTTTCTTTTACCCAAGCCCAGCCTTCATCCAGCCAATAATCGAAATTTGTATATCCTCCTGCCTCTATAAATTCAATAAAATCTCCATTGCTTACTAGTCGATTTGAAATTTCGAATTCGTGTAAAAACACTTGGTGTTTGGAAAGTTCATTATCATAACAAAACTTTTTTCCTTCATTTCCAATGGAATAAGTACCTTCTTTTAAGGAGATCCACTCCTGTGAATTTGCATTTTCTATTTCCACCTTCGCAATTCCATCATAGACCGGAAACAGAGGACTGTGACCTAATATGTATTTAATATCGGTAATCAATAGCTCCTGATGCTGCTGTTCGTGATTGATTCCTAATTCGATAAGTTTTAATTGCTGGTCGCTTAATTCATTATCACTCATCCAATTGGTCATTCTGAGTGTAATTTCTTTCCGGTAAGTAAATACCTCTTCAATAATTGGCCTTGTCAAGTTCCCTCGGTCAGTTCGTAATACTCTTTTGCCAATTGTATTGTAATAACTATTAAATAAAAATGCAAAATCATCATCAAACCACTTGTAATCGCTTATTGATTCTGCAAGTAAAAATTGCTCAAAAAACCAAGTAGTATGTCCTAATTGCCATTTGGGCGGACTTACCCATTCTACAGGCTGAGACTCAAAATCGCCAACCGCTAGCGGCTCTACAATTTTTTCGGTGTAATTACGAGTTGCAATAAATTGCTTTAAAACTTCATTTTTATCCACACTCATTTTCCTTTGAAATCCACTACAACAATACTTTGATTATTTTTTAAAAGTTGTTGTCTAATTGACAACTGAAGTGAACTTAGATATTCTGTGCGGCAAGATTTAAAAATCATCTATTATAGCCATTACAAAATTCGTCTAATGTGTTAAAGAAGGTTGGAGAGTAATAACCCATAATAAAGGTTACACCATAGTTCTAGTCAGAAAAGCATTTGGCAATCAATTGCTATGGTTTTATTGCGTCACGCTGAATTTATTTCAGCATATCTTCACTAAAAAAGGGTTGAGATTATGAAACAAGTCCAAAAAAACAAGAGATTAGGGTTGTCTAAAAGGAAATTGGTTCATGTCCTTTAAGACAAAACTTTTGAGAATTCTGCTGGTTAATTTTTAAGAACACAAATAATTTCTACTTCTGCTTTATCGTCGACCATAATCGAAGTGGTGTAGCTTTCTGCCGCAAGGCCAAAATCAAATCGATTGATTTCGAGGGTTCCAGTTAAAATGGTTTTGTTTTCCTTCTGGCTGAGCGAAAATGGTATAGACACTTCTTTAGAAACCCCTAAAATAGTCAGGCTTCCAATTGCCTTATAATTTGCTCCATCCTTTACAATACTTCTGCTCACAAAACAAATTTCAGCATACTTAGAAACATTAAAGAAATCTTCATTCTTAAGATGCTCGTCGCGTTCTTCGTTATCTGTAAATATTGTTGCGGGATTAATACAGACATTGAACGAACTCTTTACAAGGTTTTCAGTCCATTGCACTGTGCCTTTCATTCCATTGATTGTGCCTTCCACGGTAGACCAGCCAATGCCACCAATCTCAAAGTTTACTTTTGATTCAGACTGCACAATTTGCTGAGCTTGGCCAAAATAGCCAAGCAAAGCAAACGCACTAATAATTATAAGCTTACGCATCTTGAATGGTGATTTTTTCAATTTTATCTCCTTCTTTGATTGCATCAATTACATCTAATCCATCAACCACCTTACCAAAACAAGTATGGTTTCTATCTAAATGAGCAGTATTATTTCTGCTGTGGCAAATGAAAAATTGTGACCCACCAGTATTTCTTCCTGCATGCGCCATGCTTAATACGCCTCTTTCGTGATACTGATTCTCACCATCTAACTCACAATCGATGCTATATCCAGGACCACCAGCACCTGTTCCATCTGGACAACCACCTTGGATTACAAAGTCTGGAAGTACTCGATGGAAGTTTAGTCCATCGTAATACCCATCCTTGCTTAACTTCACAAAGTTTGCTACTGTTTTTGGAGCATCATTGTCGTAAAACTCCACTTTCATTGTTCCTTTTGCTGTTACTATTTCTGCTTTCGTCATTTTTATATTTTTTGGTAGGTCAAATTTACTTTTACTAATGACATTTGAATGTATTTATCCTCTTATAAAGGTCAATAAACGCTAAAAAAACCAGTACTTTTGCAGCCCCAAATTAGAAAGCATGTTAGAAGCAAGAAACGTATCCCTTCAATTCGGAAAAAGAGTATTATTTGACGATGTTAACATCAAATTCCACGGCGACAGCTGCTATGGTGTTATTGGAGCAAATGGTGCTGGGAAATCTACTTTCCTGAAAATATTGACCGACGAAATCAACCCTAATACCGGACAAGTATTTCTAGAGCCAGGAAAAAGAATGGCTGTACTTAAGCAAAACCACTCTGAATTTAACGAAGTTTCTGCTTTACACACTGCAATGATGGGCCACAATGATTTGTGGAAAATCATGAAAGAAAAGGATGATATTTATGCTAAACCAGATTTTTCTGAAGCAGACGGTATGCGTGCCTCTGAATTGGAAGCTGAATTTGCAGAAATGGATGGTTGGAACGCTGAAAGTGATGCTGCTTCTCTACTATCGGGTTTGGGAATCGAAGAAAAAGAACATTATACCTTGCTAAAAGACCTTAGTGGTATTCAAAAAGTTAGAATCCTATTAGCTCAAGCTCTTTTTGGAAACCCAGATGTATTAATCTTAGATGAGCCTACTAACGATTTGGATTTAAAAACAATCAGTTGGTTAGAAGACTTTTTACTGGATTTCAGAAACACGGTAATAGTTGTTTCTCATGATAGACACTTCTTGGACACTGTATGTACCAACATTGTAGATATAGACTTTAGTAAATTAAATTCCTATACCGGAAACTACTCTTTCTGGTACGAATCCAGTCAATTGGCTCTAAAGCAGCGCTCTTCTTCTAATAAAAAAGCTGAAGCTAAGAAAAAGGAATTGCAAGAGTTTATTCAACGATTTAGTGCAAATGCTTCAAAAAGTAAGCAGGCTACGAGTAGAAAAAAATTACTGGAAAAAATTAACTTGGATGATATTCAACCAAGTAGCAGAAAATATCCTGCAGTTATTTTTACTCAATTGAGAGAAGCTGGAAACCAGTTGCTGGAATTAGACCAGCTTTCTGCCAAACGAGGAGACGAAGTTTTATTTAATAAACTTTCGTTACAATTAAATAAGGGCGATAAGGTTGCTTTTTTATCTAAAAATGGAATGGCTATTTCTACCTTGTTCCAAATTTTAGTGGGTGAAGCTGAGCAGTCTAGTGGTGAATATAGATATGGCCAAACCATTACCACTAGCTATTTGCCCAATGAGAATGAAGAATACTTTAAATCAAAAGAGTCTCTTATTGATTGGTTAAGACAATATTCTCCTGGAGAAAAAGACGACGTTTTTATTCGAGGTTTCTTGGGTAAAATGTTGTTTACGGGTGAAGAATCTTTGAAAGGCGTTAATGTGTTGTCTGGAGGAGAAAAAGTGCGATGTATGCTTTCTAGAATGATGCTGGCTCAAGGTAACCTTTTGATATTGGATGAACCAACTAATCACTTGGACCTTGAATCTATTCAAGCCTTGAACAACGCTTTACAAGATTTTCCGGGTACTGTAATGTTTACATCACACGATCATACCTTTACCGAAACTGTTGCGAATCGAATTGTTGAAATAGGACCTAACGGCTATATTGACAAGGCGCTTACGTATGATGAATATACTTCCGATGATCGATTTGCAGAACAAAGAGCGGCGCTTTATAATGGAGCTGTGGAGGTTTAGGGTTTTTAATTTTATCAGCTTCGATAATTCAAAACTTAAAATTCAAAATTCTACAGAAACACTACTGGTCTTCCTTTAAAAAGCTCCTCTAGCTCTGGGGGTCCGCCGAGATAGGTCTCCCGAAAGTCATCCATTTCATCCTTAGTGCTTGCTGATAATTTTTCTGCGATTTCCCCAAGAACCGCTGAACTCAATACATAAGGTAAGGCATCCATAGAAAATTGTCCATCTCGAAATACACCACACATGGTATATTCGGTTAGATCAGCAGTTTTAGTTCCCTTAACCATGCATTCAGATAACGAGACATGCAATGGATTTTCATCTTCCTCAAAAAAACGAGGAGGCCTATTTCTCAATTGATCAAAAAAATAGGTTTGAATGGCCTCATTGGATTCTGGGCTTATTTTTTCCTGAAACTTTTGGGCACAGTCCCAACAAATTGCATATTCATAAATAGAGTATTGCACGTTTTCCGAAACACGTTTAAAACTTTTTTCTACGATGTACTTTACTCCTGTTGCTTCAAAGTTTATTTCGCAAACGCAACAGCTAATGAATGGAGCTTCTGTAAGCTCGCTATTAAATTTGTCAATATGATCCATCATCTAATAAAACCCAAAAATAATATTGGTATCTTCGCAACAAGATAAAAATTGATAAACTTCTAGTAATGAAAATATTTACACCTATAATTTCTGCATTATTCCTATTTGTTTATGGTTCGGTCGTTGCACAAGGTTCAGGAAAAATGCTTGAATTTAACGGTAGTTCCAGTTATGTGAATTGTGGTACTATTAATTTAAGTGGCAGCGCATTAACACTTATGGGTTGGGTTAAAGTTGATCAATTCAATACTAATACTTCTCAGCCTGGAGCTAACATTGCTTCTTTATTTGGAGAGGAAAATGGGGTACCAACGTTAATGCGTTTTGGTGATGGTGGAGCACTAGCATACGATAGACTCCAATTCGTTATAGGTATCGGTAGGAGTGCTTATAAGCTAAATAGTACAAGAGCACTTTCAACAGGTAAATGGTATCACATTGCAGGTGTCTATGATGGCCAAACAATGAAAATATATGTTGATGGCGTTCTAGATGCTTCACAAACTCAAACAGGCAGTATAACTACGAATACAACTTTCCAAATAGGTCAAAATTATAACGTCGCTAGAACATTTAATGGCGAAATGGATGAGGTTAGTATTTGGAAAGCAGGACTTTCTCAAGCAACGATCAGAAATTATATGTGTAAATCTGTTTCTTCTACCCATCCTAATTATTCCTCATTGGAGGCATATTGGAAAATGGATCAAACAACTGGAACAAGTCTAACTGATCATTCAGGCAATAGTCATACAGGAACATTAATTAATTCACCTACACGTCAAACTTCTTCTGCTCCTATTGGAGATGCCAGTGTTCATAATTATGGCTCTCCTGCACTTATTTTCATGTCACATCCTAATGGCGACTCTCTAAGAGCAACAAGTATTTCAGGTGCCCCTACTGCGGTGCATATGTATAGAGTCGATAAAAAATCCAATTCCTCAAATTTTCCGGCCTCTGTTTCTGCTGTTGATACAACTCGATATTGGGGAATTCATTATATCGGAGGCACAAATCCTAGAGCAAATATTGCTTATTATCAAAAAAAAAACTCGTTTTATGGTGCAAACAGTTCTTGCTTTATTGACCTAGCAAAACGAGCAAATAATAGTATTGCAAACTGGTCACTTAGCCAAGCGAGTCAAACTTCAACCAGCCTTTCACTAACCTCACAAAATGCATCAGAGTATATATTGACATTTGCAAGTAACAAGTCAATTTATAAAGATACTGCTGCAGCAATTTGTATTGGAGATTCAATAAAATTAGAGAATTCTACTTCAGGATTTAGCTACCAATGGTATAAAGACGGACAAGTATTAACCAACGACACAATGAATGCTTATAAGGCTTCTCAATCTGGAAAATATCAACTAACGTTGAGCTTTAACGGATGTGTAGATTCTAGTAATACAGTTCAATTGTCTGTAGGTCAAAAGCCGACCGTATCTTTAAACGCCTTTAATGCTATTTGCAATACAAACGGTTTTGACACATTAAAAGGCGGAATGCCTGGGGGCGGAGTTTTTATTAATCCATTTGTGTCTGGGCAATTATTTGTTATCAATTCAGCGGGCCCTGGTAATCATAAAATCATTTACCGCTACACCTCTGGTAACGGTTGTTCAGATACTGCTTCTCAAATCTTAAAAGTAAATCCATTGCCAACTGTTATGTTAGCCCCTTTTACTGCTGTATGTGAAGACAGTTCAGCTTTTAACATTACGACTGGATTTCCTTCTGGGGGCTCCTATTCGGTAAATGGTTCAGCCGGAGCTTCTTTCGACGCTGAGGTTTTAGGAAATGGCTCACATACCATTGCCTATACTTATACCGATGGCAACAGTTGCTCAAATACCGCAAGTCAAACCATAGATGTTGTTGCATTGCCTATAGTAACTTTTAGACTACCATTTCTTTCACGTAATGTTTGTGAAGGATCTGCATTATTTGCAATTAATGGTTCTAATCCTACTGGAGGCATATTTTCAGGAACTGGTGTTTCAGGGGCAAATTTCGCGCCTGTATCTGCAAGTGTTGGAACTCATTCTATAACCTACAATTATACCGATAGAACAACAGGTTGTAAAAATTCTGCTCAAGACACTGTCAATGTAAATGCATTGCCAGCTGCGCCAACAATTACTCAAAACGGCACTGAACTTAGTGCAACAGCAGCAGATAGCTACCAATGGTATGATAAGGATGGAAAAGTTTTTGGTGAAACAAAACAGACTTATAAGCCAACAAGATCTGGAATCTATTCCGTATCAATTACTGTTGGTAAGTGTACCAGCGAAATTTCTACTGAGTTCGATTTTGATAAAACATTAAGTGTTTCTGATATAATTTCAAAAGGTTATTCTATATACCCTAACCCAAGTGAAGGAAAAGTAACTATTGAAGGTGAGAGCCTGAAATTAGTCCGTTTATTTGATTTGTCAGGAAAGGAAGTTATGCAGGCTGAAATTGCAAATTCTGTGGTAACAGAGTTATCTATTGAAGAACTAATTTCTGGAGCTTATATTATTGAAATTCAGTTTGACAATGGCACTTTTACAAGAGAAGTACTTATCAGAAAATAGAGTTTAACTCTTTTTCAATTTCTTTAAGGTGTGTCTGCCAAGTATATTTTTGATTGGCTAATGCCCTACTCGCTTTGCTCATCGTTTTCCATTTTTCTGAATTGGATAACAGTTCTAAAACCGAAGTAGAAAATTCGTCAGAATCATCACAAATCAAAGCATGTTCATCGTGTTTTAGGTCTATGCCTTCCGCTCCAATTGAGGTCGTAACCACTGGCATTCCTGCGTAAAGTGCATCAAGGCACTTCACCTTCATTCCGCTGCCAAACCTTAGCGGAAGAATAAAGACTCTTCCTAGTTTAAAAACGTCTTCGATACTATCGACAAAGCCATGAAAAACGACATTCTCAGTATATTTTTCAGATGCTTCAATTAATCGCGAGTCTGGGTTTCGACCTACAATATTGAATTTTAGGCCCGCATCAACTTTCAAAATTTCAGGAAAAACATCCGATAAGAAATAGAGTAATCCGTCAACGTTTGCTTCCCAACTTAAGGTGCCCATAAATATTATATCATTGGGCAAGTCTGAATAATTCGGGTCAGACAGTTTCAATAAATTATCATTCCCTAAATGATACGTCTCCTTAAGTTTCTTGAGCTCTGCACTGTTTTTTTGAAGTTCGTTTTTATCGTTCGGTGAAGCAAAAGTGATGTTCGATCGGTTTACAAAGTCAATTTCTTTTTTGCGAATTCTTTTGGATTCAAAACCTAGTAGAAATGACTTTATCGGATTTGCTTCAATTTTCGAAAAACGCTCCCAAAGCAACCATTCTGCATTGTGCTCATGAAAAACCACTTTTCCCGAATAGTTGTTTGGTACATATTGAAACATTTCAAAATGATCGATAAAGACTACATCGGTAGTAATTAATTGTGCTTCAATTTTCGCTGCAAATTCAATTGAGAAATTGCGGTATTCATTCAAGGTTTTTCTCGCTAAAACACTTTTCAAATAATTGACTGCATTGCGCTCAGACACAATTTCTTCTCCAATAAACTCCGCAAGTGATACTTTGGTTAATAATGTCGATTGGTAATTCTTGTCGTCGTTTTTAAGCAGCGTTGCAAGAGTTACAGTGTAGTGCAAACAAAAGTGTTGCAGCAGATGAAAACTCTTAATTACACCTCCACTTTCAGGGGGGTAAGGTAATTGAGTAGTAAGAAAAAGTAGCTTTTTTAAGGACAAGCTCAAATAGTATTAATAGCCAACATCGTTAAGCCATGCTATCATTATTTCTTTCTCACCTTCAGTAAGGTCTGCCCCGCTATGTATCCAAGTATATGGAGGTAGCGGCATTTCATCTTCGTTGATTTCATATTCAGCTTCTTCGGCAAATGTTTCCAGATCCTTTTGGGACATTTCGTTCCATTTACTAAAGTTGAAATGCATTCTAGCCTCTGCTACGTGATGAGTCGTCCACCAACTAAATGGCGCCACCTGCGAATACCATGGGTACTCAGTCTTGTGAGAGTGACAGTCGTAACAAGACTTTGTGAGAATATTAGCTACTTCCTCTGGTGGGCTCATTAGTGCAATTAAATCATTTTCAGGAACTGATTCTGGTATGTCATAATCTACTCGAATGACCTGAATACCTAAAAACACCCAAAAAAAGAAAAGAAATGTACGTCTCATAATTGTTTTATTAAAACAAACTTAGTAATAGTTTAGTGAGCGCTTATCGCTTAATTACACCATGGACAACTGAATTTTCATCAAATGTAACCCGTAAAAAATACACACCCGATTTCCAAGATTCAGTATCAATTAGCTTTGTTTTATTGGCCTCAGAATTAAATAAAACAGTTTCGCCCATTGCATTGACCACTTCATAATTAATTACTTTCCCTGTACTATTATCTATTGTAAAATTGGTGCTAAACGGATTTGGATACACGCTGACCTCACCTAAGTTAGCTGAATACCCAAATCCGGTTGGACCTGCCACAACTTCTCTGCAAAAAGTGTCCCGACCGCATGTGCTCCGCACAGCCGCGCAAACAGTATAAGTTCCATTTTTCGGAAACTCATAAAAAACTTCACTCAAATCAGCTCCCGATCGACTCCAAGATTTATCTCCAAAATCCCAAGCGTACAAATAATAATTTGAAGCAGTATCCACATTAAAAATTGCTTTTTTATCGACTACGGAGCTTTTTAATTTGATGTCAGGTTCAGGGCAAATGATAATAACTTCTTTACAGAATTTATTCCCGATTTTACCGCATTCATTCTGGCTTTCCAAGCACACCCTGAAAGTATCTGGATATGGAAAACTATAATAAACATTAACACTGCTACTTGAATCGCCATCCCCAAAAGTCCATTTATAAGAACTTGCATTTTGACTTGTATTTGTACACTTAGCAGCCAAAGAAGGAGAATCGCTTGTATCGGTAAAAGATGAAATAGGCGTTAAATTATTTGGATTTGTTGCGCCCAATACCCAAGCACCGTTTTTAATTCCTCCTGCTGCCTTGCTAGCCGAACTATCTATAGAAGTACTTCCATTTCCCTCGTCAAATGCATAAAATAGAATTGATTGAGGAAGGATTGTGTTTTTATCACAGGTCAATGTTTTTAAATCGTTATTGTTAAGTGTGTTTTTTGACACTTGGAAATTATCAATTGCACCACTATAAAAAGTCAAGGTATCTTCACCATAACGACTGCCAATTCTAAAGTGGCTGCCTTTATTTATATGAATCGAATTGTTTCCTGTATTAATTGCAGCTACTGTAGCTGTGGTGCTATCCAACAAAACGCCATTTACATAAATACTCTGCAAGTAAGTAGATGTTACAGAACCAATGCTCTTAGGGGTTAATGTGCAAACAATATTTGTCCATGCGTTATTGTAAGCAGATAAATTTGCCTCCACCGTAGTCGGTGAAGCAGAATTAAAGTAAAACCCAAATCGAGCCACTCCAGTTCTAATTCCTCGTAAATTAAACCGCATATTATCGTTGCTCTGTTTGTAATCTAACGAATCGGCCCAATCAAAAACGTAAAAATTGTTGGTAGTCCAATCGGTATTTACCCAGAGGCTAAAAACTATTGCTGAACCGTTTACGATTTCCACCTTGGAAGAATCAGGAGCGATAGTGGTATTTGAGCCGTTAAACTGCACAGCAAAATCCTGAGCAATAGCAGCATTTAATAAAAAAACGAGTAAAAAAGTTGTGAGAATTCTAAACATGACAAAAGCAATTTAATACCTACCAAATGTATAGAGTTTGAACAATACATACCCCTTCATTTAACCATGAAATCTGCGTTTTATTATTGCTGCTTAATAGCAATAATTAGCATACAATCAATTTTAAAGGAAATAAGAAAACCTACTTTTGCACCTGTGAAAAGGGTAGTTGTAGGTATGAGCGGCGGAGTAGATTCAAGTGTGGCGGCACTAAAACTACTTGAGGAAGGTTATGAAGTGATAGGCTTGTTTATGAAAAACTGGCACGACACCTCTGTAACCATATCTGACGATTGCCCATGGGTTGAGGACAGTTATGACGCTCAATTAGTCGCTGATCAGCTTGGAATTCCAATCCAAACCATAGATTTAAGCAAAGAATACAAAGAGCGTATTGTAGATTATATGTTTCGAGAATACGAGGCTGGAAGAACTCCAAACCCAGATGTGCTTTGTAATCGTGAAATAAAGTTTGATGTTTTTTTAAAGGCAGCACTGCAGCTTGGCGCCGATTATGTTGCTACTGGTCACTATTGCAGAAAAGACTCTATAGAAATCAGTGGCAAAGAAACGTTTCGTCTACTTGCGGGCGCAGATGCAAACAAAGACCAAAGTTATTTTTTGTGTCAAGTAAATCAAGAGCAACTGTCAAAGGCACTTTTTCCAATAGGAGATATGGAAAAACCCGACGTGCGCAAAATGGCTGAAAAAGCGGGTTTAGTAACAGCGGGCAAAAAAGACTCTCAAGGCTTGTGTTTCATTGGAAAAGTAAAATTGCCAGATTTTCTTCAACAACAACTAAAACCAAAAGCAGGCGATGTTATTGAAATTGATTCAAATGACGCTATATATGCCTCATTAGATAGCACAAACGAATTAGAAGAAATGACCGCTCCTTACTCATATTCGAAAACCATGGGTAAAAAAGTAGGAACGCATAACGGTGCGCACTACTTCACCATTGGTCAGCGCAAGGGTCTAGGCATTGGAGGAACTCCAGAAGCGCTTTTTGTAGTGCATACTGACACCAAGGAGAATATTGTTTATACGGGACAAGGTCATGATTTTCCTGGACTTATCCGCAAAGGATTATTCGTGCCTTCCGAGGACGCGCATTGGGTAAGAAAAGATCTAAAACTCGATATTGGTGCGCAAAAAGAATTTGATGTGCGCATTCGTTATCGCCAACCTTTAGAGAAAGCAAAGTTAATAGCTCGAAAAAATGGGGTATATGTGCTCTTTGAAAAGCCCACTTGGGGGATTGCTCCTGGTCAGTTTGTAGCTTGGTATAACGGTGAAGAATTAATTGGGTCTGGGGTAATATCCTAAATAGATCCTGGAATCGATTTTTCAAGCAGGTATTCAACATTCCCATAGCTGGTATAATCAGCATCTTCTTCCCCTATTCGGTAATTGATATTCAATCTCGTTTTAATGTCTTTAAGATAATCATCAGAGATGGCTATGATCATTCCACATTGTGTTTTTTGTTTACTATTCTCTGGCCAAAACACAAATAACTCATTGTACCCCATGGTATTCTGATTGCATTCAACTGCATAATTTTTACAAGCAATGTTTCCTTTGTAATTCATAAGAATAAAGTGATACTTTTTCTTACCAAATTTTCGAGGCAAATAGATAGACGTAAACTCTTCACCTTCTTTCATTGGAATTAACAAATTGGTGGTAAAATACCCATAGTAGTCGCAGGTAAATGCCATACCTAAGGTTTGCTTACTTATGTATTTGAGGTTATTGATGATATTAGCAACCACCTTGTCCGTATCCAATTCATTATTGGTAGTAACAACATCGATTAACCCCTGCACCGTTTCAGGCTTAAACTGCTTATCCTGAGCATCTTCGAAGCCTCTTTCTTCTAAGTCTTCCGGAATAACTTCTCTTGCTGGAGGAGTAGCCGTTTCTTTAACTGTTTTGTCTTCTACAATTTCTTGCTCATACTCGTCATCCTCATAATACTCATCTTCAAAAAAGTAAGCGCCTTCACCACCGCCTTCCTCGCAACTAACGAACACCATTGATAATGCTATGAATAACAGGATAATCTTGTGCATGTGAATTTTCTCTTTTAACTATTTAAAGAGTTTTAGAAACCCTCTTTTTTTTGCTCTAATTTAATTACCGAAGTTATAAAACTAGAATATTCCGCTCTACTTGTTTACCTCAATTCATCAAATGTAGTTTTCGCTTTTGGAAAATAGAAAAGCAATTGGTCTTCCGAATCAATCTATTGGCATTACTTTCCCTTAAACACTATTCCTTCGTTCCATAGCACAAATCTCCAGCATCACCTAAACCAGGTACAATGTAGGACTGCTCATTCAAAATAGGGTCTACCGCTCCAATGATGAGTACAGTGTTTGATGGGAACTTTTTCTTCACCAACTCTACCCCTTTTTCGCTCCCAATTACCGAAAGTATAATGACTTGCTCTGGGGTGCCATGTTCTAGCAAAGCTTCATAGGCCAAGAGCATAGAATTGCCAGTTGCTAGCATTGGGTCGCACAATAAAACTGTTTTACCTTTCAAATTTGGCGATGCGTTGTACTCTATCTTAAAATCTAGCGTACCATCTTCTGCTTCTATTCTGTAAGCCGAAATAAAAGCATTTTCTGCTCTATCAAAAACCTCGAGCACACCATTGTGCAATGGCATTCCAGCGCGTAAAACAGATGCTACAACTAATGCGTTTGAAAAGGTCTTCTCCTCAGCCATTGCCAACGGCGTATTGACACTTTGCGTCTTAAAATCTAAGCATTTAGAGGCTTCATAGCCCAAAAACCAACCGACTCGTTCAATGTTTTTCCTGAAGCGCATGGAGTCTTTTTGAACCTTAACATCCCTAAGTTCAGCCAAAAAGCTGTTCACCACAGAATTGTGTTGATTCAAAATTTGAACTTCCATAATTACTCTATTAATCCGCGGCCAGTTTTATTAATTCTTCCCTCGTCTTTCCATTTGGCAACAATTTTATCCAGCACGCCATTGATAAATCCTTTGCTTCTTGGCGTACTAAAATTCTTACTTAAATCTATATACTCATTCATAGAAACCTTAACCGGTATTCCAGCAAAATGCTCAAACTCACACAGCGCCATTTTCAATAAAATAATATCTATTTGAGCCAATCGATCGATATCCCAATTACTTATTTGCTTTTCAATTAAATCGGTATAATCTTTATCAAAACTCAAGGTTTTTCGAAATAGTTCACGCATGAATTTTGTATCCTCTTCTTTATCCTTAAACAAATCCGCAAGGATATGGTCAGAGTGAGTATGGCGTTCTTTAAGTCGCTGTAGGGTTTTAACAATTGCAATATTTACTATTTCTAAATCAATCACCCAATACATGTTTTGCTCTTCCAACAATTGGTCAAACACTTCGTTATCCACAAAAAACTCCTCATAGATTTTAATCAAAAAAGATTTGTCGTTTTTAAACGTATCTTCTTCTTTCTCCATGTAATTTTTGTAGAGTTTACTCGCCTCTATTTGGCGAAATAATTTTCTGACGTTTTCTGAATTTAAATCCCAAGATAGTTTTCGAGTTTCAATTCCTCGACGATACTCCGTATTATTTACAATTTTCTCTACCGCTTTATTCTGCACAAAATGAAGATTTGGATTCAAATCCTCGGCGGTAGGCAATATTTTTTCTTTTTTGACTTCAATTAAATTTTGAGCAGATGTAAATACCTCTTCCACTAACAAAAGCATACTAAAATACAAGTCATAAACTTGATTTACACTTTTTTGCATTTCCCGCTCGGCTTTAGGTAAATCTTCAGATCCAGATTGAATCCAAGCGTATAAAGCTTGTAGAATTTTGACTCTTAAATATCTCCGATTGAGCATGTATTTTTTGTTTAAACGCTTGTTTAAAGTACTTTGTTAATATTCCCAATGGCTTCAATGCGCTGCTCAGCCATTTCATTTGCCGCTTGATAGGTAGGCATACTGTTTTGTTCAGCGCGAATAAGAATATTCATTGTGGTATTGTAAATTTCTTCCGTTTTGCTCATTGCTCGATCTCTGTTGTATCCTTCTAATTCAGAATAACAATTTATAAGGCCTCCAGCGTTAATTAGAAAATCGGGAGCGTAAATCATACCTTTATCCACAACAATTTGCCCGTGTTTGGCCTCATTTCCCAATTGATTATTTGCTGCACCAGCAATAATTGCGCATTTCAGTTTAGAAAGCGTATCATCATTAATAGTAGCACCTAAGGCACAAGGAGCGTAAATATCCATAGCTTCATCGTAAATTCCATTTGAATCAACGATATCAACTTTAGGAAATTTGTGTTTTACCTCTTTTATCTTATCTGCAAAGATATCTGACACTCCTACCTTGGCACCTTCTTTATCTAAATAGTCTATCAGGTATTGGCCAACATGACCTGCTCCTTGAACAATGATTCGCTTTCCAGCTAAACTGTCAGACCCATACATCTTTTTTGCCGATGCTTTCATTCCCATGTAAACACCATAAGCTGTAACTGGCGATGGGTCACCACCTCCACCCAACGAAGTTGGCAAACCAGCAACGTGGTCCGTTTCATCGTGAATATACTCCATATCAATTGGAGACATTCCAACATCTTCAGCTGTAATGTATTTTCCATCAAGACTGTCGACAAACTTTCCAAAACGACGCATGAGTGCTTCGTTTTTTTGCGTTCTTGAGTCCCCAATAATTACTGCTTTTCCACCACCCAGATTCAATCCACTAATGGCTGCTTTATAACTCATTCCTCTGGACAAACGCAACACATCGTTCAATGCTAATGCTTCATTTTCATACTGCCACATTCTCGTTCCACCTAATGCAGGACCCAAAACGGTATTGTGAATGGCTATAATAGCCTTAAGGCCAGTTGCTTTATCTGTACAAAAAACAACTTGTTCGTGCTCCTTAAGCATCATCTGTTCAAGAACGTTTGATTCAATTGTGGAGTTTTCCATTTCTAATAACTTTTAACTTAACTAGGATTCTTTCTCTGCCTACATTTGCCGCTTGAATTGGACGCGGCAAATGTAGTCAAATTCCTTACCTACAAAAGTGATATTAAGCATACATGAGGGCTCTTTATACAATTAACAAATACTTCTGGAAGTACCGCTGGCGTTTGTTTCTTGGTATTCTATTCGTGTCCATTTCCAACCTATTTGCTATTTACCCAGCACAGGTTATTCGCAAGGCCTTAGACACCGTTTTAGAGGCTACTAAAAACTATAAACTGGCAGGAGAAGGTGTTGAAAGTAAGCTGATTTACAGCGAGCTAACTGAACAACTATTGATTTTTGCAGCGCTAGTATTAGGGTTCGCAATACTAAAAGGTTTCTTTCTTTTTACTACTCGAATGACGATTATCGTAATGTCAAGGTTGATTGAATACGATATGAAAAACGCCATTTTTGAGCAGTATCAGAATTTAGAACTGGCGTTTTATCGCAAAAACAATACGGGCGACTTAATGAATCGCATTAGTGATGATGTAAGTAAAGTGCGCATGTACTTCGGGCCAGCAATTATGTACACTATAAACCTAGTAGTGTTATTCACTTTTGTGATAACCGCAATGTTAAATGTAAGTGTTGAGTTGACCGTTTATGTGCTCACTCCGCTTCCACTGCTGTCCATTGGGATTTACTATGTGAGTAATATTATCAATAAAAAGAGCGAGGTCATTCAGCGACAACTTTCAGCAATAAATACATACGTTCAAGAGGCATTTTCAGGCATTAGAGTCATTAAAGCCTACAACCAGCAATTGGATAAAGAAGCTTATTTCAAAAACGAATTGGAAGATTACAAAAATAAAAACCTAGACTTGGTGAAGGTAAACGCTGTGTTTATGCCACTTATGACTTTACTAATAGGAGTAAGTACTATAATGACCATTTTTATTGGTGGACGATTGGCTATGGATGGGCAAATTAGCATGGGAAACATTGCCGAATTTGTGATTTATGTAAATATGCTTACTTGGCCGGTAGCCAGTTTGGGCTGGGTAACTTCTTTGGTGCAGCGCGCAGCCGCTTCTCAAGAACGCATCAATGAGTTTATGGAAACCAAGGCTTCAATTGTAAATCCTAGCAAGGAGCAAATGGAAATAAATGGAAACATTGAATTTAAAAATGTGTCTTTCACTTACCCCGATTCAGGCATAAAAGCATTACAAAACATCAGCTTAAAAATCAATGCTGGAGAATCGGTTGCTATTTTGGGAAGAACAGGTGCTGGAAAATCTTCTTTAGCGAGCTTGGTGAGTCGCCTATACGATCCCGATAATGGCTCTATTTTGATAGACGGAAAAGACATTAAAACTCTGAACTTAGACATTCTTCGAAAATCAGTAGGATACGTTCCACAAGATGTGTTTTTGTTTTCTGAAACTATTGCAGAAAACATTGCCTTTGGTACTCAGCTGGACATAAGCCGAGAAGAAATTGAACAGGCTGCCAAAAATGCGGAGAATTACGATAATATTAAAGGTTTTCCAAAAGGTTTTGAAACCAAACTGGGCGAACGTGGAATTACGATTTCGGGTGGGCAAAAGCAGCGCATATCAATTGCAAGGGCAATTGTAGGTAAACCTCATATTTTAATTTTTGACGATTGCTTATCTGCAGTTGATACCGAAACTGAAAAAGGTATCATAAACAACCTGACTTCGGTAATGAAAGACAAAACCACATTGATCATCTCTCACCGAGTGAGCTCAGTAGCACACTGCGATCAAATATTTGTGCTGGACGACGGCAAAGTTCTAGAACAAGGTACACATGAATCCTTGCTTAAAAACGAAAGTTCTGCTTATGCTGAGTTGTATCGAAAGCAGTTGACTGAAGAGCAAGAAGCGCTGGAATAAAGCTTTGTTTCTCTGATAAGCAAATACAGTCAGCTAATGGAAAAGTAAAGCACAAGAAGTTTAACTTCGCACTACAACTAATAAGAGCTTACACAAATGGATAATTTTTCTCAAGAAAAACGCGAACTTTACCTAAACGAAAACAAACAAAGCTTAAAGGGACTTTTGGATGATGCCTTTGAAGAAGATCAAAATCAAATTCGCTCTGAATTTCCAAAAGCTTGTGTTCGAGAAGATCTAATCATTGAAAATACAAAGGTTTCAATGGCCTATTTAAATGATTCGGACACACCCATTATTGAAGTTGCTCTTCAAGTTGGCTACAAAGAAGCGCCTATTGCCGAATATAAAAGTGTATACAACGCTAGTGGCGAATTGGAAGATGAGTTTTTCTATTTTGAGTAACTAAATCGTTTCCACTGAAACCCATATCGTACCCAACATTCCCACTCCTATTCGATTACAAGAATACGGCGTTGGAATTTTTACAGGAGCTCTAACAAAGTCTGCGCTTAAAAAAGCACTCAAGAAAAAGTACGTTACTGCAAATGACGTTATTGCTTCAACGGCTACTTTTATAAACGGCGGCGAACGCATTCGTTTATCCATTCCGGCTCCAATTAGCTCAAGTAAAAAACTCATCTATCCACTCAACGTTTTGTTTGAAGATGATTATTTAGCTGTAATTCATAAACCTGCAGGAATTGTTGTGAGCGGAAATACATTTAAAACTGTTGCTCATGCTTTGGTGCAAAACCTTCAACCCAGTAAAATGACTGATGCTACAAAACCGCAACCCGCTCACCGTCTAGACTTTGCCACCACGGGGATACTGTTGATTGGAAAAACGAGTAGTGGCATTCGAGCTTTAGCTCAATTGTTCGAAGATAAAAAGGTTAGAAAAATCTATTATGCAATTACGATTGGTGAAATGCAGAAGGCTGGAACTATCACAACTAATATCGATGGTAAACAAGCCCATACCAACTTTCAATTAATAGCATCTGTTGCTTCAAAAAGATTCGATAAACTCAATTTGGTAAAACTGGACCCCAAAACTGGCAGAAGGCACCAATTGCGCAAACATTTAGCCAGTATCGGCAATCCAATTCTAGGAGATAAAGATTATGGAATAGAAGAATTGATACTTAATGGTAAAGGACTCTACTTGCATGCTTATTCCTTAAGCTTCAAGCATCCCTTTACTCAAAAAAATATGTATTTTGAAGATAAACTTCCCAAACGATTTGGGAAAATAGTCGGTCCGAATTATTAGTTGCGTATGCGAGCAAGCGCATTTTCAAGTATCATACAATCACCGAAAAAAACAAAAGAAACAGCTTTTAACTGTTCTCAGTCAGCTGCTTCTATGTATGCACTTATTATCCCGTTAACCTTCTGATTTGTTGGAGATTATTTTAGCAACTTATTAAGCTGACGATATTTTTAGCGATTAATTGATGTTTGTGCATTTTTCATTTAATATCAACTTCACTGCAACGCTTTTACTTTTTCAACTGCCTATCAAGAGTCGTTTTTAACTTATTCAGTGCGCTACTTACTGCACGCTCCACAGTATTTTCGGCGCTCTTTATGGCAATTGGCTGCAAATTTTTTAATCGAGCTTCTAATACACAGTGCATGTTATTTTCTGAACCTTGCTTCGAGCTAGCTTCTGAAAGATGCACTTCAATGCGCGTAATGTGACTGCTATATCTCGATAATTGATCTTCTATTATGGTTAGAAAATAGCTTTCTAGTCTTTCGTTTCCCTCAATGTTGTTGTCTGTATTAAACTGTATCTTCATATAATTTTTTTTTAAAAAATAAATAGATTTACGACTCAAATCTGCACGCTAGCTTTAATTTTTCGAAAAAAATACCAGTATAAAATACATAAACCTTTCTAGTAAGCGTATGTCTGTAAACTAGGCTTTATAATCAAACAATTAAAAGCACCAAAACACAGTAAGCTATTTACTCTATATTAGCCTTGAGGATACTCCAACATAAAATTCTATCCTAGAAAAACATGAAAAAAATAATTCCATATTTTAAGAAAATTGCTAAGATACTGCTCGGCTTTATCGTAGTTGTAATTGCCGTTTTAACTTGTCTTTTCTTTGTTTATAATGAACAATTGCCTGAGGGAATACCATCTAAAGAGGCAGAGCAATTGGCTGAAAAAATGTTGACTGCATTAGGGGCCGTTGCTTATGAAAATACAAACTATCTTGAATGGACCTTTGTGGGTAGACATCATTACAAATGGGATAAGCAGCAACAATTAGTAAGCGTTGAATGGGGTGATAATAAGGTTCTTTTAAATATTCAACATCCCGACTCAAGTATGGTTTGGGTTAACAAGGCTCCAGTTGAAGGCGATGCACGACTGGAAATCATAGAAACGGCTGTTGGTTATTTCAATAACGACTCCTTTTGGCTCGTTGCTCCACTAAAAATATTTGATCCCGGAACTGAGCGCCGCATTGTTTTGCTCGAAAATGGCGAAAAAGCACTTTTGGTAACTTATACCTCTGGTGGCAATACACCCGGCGATTCCTATTTGTGGCTTTTAGATGAATCAGGACTTCCTTATGCGTTTAAAATATGGGCAAGTGTTATTCCAATAGGCGGCGTTAAAGCCACCTGGGATTCATGAAAAAGCACTGAAAGTGGAGTGCTACTTCCAACTCAACATAAGCTACTGTTTTTAAACATAAGCATGGGCGAAGTTAAAGCCTGGAATTAGTGCTCTTTATTCTTTACTGCTTTTGAATTTAACAGTTGCTTAAATAATACGTTTGAGTAGTTTAAAAAATTTGAAAGGAGCATACTTCAAAGGAAGGTCAATCCAAGTAGGCGTTATTACGACCGCCTTAGAATTACTAAAAGCCAAAAAACTTTCTTTACCATGGTATTTTCCAGTACCACTATTCCCCACTCCACCAAATGGTAAATTGTGATTGGCAATGTGCATAATGGTATCGTTAATGCATGCTCCGCCTGAAGTCGTTTTTGAAAGCACTTCTTTGCCTTTGCTTTTATTACCGAAATAATAAAGTGCTAATGGTTTGTCATTTTCATTAATGTAAGCGTAGGCTTCCTCAATAGCATCGTAAGTAATAACAGGTAAAATAGGGCCAAAAATTTCTTGCTGCATTATGGGGTCATTGGACTTTATATCTTCAATAATGGTGGGCTCAATAAAACGATCTTTACGGTTAAATTTTCCACCAAATCGAATGCTTCCTGCTTTTAGCAATTCCAATAGCCGATCAAAAGCTGCGTTATCTATTATCCGCGGATAAAACCTACTTTCTTCTATTTCTGTTCCATACATTTCTTTAATGACGGATTCAATTTCATTTAGCAGTTCCTCTTTAATGCTCTCTTGTACCAGCAAATAATCGGGGGCAATACAGGTTTGTCCAGCATTAATAAGTTTTCCCCAGGCGATTCTTTTAGCCGCCACTTTAATATTTGCGCCAGTATCAACCACACAAGGACTCTTGCCCCCCAACTCCAGAATTACGCGAGATAGATGCGCCGATGCGGCTTGCATTACAATTTTGCCCACTCGAGAGCTACCGGTAAAAAAGATTACATCGAAAGGCTGTGCTAGCAAGAAGTTATTGGTTTCTTTACCGCCTTGAACTACTGTTAAGTAGTCGGGTTCAAAAAACGCTTTAATCATTTCTTCAACTGCCAAGGCAACGGCGGGTGCAGCTGGTGAAGGCTTTAAAATACTACAACATCCCGAAGAAATAGAGCCAATTAAAGGGTTGATTAAGAGCTGAAAGGGGTAATTCCACGGTGCTATAATTAATGAAACACCTAAAGGTTCATATAGCACTTTACTTGCTGAAGGAAACAGAATTAATGGGGTAGAAACTCTTTTTGGTTTAGCCCACTTTTTAAGATGCTTTAGATGGTTTTCAATTTCACTTAATACAATATTAATTTCAGTCAAGAAAGCCTCTTCGGGTGACTTGTGCAGATCACTCCACAAAACTTCTTCAATGCTTGATTGATGAGTGAGTACCGCTTTTTTCAGAAGCTTTAATTGACTGATTCTAAAATCAATGCCTTGTGATTTACTAGTACGAAAAAAATCTTTTTGATCGCTAAAAAGAGTTTTTATCCGCTCTTCATTTGTTTCGGAAATTAGTGTCATAATTCAGCTCCTTATGAAACACCAATTTAAGCAATCTTTTCGGGCACAGCAACTAATTCAAGATACGATACGATGTACTGAATTTAAAACCTAGAGATTAGTGAATAACCAGTTTTCCTTCTTTTGCAACTCCATTTTCTAAACTTAGTTTCCAAAAGTATACTCCATTCAAACCTTCTGTGCTCATGCCTGTATTGCCTTCTACCGTCGCAGATAAAACAGTGCGTCCAACAACATCAGTCATAGTAAATTGGCCTATTTCCTTACGTGGTATAAAAAGATTTAGTGCCTCACCAGAAACAACGGGGTTAGGCCCAACTCTAATTCCGTCTAAAGTTGAATTCACAGTAATGGAGCTAGTATTAGTATCGTTTGAGTAATAAGCGGTATTACTTAATTCTATTATTGAATGGCTAAATGGTCTCGAATTCGACCAAGAAGCACCGTTGGTTGCCAAATAAATTTTTCCATCTGGTGATACACAAACATCCCTCAACCTATCGCCATCGCCTTTGAGGTATTTCGTTTGATTGAGCAAAACATCCCCAGCAGCATTGAACTCAAAAGCAATTAAACTTTTATCCTTAAGGACAGTCATAAGCAATTTGTCTGTTAATTCAGGAATTGCAGGGTGACTGTACCAAATTATATCAGAGGGAGCAATTGTGGGCGTCCAAGCTGCTAATGGCTCAACCACATTATTGGCTGAACAAAACACATTTTCTGGCGGCGAGTCACAAAAGCCTTCTACATCTGGCCAACCGAAATTTCCACCTGCAGTCACTATATTTAATTCGTCGTCTGTTGTTGGTCCATGCTCAGAACTGTAGATTTTCCCATTTGGAGCGCGCCATAAACCCTGTGCATTTCTATGCCCAAACGACCATACGTAGCTGTTTGGGTTAGGGTTGTCAGTTGGAATTGAGCCGTCTAAGTTTAAACGAAGAATTTTTCCAACCACTGATGATTTGTTCTGCGGAAGTGAACGATTCTGAGCGTCTCCAGTACTCATAAGCAGTGTATTATCTGGTAAAATTATTACTCGAGCGCCAACATGGGTATTGTTTCCAATAATGTTTTCTATCAGAGTATCCGCAGCAATCAATTGACTTCCATCATAGTTAAAACGCACCAATCGTTCTCTAATACTATTGCCAGATAGGTAAGTGTACGCTATAAAAACGTGCGGACTGTTATCAAAGTCAGGGTGTAAAGCCATTCCTAGCATTCCAGTTTCTGAGCGTTCATATACTTCTCCTGATAGATCCAACAACACTTGTTGGTTTCCAGTTTTCGGATTTACCCTGCTCACTCTACCAAAACGCTCCGTCATCCAAATGTGGTCATCTGGCCCCCAAACTATTTCCCAAGGAATGTCTATTGAATCTTTTACTACTCTTGAAGTTAGCTCTGTAGAATCTAAGGTAAAGGTGGTTTGCGCAGAAATGCTGAAAGCGCACATAAAGAGGATCAAAAGTGTAAAATTATTTTTCATTTTTATTCGCTTAATGGTTAAACAGGATTCCAATAACAAACACGCTTGCCCGATGCTTATTATGCAAGCAAAAACGTGGGTGTTCCATGATTTATATAAACCCTTTAATACGGCATAAGGTTGGGTAAGTTAGCGTGTTCTTTTTACTGAAACCGCAACAATCTTTTCCACTTTAATTAGCGTTCTGTAAATGCGCATTTCAGACGGGAATTCCTGCCCCAAAACAGCCTACCTTGCCAAGGATGGAAGACCAAGAACAAAATGATAGCGAACAATTTGAAGAACTAATTCAAGGGCTGATAGACCGCGATTATGGTTGCTGCAATAATTTTATAACGCCGGATACTATTAAGGGGCTGAGCAATAACATTCAACGCTTAAATGCTGCAGGGAAACTGAAAGAATCGGGGATTGGAAACCAAGATAATTTCTTAATAGACCAAGCAGTACGAGGCGATAAAATCAATTGGATTGCCGGTGAAAGTACCGATCCATTTGAAATGATTTACTTGAAAAAAATCAATCGATTTATTAAACACTTGAATACGACTTGCTTTACTTCTATCAAAAGCGTTGAAAGTCATTATGCCAGTTATGAAAAGTTTCGTTTTTACAAAAGGCATCACGATCAATTCAAACAAGAAAAAGGACGCGATTTTTCGATTATTCTCTACCTTAATGTAAGCTGGTTAGAAGCTCACGGTGGCATACTTTCTTTATATCCTGTTGGAAAATCTCAAGAAGATATTGCTCCTCTTGGAGGCAGAATGATTTTTTTTAGAAGCAGCGACATGGAACATGAAGTGCATGCCTCCAATACCCGAGAAAGAAACAGCATTGCTGGTTGGTTAAAGAACGTGTAGAATACCGATGCTGGGCGTAGTTTGAAACTACGCCTATAATTCAGACAAATTAAAAAATTACACTATTAAATAAAATAAAAAAAGTGTAGTTGCAAACTACGCTTAGGTGGGGGTCTTCAGTTAAGCCTTTTTACGCCCCAAGAATTTGATAGTATTTAGTTTGTGAGGCAATCAATTAGAGATAAACTAAGCCAATTCTTTTTCAGGCTGTTCAATGTGGTACGCACCAGGAGCTACCGGCGGAAAAATTTCATCGTAATGCATTACCGTATTCATACTTACTCTGCGATTAATGTGCTTGCGCTTAAGCTCTGAGGGTTCACTGGCACCAGCGGCATACATTAGCTCTTTAAAGCTATTCATTGTACCCTCGTGGTAATTCTCAACGCGTTGCGCTTTATCCTCTACGTCTAATCCTTTCATCAATGATTTGTTTTGGGTTGCAACACCAACTGGACAAACGTTGCTATTGCATTGCAATGCTTGAATGCAGCCCAAAGACATCATCATCGCCCTTGCGCTGCTAACCATATCTGCTCCTAATGCTACAGCTCGTGCTATGTGAAATCCTCCGAATATTTTACCTGATGCAATTACTTTAATGTCCTTTTTTAAGTCGTAACCATTTAAGGTATCAATTACGAAAGCAAGTCCATCTCTCAAAGGCATACCTAATGAGTTTGAAAATTCTACCGGAGCTGCTCCAGTTCCTCCCTCTCCTCCATCGACCGTTATAAAATCAGGTTTGATTCCTGAAGACACCATAGCTTTACATATGTACAAAAATTCTTCTTTTTTGCCAACGCACAACTTAAAGCCGACCGGTTTACCTCCTGATTTTTCCCTGAGGAGTTTCACGAAATCCATCAATCCTTCAGGTGAGGAGAAGGTAGAATGTGTGGGCGGCGAATGCACATCGGTAAACGGTTTGACGCCTCTTATTTTAGCAATTTCTTCCGTGTTTTTAGATGCAGGTAAAATTCCGCCATGCCCTGGTTTAGCACCTTGAGATAACTTTATCTCAATCATTTTTACATTATCCATAGTTGCTTTTTCAGCAAACATATCTTCGCTAAAAGTTCCATCTTCATTCCTACATCCAAAATAACCTGTTCCAATTTGCCAAATTAAATCTCCTCCTGGCTCTAGATGAAAGGGACTAATGGAACCTTCACCAGTATTATGCGCAAAGTTTCCAGCTTTAGCACCTTTGTTTAATGCCAGAATAGCGTTTTTACTTAGAGAACCATAGCTCATTGCGGAGATGTTCAACATACTAGCTGAATATGGCTTTTTACAATCGGGGCCGCCAACCAATACCCGACCATTAAATTTAGTGTGGTCTTTGGCGGCATACATAGAATGTCCCATCCACTCGTAGCCCTCGGCGTACACATTCATTTTTGTTCCAAATGGAGTTGTGTCGTTTACTTTTTTAGCTCTTTGATAAATCAACGATCGAAATATTCGATTTATTGGAGCGCCTTCCACATCGGTTTCAACAAAATACTGCTGTATTTCAGGACGAATAGACTCAAGAATGTAACGCAAATGCCCAAGAACGGGAAAATTGCTTACAATCGCATGCTTCTTGTCCGACATGTCTACGAAGCCCAAGATAATAAGTGGTAAAAACAATACCATGTTCCAAAGTACTGGAGGCCAAATCAATGCAATGCTTCCCACAATAACCAACACTGCCAACGTAACTACTTTAAACCCTTTTCTTACAGTCATATCACATTAATTTACAGTAAATTACTTTTAAAAACCATCAATTTTTCTCGCGTCATTTCGTGCATTGAATATTGAATTCCACCCATTCCAATTCCAGAAGCATCCCTGCCGCCAAATGGCATCCAATCTACCCTAAAAGCAGTGTGATCGTTTACCATAACTGCTGTAGCATTGAGTTTTTGAACTGCCTCCAATGCTACATCAATATTCTTGGTAAAGATGGAAGCTTGAAAATGAACATCCAAACTATTTGCAATTTTTATGGCTTCTGCCCTATCCGAATAGGAATAAATGCAAACTACTGGTCCAAAAATTTCAGTAGTAGAAACCCTTGCATTAGCAGGTGGATTCAATAGAACAGTAGGTTCAAAGCAAGTATTGGAAATTCGTTTTCCACCACAAAGTAACTCAGCACCTGCTTCAACCGCTTCATTTACCCAATCTTCCACTCTATCCACCTCACGAGGAAGAATCAACGGACCAACTTCGGTCGCAGCGTACATTGGATCTCCAACCTTTAATTTTTTCGCTCCAGCGGCAATTTCTTCTGACAATTCCTTGCAAATCGATTCATGTGCAAATACACGCTGCACCGATACGCAAACTTGTCCTGCATGATAGAACCCTCCCTTAATTAAAGAAGGAAGCATTTCTTCGAAATTAGCATCGGGTTCTACTATTACTGGAGCCGCTCCGCCGTGTTCCAACGCACATCGGGTTCCTGGCGACAATTTTGACCGCAAGTACCAACCCACTTTCGCAGAGCCAATAAAAGAGAAGTAATTTATTCGATTATCAGTAATTAAACGCTCCGCAACATCGTTTTCGCAAATCACCATTTGGCACCAGCCTTTTGGCAATCCAGCTTCTTTTAAAATATCAATCAAAGCCTCACAGGACATTGGTGTTGTTGGTGCAGGCTTTACAATTACTGGACAACCCGCAGCTACAGCGGTAATTACTTGGTGAACAATAAGATTTAGTGGATGATTAAACGCGCTAACTGATGCCACAACACCAATTGGCTCTCGTTGAGTAAAAGCAATTCGACCTTCGCTTGCCGGAGTTAATCCCATTGGAACTTCTCCGCCTTTGAGCTCTCCGATATTTTCTGCAGCTATTTCAACTCCGTTAATGGCTCTTAATACCTCAACTTTACTATCCGTATAAGGCTTTCCGCCTTCATTTACTGCAATTTTGGTAAGCTCTTCAATTTGCGTTTCCATAATTTTAGCGCATCGTTGAAGAATAGTTTTTCGTTGATGTGGCTTCAACCATTTCGATCTGTCTTCGAATAAATCATAAGCAGTTTGAATAATCCCATCAATAGATTCCATTGGAATAAGTGGATATTCTCCAATTTGCTCAAGCGTATAGGGTGAGTAGACTTTTAACATGAATGGTTTTGAATTAAATGATTTCAGCCGATTCTTTCAGCAATACATTTAGAATAGAATGATTCAAGGAATAGTCAACTGCTAAGTCAATTACATGAACTCCGTCCGTTTCCAAACAAGAATTTAATGTTGTTTTAAAACCCTCATCACTTGTTGGTCGGTGACCAATAGCTCCATAGCTATTGGCATAGGCGACAAAATCTGGATTTTTGTAATCCAAACCGTAATTTTTAAAGCCCATCGCTTCTTGTTTCCACTTTATCATGCCGTAGGAGCTATCGTTGAGAATGATAACCACCAAGTTGAGATTTAGCCGAACAGCAGTTTCCAATTCCTGAGAATTCATCATAAATCCTCCGTCGCCACAAACAGAAATCACTTTCTTTTTAGGATGAATCATTTTAGCAGCCATCGCTGATGGTAATCCTGCTCCCATTGTTGCTAATGCATTATCCAGCAACAAAGAATTGGGCTGGTAACACTCGTAATTTCGAGCAAACCAAATTTTATACACGCCATTATCAAGCGTTACAATTCCATCTTCAGGTAATGCCTTACGCACAACATTTACCAGTCGTTGAGGCAATAATGGAAAACGCTTGTCTTCAAAATATTTGTGCAAATGACTATCCACTTCTGTTTTAACCTTTTTGTAGTATGAGAAGTCCCAATGTTCGGCAGGATCAACCATATCGGCTAAACTGTGCACAGAATGTGCAATATCTCCAACGACATTCAATTGTGGGAAATAAACATCATCAACTTCAGCTGGGAAAAAGTTCACATGAATAACTTTTTGTTTGCCCTCTCCCATAAAGAATGGAGGCTTTTCAATTACATCGTGCCCCACGTTAATTATTAGATCTGCTTGACGAATAGCATTGTGTAAAAAATCATTTGCTGAAAGTGCTGCAGTTCCCAAAAAAAGTGGGTGCCTTTCATCAATTACCCCTTTACCCATTTGGGTATTAAAGAAGGGAATACCAGTTCGTTCAACAAACTCTTTTAATGCATAACTCGTTCTTTTGCGGTTTGCCCCTGCTCCAATTAAAATTAAAGGACATTTTGCTTCCTCAATCATTCTTGAAGCAGACACGATGCTTTTGTTATTTGCATCTGGTCTTCGGTGACCAACGACTTCAAAAAGTTTAAAATCGGATTCTTCAGCGGCCACGTCTTCAGGCAGTTCAAGGTGAACTGCTCCCGGACGTTCTTCTGTTGCCAACCGAAAAGATTCTCTAACCAATGAAGGTATATTGTTACCATTTACAATTTGCTTAGTGAACTTGGTAATCGACTGCATCATATCGACTACATCGATAATTTGAAATCGACCTTGTTTACTCTTTTTAATAGGTTTTTGCCCAGTAATCATAAGCATAGGCATTGCTCCTAATTGAGCATATGCAGCTGGTGTAACCAAATTTGTAGCACCCGGACCTAAGGTTGACATGCAGACACCAGGCTTTCCCGTGAGACGGCCGTAGGTCGCCGCCATAAAACCAGCCCCTTGTTCATGTCGAGTTAAAATCAACTCGATGTCTGAATCTATTAATGAATTGAGAATATCTAAGTTTTCCTCTCCTGGAATTCCAAATATGTATTCTACTCCTTCATTTTCAAGGGCTTTAATAAATAAGTCTGATGCTTTCATAGGGACACTTTAGCTTAGCAACTTATTTCAGAAAGTCGCGTTCGTAAAACTAAAAAAAAATCAGCAGTTTATGACTAACAAGAAAAACCGTTCTTAAAAACTAACTTGTTGAGGTTACGTCAATATGGTTATGCTATTCAGATTGGTTCAATCCAAGTGCTTTCTTCGAAACCTAGGAATAGTTTCGTAAATCAATCGCTTTTTAAACGCTTCTAGACCCTTATTGTAGGCTCTATCATAGTTCAAGTCTACGCCTCTCAGGCCATCGAAAGATTCTCTGAAAACTTCGGCATTTGTTTTAGCATCGTGAAAGCTTAGATAACCAGAAAAAGTAACACTGTATAAATCGTGATAAACTCCACTCTCCTTTGAAGTTAAAATTATTTTGGCAATTAGGTTTGCTTCATTCTCCTTTTCGGTGGTCATAAAGCTATTGCTTATTGCGGCTGAAGAAAATGCTTGAAAAACTTCTGCACTACTTACTTCAGCTCCGTTCTTTTTTTGATCAACAATCAATTTCACACGAGGTGCTTCTACCAAAATAATCATGGCAGTAGATGGCCACTGAATGTTATCAAGCACGCGCCCAATTACTTTGTGCTTTTTATTATCCAAATCAGCAATCAACTTAGCTTTAAGAATATTTCTGCCGGTACTTTTAATTTTCCCAACCGAAGAATTCACTTTACCCGTGTGATCAGAAATTGCTTTTTCCTTTAGCAATACTTCATCACCCATAGAGAACACAACTTGCACTCCATATTGCACTTTTCCAGTTTTGTCTTTAATCGTAAATACTGTTTTATCGTCTGGCACCACATTTCCTTGAGTAATAGTATACTCTTGAATTACCGGCGAAATTGTCAATTCATTGGCTAATTGCTGCATTTCCTTCAGCAGTATATTTCCATAATACTGCTCTTGTCCATCAATTTCAGTTTTTAATGGTTCATTGATATACTCCTCTAATGAAGACAAGGCCTGGTAATAATTCTGCATAGCTTGAGAATAATTCCCATTGCTCGCCTGTTGCCTGCCCTCTGCTCTACTTTGTTTTGACAAGGAAATAGCAGTACTAATTCTAGCGTCTCTTATTTCTTTGTATTTCGCCTTACTCAATTTATAAAAAACGTAATATGAATCAGGGGTTTCGTATACACCGCTCTGTTCGAAACCTTCCAAGTTAACTGAGGAGGATACTTTGGTAGTAGAAAGGAAGTCTTCTTTGAAACCTGTTTCGTTTTCCATGGTATACAAAATAGAGTTACCTGAAACATTGACTTTTATCTCCGATGCCAAATCATTCAATGCATTTTCCTTAGCAATTTGCATGTAGTTAGCACCAGCCGAAACTTTACCTGCTATACCTATTCCCACATAATACATTGAACTTGTAGGACGCTCTGAAACCCAATCTGGAGGAGGCGGTGGAGGCGGAACCGATTCTGCTTGCTTTTTAGCTTTGCAAGAAAATAGCGTTAATGCTAAACTGAATATAAGAATTGGGAAAATACTAGTTACTCTCATTCTCTTGAATTCTCATAGGATTTAATTTCTTGTGCTATCTTTAAAGCTACGTCATCACTCATTTCTTTTATCAGTTGCGTTTTTGTTTTCATAGTCCTTCTTTTTTCAATGAAGAGTCTATCTAACTCACGTTTTGCACTTGGGCTTTTTTCAACAACATCTTGAGCGCTTGGGATAACTTTATATTTCCAATATCCCGCATATATATTGTTATAAGGACCACTGGTAGTTGCATATTCTAACTTGTCCGTAATCACAGGATTGTAATTTTTACTCAACAAAACCTGTCCAGTTTCAGAGCTTACCATTTGAATTTGAACATTTTCAGAAACCGTTCTTGATCCACTAAACGTGCTATAAGTGGTTTTGGCATAACTATATACGTTGTAATACTTTTTAGTGGTTGCATTGTACTTTCTGGAAGTAACTTTTTTATATCCTCTTTGCTCAACTCTTTTTAACGGAATCTCTTTGTAGCCAATTCCAGTTGAAGTTCCACTTAGCACCGCCTTTGCTCCGAGCATTTTCCCTGTTTCTGCAGCAGTGTTTTGATCTAAAACTCCCGTTAAACCAAGTTTTTGCTCTTTTAGAATAAGATCAGTATTCTTTCTATCTATTGCTACAATAAATGGATTATTCAATGCCAATAATTTTTGCATTAAAGAAGTATACAGCAGGTCCGCACTTTCTTTATTTGTGCCTGTTCCTACAATCGGTATGACAGCAATAGTAAGCCTTCCTTTTTTAAGTGCTTCATCTTTATAGTAAACCGCATCCTTGTAATTTGCACTAATATTCAGCACGCGTTCAAATTCATAATAGGCAGTTCTGTACTTTTTAGATTCGTATTGATCCATTGCATCGCGATACAGCGGCTCTGCATCTGAGAATTTTTCCAGTTGGTGCGCATCTTTATAGTTTTTGTCAATTTTCAGAATTTCCTCAAGCACCTCATTGGCTTGATCAAATTTCTCCTCCTTAATTAGTTTTTTAGCATCAACATAGCGCTCACCTAAGTAAACATCTTTCGATTCTTTATAGTATCCCTCGTAATAAGAAGGAACTTCTAGCTCTACAAAACGCGACATTTTTTCTTTATACGCTATTGCAGATCGATAGGAATACACGGCTTCTTTGAATTGATCGGCACCATGGGCTTGGTAAAATTTTTGAAGATCTTCTTCCAATACCTTTTGAGCTATTCCCTTGAGTGCAATGCGACTATCAATGTTGTTGGCATTTTTGTTTAAGGAATTGTAAAAAAATTGAGCCGCTTCCTTTTTCATGCCGGCAGCAGACAACTGGTTTCCTTTTTTATACAGCGAATTGGACGTTACACATGCAACGATTACAACCGAAATTGTGGCAAAGGCAATTATTTTTAGCAGTGAATTCATTTTGGGCAAATGTAAGGGTTGATTCCTATCAAACATTTTGCCAGAAGTTTTTTTTAAGATAACCTTCATGTTAATAGCAAAGCTTTACTTTGAATTTCTAAAAAAACAGTTATGCGCCTCTTACTCTTTTTATTCATTTTCATCCTAACAACAATATCGGTTAACGCCCAAAATAACTTACTTCAAGCAGGGCCAATGAGCGGTTACATTACCTTTCGAGAAGCAGCAATATGGGTTCAAACCACTGAATCGGCTAAAGTTTCGGCGGTTTTATGGTCGGTTGAACAGCCCAACAATAAAAAAAGAACTATTCCTATAATTACTGGACGCGATAATGGTTTTACAGCCACATTAATTGCCGAAGACTTATTACCTGGAACAACCTATAACTACCAATTAGAAATCAACAACGAACCTGTTGAGTTGGAATATACAAGCACTATTAAAACTCCAAAAATTTGGCAATGGAGAGAGCAGCCGCCAGCATTCTCTCTACTTACTGGTAGCTGCCTCTATGTTAGTGAAAAAGCATTTGATCGACCAGGAAAACCTTACGGAGGCGATTATCAAATATTGCAAAATATGGCCAAACAAGATGCGCAATTAATGCTATGGTTAGGCGATAACACCTACTACAGGGAGGTAGACTGGGATAGTAAAACAGGGATTTATTACCGAAACACCCATACCCGCAGTTTACCTGAATTACAACCGTTACTCAGTAAAATGCAGCATTATTCAATTTGGGATGATCACGATTTTGGGTCAAATGACGCAGTTGGCAGTTTTTATAACAAAAAATTGACTTTAGAAGCGTTTAAAGATTTTTGGGCAAATCCCAATTATGATATTAGCGGTGGAACCGGCATTTCTGGCCAGTTTAGCTATAATGATATTGATGTATTTATGTTGGACAATCGCTGGAATAGAACACCCATTTATGATTCTGCAAAGGGAAAAATTCTTGGTAAAAAGCAATTAAACTGGCTCATGTCAAGCCTAAAAAACAGTCATGCTTCCTTTAAACTTGTTATGGTTGGGGGTCAGTTTTTAAACCCGAATAAGGTTTATGAGAATATGGCCAATTATCCGGAGGAACGCCAAAAACTGATTGATTTTATTAAAGATGAACAGATTATGAATGTTGTTTTCCTAACTGGTGATCGTCATCATTCAGAGGTTTCTGAAATGGAGCTATCAGAAACGCACTCCATTTTTGACATTACCGCATCGCCAATTACTTCAAAAGCACACAAAAAAGTAAAAGAAGAAAATAAATTCAGGATTAAAGGAAGCTTAATAAAAGAGCGCAATTACGCAAAGCTTTCGTTCTCAGGAAAATTAAAGAAGCGAGTTCTAAAAATTGAGTTTTTCGATAGCGAGAACAAACCTTTATTTGAACACACTATTCTTCAGCAACGGTTGTAATGAACTCTTTGCAAGCCTCGCAGTACAAGGATCTTAGCATTGGGTATTCAAAAACATTATAATTTACTGCGCAAGGAGTAAAAAATAAACGGCACCATTTTCTTTGCCCTAATGTTTCATAGGCGTTCAGCACGGTAAGTTGCATTTCTGTATTTCTTCCTTCCAAGTCGACATCCAAGCAATTTCGAAGATAAAGATCTAAAGCCGTTTTTTTGTAGGCATTGGGTAAAGAGTCATAGGCAATGGGTTTAAGCAACTGGACGGCCCAATCTTGCTTATCAAAAAGGATAAAAAATTCTGCCAAATCAATGGAGTCTTTTGTTCCAGATAAAGGCGTGATGTAGAACTCTCGAATAAACTCTAGCGATGGGTCTGCTTTGTCTCTTCCCTTTTTATTTTGGGACCCAAAAACCAAATTTGCCATTTCAATATGATACCAAAGCTCCAGTTCTTCATATGTAGTACCAATAATTCCATCCTGTTCAGCTTGTTTCATTAGTGACTTTATCAGTGGTATTTTTGTCTTTTCATCGAACAGCTCTGCGTTTGAAGCAATAATCGATTTGGTATTGTAATCTGCTTCATTGCTCTGAATATCTCGGTTCAACTTCTTCAGTAATTCAACCGTTTCAATAGGGTCACTAATCCCATTTCTCTTAATTTGAAACATAAGCTGGCGGTAGCGCAAAAGGCTAATTTTATTGGAATACCCTGGAACATAAATAGACGAAATCCATTCTTTCTTTTGATCTGAAAGCTTATCAAAGTTAGAGTAAAAGAAATTTTGCAAATCTTCCAATGCCTTTGCCGTTTCTTCACTCACCGATTGAAAATTAGTAGCAGTAATGAGGCTATTCCATTCGCTTTGGGCGAGTGTAAACTTCCATTTATCATTGAGTTCCGGAAGCACCACAATATGTATTTCAGCTGTTCTTTGCGCTGAAAATAAGGGCTCCAATTCCGCTTGATTCTCAGGATTGTTTACTGCAGCTCTTACTTTAGACCTGGATAAAGAGTTAAGGTAAAACCAATCTGTTCCAATAATTTGATCGTAAAACAGAGACCAATTTTCTGTAGCGTTTACAGACCACACAATTTCTCTTTGTTGAAATTCTTTAAGGCGAAGAATTAGCTCCTTAGTTCTGTTTTCAAAAATAGATTGATTGTTTTCTTCCGTTCCTTCGATACTTGCAAAGGCCTCAATTTTAACGCTCTTCACCTCCAATTCTTTTCCTTTTATCTGCTCGATTAAAGAATCAATTTCGGAGCTTTTAATTTGACTAGAAGACTTCTCAAAGCCTATGGAAATGTCAATTGCGAAAGTATCTGCTTTGGGAACATATTCGCTTTTGGGTAAATCGAACCGAATCGAAAGATCCTTTGGTTTAAATTGTAAGGGTTCTCCGCAATACCCAAAAAACTGAATTTCAGTACATAAATTTTTATTTTTCACGTAATACAATCGGGCATCCATTGGCTTACCCGACATAGAGGCAGGGGTTTCCCCCAGGTCAATATAATTGCACCGCTGCACTCCCCTTTCTTTTTTTCGCTGTCGGTTTTCTTCCTCTAACTGAGCAACCTGCTTATGAATAGCATTCCTGTAAACCGGTTTTAATAATAGACCATCGAGCTGACTCAGTTCGTTTCTTCTATTGGGCCGTTCCACATAATTTGAACAGCCAAAGGCATCATTAAAGCTTATTAATTCAACTGCTAGCCCATCTTTACTTCCACTAAATAACCGCTTTATTTTATTCAAGTCATACACACAAAGCATTACTTTATCCCTAGTTACTTGCAGCTTTAAATTAGAAAGGTCAAGTTTGTTGTTCAGTTCTCTAGGACAATCTGAGAAGTCATCAGGCCTTTTAAGCCTGTAAGAATATCGGATTTGCTCTTGTAATGGTTTAAGTTTTTTAGTCTTTTTTTTTGGTCAGGGCCAAAGGTTTCAAACGGAAAACTAGAGTTCGTTTTTGTCAAAGCATGTTTACCTGTAATTTGCCCAAACAACTGTGTTGCCCACAGTAGATTTTTTTTCGTATCCACTTTAATACAAAGCGCTGTAATGGTGTATTCTTCGGTAAGAATATTGGCATAATGAGGTTTAGAATGTCTCCAGCCTAGCGCTACTGCATTGGCTAAGTCTTCATAGGTTTTAATGGCAACTACTTGTTTTTGGTAGTCCACCTTTAGCAAAGTATTTATGGGTAAATATTCGACATTTTCACCAGCCAATACACCATTTATTTCGTAAAACTCAATTCTCCTCTGAGGAGTGTGCTTTGCTCCTCTTTTCTGAAAATGAGTCAGCTCATTATTCAACTTCATAAAATCAGTGTGGTCACACGCTGGAAGCAACAACAGAGAATCGCTTAGCAAAGGCAATAAGCCCTTTTCGGTTCTAAATTTGTCGATTTTTTGCTTAACCAAGTACTCTAAGTACTTATTATTAAGGTTGTTGTAATCCAGTTTATCCGTTTTAGACTGCGCTATAAGCAACAACTGCAAAAACATACATAATATGAGAGATAATATCTTCACCAGTTTACAAATTAATACCGTTCGATTCGAACTTTCACGCCAAATAATTCCTTTTATTCACAAGTGTTTTTCTGAAAACTATTATCTTGCTACTTATGGGCTTTATATCAAAAAGTGTACTCATTATTAGTTGTTTGGTTACCGTTTTCAACCCATCTTTTTTGAGTGCGCGTGCCCAAGCGCCTGTCAACCTTGATTCTATCAAAATTGTGACCATACTCGCTGAAAGTTTCGTGTACTACCAAAGTGGGTTAAATCTAAAGGCTTATAACAAAAGTATGGAAGCCTACCAAAAAATAGATAGCTGGACTCCGCAGGAGTTAAAGGGGAAAGTATACAATCATGTAGGCAACTTTGCACTTGAATCTGAATTGTTTGATGAAGCTATTGAGAATTACAACAAAGCACTTAACTATTTATAAAGAAATTGAGAGTCAAAAAAACATTGCTGCTACATATGGCAATTTGGCTGTAGTATTTGAATATTTAGACAAACCCGACTTAAGCCTAGAGTATAGTTTTAAGGCTTTAGATATTCTTTCCAAAAGTAAAGATACACTCGGTATATCTAATGGTTATACCAATATTGGTAATACCTACGCAGATCTTGGCGAGTATAACCTTTGTAGAAATTACTTTATAAAAGCACTCTATTTAGACTCTATTTCAATGGATACAGGGCGTATTTCAACGGATTATAATAATTTAGGGTATTTACATTCTGTTTTAAAGGATCACACATTAGCGCTGAAATATTACCAAGCTTCCCTGAGTATTGACAAGCAATTGGGAGAAGCTATGGGAGAATGCATCACGCGATTCAATATTGGTAATGTCAATTACGAATTGGGGGAGATTTCTAAAGCATTATCATATGCACTATCGAGTTACAGATTAGCACAAGAATTACATTCAGTGAATTACTTAATGAAAAACTCTAATTTGCTGAGTAAGATTTACACGAAAAAAAATAATGATAAAGAAGCTTATCGATATTTCGAAGCATATAAAACCTGGAGTGATAGTAATGAATTGAGACAAGAAAAAGCATTACTTTATGCCAGGCAGTTGGAAAGCCAAGGTCAAAAAGGCAAGCCGTTGGTGGATACCTTGGTACAAGAAAAAAATGCGAGCATCGATGCTCGGCTTACCAAATTACTAAGAGTACTTATCTATCTCGGCACAATATTTTGTGTAGTATTTTTAGTCTATAAGCTTTACCTTTTATTCACAAAGCGTTGATGATTTATTTTGAAATTGTTGGCGGAATATCTGTTCTACAAAACTTTAGTTGCTTAATTTAGCAGTCTATAAAAATTGAAAAATATGTCTCAAGACGATCATTACCCAGATGCACCTTACGAAGATGGTGGAGCAGTTAATTTTAGCGTAGTATACATTATTGCTGTTTTGGCTTTCATTGCTTCTATTTTAATTTTCGGGTAAAAACCTTTAGCGTAATACAATCTCTGGATTAATCTTTCATTAGATTGTTCCTACTGTTTTCTTTGAAAGAATCTTGATTTTCTTAAAAGCGAATTAAATCGAGGCAAAATTTAATTACTGGCTCTTATTGGCGGATTTAAGTTTATGCGTGGTTTTATTTAAGAAGTTCGACACATGACCAAATCTCAGAATCAAGACCACAGTTCTATCTAATCATTCTCGCTCTTTTGGCCAAGTAAGCCAAAAATAATGGAGAAAAGCCCTCTTGAATATCAATAAGGTTGTAATCAATTTGAAATTGACCGCAACGAATTTTTAATTCCTTTTCAAACGCCTGAGTTGCTTTCTGGTAATGCGTTTTTAATTGACTGGGGTTTAAGTTTACTTTTTCGCCGGTTTCCATATCTACGAATGTATGTGGTCGATTTTCAAACGCTAAATCATATTCAAACTGCTTGTCGGTAACGTTAAATATTATGATTTCGTGATGGTTATGCCTAAGGTGTTGCAACGCCAGAAATAACTCTTCCGTTCCTTTACTTCCATCAAAAAAATCCGAAAAAAGAATTACCAAGGATCTCCTTGGAATCTTTTCTGCAATTTCATGCAATGCCTGAACGGTATTGGTGCTTTTAGCTATCGTTGGTTTACTATCGATCAGCTCATCCAATTTTTGAGTCATTAACTGCAAATGGCTATTGGCTACTTTTGCTGGTAAATGCAGCTCTAGCTTCTCGTTGTAAATACTGAGCCCAGAAGCATCGCGCTGCGTCTTAAGCAACTGCATAAAAGCAGCTGCAGCATGAATAGAAAAATCCATCTTATTCCTTTGCCCTACTGCTCTATTTCCTCCATCAACTGGAAAATACATACTTGAGCTGTTGTCAATAACCAACTGACATCTCAGATTAGTTTCTTCCTCGTATTTTTTGACATAAAGGCGGTCGGTCTTACCATAGAGTTTCCAATCCACATTTTTGGTGCTCTCACCCGAATTGTATGATCTGTGCTCAGAAAATTCTACCGAAAAACCATGATACGGTGACCGGTGCAACCCCGTCAAAAAACCTTCCACTACTCCTTTAGCGAAAAGTTCAAGGCCACTGTATTGTCTCGATAAATTCTGATTTATTGGCATTCTTACAATTTTAGCAAAAAAAAGTCCGACAAAACTGTCGGACTTTTAAGTCTTTTCAAATTTGAAATTACGCCATTTGAGCCTCTAACTTCTTTATCAATACGTCTCTTGAAACCGTACCAACTTGTCGGTCAACAATTTCTCCACCTTTTAGAAAAAGAATCGTTGGAATAGAACGTATTCCGTATTTCATTGCTGTTTCTGGGTTTTGGTCAACATTAAGTTTTCCAACCACCGCTTTTCCGTCGTAATCTTTTGCAATTTGTTCAACAACAGGTCCTACCATTTTGCACGGTCCACACCATTCTGCCCAAAAATCAACAATTACCGCTTTTTCAGAATCAAGCGCCTCGGCTTGAAAATTTGCATCTGTAAATTCTAATGCCATATCTTTTAATCTTAAAGTTAATTCCTAATATACTTGTACAAATGTAAATAAACGCTTTGCTAAGGAAAGGTTAGATGTCCGACAAATATGAGCCGAAATGGGTTAAAATATCATAAGCGACCACTTGCTCAAAGATAATTTAGAGATTAGACTTTTTAGTACCTTTGTAAAAAATTGGAGAATTGAATTTTAAGCTTTCCCTTATTCTTTTTCTAGCTATTGCTTATTCAAATGTAGTTGGAGCCCAGCAGTTACAAGCATTGTTCTCTAGTAACCTATTTCAGGCGCCTGGACAAGGGCCTTACGTAGAAACCTATCTTCTAATCAACGGTTTTAGCGCGAATTACGCGAAAAATGAAGAGGGGCAGTTTCAAGCAAAAATTGAAGTAACCTATACTATTCAGAAAGGGGAGCAAATTGTGCAGTTCGACAAAGTTGCTATTTTGAGTCCGATTGTTTCGGATACCAACACTGCCAAACCAAATTTTTTAGATCAACAGCGATTTGCAATTCCAAATGGAGATTATGTTCTGGTTTTGAAAATGAATGATCTGAATGCAGACGACAAACCCGTGATTTCTCAATCGGACTTGAAAGTAGATTTCAAAACCGATGAAGTCGGTTTTTCGCAAATTGAACTAGTCGATAACTTTTCTAAGAGTACAGAAACGACCGTTCTTTCTAAGAGTGGTTTCACTGTAGTTCCCTACCTCTCTACTTTTTACCCAGAACCAAAAACGAAACTCAAGTTTTATGCTGAAGTCTATGGAACCGAATCGCTGCTCGAGGACGACCTATTCCTTATTAAGTACTACATTGCTAAACACGAGAACACACAAATCTTAAATGGGTATGTTGGCTATATGCGGCAAAAAGCGGCTCCTGTGAATGTAATCTTACGAGAATTTAATATTGAAAAATTAAAGTCAGGAAATTACGATTTGATAATTGAAGCGCGAGACAGGAACAACAAACTATTAGCACACAAAAGCTTATTCTTTCAACGAAGCAACGTAACCGCGGATAATGCTGAAGTTGATTTATCGTCAATTCAAACCGCTTCGACCTTTGTCGATAATATTAATAACATAGATTCCATTCGGGAATTTACAGCCTCCTTGCGTCCTATAGCTGACGATTCTGAGCGTAGGTTTATCGATAGTTATACCCAAGAAAAAGTGGATACGAGTTTGGATGTTATGAAACGTTTTTTCTATGCATTTTGGATTCAAAAAAACGAGTTAAACCCTGAACAAGAATGGGAAGAATACTGGAAAAACGTAAAAGCAGTTGACCTTGAATTTGGAACGCGCATACGAAAAGGATACAATACTGATCGAGGAACTATTTACTTAAAGTATGGAAAGCCTAATTCTAGGGTTGAAGTGCCTAATGAACCAAATTCATACCCTTACGAGATTTGGCATTATTTTCAAATTAATAATCAGACCAATGGGAAATTCGTTTTTTGGTCGCAAGACAACGTTACAAATGATTACGAAGTATTGCACTCCACGATTTTTACAGAAGTAAATAATCCGCGTTGGGAAATGATGCTTCAACAAAGAAATACTTCATTATACGACCTTGATCAAGTTGATCCTGGTTACTCAACGGGCAGCAGGGCAAAAGAATACTGGGATACCCCTCGATAGGAAAGCTAAAGCGATGGCTGTTAATAATCTTATTTTACCGTTCTAGTAAACCAATATATTTGCGTCCTTTTTTTAAGGAGCTAAAAGCGAATGTCAAAACCCAAACTTGCTATTGTACTGTTGAGCTATAACAGCTTAGAATTGGTGGTAAAATACTTACCCCTCATTAAGGATAGTATTCCAGCAGAAAAAGACTATCAAGTTATTGTTGTAGACAATGCTTCATCGGATGCCATAGGCGAATACGTCAAGTCTGAGCATTCTGATGTCCGTTTAATTACGCTTAAAGAAAATCACGGTTTTACAAACGGTTATGTTGAAAGCCTTGCCCAAATTGATGCGAAGTATTATTGCCTCATAAGTTCTGATATAGAGGTTACAGCTGGTTTTACAGAACCTGCAATCGACCTTTTAGAATCTGACGAAACTATTGCTGCTTGCCAACCAAAAATAATGAGTTGGGATAGGCGCAAGGAATTTGAGTACGCTGGAGCCGCGGGTGGCTATATTGATTATCTTGGCTATCCTTTTTGCAGGGGTCGAATGGTAAACGTGGTGGAAGAAGACCACGGACAATACGATACCGTTCAAGAAATTTTTTGGGCTTCTGGTGCTTGTCTTTTTATTAGAGCGGACTTGTACCATGAGGCAGGTGGACTTGATAATGATTTTTTTGCGCATATGGAGGAAATTGATCTTTGCTGGCGCCTAAAAAATATGGGCTATAAAATCATGTTTCAACCAAAATCTGTAGTGTATCACATGGGCGGGTTTATTATAAAATATGGTAGCCCTATGAAGGTGTTTCGCAATCATCGAAACAACCTAATCATGATGCTTAAAAACCTCCCTCCTTATGAAGGGTTATGGAAAATTCCACTTCGTTTTTGTATGGACCTTTTGACTTTATTAAAAATGGCTGCTGATGGAAACTGGAATACCGTTCCAGCAATTAGTAAGGCTCACTTTCAATTTGTATGGTATTTCCCTAAGTGGTATTCAAAAAGAATTGAGGTAAATAAATTGAAAAACAACCCAAATTTGAGGGGCATATTCCCTAAAAGTATGGTTTGGCAATTCTTTGCGAAAAAAAACAAGCTGTTCTCTCAACTGAATTGGAAGTCATAAGTTCTCAAATTCATTTTGAGTTTAATCAACCATTCACTAACTAAAAACGTTCATGTATAATAAGGTGAACAGTTAGTTCGTTAAACAAAAAATTCAAGTTCAGGGGTGAAATTATTCCGCACACTATTTATACTGATAATTCTTACGCTTGGCTTTGTAAATACTCAAGCCCAAGAAGAAATTATAAGTGGAGTTTTAGAAGACGGGAAAACGGGAGAAGCACTGCCCTATGCAACCATTCAAATAAAGGGCTCTAGATATGGTGGCACTACAAACGAATACGGTAGGTACTCTTTTAGCGTTCCTAATACCTCAAAAATTAACGATTCTAGCATTGTTCAAATTTCCTTTATTGGCTACAAGAAGAAGGAAATAAGCTTAGCTAAGTTGCGATACAGTAGCAAAATCACACTAAACCAAGACCTACAACAACTCAAAACCTTTGAAGTGCAAGGACGAATCTCTGAAGAGGCCGAACAGGTTCAGTCTACCCAAATGAGTATAGTGAAATTAGATATGCAGGAGATTAAAAATTTACCAGCAATTGGTGGCGAGGTAGATATAATAAAAGCTGCACAACTTTTACCAGGCATTGCAGCTGGCTTTGAAGGCTCCACAGGGCTTTACGTTCGCGGTGGAAATGCAGATCAAAATTTAGTAATATATGATGAGGCCGCACTTTACGAATTTGGACATTTGTTTGGTTTCTTTTCCATTTTTAATAATGATGTTGTTGAAGATATTTCGATTCTCAAAGGCGCCTTTCCTGCTAATTATGGAGGTCGACTATCCTCAGTAATTGACGTAAAAGCAAAGACAGGATTTGCAGATTCACTTTCTGGTGAAGGTGGCATTGGCTTACTCTCTTCTAGACTTACCATTCGAACCCCATTTGCAAAAAAGAAAGGGACAATTCTTATTTCAGGTCGGCGCACCTATATTGATCAAGTTGCTCGTTTAATTAACCAGCAAATCCCCTATCATTTTTACGATTTAAACGGGAAGGTTGGCTACAAAATCAATCCAAACAATACACTTTGGTACAGCATTTATTTTGGGAAAGATGTACTGGGGTTTTCAGACGCAGATGAAGCTGATCCAGGAGGTGGTGGATTTGAAACTAACGCAAGCTATGACAAAGTTAACATGTCACAATCTTTAAAATGGCAGCGTATATACTCCCCTAAATTCTCTCACGAAATAACCGCTGTAAGCACTCTATTTAGCTATGATATTCTTGGGAAATTTGAAATAAACGAAATAAAAGTTCAATCAAAGGTTTCGGATATTGGGATAAAACCAAAGTTCACCTACCAGCGACATGCTAATCATACTATTGAATACGGAGCAGATGTTATTTACAGAAACTTCCAACCAAACATCATTAATACCGCTGGAGAAATTGAAGCCTTTTTAGCGAGCAGTCGCGGTCCGGAATTGGGAAATTTAGAATATGCTGGTTATGGAGTTTCAAAACACAAACTCATCAATGGCTTGCTTGTAGTTGATTTAGGTTTACGATTTAGTGGAACTGCAGTCGATGGCAAAAATTATATGGGGCTAGAACCTCGACTTGCAAGCCGGTATACTTTAAATGAAAATAACGCAGTAAAACTCTCCTATACTAGAATGAGACAATACGTGCATCGCGTTTCTAGTTCGAGTGTCGTATTACCGACTGACCTCTGGTATCCCGTAACTGCTCAAATTAAGCCCATGACGGCAGATCAAGTTGCTTTGGGGTACGATCATTTATTTCCTAAAATAAATACAACAGCAACTGTGGAAGCCTATTACAAAAACATGCGAAATGTCATAGAGTATAGAGAAGGAGCGAATCTAATTTTAAACAATGACTTTGAAAATGAATTGGTTCAAGGTGTTGGAGATGCCTACGGAACTGAATTTTTATTGAAAAAAAGAAGAGGTAAAGTTCACGGTTGGGTTGGGTATACCCTTTCTTGGTCTAGCCGTCAATTCGACGAACTTAATAACGGAGAGCGTTTTTGGGCGAAATACGACAGAAGACACGATTTTTCTTCCACCGTGAGTTATGACATTATAAAGCGTATTTCAATTGCAGCAATATGGGTTTACAGCAATGGACCGAGGTTTACAGCTCAAACCGGGCAATACGTAATTCCCGATCCAACACTCAACGGACTTGAAATCGTTCCAATATATTCAGAGAGAAATGAAATAAGCCTTTCTCCAAGTCATAGACTGGATTTAAATTTAGTTTTTAAGCCTAAATTCAAACCCAATAGAAAATGGTATGGTGTATTGAATGTTGGGGCTTATAACGTTTACAACCAAGCTTCGCCTTTTCAAGTACAAATAGAGCCGAGAGGTAACGGCTTCCAATATGTTCAACCAGGGTTGTTTGGCATTTTGCCTTACTTCTCCTATAATTTCAAATTCTAATGAAGTACTCTTGGATACTATTATTCGTGCTATTGGGTTGTGTTCCTGAACCAATTCCATTAGACATAGAACAAGCTGAAAGTAAAATTGTGGTAAGCACCCAGGCTATTCCTAATCAAGGAATGGTTGTAATACTTACCCGATCTTTTAGCGCCTTAAGTGATGGAACTGAGGGGAGCTTTAATCAATCAGATGTGCAGCAATATTTGGTCACAGGAGCTAATGTCACCGTTGCGAGTCAAAACGAAGAAATTACCTTACAAGAATTGACGGAGGGTTTATACGGTTCAATAGCATTACTTCAAGAAAGTGGCAAGAATTACAACTTAAAAGTTATTGATGCTCAAGAAGGAAAAACAGTAACAGCCAGCACGCAGCTTCAAGATGCTGTAGGTATAAGTAACGCTACTGCTCGAATTGATCAACAAGAAACAACCAGCATTTGGTTGCGCCTTGGGTTTGATTTTAATGATCCTATTGGTAAAAACTACTACATGCTTAATGCTTATGTAAACCCAAGTCCTCCAGATTTCCAGGGCTTGTTAGGTGGGTTTGGAGGTCTTGGCGGAATTGGCAGTATCGGCGGCGGTGAAGACATTGGTGGCAAAACCACGGGAGGTCCGCCCAGTTCGCGTATTCCTGGGTTGAGTAATTTATTCAGTGATTTCTCTGCAACATGGATACTCAATGATGAGGGCAGAGACGGTCAACAAATCCAAGAAGAACGAATTATCTACAATATTGACGTTGTTCCTGGTGATGTTGTGTTATTGACCCTATCGAATATAAGCGAGGAATATTATTTCTACTTACAAGCACGAGAAAAATCAGAGAGCGCAATACCTTTTGTGACTGAGCCGGTTACTTTACCATCAAACATTGAAGGTGGTTACGGTTTCTTTTCTATGCACTACCCTGTTCCATTTTCGATTACGCTGCAATAAGTTTATAAGGTATAAGTATTCTCGATAACTATTAGCATTAAATAATTCTCAAGAACTATCAAACAACCGCATTTTAATTGACCTAATCTCATACAGGAAAGTATATTTGCCGCCCATGTTTTCAGTCTCAAAAATCTCTATGTTTTTAAGCGGTAAAGAACTCTTTGCCGATCTCTCATTTATGATCCGTGAAAAGGGTCGAATTGGCCTCGTTGGTAAAAACGGCGCGGGTAAATCGACCTTGCTCAAAATTATAGCTCGAGCCCAAGAACCAACTTCTGGATCGGTCGATATAAGCGGAGAAAAACGTGTCGGTTACCTACCCCAAGAAATGAATTGGGAATACGACAAAACGGTATTTGGAGAGACCCAAGAGGTGTTCAAAGAAGTTTTGGACCTTGAACAGGAACTGAAAGACATCAATGTTCAATTAATTGAACGTACCGATTACGAAAGTGATTCGTATACTGAATTGATTGAGCGACTCAACGAAGTACATGCAAAACTCGGAACAATGGAATCCGAGAAAATGGAGAGTAAAATCGAAAAGGTTTTAAAGGGACTTGGGTTTAATCGGGAAGAATTTGATAAACCCTTAGCTGAATTTAGCGGTGGATGGCAAATGCGCGTAGAATTAGCCAAAATTTTACTTACTGAACCCGATTTACTGTTATTGGATGAACCTACTAACCACTTAGACATTGAGTCTATTCTGTGGTTGGAGGAGTATTTTCAATCCTATCCAGGCGCAATTGTAATGGTAAGTCACGATAGACGATTCTTGGATAACATTACCAATCGTACAATTGAAATTGTATTTGGTAAAATCTACGATTACAAGGCACCCTACTCTGAGTATCTTATTCAAAGACAAGAACGCTATGATACTCAAATAGCGACTTTTAAAAACCAACAAAAACACATTGAGCAGCAAGAGCGATTCATTACTCGGTTCAAGGCAAAAGCGAGTAAGTCGAAACAAGTGCAGAGCAAGATTAAAATGCTTGAAAAAATCGATCGTATTGAGATGGATGAATTCGACGAATCTTCCATTAATTTCCGATTCCCTGCTGCTCCGCGCTCAGGCGCAGTAGTTATAGAAGCCAATGATGTTGATAAACACTACGATGATAAACATGTTCTTAAAAATCTGAATTTCAAAATTCAGCGAGGCGACCGCATTGCTTTTGTGGGTAAAAACGGAATGGGAAAAACCACTTTGGTAAAGCTAATTACTGGAGAGGAAAAATGTACTGGCGAACTCATTCTTGGGCACAATGTAGCGCAAGGCTATTACGCTCAAGTGCAAGAAAAAACGCTCAGAAAAGACGCTACAGTTTTAGAAACCTTAGAACATGAGGCAACTGGTGATTGGACTAAAACCAATAAACTAAGAGGCTTATTGGGTGCCTTTTTGTTTCGAGATAGTGATATTGATAAAAAAGTAAAAGTGCTTTCTGGTGGAGAGAAATCGAGACTTGCATTAGCTCGATTATTACTTTTTGAAAATAACCTAATTATTCTGGATGAGCCTACCAACCACCTAGATATGCGAGCAAAGGATGTTTTAAAGCAAGCTCTTCAAAATTTTGATGGAACGCTCATTGTTGTTTCTCACGATAGAGACTTTTTAAGCGAATTGACTACCAAAACCTTTGAGTTTACTCCTACTGGAACCAAAGAGCATTTAGGTGATATCAGTGAGTTCTTGGATAAATACAAGTACGAGCATTTCAGGGAATTGGAACAAACCTCTAAAACTGAAAAAAAATCTAGCGAAAAAAAGGCCTCTAATCCTTCATCTGAAGCAAACGAGAAGCTTTCTTATGAAGATAAAAAAGCCAAAGAAAAAGAAGATAGACAGCTGCGCTCCGACTTAAATAAAACCGAAAAAAAAATTGAAAAACTCGAATTAGAACTCGCAGAAATGGAGAATAAAATGAGTGATCCAACTTTTTACGATGGCGAAAACGAGGCTTCGAAAAAGCTATTCTTCGAGCATGCTGAAATCCAAAAAAAATTAGACCTCAACATGCAAGAATGGGAAACGCTTAGCGAAAAAATTGAATCTTAAGTTTAAAATAACTCCAGCGAATAAAACCACTTCCAGCAATCTATTTGAAAAGATAGTTCCTGCCTTTTAAATCGCTTTCAACTTTTTTATCCCATATCACCTGCTGAATCTGCTCTCGTTTAGCCTGGAAATTAGCTGCACTTTCTGAATCACCGATACTCTCATACGCCTTTACAATTGCGCTCCAAGCTTTGAAGTATAGCTCATTCATATTTACATAACGTTTCCATTCAATGATAGCTTCTTGAACAAACCCTTGTTTAGCCAGTTCCAGTCCATCCTCATAAATAGCTTCAATATCTGTTATTCCTTTATCCAATTTCAAATGGATCATTCCTTTTGATTTATTGATAATAAAAGAACAAGGAACCTTTCGAGATACACGCTCTGCGACACTGCCTAAGAAAAACCGTTTAAGCGTTCCTTTTCCACTGGAAGCCATCATTAATAAATCTATATTTTCATTTTTTATTACATCCAGAATTGCACCAGCTGGATCACCTAGAATGACTGACTTACTCCATGTAATTCCATTTAAGTCTAACTGATCCGTAAGATCTTCAAGTTCAACTTCCAACTCCTTTACCATTTTAGCCTGTTCGACTGCAATATCAACTCCCCACTCACCATATTGAGCATCGATTCTTTTCACCGCATGAATTAAATGCAGTTCTGATTCAAAAAGTCGACACAAATGAATTGCGCTATCAAGCGCCAACATGGACTCATCAGAAAAATCTATTGGACATAAGACACGGTTAGGTATTGCTACATTTTCTTTTTCAATTACCCAAACCGGAACCGATGCATTCCGAATTATTTTCTCTGAATTTGTGCCTAGTTTAAATTTCTCTTTTCCTATATGTCCAGCACCTAAAACAATAAGATTAGCTTTCTTCCGCTCAGCAAAAGATACAAGCAAATCGGCGTGATTTCCATGAAGCAGATTAGCTGTAGATTTAACCCCTTCTGCTTCTAAAAGTTTCACATAATCAGCCAATTTATCATTTACAAAACCTTGAATCTTATCGAAGTCCATAGACTCCGGAAGCACATGAACAAGGTTTACTTCACTTCCAAATTTTTTTGCAATACTTACCACACTTTTCAATGCCACCTCTGAACTTTTCCCAAAGTCAGTTGGAAAACATATTCTCTCTATTAATTTCATGCTTATTTATTTAATTTCAGCTCTAAATTAAGTACAATAGTCGTTGGACAATATGATAATTGTCACAATGGAATAAAAAGCACTAGCCTTAAGTTAGATAAAGAACAAAAGTGTTTTTATTTAGACAAATCAAGAGGTTATTTAAGAAATTCTATTCGCTCATTTCTTTTTCATCATTAAAATAAATAGCACATTTACAAAATGTCAAAAAACGAAACAAATCAACTGTTAAACATAAACCAGAACAGTGCTAAATCACTGCTCAATAAATTTGAAATCACTGCGCTTAACCCCATGCAGGAAAAGGCATACTCTACGATTTCATCTGGGAAAAATGTCGTATTACTTTCTCCTACTGGCACTGGTAAAACCTTGGCTTTTCTTTTGCCATTAATAGAGCAGTTGGATCAGAATTGCGATGAGATTCAACTATTAATATTGGTTCCATCTCGAGAATTGGCTCAGCAAATTGAGCAAGTAACTCGAAAAATGGGATCGGGATTTAAAGTAAATTCTGTTTACGGTGGTCGAGCGGGAACATTAGATAAAATCGATTTAAAAACTCGACCGGCAATTCTGGTTGGCACCCCTGGCAGAGTAGCTGATAGGTTAAGAAGGGATAACTTTTCGGTGGAAAATATTAAAACACTCGTGCTCGATGAGTTTGACAAATCCTTGGAAATAGGCTTTGAAAAAGAAATGACCGAAATCATAGCTGGTTTGCCCAATATTCAACAACGAATTCTTACCTCAGCAACCAACGAAGTAGAAATTCCAGCATTTGTAGGTGCGCAGAATCCTGTTATTATTGACTACCTTAAACAAGGTAGTACTCAGTTAACCTATAAAATTATCCTTTCACCAGACAAGGATAAATTAGAAACGCTGCATAAAGCTATTTCATTTATTGGCTATGAACCTGGAATTATTTTTTGCAACTTCAAAGAATCCTTAGCGCGCGTGAGTGAATCTTTATCTATTCAAGGTATTGATCACGAGTGCTTTCATGGTGGTATGGAGCAATTAGATCGTGAACGAGCGCTTGTTAAATTCAGAAATGGGAGCATTCAATTGCTTTTGGCTACCGATTTGGCTGCACGTGGACTAGATATTCCTGAGATTAAATTCATTCTTCATTATCAGCTTCCACCGCATCTAAAAGAATTTACACATCGCAATGGCCGAACAGCGCGTATGAATAGAGAAGGTGTTTCTTACATTTTGCAATGGAAAGGAGAGCAACTTCCCAACTTTATTCAGGAACTTGAAGCAAAAGAGGTAAACATTATGAATCAAGATGGCACTCCCCCTTCTACTTCAAAAAAGTGGGAGACGCTTTACATAACAGGAGGAAGACGCGATAAAATATCCAAAGGAGATATTGCTGGCTTATTCCTTAAGCAAGGTCAAATCCATAAAGATGAACTTGGAGTTATTGAGCTCCAACAGACCTGTGCATACGCTGGTGTTCAGTCAGAAGTTGCAGAAATGGTTATTGAAAAAACCAACAATAGCAAATTAAAAAAGAAGAAGGTCAGAATCAGTCTAATTTGAATCTCCAGAACAACTCAATTTAGTTTACAATAATCATATTGCCGTTTACCAGAGGGTTCATTTCAACATATAGAAGGTAGAATCCTATTCGCTGATAACCACTGAATCTGAGTAAATTAAAGTGCCTTCAAACAATAATTGAATCAAATAAACCCCTGGCTTATTTACTTGAATTGTACTTGAATTTTCTACACTACTTCCTTCAATTTTTTTAGTGGTAATGAGTTTGCCAGACAAATCTCTAACAACCACTTCAGTAATTTCAGTTCCTTCAAATTGTTGAATATTAATAAGTCCCTTAGAAGGATTTGGAAAAACTTTGAATCGAGCCTTTTCCGTTGTTGAAATCGAGTTGGGTGCTTCAATTGTATCTTTTATATTATTTGTAGCCTTAAAATCAAATTTATACGCAACGGGTCTATGATCTGAAATATTACGATCGTACTCGCTCCAGCCACCTGCAAGCTCTTTTTCTACTTTAATACATTGCACTTTCGTTGTTGGCTTGTTGAATTGTTTTAATAAAGGTCCACATATTAAAATGTGATCCAAATGTGATGGCCAAGAAGGGTAAGACCAATTTACATTGTTTGACTCTTCAATTGGCAAGTCAACAAATCGGTATTGCCTTGAGTTAGTCAGCTCATTTTGAAAAATGTTGTTGTTTCTATCATCCGTCAAAATATCGTTCAAATCCCCTGCTAAAATGACATTGTCCTTACTCCAAAGCGAATCAATGTAATCCATTATCAACCTATGTCCGAGGTATCTTCTGTTTTCTTCATCACCCGTATTGGATTTATCCCAAACGCCATTTCCACAGCATTTATAATGGTTATCTACAATTCGAATAACTGAATCTTGATAAGTAAATTCCAACACAAACGGAGCTCGTGGCAATGGGCTACTGTATTTTGCTTCGTCAAACAACCTAAATGACTTTACATTGCTTATTGTTTTAGTATTGTATACATATGCTAAACCACGTGAATCAGGGCCTCCAAAAACAGCTTTATAATCACTCAAACTTGCAATGGATTGTTTGAGTTTACTAGAGTCATCAATTTCTTGTAACGCCCAAACATCAATATTTAAAGCTCCGATTATTTCTCCTACCGAGTTTACAGAAGTTTGTCCATTTTTTGGAAACCATTCGATATTCCATGCTGCCACTTCAAAAGTTGATTCCGTACCAAAGCTCAAGTTACTTAACGATTGAGCAGAAGAAACGCAAGAAATTAATGTAAACAAGAAACCGATTGAAAGTCTAATAATCATGAAACAAAATTACCGCATTCCTTTATTGACTTTACATTAAAGGGAACATAAAAAGAAATAAAAACTTAGATTTTTATTTGATATTATGCTTTCAATTTTGCAACAAAAAAATAGTATAACTGCTTTCATGGTTGCAAAAAATAATTTGAACTAGGATTAGTATTCGCTATCAACGTCCAGGGCACCTTAAAGAATTTACTCATCGCAATCGTCGAGCACTCAAAATTTATAGAGCGCGTGTTTCATTGTTGTACAATGAAAAGGAGAAGGAATCCCCGACTTAATTAAGAATCGTAAGCCAAAGAAGGCATTGCGGGCTTAATTCTTAAGCGAGCTTAAATCCATAAAATCCAATTGGAGTTATTGAACTCCAGCAAACCGTTGCTTAAGCTATAATAAGTCTGAAGTCACAGAAAAGGCGATTGAAAAAAACCATCAATAGCAGACTAAAAAAAGTATAAGATGAGAATCGGTCTAATTTGAGTCCCTAGCAATAACTCAATTTAGTTTACGATGATCTTGTGACTATTCACTAGTCCGTTCAACTCAACATAGAGAATATAAACACCCTTTGAGATATTTGTAATTGCTACATTTTCTTCTTTTTCAATTTCAGCTTCCTTAAACCAAACAGCTTGACCAAGGTTGTTTATCAACCTTAAACTAACCAAACCTTCTGTTGCAAAATGCACCGTAAATGCTCCTTTGTTTGGGTTAGGAAAAATAGATATTCCTTCAATTTGATTTACCTCAATTCCGCTTACCTCCTCAATTTGAACTTCTCCAGTACCCATTGAACTGCATGCTAGCTTATCAGATACTCTAAGCTCAACTACTTGAGCACCTTGCTGCACATAGGAATGAGTCGGAATAGTTTTCGTAGATGTATTTCCATCGCCAAACTTCCATTGATAGCTAACATAGTTAGTATTTGTTGGGGTAAACGTAAATGTACTTGAGTTAACAGCAGTACTTGCAAAGCTACTGTTTGGAAGCGGGGAAATAGTAATCCGTTTCCTAGCGGTATCAGTGCAAGAGGAATCAGATATAGATACCAGAATTACTTCCATTTTTCCGGTATCTAAATAAGTATGACTTACTGAATCTAGCGTACTAGAACTTCCATCTCCAAAGTCCCAATTGGTAGTTAAATTTCCTTTGCCAATACTCGAATTTGATTTTAATACGACAACTGCATTATCCTCGCAAAAATTGGTATCGTTGGCCGTGAACTGTGCAACTGGATTTTCATTTACATAAACCATTTTATGGAAAGAATCTGAGCAGCCGAACTGATTGCGAATAGTCAAATTTATCCGATACAAACCTGCTACAGAATAGGAATGCTGTGCGCTATTTGCTGAAAGGCTAAATCCGTCTCCAAAAGTCCATGTTGGAGTCATTAACTGGTTTCCATTAGAATTATTAGAAAAGCTAAAGGAATTGGATTGCAAACATTGGCTAGCAGCAGAACCGCTAAAGTTTGCCGTAGGAGCATCAAGTACACTTATGGTTATCAGATTAGAAGTATCCCTACATTTAAATTTCGCTGCTACATAAGAATATACTCCAGAGTCGGCAATTACTGTATTTGCAATTGTAAGGTTAGAATCAAATTTATTGATTGATACTCCATTTTTAAACCATTCATACTTCAATCCATTTACCGTATCTGAACTCAAAAGAGTTAGCTCAGTATTGGCGCAAACTGGATTCAGTCCTGCGGTTAACGCAGCTTGCGGTTGAGACAAAACAACAAGCGTATCGAATCCAAAATTACCTGAATCAGCAACTAACTCAATAATTTTGTTACCGGCATAGCTTCCAAATGAAACCTTATGAGGGCCTGTTCCAGCAGCAAACTGTGGAGTTGCAGTGCTTCCAAAGTTCCACTGCAGTGAATCTACAATACCCTTAATATCAGCTTCAAATATTGCAGAGTTGCCTGCACACAAAGAGTCTTTACTTGAAAGAATATCGATTTCTGGTGAATTTATGTATACCAAATACTCTTCAGCTTCTCCGTAATTTAATGCTTTGCAAGGATTATTCGATAAGGAGTTGAAATCACTCATCACGCGCATTTTTAGAAAAGTGTTGAACAATCCTGTTGCTGGAATAGCAATAGTATCTAAATGAGTGCCTTTGAATTTAGCGGAATTAACCACTCTTTCACCTATATCAGAAAAATCATTATCGTTATTAAAATCAATATACACCTCTACAAATTCGTCATAGGAACGCCCAGTTGTAACAAAAATAGGGTACTTACTATTTGGCTCCACGAAAGCAATATTTCCGCAGGTATAGTCCAACCATGAATCTACTCCATTAAATGTTGGTGTTGTATTATCGATATCTTCAAACGCAACTCGAGCGATTCCTATACCGAAGCCCGTTCCATTCCTTGTGGTAGTAGTACAACCCGAAACTGATTTTTTAGTATAAATCATATGATTCATGAATGTTACAGAATCTGCTCCGTTGGCATTAGATACGCTCAATTTAACCGAATAAAAACCTGCAGAATCAATTCTTACCTTCACGTTCTTATCGGTCAACTTACTACCATTCATAAGCGTGTAAGTATTTGGAGTAATTGTCCATGACCAAGAGCTAGGGCTGTAAGCTGATCGGTCCTGTAATTCAATAGTTGGTCCTTCACAACCATTTTTTGATCCTTGAATTTCAAAATTTACCAAAGGAGCATTAGTTCCAGAATCGTATAAATCAGAGCTCCATAAGCCTCGTCCGTAAGTAGCGGCCCTTATTTGGCTAAACGCTGGAGTAACCGTATCGTATGCAATCTCTAACTCTGTCACAGATATGTCCGTTGGCAAACCGTCATAAAATGAAACCCAGTTTGTCATACTACTGTCCTTGTAATAAATACTTGGAGTTCCTCCAACATAAATTCCTTCAGAGCTTTGTCTATCAAACACTATGCATCTTAGATTAATGCTTGGAAGGTTTGAAGATATATCCGTCCAAGTAGCGCCTTTGTTAATCGACTTGTAAACTTTCCGGTTATGCGTCATGTATATAACGTTAGGCAAATAAGGGTGTGCTTCCATATCTGTTGTAGTTGAATTTGATGGCAAGCTGGTTGTAATATCAACCCAAGTTACCGTGGCTGCATTGGCATTATCTGTTCTAAATAGCTTTCTATCACTTCGGTAAACATAAAGTACATTGGGGTTTGCTGGCGATTGCTCTAAAACGCTAATGTTGCGGCTATTTGACCCTCCTAAATTATTTGAGATTTTTGTCCACGATACAGCATTTGCATTTGACGCTTTAACATTGGTCGACCTCCATAGGTTTTTATAACCTATAAACATGGTATTTGAGTTTCCTTCATCAATCAGATATGGAGCTACCCATGCTCCAGATTCATTAATTCCATTTCGACCATCCGCAGCAATCGCCGAAAAATTTAGCCCCCTATTACTTGACCGAGCAATATTTCCATAATAAACGGAAGCGTACATATAATTATTATCGTTTTTATCAATGGCACACTCCATTCCGTCTCCACCTCTGTTTGTAATCCATTTTCCATGATCAAATAAAGCTGATCCATTGTCTTGATAACCATTTTCTACCAGGTCTTTATCAAATTCAGCTTGCCCTATCTTATAAATTTGACTAATTGCTAATCCACTGCTAATATTAATCCATGTTTTCCCTCCGTCCGAAGTATAGTTAATTCCACCATCGTTCCCAGAATACAATCGTTTACCGTCAGGCGACCATTCTAAAGCGTGATGATCTGCATGCACAGCTGGAGTTGTTGAATTACCCACCCAATGGGCATTAATCAACCAATTAACTCCTTGATTCGTAGATTTAAAAATATTGACTCCTCCTACATATAAATCGTCAATATTATTCGGATCAGTTGCAGCATCTAAATTGTACCAACCTTGTCCGCTAGTGCCTGAACCAGTGGTCGACCAGTCCATAATATTAGGTGTTGTTGACTTAACAGTAAATGACGTACCGCTATTTGTAGATTGATACGTTCCTTTGTAAGCACTTCCTTTGACTAGCACAAAGGAGACGCTAGAAACACTATTTGGTGAAACAGCAATAACTCCCCTTGTTCCATCTGTGGGCAATCCTGAAGTAATTTTAGTCCAAGAAGCTCCCCAATTCGTCGATCGATAAAAATCTCCGTTAGCAGTTGCATATGCATATTGTGGATCCCCTGGCTTGTAAACTACATCTTTAAAATGGGACGTAACAGAAGAAACCCTTGTCCAATTTACGCCGGCGTTTAACGTTCGATATACTCCGCTGTTCGTTGCAGCCAAAATAGTATCAGGGTTATTGGGATTAATCGCTAGCATACCTACAACCCTATTACCCATACCCGTACTTGATAAGTTCCAAGAAACACCTCCATCGGTACTTTTTAGAACTCCCCGTTGATTTCTATTACCCGCATCCCTATCTCCCGTTCCCGCATAAACTATTGAAGGATTTTTCGGATTAAACCGAATTGATGATACCTGCATGCTGATAAGTGTATCGGTATTGCTGGTCCAAGTTTTTCCATGATTTGCCGTACGCCAAATTCCCCCTTCTGGAGCGCCTACTAAAATTATCCCCGTATCGCTCGGGTGCAGTCCAACGCAGTTAATTCTCCCGAGTCCATTGGGCTGTCCTGTTCCATTAGAGGGCAAAGTCACGGGCCCTAAATTAGTCCATGAACCTCTTGTTGATTGAACTGTATAACCATTTGAATTTACTGTATTTGAAGTATTGTAACGTTTATCAAATTTTTTAAACTCCTGATCAGCTCTTTCTGGGTTTGGGTAAGTTCCATCTGCATTTAATTCGTTTTGAATGTACCATTCCCATCTTTTAAAAGGTTTAAAACCACTGCCTTTTTCAACCGTTCTATTTTCCCAGTAAGTATTAAATGCTTTTTGGGTTTTGTAAAAATTCACATCTTGATCTTGCATCATTTCTATCCAATAAGGGTAGCTGGCGGTATCGGCGCTTTGAGCAAGTAAAATGTGAGTTAGAAATAAGGTAAAAAGTAGGGTGTATAGGCTTTTCATAAAAAAATTTGAGCAGCGAAGTTAAGGTCTTTTGGATCAAATTTTTCAAGACTTTTAATTGCTTAATCAACAAGGAAGATATTAATAACAATAGCTTTAACTTTATTACAACGTATTGAAAATTAGCTTCAGAATAAACACCTATGGTATTACCCTAGATATATTTGCTGATAGATTAAACTGATCCATACTGATATTTAATTTTAATGGTATAATGCTTCAAAAAAAAATCGCTTTTATTTTAAGGAAAAAAGGAACTTCAAGTTGCCTTAAACTAGCAGAAAGCATTGAGAAAATGGAGGTATGTCCAACAGTTCTTCATTTCAGGAGCTTAGATTTAAACGCAACTGACGCTAAAGCGATTGCTATGATTTTGCAACAAGGCAATGACGCAGCAAGAATTGATTCTATTAGCTTTAGCTATAACCTAATCGGCGATGCAGGGGCAATTGATTTAGCGCAAAGCTTGCCCTTGTCAGTTAGCGAAATAGGATTAGTAGGCTGTGAAATTGGAGACCAAGGAGGAAAAGCAATCCTAAATTGGATGCAAAACACTTCAAACCTTCAAATGATTTGCATTGAACAGAATAACTTTTCTGAATGCCTTAAAAAAGAGTACAATACCTTCAAAAAAGATTATCCAGAAGTGCTGGTAGTAATTTGATAACATGGTAAAGAGTTATTTACTATGCACTAAAAATAGATAACAAAAGGTTTATATTATTCTTAAACCAGTTAACATTACCTACTCTTTAAATTGCACCAACAGGTTTTTCCACAATGGATTGATGATGCGAAACCCAACAGAAACTTTAAATACTTACTCTCGATACTCCGTTCCATATTTATCAATGTAATATCTTCCCGAATAGTCTCCCGGTGCAGTGCCAAAATAAAGCATAGCGCCAAATATGTCATTTAATTTTAAAATTGTTTTCCCTTCGAATACTAGGAATAACTTCTTTATAATCCATGACGTCTGAACAATTATGTAGATACGACTGAAACAACAAAATTTTTAATTTGAAATTAAGTGCAAGGAAAAATAAAACTTGCGTCTTTATAAATGAACTGCTTGATGTAGTCTTTTGAAAATGTCACCCGAAACTGAAAATAAGCAAAAGCTCGAATCCTTTTTTAAGGATGAATATTCTACCCTCAAAAATTATGTGGGTTCTAGAATAAAAGCAAGTGCACAAAAAGATCCGGAAGACATTCTTCAAGACGTAGCGTATAACTTATTTGCCGGTGCCGACGGGTACGGGCCAATTAGCAACGTTGCAGGTTTTGTATATCGATCGATTAAAAACAAATTGATTGACGGTATGCGCAAAAAAAAGACAGAATCAGAAGAGGAGATCGAATCGGATAAGATGGAAGCAAAATGGATCGAATTTGCCGAATTGATGTATGAGCATTCAGAACAATTGTATTCTGACAAAACACTCGTATCACTTAAGGAAGCCATGTCTCTGCTTAATCCAATGGATCGTGAAATTATTCTGGCTGTTGATTTTGAAGAGTACACATTTAGAGAAATCTCGGAAGAAACCAGAACTCCTGAAGGAACTCTAATGTCAAGAAGACACAGAGCATTATCGAAGCTTAGTAAAGCTATTAAAAGAGAATTAAATAATTAGAAACTGATTTAATAAATAGAAAAATGGAAAATTACTTTAAACACAAAATGAGAGGCAAAAGTCCAATAATAATTGTGGGCATTGTCTTATTCGGAATCGTCGCAATAGGCGCGCTAGCTATCCTTTTTGGATACATATTAATGTCCCTTTGGAATTGGCTAATGCCTGAGCTATTCGATTTGCCTATGATTACCTACTGGCAAGCAGTTGGATTGTTCTTTTTAGCCAAAATATTGTTTGGATTTGGCGGCGGAAACAGCGGATCTGGAGGCAAAAAATCTCACCACAAAAACGACGATCAGTGCGGAACAAGAAAAGAGAAAAAACGCGATTTTTCTAAATGGGCACATTACGACAAGTTTTGGGAAGAAAAAGGCGAAAAAGCTTATAGCGAATACGTTAATGATTTGGACAACGATGATTCGGTTGAGATTATTGAAGAAATCAAACACCCAGAAGATGGAAAATAAGAATGTAATTGTTCTTAAAACAGATATTCAGTCGGAGCAAATTCTTCGACTGATTTCTCCCCTATTTGATGCACACAGCGCAATTCTCAAATGGTCTGTTGATTTAGAAGATTGCGATAAGGTTCTGCGAGTTGAAGGCTTGAAAACCATCTCAGCAGATGGGCTTGCAAAATCATTGCAAATCGAGGGAATTGCCGCTGAAGAATTAGCAGATTGATATTATCTACTTTTTAGCATGAACTGCAATACTTAGAAACTTATGATTTGTTAGTGCATTATTAAAGCACCATAAAAATAAAAGCGGCTTAATCATTTCAGTTTAGCTAAGTAAAAGATCAAACGCAGTTCCTATAACGTCTGCAAATTTAACTTGAGTTTTAATCACAACGAAGGTAGAATTTAATCATATATTACTGCTAACCTAAAAAAACACTATCCAAACGAACATCATGCTCTTCCAGCGGCACCTTGTCGACCAATTGTTTATTAAAACCTACTCCAACTTTTAAAGCATTGGAATAATCGCTTAGAAAGGTGTCGTAATAGCCGCCTCCGTATCCCAGCCTACCTCCATCATTATCGAATGCTAGCCCTGGAACTATAATTAAATCTAGCTCCCCAGAAAATTCAATGTTACCCGAAGGATAGACAGTACCAAAAACGCCACTTTCAATTGAATTTAAATCACTCAAAACCAAATGCTTTAACCGTTTATTTTTCAATGTTTTAGGCGAAACTACTGTTATTGATTTAAACAAACAGTATTCTATAAAAGGCTTAGTATCTATTTCATTTCCCATTGGAATAAAACAATGTGCTGCTTTCGGTTTTTTAGTCTTAACTAGTTCTACCAATCGATTACAAACTCGTTCTGATGCTATAACTCTTTGTTTAGGACTTAGATCATGTCGTGCCTTTAACTGAGCCTTTCTTAGCAATTCTTTGGCTTGATCAATCATTTTGCTAATTCAAATGCATCCACTAATTCCTCTGTAAAAGGATTTTTGACTTCTACGTTCACATTTTTGCCATTTACGCGAACAAGAACCACGACATTTTGTGTTGAAAAATTGGTAGCAAATTCTGACCAAGGCGTTTTCTCTTTAGCGTAATAAGGAGCTCCAGCAGAACCATTGTTTATTTGGTAAATCGTTCGTTTTAATTTCAATTTGGGTCTTTCCCAGTTTTCAGGATAACGCGGCATTGCTTCTGTAATTTTAGTTTTTGCATAATTGTGCTCATCTCCTGTCAGCGCAGCTCTAACCTTAGTAGATTGGTTAATCATTGCGTCCAATAATTCATCTCTACGCTCAATAATTCCTTTTTCTACCTTTTCACCGTCAACTATCGGTCTTGGCCAGTTTTTACCGTTATACCACATATCGTCTATTACATGTCCTCCATTAGGAAAAAACGGAGTGTGCAAAGTCACAAAAACATGATCAATATCTTCATCGTTTTCATACTTCCTCAATTCGTCTTTGAACCATTCCAACTGATTATCCATAATGTAGGCGTGAATATTTCCAGAAGTGCCGGGGTATCGCGTTAAAGCATAAGCATACCAGTAATTTGAATTCAGCACCAACATTGCACAGTTTCCATGTATATAAGAAAACACAGTTTCATTATAAGGAGGAAAGTCAGTCGTATTGGAATCTGGATCGTAAAGTGAACCATCCTCTGATTTTAATTCAGAAAATGGATTACTAAAATTCGTTGCAAAAACGGCCTCGGCACTTTCAGTTTCAAAAGGAAAGCGATCAATGCCTAAGCCTTCTTCCGTCTCAGGACTGGAAAAGTAATTCACGAGCGCCTCGTGATTTCCCATTGCCACATTTATCGGGAAAAATGAAGAATAAGGCTCCAACGAACGTTTCCAGTTTGCATATTGTAAATTCATTTCTTGTTTTTCGGCCAAATAACCGTTAATCATATCGCCAGTAAACTGCAAAAAAGCAGCATTCTGTGCATTCGAATAAGCGACAATACGCTGCATGACATAATAATTCGCACCGTATAAATTTCGCTCTCCACCACCCTGTCCTGCTCTTGAGTCGCTCGTATAAGCAAAAACAAAAGGAGATCGATCGCCTTTTGCAGGGTTGGTTTTGAATGAGTAGTTACGACCAACAACTCCTTCAACGATATAATCGTAATCGGTATTTGGTTGTAGGCCTTCAATCTTAATTTCTATAGAAGTTTTTCCTATTGATTCATACTTACTATCGTTTACCAAAATGGTTACGGGACCTTGTTTATTCAATTTCAGTGAAATAACCACACTGTTATCGGTTAACTGATTTATCGTTGGGCCCTCTATAATTGAAGGAGGCACCCGAAACATATCGTTTTCAAAAATAAAACTCAGTCGTCCATCATATAGCAATTGCCCTTTGGGGCCCATAACCCGATAACCTAAAAAACCAGCACCTGATTTTTCCCAAGCACTCATATCGTACTTACCGCGAAGTTGATTCAAATCAATTTGAGAAACAGAAGCAACAATATCGGCAGTTCTTTTAAAATAAACGGGCATGGGATACTTGCCATCCGCTGGGTTTATTAATCCAAAATAAACTGTCCCTGAAGATACTTTAGGTCCAAAATTGAACTTCACCCCAGTTTGAGTGCCTTGCGGGTATCCAATTAAATCTTGCAGCTGATAACCTTTACCGTTGTTGCTCTCTGGAAATTCTTTACCTTTTACAAATGCCACAGCGTTTCCTTGTTTCAAGGAAATATTGGAGTATACTTTAGGGACTTGTGAATATCCAAAATTCGAGAAAAATAGAAATGAAAAACAAAGAAAAAGCGACCTGAACAACATGAATTTTTAGTTTTTGCTAAAATACATCTCCAGAACGATTATCAATAATTTCTAGCATTTCGAAATCGTTACTTTTGCAGCCCGATTTTAAACATTTCCATGAAGTTTAGAGAAGAAATAGACAAGAGAAAAACGTTCGCTATTATCAGTCACCCCGATGCTGGTAAAACAACCTTAACAGAGAAATTCCTGCTCTTTGGAGGAGCAATTCAAGTTGCAGGAGCTGTAAAGAACAATAAGATTAAAAAGACAGCTGCTTCCGATTTCATGGAAATTGAAAAACAGAGAGGCATCTCCGTTGCTACTTCTGTTATGACCTTCCCTTACAACGATAAAATTGTAAATATTTTAGATACTCCCGGTCATAAGGATTTTGCCGAAGATACCTACAGAACATTGACGGCAGTAGATTCTGTAATTCTTGTAATTGACTGCGTAAAAGGCGTGGAAGCGCAAACCGAACGGCTAATGGAAGTGTGCAGAATGCGCGATACTCCCGTAATTATTTTCATCAATAAAATGGATCGTCCAGGTAGAGACCCTTTTGATCTATTGGATGAGCTGGAGGAAAAACTAGACATAAAAGTCCGTCCGTTGAGCTGGCCCATTAATATGGGTAAAGAATTCAAAGGAGTGTACAAGTTGTTTGATGGAACTTTAAACCTCTTCGACGCACAAAACAAATCAAAAGTCGCTGAAAACATTGTTCCCATTTCTGGATTAGAAGACGCTAAACTAGAAGAATTAGTGGGTGAAAAGGACGCTAATGACCTTCGCGATGATGTGGAGTTAATTGATGGTGTTTACGAGCAATTTGACAAAGAGGAATACTTAAAAGGTAAGGTTGCTCCTGTTTTCTTTGGTTCTGCATTGAACAATTTTGGAATAAAGGAAATGCTAGATACCTTCACCGAAATTGCTCCAACACCACAACCCGTTTTCACCGATAAAAGGAAAGTAATTGCAGACGAAGAAAAATTCTCTGGATTTATCTTTAAAATTCACGCCAACATTGACCCTAACCACAGAGATCGTATTGCTTTCTTGAGAATTGTAAGTGGTAAGTTCCAGCGAAACACATTTTACAAGCATGTGCGATTGAACAAAAAATTAAGATTTGCCAATCCGGCATCTTTTATGGCGCAAAGCAAAGAGATTGTTGAAGAAGCCTATCCAGGAGATGTTATTGGCTTATACGATACGGGGAATTTTAAAATTGGCGACACGCTAACCGAAGGCGAAGATATGATGTTTAAGGGAATTCCATCCTTCTCTCCGGAGATGTTTAAGGAAGTCGTGAATAGAGACCCTATGAAAACCAAGCAGCTCGAAAAAGGGCTGCAACAATTAACAGAAGAAGGTGTGGCTCAACTGTTTACAAAGCAGCCTGGGAATATCAAAATCATTGGAACGGTAGGCAACCTTCAGTTTGAAGTAATCCAATACCGATTGCTCAACGAATATGGTGCTACTGCTGATTTTAAATCGCTGAACTACCACTTGGCTTGCTGGATTACAACAACGGACCAAGCTCAACTGGATCAATTTGTAAAAGTAAAAGGTAGTGATGTTGGCTATGATAAAGACAATAATCCCGTATTTTTAGCCCCTTCAGCGTGGATGTTAGAAAAAGCGCGAGAAAATTATCCTAAACTTGAATTTCACACTACATCGGAGTTTAAGGTTAAGTTGTAGTTGACGACCTTATGTGCCATTGATTAACAAGAATTCTAGGTTATAAAATCCAAATAATTTTCTTGATTTACCACCCTATATTCGGTATTTGGGTAAGCCTTTGACCATAATGCTGGAACTTTAGGCTTTTTTTTCTGGTTCCACTTAAACTCTGTTGCTGTAAGTTTTCCGTTCTGCGCCTCTATCCAATCTATTTCTTGTTTGGTGTGGGTTCTCCAAAAGAAATTTTCTGATTTTTCACCCAGATATTCTTGATATTTCAATCGTTCCGAAATCAAATAATTCTCCCACAATTGGCCTTGATCGTTTCTTAAATTCAATGAATTGAAATTATTAATTAACGCATTTCTAATACCATTATCGTAAAAATACCATTTGCTTTTTTTGGTTATCTCATTGTCTAAGTTTCTACTAAACCCAGTTACTTTATGAATGATAAATACCTTAGAAAGTAAATCAAGGTACTTGTCTACTGTATTTTTTCCAATTTGCAACTCGTTCCCCATTCCTTCAATAGAAACTTCTGAGCCTATTCGAAACGCAATTATTCGGAGCAACGAAATGATTTTTTCTCGTTTTTTTATTCCTTCGTAAGCCAGAATATCTTTCAATAAATAAGAGTTGACTTGCTCTTTCAAGTAATCAACTTTATCTGTGCTATTTTCAAGTTGCTCCAATTCGGGATAGGCACCAAAAATTAATCGTTCTTCCAGTTTGGATTTGGTTTCAATTCTATTTTCATATTCGGCAAACTCTAGTTGTGCAAGTGGATACATGAGAAAGGTTTTTTTTCTGCCCACCAATGGTTCACCTAATTTATTTTCTAAATCAAATACCGAAGACCCCGTCACAAGAATTTTTAATCCCTCAATGGAATCGACCATCAATTTGAGTTTAGTGCCAATATCTGGAATTGCTTGTGCTTCATCAATAATTAGCAATCGAGTTTGCCCTAATAATCGTTCGTAATTTCTTACGGTTCTATTTTTTAATAATTCGTGTGTGTCTTCATCTTCTCCGTTCAACAATAAAAACTTCAGTTCCGGTTGTTTTGATGCTTTCAATTCCTGAATTACATCTTTTATTAATTCTGTTTTCCCAACTCTTCTTGCACCCAAAACAACCAATACCTTATTGACTTTTAAGTTATTAAGTACTTTTTCCTTTAGCTTTCTATTTGGATTTTTACGCATAATTCCTGTATTTACTCCACCAACCAAGCTAACAAATGTACGGAAATCAATTAAATACCGTCCACAAATAGACGGAAATCAACTAAATAGCGTTTTATAAATGACGGAAAACTATTAAATACCGTCTATTGGATTATTTTAGTTATACTAAAATTCATCAGTAATAATTTAAAAAACCCTTTAGCTTTGACATTCGAATCAGCAACAATTGATGTTAGCAAGAAGTAAAATATATCTATTTGGAATTGCTCCTTTAATCCTATTCTTTGTGCTGGTATCGGCCTGCAACCGTCAGCCCGATGCGTGCCTAGAGACTTCAACAACTAGTAGCTTAGTTGGAAGCCCAATTATTGTTAGGGATTGCTCCAAACGAGGTTTCGACAACGTAATCAACATGGGAAATGGCGCTAAGTTCAACAATGAGCAAGAAATTAATTACACTTATTATTCAGGAGGATCCTATCGAATTGCGCTAACGAGTTTTAGTCGAAAAGGAAATAAAAAAGAAACCTCAGAAACAGGCATTACCATTACCTACCCAAGTGCAAAAGACATTCAAGGAAACTGGACGTTGACTAAAGCTGAAACACGCATACAGCTTTTGGTTGACCCCACAGTTTCAATTTTCAACTTGCCCATTGACAGTAGCAGAAACTTTTCTGAATTATATGAAATTACAGCAGACAGCATTTTTGTAACCCACAATGAAGAAAAATTCTATTTGTTTCAGTTTAGAAACGGCTATGAATATGAAAATGGATCGCTAAAACTCAACCAAAATAGTTTTCCTATTGTTCGCTATTCTGGCAGCGAAATGGTCTTGCAGGGGCCTTATTTTAAGGGTTTTGAATTGTTGTATTTAGAGCGTTGACCTTTAACATATAGCACTGTTTAAAACTCAATACCTTTCTAACAATTCTGCTTTTTTCAAATCATACATTTGAATCAAGTATTATCCATGGCACTCAATTATATATTCATCGGCTTTTTTCTAATAGCTTTCGCAGTTGCTATACTTCGAGTTGTTGGGTATTTTTTCCGTGATTTCCTATTGAATTACGGTTTCCAATTTGGTGATGCTGACCTCAACGTTTTTCATGCTATCGTTCAGTCCACCTTTGATATGACGGAGACTTCAATTTCCATAGTGATCTACTTAATTGGTATCATGGCTTTGTGGTTAGGTATTATGAAGATTGGCGAACATGGCGGTGCTATTAATATCCTCTCTAGACTAGTGGCGCCTTTTTTCCGGAAGTTATTTCCAGAGCTGCCCAAAGATCATCCAGCTATGGGAAGTATGATGATGAATTTCTCAGCGAATATGCTGGGATTAGATAATGCCGCTACTCCATTGGGACTTAAGGCTATGAATGAACTGCAGGAAACCAACGCATCAAACGATACTGCTAGCAATGCCCAAATCATGTTTTTGGTGTTGAACACTTCAGGCTTGACACTGATTCCTGTTTCTGTAATGGCGCTGCGCGCCGCTGGAGGAGCCGCTCAGCCATCCGACGTGTTTCTTCCCATATTATTGGCCACCTTTTTTGCAACCTTAGCTGGACTCATTTCAGTTTCTATTTACCAGAAAATCAATCTTTTAAATAAAGTGGTTTTAGCATATTTAGGTTCTCTTACCTTAGCAATATGCCTGTTTATTTGGTGGCTAACTAGCCTTTCTCCCGATCAAGTATCTAAAGTCAGTTCATTGATTGGTAATGGTGTTTTATTTACCGTGATTGTTGCCTTCATTGGACTAGCGTTAAAAAGAAAGGTAAATGTATATGAGTCGTTTATTGAAGGAGCAAAAGAAGGGTTTACTGTTGCCGTTAAAATCATCCCGTATTTAGTGGGTATGTTGGTAGCTATTGGTGTTTTTAGAGCAAGTGGTGCGCTGGATATTTTGATTGAAGGATTGAGAGCTACAGTAGCTCTAACGGGACTAAATGCTGATTTTGTTGACGCTATGCCTACCGCTTTTATGAAACCATTGAGCGGTTCTGGAGCCCGCGGAATGATGGTAGAAACCATGAATACTTTTGGTGCTGACTCTTTTGCAGGAAAGCTATCTAGCGTCTTCCAAGGTTCAACTGAAACTACCTTTTACACCTTAGCCGTTTATTTTGGCGCGGTAAATATTACTCGAACACGCTACACAGTGGTATGCGGTTTAATAGCAGATGCAGTTGGAATTATTGCCGCAATTCTGATTGCCTACTTATTCTTTCACTAGTTCACCTTCTTGCCTTTGGAAACCCAAATACTCCAAGATGTATTGTAGGTGTGAATGCTATCGGATAAATCGCCCTTTTGGTTTAAAAGGGGCTTCTCATCGTTTACCCACTGAAAAATTCCTCCTTTCAAGTTATAGACCTTCAATGCTGGATTTATTTTCTTTAACCGTTCTCCAATTCTTTCGCTGCGCAGTCCTACAGAACAGTACACCAGAATAGGTTTTTCTGAATTTAATATTTCTGGTTCAAATTCTTTAGTGTCGGGATCTATGCGCTCTGCTCCTTGAATTTTACTTACTCCATACTCCTCAATCGATCGCGCATCCAACAATCGGTAATTCTGGATATCAGCGGACGATACTTCAATTTGTTCTACCGTGTTTGAGAGAATTGTTTGGGTCATTTTTTCATACGACCATTGTTTGAATGCCATAAAGGAAAATATAATAAGTGCAGCAGTGCCGACTAATATTAGCAATATAATCTTTAACTTTTTCAGAGGACAAAAGTTACTTTTTATTTCTAAAATCGTTATTTTGGACAAAATGAAATATTGAACTTATGAAACTTACACTAATTATCTCCACTACCCTTGCCACCATTGCTTTTACCTTTATGGCATTTACTAATTTCACCCCTGACGCACCGATGCGCACCGAAGAGTATGCAATTATATCAGTAATTCAAGATGGAAAAAGAAATTACATAAGCACTACTGTTGGTTCAATGCCTACCGAAGAAAAGGAATTTGACAAAGAAAAGGCCGACAAAAAAAACGACCTAACTCCAATTATTAAAGAGCTGGAAAAACTGAATGAGCAAGGATTTTACTTGCTAAACGGATCTAACGCCATTGTACCCTACGGACAAAGCAGAGGCGGCGATATCTTTTACACCTTTATCATGAAAAGAAAGATTCGGAATTAAAATTACTTCAGTAATTCGGGAAATTTATTTATTGCTTTTTTGTACCGTGGAATAGACACCGCAACAACGTAACTTTCGTTGGGATTGCGCTTTACATAGTCTTGATGGTATTTTTCGGCCACGTAGAATTTTGTAAACGGCTCTAGTTCCACTGCAATCGGTTTGCTGTATGCTTCAGTTGCTCCTAATCGTTCAATATATTCTTCTGAAAGAGTACGCTGTTTATCGGTTTTGTAGAAAATAATGGATCGGTATTGTTTTCCTATATCGTTTCCTTGTCCATGGACCTGAGTAATATCTCCTGAATTAAAGTAGACCTTAAGCAAGTCTTCGTAGCTTACTAAGTTTGCATCATAGATAACTTCAATTGCTTCTGCATGCCCAGTACTTCCGCTGCCCACTTGTCGATAAGTAGGGTTTTCCTCTTCCCCTCCAGCGTAACCCGAAACAACTTCGGTAACGCCTTTTACTGCTTCAAATATTTCTTCAATACACCAAAAGCAACCTTGAGCAAATACGGCAGAACGTAAATCTTGTGCCGGTTTAAATTGCAAGGCAACGCCATTAATGCAATAGCGCAATCCTGTCGGTTTTGGTCCGTCATTAAATACGTGGCCTAAATGCGCATCACAACGCGCGCAGACAACTTCATCGCGAGACATTCCATGCGAATTGTCTGCGCCTACCGCTACACTTTTGTCGAAGTAAAAATCGTAAAAGCTAGGCCAACCAGTACCTGACTTAAATTTAGTACTAGAAGCAAACAAAGGATTTTGACAAGCCACACATAAAAACACACCTTCCTTTTTGTAATCGTTGTAAGGATGCGAGAAGGGCCGCTCGGTTCCTTTTTGCTGGGTTACTTCGTATTCCTCGGCACTGAGGTCTTTTTTCCATTCAGCGTCAGTTTTCACAACTTTCTCGGTCCAAGTGGTATTGATGCTTGGAATCGACACCTGTGCTACTTCAGCTGCAGCTGATTGCTGCTGAGAGTTGGAGCAATTGGTAAAAACAGCGAGTATCGAAAATAGGGTTACGAGTTCTTTCATGGTATTTTTCATTTTATGCAGGGCAAAGTTCAACTAAAAAAATGTTTCAACTATTGTATTAAATACAGTTACGAACTTAATTGGTTATTGGTTTTCGTATTTTTAAGAAAGACAACTATTATTTTCTGTAAGGTCTATAAAAAAATCCCGCAAAAGCAGGATTTTCAATTTTTTCAAACCATCAAACATAAAGCACTACTCTCCGAGTAAGGCTTTGTACTTAGCAAAGTTGTGCCGAGCTACATCTCTTCCTAATTCCAACCCAGCAATATTGTCTGCCTGAATATGATAACCGCCCAAAACCCTTGACATTCCAGCCATTTCAGCAGCTTTTGTAAATGTTGGAAAATTCAGCGTGACGGTATCCCCAATATTATTAGGTTCAGTCATAATGCCAGGTACTAAATCAACGCTTGACCCAAATTCATCGCTCCCTTTATACAGTCGCAGCACTTCAGCACAATCACCGCTAATGGTGCTATGCCCTGAAGCATAACTCGGAAATGGTGGACATAAAAATATGGCCGGAGAATAAGGTCTCCATTGCTCTCCTGGTATTTCTTCTTTCCAACCTGCTTCTTCTCCAGCCCAACCGGCTATAGTTTTTCCTTTAAACTGTTCATGCACCAATGCATATGGACGTGCATAATCGTAAAACATTTTAGAATCCCAATTCGCGATAAACCCATCCATAGCAACACTTTCTACCAAAAAATACATTTTCACGTCTTCATCTAAGGTGTGCTGATCTCTAATCGAAACTTCTTGCGCAAACACCAACCAGTGACCGCCTTGCTGAACCGATTTTGGCCCATCTCGCATAAACTCAACTAATGCTTTTTGTTCATTCGTCAAATTCGCTTGTAAATCAACAACTTCTTCTACCTCTTTTTTCAATTGTTCAGTGCCAAAGGCTGGTGGAGGTCCTGGTCTAAATTGACTCGCAGAATCAATCAACAAGGGTTTTACTTTTTGCCAATATGGTGTTAAACAGCCGGGAGCATAAGATCCACCATTTCCATCGCTAAAATATTTGGGTTGCCAGCGATTGATATCCACATTTTCATCAGCTGAATTAATAGGGGCATATCCTGAGTAGTCCTTGTAAGGCATACCGTCAGTTAATTCGCCGTATTGATTACTTCCATCTGTTTTACGCTGTTCTATAATGGTTTTAGCAATCAAATTGCCTAAACCAGCTGGGGTCGACGGATCCAAAGATTTATTCATGGGATCGTATCCCATTTCAACCATACGCTCTTTCCAAATTGCAGTATCAGAAAAGTAGTATTCATTCATTGCTCGAAAAGCAGCATAACTAATTACCTCTTGTTTATTTTCTAAGGTGCGCATTGCTTCGGGAACCCTTTCAATTCCTTTGGCGATAGCTGGTTTCGCCTTTTCATCGAAACGCGTCCAAGTATCAAACATTGAAGTCATAACCAATCCAAGAAATCTCGAGGTAATTGTTGGTCTTGGCTTAAATCGTTCTGTGTCGAAGGCAGTCCCGTCCAGAGCAATTCTACCCCACTTATAAACCACATTGTCTGCACCTTTCGGTTGCTCCATCTTATTATCGGACTCACCTAATTTTTCTGCTTTGTTAGCAGAGTTTGAACAAGCTGCAAACAAAGTTGCTCCAATTGCAATAAGGAATATTTTTTTCATAGGACTCTTAAAATTAAAAAACTAAACTAACAGCTGCAGTGCTTACTCATTCTTTATTTACACCACTCCTTAGAATTAACTGATGAATAGTAAAAAAACATTGACGAAGCTTTCCTAGTGATTTTTACAATTAAAAAATCTGCAAGTATCTTATGCGGAAATTGTTAAAATAAACCGAAAATCGCCCCAACTAAAACGTTGTAAAAGAAAGAAGTAAAATCAAAAAAAGTTGCTCTAATTCTATAAAGTTCTCCGTCCCAGAATAACTGAAAACCACGCAAAAACTGAATAAAAAAACGCGGTGTTGTAGAATGATGTGGGGTCATGCTGAATTTATTTCAGCATCTCAATAATAGCTGCGAATAACAAGGTTCTGAAATAAATTCAGAATGACGGCTAGCGAGTGTATTCCTCACATTTCCCACATAATTCTACAACACTACCAAAAAAAGCCCCTTCATTTTCACGAAAGGGCTTTTAAAATTACTTTTACTAATCGGCCTAAACGGTTTCTCCGCCCCAAGCCATCATACCACCTAGCATATTGTAAACGGACTCAAAACCCATTTGATCCATTGCGCCAGCAGCACTGTTTGACCGGCTACCACTTCTGCATATCATATAGTAGTCCTTCGATTTATCCAATTTACCTATTTTCTCTAAAAAATTAGCATCGAATAAATTCATATTTAACGCACCATCAACCATTCCTTCAGCACATTCTTCTGGCGAACGCACATCAATTAAAACTGCATTTTCATTCTCCTTAGCTACTGTTTCTAGCTCTTGAGGTGTAATGTTCTTAACCATATCTAAATTTATTTATTTTTTTGAGTTGTTGGACAGACAAAGTTTGTCTTTGGAATTGACGTCTCTATTAGCTGATTGTATCCCCCTTCAATATTTGTTACGTTGTGTAAACCTCTTGATTTTAGAATAGATCCAAATATTACCGAACGATAACCGCCTGCGCAATGCGCAAAGTAATTTTTGTCGACATCAATTTTCTCCATATTTCCATTGATAAAATCCAAAGGAATATTCTCAGCTGTTTCTAAATGTTCTGCCTCAAATTCGCTCGCCTTTCTTACATCTAAAACATCCAACTCCGCAGTGTAGATTTTCTCGAATTCTTCGCTAGAAATACTTGGCATTGAGTCAGTTTCTAGTCCTTCAGTCTTCCAAGACTCCAAACCACCATCTAAATAACCGATAGCATTATCGTAACCTACTCTAGATAAACGAGTAACAACCTCTTCTATTCTGCCTTCATCTGCAACTATTAATATGGGCTGATGAATGTCAGTAATTAATGCCCCAACCCAAGGAGCAAAATTTCCATCAATTCCAATGAAAATAGAACCTGGAATATGTGCCTCCAAGAAGTTGCTTTGAATTCTAGTGTCTAAAATTAAAGCTTCAGTGCTTTCAGCTACCGAACGAAAAGTTTTCGCGTCAAAAGGCTTAAGTCCTTTGTCTTTTACAACTGAAAACGCCTCGTAGCCTTCTTTATTCATCATTGCATTCTTTGGAAAATACTGTGGAGGAGGTAAAATACCTGTAGTCAATTCTTTTATAAAATCTTCCTTAGACAATTGCACATCCAGCGCATAATTTGTTGCTTTCTGGTTTCCCAAAGTATCGGTAGTTTCTGTACTCAAGTTTTTACCACAAGCACTGCCCGCGCCATGTCCAGGATATACAATTAAATTATCTGGAAGCGGCAGAATTTTGGTGTGTATAGATTCGTAAAGCATTCCTGCCAAATCCTCTTGAGTTAAATCTGATTTTACCGCTAAATCTGGCCGTCCAACATCGCCAATAAACAAAGTGTCTCCAGAGAAAATTGAGTTCATATTACCCTCTTCATCCAATAACAAATAAGTAGTGGATTCAAGTGTATGCCCCGGAGTATGCAATACTCTAATCGTTACATTACCTATCTTAAACTCCTGCCCATCAATTGCTTCAATAATATCATAGGAAGGCTTAGCAGTAGGTCCAAAGATAATTTTTGCTCCCGTTGCTTTTGCTAAATCAATGTGTCCAGAGACAAAATCTGCGTGAAAATGCGTTTCAAAAACGTACTTTAACTCTACCTTGTTTTCTTTTAATTTTTCTAGGTAAGGTTGTGGGTCTCTCAAGGGATCAATTATGGCTGCTTCACCATTGGATTCGATGTAGTATGCTGCTTCTGCTAAACATCCTGTATATATCTGTTCTACTTTCATAGTTCTCTTTTTTAATTCTGGGACAAATGTACATAGGAGTCAGAATTTAAGTTAGTGACAATTGTCACGGATTAACTTTTATTTAATCAAGGCTTAGGGCTTCGATACTTTTAAATACAATTACTTTGAAGCATAATTATAAAAAATGGATGTAAAAAGGAAAAGCTACCCCGCACTAGAAGCCTGCACCTATCTCAATACAGCAGCTTGTGGTCTCATTTCTGATACCACTCTAAAAGCGATGCAATCGTTTAATACAGACTTTTTGCATCAAGGTAGTAAAGCAGCAGAAAACTGGATGATGAATGAATGGGAATCTGCTCGAAAAGAAGTTTCCGCGTTTGTAGGTGCACAAGTTTCTGAAACCGTGCTTGTACCCAGTTTTTCCTTTGCCTACAATGCTTTAATTGAATCTATTGGCAAAAAGAAAGTATTGGTGTACGAAAACGATTACCCCTCACTCCTACTTCCGTTGCAATTAAAGGAGTTTGAGCTCTATACTTTTTCTGGAATAGATAATTTCAGCTTCGACTATGAGGCAATTGAGCGCCAAATAGAGCAGGAAAATATTGAATTCCTTATCATTAGTCATGTTCAGTATAGAACCGGTTATAAAGCTGATTTGGATCGCTTGGGACAACTATGCGCAAGCAAGAAAATTCACTTAATAGTAGACGCTACCCAAAGCGCAGGAGCCGTTGAAATCAATTTCAAAAACTCTAAGATAGATGCATTAATTTGGAGTAACTATAAATGGATAAACGGTGGCCTCGGCACTGGATCGATGTGTGTAAAGACTGATTTTCTGCACAAATTTGAGCCTAAAATTGGAGGTTACGGCTCTTACGAATTTGAAGAAGGTGCTTTAGTATATCGTCCTTCTATAAAATCTTTTCAACCTTCACACCCCAATGTTGCAGGTTATGAAGCAATGCGCAATGCAATAAGAGAAAAAGCTCAACTTGGAATAAAGTCCATAGAAAAGTACAATTCAGATTTATTACAATATCTACTGGATGCGTTACAGCATAAAAAGTCCACGATTATTGGAGATTATTCGGCAAAAAGTCGTGCAGGCTACTTCTGTATGCCTTATGAAGCGGAACAATTCGAAGTTCTAAAACAAAACAACATAGTGGTTACTTTTCGAGAAGGTAGTATTCGCGTAGGGGTTCATTTTTACAATACAAAAGAAGATGTTGACCGGTTTTTAGAGTTTGTTTGATTTTAACCCGGAAACCTTCTCGCGATGTCATGCTGAATTTATTTCAGCAGGTCGAACCGTGATTTTGTGAAGGAGATTCTGAACTAAATTCGGATTGATCTAGGAGTTTAAAAAAACTCTATTAAACGATTTTTCCAAATAAATCAAACTCCTCTGCATCAGTTACTTCAACATTTGCATAGTCACCAATTCGAGCAAAACCATCTTCATTGTGCACCAATACCTCGTTATCCACTTCTGGAGAATCGTATTGTGTTCTTCCAATAAAATAATCACCTTCAACTCTATCAAAAAGCACTTTGTAGGTTTTACCAATTTTAGCTTGGTTCAGTTCCATGGAAATACCGCTTTGTAAAGCCATAATTTGATTGGCTCTATCTTGCTTTACCTCTTGAGGAACGTCATCTACCAAGGCATGAGCGCTTGTGTTTTCTTCATGAGAATAAGTAAAGCAACCCAAACGTTCGAATCGAGTTTCTTTTATCCATTCTAACATTTCTTGAAAATCTTCTTCTGTTTCCCCTGGGAAACCAGTGATTAAAGTGGTTCTTAACGCAATTCCAGGAACTTTTTCTCGAATACTTTTTATCAATGCGTCTGTTTTTTCTCGATTTATTCCGCGCTTCATTGACTTCAGCATTTTGCTACTTGCATGCTGCAATGGCATATCCAAATACTTACACACGTTATCGTATTTATTCATGGCATCCAATATATCCATTGGAAACCCAGAAGGATAAGCGTATTGCAATCGAATCCAATCAATGCCTTCAATTTCAGCAAGACGAGCCATAAGCTCAGACAGGTTTCTTTTCTTATAAATATCTAGTCCGTAATAGGTTAAATCTTGAGCGATAAGAATCAATTCTTTGGTTCCATTTGCTGCCAAATTTTTAGCATTATTCACCAATTGATCCATGTCGGTACTTACGTGCTTTCCTCTCATTAAAGGAATGGCGCAAAACGCACAAGGACGGTCACACCCTTCGGCTATTTTAAAATAAGCATAGTGAACTGGAGTTGTAAGTAAACGTTCTCCAACTAATTCGTGCTTGTAATCCGCTTTTAAAGTCTTCAGTAATCGAGGCAATTCTCGTGTACCAAACCATGCGTCAACCTCTGGAATTTCGCCAGCCAGTTCATCTTTGTAACGCTCGCTCAAACAACCAGTAACCATTACTTTATCAACTTCCCCATTCTTTTTGGCATCAGCCCAGCCCAGAATAGTATCAATGGATTCCTGTTTTGCATTGTCTATAAATCCGCAGGTATTTATGATTACGGTTGATGCTTCTCCGTCGTTACTTTCGTGATGCACATCAAACTTATTGGCTTTTAATTGACTCATCATTACTTCTGAGTCAAAAATATTTTTTGAGCAACCCAAGGTTACTACATTCACCTTGTTTTTCTTAAGCGTTTTTGTTTTCATAAGCGGCTGCAAAATTAGTCGGTTAAATGGATTTTTTTATCAGGTTAGGGGCTTCAGTAATTCTATTTAATCTCAGCCATTTTAGATAATGTACGATTGAGGTAATTGGAGTACTCTCGGATTTGCCTGCTGTAAAATCGCTTATTCTTATAACCTCCAACCCACTGAATTCCTCGAACCGAATTGGTCAAGAATAATTCATCAACCTCGTGCAGCTCCTCTTCCAAAAGTATTTTCTCAAACACCTGTACTCCATGCTTTTGAAGTACATGAATGACATAGGCTCTCATGACACCTGGCAATCCTCCGCCCTCAATTGGTGGGGTATACAACTTATCGTTCTTCAAATAGAAAATATTTGAATAGAGGGATTCTATAATTTCATCTTTTTCATTCAAAATAAATGCTTCATCAACACGCTTTTCGCGAGCAAACCTTCCTGCATTCACATAAAAAGAGGCGCTTAAAGATTTAAACGATTTTGCCGAAACGCTCCACTTTTTCTCTTTTTTATAAATGTCGACCAATAACCCCTTTCTGTTCAAGTCAAAGTCAACGTTATCTATTGAACTCAGCTCAGCAACCCAATCGCATTCATCTGTATTTGGAATAAAGGTTCCTCCCCATTTTCTGTAAACGGTTAACCTCACTTTGGCATTGTCTATTTCATTTGCCGCGGCCAACTTTTTTATGCTTTTGGTTAATTCTGATTTAGTTAGCGAAGCTGGCTTGGTTAAACCCAGCTCTGTAAAAGCAATATTCATGCGTTTTTGGTGAATGTCGATTAAATGAAGCGCATTGTTCATGTATCGAAAGGTTTCAAAAAAACCATCTCCATAGTACAAACCCCTATTCAATCCGTTAAAGGTGCTTTCTGAAATCAATTTCCCGTTATGTAATAACAGCTTCACTAGTTTATTTGATCTACGATTGTGGTTAAGCTTGTATTTGCTTTATTTAGTATGCCTTTCACTCCAACTTTTTTGGCTGCTAAAATATCTCTTTCACTGTCTCCAATCATATAACTTTTTGAAACATCTATAGTATACTGATCGATTGCCTTTTCAAGCATTAAGCTATCCGGCTTTCTGCTCAACGATTTGGAAATACTAGAATGGTAGGGTGAATAATAGATATCTAACAGATTTAAATTATGATTTTTAAATTCTTTCGAAACAATAGCATTCAAGCGCTTAACATCTTCATGTCCATATAATCCTTTGGCAATTCCACCTTGGTTGGTTACAATTACAAATTCAAATCCTTTCTCTGCTATCCGACTTAATGCCTCGAATAAGTTATCGGTAAACCTAAAGTCTTCTATTCGCCAAGTATAATCACCTCTTTCCTCATTAATTACACCATCTCTATCTAAAAAAATCACTTTCTTCACCACTAAAAAATCTGATTAATAAAAGCAAGAAATAATTTAGGCTCGAATAGGATGGGTAAGATAAAACCAAATACAGCTCCCCAATAATGGGCATCATGTGCTATGTTATCGCTAGAACGTTTCGACATATATACCTCGTAAGCAATGTATAATGGGCCGAAAATAAAAGCTGGAATTCCTATTGGAATAAAAAACAAATAAATTGAACTCATGGGGTTTAATAAAACACTAGCGAATAACACAGCTCCTACAGCTCCAGAAGCACCTACTGAATTGTAGTAGTAGTTGTCTTTGTGTTTCAACAAGGCAGAAGCAGTGGCAAAAGCAACACCTCCTATATAAAGTATGATGAATAATATCGTTCCTTTAAATCCAAAATTAGCATTAAAATAGCGTTCTACGGATGTTCCAAAACTCCATAACACAAACATATTCACCCCCAAATGCATCCAGTCCCCATGCACTAAAGCATGGCTAAAAACTCGGTACCATTGCTTTTGGTGAGATACGGAATATGCATTAAAAAGCAACTTATCAAACAACGACCTGTTGCTGAAGCAATTAATAGACACCAATGCCGTGATACCAATAATTATGAGCGTAATAGACATTTGACAAAGGTAAAATTTTGCGTTCTAGCTTAGCTATTGATTGAGATTCAATTATTATTTTTAACCTTAAGTAATATAAGTCACAAAATATTGAAGGTTAACTAGCTTATATTTGAGGTAACATTAAAAAGAACAACATGAAAAAATATTTTACAATAGCCTTAATGGCAGGAGCATTATTCAGCTACACAGCTGTATCTGCAATGATTAGCACAAATTCAACTACTTCAACTGAAATTATTACTAAGAAAGGTGACAAAAAGAAGTCTAAAAAAGACAAAAAATCTGAAGCAACTAAAAAGGGTTGTGAAGGTAAGTCAGCTGGAGCTGGTTGTTGCGCTGGAAAGAAAGCAAGCTAATACTCGTTTTTTATAATGAAATTAAAAGGCCTTCCCAATGTATTGGGAAGGTCTTTTTTATGCTTTTACATTACACACAATTTTTATCTGGAAAAAGGGAGTAATACTCTATTATGTTCTGAATCAAGTATTTAATAATCGGTTTCAAGATTAAATCGCTTTTTAAACGCCAACAAAGTTGGGTTTAATTCCGCCAAACGATTAAACCTATCGCGGTTGGTATAGTAATTCGTTTGTTCCTTAACTTCTACCTTATTGTACTTCAATTGAATGGAATAGTTGTTCAGAGTAGATCTTAAGTATCCCAACAATGCTGTCTTCTCAGTGTTCAATTCGTTTTCTTGGACTGTATTCTCTATTTCCACAATCACATTTTCACCCTCAATGGTTGGCGCTCCAACTTCCATCGTACTTGCAAAGCTCGATTTCCCTGTTTCTTTAAGTTGAGCTATGTAGTTGTTCCAAGCTAAAAGAAACTCTTCTTCTGTAAACGCCGTTTTGGGTTTTCCAAGTAATGCTTCGGCTTCTGTTTTTTCGGTTGCTTCTTGTTCTGTTTTTTTCTTAAACCCCTTTATTGAAACCATTCCTGACTGAAATCCAGCATCAATCTTAATTCGTTTCTTAAGGATTTCAGGTTTTGGCTCTTGAACGGGAGGGTTGGGTGTTTTCTCTGTTGGAACTTTTTGTGCCTTTACAGTAGCCTCTTCGGCGGGTTCTCCTTTAGGAGCAGCACTCAAAGAAATTTTGTTTGGTTTTAATAGAATTTCGAAAATCTCTTCTTCTTCAAGAATCAGATATGCTAGGCCTTTTTTTTTTCAACCGCTTCTTTCACAGAACACAGTTGCATTAGGCATAGCTCAACCAGGAGTCGCTTGTTCTGGCTCATCTTAAATTGAACATCACATTTAGATGTGATTTTTAATGCGTAGAGCAAAATATCAACTTCTAGCAATGCACTTTGCTCTCGGTATTTATCACTTGTGCTTTTCCCTACCTGCAGCAATTCTATTGTTTGCGGGTCTTTACACACCATTAGATTTCTAAAATGATCGGCCAAGCCATTCACAAAGTGATGACTATCGAATCCTTTTTCTAAAATCTCGTCATAAATAAGCAGCGAATTGGCAATGTCCGCGGCGGCCATTGCCTCAGTAATTCTAAAATAATAATCGTAATCGAGCACGTTTAGGTTCTCAATCACATCATTGTAAGTCAATGTATTACCGCAAAAACTAACGAGTTGATCAAAAATTGAAAGCGCATCTCGCATTGCACCCTCTGCTTTTTGAGCGACGATATGTAAGGCATCGTGATCCGCTTTTATTTTTTCATTTTTCGCTACAATTTCCAGTTGAAGAATAATATCTGGAATTTCGATTCTACGGAAATCAAAAATTTGACATCGGGAAAGAATTGTAGGTAATATTTTATGTTTCTCAGTCGTAGCAAGAATAAAAATAACATGCGAAGGCGGTTCTTCTAACGTTTTTAGAAAAGCGTTGAAAGCTTGAGATGATAGCATATGAACCTCATCTATGATAAACACTTTGTATTTTCCGACTTGTGGAGGGATTCTAACCTGGTCGATTAGGTGTCGAATATTGTCAACCGAATTATTACTTGCAGCATCTAGCTCGAAAATATTGAATGCAAAATCCTCATCTTTTGCCGAATCGGAATCCTCATTAATATTCCTTGCTAAAATTCTAGCACAAGTAGTTTTACCTACTCCTCTGGGGCCACAAAATAAAAATGCTTGTGCCAGGTGGTTATTCTTAATTGCATTTTCAAGTGTTCTGGTAATAGAAGCTTGTCCTACAACATCATCAAATGTTTGAGGGCGGTACTTTCTAGCTGAAACAATGTAATCTTCCATAGCAATTAGCGGAAAACAAATTTAACCGAATGTCTTTTGCAGCCTCATTTTATTGCGTATTAACTTGTCAACAAGTTATTCAGTTTCGAATCTGCATTATATCTTGAGCAATGCTAAAAATAAGTGCAACATTATTTACTTGAAAAGGTCCGTTTAGAAGGGTCGATTTTTCAGCCAAAAACCCTTGTATAACCTACTTTAAATGAGTACTTTTGCCGGCTGAATTTTAGGATTCAGAAATTAATTAGTAAACAAATTCATTTAAACTATGATTAATAGGTACGAAACTGTTTTCATTTTAACTCCCGTTTTATCTGATGACCAGGTAAAGGAAACAGTAAAAAAGTATGAAGCCACTTTAAAAGGCTTAGGTGCAAAAATAACTTACAGTGACAATTGGGGATTGCGAAAGCTAGCTTATCCGATTCAGAAAAAAACAACTGGTTTTTACCATTTGTTTGAGCATGAATTAGAAGGTGAGGCAATTGCAAAGCTAGAATTGGACATGAAACGAGACGAAAAAATCATGCGATTTTTGACCGTAAGAATGGACAAGCATTCTATTGCTTTTGCTGAAAGCAGACCAAATAGAGGCAACGGATCTCCGAAAAAAGTGGAGGCTGAAGCTTAATTTTAACCCAAAAAGAAAAAGAAAATGGCACAACAAGGAGATATTAGGTATCTAACACCTATCAACATTGAGATTACAAAAGAAAAATTTTGCCGATTTAGAAAAAGCAGAATTAAATATATCGATTACAAGGATGGAGACTTTCTTCTAAAGTTTGTAAACGATCAAGGGAAATTGCTTCCAAGAAGAATTACTGGAACATCTCTTAAATACCAAAGAAAAGTAGCTTCTGCTGTAAAGCGTGCTCGTCATTTAGCTATTCTTCCTTACAAAGGGGATTTAATTAAGTAATTAATAATTCAGAAGGACAATTACCATGGACATTATATTAAAAAAGAACGTTGACGGACTAGGTGAAGTTGACGATTTAGTGACAGTGAAATCAGGTTATGGTCGGAATTATTTAATTCCTTCGGGTAACGCAATTTTAGCGACAGTGTCTGCTAAAAAAATTCGTGAAGAAAATCTTAGACAGCGATCTCATAAGATTGAGAAAGTGCGTGAAGAGGCTAAAGCAGCCGCTGAAAAATTAGCAGCAATTACAGTGAAGATTGGAGCTAAGGTGGGCGAGAACGGAAAGATATTTGGTTCTATTACTAACCTTCAAGTTGCCGATGCTATCAAAGCGCTAGGTTTTGAAGTTGAACGCAAAAACATTGCTATCGTTAATGAACCAATTAAACAAGTTGGAACTTACGAAGCGAAAGTTAAATTCCAGAAAGGTGTTGAAACCACTATTAACTTTGAAGTTATAGAGGAGTAATAATACTTTTAGATACAAAAAACCCCGATTGGTATACCAATCGGGGTTTTTTTTGCTTTTAATTTTGGATATTATCTGTTCAAAAAAGCGGAATACATCCAAACCAGTTTTTCTTGTTCTCTAATGTAATCACTCATTTGAGCATTTGTACCTTCATCATTAATTTCACCTGATAAATCTAAAATGTGTCGTTGTTTTTTCAAAAGCACTTCAAATGCATTAAGAATGTCTTCAACACATTTAATTCCATTTGAAACTTCATTGCTTTCACTTATTTCAGACTGTTTAAAGTATTCACTGAATTGATGGTTTGGAGCGTGACCTAAAGTCAAAATTCGTTCTGCAACTTCATCAATTTTCAAGAACAAATCGTTGTATAGTTCTTCAAACTTTAAATGCAACTCAAAAAACTTCTCACCTTTAATATTCCAATGATACCCTCTAACATTTTGATAAAATGTAGAGTAATTTGCAAGTAAATCGCCCAATAAATTAGCAAGTTCTTTACTTCTTTGGCTGTCTAAGCCTATTCTATTTGTAGTCATAATCTAATTTTTAATTTAACATGAAACGTCTAAGGATTGTATAAAAGTGACATTCAAAACGCAACTTAGGTTGCAAAAAAGTTCAATTTTCTGTTAATAAAATGGTATTGTATAGTTCTGCAGTATGTTTTTCAAAATAGAGAAGAATACTCTCAACTTTACCACTTTAGGATATCGTCATTGGCATCAAATTGCCAACCACTTTCTGGCTTTTCAATATTCTCAAACGTAATTTTCATTTTGTAAGATTCCATGACAACTGGAACAGATGAGCTCCAACTAAATAGAATAGGAATTACAAACCAATTAGTTTTAGCTTGCTTCAGAATTACCTTCAGGCTTTTATTCCTCTCGTTATATTTATAGTTAGCTTCAATATCAACCATTCCAGGTTGATACAACCAAGATTGAAAAAACTTACTCAAATCTCTGTTACTTGCAGTTTCCATTTCCATTTGAAAATCAATAGTTAAAGCGTTCCCAAATTGGTACTTGTTATAGTAGCTCTTGACTCCAGCCCAAAATGCAGCCTCACCGACAATATTGCGAAGCATGTGCAGCATCCAAGCTGCTTTTTGGTAGGTCATAGGACTCAGTAGTTGATTGAGGTTGCTAATATTGGTATCAATTATCGACGCGTTTGGATACTTTTTTTGAAAACCTACTACTCTGCTCCTTGCTTGCTCCATTCCTTCTTTAAAAGCAATTTCACCAGCCGATTCTTGTTTGTACACTTCTGTTAAATAAGTTGCAAAACCCTCACTCAGCCAAACGTGATGCCAGTCTTTTTCTGAAGCTGAATTTCCAAACCATTGATGCGCAATTTCATGTGCAAACAAATATCGAGAACCCTGCGTCCCGTCAATACTATTCTCATGGTAGAAAATACAACCGGCGTTCTCCATTCCTCCGTAACGCGTTTTGGATTGAACATGCGCTAATTTCTCATAAGGATAAGGACCGATTTTATTTTCAAACCAAGTAAGAATATCCACTGCAGAACAGTAATCATTAAAACCATCTTCCTCCTCTTGCGGATATACGTATGCAGAAGAGGGAGTAGATTCACCTTTGTTCTCACATTTACTGATCGAAAATTTGGCAACTCCAATAACCATGACCTTTGTCGGTAAAACAAGCGCTGTCGAATAAACAGTTCGTGTAAAGTCGTTGTCGAGTTTTTCCAAAAGCACTTGCTCACCATTGGAGATTACTTGATAATGAGAAGGCGCTACAACTGTAAATTTTACAGCTGCTTTATCCGAAGGGTGGTCGACACAAGGAAACCAATTGCGTGCTCGATTCGGCCAATTATCCCCAAAAAATGTTCTATCTCCGTGTTTGTTTTTTGAAATTATAAGTCCATCGGCTGGCACTCCTTCGTAAAGAACTGTCACCCGAACTGAACCATCTTGACTAATTTGTTGATTCCATTCAATTGTTAGCCTGTCATTTTGATGCGTAAAATTGAGGGCTTCATCCCCCCAAAACACGCCTTGCACCAGCATTCCCTTGCCTTCTCGTTCATTGCTAAGATCTAAAAAAAAGCTTTTTATTCCAGCTTTCATTGCAAATTCTATTTCTGATTTTGCTGTAATTCTGTTATTGGAATCGTTGAGTTCAATCTCAATAGCGTAGCTTAAAGCATCAATATCGGGCTGCCTTTCATAGCCATCCTGAGCTATTCCCAAAAAGGGACAAAATAAAAGAAGGACTAGTTTTCGCATTTACTCAACTATAAGTCGTTTGTAATCAATAGGTTTTGTAGAGTTTGATTTTTTTTCTTCGTAACCTAAAATGTAATACACTCCAGCTGTCCAATTAGAAACATCAAATTCAATTGAATTTGATTCATCTTTCGATAACCATACCTCTGCCCCATGTGCATTCAAAATGGTAAGATGAACGTTAATTCCATTAAGGGTATTTACCCTTACTAATCCATTGCTTGGATTTGGAAAAACTTCAAAGTAGGAATCCGTTTTTTGTTTTTTATCCTCAATAAAATCAAATAAGGACTCATTAAATGAAGGGTCGTATTCTGCTAGCGCATACTCACCAAGTTCACCAGCCTCTATTCTAAATCCACCTAAAGAGTCCGTGAGTAAGCCAATAGTCAAAACGGATTTTGTATAAATTTCCCATGGTTTTTCTGGCTTTTCGCGGTACAAGACTACAATACTATCTTCACTAGATTTTAGTAATCCATAGTCACTTTCTCCTTTTTTTGCGTTGTAAACTCCTGAAAAAATAACGTCCGCATCACCTACTCCATCAATTCTCCAATATCTACTGCCGTTAACTCTTACTCCTAAATCAACCGCATTTCTGAGAGAAATATTTGGTCCCGTCCAAAACGTTTGCGACCTAATATATGCTGAATCAGAAAGCGCTGAAACTTGAGCACTAATTAGCAAGCCTTGGCCATTTAATGGACCGTTTGTTTGCACAACTTGGTCGGTTGCTGTCATTGCATAATTCAAATTGTAGTTTGGATTGAGTGTGGCGTAGGTGGCATTAATTGGTGTTTGCAGCTTAACAGCAGTAAGCTCTCCCCCAACTTCGATAGTTTGGAAGTGCTCATTGAATTGCGCATCCATGAATTTTACTTCCAATGGGATTTTACCAAAAAAGTGATTTGTATGCGCCCTCAATTGCCTTACAGTCAAATGAGCAGTGTACAAACCTGCACTTGCTGAAACTTTAAAAGAGTCAATTACATAACACGGTAAACCGGGGCTAAATACCCAGTCATCAAAAAATTCCGTAAGGTCAACTCCAGTCGCTTTTGTCATTCCATCTCGAAAATCATAACTATTTACCGCTGAAAATTCATTGGAATCTAAAAACTCCGTAAATCCAGGAAATACCTTTTGGTCGCCTAATTTTACCCTCAAATTATGGCCAACTAAAGCGCCTTTTCTGTAGGTGTGCGTTCCATAGGTATGCACTCTGGGGACTCCAGATATAAGCTGATAACCGTCCTCTTGTTTATGAGCTGTATTTAAAACCGTGAATAAATCTCCATGCATATCTGATCGCGCTTTTTCTGCACTGTAGGCTTCTTCGGCAAATAAATATTCTGAAAAAACCGCCATTCCTTCGTTAATCCACATATCTCTATCCGATTCACATGTAATAAGATCGCCCCACCAATGGTGAGAAAGTTCGTGCATGATGGTGGACTCTGATGCTCCGGGAGGAATTGCGACATTCGTTGCATGCTCCATTGCGCCTACCGATGTGGTGCTAAAACCAACTCTATCCCATCTGTATTTGCCAAATTTAGTTTCGTAAAGTTTAAAGCAATCTTCTAAGCGTTGCGTTTTGCTGAGCATACTATTTTTCTGATTAGGTAACACATACAAATCAGATTCAACTGCTGTCAATGGCCCTTGAAAAGTATCTTTTAAGAGAATGTATCGGCCGGCAGCTATTCCATACAAATAGGTAGGGATTTCTTGATTTAATTGCCATGTTCTGTTTAAAATCCGAGGTGATTGTTGCACGGTATCGACGTTTAACAGAACACCAGAACCAACTCCAATCCAGTTTCCAAAGGTTTTTAAGCTAACTGAGTAAGTTGCTCGTTCAATAAAATTATCGACGCAAGGATGCCACACTTTTCCTAGATTGTGCGGAATGGATTGAAAGCCAACTCCTAGGTTAAATATGTAACTCGAATTATTGTACCAACCACCCCAAGTTTCTCCAAAAGGCAATCCATGGTAAGCAACTTTTATTCGAACGGTATCGCCAATATTTTTAGGTGCTGTTGTAATGGATAATAAAGTACCGTTATGCGTCCAATTGCTTGTTTTGGACCCGTCTAGCCAAAGAGAATCTACCGTCAAATTCAGTAAATCCAAATTCACTTTCGAGAGTCCATTTTGCTTGGATAGCAGCGTAATTTCAGTAACACCTTTTAGTTCTTTTGACAGAGAATCGGTTAAATCCAAAGCAATTTCGTAATGCAAAACGTCCAAGGTGTCAGACCTTCTACCTTCTTCGGTTTGGAAGGTATAGTGGGCGTGTTGGCTATAAACCAAACAAGTGACTAAAAGAAAAATTGATGTAAAAAACGCGTTCATAAGTCTTTATTTTTTGAATGGCTAAAAAACGCAAAAATCATAGAAGGAAAATTATTCCCCCAACAATTGCATTAACTTCAAGTCCAAGGCTGCGCCACGTAAATTTTTAGCAAGAATTTTCCCATTCTTATCCACTAAAAAACTAGCCGGTACACTACTAATATTGTACTGCGCCACTACCGCAGAGTTCCACAGTTTTAAATCGCTCATGTGCGTCCAAGTAAGATTGTCTTGTTTAATGGCACGCTTCCACAATTCAGCATCTTCATCCAGAGAAACTCCAACTACCGTAAATCCTTTTGATTTGTATTTCTCATAGGCTTTTACAATGTTTGGATTCTCGCCTCTGCATGGCCTACACCAGCTTGCCCAAAAATCTACCAAAGTTATTTCTCCTAACTGTTCGAATAATTTTATCGGCTCTCCTTCTGGATTATTCAATGTAATGTCCAGCATTTCAGACCCAATTTGAGCCTTTTTCCAAACTGCAATTTGGTCACTTAGGCCTTTATGCAACTCCGTTCCACCAATTTTTGGCTCTAAATCATCCTTCACTTTCACAAAAAGCTCAAAATCACCATCGGGATCTAATTTTTGGACTGCAGATAAACTTGCCAAATAAGTAGAGTTACCCACTACAAAAGCACGCATTTTTTTACCCGTATTTATTTGCAGTTCTTCTTGAGCGCTCATTAAAAAAGCAACTTCATTGTAATATTGCTGTGATTTTGCAATACCAACCAAATTATTCAATGAATCAATTTTGTCTACATAGGCATTCAGCATATCATTGAGTTCCTTGAGCTTTTGAGCTTCCTCATTTCCTTCAATTACATAACTACCTTCCAAATCTTCCACATTCGCACTAAAAAGTAAAGTGTCGTTTGGTTCAAGAATCAGGTTTACAAAATTGTTGTTGTTAATGAAGATTCTATAGAATCCAATTTTAGGGATATTAGGTCCAACTGTAAAACCTCCGTCTGCGTCAGGTATAATCGTATCGACGGTTTCAATACTATTTGACATTAGCGACTGCACTAAAATCAATTCACCACCTTGAATTCCCTCTATGTAACCTTCGATATAAGTTCCTGAAGGACTAACTACTTTTTCTTTATCACAACCCGTAAAAATGATTGCTACTGCTAATAAACTCCCTATAAAACCAACTATCTTCTTCATTACTTTTCTAATTCTTCACGCAAGAGCGCATTTGTTTTTTTAGGGTCAGCTTTGCCCCCACTTCTTTTCATTACCTCACCCATAAACAAGCCAAGTAATCCTTTCTTTCCACCTTTGTAATCAGCAGCCTTTTCTGGATAAGCTTCAATAGCCGCTTTAATATATCCCATTAATGCGTCACTATCATCCTCTTGAACCAATCCTTGTTCATCGGCAATTTGGGCAGCTGTTTTATTTCCATTTTCAAGTAATGCAGGAAATACTTTTTGTCCAGCTATAGAATTGGAAACTTTTCCTTCTTCAATCAACTGAATCAATCCAACCAGTCGTTCTACCGAAATTGGGAACTCACTAATGTGCAATCCCTTTTCATTCAAATAGCCCTTTACCTCGCCCATCAGCCAATTTGCACACACCTTATAATTACTCGATAAAGCAATCATCTTTTCGTAGTACAAAGCCACGTCTTTAATGTCCGTAAGGATTTGAGCATCGTAATCACTCAACTTCAATTCGTTGGTGTATTTATTATACAACTCATGCGGAAGCGGAGGCATGATTTCTTTTACTCCATCTATTTTTTCTTGCGTTAAGTAAATTGGCAATAAATCCGGTTCTGGAAAATAACGATAGTCGTTTGCATCTTCCTTACTTCTCATTCCAGCGGTAGAACCTGTTGCAGCATCAAAACTTCTGGTTTCATGAAAAATCTCCTCTCCATTTTCAACGGCTTCAATCTGTCGGTCTATTTCATACTCAATGGCACGTTGCACGTTACGCATTGAGTTCATATTCTTCACCTCTACCTTGGTTCCGTATTTAGCAGCACCACGTTCACGAACAGAAATATTGGCATCGCAACGCATACTTCCCTCTTCCATATTGCCATCACAAATCTCTAGGTAACGCACTAATTTTCGAACTTCGATAACAAAATTGTAAGCTTCTTCACTCGAACGAATATCGGGCTCCGTTACCATTTCTAGTAAAGGCGTTCCGGCACGATTGAGGTCAATAAGCGTATTAAATGGATCTTGATCGTGAATACTTTTGCCACTATCTTCCTCCATGTGAATTCGGGTCAAACTAACTTTCTTTTCCTTTCCATCTGCATCCTTTAATCGCACAAAGCCATTGGTACAGATTGGAGTTTCATCTTGTGTAATTTGATAGCCTTTTGGCATATCGGCATAGAAATAGTTTTTTCTAGCGTATTGGTTTTCCTCTCGAAGATCGCACTCACAGGCCAAACCCAACAAAACGGCAAACTGCAATTGCTTTTCGTTTACCTTGGGAAGCACTCCTGGGTGGGCCAAGGTAATTGCGCTGATATTCGAATTTGGCTCATCACCATATTCGTTCAAATCGTTGGAATAGGCCTTACTATTCGTAAGCAATTGAATGTGGATTTCTAATCCAATAACCGCTTCATATTTCTCGTGCAATCGATACATAGTTGTGTTTAAAAACAGCCCGCAAAAGTAGGGTTTATGTGGGTAAAATGCGATTTAAGATATTGTAATTGTTTGGTAAAATATACTTCTCGAACGTCATTCCCAGCTTTATTGGGAGTCTCCTAGTTCTATTCGCCTCAAGCCGGCTTGGCTCATTCTTTCGTTCCCGATAGCTATAAAGACTCCAAAAGAATGCAAAAACGCTTTAAGATTTTAAGGAGTATTCAAGCAACCTTCGTTATTTGTTCTTCACACCTGCTCGTGCGAGATTGTATCTCGTTCGAAATAGAACAAAGAACCTAGGTAGCCTTTTAACTAAAAATATTCTTAATGCCAGTCATTTGAATAACATTGAAGTAGAAATGAACCAATCTCGCTCAAGCGGAGAGCGGGCTTTATTTTTAAGCTTGTAAATCCTTGGTTTATTAGTCTTCTAAAATTAAAATAAGTTTAAGGTAGTTTGATAATTACCACGAGATGGAGTCCTGAATATTTCAAGGATTTAGTTGAGAAAATGAAATTTGAGGATTCCTGAGACACATGGAATTAAAACTCTTGGATTAGCTCCAAAAAAGTGTATCTGTTTTTGTATTCTCGATACAATCCCGAAGCCTAGGGATCACTCAAAATGACAAAATATCAGCTTTTCAATATCGCCTCAATATTCGGCTTAAAATACTGATCGCTTTTCATTACCTTTCCATCTTCTCGATAGATTGGGTTTCCGTCGGCATCCAATTTGCTCATATTGCTGCGCTGAATTTCTTCAAAAACTTCTTCTATTTTGTGTTGCATACCGTGAGAAATGATTGTTCCGCATAAAATGTAAAGCATGTCACCCAAAGCATCAGCTACTTCCACTAAATCCCCTTCTTGCGCTGCTTCAAGGTATTCTTCGTTTTCTTCTTGCATGAGTTTGTGTCTTAGTTCTATCAACTCGGGTGCAATATTAGCGATCGGTTTGTCCTCAAAAGGAACCTTAAATGATTCGTGAAATTGCTTGACGTAATTAATGGTTTTTTCTAAACTCAGTTTTTCGTTTTTCATTTTCGTTTTTTTTAACAGCAGGAAGACCGAAAATAGGCCGTTTTAGCGCATTTTTCAGAGCCTTAAGCTTAACTTTAATTAACACGTAATTCCTTCTGAATGCCTCGTCACTATTAGAGTTTTGTAGTTGACAAAACAACGTGTTTATAACTACATCAATTAAAAAATGGAATTAGAAACGAATACTCCTCAAACTGATACTGGTTCATCGGACATTAGAGCGTTGAATGAAAAAATACAAAAGGAAAGTGCCTTTGTAGAGTTACTCAACCTGGAGATGGGAAAAGTAATTGTTGGTCAACACCATATGGTAGAATCCTTACTTATTGGAATGTTGAGCGATGGCCACATCCTGTTAGAAGGTGTGCCTGGTTTGGCAAAAACCTTGGCAATCACCACGCTTTCACAAGCGGTAAGTGCAGATTTTAGTCGAATTCAATTTACCCCTGACCTGCTGCCAGCAGATGTTGTGGGTACTATGATTTACAGCCAGAAGAAAGAAGAGTTTAGTATTAAAAAAGGGCCAATATTCGCCAACTTCGTTTTATCAGATGAAATTAACCGTGCACCTGCAAAGGTTCAATCGGCTCTACTGGAAGCGATGCAAGAAAAGCAGGTTACCATTGGTGAAACAACTTTCGATTTACCCAAGCCCTTCTTGGTAATGGCCACGCAAAACCCAGTAGAACAAGAAGGAACATATCCATTACCAGAGGCGCAGGTTGACCGTTTCATGCTAAAAGTAGTTTTGGACTACCCAACGAAAGAAGAGGAAAAGCTAATTATTCGAAGTAATATTTCTAAGCAGGGTTTTCCTAAGATTAATCCCGTAATCAGCCCTGCGGATGTTGTTAAAGTTAAGGAGATTGTAAAAGAAGTTTACCTTGATGAAAAGATCGAGCAGTACATTGTAGACATTGTTTATGCTACTCGAACTCCAAAAGAATATGGACTAAGCGACTTTTCAAATCTTATCGATTTTGGTGCATCTCCAAGGGCAAGTATTAGTTTAGCTAAAGCAGCTAAAGCCTACGCTTTTATTAAACGAAGGGGTTATGTAATTCCAGAAGATGTTCGTGCTGTTTGTAAAGACGTTTTGCGTCACAGAATTGGTTTAAGTTACGAAGCTGAAGCTGAAAATGTAACTACAGTTGACATTATTACTGAGATTCTAAATCATGTAGAAATTCCATAGGCTGAAAATGGATACCTCAGATTTACTAAAAAAAGTACGTAAAATAGAGATTAAAACAAGGGGCTTGTCCAATCAGCTCTTTGCAGGTGAATACCACTCGGCATTCAAGGGCTCTGGTATGACCTTTAATGAAGTTCGTGACTATTATCCTGGAGATGAAATCCGAAAAATAGACTGGAATGTTACTGCTCGATTTAATAGCCCTTTTGTTAAGGTATTTGAAGAAGAGCGAGAAATGACAGTTATGCTCCTTGTCGATACCAGTGCTTCCGAATTCTTTGGAACTCGTGTTCAACTCAAAAAGGAATTGATAACAGAAATTTGCGCAGTACTTTCCTTCTCAGCTATTCAAAACAATGATAAAATTGGAGTTATCTTCTTCGGAAATGAAGTAGAAAAGTTCATTCCGCCAAAAAAAGGGAAGGCTCATATTCTAAGAATTATTAGAGAGTTAATTTCTTTTGAGCCAAAAACCCAAGGAACAGATATCGGTGAAGCACTGAGATACCTTACAAATGCGATTAAGAAAAAAAGTACTGCCTTTTTACTTTCTGATTTTATTGACGAAAAGGATTACGAAAGCGCCCTAAAAATCGCTAACAAAAAGCACGACCTAATTGGGTTACGAATTTTTGACAGACTTCAAGAAGAATTACCCAACATTGGGCTCGTTCCATTCTACGATGCCGAATCAGGAGCTACAGATTTAATAGATACCTCTAGTAAGTCTGTTCGCGATGAATACAAAATAAACTCGAAAAAGCAAAAAGAGGAACTCTTTAGCCAGTTTAAAAAAGCAGGTGTTGACTATGCAGATATTTCAACTCAAGACAACTACGTGCGTCCATTAATGAGTCTATTTAAAAAGCGTGAAAGTAGAAGATGATTAAAAAGTGGTTCATATCAATATTGGTTGGATTTCTATTTTTCACCTCCAACGCTCAAGAAGTCGGTATTTCAGCTTCTCCCGACACGAACATAATTCTGATAGGCCAGCAGATTGAACTTACAGTTTCAATTACTGCTAAGGATAAAGACATTGTTCGATTTCCAATTATGCTAGACTCGGTTGCGAGTAAAGTAGAAATTGTGAATCAAACTGAATGGGACACAGCCGCCGTAAATGACTTTTTCAAATTCACGAAAAAACTAAAAATCACAAGTTGGGATTCAGGGTATTACGCCATACCACCTATTCCCGCGATGATCAACAACGATACTTTTGCCTCTCAACCTTTTTTGATTGGTGTTGCAACTGTGGCCTTAGACACCACAAATGCCATTGCCGATATTAAAACAATACAAACGGACCCACTTACTTGGCAAGACTACTTCGATGCTTACTGGACCTATTCAGCTTGGGCTTTATTGGCAATTATACTCACGGCACTTGCTTTTTACATTTACAATCGTTTTAAGAAAGAGCCAGAACCAATTATAGAACTCAAGCCAGAAACCCCTGCTCATATCATTGCATTTGGCAAGCTAAAAGCCTTAGAAAGTGAGCAGCTTTGGCAAAACAACCAAATTAAAATGTATCACGTGAAATTGTCAGAAATTACTAGGGATTACATTGAGAATCGATTTAAGTTCTCGGCTAAAGAACAAACCACTGAAGAAATCATGTATTACCTGAGACTTTCAGAACTTACGGAAAACCAAAAAAGAGTGTTGAGAAAGTTACTTATGCTCACTGATTTGGTCAAGTATGCCAAAGAATCTCCTCTTGCCGCAGAAAATGAACAAGTATTAAGAGATGCATACAACTTGGTTGAAGAAACAAAAAAAATTAGCGTTGAACCCAGTCAAAATTCAAATTCATAATGCTTCAGGGAATAGAATTTATGAATAAAGAATGGCTATGGGCCCTATTGGTTATTCCGGCAATGTTGGCATTTTATATTTATCGCTTTAATTCAAACAGAGCAAGTATTAAACTACCTTCAACTGCCCTATTTTCAACAAACAAACCTTCATTTAAAACCTATATATACCAAGGATTAATAGGTCTTAGAATGCTAGCAATTGCGCTAATTTTAATAGCAATGGCAAGGCCACAAAGTTCATCTTCTTGGCAAGATATAAATACTGAGGGGATCGATATTGTGGTTGCATTGGATATATCCGGTAGTATGTTGGCTGAAGATCTAAAGCCAAATCGATTAGAAGCTTCTAAAAATGTCGCAGTAGATTTTATTATGAAACGACCTACTGACAGAATTGGACTTGTGGTATATGCGGGTGAAAGCTTTACCCAATGTCCGCTTACAACAGATCACGATGTTCTTAAAAATCTATTTCTGGAGATAAAGCATGGTATGATTGAAGATGGAACTGCCATTGGTATGGGGTTGGCAAATGCTGTAAATCGACTAAAAAATTCAGAAGCAAAAAGTAAAGTAGTAATTCTGCTTACTGATGGTTCAAATACCACAGGTGCAATTCCTCCTTTAACTGCAGCAGATATTGCTAAAACATTTGGAATTCGCGTTTATACCGTTGGCGTTGGAACCAGCGGAATGGCTCCATATCCAATGCAAACGCCTTTTGGTATTCAATACCAGCAAATGGAAGTTAAAATTGATGAAGCAACTCTGCAACAAATAGCCAAAACCACCGATGGAAAATACTTTAGAGCAACTGATAATGAAAAACTAAAGGAAATTTACTTAGAAATTGACAAACTCGAAAAGTCAAAAATTGAAGTAACGGAATACAAAAATAAAACAGAAGAATTTTTCCCTTGGTTGTTAGCCGGAATCGTTTTGTTAGGATTTGAATATATATTGAGAAATACTTGGTTTAGAGCAATTGTATAGTCATGTATAGAATAGAACATCCAGAAATATTATACGCCCTATTCGCCCTACCAATATTGTGGGTGTTGTATTTCCTATACCGTAACTGGCGATTAAAAAAGCTAAGTGAATTTTCAGATATCGCATTGATAGCGGATAATATTCCTATGAAGGCAACATATAAGCTGCTGGTTAAAACAATTCTTATGAGTTTAGCTTTTACCTGTTTCATAATAGGATTGGCAAACCCACAAATTGGCTCTAAGCTAGAAGAAGTAAAACGCGAGGGTATTGACATAATGATTGCACTAGACTTGAGCAACAGTATGTTAGCCGAAGATTTAAAACCAAATCGTTTAGAAAAATCTAAACGCGCTATTTCTAAACTTGTGGAACGCTTGCATTCCGATAGAATTGGAATTGTAGTTTTTGCAGGAGAAGCATATACGCAGTTGCCTTTAACCTCCGACCTTTCTGCAGCCAAATTATTTTTGAGAACCGTTTCTACCGATATCGTTCCAACTCAAGGAACGAATATAGGAGCTGCCATAAAACGCTGTGTAAAATCCTTTGATGAACAAAGCGCAGCTGGTAAGGCGATTATCATTATAACAGATGGTGAAAACCATGAGGAAGATGCTGTTGAAGAAGCTAATGTAGCTGCTGAAAATGGTATACAGATATATACCGTAGGTATGGCAACGACAAATGGTGTTCCTATCCCGCTGTATCAAAACGGAAGAAAAATGGGTTACCGAAAGGACAAAGAGGGAAACAGCGTCGTTACCATGCTTAATGAAAGTATGCTCAAGGAGCTAGCTGCTGAAGGCAATGGGTTTTATATACGAGCCACCAATTCCGATGCTGGCTTAAATCAAATTTTAGATGAATTAGAACAATTAGACAAAGCTGAAATTGGAACTCAATTATTCACAGACTATGAAGATCGTTTTCAATACCTTGTTGGTTTAGGACTCTTGTTTTTGATTTTAGAGTTTTTTGTGAGCGAAAGAAAAAACAGGCTCATTAGTAATCTTAATTTGTTCGAAGCAAAATCAAAGGTATGAATGCGCTTATTCTAAAAATTACTGGTTTAGTCGCTTCTATAGTTTTATTACTGGGAGTGAATTTATGTGTGGCGCAATCTGCCAAATTTGAACTTTCAAATGGCAATGATTCCTACGAGCAAAAAGATTATGAAGCAGCGCTTAAAAGTTACAGCAGCGCGTTAGCTTTAGACCCCAATTATGCGCCAGCTGAATTCAATACCGCCAACACTTATTACCGCCAAGAAAAAATGGACGAGGCTTTGCGGGAGTTCAGAAGAATCGCTAAAACCTCTGAAAACAAAGACACTCAAGCTAAAGCATACCACAATCTAGGAAATGCCTACTTGCAAAATCAAAAATTAAAGGAAGCCATTGAAGCCTACAAAAACTCGTTAAGGATTAATCCTGATGACCATGAGACGAGGTACAACCTGGCCTTTGCGCAAAATCAGTTAAAGCAAAACCCAGAGCAAGAACAGCAAAAACAAGATAAACAGCAAGATCAGGAAAACGAAGACAAAAAAGATAAAGAAGAACAAGAAAAACAAGACCAGCAAGACCAACCAAAAGACGAAAACAAGGATAACAACGATGAAGAAAAACCTTCTGACGAGAATAAAGATGGTGATAAAGACGAAGAAGAAAAAGAGCAGCCTGAAGGAGAACCAGAGGAAAATGAAATGTCGAAGGAAGACGCCGAGCGATTACTTCAAATGTTAGAAGACGAAGAAAAAGAAACCCAAGAGGACTTGAAAAAGAAAAAGGTGAAAGTGAAAAGCAGAAATATCGAAAAAGACTGGTAAGCTAGAAATGCGCTCACTCCTTCTCATATCGATTATTTTGTCGACTGCCGTGCAAGCTTTTAGTCAAAGTATGTCATGCACAGTAAATCGCAATCAAGTTGGCGTTGGTGAACATTTTAAAATCACCTACACTATAGAAGGACAAGCAGGAACATTTGTACCTCCAGCTTTTAATGATTTTAGAGTGTTAAGTGGTCCGAACCAATCGCAAAGTACCAGTATAATTAATGGAACAGTTACCAATAGCAGTTCGGTTAGTTATGTTTTACGACCAGCAAAAACTGGGAAATTTACCATTGCTGGGGCAACTGCTCAAATCAACGGAAAAAACATTAACTCGAATTCAGTTACCATCACAGTAGTAAAGGGGGGAGCGCAGCAAGCTAAGCAAAAAGAAGCCGCTCAGAATAAGCAACCTGGAAATGAAATAGGTGACAACGTATTTATAAAACTATTGGTTAACAAAAGAAGCAGCTATATAGGAGAACAAATTACTGCCACCTATAAAATTTATACTCGATTAAGCATCGTTGATAATGCAATAGACCGACTCCCCTCTTTTAATGGGTTTTATAGTCAAGATATTGACCAAACCGGGCAAGGAAATTTAAAACCTGAAATTGTAAATGGTGTTCAATTTAATACTGCCATTATCAAGCAAGTTGTTCTTTCACCGCAGCGTGCAGGTGAAATCGTTTTGGAACCGCTATCCATGGATTTAGTGTTAAGAATCCAAGATAGTCGACGTTCGCGTTCTGTCTTTGATCAGTTTTTTGGGTCGTATAAAGATGTTCGTCACAAAGCAGTAAGTAATTCAGCTAAGATAATCGTTGAAAAGTTACCTAATAATGGGAAGCCAGCTGATTTTAATGGCGCTGTAGGAGTGTTTAGTGTAAACTCAAGCATTGACAAACAAGAAGTAAAAACCAATGAAGCCATTAATTTAAAGATTGTTTTAAAGGGAAAAGGTAATGTGAAATTACTGAAAGATCCTAAGATCGAATTCCCACCTGACTTTGAAGTATACGACCCAAAAGAGAACACAAAAATCAACACTACAATAGGCGGTGTCGAAGGTAGTAAGACCTTTGAGTACCTAATTATTCCTCGTCACTCAGGCGAATTTACCATACCCTCGTACTCTTTTTCGTACTTCAACCCTATGAAAAAGAAATACATCAGTTCTTCTACGCCTGAATACCAAATCAAGGTGCTTAGAGGGGAAAATGAACCCGCAGTGTCAAGTGGTGGTGGCAATCGGTTAGTAAGCAAAAAAGATGTTGCGTTAATTGGTTCCGATATTCGATTTATAAAACCGAATGGTTTTAACCTCAAGGAAACTAATAGCTTCTACTTAGGGTCTGTTCTTTTTTGGATATTAATGACTTTGCCATTCTTGGTTTTATCGCTATTGCTTTTAGTTAGAAAACGAATATTAGCATTACAAAAAGATTTAGTTGGAATGAAAAAGCGAAGAGCCAAAAAATTAGCTGTAAAACATCTTAAGGCTGCCGAAGTTCACTTGGAGAAAAAGGAAAGCACAAAGTTTTACGAGGAGGTCTTCCGATCGGTATATGGATTTCTATCTAATAAATTTAATATTCCAGTTGCTGAATTAAAAAAAGAGCGAATTGAACTTGAGCTTAAAAATATTGAGGTGAGTGATGAAAAAATTAAAGATTTAATTTCCATTCTTAATGCCTGTGAAATGGCGAGATATGCTCCTGTTTCTGAAATGAGTGAACGGCAAGTATTTGAGCAAGTGCAAGAATTAATCGAAACAATTGAAGGAGGTTCGAAATGAAAAAGCAACTAGTTCTACTTCTTTTCTTAACCATATTTTTCACTCAACACTCTGCAGCGGCTGAAAGTGAGCACAAATACTATTACGATTTAGCAATTCAAGGCAACGAACAATATACAGCTGGCAATTATGATAGTGCAATAACTCTGTATTCTCAAGTCGTTAACGCCAACATTTCTTCAGCCAATTTATTCTATAATTTGGGTAATTCTTATTTTAAGGTGAATGAGCTCGCTCCAAGTATTTACTACTTAGAAAAAGCACAGAAGTTAGCTCCATTCGATAAGGACATTAGCTTCAATTTGGAAATGGCTAAAGATCAAATTCCAGACAGAATTGAAGATGTCCCCACTCCTATTCTAGCTAAATCATGGTCATTTATTCGCAACCTACTAACTATAGATGGCTGGGGCATTTTTGGAACAATTTCCTTTTGTATTTTCATTCTTCTAATCGGATTTTATCTTCTATCCACCAATGTTTCATTAAAAAAATTGTCATTTTTTCTTTCAATGGGTTTTTTACTTGCAACGATTTTATCCTTAACACTTGGTTTTAGCGCTTTAAATTATGTGAAGTCAAAAAATCAAGCTATTGTTTTTACCGGTTCACTTTCTGTAAAATCGGAACCAAAGCAGTCTTCCTCTGATTTATTTATAGTGCATGAAGGTACTTCAGTTAACGTTTTAGAGGAGCTAAACAATTGGGTAAGAATTAGTTTACCTGATGGAAATGAAGGTTGGGCGCCTTTAGAAGATTTAAAGCGTTATTGATGTCATTTTTTAGCTTTTTTCTTGGCTTTTAAATGTGTTACTTTTGCAGTCTGAAAAATAATCTAGATGATTAGTGAAAAAATTGATATAAAAATTACGCGAGTTGCAACATCTAAACTGGATAATGCCGAAGGATTAGAATTGCAATTTGGGAAAATCTTTACCGACCACATGTTTGTTGCCGATTACGAAAACGGACAATGGACAAAATTAGAAATCAAACCATTTCAAAATATAGAAATGAGTCCTGCCACCAGCTTTATACATTATGGACAATCCATCTTTGAAGGCCTTAAAGCGCATGCTACCGACGACGGAGAGATTCTCATATTTAGACCTCAAGCTAATTCTGCTCGATTAAACTCTTCTGCTAGAAGACTTTGTATGGCTGAATTGCCAGAAGAAATATTTCTTAGTGCAATAAAAACGCTTGTCGATTTAGATCGCAATTGGATGCCAAAAGGAGAAGAAAGTTCACTTTACATTCGTCCGTTCATGTTTGGAACTGAAGAGTTTCTTGGCGTAAAACCATCAGGTAAATACCGCTTTATGGTTATTCTTTCTCCATCAGGCGCTTATTACTCAAAACCATTACGAGTAAAAGTAGAAACACACTACGCTCGAGCAATGGAAGGAGGAGTAGGATCGGCTAAAACAAGTGGAAATTACGCAGCATCATTATTACCAGCGCGAGAAGGTTTTGAAGCAGGTTACGATCAATTATTGTGGACTGATGCAAAAACGCATGCTCGAATTGAAGAGTCGGGAACAATGAACGCCATGTTCGTGTTAAATGGAAAGATTATCACTCCAAAAACTTCAACGTCAATACTCCCTGGAATAACAAGAGATAGTATTTTAACAATTGCTAGGGATTGGGGATATGAGGTTGAGGAACGCGATGTTATGGTTGCTGAACTTAAAAACGGCCTTAAAAACGGCACATTAACTGAAGCTTTTGGTGTTGGAACAGCTGCTACTATTGCACATATTTCTGAAATAGGAATTGGTGGTAAAGATTATAAATTACCTTCAATAGAAAGCCGTGAATTCAGCAATAAGATGGCCAGTTACCTCAATAACCTGAAAAGAGGTCGAGAAAACGATACAAACAATTGGTTATTTAAGGTTTAAAGCAATATCTTAACCACTTTGTCGTTCGTGAGCTTTGTACAAGCATAATTCTACTTTTGCTGGCCCATGAGCTTTAAGCATTTATTCTTTTTATTACTTGTTTTTGTAGTTTGCCTTCAGCACAACCTTAGTGCTCAAAAAACCGCGGTTGTAAAAGGACGCATCACTGATAATAATGGCATTGACATGCCTGCTGTTAGTATAGCCATTCTTGGAACTGCCGAAGGAATTAGCTCAAAAAACGATGGCAGTTTTAGAATCACTATTCCGGCGGATAGCGCTGTAACTCTTGCTTTTTCATTTATTGGATTTGGAACTCAAAAGTTTTTAATGAACCTCTCTCCTGGTCAAGAAAAATCGGTGGATATAAAAATGGAAAGAAGGGCTAAAGAAATAAAAGTTTTTACAGTCGAAGAAGAACGTAACCGGACATCTACGTTAATTAAAATTGATCCAAAATCGTTAGAGCGGTTACCTTCTCCTACCGGTAATTTTGAAAGCGTATTGTTTACCATGCCTGGCGTTGCATCAAACAATGAATTGAGTAGCACATACAATGTTAGAGGTGGAAACTTCGATGAAAACTTGATTTACGTAAATGATATGGAAGTTTATCGCCCTTTTTTAGTGCGTTCTGGTCAACAAGAAGGCTTGAGTTTTATAAATCCAGATTTAGTCGACCGAGTGTTGTTCTCAGCAGGAGGATTTGATGCTAAATATGGAGATAAAATGTCTTCAGTATTAGATATTCAATATAAGCGCCCTTCAAAGCCAGAGGGATCAGCTTCAATTAGTTTACTCGGAGCAACAGCGCATTATGGGGATGCACGTAAAGACTATCGGTTTACACAAATTCATGGAGTTCGTTACCGCACCAATCAATATGTTTTGCAGGGTCTTCAGACACAGGCAGAGTATCAACCTCGATTTATTGACTACCAAGGTTACTTTACTTATCAAGTGAATACCGTTTTGGAATTTGGATTACTCTTAAATGTATCTCAAAATCAATATTTGTTTAAACCTCAATCTCGTGAAACAGATTTTGGAAATGTAAATGAGGCATTACAACTCAGTATTTTCTTTGATGGACAAGAAGTTGACTCCTACTCCACTGGAACCGCTGCATTAAGTGCAACGTATACTCCTACTGAAAAAACTAAACTTCGATTTATTTCTTCAATTTTCAGGACCGTTGAAAGCGAAACCTTTGATATTGAAGGTGCCTATAGATTAGATGAGTTGGACCGGGATCTAGGCAGTGAGAACTTTGGGGAGGTAAAATTCAATCGTGGGGTTGGTGGTTTTGTAAATCATGCGCGTAACTATTTAGAAGCAAACGTTGCCAATTTGCAGCATAAAGGAACGCACTATGGTAATTTTGCTCAACTAGATTGGGGAGTTAGGTATCAAATTGAACAAATTCAAGATGAATTAAAAGAGTGGGAATTCCAAGACTCTACAGGCTATTCTTCGCCTCAATCAAATGATAATATTGAATGGATTTATTTGAACGGTGACACTTTAAATCCTGTACCAAAAAGTCCTCGAGAGCGTATTGATTTAAAGCGATCAGTTCGGTCAAATAACGATGTTTTTTCTCAACGTTTAATGGGCTATTTTCAGGCAAAAAAGACCCTTGATTTAGACTCCAATGAACTTTCATTTACTGCTGGAATAAGAGCAAATTATTGGGATTTTAATCAGCAAACAGTAATTAGTCCAAGGGCAGCTATTGCTTTGAAGCCAAATTGGAAACAAGACTGGTTATTTCGACTTTCTTGGGGCTATTACCACCAACCCCCCTTCTATCGTGAAATGCGAAACATTGATGGGGAAATCAATCCGAACATTCGCGCGCAAGAAAGTATTCATTACGTCGTAGGCTCAGACTATAACTTTCAAATGTTTGATCGACAATTTAAAATTACAACCGAAGCATATTACAAAAGATACAACGACCTAATTCCATACGAGATTGATAATGTTAGAATTCGATATTATGCAGAAAACTCATCTGAAGGATATGCGGGTGGAGTCGATGTTCGAGTTTTTGGAGAGTTTGTTAAAGGAATCGATAGCTGGATAACGTTAGGCGTTATGAAAACGGAAGAAAACTTAAAAAATGACTCCTATTGGGAGCGCTATAATCAAGAAGGAGAATTGATTATTCCAGGATATACATTTGATCAGACTGCGATAGACAGCACACAATTCTTTCCAGATTTCATTCCACGTCCAACCGATCAGCGTTTTAGGTTTGGGATATTCTTCCAAGATTATGTGCCAAAAATTCCGGATTTAAAAGTGAACCTTAACTTCATTTTTGCCACAGGTTTGCCATTTGGCCCGCCTTCATTTAATCGCTACCAAGACACATTGCGCATGCCTCCATACCGCAGAGTTGATGTTGGCTTTTCCTATGATATCGTAAAACCAGATAGAGAAAGAAAAAAAGCAGGAATTTTCAGATATATGGATAGGGCTTGGGTTTCAGTTGAAGTGTTTAACATGTTTGGAATAAATAATACCATTTCATATTTATGGGTAAGAGATATTAGTGATAGAATTTACGGTGTGCCTAACTTCCTAACCAATAGACGACTAAACATTAAATTAGCTGCAAGATTTTGAGGCTCTCCATCCATATCGCAATCTGTTTTAGCCTTGTTATTTGTGGTTGTTCTGCTGATCAAAAAAAGGACCTTACTCCATTTCAAAAGCACCAGAAAGAACAGCAAGAATTCATGCTATCTGAAGATTCTCCAATAGAAAAGTCAGAAAGAAAAAATTTTATTAGTCTGAATTATTTTAATCAAGATAGCACCTATGTTTTCAATGCTAATTATGAAAGTATATTTAATGGCAGTATTGTAGAATTCGCAACAAACACAGATCGTAAACCTGTTTATATTCATACTGCAAATGTGACCTTTACCCTTGAAAAGTCACTGCTCACATTAAAAGCTTACAGAGCTCAAAATTCGACTGACTCTAGCTTGTTTGTTCCCTTCAATGACTTGACAAATGGCGTTGAAACGTATAAATCAGGTCGTTATCTTAATCTTTATATTCCAGATAATGGTGCTATAGTAGTTGACTTTAATCTAGCTTACAACCCCTACTGCGCATATAATAAAAAATATTCATGCCCAATACCTCCAGTTGAAAATCGATTGAATGTTAAGATAAAAGCGGGTGAAAAAAAATACCATTAGGACATAAAAAACCAACGGTTCTTGAAAGGTCTCCATCTTAAATTTTATTTTAGCTTTACATGCTTGAATTCTAGGTTAATTTAATGCTACTCAAAAACACTCTTCAAGCCGCATTCGCTCTTATTTTCACTTTAGTTTCTGTTCAATTATTTGGACAGGTAGTAAATTTTATGCAGTATGGGGTTGAACACGGCCTACCTCAGAGTCAAGTAAACACAATTACTCAAGATAATGAAGGGAATTTATGGGTTGGAACTGTTTCGGGATTGGCTTCTTGGAATGGAATTGAATTTACGGCTTATAGTATCAATGATTCTGTAGCTGAAGAATGGGTAACCGCATCTTTTAAAGCATCCAATGGTGATGTGTATTTTGGGCATTGGGGCGGAAGCATTACAAGGTATGATGCAGTAACTAAATTATTTGAAAGCATTCATATAGAAAGATTCAACTCCTACCAAGAAGTAACGGATTTCGTTGAAGATACTTTAAACAAAAAAATAATATTTTCTACCAAGGGCTCAGGACTTTTTGTTTACGATACAGAAACCCAAAAAGTACAACGCTATGAATTTGCGTCATCAATTGATGGGTCTAGATTAATAACTAGTTTACATTTAGATGGAAGTGAAAGAATGTGGATTGGCACTGAAAATGTTGGGATATTTGTCCTTGATTTGAAAACGTTTTTTAAAGATACGAGTTCAACCACAAAACATTTCAACACGAGTAATGGCTTATCGAACGATCAAATTTCGGATATTATAGAATATAAAAATGAAATGTGGATTGGCACTAAGAAAGGTGCTAATTACATAAATATGAATAGCATTGGAAGTTTTTTAAATGGAGATGCTGGTGTAACTGTGAATGTGTTAGATGAGTCTACCGAATTAAATGCAAATGATATCACCTCGCTAGAGGTTGATCCACATGGTAATATTTGGATTGGAACCTCAAGCCACGGCGCTATAAAAGGATTAAAAGTTGATGGGAAATATCGTTTCAGACATTACTCTGTTGCTCAAGGGCTAAGTTTTTACGATGTCAAAGCCATTTTCGTTGATCGCGAAAAAACCGTTTGGATTGGCACAGATGTAGGATTAAACCAATATATCTCTGATTACTTTACACTCTACGATGAAAGCTTAGGTATTAGCAGCAATTTCATTTGGTCTATTACACCAGATGATAAAGGTAATATTTGGTTAGGCACGAACCAAGGTGTTTCACAATTAATGAATGCAGACAATATAAATAATGATTCATTAAGCGTTGGTAAATACGATATAAAAGGACTTTCTGCTGCACCAGTAATGGCAGTATATTACGACAGTTTAGGTACTGTATGGTTGGCAACTGCAGATGGAATGTTATTCAAACGAACGTTAAGAGGTAAATACGAAAAGATAAATATCGAAGCTCATATCCATGATGTCATATATAGCATTTGTGAAGATAACGAGGGAAATATCTGGTTAGGAACAAGAAGCGGTGCTGCTAGAATTAATAAAAAAACGCATAAAATGTCCGTTTTTACTGAGGAAGATGGTCTTGGAGGAAACAATATTTATAAAATAATTAAAGGAACAGACGGAACTATGTGGTTTGCGGTATTGGGCGGTAAACTTTCTAGTTATAAAAATGAAAAATTCAGAATCTATGATGAATCAGACGGGCTAAATCACCAACTGGTATTATCTCTTGCTCCAGATTCAAAAGGAAATATTTGGTTAGGTTGTTATACCGGTGGTTTGTATAAATATGATGGGAAAACATTCCACAATTACAATAAAACGCATGGTATGAAGTCTGAAACACCCTACTCTATCATTGCTGATACCAGTGATAATATATGGTTTGGTACTACATATGGAATTGAAAAATTCAATACTTATGATTCAACTTTTGAGCATTACGGAAAAGCTGAAGGGTTTTTAGGAGTTCAAGTGAATCCAAATTCAACTTGCTTAGATAAAAATGGAAATATTTGGTTTGGGACTATTCTTGGAGCCGTTAAGTATAATCCTAATGTGCATTATCACAATGATGTAAAACCTATTGTATATCTGAACGATTTGGAAGTTAATAATGAATTAACCGACTTCCCTTTCAATAGTGAATTTCTAGCTCAAGACAATAACTTAACATTCAACTTTACTGGAATTGCTCTGAACATGCCGAGTAAATTGAAATATGAATATCGGTTAATAGGCCATAAAAACGAAGACTGGAAAGAAACAAAGGTCAGAAATGCTCCGTTTACTAACCTTAAGGCAAAAAAATATCAATTTCAAGTCAAAGCTGTTAACTCCGACAATACAGAAAGTGTTATATCGGTTTATCCATTTAAGATAGAGGTACCATGGTATGAAAGTTACTGGTTCTACCTTTTTCAAATTGTATTAATTGGAGCAATGCTTTTTCTAGCCATCTTTTTTGGCAGAAAAACAGGAGGTTCGCGTACAGCAACTATATTGGCTACCATTGCAATAATTATTGTATTTGAGTATGGTGTGAATTATGTCGAGGATAACGTAGAAGATGAGATTGGTAGTATTGCCTTCATTAAAGTTGGATTGAACGCAATGCTGGGTATCATCCTATTCCCTATTGAGGAAGTAATTAAGGGCAAACTTATTGGTACAGCAAAGCGAAAAGAGGAAGATGAGAAGGTTTAAACTTTCAATTTCTGAAGGAAGCTGGGTATAAGTTTAATAAGTATTTTCTCACCAATGCCTGCATTGGCGATTATGTCCCCAATGTTAGCTTCCTCCAAATTATCAGGATCGCATAAATCAGTAACAATTGAAATTGCAACGCAAGGTAAATTCATGTGATTTGCTGCAATTACTTCAGGAACTGTGCTCATTCCCACCAAGTCTGCTCCAATAGTTTTTAAAAACCTATATTCTGCCCTAGTTTCTAAATTGGGACCGATAACTGCTGCGTAAACTCCATTTTGAAGATTATAATCGAATGCTTCTGCTACTGCCATTAGTAGTTCATTCCCACTATTGCTATATGGGGCACTCATATCCGGAAAACGAACACCAAGCTTATCAATATTTCGTCCAATTAGAGGGTTATCCGGCAGAAGATTAATATGATCATCAATTAAAATTAGCTGCCCTTTTTCATAAGATAAGTTTATCCCGCCTGCTGCATTTGTCAATACCATAAATTTTACGCCAAGCATTTTCAGAACTCGAATAGGAAATACTACCTCGCTAGCAGAGTAACCTTCATACATATGAAACCTACCTTGCATTGCCAGTACCTTTTTGTCTCCTAGCGTTCCATAGATCAATTTTCCAGAATGGAATTCAACTGTGCTTAATGGAAAATTGGGGATTTCACGATAATCAATTGTCTTTTCAATTTCAATTAAATCTGTCAATTTCCCTAAACCTGTACCCAATACAATACCGATTTCCGGCGATTTAATACCCTGATTTTTAAGAAAATAAACTGCCTGTTCCAGCTTTTTATACTCTTCCATTTTTTAAATAGTTTTTCAATTTTAATCGCAATTTTTCAGAATCCACTCCAAGCCAATATGCCAGGTGCACTAAAGCAAAGGCAAATTGCAGTCTAAAATGTCCATATTTGATGTAATCACGAGACGATGTTTTCATTCGACTTTGGAGAATCGCAAATTTAGATTTCCTGACGCCTTTTCGTATTATATCGATATCTTCCATTATGTGCAATGAAGTTGTAAACCCGCCTACAGCTTTATAAAAATTTGCAGTAATAAACAAACCTTGATCTCCTCCCCTGCATATTAGCCAGGGTATTCCAACAAATATTTCGAAAAATTTCAGAAATCCATTGGACGGCATGAACTTCAACCTAAAGCACCCAAATTTATAACCGGTTGTAACGGCCGTTTTAATGTCCTCTAAAAAATTTTGGGGAGGAATAGAATCTGCATGGATAAAAAATAAAACGTCTCCTGTCGCAACTTTGGCACCCATATCCATTTGAATTGACCTTCTTGCAATACTGGATTGAATCAATAAAGCATTGTGCTCCAAAGCGATATCTGCAGTTTTATCGGTTGAATTTGCATCCACCACGATAATCTCGTAATTCGTGGTACTAGTTATTTTAATGCGGGATAACAAAGCCGGTAATAATTCTGCTTCGTTTAGACAAGGAATTATGATACTAAGTTTCATTGATCAGGTAGACCAACTTTTAATTCCTCTGGCAGGTCATCTGCAGTATCAACATCATTAAGGGTTTCTAGCAATTCATAAGATAATCCTAATTCCTTAATAGTGAGTAAAGTATCCAACAATACATTTGAGCTACCCCATTCCTTATCTTCAAAAATTGAAGTATTGGTTCTTTTCATACCAATCAAATAATAACCTCCATCTTTTGCTGGACCAATAACAACATCCTTTGACGCTAACGCATCAAATCCTGATTGAATAATTTCTGCACTTAAATCGTAGCAGTCACTTCCTATTAAAACTACTCGTTCTGCTCCTTCATCGAAGCTAGATGTTATTGCATTGTTCATTCTCCAGCCTAAATCTTCTCCAAACTGTTCATCTTTGTAAAAATACGATGGGTTAAAGAGGTCGTTGAAATCTACAAAGTTTGAATAATAAACCACCCTAAAACAGCTCACTTTTAAAGCTATGTCTTTTGTTTTAGCTAATAATTGATGATAAATATGAAGGGCGTTTTTCTCCCCAAAAGATTTTGCAAGTCTAGTTTTAACTGAACCTAACTCGGGATTCCTGGTAAATATTAAAAGATAATTTCCTGAATTTACTGGCCCTTCCATTATTTCAAGAAAATATTTTTAGGATTAACACTAAACTAATCGTGCAGAGTAAGCATAGGAACATGACTATGGTAGGCTACTTTTTTAGCCACACTTTTAGTGAAAATTTTCTCGAAGAAATTTTTCTTTCTAGGCACCATCACCAGAATGTCTGCTTGTTTGTGTTTTTTGATGTATTCATTCACGCCTTCAACTGTGTCCTCGTTAACTAGCGTTTCATACTCAACGTTTACATCTTTAAAGTAATCCATAAGCACTTTCTTTTGAGCATTTCTATCGTCAAGTTTTACTTTGCTCATTGACTTTTCGACATGAAAGATGGAAAGTGTGGCAGATTGTTTAATCAAAAGATTTTTTAAAAAATCTAACATCCCAATATTGTACAACTTATTAAGATCCGTTGCAAATACCACAGATTTTACTGATTTATAAACTGCATTAAAAGGAACAGTAAGAACCGGTACTGGAGAATCTTGAATGATTTCTGCTGCATTACTTCCTACAAAAAATTCTTTAAGTCCACTAGCACCAGTAGTTCCAAGAATAATGGAATAGACGTTCTTATTCTTAACAATCGATCTAATACATTGTGAGAAATGACCAGTCATATGAACGGCCTCAACCGTACAACCTTTGTCCAATCCCTTTTCTTTAATCCATTCTATGTCTTTTTCTAAGCCTGCCTTTGAATCAGCAATAACTATTTGACTTAAATTCATCATCATGCCTGTGCCAGATGCAGTACCTGGGTCAATGGAATTAAAAAGAATAAAATGATAACCTCTTCCGGCGTACAATTTCAATCCATACTCGATAGCATTTCGTGTTGAATCCGAGAAATCCGTAGGCAACAGTATTGTCCTTTGCTCCATTTTTTTAATTATTTCGTTATCGTTCGCCAGCATTTCCTACTGCAATTGAAGCGAAAGTAGTTCCAATCACAACAACAAAAGCAAAAAGATTTACGATAGGAGATCCATTTTCAAAACTCATAAATGCCCAGAAAAATGCAATAAACGCAATTGCTGCTAGTCCTATGGCTGTAATTTTATTTTTATTCATTTCAATAATTATTTATATCCAAAAGTATCTAAATGGTTGAATTGATAAAAGCATTAAATAAGGAATAATTACGAATTAACCGCAACGGCAACATTATTAACTCAAATTCGCTACTTTCCTCAATTTTTCCTTATTCTTTATTAGAATTTTACGACCATTTGTTTCTATTAAATGCTCATCTTTAAAGTCATGTAGCAACCTTATGAGTGTTTCGGTGGCGGTGCCCACCATGTTGGCTAAATCTTCCCTTGTGAGGTTTATGCCGTTTTGTTCGCCCTCAACAATATCGTAGGTATCTATTAAAATGAGCAATGCTCCAGCAAGTCTTTCTCTGACGGGTTTTTGTGCCAAAACGGTAAGCGAATCAGCCATATTTGTTAAGTCTTTACTCAGACTTTTGATCACCTCATGGGTTAAATCAGCATTAGCGCTCATAGCTCCAATAAAGTCTTTTTTAGGAATAAAACACAAGGTAGTATCTTCAAGAGTTTCAGCACTTACAGGGTACTGCTCCTCGCTCAACATTGCTCGGTACCCCATTAAATCTCCACTTTTAAGTATTTGTATAATCTGATCTTTACCTTCAACACCCGTCTTATAAATTTTAATCCGACCAGAAGTAATACTATAGACCCCCACAGGTCTTGTTCCCTCATGAAAAACAACTTCGTTCTTTTTAAATCTTTTGTGAGTTGAGTTACTATTTATCTTCTCAATTTTAGAAAGGTCAATTTCTCCAAACAATATTTCTTCACATTCTAAATTGTTCATGGTTTCTAACTACTGGTGTTTATGATTTTTGAAAAGACTCTTTCAATCCTAACAAATTTAATAGATTACTATTTTGAATCAATACTATTTTAAAATTCTTTTAGCCAGATTAATCCAACTTTACACCAAACCAAATTATTATTTTTGCAGCCTTAATTATAGCATATGGCAAACGTAGAGTTGATACTTCCAAAAATGGGAGAAAGTGTAGCAGAAGCAACAATTACATCTTGGTTAAAAGCAGAAGGAGATTCAATTGAAGCTGAAGAATCAGTAGTAGAAATTGCCACCGACAAGGTTGATAGTGAAGTTCCCTCTCCAGCTGATGGTGTTATTTCAAAAATCTTAGTTGCGGAAGGAGAAGTTGCTCAAGTAGGTCAAGTTATCGCTATAATTTCAACGGATGGTGCCGATGCTGATGCTGTTACGGAGGCTCCGAAAACCGATGCAACTCCTATTCCTGTTGCTACGGCTGTTGATTCGGCTCAGCCGGTTGCACAAGAAACCTCAGAAAACCCTCCTACTCAAGATTTTAGTTCAAGTGAGCGTTTTTATTCTCCATTGGTTAAAAATATTGCTCAGAAAGAAGGCATCCCTGTCTCAGAACTGGACCAAATAAATGGAACAGGGCAAGGCAGAAGAGTAACGAAAAATGATATTTTAAGCCACATTTCAACTCGAGGATCTAAACAAAATGAAAACGCAAACTCTCCTCAACCGGTAAAAGAAAAGTCTACAACAAGTCCAGCTTCTAAATCAGTGACAGCGACTGCTGATAAAGATTTTGGTGGCGAAGTAGAAATTATAGAAATGGACCGTATGAGAAAACTCATTGCAGGTCACATGATTAATTCAAAAACTACCAGCCCGCATGTAACTTCATTTGTAGAGGCGGATGTTACTAATCTAGTGAATTGGAGAAATAAAAATAAAAAAGCCTATGAGCAAAGAAAAGGTGAAAAACTTACGTTTACTCCAATTTTTATAGAGGCAATTGTTAAGGCAATTAAGGACTATCCAATGATCAATATTGTGGTTGATGGCGATAATATAGTTCGGAAAAAATTCATTAACATAGGAATGGCCACAGCACTTCCTTCAGGGAATTTAATAGTTCCTGTGATTAAAAATGCAGATTCATTAAATCTCGTTGGGCTTTCTAAGTCTGTGAATGGATTGGCGAACAAAGCAAGAACTAACAAATTGAGTCCGGATGATATAGCTGGTGGTACCTACACGATCAGCAATGTAGGTTCTTTTGGCAACATAATGGGTACTCCTATTATCAATCAACCTCAGGTAGCAATAATGGCTGTAGGTGCAATAACTAAAAAACCTGCTGTACTGGAAACAGAACATGGTGACGTAATTGCTATAAGACACAAAATGTTTTTATCACATTCTTACGATCACCGAGTTGTAGATGGTGCTCTTGGCGGAATGTTTGTGAGAAGAGTAGCAGATTACCTCGAGCAATTTGATATTAGTCGGGAAGTTTAATAAATCAACAATTGAGTTGTATAATTACCTTACTGAAATTCAAAAAGCATTGCATTTGCTGCTAATATTTGTATTATTGTGTAACTTGTTAGCGCATTTATGATCTATTTATGATGATGTCAAAACTCCTTAAAACACTTGCGTTTCTGACGCTTGCATTTATTTTCACACTTCCTCTTTCCATTGAGGCCAAGGATAAAGTTAAGCTGAGTAAATCTCAAAAGCTTCAGCATAAAAGAGCCTACAATCTTTTGGATTTAGAGTTGTACGAAGAGGCTATTGAAGAGTACAACAAGCTCTTAGAAATGCGTGGAGATTACGATCAATTTCTATTTGAGGCCGGAATTGCATACTTACGTTCTCCAAAAAGCTTTAGCCAAGCAGAAAAGTACTTTGAAAAAGCTTTAAAGTATAGTGGTGAGGATACCATAAAGGAGCTTTATTATTATTTAGCTAAAGCATATCAAGTGAATCACAATTTTGATGAAGCAAAAAAAGCTTACTCAAACTTTATCCCAAATATTAAGCAAAACAAAAAAGGTCAAAAACTTACGGGTGTTGTTCAATGGGATATTAAAACTTGCCAGCACGGTGTCTATCACGTAAAATTAAACTCTAAAAACCCATTGGAGAAACAGAAAAAACCACTGAACGATGTTAAAAAGTACTTTATAAACGCTACGGACTTCGTTGTACTTCAAAACATGGGGGCAAATATCAACTCCATATCTGACGATGAAGGCGCTGTATTCTTGAATAACGAAACAGAACTTTTTTACACGAGTAAAAGAAACCCTTCCGGTACAACTACTAGTCTCTCCTCTAGCGTGGAGTATGCCTATGAGCATGTTTATAGTTCTAAAAAGATTTTGGGTGAATGGAAAACACCCTTCTTACTTAAAAGCGCCAACTTGTTCTCCAATGATTTTGAACTGAACCCAGAGACGCATATTTCTATTATTTCAATAAACAAGGCTGAGAATTTAATGTTTCTCTACAAATCTGGTAAACTTTACGAAATTAAACGCGAAGGCTTATCTTGGTCTACGCCTGCCGAATTACCAGAACACATCAATCTTAAAAAATCACACGAGCCCGCTGTTTGTATCTCTGACGATGGGAGCTATATTATTGTAGTTTCAGATAAAAAAGGCGGTTACGGTGGTCGTGATTTATACACTTCAAAAAGAAGCGAAGATGGTACTTGGGGTCCACTAGAAAATATGGGTGCAGTCGTGAATACAGAACAAGATGAAGACACTCCATTTTTGATGGGCGATGACTTACTGTATTTCTCCTCAAAAGGGCACTCCTCTATTGGTGGATACGATATTTTCTTCTCAGAATTCAAGAATGATAAATGGAAGAATCCGGTGAGTTTAGGAATTCCAATTAATACTCCTGGAGATGAAGTTTCTTACGTTCGATCGAAAATAAATAATGAGGTAGCTTATTATTCCTCCTCAAGATTAAATGGATACGGCTACCTAGATATCTATAGAGTTACTGCTCATTTGGAAAAACGTCGTGATTTGTTGCCAGATGTATTGTTAGCAGACCTAATGGCGGATGAATTGGCAAACAAAGAAGTCGTTGAAGACACAACTGTTATTGCTGTTGTAGAAGAGGTTAAAGAGGAAGATCCTGTTATTGTAGAGGAAGTGGTAGTTAAAGTAGAAAAGAAAGTTCCTGCTCCTACTCCTGAAGATTTATTCAGAGACATCTTGTTCAAGTTCAACAAAATGGAAATTGCCGATGACTCCAAAGAGCAAATTCGTAAGATTTCTGAATACATGAAAGCAAATCCAGATTACGTTGTGAATCTTAATGGACATGCCGATTATTTGGGTTCTGATGCTATAAATCAAGTAGTATCTAGACAAAGAGCACTAGTAGTTTTCAACGAATTAATAAAAGATGGCGCGGATCCTTATCGAGTGCACTACAACTATTTTGGAGAGTCTAAACCAAAGGCTGATGGTAAAAATGCAGATGGTTCGGATAATGTGGATAATCGTGCAAAAAACAGACGTGTTGATTTTGGGCTAGAACAACTCAATATGTTCCGATACATTACTTACGCTTCTAGTAGTTCTTCTGTAAGCGAAAAAGCAAAAAAATTATTGGACGAAGTGGCAAATTATTCTAAAGCAAATCCTACTGTTAAAGTTGATTTACGAGGTTTCTCTGACCCATCTGGTCCTGCAGCCGCAAACATGATATTATCTGAAAAAAGAACTCAAGCAGCAGTTGACTATCTTATCACCAAAGGAGTTTCTAAATCCCTTATCATTAGTAAAGCATTTGGAGAAACTGTTCCTACACCACCAAACATGCCAGTTGAATATGGCAGAAGGGTTGAAATACGAATTCAGTAATAAAATTCTTAATAAAATTTTGCAAGCCCTCTCGATTACTATCGAGAGGGCTTTTACTTTTATGCCATGAAATTAAAACTTGAAAAACCGATAGCATTCTTCGATTTAGAAACGACAGGAATTGATGTTGCTACCGATAGAATCGTTGAAATAGCCGTTCTTAAAATTAGACCAGACGGTCAACGAGACATGAAAGTAAGAAGGGTAAATCCTGGAATTCCAATTCCAAAAGCGTCAAGCGATATTCACGGTATAACCGATGAAGATGTAAAGGACGCGCCAACTTTTGATAAACTCGCCAAATCACTGTACATAATGCTTCAGGACTGTGATTTGGGTGGCTATAACTCAAACCGATTTGATGTACCTCTATTAGCAGAAGAATTCTTGAGAGCTGGTGTAGATTTTTCTATTGAAGGAAGGCGTTTAATCGATGTTCAAGGCATATTCTTTAAAAAAGAAAAAAGAACACTAGAGGCGGCTTTTCAATTTTACTGCGACAAACCACTTGATGGTGCTCACTCGGCTGAAGCTGATATTAGTGCTACCCATGAAATTCTTGAGGCCCAATTAGACAAATATTCAGACTTGGAAAACGATATGGATTTCTTAGCTGATTATTCAAAACAACAAAATTTTGCAGATTTAGCTGGTCGATTTGTGTTTAATGCGGATAATGAAGTGGTTTTTAATTTCGGAAAACACAAAAATGTTCCGGTTGCTACTGTTCTGAAAAACGAACCTGGTTATTACGGTTGGATGATGGGCGGCGACTTTCCTTTGTTCACCAAAAAGATTTTAAAACAAATAAAGGAAGCTATCTGATGAAGATTATTTGTATTGGAAGAAATTATGCAGATCACGCAAAGGAACTCAATAATGCTATTCCTAGCAGCCCCGTATTTTTCCTAAAACCAGACACGGCAATCTTAAGAAATAATGCACCTTTTTTCATTCCGAATCACTCCAATGATGTGCATCATGAACTAGAGTTAGTCATTAAAATAAATAGACTCGGAAAACACATAGAGGAAAAGTTTGCTCCTAAATATTATTCAGAAATGACACTTGGCTTGGACTTTACCGCAAGAGATATTCAGCAAGATTGCAAAGAAAAAGGACTCCCTTGGGAAAAAGCAAAAGCATTTGATGGGTCTGCCCCTTTAGGGAAGTTCATTTCTGCAGAACCATTAAAAAATGGGGATTTAAACTTTGAGCTTTTAAAAAATGGTAAGCTGCAACAGACTGGAAATACAAGCGATATGATTTTTAATATCAACCAGATTATTGCGTATGTAAGTCAATTTATGACCCTTAAAATAGGCGATCTTATTTACACAGGAACACCAGCCGGAGTGAGCAAAGTTGAAAAGGGAGATATTCTGGTAGGGAATTTGGATGGGCAAGAGTTATTGAGTTGTAAAGTATTGTAATTTTATAAAATGTTCTCAAAACTGATTTTCACTTTTGTTTTTTCTCTTTTTTCGTTTGCCTTATTGGCTCAAGTAGATTCCAATGCAACTGCAAAAAATCTCAGCGACGCTAACGGCCTCAAACAAGGCATTTGGCAAGGACTTCACCCCAATGGAAATGTTAGATACTCAGGAAAATTCATGGATGATAAGCCCGTTGGAATTTTTAACTACTACGATACTTATGGCAACTTAATTACCGTAATCGACAATAGCACAGACAGCGCAAGCGTAACTTTCTACCATCTCAATAAGGCAGTTATGGCCGAAGGTTTATATTACAATCAAGAGCGAAGTGGGAAATGGAAATTCTACGACTCCGACGGAGCTATCTCAGCACAAAAATATTTCGAAGACGGCAAAGAAAATGGACCCGCTCGTATCTATTACAAAGACGGCAGAGTTGCTCGAGATTACAACAACAGGAATGGTGTAAAACATGGCCCGCTAAAAGATTTTTTTCCAGAAGGAAAACCAAAGTTTCAAGCAAATTTTATTGATGGTAATCCAGACGGAAAAGTACAGCACTTTCATACTAACGGTGCGCTGAAAATTATAGGATTTTACAAATTTGCGGTTCAAGAAGGCACTTGGACGTACTTTGGAGCTGATGGAAAAGTGCAACAATATGAAATCTACAAAAATGGCTTTCTCAAAAAAAGCTATTCTCCAGAAGAAGCTAAAGCCTTGAGAGAAGCAAAAGAAAATCAGTCGGATTCCAATGCAGTTAAAAACCCTAAACCTCCTAGTAAAGTAGATTAATTGAGAAAACTGGTCTTCATATTTGTGTTTCTATTTACACTGTTTGCTTGTAAAAAAACAGAAACCGAACAAGTTGATATTGGCTTAGACTACTACCCTACTTCCACTGCTTTTTTCAAAGTATTCCAAGTTGTTAGCTTAGTTTTTAATAACTTTACCGAGAGCGTAGACACCTTTCAATATTTCATAAAAGAAACTATTGTAGGCGATTATGAAGTTGAAACGGAAACCCGAACAAGTGTTCTAGATCAAAAAAAGCTGCAGTTAGCAGACCCATTTTGGACAGATATCAAAGCATGGTCTTTTCAAAAGGACAAATTTACCGTTGAAGAGAATAAAAATAACTTACCCAAAATTGTCCTTATATTTCCAATCAAATCTGGAATAAGCTGGAATAGCAATACCCGTAACTCATTGGAAAAAGAAGACTACACCATAACATCACAAGGATCTGAATCCATTTTAGGTAAAACATTTGAAAATACCATAACTGTCGAAAAATTCGACGAAACAGACCCATTGCAACTGAATACTGAAATAGGCGAAGAAATGTACGCTCCTGGCGTTGGTTTAATTTACTTGTACGAAAAGCGTGTAAAGCGTTTTACAACTGGAAAAGCTACAGACACACCTGTAGATAGTGGCTTTGTGCTTACAAAACAACTTATTGAATATGGCCAGCAATAAGCTTATAGTCTCCCTATTTATACTTTTTCTCAGCCTTTTTTCAAAGGGTATTTTGGCGCAAGAAAATGATGCCTATTATTTTTTTGTAGCATTCCAAGATAAGGAAAGCATTTGCGAGCTCAAGCAAGCAAATACCTTCTTAAGTCAAAAGGCTATAGACCGAAGAGCAAAATCTAATATTTCGATTGTAGCTGAAGACCTACCCATTTCCAAAAATAGAATCAAGACCATAAGTAGCTTGCAAAACACCAAATTTCACTATGCACTAAAATGGCAAAATGGGGTGGTTGTTTCTACGCCAGATCCTACTCAAAAAGAGAACTACTTGGCATTAGATTTTGTTGAAAATGTCAAAATCATTAAAAAACCAGCTTCTGCAAGCAGAAAATCTGTGCCAACTAATATTATAGATCAATACAATTATGGTTTAGCAACCGAACAAATCGAGCTCATTAATATGCCTATTCTGCACGAATTTGGATTTCGAGGTAAAGGTGTAACGATGGCCATATTTGACAATGGGTTTAGACACGTGGATACTTTTCCCCTGTTTAGTCATTTATGGGATGAAAAGCGAATTCTAGGGCAGTTTGATATTGTTGAAGGCGATGACAATGCCATTCCGCACGGTGGACATGGCATGGCGGTACTAAGCACTATAGCAGCTTTGAGTAGCGATACTATGACTGGTGCCGCTCCAGAAGCTGCATTCTATTTGTTTAGAACAGAGGACAATGCTTCAGAAACAGAATTAGAGGAATACAATTGGGCTCGTGCTGCTGAAATAGCCGATAGTCTTGGAGTAGATATAATTAACTCCTCCTTGGGTTACTCCTTATTTGATGACTCCACTACTTCGCATACCTATGCGGACTTAGATGGAAAAACTACCGTGGTAACCCGAGCAGCAAATGCCGCATTTAGGAAAGGGATTTTAGTCGTAAACAGTGCGGGAAATTCAGGAACACGCCCTTGGAGATACATAATAGCGCCTGCCGACGGGATGTATGTGCTAGCTATTGGAGCTACGGACAGCGCTGGCAATATTGCCACATTTTCCAGCCGAGGACCAAATGCTGCAGGACAATTAAAACCAAATGTAAGTGCCGTCGGTGCTGGTGTTGTCGTTGCTGATGGCATTGGCGCTGCAGGAAAAAGTAACGGCACTTCCTTCTCTGCTCCTACCATAGCTGGTGCAGCTGCGTGCTTGGTTCAAGCCTTTCCTAAGGCTTCTAATAACTCTATTTTTAGAGCAATTGAAGCTTCGTCTGATCGCTATGAAAACCCAGATTTCGATTATGGGAATGGTATTCCAGATTTTCAAAAAGCCTATGAAATATTGGCAGAAACCTACCAGCCGGAAGAGTATGATCAAGATTTAATCCGCGATTTTCGATTCTACCCGAACCCTGCAAATGACTTTATCTACTTAGCGTTTTTAGAGCTTCAGTCCACCCCAATTTCGGTTGCGGTTTATAATTATTCCGGAATCGAACTCATGTCTCAAGAATTTGGAAATCAGATAGGAGACGTTAACGTTCGTGTCAATAACATCCAGCTTGCTGCAGGATTTTATGTTCTTGAACTAACCCGTGGTGATTTTGTTCAACGAAAGGTCTTTATAAAAGACTAGAGGTCCTCAAACCGTAATTATAAACAAGCTTTCAAGGAAACATTTCTCAGGTGCCGAAACCTATTTCTCGTATTCCGAAAAAGTCTTTTTAATAATTTCTGTGCACTCCAACAACTGAGATTTTGTAATTACTAGTGGCGGAGCAAATCGAATGATATTTCCGTGTGTAGGTTTTGCCAACAATCCATTATCTCTTAATGCCATACATAGATTCCATGCGGTCTTACTGTCTTCCGTATCGTTAATGATAACTGCATTCAATAATCCCTTACCTCTTACCAAGGTTATTAAGTCACAAGTCTCTGCAAAGGCTGTTAATTCTGCTCTAAACAATTTACCCAGTTCCATAGCATTTACTGCTAAATTCTCGTCAAATACCACTTGTAAAGCAGCCATTGCCACCTTGCATGCCAAAGGATTTCCTCCAAAAGTAGAACCGTGCTCTCCTGGCTTTATGGTTAACATGATATCATCATCAGCCAACACCGCAGAAACGGGAAGTACTCCCCCGCTCAATGCTTTACCTAATATTACAATATCAGGGCGAACTTCGTACTTGTTTTCACATTGTGCTCCACAATCGCAATTGCCACAACTCGCCAATAAACGTCCTGTTCGAGCAATTCCGGTTTGCACCTCATCCGCAACAAACAATACGTTGTTATCCTCACAGTGTTTTTTACAGGCAGCCAAATAACCTTCATCTGGAACAAATACGCCTGCTTCGCCTTGAATTGGCTCCACCATAAAGGCACAAATCGTTGGGTCTTCTGATAAAACTTTTGCGAGTGCGTCGGAATCGTTGTAAGGAATTTCGATAAAACCCGGAGTATAAGGTCCAAACCCTGCATAAGAATCTGGATCTGAGCTAAATGAGATTATGGTGGTAGTTCTTCCGTGGAAGTTTCCATTTACTACTACAATTTTTGCTTGATTTTCAGCAATTCCTTTTTTTGCATATCCCCAACGTCTTGCAAGCTTCAAAGCCGTTTCTACCGCTTCGGCACCCGTATTCATAGGAAGTACTTTGTCGTAGCCAAATACATTGTGCATAAACTCCTCAAAAGGCCCTAGCGCACTGTTGTAAAAAGCTCTTGATGTTAAGGTCAAATTTCTCGACTGTTCCGTCAATGCAAAGTTAATATCGGGATGACAGTGACCTTGGTTAACTGCACTATAAGCACTTAGAAAATCGTAATAGCGTTTTCCCTCAACATCCCAAACGTGAACGCCGCTTCCTCTTTCCAAAACCACTGGCAGTGGATGGTAATTATGTGCGCCGTATTTGTCTTCTAATTCAATTGCTTTATCTGAGCTAGTTTTATCTGAAACTTGTGTCATATTGTGTAATGTTTTGTCGTTCGTAAATGGGCTTCAAATATAATATGGTTTGAGGACTTGGATGAATGAGAAAAGACAGTGACTAGAGTTTATTTTTTCGGGTGAAACGCTTTATTCTTGTCTCTCCGCGCCACCCTGAACGCGTTCCAAGGTCTCTGCCTATTAAATAATTGAATCCTAAATTGGACTAACAGAAAACTTAGGACGAGATGCTGAACTAAATTCAGCATGACCACATTATACTAACTAGTGCAATGCCTAATCGCTAGTCACCCTGAACTCGTTTCAGGGTCTCTATCCATTCTTTATCAAATTACTAAATTCTACTTGCTGAAAACATTGGTTAAGATGCTGAAGCAAAATCAGCATGACAAGTTTTATAATGAATTACTAATAGACCTAAAGGGAATTTTACAAACCCTGTTATTAAGGTCTTAATAGCTACTTTTGCCCTGTTTATGGGAAGAAAGAAAGGAAGACACCCTTTGATAGAGGGCTTAGAAATAGCAGATGCTGGTGCAGAGGGAAAGGCCATTGGAAGATTTGGTGAAAAGGTAGTTTTTGTGCCTTACGTTGTACCCGGCGATGTCGTTGATGTTCAGGTGACTAAGAAACGCAAAAACTATTTAGAAGGTCGAGTTACTAAAATTCATACAAAAAGTGAAAAGCGAGTTACTCCAGTTTGTTCCCACTTTGGAATTTGTGGTGGCTGCAAATGGCAAAACCTAGGTTATGAAGACCAGTTGTTTTACAAACAAAAACAAGTCAAGGATCACCTTACCCGAATTGGTAAAATAGAATTACCTGAAATTCAGCCCATAGTTGGTGCTCCAGCAACAGAATATTACCGCAACAAACTCGAATTTACCTTTGCGCACAGTCGCTGGGTAACCGAAGATGAAATTGCCACTAACGACGAAATTGCAGAACGCAGAGGTGTTGGTTTTCACATTCCGGGACGTTTCGATAAAATTCTAGATGTAGACCGTTGTTATTTGCAGGGCGATCCTTCCAATGCTATTCGTTTGGCGGTAAAGGAATTTGCTTTTGATAATGATCTTTCGTTTTATAACGTAAGAGAACAGCACGGCTTACTGCGTAACCTTATTATTAGAAATACCAACCTTGGCGAATTGATGGCCTTGGTGTGTTTTGGTGAAGATCAAGAAGACAACATTGCATTGGTAATGGAGCATTTAAAAGAAAAGTTCCCACAAGTTACCAGTCTTATGTATGTGGTGAATACCAAGCAAAACGATACCATTTACGATTTGGATGTTCAGAGTTTTGCTGGAAAAGATCACATTGTGGAAGAAATGGAAGGCCTAAAGTTTAAGATTGGGCCTAAGTCTTTTTTCCAAACCAACAGCACTATGGCGCTTAAACTCTACGAAATAGCGCGCGAATTTGCCAACATACAAGAAGAAGACGTAGTATACGATTTGTATACTGGCACGGGGACCATTGCCAACTTTGTAGCCAAGTATGCAAAGCATGTGGTGGGTATAGAATCGGTGCCTGAAGCTATTGAAGATGCCAAACTCAATTCCGAAAACAACAACGTGGAAAACACTAGTTTTTATGCTGGTGATATGAAGGACATTTTTACTGGGGATTTCATAAATGAAAATGGGAAACCCAATGTCATTATCACCGACCCGCCACGAGCCGGAATGCATACCAACGTTATAGAAGTGATGCTGGAACTGGAAGCGCCAAGAATTGTCTATGTAAGTTGTAATGCAGCCACTCAAGCGCGCGACCTACAATTGCTAGACCCCAAGTACACAGTGACTAAGGTGCAGCCGGTAGATATGTTCCCACATACACATCATGTGGAGAATGTGGTGGTGCTGGAATTGAGGGGATAAATACGCAGCCCTACTCTTTCATTTCAAATAGCTATTTTTAAGTCGTGATAATTAGCAGAAAAAATCAATCACTTACAACCGCTTAAAACAATTATACTGATGTAAATCTGATTATTACAACAATTATTGAACGAAGCATATAAATATATAAGCGTAGATACACTTATAGCCACTAGTTAGCGTCAAGTAAAAATAATAGCATATGAAAAAAGTAATTTATGCATTGACACTGTTACTTTGGTGTGGCTTTCACAGCAAAGCCCAAGTCAACTTGGAGAGAATTGACAGCATTGTTCAGAATGCTGTAACATCTGACCTTTTTGAAGGCACAGTTCTAATAGCAGATAATGGTATTATTGTTTATCAGAAATCATTTGGCTTTGTCGATAAAGACAATGTCCTTCCAATAGAAAATTCAACAAATTTTGGTATTGCTTCAATCACGAAAATGTTTACAGCAATCATAATTTTACAACTTGTAGAAGAAGGTAAAATTCAGTTGGAAGACAAATTGAATGTTCTCCTTCCAAATTTAAAAATTCCAAAGTCAAATAAGATTAGCGTTCATCATCTGTTGCTTCATATTTCGGGACTGCCGAATGAAGATGGTGATATTTATGCTCAGTCAACAAGTCCAAACGAGTTTGTTCGTAAAACTTTAGATAACAAACTTCAGCGTTTTGGCCAATTCAACTACGCCAATATTGATTATGTTTTACTCGGATTAATAATAGAAAAATACGACAACACAACTTGGAAGAGTTCAGTGCAGAATAGAATTATTGACAAGTCATTAATGACTCGAACAGGTTTTTTAGAAAGCGGGAAATACCCAAGTAATTTTGCCTATACCTTTTCCTATGACCAAGAAAATAAAAGGGAAATTGACCCCTTATTTTATATTGAGAATTTCTATGCTGCAGGCTGAATGTTCTCTACCGCTGAAGACTTACTAAAACTTGACCAAGCAAGGTATGGAGACGAATTACTTTCTAGAAAAAGCAAAGAATTGATGTTCAAATCCTATCCGGAATACAACTATTCTGGTTACAGTGTTTGGACATACAACTACCCCTTTACTCCATCAAAGCCAAAAGTTATGGAAAGAAGGAGTGGAATTTTAGGAGCTAATTCGGTTTTGATAAGATTTCTTGACACCAACAAGACAATTATTATTTTAAGCAATAACAATCAGATTCAACCCGGATTCTTTTGGGAATACGGAAGGTTTAAAAGAAGCTCTAATGATTGAAACAAGTAAAACCAGCCGCTAACAATGTATATGAAATCATAGCACCCTGCGGGATGCTACGCTTCATATACTCAACGTTACCAACAAACCTAAAAAAGAAAGACAATGAGAAATTTGCTGCAAAAAGAAAGGAAAAGAAATAGAATTGCCACCGCACAAAAGTAAGAGTGTGGGGTTAAAAAAACGTAATAATATTTTACATGCATTTGCTAAATCAAAACCAGGAATGCCAACAATGGAAATTAATGATTACATTGAATATGCAATAAAAACATCAGAGGATGGACATAAACTGATTTCTTTGCTTAAAAAATGGTTTGACCAACAAAAGCGTATAACTAAAAACAAATAAGTATGAATATAGAATTAGAAAAATACATTGATATGGCATTAGTGGATGGTGTCATTACAGAAAGTGAAAGAACTTTTCTTCAAAAGAAAGCAGCTCAGCTAGGAGTTGATGATGATGAATTTGATTTTGTACTTAGTGCCAAAATACAAATGAAGCAAAAAGAATTACAAACAAGTTTCCCGCCTCCTCCTGCAATACAAAGTGCACCCAAAAATTCTAAAAGTAATTCGCAAAAGGAGGGTGAAGTTTACAAATGCCCCTCCTGTGGTGAGGTGGTAGATTCATTCAGTATTAATTGTATTTCATGTGGCCATGAATTTAGGGGTAGTGAGAATCGCTCAAAGATAAATGTACTTATACTTGAGCTGAAGAAGATTGAGGATTATGAATGGAATAACAACCCATATAACGGTAATAACGGAAATCCCCGAGTAGACATTATGGTAAGAAATGGTATTGCTTCTAAACAGTGTACTCTAATTGAAAATTTTGCCGTTCCAAATACCAAAGAAGATATATTGGAATTTCTAGCTTTGGCAATGCCAATTGGATTAAAAAAATTTTCATGGAGTGAAAAATTTACTCATGCCGCAGAGTTACAATTACAAAAAAGTTACAAAGCTAAGGCTCAACAAATTATAATTAAAGCCAGGGTTGCCCTCAAAAAAGATACGGCACTTATTGAGCAAATTGAGAATTATTCGAAACAATTAGGAATCAAATAAGTAATTATGGGAATATTTAGTAGAAAAAAAGAAGAGGGCGGCTTCATGGATGTGATACGCTGTGATGAACAAGAATACTTAGTTCATAAATGGCGACCAAGCGGAGAAGCAAACAGTACAAAAAAAGAAAACGCTATCCGATATGGCAGCAATTTAAGGGTTAAAGATGGTGAACTAGCCGTTTTTGTCTACAAACAAAAAGATGGAGTGATACAAGATTTTATTGAGGGTCCTTTTGATCAAACAATTAAAACAGCAAACTTTCCAATACTTACAAGTATAGTTGGTGCTGCATTTGGTGGTGC
>PAME01000018.1 GCA_002707155.1 Crocinitomicaceae bacterium | reverse complement strand
TTTTGTTTTTTTCAAGCCTGAAAAGCCATTTTAGATTCCCGATCGTTGTCTGGAATGACGAACGGTGGATTTATATTAGCAAATGCTTTATGAAATAGTATTGTTTTTCAAGTTTGAAAACCCATTTTAGATTCCCAATCGGAGTCGGGAATGACGAACGATGAATTTATATTAGCAAATGCTTTATGAAATAGTATTGTTTTTTCAAGTTTGAAAACCCAGCTTAGATTCCCGATCGTAGTCGGGAATGACGCGTTAGAAAAGATTTTACCTATCGAGAAAATAAGCAGGCCTAAAACTGCACCTTTCCATTCAAAATCACCGATTCAATGTGGTTTGAACCAAAGCTGTAAGGAATGTAGGAATAGGAAGGAATGGCTTTGGTAATGATTAAGTTGGCTTTTTTGCCAAGGGCAATTGCACCGTGTGTCTCTGACAAATCCATTGCATACGCCCCATTTCTCAAAGAAGCATTAAAAGCTTCATTGGGCTTCATTTTCATTTTTACGCAAGCCAAAGACATTACAAAAGGCATATTACCCGAGGGCGTTGATCCTGGATTAAAATCTGTGGCTAAAGCAATCGATAAACCTTCATCCATCATTTTACGAGCCGGAGAATAAGGAATCTCCAAAAAGAAAGAACAAGAAGGCAGCAAAGTGGCGATAGTTGACACGCCATTTAAGGCTGTAATTTCCTCATCTGCCAATACTTCCAAATGATCTACAGACCGTGCATTTTCATCAATACCAACTTGTATTCCACCTGAAATCGTAAACTGATTTACATGGAATTTTGACGCCATGCCGTGCGCTGCGCCTGCTTTTAATATTCTGCGGGTATCGTCGTTATCAAAATAGCCTTTTTCGCAAAATACGTCGATGTAATCGGCCAAGCCTTCTTTTGCAACCTGCGGGATTATTTCATTGATAATCAAATCAATATACCCAGCTTTATTGTCTTTAAATTCTGACGGCACAGCGTGGGCGGCTAATAAGGTAGATTTAATGGTAAGGTCTGTATTTTCTTTCAAGCGCTTAATTACGCGAAGCATTTTCAGTTCACTTTCTACACTTAAACCATATCCACTTTTAATCTCCAAAGCTCCCGTTCCAGTTGAAATAACTTCTTTGGCGCGAAGGAAAGCTTGATCGTACAATTCATCTTCGGAAGCTTCGCGCAATTTTAGCGCAGAATTTATGATTCCACCTCCGTTATTAGCGATTTCCTCGTAAGACAAGCCCTTCAATCGATCAACCCACTCGCCTTCCCTATTGCCAGCGTAAACAATATGTGAGTGGGAATCGCAAAAAGCAGGTAAAACGATTTTGTCTCTAGCATCAATTATTTTAAGGTTAGTCCAGTCGGCAATTCCCTCCCAGTCCTTCATAGTTCCATATCCAACAATAAGATCGTTTTCAATCGCCAACCATGCATTTTTTATGGAGCTACATTCATTCATTTCAGAACCAGACAATCGGCTTCGCTTGTCTTCCTCTTCCTGAATAAAAGCCAATTCTTTGATGTTTTTGATTAGAATCTTTTGCTCCATTTTCCTTTTGTTTTTATTAAATTATTACCGTGCTTCCCCGTAGGGAAGGATCTCTAGATTGCGAAAGATTCCCGCCTGCGCGGGAATGACGAAAGTTAGCACAACCTATTTAATCTCAATTGCATCAGGCACTCCAGCACAAAGCAAAGCTTTTTCCAGCACTTCTTTCATTGAAGACACATAGTGAAAAGTTAGCCCTTTCAGGTACTTTTCATTAATCTCCTGAATGTCTTTTTCATTGTCTTTGCACAAGATAATCTCCTTGATATTTGCTCGTTTTGCCGCCAGAATTTTTTCTTTAATTCCACCAACGGGCAATACTCGACCACGCAATGTTATTTCACCGGTCATAGCCAATTTAGATTTTACTTTTCGCTGAGTAAATAAAGAAGCTAAGGAAGTTAACATGGTTATTCCCGCCGAAGGACCATCTTTTGGTGTAGCTCCTTCAGGCACATGAATATGCACATTGTAACGGTCAAACAGCTCTGCTTTTAACCCCAATAAATGAGCATGCGCTTTTAAGTATTCTAACGCTATTATGGCGCTTTCTTTCATTACATCGCCCAAGTTACCTGTAAGCGTTAACTTGCCCTTACCGGGTGTTATTGACGATTCTATGAAAAGAATGTCTCCTCCAACAGAAGTCCAAGCCAAACCGGTTACGACTCCAGCAATATCGTTGTTTTCGTATTTCTCTTTAGAAATTCCAGGGCCCAATAAATCGTTCAGTTGATCCGCAGTGATAACCGGGTCAAAGGTTTCATCCATTGCAACTTTAGTAGCCACCTTTCTGACCACCTGTGCCACTTTTTTCTCTAAAGCACGCACTCCAGATTCTCTAGTATAGCCTTCAACCAATGCTTCTAGCACTTTCTTAGAAAGCTTCACATCGGACTTTTTCATTCCGTGGTCCTTAAGCTGTTTTGGTAATAAGTGCTTTGTGGCAATTTCCACCTTTTCTTCTACCGTGTAGCCAGTTAGATTAATAATCTCCATTCTATCGCGCAATGCTGGCTGAATGTTACCTAAATCATTTGCAGTAGCAATGAACATTACGTTAGATAGGTCGTAATCCATCTCTACATAATTGTCGTAAAACGAGTTGTTTTGTTCGGGATCTAAAATTTCAAGCAAAGCCGAACTAGGGTCACCTTGATGGCCAGTTCCTACTTTATCTATTTCATCGAGTATAAATACTGGATTTGATTTTTCAGCTTTCTTCAGGTTTTGAATAATTCTGCCTGGCATTGCACCAATGTAGGTTTTTCTATGCCCTCTTAATTCCGCTTCATCGCGCAAACCTCCTAAGGAAATTCTAACGTACTTGCGACCAATAGCTTCAGCTATCGACTTGCCCAAAGATGTTTTACCAACTCCGGGAGGGCCAGCAAAACAAAGGATTGGCGACTTCATATCGCCTTTTAATTTAAGGACTGCAATGTGCTCAATAATGCGATCTTTAATTTTTTCGAGTCCGTAGTGATCTCTATCCAATATTTTCCGAGCGCGCTTGAGCTCGAAGGAGTCTTTTGAAAACTCATTCCAAGGTAAATCAAGCAATAACTCAATGTAATTGAGCTGTACAGAGTATTCCATACTCTGTGGATTAATGCGCTCTAACTTATCCAGTTCTTTATTGAATCGCTCTTCCGTTTCCTTGCTCCATTTCTTCTTTTCTGCACGTTCCGAAAGCTCATTAATTTCTTCAGTAACAGGGTTTCCTCCCAATTCTTCCTGAATCGTTTTCATCTGCTGCTGCAAGAAAAACTCTCGTTGTTGTTTGTCAATATCAACACGAACTTTACTTTGAATATCGTTCTTGATATCCAGCATTTGCAGCTCTTTCGTCATGTAACGCATAACACGGTTGGCGCGTTCGGTAAAGTCAGCTTCGTTAAGAATATTCTGTTTCTCCTCTACTCCAGCATTCATGTTGGAGGAGATAAAGTTGAGTAAGAAGTTAGGACTTTCGATATTTTTAATAGCAATATTTGCTTCAGTCGGAATCTCAGGAGATTTTTCTATGATTTCCAGTGCCAAATCCTTCACCGAATTAACTAATCCTTCGAAATTATCTCCTTTATCAATTGGAAAGACTTGCTCTACTGGAATTACCTTTGCCTTCATATAAGGCTCTTCCTGCACCAATTCTTGCAACTCGAACTTCTGTTTTCCTTGAATAATAATGGTGGTATTTCCATCGGGCATACGCAACATTTTTAGAATGCGTGCAACCGTTCCAATTTTATTCAAATGCTCAAAATTGGGGTCTTCAATATTTTGATCTTTTTGAGCAATTACACCAATGGTTTTATCACTCGCATACGCGTCTTTTACCAGTTTTATCGACTTATCCCTACCAACAGTTATAGGAATAACTACACCTGGAAACAAAACTGTATTTCGAAGCGGCAATATTGGCAGACTATCCGGAAGATTTTCTTTGTTCATCGAATCTTCATCCTCTTGAGAAAGCAGTGGGATAAAGTCTCCAGAGTCTTCCATACCGTCAACTAGATTATATAATTGGAAATTATTATTCATGTTTAATTTTTAAGTCAAAAAGGCAGTATTTCTAAAAAATACTGATTCGATTGGTGAAGGTCAAGCTTTGTGCCAACAGATTATTTGCGGTATTTAGTGTCAGCTGCGTATGCGGCATTTAAAATAGCAGCATCCTCTTGACTTAATTCTAAATTTCTGCGCTGCATCATTTTATTCGCCACTTCCTTGGCTTTATCCAAGTCAAATGTCTGAAAGCCATCCGATCCACCCCAAGAAAAAGAAGGAATGAATTTCGGCGGAAATCCACCTCCGTATACATTTGCCGAAACTCCTATTACGGTACCCGTGTTTAACATAGTGTTTATACTCGTTTTGCTATGGTCGCCCATTATAAGCCCGCAGAATGTCTCACCAGTATCACTGAATGATTCTTTTGCGTAATTCCAAACCGATACCTCAGAATAATTATTCTTGAGATTACTACTATTCGTATCTGCTCCCAAATTGCACCATTCACCAATTACCGAATTCCCAATAAAGCCATCGTGTCCTTTATTAGAATAAGCATAAAATACGGTGTTACTAATTTCTCCTCCTACTTTGCAGTGTGGACCTATTGTAGTGTCTCCATAGATTTTCGCAGACATTTTTACAGTAGCATGCTCCAAGGCGGCAAATGGGCCTCTAATTACCGAGCCCTCCATTACTTCAACATCTTTACCTAAGTATATTGGACCTTCAGTTGAGTTTAGGGTAACTCCCTCCATCTTTACCGAAGGGTGAATATAAAATTGATTCCCGATAAGCGTGTTGTGTGCACCAAAAGATGAAACTGAATCTATCCCCAACAATTCAATATCCCTTTGAATTTGTACTCCATTGCTCTTATAAATATCAATGGCGGTGGAAATCGAAATCGCGTTAGCATTTGAAGTTACTGCTTCCGCATTTTTTATTGCGGCTTCTAGTTCGGGTAAATCACTATAGCATTCATTGGAGCAAAAAGCGATACAATGCCCATAAGAATCGAGTTTTTGGCCAATTGAAAGTGTTTTAATTTCTGCCCACAGTTCAAAGTCTGGAATTACGTTTGAAGCAAGGTACAAGTCAACTTCATCTGCACCGTAGTATTTTTTAGATAAATGCACTTGGGTAAGATAACCAGCCGTATTACCTCCAGAAATGGCTTCCCACTTTTCTGAAATTTTCAATATTCCAATGCGCAGATCTACAGCTGGCCTTGTAAAAGTCAGTGGTAGTAGTGATTCGTGACTGTAATTATCAAAAAAAACAAGATTCATATTCAATTCTTTGTCTCGAAATTAGGGCAAAAAAAAGCCTCTCGAAGAATCGAGAGGCTTTAAATATCTTTAAAACTTCTTTAGCAAGATTACTTCTTGAATTTTGCGTATCGAGTTTTGAACTTATCAACTCTACCCGCTGTATCTACAAACTGCATTTTGCCAGTATAGAATGGGTGAGATTGAGATGTAATTTCACATTTAATTAGTGGATACTCCGTTCCATCTTCCCAAGCAATTGTATCGCTTGTTTCAGCAGTAGATCTTCCAATGAACATATGATCATTAGACATGTCTTTAAAAACAACTGGACGGTAACTTTCTGGGTGAATATCTTTTTTCATTTCTTTAATTTCTTCGCTTAGTAATTCGTTGTGCAAAAATAGGAATTTTTGAATCTAAAAAAAGACAGAACAATAAAAAAGTCATAAAGGTGTTTTCCTGACTTAATTAAGAAATCCTAATTGGGTATTTTTGCCGCGTGAAACAGCTCCTTTTAATAATTATTGCAATCGCTGCGATCAGTTCCTGTAAAAAACGGAATTTAGGTTTTGAGGAAGAAGGTGCATTAACATTCTCAGAATCAACTGTAGTTTTTGACACTGTATTTACCGGAATTGGATCAGCTACAAAGACAATAAAGGTTTACAATCCTCATGACAAAGATATTTCCATAGCCGCAGTAAGTTTAGAAGGCCTTGCAGGCAAAGCCTACCGATTCAACTTAGACGGTTTTCCTGGAGATCAAAAAGATGTTTTAATTCCTGCTCAAGATTCACTATACCTATTTACAGAAGTTACTATAGACGCAAACAACACCTTTAATCCATTCTTTGTTGAGGACAACATTGTGTTTATTACGAATGGTGTTGAACAAAAAGTTAAACTTACTGCTTACGGTCAAAACGCCTACTATTACAGGCCAAATAGGGCGATTGAAGGCTTGCCCGCATTTTCAAATTTATCTTCTTATTTACCCAATCAACTTACTTCTTTAGATGTAAATTGGAAAAATGATAAGCCACATGTGATTTATGGGTATTTGTTGGTGGACAGTTTATTAACCTTAAACATTGAAGCTGGAACTCAAATCCACTTTCATAAAGGAGCTGGCTTATGGGTGTATCGGGGAGCTGCTTTAAATGTAAATGGTGAGTTCGACAATGAAGTCGTTTTTCAAGGCGATCGATTAGAAGCAGAGTTTGACGATATCGCTGGTCAATGGGATAGAGTTTGGATAAATACTGGCGCCGCCTCCAACATTAAATATGCGCATATCAAAAATGGTTTTGTGGGTTTACAGGTCGAGCCCCTGCCCTTTGATGATTTTCAAGATGTTGTGCCCGAAAAAGTAACGGTCCAAAAAACAACGATTTCCAACATGGCGGGTATCGGTGTCTTTCTGCGCAATGCAAATTTTGATATGGAGAATTCTTTGGTTTACAACATGGGGAATTACAACGTGGCAATTACTGGAGGAGGTTGCATGAACTTCTTAAATACAACTTTAGCCAACTATTGGAGCGGCAGTAACCGTGAAGACCCAATGCTATTTATTAGTAACCGATACAGTTCAGGTGAATCTTCAGAAGAAGCAGTAAACCTAGATCTTAGATTTGGAAATACTATTATTTATGGCTCAAAAGAAGAAGAACTGGAATTGGATAGCTCAACTGCTGCAGATTACAATGTTTTATTTGATCATTGCGTGATAAGAACTGAATTATCTACGGCCAATGCATCTCGTTATAAATCTTGCATTGTAAACCCTGGTAACGTAACAGTTGGAGACAATAGCTTTTTACCCGTTTACAAAAACCAAAACGAAGAAGACTTTAGCTTATTTCAGCAGTCCGTTGCCGTGGATAAAGGATCAATAGCAATCTTGGATCTACTATTAGAAAAAAGCGATCTTAAAGAAAATACTAGAGACTCAAAACCCGACATCGGGGCGTTTGAGTTTAAATAGAAGTGACTTCTTAATGAATGCTATCGAAGCGATCGTTGGAGTGTCCATCTTTCAGCCCACGTTTGTAACCCAGTTTGTAGCTCAAAAAGGCTTCGAAACCACCAAGATTCCGAGTGGCTGTATTCAGTTGAGAGATATTAATATCATAACTTAAACCGATTCCTAAACCAGCCCAATTAAATTGAGTTTGGAAGATAAAAGCATCTCTCCATCTGAAATATGCTCCGAATTCCATTGTCATTTCTTTGGTGATTCCAGTATGCATACCTGCTTCTTGGAATACAAAGTCGAAGGCAGTACCTAACACAAAATACCGCTGTCTTCCTTGGGTAAAAATGATGGTACGAGGAATAACAGCAAAATTGTCTGCATGTGAATGAATCTCAATATCCCCGTGAAAATAAAGTGAACGAGCAAGGCTATAATCTCTATTCAGGTAATTTACGCTAGGTCCATTAATGTTGTTTATCGCAGTCCCTATGTTTGCTCTTACGTTTTCGTGATTGGTATAAAACCAATTGAAACCGCTACCAATTGATACAAATGTTGCACTTGCTTCACCCGCAAATTCGCCAGGAATATCAGCGTCAAAGTCTGGAGTCGCCAGTTGCCAATTCCATTGACTTCCCCATTGACCATCATAACTCATTGCTTTCTGTCCATAATTCACCTTCATACCAAGGCTAAAAAAATGAGTTTCGCTTGGATCAAAAGCTTTACCAAAATTGACGTTCAATCCAACGTTGGTGGTACTTGTTTGTGATACCCCAGCATCATCTTTTATTCCATAGACTCCAATGGCAAACATATCATGACCTGTCACATCCGTTAATACGGGTAAGTCTAAGGAAGCTGCCATGGTGGTGTAAGGCTGACTAGTTACAGAGCCCCATTGCTGACGGTAATGAGAGTTGAAACGCATAGTACCGTGGAAAATTCCAGATGTCGCCGGATTAATAATCGGCGATGCGTTAAAAAATTGAGAAAAGTGCACGTCCTCTTGAGCTTGCCCTGCAATAACTGCACTTAAAACGGAAAATAATAGAAATAATCTCTTCATCAATTCTTTCGTTTAGCGCACCAATGTTACGTTTCCTTGTAGTTCTTTAAATTCGCCGTTCTCATGAGTGACCTGAATAAAGTAGGTATATACTCCTGGGGTTAAATCCCTTCCTGTTTCGTTTTGGAAGGTTCCTCTCCAGCCTGACTTTGCCCCCTGATTACTGGGGTCTTCTATCACAATTTCATTTACGTCTTCTGTACTGTAAACAATCTGTCCAAATCGATTATAAATCTTTACGTTTATCTGGGTTATACCGTTCCCAAATACATAAAAGTTTTTATTTGAATATCTTCCACTGCCGGGAGAAAATATAGTAGGAACACCAACAGAATACTGAATATCGTCACCGTCTTTTCTTAAAATGATTTGAAGAGAATCTACTACCCTGCAACCGTTGTAATTCTCTTTAATAACGTGGTAATAAGTGTCTTCAGTAGGCTCAGCAAAAGTTGATCGCTCATTCCATTGCTCTATATCTTCTCTTATAAATCCCCCGTTATCGTCTTGGTAGAACCAGTAATAATTAAAACAACAACAAGTATCCCCTCTTAGCTTTTCAACTTCCCTCAAATTTCTACAATAGTTGCGTTCTCCTTTACTATCCAGTTTTGTGCTTAGAAAACCTCTATGACCTCTAACAATTAATGAGTCTTCGTATATCATTGTGACCTTCGGAAAGGACATTACAGAAACAAAGTCTTCATAGACAACCGAATCCTTGCCGTAAATATTTTCAACTACTAACGTAATGTCCCAATTTTTTATGACATCTTCTTCTCCTACGTAACATAAATTCATTTTGTCACCTCTTAATGTGCTATCGGTTCTAAAAGCATCGTTGAGCACATTCGTATCTGCTACAAAATAAGAGTAAAAGCTACTATCCCACTGGTCTGTTTTTATTCCTTCGGCATACCATGTAAAGGTCATCGAGTCGGTAGAGATAAAGAATTCATCTGTTATTGTATAATCGTATTCCAGCTGAATGCATTCGTCCTGACAAATCTTTCTTTGGCTCTCATTTTTAATTCTTGCCCGAGCAGGTACACAGCCTTTTACAAATACATTTTTGGTAACAAAATCGGCACCACCAGTACCAGAAACATTGAGTGTAACCGTATACGAAGTATCTCTACCTCCATTGCCAGCGCAAGGATAAAATACACCAACGAATGCATTGGTATCATTTTTCAACCTACATCTACCCGAATCATCCTGTGCTCCAGGAAAAGACCAATATCTAGAGTTTACAACTCCCAAACTTGAATCTATAAAAGCAATAGAATCGCCAGCACAAATAGTAATGTTAACCGCCTTTGAACCATTCATGCTAAAATTTGCATCGGGAGGAGTATTGCAATCAACTACTTGGATATACCCCGTTTTGGTAGTGGTTGCTCCTGAACCTACTGAATTTGAACCTGTAAGTGATATTGAAAAGTTCCCGACGTTATTAAAACAAAAATTGGGATTCTGAACATTTGAAGTATCTGCTGCTATTCCTGTCCCGAAACTCCACTTCCATTGGGTAGGATTTCCAGTAGAAACATCTGTAAACTGAACACAGTCGCCTTTACAAACTAAAGTTGGTGTACCTGTAAAATCAGCACTTGGAGTTCCCGATGGAACACCAGTAATTGAAATATCATCAACAGCAAACGCCGGTCGGTTTATTGGGACTACACCTGTATCAGGATTTACGAAAATAAAGCCAAAGCTCAACGCAGCTTGGTTACTAAAAGTAGGAAGCGATAAGGTCGTATCTTCCCAAGTTGAATCATTAGCCATTGCAAATCCAGTTGGTAGCCAAGTTGTACCTCCGTCAGTACTGTAAACAACTTGACCCGAAGCTGGCTGCCCAGTTGGAATTGTTCCTTCGGCATAATTTAACCACCAAAATTTAAACTTTATATCTTGAAGGCCGGTTGTGTTAACTGGACTTGACATTCTAGTCATGTAAACTTCGTTTCCAACTTGTTGTTGAAATTGATAATTACAGTTTAATATAGAGGCCGTAGAAAAGTTTTGAGATACAATATGCAAATACTGCGAATTTGGTGAACCAGAGATTCCTGCAGGCTGATTTTGTGTAGGTTGAACAAAGCCAGGAACACTTCCTGCGTAAATATTATTCACAATCCAAAGGTTTTCAGCACCACCTCCAGCGGCAAATCCGCCATTAACTTGATCAGAAGTATTCAACGTCCAATTACCCGGACCAGCACTAAAATCGTCTGTTAACAGCACTTGCTGGGCATTAACCTGTGAACTAAAGCATAACAATACCAGTACTAAAAGTGAGGTAAAAATACTTTCAAGAAATAATTTCATAAGCTTATCTTAATGCTGCGCCAAAATAAAGGCATTAATTACAATAATCAAATAATAATTACAAATTCAAAAGAAACCTTAGTGTATCCACATCATCTGCGTAATCCCACAATTGAGGGTTTTGCGCCTCGCCAAACTTAAGTTGCTGATTATCAACAACACACTGAATTTCTTCGCTTTTATTTAGTTTTTTGACCAATTCCTTCTTATCAACGCTTGTATATTCATAATGTATGACGCCTATAGGAGACCGTAAGTTGGCATCTTCTTTTACGAGCAAAAACTCATTATCAAGCAATTGCTGACTATTTAGCAGAAACAGAGTCTTATGGTAATCGTAATTGTGCACATACTTAATGTTGTCAAGCACTGAAGCGCAATCTATAATGGATTCGTAAAATAAATTAAAATTGTAGCCAATTGGAACATACAACTTCGTCACGTTTCTGCATCCCAAGCCATAAAACGTAAATATATCTTGCCCTAACTTTCTCAAATCAGTCGAACTTTCATTTACCTCTAGGATCGCGACTGAAGTTCTATTCTTCCTGATTATGTTTGGGTATTTACCAAAATAAGCTTCAAAGTAACGCGACGAATTATTGCTACCCGTTGCTATTACCGCTTCGATATCGGAAAGTCGTTCTGCAATTTCTATTCTAGAGCCAAGTTCTGGAGAAATCCTTTTTATCTTGCTGATTATATAACTCATAAGAGTGGTATCTTCAGATGATAGCTTTACAACCGCGTTATGCCCAGTAAGTAAAACACTTATCAAATCATGCAAGCCAACCAATGGAATGTTTCCCGCCATTATTAATCCGACTTTCTTAGGCGTAATGGTATTATTCAATTCAGGGTACATTGCCACCCAATGCTTTACATTTTCCGCAGTTAAAGCATTCGACCAGTTTGTAAACGCAAGTTGCGATTGATCTGGATTAAACCAACCGTTTTTATGTTTTGCAGTTTGCAAAGTAGCAACAGACTCTTCCGTCACTTCTGATAAAATCTTGCCCAGTTCAACAAAAACTTGTAACCTTTGTTCTATATTCATTTAATACTGTTTGGTATTTAAAATTTAGAGTTGCTGAATATCTTTGCAGCAAAATTAGGTGAATCAGAATTTATAAAAACACGGGTTATGGCAATAATGATAACAGAAGAATGTATTAATTGTGGAGCATGTGAACCAGAATGCCCAAATAATGCAATATACGAAGGTGGTGTAGAATGGAGAATGTCTGACGGCACTGCTTTATCAGGATCTGTGACCACTCCAATGAAGAATACGTATGAAGCTGATAATGAGCAAGACGCAGTTTCAATGGATTTCTTTTATATCGTTACTGATAAATGCACCGAATGCAAAGGGTTTCATGATGAGCCACAATGTGCTGCGGTTTGCCCAGTAGACTGTTGTGTTGATGATCCAGAAAATGAAGAAACTGAAGCCTTTTTATTAGAGAAAAAAGATTTTATGCACGTTTGATTGATTGCGTTCAATTAAACATACTAAGTTAACAACTGATGAGTTTAAAGCCAGATAGCTTAATATCTGGCTTTACTTTTGTTAGTTGGTCAAACTGCATGAGAAAATTTACTGCTACATTTTTATTCATTCAACTCCTTGCTTTTTGTGCTATTGCGCAAACAACAAACCGCCCATCGGAGCTTGACTTAACCCTTCGACTTAAGACGCTAAGAGCCAATAGCCTTCAGGCAGAAAACGACAAAGAAATACCATCCTATAATCAAGAGTTTAGAAATGAAGTCAAAAAGGCAATCGAACTGGAACTGGATTTTGAAAACGATAGTATTCCGAGTTTCGGGCACGTTAAATCCCCAGACAAACAATTTGAAATTTATACCTGGAATATTCTAAAAGAATTTAGCGAGTATGAGTATTATGCTTTTATAAAGTTTAAAAAAGGAGAAGTTATTGAACTTATTGACCAATCAAAAATGCTCCTATCTCCAGAATTTAAAATCACCAAAACTGACAATTGGTTTGGCGCACTCTACTACGAAATAATTCCAGTTAAAAACAAGGAGAAAGAAAGGTACTACGTGTTATTAGGTTGGGATGGCAATACGGGAAGTAGCCTCAAAAAAGTAATTGATGTATTGTATTTTAACAAACGCACAGAAAGCTGGCAAATGGGAAAAAAGATTTTTGGACCTCCATTCAGAGACATTACACGATTTTTTCTTGAATACTCTAGCGAAGTAAACGCCTCTTTAAAGTACCATGAAAAAGAAGACCGCATTGTTTTTGACCATTTAGTGCCACTCAACAAAGGACTTGAGGGAGTATTTGAGTTTTACGTACCAGACCTAAGTTTCGACGGTTTTGAATTTAGAAATGATTATTGGTATTTTATTCAAAACATTGATGTACGTGGAAATCAAGGTATGGAAAATTATACCGTTCCTGAAACCAATATTCGATTAGAGTGAGCATTAAATTGCACATATCGATTTTTCTTGTGAGCTTTCTCTCATTAATGGGCTATGCTCAAAACGGTGAGGTTCAAGTGTACAGCGGCGAAAAAAAATCCTTCACGTTGTTCGTTAATGGTCTTAAGGAAAATGACGCTCCCAAATGGAAGGTAAAAGTTAAAAACCTCCCTCCTGGCCCTCATCATTTAAGGGTTTTATTTCAAGCTGGCCAAACAAGCACTATTCAAAAAAAGATCAACCTCGCTCCTAGTTCCGTTTTAACCTATGAAGTCTTGCTGTATGAAAATACCGGAAGAAGCTGGTACGAACTTACTCAAGTAGATTCGGTGCTGAAAGAAGAAATCGAAGTTCCTGTAATCCAAGACAGTTCTGAAATTAAAAAGCTTGAAAAAGCAGATGTAATTGTCGATTCCCTGCTAGAAATAAATATTCCCGACCCCAAAATTGCTGAACCAAAAGGAGTGGACAGCCTTGCTCTAGAAATTGACACGCTAGATCAAGCACCAAAAGACACTAACTTTCAATGTAAAAACCCGCTGCTCCCTGTAGGTTTTGAGCTAGTAATGAAGCAATTAAAATCTGAAGACTACGGAGACTTATTGCTGGATAAAGCAAAAAAAATGGCCGATGAAAATTGTTTTTCCTCCATTCAAATTATGGAAATCATGCAACTGATGCAATTTGAGGTAACTCGACTTGAATTTGCCATTTATTGCTACAAAATTTGCTTTGACCCAGTCAATTATAAGTTTGTTGAAGATGCTTTTGAATACCAATCCTCCATTGAAAAGTTGAAAGAATCCCTTTACGCAAAACCCGGAAAAAAAAGTGCTATTAAGTAAGTGTTGATTTCTTAACTGGTAATTAATGCTTATCCTACCGGCTGTTTAATTTTTTTTTAAGATTTTCGCAATCCATTATAATTCAAACAATAATTATGGCTAAAGTTCACAATTACAGTGCAGGTCCTTGTATATTGGACGAATCGGTATTAAAAGAAGCTCAAGCAGCAGTTGGCAATTTTGATAACCTGGATCTTTCTTTATTGGAAATTTCACATCGAAGTAAAAGTTTCGTCGCCGTTATGGATGAGGCCACTGCCCTTGTCAAAGAAGTATTGAATGTGCCTGAGGGCTACTCGGTAATCTTTTTGCAAGGTGGTGCCAGTTTAGGCTTCTTAATTACGGTTATGAATCTGATGCGAGAAAACGGTAAAGCAGCCTACACCGATACTGGTGCCTGGGCTAACAAGGCCATTAAAGAAGCAAAAAACTTTGGTGCGGTAGAAGTATTGGGTTCTTCAAAAGACGCCAATTACAACTATATTCCAAAAGACTATACCGTGCCTAGCGATGTAGATTACTTTCACTGCACCTCTAACAATACGATATACGGAACTCAAATGAAAAGCTTTCCGAGCTGCTCGGTTCCTTTGGTTTGCGATATGTCTTCTGACATTTTCTCTAAGCAAGTAGATATTTCCCAATTTGATTTGATTTATGCTGGAGCTCAAAAAAACTTGGGTCCTGCCGGAGCAACGCTTTACATTGTAAAAGATGAAGTGTTTGGAAGAAACGGAAGAACGATTCCTGCTTATTTAGACTTGCAAATTCATGCGTCTAAAGACTCTATGTTCAATACACCACCGGTATTTTCTACCTATGTGTCTATGCTTACTTTACGCTGGTTAAAAGCCAATGGAGGACTAGCTTGGATTGAAGCTAAAAACAACGAAAAAGCAGCTTTGCTGTACAACGAAATTGACCGCAATCCATTATTTGAGGGAACTGCAAACAAAGTAGATCGCTCCAACATGAACGCTTGTTTTGTTTTGAAAGACGAAGCGCACAAAGAAGCATTTGATAAACTTTGGAATGACGCAAACATTAGCGGTATAAAAGGTCATCGTTCGGTAGGCGGATATAGAGCCTCAATGTATAATGCCTTGCCGGTAGAAAGCGTGCAGGTGTTGGTGGATTGCATGAAAGCATTAGAAAAAACAGTTTAAAACTCATAATTAATCTCATCTACTGTCATTCTGAACTTGTTTCAGAATCTCGACATTCAAAACAAGAGATGCTGGTGAAATACTGAATTAAATTCAGCACAATTTCCAGCATGACAAAGAGGTTGGAAATTTTAAAAAAACGAACATGAATATTTTAGCAAACGACGGAATAGCAAATTCAGGAAAAGTATTACTCGAGCAAGCTGGACACAAGGTAGTAACCGAAACAGTTGCACAAGAAAACTTGATTGATGCCATAAATAATGAAAATTACGAAGTGGTTTTGGTACGTTCGGCTACCACGGTCAGAAAAGAAGTTATGGATGCCTGTCCAAATCTTAGAATGATTGGTCGCGGTGGAGTTGGAATGGATAATATTGATGTGGAATACGGGCGTTCAAAAGGACTACATGTGTTCAATACTCCAGCTGCTTCTTCTCAGTCAGTTGCTGAATTGGTCATGACACAGTTGTTTAGCTTGGTAAGAATGACTTACGATGCTAACAAAGAAATGCCCGTAAACGGCGCAACGGAATTCAAAAAACTCAAAAAGAAATACGGAAAAGGTTTAGAATTAAGAGGAAAAACGCTCGGTATTGTTGGTTTTGGTAGAATTGGTCAAGCAGTTGCTCAATACGCTATTGGTTGCGGTATCAATTTAATTGCGCACGATCCATTTGTAGATAAAGCTGAGATTAACCTGAATTTACAAGGCAAACCGTTTTCTGTTTCTATTGGTACTATTGGAATGGATGAATTGATGGCTAATTCCGATTTTATTTCGCTGCACGTGCCAAAGCAAGCCGACGGAAGCGCTGTAATAGCAGCAAATGAATTCGCCAAAATGAAGGACGGTGTGTATCTAGTAAACATTGCCCGAGGTGGTGTTATCGAAGAAAGTGATTTGTTAGCCGCTTTAGATAGTGGTAAAGTAGCAGCTTGTGCATTGGACGTTTTCGAGAACGAGCCAACGCCAGATACAGCCTTGCTGACACATGCTAAGATTGCTACTACTCCGCACATTGGAGCAGCTACCTTAGAAGCGCAAGACAGAATTGGTGAAGAATTAGCGAATTTTATAATTGGGAATAGCTAAGTCTCTTTACACAAAGTATATTTGCAACGCGGAAGCCAAAACTGTCGCGTTTTTTTATGGCTAGAATCATTCCTTTTAGAGCATTCCGTCCACCAAGAAATATGGTGCATTTAGTAGCTTCCAGGTCTTTTGTATCTTATTCTCGGTCTGGACTATCGCATAAACTGAGTACAAACCCCTACTCTTTTATAAACATCATTAATCCAGAGTTTGGAGATCGTAAAAAAACCAAATCAAATACCATTAATCGATTTAAAAAAGTTCGGGATAAGTACCAGCAATTTATTCAAGAAGGCACATTTATTCAGGATGAGGAAGATAGTTTTTACGTTTACCGTCAGAAGTTTAAAGGAAAAATTTTTACTGGCATTATAGCAGGTGCGTCTATCGACGATTACGAAAATGGAACCATAAAAAAACACGAGCACACCATTCTAAAGCGAGAAGTAGTTTTTAAAAATTATTTAGAAACTACCGATATGAATGCCGAGCCGGTTCTGATGACCTATCCAGATGATGATCGTATTAAAGCAGTGCTAGAAAAATGCTTACAAGAAGTTGCAGAATACGATTATATGAGTGCCAATGGTGCTTGCCATCAATTCTGGAAAATTTCCAATACAGAAGATATCCAGTTAATTCAAAAGCGATTTGAAAGTTTTGATGCGCTGTATATTGCGGATGGACACCACCGTTGTGCGTCTTCCAATTTATTGGGACATGAGCTACGACGCAAAAATCCAGATCACAAAGGAACAGAGAAGTACAATTATCTAATGAGCTTTTTTGTGCCAGAAAGTGAACTGAATATACTGGAATTCAATCGTGTGGTCGAAGACCTGAATGGCTTAAGTGATGAAGAGTTCTTGACTAAACTGAATGATTTTTTCGATGTTACCGAACTTAGCGTGACTGCATTTAAACCTAAGTCTTACAATCAGATTGGAATGTACCTTTCTGGTATCTGGTATGCATTAGACGCTAAAATAGGAACCTTTGATCAGAATCACCCAGTGGAAAAGCTCGATGTTTCGATTCTCTCCAAAAATATTTTAGAACCCATTCTCGGTATTGGAGATTTGCGAAAAGATAAGCGCGTTCAGTTCTATGGCGCACGAAATGACACTGAAATGCTCACAAAATTGGTGGACTCAGGTAAAATGAAAGTTGCTTTTGCCTTGCACCCTGTCACTATTGATCAATTAAAGAATGTTGCAGATATGCATTCCTATATGCCTCCTAAAAGCACCTACATTGAGCCTAAGATAAGAAGTGGATTGGCGCTTTATAAAATAAGCGATTAATGGCTGAACTGCCCACAGAGTTTAACGTTCGAGTATATGGCCTATTTATTCATGGAGATTCCTTATTGGTTTCAGATGAATTGCTAAGAGGTGAACCATTTACAAAACTGCCCGGCGGTGGATTGGAGTTTGGAGAATCGCCTATTGAATGTTTACACCGTGAAGCAGATGAAGAATTACACACAAAAATTGAGGTTGGCGAACACTTTTATTCCACCGACGAATACATTCAGAGCTACTTTAGACCATGGCAACAAGTTATTTGTTTGTATTTCTATTGCCAATTGCAAGATGTGAATGGCATTAAGGTTTCTGAACATAAAATGGATTTCGATTATTCCATTACCGAAAATCAAGAATCCTTTCGTTGGGTGAAACTTGACGCGCTTAAAAACGAAGAGTTTAAGTTTCTGAGTGATCAAAAAGCAATAAACAAGCTCTTGGAGAAATTGCAGTGAGTGCGCTAGTAAAATACATACTGCTTGTTTTTTTTACTTGTATCACAGTGATAGGCTTTAGCCAGCTTGCAGACTCCTCGCGCCAATCGTTTCTTGGTTTTGACCTAGACAAACAACGAAAACTGACGGTATTGCCAACGGTATATTTCAAACCAGAAACCAACTGGGCATTTGGAGTTTCGGCTCTCATGTACCGCCGATTCAATCAAAAAGACACCATTTCACCCTTAAGTTTAGCTGGGCTTTCTTTTGCTTATACGCTAAACGATCAGGTACTTTTTTCTATGCCTTTTAAAATTTTTCTAAAACAAGATAATTATAGAATAAAAGGTGAAATATCTTATTACCGTTACCCCTACTTTTTTGCTGGAATTGGAAACTCAAACACTACTAAATACGAAGAAGACTACGACGCGAGTTTTCCAAGATTTGACATTACAGGCCTAAAGAAATTTAAAAAGCGCATTTATACAGGCCCAAAGCTTTTTTATCAAAACACAACCATTTCCTCTGTGGAGCCAAACGGACTGCTGGATGCCTCTAGTATTGCTGGTGCGACAGGCAGCGTAACTACAGGCATTGGTTGGGAGCTAGAATACGATGCTAGAGATTTTATTTACGCTCCAACAAAAGGATATTATGCTAACCTTTCCTTCTTAGGCTTTAACGAGGTTATGGGCGGTAACTTTGGCTACAACTTATTTACTCTGGACATAAGGAAATACGTAAATCTTGGTAAAAACCACATTATTGGAATTCAAGGATATGGTTCTAGCATTTTTGGAATTGCTCCATTTAATAAACTCTCGCAATTAGGCGGAGATAAAATTATGAGGGGTTATCTAAAAGGCGAGTTTAGAGATAATCACTTACTAGCTTCTCAACTTGAATACCGCACTCCTATTTGGTACTTTTTTGGTTTTACTGCTTTTGCAGGAACTGGAGCAGTAGCAGAGCGTTTGGAGGAATTTAATACTGACTTTTTACGATACAGTTACGGTGGTGGGGTTCGCTTGGCTTTCAACAAAAAAGAACGCGTTCACATTCGCTTTGATTATGCTCGTGGCGACAATAATCGCCAACAATTCTATTTAACGTTTGCTGAATCGTTTTAAGCCTTTGGACATAAATCGCACAACCTAATACGTTTTACTGCTAATAACTACTCCTTCCTCAACCGCTTCAATCTCCACTTTTTTTCTTCAAAACGATAAGTCCAAATACTCGTATCGGCGTCATCCATTCTTGTCCAAACAAGTTGCACAATTCCAGCATGAGCATCAATGTTATTATAATCACCAAAAAACTTTCCAGCTACTGGAGTGAAAGGTTCTTGTTTTATTCGTTTGTATTTAAAGCTTTTTCCGCCGTTGTAAGATCTTGCTATAACAACATCGGTTCTATTGTCTTTAAATCGACTTCTATCGTAATAAACGAAATACAGAGCTCCCGTTGTTTGATCTACTGCCATCCAAGTTAGAAACTGATGTCGCTTTCCTCCTCGTTTTCCTATTAGAATGGGTTCCGACCATTTATCGCCTTTTGTGTCGCTATACTTCAAAAAAATATCGGTATCATCTGCTCCCTTGCGCTGATCACTCCAATTCACATAAATTCTGCCTTCGTTTTCTCCCTTAGATCGATCACATATCGTAATTGGCATTCCGTTACAGCGATTTATCCCAGGAATTTCATACGACCATCCCGCTGTATTGCTATCAATTAATGCAGTTACTGGCAGCCAAGCACCATCCTTGAATGAATTCATTCGAATACCATCAGGCCCTGCCCAAGCAATGTAAATAGTACCGTCATTAGAGAAGGTAGGAACAGCTCCCTCCGTGGTTAAGGAACTATCTACACAATTGCCCGATGTTTGGTTGATTTGATAAGCCGAACTCCACGATTGTCCATTATCATCAGATTTGGAATACATAATATTTGAACGGTCTTCTTTTTTTCTACTTCCATAAGCATCAAATTGGGTCCATGAAAGATAGACTTCATTCTTAGCTTTATTGTAAACAGCCCAATGCTTATCTTGTGCTTTGGTTCCGTCTAGGCCTGTGTAAGAACCTCTTGACCAAGTTTTGCCGAAATCTTCAGAAGTTTGACAAACAATTCTGTCTATCCAGTTACCATCCCTTGGATTGCTTAAATGAAAATAATAATAGCGCCCCGAACTGTCTGAAATCACTACAGGATCGCCGTGTACGCCATAATCTGAGGTCATTTTAATGGCTTCCCAAGTATCACCACCGTCATGACTCAAATACAGGTTATTGAGGTTTGCGCCGCACAATACTTCTTGAGCGTTTTGTCGATTTATATTAATACTGGGTTCGTTTGGTCTATCTACATTACCTACTCGAACAGGTTTTTGAGCAACACCTTGCAATACATACAAAAGACAACTCAATACCGCCATTAGTCCAACAAAGCTCTTGCTTTTTAATACTTTCATATACCCAGTCGTTTAGTAACCAAATTATCTACCAATACGAATAATTCGTTTGGTTGGCGTGTTCTCCACGCCATATCGTTTAAGTTTCCACCAGTAACAAAATACTGATCGATGTTCTCATTTCCAAAGTCTTCCAGCACATGTTGCCTAAAGTTCAAGGTGGCAATCCATCCCTCCTCAATATCTTCATACCACTCCTCGTAGTACGAATCATCTGAAGGATGAAAATTGAGTACGTTTTCGCCAATTAGAATAAAGCGGTTGATTCCTTCATCCACCAAATGATCAATTATATTTCGTTTTAAGGTCTGAATATCATTATAGAGCGTATCGTTCCATTCACCCATAAGCTCGATTATAGCAAATTGAGCTTCGTAGTCAGCGTAAATGAGTTTTAGAAATAAGGTAGTCGACCCAATGTTATCCCACTGCGGGTGAATAACATGGTCGTAAATGGTATCGCTAAAGTAAAACTCTGAATACTCTTTTCCATAAAAAGGCGAACGAGGGTCATCCTCAGCCAAATAAAAGTCACGCCAGCGGTAATAAGGTTCAATCGTGTGCATTGCTGCAAAATTAATTTGTTCCAACCTTTTTTTGGTGAATACTGACGTCGAACTTTAATTAATTTGCGGCACTGATAGCTAGCTATTCTTGCCGGGAAGGTTATGAAAGAAAATTTTGACATTATCATTATTGGTGCTGGACCTGCAGGCAGCTCCTGTGCTTTGGCATTAAGAAATTATGGCTATCAAGTTGCTTTGATAGATAAGAGTATATTTCCAAGACACAAAACTTGCGGGATGCGATTCCTGGAAATACTTTCAAAGCACTTAACTACCTTGACCCTAAAATAGCTTTGCAGATTCGAGAAGCTTCAACAAAACAAGAAATAACTAAAGCTGCTTTTTTTAATTATAAAGGTCAAAAAACCACCGTTAACTGGTCCTTGTATGCACACAATTTCGAGCGCTCTATTTTTGATAATCAACTACTAGAAATCACAAAAGAGATTGAAAACATCACTTTCTTTGAAGGTCAAAAGGTGCTAACGGTAAAGAATCAAAACGAGCAAGTTTCTTGTATACTAAATTCTGGATTAGAATTGACTGGTAAAATCCTAATTGCTTGTGATGGCGCCAACTCATCAATAAAAAAATCACTTTTTTCAGCAACTTCCTTCCGGGAGGATAACAGCTACTTTGCTGTCAGTCGTTATTACGAAGGCCTGGAACATCTTGTCAAAAATCAAAATGAAGTATACCATGTAAAGAAATATCCCGTTGGCTATTTTTGGATCTTTCCTTTAGGAAAAGGAAAAGCCAATGTAGGTTTTGGCTTACTCCCAAATAGAAAACAACCTAAACATGTAAATGAAGCATTCTCGGATATTATTGAAAATGATCCAATTATTTCTCCATTATTTAAAAATGCAAAACCACTAAATAGAACAACGGGTGCCAAATTACCTTTAGGCGGAACAAAAAGCCCGATGTCTGGAGAACGTTTTATTCTCTGTGGAGATGCTGCTTCGCTAGTAGACCCAATTAGCGGAGCTGGAATTGATACAGCAATATGGAGTGGAATATTTGCTGCTGAATGTGCATGAATTTTCGAATCGTATTGCCCCATAATATCAGCATTAATTCATTTTTTTTAAAACAATTCAATGCGTTTTTAACCAAGAAACTTGAAGAAATTTACTCGCTCTAAAATTGTTTGCGAAGTATCCTAGAGCTATCCATTTTGTCCTATCAATTTCGTCATGGTATCAAAAACGTTTTGCAAATAATTAGTACTAAAATTTTGACTTTTCTTGAGACTTATTTTTTAGAATTAAATGTAATTCCCATGCGATAAATCACTTCTGTTTTATGGAGTTGTAAAAAATCTTTACCCTATTGCTGAATATTCACAATGTATAAGTCGCTAAAAATCAGCAATAAAACAACGGGCCCGTGCAAAAGCTGTATGTTTTTATAAAATTGAAGCACTTGTTTTATTTTTAGGGCATGAAAAATATCAAATTATCCTCTTTTAATATCGCCCTTTTAGGAGTTGTATTATTTCTCTTTTCAGCGTGTGAGCCTTCTAATGAAACCCAGGTGCAAATAAGTGTTCAGTCATCAGCTGCAGGCCCATTTTTCCCAGGCCCAAATAGTTTAATGGCAGACTATGAGGTAAATCTAGCTGCTCTAAAAGGGTTGGAGAATGTTAGTCCAGAACGAATAAAAGAAATCAAAATAAATTCGATAAGTTTAAATTTAAATGAGGTGGACAGTATTAATTTCGATTCTTTTTCAAGTGCTTCATTACAAATTGTGGGCTCAAATACCGGGATGCAAACTATTGCAATTAAAAACCCGATAAGCTCGAAAACCCGAGAGTTAGCGCTTCAAGTAAGTGATGAAGTTAAAATTGTGGATTATTTTAAAAGCGAAAAATTCAGTTTGGTATTAGATTTGGATTTCATAGACGAATCGTACGACGAAGAAATTGGCGCCATGATTGTTATGGACCTTACTATTAAATACAATTAGAAAATTATGAAAAAAGTTATTCTTTCCGCCTTAGTTAGTTTAATGTTAGTGAGCGTTTCTTATGCTCAAAACTCAGAAGAAGCCAATCGTTTGATAGGTGTTTGGGAACCTTCGCATGGAAAAGCAAAAGTGAAAATTGATAAAATTGGAGATAAATTTTACGGTAGAATTGTTTGGCTAAAAACCGCCAAAAATCCAGAAACAGGTGAACCTAGAGTAGATAAAAACAATCCAGATGAAAGCCTTAGAAATACTCCACTACGAGGATACAGAATACTAAAGGACTTTGTCTATGCTGGGGAAGATGAATGGTCGGAAGGAACCATATACGATCCCGAAAATGGAAACACTTACAGTTGTTCTATAAAAATGACCGATGAAAATACGTTGGACATCCGCGGGTATATTGGGGTCTCTGCCTTAGGCAGAACAGACATTTGGAAAAGACTAAAAATGCCATCAAAAAAGTAACCTAAATGCTATATTTTCCTAAGTCGTTCGGCCTACTGCTTATCTTTTCTTATTTACCATTTTCAGCCTTGATGGCGCAAGTAGACTCTACCCAAGCGGAAGAGGAAGAAGACTTTAGCATGTACGATAATCTCGAGTTTGTAGATGAGAGTGTTAAGCGCTTTGCCTCGGTAAAGTTGAGTGGAAAGAGTCCCGACAAACTCGTATCCGTTGGTTATGACTTTCAAGGAGCTTATGGAATAAATGCCAGTGATTTTGGCACCAACACGGCAGCAAATGAACAAGTAAGCGCTACCCATGGATTGCGGTTCGCGGCTAACATACCCGTTATTTCTAAAAACAGCATTATAATCCAGGCTGGACTTACGTATTGGAATACCAAGTATGAATTTGAAAATTCGGATAAGCTCATCCACCCTTTGCATAAAACTTTGAGCGAAAATGGCTTAACTACTACCGAAGCAGCAATTAGTGTTTATAAACCACTAACTGAAACTAGCTTCTTATTGGCAAGAGTTGCCGCTGGGTTAAATGGAGATTACAAACTAGCAGATTTTCAACCCATGAAATACAACCGCTACTCGGTAGCTTTATTATGGGGAAAAAAACCGTTGGACAATAAACAATGGGCTATCGGCCTTTCGCAAACCTACAGAGCTGGAGAATTAAATTACCTCCCTGTTCTAATGTATAACTGGACCAGTACTAATCGCAAATGGGGTGTTGAATCCTTGTTACCCGCAAGAGGTGATGTTCGATATAATTTTTCACCAAGAAGCATGCTATTTGCAGGTTTTGATTTAGAAGGAACTAGTTTTAGAATTGGTAATAAAAACGAATTAAACCCACCTTTTAATGACCTGGAGCTCAGAAGAAGTGAATTGCGCTTTCGTTTAAAATATGAGCGCCAATTAATAGGTTTTATATGGATATCGGCTAAAGTGGGTTACCGATATAACTATAGTTTCAATGTGGATAGGGTTGAAAATGGTGAAGATTTCTTTAGAGGATTTTTTGGTGATCAAAAATACGTAATGGAAAATAGTTTAACCAATCCCCTCTTCTTCAATTTCAGCATCAATTTAGTAAGCCCATAGCAGTTGGCGAGGTACTTTGCCTTTGACGCTTAACAGCGATTATTTCTAAAAAAAACTTTACCTGCAAATCCCAATATACAGCTTCGAAAGTATTGTTACGCCTTCTGTTTTAACTTGCAGTTAATTTAGTTATCGTTAAGCATTTAAATACTTTTTAAGTTTTAATTTTTGTTTATTGGATTTTATTCCAGGTCTCATTAACAATCTTTCAGTGATGCATGTAAGCAGATTTGTTAATATAGCAGCATGAAAGTGGCCTTCACCTCCATTATTGTCATCCTTTGCTCCACATTGTGGTCTCAGCAATCTAAAACTAAAAATATGCCGAATGAAACTGTGAAAATTGAAATCTGGAGCGACGTAGTTTGCCCATTTTGTTTTGTAGGAAAAAGAAAGTTGGAACAAGCCATTAAAAAACAAAACGCTGAGAATAAGGTAGAAATCATTTGGCACAGCTTCCAATTGGATCCTGACTTTCCGAAAGATAAAGCCTATCCTTCGGCACAATATTTATCAGAACGAAAAGGATACCCCATTGAACAAGTGAAAGCCATGAGCAATCAATTGGCGGAGAATGGAAAGCAATACAACATTGACTTTCAATTTGATAAAGCGTTAACTTTCAATACATTTAATGCGCACCGTTTGATTCAGTGGGCGAAATCAAAAGGTAAAGCTGATGCTTTGAAAGAAGCATTTATGATCGCTTACTTCACCGATGGCATTAATCTCGCTGAAGAAGAAAACCTGCTTGCTAATTTGAAAAGTGTTGGACTTTCAACCGAAAAAGCCAAATCTATTCTTGATTCAGACCAATATAACCAGGAGGTTCGAAAGGATATTTATCAAGCGCAGCAGCTTAATGTTAGAGGGGTTCCCTATTTTTTGATCAATGAAAAAACGGCAATTTCTGGAGCTCAGCCAGACGAAGTTTTTGAAAATGCCTTGAAAGCTGAACTTAGTGCAGTAGAGCCTCTTATTGAAACACTAGGAGATGGAGTTTGCCTACCCAATGGTGAATGTAAATAACCAAAAAATCCCCTTGCTTATAGTGACCGCTTGAAGCCTTTAGTTTAAAATTCATACGCCACACCCGATACGCATCATTTACGATTGCTTTTCAAAAGGTTAGTTTTGAACAATTAATTATAGTTTTAACTAAAACATTGATATGAATAGTAAAATATCAACAACATTATTTTCTGCAGTTATAGCTGCCGCCTTGCTTATTTCAGCTTGTACCCCTCCTAAAACAGAGGAAATTGTAAAAGAAGAAGTTAAAGAAGAGAAAGTTACTGGCAATAGTTCTGAGCTAGAAATATGGCATGTAAAGGCTGTTGCTCCAAACGGACAGATGATTAAAATTAAAGCCCTCGATGAAGAAGGCAATATTTACGATGTAAAAGCGATTGTAAATGATGCTGAGGGCCAACTGATGGACATTAAAGCCATTGTAAAAGGAAGCTACTTACCCATTAAAATATTATTAACCGAAGAAGCATTAAAACCGGTAAAAGCAATTGCTAATGACGGAACGGTATACAGTATTAAAGCCATAAACGAAGCTGGTGAGCAGCTTGCAGTAAAAGGAGTTGAAACAAATGGCAGCCTAGTTCATATAAAGGCTATTGCATCTGATGGTGCTTACTATGGAGTAAAAGCAATTTCTAAACAAGGAAACCTAATGGATATTAAGGGAATTAAAATGATTGATGCCCCGCTTGAAGGCACTGTGAACGGAGTTGATGTTTTTGCGCACATAAAAGCTCTTCCTCAAATTGGAAGCGCTGGCCAAGCGGCTGTTTGGAATGTAAAAGCAGTGCATCCTGAAGGTGGAATAATAGACGTAAAAGCTTTTGACAAATCGGGGAAACAATTTGATGTAAAAGGCATACTATATGAAGGTCAGCGGCATATTATTGATATCAAAGCATTTGTAGGTGATGCTAAATTGCCTATAAAAATATTAGTGAGCGAAGCAGATCTTGCTCCTATAAAAGCCATTGCAGAAGATGGAACTATTTACGCTATTAAAGCAATTGCTGCTAACGGAGAAAAACTAGATGTAAAAGGTGTAGCTACTTCGGGGAATATCGTGCACATAAAGGCTATCTCTGCTGCTGGTGATGAATACGGCATTAAAACCATATCAAAAGAAGGTATGCTTAATGATGTAAAAGGATTAAAAATGTCAGATACAAAAGTTGAATCCAAGATAAACGGTGTAGATGTTTACGCCCACGTTAAAGGAATTCCACAAGTAAAGTAGAGCGCGTTTATTGCGGTCTGTAATTTTCAGGATAACCGTAAACGTGCACAATATCTATTCGGTCAGAAAGGGTTATACCTCCGGGGTTTAACCCTTTTTTTCCTTCTGGAATCGGCTGATCCATTTCCTTGTAATAATTTACCCACAGCGGAAAAAGTTCATTTGTCTTAGGGTCTTTAAAGGTCATGGGTTGCGTTTCAAAAATGGGTTTGCCATTTTCTAGGTAAGCATAGTAAACTAGCTCAGAACAGTAGAGTGAATCATTATTTAAATCAAATAAATGATCATAAGGTTTACCCAAATAGGTTTTTGAAATTGCTATTGCCTGCTGCAATTCACTTTCTGACCAACCGTTTACTCGGCCTACCAGTACTTTGGGTTTTTGTTTTCCATCTCGTGCGCGCGTCAAAAAACTATCCATGGAAGTAATAACGACACCTCTCCCTCCTGCTTCAATAACTTTTAATTGTTTGTTTTCCAGCAAAACAATACCGCAGTGACTCAATTCAGCGCCATTGATTCCCGGCGTTACGGTTTCAATAGATTCGCAAAAAGGTCCACAATCCAAATCCTGAAAAAGAATATCTCCGGGTTTTAACTCGAAGGAATTATGCGCCCTTTCACAAGCTGTAAATAGGCTGACTAACAATACATACATGAGAATGCTACGCCCCAAAATACTCCTTAGCTGCTGCTTCAAACTTAGTTACTGTTTCTTCTAAACTCAGTTCAGACATTCCACCTGCGGCATTCAAATGTCCACCACCGTTAAAGTATTTTCTAGCAAAAAGATTTACATCAATATCGCCCTTACTGCGAAAAGACAAACGAATAATACCACCGTTCTCTTTCATAATACAACTCACATTAACCCCTTTTATGGATAGCGGATAGTTTACAACACCTTCCGTATCGCCAGACTTGTAATTGAACTGATTTAACTCTTTCTCTGATAATGAAATGTGAGCCAGCTCTAGTTCTGGAAACACTGTAAGTTTTTTATCTAAAACGTAACCCAACAGTTTAATTCGATCCAAAGAATTGGTATCAAAAATTTCGTTGTATACCTCGCCTGTCACCAATCCCAAATCCATTAAATCAGCCACCACTCTGTGCGTTTTCGCAGTAGTAGAACGAAATCTAAACGATCCAGTATCGGTTACAATACCAGCATAAATGCATGCAGCAGTTCTTTTATCAATCAATCCAGCCTCGCCAAAAGCTTGAATAAAATCATACACTAATTGTGCAGTACTGCTTGCTTCAATGTCGTGCAAACCGGCCACAAAAGCAGCGTCTTCGGGTTCACGATGATGGTCAATAATCAATTTTGGCGTTTCATCAGTGCGTAATAATTGCTCAAGATCCTTACCTACTCTTGACAAATTATTGTAGTCTAAGGAAAAAACCAATTCCGCCTCTTGCAAAGCAAGCTTGACTTCCTCCGATTGCTGATCAAATTGAAGTAAATCGCCTTTGTTAACCATCCAATTCAAAAAAGCTGGAAAAGCATCTGGCACGACAACGGTAACTGTTTTTCCTAGTTTTTCAAGTCCTTGCTTTAAAGCCAATGAGGAACCTATTGCGTCGCCGTCAGGTGATTTGTGTGTTGAGATGAAGATCCGATTAGCATCATGCACCATCTCCACCATTTTATTGATATCTCTGAGTTTTTCCATATTCGGACAAAGGTATTTGAATAAAAAAGTGAGGAAAATAAAATGTTGTCAGATTTGAATAAAATTGCACACATCAAACTAAAAAGAACTAGTACTTTTGCATGCTCAAAACAAGAATTAAACTATAACACTATGGCTACGAACAGAACGTTTACCATGATAAAACCAGAAGCAGTAGAAAAAGGCTTAACTGGAGCAATATTGAACAAAATCGCTGAAGGTGGATTTAGAATTGTTGCGTTAAAAAAGACTCAACTTTCTATTGCTGAAGCTGGAAAATTTTACGAAGTACACGCTGAGCGACCATTTTATGGAGAATTAGTAGCTTATATGAGCTCAGGCCCTATCGTTGCCGCTATTCTTGAAAAAGACAATGCAGTTGCTGACTTTAGAACCTTAATCGGTGCTACCGACCCTTCTGAAGCTGCCCCGGGAACATTGAGAGCTGAATTTGCAGAAAGTAAAGCTAAGAATGCTGTACATGGTTCAGATTCTGACGATAACGCTGAAATCGAAAGTAACTATCACTTCGCAGGAAGAGAAATGTTTTAAAAAAATATTTAAAATACCTCGAAGCCCTTATTCTTTACGGAATAGGGGCTTTTTTTACGCGGTGTTGTAGAATGATGTGGGGTCATGCTGAATTTATTTCAGCATCTCAATAATAGCTGCGAATAATAAGATTCTGGAATAAATTCAGAATGACCGCTAGCGAGTGTATTCCTCACATTTCCTACATAATTCAACAACACTACCTTTTTTTATTCAGTTTTGCAGCATAGTTTGCAATAATTCCACTCTTAAAACTCCCTTATTTTGACTTAAAATTTATTGATTTTTAGGGTGGCAAGAGGAGTTATATCTTGCAGAATAACTTTCTATCCTTGCTGCAGTTAATAGAAATCAGAACACCTTTAAAATTGAGCAGCACCTATGCCATTATGCGCGGTGAATTGACTAATATCGTTGTGGTTTTATGATTAAATCGGATACATGAAAAACAAATTTTCGATTATCGCATGCGTTTTGGTTGCCTTGGTTCTGATTCAATACCGAGTAAAGCATTCGGACTTAAGCTCCGAAACTCCATTAAAAGTAACTACCTGGGATGCATTGGGTTATTACATGTTTTTGCCGGGTATTTTTATATACGACGACGTTACTAAATACGATTGGCTAACTGAAATAGATAAGAAGTATTCTGTAACCGGCGGTGGAGACTTTTATCAAGCAACTCGAAGTGAAAATGGTAATTACGTTGGAAAGTACCTAGGTGGTGTGGCAATTTTGGAGCTGCCATTTTTCTTTATCGGACATGTAATTGCTATAAACTCGCATTACAACGCCGATGGATTTTCGCCTCCCTATCAATACACAATTGCCTTTGGAGTAATTTTTTATTGCATTCTAGCGTTGTTTGTGCTTCGCTTTATCCTCTTAAAATACTTTTCCGATCCAGCTGTTGCGCTCAGCATTGTTTTGCTAACCACTGCAACAAATTTCATTCAATTTGTAGCTATCGATAGCGCACAAAGTCACGCTTTTATTTTCCCGCTCTACGTTCTAATGATTTACCTCTCCATAAAATGGCACGAACAGCCAAGGATTATTTGGGCTGCATTAATTGGAGTAACTCTTGGTTTAGCAACTATCAGTAGGCCTACTGAGGCAATCATGTTATTTATTCCGTTGTTATGGGGGACTCAAAATAAAGCAGCTGCAGCCCACAAATGGGCACTAGTTAAACAATATTTACCGCATATACTTTGGGTGGGAGCGCTTGGTTTAGTGGGCATTCTTCCACAACTCATTTATTGGAAAATTGTTTCGGGCGACCTAATTTTTAATGTGGGTAGCAAATGGTATTTTCTTAATCCTTTCTTTAGGGTTATCGTTGGGTTTGTGAATGGGTGGATGGTGTACACGCCTATCACTATTTTATTCGTTGTTGGTTTCTTTTATATCAAAGAATTTCCTTTCAAAAAATCGGTCATTGTTTTTTGTTTGTTCAACATTTGGATCATTACGGCTTGGTCTGATTGGAAGTATGGAGCAACATACAGCACCAGAGCATTAGTTCAGAGCTATCCAATTTTTGCTTTGGCCTTTACTGCTATTGTAGAGCGCATTCTTCAACAAAAATGGAAAGTACTTTTTTATGCAATTGGAGCTTATCTCATTTTCGTAAACCTGTTTCAAATGGAGCAGTACTTCACCACTGTATTGCATTACAGAGATATGAATCGGGCCTATTATGGTCGAATTTACCTCAATCCTTCTCCTACTCCATTGGATATGAGTTTAATGGACACAGACGAAGTCTTAGATAATGAGGATGAATTCCAAGTTATAAATGAAACTGTGATCGATACTGTTATTGAAATAGGAAGAATTAAAAACTATTCGAATACAATCGCTCAATTGCGCATAAAAAACGACGGAAGTGAAACTGCAAAAGAACGTTGGATTAAAATTACCGCTACAATTAAGGCGAGCGTGGGGTTTTCAAATAGCTATTTGAATTGCAAACTAAAGAGTTCTGGAAAAACTAAAGAGCGAAAAATCCGCATATTCAACCCAATCAGTCAACCCGGAGCGTTCAATAACTATGCGTTTTTTGTTGAAGTTCCTGAAACCTTTAAAGACTTTAACGCTGATCTTTATTTTACTTCTGACAATGAATTTGAGGGGAGAATTTCTAGTATTAGGATTAGCTATTTATTTGGGCCTCTTTAATCTAACTGGTCATGCTGAATTTATTTCAGCAGCTCCTTGTGCATGAAGAAAAGAGATTCTGAAATAAATTCATAATGAAAATCGCAGTCGGCTATTTAGTAAAAATTCAGGAAGTAATGTCAAGCAGGTTAGAGGAATTGATGGTACTATTCCTTTACAAAACGGCTTTGATAAACTGCTTTTCCGCTTTCCTTAATTACCGCAATATAGTTTCCTGCTGGCAGTTGAACTATGTTTAATTCATTTGAATTAAGAATCGCCCTAATAAACACTTTACCAGTCGCGTCATAAACTAGCGCTTCAGTTTGGGCTTCAGTCGGAGATAAACCAACAAAAGAAATGTGGTTTTGAGCAGGATTTGGATATGCCGAAATAAGTTGTGCATGCAATTCTTTTACTGAATTTCCCTTTGCACTCCCCTTATAATTGAACTTTAAGTTGTCAAGACCTGTAGCATTTGTTTTGATTAATAAATTATCATCAAAATCAATAACTGAACCTGCAGACCCACCAAAGCGAAAGGCTAGATAGGAGCCCACAGCTATTTTAATTGGAAATGTTTGTGCAAACTCCACTAACTTCAATTCATTTTTTTCAAAATCTATAGAAGAAACTGTTATTTCTTGATTACCCGAATTATACAATACCACTTGCACAGTTTGAGTATCCAAATTTCCAAAAGTCATATCTCTCAAATTACGACTGAACTGCAAGTCAAATTTTGCAGCGGCCATTGAAGTGCCAGAAATCTTTGTGATTCGCTCCAGCAACTGAGGATAATCCACAAAAGGGCTTCGGTTCTTTTGCAATGCGAAAATGGCATCGTTTCTATCTTTCTCTTGCTGATTAACTCCAAATTGAGTGTGCCAAGTCCTTAGAATTGCTTCTTGCTTACTCAAAAATGGAGTTCCATTATCACTAAAATCTCCATGACGCAGAACAAAGTACATCATAGATCGCGCTACAACGCCTTTTTGTGCGTCTCTTGGCTCAAACTTACCTCCGCCCGACCTTGACCCTCCATCTGTCCATATAGGGTTTGAAACCGCCCCAAAAGGATCATTTCCTCTTCGTGAGTTAGAAGTTGTAGTTGTTGGAAACAAATGATGAATATCAGATTTCTCAGGATCAATGCTACTAAAGAATCCTTGAGGATAAGTATGTTCGCAATTAAAGTTTGCTGCATTAGCACCTGCTCTAGTAGTAAAGGCCGCCATTTTTCCAGTATAAACACATTCAACTCTGCCGCCACTATTGTCGATAGTTGCATACATATTGTCACGGGCGGTGTTATACCCCAAACTAACCGTCCCATTATTTAACAAAGTATTCAGAGCAGTTTTTAGCGCTTCTTCACTCAAATTTCGTGTAGTAGAATAATAGGAGTTAGAGAATGTTCCTTGCCCCTCCACCTCAATAATTTGCTCCACTGAGTATTCACTTTCAACTAAAACAAGCCCTTTGTGCATTACATTTTGCTTAGGCTCAAAACTAACATTCACTTGACCAGAAGCGCCATTCTTTAAGCCCAATTTACTGGGCGCAGTCACACTGCTAGTTGTCCAATCATTACCCATAATGGAGAAATAAGTGTGCACGGAATCACCCGATCCTTTAGGAAAATCACTTGAATTGTAATTTACAGTTTTAAATGTTGAAGATTGCTCATTCACTGACCCAAAATTGATGTTGGTTTGACCAAAAATCCAAGTTGGAGCAAGAAAGAGAGCGAGTATATTAAATCTCAATTTGTAAGCCATCGTATGCAAGTTTAACGTTGTTCGGTAATAATTTCGAAACCTCTTCATGGAAGCCCAATAAATGTGATATGTGGGTAAAGTAAGTCTGTTCTGGCTGCAGCTCTTCTACCAAAGCAAGTGCTTCTTCTAAATTAAAATGAGAATAGTGCTCTTCAATTCTTAAGCAATTTAAAATCAAAACCTTACTGCCCTTTATCTTTTCTTTTTCTTTAACTGAAATTGTCTTAGCATCGGTGATGTAAGTAAGGTCATTTATGCGAAACCCAAAGACGGATAAGTTCATGTGCATTACTTCAATTGGAACAACAGTTATGCCCTCAACTTCGAATGATTCATTATCTATTTCATGAATAACTGCACCTGGAGCTCCAGGGTATTTGTTTGCCTCAAATACATACGCGTAGTCGCGCTTCATTGCTTCGGAGACCCTAGAGGAGCAATACAAAGGCATATCCTTTTTTTGCATAAAGTTAAAAGGCCGAATATCATCAAAACCCGCAGTATGATCGCGATGTTCGTGGGTATACAAAAGCGCATCAACTTGTTTAACATGGTTTGCCAACATTTGCTGCCTAAAGTCTGGCCCGGTATCAATAACTAAATGCTTTCCAGCGACTTCAATATGTGCTGAAGTACGCAATCTTTTATCGCGGATATCCTCACTTAAGCATACGGGATGAGTGCTACCAATTACAGGAATACCCTGCGAAGTTCCAGTACCTAGGAAAGTTAATTTCATTAAACAGTATATATTAACTCGTAAACAAAGGCTTTTTCATTATCGTTTACTGGGTTCAACCAATGCACAAATTTATCAAGATAGCTGGGCTCAAACTCGGCCAAGGGTTTAAGCGAACAACTACAATTTTCCTCGAACGAAGCGATACGTTTATCTAAGTCTTCAGCCTCAAAGAATACAACATGATTCCTTCGTATGTCTGCAGGTAAGGAAGAATTTGTTTTTATAATTTCACTCACTTTTAGCCCTTTTTTAAGTCTGATTTGAGAGAACCATTTTCCAGTATAATATTTAGGTAACAGAGGGGATGAATAACCTACCGTATGCTCCACATAAACTCCTTGATAGTTATCAATTCCTTTAAAATACTCCATTGTTTCCACCCTACTTTTTTTTGAGTATGCTGGAGTCACTGCCAATAAAAGAATACTATTTAATCCCCAAAAAAACCGCATTCCATATTTATCAAACTTTCCTAACCGAGAAGCATACTCAGAAAGAAGTTGGCGCCAACCAATCCAACCTAGAATGATAAAATAAGGGAGAAATGGGATTATGAACCGCTCTTGTTTATTTGGAAAATAACAATGAAAACCAAAAAATACCAACGAAGGAACAAGCACTAATAAATACTTTTTCTTAAATACTTTTGACCATCCTGCATACAAAAACAGGCTTAACGGAGGCAATAATAAACCACCAATAGTTCCGAAATACATGTACCAAGGCCTTACAGCGTATGTTGTTTTGTTGGCTAGGTTATAAGCTATATATTCGGTAAACTCGGCAAAAGGTCGTCCCCAAAGAAACACATCTCCGATTTGGCAAATAAAGAGCGATATTAAGAAAAATAGCCCAAAACCAATAGTTTTACCTATGTTCTTGGTCAATAGAACCAAACCAATTCCCCCTAAAAAAAAGATTATCTGAAATCGAATCGAAACTGAAACGCCGATAAGTAAACCAGCAAAAATGATGTTCTTCAAGGTCATGTTCTCCGTTTTGAGTAAAAACCAAGTTGCTCCAAGCAATGGTGTCAAACAAACAACTTCAACCAGGTTTCGGACACTTAAAATTGGTGTAAACCAAAGGAAAGCCATAAACAGACCAACCATTTTTGCTGTTGATTCACTATCTAGCTTTAAGGTTATTTTGAATGCATAACGAATTGCCATTAAATACCATAAAGCATGTAAAAGACGAACAAAATAAAGTTTAGTCTGCGCACCCAAAATCCCTATGAACTCTAAAAACTGAAAGAAATAATAGTGCAACCCTACGTAAAACCATGAGTGCCCAGTTGGAGCTCCATCTTTTCTGTTCTTTGGAAGCCACTTATTATAATCTTCGCCATCCACCCAACTTTGAGCAGCCTCTATTACTAAAAAGTGATCATCATGCATACCGTATCCTTTACTAAACAGAATAGATATAATGCGAACTAAAAAAGCAGCTACAAGAATGAATGCCAGTGGCCTCTGATTCCAGTAGTACTTAATTCTTTCCAAAATATTAGGAGTTATAAAATTCCAGCACGCAATCAACTGCGTAATCAACTTCTTCTTTTGTGGTGTATCTAGAAAACGAAAAACGCACTGCAGGACGCATTGGATCTGATTGAATTCCAGCTAAAACATGCGATGAAATAGCAGCGCCACTGCTGCAAGCACTTCCACCAGAAGCACCAACGCCATTAATGTCCAAATTGAAGAGCAGCATTCCTGCTTTTTCTGTGGGCGGTAGAGCTACATTCAAAACGGTATACAAAGCATTTCCTCTTGGGTCTCCATTAAAAGAAACATTAGGCAGTTCGCTTTCAAAACGGTCCATCATATGCAACTTCAACGTTTTTACATGAACTTCATGGGCTGCTACATCTTCATAAGCTAAATCCATGGCTTTTGCCAGACCAACAATACCATATACGTTTTCGGTTCCTGCTCTTAAGCCTCTTTCCTGTCCCCCACCTATAAGCAAAGAAGGTATTTTTAGGTTTTTATTGATGTATAAAAAGCCGATTCCTTTCGGTCCATGAAATTTATGAGCTGAACAGGTAGCGAAATCAATTTTTGTTTTTGAGAAATCAAAAGTATAGTGCGCCATTGTTTGGACGGTGTCGGAGTGAAAAACTGCATTGTATTTTGTGCACAGCTCTGAAACCTCATCAAGGTCAATAAGATTACCAATTTCATTATTGGCGTGCATGATTGAAACAAATGATCGCTCGTTATTGGCTAACAATTCTTCTAAGTGGACTATATCGACATACCCTTTTTCATCAAGTCTTACTTTACTAAGTGCAATACTGTGCTCAGAACAAACCGACTCCATAGTATCTAGGACAGCATGATGCTCAATATCGGTAGTTATTGCATGTTTAATATTTAGTTCTTTTAAAGAACATCGAATGGCCATATTATCGGCCTCGGTGCCACCGGATGTAAATACAATTTCAGCTGGAGTAGCCTTTAAATGCTTGGCAATTGATCTTCTAGCATATTCAACTTGTGCCCTTACCGATCTGCCAAAAGCATGACTTGACGAAGGGTTTCCATAATAATCCTTTAGAATAGGAAGCATTGCGTCAACAACTTCGGGAGCTATGGGTGTTGTTGCGGCGTTATCCAAATAAACTTGCTTTCTCGCCATTAATTCTTGATTATCTCTTTTATGTCACTGATGATTTTATTGGCCAAGTTGTTTGCCGTGTTGGCACTTGCGCTTTCTGTATAAATTCTAATGATTGGTTCTGTATTCGATTTTCTTAAATGCACCCACTCTTCATCAAAATCTATCTTAACTCCGTCAATTGTGTTTATGGGGTAATTGCCGTATTTCTTTTGTATTGAACTTAATACTTTGTCCACATCAATTTCTGGAGTCAACTCAATTTTATTTTTTGAAATGTGGTAATTAGGATAGGAGGCTTTTAGAATGGACATGGTTTTATTTTCTTTTGCCAAGTGTGTCAAAAACAAAGCAATTCCGACTAATGCATCTCGCCCATAATGAGATGCTGGGTAGATAATGCCTCCATTTCCTTCCCCACCAATAACTGCATTGGTTTCTTTCATTTTGCTCACTACATTTACCTCTCCAACTGCTGAAGCAGCATATTGTTGTCCGTGTTTTTCAGTAATATCCTTGAGTGCTCGAGTGGAGCTCATGTTTGAAACTGTATTTCCGGGAGTTTTACTCAACACATAATCAGCAATTGCAACCAAAGTATATTCTTCGCCAAACATTTCGCCGTCTTCAGACACAAATGCCAATCGATCCACATCGGGATCAACTACTATACCCATGTGTGCATCGTGCTTACGCACCATTCCTGAAATCTCAGTTAGGTGTTCTGGCAGCGGCTCTGGATTATGCGCAAAATGACCCGTTGGGATACAATGCAATTCAATAACCTCAACACCTAATGCTTTCAATAATGCGGGAACGTAGATCCCTCCTGTTGAGTTTACACCATCTACCACAACCTTATATTGCTTTTTCTTAATGCTTTCAACATCAACCAGGTCCATTGCTAAAATCATATCAATATGACGATGCAAATAGGTTTCATTTTGAAGGTACTTTCCAAGTTTCTTGACTTCGGCAAATACAAAATCTTCGTTTTCGGCAATTTCAAGTACTTCAGCGCCATCTTCACCAGAAATAAACTCACCTTTCTCATTGAGCAATTTCAATGCATTCCATTGCATAGGATTGTGACTGGCCGTTAAGATTATACCTGCTTGCGCATTTTCATGAGTAACTGCTATTTCAACTGTTGGTGTAGTGGTAAGTCCTAAATCAACTACATCTATACCCAGCCCCTGCAAGGAAGAAGAAACTAAACCAGACACTAGCTCTCCAGAAACTCGGGCATCTCTACCTATTACAATTTTTGATTTTACCCCATTCTGTCTTTTTAAGACCCAAGTTCCAAATGCGGAAGCAAATTTAACTATGTCTACTGGCGTCAATCCAGCTCCGGGCTTTCCCCCTATAGTTCCTCTAATTCCTGAAATTGATTTTATTAACGTCATTCTTGCTCTGTAAATATTTTAAGGTTTATAGAGTCGCAAATATAAATTTTTAGCTGTCTTTAATTCGTAAAGAATTGTCCTTCTTCTTGGCTGTTAATTTCTTTTTGACAACTTTGCGCAAGCTAAAAAACGATGCATACCATATTGGCTACATTTGTTAACATAGTCGGTTTAAAAAGCGCATGAAAGAAGATTTCGACCCTTCGTATGACGACAATAACAATCAGGATAGACTGGTCAAATTGGAAGATATGTTTTCCGACACTGCCTACTATTATTTTGATGTAAATGAATGGGAAGGCATCATAGACCACTACCTCAACACATTACGTGTAGAAAAAGCCATAAAGGCATTAGACTTTGCACAGTATCAACATCCAAATTCTGCGGAGTTATACTTGAAGCAGGCTGAAGTATTAATGGAGCAAAACGAGCACAATAAAGCCATCGCTGTTCTTAAAAAACTACAGGAAACCTATCCTTTTAACCCTGATATTTTTATAGGCATGGGCGATGCTTACAGTCGAAAAATGGAGCATTACAACGCCATAATCAACTATAAAACTGCTTTAGAGCTTTGTGAGGACGGAAAAGAAGAAATTTATTTTCAATTGGCCGCTGAATGTCAATCATTGGAAAAGCCAGCACAAGCTATCTATTGGTTAAAGGTAATGTTGAGTGAGTTTCCAGATAGCATTGAAGGATTGTATGAAATGGCTTTTTGCTATGAAGTAAATGGAACTCAAGAAGCCGGCACAGAATTTTTTAAAACCTTTTTACATTCAAACCCATATAACCACCATGCTTGGTTTAACTTGGGTAACCTATACACAACTCTTGAGAAGTATGAAGAGGCGCTTAATGCTTTTGATTATTCAGTAATATCTTTTGAAGAATTTTCTTCTGGATGGTACAACAAAGGAAATATTCTTGGTCGGCTTGGTCGATACAAAGATGCAATCGAGGCTTTTGAACGCACGCTTGAATTGGAAGGTCCTGCTGCTCAAACCTATTTTTACATTGGTGATTGCTACGAGAACATAGAAAAATTTGGAAAAGCAAAGCAGGCTTATCAAAAATCAATTGAGTTAGATCATGATCATTTAGATGCTTGGGTTGGTGCTGCAAATTGTTACTTGGAATTAGGTGACGCTGAAGAAGCGCTGAATTTTTGCGAAAAAGCATTGAAATTAGATGCTAAAAATAGTCTTGTTCAATATTTGTATGGAGATGTTTGCAAAGCTCTTGGGTATTTTGATGCGGCAAAAAGGGCATTCGACAATGTAATTGAAATGGACCCGAGCAATAGTGAAGTTTACCTGGATTACTCTGATTTACTTTTCTGTAACGACGAAAAATTTAAGGCAATAGAACTACTAAACGCGGGCATAACCTTATTTACTAATCAGCCTGATTTAATATATCGAATGGGAACCTATCATTTTTTGATGGGTAGAAAAAATAGTGCGTTTGAATTTTGGACAAACGCTACACTTATTGATGATAACTTAAAACAATCTATTTTTGAGTACTGCCCACAACTAAAAGCAGATATCGAAATAAAAGATTTCTTTTCATAGTATGAACTACACACTTCCATACATACCTAATAGGACCGAAAAACCGAGAAATACGGGTTTGACAATGATGATGGACAAAGGTCTAAGTGTTCGTCAGGTAGAAGATTTTTTAGAACAAGCTGGTGATCTTACCGATTATGTAAAGCTGGGCTTTGGGACTTCTTTTTGCACCAAACGAATCGAAGAAAAAATAAAATTATATCACGAGGCAGATATTAAGGTCTATCTTGGAGGTACACTCTTCGAAGCATTTTTGATTCGCGATAAATACGACGATTATAAAAAGTTACTGAATAAATTGAACCTTAACTGTGCCGAAATTTCTGATGGCTCAATTTATTTGGATCACGGTAAAAAATGTGAGTTGATTGCAGATTTATCGAAAGAAGTACAAGTATTGAGTGAGGTAGGCAGTAAAGAAGAGGGAATTTTCATTAGCCCAGGAATGTGGATTAGTATGATGAAAAATGAGTTAGAAGCTGGCAGTTTTAAAGTCATTGCAGAGGCTCGTGAATCAGGGAATGTTGGTATTTATAGACCAAATGGAACTGCGCACACCATGTTGGTGAATAAAATAATTGCCAATATTGATGTGGACAATATCCTTTGGGAAGCTCCAAAAAAACCGCAACAAGTTTGGTTTATCGATCAATTTGGCCATAATGTAAATCTTGGAAATATTGGTTACGATGAAGTTATTCCACTAGAAACCTTGAGAGTCGGACTTCGCGGTGATACTTTTATGAAATTCTTGCCTGAATCGCTAGTCGATAAAAATATAGAGTAAGTCATGAAACAAATAAGTGCAAGTGATTTGAACGATTTAATGCAAACTGAAACTGATTTGCAAATAATTGATATTCGAGAAGCTTACGAGTTCGACTATTCTAACCTTGGCTTGAAAGCTACGTCAATTCCAATGGCTGAACTTATCGACCGCATTTCAGAAATCCAAAGCACAGGAAAGGTTATTATTCACTGCAAATCGGGCAAGCGCGCCGAGGCTATGATAGACTATTTGGAAGTGCACTTTAAGCTAAAAAATTTATACCACCTGACTGGCGGCATCGCTGCTTGGTCGCAAGAAGTTGATGCTTCGGCTATACCCTGTTAACCTATGAAACGAAGTATTAAAGACTACTTGCTCATTACAGCAAAAGGAATGGGCATGGGAGCTGCTGATGTTGTTCCAGGCGTTTCGGGTGGAACCATTGCTTTCATTACTGGTATTTATGAGGAACTTATCAATTCGCTAAAGTCAATTGAACCCAATACAATTAAAATGCTTTTTTCAGAGGGTATTCCTGCCACCTGGAAAAAAGTAAATGGGAATTTTTTGATTGCTTTATTTGTTGGTATTGGCATATCTGTAGTTTCCTTGTCCAAAGTAATTAAGTACTTGTTGGCGGAACATCCCATTTTGGTTTGGAGTTTCTTTTTCGGATTGATTATCGCATCTGCTTACGTTGTTTCAAAAAGTATTACAAAATGGAACCTCAAATCTATTGGGGGAGTGCTTATTGGAAGTGCGATTGCCTACTACATCACGGTAGCTACTCCTGCCCAAACGCCAACAGATCTATGGTTCATCTTTTTGTGCGGTATGTTGGCAATTTGTGCAATGATTTTACCTGGAATATCAGGAGCTTTCATCTTATTGCTATTGGGTAAGTATGCATACATTGTCGGAGCTTTAAGCGATTTAAACCTAGCTATTATTGCCACTTTTATGGTAGGTTGCGTCTTGGGACTGGTTTCTTTTTCACATGTATTGAGTTACATGTTCAAAAATTTTCACAATATGACAATTGCTTTGTTGACAGGGTTTATGATTGGGTCATTAAACAAAGTATGGCCTTGGAAAGAAACCTTAACCACGCGCATAAATTCGCATGGAGAAGTGATTCCGGTAACTCAAATGAGTATACTTCCCTCCGATTACACCGAATCTGAGGCCTTGGTTTTTGGTGCATTAATTATGATGGCGATTGGCTTTCTACTGATCATTGTAATGGATAGATTTTCTCCAAAAACTGAAGCTTAGTTTTGAGGACTTTTGGTCTCATAGGTAAGTCATTAGCACACTCTTGTTCTGCAACTTACTTCGAGCAAAAGTTCAACTTATTAGCTATTTCAGATTGCGAATATCGAAATTTTTAAATGCCAAGTATAAACTCCTTGAGGGCACTTATTCAAGACACACCCAGTATTGAAGGTTTAAACGTTACTGTACCTTACAAAGAAAAGGTATTACCGATTTTGGACGAATTATCTGCAGACGCCAAAACGATTGGTGCAGTTAATTGCATTGAAGTTCGCCGAGAGCTTTCTCAGGTAAAGTTAATTGGACACAATAGCGACTGGTATGGATTTCTGTGGTCGCTAAAACCAATGATTGATTTGTCGATAGCAAATAAAGCGTTAATACTTGGAACGGGCGGAGCTTCAAAGGCCGTTGCTTATGCGTTAGACCAAGTGCAGATTCCTTATCAGTTTGTAAGTCGATATGCAGGAGATATTAGCTATCAGAACATTTCGGAAAAGGATATTTTTGATTGCAATGTGATCATTAATACAACACCATTGGGAACCTATCCCGATATCTTGAATTGCCCAGCTATTCCTTATTCTGCCATTAAAAGGCATCACCTTGTAGTTGATTTGGTCTATAATCCAGAAAAAACCCTATTTCTAAGTAATTGTGAAGCACAAGGAGCCAAGATAAAAAACGGTTATGAAATGTTGAGTTTACAAGCCGAAAAGAGTTGGGAAATTTGGAACAATAGCGAAAACCTTCAGCGTTAAAGTGCTCTTTCTTTTAAATTGAAAAGCGAGTCGTATTAAACGAAATCGTACTAAGTTGTAATTGTGAGTGAAAGGCTATAGGACCTGTTATTGGTGCAGACCAGTAGTTTCTCATATTGTCTTTATTTAAATCACAAATTAGAGATTATACCATCTTTATCTTTGTTTAATATGTATAATTGAAATGATGGATAAGGAAAAATTCAGTTGTTTTCAGAAATAATAACTATTGAAATCAAAAATCAGTATCCTAGGCTGCGGTTGGCTGGGCACAGCTTTGGCTGAAGAGCTTATCGCTTGTGGTTATAAGGTAAATGGCTCAAGTACATCACCCGAAAAAATAAGCAAGCTCGCTAAAATGGGTATTCAACCCTTTCTAATAGATATAACTGAACACAAAGCTCTGCCCGATAAATTTCTGAAAGCCTCTATTTTAGTGATTGCCCTTCCCTCACAGAATAGCGATGATTTTAACTACTTAATTAAGCAAATAGAAAAATCTTCGATTCAAAAAATATTGTTTATCAGCACTACTTCAGTTTATGCAGATACCAATGAAATTGTTACCGAAGCTAGCCCAATACGAACATCTACTCGGGCAAATCTGGAGTTGTTGTTCAAAGACAACCCAAAATTAGCGACTACTATTTTGCGCTTTGGCGGATTGTTTGGCTACGATAGAAAACCGGGTAATTTTATTAGATCAGACAACAAAATAAATAACCCCGAAGGATATATAAACTTTATTCATAGAGACGATTGTATAGCAATCATAAAGCTAATTCTTTCAAAAAACATATGGAACACCCTGCTTAATGCTTGTGCAGATACACACCCAAAAAGGAAAGACTTTTACAAAAAAGAAATGGCGAAATTAGGACGTCAACAGCCAGTTTTCGATAACGCGAAACAAAGCATTTACAAAATTGTTAGCAGCGAAAAACTCAAAAAGTTACTGAATTACACCTTTAAGTATGCCGACCTAATGCAATATTAATAAGGAGCGAAGAAGAATAGTTTAGCGGACTCTAGTTCCCCTTTACTTTAATAAACTTCAAGCTGGTTTTCTTCCAATAGTCTTTAACGGTCAACGCATACGCTCCATTCAAAAGTGTGCTGGTGTCAATTGTAAGTTGCTTCTGTGAAATACGCGTATTTATTTTTTCTTGAAATATCACATTGCCCATTAGGTCGTATATCGCAATATCTAATTCAGGCAAAATTGGTTTTGAAAACAGGAGATTTAGCTCGTTTTGAATGGGATTGGGCGCTATTTTATAAGCTACTTCATCAATTTCATAATCCAATTGAGTCACTTTACTTTCCTTGCATTTAAGTATCCAACGTTTAGGGTCTAAAAAAACAGCTCTAACGGGTAACTCCCAATCCAAAATAATTTCTTGCCCACTTTCTGTGTGATCAATAACTAAAGTTGTATCGGTGGCGTCATCAACAATTTGAATAGGAACTTCCATATCAAAAAAGACTCCTTCCCATATGTAGCTTTGCTCTTGATTCAAGACTAAATGGAGCTTTCCTTTATCGGTTTGATGCCATTGCAATTCGTAAATAGGAAAACCTTGTGCATAAAACCAGTCGTTAAAAAACTCATCAATCTTGTACCCTCCATTGGCTTTTAAATGCCAAATCAAGTCTTCGGTTCTAGCAAATCCATAATTGTGTTTTTCATCTTCTAAGTAATCCCTTATCGCTTTAAAGAAAGCAGTATCTCCCATTTTATATCGCAACATATGCAGAACATAGGAACCTTTTCGATAGGTAAGTCGTCCCGAAAACATGCGGTCTACATCGCTCGTATCTGGAATATTAACGCTTCCCCCCGGAGCACTTGTTATTAAGTCAATCGTAATGTTTTTCCAGTTTTCCCAGGCACCTTCATTGAATAAGAAATCGTAGGTCAATCCATCACAGTAAGTAGCAAAACTCTCATTAAGCCAAAGGTCTTTCCAAGTGCCACAAGTAACCATGTCCCCAAACCACTGGTGCGCCAATTCATGTGCAACCAAACCGTGTTTAAAATTTACCATAAAGCTCATGGTTTGATGCTCCATTCCTCCGCCCCAACTAAATTGAGCGTGGCCATATTGCTCTTTTCTAAATGGATAGGGGCCAAATAGTTTTTCAAATAATTGCATGGTGTTTTTAAATTCTTTGAGGTCGGCTAATGCTTCAGCAGTGTCTTGCGGGTAAATATAGTTTACGAAATTCATTGGCCCTTCTTCCAACTGTAACACTTCATTTACCACAACATAGTCGGAAACTGCAAAAGCAACCAAGTAAGTCACAATTGGGTATTGATGTTTCCAAATGTATTTAAGCTTAGAATTCCCGACTGGCGCAACCGATTCCAAAAGACCATTAGCAGCAACCTTATACTTTGCCGGAACGGTAACTCTTAACTCTAAATCTTCAATTTTATCTTGCAAATCTTGTTTGCACGGCCACCAATCCTTGGCTCCGTATGGCTCTGAAAGCGTCCAAAGCACACTATCTCCATAACTATTGGTATCGCTGCTAAATGCTCTAGTTTCAGGAGGAATACCTTCGTACTTCAGTTCTAAACGATACTTTTTGTTGACCTCTAATTCAGTCCCAAATTTGATATTCAACAAATCTTCGCCTTGGGTATAGTTCACTGGCGCACCTTCAATTTTCGCTTCACTAATTCTGAGTGAATCATGACAATTCAGCACAATCGTGGAATAGCCTGACTCTAGTAAGTTAAATTCTGTGGTTATAGTGCCTTCAATAAATTGAATGCCGGGCTCTACCTCAATATCAATAATTTGCTTAGTAACATCAAAATAGTTCCGGTAAATAAGGGTATTTAGTTGACTTTCAAGCGCAGATTTGTAAGCCTTTTTCTCAAATTCAGCGATTTGTTCGGTTGTCGTAAAGTCGAATTCTTGCGCTAAAACAACAGAAGCAGAAAAAATGACAAGTATTAAGGCAGTAATTAATCGCACAATTGCGAATTTACACTTAACTTATATTCGAAAAATGTTAAAAAAATGGATTAGTTCATATCCAAAACATCCCAAGTGTGGTCGGCAAGTAAGGATACTTTCGCTTTATAAAGGTGGGGTAATCTTTTGCCCCAATCTTCAGGTGAAAGCAACGAAAGTATAAAGCTGTGTTCATCGGTTTCGTACAAATAATAATCGTGACCCACTAAAGGTTCAAAGCTCATTTTTGCTTGGTAGATAGTTTCACTGATTTCTACTCTACTTTGTAATTTTTTGGCTTGTTTGGCTAATAGTTCAATTTGTTCTTGAATTTGATCCATTTGCCGAGTGGTTTGTTGCTCCATTGCAGCAAGCGCTCGTCCTTTTATTTTTCCCTTATCTTCAGCTTTTACTATTGCACTGCCTCTGTGATGCGGGTATTCCAGACCGCTTGGGTTTTCCGTGATGTGATCATCATCAATTGGATTTTGAAATTGTGTCTTATCCTCCATTATTGCATATAACCGTTACGAACAAAAATGGTTGATTTATTGGCTGTTGTTTTTTCAAATAAAATATCAAAATCTGCTTTTTGATTCAAACTAATGGGCATAGAAATATAACCATTTGAACCGTCAACTTCATCATAACCATAGTGGTGAGATAAGTCCCCTATATCTTTCACTGAAGACTGCTGCAAGACTTGATTTAAGGAGGGGTCAAAAGTCTCTGAAATTTCAATTCCCACATCGGTTCTTATTTCTGAGCTTGCTGCTAACCGAACATTTCGTATCAAAAGATCGAACAACTTCTTATCGTTCATTGGAATCGATAGATAGTGCTTCACCCTACCCTTCTTCCAGCTCTCTGAGGCAATAGCTGCAAAAGATCTAAAAAACGACTCGAATACTACTTTTCTGGCAATCATTCGATTTGGATCATTTCTATAGCCTCCAGATTCAACTAGGATTGTTCTGTAACCCATTGCCTGTATATTGTCTCCAGTAGCAGTAGGGTAATATTCATGAGAAAACCTAGCAATTCCCACATCTTTTACAGAAGATAAATTACTTGCAACAGTAGCTATCAATTGCATTGCTTCTTCTTGCCCTTTACTGAGGCCATCTTCAGGAGAAGTTGAGGGTGACAAAAACGAAATAGTTGCTGGTTTGTTTGTTGATGATACATTGAACAAATTGCGTTGGTCGTGCATATTAAAGCACCAATGGGGCGCAAAATCTTCAATAATTTTAAATAAAGTCTGAATCTCAGGCGTTACTCTCTTTTTTGCATCACGATTTGGGTCAATGTTCAACGCGTTTCTTCGCTGGTAGCGCTCGGCACCATCGGGATTTAACATGGGCAAAAACAATACTTGCAATTCGTTTGAAAGTAGGTTTCTCAATTCAATATTCTCTGCTGCATTTAAAGCGGTAAAGAAATCAAATAACGCACGCGTTGCAGTTGACTCGTTGCCGTGCATTTGAGTCCAAATTAGAATTTTAGTGGGCCCCTTACCGAATTCAATAGCAGTGATAGGCCGGTTTTCTATTGATTTTCCAGCTGTTCTAAAATTAAGAAATGAAAATTCACGAATCGCCTGCAATTCGTTATTGTAATCTAAAAAAGTAAGTTTTTTGGTTGAGAAGCGAGAATATACGCAGTCCTCATAACGGTTAATTACGGCTTCAATCAGTTCCTTCATAACCCCTTATTTTTTTACGCATTCCAAGAAAATAAAGGTAATAACAAAAAACAAGTATTACATGAGCGATAACGTTATAGTTAACATGCGGGCCTAAGGAGAATTTTTTGGAATGCACCACCAAAGTGCCAACAGTCAGCACAATGCCGAGTAAAATAAGCCCCGAACCAGCATTTTTATCCCGTTGTAATTTTATATAGTTCAAGGGTACTATAAAACCAATATAACTTATAGCAGTAAATATACTTACAGCAGCAAAACCAGGAACTCCAACTGTCTTTTTATTGGGGTCTATATCACCAACAAATTGATAAATAAAGTAAGTGGAAATTGAAGCTATCAATAACAAAATAAACATCCAGTTTAATTTATCCTTTACTTCCATCGAATAATCCATAGCTGATCCCCTTTGAAAGTAATAGGTTCCGATGGCAATATTTGACCACCCAATAACATGAAAAAAGTTATGATCGATGTAATAATCAAACAAGTGAGCTTGCCCCGAAATTAGTGGAGCAATGCCCATAAATAAAAAGTAACGAGAAAAAGACTGACTCATACTGTCTTCGTACACTTCTTTTCTGAGCTTAGAATACCAAAACAGACTGAATATTGCCAGAATTATATCTGACAAATAAGTAATTGGCTCATAAAGAATGAGCCCCATAAATTCAATCGAAAGTTTTTCCATTGGATGCAAAAATATAGTATTCGATTTTTCAAAATATTACAAGATTCCATTTATTTTACATTTGCTAATAACAATTCAATCTTTTTTATGCTGTATCGCCCAATTTGGTTTTTTTGCGTCCTTATTTACAGAATTTTCTTCAGGCATTTTTACGTAAACTATCAAAAATTCAATTTAAAGAAACCCACAATTTTAGTGAGTAACCATAACAATGCTTTCATAGATCCAATAATTTTTCCTGCATTAATCTTTGAACGTCTCTATTTCATTGTCCGTGGAGACATATTTAATACTAAAATTAAGCATTGGTTATTATGGAATCTGGGCCAGATTCCTATGTTTCGAATTCGTGATGGAGTCGACAACCTTAAACTAAACGAGTCTAGTTTTGATTTGTGCTATGACTTATTGGCAAAGAATAAGAACATCCTCATTTTTCCTGAAGGTGATTGCGTTCAAGAAAAAAGGCTACGTGGGTTAAAAAGAGGTACTGCTAGAATGGCATTTGGTGCAGTTGAAAAACACGGCTGGGATATTGATTTACAATTGCTTCCAACTATGAACAACTATACCTACCCGCGGGAGTTTAGAACAGAAGTAATGACAAATGTTGGTGAGGGCATTCCGCTTAAAGACTACCGAGAGCTTTACGAACAAAATGAGAACAAAGCTTTATCAAAACTGAGCAATGACCTGGAAGTTGCAATGAAAGCACTTTACGTGCATATTGATAATAAAGAAGATGATACTTTATTTGAGCAGCTGGCTTCGATGAAACGTAACGAAAACCAAGTCTCAGCTATACCTTGGCGAAAAAACACTGGTCAGCGCTTTGAAATGGAAAAGGGTTTGGCCGAAAAGATAAACGCATTAAATATTTCAAACGCATCAGAAAAGACTGAATTAATTCTCAAAACAAGTTCTTATTTCAAAAAACTAAGCGACTTAAATATTAGCGATAATGTGGTGACAAAAAACAGCCCTAACATCTTCTTAGGTTGGATTGTTGCGGTATTAGGCTTTCCTATTTATACCGCAGGTATTCTCCTCAATATCTTTCAATTTCAATTGGCAAAGCACATCGCAGACAAGAAAATCAAACAAAAAATTTTCCAAAACTCAATTCGTTTTGGAGTTCTTCTTTTCTCAAATATGATGGTGGGCTTATTGATCGTCATTATAGCTTCTTCAATACATTGGCTGCTGGCTGTGATTTCTCCACTATTGTTAATGCTACTCGCATTCTATACAATTAATTATCATGAATTCGTACAATCTTGGTTGGAGAAAATGCAGTTCAATGGTATAAATAAATCCGATAGAGAAGTATGCAAAACCATGCGAATGGAAATTCTAAAATCAATTTAAATTTCTAGCAGCACAAGAAAAGTCTAAGGGTTCCATTTTACCTAAAAACCACGTCAGTAATCAGTTCTTTGCCTACTAAATTATTCACTTTTTGAATAATTAGTGTTTTACCGTAAATCAGCTCTTGGCGTATTACTGGTGAATCCAATTTGATATACAGTTTTTTGTTCTGCACTTTTAATTGAGTAGTGTGCTTGTAAATCATAGTCCCCATTAATTCTTCCCAATGCGATTCTAAATCTACTTCATCCAATTTGTCAGTTAGCTTATACTTATCCAGCATCTGATCAAGTAACTGTTTCAATGTATGTTCGTTTTTCTCACTCATATCAAATTTACCGCTCCTTCATTTACCGTGTATAGTCGGTATTCTTTTCCAATTTTCTTTAATATTGGCTCTATACGTTCCTGACTCGTATCTGTTATAAAAATTTGTCCAAATTCTGGATCGCTTACCAGTTTTATCAGCGCCTCTACTCTATTTTCATCCAACTTATCAAAAACATCGTCTAACAGTATCATTGGTTTTGTGGTTTTCTTTCTTTTCACATATTCAAACTGAGCTAATTTCAGAGCTAGTAAATAGGACTTTTGCTGTCCTTGAGAACCAAACCGCTTCATTGGATGATTACCCAATTCAAATACCAAATCATCTTTATGAATTCCTGTAGAACTGTAACGGATTGCTCTATCTTTTTGTCTATTCTCTTTCAGTAAATCGAGAAACGAACCCTCATGTAACTTTGTAACGTATTGCAAGCCAACCGATTCGTTTTTAGGCGCAATTAATCCATAATATTCCTGAAATATTGGAATAAACTCTTCTAAGAAAGCATTTCGCTCATTAAAGACGGGCTCACCATATTGCACCAATTTATAGTCCCAAATCAACAAGGAGTCTTCATCAAAATATCGATTTTCAGAAAATGATTTTAACAACGCATTTCTTTGTACCAAAGATTTTTGATAATTCAATAAGTTATCCAAATAGACGGGGTTAAATTGTGCAATTACACCGTCAATAAATTTGCGGCGAATTTCTGAGCCGCCAAGAATTAACTCGCTATCCGATGGAGAAACCATTACCAAAGGAATCAATCCGATGTGCTCGGCAAGCTTAGCATATTCTTTTTTATTTCGTTTGAATTGCTTTTTCTGCCCACGCTTTAGGCCACAAAAAATTTTTTCAGATTTACCTTCTCGATCAAACCCTCCTTGAACCACAAAAAATTCCTCCTCGTGCTTTATGTTTTGACTGTCAATTGGATTGAAATAACTTTTGCAAAATGCCAAGTAGTAGATAGCATCTAAAACATTGGTCTTACCCTGCCCATTGTTACCTACAAAGCAATTAACCTTGCTACAAACCTCTACAGAAGCTTCAGAGTAATTTTTAAAATTTATTAGAGAAAGTTCGTTTAAAACCACGTAGAAATCTTTACTTCAAAAGTAGCCCAATAGACGATAAAATTCAGTAAACATTGCATTGTTTACTAAATGAACTGCATCTTAACACCACCCCTTTTTCCGATTGCTAAAAAAAGTATATTTGCCGCTCATTTTTTAAGGAATTCAATGGCTAAAAATAAGCACGAAGATCAAGACGAAGTAATCGTTGACATAGGCGGAAGTATTAATAAGACTGAGAAATTTATTGAGGATAACAAAAATTCACTAGGTCTAGGAATCGGTGTAGTTTTTGTGGTTGTCGCTTTGTTTTTTGGATACACCAAATTTTACTTGGAACCTCTAGAAGAAGAAGCTAGCTTAGAAATTTGGAAAGCACAGCAGTATTTCGAGGCAGATTCTTTGGACAAAGCAATGTATGGCGATGGCAATTACCTTGGTCTAGAAGATATTAGAGATCAGTATGGTGCTACAAATGCAGGTGCTATAGCTGACTATTACATTGGGCTTATTTACTTGAAGCAAGGCGATTACGAGGCAGCCATTGAAAACCTCTCTTCTTTTTCTGGTGGAGATATGATTGTTTCTTCTATAGCTCAAGGCGCAATAGGTGACGCTCAAGCAGAACTTGGAGATATCGATGCTGCTGCAAGTGCTTATATGAAGGCGGCTAATCTTAACAAAAATGAATTTAGCACGCCTATTTATTTAATGAAAGCAGGAAAAGCATTTGAATCTATTGGTGATTACAATAAAGCAAAGGACGCTTACAAAAAAGTCATGGACGATTTTCCAGAGTCAGCTGAAGGCCGATCGGTTGAAAAATATTATTACAAAGCCAAAACTTTAGCTGAGAATAATTAATACAGCTTGTAGGATAGTATAATTTTGATCCCAATCTGAATATTCAGATTGGGATTTTTTTTGAATTTATGGCAACAAAACACAATAATTTGTCGGATTACGACAGCAGCACTGTTCCAAACGGAAAAGAGTTTAAAATGGCAATTGTAGTTGCTGAGTGGAATGAAGGAATTACTTCAGCTCTTGCAAAAGGTGCATATGAAACATTAATAAAACATGGTGTCTCTGAGAAAAATATTGACATTAAGCACGTTCCTGGAGCTTACGAATTGCCATTAGGTGCTCAACTTTGCTTGGAAAGTAAAAACTATGACGCAGTAATTTGTGTTGGTAGTGTTATTCGAGGAGAGACCGAACACTTTACATTCGTTTGCGAATCTGCAGCCCAAGGCATTAAAGACGTGGGCTTGAATTACAATAAACCTGTCGTTTTCTGCGTGCTTACTGATAATAATATCGAACAAAGCAGGGCTAGATCTGGTGGAGTTCATGGAAATAAAGGAGATGAAGCTGCCATAACTGCACTTAAAATGGCTGATTTTTAGTGCAATAATTTCAATTTTTCCTTTGTTTTTGATTGTTTCAATATTTTAAAGAACCATAACAAACATCAGCACCAAGCTGTGCAAGCCATAGAGTGGATTCACTATATTCGCTTTTATGATTTTTTCCAGATCTTGATGAACTAAATGTTAAGTCGTTTTTCCAAAATAGCGTTTATTTTTATTTTCCTACTTGCCTTATTAGGGGGGAAAACTGCGTTTGCGCAAGATGATATTTTAGATCAGATTGAAGCAGAGTTAAAGGCTGAAGAGGAAAAGAAAAAAGCAGCAGAAAAGGCGTCTAAAAACGAAGAAAAGTACAAAGCTAATTATGAAGCTAGTACTCGAAAAGGAGAAGCCTATCTAAGGTCAAAAAAATACGACGAAGCCATAGAGGAATTTACAGAGGCCAAAAAATGGGGGCCATTAGAGACCTATCCAGATCAACAAATAGCACTTGCTAAACAAGAAAAAGCAAAAGAAGAGGAAGCTGAAAAAAGAGCAAAAATTGAAGCTGAATATAAGGACGCAATCACTAAAGCTGATGAACTGTTTAATTCAAAAAAATACCTGGAGTCTATTCCTGAATATCAAAAAGCTAAAAAAATAGATCCGGAAATGGCCTATCCTACCGACCAAATTGCAGAAGCTAAAAAACTTCAAGCGCAGGTAGAAGCAGAAAAAGCGAAAGCTGAAGCCGCAAAAAAATTAGAAGAGGATTTTAAAGCAGCTTTAGATGAAGGAGATGCTGCTCTTATAGACAACGCTTATGAAAAAGCAATAAGTTCCTACCAAAAAGCCAAATCATTAAAACCGGCTGATCCAATTCCTAATGCAAGAATAGAAACGGCTAAAAAAACTCAGGCCGATGCTAAAGCCAAAGCTGAACAAGAGAAAATTCAAAAAGAATTTGATGATGCAATGTCAAAAGCAGATGCATTGCTTAGCGCAAAGTCTTATGACGAAGCAATTATAGCTTACAAGGATGCACAAAAAATTAAACCTAGTGATCCGGCACCAAAAAGTAAGATAACAGAAGCTGAAAATCTCAAAAAGCAAAACGCAGAAGCAGCAAAAAAAGAAAAGTACGAAGCGCTGGTTTCAGCAGCCGATGATTTGCTCAAAGACAGTCAGTTTGATGCTGCAAAAGAAAAGTATGGAGCTTCAGCCGCTGTAATGCCACATGAGACCTACCCTAAAACTAAAATCAAGGAATGTGAAGAGTTAAAAGTCTCTGCCGCAAAAGCTGAGTTAAGAAAGCAATACGATGCCTTGGTTAAAGCAGCTGATGACCTTTTAGAGAAAGAAGAATTTGATGCGGCAAAGGGGAAATATCAAGAAGCGCTAACCTTACTTCCCAACGAAACGCATCCTAAAACTATGATAACTGAGGCAGACTCTCGAAAAAAATCCAAAGCAGCTGGAGAAGTCAGAGCGCAGTATGATGCTATTATCAAAGAAGCCGATGATTTGGTTAAAACAGAAGCATTTGATCAAGCAATTGCAAAATATAACGAAGCAAAAAAAATAATTCCAACAGAAAAGCATCCCAATGACATGCTTCTGGAAATTGAAAAGCTGAAAAAACAAAAAGCCAACGAAGCACTTTCAGCGAAGTATGATATTGAATTAAAAAAAGGAGAGGAACTTTTAAAGGAAGAAAAGTTTGATGAAGCTATTTCCGCATTTGAAGCAGCACATGCAATAATGCCGCATGAAAACAAAACGACTGAATTAATTACCCAAGCAAAAAATCTAAAGGAACAAAAAAAACGAGGTGCTGTTCAAGCGGAATTCGATTCTAAAATCAAAGAAGGAGAGGGTTTAATGCAAGCTCAAGAATTTGATCAAGCCATTGCAAAATTTAATGAAGCCGCAATTATTCTGCCTTCAGACAATAAAGTGAAATCATTGATTGAAGAGGCCAAAAAAGAAAAGTTAGCCAAACTAGATGCTTTAGCAACCGAAAAATTCAACTCTCTTATTAAAGCAGGAGACGAAGCACTGGCTTCAGAAGACTTTGTTACTGCTCGGTTAAAATATGATGAGGCTTTGGCTGTTCATAAGGCCGGAAAAAATACTGTTGATGCTAAACTAGCGGCTCTGGCTCAAAAGGAAAAAGAAAAACAAGAACAAGAAATGGCTGCTTCAGCCGCTGCTGAAAAACAAAAGAAATTTGACGGTCTAATAGCTCAAGCTAACTCCAAGAATGGTGCTGGAGATTACAGTGGAGCGATGACTACTATTTCATCAGCATTAGCCATTTTTCCCGACAATAAAGAAGCAACAGCCCTAAAATCAGAGTTAGAAGGTAAAATTCAAGCTGAGCAAGCCAAAGCTAAAGAAGCAGCTGCTTTAGCGCAGGCAGCCAAAGAAAAACAAGCAAAAGAAGAACAGATTAGTCAACTGATTAGCGACGCCAAACAAGAGGCCAGTCAGAAAAACTACTCTATTGCCTTAGCAAAAATTCAAAATGCACTTACTATCGACAATGCCAGTGCTCCGGCGATAGCTGCGAAAACTGAAATTGAGAGTGCTCAAAAAGCATTTGAAGCAGAAAAAGAGCAAAATGCTGAAGCTGCAGCCGCAGCGGAAAAAGAGCGAAAAGAAAAACAATTGAAAATCACTAACCTTTTGGCAACTGGTGGGGATGCATTAGCCAACAAGGAATTTACCGCTGCTGAAACGGCATTTAACCAAGTGCTTGATATTGACCCTTCGAATGCCGCTGCTACTACAAAACTGTCAGAGCTTAAACAACTGATTGAAGAGGATAAGCTGGCCGCAGAACAAGCTGAAAAAGCAAAAGCGAACAAAGAAAAACAAGCAGAGCTGAGGAAAAAAGTAAATGAGTTATTGGCTAAAGGCAATGCATCGCTGAATGAAAATAATTTTGACGCAGCTTTAGCCAGTTACAATTCAGCATTAATAATTGACCCAGCAAATGAAGAAGTCAGTTCTAAAATTTCGGAAGCAAAAAGTAAAAAATTAGCGGCTGAAAATAAAGCCAAAGCTGATGCTGATGCTAAAGCAGCGGAATTAGCAGCTGCAGAAGCAGCAAAGACTGCAGCAGATCGTGAAGCAAAAATCAATTCAATACTTTCTGAAGGAAAGGAGCTGGAGCTTGCCGGAGATTTAAATGCTGCGAAATCAAAATACAACGAGGTTTTATCAATTGGTGCAAATAATGCTGATGCTAAGTCAAAAATAAGTAGCATAGATTTGAAATTAGCAAAGTTGGATCAAGAAAAACGTGCTCAAGAAGCAGCTGCTAATGCACAAAAGGAAAAAGCGGCTGCTGCAGCTGCAGCGGCTGAACTTGCTCAGCAAAAAGCAGCTAAAGAAGAGCAAATTCAAAGTCTACTTTCACAAGCAGATAATTTAGCATTGCAAAAAAACTACGACCAAGCTAAGTCAAAATATAGAGAAGTATTAGCTATTGACAACGCAAATACTATTGCAACTTCAAAAATCGTAGAGATTGATTCCAAAGTTGCTGCACAGAATAAAGAGCAATTGGCAAAAGAAGCCGCTGCAAAAGCTGAGCGTGAAAAGCTTGCTACTGAATCTGCCAAAAAAGAACTAAAACAAAAGGTAGCAAGTCAAATTGCAATTGGAGATCAAATGGTAACGAATAAAAATTACGATGATGCAATTGGAGCTTACAGAAAAGCAATTGAGTTAGACCCTCAAAATTCGCTTGCAAAAACTAGAATAAGTGATGTTACTACGCTTATATCCGAAGAAGAGAATAAGCGTAAAAAAATGAATGCGCAAGAACGACAGGAAGAGGTTGATGCTTATTTAAATGAAGCAAAAGCATTAGTAGTAAAACGCGATTATCAGCAAGCTAAAAGTAAATACGATAAAGTACTTTCAATCGATGCAAGCAATGCTGCAGCTGAAAATGGATTAGCTGCAATTAAATCTCAATTGGATAATTTGGCCGCGATTGAAGCGCGTAATTCTGCCAATAAAGATGCTGAACTCAAAAAAGCAAAAGAAGTTGAGCGTATACTCGATGAAGGTTACGTTTTGTTTGCTGGGGGAAAATACGATGACGCGATAGATAAGTTTAAAGAAGGTGTTGACATTGACCCTACGAATAGTGAAATAAAGCAAGCAATTCACGAGGCATTGGAACAAGAAAATCGTTTACGAATGATCATGTTGGCTAAAAAATCAAATAGACCAAGACCACAGGCAAAATTTGAGACTGAAAATATTGGCGGAAAAGAACGAACAGATAAAAAGAAATATCAAAACGAATTAGGAAATGCTTACCCGGAAGGTGTTACAGAAACTCAAAAAGAAGAGGAGCGTAAAAAAATCACTAAACGAATTGTAGTAAAAGAAAAAGTCGGTTCAGAATACCTCCGAATAAGCTACGAATGGGGGGGTACTTATTATTTCAAAAACGGAGAATCAGTGGGCACCTACATCTGGCAATACGAAACTAGAGACCCTTCTAAAGCAAACTAGCCCCAATCTTCAGGATTAAATTCTCCTTCTTCTATCTCTTTGTGATTTTTATCGTTCCGGAATAATTTCATCGTGTTACCCCTACCCTTCAGAAAATATTTATCACCTCGAACTTCAATCAAAGAACATTCTCTTAAACCAATCAAATTGATGTTTGGGTGCAGTAGTTGAAACTCCGCCAAACGCATATCTCTTGTTTCTCCTCCGTGTCCAGCAATACTCGCATTTGTATAATGCACATTTAACTGAAAAGGCAATTGCCCTAATCCGATAAAGCTTTTAGGCTGAACTATAGGCATATCATTGGTCGTAAATAAAAACGGACAGACGGTATTACTCCCCGCACTCCAACCCATATAAGGCATCCCCGAATTTATTCTTTGATTAATACTATCAATTAAATTCAGCTCGTGTAATTGTTGAAACAGACGAAAAGTATTTCCTCCACCAATAGCAAGAGCATCGCAGTTTTCTATTGCTTGCTGTGGATTTTTGAATTCATGAATTCCAACTATTTCATGACCAATTGTAGAAAATACATCAGAAACTGTTTTTGTATACTCATCAAAAGAGATAGACACTCCAGCGTAAGGAATGAATAAAACTTTGACTTTTTTTTCTCCAAGAAAATCTTTAACAAATGGTTTTCCCCAATTAAAATAGGGTTCAGAAGGAATAGAAGAATTGCTGAGCAGTAGTAATTTTTTCATTCGACGAAAATGAAAAATAAATTTCTATTTCGCAGCGTTCAGAAGAATCATTTTTTCAAAATGAGCATTATCAGCTCCAATAATTCCCAATACATACCAACCACTTGAATATTCAGAAAGATCTATCTCAACGGATTGTTCTTTATGGACAATATCAAAGGTTTTGTCAAAAACTATGCGCCCCTCTGCCGTAACTACCTGTATTGTGGCACTTTCATCATGTCGGTCTAGGAAATTTAAAGCTATACGAGATCCGTTATGAACAAACTTGTACTTGTGACCTTGATTTACCAATACTTCAGATTGAATGATTTGACTTAAATTCTCTTGGCCATTAAAATCAAACTGTCTTAGACGATAATAGGCAGCCTCAGCTACATTTACCTCATAATCCGAATATTGGTAAAAATGAAACTCATTAGTAGTTCCGTTACCCGTTACCTGGCCAATAGCTTCCCAAGAAGAATTTTGTAATCGCTCAACTAAAAAATAATCGTTGTTTATTTCACTTTGGGTCTCCCATTCTATATCTATCCTATCTTCAAAAGTCCGGGTTAGAAAGCTGGTTAAGTCAACCGGTAATGTAAAGTTGCCAGTACCTCCATATGGAGAAGTGCATGGATTAGGCGGACGACTATTACAACAATTTCCATCAGTGCAAACCACAATAAAATTGGAACATAGCTGGTCTTCGGCATCTGCGCCATTAAACTCTTGTATTGCATCATCTATTGTCAATGTATCGCCACATAGCAATGCATCGGTGTGATCCAAATACAGATCATCAGCACTAAAACTACCATTTGAACCTATGTAGGTCGTACTATTTCCTGTACAAATAATATCGTCATCAATGCTTACCGAACATCCAGCTTCAAACTGGGTATTACCAAGTAAAACCAAATCATCATTTGAAGTAGTTTCTAAGGTTCCATTATTTGCAACAACTACTTTGCCTTCAAACATCAGCCTTACGGTGCTTGTTAGTGTACCTCCAGATTGAATCCATATATACCCTGTGTGGTAGAATGCATCAGTTCCATCTCCCCTAAACCCGCCAACATTTGTCCGGTTTAAATCATCTGGGCTAACCCCTGCACTGCCATTGTCGTTTATAGCAGTTATTTCGATGGTGTGGCCATTAAGAATGACCACTGAATCTGTTCTTTGAGGAATCGCAGGTGCACTTGCGCCTATCCCAGTTGAAGATAAAGTCCAAGAGGCCGTTGAACTCCAAGCACCGCCAGTAGCGTTTCTGCTGTAATAAATCGTTGCAGTCAACTGCTGAGAACAGAATAACAAAACAAAAAGAAAAGCAAGCGAATTTAGAAATCTCGTAAAAAAAATTTCACTATCAAATAAAACGAAAGTAAATCTGACTATTTGATTATATACTTAATAAACACCAACAAAGTTAGATGACACTTTGAAACAATTTGATTAAACAACAACTCGATTTGAATCAACTTTTAATCCACCAATATCATTTTTTCGAAATGAGCATTGTCTGTACCTATGATACCAATAACGTACCACCCTCCTGAAAATTTAGAAAGGTCAAAATCAAGCTTTTGACCGGCTTTAATCGTTTCAAAAGTTTCTTCAAAAACAACATTTCCTTCAGAAGTTAATAGTTGAATTGTTGTTTGCTCTAAATGTTCTTCTTCAAAATTTAATTCTACAAAAGAACCGTTTTGTTTGAAGGCATACAAATGCCCTTGATTTACAATCACTTCAGATTGAATGATATGACTGACATCTTCATTGCCATCATAGTCAATTTGTCTTAATCTGTAATAAGCAGAAACACTTAGGTCAGCTGTATAATCGCTATATTGATAAAAATGAACTTCGTTAGTAGTTCCATTGCCTGTTACTTGCCCAATTGCCTCCCATTCTGATTGTAGTTCTCTCTACAATAAAATAATCGTTGTTTAATTCTGATGCCGTTTTCCATTCTAGCTCCACTCTATTTTCAAAAGTTTCTGATAAAAAGCTTACTAATGCCACAGGCAAAGGACTGGTGCTTCCAGCATTCCAACCACCTTCATTAGCAGCTCTTGGCCCACTGAATGAGCCATTACCAACTAGATTACCAGATGAACCAATAATGGCCACAGAATTTCCGTGAGTTCCTTCAATGGTTGCTCCTGATTCAATTATTAAAGCTGAATTTCCATCTAAAGTGAGGTCGCATTTTTTGTTTAATGTAAAGTAAGCCCCGGTTTTAAGAATTATTCGAACACCATTAAGTGAAATATCATTGTCTTGAAAAGGCAAATTGACCGCCCCAGTAATAATAATCGTATCACCATTTCCTGGCAAACCTGTTGGGCTCCAGTTACCTGATACGAGCCACGAACCGCCGCTAATAGTTTTAGTTGTCGCATTCAAACCATTTGAAACGAATAGACCTACTAGAATAAGCACAAAACAGAGTCTGATTTTCACTGCAATTATTTAAACACAATGCAAGTAAACAATTAAACATTCTTTTAACGCCAAAACTATTATCCTCTTGGTCCCTACAAGAAAGATAAAATGTTTAAATTATTGACATAATGGCACATTTATTCATCTGGCACATGCATTGAAAACACTTGCATTCATTACAATTAAATTGAATAACTCTAAATAACTGAAAAAATGGCAACAGGAAAGATAAACGTTCAAGCGGATAACATTTTCCCCATTATTAAAAAATTCTTGTACTCTGACCACGAGATATTTCTTCGTGAATTGGTTTCTAATGCAGTTGACGCAACTCAAAAACTAAAAACACTTCAAAAAATCGGCGAATTCAAAGAAGAATTAGGCGATATTCAAATCAACGTTGCTTTTGATGAAACAGAAAAGACCATTACCATTGAAGATCATGGTCTAGGAATGACGGAAGAAGAAGTGAAAAAATATTTGAACCAAGTTGCGTTTTCTGGAGCAGAAGAATTCGTAAAAAAGTACGAAGGTCAATCAGAGCAAATTATTGGTCATTTTGGCCTTGGCTTCTATTCTGCCTTCATGGTTTCTGAAAAGGTTTCTGTTGAAACAAAATCATATAAAGATGAACCTGCTGTGCTTTGGGAATGCAATGGCGACCCAGAATTCAAAATCAAAAAGTCTAAAAAAACAACTCGCGGATCTAAAATCACTTTACACATTGCCGAAGATTCAGAAGAGTTTTTAGCGGAACCAAGAATTAAAGGAATCTTAGACAAGTACTGTAAGTTTTTACCTGTCGAAATTAAGTTTGGGACAAAAACCGAAAGTATTGATGATCCTTCAGGTGCAAAAGACGAAAATGATGCTCCTAAGAAATTAGAAACAGTAGTTGATAATGTAATCAACAACCCTAATCCAGCTTGGAACAAAAAACCATCGGATTTAAAAAAGGACGATTACAACAACTTCTATCGTGAATTGTACCCAATGACTTTTGAAGAGCCGTTGTTCAATATTCACTTGAATGTCGATTTTCCATTTAACCTAACAGGCATCTTATACTTCCCAAAATTGGGGAATGCAAACAACTTGCAGCTGCAGAAGAACAAAATTCAGTTGTATTCGAACCAGGTATTCATTACAGATTCTGTAGAAGGAATTGTACCTGAATTTTTGACCTTATTGCACGGTGTAATCGATTCACCAGATATTCCATTGAATGTATCTAGATCTTACTTACAGTCTGATGGAAACGTGAAGAAAATTAGTGGTCACATTACCAAAAAGGTTGCTGACAAGCTTTCTTCTATGTTTAAGAAAGACCGAGCAGATTTCGAGCAAAAATGGGATGATGTTAAGATTTTCATGGAATACGGAATGCTTACCGAAGAAAAATTCATGGAAAAAGCTCAAGGTATTTACTTACTAAAGAATACCGAAGGCGCGTACAAAACCATTGAAGAATTCAAAGAGGAAGTAAAAGAAAAGCAAACCAACAAGGATGGTAAAATCGTTATTCTATATGCTTCTGATGTAAACGAACAACATTCGTATATAGAAGCCGCTCAAAACAAAGGTTACCAAGTAGTTGAAATGGCAAGTCCTTTATCTTCTCATATTGTACAGCAATTAGAGAGTAAATTGGAAAATGTAACCTTTGCACGTGTAGATTCAGATACACTGGACAAATTGGTTGCTAAGGATGATGTTGCTAAACACAATTTAACTGAAGATCAGGAAAAAGAGCTGAAAGAAGTGATTGAAAGTGTTGTGGATAAAGCTGCTTATACTGTAGTTCTTGAAAACTTGAGTGAAGACGATAGCCCAATGTTGATTACGCAATCTGAGTTTATGCGTCGTATGAAAGAACAAAGTGCTGCAGGTGGCGGTGGAATGATGGGCATGGGAAATATGCCGGACATGTACAACTTGGTTGTAAACGCAAATCACCCGCTTACGAGTAAGATTCTGATGGAACAAGATGGAGACAAGAAATCTAAATTGGCCAAACAAGCTGCCGATTTAGCTAAGCTTTCTCTTGGTTTGTTGACCGGTAAAGACCTTACTAGCTTCGTAAAACGAAGCGTTGAATTAATAGATTAAACTTAAAAATGCCGATTGAAATTCAATCGGCATTTTTTTTAAATTTTATAAAATGAAAAAACTAAAAAACCTCTTTCTAGTTCTCGTAACAGGAATAACCTTGAGCTCATGCGGCTACAATAGTATGGTAGAAAAAGATGAGCAAATTGCTCAACAATGGGCGCAAGTAGAAAATCAATATCAAAGGCGATCTGATTTAATTCCAAACTTGGTGAATACTGTAAAAGGTTATGCTGACTTTGAAAAAAGCACGTTAACTGCAGTTGTCGAAGCAAGGGCAAAAGCAACAAGTGTGCAAGTAAACGCGAACGATTTAAATCCAGAGTCGATTAAAAAGTTCCAAGCAGCTCAAGGTGAACTTACTGGTGCGCTTTCTAGGCTGTTGGTTTCTGTTGAGCGTTATCCAGATTTAAAAGCAAACCAAAGTTTCTTGGAATTACAAGCTCAATTAGAGGGCGCAGAAAACAGAATTTCTACTGAAAGAAAGCGCTTTAATGATGCTGTTGGTGATTACAATTCCTACATCAGAAAATTTCCTAGAAACCTTTATGCTAGCGCATTCGATTTTGAGAAAAAAGGATATTTCGAGGCCGATAAAGGTTCCGAGAAAGCACCGTCAGTAAACTTTAACTAAACTATGAACGCAGAAAACTTTTTTAACGCTGAACAACGCCAACGCATTGTATCTGCAATAGAGCATGCTGAGCTAAATACTTCTGGAGAAATACGAGTACATGTCGAAAATCACTGTAAGAAAGATGTCATGGACAGAGCTTGTCAAGTATTTTCTTCACTCAACATGCAAAAAACGCACTTAAGAAACGGTGTATTAATCTATTTAGCGATCAAGGATAAGCAGTTGGCAATAATTGGCGATGTAGCTATTAACGAAAAAGTTGCAGACGACTTTTGGGATTCCACAAAAACCATCATACTCAATGAATTCAAAAAAGGACAATTTTGCGATGGATTATCAAAAGGAATTGAGTCCGTTGGTGAGCAATTACAAGATTTCTTCCCTTACCAATCGGACGATATCAATGAACTGAGTGATGAAATTTCATTCGGTAAAAATTAAAAAATGAAAAATATAATACTCCTATTTTTATTGGTTCCCACATACCTGTTAGGCTTCAGTATCCAAGCTTTTGACAAGGATGGGATTCCCAAAAAACCTAGCCCTCCCCGATTAGTCAATATTATTGAAGGAACACCTGAGGTGTTTTCGGTAAACCAAATAAACCAATTAGAAGCGGACTTAGTGTCGTTTTCAAAAAGTACTGGTGTTCAAATTGTTTTGGCCGTTGTGCCTAATTTAAACGGCTATGAAAAAGCACAAATGGCAACGGAAATAGGTCAACGATGGGGCGTTGGTGAGAAAGGAAAGGACAACGGAATTGTTCTTCTCTTAAAGCCAAAAACTAGTAGCTCCAAAGGGCAGGTATTTATTGCAACGGGTTACGGCTTAGAAGGCGTTATACCCGATGCAATTGGTAAACGAATTGTTGAAATTGAGATGATACCTTCCTTCAAACACAATGATTATTACACTGGAATTACAAAAAGTATTTCCACTTTAAAAGGCCTCGCCCTTAAAGAGTATTCGGCAAAAGAATATTTAAATAAAACAGATAGTAGTTCAAGTGGATTAAGTTTTTTACCATTTCTAATTTTCATTTTTGTGTTTCTCATTTTACGCAGAAGAAGCAGTCGCAGAAGAAATTATTCCTCCAGTTCTGTTCCGTTTTGGACAGCAATGTTCTTAGGAGGTTCTGTTGGGCGCGGCAGCCCTGGAAATTGGAATGATTTTTCATCTGGTTCAGGTGGATTTGGCGGTTTTGGCGGCGGTGGATTTGGCGGCGGCGGTGCAGGAGGATCTTGGTAAGGTTGAATGTTCAACGTATTACGTACGGCGTTAATTCAGGGGTGGTAAATGATTATTTGCAAGCAATTAAATGTTGAGTTTTGAATGTTGAATGTACCGCGTAAAACGCTAGGTATGGGTGGTAATTGATTTTATGCAAGTATTAATTTTGATTTTTTTGAACAATCAATTTAATTTACCTTAAACAAATAATTGGAAACTGAAAATTAAGCATTGGAATTTAAAGGAATAAATGGCGAATTATAGTAAATGGATAGCCGGCGGAATCGGCTGGGCTTTTGGAGGGCCAATTGGAGCAATCATTGGTTTTGCAATTGGAAGTATGTTGGATGGTGCATCGAATGACAACCGATTAGGTCCAGGAAGTGAACAGCCATCTGGACGAGGCGATTTTAACGTGAGTCTTTTGGTGTTGTGTGCGGCCGTAATGAAAGCCAACGGAAAGGTAAAAAAGAGTGAATTAGAATACGTAAAACAGTTTCTGGTTGGTCAATTTGGAGCACAGCATGCAAAAGAACTCTTGATTGCGCTAAGAGATATGCTGGACAAACCAATACCATTGAACCAAGTAACCGCCCAAATTTCTATGAACATGGCCAGCGCAATGCGCTTGCAACTGATGCAGTACTTATTCGGAATTGCCAAGGCTGATGGAATTGTAGATCAAAGAGAATTGAAGTTGCTGCAACAAATTTCAGATGGGTTGCGCCTCTCCTCTGCCGATTTCAATTCTTTAAAATCTATGTTTTACGTAGATTCGGCGAGCCACTATGATGTTTTAAACCTTAAAAAAACGGCTTCAGAAACTGAAATTAAAAAGGCCTATCGAAAATTGGCCGTTGAATACCATCCCGATAAAGTTATGAACCTAGGCGAAGAATACCAAAAAGCGGCTAAAGAGAAATTCCAAAAAGTTCAAGAAGCTTACGAGCAAATAAAGCTGGAAAGAGGGATAAAGTAGAGGCTAAGAATTGAAAATATACTTTCAATCTAGAAGGGAGTTGTTTTTTTCTTAAACTAATTAATCAATTCCAACCCAATAAATTACGCTATCCGTTCCTTGCCTGCCGGCGAGCAAGGAGTGATTCTGACGAAGGAGAGATCGTATCGAGAACAACTCCCAACCACCAACCTCCAACCACCAATTACAAAAAGACCAACCCAATTAACTACGCTTAGGCGGGGACTTGAACAAGGTACTATCGGAACTGTTTCGAAAGCAGTTGTAAAAAACAAGCAAATTCAAGCATTGAAACAATAAAGGAGCGTTTCAATTCATAGGAATTTTTATCCTGAAACTCTTTTTTTTGTTAAATCAAAATAGGCAATATCCTCAAAAATAAGCACTTTTTTAGATTACTAAACCGACACAAAAATCTAAAAAACAGCACCTTAAATATAAGCTAGGATTCTTTACATAAATATTTAGTTATGAGTATCATAATTAATATATATAAACACTAATGGAAACTATTACCTAGCATTGTAAGCGCAGATTCATTAACAAGTAAAACATAATCACATGAACTTCACAAGAACAATATTAGCACTTGCCGCCCTCCTTTCGTTTTCTAGTTGTGCCATTATAAGACCTGGCGAAGTAGGAGTGAAACAGAGACTTGGAACCTTAAGCGATGAATATAAAACCCAAGGATCTATTTGGTACAATCCATTTGTGACAAGAGTTATCATAACCAATGTTCAAATAAAAGACGTAGAATTATCATTGAGCCTCCCAAGTAAAGAAGGATTGAGCGTGGAAGCTCAAATCTCTATTCTATACAGAATCGATGAGAAAAGCGTTCCAGAGGTGATAAAAAACATAGGGCTGGGATATGAAAACATTATTGCCAACGTATTTCGATCTGCCGCAGCTGATGTTTGTGCGCAATACTTTGCAAAGGATATGCACTCGGGAATGCGTGCAGAAATCGAAAAAGCAATTTTAGATAAAATGGCTACTACACTTCAGCCTCAAGGAATTTTGACGGAGGCTGTATTGATGAAAAGTATCAAATTGCCCAACGGATTGGCGCTGTCTATTGAGTCAAAATTACAAGCCGAACAAAATGCCATGCGTATGGAGTTCATTTTAAAACAAGAACGACTGGAGGCCGAACGTAAAATAATTGAAGCAACGGGCTCTAAAGATGCTCAGAAAATAATCTCTGAAGGATTAACCGAACAAATCATTCAAATTAGAAGTATTGAAGCGTTTCTAGAATTAGCAAAGTCACCCAACGCTAAAGTGATTATTACCGATGGTAAAACACCCTATTTGGTGGAATAACGCCACTATTCCTTGTCAAACAAGCTAGCAAAAGCAGGTATTAGGGCGACTTATACATTGAGTGTGTAGTTAGTGATGAGCCATTAAAAATCTGCTCTTCAATTGGAAAGGGAAAGTTCTTAGGAAACGCCTCTTAAAACACTCCCTCCAATTTGATTTTCATGTTTCTTGCTTTTAATTCTAGAACGCAGTTTAGGCCGCTACAAAGATTTAAGCAAACCAAGGCTCGTCGTTGGAGGGTATTTTATAAATTCGCAGTCCTTATTTAAACGAAAGAAAAACACGATATATGAATTTTGATCTTATTGTATTAGGAAGTGGACCAGGTGGCTATGTAGCAGCTATTCGTGCAGCACAACTTGGCCAAAAAGTGGCAATTGTTGAACGTGAAGAACTTGGTGGTATTTGCCTAAACTGGGGATGTATTCCAACAAAGGCCTTATTAAAAAGTGCACAGGTATTCAGTTATTTAAGTCATGCCGAAGATTTTGGCATCAACATTAAAGAAGCCAATGCAGATTTTAGTGCAGTTGTAAAACGAAGTCGAGGTGTTGCTGAAAAAATGAGTAATGGCATCAAGTTCTTGATGAAAAAGAACAAGATTGAAGTCATCATGGGCACCGGAAAACTAAAATCGGGAACAGAACTAAGCGTTACTGATGATAAAGGAAAAGAAAGCGTTTATTCGGCAAAAAACATCATTTTGGCAACAGGAGCGCGTTCCAGAGAATTGCCAAACTTGCCACAAGACGGAAAGAAAATAATTGGATACCGAGAAGCGATGACCTTACCAAAACAACCTAAGAAATTAGTCGTTGTGGGTTCTGGAGCTATCGGTTCTGAGTTTGCTTACTTCTACCAAACTATGGGTACTGAGGTAACGCTAATTGAGTACTTGCCAGAGATTGTTCCTGTTGAAGATATCGAAGTTTCTAAGCAATTGGGACGTTCGTTCAAGAAATCTGGAATGAAGGTTATGACGGGTTCTGAAGTACTTTCTGTAGATACCAAAGGAACGGGTTGTAAGGTTACTGTAAAAACCAGAAAAGGCGAAGAAGTAATCGAATGCGATGTGGTACTTTCTGCTGTAGGAATTGCTACCAACCTTGCAAATATTGGATTAGAAGAAGTTGGTGTTGCAACGGACAAAGGAAAAGTAATGGTAAACGATTATTACCAAACAAATATCCCAACTGTTTGGGCAATTGGTGATATTGTTCCTGGTCAAGCCCTAGCGCATGTTGCATCTGCAGAAGCAATTACTGCAGTTGAAAAAATGGCTGGATTAAATCCTGAAGCGATTGATTACAACAACATACCAGGTTGCACCTACTGTTTCCCTGAAGTGGCTTCTGTGGGTTATACCGAACAAGCGGCTAAAGATGCTGGTTACGAAATTAAAGTGGGTAAATTCCCTTTTTCAGCTTCTGGAAAAGCAAGTGCTGCTGGTCATAACGAAGGTTTTGTGAAATTAATTTTCGATGCTAAATACGGCGAATTATTAGGTGGGCACATGATTGGTTACAATGTAACTGAACTCATTGCAGAAATTGTTGCCATTCGAAAATTGGAAACTACAGGGCACGAGCTTATTAAAACCATTCACCCTCACCCTACTATGAGTGAAGCTATCATGGAAGCGGCTGCGGCAGCTTACGATGAAGTGATTCACGTGTAATTACAAATCATTTAAAAAAAGCTTCAGCCAAAATTAAAGGTTGAAGCTTTTTTTTTGTCTAAATATTAAGACTTTTGGCAATTAGTAAACTCAGTACACAACGCATGTCTTACTTTCACGACTTGAAGAATTATTCACTATGTGCGGTATAACCGGGATTGTCTCTTTGACCAGCGACCAGTCTGTTTTGGAAGGAATAACTGCGGCAACCAAAGCTTTGGAAAAAAGAGGGCCAGACGCCGAGGGTATTTTTTCGGAAAGTAACATTGCTATGGGGCACCGACGTTTATCAATTATTGATACACAAAAAGCCGCAAATCAACCAATGAGTGACCCTACGGGCAGGTATGTCATCGTTTTTAACGGAGAGTTTTACAATTACAAGGTATATCGAGAAATGCTACAGTCAAAAAGTGTAGTATTTCAAACGGATTCAGACACCGAAGTTTTGCTTCAACTTTATATCAGCGACAAGGAAAAGTGTTTGGATAAAATAAACGGCTTTTTTGCCTTTGCCATTTTTGACAAGGTAGATAAATCACTATTTATTGCAAGAGATCGAATTGGGATTAAACCACTGGTGTACACATTTCAGGACAATTTCTTTGCATTTGCCTCAGAGTTGAAATCATTGGTCGAGTACCCCTTAAACAGGACCCTTGATAAAATTTCTTTGTTTAATTATTTGCAACTCAATTACATTCCTGCTCCAAACAGCATCTTTGAAAACGTCAATAAACTGGAACCCGGTCAGTTTCTGAAAATCAATAATATTTTTGACCTTCAAGAGGAGGAGAAAACCCCAGTCACCTACTACTCTATTCCAAAACCAACTTTTACGCACGAAGACCTAAATCCAATTTCTTACGAAACTGCAAAAACCAATTTCATGGAATTGCTCAAGGAGTCTGTGCAAAGGAGAATGGTTTCTGATGTTCCTCTAGGAGCATTTTTGAGCGGTGGAATTGACAGCTCCGTAATTTGTGCGCTGGCATCCAGGTACACCGAAAAACTAAAAACATTTTCAATCGGCTTTCAAGACCACCCCTACTTCGACGAGACCGATTATGCCGAAGAAGTTGCAGAAAAGTTTAAAACGGAACACACTACGTTTAAACTTACAAACCAAGACCTCATTGAACATGTTGAAGATGCATTGGATTATATTGATGAACCATTCGCTGATTCAAGTGCAATAAACCTTTATATACTTTCAAAAAAAACCAGAAAAGAAATTAAAGTTGCGCTAAGCGGCGATGGTGCGGATGAAATGTTTGCTGGGTACAATAAACACACAGCAGAATTTAGAGCAAGAAACCCGGGAAACTTCAGAAAAATGGCAGCAAGTCTAGCGCCATTGATAAATCCCCTGCCAAAAAACCGGGATCATAAAATTTGGAATGCCAATAGACAATTGCAACGTTTTGCTGTTGGAATGAAACTTCCAGCTAAAGAACGCTATTGGCAATGGGCTACTTTTAGAAATGAGGAATCTGCAAACTATCTATTGCAAGAATCGAATGTCGAAAAAATTCACCGACTTACGGACGGTGCTTACAATTACAAAAAACGAAAAGAGCGCATATTAAAAAGCATCCGAAAAGATGGAACGCTAAACGATGTATTGTATACCGATATGCAGTTGGTATTGCCTAACGATATGTTGTTTAAAGTGGACCACATGGCCATGGCAAATAGTTTAGAAGTACGCACACCATTCTTAGATCACAACTTGGTGAACTTTGCTTTCGAAATTCCTGTACAGTTTAAAATCAACCAAAACATTCGAAAAAAAATAGTTCAAGACAGCTTCAAAAGTATTTTGCCTGAGCGACTTTATAATCGTCCAAAAAAAGGGTTTGAAATCCCTGTAACCAGTTGGCTAAAAGGAGATTTAAGTCATCTATTAACTACTGAGTCTTTCACACAAGATTATATACTGCAACAAGGACTGTTTAACTGGCCTGCGGTCGAAAGGCAACTAAAAAAGCTAAATTCTAAAGACGTTGGAAATTCGCCAGGTACCCTTTGGAATTTGCTGGTATTTCAGCGCTGGTATTCCAAATACATGTACGTTTAAGTATTATAAATGATTAAAGTACTTAGAATACTCAACCGGTTTAATGTAGGAGGACCTACCTATAATGCCACCTATTTGACCAAGTATCTTTCTGATGAGTACGAGACCAAACTCATTGGTGGAGAGAAAGATGATTCTGAAGCATCTTCCTTGTATATGGCAAATGATTTAGGAATACAACCAGAGATTATATACGAAATGAGGCGGTCTATGGATCCGATTCAGGATTGGAAGGCCTACCAAGAAATTAAAACGATAATCAAAAAATACAACCCTGACATTATTCACACACATGCCTCAAAGGCAGGAGCTATAGGACGGTTGGCTGCTATTTCTTGCAAGGTTCCAGTTATAGTGCACACTTTTCATGGACATGTATTTCACGGTTATTTTAATCCTGTCACAACCCGCATTTACAAAACCGTAGAACGCTACTTGGCGAAAAAATCCAGCGCCATTGTTGCAATTAGTGACCTGCAAAAAAAAGAACTCAGTACTATTCACAAAATTGTTGAGGTAGATAAAATTTCCGTAATCCCATTGGGTTTTGACTTGACTCCATTTACTGAAAATACTGAAGAGAAAAGGACGTCGTTTAGGACAAAATTTGGAATTGAGGATAATGAACTGGCGATTGGAATAATTGGGCGATTGGTGCCTATAAAAAACCACCAATTGTTTATTAAAGCGGCACAACACGTTAAGAAAAACAGCAATACGCCTGTTCGCTTTGTTATAATTGGAGACGGTGAGTCTAAAAAAGACATTCAAGAATTGTGCTTCGCTTCAGGCTTATCGTTCCACGATGGCACTTCTAATGATGCTGAAGTAATTTTTACCTCTTGGATAAAAAAAATAGATTGGGCATTAGCTGGGCTTGATATTGTTTGTTTGACCAGCCTGAACGAAGGAACCCCAGTAAGCTTAATAGAAGCGCAAGCAGCAGGCAAGCCCATTGTAAGCACTGAAGTCGGCGGAATTAAAAATGTAGTACTACCAAATGAAAGTGCTTTTCTAAGTTCGGTAGAAAACGAGACTTTATTCCTTGAAAATTTAATGCAGTTAGTCGATAATCAAAAGCTCAGAAATACAATGGCGGGCTGCGGCACAGCTATGGTTATGGGAAAATTTAGCTATCAAGTTTTGGTTAAAAACATGGAGACTTTATATTCAAGGTTATTGAAGGAATAGAATTAAGCCAAGAATATTGATTTGCTTAACTTTGCACTGCAAAAATAAAACATGAAAAAACTCCATTTAATTCTTAGCGTTATTGTGTTGGGCTTTGGCTTTTCAAGTTGTATCAACCAAAGTATAATGCTTAAAACTGAAAAGGATTATCAATTTGATATACCCGACGACACCGTAAAATCAAATGGCTACATAATTCAGCCAAACGACTTATTCTTTTTTAGGCTATACGCCAATGATGGATTTAAACTCATTGACATTTCCAATCAAGGACAACAAGCTGGCGGGCAAATGATGGCCGGCGGACAAAACTTAGCTGTTTTTAGTTACTTAGTGGAACAAGATAGTACCTGTAAGTTACCTGTTTTAGGCGATGTGAAGATTGGTGGGAAAACAGTACGCGAAGCAGAACTCTTTTTGCAAGAAAAATATGCTTATTCGTTTAACGACCCATTTGTTCAGTTATTTGTGAATAATCGACGGGTATTTGTGTTTCCAGGAAGTTATGGCAATGCAACCGTTATTCAGTTAAACAATAACAACACAACGATAATTGAAGTTTTAGCTCGCGCTGGTGGAGTTTCTGAATTTGGAAAGGCTCAAAAAGTAAAATTGATACGAAAAACGGGCGATCAAAACGACCCATTGGTTTACGAGTTCGACCTTAGTACGATTGAAGGTTTGAAGTATGCTAATATGTTAGTGCGTACTGAGGACATTATTTATGTTGAACCTCGAAGAAGAATTGCTTCCAATTTGTTGAGGGAAATCACACCGTTTGTAAGTCTTCTTACCACTGTTTTACTTACTATAACAACATTGCAGGCTTTATCAGCTTTAAACAATTAGATGATACAGGACGCTAGAGAGGAACAGAACGAAAGTCTTGATTTATACAAAGAAAGACTCACAAAATTTAGTCAAGATTTTGAAATTGGGTTATTTATACATCTAATCCAAAAATCGTTCATCTGGATTTTACTATTTGTTTCTTTAGCGTTTGGTGGTGCTTATTTGTATTTGCGATACTACCAACCCATGTATCAAAGTACAAGTATTTTACAATTAAAAGAATCTAATCAAGCCAGTCAGCTTCTTGAAATAGATTTTGGTAAAAACCAAAACGAAGATATGATGTCCGATTTGGAAGTCATTCGGTCAAAAGAGTTTCTGAAAACTATTTTCAAAAAATTGCCACTTGACATCTCCTATTTTAACGAGGGAGAATTACTAAATTATGAGCTTTACATGTCTTCTCCGTATATCGTGGATTACGACATAATTAGTGCTGAAGCTTTCGCACATAAATATTACATCTACTTTCCCAATACAACTCAAATACACCTTTCTATCGATGAGCCTATAGGTGATGCTAATTATCAAGTGTTTAAAATAGACGGGGATATAGAGTTGCCCTTCGTAACGCTTTCAATAAAAATATTGGATTTTGATATTATAAAAAACGACCAGGAAACGGGAACAAGAAACGATGTGTTTTTTACACTTAATAATAACGCGAGCATTGTAAATAGATACAGTAAAAGTCTTGATTTAAAGGTTTTGAGCCAGTCTGCAAAATCAATTAGCATATCATTTACCGACCCTAACCCTAGAAAAGCCGCTGACCTTGCAAATGCAATTTCTACAGGTTTTATTGACTATGATCTAACTCGAAAAATCTACAGTTCAACACAGGTAATAGAATTTATTGATAGTCAAATTTCTGAAGTTTACGGAAGACTTAAAGAATCAGAAGTATCAATTCAGGAATTTAAGCTAAGTAATAAGGTAACTGGTTCAAGTGAGTTGACTGGAATATATCTCGATCGACTTGGAAATTTAGAGGAAGAATTAATAAAGCAAGAACTGGAGCAAGAAATATTGATACAAGTAAAACAAGCAGCTACTAGTTCTTCCGACTCCGTAGAGGTTCATCAACTTATCCCATTGCTTACCGGCACTCAATTCGAAGATAACTTGTTACAGCAAATTGCTTATTTGCAGGAACTTCAAATCGAAAAAGACCAAAGTCTGTATGAAGTAACTCAATCAAGCGGAAGGGTTCAAAATTTAGATTACCAAGTGCGTATTCAGAAAAAGTTGCTCTTTGAAAGCATTATTTCTATGGAGGTGAATTTAAAGAATCGGATAACAAGCTTGAAACAAAAAATTGGCGAAATAGAAGGAACCTTTAGCGGACTGCCACTGCAAGAACTTAAATATTCTAGGCTAAAAAGAATCTTTACAATTAATGAAAAATTCTACACTCTACTTCTAGAAAAGAAAGCAGAATATGCCATAGCCAAAGCAGGTATTGTACCTGAAAGTGTAATTCTAGAAAGGGCTACACCAAATAACCTACCGGTAGAACCAAATAAAAAAATGACCTACATTGTTTTTGCAATTTTTGCAGTTTTCCTTTCCATTCTGCTAGTATTGGTGCGCTACCTGAGTCATAATACCATAGGATCATTAAATGAAATTGTAAAAATGACAAATGCTTCGGTGGGTACTTTAGGTATTGTCCCAGAAGTTAAAGAGAAAATTCCAGTTAGTCAATTGATCGTTGACCAAAGGCCGAAATCTGTTTTAGCTGAATCATTCCGATCCTTGAGAACCAATTTACAGTTCCTATCCACTGAGGCTGAAGGATCAAAAGTTATCGCGATTACCTCTACCATTTCTGGTGAAGGAAAGACCTTTGTTGCTATCAACTTGGGAGGGATTATAGCTTTCTCTGGCAGAAAAGTAATAATTCTCGATTTAGATATGCGTAAACCTAAAATCCATAAGGGTTTCAATGTTCAAAATAAAAATGGCATGTCTACCCTACTTATCGGAAAAGATAAAATCTCTGATACGATACAATCGAGTCAACAAACGAACTTAGACTTTATTACTGCTGGGCCAGTGCCGCCAAACCCTTCAGAGTTAATCATCAATGGTAAGCTGCCCGAAATATTGAAAGAGTTAAAGGAAACCTACGATATCATTATTATTGATAACCCTCCTGTTGGATTGGTAACTGATGGAATTTATTGCCTAAAACTAGCCGATTATCCACTCTACATATTTAGAGCTGGATACAGCAAGCGAAACTTTGTTCAAATGGTTGATCGTGTAGTTAATGAGAATAACTTAAAAAATCTAGCGGTTGTTTTGAACGGTGTAGAAATTAGAAGCGGCCGATACAGTTATAACTACAGCTATGGTTACGGATACGGCTATGGATACGGCTATGGATATGGCGGTTATTACGAAGAACCTGAGCAGCAAGAAACAGAAAAAAAGAATCGCTTTTTCAATAAAAAAAATTAGGAGATGAAGATAGTTGACGAGCCTCTTAAAGGGCTGTATGTTCTAGAACCAACTGTTTTTGAGGATGAGCGGGGATATTTTTTCGAATCCTACAATCAAAATAAGTTTCATGAATTAGGTATCACTCATAATTTCTTACAAGACAATCAATCTCTTTCAGTCCCTAAAAATGTTTTACGCGGATTACATTTTCAGAAACCTCCTCATGCTCAAGCAAAATTAATTAGAGCGATTGTAGGTGCTGTGCATGATGTTGTAGTTGATATAAGAAAAGGATCGCCCAATTATGGTGAACATTTTGGTATTGAACTGAGCGCAAAAAACAAACTTTTTTTATTCATTCCAGAGGGATTTGCCCATGGATTTGAAACACTTGAAGACAATTCCCTGTTCAATTACAAATGTTCCAGCATGTATAACAAGGATTCGGAAGGTGGTATTCTCTGGAACGATAAAGACTTAGCTATAAACTGGAATTCTAAAAATCCCATACTTTCAGAAAAAGATAAAGTCAATCCTAAGTTCAAAGATTTCGAAAGTGAATTTGTGTATAAATCGATCTAATTCTTTATTAAAACTGACCAACAACAATGAACCGATTAGCTAGCTTTGGTTCTGAATTGAATTCTATAGATTTATACAAATATGTAGGCATTTTTTGCTTCGCACTTACGTTATCGGTGCTAATGAACACAATTTTTCTTAAGTTTTCAAAAAACTTAGGAAGAAGAAATGTTGATGAAAGTATTGTAAGGTGGTCTCCCGTATCAAAACCTGCTTTAGGAGGCATAAGTTTTTACATAATTTTTTTGGTAACGTATATGCTGTATACGTTATTATTTCATCCTTTATTAGATGGGTTAAACACCAAGCATATAGGTATTCTCATAGCTGCAGGTATGGCTTTTTTAATGGGCTTATCCGATGATGCTTATAATACAAACCCATTGCTCAAATTTTTGGTGCAAGTAGCTTGTGGCTGTGTGCTTATTCTAACGGGCACCTATATCTCCTTTTTTGAGCTTTCCCTGTTCAACTATCTGCTCACTATAATTTGGGTGGTAGCAGTTATGAACTCCATCAACATGTTAGATAACATGGATGGCATCACAACTATCGTATCGTTGTTTATCATCTGCTGTGCAATGAGCGTAGCATGGATAAGCCCAAATTTCAACCATTTCTTTTTTACTTCACTCATAGGCGTATCAGGCGCACTTGTTGGTTTCTTGTTTTTTAATTGGCACCCTTCAAAAATGTTTATGGGGGATACAGGGAGTCAATTTCTAGGCATATTTCTAGCAATTTTTGGTATCATTTATTTTTGGAATAATCAATCCGTAGGAGTTAATGAAGAAGCCGTTTCTAAGCAATTCGTCATTGTACTAATAGCATTTGCAATTCCTATTAGTGATACCTTAACGGTAATTATTAATCGCTTACGAAGAGGTCAGTCTCCTTTTGTTGGTGGAAAAGACCATACAACGCACCACCTTTCTTATTTAGGATTGTCTGACAGAAACGTTGCACAAATTTTTGCAGCAATAGCTGGAGTAAGTTTTATTCTCATCTATGTTATTGCTAATGTATTTATCATTTGGGATATCAGTTATAGCCTGATTTTTGGATCGTGGTTTTTAGTTGTATTTGGAACACTTTTTGGCATTACCCAATTGTCGAAAACAAAAAAAAGGTTTAAGGAAATAAATGAAAAGTAATATTCGCAGGGGATTCTTAATTACTTCTATTACGCTGGTCATATCAGCCTTTAGTATCTATCTTTTCACCTACTCCACTTATGAAGAGAAAGAAGATTTATCCTACCAGAAAGTATTTGAAGCGAATTATAAAATTTTTGCTTTAAATCTTCCCAATTCCATTGAATTTGCTGGAGAGAAGGTTCCTTTGCAGTTGATCGACGTAAAAGAAAAACTGGATAGAGAACTGCATGTAAACACTTATTGGCAATCCAATACCCTTCTGTTTATTAAACGATCAAATCGCTGGTTTCCGGTAATTGAAAAAATACTCCTGGAAGAAAATGTACCCAATGACTTTAAATACTTGGCGCTCATAGAAAGTGGATTAACACAAATCGTTTCTTCAGCTGGTGCTGCTGGATTTTGGCAAATTATGAAAAAAACGGGACCAGAATATGGACTTGAGGTTAACAGCGAAGTTGATGAACGTTACCACATTGAAAAATCAACTCACGCGGCTTGCTTGTATTTAAAAGAAGCCAAAGAAAAATTTGGATCATGGACGCTTGCTGCTGCTTCATATAATATGGGGCAGTCTGGATTGCAAAAACAACTGGATAAACAACAGGTGAATTCCTACTACGATTTGCTATTGAATTCAGAAACTTCGAGGTATCTATCTAGAATTATTGCTGCAAAACATATTCTATCCAATGCCGATCAGTTTGGATTCAATTTTAGAAGTAAAGACCTATATCCTATTATTAGCTACAAAACAATTACGCTAGACAGCTCAGTAAATAGCTTTGTTGATTACGCAGCCTTAAACGGCATAAACTATAAAGTGTTGAAGTACCTTAACCCATGGTTAAGAGATAAAGACCTGAATAATTCGAGCAAAAAAACCTATTCGATTAAAATACCGGACGAAAAATTCATAGACCAATTACAAACTCAACTTCCAATTACAGCTATAGATACTTCACAGAACAAAAACTAAGATGCGACAAGAGTTTTTGGAAGTTTACGGAGCGCGCGAGCACAATCTAAAAAATATTGATGTAAAAATTCCACGGAATAAGCTCGTCGTTATTACTGGGTTAAGCGGTAGTGGAAAATCCTCGCTTGCTTTTGATACCATTTACGCCGAAGGACAGCGTCGCTACATAGAAACTTTTGCTTCTTATGCTCGACAGTTTATTGGAGCATTAGAACGGCCAGATGTAGATAAAATCAGCGGCCTGAGTCCTGTTATTAGTATTGAGCAAAAAACGGTGAACAAAAGCCCTCGGTCTACCGTTGGAACAATAACCGAAATTTATGATTTTGTCCGTTTACTGTATGCCCGTGCGTCAGATGCCTACTCCTACAATACTGGAGAAAAAATGGTTCAATACAGCGATGAGGAAATTCTAAAGTTAATTCAAAGCGATTATAAGGACCAGAAAATTTCAATCCTCGCTCCACTTGTTCGCGGCAGAAAAGGTCATTATCGCGAATTATTTCAAAATGTAAGTAAAAAAGGGTTTCTCAAGGTTCGCGTGGATGGAGAACTGCAAGATATTATACCCCGTATGCAATTGGATCGCTACAAAACACACGATATTGAGGTAGTTATTGACCGGTTAAAGGTAGACACTAAATCAAAATCACGCATCAAAGAATCGTTTAAAACTGCCATGAAAATGGGCAACAATGTGATAATGGTTCAAGGCGAAAAGGACGATAAAGCCCGATTCTTTTCAAGGAACTTAATGTGTCCAAGTACGGGAATCGCTTATGATTTGCCCGCTCCTAATCTTTTCTCGTTCAATTCACCAAAGGGCGCTTGCCCGCATTGTAACGGATTAGGAGAAGTCTCTGAAGTGGATTTAGATAAAATTATTCCAGATACAAAAAAGACCATTAAACAAGGTGGTTTAGCCCCTCTAGGTGCCTATAAAGCCAATTGGATTTTTAAACAGGTTGAAGGACTGCTATCCTCTAGGGGTTACAAAATCACCTCTCCTCTTTCCGAACTTGATGAAGAGACCATTGACCAATTACTCTATGGCAGTAATGAAGAAATTGTCGTGGAATCTCAATTGGCTGGAGTGAACAAAAGTTATCGCTTCAACTTTGACGGGATTGTAAATATGCTGACTCAGCAAAGGGATGATGATTTCGGAAAAGGCTACCAGCGTTGGGCACAAAGCTTTATGAACAAAGTAACTTGCCCTAATTGTGAAGGGACTAGACTAAAAAAGCAAGCACTCTACTTTAAAATTGACAATAAAAATATTGGTGATATTGCTGGATTAAATATTGCTGAACTTGGAAATTGGTTTGCTTCGATTGAATCTAAACTCTCCAAAAATCAGGGTAAAATTGCCGAAGAAGTAGTGAAGGAAATCCGCACTAGAATCCAGTTTTTATTGGATGTTGGGTTAAGTTACCTATCCCTCAACCGATCCGCAAAAACCCTATCTGGTGGTGAAGCTCAGCGCATTCGATTGGCTACTCAAATTGGTTCTCAGTTGGTAGGCGTATTGTACATTTTAGACGAGCCAAGTATCGGCTTGCATCAGCGAGACAATTCTAAATTAATAGTGGCTTTAAAGAATTTACGAGATATTGGAAATTCGGTAATGGTAGTTGAGCACGATAAAGACATGATGCTGGATGCCGATTACATTTTTGACATAGGACCGGGTGCTGGAATTCACGGTGGACATGTGGTGGAAGAAGGGACTCCAAAACAAATTTTGAAAGGCAACAGTGAAACGGCGGCCTACCTCAACGGCAAAAAACAAATTGAAGTTCGAGAAACGCCGCGAAAAGGCAATGGAAAAAAGTTAATACTAAAAGGAGCTTCTGGACACAACCTAAAGCAGGTAAACATTGATTTACCCTTAGGTAAATTCATTTTAGTTACGGGCGTTTCAGGCAGTGGTAAGAGCAGTTTGGTAAACCATACCCTCTACCCTATTTTGAATCAATATGTGTACAAATCTGTAACTAAACCACTGCCTTACAAAAGCATAAAAGGATTAGAGCATATTGATAAAGTCATAGAAATCGACCAAAGTCCTATTGGAAGAACACCGCGATCTAACCCCGCAACATATACGGGTGTTTTTAGCGATATCAGAAATCTATTTGCTCAATTACCAGAAGCAAAAATTAGAGGTTACAAGCCTGGGCGATTTTCATTTAACGTTAAAGGTGGGCGATGCGAAACCTGCAAAGGAGCTGGAGTAAAAACCATTGAAATGAATTTTCTGCCCGATGTATATGTGACTTGCGAAGACTGCAATGAAAAGCGCTACAATCGAGAAACCTTGGAAGTGCGTTACAAAGGAAAATCGATATCGGATGTGTTGAATATGACTATGGAAGATGCTCTGCCATTTTTTGAACATATACCATCAATTGCACTAAAAATCAGAACCTTAAATGAGGTTGGATTGGGTTACATTTCTTTGGGTCAGTCCAGCGTAACGCTTTCTGGTGGTGAAGCACAACGGGTTAAGTTGGCCAGCGAATTGGCAAAAAAGAATACCGGAAACACCTTCTATATTTTGGACGAACCTACTACTGGTTTGCATTTCGAAGACATTCGAATTTTGCTTGGAGTACTTAACCGATTGGTAGATCAAGGAAATACGGTATTGGTAATTGAGCACAATATGGACTTTATAAAGGTGGGCGATCATTTTATAGATATTGGCCCTGAAGGTGGAAACGAAGGTGGAACAGTTGTCTATCAAGGAGATATGAAAGGCCTCGTTAAATGCGAAAATTCATATACAGGTAAGTTCTTGAAAAAAGAAATAGAAGGGTAACTGAAAAGGCTTGTTCATACGCTTGGCTTCGTTTCTAAAACCATTTTTAATAAAACACAAAGCAATTTACCCGCTTATTAGCGCAGCTCTTTTTTAACCACTTACTTTATTCAATGTATTGTAAAAGAATATCAGCCATACAAAACTACCCAAGTACATTATTCTTTGAATTATTCCGACATTCGAGTTCATAAGTCCGAACGCCATGGCTATGCTGCGTATCCCGAAGGGTATGCAGTATAGGTGATGTTGGGCTTAGTGTTTTTTTATTTTATCATTTTATTAATCCTTGCTGAAATGCTATCTGCGTAATAGTTGGTTCCGAAAATGTGGCATTTCTCAATTTCGTAAAAATCTTTCGGCTCATTCGCATGTTTAAAAATTTCCTGTCCCATTTCGAAAGGAATTGTTTCGTCTTCCGTGCTGTGAATTACCAAAACGGGTTTCTCATAATTCTTTAAAGCCTTTATAGCACTATATTTTTCACTTACTAGAATTCGCCCAAAAATACCTGCGGTTTCTGCAACAATGTCTTTGTGGGAGGAAAAGGCACCTTCAATAACTAAACCGTCAATTTCGGTCTGTCGCTGTTGGACGACAACTCCTGCTAAATGACCGCCTAATGATTGGCCGTAAATGATCAATTTGGTGTCTTTTACTTCATCTCTGTCTTTTAAGTAAGTAAGAGCCGAATTGCCGTCAAGCAGTACATTGTCCCGTGTCGCTTTGCCTTCCGAAAATCCAAATCCACTGTAATCAAATACGAAGGCTTGAAATCCGAATTTCAACAATGGTGTCATTGCTTGGTACTGGGTTAAGACGAAACCTGCATTACCATGAAAATGAAGCAGTGTTATTTTCGGAGTCTCGTGTTTTGGCTTGAGCAACCAACCGTTTAGATCATTACCGCTTGCATTTCTAAAAATTACACTTTCAATTGTGTAGTCAAGATTGATAGTGTCCTTACTGCTGTTCAAAAATGTCGGTTGTAAAGTTGCAGTGTTAAAATCTACGACTGTCGTATCTTTTGCCGTGGTCGAAGTCAAAGTTACCTTGTCTCTGTCTTGTGGAAGCGAAGGAGCCTTTGTCGGCTGGAGATACATTTTATTGAAGCTGCATGCTGTCAATAGTAAAACGGTTAATATGGTTATAGCAGATTTCGTTTCTGTTCTTTTCATTAAGCCCAACAACTGGCTAAAGTAACCTTTTCAAAAAAAGGGACGCATATTTCGCATATAGGTTATTTCTTGTATTTTCACTACATTCTTATAATCAGACATTTAACTGATAAAACCATTTACAAACACTTACCAACGACTGCTGCGAGTATTACTAAGTATTTAATCAAAAACCTTCCCAGGATTCAAAATTTCATTAGGATCGAACAGCTTTTTAATTCCTTTTTGAATAGCAATTTCAGCTTCAGAAAACACAATATCCAAATAACCTTTTTGCACATAACCAATACCGTGTTCGCCAGAAATAGTTCCTCCTAAGGACTTTGTTAATTCAAAAATCTCTCGAATGCCTTGGGTCAGTTTGTTGTTCCAATCGTCGTCAGACATCTCGCCTTTTACAATGTTAACGTGTAGGTTTCCGTCACCAACATGACCGTAACAAACCGATTTAAAACCGTATCGGCTTCCAATTTCTTTTACTCCAGCTAATAGCTTGGGCATTTCGTATCGAGGTACAACGGTATCTTCTTCTTTGTAAATAGAATGTGATTTTACGGCCTCTCCTACTCTGCGTCTCAGTTTCCAAAGCGCGTCTTTCTGGGCTGCGTCATCCGCAAACAAAACTTCTCCACTTCCATGAGCGAGCATTATTTCAGAAATCTGCTCACATTCTTTGTACAACACCTCTAGTTCGTTTCCGTCCACTTCTATGAGCAAATGCGCTTGCACGGAATCGGCTACTTCAATATTAAAATCATCAACATACGGAATCGTCCAATCCAACGCATCGCGTTCCATAAACTCCATAGCACAAGGCGTTAAACCTGCTCTAAAAACAGCTGAAACGGCTTCACAGGCACTTTCAGGAGAATCAAATGGCACCAGCATGGTTAAAATTTGTGTTGGATAAGGAATCAATCTAAAAACAGCTTTAGTGATAATTCCAAGCGTGCCTTCACTCCCTACCATAAGTTGAGTAAGGTTATAACCTGTTGAATTTTTCAAAACGTTGGCACCCGTCCAAATGATATCGCCGTTAGGTAAAACCACTTCGAGGTTCAGCACATAATCTTTGGTAACGCCATATTTTACCGCTTTTGGACCGCCTGAGTTGTAGGCTAAATTACCGCCGATAAAACAAGATCCCCAACTGCTTGGATCTGGCGGGTAAAACAACCCTAATTCTTTACACTCATCATGAAAAACTTGCGTTATTACAGCTGGTTCAACGGTTGCTTGTAAGTTCTTTTCGTCGATTTTTAGAATGCGATTCAATCGTTCTAAACTCAATCCAATTCCACCATAAAGCGACAAGGCTCCACCACTTAATCCGGTTTTAGCACCTATTGGAGTTACCGGAATATTTTCGGCATTAGCAAGTTTTAGAATGGCTGAGATTTCGTTCGCATTAGCTGGTTTCACCAGCACTTCTGGGGGAAACGAATAGTCTTCTGTTTCATCGTGCCCGTATTCAATCAATTGCTCTTTGTCTATAGAAACATATTCTGCTCCAACAATTGCTTTTAAATCTTCGAAATGCTGCTTTGTAACTTTTGTGTAATTCATAATTCTGATGACGTTGCCAAGTTTAATCCAAAGCTAGCTTTAATATTAGGTTGAGACTTCCAGTCAAGCTGAGAATTACGAATTTCTATAAAATTCGAACAAAAAAATGGCCACTAATACATTAGCAGCCATATTATATTTCTTTAATCCCGACAAATTAGTTGGTTCTAATTTTCTCGTACATTCTTTCGATCATTTCAACCACCTTCATGCCTTCAAGGGCGTTGGTCGCAATCTCAGCTCTACCTGCAATAACGTCAATTACATTTTGAATAATGTAATGGTGATTAGCAGCAGATCCTTTGTAATCGCCATAATCATTTGGTGGATTTGCAGGAGCCAATTCAGGCATTACATAATCCTCTACATGGCAAGCCTCTACTTTATCCATGTATTGACCTGAAACTTTTACCGAACCTTTTTCACCAATAATGGTGATGCTACTTTCTAGATTTTGCCCCCAAATTGAGGTAGAGAAATTCATAGAACCCATTCCCCCATTCACAAAGTCAAAATTCACAACACCAGTATCTTCAAATTCTGTAGAAGGGTGATTGAAATTGGTACTTCTACCTTCAATGTTTTTGATATCTCCGCACAACCAATACATAATATCTACAAAATGGCTGAATTGGGTGAATAAAGTACCACCATCCATATTCAAGGTGCCTTTCCAGCCCCCAGGTTTGTAATAGCGGTTGTCTCTATTCCAGTAACAGTTTAGCTGAACCATGAAGACCTTACCCAATCGACCTTCGTCAATTATGGATTTTAACCATACCGATGTGGGACTGTAGCGATTTTGTTTAACCAAGAAAACTTGCTTGCTTACTTGCAATGCTCGGTAAATAACTTCTTCAGACTCTTGCTTGGTTAAGCCCATTGGCTTTTCTATAACCACATGCGCGCGTTTCTCCAATGCCTCTAAAGCTAACTTGGCATGCGATCCGTTTGGTGTACAAATGTTTATGATATCCGGAGTAACTCCAGCCTCGTATAGTTCTGCAATGGTCTTAAATGCTTTAACACCTTCATTGGCTTCTGCATCGGCTCTTCTGTCATCCATAGGCTCTACAACGCCAACTACTTTACCTTCGTCATTACCAGAAACCATAGATGCGTGGCGTTTGCCTATGTGTCCGTACCCTACAATTGCAAAAGTTATCTCCTTCTTAGCCATGTACTTTATTTTTAAAATATTCGAAATACCAATTTATTGCTTCTTCTAATCCTTTTTCTATTGAATATTGAGGATCGTAACCCAACAAGCTTTTCCCTTTTTCTATTGATGCTAAAGAATGCTTTACATCACCTTGCCTTTCAGCTATATAATCAATCTCAATATCAGAAATTGAACTATCCATTTTCGACAGATTAACTTTTAAGGCTGCTATCAATTCATTTACTGTTGTTCTGTGACCAAAAGCCACATTAAATACTTCGCCAATCGCTTTTTCATTATTTGTTATTCCAGCCAAGTGATTTGCTTGAATAACATTTTCGATATAAGTAAAATCTCGCGATTGTTCGCCATCACCATGTAAAGTTGGAGATGCCCCCGATAAAAATGCTTTTATGAACTTTGGAATTACAGCAGCATATGCGCCGTCTGGATCTTGGTGTCGACCAAATACGTTAAAATATCGCAATCCAATCACTTCCATACCGTGCAAATCGCAAAATACTTTGGCGTACAACTCATTCACATATTTGGTTACAGCATATGGAGACAATGGCTTTCCAATATGTTCCTCTATCTTCGGCAAACTGGGATGGTCTCCATACGTTGAGGAACTTGCAGCATAAACGAATCGTTTTATGCCCATTTTTTGTGCAAGACTCAATAGCATTAAAAATCCATCAATGTTTATACTATTAGTGAGGATTGGGTTCTCAATTGATCTGGGAACTGATCCCAAAGCAGCTTGATGCAAAACTACATCAACGCTTTCGAGTGCCTTTCGACAATCTTCTTCGTTTCTAATGTCACCTTCGATTAAGGTGAAATTAGCATTGTCCTTTATGGATTGAATGTTTTCTCGTCTTCCGGTTATAAAACTATCTAAGCAAACAACATCGTTTTCTTTTACCAAGTCGATGCACAGATTAGAACCGATAAATCCAGCGCCTCCAGTAACCAAGACTCGTTTTCCCGTAATTCTGTTCATTGGTCTATTTAGCGTAGGATACCGCTCTGGTCTCTCTAATTAAGGTAACTTTTACTTGTCCTGGATAAGTCATTTCCTCTTGGATTTTTGTAGAGATTTTATAACTCAACTCAGAAGCTTGTTTATCGTCAATTTTATCACAATCGACCATTACTCGTAATTCTCTACCTGCCTGAATAGCGTATGCTTTCTCAACTCCAGCATGACTCATGGCTAAGGATTCAAGATCTTTCAATCGTTGAATGTACGACTCAACCACTTCTCTCCTAGCACCTGGTCTTGCGCCTGAAATAGCATCACATACTTGAACTAAAGGAGATATCATTGATGTCATTTCAATCTCATCGTGGTGAGCTCCGATAGCATTACATACGTCAGCTTTCTCGCCATGTTTTTCAGCGATTTTCATCCCTAAAATTGCGTGCGGCAATTCTGGTTCATCATCTGGAACTTTTCCAATATCATGCAATAGTCCTGCTCGTTTTGCCACTTTAGTATTGAGTCCTAATTCCGAAGCCATTGTGGCACATAGGTTTGCAACTTCTCTAGAGTGTTGCAACAAATTCTGTCCGTAAGAAGATCGATACTTCATTCTCCCTACCATTCTAAGTAATTCAGGATGTAATCCATGAATTCCTAAATCAATTGCAGTACGTTTTCCAACTTCTACAATTTCTTCTTCAATTCGCTTTTGAGTTTTGGCTACTACCTCCTCAATTTTAGCAGGGTGTATTCTCCCATCTGTTACCAATTGATGCAGCGATAATCTCGCTATTTCTCTTCGCACGGGATCAAAGCAACTTAATATAATTGCTTCAGGAGTATCATCAACAATAATCTCCACACCAGTAGCAGCTTCCAATGCCCTAATATTTCTTCCTTCTCGACCAATAATGCGGCCTTTTACATCATCGCTTTCAATATTAAAAACAGAAACCGAATTTTCAATTGCGTGCTCAGTTGCAACTCGTTGTATGGTTTGAATTACTATTTTCTTCGCTTCCTTATTGGCGTTGATTTTAGCCTCTTCAGTCATTTCTTGAATAAGCGCCATTGCATTTGTGCGCGCTTCTTCTTTCAAGGCTTCTGTCATTTCAGCTTTCGCTTCTTCAGCACTCAAGTTTGAAACTTGTTCCAGTTTTTGAACATGTTCAGCATGCACTTTAGTCAGTTCCTTTTCTTTTTCTTCAAGTACTAAAAGTCGTTCGTTCAATCGCGATTGCTTGCGGTTGTAATCAGACTCTTGCTGATTAGCACTTTTGAGCTTTTTGTTTAGGCTTTCCTCTTTTTGACGAATTCTATTCTCCGCCTGAGTCATTTTATTATTCTTTTCGTTAATCGTTTTCTCATGCTCGCTTTTGAGCTGCAAAAACTTCTCTTTTGCTTGAAGAATTTTATCCTTCTTGACTACTTCAGCCTCTGCCTTTGCATCTTCTAGAAAGTGATTTGCCTTTTGTTGGGAGCTCTTTTTGAGCATTATGTTAGCGCCAACAGCACCTGCAACGGCACCTGGCAACAACCCTATTACTATACTTATAATATCCATTTTTAGTTTTAGTTAAAAAAAATGCCCGCATAAAAAGTTCTTGTAAACTCCAAAAAAGTACAAGAATGGAATGCAAACTATCCAAGCTCAAGAGTCCAGTGTCCCAATAAAGGAATCTCAACGCCTAAGCGCGATAAACAGGCCTTCTTTTACTCTAAGCTTTACATCCCCAACGTTTAAAATGTTGAGTTTACAAAACGCAATTATGCGGGCAAAAAATTCTACCGAAGTAGATAATAATTTAAGAACGTCTATGCATCAAGAGCTTGGTCAAGTTTGTCGCTCAACTCTTCCAACTCATTTTGCATTAATTTATTAACTGCAGCATTTTCTAGTTTTTCGGAATTTTCAGAACTGTTAGCCAATTCCAATGCCGTCATTGCTAGTAAATCTACATAATCTGTTACTACGTAATTTCCTTTGAGTTTTTTGATATTCTCGTTAATCATTTGAGCAGAAATCTTGACCTTAGTCTCCTCGTCTTCGTTTTCCACTTCTATGGGATAAGACCGTTTTCCTATTTGAACTTCAACAGTTTTTACCCCCATTTACTTTTCAATTAGTTTAACACACTTGTCCAATTCCGAAATAAGCGCATCCACCTTCTTCTTAATTTGCTCATTTTCAAAGCTACTTGAATCCGATTTTGCGCTTGTATTTTTTATGGTATTTCGCAGTTTGGAATTTTCAGCACGTAAGCTTTCTAATTCCTTGATATTACTGTGATAGGCAGATATCAAACGATCAACTTTTTCTCCAATTTTCTCAACACTATTTGTAGTCATTTTACCCAACTTAATGCTCCACAAATTTAGCAGGCTAATTCAGAGAAAGCAAGTTTTTAAGTTCTTTTTGTGCATAGCTATTCGAATTAAACATTGGCGCGATATTAGACTGGGGTAATTTTGAAAAAATATATTCATTTTATGAAATTTATTATTGCCACCTTTTTTTACTTGATTGTTTGCTTTACCGCTGTTTCTCAGTCAACTACAAACTTCAGATCGCCCATGGATATTCCCTTGCAGCTATCCGGAAATTTTGGTGAGTTACGACCTGGACACTTTCATGCTGGCCTAGATATCAGAACTCAAGGAAAAGTTGGACTACCTATTTATGCAATTGACAGTGGTTATGTGAGCCGAATAGCCGTTTCAGAAGGCGGTTATGGAAAAGTAATCTACATTACCCACCCAAATGGATTCACTTCGGTATATGCGCACTTAAGAAAATTTTATGGCTCCTTTCAAGGTTTGGCTAGAGACATTCAATATGGTCAACAAGTATTTCAATTTGATTCGAGCCTAACGGAAACAAACTTAACGGTTGACAAAGGCGATATTATAGGTTATTCTGGAAATACAGGCGGCTCAGCTGGACCACACTTGCACTTTGAAATCCGAAATACCAAAACCGAACACCCTATAAACCCCTTGCTTTTTGGCTTTGAAATCAAGGACAATATCGCACCAAAAATTTATGCTATTGGAATTTACCCATTAAGCACGACTAGCAATGTTAATGGCAAAAATGAAAAACGAATTTTGAAAACAGTTGGCAATGGAAAGCAATTCGAACTGGAGGCTGGACAGTATATTAGTGTAAATGGGAAAATTGGGTTTGGCATTTACACACGCGATAAGTTTACAGGCTCGCCTTTCAATTTTGGGATATATTCTATAGAGTTATTCAAAGAAAACCAATTGGTTTATAAGCACCAACTGGACAGTCTTGACTTTGATCATTCTAGGTGCATTAATGCCCATATGGATTTTCACGAAGCCACTAAAAAGAGAAGAAAAATTCAGCGCAGTTATTTACTTCCAGGTAATAAACTAAATACGTACAGCGACGTAATCAATAACGGAGAATTATTTTTCTTGAAAGACGATACTGTAGCCATGAAGTACATAATCAGAGACTACAACGGAAACAGTTCTGTCATTAATTTTAAGGTAATGTCGAACTCAAATTCCCTGTCCTATTCTCAAACCGAACCACTTACAATGCTGCGTTATGGGAAAGAAAATCAATACAAGGATTCTACTGTAAGCATAAATTTCCCTGCAACTTGCTTGTATCAAAATACACCACTGAATATTTCCTACGCTCCTGCAATTGGTCGCTGTGCAACGCCCATAGCACATATAAATTCCTTGTTTGATCCACTTAACGATTACATGGATTTAGGATTTAATCTTTCTCACTTACCTCTCGAAGATCAAAAAAAGGCTGTAGTAGTATCGCTAAACGAAAAAATGCAAGTACTAGCTGCAGAAGGTGGAAAAGTAGAAAGCAATCAGATTACCTGTAAAACAAGGAGTTTTGGACCGTACACCGTATTTATTGACCAAAACCCACCAAAAATAAGTGCTAAGAATTTTATTCCTGGAGCTACTTACCAAAGCTCAAAAAGACTGTATTTCCGCTGCTCGGATGATATTTCTGGTTTAGGCCGTTACGAGGCATTTATTAATGGAAAATGGACGCTTGTGGAATATGAAAAAAACCGGAAACAATTGTTTTTTGAATTGGATAAAGTTGAAAAAAGCAATAGCATACATACCCTTAAAATTGTTCTCTCAGACAAAGTGGGTAACACAAGAGAATATGAATCAAGCTTCATTTATTAATGTTTTTACGTTTTACAACACCGTTTTTAATGCGCTGTTTCCTACCATAAATTACATTTGACTGTGCAAAGCAGATTAATAACGCTCATTTTCATTCTGTCGACTTCTTTCCTTGCTCAAGCGCAGGTAATTAAGAGGGATTCTACCTTGATTCAGTTTTCGGGAGTTTTTTTGGATGCAGATAGTTTAACCCCTGTTCCTTGGGTAAATATTATTGTCGTGAATCGGCAAAAAGGAACCTCGACCGATTACAGGGGAGCATTTTCCTTCGTGGCGCATCAAGGAGACACTATTCAATTTACTTGCATCGGTTATAAACCATTTCAATGCACCATTCCCGATACCTTATCCACAAAACGCTATACGCTGGTTCAACTTTTTAGTCGTGACACCTACAATTTACCAGAAGCAGTGATTTTTCCTTGGCCCAGTAAAGAGGATTTTAGAGAGGCATTCCTTGAGTTGTACATTCCGCCCGACGATATGGAGCGTGCGCGCAGAAACTTAGAACAAGCCGAACTAAGAGATAAAGTTACTGGCGTTCCGAATTGGGGCAGTATAAACTACAAACAATCGAATCAAATGTATATGGAGCGCATGTACTATGCAGGACAGCCGCCTCCGATGACAATTTTTAATCCCTTTGCTTGGGCGGAATTTTTTAGGGCACTAAAAAACGGTGAATTGAAAGATCCGAATAAAGAAGAACGAGATTGATATGAAGCTTTATTTTTGAATCGTGATAAAAGCATTGAATATTTCAAAAAATTACGGAGAACTTAAAGTTCTTAACGACCTAAACCTAGAAGTAAAAAAGGGCGAAATAGTCAGTATTGTTGGTGCTTCGGGAGCAGGAAAAACAACTCTACTTCAAATTTTAGGTACCTTGGACAAGCCCAATAGTGGTAATTTGTTTATTAATGAAACAGATATTACACGCTTAAATAACAAAAAGCTTGCTGCATTTAGGAACAAAGAAATTGGATTCATTTTTCAATTCCATCAGTTACTTCCCGAGTTTACGGCCATAGAAAACGTATGTATCCCTGCATATATAGCTGGAAAAAGCAAAACAGAAGCAGAGAAAAGTGCGCTGGAGTATCTTAAGTTTTTAAAATTAGAACACAGAGCAGATCACAAGCCTGCTGAATTATCTGGTGGTGAACAGCAAAGAGTTGCAGTAGCTAGAGCGCTAATAAATCAACCATCAGTGGTATTGGCTGATGAGCCAAGCGGAAATTTAGATTCTAAAAATGCAAAAGAGTTGCACGATTTGTTTTTTGAGCTGAGAAAGAAATTTAACCAAACCTTTATTATTGTAACGCACAATGATGAGCTAGCAGATATGGCAGATAGAAAACTTACCATTCAAGACGGAGTAATCGTTGAATAAAAAGGAAATAAAACCATTTCTAGATGAAAAAGTCGAGCTGTACAATCGGCCCGATTTTATCGAAGAGGACCCCATCCAAATCCCCCATAAGTTTTCGAAAAAAGAAGATATTGAAATCGCCGGTTTTTTAGCGTCGACTATAGCTTGGGGACAACGAAAGACCATTCTCGCAAACGCCACTAAAATGATGGAGTTTATGGAATGGCAACCCTATCAGTTTTTAAAAGAAAACGAAACCAATGATTTTTTCTATGATGGCTTTGTGCATCGCACCTTCAATTCAATAGACTTTCAGTTTTTCTTAGGCGGCTTAAAGGAAGTTTATTCAAAACATGGAGGACTTGAAAAATCCTTCTCTCATGGTAAAAATAATTTTGAGAGAATTTCCAATTTTCAGCACTTGTTTTTCAATTTAGACAGTACAGCTCCGCCACAAAAATCCAGAAAACACGTTAGCAACCCTACAAAAAACAGTGCTTGCAAGAGGTTGAATATGTATTTGCGTTGGATGGTTAGAAAGGATAAAAAGGGAGTCGATTTTGGTATATGGAAAGAGATTAAAATGAGCGATTTAATGCTACCCTTGGATGTACATACGGGCAATACCTCTAGAAAACTGGGTTTACTCAAAAGAAAACAAAACGACTGGAAAACAGTGACTGAAATTACAGATCAACTTAGGAAATTTAACCCAGAAGATCCCTGTAAATATGATTTTGCGCTTTTTGGCTTAGGCGTGGTAGAAAAGTTTTAGCGAATTAAACTGTTAAACTCCGGAATGACACAGATTCCTCGATAACACCCCCTGTCAATTTTATGCTTAAAATACATGTCAAATGAGGCGACACAATCGTCCAAGGCATTCATCTCGAAAAAGCTAGAAAGTTGACTATAATTGTTCTCATCTTGCAAATATCCGCACATTACCTCATTCAACTTTACATTTATAGTCCATGTTCCATAGAAATAGCCTCTGCGACACTCACCGCTAGAGTATGGAGCTCCGTCTGCATAAAAACTGTTGAATTTACCAACTAGAGAATCATTTTTGAATTGGCACTCAGAGTGTAAATTACCGTTTTGATAATAAAATTTCGTATTACCCTCTAAAAGACCCAGTTTATAGACCTGCCATCCAAGTCTATTTCCAGAATTATTGAAAGTGAAAACCGTATCATTTTTTCGACCTTGTAATAGCGTTCCCATTTCTTTCACCTTTCCATTAGAGTGATATAGCTCGTAAGGCCCTTCGGCCTTATCCTCTGAAATAGAAAACTGAGCCATTTTTTTACCTTCGAAATTTCGAACCTCCCACTTCCCTATTCTTTCCTTATTTTCATTTACATAACCAAACAGCTCATCGGTCTTCACCCTGTTTTTTTTCCATTTTTTCTTAATGCTTTTATCCAGTTTATACGCTCGAAACTGATTATCTAACTCGTATTTCCAAAAATAAGCATCCACTTGGGTAGTATATTTATACAGCTTCTTTTGATCTTCGTAAGTCGAGTAATTCACTTTATAAAAATCTCTGGTAAAAGTTTGTTGACCTAAGTACTCAGTAATGTTGACGATTCCCTCAATATTATTAGGCTGTATTCGCTCCATATTATCAAGTTTCATGTAACTAAAATCAATCCATAATGCAACCGTATTGGATTTAGAATTATCAGGTATCAAACCAATATCCATAATTCTCGAAACTATTTTTCCTCTATTATTATGAAAATACCAGCGTTCTTTTAAAATCAATTTGTGCGATGTTTTTAACTCAAACTCTTCAATTCGTTTCATGGCATCTTCTTTTGAAACGTAACCATATTGTTCTGGCCCCTCAAAAAAAGCAGAATACTTTTCAGCAAGATAGATTAGAACTTCTTGTATGGTAAGCGATTGGTCCTTATCGAAATCGAGTTTATAGTATGGCTTATTGATTGTTTTATTAAAGTCTATTAAAGAATAGGTCTCTTTATAAAAAGAACTCACTTGATGGTACATGGGGTGGTCTTCAGAAATAAGATTATCAACGTAATCATTGTCCAAACCATATTTTAGGGATTCTCCAAGCTGCTGATTATTAAAGGACTGTATGTTTCTGTTGTAAAAAGTCCATGTTACATCGGACATATGATCTAAATACTCCTGAGCAGTCAAATATGTCGAGCCCAACGTACAGAGTAAAATGGCAAAAATTAAATTCTTTTTAATCATAAGGCAAATAAAACATGTTATCAAACACAAGCATTACGCCAAAGCTTAAATTTGCACAATGAATCACCTTGCGCACATTTATCTTGCCGGAGAGAATACGAATTTGGTGATTGGTAACTATATCGCAGATTATTTGAGGGGAAACAAATTTGACCACCTTCCTGAAGAAATAATTCAAGGCGTGTACATGCATCGCAAGATTGACACGTTTACAGATGAACACCCGAAGTTTAGAGCAGCCACCAAGTTGATACGCCCTACTATTGGTAAATACGCAGGTGTTGCGGTAGATATTTACTTTGATTATTTCTTGGCTCAACATTGGAATAAATTTCATGTCAGCAATTTGCCCGATTTTGCAAATTCAATTTATAGTCTAATAGAGCAAGAATGGGTCCATATTCCTGAAAAAGGAAGACGGTTTTACAGCTATATGGTTGCCAATAACCTTCTATACAAATACGGAGAATTGAAAACCATTGACATGGTATTTAATGGCATTCACTCAAGGACGAAGTTCGAATCAAACCTGAATCAAGCAGGAATTGTTTTAGCATCAAATAAAGAAGAGCTAGAAGGAATATTTTTTGACTTTTTTCAAGATTTAAGACAATACATCAATCACCTGAATGACTAAACTAGAAACCATAATAACAGGTGATGGTAGTACCTCATTTTTCCATCCAGAATTAGACGAGACTTACCATTCTCGACATGGCGCAATTCAAGAAGCGGTGCACGTTTTCATAAAGACTGGACTAGAGACGACTATTTCAAAAAACAACCTTAACACGGTTTCCGTATTTGAAATGGGTCTAGGAACAGGTTTAAATTGCTTACTCACTGCACTTTGGTCAATAGAAAATGCAGTAGCTATTGACTATACTGGAATTGAAAATACAGTTTTATCAGAGGAGCAGATTGAAAGTTGCAATTATGTTGCTGCGATAAACGTGCAAAAAGCTGCTGATTTATTCAAGAAAATTCACACATCAAAATGGAACAGCGCTTCAGAATTAACACCAAATTTTGTACTGAATAAAATTGAATCCAACATAGAGCAATTCAGTAGTTTGAAAAAGTTTGATGTTATTTACTTTGATGCTTTTGGCCCAAGGGTTCAGCCTTTTTTATGGGAAAGTCCTATCCTTTATAAAATGCATGAAATGCTGCGAACTGGCGGCTATTTTGTTACCTATTGTGCAAAAGGAAGTGTGAGACGAAGTTTGATTGAAATTGGTTTTGAAGTTGAGCGCTTACCTGGCCCTCCAGGCAAAAGAGAAATGCTTAGGGCAAGAAAAATGAGCTAAAGAAACCCTTCTCTTTTACGCACCAACCATTCGATTCCGAGCAAGAAAATAATCAATGCAAAAAACCACTTAAAGTCAATTAAATCTCGAAAGTTGACTTGGTTGTAAAGAATGGAACTAAAAGTTTGACTTTTTAATTTTGAAGTCAACTTTTGAAACTCACTTGGCAAATAAAACTGCCCTCCACTCTTTTCAGATAGTTTAAACAATACGTTGTGATTTGCCTCTAGATTGGCGAGTTCCACATTTACTTCAGAAACTGAAAATTGCCCAGATTTAGTGATTTCGACGCCATTTATGTTGGTTTTTGCTTCATATCTGTAGATTCCTGCATTTAATGCTCCCATATTCAGTGTGTAACCAATTTCACTTCTATCAAAACTGTATTCATAATTCAGGCTGTCGTTCTTGATTAATTTTAGTTCAATATTTGGGTCATTTATAGGTTCGTATAAGTCATTGTACAATTCTGCTTTTAAAACTATTTCTTCAGAATTCACATAGTTCGTTGCCGCATAAACCCTTAATCGACTCTTATCTTTTTTTACAGATAAATACCCAATACTGCTTTTTATAAGGTTGGTAAATAAATCCGTGTTACCGTTAATGCGATACTCAGCAAGCGGCCACTTCCAAAACCCTTCGCACATTACATATATGGAGTTCTTGCCATTAAACTCAACAAAAGTCCACAACGAAATTTCCGATTGAACGTTTCCGATTTTCTGAAAAAGAACAGTTGAACTTTTACCTTTAAAAACATACTCGCCAAAAGGCGCTTGAACGGGTGGGTATTCACTAATAATGGATGCACTTTCTTTAGGAAGGTTGAACAAGCTAAAATTAGAATTCAGCCCACCAGTTGTATAGTTTACCATACCACTCCTATTTCCTTTAATTGCAATACCAGGATTTAAAGAAATAAATTGATTGATATTTACCTGTTTACCTACAAGGTGCATCGTTGGCAATTCGGAGGAATAAATAGCAGTTAACAAATTCGCGTTTATTTTATTGGTAGTGCTTGGCAACTGATATAATATCAAGCCATTGTATTTATCCTTTAAACTATTCATCAAGTCAATTGAAAGTTCAGAGATGTTGATCAGGTCTACATCCAAATTCTCATTCTTGGCTATTACCTTCTGAATAGCACCAATATCAGGAGAAAGTGTATGATAAATTAGTGCTACTTGTTCTTTAACATCCAACACTTCCACAGGTATTACCACTCTGTTGTTTACGGTGTTTGACTCTCCATCTATTTCATCTAATTGCACTGTAATGAGCTGAATTCCTACTTTTTTCGCCTCAAATTCCACCTTAAATTTGAGTATTTCACTCTGTGAATTATAGCTGTATTCTTTGGTGAAACTTTCACCAGATGACGAATTTATTCTTAAAACAGATGATTTTCCCTTTAAAAAATTGGACTGTATCGACACGTGAATTGGGAATTTATTTCCCAAGTACACAATTTTATTATAGCGCGTTTCAATAATTTTTTGATCGGGTCTTTTGGAGGTATCTCCAAGGGCAATAATATCTATTGGAGTTTTTGTTTTTAAATCTACATAATCTGGATCTACACCCAAATTATAAATACCATCACTAAGCAAAACATGACCAGCGATGTTTCTAAAACTAAAATTGTCGTCTACATATTTCAAATAAGCAGAAATATTGGTGCCTTTCTCAGAAAAAGTGGAGCTTTCAACAACTTCATTTCCAAACCCAATCACGTTTAATTCTACGTTATCAATAGTTTTAACATTCTCTTTCAAGCTATTAATAAGCTCTTTTATTTGACTACTATCTTTATTTGCTAGTATGGATTCGGACTGATCTATTCCTATTAAAAACAGCGGTTTCTCCTCTTCGGAACTCACATATTTTACAAGGGGGTCTAAGAGAAATAGTCCAATTAAAAACAAAATAACGAAGCGCAGCGCAGCTAAACCAATTCTGACTTTATTTGAATAGCCATCTGGTTTAAAAAAGTAAAGGGCAACAGAGCTGCCAGCACTAAAAATCAATAATGGCAAAAGCCATGAAATATTTTCTCCAAATTGAATCATAAAAAAAAGCCCTTGTAAGGGCTTCCAAAATTGCACATTTATTAATATTACGTATTGATAAACTTGTTTTAAGAAGTTAACATTCCACCATCGACATTAACCGTTTGACCAGTAATGTATCCCGACATATCAGAAGCCAAAAACAAAGCTAAATTAGCAACATCATCAGGAGTTCCCCCTCTCTTTAATGGAATAGCATCACGCCATTGTTGCACCATATCCTCGGGAAGTTTTCCGGTCATTTCAGTTTCTATAAAACCTGGAGCTATTGCATTGCAACGAATATTTCGAGATCCCAATTCCAGCGCTATAGAGCGCGTAAACCCTAAAATCCCAGCCTTAGAAGCTGCATAGTTAGATTGTCCTGCATTTCCTTTTACGCCGACTACAGAGCTTAAATTGATGATTGAACCTTCGCGTTGTTTGAGCATGGTTCGCTGAACTGCTTTGGTCATATTAAAAACTGACTTCATGTTAATGTTAACCACATCATCCCACATTTCTTCAGTCATTCTCATTAACAAATTATCCTTGGTAATGCCTGCATTATTGACAACCACATCAATTCTACCACCAAAATCTTTAAGTACATCAGCGATTAGTTTTTCTGTAGAATCGAATTTAGCAGCATCCGACTTATAACCCTTTGCTTCAACACCAAATGCTTTCAGCTCATTTTCGAGCTGCTTTGCCTTTTCATCAGACGATAAATAAGTAAACGCTACATGGCAACCTGACAGGGCAAACTTTTCAGCTATTCCCCTTCCTATTCCTCTTGAGGCACCGGTTATTATAGCAACCTTTCCTTCTAATAACTTCATGTTTAATTATAAAATGATTAAAATACTACAATATTTACCCTTCTATTTAAAATCAACTTGTTAGGGTCATTTTGAACTTCTTCCTGAGAAAACCTTGGTGTAGATTCACCAAAATATTCTTTTCTAATGTCTTGTTTAATTCCTTGGCTTCTCAAGTATTCTTCAACAGAATCGGTTCGTTTTTTAGACAACTCTAGATTGTATTTTTCATTTCCTACATGATCAGAATGCCCGCTTAGATAAACTTTAGCATCTGGTTTATCTTTCATGTAATCTAAAAACGCAACGAGCTTGCCTCTACTGTATTCCGTAACTAGTTTAGCGTTCGTACCAAAGTGAATCGTTTGTTCATACTTCGCAACAAAAGGCCCTCCGGCGTCTTCCGTCTTTTCCTTTCCATCAATTGCATCTTTTCCTGGGTAATTTGCAGTTAATCTATCCTCTGAAATCCCCTGATTAACCATATAGTTGTAAGCTTTTAATGCTCTTTTTCTGGCCATGTCCTTGTCTTCTCCCGGAAGTGCAGCACCATAAATTTCCGCTGTAATTCCATCATTAGCTTGCATAAGCGCAACCTTTTCATCTAACTCAGCTCTATACGTGGAGTCTATTGATCCGTTTTCAAGTAAAACGATACTGTCAATAATTAATACCGAAGCAACTTTTTTTCCTATATTAGCTAGCATTTCATCATCAGTTTCTTCCTCCGAGCCCTCAGTTATCATGTACAGGTCAAAAGCGCCAAAACCTCCTTGCCGGTTTGAAGCAACAAACGCATACGACCCATCATGTCCACCCAAATAATTGATTTCATCGTATGGGCTATTAATTGGAATTTTCAAATTTTCTGGTGTGCTCCATTTTTCGCCCCTCAAGTAGGAAACAAAAATATCGTAGCCACCAATAGACGAGTGTCCATTGGAGCTAAAGTATAAGGTGGTATCATTAAGCATAAAAGGTGAATCTTCATCTTGAATGGTATTTAATTCTGGCCCAATATTTTTAAGCTCTCCCCAATCATCTTCTCCAATATTTTCACTAATATATAAGTCCCTTCCGCCAATACAGTCAAAGCGTGTTGCACTTAAAATCATGTAAGATCCATCGGGTGAAATTGTAGCAGAAGTTACCTGCGAACCGGTTCGGCTAAATTCTTCACTAAACTTTGCTGGCTGCACCCAATTCTCACCATTGAAATTGACGTGTTCTATCTGGTTGTCTTTGTATAAGTATAATTCCTTTTCATCTGAGGAGATTGATACTGTTGCATCGTGTTTTTCAGAATTACGAATTACATTATCAAAAACATCCATGTTGTTTATGTTCTGAACTTCTGTAAAAATTCCAAACTTCTTTTTTGCTACATAAATATCTTCAAAATATTCTCCATCGGTGTATAGTAAACCACCTGTTGAAGCTTCTCGTCGAGACGTAAATAACAAAGTCTCTCCTTTCTCCATAATAATTGGTCCATATTCTGAAAATGCAGAGTTTACCTCTTCACCCAAGTTCTCAATTTTCACAAAGCTTCCATCTTCCAAAAAATACTTATGAATATTCTTTTCATTAGTTTCTACGCTTGCTAAAATATCCTCACTTTCTTCCATCAGGTCCTTACCTTCTTCACATTGTTGAATGTAAGCCTGTACTTCTTTTTCACGCAGTTTTCCTTGCTTACCTGGCGGCAATGCTTCGGCCATATAGGTAGAATAAGAAGCCGTTGCGAATAGAAAGTCATGCTCTAAATGATAAACCCTACCCATGTAATAGAACAACTCTGGCATATCTTCTCTATTACCATCACGTTCAGCTTTTTCTAAATATTTTTTTGCAGCAAGCTTGTTGAACGACCCTTCGTATATAGTCATTCCTAATTCAAAATTTACTCTAGCATCGTTGGTATCATCTTCGTGCAACATTGAATACAACTTAAAAGCATCTGTAAACTCTTCCATTTGAAAATAGGCACGAGCTTGTTTTAGCACCTTTTTCCGCTCATCCTCTGTCATTTTTTCTTGGGCGAACCCACACAACCCAACAAATAGTGTCAGTATTGCAACAAGTAATCTCTTTTTCACAGATATAGTATTTGAAACAAAAATAGTCAAGCGAATGACCTAATAAAGGAACAAAGGTAATAAGTACATTCAAACGATAAATGGCAACTCACTAAAAAGGGAATTAATTAATAAATCGCCCGTCATACTTGCGGTCTGGAATTATACAAGATTCGCTTCGACCAAAAACCTTATACCTGTTTTTAGCAATGACATCGTATATAAAATCCCTCAAGCGTTTTGGAACTAACCAAAACACACTCATCAAGTGCCAGAATCCGCCCAATCTAACTACTATTTTTAGCGCCGCTGAAGATTTAGTGTACAGTTGATTTTGATGGTAAAAAAGAATTGAATCGACCTGTGCCAATTTTGGGTAATCTTCAATTAACTTATTGTAATTTTCTCCACCAATTTGAGCGAAAAGAAAGTTCTTCTTTGCGTCTCTTTGGATAACAAATTTTACGGTGGAGTCGCATAAGTTGCATACGCCGTCATAAAACACCACATTATCAGGGACTTTAGTCATAATTTAAGCCTTCAAATTTAATCCTGAAATAAATGATATACGCATAGTTTTATCAAAAAATTAATAAGATATTTGCCGCCCAAATTATTAACCGCGGTCTCGAACCGCAAAAAATAAAATTATGGCTACAAAAATTAGACTCCAAAGACACGGTAAGAAAGGAAATCCATACTACTACATAGTAGCTGCGGATAGTCGTGTAAAAAGAGATGGAAAATACATTGAACGTTTAGGGGATTATGACCCAAACACAAACCCTGCAATTATCAATATTGATTTTGATAGAGCATTGTATTGGGTTAAAACAGGTGCGCAACCTACTGATACTGCAAGAGCAATTTTGTCTTACAAAGGTATCATGATGAAAAATCACCTTGATAAGGGTGTCCTAAAAGGTGCTCATACTCAAGCTCAAGCTGATGCCAAGTTTGAAAAATGGGTTGCTGAAAAATCGAACAAGATTGAAGGTAAAGTTGATACGCTTAAGAAAGCTGAAGGTGCAGAAGCTGCTAAGAGATTAGCCGCTGAAAAAGAGGTTAATGAAAAACGTCTTGCTGAGTTCCAAGCTAAAGAAGCTGAATTACATGCAGCAGCAGAAGCTGCAGCGGCTCCAGCTCCAGTTGAAGAGGCTGCTGAAACGGCAACTGATGTTGTTGAAGAAGTAGTAGAAACTGTTGAAGAAGTAGTAGAAGCTGTTACTGAGAAAGCTGAAGAGGTTGCCGAAAAAGTAACTGAAGCTAGCACTGAGGAATCTTCTAAAGAAGAAACTCCTGCTGCAGAAGAGGAAAAGAAAGAAGGCTAAATTATGACGCATGACGATTGTTACTACTTAGGTTACATCGTCAAACCGCATGGTCTTAAAGGAGCTTTTCAAGTTTCATTAGACGTAAGTTTTCCGGAAGAATATTCAAAAATGGAATCAGTGTTCATCGAATTAGATGGACAATTGGTTCCATTTTTTATTTCATCTGTTGCTGTTCAAGCAAATGGAAAAGCACGCATAGAAATAGAGGATATTGCCACAACTGATGACGCCCGTAAACTGGTTGGTAAAAAACTATTCTTACCCTTAACGGTGTTACCAAAGCTAACGGGCAATCATTTCTATCATCATGAAATTCAAGGCTATTTGCTTATTGATGAAAACGATATTGAAGTTGGCCTAATCAAGGAAATTCAAGACTCCCCTGCTCAAGATTTAATTGTAGTTCATAGAAATGGAAAAGAAATACTAGTTCCAATCTTAGAAAACACCATACTAAAATTAGACCGAGAGGGAAAAACATTGAAAGTGAACCTGCTTCCCGGTTTATTGGAAATTTTTAGCTAGTCAATAGTAGGTCGATCTGTTCTTTTAAAAGCTCAATTGTCTTTTCGTTATTTACCCGTTTAGTTTTAAAGTCAATTAATGTATGGCAATGACTAATAGCTACTTTCATTGGTAGCACATGTATATTCAGGTAATTCATAACCCCTGTAAAATGATCAAGGCCTCTCAAGTTACCCGCTCGTCCACTCGATATTCCTATTAATAAGGCTTTTTTTCCTTTAATTCTATCTGGAGAAAAAGCATCGATAAATGCTTTAAGAGCACCTGGAAAGCTGCCGTTGTACTCGGGAATTACAAAAACAAATTTGTCCGATTTGGAAATATACTCCTCGGCTATTTCATTCAATGGCGCATCTGAATTTCCATACACTTCATTATCAAAGGCAAAATCATTTGGCAAGTGCTCCAAATTCAACACTTTACATGTTTCGTTTTTACCAATCAATAAGGCCTCTATTTCCTTCGCGAAAATCGAGCTATTGCTCAGTTTCCTATTTGTTCCACTAATAATTGTAATCATGCCTTGTCAACAAATTTGTGTTTAAACATTGTGTATAAAAGCGGAGAACACTGAAATACCTCCACGTGCAAATAAAGTACTTTTAGCTAATTGAAAAGCACCTCATTTTACTACTTGTTAGAGAACTGTAACAAATTAAATATCAGTAAAATACTGCGTTGCTTCGACAGTTAATGTTTTAAAATAACTCAGGAATGGGAAAAATAATAGCAATTGCGAATCAAAAAGGTGGAGTTGGAAAGACTACTACTGCCATTAATCTTGGTGCAAGTTTAGGGGCCTTAGAAAAAAAGGTACTTATTGTAGACGCCGATCCTCAAGCAAATGCTACTTCTGGTGTAGGTCTTGATCCAAAAAATGTAAAGACCAGCATATATGAGTGTATCATTCATAATATAAACCCTGCTGATATTGTTTTACATACCGACTCTCCTAACCTTGACATACTGCCTGGTCATATCGATTTAGTTGGTGCGGAAATCGAAATGATTAACCTTCCAAATAGAGAAAAAATGATGCGCATGGCGCTAACAAACATTAAGGATGACTATGATTTTATAATTATTGATTGCTCTCCATCTTTAGGTTTGGTTACCGTCAATGCACTTTGTGCCGCGGACTCAGTTATTATTCCTGTTCAGTGTGAATACTTTGCGCTGGAAGGTTTAGGAAAATTATTGAATACGGTAAAAATCGTTCAAAATTTATTGAATAAAGACCTTGAAATTGAAGGCATGTTGTTGACTATGTATGATCAGCGTCTTCGATTAGCCAATCAAGTTGTAGAAGAAGTTAAGATGCACTTTCAGCAATTGGTTTTTAACACCATTATCTTCAGAAATACAAAATTGGGCGAAGCGCCATCTCATGGTGAAACCGCGATAATGTTTGACGCAACATGCAAAGGAGCGGTAAACTATCTTAACTTGGCGAGGGAAATTCTACAAAAGAATAATCTAACTCGATTGACGGACGAAGAAAAAATTATCGAAGTAGGAAATGGCCAATAAAAAAAGAGCACTCGGTAGAGGTTTAAGTGCATTATTAGAAAACGCCGATACTGATATAACATCAAAGTATTCTGCAGCTGATAGTCATGTTGCAGGATCCATCAGCGAAATAGCCATAGGATCTATAACTCCAAACCCTTTTCAGCCTAGAAAACAGTTCAGCACTGAAGCACTGCAAGACCTTATGGATTCCATTAAGGTGCATGGTGTAATTCAACCGGTTACTGTTCGAAAGGTAGGGAATAATCAATTTCAACTTATTTCTGGAGAACGAAGATTTCGCGCATCTACTTTAGCAGGCTTACCAACTATTCCGGCCTACGTAAAGATTGCGAATGATCAATCCATGCTGGAAATGGCATTGATTGAAAATATTCAGCGCGAAAACCTCGACCCTATTGAGATTGCCGTTTCATATGAACGACTGATCAAAGAGTGCAACCTAACTCAAGAAGAAATGGCAAGTAGAGTTGGGAAAAGTCGAGTTTCTATTACCAATTTTCTGCGTTTACTTAAGTTGCCTGATGAAATAAAAAAAGGGCTTCAAGAACGCAAACTCTCGATGGGTCATGCACGTGCATTATTGAGTATTGATGATGAAAAGAAAATGATGAGGCTCTATTATTCTATACTAGAGAATAGTCTTTCAGTTCGAAAAGTCGAAGAACAGTCAAAAGAACTCTCAAATTCCGACTCCGACTCGAGCAAAAGACAAAAAGCATCTCCCCTTTCTTTTGAAGAAAAAAGCTGGGTGAGTTCCCTGTCAAATGATTACGCGACAAAAATTGCTCTAAATCGGGATGTTGAAGGAAAAGGTAAACTCGTTTTCCATTTTTCTTCCGCTTCTGAAATGGAAGAATTGATTAAGAAATTAAAACAGTAAGCGCTGAGCGAAACTGCTGATGCAGCGGCTTTTAATCTTTATTTTCGCGGCAATGCGAGTAATCTTAATTTTATTTTTTTCACTTTGCACCCACTTGGTTTCAGCGCAGGCTGACAGCGTTGCTGTGGAAGGTAAAATTGTAACAGAAGAAAATATTCCTGACTCGCTTTTAGCGGCGCAACATTCACCAAAAAAAGCCGCACTCTTATCGTTAATTCCCGGAGGAGGCCAGATTTACAATAAAAAATATTGGAAGGTTCCTTTTATTTATGCAATAGGTGGAGCCGCTGTGTATTTCTCGGCTAGTAATTATAAGAACTACCAGTTATTTCGCGAAACGCTGATCTCTAGGGTGGATTCAAATTCTGACGCACCAGATAATCATCCTCAACTGACTCAATCTGGCGTGCAAGCAGAAATGGAAAAACACCAAAAAAACTTCGAACTTCTATTAATAGGTGCAGTGCTCGTATATGCAATTCAAATTGTTGATGCCACAGTTGATGCCCACCTAATGTACTTTGATGTAAGTGATGATTTATCACTGCAAGTGCGCCCTGAAATATTGAATTTGAATAATTTAGCATACAACCCACACCAATTTAAGCCAACATTAGGTTTAAGCATAAAGCTGCACATAAGATGAATATTGCAATCATAGGTTATGGTAAAATGGGTAAGGAAATTGAAAAAATTGCCCTAGAAAGAGGACATACTATTTCGCTAAAGGTTACGAGTCAAAATGCCGATTACGCACCTGCCGACCTACAATCAAGTGACGTTGCCATTGAATTTTCCATTCCAGAAGCCGCCAAACAAAATATCTTTAAGTGTTTTGAAGCAAATGTTCCTGTGGCAGTTGGAACGACAGCTTGGTATGCAGATTTTGAAGAAGTGGCAGCAAAGTGTACAACTGAAAATCAGGCATTACTGTATGCTTCAAATTTTAGTTTAGGCGTAAATCTATTTTGGCAAATGACCGATAAACTTTCTGCTTTAATGGAAAACCACAAGGAATATACGGCTTCAATAAACGAAATCCATCATACCGAAAAGTTAGATGCGCCGAGTGGTACAGCAATTACTACTGCTGAAAAAATAATTTCAAATTCTAGTAATTTGAACGACTGGTTCCTTTCTGAAAATGGAAAAACGCAAGAGCTGTCTCTGCCCATTTCTGCTGAACGTATACCCAATGTACCCGGCACGCACACCGTTACCTATGCATCTGACATTGACAAAATAGAATTAACCCACGAAGCTAAAAGCCGCAAGGGATTTGCATTAGGCAGCGTATTAGCAGCTGAATTTTTACATAAAAAACAAGGTGTTTTCACCATGAATGACCTCTTAGGTATTTAAACCGCAACACATGAACGCATTAGTAATAGCAATTTTTTGTATACCCATTTACCTTTCACTTTTCATTTTATTTCCAAAAGCAAATCGACCAATTTGGGAAGCGGCAATACCGGGGTATAACTTATTTATTTGGCTTAAAATTACTAAAAAACCGTGGTGGTGGGTTTTTCTATTGCTTTTTCCAGGAGTTAACTTCCTTATGGTCATGATTATGAGTGTAAATATGGCAAATGCTTTCAACCAACGAAAAAGCTCAGACACCTATTTAGCCTTTTTCTTACCATTCTTGTATTTACCGAAATTGGCATTTGATAAAAAAGCAAAGTTTGTTGGCCCCGAAGATGTTTCAGATAAAAAGAAATCGGGAGCAACAGAATGGCGTGATGCTATTTTATTCGCCATAGTTGCAGCCTCGATCATCAGAACTTATGTTTTTGAAGCCTATACCATCCCAACTGGATCCATGGAAAAATCATTGCTGATAGGAGACTTTTTGTTTGTGAGCAAAGTAGCCTATGGACCAAAATCGCCTCAAACTCCTTTGGCCATTCCCTTTGTGCACCATACCATTCCAATTTTAAATTCAAAATCGTATACCGAAATTTTGACGTTACCTTATTTGAGACTTCCAGGTTTTGGTTCGATTGAAAGAAATGACGTGGTCGTTTTTAACTTTCCCGCTGGTGATACGGTAATTCTCGATATGCAAGACCGCAGTTATGAGGATATCGTTAGAGAAGTAACCTACCAGTACAAGAGAAATGATTTACAAGCTGGAAAAACACTAGTTAGCGATGCACAATACGATAATGAAGCTCGAAATGCTATCTGGAAAAACAAAGAAATGTCTATTCGGCCAGTGGATAAACGAGAAAACTATGTAAAACGATGTGTAGCCATAGCTGGAGATACGATTCGCATTGAAAATGGTATTTTGTATGTAAATGGAACTATCGCTTATATCCCTCCAAGAATGCAGTACAAATACTACGTGCAGACCAATGACTGGTTGAATCAAAAGCGAATGAAAGCATCCTTCGATATTAATTTTGCAGATCTTCAAAAAGTGGGTGGAACACCGGGATACATTATTCCGCTTACCATTGAAGGCTGCGAAAAAATGAAAAAATTTCCCGCTGTAACGGGTATGGAGCCCTACCTTAAAAAAGGGGCTGACCCGACTAATCGAGTATTTCCAAACAACAAAAAGTACAAATACTCAGAAGATAACTTTGGCCCGCTATGGATACCTAAAGCTGGAGTTACAATTCCAATATCACCAGAAAATATCGCTCCATTTGTTCGAATAATTAACACTTATGAAGGTAACACACTAAAAGTGACTGGTAATGAAGTATTTATAAACGGCAAGGCAGTAACCGAATACACCTTTAAAATGAACTACTACTGGCTCATGGGAGACAATCGGCACAATTCGTTGGATTCTAGGTTTTGGGGATTTGTACCAGAAGATCATGTGGTTGGTAAAGCAAGTTTCATTTGGTTAAGTCTGGATCAAGATCTTGGTTTAATGGACGGGAAAATTCGTTGGGATAGAATGTTTACTTGGATTGAGTAATTCAGTTCTACTTCCTTCGGCTTTATTTCCGCCAATTAGCTACTTTGCTCTAATTCTTAGTGAAAACAAGCAAGGTAGAACTCCGATTATAGAACACAATGATTTTTTTGTCAAGCAAACTATCCGCAATCGATATCGGATATATACTGCGCAAGGCGATCATTTATTAAGTGTTCCACTGGTTTCAAAAAGCTCTAAAACCTTGCTAAAGTCCATTGAAATTAATTACGAAATGCCTTGGCAAAAAGAGCATTTCCGTACGTTAAATGCCGCCTACTCCTCCACTCCATTTTACGAACATTATATAGAAGCTTTAATGCCTTTGTTTGCAACAAAATTTTCTTCCTTGTTAGCAATGAACACTTGGGCATTTGAAAAAGTAATAGAATTATTGGACTTGTCAATAACCGTTGAGTATTCGGATAAATACATAGAAAGTGAATTGGAAAAAGATTTTAGAAGCACACGAAACGAGCTTTTCCAAGAATTTAAAGCAAGCTACTACCAATTAAACTTTGACCAAGGATTGCCATTTATTTCTAACCTCTCGATTTTAGATCTACTGTTTAATATAGGTCCAGAAAGTCGAATTTGGCTGAACAAAGCAGCTCAGTAGAAAAATTCTTTATTATTTTCGGAATTCATACCCTGAACTATGAAAAACCGAAGAGATTTTATTAAAAAATTTTCAGCTCTTACTGGCTTAGCTGCAACTATACCTATATCCTCCAGCGCCTTAAGCAAAACGAGTTCAACATTTAATAGCTTACTTCTTGAAGATATTCCAGCAGAAGGTGCTGATAATGAAGACTTTTGGGCATGGGTTCAGCAATCCTACACAGCAAGCCCCAATTTCATCAATCTAAACAACGGAGGCGTTAGTCCTCAGCCCATTATTGTACAAGAAGCCTTTAAGCGTTACATGGATATTTGTAATGAAGCACCTTCCTACTATATGTGGCGGGAGTTTAATAGAGATGTAAAAGCTGTAAAAGAAAAACTAGCAAAATTAGCAGGTGTTACTGCTGATACCATTGCTATAAATAGAAATACAACTGAGGCGCTAGATACCATTATCAATGGGCTTCCACTGAAAAAGGGAGATGAAATTGTTTTGAGTGTATTTGACTATCCGAACATGAAAAATGTATGGAAAATGCGCGAAAAACGCGATGGAATTCTCTTGAAATGGGTCACCTTCCCTGCCCCATGCAATGATGAGGATTTTCTGGTAGAACAATATGTAAAAGCCATGACCCCAAAAACAAAATTGGTTCACATTACGCATTTGATCAATTGGACGGGACAAGTTTTACCTGCTCGAAAAATTGCGGATAAAGCGAAAGAAAAAGGCATTGAGGTCTTAGTTGATGGCGCCCACAGTTTTGCTCATATTGACTTCAAAATTTCTGATTTGAACTGCGATTATTTTGGAACCAGTTTGCACAAATGGCTTTGCGCTCCTTTTGGAACTGGCCTAATGTATGTCCATCCTTCAAAGATTAAAAAACTATGGCCTTATTTCCCAAGTGAAGAACCCGATGGAAATAAAATGAATAAAATGGAAAATTTGGGAACTCATAATATTCCCGCTAAAATGGCCATTGGCCAAGCGATTAATTTTCACTTACTCATTGGAGCTCAGAGAAAACAGCGACGTTTGTTTGAATTAAAGCAGTATTGGATAGATAAAATTAAAGACGATAAGCGCTTTGTATTTTACACTCCGCAAGACGCTAAATATTCTGGAGCAATAGCAACTGTGGGTATAATAGGACAGTCAGGTCCAGAAATTTCAAAGAAATTGCAAAAATTAGCTCAAATTCACACCACCAATGTACAGGTAGAAAATGTTGATGGAGTGCGCGTTACACCGCACATTTACACTCGATTTCAAGATTTAGATCGTCTAGTAGAGGGCCTTTTAAAAATTGCTTCGGAATAATAGTTCTCGATACATTTTTGTTCCGCAGGCTTCACAAAAACACTCCCTGCTCGCCGGCAGGCAAGGAACTGACAGGTAGTTTAAATTTATATTCGAAACTGATATTCACAACTTGTAGTAAATTCGAATGCTTCGACTGTAAGGAGAATTGTATCGAGAGAGCTCCAAAAATAATTGCAACAGAATTCTTGATTTCAATAGAATTCCGAAACCTTCAATAATTACATTTGTTTGCTGGATAAATCCTACGACACATGAGTGCTACAAAATCAAAAAAAGAAGAGTTAGCGTTTAATAAAAACGAAGACAAAATGAAGCTCAAAATTGCTGAGCTCGATAGACATTTGGCCAAAATTGCAGAAGGAGGCGGAAAAGCTCGTATGGAAAAACATCGTGCAAAAGGAAAAATGACTGCACGAGAGCGTATCGATTATTTAATTGATGATCCGAAAGATTTCTTTGAAGTAGGTGCTTTTGCTGGAATGGGAATGTATAAAGAATACGGCGGTTGTCCAGCTGGTGGCGTTGTTTGTGGTGTTGGTCAAATTGGTGGTCGCAGAGCAATGATAGTAGCAAATGATGCTACCGTGAAAGCTGGCGCTTGGTTTCCTATTACAGGAAAGAAAAACCTGAGAGCTCAAGAAATTGCCATGGAAAATAGATTGCCAATTATCTATTTAGTTGACAGTGCTGGAGTCTTCCTGCCTATGCAGGATGAAATCTTTCCAGACAAAGAGCACTTTGGACGTATTTTCAGAAACAATGCAATAATGTCTTCTGAAGGAATCATTCAGATAGCAGCAGTAATGGGTTCTTGTGTTGCAGGTGGTGCTTATTTACCCATCATGTCAGACGAAAGTCTTATCGTGGATAAAACAGGAACCATATTCCTTGCTGGCTCTTATTTAGTAAAAGCCGCCATAGGAGAAGATATTGACAATGAAACACTTGGAGGAGCTACAACGCATACCGAGATTTCTGGCGTTTGTGATGTTAAAGCACTCAACGATAAAGATTGTTTGGATAGAATCAAGAAAATGATGGGGAAAATTGGCGCTTTCGAGAAGGCCGGTTTTAATCGTGAAAAATCATTTGCACCCAAACTTAACCCTGAAGAAATACTCGGTCTTCTGCCTATTGAAGTGCAAGGCCAGTACGATGTGCGAGAAGTTATAAAAAGAATTGTCGACAATTCCGAAATTGATGAATACAAAGAGGGATTTGGAAAAACGATTGTTTGCGCCACTGCAAGAATAGACGGTTGGGCGGTTGGAATTGTGGCCAATCAACGTCAATTGGTAAAGTCTAAAACTGGTCAAATGCAGTTTGGTGGGGTTATCTATAACGATTCTGCAGACAAAGCCGCTCGCTTTATTATGAATTGCAACCAAAAGAAAATTCCTTTAGTATTTCTTCAAGACGTTACAGGATTTATGGTTGGTAGCCAGTCTGAACACGCAGGTATAATCAAAGACGGCGCGAAATTAGTAAACGCGGTGTCCAATTCTGTTGTTCCTAAATTCACCATAGTAATGGGCAACTCATATGGCGCTGGAAACTACGCCATGTGCGGTAAAGGTTATGACCCGCGTTTTATTGTGGGTTGGCCTACTGCAAAAATTGCCGTAATGGGCGGGTCTCAAGCAGCTAAAACATTATTACAGATTCAAGTGGCCAGTATGAAATCGAAGGGTGAAACGATTTCGCCTGAGAAAGAAGCTGAACTTCTTAAGAAAATAACGGATAAATACGATGAGCAAACTACTGCTTATTATGCCGCCTCGCGCATTTGGATGGATGCTATCATTAATCCAACTGAAACACGAAACTGGATAAGTATGGGTATTGAAGTGGCTAACGGAGCTCCAATTACAAAACGTTTTAACGTTGGGGTGATTCAAACATAGAATTTAGGCGTTTTTATTTCCATCATTCCCGACCACGATCGAGAAGCTTATTGTATAGGTTGTAGATTCCCACCTTCGTGGGAATGACGGTAAGTTATATGTTGTACTAATTTTAAATGAAAGTAAAAAATACAGTAAGGACGTCATTCCCGCGCAGGCGGGAATCTTTGCCTAGTCTAGTTCGAAGAATTACGAAATGACGTAGATTATAAAATACTTTGAATTAAAAAATGAATACTCCAGAACAACCCAATAATCCTTTGCACGGTGTGAAACTAGTGACCATGGTTGAAACCTTAGTGGAATTTTTCGGCTGGGAGAAACTGGGAACAAAGATTACCATAAACTGTTTTATTTCCGATCCTTCCGTGAAATCTAGTTTGAAATTTCTAAGAAAAACTCCTTGGGCAAGAGAAAAAGTAGAGCTACTCTATATTGAGGTTGAACGCAGAAAAGCAGTGAAAATGGCTAAGCAAAATAACTCTTAAACCATATACCGGCAGTTTTTATATAAAACCAATATGTACTTTCACGCTAGAATTCTTTAACCTTATGGGAGATATAGTCGCTGAAATTTTTAAATTCTTATTTAAACTGAATTTTATAAGAGGCAGCTATTACGGCTTTTACAAAAGAGTGTTTAGACCCTTGCAGCTGTTTCATGGAGTTAAGAAAAGCATTCAAATCAAAGGATCAGCCCTGCAGTTGCACATAGACGATTGGGTGCAGCAAAACGCTTTTCTACTTGGTGAATACGAAGAAGCTGAATTCATGGCGATAAGCACTTTTATAAAACACGATTGCGTATTTATAGATATAGGCGCAAACTTTGGCTGGTACACGCTATACGCCTCTAGTCTTATCGGAAAAGATGGAAATGTAATTGCTTTTGAACCTTTTCCTGAAAACTACAAACGGCTTAAAAAAAATATTGAGCTTAACCCAAAGCGCAAAATAATAGCAGAAAACGTGGCTGTTGGAGAAAAAAAAGGTCAGCTCGATTTATACTACAATAAGGAAGAGCAAAATCTTGGAATGGTGAGTAAAAACATGACTCCAAATTCCAGTAAAAAAACAGTACCAATGATTGCTCTTGATGATTATGTCATCGACAAAAACATTGAAAAAATAGATTTCATAAAAATAGATATTGAAGGTGCAGAATTCCATGCACTAAAAGGGATGAAGACAGTTTTAAAAAAATATAAACCTGTTTTATTGATTGAAATATTGCATTACCAAGATGATAGAAAGCTAATCTTAAGCTTTCTCAAGGACTTGGGCTATCAGCAATTGTTTATAGCTGATAATGGTTCAATTAAAGCTAAGGAAAGTAATGAGACACGTGAGAATTATATCTTTACCTATTCTGCTAAAATTCAAGGGCAATGAATGATTGAATTCTCTTATTAAATAATTCCTTCATTTTTTGCGTTACGTTCACCTAAATATTTGATTATGAAAGTTTTCATTACATCGCTATTGTTATTCTCCATATCATACGGATATGCTCAACAACCCGATTTTAAAGCGCTAAAAAAATCACTAGCCGAACTCAATGAATCGCTTTACATTTCTAAATATGAGGTGAGTAATGGGGATTATAAAAAATTTAGAAATTATTTAATTAAAAGTTCAAACACAACTGCGCTAAAAATTACTGTTGTAGATACTTTGTTCTGGAGAAGTAAAACTGCTTACAACGAACCTTATGTAAAACACTATTATCAGCATGAGGCTTACCAAGTTTACCCAGTGGTTGCTATTTCCTATAAGGCAGCAACTGCTTATTGTTCTTGGTTGTCAGAACAATACAATCAAAACAAAAAAAGAAAATTTGAAAAAGTAAACTTTAGATTACCTACGAAAGAAGAATGGGTAACTGCTGTCCAGGCAAGAAACAAAGAAGCTATTTATCCATGGGAAGGCGATTCAGTATTTAGAGAAAATGGGGCGTCTAGAGCAAATTTTAAAAGATCGAAAGAGCAGATAAAAGATGTTCAATACACAAGCGAAGCAGATATTCTTGCCCCTGTTGAGTCCTATTGGCCGAACAAACTAGGCATTTATAACCTCTCGGGCAATGCAGCGGAAATGCTTTTAACTGAAGGTACAACAGCCGGAGGCGGATGGATCAATACTTCTGAATACCTTTCCATAAATGCAAAAGATCCATTTAAAGAAAACTTTGCTCCCAACACTGCCATAGGTTTTCGTTGGGTAATGGAGGTTATTGAACCTTAAAACAAAACACCATGCAGCCTTTTCACCTCGCAATTCCAGTTCAAAACCTAAAACTTTGTAGAGCATTTTATGGCAATATATTGGGCTGCTCAGAAGGTAGAAGCTCAGAAAAATGGGTTGATTTCAATTTTTTTGGCCATCAATTGGTGCTTCATCAAGTAGAACTCAAATCGATTAAGGAGAAAGATTCAAATCCAGTTGACGGGCATGAAATTCCGGTGCCACACTTTGGTGTTGTACTGAACTGGGACTTATGGGAGGCATTGGCTCTAAAATTAAAAGGCCATAAGGTTGAATTCATAATTGAACCTTATATTAGGTTTGAGGGAGAAACAGGCGAACAAGCTACCTTATTCTTTCATGATCCAGAAGGAAATGCATTAGAATTTAAAGCGTTTCGGAACATCAGCCAATTATTTGCTAAATAGCCCGTTATTTAACCTTTTTAAGACTTCGTTTGAAGATGAATTAGTCTATTTCTGTTGTATAATACTCTTATGAAAAAAATTGTCTCAGAAACTTTTCAAATTTCCGTTGGTGTTTTACTTGCAAGTATTGGCCTAAAGGTGTTTCTTCTGCCAAATGGTTTTCTAGATGGTGGTGCAACAGGCATTGCTATTCTATTAAGTGAGGTAACCGGCGTTGACATATCTTTTCTTTTGTTATTTGTAAGTTTTCTTTTTCTCGCATGGTATTCTTTGAGCAAACGAATCTTTACAAAATCAATAGTCTCAATAGTCGCTCTTGCAATAATGATTCACTACGAAAACTTTGAACCTGTGACCGATGACAAGTTACTCATTGCGATTTTTGGAGGTCTCTTTCTTGGATCTGGAATTGGTTTAACGGTTAAAAACGGTGCTGTTTTAGATGGCTCTGAGATACTCGGTATTTTTATAAACGAACGCTACGGGATTAGTATTGGAAAAGTGATTTTAGTATTTAATGTAATACTGTTCAGTGTAACTGCAGCTTTACTATCCATTGAAGTCGCTATGTATTCCATTCTAACCTTCCTAATAACTGCAAAAGTGATTGACCTAATGATTGAAGGTTTCGAAGATTTTGTAGGCCTAATGATTGTTTCGGATGAATCCTTAGCAATAGAACAAAGTCTAACTAAAGAAATTGGTGTTGGAATGACCATTTACAAAGCGAGCAGTGGCTTTGGAAAACGAGGCGAGCAAGGCGAAAAACAAATTATTCACACCGTAATTAACCGTATAGATATTCGGAAAACTTACAATATTATTGATAAGCACGACGAAAGTGCTTTTATCATTGAGTTTCACGTCAACGATATAAAAAGCGGAATACTCAGAAAATATTTAACTACGGAAAGCCTAAAGACTTTGAAACCGCAGTGGTTGGATAAAAAAACTACTTCTCTTTAACCGGTTCATTCGCTCTTTTTTCCCTTTGCATAGGGTTTTCTCCTCCACTTCCTCTGTATCTACTGCTGCTCCCCTTGTACAATTCAAAACGAGTAGGAATTACCTCTCTAGGCCAGTAGTTGTTGTACTTATCAGTATCTGCAATTTCTAAGAACGGATCCAACTCAATTCGATTGACTTCCTTTTCAAAATGAAAAACCTTAGTTACTTCTTTGTCGTTCATTTTCCATATTTCGACTGGTATACGGATTACCTCCGTTGTGCCATCGGTAAAAGTGAATCTTAAAATTACAGGCATAACCAGTCCACCATGATTTTTAAATTTCAACTGGTAAAAATTCAAACCTGAATTGAGTATCTCTTTTTGGTGTTCTGTTATGCCTTTCAAATAGCTTTCATAATCTTCTCTATCCAATCGATTTACTTCATATTTACGATAAATATCATCATAAAATTCCGCTAATTCGGGCTTTTGATTCATTAATGGAGTCAAGGCGGTATCGTTTCTAATATCACCAATAAACATTCTCTTTGCTTCATCTTCTTTTTTGCTCAATGCTTTTTCTACATCTGGATCTTTGCTGTCTATTTTATACCATACAATATCTTCGATGGATTGATCGCAATGATCATTCGTGTAAAACCAGCCTCTCCAAAACCAATCTAAGTCCACACCGCTGGCATCTTCCATGGTTCGGAAAAAATCCGCTGGATAAGGATGTTTGAATGCCCATCTCTCGCAATAAGTCTTGAATGCATAGTCAAACAACTCTCTACCCAATACAGTTTCTCTAAGAATATTTAGAGCTGTTGCTGGTTTAGCATATGAATTGTTTCCAAATTGATAAATGGATTCTGAATTAGTCATAATCGGCGATATTTTGCTCTTATCTCCTTTCATGTAGCTTGTAATTTTATCTGCTGGCCCTCTTCTTGATGGATAATGATCACTCCATTCTTGCTCTGTCAGGTATTGGACAAAGGTATTGAGCCCTTCATCCATCCAAGTCCACTGTCGCTCGTCTGAGTTAATAATCATTGGGAAAAAGTTATGTCCTACTTCGTGAATAATAACACCGTGCATGCCATATTTTGTTCCTTCTGAGTAGGTTCCATCCTTTTGAGGTCGGCCACCATTAAAACAAATCATTGGGTATTCCATACCAATTCTATTGGAGTGAATACTTTGGGCAACTGGATATGGATAATCAATGGTAAATTTTGAGTAGGTTTTTATGGTATGTGCAACCAATTCCGTGCTGTATTTCTCCCACAATGGATTTCCTTCTTTTGGATAAAAAGACATACAAAGTATCTTTTTCTTATTCGAACCAACCCCAACTTCAGCTGCCATTCCGTCCCACATAAACTTTCGAGAACTTGCAAAGGCAAAGTCACGAACTTGTGTTGCTTTGTAGGTCCATGTTTTTGTTCCTGTAGCTTTTTCTTTTTCGTTTTCTTCTGCTTCTTCTTGGGTAACAATTAATACGGGTTTATCTGTAGCATTTTTTGCTTTATTGAAGCGCTCGCGTTGCTCCGAACTCAACACGTTAGAAGCATTCTGTAATTCGCCTGTACCTGCCACCAAGTGATCGCTTGGCACTTTTATGCTTACCTCGTAGTTACCAAACGGAAGGGTAAATTCACCTCTACCCAAAAACTGTTTGTTTTGCCATCCCTCTACTTCATTGTAAACGCACATTCTAGGGAAAAACTGCGCCATAGTATAAATGTAATTATTCTCTTCTTTGAAGTACTCGTAACCACCTCGGCCGCCAACCTTCATTCTATCGTTGATATTGTACCACCATTTTACAGAAAAGGAAAACTTATCACCTGGCTTTAGCGTCTTTGGTAAATCAACTCGCATCATTGTATTAACCACTGTATTTGGCAAATCTTTTCCCGAAGCGTCCTTCACCTCTTCAATCTTAAACCCACCATCGTACTCTTCGAAATAAAAATCACGTTCTATTGCTCTGAACGCGGTTTTCTTGCTTAATTGTTGAGTGCTAATTTTGCGAGTATCGCTATCTTTTGATCTCATATTCTGGTCCAATTGCAACCAGATATAACTTAATTCATCCTTTGAGTTATTGGTATAAGTAATGGTTTCTGAGCCCTTAAGGATTTGCTTAGCATCATCCAGTTCCAAATTCATTTTGTAATCCGCCGTATTTTGATAATACCAAGGTCCCGGCTGACCATCAGCCGATCGATATGCATTTGGAGTAGGCAGTTGGTCGTATAATTGCCTGAATTTATTAGTGTTTGTGTTTTCTTGAGCGTAGGAAAAGACCGCGCTTAACAGGATAATAACCAAAAACTTGAATTGCGTTTTCATATGAATAATTTGAGTTTGCAAAAATAACTAGGAAAGCTGTATAATTGTTTAAATTGTTACAGTTGAACTTGTACATTGATAAGCAGAACATAGGGATTATGAAATTTGTTGGCGTATTTTCACTATTAATACTTTTATTCTCTTTTAATCCCCATCCGCTGCATTTGACTGTTGCGGAAGCACATTGGAAAAAGGAGTCTAAATCAATAGAAGTAGCTGTAAAACTCTTTTACGACGATTTTGAAAATGCTTTAAAACAAACACAACAACAGGTGTTTTACTTGTGTCCCGATTCGGCTAATGAGCACATCGACTTTATTGACATTTACTTCAGAAAAGAATTTCAACTTACTATAAATGAAAAAATTGCAGACTTTGAATTGATAGGCTATGAGTGCGAAGACGAATTGGTTTTTGTGTATTTAGAATACACGAATATTTCAAAGATTAAGTCTGTTAAAATCCGAAACACCTTGCTTTTCGAGTCATTTCTAGACCAAACGAATCTAGTTCACTTTCATATGAATGACCTTTCAAAAACGTTACTGACTCAGCCAAAATCGCCATCGACAAGCATTGAGTACCCTTAACGCGGAACTTTAACTAGGAACAGGTTTCTATTTTTCAGCTATGCCTTCTTTAGATTGATTACTATGTTGACCAATCTCCGAATTACTAAAAACATCAATTATCCGTCCATCAGCACAATACCGATAGCATTTAAGATGTTGGTTAAACACTCGCGGCTTTACGATTGATTTACCCCATAACATCCTTGCACACTCTTGCAATCCCTCTGTAATTGCAGGATGTGGAAAAATCAAATCTGCTAAGTCTTTCACTCCTCTATCCAAGGCAATGAGCATTGCCACCGATTCAATAGTAGAACTAGCTTGGTCGCCAACCGCGCGCATTCCAATTATTTTCATTTCGGCATCATCCGTTACAATAAGTTTAAAAAACCCTTGTACTCTGCGTTTTGCAATTGCTCTGTTCACAAAACGGTAATCCATTACCGCAACTTTGTAGGCAATTCCTTCTGCTCTGCATGTCTTTTCATTTTTACCTACACCAGCAACTTCAGGGTTCAAAAACATAATGGTGCTTATGTTATCATAAATCATTTTAGAATCGTCAATTCCTGCAATTTGTTCCGCTGCATAGCGACCTTCCATTTCAGCAACATTAACCAAGGCGATATCCGCAGTAAAATCACCAACCGCATAGATATTTGGGATTGAGGTTTTGGTATCGGTATCAACTGCAAAACCTCTGGAATCTAGTTTCATTCCAACTTCTTGTAACCCAAGGTTCTCGACATTTGGAACACGGCCAATTGAAATCAATGCTTTTTCGACAGTAAGTACTTCAATTCTGCCGTCATTGTACTCTAATACATATTCAACGTTTCCATCGACAATTTTCATGGATTTTAGACTGGAATTCTTATGTACCAAAACGCCATTTTCCTCTAGATTTCGGCTAACCATTGATGCAATATCGTCATCTTCAAAAGGTAAAATACGATCTGCTTTATCAATAATATGAACCTTTGTCTGGCCAAAATTCGAGAATATCGTTGCGAATTCACAACCAATAACGCCTGCTCCAAGAATTACAATGCTTTTCGGGAATTGCTCAAACGAAGTAATTCCATCGCTGGTAACCACCGTTTTTTCATCGATTGGTAAATGATCTAACTTTCTGGGGCGACTTCCCACGGCCATTATTACATTTTCAACCTCATACTCTTCTATATTTCCAGCGTAATTCCTTACTTGAACTCTTTTTTTGGTAATCAATTTTGCCAGTCCATTTATAAAGCGAAGGCTACCCTCGCGCTCCATGTATTGGATTTGCTCTTTTATTTGACTGTGTTTCTCATTCTCAGCTTTGTGCATTTCTCCTATAATACTGCCATAGTCCACCTCACTATCAAAAACGTAGTAGCCAAATTTATTTGACTTCGCAGTTTTATAGTTTTCGGAAATTTCCCAAAGTGTTTTTGACGCTAATGCCCCATTAAAAACACCAGCGCCCCCTACTTTACCTTTATCGATAAGAAGTACTTTTTTTCCTAAATCTATAGATCGCATGGCAGCTGCAATACCCGAAGGACCAGCACCAATAACACAAACATCGTAAGTCATAGTTGTAGAATATAGAACTAAGTTAGCTATTTCAATCTAAATTTTGATCAATTCGCTATACTTAACACTATTATCTAAAGAATGGGCAGTTGAATTATCTGCTAGCGAATAATATTCACCTCTCCGAGTACAACTTGCTCTTGGTCGTTCTGGATTTCTTTAAAGCTTACTTTCCATAGGTAAACTCCTATTGGGCACTTCGTTCCATTCTTTTGGTTCGTACCATACCACTCTTCAGTTATTTCATTCGACTCAAATACAATTTGATTCCAGCGGTTTACTATGATTATATGAAAATCATATATCTCTGTTTTGTAAACTCTAAAGCCTTCATTGATAGCATTGTTGTTTGGCGTAAATCCTGTTGGAGCATACAACTCACTTGAACATTCTTTTACACTAAAATACTCTGAACCAGTACAACCTACTTCATCAATCATCGTGAAAGAATAATCACCTGCATCAGCAATGGTATAGCGCTTCTTTGTGCTTCCATCTTGCCATTCTATGCGGTAGGGTAATCTGCTCAAATCGTACACCAAATGCTTTCTAAATACAACCGTATCGTAAAAGACTCCACCATCTACTCTTGCTTGCTGCGCTATATAGACAGTGTCTTTTGTTGATCCACAGCGATTACTCGCCTCTACTCTATAATTACCCTCTCGCTTTACTTTGAAAAAACTGGACTCTATCCTGTCTTGCCAAACTACATAACTTTCAGTTAACTCCTCATTTTCTAATCCCGGGGTCAGTATCAGTACTTCTCCATGGCAGATAACGGTATCTTCTCCTAAATTAACTTGCGGTGGTGCTTCTGTGCCTATTGTAATTTCATCGGTGTAAGAACCACATAAATTGTACAAGCGAACTTGATAATCTCCTGCTGCTGTTATTGAAATACTATCTCCTCTTTCGCCTGTACTCCACAATATATCTGAATAACGACCCGTATATGGATATAACACCAATGGTATGTTTGAACAGATTATAGTATCCTTTCCTAAGTATGGGCTTAATGGGCGCACCGTGTCAACCTTTATCTGATCTGTTGCGGTTCCACAACCGTTCGAAATCGTTAATGAATAGGTCCCTGCTTGGGTTATTGAAACTCCAGGAGTAGTTGGTCCATGGCTCCATTTGTAATCTACATTTCCTCCAACAGCATTTATGTTCAAAGTATCCGTACTGCAAATCATTGTATCTCCAGGAAGTTCGAGTTTGGGACTGTCAAAAGTTTCTATTTCTATCGTGTCTTTAAATGATCCACAGGCGTTTTTGGCCGTTACAATATAAGTGCCTGCTGTACTTACATAAATCGCACTGTCTGTCCAGCCGTTACTCCAGCTTACATCTGAACCATAGGTATTCGGGTCTAAAAACAGTCTTCGTTGATCGCAGATGACTGTATCGGGGCCTAAGTCTGGCTTAAAAGGTAAAGCGCCAATAACATTGACCGTATCGTATATCGCACCACAAGCGTTACTGCTCAGAAAATAGTAGGTCCCAGCTTTGGTTACTGGCAACTGATAAATAAATACTGAGTATCCAAATGCGGTACTCGTCCATCTATTCTTCCAATTGGTTGTCGTATTTCTAGGAGCAGGAGGATTCAGACGCAAATTGGGATTGGTTAAACATATTTCTGCATCATTATTCATAACACTCGTAGGGACTATCTCTACTTTTATGTTGATACTGTCTTTACGAATACCACATACATTGCTTACCTGAGCAGTATAGAGACCTGCAGCAACAATTTTTTGTATGGGACTTGTTGATCCGTTATTCCATAAATAGGTTGCATTGGTATCACTAATATTCAAAACCAATGTATCGCCTTGGCAGATAAAGGTATCTGGACCCAAATTCAAGGTGTCGGTAAACAAACTATCTATGCTAATCGTGTCTCTACCTATTCCACAGCGGTTCACCGCCATAGCCCAATAAATCCCCGCAGAATCTATCATGTGCGACGCTTTTTTGGTAGAATCCCACCAGTAAAAAGTGCTCGGCATAGTGTCTAAACGAGTAATGTAAATAGAATCTGCATCGCATATAGTAGTATCGTTCCCAAGCCATATTCGAGGAGGAGCCAACACTTCTACGGTATCTATTAACGTATCGCGTACCACTTTACTTGTGTTTGGATCCGTGTAAAAAGCAAATGCAGTTACAGGGTATTTTCCAGGTGTACGAAAAATATGAGAATCCAATTTATTCCAGCTTGTATTGGAAGCACCAGAAGCAGGGTCTCCATAGTCGTATTTTACCGAATCGACTTGCGAAGTATCCTCAACAGATATAACTGTTTGATAATTAACACAAGAGTTTGAAACAATAAGGTCTGTTTTTATAAAGAAACTCTGAACAAAAGTTGGGAGTCCCAGAGAAACAGTGGCCCCTGTTGGTATTGTCGGACCGCTATCAACTAAGTTACATGAAGTTCCAGCAAGATTTGGGTATCGAATTACTGCCAATCTACTCCCTGATTTTGCAATATATATTTTAAGATCTGGGCCAATTTGCATGGCTCTTACTCCAGAAACACCATTCGCTGTGAGGCTTACTCTTGAATTTACAAAATTGGTTTGATTGGTTGCAAATGCATCGTATTGATAAATGTTTGACCTGTTATATGGTGCAGCATATAATATTTTTCCATCTCCAGAAAATTCCAGTCCATACATACTTCCTGAATTAGCATCTTCCATCAAGTTACTAAGGACTCCTGTACTGGCATTAAAATCCATAACGAAAGTTGTACTCACCGGCGTGTAGTAACAAACACCAATCTTATTCCCTTGAGGGTTAGCTTTCATGTAACCTAAAAAACTTGTTCCAGTTGGCGTTGGGCCTATAGTGGTCGTTGTTGGAGTATTTGCAACACCTGCACTCGTAACTTGATAAGCTCTATACTTATTAGCTCCTAACTCTTGAGCAACAACCCAAAAACCATTAGCACTGGTAATTTTTGTAGCTGTAATTCTTTCTGCACATGGAGCAAAGACCAACGTGTTTTTATTTGATGTAACCACGTCTCCATTTCCTGAATTTAAAGTCATATCTACAACAGAATAGCGCAACCCATTGTGATTTGGTGCTCCACCATGATCAGCTGTAAAAACATAAAATTTCTTTTTATTAGAGGGGTCGGGAACAATAACACCTGACTGAGTAGAAGAACTATTGCCCATCAGTCCCGTTCCATTTGGCATAACCATATGCCTTGCATCCCAAACTCTTATTCCGTCAGTATAAAACAACAAATTACCGTTAACATCTGAGATTGAAGCGCACCCTTCAGTGGTTCTCATCGCTCCATTTGACATGCCCAATGGCACAGGGTGCGTTGCTGCCGACATGGTGTTAAAATTGAGGCCAGCGTTGTTTCCAAAATACCACCAATTGGCTTGCTTTTGAGCAACAAGTTCAACCGTAAATACTGCAATAAAAAACAAGAGGAATCCCAATTTTCTCATCAGCGATAAAAATAGCTGATAAACTTAAACCCAAAGATGTAAAGTGCCTATTATATGAAGGACTAATTAACCAACTACTGTTTACAGTTTATCGAATTAGCATAACTTCTCCAGTTTCAATACGAATTTGATGATCGTTCACGTCTTTGTAGGTGGCTCTCCAAATATAAGCGCCAATAGGACATTCAATTTCAATGTTATTTTTCTTTCCATTCCAACCTTGAGTAATGTCTTCAGCAGAAAAGACGGTCTCGTTCCATTCATTTACGATGGTAAGGTTAAAATCGTAGGTTCCCATTCTAAACAATCTAAACGCTTCATTGACCCCATCTGAATTGGGCGAAAAAGCGTTAGGAGCATACAACGGATTTGGACATAATACGACACTAAATCGCTCTATACCGAGGCAACCAATGCTATCTATTATCCATAACAATTTATCTCCTGGTTTATCAATTTCAAAGTAATCACCTTCGGCTATTTCTTTGTCCCAATAATAACGAAACTGATATTCACTAAAATCGTATTGTAATACTTCACCGTAACAGAACATGGTATCATTTAAACCAAAATAAGGCAAGTTATTGAAGTTGTATTCTGCTGAATCGCTTCCTTCTCCACAGACATTTTGAGCATGAACCCAATATTTACCCGATTTTGTAATCGCCCTGGACCTCGCGTGACTTCCATTTTCCCAAGTTGGAAACACACCTTGCATTTGCAAATCAGTAAGGCCCATACTAACAGGTAGTATTTCACCTGAACAAAGCAGCGTATCTGCTCTTAACTTTGGGCGAGGAGTATAGTATTTACCCACTTGGATAGCATCTGAATAGGTTCCGCAGCGGTTAGTAACACTCACCACAAACTTGCCCCCTCTTCCAATATTTATTGAAGGTGCATTGTGACCTGTATTCCATAAATAAGTGGGGTTATTTGGAAAGAAAACAGATTTTACAAACGATCCTTGATCGCACAATAAAGTGTCGGGGCCTAAATCAACGATTAATGGTTTGTCATAAATCACAATTAACGAGTCTCGATCAAAACCACATAAATTGGTGGTTTGTACCTGATAGTACCCAGGCGAATTCACCACAATACTTGAAGAAGTTGCGCCAGTGTTCCATTGATAACTAGCTCTTGAATAAACAGCATTTAATAAGACAGTATCACCGTCACATTTCAACTGATCTTCTGGCAGGTTAATCCTTGGTGTTTGCTCATCTACGAAGTTCACTGTATCGCTGTATTTCCCACATACATTAGAAGCTTCTACCCAGTATTGCCCTCTTTTGAAAATCGAAAATGTCGTATCTGTCGACCCATTGTGCCAAATGCAAGAAGCGCCATTGGTTATGGGATCAAGAAAGATTTCATCACCCAAACAAATTATTGAATCCCTTCCTAAATCAATATTTAAAGGGTAATCGTAATTTATGGTAATGGAGTCCACCATTGCTCCACATAAATTGCTTACTTGAACCCAAATTTTACCTCCAGGTGCAGAAATTCGTTGAAAAGCAGATCGATTTCCATCTTGCCATTTATATTTTGATCTCGAAAAGTAAGCGTTTAAAAACTGAGTTTGCCCTATACAGAGCGTTGTATCGGCACCCAAGTCAATATCCGGAATAGTATCCGAAAGCACCACTATTGTATCTCTCATAATTCCACAAAAATTTTGCACTTGCCCCCAATAGGTTCCTGCCTGCGTAATCACTTTTTTGGGAACAGTAGCACTATCGTTCCATAGATAGGTGGAATTATTAATCGCAGTAATATCAATTTCGAATGGAACTCCTTTACACATTATTGTATCAACTCCTACAAATACAGTGTCGGGTAACAAGCTATCAACCACAATAGTGTCATAATCTGCACCACAAAAATTTGAAACCTTAACTGAATATGTTCCCGAATTAACAATACTCATTAGGCTATCCTTTGAACCCGTGCTCCATAACGTTTCAAAATACCTGGTATTCGCCTTAAATCTGAGCGTATCCTTATTGCAAAGAATTGTATCAGGTCCGAGATCTATTATTGGACTTGGCGGAACATACAAAGTGTCACGCAAGGTATCACTAAGGCACTCATAAGTGATAATTGCTTTTATATAATATTCTCCAGTTTTAGAGTAAGAGTGTATAGGATTCTTTACTGTATCGGTGAAGCCATCTCCCATATCCCAAAAAAATGACAATGGACTCCCTCTAAGAATACTTTTAAATTTGACCGTATCTCCTTTACAAATAGTATCCGAACCATCAACAAAATTGGAATAGGTAATTGCATTTTCTAAATTAACTAACGATACACCAGTTGCGTAGCCGTAACTTACTGCATTTCCAATACCCATGCTGTAAGCAATAAAACGACAGCCGGTAGTTTCTAACCTATGATAGCCTGGGGATGTAGTTATACTTTTGTAAGAATAGTTCGTGTTCTGAGTGAAGGTGTTGAATTTTGTCAATCGAACACTATCTATGTACATCACATTAGTATCGGCAGTTTTAGTTATTACATGCACAAAATGTTTGGTAATTGCACTGGTATCTACTGCAAAAAAAGTAATTGAATCTAAAAACATTTGTTCTGTTGCGTTGAGCATAATCATTGATGGATCAGTCGCAGTGGTTGGTGCACATCCATTGTTACTTCCCGTAACTAAAAAGTGAGCTACAGCGATGGGATTGTTACTGGTATAGTTATGCACAGCCGTTATGGTCTCATCCCAAAATTGTCCAGCTTGAATGGTTTGCTGAAAAACACCATCCTTATAAATTTTGGTAGAGTCTTTATCAGCCATTATACGGATGTAGTCTTTATTTATAGTTGGAGTTGGTATTGCAAAATAGTCCTTGCCCCATGTATTTACAGGAAACATACCCTCCAATAATGGATCAGAATTAGGAGAACACACCACCGTTGACCAGACATTACCGGAGTAAACGGCAAAACTCTCTCCATTTTTGGACTCCAACAACGTACCCGTTAAATCATCCCAAGAATTTCGAGCTTGCGCTTGGTACACTGAATTTGGGGGAATAGTTACAGTGTAAGATGTATTTACATTTCTTGTGGGTGCAATATTTCCTTTTGGAGTAATTTCTACTACAGCCGTATCGCCAGCCGCTACAATAGTAAATTCTGACTCATAAAGTTGCCCTGATTTAATTTCTGATTTATGAGACATAACTCGGTACCTTGTACCTAAAGATGGAGTGGGAAGTACAAGCGCCGCTTCGTGCCTAGCAGTATGATAGGTGACAGCAAATACTACTACATCATTGTTACTCGTTACGTGAATGGCTTTTGTTCGTTGCACATCAGATCCCCTTATCCACGCATCGTTTGAGTTTAGCATTACACGTGTAATTTGACCTTTTGTTACTGAAAAGCTCTGGGAAAAAGTACCTCCAGGAATACTCACCGTGCCAGAAGCTGCCGTGTTGGAAGTAATATTTAGCCAATAAACGGCTCTGTTCTCGTCAAAGGTTTCTGGAAAGGCAAACCAAAAATCAGTTCCGCTGTTGGTTAGCACTTGGGTATTACCCACGACACTAGCAGTCAGAAAAAAGAAGAGGATTAAAAACTTTCGCATTCAATCTACGAAAATAACTTATTGAATGCCACGATTCTATACCTCCATTTACCAATTGTTAATTAATTATCTACTATGTATCTTCTTGTTGCTGTGAATGACGCTCTACATTTGCAGGATGAGTAGACAAAATCCATTTTTAAAGCCCTTTTCAGCGCCTTATGAGAGTATTCCATTCGATAAAATTTCACACGAAGATTTTCTACCTGCATTAGAACATTCCATAACACTCGCAAAAGAAGAAATTGAAACCATAAAAAAATGTGAGGACCCTGATTTCATTTCTGTAATAGAAGCAATGGAAAAGTCCGGCAAGTTATTGGGGACGGTAAGTGGTGTTTTCTTTAATTTGAATAGCGCGGAAACCAGTGATGAATTGCAGGCAATTGCAGGTGAATTTAGTGGTAAATTAAGTGCCTTTAGTTCAGAAATAAATACGGACCCTATTCTATTTGATCAAATTAATAAGGCAAAGAAAGCAACCGATTTAGGGGCTCTTTCAGCAGAACAAAAAACACTACTTGATAAAACTTTTAATCGCTTTGCGCGTAACGGTGCTTTGCTTAATGATGAGGACAAGGCTAAACTTAAAGAAATTGACCAAAAACTTTCTAAATTAAAAGTTGATTTTGGACAAAATTTATTGAATGATTCAACAAGTTATTTACGGGTTTTTGAAGATGAAAGTAGCTTAGATGGATTGAGTGCATCCCTTCGAGACCAAGCGCAGCAACTGGCTGAAAGTAATGAGCACAAAGGAAAGTGGGCAATAAATTTAGACTACCCTAGCTATATTCCTTTTATGACCTACGCAACCAATCGCGAACTGCGCAAAGAGTTGTTTATGGCATATGCTCAACGAGCTGCAAAAGATAATGACTTCAACAATAAAAATACGCTCGAAGAAATAGCAAAACTTCGATTAAAAAGAGCTCAATTATTAGGTTTTAAGTCACATGCTGATTTTACATTAGCAGAACGAATGGCAAGCACACCAAATAAGGTGAATGACTTTTTAACTGATTTGTTGGACAAATCGATGGATAAAGCAAAAGAACAAGTAAACGAAGTCGCACTTTATGCGGTTGAAAATGGCGCCACCCTGCCACTTCAACGTTGGGATTTTGCCTTTTGGAGCGAAAAACTGAAACAATCAAAATACAGTTTAGATGATGAAGTGTTAAAACCGTACTTCAAAATGGAAAGTGCGCTTGATGGCGTTTTTAAAACGGCAAACAAACTCTATGGGTTAACCTTTAAAGAAGTCTCCAATATTCCTAAATATCACAAAGACGTTCAAACTTTTGAAGTTTATGGAGAACAAAACGATTTTATTGCCGTGTTTTATGCCGATTTTTTTCCACGAGCAGGAAAACGAAGTGGAGCTTGGATGACCAGCTATAAAGGACAAAGTAAAGAGGACAATAAAAATATTAGACCTCATATTTCAATCGTTTGCAATTTTTCAAAACCAACTCCTACTTCGCCAAGTTTGTTGACCTTTCAGGAAGTTAGAACACTTTTCCATGAGTTTGGGCACGCCTTGCACGGTATGTTAGCCAACACAAAATATGAGAGCTTGAGCGGAACCAGCGTTTATTGGGATTTTGTAGAACTACCTTCTCAAATTTTTGAGAATTGGTTGTACGAAAAAGAATGTTTAGAGCTATTCGCCTATCACTACAAAACGGGAGAGCTAATTCCGAAAGAATTAATAAAAGCAATAAAAGACAGCGCTGCTTTTCTAGAAGGCTACCAGACAATTCGACAGCTGAGTTTTGCCAAATTAGATATGGCTTGGCACGACAGTAGAAATGAAAACGAATTGAATCTTTCACAAATTGAAGAACGAACATTAGGTTCAATGGATCTTTTTCCTCCTGTAAGTGGCACATCTATGAGTACTTCATTTGCTCATATTTTTAGCGGTGGTTATAGCGCAGGATATTATAGTTATAAATGGGCAGAGGTGCTAGATGCTGATGCTTTTGAGAAGTTTCAAGAGGAAGGATTATTTGATAAAGAAACCGCTATCAGTTTCAGAAGAAACATTCTAGAGAAAGGCGGCACGGAACACCCCATGGTTTTATACGTGCGTTTTAAAGGAAAAGAACCGAGTACAAAAGCCCTATTAAAAAGAGCACAATTGAATTAGCAGCACATTATACAATTCAATTAGGTTTACCCGTACCTTTGTTTATTTCGCGGAAAGAGTTTCACAACCAAATACCTCCTGAAAATGGAGCGACTGTTGTCGCATAACCGCAAAATATTAAGGCCGCATTAGCGGCCTTTTTTTATTACTCAACTGACTAATCTCTTAATTTTGCAATCTGCTAAAACAATCTCAATGGTTATAAAATTTCGTATTCTTTTAGACACAGAAAAAAATGTTTTCCGAGATATAGAAATCGAGGACTCTCAAACGTTTGAAGCATTGCATTATTCTATTCTTGATGCCTTTGAATGGGAAGCTGATGAAATGGCCTCCTTCTATGCCAGCAATGAAGACTGGGAAAAAGGCGATGAAATTCCATTAATGGATATTCAAGAAGAATTTGGACCCAAGAGTTTAAAAATAATGAGCCAAATTAAACTGAGCGACCTCATTAATGAAGTTGGACAGAAATACATTTATGTGTTTGATTTCTTGCTTATGTGGTGCTTCTATGTGGATGTTTTGGAAATTAAGGCAGCGGAAGAAGGTATTGACTACCCTCAACTTACCATGATTTATGGTGATGTTCCTAATAGAACTGAAAAAGCACCGGTAGATTTTTCGGGAGAAAAGGACGAATCTACTTTGGATGATGAGGAAGACAACGAAGACGATGATGACTTCAACTTTGATGATTTAATCAATAACTAATTTCCACTTCCAAACGATATTTATTAGTAATTGCTGGTCCAACAGCTGTTGGGAAAACCGCTATTGCTATTCAGGTTGCCAATCACTTTAACGCACCAATTGTTAGTGCTGATTCAAGGCAGTTTTATCGTGAAATGGACATTGGAACGGCAAAACCATCGGCTAACGAACTAAACCAAGCTGAGCACCACTTTATAAACTCACACAGTATTGAACAGCCCATTTCCGCAGGCGAATATGAGCGCATTGCATTAAAAAAAATTGAGGCTTTACATGAAGAGAATAATATTGTAATTCTAACTGGAGGATCTGGGCTTTTTATAGATGCGGTATGCAATGGCTTGGATGATTTACCAAAAGTTGACCCGAACATTAAAGTAGAACTAAAAGTCGCATATGAAGAACATGGAATCGTCTATCTTCAAGAAAAGCTAAAAAAGTTGGACCCAGAATATTACGCAACTTGCGACCAGTTGAATCCCCATAGACTCATCAGGGCAATCGAGCTTTGCCTAGCTTCAGGCGAAAAAATGGCTGATTTACACAATCAAAAAACAATCAAGCGCCCATTTGATATTATATACATCGCACTTCATCGCGATAGAAAAAAATTGTACGAACGCATAAACGTGCGTGTAGATCAAATGATGGCCGCAGGGCTTGAGCAGGAAGCTCGGCATCTATTTCTCAAAAGTGAGCTGTCCTCCTTAAATACGGTGGGCTATGCTGAATTATTCAGCTATTTCAGACAAGAAATTGAACTTACTGAGGCTATTGAACTGATAAAGCGAAACTCTAGAAGATACGCCAAGCGGCAACTCACCTGGTTGAAAAGAAATCCAGCATACAACTGGTTCCACCCCAATGAGATAGCTGATATGGTCAAGTTTACTGAAGAAAAAATGATTGAATAATTTTCATTTTTAAAATTTATGATTCCTTGAATAGCTGGAAAAAGTAAATTTGTATTCTAAATTTTAAGAAAATCATTATGTCTTTTATAGATGCACTTTATAGCGGAGACCACGCAAAAGCAAAAAGCCACATCAGAAATCTTGTAAGAATCGCATGTGCAGACGGAAACATTGACGATGCAGAATTTAAACTGCTTTTAAGAATTGCTCGTAAGTATGAAATTGATGAGGATATGGTTCAAGACATTATTAAAAATGTTGATTCTTTGCCATTTACACCTCCATCTAGCAAAGAAGAGCGCTACGTTCAGCTTTGGAACTTGGGTAGAATGGTAATGGCAGATGGCGTTAAAGACCCTGATGAACTTTCAAAGATTTCTCGATTTGCAATAGGATTAGGTTTTAAAGCAGAAATGGTTCCTGGGCTTGTGGATGAAGTAATTGGAATTGTTGAAGCAAAAAGCTACGAAGACGATGCAATTGATGCAATTACTAAATACATCAAATCGCACTAAAAAAAAGTATTACTCAATAAAAGCCCTTCTCGATAATTTCGGGAGGGGCTTTTTTTTATTTTAGGCTCATGCTTACAATTGATATACACACACACATTCTACCGAAAGATATTCCAAACTTTAAAGAACGATTTGGCTACGGCGGATTTATCCATTTAGATCATCACAAACCGTGTTGCGCGAGAATGATGAAAGACGACCACTTTTTTAGAGAAGTAGAAGACAATTGTTGGAGCGCCGAAGCAAGGATGAAGGAATGCGATCATCAGCATGTGGATGTGCAAGTACTGAGCACAGTGCCCGTAATGTTTTCTTATTGGGCCAAAGCAAAAGACACACTTGAAGTTGCAAAATTCTTAAACGATCACATTGCAGGCATTGTAAGCGACTACCCAAAGCGATTTATTGGCTTGGGCACTTTACCAATGCAAGACCCCGATTTAGCCATTCAAGAATTGAGAAGGTGCAAAGAAATTGGACTCGTTGGCATACAGATCGGAACGCATATTAACGATTGGAACTTGTCTGCACCAGAAATCGTGCGCGTATTTGAAGCTTGTCAAGATTTGGACATGTGTGTTTTCATTCACCCTTGGGATATGATGGGTGCCGATTCTTTGCAGGAGTATTGGTTGCCCTGGTTGGTTTCTATGCCAGCAGAAAGTTCTAGAGCCATTTGTCATTTAATATTTGGTGGAATCTTTGAAAAACTACCAAATCTTAGAGTAGCCATTGCACATGGCGGTGGCTCCTTCCCTGCTACACTTGGCCGAGTTGAACATGGTTTTAATGTTCGCCCCGATTTATGCGCGGTTGACAACCCAATAAACCCTAGAGATTATATGGGGAAATTCTGGTTAGATTCTTTGGTTCACGATCCTTTAATGTTGGATTACATAGTGAACCTTGTTGGAGAAAATCGAGTGGCTCTAGGAACAGACTACCCCTTCCCGCTTGGTGAATTGGAGCCGGGGCAATTAATAAATGGAACGCAATACTCAGAAAATAAAAAAGGAAACTTGCTACATGGTTCAGCGCTGGAATGGATGAATTTGGACAAATCAAAGTTTCTTTAAAGCTTTTCATTCCTAAAGAAATACTATACTTTTGCACAAGTAAGGGCCTTGTAGCTTAACTGGATAGAGCACCGCACTACGGATGCGGAGGTTCGGGGTTCGAATCCCTGCAAGGTCACTTAAAAGAGGAATTCAAGAAATTGAATTCCTCTTTTTTTATGTACTAAATTTGAATCTTAAACTTTCAGAATGAAACATTTATTGCTTTGCGTATTTGCGTTTTCGCTGCTTTTTTCAGCTTGTAAAAAAGAAGAAATTGAAGTTCCTCCAATTCCCGATGTAACCGAATCAATAACGGTGAGCGAACAAGGATCGAATGACGAAACGGCGCGAAATGAATACGATCAATCTATCGAAAGCGCATTTAAAGCCTTAGAAACTACAAACTTTGGAAGTCGCAGTGCTGATTCTGGTGTCATATTGCCCTGTGGTATTATTAAAGTGGATACTACCGGAGGAAAACACAAAATCGTTTACGGTTCAAACTGCGGGAGAAAAGTATTGAGTGGAAGCATAGTCGCCACATTAATGCCTTGAACTGCAAAATGGCAGGACGTTGGTGCGGTCATTAAATTGGATTATCAGAACTATACGGTTCTTTTTGAAGTAAATAACCAAACCTTAGTTTTTAACGGTAGCATACTGGTTACCAATGTCAACGGAGGACTGATATATGAAACCATTACAAAACAAACTACCATTGAGCATAAAATAAGAGGAAACCTAAACATCACTTTTGATAACGGAAAAACAAGGTCATGGCAAGTATTCAAAAGGAGAACGTACAGTGCGGCTAATGGACAAATTGAAAATTTAGAAGCGCAAATAGCTGCCGACTCTTCTGGCAATATTAGCTAGGTAGGAATTACAAAAGCTGGAGAAAATTTCATTACCACTATTCCATCCGCCTTTATTTATAAGAATTGCAGCAAAGGGCAAGCAATTGACACCTTTGTACTTGTAGATGGAAAATTAGTTTTTACAGTCAACTCCAACTCTTTAATAGCAGAGGCAGGTTATACTTTAGAAAACGAGACTATAACTCCCATCAATAACTGCAGTTCCATTGGTTATAACCTATCCTGGAGTATAGGAGGTATTAGCAAAGTAGAGTTTCAATATTACTAGCATGCGCTAGGACTTAATTTATTTTAACGCTAGACTAACTCAAAAGCACAAAAGAATAATTGTCAATCAAGATATATTCAGATTTTTGTCCTCTTTCATGGAATTGTTAAAATGAAAAGTGCATAAATTGGCTCAAAAGCATAAAAAACTCATAGTTAAAATACGTTCAATTAGCCCTAGTATCCGTTCGGGCCTTTTAACTGCAATAGCAATTCTAGGGCTCTCTTTCGCATCAACTGCTCAAATTGTGCGCATTGAGAATGACCAAGCAGTTACCGACACCAATAAATTTAGTGGTTCTGTTAATCTTAATATTTACACCATAAAAAATAATTCTCAGTTTTTTAAATTGGCAACTGGCTCTCAATTCAAATACTCAAAAAACAAAAACACGGTTCTGTCTATTAACGAACTACGCTTAATTTTTGCAAGTCAAAGCAATTTGGAAAACAGAGGGTTCCAACATTTGCGCTATCAAAGAACACTAGACAGTAATTTTACATGGGAAGCATTTAGTCAAATTCAGTTTGATCAAGTATTAAAAATAAAACTGCGGCAGCTTAACGGAACTGGCCCACGCATGCAGTTGTTCAGAAAGTCAAAAAGTAAACTTTTTCTAGGCTTGCACTATATGTATGAGTATGAGGAAGAGTACGAAACTGATATTATTAATAGTGACCACAGATTTAGTACTCATTTTGCTTTTTCAAAAAAATTCGAAAAAAGCTTCATTCACTGTGTCGCTTATTACCAGCCAAAAGTTATCGACTTTAGGGACTATAGAGTTTCGTTAAGCACGACCTTTTCCATCGAGTTAATTTCAAAACTGCATTTTAATATTAGAGGTGAATTAAACTTCGATAGTGCACCTGTTTTTGAAGTAAACGGTTTAACCTACACCTTTTTAAACGGCTTCAGTTGGGATTTTTAAAAAGACCCTAGCTTGCTAATGATAGATGGAACAAAGCCCTTTCTACTAAATATCATTGAATTGATTAAATTTGAACAGTAACCGATAAACTATGATAAGACTTAAAATGCTTTTATTTTCCTTGACTTTTACGGTCATATCTTGCAAAAAAGCAGATGTCTCTCCACCACCAATTCCTATTTCAGCTTATGGTGAAGAGTATCAAAAGGGGGCTAATGATGAAACGGTACGATTGGAGTACAATAGGCTCTTAGATTTGGTTTCGGTGGCATATGAATTAGATTATATAAAAAGTAAAAAAATCGATACCACCATTACTACTTTCCCATGCGGAATTTCTTCGGTTGATAGCAATGGGAGTGGATTAGACCTTGTGTTCGCTGGTGAGTGTAATTCACGGATATTGACTGGAAAAGCAAGTATTGAAAGTTTGAATACAATAGATTGGAATCAACGTTCTGCGACGATTAAAATTAATATACAGGATTATATTATAAAGTTTACCTCCAATAATAAAGAAATCACTTTAAACGGTCAATTCACACTTGCTAGCTCGAATGGAGGTTTAATTTCAGAGATCATTCCTAATAGTGGAGGTTTAGCCCACGAAATTAGAGGGAATATTGATATTACCTTTGATAATGACTCCACTAGAACTTGGAGAATAACCCAAAAAAGGTACTATCGAAGTGCAGGGTCTAGATGGGAAGATATTCAACTCAGAATTGACGGAGACAGCGGATATTCAATCACTGAAACTGGCAAAAATAAAATGGGATATGATTTCGTTTCAAATTACAACACTCCGCTCGTCTTTTATAGTTGTAATTCCAATCAGAACTGGATACCTGAATTCACTTTAGCAACAGGCCAGTATTCCTATAATGTTGGTACTACATCTGTTAATGTTCAAGCAGGGTATTCTGGAGAAGAAAACGGCTATACTCTGGTTGAAAATTGCAATTCAAAAAGGCTGAAAATCGATTGGTACTTTAACAACGGAAGCAAAGTCGAGTATTTAGAATATTGATGAACACAAGCAAGCGCTACTGACTTTTGCCTCTAAATTGATGTTTCTGCTATTTTCGAACAGTAGCATCCAATAAAAATAATTATCAATTAAGCTTAATTTAAGCGAGTTTTAAAACCACCACACCATAGAGAATTAGTAGTTTTGCATACCGTACGAAGAAACTCTTTCATGGCTGATAAATGTAAATATATATTCGTTACGGGTGGTGTTACCTCTTCTCTTGGAAAAGGTATTATTTCAGCCTCTTTAGCGAAATTACTTCAAGCACGTGGTTACCGTGTTACTATTCAAAAACTTGATCCTTACATCAATGTTGATCCGGGCACACTGAACCCCTATGAGCATGGAGAATGTTATGTGACTGATGACGGTGCCGAAACGGATTTGGATTTAGGACACTACGAACGCTTTCTAAATACCCCTACTTCTCAAGCAAACAATGTTACTACTGGTCGCATCTATCAAGAAGTAATAAATAGAGAAAGACGCGGCGATTATTTAGGAAAAACGGTTCAAGTAATTCCGCATATAACCGACGAAATTCAAGAATCAATTAAAAAACTTGGAAATACTGGTGCTTTCGATTTTGTGATTACCGAAATTGGAGGAACAGTTGGTGATATAGAATCGCTTCCGTATGTTGAAGCTGTGCGCCAGCTTAGGTTGGAATTGGAAAACCGCGCAATGGTTATTCACTTAACCCTTATTCCCTACTTAGAAGCTGCCGGAGAACTAAAAACAAAGCCTACGCAGCATTCAGTAAAAACACTGCAAAGTTTGGGTGTTCAGCCAGATGTTATAGTCGCCCGAACTTCTCATGAGTTAGGAGAAAGTATCAAAATGAAAATTGCTCAATTTTGCAACGTTCGAAAAAAAGCGGTTATTCAATCTATTGATGCTTCAACGATTTACGAAGTTCCTTTAATGATGAAAGAAGAACAACTGGACGAAGTTGTTTTGAATAAATTCAATTTAGAAGACAATATCAAACCTGAATTGGATAGTTGGATTTCGTTTTTGAATAAAATCAAGTACCCGAAATCGCGCGTTACAGTTGGTTTAATTGGTAAGTACGTAGAATTGAAAGACGCGTATAAATCCATATTAGAAGCTTTTATACACGCTGGCGCCTACAACGAGTGCAAGGTAAAGGTTGAGTTAATCCACTCAGAAAACATAAGCAAAGGAAGCCTTTCGGAGCATTTAAGCCATTTAGACGGAATTTTAGTTGCCCCTGGATTTGGCGAACGTGGAATTGAGGGAAAAATTGAAACTGTAAAATTTGCAAGAGAAAACAACATTCCATTTTTTGGAATTTGCTTGGGAATGCAATGTGCTACAATAGAATTTGCTCGAAATATGCTAAATCTAAAAGAAGCGCACACCACCGAAATTGAAGAAAACACCAAAGAAGCCGTCATCTATCTAATGGAATCGCAAAAGTCGGTCACAGAAAAAGGCGGAACAATGCGATTAGGTAGCTACGCATGCGAGGTTAAAAAAAATACATTAGCAGCATCAATTTATAAATCTGAAAAAATTTCGGAACGACACAGACATCGTTTTGAGTTTAACAATACTTACTTAAAAGATTTTGAAAAAAATGGCATGATTGCCAGTGGAAAAAACCCCGAAACTGGATTAGTGGAAATCGTTGAGATTCCAGAACATCCTTGGTTTGTTGGGACTCAATTTCACCCAGAATATAAGAGCACGGTTGATAATCCTCACCCACTGTTCGTCTCTTTTATTGGAGCAGCGCTCAAAAAACACAATTCTTAAGACAAAAAATAGCCTTAATTATGGATAAAAATAGCCTTATAGGCTTTGGACTTATTGGAGCAATTCTGATTGCGTGGACTTACTATTCCTCTCCTTCAGAAGCTGAGTTGCAACAATTGCAAATGCAACAAGATAGCGTTTTAGCTGCCGAAGTTAAAACCAATAAAGAAGAAGATAAAAACGCAGTTGAAGCTCAAACCGCAAAATTTGAAGCGATTGCAAGTGATTCTTTAGCAACGGCAAAAAAAGATTCTTTAATTGGAACTGCTCTAGACGAAAAGTACGGCCGATTTGCATCTGCAGCTACAGGCACCAATGAATACATTAGATTGGAAAACGAGAAAATGATTCTCACGCTCTCCACTATGGGAGGTCGTCCAGTTTCTGTACAATTGAAAGAGCACAAAAACTACAACGGTACTGATTTATACTTGTTTACAGAAGACTCTAGCGCATTTTCCTTTGACTTTATGAGTCAAAATAGAAAGCTGAATACTGCTGAGTTGTTTTTCAAAGCGGATAAAAACAATGCAGTTGCAAAAGGCGATAAGACTAATGGCAAAGTAAGCCTCAAATTAATGTCAGCTCCAGGCGAGTATATTGAATTTGTTTATTCAATTTCAGGTAATTCTTACGACGTTGATTACAAGGTGAATTTTGTTGGATTAAACGATTTAGTTACGGATAACAGGGACGGCCTTAACTTATACTGGCAACTGTATGCACCATCTCACGAAAAAGGTTTTGAAAATGAGGATAGAAGAAGTTCTATTTTCTTTAAACCTGTAGAGGAGAATAGAGATTTTATTTCGGAGGCAAGCCCTGAGCGAGTTGACCTAGAAACAAACCTAGAGTGGATTGCATTTAAACAGCAATACTTTTCTGTCGCCGTTATAGCCGACCAACCTTTTAAAGCTGCAAATGGATACCTAGAAACCCAAAAAGGAATTGAAAATGGCTCCTACACCAAAAACATGATAATGAGTGTTGGTGTGCCTATTAATGCTACAACCAATTCGATTGGAATGCAATTTTTCTTTGGTCCCAACGAGTACGAATTGTTAGTAGAGCGAGAAATGGATGGTATTCTTGATTTAGGTTGGGGATTATTTGGTTGGGTGAGCAAATGGTTTGTTATGCCTTTGTTTAATCTATTGGCTAAAATGGATGTTTCCTATGGGATTATTATTTTACTGCTAACTCTTCTTATTAAAGCCATACTCTCTCCCCTAACCTATAAAAGTTATTTGTCGGGCGCCAAAATGAGAGTTTTAAAGCCAGAGATTGAAGAGCTGAACAAAAAGCTGAAGGATGCCGATCCAATGAAAAAGCAACAAGAAACTATGGCTTTGTATAAAAAAGCAGGCGCAAACCCCATGGCAGGCTGCTTGCCAATGGTGCTGCAAATGCCCATTTTATATGCTATGTTTATGCTTTTTCCTGCTTCTATTAAATTAAGAGGAGAAAGCTTCCTGTGGGCTGAGGATTTGTCAACTTATGACAGTGTTTACGACTTACCATTTAACATTCCGCTATATGGCGACCACATCAGTCTTTTTACCATTTTTATGGCATTTTCTATGTTCTTTTATACTAGAAGTAACATGAGTAGTGGCACAATGGGAGGCGGTGGCGAAATGCAAGCGCAACAAATGAAAATCATGATGTATTTCATGCCGGTTATGTTGTTGGTCTGGTTTAACAACTACTCTGCTGGTTTAAGTTACTACTACTTGTGTGCTAACCTTACTTCAATTGGCCAAAACTGGGCCTTTAGAAAATTCTTGGTCAACGATGAGGAGGTACATGCAATGGTTCAAGAAAACAAAAAGAAACCAGTTAAGAAAAGTAAGTTCGCTGCGCGATTGGAAAAAATGGCGAAAGAAAAAGGCGTTGATTTACCTAAAAAATAATTGATGAAATTCATAATTGCCATTATTTCACTGCTTGCTATTGAAGGCTGCATGGGCCGTAAAAACGTTAATCTTTTTACTCCTCCCGATGTGGTGTTTGAAAAAACAGCTTGCTTTGGAACTTGTCCTGAGTTTATGCTGGAAGTTTTTCCTGTTGGATCTACTTACCTTACCGTTAGAAATAATATGCCATTAGATTCAGGAAAGTATTTGTGCTTAACCTGCAACCCACAGGATTTAAAAATCGTTTTGAAGAAAGCGAAAAAAATTAAGTTTAAAGAGCTTAAAGACAAGTACGACCCCGGAGTCATGGACCTTCCATCAACTATGACTAGAATTGAAGGTAAATTAGTCACAAATACTATGGGTGCACCGGCTGGACTTATTGAATTGGAGGAATTGATAGATTCTTTGTACATTCAGAATAACGAATGGCAAAAACTCATTGAGGCAAAATGAGCATCTGGCACGGAACTCCGGATTTAGCTTCGAGCAAAAAGCTAGAACAGGGCACAATACACGATGCTTTGGGAATAACAGTTACCGAAATTGGCGATAACTATGTAATTGGGACTATGCCCGTTGATCAGCGAACGGTTCAGCCCTATGGTATCTTACACGGTGGCGCTTCGGTTGTTTTAGCCGAATCTTTAGGTTCTATAGCTAGCCATTATGTGGTGGATTCAGAAAAGTACGTTACCGTTGGCCTGGATATTAATGCCAATCACCTCCGACCTGTCCGTTCTGGATTCGTGACTGGTAAAGCATCCCCCATTCATTTGGGCAGAAAAAATCACGTTTGGGATGTCGAAATTCGATCAGATAGAGATAAGCTGATTTGTAAAGCGAGATTGACCATTGCCGTAATCAAAAAAGAGGAATTAGGTGGACGGTGATAACTTTAAACAGCCTTATAATCAGTACTCTGCTTATTCTGAAATTAAACTTCTATTTTTAAATCATTCTTACGGCCCTCCTTATCCGAAATTGCATACTGCGTAACTGAAGCAAGTATGCCTTTCTTCCAGTAAAATGCGCATTTAAAGATTGTTTAAGTTTGGTTTATGGAAAAATGGACAGAAACAGATTCTGAGCTAAAATTAACCTTGAAATTCAAAGATTTTAAAGTTGCTTGGGCCTTTATGAACCAGGTCGCAATTGCAGCCGAAGAGCTGAAGCACCACCCAAATTGGGCCAACGTTTACAACTCTGTCGAAATAGTCTTGACCACTCATGACGAGGGTAACACCTTAACCAAAAAAGACTACGAATTAGCTGCTGCAATAAACGACATTCTCAATAGCTATGACTATAAGCATTAGAATTGCTGAAAAGCAGGATTTGGAATCCTTACACAGCTTGTGGATGGAGATTATGCAGCATCACACCGGCCAAGGTCCTATGTTCGATTACGATGCCAACTATGACGTTGAGCTTAAAAAATCCTTAGCCGATAGAATAAAAGGTAAAGAACAGCGGTGCTTTGTTGCGGTTGAAGGAGAACATGTAATTGGTTGCATATTCTGTAGGATAAATAATATTCCGCCCTTTATCGCCATTAAAAAGACGGGATACATTGCTGAGACGGTAGTTTCCATAAAAGCAAGAAGTAAAGGAATAGGGACACAGTTGGTAAAAACTGCACAAGCTTGGTTTGACGAAAACAACTGCGAAGCAACGGAGTTACAAGTTGCTGTGCAGAATGAAGCTGGGATTAGGTTTTGGGAGCGCTTAGGGTTTAAACCCAGTACGTTTCATATGCACCGATTAAAAGAGTAAGCGTAGCTTTTTCTATTGGCCAACCACTTTTTCGATGGCGCCAATAATAGCGTCTGCTTTTGCGTAGCCTTTACAAACGACATACAATTTGCCTTCGTGATCTAACAGCAAAGCAGGAAACCCTGAAATGTTCATTTGTTGTGCCAATTGAAAATCTTTTTTCACTTCCATTTTAGCCCACGAACTTTCAAAAGTGTTTTCAAATTCTTCTGGATCAACCTCGTACTTTTCTAAAAGAGGCAAGTAGACCTTAACATCATTGGTGTTTTTGTTTTCTACATAAAACAGATGCTGAACTTCTTTAAAAAACTCAAATTCTGCTTTGCGGTTGAGTTCTCGCATTACTATTACAGCTCTGGCCGGTGGCTCCGTATCGTAAACAAAGGTTTTATCTTCAATTATTCCGTAGTTAAACGGCTGCTTACTTCTGCCCTCTACCGCTTCCCAGTGTTCTTTTAAGAAGTCACCAAGATCTGCCATTGTCTCGGTGTTGTAGGGTCTCAAACCACCAATAACCACCTGAAAATGAAGCGAATCGAAGTGTTCTTTTACCATAGCGATTTCTGGTGCAAAACCATAACACCAACTGCATAAAGGATCACCAACGTAAATGATTTTCGTTTTCTGGGCTCGTACTTTTACACTCATCAGGACAATTAAAATTGAAATAAACAGGATTCGCATTGTTGCAAAAGTAGAATAGGAATAGCGTATTGGTAACTTAAAAATTGAGAATTATTCAAGGATCAGTAATATGGAGATGCTGAAACGAGTTCAGCATGACTGACATAGAAATTTAATTAATCTGATACAATTCCAGCTCATAAATAACCGAAGTAAAAGGAGGAACTTGACCATTAGAAGAACCGGTTTCTCCAAAAGCAAAAGCAGATGTTAGGTACAACTTAACTTTATCACCAACACTCATTTTACTCAATGCTATCTCAAATCCTCTGATCACTTGATCGGGTTTTCCCAATTGAAAATCAAGCATTTGACCGCGTTTATAGGTATTATCAAATTCTTTCCCATCCAAGAAAAAACCTTTGTAATTGATCCAAATGTTATCACCAGATTGTGCTCTTTTTCCATTACCTGATTTCATTTTTCTATAATAGATACCATCCACCAGCAATCGGCTTGGTTCTATCTCATTTTCAATAAAAAATTCGTTTAAATCTCTAAGCTCTTGTAATTCCAAATCGTCTTTTACCTCCTGAATATTATTTGCGTTTTGTTCTTGTTCAGAAATCAGTTTCCAAAGTTTAATGGATAGCGCAATATCCCCAGGGTAGTCTTCAATTTTTCCTTGAGTCAATTTATTGAGATCGAGTTTGTTTCCAGGTAATGAAAACGTTGCTGAATCACCTTCGTGCATAACGCTAAACATTTTATTCCAGATACTGTTTGAACTCGAAATATCGAAACGATGCATCGCTCCAGACTTCAAATTATTGCTGTATATCAGTTTTCCTGAAGAACTGTACACATAAAGCTGAGAATAGATTTTATCGCCCGTTGTTGCCTTTTCATTTCCATCACCAAGCGTATGGATTTTGAAATATACATCGTCTTCTAGTTTTGAAAAACCGTCCATTAACTTAGCGTCACAAGAAACTAAAGCAACGGACAGTGCAATTAAAAATAGCCTTGTTTTCATTCGTCAATTACCTGAAGGTCATAAATTAAGGTCGCATTCATGGGTATTTTATTCATATCACCAATCAAGCCATGTGCTAAATGCGGAGGAAGAATTAGCCGTGCCTTCTCCCCTTTTTTCATGTATTTAATGCCTTCGTGCAGGCCACTTTCAACATCATCATAGTCAACTTTGAATTCTTCTGGCTCACTCCAGCGTTTATAGCAAGTATCTCCAGTAAGTAGTAGAATATTATAGCGCACCTTCACAATATCTTTTTCTTTAATAGCTGCTCCTTGTGTAGTATCATATACCCAATATTTCAACCCAGTTCCAGTTGATTTAACAGGCCAACGGTTTCTTTTTACAAAATGCTCAATTCGTGATCGCTCTTCATTCATCAAACGTTTATTCATTTCAAATAACTCTTCTTGAGTGAGTTCTTTTGTTGGTTTTACCTTATTTTCTTTAGCTTGTTCGCCTTCGCAGGCAAGCAAGAAGGAAAAAGCAATTAAAAAAGAAAGTAAAAAATATGAATTCCGTTTAATCATGGGGTTTTATTACTGGTTACAAAGTTAGCTTTGCAGTAGTTTTAGCGCATCTTAAAAATAATCAGTTGTTATGACTAAGTTGTTAATTGCATTTTTTTTCGTTTTTACAGTTTCAAATGGTATTGCTCAAAGTGTATCCTACAAAGCATACAGTAAGGAATATAGCGAGCCTGTAGGTGGAATGAAGGATGTGGAGCTAATGATTTCAAAGGAGTTTCAATATCCATTAGAAGCGATTAAAAAAGAAATAGAGGGTGATGTTAGGCTTTCCTTCCAATTGAACACCAATGGTATTCCTGTTGACTTAAAAGTAATCTCAAGCCCGGCAGATGAATTGACCGAAGAGGCGCTTCGAATATTTAAAAAAATTCAATGGACAAAACAAGAGTACCGCCCTATTCACATGAGTCTGCGAGACGAGTTTGTAATGCAGTTTAGTTTAAAAAAATGGGTAAAACTATACAAGAAAAGAGATTATCAGTATATCACTTACCCTGTTACGCCAATTGATAGTTCGGGAAAAGTCTATTTTATTAAGGCAGTAAAAACTAAACCGATTCCTGTTTTTAAAGATGGTGAATACAACAACTTCAACCATTACATCGCTCGCAAAATGCGTTATCCAGAAACCGCAGTGAAATTGAATTTAAAAGGAACAGTACTAGTTGCTTTTGTGATTGAGCCGAGTGGTCAAATAAGTAACTTAGAAGTGCGTAAGTCAATGAATGGTGGCTGCACACAAGAGGCGCTTCGCTTAATAAAAGAAGTAACGTGGATTCCTGGGCAGCAAGACAGCGTTGCTGTAAGAACTCAAATGATTACTTCAATTGGATTTGGAATGAGCTCAAATGCTTTTTACGAAAACTATGGCTCGACTGGGAATTAGATTATCGGCATTAATTATTCTGCAACAATACTTTTGAAATATTCCTAGTTTATCGTATCGTTCTGTAAGATTATTAGAGCTTAACGACGAAGGAGTTTAAGGAAACTTATATATAGAATCTAGTAGTTAATTGACCTAAAACTTTGTAGTATTTAGATTCCGCATAGCTATTTCACGCAATACCCGAAAAGCGTTTTGGTTCAATTACGCTTGTGGAATGACGGTAATTTTAAAAGTACGAAGGCGGTTAAATGATAAATTACTCTTGTGTTTCCATGCTAATGTGAAAAATAGCATCGCCCTTATTGACAATAGAAGTAGTATTTAATCCGAAAACGTAACAATCTCTTGGAGCTAAAACTCGCCTTTCAAAGTCACCAAAAGGATCGGAAATTCTTCCAATTACTGTTTTGTGCTTTACCCACGTTCCGTTTTGAATTCTCGTTTCAAAAATACCAGAATGCTGAGCGCGTATCCACTTGCTTTTAGTTACAATAACCGGTTCGTTTTCTGCGCTTGCCACTCCTTCGTGCATGCCTAAGTATTTCATAACATTGTAAGCACCTTCTACTCCACATTTCACCACCTCATCGTTGAGCTCCAAAGACTTTCCGCCTTCAAACAATAGAATGGTCTTTCCCATTTTATGAAACAACTCGCGAATAGATTTTGGAATGTAGGTCGAGTTTACAATGAAGGGTGCACCAAAAACTTTTGCCAAATGCAACACTTTGGCATCGTTAAGAGCGCAACGTGCATTGGGATAGTTAGAACGTTCTGCACCCCCTGTATGAAAGTCCAAAACGTAATCGACTTTTGGTGCTATTTCTTTGGTAAATGCATGCGCAAATTGACTGGCTAAAGAACCATCTGCCGAACCGGGAAACATTCTATTTAAATCTCTACCATCGGGAAATTCCCGTTGTTGGTTCAAATAGCCAAATACGTTAAAAACTGGAATACAAATGATGGTTCCTTTAATTGGCTTATTGTATTTCTTTCGAATAATGTCACGAACAATGGCGACACCATTCATTTCGTCACCATGCACTCCACCCATGCACAACAGCACTGGTCCATCTTCTTTTGCTCGCTCTATTATAACGGGTATGCGTAGGCTATTTCTCGTATGGAGTTTTGCCACCTCCATTTCAAGACTTGCACTTTGACCTGGCTTTATTTCTTGGCCAAGAATTTTTAGCGCTTTATTAGACATTTCGCTCTATGTATTTAATAATCTGTCGAGCGATATCATTTTTAGTTGCTATTTCAATTCCCTCTAAACCCGGTGAAGAATTTACCTCCAATACTAACGGACCTTTATCCGATTGCAACATATCTACTCCAGCAACACCTAAACCTATGGCCTTGGCTGCTTTTATTGCAGTTAGTTCTTCTTCATCACTCAGTTCAATAACCTCTGCGCTTCCACCTCGGTGCAAATTAGATCTAAATTCTCCCTTTTTGCCTTGACGTTTCATTGCTCCAACAACGTGACCGTCCACAATAAAAACACGAATATCTGCTCCACCAGCTTCTTTCACAAATTCTTGTGCAATTACTCTTGCTTTTAACCCATTGAATGCTTCAATTACCGAGCTAGCAGCATTTTTAGTTTCGGCCAGTACCACACCCAAACCCTGCGTGCCTTCCAAAAGCTTAATTATTAAAGGTGCACCACCAACAGAATCAATAATATGATTTACATCTTTTGCATAATTGGTAAACACTGTTTTCGGTAAGCCTACTCCTGCTCTAGCCATAATTTGTAAGCTTCTGAGTTTGTCTCTCGAGTTTACTAAGGATTGTGATTTTACAGAAGAAAAAACACCCATCATTTCAAATTGACGCACTACTGCTGTTCCATAAAATGTAACAGAAGCACCAATACGAGGGATTATAGCATCAATATCTTCAATGTAAGTGCCGTTGTAAAAAATTCTTGGTTTTTTCTTTTCTAACTCTATGATGCACTTTAAATGATCGATAACAATAACTTCGTGCTTGCGCTTTTCAGCCGCCTCTACCAGTCTCCTTGTTGAGTATAAATTAGCGTTTCGGGATAAAATTGCAATTTTCATAATATCTATTTTCAGCTAGAACTTACTGTTCCGCTTGTTTTAAATCAAAAGAAACATTTTTAAGTGTAGTGTCTACTAGCACTTTTTTATTCAAGAATCTTCTACCTAATAATATAGGGTATTTCATTTCACCTCGGTTCGCTAAAGACAATTGGATGGGATAGTTTTTACCAAAAATGACTATTTCAGTTTTTACAAAAAAACGTTTTTCCACTACCCCATTTGAGCTTTTAACCGCTTTTACTTTGTAATTTTTAGTTCTGAATTTTTTATCGTGATAATGCGTATGCGCAGGATCTAAAATTTCAAATTCCAAAATTTTCTCATTATTCTCAATTAACTCAGAAATATCGTGACTGTGAATTGATGAGGTATAAGCACCTGTATCTATTTTTATTGCAATATTTTCTAGAGTCAACTCTGGAAAGTCTGCTTTATCTATTCTACCTATTATTTTCACGTGGTAAATTACTTCTGGTCTAAAGCCATAAAATTGAGAATGCAAATGTATCATAAGCAACTGCTCTAAAATGGTAAATTAACCATATTTGAAATAAGTCACTTTGAGGCAATCTGAAGTCATTTTAGTATACTGAATCATTTATCGAATATTAAGATTTTATTGGTAGGTTAAGCTATTAGAGCTTTTCAAATTTGAAGTCTTAAGTTTACTTTTCTTGCAAGCCTGCTAAACTAAAAATGCAAAAATTATATTGTTCGCCTATTTACTCAAAATTGAAAGGTCGAATGCATACTGCAATTAAGTATAAATGGTAAAGAAAATCTATATTTGATGCTATGCACCTGTCCTTACGTGTTTTAGTATTCATTCTATTTGGTTTCTTGTCTGTATCCAATTGTTATGCTCAATTGTTTACAAATTCTGGAACTGACTTTTGGTTTGCTTTTACTGAAACTCGAGATAGAGCAAATGCATTGTATTGGGTAAACATTACTTCCAATGAAAATGCATCTGGAACCGTGGAAATACCCGGTACTGGCTTTACTCAAAATTTCACTGTGGTGCCAGGTCAAGTAGTTGAAGTGCGCATACCTTCAACAGATGCAAACATTTTAGGGTCTGCGATTCATGTTAATCGTGGCGTTCATGTAACTTCAAATAAAGATGTGGTTGTTTTTGCAGTGACGCTTGCAGCAGCTAGACATGAAGCTTCTCTTGTACTTCCAAACATTCCTGGTCCGAAGCGTTACCGAGTTATGTCGCACATATCAGAAGTGAGAGGAAACACATTGTACGAATCTGAATTTAATGTAGTTAGCGGTGGAGATACGGTAATAGTTGACATTACCCCATTTGGAGATATAGCCGGTGGACTCGATTCTGGTGTTACGTACCGAGATACGATTCTTCCAAATCAGGTTTATCAGGCCCAAGCCGATTCTGTTCAGGATGATTTAACGGGAACATTAATCGAATCGGTAAACGACAAAAGCTTTTTTGTTTATTCTGGAAATGTTTGGTCTTCGGTTTATTGCAATACAGGTTCGCTAGATCCTCTTTACGAAGCAATGATGCCAACCAACACTTGGGGACAAGATTACTTTGCTATACCCACTCCTGTAATTAATCTAGATTACATTAAAATCATAGCAGATAGAGATTCGACCGAAGTTTTTAAAGATGGTTTTTTAGTAGCTGAACTAAAAGCTGGTGAGTTTTACGATGACACCATTAGCGCAATTCACAATTACACGAGTAATAAGCCTATAGCGCTTGGGCAATTTATGGTTACCGGTCAAAATGGCTGCACGCGATCAGGAACAGACCCTTCCATGATTATGCTCAATGCCACTGAACAAATGTTTTTGGATTCGATCTCCTTTTTTGCTGTAGACACTGCGCTCATCCAAAATCACTACGTACACACTTTGACTCGAACCTTAGATACTGGATTGATGTTTTTAGATAGCACTCAAATGCTTGGTTGGACACCATTTTCACAAAACGCCGACTTCTCTTACAAAACCACAAAAATTGCAGCTGGGTATCATAGGCTTGAAACAAAAGGCTGTGGATTTATAGCATACAGTATGGGCTATGGGTCTGTTATTTCATATGGCTATGCTGCTGGCGTTTCATTGGTTGACCTCGGTAATACCATTCAATTTAGCAATGCAATAAATGGTAGTGATACTATCTGTTTGGGAGACACGGTTCAATTTAAAAGCACTTCACTCGAAAGGCCATTGAACTTCCAATGGGACTTTGGAGATGGTTCTTCAGATACGATTCAAAGTCCGAAACATGCCTACACGTTAAATGGAACCTATGTTGTAAGTTTAACCACTACTTATTCATGCGGTCAGATTACGGTTAAAGATACTGTTGAAGTGCCTCCAGCTCCAATTGCTAACCTTGGTCCAGATACAACACTTTGTCAAGGAGATACCCTAACTTTTAGTGTAAATACATCTGTTTTTAAAGCACTCTGGAATGATGGCTCAAGGTCGAAAGACTTACGCATCTTCAAATCAGGTAATTACTGGGTAGAGGTCTCGAATTTTTGCGGGGCAAGCAGAGATTCAGTAAGCATTGTAGTCTTAACAAACGATTTAGTTGATGCAGGATTAGACACTGTACTTTGTCAATTTACTCCTTATAAATTGGGAGGAACGTCCAATGTGCCTGGTAACTTAAATTATTTATGGTCTCCTGCTACCGATTTAGATAGCGCGAATATTGCAAATCCCACTGTTACCCCAGTAAATGCAGGCCCATTCAGCTATATAGTTTCAGTAAAATCGGGCAATTGTATCCTTTCAGACACTGTAGATCTAACCGTGAAAAGTAAACCGATTATTGATGCTGGTGGAGATAGGATTGTATGTAAGGATACTACTGCGAATATTGAGCTCGGAGGCAATCCTACTGGACCAATAACATCCTCCTACATTTGGGCGCCCGCCGATAAATTGCTGAACTCAAATACTCAAAACCCGGTAACTAAAGACCCTTTCCCTAGAACCTACTATTTGTTAGCGGTAGATACTAGCGGTTGCACTTCAGTTGATTCCATAAAGGTAGGTACATTTAGAATTAGAGCGACTGGAGATAGTATACGTTGTGGTGGTGATACTGCTACTCTTCGAGTGTACGATCTAATTGGCTCAAAACCCTTCAACTATGCATGGTCGCCTGCTGCTAATTTATCTCAATCGTCTGACTCAACTCCAAAAGCATTTCCTGATTCCAGCACTAATTATCAAATAGTTGTATCTGATTCATTAGGATGCATAGATTCGGCAACAGTATTTGTACAGGTAAACGCTTCGGTTAAAGCAGCTTTTACTAGTAAAGCAAAAGTTGGCTGCGAAGCGGGCATTGTAACTGCGAGTATAAATCCATCGGCTATTTTCTCCTACAATTGGCTCTTAGATGGAGCAGATCTTGGCTCTGATCCGGTAATATCATTTGAAGTGATAAGAAACAAAGACTACTCGTTGCAACTCGCTGTTGAGTCTGTCGATAATTGCAAAGACACAAATACTAAGATCATAAATATTAATGAAACCCTTCTTTCTTTTACAGCAGACAGCATAGCCAATGTATTTACTCCCAACTACGATGGTATAAATGATGACATTGACTTTACTATGGGCAATGATTTCGTTGACTGCAGCACTATATCCGTATATAATCGTTGGGGTGCTCTAGTTTTTCAGTCTGAAGAAGGGTTTCCTATTTGGGATGGAAGAACATTTGTAGGTGAACCTTGCCAAGAAGGCGTTTATTTCTACCGATTAGATGTAAATGGAACAAGCTACACTGGCTATGTAACCCTTCTGAGGTAATTTAATTTTAAAGTTTAGCGTATATGGGATTTTAGTCCAACACTTTTTCAGCAACTAAGCGCACGAAATCCAAAGAGCTTAGCATACCTTTTATTTCTCCTTCATCCATCACAACGATATGGTGCACCTTATGTTTTAATATCATATTGGCAGCTGCTTGAGCGCTTGAATCTATATGCACAACATGAACACTGGAGGTATTCATTACATCCTTTACCGCTGCGTCCTCGCTCACCTCTTTATTCATATCTGTAGCTGATATAATACCTTGAATAGTCTCTTCTACTTTAAGCGTATCATTTGTGTAGGAAATGACCGGAATAGCGTGAATTCCTTTTTCCTGCATTAGTGTTCTAATTTCCAAAACGCTATCTTCTCCAGTTGCAGTTGTGACTGGTGTGGACATAAAATCTTTTACTGTTATTCCCATGAGTGGTATTTTAAATCAAAAAATCTTGTGCAAAGTGAAGCTTTCCGCACTATATATTTAATTCGCCATAAAATTAGCCTATTAAAAAGCTATTGACTGCAATTAGCACTGAAAAAATATTTTAAAGCGCCTCTAAGACACCAAGTGCTGCTCTTTCGCCTGAAATCATAGCTGCATTTAAGGAAGCATTTAACTGCGTGTCTCCCGCTAAAAAAATGTGGGAGCTTAATCTTGTTTCAGCTGGCGGTAACTCGTATTTCAAGTTATCTAATTTAGGCAACGCCATAGGAATTGTATAGTGTTTTATGAAGGTACAGGCTTCGATACCACAATAGGCGTTCAATTCCTTTTTAACTGCTTCAATAAGCGCTTCATCGCTTAAACCTTGCTTGTCAATTACTGTTACCGACAGTAATTCCTTCTGCGGTACTTGCTCAGTCTCCAAACATGTCGGATAAAAAATATTATTGATTAGCGCTCCCTTTTCAGAAATAAGGCCAATTAATTGCTTATCAATGACTCTAGCTTCAGTTTCGAAATACAAGTTTTCGCACGATTTCCATTCAACTATACTATTTTCTGCACCTGAACACAGGTTACTAATGTTGCTTGTAATTATTGTAAAGTCACTGTTTAATGTTGTCTGATCGTCCAGCTCAATTTCGCCATCTTTTATTGAAATCACTTTCGTATTGTATTGGACTGCTGTGCTCTTCAAATTTTGCAACAATTGTTTGGGAATCGCCTCAATTCCAGCTTTCGGCAAAGCGGCATAACCCTCTCCAAACATTTTATACACAAACTCAAACATTCTGCTGGAGGTTTCAAGTTTTGTTTCAAGGAAAATACCACTGAAAAAAGGCTTAAAAAAATCATTAATGATTTCGTCCGAAAATCCAAGTTCCCGCAAATAAGACAAAGTGGTTTGCTCTTTTTCAGCAAATATTGCCGACACGTTTTTTCGCTTAAGCTTATTATTCAACTTTAGTATTTTTAGTTTATCCGAAAAGTTTCCAATGCCTGAAAACAAGGTTGAAAACAATAAGGAAAAGTCTTTTAGCGGATCCCCTATAATTAGTTGATTGCCATTTTTAAAAATAGAAGCACCCGGTAAAAATTTCTGTAATTGTAAAGCACCAAAATCAAGATATTTCTGAGCAGCTGGATAGGCCGTAAGTAGGACCTGAAAACCGTGGTCCAATTGAAATCCATTTACGACATCGGTTTTTACTCTTCCTCCTACTCGCTCAGTTGCTTCAATAATAACTGGACTGTATACATTATCTTCCAAAAATTTAGCAGCTACGAGTCCACTAACTCCCGCTCCAATAATGTGTATTTTACAGTCTTTTTTATTCATAAACAGTACATTTCTAATAACTTATTGGCAATAAATAGAAAACTCGATTTGCTTTAAAATTTTATGATTGCTCCACAAAATTTCATCAAAAATACAAACGAGTATGCCTAAACACAGGCTTCATGAAAGAAATGATAATAGCTAGGTCTAAATTTATAGAAAAACAAGCATTAATCACTCGTGATTCTGGCTTCATTGATGAGCATATATATTTTTTAAAAGAACTGCTCTATCATTAAAAAAAAACCTTGCTGAACAAGAATTGGATTTGTTTTATTATTTAAGCGATCAAAACAGCGAGGCAGTTTTAAAACCAATAATTTTGCCTTTCAAATAAAAAGGAAAAGCACTTAACAAATTATTGCTGGTTATATTAGAAGTCAGTACTCACTGAAGACCTCAATAGAAAAGGAAAAAGATAGAAATGGAATTAGATGTAATTAAAATTATAGAATCATTAATAGTTTTTGCTATTTATGTAATTGTAAGGCTACTTTCCTATAAAATAATTGAGAAAACACTAGATGATAGACTGATACAAAATCACTAAGCTCAGAGGCTCTTATTAACAGTTTTCAGTATTTGAATTTATCGTAATTTATTATTTAAACGGACTAATAAATTATTAAAACTCTCGAACAGAACGAACAAAGAATAAAGCACTAATAGTGAAAGTCGTATTATTAAATTGGATTCCTGACGATAGATTTTGTCTCCATGCAGTTGTACTGCCACTCCGAGTAGAACTCCAATAGGTTTTAGTTCCAAATGAACCAATTGCTGCGTTTGCAGAATACATTTCATTTAGTTCGTGCTTAGTTGGGAGCCTCCAATCTCTAAATTTTTGAGCGGCCAATGAATGCTTTGCAGGATTAGAAATTGCGTCTTGAGCACCATACCAGTTCGTTAATCCTTGGTCCTGTATCTCAGAAACTAAGCCATGCTTTCCATCTGGAGAAATCCAAAAAACATATCCTCCTAATTCTGGCCAGACTCCAATCGAGTATGTTGGTCCTGTTATTCCACCAACTATGCTATCTGCTGTATTTGCATGTAAAGCATAAGGTACACTCATTAACTCGCTAGTTCCTGCAATAGTATAAGATGTTCCACCTGTAGGATCGGTTTCTGTTTTTATAAAGTAGGGGCCTTTGCTCCAATCTATGCTGTTAAACGTGCCAGAGACAACTGTTCCGCTGCCAATCTCTACACTTACTAATCCATTCAGGTTAGACGTAGGTGTTTGTGTTTCTACATAAACTACTGTACCAGAAACTGAACCTTGTACTATACTTAATTGCATGCCAATTGCCTGACTAGTTACTAGTGCATCTGCCGCATCTCTAACCACTGCTTGGTAGCTCATTTTTGAAGGTGCTTGTGCAAAAACAGTTAACGTTATTACTACTGAGGCTATAAGTGTGTATAATTTTTTCATGGCGTTTTAATTTTTAATTATTCTAAAGGTTTTGATTAAAGATTCTTGGTCTATTATATTTAATAGATATGTGCTTGCAGGTAAATTTTGCATGCCAATTTCAGTGCTACTATTATTCACTTTTTGACTATCCAATAATTTTCCTTGCATATCGCACAATCGATAGGTCAAATTTTGGTTGTTGTAATTACCAATATTAAGTGTCAATGCACTATTTGTTGGGTTAGGATAGGCAACTAACTCAAGATTAATCGCTGCTAATCCTCCAACTAAATCAACTACATCCACAATTGTATAGGCTTGCTGCACACCTTGGCTTACTGAGCCATTACTGCCTGTATTATTACTATAAGCTACTTGGCCAATAGAATAACTGGCTGTTCCACTGCCTGTAGCCTCTCCACCCGCTGCAGTTATGGTCTCTTGCGAATACAAAAGAGGGGTGGCAAATAACACACATAAGAAGAACGTGATTCTTTTCATTATAGTTTAGTTTAAGTTTCTGTTGATCTACTTTGATACAATAATGACTCTTTTTATAAAAATGATCAACAGACAAATAAGTACTTTAGATATTGTGCAAAATTAACATGATTAATGCTCTGATATTTGTACCTCAAAATTTGAGGTACAATAAAGGTACAAATTTGTACCTAATAAACTCATAACAACACAAAGTAAATATTAATTTATTTGTGCTTAATGATTACTATAATTCAATAATATATGGGGTTTTTGCTTGTTTGTTGTTTGGTTTCTTTGTAGTGGTTACTTTCCAATAATAAACTGGTCAATTATTCACATTCTATATTGAATTCAACAACTAGCAGCTGGGATTTAGAAGAAGAAAAGGATTATTTCTATTCCGATGAAAACCCTGCTGCCTCTATTGAAGATGATGTGGAGCGTAAAACTGCAAAGGTTTATCCTAATCCATTATCGGAAACACTTCATATCGAAACACCAGGAGAATATCAACAAATTACTTTCGAACTATTTGACATGCAAGGGCGGCAGGTAATGTTAAAAGAGGTAAATAGCACTGAATCAATAGAAACTACAAATTTAAAGGCCGGAATGTACTTTTACATTTTAACTCTAGACGGGAAAAAGCAAAGTGGAAAATTGATTAAAAATTAGATTCACTTGCTTAAACATATTTTTGATTGCATTTAATCTGTAATCGAAACGGGTAAATTTCTCTTAGAGTTAGCAGGTTACTCATTATATTTTTGATTTTCTTCAATCGATTTAAGAACATTTTAGAACCTAAGCGCGAAGTCAATAAAGAGTAAACCTTTTAACTTGCTTACTTTGGCGAATTTGCATTTCCAACACTAAAAGCAAATAACAAAAATTACTAATCTCAAAGAAAAACGATTCATTCCTTTTTCTCAAAGGTCATGCTGAATTTATTTCAGCATGCCAGTTTAATGATTTGGCTGTTCAGCCGCATCAACCACAAAAAAAGCCCCGATTCCTCGAGGCTTTTTCAATTCAATATGTTTTGTAATACTATACGTTCTCGATAATCATAGCAGAAGCACCACCGCCTCCATTACAAATACCTGCACCACCGTATTTCCCGTTGTTTTGTTTTAGCACGTTAATCAAGGTAACAATGATTCTAGAACCAGAATTCCCAAGTGGGTGTCCCAATGAAACAGCACCACCGTTAACGTCCACCTTAGCTGGATCTAATCCCAACTCCTTAGTGTTTGCTAATCCAACAACAGAAAAAGCTTCGTTCAATTCCCAATAATCAACATCTGAAGTCGATAAATCCGCTTTGCCCAATGCAATTGGAACTGCCTTTGAAGGTGCTGTAGTAAACCATTCTGGCGCTTGAGCTGCATCAGCATACGAAGTAACTTTCGCCAATGGAGTTAAGTTGTATTTCTCAACCGCCTCAGCGCTTGCTAAAATCAATGCAGAAGCACCGTCATTTAATGTCGAAGCATTTGCAGCTGTAACCGTTCCGTCTTTTTGAAAAGCTGGACGTAACGTTGGAATTTTGTCCATTCTCACGTTTGAATATTCCTCGTCCTTATTTACAATAACTGCATCACCTCTTCTTTGAGGAACTTCTACTGGTACAATTTCGTCGTTGAATTTACCAGCTTCCCAAGCAGCAGCAGATCGATTGTAAGATTCAATAGCGAACGCATCTTGGTCTTCTCTGGAGAATCCATACTCCTTAGCACACATATCAGCACAAACGCCCATGTGTGTATCGTTATAGACGTCGGTAAGACCATCTTTAACCATTCCGTCAATCATATTGATATTGCCCAATTTAACACCGTTTCTAGCTTGCATGTAATGAGGAACGGAACTCATGTTTTCCATACCGCCTGCAATAACCACTTCGTTATCGCCAGCTTTAATAGATTGAGCAGCCATTGCAATGGCTTTCATTCCTGAAGCGCAAACTTTATTTACAGTAGTACAAGGAACATCTTGATCCAACCCAGCAAACATTGCAGCTTGGCGCGCAGGTGCTTGACCCAAATTGGCAGACATTACGTTACCCATTATTACTTCATCAATAATCTTAGGATCAACTCCACCTTTTTCCAATGCGCCTTTAATAGCTGCAGCTCCTAGTTTTGGTGCAGGAACTGAAGATAAACTTCCCATGAAACTTCCGATTGGTGTTCGTACGGCTGATACGATATATACTTCCTTCATAATATTAGATTTTGAGGATGTAAAAATAAAGAAAGTGAGAACTTGATTTGAGGATTGACTTTGACGTTTTGGATTGTTTAACCAAAGGAATAATTAGTAAGCTGTTTTAGTAAAGGGTCATTCTGAACTTGTGTAAGTATCTCTGCTAACTGATAAAAGGAGATCCTCAAATAAATTCAGGATAACTTTAGCAAATAGGCCTGTTTCAGACTAATAACTTCATACTTTTAAACAACACAGGATTAACTACCGATAAACCACTACATCCTGCGGAATCACCCCAGTTTCAAAGTCGTACAACAAACTACCAGAAGAATTTAAAACATAAGCTCTCCCTCTTTTGCTATAATCCTTGGCGTCCGTTACGATAACATTTCCACTTTCCGAATCAACACCTAATCCATAAAAATTTGATCCTTCTTGTTTGAATATTTCTTGCGGCTCTTTATTAAAATCACCAGTAAAGCTATACACTGAACGGTTCAAAAAATAGAACATACCGTTAGTTGTATTATATCGCAGACGGGCCGGAGAATTTTCAATGTCTTTAAACGTGTAGCTGGAAGTGTAGCTTAATGAAATTGGGTCAATTTCCATAAGTCTAGCCAGTTTTCTATCTCTTGGATTATAACCACCATCACAAAGCACCCAAACCATGCCTTTGTTATCGACAACTATGCTTTGTGGCTGGTTCCCAACAGCTATTGACTTTATCTGTTTTCCTTCCAAAGAATACACGTCAACTGCATGCTGATTAACATTACAAGCAAAAATATGATTGTCTGCTTCTACCAATTCCTCCAACCAGTCGTTAGCGACCAATGTTTTTGTTATGTTCAGATTAGAAGTATCCAAAACGAAAATGTCCTTTTTATTGAGTGATGTTACCCAAAATTCTCCAGTAGAAGTTATCAATCCATATCTAGGACTCTGAACGGTCATTCTAGCCTGCTCTTTTAAACTTGGCAATGAAACTTTGATAACTTCATTCGAATTATTTATAAAAAGGTAGCCCGTGTTTCCAGAAACCAAAAGTGATTGTGCAACGTCTCCTAAGGCTTGTTTGTTTGCCTGTTCAAATGCGTTTTGTCTAATAGTGACCGTTTCGATTTCATAGTCGGTAATAGAAGCATTTGAAAGGGTGAAATTTCCTTCGTTAGTTACATAAAAATGTGTAACGGCAGTATCTACTTCACTTACCGTTTCTTCCAATCCTTGCGGGCCAAATGGTTTGTCTTTTTTGCAAGAAAATACTAAAAGTAATACTACAAATAAAATTCCTAACCTCATGATTTAATGAATTTTATATTAACTATAAAATAACGATTTGGCATAGGTCGGTTTGCCACTTCTTGATAAGGTTCATTGTATAAATTCTCAACTTGGCAGCCCAAAACCAAGCGCCCTTCCTTACCAGTATCAAGGGTGTAGTTTACACCTAAAGTGGCATTAAAAAACGAGGGTAAGTAGGCTGAATTATCGCTGTTTAAAAAGCGTTTATCGGTAAATCGCTGACCGTAAGTAACACCGATATTTCGCCATTGAAGCATCCCTTGCAACGCAATTCTTTGAGCAGGAATATAGGCCAATTGAATACCAGCACTATCTGCAGCAGAATTATAGCTGTAATTCAAAATAATATTGCTTTTCACTGCGTTCCATAGCAATTTTCTGTAGGATATTGAAGATTCGACTCCGCTATTAATTACGCTTGACACATTACCCGCAGTCCAAACCCCACCAGATTGTGGTTGCCATAAAATGCGATTTTCTATGCTACTTAAAAAAGCAGTAACACTATAATTAAATCCAGTATCTAGTTCCGAACTCAAACTAAATTCACCTGTCCAGCCTTTCTCTGGCTTTAGGTCAGGGTTCCCTCCAACACTCCAGTATAAATCATTTAAAGAAGGAGCCATTGCGTGATAAGCTCCATTTCCTTTAATCACCAACCAAGATTTCTTCGACTTCCAACGCGCCCCCAAGGATGGTAAAACAGGAAGAAAATTATCGTCAATTACCTGTGTTTTGATTAACCCGTGAAATAACCACTGCCGCCATTCGAAAGATGCCTGCTGTATATGCTGTGCATCAATTTGCTGCTGCCCACCGTCATACTCCGGGTGACTGGCAAACGCATGGTTGTAGACTATGGCATTTTCCATTTTGAGCCTTTCGAACAACCAATACTTTACTCTAAATTGACCAAATGCAGCGCGTTCTGACCCTCTATCATTTAAAGCTATTGCCTCATTTTGGTATTGTAATTCACTTGCCTTTAACCCTGCAACGACTTTAAGCTGAGCTGTTCCAAATTGTCTTGAATAATTTAAGTTCGACAAGAGCGTGTTGTCATTTTGCGACTCAGCAACCTCTTTTTGATAAGTCAAATGAGGCATTCTCCGAGCACCCGATTGTAAGAAGGAATTCCATTTTAGAATACCTTTTTTCTTTAATTTCCATAAGAATTTTTGCTGCCCCGATAATATTTGATTTCCTGCACCAAGCATTTTTTGCTCCTTCACAACTTGCTCATTTGGGTTCTGGTAAGCAAATTCATTGGCTCCGTATTGCGCACTAAAATGCGTAGAGCTTATAAACTTAGAATTAGAGCGACGATACATTATTCCAGTCGAAGCATTGTTGATGCTTGTTATTGATTGCTCAAATTTCAATACCTCACCTTTCTTAAATTCAGGATTTGCATTCAACTTGATAGTTCCGCCTAACCCGCCAGTGCCATTTATCATTCCAGCAGCGCCATATTGAATAGAGACTTCTTCAGCCATAAACGTCGGAAACAAACCACCGTCAAAGGTTTTATTCATTGAACTTGTTACCGGCATATCCTCCCAAAATACGGCGGTATGTCTAGAGCTAAAACCGCGAAAAGAAACTGAACTCAATGCACCAGACCCGTAATCCCTTACGTATAAATTGGTTTGATATTTAAGAATTTGATCGAATGAAATTGCTGGTACTGATTGCATTAAACCAGTATCTAATAGTATATTCTTGAATACCGGATCGAGCTTTATTTGCCCCAACACCTCGAATTCATCGAGGCTTGTAGATATATCAACGTCTTTTTGCGCAAATAGCTTTACCGAGCCACCACAGAGGAGAACTAAACAAAGAGCAGCGATAACTCGACTATTGCACGACCAATTTTGAAACAAAATGCTCCTTTGAGTTTATTACGGTTACCGAATAGATTCCTTTGGGTACCCTTATCATTTGCAAGTCGTTTCTCCCAATTTTTAAGAATTCAGAATAGCAAACCTTCCCTTTTAAATCATAAATCCGAATCTCTGAAGCCTCAACTACATCCACTGTCAAGTCAGAGATCATTGGATTTGGGTATAATTTCATCTCTGTCTTTTGCTCAGCTATTTCAGCTTCACCTACGAAGATTTCTCCGTCGTAGTTGATTAAACCAACAGACTCTAAATCAAACCCACCAGTATAAAACCCGTTGTTTTGAAAATCGGTAGGATAAGGATCGTTTATCAATCTTCCACTTGCGTCTTTAGAAGCGATAGTTGGATTGATACTGCCTACAACATCAATAACCCGAATTGAACGCACAGAATCGAGCCCTACATCGGACAAATCGAAAGGAGTTCCATACCCCACCTTGTATTTACCCGCCAAATTGTGAATATTGGTAGCATCCAATAGATCAAATGAACTGATTTGAGACCCTGTACTTGTTTCACTTTGAGCCGGAAATCTTGTATAATTCTTTCCGTCCTTACTGACCTCCACAAAGCCCAATTCTAAAAAATCATGATTAAAACTGTTTTCAAAAACTGCAAAATCAGCCCCAGGTTCATCTACAACCCAACCGTCAAAGTAAACATAGGCAACGCCACTATCCCCTAAACTCACTGCACTTCTATCGCTATAACCAACCGCATTCATAGCAGTTCCGAAGTTCACATACCCCAATGATTTGTTAGCTAAGTCTTTATAGCCTCGAATTACCTGGATTTCTGAAGCCCAAGAGACAAATTGCTCACTTGAGAAGTGAATAGCAGCAGTTCCTGGTGTTTCAGCATTTGGCGCATAAGGTCCTTGCGCATAGGAAGATCCTATTGCACAAAAAAGCCCAAAAAATACTGACGCTAATTTCATTGTTTAACGATTCGCTTAGTTATGACAGTATCTGCAGTTGATAGCGAAATAATGTAAACTCCGTCTGGAAACTCTGTAATGTCTATTTCATTGTCACTATTGATAGCAACATTAATTTGCTTTCCTTGGCTATTCAATACTCTAATAAAATCAGGTTTACTACTGTCAATTCCTTCAATTTTTATAAGTCCTGAGCTTGGGTTAGGGTAAAGCGAGATATTGCTTATCAGCTTCTCAGAAACGCTTAAAGCATTTTCAATCTTCAGATATACATACCCGGTATCGCAAGCCCCAAAAAGGTCACAAATAAGATAACTGCAAGTATCTAAACCCTGAAAACCAACATTGGAGATGTATTCTAGCTTCTTTGACACAATAGAAACATTGCCGTGTTTAGCCGTATCCAACACACTCACTCGTATGGTTTCTATCTGTTCATCCCAATCGTTAGACAAAATATCTAGAGAAAGCACACCATCTTCTCCATAAGTTATGCTATCAAAACCAGCAAGCGGAGCATCGTTTACTAAGAGTTCCAACCAGCCAGTATCGCAAATTCCGTCTTGGTTACAAATAGAAAACCAAACCGTATCAAAGCCATTAAAATTGGCATTCGGCTTATAGGAGATTACTGAATCATTGACCAAAACCGAAGTTCCATTGGTGCTCTGCGCCACTAGCGTTGCAGTTAATGAATCCACTGTGTTTCCAGGATTAAGGCTGTGTTTTGTAACGTTATAATTCGCAAGAGGAGAGTTGTAAGGAATTTGATAATCGAGCACTGCGGCTAAGGGTTGAAATGCGGTTGAAGTGTTTTTATAGACTAAACTGTCAATGCATGCGTAGGTTGGCGTGTTAATTCCAAATTGACCTACATCCGAAGAATTAAACTTCATATCTAAATACCGAATGCGCCCTAAAACAGAAAGATCTACCCACGTCCAATCTTTTATCAAATAGTCGTTGGCATTATTTGGGTCTCTAAAATCGGCTAAATAGAAGATAACACTGTCCGTTAGTTCAAAGTCAGCATCATAACCTAAAAAGGTAATGGACAAGAAGTCTGGATCGTTTCCAGTTGGTCCTCCAAATTTCTTTGTGAAAGCGTCTCCCGTTTGCATATTCCTATAGGCATAAGTGGAGTTATTAATACTCAAGCCATAAATCGAATCACCTAGCAAAGAATGCGTAAACATTGCTGTTGCATAGTTGTACACTACTGCAAAAGCAGATGAATTGTTGGCGCCATTACCAGAAATTGAAGCATATTGATTGGACCATGTTCCAGTCACTGTATCTGTTGTTTTGGAAACTGAAAAGCCACTCCAACTCCCCCATTGCGTATCGTATTGATTTATGAAAAACCCCGCGCCGTTTACCAATCCTCCACTCAGGTCAGAGCCGTTCCAAACACTATCGTTTCCAGTTAAAAGATTTTCGAAATTTGACACGGTTTGACCTTTTGCTATTGATGTAGCTGCTACCAATCCTAGTGTTAGGAATGATCCAATAATTCTCTTTTTCATTTTAGAATGAATAAAACAGTTAGAAGGTTGTCCTATCCCGGAACTTCCTTGCAAAATAGCCACTGGCAGGTCTTCTGACTCGGTTCACTTTTGTATCTTCCCTCCTTTTCTCGGAAGTGATTGTAGACAAAAGCTTTATATAGAACCTTACAGCTGCGGGAACAGTTTCGGAGTTTCACCGAATTCCCTTTTCACTCTCCTTGGTGAATTCCAAGTTAAGAACCAACAACGCGACAAAAGTAGAATTTAAACTGAAAAATATTAAAAAAAGTAACCTTTAATTATACAAGTCGTTTTACTATTGACAAAACCCTAACAAAGTAAAAATTTAATGTACTCACGTATTCTGCTCATTGACGATGACCCTATTCAAAACTTAATAAACACTAAGTTGATTGGTAAAATCAATGTCACCGATACCCTTATGGTTGCAACAAATGAGAAAGAGGCGTATGATAATTACTTAAAGCACAAAGAGCACTTCCCAGAAGTTATTTTTCTGGATATCAATATGCCTGTAATGGATGGTTGGGAGTTTTTAGAAGTCCTTTCAGAAGACCATGCCGGTTTTAAACCTAGAATTTTTATGCTAACCTCTTCCGTAAGTCCTGCGGACGTGGAACGATCAGAAAAAAACAATTTGATCGAAGGGTTTATCACAAAGCCGCTTTCACTTGAAAAAATCAAGTTTTTGTTGAAAGAATCAGATCCTATTTAATTTGCTCTACAATAGAGCTTACCGCTGGACAAACGAAGGCATTCTCATAAGTAATATCTAATATCTCTTGCATTCTTTTGCGATTGGTATGCGGATATTCAGCACATGCCTTAGGCCTAACATCGTAAATTTTACAGGTATTATCCTTGTTGAGAAAGGAACACGGAGCGCTTTGCAGCACAAAATCCCCATCTTCATCCATTTCCAAATAGGTAGTAATGAAACTTCCTGCTGACATCTTAACTGCTTTTGCAATACGATCGATATCCTTTTGCTCAAATATTGGACTCGTAGTTTTGCAGCAATTAGCGCATTGCAAGCAATCAATTTTCTGAAACACTTCATCGTGTAACTTGTGCAATTGATTATCTACCTTGTTGGATGAATAACTACTAAGGCCATCCAATTTGGACTTTACCTTCTTTTTATCGGAAGCTGATTTTTGTAATTGAAGTTTATACGCTGAATTCATAAACATTCAAACTTACAATCGAACTTTAAAAGAAAGAACAATAAGAGTCACTTTGTTGTTTTCGTCTATTTAATTTACTGATAATAAGCAAACTATAAATACAAAAACTACTATTTTACTTAAAAAACAAAATATGAGTTTTAGTAAAAAACAAGTTGAACTATTTACCCTAGTTTACTTTATTTAAAATACTTCCTTCAACATTACTCATTAGTGAATTGTACATTTGCAAAACATTCATGAGCGCAAGAATCTAATTGTGTTTTGAATTAAAAATAAACTACAGATAAGACTCAATAGCATGTCAGCAAAAATCATTTACACCAAAACCGATGAAGCACCAGCATTAGCAACTTACTCCTTCTTGCCAATTGTGCAATCGTTCACCTCCGTAGCTGGAGTTGAAGTAGAAACGCGAGACATATCACTGGCTGCGAGAATTATGTCCGCGTTTCCAGATGGTCTCACTCAAGAACAAAAAGTATCTGATGATTTAGCCGAACTGGGGAATTTGGTAAAAACACCAGAAGCCAATATTATCAAGCTCCCAAATATTAGCGCTTCTGCTCCACAACTTAAGGCGGCAATCAAAGAATTACAATCAAAAAGCTTTTCTCTACCAGATTATCCTGTAGAACCACAAAGTGCATCTGAGGGAGAAATAAAGTTGCGTTACGATAAAATTAAAGGAAGCGCTGTAAACCCGATTCTTAGGGAAGGAAACTCCGACCGAAGAGCACCTAAAGCGGTGAAAAATTACGCCAAAAAACATCCACATTCTATGGGTGCTTGGAGCAAAGATTCTAAAACGCATGTTGCCAGCATGAAATCTGGAGACTTTTACGCATCAGAAAAATCGGTAACTATTGCGAATTCTGGAAATGTTACTTTAGAATTACATGCAAAAGACGGTTTTAAAAAGGTATTGAAAGCCGTAACTCCTTTAACGGCTGGAGAAATTATAGATTGTTCGGTAATGAAAACCAAGGATCTTCGCTCTTACATTGAAACTGAAATTGCCGATGCAAAAGAACAGGGGGTGTTATTGTCTGTGCACTTAAAAGCAACCATGATGAAGGTTTCGGACCCTATCATTTTTAGCCACGTAGTTCAGGTATTCTTCAAAGACTTATTTGCAAAATACGATGATCTGTTCGACGAATTAGGCGTGGATACTAGAAGTGGATTTGGAGATGTTTTATCAAAAATTGCAACGCTTCCGGCTGAAAAACGAGCTGAAATTGAAAAAGACATTCAAGCTTGTTATGATGCACAACCGGATTTAGCGATGGTGAATTCTGACAAAGGAATTACCAATTTGCACGTTCCTAGTGACGTTATCATTGATGCCTCTATGCCTGCAGCTATTCGTAGCTCTGGCAAAATGTGGGGTTGGGACAATAAGCTACACGATACAAAAGCGTTAATTCCAGATAGAAGTTATGCGGGAGTTTATCAAGTAACCATTGATTTTTGCAGAGAGAATGGCGCGTTTGACCCAACTACTATGGGAACCGTTTCCAATGTAGGACTTATGGCGCAAAAAGCCGAAGAATACGGTTCTCACGATAAGACTTTTCAGAATGAAAGAGGCGGAGCACTAAAGGTTATTGATGAAAATGGAGTTGTTTTGCTTGAACAAGAAGTGGAACCAGGGGATATTTGGAGAATGTGCGAAGTGAAAGACGCACCAATTCAAGACTGGGTAAAACTAGCAGTAAGGCGCGCTAGAGCGACTGATGCTCCAGCTATATTTTGGTTGGATAAAAATAGAGCGCACGATACACAGCTTATCAAAAAAGTAAACCGCTACCTAAAAGATCACAACACGAGCGGTTTAGATATTCAAATCTTAAACCCTGTCGAAGCCACCCTGTATACCCTTAAAAGGGTGAAGGAAGGCAAGGAAACCATATCGGTTACCGGAAATGTATTAAGGGATTATTTGACAGACCTCTTCCCTATTTTGGAATTGGGAACCAGCGCAAAAATGCTTTCTATCGTTCCTTTGATGAATGGTGGCGGTTTATTTGAAACAGGCGCTGGCGGTTCTGCTCCAAAACATGTGGAGCAATTGGTAAATGAAAACCATTTGCGTTGGGATTCTTTGGGCGAATTCCTTGCGTTAGCAGTTTCTTTAGAGCATTTGAGTGAAACCTTTGGAAATGCAAAAGCAAAAATTCTTTCAGAAACACTTGGCGAGGCTACTGGCAAATTCTTAGATAACGATAAGTCACCAAGCAGAAAAGCTGGAGAATTGGATAACCGAGGAAGTCACTTTTATTTGGCAATGTATTGGGCAGAAGCCTTAGCCGCACAGAGCGACGATACTGAAATTCAACAGCAATTTACAGCGATAGCGAAACAATTATCGGATAACGAATCCACTATTATTTTGGAGCTGAACAGCGTTCAAGGAAAGCCCGTAGACATTGGTGGATATTATTTACCAAGTACTAAACTTACTAGCGCTATAATGCGTCCAAGCGCTACGTTGAATTCAATTTTAGCGGCACTTTAATTTAAATTTATGACTAAAGCAGATTGGAAAACAGTTACAGAGTTTGAAGATATCACCTATCGAAAAAGTGGTGCGGTTGCTCGAATTGCATTTAATCGCCCAAATGTAAGAAACGCATTTCGCCCAAAAACTGTTGGGGAATTGTACAAAGCATTGCTTGATGCAAGAGAAGATGTAAACATTGGCGTTGTGTTGCTCTCTGCAGAAGGCCCTTCAACGAAGGATGGTAAGTATTCTTTTTGCAGTGGTGGCGATCAAAACGCTCGTGGACACCAAGGATACGTTGATGACGACGGAATGCCGAGGTTAAATATTTTGGAAGTACAACGACTAATTCGTTTTATGCCTAAGGTAGTTATTGCAGTTGTTCCGGGCTGGGCTGTTGGTGGCGGCCACAGCTTGCATACCGTTTGCGACTTGACCTTGGCCAGTAAAGAGCACGCCATTTTCAAACAAACAGATGCTGATGTAACGAGCTTTGATGGCGGTTATGGTTCTGCCTATTTGGCAAAAATGGTTGGCCAAAAACGCGCCCGTGAAATCTTCTTTTTAGGACGTAATTACAGCGCACAAGAAGCTTTTGACATGGGAATGGTGAATGCAGTTATTCCGCACGAAAAACTAGAAGAAGAAGCCTACAACTGGGCTCAAGAAATATTGGAAAAATCACCAACGTCTATTAAAATGCTCAAATTCGCGTTTAACTTAACCGACGATGGAATGGTTGGTCAGCAAGTGTTTGCGGGCGAAGCCACTCGCCTAGCCTATATGACAGACGAAGCGAAAGAGGGAAGAAATGCCTTTTTAGAAAAAAGAAAACCAGACTTTACGAATATCAAATGGATTCCTTAATTAATTTGGTCGACTTATGTTAATCTACAAGCAGTTTACATTCGATTCGGCACATCAGCTGCCCAATGTACCCGAAGGACACAAATGCAAAAACTTGCACGGACACACCTACCATTTGACAGTTTACATTGAGGGAGACTTAAACCCTAAGTTAGGCTGGGTTATGGACTTTAGCGACCTTAAAGCGGTATTAAAACCTATTTTAGACCAACTGGACCATAATTACCTCAACGACATTAAAGGACTTGAAAACCCTACTTCTGAGGTCTTGGTGGTATGGATTTGGAATCAGATAAAACCTGCACTTCCTCTACTTACGCGATTAGAACTTAAAGAAACACCTACTTCTGGAGCGATTTATGAAGGGTAAAAAAGTATAACGTAAAATGTATTACGTAAAACGTACAACGTATCGTGTAAAACGTCCGACGTAATACGTTGTACGATAGACGTTGTACGATGTACGTTGTACGTTGGACTTAATACAAACAAGAATGGTATCAATAGCCAATCATTTTCAACTAAAGCAAACACCTTCTAATGTTCAGCAGTTACAATTTCCTAAAAGCCTTAACCGTATACGAATGATCCTCCCAACTCGATGCGTGTTCTTGGATGAGTTCGAAACCTGAAGAATCAATTAAAGCCAGACTCACGTCACCTTCACTTGCCGCAAAATGACTATCCCACAGGTAAATATCTCCTTGTTTTACATCCGTAATACTTTTGAATCCACCGTTAAAATAAAAGCGTTTTTCTAGAGTATCGTTAGGATTTGCATCGAGCTGAATAGCCGCAAAAGGGTGGTAATAAAACAAGTCGTTTCCGGCTCGTTCTTTATCCAATGCCTCTTTATCAATTTTTCTTATTGTAAGAATTTCAAGATCTTCATCCACCGGGAAGTCGTATTTATGTTCGGCAACACATACCATAACCACTATAGCCGCAACTGAAAACACACCTTGAACCCACTTATTCCCAAACACCTTATCCCATTGCAAGGCTTTAAGAGAAAACAGGGCTATAAGCGGAATAATAACCATAAATACGCGCACTAAACCCGCTGAAGCTCCAGCACCCAGCCACCAAACAAATGAATGCGCGAAGAAGTAACTTACGACTAACGCTAAAACCAATAACTCTAACTTCAACACCTCCGAGATTTGTTTGCGTTTTGAATACAAATCAAATGGCAGTTTTAGAATACTAACCAATAATAAAACACTCAAGAGTTGATGAATTAACTGATCATAAGAATCAGCGTAATGCCAAAAATCTCCACTACCATAACTTGATGAAGTTGGATTGTAAGGCTGTTTAGTAATTATCCATAATAGATCATCATAAAATGGCCACCCTATAAAGCTATATAACACAAACCCGAACGCCAAATAAGGCGCAGATTTCAAGGATTTCGATCCCCACAGAAACACAAGAAACAGCGGATAAAATATAAATATCTCCGTTCTACAAAGTATTAAAAATGAAAGTATTATACTTCCTAACCTAAAGTTTTTAATTGAGTAAAAATACACTCCAGCGATTAACAACAAGGCAGCAATGGGTTCGGTTAGCGAACTAAAGATTCCGTTGTACATTACAGGAGCAAAAACGGTAAAAACTACCGCCAGAAAGTGGAATTGATAACCTAGTTTTTTCGCTGTAAGAGCAGCGAAAATTCCCGATAGAATTCCGCAAGCAATGTTCATTGCTTCTACTCCTTTTATACCCAATTGTGCAAATGGAGCGGCGAATAAAGTGAAGAAAGGTTTACCCCAATGATTCACAAAATTCTCGGGATGTTGAAAGGCGTATTTGGCAAAAAGAAAATGGGTATAGGTATCTCCTCCGCCCGAAGTCCAATTCATAACGGATAAATAATAGCCAAAGTAGATAGCAGAAAGCAAAGCTAGGACTAGGGTTATTGTATTTTCTCTAAGGACATTCACGAGAGTCAAAAATGAGTAATTCTGAATTGATGGTCTATCACTTTTGAAATAAAGTTTACTTTGGGCAAACAATCCTGAAAATCAAATGAATAGACTCCTACTCCTTCCACTGATATTTTGTTTTTTCATTGGAAAAACTCAGCAGGATACAATTTCGTTTTTCCATGTTTATGAGCACATCCTAAACAATACGGATTATGCAGATACTTTGGAAGAATATGACGAGCTAGGAGAGATTTCAGATAGGTATGTGATTTATGAAATTCAGAATAAAACAATTTCAGTTCATAATAATTTAGGAGGGGCTCTATTTGATGGAGACTCACTCGTATCTAGTAAATTAAACTCAAGCCTATCAATTCATGTTAATGCTCACCTTCCAATTGAATAAAGAGTCTTTCGCCTCCATTTTAAAAATTGCGTTTTTCCAAACTTTATACATTTTGTTCACCACAATTACACAGTGCTAACCTTTGAAAATTGCACGTTTTACGATGACATTCATATTAACGAGTGCGAATTAGGCAAGTTATCATTCAGTAACTGCACGTTTAAAGGCAAGAAACTAGAACTCTTACGAAATGACATTTCTGGAAACGTAAGTTTCACGAATAATTCCTTTCAAGAATTAAATTTCTTTGGAATGAGAGAAAATGTGCTAGTAGGAGAATTATTGTTGGATGAGAACAAATGCTCGCAAGAACTTGACGTATGGCTCAAAGACAATTCGTTCTCAAATCGTCTAGCTTTTATCGAATCTGACTTTTGGTTAGTTACTTTACAAGACAATGATTTTTATTCTACCGAGGCTGACACACACGATATCACCTATAGGGGAGAAGAATTTAAGGTAACCTCTAATGAACGACTAATCTTTTTAAACTCTCATTCAGGCAATGAATTTCCTACAAGTTTCTACCTACTCAACAACAACTTTGAAAGTGAGACAGGAACGGAAGAGTTAATTTTAGGAGGAACATTTACCGATATTTTATTTCTTGAGAATGATATTAATTGGAGAGTAGAGCTTTCAAATTCGACTGTTAAAAAGAGCTTTTGGATAGAATCAAATGTATTCAATTCCGATATTTGTTTCGACTCTTTCATATTTTCAGAAATGCTAAACTCGGTAAGCTGGGAGCAACTTGAAGGGTTCAAAATCAGCACTTTTCTATACAATGGAGAATATAGTTCACCCAAACAATACGGACGAATAACTGGACTACCAATTGTAATGAAAGGGAAACATGCCGACATGGGAAAACCACAAGCCAAACACCTCATTCGTTCTTATAAGACCATTTATGATATTTGTAAAAAGAATGGAGATATAGAATCAGCCAACGGCTGCTACGCCGAAATGAAACAAGTAGAAACCCGCCGCTGGAAATACCTCTTTGAACAAAACAAAACCTTCGAATCTTTCTTTCGCTGGCAACTCAACTCCTTCCTCTCCTACTTCACCGATTACGGAACCAACCCGGCCAAAGCAGTTATCAAAAGTGGCTGGGTCATTTTGTTGTTTGCTATTTTCTATTTGTTCTTCCCTAGTGATTGGGATGTGAGCAACCGAAGCCAGTTGCTTTCTAAAGTAAAAGATCTTGCTTCCAAGAACCGAGAGAAGTCTTTTATTGCCACATTAGCTTTTGTAGCATATTCTGCATTCATTCATATTTTAAATGCGCTTACGCTAAGCTTAAATGCATTTACCACCTTGGGTTTCGGAGATATTCCAACGCATGGAGCTGCTCGTTATGTAACCATTGTGCAAGGGTTTATTGGGTGGTTTTTGTTGACGATATTTAGTGTGAGTTTGATAAATCAGGTATTGGGATAATAACAAGACACTAAAAACCACCTATTACTATCACTCAACGCAACCTTCAACGGTTTAAAATATCGATACATTTGTATGTAGTTTATTCAAATAGAAAACGAAGAAAATGAAAGCAAAAAAATCAAATGACAATACCTTAAAAGCATTTGTTGGATTCGGCGGAATAACCATTTTGGCTGGACTGATTTTAACTTTTGAAGGAGAAGTCGTCACCGGTTTACCAGGAATTTTGATAGGGGCGATACTGTTGTATTTTGGTTGGTCTAAAAAAAACAGCACCCCAACTTAAGGAAAAATGGAGTAGTTAGATAATCCTGCTTATGCCAGGTGTATCAAAGCTCGAGAAGCGCTACAGAAACTGCTAGTTACAGTGGTTTAAGGAAGATTAATCTCAAAACAAACGCCCTTTTTGCGATTACAATAAACTTCTCCATACATCCCGCTTTGGCGTTACACTCGAAGGGACTAGAAGGTAAAACCCCCTAATCTTTAATCAGCTTTTCAATTCTTGTGAATCCAGCCTCTGATTGAAAAGAAATAAAGTAAACACCTGTATTCAACTCAGATATATCGATAGCCCCTTCGTTTGCATCCAACGATACTGATTTCGAAGTTCTTCCAACTGCATCAATAAACTCAACGGTAATCGCTTGATCCATTGAGCCTAAATTGTAATTCAAAACATCGTTTGCTGGATTCGGGAAAAACTGAATGCCTTCTAATAAATGTTGTTCAATTGAGGTGGTGTCTAACACAACTACTCTATTCGTGTCGTTTGGAGTTCCAACGTCAAACTTCACCCAAGTTGCTGCTCCATCACTTTCGCGGCCATAGGATTGATCATTTGATAAAGCTGGAATATCGATAACATCAACTTCTAATGTATCTCCGCCCGTTGAGTAATATAATCCTAAAGTTTCACCGTCTTTTGATAACTTGAAATTTGAATGCCACTCGCCTTGAGTAACATCTCCACTCGCCCATATCATTTGATACCCTTTTGAAGCTAAACTAGCAACCGGTAATTGCCATTTTGTAGGCTCATCTTCATCATCGCTCAAATAGTAATCGCCCAATGCTATAGACGATGAGCCGCCGTTATACAATTCAATCCAATCGCTAAACGATCCTACATCGCTAGCTATTGTAGTTTTATTAGAAGACATTACTTCGTTTATAACCAATAACCCCGCTGGCGAAAGTGTATAAAACTCATGCTCTGCTCTTCTTGGAGAAAACAATCCTGCATTCGCATTTTCAGCATATACGTAGTATTCCATTTTCAAACTTTGCATGGTGATTTGCGAACCAAAAACACCGTCTCCAGCTGCTCCATCTCCATGAGCGCCGTCGTCAAACATAGCTTCCACCATAAACGGACTGTTTGAAGTAAATCGGTAACCAATCAACACTGAAGTTTGATTGCTGACAGTAGTTGTGATTGTAAAGCTGCTGTTGATTGAGGGAGCAGCATTGGAAGACGCAGGAGTTGATATTGTTGGCGATGTAGCCGTAAAGTCTGATTGAGCCAACAAGTAAGTTGCTCTTCCGTCCATTAAATTTCCGATTCCATTAGTGCTTCGACCACCGGGACCACCGCCGCCGCCAGAAACATCTGTTCTTAAGTTAGCAGTGAAATTTGCGTAAGTAAAAAACTTGTTGTTATCAGCCTGAACAGCTGCGTCAATTGTTGACTGTAAAGCAGCTCCAGTTACCAAGTAGCTTCCATTTGCAAAATTCTCTTCCAACATAGTTTTACAATGGGCAATGTACATGCGTTTATAAGTTGGATCTGCCAATAACTTTGAAATCAATGGATAATTAGCCTCATTCTCATGCAACAAATGCGTCATTTGTTGCTTGTCAGTAGTACTTCTTAGGCTAACCGAAGAAGATCCGGTTTGAGTAAATCGTCCAAATGATTCGTTCAAATCCCAAACGATGGGCAAAAACTGATTGTAATCGGATCGATACAGATAGTAATTCTGAGCAAAACCACCTGAATAGCTGTCTAAGTTTACCAGTACATTATTGAATGCCAACATCCATAAAGCACGATTGACATCAAGAATATCCGTCAAACTTCCAACGCTATTATTCAATGTATCGGTCAAATGAATCAATTCATCCCAACCGCCATCAGATTTCATCTCATACGATGCGTAATATTTTGTACTGTCTGTTCCCAAGTAGGTTAGGTTTGGATAACTGGTAGTCCCTGGTCCAGCACCTGCAGGTGGGTTGCACTTTACAAAGGTGTTGTTTTTAGAGTCAAAACGATTTTTAAGAAAAGTTTTAGAAATCGCTTCGGCGTTAGAATACAAACCGATAAGCGTTCCATTTACATAAACATTGGCATAATTGCACTCAGGAGCGACCATGTATTGTCTCAATATTTGGTAAGAAAGTACTTCTCTTACAAAGGAAGGATCGTTGGCAACATTGCTCAACTTAATATCCTTGTAGCCTTCGTAATCTTGATCTTTATAAGTATCCAATTCAATATGAAAAGGATTTTTGGTTTGAGTTGCCCGATAAGTACTATTCCCTTTGTACTTGACCCCTACGCTGTCGAAAACGGTTCCGTTAATCTCAACCGTTGCAGCCATGGTGTAATCTTCTGACCCTGCTTTTTGAGCATCTAGAATCGCATCCCAATTGGATTGCGCAAAGGTGATTTTGATTTCTTGAATGGTGTTCAGGTCGTAAAACTGGCCGTAAGCGCATGCCGAAAAAACTATGGCTGCAATAACAGTGAAGTACTTCATAGAATAATATTGAAAAATGTAAAGTTAATATTCTTTGGAGGCTATCGCCTATCTCGACCCTTGGTTTTAATTGCCTTTAGTTTTCTTTTTCTTTTCATCAACTTTTAGAATGTATAGTTGTCTTAATGAAAAAACAATAATTATGATAAAGTTAGGATTAGTAGTAGGAGGATTAGGATTGGTTTTAATGAGTTGCGGTGGTGGTTCTGGAGGAGAACAACAACCAGAAACGAAAAAAGTACAATTGCAATCAGGACCTGAAGAAACGACCAAGTCAGCGGATATTCCTGAAGTGGCAGAGCTTACCATTGAAGGCAACGATCAAATGAAATTCAACACCAAAAGAATGAAGGTGTATGAAGGACAAAAGGTAAAGTTGACATTGAAAAATGTAGGTGAATTGCCTGTAGAATCAATGGGGCATAACTGGGTGTTGCTAAAAAAGGGTACCGATAAAAATGCGTTTGCAGAAGCTTCTATCGGCGCAAAAGAAACCGGTTACATTGCTCCAGATCAAATGGAAAATGTAATTGTAAACACGAACACCATTGGTGGTGGTGAAGAAGTAACCATTGAATTCGATACACCTGCAAAAGGTTCTTACGATTTCATTTGTTCTTTTCCAGGTCACGTAGGAATGATGAGTGGAAAATTTGTAGTACAGTAGTACTGGAAGTTTAAGAATTCTAAAGGGGAGACATTGTCTCCCCTTTTTTTATGCCTTTTAATAAAAGAGAAATGCTATCAAAATCGGTTAAAATGCTGAAGGATTGTTACTCTAAATTTAAAGCATCAGTCGCACTTATGCAAGAAACATTGCTTACCGAAAGCCTTTTGCAATCCAAAAAAGCAGTAAAACTGCATTTCGCTTTCAAAAAATAAATAACTATTTTTCCAATCTGAAATTCTTATATGGCTTACATTGAAACAATTGATTACGAAAATGCTGAAGGAAAACTCAAAGAAGTTTACGATCATTTAATTGAAACTCGTGGCAAACTAGCTGAAGTCCATAAACTTCAAAGTCTTGACCCTGAGGGCATTATTCGCCATATGGACTTGTATGTGCATCTCATGTATGGTAAATCGCCATTGAAACGTGAGCAGCGAGAAATGATTGGCGTAGTGGTAAGTATTTGCAATTCGTGTATGTATTGTGTAAAACACCATAGCGAGGCGCTCAACCACTTTTGGAAAGACAACAATCGTTTGGGAATGTTCCTAAGAGACTATACCAAGGTCGGTTTATCCGATCAAGATTTACTCTTGTGTTTATTGAGCGAACAACTCACCATAAAGCCGGCTTTTAATGGCAAAGAGGAATTGATAAGGCGCATAAAAGACAGCGGATTAGACGATAGAGCTGTTTTGGATGCCCACCTGATTATCTCTTACTTCAACTTTGTAAACCGTTTGGTTGTAGGCTTAGGTGTCGATGGAGATGATACAGAAAAAGGTGGATACCAATACGATTAATCTTCTTTTAACTCTTTGAAGAAGTCGAACTGCTGTTCCGATACTTTCTCTTGATATTCCGACCAAATTCCCCGTTCAAAGGCCTCTTGTTTTTTATGAGCATCTTCCCAAGCCACTAATAATCTAGCTTTTGCCAGTTCATAATTTGCACTTTCTCCTCTATTCTCTGCTCTAAGATAGGTTTGTACATTGTTGTACAAATTTGAAATACGAATCGTAACGTGATCGTATCCTTCAAAGTCTTTTGCTAAGAAATACAGTTCAAACAACTGATTTAAGGTATCGGAAACCCCTTTACCCAATTTGGTTAAATCCTTCTTGGCTGAATCGTCCAGCAAACTCAAATTCGAAGACACCTTTTTCATAACCTCTTCCATGTTTTGCAGTCGCTCTACATCCTTTAATACAGGCTTTACCAAATCCATGACCTCATCATAAGCTGCTCTTTGTGCAATTCTATACTCATTGCTTTTACCGTTATTAGGGTGTTCTTTCACAACAAAAACATGTTCTGTCGATACCGAATCTAAAACCGCAACAAGAGTATAACTCCCCGCCAAAAGCGGTTTACCCGGAGGCATAATTGCACGTTTACCTTTCAAGTCTCTTTTATTTCTACGCAACCAATTTGGTCCTTCCTCATGCAAACTAATTGGTGTGTAATTGGTAATTAAACTATCGACTTTTCTGCGAGAGTAATTGATTGTATCGCCAAGATTATTTTTCAAAAACAACTCGGCTTCTGGTTTCTTCTTACCATCTTTTCCGCTTGCTTTTTTATACATATTAGGAGATACCCACAAACGAACAGTATAATTACTTCTTCGATTGGCTCCTTTAAATTCACTATCGCCAGTAAAACGAATTCCTTTAGCTTGTTTCCATGGCGTTTGATAGGCTTCTTTGTGCCCAAAAATCAGCAAAGAATCGTTTAGAATTGCTTCTTTTTTCTCTACCAAAGCACGCAACGGAGAAATGTCATCCAAAATAATAATGGCTCTTCCAAATGTTCCTAACACCAAATCGTGCTCGCGTGGATGAATTTTCATATCCCGAATGGGCATTGAAGGCAGTTTATCGTTCCACTTATCCCAGGTATTGCCGCCATTTAGGCTAACAAATAACCCCTGCTGAGTTCCTAAGAACAATAAACTCCTGTTTATAGGATCTTGAGCAACACTCAAGCAGTAACCCTGAACATTTTTTTCACTGGCAATTCGAGACCATGTTTTTCCATAATCAATGGTCTTGTATAAATAGGGTTTCCAATCGTTTTGACGGTAATTATTAACCACTACAAAGGCTTCTCCTGTCATTTGCTCAGAACATACAATTTGCGGAATCCAAGCGTTTTTAGGCGCCCCTGGCAATTTAGCGCTAAGGTTGCTCCAAGATTTACCGCCGTCAATTGTAGCCTGAAGATTTCCATCGTCAGTTCCTACATAAATAAGGTTACTGTCCAATGGGCTTGGCGCAATAGCTAAAATGGTGGTGTGGTTTTCAGCTTTTGTAGCATCAATAGTTAAACCTCCACTTTCCACTTGTTTTTGTTTTATGGTATCGTTTGTTGTTAAATCAGGAGACAGTACTTGCCAGTTTTTTCCACAATCCTTAGAATAATGCACATATTGGCTTCCAAAATAAACTCCACAATCTTTGAATGGGTCCTGCGCCAATGCGGCATTCCAACTAAATCGCAAAGGAACAGAGTCTTGCGTTTGAGGTTGAATAAAACTGGAGTAGCCCGTGTTTTTATCCACTTCGGTTAAAGTTCCTCCTTGATACATCGCAAACAATTTATTTGCATCTGCCTTATTAGGCATAACATCAAACCCATCCCCAAAAAGCACTTCAGACCAATGGTGATTTCGAATTCCACCTTGTTCATACACATAAGCTGGGCCAACCCAACTGCCATTGTCTTGCAATCCTCCATAAATATTATAAGGAATTTGATTATCGAGGTTTATATGATAAAACTGTCCCAAAGGAAGGCTGGAAACGTATTGCCAATTGTCACCACCATTTCTAGAAATGAGCAATCCCCCATCATTACCATCAATAATAAATTTGCCGTGCTTGGGCTCTATCCAAAAAGCATGGTGATCGGGATGGGCTTTATGATAAGGTGCAATTCCGCTAAAGGTTTTACCTCCATCTTCACTCCTAGTAACCGTTGAATACAAATTGAAGAGTCTGTTTTCGTTGGTAGGATCCACATAAATATCGGCATAATAAAAGGGGCGATTCCCAATATTCTTAGTTGAAACTAGTTTCCAGTTTTCGCCACCATCAACACTTTTGTATAAACCCGTCTTTTTCGCTTCTACCAAGGCATACACAATGTTAGGCTTATTGCTTGCAAAAGAAAGTCCCACCCTTCCAATCGTTCCAGCAGGCAAACCTTCTTTTTCTGTTTTTTGTTTCCAGTTTTTTCCACCATCGTAACTCACATAAATACCAGACCCGTTTCCGCCAGAGGTAAAAGTCCAAGGCTTTCGATGATAATGCCACATAGCAGCAATTAACTTATTCGGATTGGACGGGTCTACCACTAAATCAGCGCAACCCGTCGTATCGTTCACAAAAAGGACTTTCTCCCAAGTCTCACCACCATTAATGGTCTTAAAAACGCCCCTATCTTCATTTGGCCCCCAAGCCAAGCCAAGGCTAGCTGCATAAACAATGTCTGAATTCCTTGGATCTATTATAATTCGATGTATTGTTTTAGTTTTTTCTAAACCCGCTAATTCCCAATTTTTTCCACCGTCAATTGATTTAAAAATGCCTATACCACTGCTTTGGCTATTTCTCGGGTTTCCCTCTCCAGTTCCGGCCCAAATAACACTGGGGTTACTTGGGTCAAAAGCAACTGCTCCAATAGATTGAATGGGTTGTTCGTCAAATATAGGGTTGAAGGAAATACCCCCATTTTTTGACTCCCAAACACCACCCGATGCGGTTCCAATTAGAAGGTGATCTATATTATTTGGGTGAACATCAATACTCGTTACTCGACCGCTCATTCCAGCCGGTCCAATAAAGCGAGGTTTCATTCCTTTCATCAAATCCATAATTGGTTCTTGACCAAAAAGGAACAACTGCAACGGAAGTACTAACAATAGCAATAAAAATTTTTTCATAGTATTTTTTTAAACAGCTCAAATGTAGCTATCGGGTATCCAACTATACAATTGACTTTGATGAATGGTGGTTAGAGCAACTCTTTTTCAACTTGGCTCCAGTCCATAAGACCACCAACATTTCTATCATCAATAAAAACATCTGCATTTACAAGCCTACTGCTTCCAGCTTTCCAATGCTCGCCTGGCTCATTCGCATTTATGGCGTAAAAATCAACGCCATTAGACTTGCAATATTGAACGGCATCTTCCAAGGTACTGCCATGACGATAGGTCCACATGATAAGCGTATGGCCAGCTGCATTGAGTTTTTTAAGTACTTCTACAGCATTTTGAATGGGACGACCAATCCGTGGATACTGATGCTCCACAATAGTTCCGTCAAAATCTACAGCAATTCTCATTTGAAAATAGAAATTATACGTTCAATTACTGACGGTTTTCCAAAGGATACTCCCTGCTCAATGCCTTGCCCGGTCATTTCCTTTATTTCTTGCCAAGCCTCTCCCCAACCCGGCATTCCTCCAATATTTTTTTCGCTAACAAATACTTCACAGTTGATTTTTCGGCTAGCGGTATTTTCAAATTTTTCTTCGGGATAACTGGCATTTACCGCATAAAACTCTAAACCATTCTTTTTGCAAAAGGCTACTGCTTCCTCCAGTCTTTCACCGGTTCTAGTTGTCCACAGAATCAATTGATGATTATTTTTCTGAATTTCTACCAAGGTCTCAAAGGCAAAGATTTTAGGCTCTCCAATTTCTGGGTAGCAATCCTCCACAATGGTTCCATCAAAATCTACCGCTATTACCAAACCTCAGCTTTAGAGTTATATAAATTCGGCAGAATTGACCTTCAAATCACCGTCTAAATCGTAAATGTAAGGTGTTCCAGTTGGAATCTCCTTTTTAAGAATTTCTTCAGGGCTTAAATGTTCTAAATGCATTACTAATGCGCGCAAACTATTGCCGTGCGCCACAACAATTATGTCCTTTCCTGACTTCAATAATGGCTCGATATGCTCCGTATAATAAGGAATAACTCGTTCTCGTGTATCCTTTAAGCTTTCACCACCTGGAGGCGGAATATCATAACTTCTTCTCCAAATGTGTACTTGCTCTTCGCCAAATTCAGCAGAAACTTCCGCTTTATTTTTTCCTTGCAATTCACCGTACATTCTTTCATTGAGGTTTTGATCACGCTCTACGTGCAAATCCGACTGCCCTATGCCTTTCAGAATAAAATCCATTGTTCGGTTTGCTCTTTTTAATAAAGATGAAAAAGCAAAATCAAAATGATATCCTTTCAGCTTTTCACCAGCATTGATTGCTTCTTTTTCACCTTTCTCGGTTAAATCAACATCAACCCAACCTGTGAATTTATTTTGAAGATTCCACTCTGATTGCCCATGACGGACACAAACTAATTTTGGCATGTAATTTTTGTTTTTGTACTAACATCAAAAGTAGTTGGAGCCGTCACTAATTTAAATGCATACAGCAAGAAGATTTCTCATCTTTTAAACAGGTTTTACACTCTTATGCCCAATTCTTTCTTTTTGAGGCAAAAGGTGATCGATAAAACACCGTAATAATTCTGTTCATCACCATTAGAATTTAAAAATCATTTTAGCAATTTACAAGATTTTATTCCCACTAATTCTCTCTAAGTAAGAATCGCTGTTTATATTTGATTCAATAACACAATTATTAATTTAAACTCTTCATAAAATGGCATTTCAATTACCAAACTTAAAATACGATTACAACGCTTTAGAACCGTATATTGATGCAAGAACAATGGAAATCCATCATTCTAAACATCACGCTGGTTATACTTCAAAATTAAACGCTGCATTAGAAGGCACGGATCATGAAAACTCAAGTATTGACGACATTCTAAGGAATATTGAAGCACTTGGAACTGGAGTAAGAAACAATGGTGGAGGGTTTTACAACCATTCATTATTTTGGTCCATTATGTCTCCAAACGGCGGCGGGTTGCCAACTGGATTATTGGCAGACGCAATTAACAGTGATTTAGGTGGGTTTGAAGCATTTAAAGATGCCTTCAGCAATGCAGCAGCAACACAATTTGGTTCAGGTTGGGCTTGGCTTTGCGTAAAAGATGGTAAGCTTTCAGTTTGCTCGTCAGCAAATCAAGATAATCCAATGATGCCCGGAGTTGGTTGCGGTGGAACTCCAATTTTAGGATTAGATGTATGGGAACATGCTTACTACCTAAATTATCAAAACAGAAGACCAGATTACATTGAAGCTTTCTTTAATGTAATCAACTGGGACGAAGTAAACAACAGATACAACGCAGCTAAATAAGCGTTATTTAATACAGAATAAAAGCCCTTTCGTCCCGATAGCTATCGGGATCGTAAGGGGCTTTTTATAGTTTAGCACATTCCTTAATGAGGTTTGTATACTCCTCAATAAACTCAGTTTTTCTTTTTAAACGATACTGCATAATCCATCTTGGATGTGGTAACACTTTAATTTCATCGAAGTAACCTTCCTTTTTATTCAGATCACTTAGAAATTTTAAATTCTTTCCTTTTCCAATACAGAAGGCAACATCCCTTCTTAGAAAAGGCAACTGTTTTTCGAATTGCTCCTTTATATAAGGAGTCAACTCTTGCTCCAATTCCTTTATGTCGTAATAATTGAGATTGACATCGCGTCTCACAAAACCCAATGGAACAACTGATGAAATAAATACATCCTTAAAAAACGTAGCTACCCCACCATAGGCTTCAATCATGTCATAAACAAACCTTGAGCTGAGTTCGTGCTTCTTTTGAAAGGAATTTTTGATTCCGCATACTTTTTCCAAATTAACAGGGTCTGTGAAACCAATTCCGGTTAGTCCCGAACCTAAGCGACCAGGATTTATTCCAATAAATGCAATTCGTTCTTTATGGTCATTATAGTATCTTGAATAAAACTTATCTATTATTTCTTTGGTTTCATTTCTTAGCAAAGGATTCAAGACTTCCACTTCGGGCGTTGAAATTGCCGGCGCTTCTAATTCATTAAAAAACTCAATAATTTTTTCTGCAATAGTCATAATTCTAACTAAAGTGCTTCATTTATAGGATAAATCAACATCATCTCTAAAAAACTTAAGATTATGATAAGGATTATTTATTGTTAACCATTCAAAGAATTACTTTTAACCTTTAATTAAACTATGAAAAACTTTCTACTCATTTTATGCCTCTTTATAGGCTCTCATATGTTCGCTCAGGAGATAGTCATCAATGAAATCTTAACGCAGAATAAGGGTTTGGTTAAAAATAGTGCTGGAAAATCCTACGATTACATTGAGTTGTACAATTCCAGTTCAAAAACTATTGATGTATCGGGTTATTTTTTGTCAGATGATAAAGACACGCTAAAAATGTTTACCGTGCCTTCGGGAACTAAAATTACAGCAAAAGGCTTCCTTTTAATATGGGCGAATGGCGATGCCAGCTCAAAAGAGCTAAACACTAATTTTAAACTAAGTCAAAAAGGTGAAAAGTTATTTTTGAGTTACCCAAATGGCACACTTTGTCATTCATTAAAATACAAAAGACAATTTTCAAATATTAGTTATGGCCTTTTACCCGACGGTGGAAAAGAAAAAGAATATCTAATTCCTACTCCAGCAAAAATTAATAAAACGGGAAGAATTTTTGTTTCAGATTTAAAAGGCAAAACAGAGACTAATGTGACTATTGAAATGAATATTAATAGCTATTCAATTAAGCTCTTGAACCCAAAAGGAGAAACACAAGTAGTAAAAGTATTGGACAATAAAACCGACAAAGTCCTTTACAAAACAAAAATTGAGAGTAGCACTGCTACTATTCATTTCTCTACATACGAAAAAGGGAAATACAAACTGCTCATAGGAAAAGACACCTATCGCATTTTAAAAAATTAATCTATGAATACGATGAAGTATCTAACAATAGCTATAATGGCGTTTGCATTTATAGCCTGCAAAAAAGAGCTGGGAACTGGTGGAAAAACAACACTCAAAGGCAAATTAATTGGAACCTATATATGTGAAGACGATGGAAGAACTTTGGCCGCAGACGTTGCTGTGCCAGACGAACGGATTTACATAAGTTACGATGCAACTGGAGAATTGGACGACGATGTACGGACAGCGCCGGACGGATCATTTAAGTTTGAATACTTGCAGCCTGGTAAATATTCCATTTTTACCTATTCGGAATGTTTAAACTGTCCTACCGGAAAAGAAGTAGTAGTTCAGGAAGTGGAAATTGGTAAAAAAGATGAAGAATTGGAGCTTGAGACAACCAGTATTACTCGAGTTACAGGCAGAGGATGTCATGTTGCAGTAGGTGCTGGAGAAGGTGGTATTGCAACAATAAAAGGTAAATTAATTGCCGTTTACATTGATGATAATGACATAAACGACACATTGGGTGTAGTTGGTCAGCCCGACACTCGAGTTTTCATTATCTACGGTAATGGAACTACACAGAGTGATGACGTAAGAAGTAGCGCAGACGGTTCATTTGAATTTAAAGAACTTAAAGCTGGAGATTACAAGTTGTATGCGATGTCAGAATGCAAAACCTTACAATGTCCTTCTGGTTTAGTAGAAGTGTCAAAATCCGTAACAATTTCAGCTACAGACACTGTTGTTGATGCAGGTGAAATTACTGTCCTTAATTTTCGTAATCCTTGATTACAAAAAACTTACATATAGCAAACGAATTCAAAGGCATTGACCTTCAAGAGCTGGCTCAGGTAGATTTTGATGCTCGAGTAGATACGAAGTTTATGTTTCCTGTAAACAAACTGCATGATTTCCTAAATGCATTAAAAGGACAGGTTTGCGTATTAGATATGAAGGGTGAAAGACAATTTCATTACAAAAACTTATACTTTGATTATCCCAACTTTGAATTCTTCAGACAACATCATGCTGGTTATTTGAATCGTATTAAAGTTAGGTCTAGGCAATACAGCGATAACGGGCCATTTGTTTTTGAAATAAAAAAGAAAACCAATAAGTCGAAAACAGAAAAAAGAAGAATAGCACTCCCCTCCTTTTCTGATAGTAAAAGTGACCTAACGGAGCACTACCTTCAAGATCAACTTGGAATTGGATTTAGCGACCTTACAGAAAACGTTGGAATCAATTACAGCAGATTCACTATGGCTGATTTAGCAATGACAGAAAAGTTCACATTGGATATAAACCTAGAAGCAATTTATAATGGTAAATCGCATGTATTCCAAGATATTGTCATTGCAGAAATTAAACAAGAGCGCTTCTCTAATAACAGTTTATTTGTGAGAGAGCTGAAAAAATTAAAAATTTACCCCGGCAGTTTTTCAAAATACTGTGCTGCGGTATTGTTGCATAGGCCAGACATTAAACACAATAGATTTAAACCCCTTTTAAGAAAAATTACTGCATAACATGTATATACTTTCAGACATCATTCTTGTCGATTCTTTACGACTTTTTGGAATAAAGCTTTTTAACGACGATTTGTATGAATTGTTATTTCGTCTCTTGGTCAATCTCGCTTTTTCCTATACAATCATTCTAAAGGTTTATAAAGCTACAAGACGAGACAGTGAGTACTTGTTTAGCTATTTGGTGTTTAGTCCAATGGTATTTTTTATATGCCATTTGTTTGCCTCCACTAAACTAAGTATTGGTTTTGCATTTGGCCTTTTTGCAGTATTCTCTATCCTTAGGTATAGAACCACCACCATTCCGGTAAAGGAAATGACTTACATGTTTGTAATCATTGGCCTTTCGGTTTTGAATGCCATTAGTACAAAGAAAGTAAGCTATGCTGAGCTTATGTTCACTAACTTATTCGTGCTAGGATTAATGTATTTATTGGAACGTTATATAATGACTTCGGGTAATGAAATTCAGACGGTAATGTACGAGAAGATAGAAAATATAAAACCCCAAAACGAATCGGTTTTAGTTTCCGACTTGGAAGAAAGAACAGGCAGATTAATCGAAAAAGTTGAGATTTTGGAAGCAAACTATTTGAAAGATTCAGCGCGCATTCGAGTGTACTTTAAAAAGCAAAAATAAGCTTGAAGAAGAACCTATATATCGTTGGATTTCTTTGTTTGGCATTCCTTACCTCAGAAAACCTATTTGCACAGCAAAAGGACTTTCAGCTTTGGACCAGTGCAGGCATAAGTAAAGAGTTTAATAAGAAATTTACCTTAGGTGGTCAATTCCAAACCCGATTTGATCAGAATTCAAGTGCTTTAGGAACAACCTTTGGTGAAATCGGTGCCAAATATTCGGTCGCCGACTTCTTTAAAACCGGAGTAAATTATAGATTCAGGACAAGGGGTGAAGGCCTGACTCAAAGAATCGATTTTGAAAATACGTTAAGGCTAAAATTGAACGACGAGCGGTTTTACTTTAGAATTTTGGTTCAGCGCGATTTTTATAGAAGTGCTATTGACGATGATAATCTTAGGTTAAGACTAAAATATCAACACAAATTCAGTAAGAAAGTAAAAGGTTATTTAGCAGCTGAGTACTTTTATGGTTGGGAGTATGCAGACGGATTTAGAAATTGGAGAAGACAGCGCTATACGGGTGGTTTTGAATACGAATTCAAGAAGAAAAGCTTTATTGAGCTTTTTTACCGCTATCAAGGCGACATGAATAAACCCAGACCCGACCAAGATTATATTATCGGTGTTGGATATAAATTGGAGTTGGATTAACTGGCCTTAACAACCTTCTCTACCACTCTACTCCCGTTTTCTAAATCAGCTTGAATAAAGTAAATGCCTGGGGTTAGATTTGCAATGCTTAGGATTTGGCTATGACCTGTAAGATCATTCAATTCCAGAATTGTTCTTCCATTCATGTCTACCAAGGTCAAATTGGTAATTTGCTCCAATGCCGCAATTGTTATTTGATTTGAAGCAGGGTTAGGAAACACCTTTATTCTGCCCGCAACAAGCGGTTCAATTTCTTTTACAGTAACAGGCATATTGCATTCTCCTGGAATATTAATATCTATCCAATCGATGCGCTCTCCAATCCAATTCTTCAAGTAATCAATCTCTTCTTCGTAAGTATCTCCAACAAAGAAATTTGGCCAAACGTACCTTCCTAAAGTCTGCCAATGATAATGATTCCGTGTAACCGCTTCGCCCATTTCAGCAATAGCATCATCAATAACTTTGAATTGATATTCCTTTGAAATTACTCCTCTATTATTTCGATAATAATCCCAACGGCAATTAAAAGTTTCTGCAAATTGAGGGTCTTCAATGAGCCGTACAAACCACCATATGCGCTTACCTTCTTTGTTGTACATCCATTTCTTAGTAAACTGAGCACCTTCAGTTCCGAAGTTTACATTACCCATTCCGAAATTATAATCCCAAGCTGGTCCTAAATGCATTAGACCATCATTCAGAATATGATTTTTGTAGAAAAAGGTACTGTAACGATAAGAGTCAATATCTTTTGAAATTTCATTTAAAATCATATAATCTGCGAAGCTCTCTTCACTGATGTATTTTCTGTAGCCCGTTGAAGGATCTGCAAAATCCCCTGTTAACAGATTATCCTCAAAATTGTAATAGAAGTCCTCTATGTATTTTTTCTGTTTTGGATGAATACTATCAATACTAGGCTCTAAATGCTCATAAGTAATATCTGAATAATAGGGGTAAGTGCTTCCATGTATGTTCGTGAAAGTAGCTGGGTTAAACTCATGCTGCCAATCTACCTTGGTCATATATCCGCCAGTAAGCGAATTTCCAATGGTGTCATTTTTGTCCATGCGTTGAATGTCTACTCGATTTTTATCGACTTTTATTTTCTCCATAAAAACATAAACCCCTAGGTAGTATCCATTATGCATTACCTCCACCAATTGAGTCCTTGGTGCCCATTCCAACATGTTTCCTGCAATATTGTACATAACATAATTCCGCAGTAAAGACTTATCTGTATAGGGCGCATAAAGCACCCAATCGTTTTCTGAAGGAAATCCAAACAACTTAAGATTCAAGTTATTCCCAGCAGAATCGCGGGTTTCTACACGAATAGATTTTTTCGGAAATTCGTGTGTACTATTTCCCCTGGTCTTTATTCCCACTTTTCCGTTGTAGTAATTTGGTTCTGCGTCAAAGTAATTCTTCTCTCCTTTTCCGTTCCAAGTGATTTCCATAGTTCCGTCTTGCTTAGCAATACTATCAAGCCTTGGAGAAGTAAACCGAACGATAGGCAGTGTTGAATAATCGGCAAACATAGGAGGTGGGGAATACCAAGTTGGCGCTGGAGCAAATTGACTTGTTGAATCTTTAATACCTACTAATAAATTAAAAAATGCAGCCAATTTAGTTGGAGAAGTAGAGCTGGAATGAATTTGAATAGCCAATACGTTATCTCCATTTTTTATTCGATTATTGATTTGATAATCTTTAAAGATGTACTCTTCATAATTTCCATTATCAACCAATTTTGCTTTACGTTCAACATCACCAACTTCAGTATGAGCCGTTATATCCCACGCTTTTCCAATATTTACTCGTTTAAATTCATACCCATTGATGTAGGCAACAAAAGCTGCATCGTAATCGAATAACAAAATAGCTGCAGAGATTTTTGTGAAATCTGAAATAGTAAACTTTTTTCGAATAAAAAGAGACCTAGTTGTTGGAACAACAGTGGTTAAATTAGAATATCCAAAACCTAACCCACCTTTGCCGCACTCCAGCTAGCATCATTATAAGTATCGTCTCTCCAATTGGGGTCTGGTGCAGTTGTGCCAACGTGGTACTTCCATTCTTCAGAAGTAAAAATAGCAGTTTCCCAGTGATCAACTTTTGCAAATTGAGCTTGGACGAATAAAGTCGAAAAAAGACCTAAAAAGAATAATAAAATTAGTTTTCTCATAATTACACTAATATACGCGCATTATTGGATACCGTTTGTGCTCAGGCTCATAATATTTTGAACGATGAAATATCCATAACAATTGATCCATATGGTTCTCTGCGAATTTACTATCGTTCTTTCTTTTTTCTTGAAATTCTGTGTTAAGTATTTCATCTGCCTCAAGCAATTCTTTTGCAATAGGGTCAAACGCAAAATCTGAAAACCATTCCTTCTGTTGCAAAACATTATCAAAGTAATTCCATCTAAAAAATGCGTCGGCAGCATTAGGCTCCAGGGTTTCTACCAAAAATCTTCTTGCTGGTTGATCTAACGAAACAATATAATCGCCCTTGTAAAAACGGACACCTTGAAAGTTTTCATTTACTCGAACATCTGCATGAAAATAATGCTTTTCATAGGGCTTCTTTGGAGAAGTAACACCCTCTAAATAATACATTCCTCCATTAAGAATGGTATCGTTAGTAAATCGCTCCATAATAGTTTCTTGACGTTTCAATACGTCTATAAGTTTAGGGTAACATTGCGGAATAACATAGAATTGAGGCACTGTAACTCCTTGCACCGGAATATAGTTCCTAAAATAAGGCACGGGACAAGTCGACTTTTTAGTTCTATCGTAGGACCTTCTCAACAAACCAGTGGTTTCGCTTTTTACCATGCTCGTTTCGTATCCCTTAAATGACAAAGTTTCAGCCGTGAGCGTATCCAATAGCCAGTTAATCGTAAATTGATTTTGTTGTCTATCCGATTGATTGGCCAATTCTTTTATCCGTATCAAATCATTACTGTTTCCATTCGTGAAAACACAAAGAGTACGCAGCAATTCATAGGTATACTCTACCCTGTTTTGAAAACTAGCGTATTTATGCGCTTCACTGATTAAACCAATGGTATTAAATAGGTTAACATATCCACTCGAGTATCTAGGCGTTTCTAAAAAATCTTTGATTCCTTCATTTGGTGTGCGCTTCATTAAATATACATAGGGTACTATCTCTTTTTTTTTCTCAGCCATTTTTCGGTATAGGTACTTTTCTACTTTTTCATAAGTATAGTCTGCTAAAATTGGGTTCATTTTATTGCGCTGTGAAACGATTAGAGATAAAGGATATTGATGGTCACTTCCATTAGTGGTATGCGTATCCATAAATAAATGCGGTTTCCAAGTATGAAATATTTTGTGGAAAGAATCGGTATTAATTGCATCTGATTTAATAAAATCTCGATTTAAATCTAAGTGTTGATAATTACCTCGAAAACCGCATTCCACTGGACCTGACTGTCCACTTCGACTGTATTTAGAACGATTGAGCATGCCACCAATATTATAAACTGGAATGGCAACTACTATTAAATTTGAGTGCTCTCTTCCATGCTTAGATAAGTACTCAAATAATTTCACTGTTGCATCAACTCCACAAGACTCGCCGGGGTGAATTGCATTGTTAATGAATAGGATTGCCTTTTTAGATCGATCAATTTTAGATCCGTCAAACTCTTTATCGTAATTAAAAATGACCGTGTGCAGTGGACGCCCAACATCAGTTTGTCCTTGCTCAGTAATTTCTATGTATGAACTGTATTCTGTAAGTTTAGTCAGCTCATCTATCGCCTGATCGTAGGTAAAACTCTCATTGTTAAAGTGCGGGTAATTGATTTGAGACCTTGAAATTAGGGTCAAAAAAGTAAAAATTACGACTAGAACAATATTGCGCATAGCTATACAAAAGTATTTTTAGCGGAAAGAAATCTCTATTTGATAGATTCTGTTTCCGGAGCCAAATATAAGGCTTGAAATACTAGATTTGTACTATGAATAAATTGTTATCAGCTCTGTGTGTTATTGCATTATTAAGTTGCAAAAATTCTGAGAAAAAGGCTACTACTGAAGGCACTAAAAGTGAAGTAAGCGAAGCATCAAAAAAGGGACTTAAATCAATAAGCTTTTCTGTAAAAATCATTCAACCATATTGTGGAGGCGCCGCTCCCTCTGACGAAATGGAGAACGAAAGAATGAAAGGTGAGCCCGCGAAAGAGTTTGTTTTTTATATCAGCACTGACGGAGGAAGTCCTTTAAAATTGACTACGAACATGGAGGGCACTGCCAATGCAGAATTTCCTACTGGGAGCTATTGTATTAAAGAAGGCTATAAATCAGATCCAGAAATGATTAAAAGCTTAACCAATAGCGATTGGGAGTTTGATGAAGAGTGTTATGCTAATTGGAAGGCGCAATGCAATCAAACCTTTGTAGTTTCAGATACAACTTCAAACAACGTGTTTTTTGAATACCGGCCTCGTTGCGGGTGGGAAGGTCCAGTTCCGTGCATAACCAATACTGGTTTTCCTCCTCCTTGATAATGAAGCCAACTGATTGGAAAATTTGGCTTGAAAAAGAATTGCTCGCGGACAGATCTAAAGAAAATGTCCTGAGAATTGCTGAAATTGCCCGAAACGATGGTCAACTGCTTGAGTCTATTTTCGTGGTAATTGAAGAAGGAAAGGCTCCCTATGACTGGAGAGCCGCATGGGTATTAGATCACCTCAATCAAATTGAACCAAGTGCGACTCCAAAGCATTTAAATAGGATGATTCGATTTCTTCCAACTACTTCTTCCGACTCGCTTAGAAGAACTTTCCTCAAAATAATCGGTACGCATCCAATTCCAGACGAGAATAGTGGGGTTTTAATGGACGAGTGTTTCAAATTGCTTAAAAACCCAGCCTCTGCAATTGCTGTTCGGGCTTGGTGTATGAATATTCTGGTGGATTTTGCTAAAGAGTATCCAGAAATCTGCAATGAACTAAAACCAATTTTAGAGGAAATCAGTAAAACGGGAAGCGCTGGAGAAAAGTCAAAAGCAAATAAAATGCTTAAAACTTTGGACAAGGAATCATAAATCGACTTCTCGTTCTACGTTTACTCAAGTTTTTTCGAGAGGCAATTTCTAAGGTTGTACTTAGCTCATGTGCTCCACCTGAGGTTGCTGTGCTAAGTTTCGAAACGGTGATATCGTAAGAATAACCTATAGACAGTCCGTTCTTTTTATAACCTAACACCACAATTACAGCATCATTATTCGCCAATGCTGGATCGGCTTTTTTCAAGGGAATACTTCTATACCAAAGTCCCATATAAAAAGGTACATAATTAAAATATCCACCTATATCCAGCTGGTCTCTTGTGGACTGATGTTTATAATTGGCTGCCAACATTAACTGAGAAACTACGCGCTTTTTAATGTCTTTTTTTACCGGAATGTTATAACCACCTTGCGCCGAAAACTTTGGTTCTATTCGCGCCCCATTCCCAACTAAAGAAATATCTGGGCGATTAATTTGATGCACAGAAACGCCAAACCAGTAATTAGTGGAAAATCCAATTATACCGGTATTTACGTCCATGCTGTATTTTGAACGTGAAGCATATTCTAACGAAGCTGCAGAACTTGCTGCTCCTGTTTGGAGTTGATCGTTAAAAACTAGTTCGCCGAAATCAAGATGACGATTGGTTACCCCCAATTGTAAAGAAGGTTTAAAAGAAAACTTTCGAGTTACCCTTACACGGTAAGCATAACTAAACAAGGCATTTATTGTCCTTAAGCCAGCTACCCCAGCTCTATCGTGATATATTAACGCACCAACTCCACTGTTGTAATCTTCAAAATTATGCTCATACGAAAAAGCATAAGTTGTAAATGCTTTTGAGTTGGGCACTGCCGGCCATTGGTTTCTGTAATTTAAGCTAAACCGATCTTGTATAGTATTACCTGTTAGTGCTGGATTAATGATTAATGGAGCCGCGTAAAACTGCGAGAATTGAGCATCTTGAGCATATCCACCTCCACTTGAAAACAAGGCTAAAATGACAATTATTTTTAGAACTACTCTCATTATTTCAATAAGGTAATTTCTCCAGCCTCATCAAAGGTTTTTTCATTCGCGTATTTTCCAGTAGCTTTCCAGATATAAACATCTTGAGCACACATTGTTTCGCCTCCTCGATAGTATCCATCCCAACCGGTAAGGACATCCTTAGATTCGAAAACGATTTCACCCCAACGGTTAAAAATAAGAAGTTGATAATCCACAACACCTTCAAATATTGGAAAGAAAATAGAATTGTCTAAAGTTCTTGGATCATACTTCCCACCTGAGCTACCACCTGGATTTGGTGTAAAACCCGTTGGGAATTTCAATGAACCTGAACTGATTGCGGTTACAGCACTTTCAACCGCAAAAGTATCGGCACAGCCAAATTCGTTATCCGCAATTAGAGTAATTGTATAAATTCCAGCTTCTTGATAAGTATGTTCTGGATTCTGATCCGTGTAAGTAGTGCCATCGCCTAAATTCCATAACCACTTATCGGAATTGTCAGAAAGATTAAATAAGATAAGTGGGTCATTAGGCACATTCACTTCATTTGGTCGGTAATCGAAAAAAGCCCTCGCCGCAGCCTGAACGACCACACTGTCTTTTTTTGTTTCTAAAACCACATCATTATCTTCTCCAATCACGGTAAGCGAAATAGTATAAACCCCAGGTCTATTATAAATATACGGAGCTGGATTCTCTACATTACTAATTCCTCCATCTCCAAAGTTCCAAATAAACTGTTTGCCAAATATGCTTCGGTTTTTTACGGTCACAACCAAAGGACTGCAACCAACTCCACTCGCGTCAAAATCAAGAACAGCTCGAGGTGGTTCAATCTTAATGGTTTGGCTCACGGTATCGGCACACTTTGGATTAGAGGCAATTAGAGTGATTTTGTATTCACCCCAAGTTTCGTGCAATTTATCATTCGGGAATTTTACCGCAGAGGTTTTACCATCTCCAAAATCCCAACTATAATTCCAAGGTCCTGCAGAGCTATTGTTTGAGTATACAACCGTTGCATTCGGATATTTTTGATTGGCTGGAGTAGCGACAAAAATCGCTTTTGGCTGAGGAAAAACAGTAACGGTTTTAAAAACTGAATCTTCACAACCGTATACAGATGATACTTTTAAACGGATGGTAAATTGGCGGTTCACCGTATCAGCATTTACAAAGGTATTTCTAGGGTCACCTACTCTATCTGTATTTCCATCACCAAAGTTCCAGTCGTATTGATTTTCGCCTGAACTCGCATTGGTAAACACTACATCGTGTTCCGAACAACCCGAAGTATCTGAAATTGTGAAATCTGCCGAAATTTTCGGATAAACTTCTACTTGCTTGCTAGTTGTATCCCTGCATCCTTTGTTTGTCTCCACTATTAGTTGAGCTGTAAATGTTTTACTTACCACATCATTGTGTTGGAATGAATGCGTTGTATTTCCATTTGACAAAGAAGTATCTCCATCTCCAAAACCCCAATAACTCTCAGCATTGATTCTTGAATTATTGGTAAAACCTACCTGCAGTGGCTGACAACCTCTTAAAACCGTAGTGTTGAAACTTGCTATTGGTAATGGATAAACCCGAATTTTTATCGTACTAGAATCTTCACAACCAAAAGCACTTCTTACCTTTTGTTGTACCGTATAAACAGTATCCTTCAGCAAACTATTTTGGAACACGTGCGATGTGTTTTTACTTCCTGCATTTACATTATCTCCAAAATCCCAAATGTAAAATTGTGCACCTTTAGCACTATCGGTGAAGTTTATGGCTAATGGCGAGCAGCCGACCGTATCGGTTTGTTCAAATTTTGAAATAATCTCGGGGTAGATCTCAACTCTTGAATCGGCAGAATCCTTGCACCCAAATCGAGTTTCTACATTTAATTTTACGTCTCTAAAAATACTAGTTGTACCGGTATTGGTGTAGGTATGATTAATCGTATTATTATTTGACCCTAAAATATTTCCATCTCCAAAGTCCCAACTATTGGTATCGGCAATGGAAGATGTATTGTTGAATTGCACTTGTAATTCGTGACACCCTCTAATTATGGGATGATTAAATTGTGCTATTGGCAGCGGATGCACTACTATAGTATCCAAAAGGCTATCAACGCAACCAAACTGAGAAGAAACTACGAGTTTTGGGAATAAAACCTCATCAACTAGCGTTGTATTCCTGTAAGTATGCGAAGTTGAAGTGGCTGCCGATGAGTTGTTGTCCCCAAACGTCCACGTGTAAAATTGCCCCCCCGTGGAATTGTCATTAAAAGTAACACTCAAAGGAGTACAACCTGCAGTATCAGAAGGTTGATAATCTGCAATAACTTTAGGAAATGTAGAGACTTGATGAACCGTTGTATCGAAACACCCCTCTTGCGTTTCAGCAATTAATCTCACCTGATAATTCTGTGTGGAGCTTTGATTATGAGAAAAGGTATGATTTACAATCGCATTTCCTGAGTTACTCGTATCGCCATCTCCAAAGTTCCATTTGTAAGCAATCGCTCCAGTAGAAACATTTGTAAATGAAACTGCATGCGGTTGGCAGTTTACAGAGTCACTTACCGAAAAACTAGCAGTGGGATTTGGATGAACCAAAATTGTAGCCAAATTGGTATCGCTACAACCAAAACTTGATGTTACGATAAGTGTAGCAGTATAAAGTACATTATTGGTGGTAGAGTTCGTGTAGACATGCGAAGGAGAAGGACCAAAAGTGCTGTCGCCATCACCAAAGTACCATTTATAAGCTACTGCTCCAGTTATAGAGGGAAACTGAACCAATAAAGGACTGCATCCCGTATCCGGAATCGATTGAAAAGTGAAAATAGGTTCTGGGTAAACCACAACATTCTGAAAAGCAGTATCTGTGCAGCCATTTGAAGATGTAACAATCAATTTTACGGTGTAGACTTCTATAAATAAAGTCTTATTCTGAAAGGTATGGGAAGGATTTGAAGCAGTGCTGGTGTCACCATCGTCAAAGTCCCAATAATTTGAAATGCCTCCCGTACTAGTATTCGTAAAATCAACTTCAGAAGGTCCACATTCAGGAATTGCTGTACTTGTGAAAGTCGCATTAGGTACAGCATAAACTTGAACACTTTTTTGTAAGGTATCCGAGCAACCAAAAGCAGTATTGGCATACAGGGTAACGTTATAACCTACTGTTGCTGCAGTTGCATTCACAAAATTGTGAGTCGGAGTAGTTTTGTGTGAAGTATCGCCATCACCAAAGTCCCAAATGTAATTGGTCGAAATTAAGGACGTGTTCGTAAAGTTTAAAGCAAGTGGAGAACAACCAATAGTGTCTGACATTGAAAAATCGGCAGTTGGCTTTGGTTCAACAACAATATTAAAGGAATCAGTAGAAGCACAATTGGCTGTGCTAGCCGTTAATTTGAGTAAGTAGGTTCCAGAAGCAGCATAGGTATGAAAGGGGTTTTGAATTGCACTTGTAACACCATCACCAAATGACCAAACCCAGCTTACGAGCGCTTGTCCAGAAGGAACAACCGTATTATCTGTAAATGAAGCAAGCACACCCTCACAAACATTTTTTGGAGTAAAATCTACAATTGGAGAACTGAAAATATTCACCACTTGAGTGGACGAATCTGTGCAGCCATTCGAATGCGTTACCGTAAGCGACAAGTTGTAATTGCCAATAGTATCGTAAAAGTGATTCAAGGGATTTGAATTGGTATCTGTAGTTCCATCTCCAAAGTTCCAAAGCCATTTTGCTGCGTCAGCTGAATTTTCCGTTATACCCACTAATAAAGAATCACAGCCTTGTGCTGGTGAAAGCGTAAATGCTGAGGTGGGACCAGGTAAAACATGAATTTGTTTACTTATAGTGTCGGTGCAAGAGCCGCTTCCATTGGTATTAAAAACAGCCAATTGAATGGTATAGGTTCCAGGAGTATTGAAAGTTCTATTCTGGTTGTTCATATTTCGAACTCTCCAAACACCATCACCAAAATTCCATTATGACTGGTTAGCTACTCCAGCAGTGTTATTAAAAAAGCGAATTCTATTTCCAGCACAAACGGTATCTAAGTCACTTGTTAAAAGTGCCACAAGAGGATCTCCAATTACAATCGTCTGCTGCGTTGTATCTCTTCCGCATAAATTACTATCAACCATTGTAACCGTATAGGTTCCTTTTCCAGGAAATTTCAATTGATAGGTTTGTGAGGGTGGGTTTGCAAATGGAAGCCAACCTAATAAAGAATCTCCACCACCCCAATAATTACCAAAGTTCCAGTATTCGAAACGCTGCGTGGTATTTCCTTGGGGGCGACAATTTAAATTGGACGTATTTAAAAAACCTACTTGAGTATCGGGATAACACAAAACTGTTGCGGTTGGAGTTATTCCAGCATCATCGATATCGTAAATATTAATCGGTCCAACAGAAGCAAACGAAGGAACGGTTGTACAAAAGTTCTCTGCTTCTAGCGTAACAATCGTATTGCAATTCACCGTGTTTCTCAAGTAAGTGTGCGAAGTGGTTACTCCTGAATCATTTGCACCTTTAACAACATCTGCAGAACCGTCTCCAAAATCCCAACGAAAGGTTGTATTAACTGATGCATCAGTACTGGAATTTATGAAATCTAAAAATCCAGGTGCGCAAATAGTAGTCGCACCACCCGAACCCACAGGTCTTGTAATACTTGCATTTACTGGTCGTTCAATAACCAACAATCCAGTAATTACGCAAGCTTTTCCTGGTTCAGAAAAAGTAATGGTATAGTTTCTTAGAGTGGCCGGATAAGTGTGCGAAACTGTTGTTGGCGGAACTAAAGAAGCGCTGGTACTTGAAGTACCATCCCCCCAATTGATAGTGTAGGAGCCGGTAGCAATAGTTGTTTGAATAAAAAGCGTATAGCCTGTTCCATTGCAATGCACCCAGCGAGGGGTTGCGCTTGCATTTCCATTTCCATCAATAATTTGAGGACATTGAGCATTGGCTGTAACCTGAAGTAGAATCTGTAAAATTAGGGCTACACTAACACGCAATGTGTTCATTAATTTCGTTTATTTAAGGGGTCAAATGTAAAGGGTATGATCGGTGAAACACCTAAAAAACCCGTTTAGTCATATTAACATTACGGGAACTTTTCAAATAAGGTTAGAATTAGTGCTAGTTTTTTACTCTGGTGTACCACATTGCTTTCAACATCCAATCTGGTAAAGGCTTTTTAGGGTCTCGGTTTTTCAAGTTCTTGTACCATCCTAACTTTTTCATTATCGGCAACTTATGGGTTTCTACAAACTCAATTAACGATCCATCTGGATCTTCGATATATGAAAATCTTCCTGCGGCTTCTCCCATATCAAAACTATTGGCACTATCTACAGTAAAAGGAAAACCTTTTGACGCGCAAAGCTCTTTTAGTTCATCCATTCCATTAATATCAAAGCACAAGTGAATGTATCCTCTATCGCCCCAATCTCGACCTTCAAAAATCTTCTTTGGACTTCGATATTCAGCAACAATCAATTCAATTTCTGATGGCCCCATCATTCTACTAAAAGATCCTTGACGGGGTTTACTGTGGGTCAAAACAACTCTTCTATATTTTTCTCCGCCACCATTTAGTCCAGTAAAATCCTCAAAATTTCCAGATTCATCGGCTAAAACTTTATCGTAACCCAATATATCCCGATATAGTGTCAACGACTTTTCGATATTGGTAACTCCTATGGAGCATCCCATAGGTCCCGCGGTTGGATCACCAGTATTGCGAAACCTGTAAGTATCTTCAATCATTTGAAATACGTTTTCATAGGGATCTTTCAGAAAAAAGGTAGGGCTTCCTTTAGGATCATTTTTTAAATCGGTAAGTATAGTTACACCGAGCTTTTTAAATTGCTTGAAGGTTGAGGCTACATCATAGGTTCTTATTTTACAGGCATTTAAACCTAAATCTCCCATTGCAATCTCAAAATCTGGCATTACAGGAGTTCGACTAGTGTACTGCCATATTTCAAATCCTCCCCCACTCTGATTGTTTAAAGAAAGAATAGCATGACGGCTCCTTACTTCATTTTGAGTATACGGCAACATTAATGCAGCTTCAGCCGCTTCTTCAAACACTTTAATATCCATACCAAAGTGTTTTCTGTACCAATCAAATGCTTCTTGAACATTTGGAATCCCAATTCCAATTTGCTGAATTCCGCTTATAACAATTCCCATAATACCTATATAGGGCTAATCCTACTTACTATTTTATAAAACAACCAAGGAGTGTAACTTCTTATGTAAACCAATAGTAGCTCCTTTCCCCCTACTAATATTTCTTTTTTTCCCTTTGCTAAATCTTTGACAATTTTCTGTGCCGCACTTTCAGGACTAATTCCTTGATCCAGTCCTTTATCCATTTTTTCTGTAGCCTGTCCTTTTCCGTCCAATGCGTGCTTCGATATTTCTGTTCTTATTCTTCCGGGAATAATAATATTAACATCAATATTATAGGGCAACAATTCGGTTCGAAGAGATTCAAAATAACCTTGCACCGCATGTTTACTTGCTGAATAAGAAGTTCGTAATGGAAAACCGAATTTGCCAGCGATACTGGAAGTAACAGCGAGTTGACCGCTCTTTTGAAGCATTAAAATGGGCAACACTAACTTCGTCAAATGTATAGTCCCAAAATAATTTACCTCCATTATGTTTCTCTCCACATCAATGTCCGTTTCCGAAGAAAATGCACGCTGACTTATTCCTCCGTTGTTGATGAGCAGATCGAGCTGATTGTATTTTTCTTCAAACGATTTATAAGCGGCAACTATACTTTCGGAGCTACCTAAATCTAAGGGTAAAACAAAAGTTTCTTTTGCCCCTTTTTCAATGCATTTTTCAGCCACACTTGAAAGCTTTTCTTTTCCTCGCGCTGATAAAATTAAATGAGCGCCCTGACCAGCCAATTCATACGCTATAGCTTCACCAATGCCTGAAGAAGCTCCAGTTATCCAGCATATTTTATTTTGATAATGCACTCTTAGTCTTTACGACTGAAAACAAAAGTATCGACATGTAATATGGAGGCAGGGTTTCCGTGAGCAGAAGCTGCGGAAGAAACAAGTACAAAGCCTTCTTTATTCATTCGATTGAATACATCAACGAGTTTATTCATGTTATTTTCATGATGATCAGAGTCCAATTTTTCTACTGCTATACGCTCTGACTTATCTTTAATATATGATATAATAATCTCTCCAGCGGCATTAATTGGCTCAAAAAGTTTTATTACCACATAATTCGTTTCCTGAGCAATACCTCCAAAAAATACTAGGCAAAAACTGAGAACTAGTAAGGGTTTAAATTTCTTCATAATTATCTGTTTTTAATAGTCAAGAATCAAATGTAGTATATTCTAAAAACTGTACACCTTTTTTAAGGATTGAACGCTATTCTGCCCTTTAAGCTGTCAACATCTTATAACAACGCTTTATTAAATCAACTTTGATAGAATTTCAATTAGACTACTTTTGCTGGCCTTATAATACCTATGCTTACTCATAAGTTAAGAAAAACACTGTCAATTGTAATCCTTGCCTGCGTCGGACTTATAAGCCTTGCGGCAATTTCCCTGATACCACAGGTGAAATTTGATTACAAATTCGAAAAGTTTTTACCTCCTAGTGACGAGGATTTGCAATTTTACTGGGAACACATCGATCGGTTTGAGTCCGATAACGATTTTTTGCTGCTCGGTATTGATAATACAAAAGGTATTTTTCAAGAAGATTTCTTAATCAAAATAGATAGTCTTACTGGCATACTTGAGAAAAAAGAGTACATAGAAAAGGTTGCCTCTCCTACCAATATTGACAACCCTATTATCGGACCTTTAGGAGTTATTAAAAGTTCCTACATCCATGTTTCGCAGCCGGAATTGTACGATACCGATTCGGCAAGAATATATGACACTCCTGGGCTGGAAGGTTCGCTTTTTTCAGAAGATGGTAAAAAAGTAAGTCTTTTTCTGAAGATAAAACCCTCCGACGATAGAAAGAAGAATGACAAAACCATTGCTGAAATAGAATCTATTGTTAGGGCATTTGAATTTGATGACGCTCACGTTGCTGGTAAAATAAAAGGAGCATTCTATTTCATAAAGAAAATGGAGTCAGACTTACTCTTATTTATGTCCCTTTCCTGTCTTCTGCTGATTGCTTTTCTCTACATATCCTTCCGAACACTTTGGGGAATTGTAATTCCTATGACCGTTGTAGGAATTACGATTTTATGGATGATTGCTTTTATGACCTTGATTGGGAAACCCATCAATTTTATGACTACTCTGCTTCCGACAATACTTTTTGTTGTTTGTATCTCAAACGTGGTGCACATTGTAGAGAAATACCTTGATGAACTCCGGAAACATAAAACCAAATTAGAAGCGCTTACCACTGCATTTAAAGAAATTGGACTGGCTACATTCTTTACGGCTTTTACTACTGCCGTAGGTTTTCTATCACTATACACTGCAATGATAATGCCTATAAAAGAATTCGGGTGGATTACTGCAATTGGAGTTTATGTGGCATTCTTTCTTTCCTTTTCCTTACTACCAGCAATGCTTTATTTGCTTAAAACTCCCAAAGTTAAAGGCGAACACAGTGACGATTCTTTTTGGTCAATAAAGTTACACCGACTGTTTTTATGGTTGGTACCTCGGCGGCAAAAGGTATTGAGTGTTGTGCTGCTTGTTATGTGTGTTTCCTTTGTTGGAATTCACGAATTAGAGTTTGACAATAAGTTCCTGGAAGACTACGCTAGTGGTGAAGCGATGAGAAATGACTACAATTTTTTCGAAGAAAATTTCTCTGGATTTAGGCCATTTGAAATGGCCGTTACGCTTAAAGATACCAATCGATCCTTCTTTGAATTAGAAGTAATGCAGGAAGTGGAGAAGATTGAAACGGGTATAAAGGAAGTTTATGGAGCCGGTTTTATAGTTTCACCCAACACATTTATAAAAGGAACAAGACGCGCCATTAAAGGCGGAAAAAATGCTGAATATAGGCTTCCCCAGTCTGAAAGTGAACTCAAAAAAATAAAACGCAGTCTGCGAAGGCTACCTAAGGCTAACATACGCAGTTACGTTACCGATAAAGGACATGAAGGCAGAATTAATGCTAAGGTAAAAGATGTTGGTGGTAAGCAAATGCGAATATTAAATCAACAATTTGATGAGTACTTAGCTACTCAAGTAAATCAAGACCTTTTTGAGTTTAGAGTAACGGGAATGCCCTTTCTGGTTGATAAAACAAATGAGTTTTTGGCCAATAACATTGTTTACAGCTTAACCATTGCATTCATCATCATTGCACTGATTATGGGTATTCTTTTTCAATCGTTTAGAATGATCATTATTGCTGTTTTGCCTAACTTATTGCCCTTGCTAGTAATTGCAGGCTTTATGGGAATAGCAGGTATCAATATCAAAATTTCCACCTCGATAATATTTGCAATTGCGTTTGGAATTGCCGTCGATGATACGATACACTTTATGAGTAAACTGCGTATTGAATTGAACAAAGGAAAAAGTATAGTATACGCACTTAAACGCACCTATCTATCTACGGGTAAAGCCATAATTGTAACCAGTCTAATATTATGTAGTGGGTTTCTAATTTTAGTAGCTTCTGCCATTACCAGTACATTTTATATAGGGCTTCTAGTTAGCCTTACACTGCTCTTTGCAGTGCTTAGTGATTTGTTTTTCTTGCCAGTGCTGATTCTACTATTTTTTCAAGAACCAAAAAAGAAACGACGACTTTTCCGAAAAAAATCGAAAACTGTCTAACTTTGGCATCGATATTGGTATAGAATTCAAAACTTATTTAACTCTAAAGCATATACTATGAAACGAATATTTTCAATTGCATCATTAGCACTATTGGCAATGACTGTAACTTTTACAGCGTGTAAAAACAAAAAATCAACACCGAAGAAAGAAGGTGAAGTATTATTAAAGCAATATTGTTCAGGTCCAGATTACTTCTCGAACAAAAAGTATTTCCGCGCAAATGCAATCGGAGAAAGCTTAGATCAGATGACTGCTCGTAAAAAAGCCATGTCAGTTGCAAAAGAACAATTGGCTAGTGACATTAACACCACTATGAAAGCAGTGAGTGACAATTACGTAAAATCTTCTGAATTCAATAATAAAGAAGAAGTATTGGAGCGTTTTGAGTCTAATGCTAGATCGGTAGTAAACCAGTCCTTGAGTGGTGTAAAAACTATCTGTCAGGAAGTAACTAAAACTCCAGAAGGAAAATTCAAGTATTATGTTGCGATTGAATTATCTGGTGAAGAACTTGTAGGAAAGTACAACGAGAACTTGAAGAAAGACGAGAACTTGAAAATTGATTACAACTACGAAAAGTTCAAAGAAACTTTTGATAAGGAAATGGAAAAAATGGAGAATAACTAGCCTCCTCTATAAAACAGAATTAAGGAAAGCCCTGCTGATGAATTTCAGTGGGGCTTTTTTGATGCCGAATGAATGAAGCCTTAATTAATTTCTCATCTTTAATTCTAATACAAAATGTCCCGTATTTTCTGGATCAGAATCTTATCATGAGATTCCCATTTTCATGGGAATGACAGCTATGGGAGTTAGATGTACTTTATAGAGATGCTGAAATAAATTCAGCATGACGTTGGCTGGCGAATTTGATACTATTTCTTATTATGAATCGAGAACGAATGGCTCCTACTAAGCATCCCAGATTAATGCTATTCGTACTTCCCGGCAACGATGGTGAATCTCATACTTTAACTAATAGATTTTCATGGGAATAATGTTGATTAGAGTAGTTGAGACTTTTAATTAGTGCATACTGCAGATACTATCAGCTTTATTAAGTACTACTTAGTATGAGCGACTATACGTTCGAGTAGTTTCTTAATCTGATACTTCGTTTCAGCGGCTGACCCCTCGTAGTTGTTTACAATTATACAAAAGGTCATTTTTTCTCCTTTAAGTGTTTCAATATATCCTGCGTAACTTCTTACGCGCTCCATATAGCCGCTTTTTGCTTTTATTTTTCCAGCGGCGGTGCTGCCACTAAACATGCTTCTCAAGGTTCCCGACTCACCTGCAACCGATAAGGAATTAATAAAGATTTCTGCATTTTCAGCAGCGCGCATGTATCTAAGTAATTCAACGATTTGATTTGGAGTTACTGCATTAAATCTAGACATTCCGCTACCATCAACTAAAAACATTCCTTTTGTTTCTATGCCCATTTTTCCAATACTTTCCTTAACACTCTGAGCGCCCAATTCAACCGTCAGCTTTTCTCCTCGGTTTTCATTTAGCCACAACGCGAAGTGCTCAGCATAAAGGTTAATACTGTACTTGTTGGTCAACTGAATCATTTGGCTCAATTCTGGGCTTTTGTGACTGTGAAACACAGTAGTTGTGGTGGCTGCTTGGAATTCGTTTCCAACTACCTCCACTCCATTTTGAGTAAAATAATTGGATAACCATTTTTGAGCCAATAACTCCGGATTGTCCATGGACCCTTTTATACTGAAAGTAGACCTTCCCTTTGGAATTGTTCCTTTTATGTAGCGCAATTCGCTGCCCTCTCCTCCAAAAATGTAGGCGTTGTCTGAGTTATTGGCTGCGGCGGTTACCTGACAATCAAATGTCAAGTGATCCATAGTGGGTGTCGTTTTTACCACTTCACACAATGCACCAGTTTCATTTGGAGAGCGGAGCACCATTTGGTAATAATTATCATGAAAAGAAAAACCTGCAGGAGTTGCCCCGTAGTAATTGCCAATGTCTTCCCAAATCCAAGTGCGCGGAGTTAAGTATTTTGGAAAAACGGTATTCTCAATTAGTAGCTTTCCGGCTATCGATTGAATTCCATTTGCTTTTAGCACCGACAACCAGCTTTTTCCTAATGCTTCTATTCCTCCAAAACGATCAGAACCTAAAGTGGGGTCACCACCTGCTTGAATGATCAGATCTCCTTTTAAAACGCCATCCTCATTTAATTCACCCTTGTAGGCTAGAATAGTTTCGAAGCGAAATTTAGGACCAAGTTGCTCTAATGCAGAAGCAGTAGTCAGTAGTTTCTGAGTTGAGGCTGGTACAAGTGATGTGTTCGAATTGTGTTCCAGCACAATTTCACCCAACTCATTTTTTACCAAAATTCCAATAGAAGCAGAAGTCAAATTGGGCTGTTGAACCCATTGATTAAAATATGCTTGTAAAGTACTTTCGCTAGCCGGTTTTTCGGTTTGAGCGCAAAAAGAAAGCCCAAAAACTAATTGCATAAGCAATACTCCAAAGGTTAAGAATTTGAACCTTATTACCACTTTCTATTTTTGAAAAGGATAAATGTTAAGGTAACAATCCTTCATTTTGCCCAGCATAAAACACCTTTCTCGCTCGTCAGCAATTTTATCGTAATTGTAAACTACTATCTTATGGGGCCCCACATCTTGCAGTATTTCCCAAATTACTACCTGACTATTTTTTGAATCGTTGGAATACACAATATCCTCTGAGTTTAGCTTCGTTTTCTTCTCAACTCCATCCTCGTTTAACGTGACAGAACCCATAACTAGGTTTATACCGATAATTACCGGAACGGTTAGCTCTTGCAATTCACCATTTTTGGTAACGTGTCTTGAGTAATAATCGAGTTTTTGGCTAAATAGCTGGGCAATAGAAATAAAAAGAATCGCAAGAATAAAAAGTCGCTTCATGATTTTAGAATTATTGTTTTTTCAAAACTAGAAACATACTAGCAACCTATAACTTGAAACCTTGAGAGTTATTCAGATGTAATCTTTAATTACAAAACCATGCAACCTTCAACCTGCATTGCTTTTTCGTAGCGCTCAATAATAGAAGTGGTATTCAACATCAGTTCCTTAACTGAAAAACTGGCGTATTTGCCATTTTTGGACATCCGCATATTTACTTGTGCCTCTTCACCAAAAACTGCTTCTAGTAAAGCAATAGATCGTATATCGCCGGGAACAATAAACTTAAAAAGGTATACCTTGGGATAATTGCCTTCTTCTTCTAATTTCTCTCTTAGTGAGGCCCAGTCTCCTTTTTCGTCCTTGCTATTTCCCATTGTTGTAATTCAGTTGCGAGTTTCAAAACAAAGGTGTTACTTTCGGCTTCCCAAAAAATAAGCAATGACTAAAAAACCGTTAAGTTTCATTTTAGGATGTATTTCAATCGTTCAATTTTCATTTGCTCAAGATGGCTATTGGCAACAGCGAGCTGAATACAAAATGGAAGTTGCCCTAAACGTAGACAACCATAAAGTAACCGGTACGCAGGAATTGAACTACTTTAACAACAGCCCAGATACCCTTAAGAGAGTATATTATCACTTGTACTTTAACGCTTTTCAACCGGGCAGTATGATGGATGCTCGATCCCGATCAATTCAGGATCCTGATGCCAGAGTGGGAAGTCGAATTGAAAAATTAGCACCTAACGAAATCGGTTATCAAAAAATAAATGCGCTGAAACAAAATGGAGCAGACCTTAAATGGAGCATTGATCAAACGCTATTAACGGTTGAATTAAATACGCCATTATTGCCAGGAAGAAGCACCACGTTTACTATGAATTTTGAGTCTCAGGTGCCGAAACAAATTAGACGTTCGGGAAGGGATAATGCCGAAGGAATAGCATACAGCATGACTCAGTGGTATCCGAAATTAGCCGAATACGATAAAGATGGCTGGATGACAGACCCTTATATTGGCAGAGAATTTCATGGTGTTTGGAGTGATTTTGATGTTAAAATTACAATTGACTCGTCCTACACTATTGGAGGAACTGGTTACCTACAAAACCCCAAAGAAATTGGTCACGGTTATATTGATGATGCTCAAGTAAATCGCCTGAACTCAAAAGAACTCACTTGGCATTTTATTGCTCCCAAAGTACACGATTTTGCTTGGGCAGCTGACCCAGAATACGTGCACGATATTCGAAAAACTAAGTTCGGTTTGGATTTGCACTTTTTCTATAAAAAGGATTCCACAATTGCTAATAACTGGCAAAAACTTCAAGGATATACCGAGCAAAGCTTTAGCATAGTTAACGCCGTTTTTGGAGAGTATCCGTACAAACAATATTCTGTAATTCAAGGTGGTGATGGTGGAATGGAATACCCTATGGCAACCCTAATTTCTGGCACAGGTTCTTTCGGTGGTTTGGTAAGCGTAACGGTTCACGAATCTTTGCACAGCTGGTATTATGGCCTTTTGGCTACCAACGAGAATAAGTATCCTTGGATGGATGAAGGATTTACACAATTTGCTCAATATTATGTGCTGGATTCTCTTTTCCACCGGAACTTAGTAAACCCAGCTCAGGCAGCTTTAAAAAATTACCGCAGGATTGCGCTAAACAAAGATTACGAGCCTATGACCACTCACGCAGACTTCTTTCACTCCAACCGAGTATACGGTATCAATTCTTATTACAAAGGAGCGACTTTCTTATCGCAACTATCGTACATAGTTGGAGACGATGTTTTCTATCCTGCTGTGCGGGAATACTATTATACTTGGCGCTACAAACACCCTACTCCTGATGATTTTAAACGAATCATGGAAAAAGCTGCCGACATGGATTTGGACTGGTATTTTACACTTTGGATTGGAGGCACAAAAACCATTGACTATTCAATTGCTGAGGTAAACGAAAGCAAAAAAAACACAGAGGTGATTGTTGAGCGAATTGGACAAATGCCAATGCCCGTTGAACTGCTGGTTACCTTGAAAGATGATTCACAACAGCGATTTTATATTCCTTTATTCAATATGCGAGGGGAAAAAAGCTTTTCAGAAAACTCCAATACAACCGCTTGCAGCTCATGGCCTTGGACTCATCCCAATTACAGATTGATAATTCCAATTAAAAAGGATAACATAAAATCGATAGTCCTCGACCCTGAAAGTCGCGTTGCTGATTTAGATGGAACGAATAATCGATATCCAGCTGAAGATGGAAGCAATGCGAAAATTTACTTTGAAGGAAGTACTAAATAACCAACGCGCATTATACATCTTGCGCCACAAGAGAATAGACTAACGGTAGATTATTCTTAAAATGTTTGATTCTAAATTTACCGGGTTCAAACTCTTCAGTGTGCCCAATAAATGGATATGGAGCGTAATCATACTCTTGCAAATCGTTAAGTTGAAGTCCGGCAGAAATCAATGAATTTACTGTCTGACCGATTCCATGGTTGCAAGTAACCGATCGCAATAGAACATCTGCATTTCTGTCGGCGTAAGTTCCTTCTTCATCTTCTACAATTGCCTCTGAGCTGCTGTATTTGTAAATTACTTCTTTGAGATCATCATCAAACATCCAAACTACGGGATGAAAATCTACAAATACAAATTGACCCTTCGGAGCTAAAAAATGCTCTATAACATTGGCCCATTTCTGAGTATCGGGTAACCAGATTACTGTTCCGTAACTGGTAAATACAATATCAAATTCACCACTCAAATTGTTGGGCAAATCGTAGATATCAGAGCACACAAATTTGATGTCTATTTCAAGTTCTTTGGCAATTTCCTTTGCTTTTTGAATTGATTTTTCAGAAAAATCTACTGCGGTAACTTTCGCTCCCATTCGACTCAAAGAAAGACTGTCTTGACCAAAATGACATTGTAAATGCAATATGCGTTTTCCCGAGACATCCCCCAATAAGTCCAATTCTATTTGATTCAAAGAACTTTTTCCAGCCATAAAGGCTTTCATATTGTAAAAGTCTGAGTTTAAATGTGGCTCTAACTTTTCGCCCCAACTGGCTTTATTTATTTTAATGTAATTTTTGATTTTTGTTTTTTGGAGGGAGATTCTGAAGCAAGTTCAGAATAACGGTAAATAATTTTTTAGAATATAAACTTAATTACCATCATGATAATGCAAACTAAAAAGACCAAAATGCTGATTCTGTTCATGCCATGCATGAGTGATAGACCTATGTCCTTTTCCCCTTTTCTTTTTCTAAAAAGCGTGGTAATATTTAAGTAGTAGAGCAAACGTTTCCAAAACATAGGCAACGAATTTAAACAACTAATTAAGACAATATAAAAGTGTACGTCATTATGTATGATTAGTTAAAGTTAAAGACTTGGAAACACAGAGAAGGTTCGGTAAGAAATCTAACATTTAATTAACTCTTGACTCAATAGCAGCTAGATTCTGAACAGCTTTTTCACACAAATTGCATGCGGCAATTTGGTTCAAACACGCTTCCAGAATGACGGTTAGTATATTATAGTGAATGTTACTAAAACACTAATTAATTAACAAGGTTATCCTTCCCAATGGGGCACTTTTCACGCCCAATCGTGACGCCTGCCTTTTGGCAGATAGGGAAAGGGTTCATTTCAAAACCTGTAAAGTAACCCAATAGAAACCCAGTACTCTAGTTATAAATAACCCTCCCCGCCTGCGGCACCCCTCCCGTTGGAGGGGACGAAACAACGCCAACTAATTAACCCAATATTTGATAGCAGGTAGATTCTCAACCGTTTTTTCGCACAAATTGAATATTGCAATTTAGTTCAACCTCGCCTCCAGAATAACGGTAATGCGTTGCGAAATAAACCAACTCTGCTGGTTTAAAACCCTGGCCTTTTCCACTAGATTTGTAATATGGACTTTGAACTCGTATCCCCTTTTGAACCTACTGGAGATCAGCCAGAAGCAATAAAATCTTTGGTTAAGGGAATTGAGCAAGGAGAGCAATTTCAGACTCTGCTTGGCGTAACAGGTTCTGGAAAAACATTTACTGTTGCGAACTTAGTTAAAGAACTCAATCGCCCCACCTTGGTATTGAGTCACAACAAAACTCTTGCAGCTCAGCTTTATGGAGAATTCAAACAATTCTTCCCCAACAATGCCGTAGAGTATTTTGTAAGTTACTACGATTACTATCAACCCGAAGCGTACTTGCCTGTTACCGATACTTTTATCGAAAAGGATATGAGTATCAATGAGGAAATTGAAAAATTACGATTGAGTGCGACCTCTTCCCTATTAAGTGGCAGAAGAGATGTTTTGGTCGTTGCCTCGGTATCGTGTATTTACGGAATTGGAAATCCTGTTGAATTCAACAAAAACCTAATTAAAATTGAAGCAGGAACGGTAGTATCGAGAAATAAATTACTAGGCCAGTTTGTGGATTGCTTGTATTCTAGAACCACCGAAGAATTTAAACGCGGAAACTTTAGAGTAACTGGAGACACGGTTGATATATTTCCAGCTTATGCCGATTTTGCGGTTCGTATACTTTTTTGGGGAGACGAAATTGAATCTATTGAAACCTTTAACCCAGAAGAAGGCGTCACAATTACTGCTGTTGAAAGCATAAATATTTATCCTGCGAATATCTTCATTACTTCTAAAGACACCCTGCAAAATAGTATGAAGCAAATTCAACACGATTTGCTGGAACACATTGACTATTTTAAAGAACAAGGCAAACATTTGGAGGCAAAACGAATTGACGATAGGGTGAATTACGACCTTGAAATGATGCGTGAGTTGGGCTACTGCTCTGGTATAGAAAACTACTCGCGCTATTTGGATCAGCGTGCCCCTGGCACTCGTCCTTTCTGTTTGTTGGATTATTTTCCCGATGATTACCTAATGGTTATTGACGAAAGTCATCAAACCATTCCGCAGGTTAAAGCAATGTATGGTGGAGATAGAAGTCGTAAAATAAACCTTGTCGATTATGGCTTTAGATTGCCAGCAGCAATGGACAATAGACCTTTAAAATTTGAGGAATTTGAATCGTTAATGACTCAAACTGTATTTGTAAGTGCTACTCCAGCCGATTTTGAGTTGGAACGCAGTGGCGGAGTAATTGTGGAGCAGGTAATTCGACCTACCGGCCTATTGGATCCTGTAATTGAAGTTCGACCTTGTATCAATCAGGTAGACGATTTGCTAGAAGAAGTGCAACTGCGCATAGAAAGAGACGAGCGGGTTTTGGTAACTACATTAACCAAACGTATGGCAGAGGAACTGACCAAATACATGAACAAATTGGACATAAAATGCCGCTACATTCACAGTGATGTAGACACGATTGAACGTGTAGAAATTCTTCGGGATTTGCGTTTAGGCTTATTCGATGTTTTGGTTGGAATCAATCTACTGCGTGAGGGGCTAGATCTTCCTGAAGTTTCCTTAGTTGCGGTTTTAGATGCAGATAAAGAAGGTTTTTTAAGATCTGCTAGAGCTTTAACTCAAACGGCAGGTCGAGCAGCTCGAAATATTGACGGAAGGGTGATTTTTTATGCGGATAAAATCACGGATTCTATGCAAAAGACAATGGATCAGACAGACCACCGCCGCACCAAGCAAATACATTACAATGAATTGCACGGTTTGAGCCCAAAGGCTTTATTAAAATCGAAAGAACAAATCATAGAGCAGTCTGCTATTGCTGGTGTAGGAAGAAAACTAAGCAAAGCCTATATTGAGCCTGAAATGAATTCACTCGCTGCTGATCCGGTAATAAAATACATGTCCAATACTGAGATAGAAAAGCAAATTCAAGATCGCAGAAAACAAATGGAAAAAGCTGCTAAGGAATTGGATTTTATTGAAGCTGCCCGATATAGGGATGAAATTGAGGAGTATAAAAAACAGCTAAGAAAAAAGTGAGATTAGTTTGTAGTGACTAGTTTCTAGTTATTAGTTTGCAGTTAATGACTGTTTGGTACATAGTTGCAGATTCTAGTAATGGAGTGATTTAGATAATGCTAGGAGTCTCGAACATAAGCAAGCGGCGTTATTCCCGCGCAGGCGAGAATCTACAAGTACTTTAAGCTTCCCAGTCATTCCGATGACTATGGGAAGCGCATGACGAATACTTATTATAATTGCTTCGAAAGAAAAAACATAAATAATGGCAGACGAGAAAATCGACTTTAGGTACTTTATATTCTACAAACCGTTTGGCTATTTGAGTCAGTTTACGGATGAAGACGGTAATCCGGGTTTGGCGAAATTAATAGATGTTCCAAGCGACATCTACCCTATTGGAAGGCTCGACAAAGACAGTGAGGGTTTATTATTATTGAGCAATGATAAAAAGCTGAATTTCAAATTATTAAACCCTGAAAATAATCACAACCGAACCTACTGGGTGCAAGTGGACTATACCATAACTGACGAAGCAATTTCAGCGCTTGAAAATGGCGTTTCTATTAAAGTCGGAAAAACGCAACACCAAACAAAACCCTGTGTTGCAAAGATTATAGCTACTCCGAAATTGCCCGATCGAGAACCACCTGTTCGATTTCGAAAAAATGTACCTACCAGCTGGATAGAAATTACCTTAACGGAAGGCAAAAACAGACAGGTAAGAAAAATGTGCGCAGCAGTTGGTTTTCCTTGCTTACGGTTGGTTCGAGTTTCTATTGAACGCTTGGAATTGCAAAACATGAAGGTTGGGGAGTTGAAGGAAGTCAAGAAGATTCGGATATAGCTGCTATGCGTTAAACAATACTGTATTGATACTTCGCAAGCTAAAATCGCAGAGCATCCTAGTTTTGCTTTATGATTTTTTTCAGCTAGATTTGCTATATAATTAACCTTAATCCAAGCTAATGAAGCCTTCTGTTACATTATCGCTGCGTAGCCATCGAAATCAAAATCAAATTTTTATAGTTTTTTCTTACGATTTGCAGCTAATTCGCGCTTGCAAGTCTATTGGTGCTCAATGGAGTCAATCGCATTGTGGCTGGTATTTACCATTAAACCGAGTCGCTTATAAGAAGATAAAAAATGCATTTGCCCCTTTTGGTGGCATTGAAACCGAGAAATTTATGCAGGATGCGCGGAAACTGCCTTATGCACAGCACACAAAAGCCACGGCCTATAAAAAGCTTACGGCTGTTGAAAATCCTAAAGTAAAAGATGTACTTCATTTTTTTGTAAATAAAATGAGAGCGGCTCGCTATGCTCAGTCAACTATCGACACGTATTTAAATATGATAAAAGGCTTTTTTTATTATATCAACAAATTACCAGAAGACATTACGGTTGCATTGGTAGAGGATTACACGGTGAATTATATTGTGAAACATCACTATTCGCGCAGTTATCAGCGCCAGTTTATATCGGCTTTAAAGATTTTGCAACAGTTATTACCGCAACAGTTTTTACCCCAAGAGAAATTGGATGCACCTAAACGCTTGCTGGCTTTACCAACGGTATTAAGTGCTTCCGAAATTTTGGATATTCTTTGACAAATAGAAAACACAAAGCACCGGGCGATTGTTTCGTTGCTTTATGGCGGTGGACTGCGGATAGGAGAGCTTTTGAGTTTGCGGGTCGCGAATATTGATTTTGACCGTATGGAAATTACGATTCATATGGGAAAAGGCAACAAATGGCATACAGTTGCTTTAGGAGAAAAGTTGGCTCAGTTGATTGAAAATTATATATTGGAATATTCACCCAAGGATTTACTTTTTTATGGGCAACAAGGTCGTGAATATACGGCCACCAGCGTACGATCTATTATAAAACGAGCGGTGCAAAAATCGGGCATTAAAAAACGAGTAACTCCTCATACGTTTAGGCACAGTTATGCTACTCATTTATTAGATCAAGGCGTTGACCTGCGCTATGTGCAATTGTTATTGGGGCATTCTCGACCTGAGACCACCCAGATCTATACACATGTCACTAAAAATGAGTTATTGAAGGTGCAAAGTCCATTTGACAGTATGATAGAAAAGGGCAATAACATTCAGTTGAAAAGAGGTGCTCGAAATAGTAAAAATGTTCTCTTATCACGGGTTTGAATGTGTTATTGCTTAAATTTGATGTGTTATATAACGAGTTACCTGCAATTCGCTTGAGAACCACAATTATCATATTATCTATTTGGACATTATGTGGCTGCCAATCCTCGGGAGAAAGGGAAACCCTTCCAGAGTGTTTAACCAAAACGGAAACAGATATAATCAAAAACGTGAATGATAAATATGACTCGTTTGTGCTTGAACGAACTAAAATGGCAAGTTCAGATCTATCAAAAGCATATTTGTCTCTGATTGAAAAATCTTCTACTGAAAATGAATGTACGAGACTTTTCTTGCCAGAATCAGTCCTCCAATCTATCCTTTCTGAAATTACGATTTCAAATCTCGACACCATAATTTGGTATGAAAACGAATCCAAAGAACTTAGACCAAGAGTGTGGGGAGACTATTATGAATGTTTTCAATCGAAAACCATATTCCTAAACGATTTGCAGTCTGCCTCAAATATTTACGATATTGTTTCAGAAACAAATAGCCATATTCAATGTGGACTTTTTTCCTCGTATCTAACTGAAATCTTGAAAAATGACGAACTAAACAGCACGAGAAAGAAAGTGTTAGTCTTTGATTTTGTGCTCAGCCAAATAGTCCGCGAAAAGCAGGTAACAGTGGCCAAAAGGCAAATGCTAGCATTAGTGAAAATTTGAAACGAAATGCCTCAAACAAATGACAGAAAGAAATACGAAGTCTAACCCATTTATCCCCGCACTTGCCTTGGCCACGGGGCGTTGCCAGTAATTTTGAAAAAAAACAATACGACATATAAAACTGCTAATGGAGTTAAGTACAAATGTATTTATTGTGGTATTGAGCAATATTTTACTTTAGCTAAATACATTGCTCATTTGGATTTGTCTCATTCTGATTTAAACGAACAAGACCAAACGGAAATCATAAAAGATTTAAGTTATCAAATAGCTCGATTCAATAAGGAACAGAAGAAAGCCTTAAAGAAAAAAACTGCGATACAATTAAGGAAAATAGAGACAGAAGAAAAAGATGAAGAATTAAAAATATATAAAGAAAAGGTATTATCAGTTTTAGAAAATTCATCCATTAATTCCGCTTTCATTGAGGATATAAAAACAAGAAGAAATATTAAGAAAATCAAACGACTTCTTAATTCACAATTGAATAAAGAATTAAAACAAAAACTTAAGGAATCAGGAATTGACTTTTACATAGAACCAAAAAAGAAAAAGAATAAAAACAAACCGATTGAGGAAATTAGGAGTTCGGTAAGACTTATTTATACACCTATGGGAAATAAGAGATGAAAACAGTTAAAGACTACTTTTTAGAATTCAAAACTGAATTATGTAGGTTAAACGATGATGAATTTATTGGTCGATTTAATGGCACAGTTGGAATTTCAGCTTTCGGTTTTGCTCGTCAAGGTTATCTGTGGGCACTAGAGGAAGAACTTAAAAGAAGAGAAATTGATTTTAGTAGTGTAGGCGATGAAAAAATTATGTCTTACAAATACGTGTTTTTTTTAAAAGACCGAAAGCTTTTTAGGTTTTCAGAATTAGACAAAAAAGATGCTGAAAATTGGTTTAAACAATATATGTCGGAAAATCATTTAGATAAGATTAAATTTAATCCCAAAATGATTGAATACAACGATTACCAAATACGATTTGGAATGCAAAAACATCAAGGAGTTTTAGTTATGGAAACGAACAACATAGCGAAAAAAACTACTGGCAACAACGCATGTAAAAAATAGAGCAAGATTGAAGGTAACATTAAGTTTCGTGCAATTATTTAGCTATCTTTAAATCTGACAAATCTGAACTAGCTTGCCTTGCTGATTTGCAAGCGGCTCAATTAATCTGGGAAAAGGAAGATGTTGGTAGGTTTCGCCGCTTCAAGCCGCACGCTGCGCCAAGCCCTACTTTTCATATACAAACTCGTTAGCCAAAATTTCAATCCAGATCTAAGCACTTCATAATTCATCGTTTTGTAAGCTTGATGCACGAATTATAAAAAACAGAATTCAACTAAAAATTTGCTGTTTGGCAACGAATACTACATTAAATGCAACTGCGTTGCATTTAATGTTATATTTGAACTTTAAATTAAAATTTAATTTCAATAAGCATGACAAACTCACGATTCATTATTTTAACGTCATTGTTATTATTCTTTTCCGGATGCAAAAAAGACGAGCCTCTTTATCCTGTTATCCCTAATGAAGAAGAACTTATTACAACATTCAAATACACCCTAACTCCCATTGGCGGAGGCGAAAACATAATTCTCACTTTCAAAGATTTAGATGGAGACGGTGGTAACCCTCCCACAATTTCGAAAGGCAAATTAGATACGAATACAACTTATTCTGGTTCTGTTGAGCTATTGAATGAACTGGAAAATCCAGTAGGAAACATAACTGAAGAAGTAAGAGAAGAATCTAACGATCATCAACTTTTTTATCAATCAACAATATCAGAATTAGAGGTTTCTTACAATGATAATGACCTCAATAATAACCCAATTGGCTTGGTTACTCAAGTAAAAACTAAAGCAGCTGGTTCCGGAAATATTACCATAACTCTGAGACATAAGCCAAATAAATCGGGAAATGGAGTGCAATCTGGAGATATTACCAATGCAGGCGGCGAAACAGATATAGTAGTCACTTTTGAGTTAGATGTTCAATAAACTTTTAGCTACTCTTTCCTTTTTATTTGTAATCCCAGCTTATCTGTCGGCTCAAAATTGCGACAGAATAATTTCGGGGCGTGTAATTGATCTCAGTACTGGCAAAGCAATTGAATATGCCAACATCTATTCTAAAGAAGCAGAAGCAGGAGCTGTAACAGATAGCCTGGGGTATTTCAAAATTCAAAATCTATGTAATGGCAGCTATCATATTTCCGCAAGTCATATTGGATGCCTACCGAAGCATCTATTCGTACAAATCACAAAGGACACATCATTAATAATCTACCTCAATCACAACAGCGAAGTATTGAACGAAGTGAACATTATTGGAGAAATAACCACAGCTACAACCCAAGAGAGCCAGACGCTTAACTCGGAAGACATTGCTCAAAATTCAGACAAGAACTTAGCAACCATGCTGGAGGATGTTACCGGAGTGAGTAGTATCAAAAACGGAAGTGGAATTGCCAAACCGATAGTTCATGGTTTGTACGGTAACCGACTCACTATTTTAAACAATGGCATAGCCCAAAGTGGTCAACAATGGGGTGTCGATCATAGCCCTGAGATTGACCCTTTAGTTGCAAACAAAATTCGGGTAATTAAGGGTGTTGGAGCTTTGGAGTATCAAGGTAATTCGTTGGGTAGTGTAATTCTAATAGAACCAAAACAAATTACACTCGACCCACACGTACATGGAAATGCACGCTATTTTTTTGAATCGAATGGTTTGGGGAATGGCATAAACATAGATTTTGAGCAATATGGCAAATTGGTAGCTTGGCGAATAGTTGGTACACTCAAAAAAAGTGGAGACAACAAAACCTCCAAGTATTATTTACGAAACACCGGAAATCAAAAAGCTAATGTTGCCCTACAGCTCGAAAAGACATGGAATAAAAAACTGAGCAGCGATTTATATTTCAGTTCTTTTAATGCTGAACTTGGTATTTTAAGAGGATCGCAAGTAGGAAATTTAACCGATCTCGAAAATGCGTTTCAATTAGAAGAACCCTATTTTACAGAAGATAATTTTTCTTATTCTATCGATGCTCCCTTCCAAAGGGTAAATCATCATTTGCTTAAATTCAAATCTAAGTATAGCCTAAATAAAAAACAATGGATCTCCCTTACCTATGCTGGGCAATACAATTTAAGAAAGGAATTTGATGTTCGACGAGGAGGTAGAACGGACTCCCCTTCCCTGAGCTTAGAGCAAAAGTCAAATTTTTTGGAACTAAAATACCACCATTATTTACCTAAGAATTGGAAACTTAAAACCGGTATTCAAGGCAACTACGTTGACAATGTGAATAAGCCAGAAACAGGGATATTGCCCCTAATCCCAGATTACATTTCTCGCGAATTAGGAATATTTGCATTGGCAAACAAAAGCTATAAACAAACTAGATTTGAGCTTGGAGTGCGCTACGATTTTGAAAACAGAAAAGTAGCTACCATTTCAACGGGGGTACCAAGAGAAATTGTTCGTTACGAGAACAACTACCAAAACCTAAGTGCTGTTGGAGGCATTACCAACGATTTTGCAAAATGGCTTAGTGTAGCTTATAACCTGGGTTATTCAGTACGAAACCCCGAGGTAAATGAATTATACAGCAACGGTTTGCATCAGGGAGTTGGCGGAATTGAAGAAGGAAATCCAAACCTAAAACAAGAAGTTTCATTTAAAAATACACTCTCTATAAAAACGAAAATAAAAAACAAATTTTCCTTCGAAACCTTGCTGTATTATCAAGAGTTTCAAGACTACATTTTCCTTAATCCAGAAGACGAGTTTCGTTTAACCATTCGTGGTGCTTTTCCTGTATTTAAGTACGAGCAAACACAAGCTCAAATTATGGGGTTTGATGCTGTGGCAAGCTATCAGTTTTTTGAACGCGCAGAGCTCGTTGCTAAGTATAGCTTTCTGTATGGATCTGATAAAACGAACAACATACCACTGATATATATGCCAGCTAATAATTTATACGGAGAACTAAATTATCAGATACCTAAACTAGGCCCATTTGAAAATGTTGAGATACAGCTCAACAACCGATATGTTTTTAAGCAAAACAACCTCCTTCCATCCCAAGATTACTTGGAAGCTCCGGAAGCATATAATCTTGTTGGTGTAAAATTATCTTCGAAAAAACAGTTTAAAAAAGTCAAGCTAAATACCTACCTCAGAATAGAGAATTTATTGAATGTAAGCTATCGCGATTATTTAAATAGGCTAAGGTATTTCGCCGATGATTTAGGAATAAATGCAATTGTGGGGATAAGTCTTTCGTTTTAAAACCTGATACCTATGAAATCGAATTTGAATTCAATAGAACAATTAAGAAGTTTGGACTTAAAAGCCACATCCATTAGAGTGGATTTACTTTCTATCCTTTCTGAAAGCGAAAAAGCCATTTCTTATTCTAAAATTCAAGATTCTTTGCACGACTTTGATCGCATAACCCTGTACAGAACCATAAATACTTTTTTAGTAAAAGGAATAATTCACAAAGCTCTTATTGAAGACAACGAAACTTTTTATGCCTTATGCGGTCATAATTGCACTTCCCAAGGGCACAGCCATAGACACATACATTTTAAGTGTAAAAAATGCGAACAGGTTTCCTGCGTTCAAACTAATCATTCAATTGATATTGAAGTACCTGGGCATTCTATCGATCGTTTTGAAATAGAAGCAGTTGGTACTTGTGATTCTTGTCTTAAATGAGTTCCATCAAAAAACTAGAATTTACAATATCTTTATTCAATGTCAGAAACCCGATTATAGCACCGGCAATAGAGTGATATTACTCAACTTTGGCTAACAGCGCCCACATGAGAAATAGGCAGGTCTGTCGTAAATTTGAAATGAATGAATATTAATAATCCAAACCCGAGTCCCGAAGTATCTGCCTCGAACAGCCTACTTCTCATGGCCGCGGGGCGTTACCCTCAATTGCTCGCGTGAAAATCAGAGCGTGAATTCTGAACGAAAACAATAATATCTAGATTATTAAGTTCTTGAGAAAATAAAAATATACTATGAGAACATTATCAATTTTAGTTGGACTATTTACAGCAATTGTTCTTTCGTCGTGCGAAGGAAATACAACACGAGAATGGAAAGTAATTAATAATTCAAGTGAAGCTTTTCAGGTCGATATGAAATCAAATTTTAGTTCTGAAAAGGTAGTAACTATTGAGACTGGAAAGTCCGAGACAATATATGTCAATGACACGAGAGGTGGTCAAGACGACGCAGGAAATACCTCGGATTACTTCGAGAGTTCAGAAATTGTGAACTTGAGCAATACTGAAAGAAAAGATATTCAGGCTAGTTCCAATTGGAAATCTGAAAGTGAACATGCGAAACGTGTACCTTCTCACTTTGAACATAAATTTACAATATCAATCAGCGATGATGATTTTTATTAATCACAACAGAGGGTAACAACAGCCAAAAGGCAAATGCTAGCGATAGTGTAAATTTGAAACGAAATGCCTCGAACAAACGATAGAATAAACCCTAAGTTTCACCATTCTGCAATTTTGGTGGTTGGTTGCCCTCGCGCACAATCAAACCGCAATAGCCACAAATATTTTGGCCTCCGCACCCAAAATTGCTTCCCCACACTTGCCTTGGCCGTGGGGCGTAAGTGCAATATCGCTAGACATGAAAAATTGGAAACAAATAAATATTTTGACCCTAAGCTTATTAGCGTGTCTTATTCCTACGATTCTTTTTAGTCAGCAAGGTTTTGTAAAACATGTCTATGGAAATAACCTGAGAAAAGGGGCAATATCAGGTGGAATTGTGCTAAACCAAAGCTCCTATCTATACAAAGAACTGTCAATTGGCGTAAACAACTATGCCACCCTTAAACATGTAGATTCAAGTGGACAATCAATTGGCCATGCATTTAGACAGTAGTATGCTATTGACAACAAAACAGACAGCGTAGCAAATGCGAAAACGAGTGCTACGCTAACGAACTACCAGCAGATATTGGTGCGGTTTAGCAGGATACAAAAAAGCCTAGACTTGCCCGCACTTGTGGCTACACCTAATGAACTATTGTTATACCCAAACCCTTCAAGTGGAGCAGAAGTCTTTTTAAAACTCCCCCAAAGGAAGCGCAGCCCAAGTAAACTGCAGCATTTATAATACTGCAGGCCATTTAGTGGAGCAATTTAGCTTGCAAGCTAAAGATGAAATTCACAGGGTGTCGCTGACAGATTTGCCAGCTGGTATGTATGTGGTGCTTTTGAAAAACGGCCAAACACTTACCCGTAAAAAACTGATGCTTGTAGATGATTAGTTTTTAATGCCAGGTGTCTCCTACCCCATTTTAGCCTCTTGGGTTGTAAACCCTTTTGGGACAAGCTTAGGACAAACTTTAAGGGTCTAGTATTCATCAGTTCGTTAAGCATAACGTAATCGCTCTTTACACTAATTATGTCTTCTTTCTAGTTTATAATAAAGCTAGATTCCTTCGAACAATGAGCAATGTTGCAGCTAATAAGTGGTTCAAGGCTTAGCCTTTACTGAACTCAATTCAGGAAGCCATGCTTGTATGGGATTTGCACCCTCTAGAAATTTTTTATCTTAAATATAATGCAACGCCCTTGCAGGGCACTCACAATGGTTAAAAAATCATAGCACCCTTTTGGATACTGCACTTCATAAACTGCACATTAGTAGTTATTCAAAGAAGATCCAAATTACCCTATTATCAGTATCAATTGCCATACATTGATCGTTCAATTTTCAGCGCACAAGGCAAGCGAAAAAGCTTCAACAAACTACACCTCTGTGTGCATAACTAGCATCGGAATGTGGGTATGCATGGCTATCTTCTTGGTAACACTTTTATGAAAAAGCTCATGAAAAAAACTTCCCCTAGTACTTACCATCGCAACTAAATCGACTGGGTACTTTTCCATGTGTTTTTCTATAGCCTCAATAGGGTCTTTGTTTACCTCTACTTTTAAATCATGCTGTATGTCTTGAAACTGAACATTCAAATCAAATCGTATAAAAGCTGCCTCTAATTTTTTATCCTCTCCAGTTTCGGAAACGTACAAACCGTGTATTGTGCTGTTGTATTTTTTTGCAATTTCATTTAAACTTTCAAGATTCAGTTCATCATTTTGTAATTCTTTATTTGTTGTAAAAAGAATTTTTTCAGGATTGGTATACACTGCATTTTCAGGAACAATGATTAATGAACACTCAACAGTGCTGATCATTGCAGCAGCTGCACTGCCCACAAATATGGAGTCAACACCACTTTCGCCTTTAGTGCCCATTGCAACGTAATCCATGCCCTCTTTCTGTACAAACGAGTTCACTACACTTGCTACTTCTCCAATGGCAAAATGACTTTCAATATTTCCTTTCAGATTTGGGAACTGTTGTTTAATTCGCTGAATCTCTAGTTCCAAAGACTCTTCTGACTGTTTTCTAAATGCGTCATGGGAGATAATAACTTCGGTGGAAGAATAAGGCACATAGAACGTATTTAATAATATAAAAACAGTTTCGCTAGCATCAAATAACGCAATACTATAATCAATTGCATTTTTAGCGTTCTCAGAAAAATCGGTGGGCAACAATATTTTTTTCATAGTTTCTATTTTCCTCAGAAATATTGGATAGAAAGACAATAACAAATGATTATTATCACATCACAGCAAATTGACCTGTTTCCAGCAAAGTAAAATTGTTGGGCGTTTAAATTTGTTGTAAATATTCCTTATCTAATTCATTCCGCTTTTTCTTCCCCATTACTCAGAGAAATAGCAAAAAACCACCAGCTCAATCAATGGTTAAAGTAGCTCTTGTATTGCCAAACTCTAGGCAAAAACGCAAGGAGCAAACCAGGATAAACGAGCATGTCAGCAATGATATTTCCTGTTGAAAAAGTCATGTCATCTTCAATAATGGTCGAGTTTCCTGCTCGGTATAAGCTGTGTTTGTGCCTCCATTTTTTTAACGGAAAGGGGAGTTTTCTTCCTTCATCAATAAAATAACGAGTATCGGTTGCGTTTCCGTCTTCTGTTATTTCGCTTATCCACTCACCAGCAATCGGCAATTTGAGATGCACAATATTCCCTTTCTTCGAACCACCATACTCAATAAGTTGCGCCCCTGTGGGTAATAGGTAAGCAAACAAATCTTGATCGAATCGATCATAAACCTCCGTTAAGTCTCTATTTACATTTGATTGCAGTACTATACGCATTAAACTAAATAACAACCTTTAATGAAATTGGTTCATCAACAAAATCAATACATCAAAGCTTTGCAAAACAGTTCGTTTTTGAAACAGCTGAGATTCGAATTGTAAGTTATAACTTATACCCTATAATGCCCTTTTGTAAAACAAAGGGAGTCAATGCGCGATTTCTTTTATTTTTATCGTTTTCAAACCCATTAATGTCCTACGCTCTCTTCTCTTCTCCTTTGCAAGGATTTACCGATGCAACCTTCCGCAATGCTCAGCAAAAATTCTTTGGGGGAATAGACTGTTTTTATGCACCTTACATTCGTTTTAATAGAACAATGATCATCAAGGGTTCCTATCAGCGAGACTTAAACCCGGAAGTTAATACAAGCTTATCCTTAATTCCACAAGTAATGACGGCTGATGCTGATCATTTTTTATTTGTAATAAAATACATTCAATCCTTAGGCTACAAAGAATTAAATTGGAACTTGGGTTGCCCGTATCCAATGGTTACAAAAAGTGGCATGGGCTCTGGACTCATTTGTAATACTGAAAAAATTGACCACATTTTAGATCGCGCTCACAGCGAAACTGATATCACCATCTCTATGAAAATGCGCCTTGGGTATGAAAACGCCAATGAGATTTTAGATTCCTTTCCTATACTTGAAAAGTACCCGCTTAAAAATGTAGCCATACATGCGCGACTTGGCAAACAATTGTACAAAGGGGGTGTAGACCTTGAAGCCTTCCAGAAATGCATTGACCTTGCAAAACATACCTTGTACTATAACGGCGATATTACGACTGTAGAGCGGTTTAAAGCTATGCGTGAACGGTTTCCAAGTATTGAACATTTTATGATTGGAAGAGGCCTTATAGCAGACCCATTTTTACCCAGCATGATAAAATCAGATACTGAAGAATATCCTAAAGACCGCTGGGATATTTTTGAGGCATTTCACGATACCATTTATCAGCAGTATGACGCAATGCTATCTGGACCAACGCCTATTAAAATGAAAATGTTGGGGTTTTGGGAGTTTTTCTCTCAATCAACACATAACCCTCAAAAAGTATATAAAGCCATTAAAAAAGCAGGAAATCCTTACAAGTACCGGAAAGCGGTAAGCGATATTATGGCCATTCAAAGACAGGAAACTCCGCATTAATAGCATGCTGCTACTCTTACTTTCGCTCTAGATATAAAGATTGATTTAAGCACCGCAAGGATTTGGCTGTAGGTGGAGAAAATACTCCTTCCAACAAATGAGCGCAATCTGGATCGTTTTGAAGGTTAAGCGCAAAGTTTGCCCAAATTGGGAGCGCTGTTTTTGATCCGGCACCTTCAGAAATTGATTCGAAATGAATGCCTGGATTCTCAGCACCAACCCATGCTCCCGCCGAAAACTTTGGAGTGTAACCAATAAACCAACCATCCGATTGATTTTGAGTAGTTCCTGTTTTTCCAGCTATGGCACCTTTCAATTGGTAATTGGAGCGCAAAGAACGTGCAGTTCCTCTATTAACCGCTGACTCCAACATATTGGTCATAATTGCCGCAACATTTTTAGTAAAAAGCTCCTTATTTGATTTCGAACGTTCGAGATAAAGTAATACTCCGTCTTTGCTAAAAATACGCTTCAGGTATTTAGTATGTACCCGTTTTCCTTCATTGGCAAAACAAGTGTAGGCATTCACCATTTCGTATAAACTTATATCTGGTGTGCCCAATGAAATACTAGGAACTTGAGGAATGTTTGTCGTTATTCCCATTTGATTGGCAACATTCAACACATCCAACAATCCAGCACGAAACAAAACTTGCACGGAAATAACATTCAGAGAATAAGTGAGCGCACCCTTCATTGTGTATTCTCCTTGGTAATTATTGCTCGCATTTCTAGGCTCCCAATCATCAAAATCGCTATACGATCTATGGTCATTTTTAAAATAATTACAGATGTTAACACCTTGATCTACAGCCGTAACGTAAACTATAGGTTTAAATACAGAACCTACTTGCCGAGTGCTTTTTACATGGTCGTATTGCGCATAACGAAAATCCCTGCCTCCTACCCATGCAAGCACTTCTCCGGTGTTTTTTATGCAAGTAAACCCGGCATGCAAGCGTGTCAAGTCGGTTTTCATTCCTTCTAGAAGCAGTTCAATTTCTGGGGTAAACGCACTGTCGTTATTCAAGGCAAAAATTACTTTTTTATAAGCGCTATACTTTTTCATTTTCAGCAATTGCAGTAAGGTCTCTTTGTTCTGATTCCACCGCGCTTGATTCCATTCGGCATCAAATTGCTTTTGTAGGCTATCTAAGTGCATTTTTAAGGCATTTTCTGCGTGCTGTTGCACTCTAGAGTCAATGGTGGTGTAAATGCGCAGACCATCAGTATATGGGTTAATGTGCACCTTTTTTTTATCGTTTATTGCAGCGATTATTTCATCCACTTTACCGCTTATGTACTGCATAAAAAATGGCGCTATTTGGGGCTGCTGCTCTTTTTGACTAGCTAATACCAATTCAGTATTAGAAGCTGTATGCAACTGATCTAAGGATAAAAAACCTTCTCGACACATATTGTTCAAGACTAAGTTTCGGCGAACAATGCACCTGCTTGGGTTTCGCTCAGGGTCATAAAGGGAAGTGCCTTTTAACAAGCCAATCAAAGTAGCCATTTCCTGAACTTCCAATTCCGCAGGTTTTTTATTAAAATAATAATTTGCCGCGGTGTGAATTCCAAAACAATTGTGACCAAAAGGGACGGTATTAAAATAATGCACCAGTAACTGTTGTTTGGAATACAAGCGCTCCATTTTCATTGCCGTAAACCATTCACGAATTTTGTGCAACAGCAGACAGTCGATTTCAAAAGTATTTCTAGGATACCTGTTTTTCACCAACTGCTAGGTTATAGTGCTACCTCCAACCGATTGCTCTCTTAACAACAACGTCTTAAAACCAACGCGCAACAATCCAATAAAGTCGACACCATTGTGCTCAAAAAACCTAATGTCTTCAGTTGCTAGGAGGCAATTTATTAAGTTTTCGGGTAGCGCATCTATGGGAATACATTTGCAGTTTTCGAAATATATTTTTCCCAACAAAACACTATCACTACTCAGTATCTCTGAAGCCTGTGGTAGTTTATAATTCGCAATTTTTTCTTCAGTAGGAACATTTAGTAAATAGCCCTTCCAGAGCAAGCCAAATAACACTAAAAATATAACCCCAAGCGCGAGCAGGGTTTTAGAAAACATGTTTCCAACTTTGGCCATAATCAACTTCGGTTACAAAGTTGAATTAAATCTGCTGTCCTCCTAATTTTTTCAGCTGTTTACGCTCAGCAATAAACGAAATAAGCGAAACTTCAATTTGGAAAGTTTATCTTAGCGAGTTGTTAGTTGCGTTTAAACTAGACTAAAAATGAAAAAACTAATACTCGTAAGTATCCTTGCCATTTTTGCAATACAACCTGCTAATTCCCAAGATACTTTTTCAATTGTTGCTGTGGATTCCATCACTGGTGAAGTTGGAAGTGCTGGTGCCTCCTGTGTCGATCTTTTTCAAGCAGGATTGTCGAATGATGATTTTCTAGGACAACTCATTCCAAATGTTGGTGCGATAAACACTCAAGCATACTACATACCCGCAAATCAAACAAATGCAACAAATCGAATGAATTTAGGAGAGACACCCAGTCAAATTATTAGTTGGTTGGTAGCAAATGATGTTCAGTCTCAACCACAACGCAGACAATACGGAATAGCTGCAATAATTAATGGTTCTCCTGAGACGGCGGCGCATACAGGATCATCAACAGATAATTACAAAAATCATATTATCGGTCCGTATTATTCAATTCAGGGAAACATACTACTTGGCCAAGAAGTTTTAGACTCCATGGAATCGAGATTTCTTAACGCCTCTGGCGATTTGGCTTGTAAATTAATGGCAGCTCTTCAGGGAGCCAATATGGTTGGAGCCGATACTAGATGCAGTTCTAACGGAACATCCTCTCTTTTCGCTTTTGTTAAGGTGGCGCAACCTGCAGATGTTTTTGGGAAGCCTTCTTTTAATGTTTCAGTAAGAACGGCTAACAACTCTGGAGTCGAACCAATTGACTCCTTACAAACTAAATTTGACCTTGCGCATAATTGCGATAATCTCAGCTTGACAGTAACTGAAGATTTTCAAAAGTTCTTTTCTATTTATCCTAATCCCTCTTCGGATGCTATAACAATTGAGAGTAAAACTGAAAAATTTTATGATCTGTTCTTGTTTGACATTGCGGGAAAGTTAATGCTTCAAGATTCCTTTGATAAAACCAAAAACCTCAACATTTCACAATACAAAGGTGGTACCTATTTTATAAAAATGACCAATGTTAATAGAACCGTTGTTAAACAGATAATTATTGAATAACCGCATATTACAGAGGATGTGTGAAAATAATCCCAATACCTTTTATTTCAAGTATTCTAATCGTTTGGGCTACCATTTTTAGGTTCTGAAAAGTTGCAGTAGAATCTAAATTGGGAAATAAAAGTAAACAAGGTTATATTTAATTAATTTGATGCAATGCAGCGCCTTCTGGCTTCACCTTCATTCGTTTCCGGTGTTTTAGCTGCGAAGCTAAATGAACCTTAACAGGGACTAATCGTTGATTGGTTATGAAGTATCTAATGTCTATCCTAATTTCAGTAACACTAATGAGTTCAGCAGTAGTTTTTGATTTCAACAAAAAATCTAAGATCAAGGATTGGGTTGTAGTAGTTGATGGAGTTATGGGCGGAAAATCAACTGGCACCTTCGAATTGAGTAATGAAGGCCATGGAGTATTTAAAGGCCACATCTCCCTAGAAAACTACGGTGGGTTTTCTTCGCTGCGCTATTCATTTCCAAAAATAGCAACGAAAAAATACTCCAAGGCGATCATTAAGCTCAAAGGCGATGGCAAGAATTATCAATTTAGAGTAAAAGCTAATTCAAAAGATTATTATTCCTACATAGCCCCATTTTCAACCACTGGCGATTGGGAGGAAATTGAGATTCCATTGAATGAAATGTACCCTAGCTATAGAGGGCGAAAACTAGATCAGCCTAATTTTTCTAGCGATTTTATTGAACAAATAACATTTTTAATCGGCAACAAAAAAGAAGAGAACTTTAAACTTTTGATAGATAACATAGTATTGAAATAAAGGAAACTCCGAGTCAACCAATCCCATTGAAATCTGTCCTAACAGTATGCTCCTACTTTCAGAAAGAGACCACGATAGAATTATTGAAATGGCCTGGGAAGATCGCACTCCTTTCGAAGCTATTGATTTTCAATTTGGATTAAAAGAAAACGAGGTTATTCAGCTGATGCGGAACACCTTAAAGCCAAAATCGTTTCGATTGTGGAGGAAAAGAGTGAATAGTGGAGTGAGCAGTAAGCATTTAAAAAAACGCAGTGCTGAAATGCTAAGATTCAAATGTTCTCGTCAGCGCGCTATTTCGAGCAACAAAATTGCGAAACGATGAATTTCCCCAGCGATATAACATCTATTCTGGAGCGCATTCAGAGTATCGATCCAAAAAAATACGGTGCTACCAGAAATCATAAATCTGGAGCTGTAACTCGTTTAAGTCCATACATAGCGCGAGGAGTAATTTCTACCAAAATGGTGTTCCAGCATATTCTTAACCTGGAACTCGCCTATTTTGATACGGTCAAGCTCATTCAGGAACTGGCTTGGAGGGATTATTGGCAGCAAGTTTGGATTGCAAAAGGAACTGCTATTGATAACGATTTGAAACACGAGCAGCCTCATGTGTCTCATCATAAAATTCCTAGTACACTCATTCAAGCCCAAACTGGAATTGAGGCAGTTGATCAAGCTATTCTTGAGTTTTACAATACCGGCTACATGCACAATCACATGCGTATGTATGTTGCCTCAATTGCCTGTAATATTGGGCATGCGCATTGGTTTCAGCCGGCGCAATGGATGTATGCCAATCTACTAGATGGGGATTGGGCAAGCAATGCATTGAGCTGGCAATGGGTGGCTGGAGCAAATGCCAATAAAAAATACTATGCCAATCAGGAAAACATAAATAACTTTTTTGAAAGTGAACAAACAGATACCTTTTTGGATGTTGAATACGATCAATTTGAAACGCTTAAAACGCCAAAACTCCTTTTACATAAAGAACAATTTGAATTGAAAACTGAGCTACCAGCTAGCAATGATTTGGCGCTTAACAAAGAACTTCCCACCTGCGTCTACACCTATTATAACCTTGACCCCGAATGGCGAAAAAACGAATCCGTTAATCGTGTACTAATTTTGGAGCCTAGTTTTTTTGATAAATATCCAGTTGCTAGTAAACCACTTGATTTTGCGCTAGCATTGTCCAAAAATATCAAAGACATTCATATTTTTGTAGGTGAGTTTTCTGATTTACAAGAACAACTTGACTCATCTCGAATCATTTTTAAAGAGCATCCTAGTAATCAGCATTTTATTGGTAAGCAAGATGAGCGAGATTGGATGTTTTCTGTAAAAGGATACTATCCTTCTTTTTTTGCTTTCTGGAAAAAGTGTAACAAGGAGTTGGACTAACCCTCCAATAACCTCCAACTAAGAACATCCTAATTTTCAAATTCCCGTTTTGAATTCTAGACTCCGTTTTATAAAAAAAAACGACTTACGAACTCATTTTAACGACTCATGGGTTAAGTGTTGTTTACGAATAAGTGCGCCTGCATTTTTGTTGGCATATAAAACTTATAAATAATGAAAAAAACAATACTTACTACCTTAGCATTAACGCTAATCATTTTAACGTTTGCGCAGATACCCAGTGGATTTTCGGCCGCTTATTTATTTAATAACGGCTCATTAGCAAATTGTGGTGCCAGTTCGGCTCAAGATTTGGCAAACTTTACAACCAGTGGATCAGTTTCAGAAACTAAAAACAGAAAAGGCACGGATGGTCAAGCTATCTCCATAAGTAGTGGCAATAGCTTAGTTACAGCCCTAACGAATAATATTAACTATAGACCACTAACGGTTAGTTATTGGATAAAAATGGACGATGATACTTCAGGCAGTACGCGTCTTATTCAGTTTTACGGAAATTATAGTGGTCAAGGAACTACTGGGTTCGAAATGAATGCAACCTTTACTGCAACTGGTACTCAACTGAGTTGGAGAGCTGGTATGTACACCAACGGATCTTATCGCGCATATACGAACAAAACTGCTGTAGATTCTTTGGATAATGGAAATTGGCATCATATCGTTTTTAGAGCTACACCAAATGGTAGCAACTTAGATATTAATGTGTTTGTAAATAATGTATTAGCTGCTGGTTTAACTGGTTCGGTAACAACACCAAGAGGCATAGGAGACTTTATTCGAAGAGCTTCTTTTCGCATTGCTCCTCTATCCGATTACGAAGGCAGTTTTGACGATGTACGCGTTTATCTTAGTTCTTTAACCGATGCGGAAGTTGGGAATTTGTTCAATGAAATTCCTCCAACTCCAAAGACCATTTATGTTAACCATGCAGCTACAGGAAATGATGATGGCACTAGCTGGAGCAATGCTTATGCAGATATAAGAGATGCATTTTTTAATTCAGGAGATGGAGACCAAATTTGGGTTGTAAAAGGAAAATACATAAGAAGTGGCACCAACAGAGGCGCAACATTCGCCTGGACCAGTGAAGCTATTTCTGTTTATGGTGGATTTAGTGGTGATGGAACGGAAACTAACATTAACCAGCGCGATTGGAGAGCAAATGAAACCATATTATCTGGAGATTTAGGTGACGATGGCGATATGAGCAATAATGCCTATTGTGTTTTTATTGGTCCATTCGCTCAAACTGCTGCTGACGCAATTAACAAAGCATACGTTGATGGACTTATTATCGAAGATGGACATGCGAATGCGCTAGGATCGAATCGTTTTGGTCGCTTTGGTGATGGTACTCTTATAGAATCTAATGTTACGACAGTAGATTTTGCAAATTGCACATGGAGAAACAATGTAGGAGCAGCAGGAGCAGGCATAGCAGTGTTTGCTGAATTTAGTGAGAAAAATATCAACTTTATCAATTGTACTTTCTCAGCTAATAAAGCTCGGATTGCAGCACCTTTTGATTTGCTAACGTTTGGAAAAAACATTTCATTTAAAATGACCAATTGCTTAATCAATAACAATGAAATTATTGATATTGGAACCAGTTTAGGCCAATATGGACATGGCGGCCGGATAATAAGTTACAACGGTGGGCTAATAGGCGCTGGCTTTATAAATACTACTTGGGCTAATAATATGGATACGAGTAGCTCAACAACAAAGATTCTTTTGTCTACTCACCGCAGGTTTGGCAGCGGACAAAACATCACCTCTTTAGAAAATTGTATAATGAGTAACAATACTCAAATGGAAGGAAACTTTGGCTACCCAAGTGTTACAGGAAATGGAAACCCTAGTGTTATTGATATAAGAAACTGTTTAATTGATGATACAACTTCTATCAGTCCTAGAGCAGCGTTGAATAATATAATCGTAAAAAGTGCAGATTTTGTTGATGCATCAGCCAGTGATTTTCAATTGTTGAACTCCTCTGCTGCGGTTGACGCTGGAACAGCTATCAGCTCTGTCCTTCCTTTGAATGACTTAGCGGGAAACCCAAGAATGTTTAACGATACTATTGATCTTGGTTGTTTTGAAAATCAAGGCAATAATAATGGTGGTAATAATGGCGGTGGTGGCGGCGGAGATCCAGTTGATTCTGCAACTAGCATTCACCAAAATACCTTACAAACTTATAATGTGTATCCTAACCCTGCATCTGATGTTCTAACTATTAAAGGCAGCGCAACAAGCGATTTTGATGTCACGATACTTTCGCTTTCCGGACAAGTATTAATAGAAAAACAACAAACGCATCAAATACAAATTGGCGAATTATCTCAAGGTATTTATATTATGCAAATAAATGATCATTCTAAGCAAGCTTATATTCGTTTTGTAAAAGAATAAAGACCAAATACAAATAGAATAATTCAATTTAGAGAAAGCCGATTTATCGGTTTTCTTTATTTTGTCTACTCGCAGTTACTGAATGAATTGTAAACTTATCCTCTTCTTTGTTTTACTTCTAGGAAGCTACCAGGTAAAAGCTAAAAGCAACGCCCGGTTAGACAGTATGAAGCATGTTATCTATTCAAGCACTGACAGCGCATTCTTTTCGGAATGGACAGGTAAAATCATTGATGTACCGGAGTTTAATGCCCAAGAAAGAAATCAGTTAATAAATTGGTTTTTAGACCGTTCCATTCAATTAAACAATAAGATTCTTAATGCTCAGTTTAAATTTCGAAAATCTATTGAGAAGACCATTACTGGAGACTTCCAAGAGGCTTTAGATTTAATTAATGAAGCAATACCTTATTTTAAAAAAGAAGAAAATGCTATATGGTTGGCGGCTTGTTACAATTCTGCAGGTGGAATGATCGCTCAACAAGGGAATGTAGAACAAGGGGTTACCTACCTTAAAAAAGCGATTTCCTTAGCACCTTTATACCAAGCAGATTCAGTGCTAAAAAGTAGAGCATTGTCCAATCATTACAATGGCCTTGGAAATATTTACGCCAACGACAAATAGTTGGATAGCGCGCTGAAATACATTTCTAAAGCCCATAATCGTGCAAAGCTAATTGGTCCTTATGGTACAAAAGAACGTTGTTTTGGCGACCTCAATCTTGCTAAAATTTTCATCAAACGCAAAAATTTTGAAGCGGCCCTTTTAAATGCTTCTAACGCAATAAAACAATCAATGGTAAACAACTATGCCGATGTTAAATGCTACGGCTATTACAGGGCTGCAATGGCTTTTGAAGGACTACAGCGATACGATTCTGCATTCCATTATTTTGATTTAGCATTAAAACAAGCCCAAAACAACGACCTTAAAAATGTAGAAGCCAACATATTGAGGAGTAAAGCCTACCTAGCTTTAGAACTGGACCAATTTGAAGAAGCTGCAAATAGTTTAGAAGAATACAGCAGGAAACAAGCTTTACAAACCAAGCGAAATCAGTCGGCATCGGTGTCTTACCTAGTTGAGCGAGCTAAAGAAGCTCAACAAAAAATTAGTGAACTCGAAAAAAATCAAATCAAAACTCAAGAACAACTTAAGCAGCGAAACCTTTGGATTTTTATTGCAATTATTTTGTTCGCGCTTTTTGCAATTGGAATTTTATTGTTCTTCTGGAATCAGCGCAGAACACTACGACAACGATTCGAAGCTGAGAAAATCGAAAAAGAACTAATGCAAAGTCTCATTCGGACAATTAACTCGCAAATGAATCCGCATTTTGTTTTTAACGCTCTTAATTCAGTACAAGATTTAATCCTTCAAAAAGACATTAGAAACTCTAATATTTACCTCGGAAAATTTGCCGATTTAATGAGACAAACACTAGACTATTCGCAAAAAAACACCATATCTTTAAACCAAGAATTGGATACTATAAAGCTCTACTTAGAACCTGAAAAACTGAGGTTTGGCGAAGAGTTTAGTTTTGAGATAAGCTCCACTCTTGATGCTGAGGAACTCCAAAACAAATCAATACCTAGCCTGCTTTTGCAACCGTATATTGAAAATGCAATTAAGCACGGTCTTTTACATAAAACAGGCGATAAAAAACTAACGATTAATATCACCAAGGTTAATAATAAGCTCCAAATTGCAATTCTTGATAATGGAATTGGAAGAGAGCAATCAAAAGTAATTAATGCACGTAGAGAACAAAATCACACCAGTTTTGCTATGAAGGCAAACGAACAAAGACTCAAGCTGGTGAAAGAGTCACTGGACATTGATATTTCGCTATAAATAATTGATTTACAACCTTCTGGAACTAAAATTCAATTTACGTTTAACTAATTCCTTTGCTCATTGAAAACGATAAAAGCAATAATTATTGACGACGAAGAAGGAGCTCGTCGTTTATTGAAAAATGCATTGGAAGAGCACAATACAAACGTTGAAGTATTGCAGACCTGTGCAAATGTACCAGAAGGTGTTTTAGCGATTAACCAACTTGAACCAGACGTTGTATTTCTTGACATTGAAATGCCGATGTATTCTGGACTGGAATTATTGGGCTTTTTTAAAGAAATATCCTTTGAAATTATTTTTGTAACAGCCTATAACCAATATGCAGTGCAGGCTTTTGAAGTATCTGCGATAGATTATATCCTGAAGCCAATTCGCTTAGATAAATTAGAAAGTGCAATTGAAAAATTGAGAGCTCGGCTAGCAATTCCAAATATGTCGAAGAAGCTTGAAACGCTAAAAAGCAATATGTCCTCCGATCGTATTGAGAAAATAGCAGTTCCGGTATCAGATGGTTTGATTTTCATAAAAGTTTCTGAAATCTGTCATATTGAAGCAGATGGATCATATTCCACTCTTTCATTATTGCGCGGAAATGATATTCTAGTAAGTAAAAAGCTTAAATATTTTGAAGCTATTTTAGAAGACAATACAGACTTCTATAGAGTGCACAGGTCCAATTTGGTTAACATTCAAAACATTCAGAAATACACTCGTCATGAAAGCAACGTACTAATGGAAAACGGCTCAATCGTTAAGGTAGCAAGAGATAACAAAGCGGCTTTTGAAAAAAGACTTAAAGCCCTGCATACTTAGCAAAAACAATTAAACCCAATCGATACCTTTCTTCAGTTTATCTAGAGTCTTTTGTTCTTGACTACCCTCTTCAGCCTGATGATTATACGGCCAGCTCACCTGAGAAGGCAAAGACATTAAAATTGACTCGATTCTACCGTTGGTTTCTAATCCAAACTTGGTTCCTTTATCGTACACCAAGTTGAATTCTACATATCGGCCTCTTCGAATCAGTTGCCAGTTCTTTTGCTCCTCGGTAAAGGGCTTGGTTGCATTTGCAGTTACAATTGGCAAATAAGCTTTTAAAAAGGTGTCTCCTACTGCTTTGTTGTAATCAAAGAGCTTGTTCCAGTCTCTGTCGTTTAATCGATCGTAAAAAATACCACCTACTCCTCTCGTTTCATTTCGGTGTTTGATAAAAAAATAGTTATCGGCCCATTCTTTAAATTTTGAGTAGTAGCTGGGGTCAAACTGATCGCAAGTTGATTTCAATTCAGAATGAAATCCTTTAGCTTCGTTATCGTTAATATAGATCGGTGTTAAATCGATTCCGCCACCAAACCACCAAGTTTCTCCCTCTATTTCAAAGAAACGAGTATTCATATGGATAATAGGAACCCAAGGGTTTTTTGGATGCAAAACAATGGACACTCCCGATGCAAAAAACTCGGATTTGGAAACACCAAGAGCCTTTTTTATATTTTCAGGCAACACACCGTGAACTGCTGAAAAATTTACACCGCCTTTCTCAAAAACATTTCCATTTTGGATAACACGGGAGCGACCTCCCCCCCCTTCTGGTCTTGACCAGTTATCTTCTTGAAATTTTGCGAATCCGTCGGCTTTTTCTAATCCTTCACAGATATTATCCTGCAAAGATTTATACCATTCAATTACTTGTTCTTGATAAGTCATTTATTCAACTTCGAAGTGAAAATAGTTTTCAATTTTCACCATTTTAAGTGCTGTATTTTCAAAGCCTCCGTTTGGTTTTAACCGTGAAAATCTGAAATTTTTACTCACTCCTTTGTACGTCTCCGTTGGATAATTTTCATAAAAACCAGTCCCGAACTTCTGTAACGATTCTAAAAAATACAAGCCAATATCGTAGCCCAAAAAGGTCCAATCATCTGGGTCTGACTTATAAGTAACCCTGTATTTCCCAATAAACTTATCCGTTGCGCTGTAGTTGTAATCTACAAACTGATTGTAAGGAATATGCACCTTGAGATTATTCAAATACTTGATATCTAAATAACCAAACGTGCTCCATGCGTCCATACCAACAACCGTAATGTCGTAATCTTTCGAATAGCGATTCAGCGCATTTAACATTCTGGTTACAAACGTTTTACTATTCAACGGCATCACCAAGACATTTGGAATAGAATCATCCAGTACGTATTTGATTTTTGCAGTATCAAAATTCCAAATTTTTAGCCGTTCAAAGTTACTATTGACATTATTAAAAATCACCTTATTGGTGTCACCATTATTAATTCCTTTGAAGTGTTCAGCTAGTAACACATCTCTTAACTCGTTGTTTTCTACCAGTATTAATTTTTTCTCTTTAAACTTGTCAAGGGACATTTTTCTAATAAAATCGATTTGAGCTTTATTTCCCGAATTCACTTTTATAGTGCGCAAATTGGTATCCAAAATACTGTTATTCTGAGGCACGGGAGAGACTATTGCAGCCCCAATCTCGTTAGCATATTTTTGAACCACTTCAAAATTGGGTCGGTAAAGAGGGCCAATAAATAAATCGGTATTTACCAATTCCATATCCTGTAAGATAGCTCTTACCACTTCAGTGCTTCTTAATCTGCGATCGTACTTCGTGTCGTAAACCAATACCTTAAACTTATAGCCTTTGCCCCGCAAACTATCCAATGCTAATTTCACACCGGTATAAATGCCCATGGCAACCTTGGAAGCAGGAAGTATTTTTTCGGGTTCAAATTCTTTACGTTTTTCTTCTAAGGTGTCGTTTAAATCAAAATAGAAAGGAAGCATGATAACAACCTGATATTCATCTTTAAAAACACTTGTATCTTCTTGCAGTGGGATAATTTCGTCCAAGGCATCAGCATAGGCCTTCGGTTTTGCCTTTGCTATTGGTAAGCGAATAGTTGTACCCACCTTAAGTCCATCAGGCAGTCCATTGTTTACGATCCGAATACTATCCATATTCACATCGTATTCTTTTGCAAGTGAATACAGCGTTTCTTTGGGTTCAACAAAATGCAGTTCGAACGAATCTTCAATCGCTGGCGCAATTACTTTTTGGGTAACATTGGTCTCCGCATTGGACAAAACCGGTATTCTTAACTCCAAGCCCTCCTTCAATCCATTCTTTATTTGAGGATTGTTTTCCTCCAAATCAGCTGTACTTATTTCGTATTTACGAGACAGTGAATACACTGTTTCTTTTGCAATAACGGTATGAACTAGGTATTTGCCTTCTGCCTTTGGAGGATTGTTTGCAGCAGCTTTTGAGTCTACTTTTTTAACTGGTATTCGAATTACTTGACCAATCTTTAAGCCTTCCTCCAATTGTGGGTTTTCGGCAATTAAGTCTTTAATCTTTACCGAATACATTTTGCTTAATGAATAGAGCGTGTTGCCCTTTTCAATTTTATGAAGATAATAGGTTTTACCTTCAATGAGCTGCACTTCTTTTTGATTAAACTGCTGAGCATTAAGGCTGCTCGTTGCAACTAAGCAAGTACAAACAAAAAATATGCGCAATAAAACTTTCAAATTACTCCCATTCAATTGTAGCGGGTGGTTTTGAGCTAATGTCGTAAACCACTCTGTTTATTCCCTTCACTTTATTAATAACCTCAGACGAAATGCGTGCCAAAAATTCATAAGGCAAATGGCACCAATCTGCCGTCATACCATCCGTAGAAGAAACTGCTCTCAAAGCTACAGCATTTTCATAAGTGCGCTCATCTCCCATTACTCCTACCGACTGAACTGGCAAAAGAATAGCACCAGCTTGCCAAACATCATCGTATAAACCATCATCTTTCAAGCCTTGAATAAAAATATGATCCACCTCTTGCAATGTAGCAACTTTTTCAGGAGTAATGTCGCCTAAAATTCGAATGGCTAATCCAGGACCAGGAAAAGGGTGTCGCCCTAATAAACTAGGCACTAGTCCCAACTCTTTTCCAACTCGACGCACCTCATCTTTAAACAAAGCCCTCAGTGGCTCTACTATTTTCAATTTCATAAAATCTGGCAAGCCCCCTACATTGTGGTGGGATTTAATAGTGGCAGAGGGCCCTTTTACCGATACCGACTCAATAACATCTGGGTAAATTGTTCCTTGTCCTAGCCACTTAGCATCTTCTATTAAATGCGACTCTTCGTCAAAAACCTCAATAAATACTCGGCCTATAATTTTTCGCTTGGTTTCAGGATCTGACTCTCCAGCCAATTCTGTATAAAATTTCGATTTTGAGTCCACTCCCTTAACGTTTAAACCCAGGTGCTCGTATTGCCTTAAAACACTTTCAAATTCGTTTTTGCGCAACAGTCCATTGTCAACGAATATGCAGTATAAGTTTTTACCAATTGCCTTGCTCAATAAAGTTGCTGCAACCGTAGAATCTACTCCACCAGATAAGCCTAAAATTACTTTATCCTGTCCTATCTTCTCTTTGAGCTCTTCAACCGTTGTGTCGATATAGGAAGCTGGTGTCCAATCTTGAGCACAGCCGCAAATGCTAACTGTAAAGTTTTTTAGCAGCGTAAGGCCGTCGGTAGTATGATAAACTTCTGGGTGAAACTGAATTGCATAAGTTGTTTCACTTTCGATTTTAAATGCTGCGTTTACAACATCTTTTGAACTTCCAATACACTTATAGTTTTCGGGTAATTTAGAAATTGTATCACCGTGACTCATCCATACCTGTGAACCGGGTTCTATTCCAATAAACAAATCTGAATTGTCATCAATGTAAGTAAGGTTAGCTCTTCCGTACTCGCGATGCTCTGAAGGCACAACTTCACCACCGTAATGATTTGCTAAAAATTGTGCTCCATAACAAACACCTAACAAAGGCAGTTTTCCTTTTATTAAGCTCAAATCTGGTATTGGCGAATCAGCATCTCTAACCGAAAAAGGAGACCCAGAAAGAATCACTCCTTTGATATCGGAGGTTATTTCAGGGAAATCATTAAAAGGATGAATTTCACAGTAAATATTCAATTCTCTTACTCGCCTAGCAATGAGCTGTGTATACTGAGAACCAAAATCTAGAATTAGGATTGTATCTTGCATACACAAAAGTATATTTACCCTAGAATGAGGCTAGACTAACCACACCCTTTTTCTAACAAAAAAATAAACATTAGATAATTTTGGAAATAGACTAAAACCTGTAACTTTAAAAATCCAAACTAAGCTGAACTATGAACCTAAAGGTTATTCAAAGAACTTTACTACTAGTTACAACTTTAATTGGCCATGATGCATTTGGTCAAACTACCCTATATAATGAAAATTTTACGGGTCAAAATGGAAAAGGTGCAATCGGCGGATCGCTCAGTATCACAATAGATACTGGTGGTGTTGATTGGGCTGTTGATACTTTATCAGTTGACTTTCAAAATAGTGATGATTATATTCAAGTAGTTAATGAAAAGATTGAATTCAGGGACACTGAAGGAAATGCAAAATGGATTTCACCCGCAATCACTATTTCAAATCTAAACACTCTGACTCTTTCAATTGAACTGAGTGAAGTAGGAACTATGTAAGGTTCGGATACTTTATCAGTTTATTATAAAATTGACAATGGATCTGAAACTGAAGTAAAAACTATAAACGATGATTTTTCAAGCCATACATTAACCGATACTGCATTGTCTGGAACGGGCAACAATTTGTACATAATTGTTTATGGTCAAAATGGCGCTGATACTGAAAAACATCGTTTTGATAATGTGATTGTAAAAGGGGTTTGCGGTTTAATTCCTTCCGAGTCATCAAATCTTACTGCTTCCGGTTCGCTTAATACTGCTGCAATAACTTGGAACGCACCAGACTGTGCCGACGAAGTGTTGATTGTTGCAAAGTTAGCGTCCACCATTTCAGGAACGCCAAGCAGTGATGGTACAGCCTATTCAGCAGCAAGCGATTTTAGTGGCGCTGGAACTGCTTTTGATGGTGGAAAAGTGATTTATAAAGGCTCAGGAACTAACGTTACGGTTACTAATCTAACAAGTACTTCAACTTATTTTTATAAAATTTGGTCACGAACAGGAAGCAATTGGACAACTGGAATAGAAATAAATTCAAACACTTCCTATGTGCCTAAGTTTATAATATCAGAAGTTGCTGACCCAAGCGATGATATCAATGCTCGATTCGTTGAGCTTTTTAATGCCGATTCGGTAGATATAAATTTTTCGGACCTCGATTATTATATCTGCAAAGAAACCAATGGTGGAGGCAATTTTAATTGTACCCAACTATCAGGTAGCCTAGCTCCTGGTGGAACTTATGTTGTTGCCAACAATTCTACAGGGTTCAATACTCAATTTGGTCAAAACCCTACTGGAACATTTAGCAATACAGCCGGAAATGGTGATGATGCATATGCCTTGTACATTGGAGGAGATAATACCACAGGCACCTTGTTGGATATATATGGAGTAATAGGCCAAGATGGGTCTGGGCAAACTTGGGAGTATGAAGACAAGCGCGCTTACCGAGATAGCAACTTAGCGTCACCAAATGGAACATGGACTGCTTCGGAATGGACAATTGCAGGAAGCAATGCTGCTGTGTGCGAACCCTTTAAACATGCTTCTGCATATCCACAAGCAACCTTCAATTCATGTGCAACACTTGTTGGCGGCAGCTATGGCTCAGTTATCATTAATGGTTCGTCAATAGCAATTAACGCTAGTTCCGAAACTACAATTCGGAACTCCATCGCGCTAACCGAAGGCTTGCTAAACCTAGGGAGTAATAATTTGAATCTTGGCACTGCTGCGGGAAATTGCACCTTATCAGACGGCTCCAGCTCGTCCTATATTTTTGGAGGAACAGTAAAGTCTTTTGTGAACGATTCCTCGGCTACATACACCTTTCCTATGGGAACAAGTAGCACAGAATATTCGCCTGTTTCAATTGATTTTAATAGTAGCACATTGGCGTCAGGAGCTTTTATTGCAACTACTATTTCAGACGAAAAACACCCGAACTTTGATCAACATGTTACCAGTTACCTTGAAAGGAATTGGACTATTGAAGCAACAGGAATTATAAATCCAGTTTATGCGATTCAATTGAATTATGTTGACGGAGATGTTGTTGGAACAGAATCTACCATTTTACCCGTAAAATATGCTGTTGGTAACTGGACGGCCCCTGGTGAAATTGGGAATAACAATGTCGATACTGTCGGGTCGGGTGCAATTAATACCGCTTCTAATTTCCTTTCTTGGGACAGCCTTAACTCCTTCAGCATATTTGGAGGTGCAGGAAACGGTACCCCACTGCCCATTGAATTAATCGCATTTGAAGGTAAAAAAATGAATGAGAACGTACTGCTGACGTGGGAAACGGTAAGTGAATTAAACAACGACCATTTTATTGTTGAACGTATTGATGAAAATGGTTCGGCGCAAAGCATAGGTTCGGTTCCTGGAAATGGAACTTCAAACGAAATGCACAACTATAGTTATATGGATTACAATCCCGAAATTGGCGTGAACTACTATCGCTTAAGTCAAGTGGATTATAATGGATTTATAAATAGACATGAGGTGATTGCACTAGAAATAGTGCCAAAAATCACAGTAATGAAATATTTGCCTATTTCGACAATAACTCTAACCAGCTTAAAATAAGGAATTGTGAATCCTCAATCGACAAGCTTGAAATCCTTGGTATAAATGGCCAAGAGGTTGAATATTTGATTAGCGGTTTTAATGATGAGTTTTTGGAAATCGACCTGAACCATATTGACCATCGAGTTTATTTTTTAAGCTTGAAGTCTGAAGTTGAAGCTCCAAAAACCTTAAAATTTATTCGCTAGTTAAAGTTCAATAAGCGTAATATCAGGATGAAGCGGTTCAAATACTTCCAGTAATTTATCAAATAATGCATCGCCTGTTTTTGGATAAAATTGAGCGATATTGTAGTAGCGTTCCTGGAAATTTCCTTTTGGAAAAAGTGCCGATTTAACTCGGTACATCATTTCTAAATCCGTTTCTAAATTTAGCTTTTCACCTCTAATTAGCTTTTTCTCTAATCGATCAATTGCTTGTAAAGAACGCGTTTTCGAAACTTCGGAGGAAGGTTCTAATGTTTTGTCTACTGAACCCGCCAACGCTTTTAGTTCTAAGAATATTGACTCAATTTTGCTGCGATATTCATCCAAATTCAAATTAGTATTGCCATGAATTTCCACCAATTGTTTTTCCAAACTGATCTCCGATTTAAACATATCTGTCCAATTCAGTTTTAGTTTAGAAAGACGTTCCGTATCTCGTTCTGAGACTATTACAGCAGAATTTCTAAGGAGTAGAATTGGAAAGTCAACTTCGAATTTCTCAAACATCGATTTTAATTCAAACCAATAACTCATTTCGCCTGCCCCACCAGTATAAGACAAGTTCGGCAAAATGGTTTCTTGGTAAAGCGGACGTAACAAAACGTTAGGACTAAATAATTCGGGAGCAGCCGCTGCTTCTTTTATCAACTCATCTTTCGTCCAATTTTTTGAACCATCCGCCAACTCAAAAGCTTCTTCAACTTTAGTAATCCTAATTCTTGATGTTTTCGATAAATAAAACAAGTTAATATCTCTCGGGGTAACTTGTTCTTTGTGTCCGATATGATTCAGTTGTTGTATGGTTTCACCAACTGAGTTAAAACTGATTTGCTCATCAATTTCTTGGATTACGTAAGGCGCAAAAATTTGCTTCAATTGAGTAGCATCTCCATCAATAACAAGCACACCATATTTACCTAAAAGATTGTGCACCAGGTTTCTCGTAGCACTTGCCAAGTCCTTTTTAGAGTAGGCCTCTTTAATTAATTCTATCCACTTTTTTCCTGAAGTACTCTTTTCAATATCCACTTCAAGTTCAGCAATAAGCTCAGTAATTTCTGGTTGCTTCCAGCCAACGGCATAGTCATTTACTCCTTCCCATTCATAGCGTTTATTTGAAGTATTAAAATGATTGATCTCTAAAAAATCGTGGTCTTCAGTCGCCATCCAATAAATAGGCACAAATTCATTTTCTGGAAACTCTTTTTTGAGCTGTCTAGATAATTTTACAACCGATAAAATCTTGTAAATAAAATACAAAGGACCTGTTCCTAAACACAACTGATGTCCAGTAGTGACGGTGAAAGTTGTCGACTGCTTTAAAGCGCTTATAGCATTCAACTGAAGCTCAGCATTAGCAACACCTTCGTATTGCTTTTCCAATGCGGCTGCAAGTACCGTTCTCTTATCCTGGGAAAATTGTCGTTTTTCTATATTTTTTTTGAAGCCACTAAGCGAAGCAGATTGACCATACAAAGATTGTAGGCTGGAATTGTTATCTAAATAATCAGACATTAACTTGGATAAAAAATCAATGTCTTTGTAGCTAATACAGTCTGACTCCATAGAACAAATGTAATTTATCTAAAATTCGAGAGTTTCTAAAATTGTTTAAATCAACAGGTCGAAAAAAGACTAGAACCGAAACGCGAATTGAAGGTCAAATAGCTATCCATAAAAATACTCGCTTCATTATGTTCTATCACATGTTAAGTAAGACAGAATCTTTATCATTTGGTATTAGTTTCGCAGCATGAAAAAAGCAGAAAAGGTTGAATTTGTAATAGAAACTTTAGAAAGACTTTACCCTGAAACACCTGTTCCACTAGATCATAAAGACCCTTATACCCTGTTAGTGGCGGTTTTGCTTTCGGCCCAATGTACCGACAAACGTGTAAATACAGTTACTCCTACCCTTTTCGAATTAGCAGATAATCCAAAAGAAATGGCCAAACAAGATGCTGAAGTAGTCCGAGAGATTATTAAACCTTGTGGACTTTCTCCCACGAAATCCAAAGCTATAGTCAACCTATCAAAATTATTAATGGAACATCACAACGGAGTTGTTCCTGCCTCTTTTGAAGAATTAGAAAAACTACCTGGGGTAGGTCATAAAACAGCCTCAGTGGTGATGGCTCAGGCTTTTGGTGTTCCTGCATTTCCAGTGGACACTCATATTCACCGATTATTGAAACGTTGGAAGCTTACCAATGGAAAATCGGTCGAACAAACAGAGAAAGACGCTAAGCGATTGTTTCCACAAGAAATATGGAACAAACTGCATTTACAAATCATTTTCTACGGACGGGAATATAGTCCTGCTAGAGGCTTTAAACCTGAAAACAGTCCCATTGATTTTGCTTTTGACGTGAAGCTTTAATTCACTCCTTTTACCTTTCCAGTAATCTGATAAACACCTCCAACTTGCTCTGGGTGGATGTCTTTTATTGGGTGTTTTTCTCCTTTTCCCTCGATAAAGCCTTTGGCCTTAAACCAAGTCGTTTGTTTTTTAAACTTAACTTTAGTAGCTTCTATTTCATGAATATCACCGTATCTCGGAAAGCGTAATACTGCATTTTTAAGCGGATAGAAGTTCCCTTTTTTGTCCAGCTTTAGCCCTTTATCTGTAGTTATTATTTCACAGTTATAGGGTTTAAACACCTCAACTCCTTCGATATAAACATCTCCTTTTTTAAGGTCGATCTTGACCTTATTGGAAAGCCAAGATGTACTGTCTTGATAGCCGTTGTAATAGACCAATTGGCATCTTTCAAAAATCAAAAACTCATCCGTCACCAGCGGACTCATTAGTGCAGGCTGATCACTTCGAATATCAAAATCCATTTCTATGATTTGAATTTTCAGTTTAGAGGGAATAATAAATGTCTCGGTATAACTTCTCCTGAAATAAACCTTGGCAGTATTAGCGGAGGGATTCATTTCTAAATCAACCTCGGCCAAATCAATACCTATGTTTCCAGTTTGGAAAAAATATTTACACGCTAAACAGCGCATAATGGTGCTGTCTTCATTAAAAGTAACCTTACCTTCGAATTGATGATCTTTACCCAGAATAAGGTTGGCATGCATGTACTTTGCACCATCTATTAATAGAATGTTTTTATTCACCGATAATACTGTAGTGTCTTGAGCTACAGATACATTTACTAAACATATTGCTATAAAAAAAGCAATCAAATAGACTATTTGATTGCTTTTAAATTCTTGTATTTGCTGAGTTCTAATAAGCTCTATTTTTTAAATTTCTTAAGTGTTTCCTTGTAGTCTTTTAACGCATTATCGCTCATACCGTTTGCTTTTCCTAATTCAATCGCTGCTGTTTGAGCTTCAATAGCCTCATCTTTTCTCTCTAATTTATAAAGCAAATTCGCTTTAGTATCTAGTACCGCTGGGTTAGGCTCTTCAGATATAACCATATCGGTCCACTTTACCGCTTCTTCTAAATATTCTTTGTTATCCGTGTTTTCAAATAGTGTCCAAGCAAAACTATTTAGTGCATTCTTATCATCTGCAAAATACTCACCTACATCAGCAGCAGCAATTTCGCAAAACTCTTCCATTCGTTTCTCCTTTTTCAGTTCGCTTAAATCGGCTATCAAAATAATTTTTTGCCAGCCAATTATGTTGCGCTTCTTAACCGCAATCATTCTTTTTTCCAGTTCTTTTCTATCCGATTGTTCTCCAGTTGCTTGCTCCATAACCCAAGCCTGGTGATTTTTGTACAATAGTTGTTCAATTTCTTCAGGGTAAGCAGACTCAAACTCATCGCGATGACTCAAAATGTAAGTCATTGCTTTGGAGTCTACCGATTTATCATACATTTTTATAATCTCTACTGTTTTTGGATTTATAAACTGGTCTTCAGAAAGTTCAGAATAATAAGCATTCAAAGCCTTATCTGTTGGCTCATAAGCTCCTGACAAGACCTCTAAATATTCCTCGATAAATTCTGGAGTCTTTTCTCCACCAACAAATCGCTCATTCATTCCCACTAAGTTTCCTTTAGGATTTTTAGCGCTTTTACCAAAATCAACATACTCTATAGGCTTTATCATGGTACCAACTTTTTTATGAACTACCTCTCCATTTTTATTCATAAATAAAAGCGTTGGGTAATATCGTACGGACTGAGTTTTTGCGAACTCTAATCCTTCGTCTTTTTCCATATTAAGCTTTAGGTTAATTAATTTTCATTATAAAAGTCAGCTACGGTATCGTTGGTAAACATATTTGCCGCCATCCACTTGCATGGACCACACCAAGTAGTATAGGCATCAATAAAAATCAGTTTATCAGTTTTCTGAGCCTCTGCCAAAGCTTTATCCATAGAATTGTTAATGAATTTTATAGAACGATTCTGAGCAAATGTGCTTACTAGTGCACCAAATAATAGAGTAGTTATGACTATTTTTTTCATAGTTTATGAGTTCTTCTTAATGTTCAAATAATTTTCTAAAAGTAAGATTTATCCGAATTCCTTTTGGTTTTCGTGTTTTTGGAATTGAATGTTCGTATAAATTTTGAAAACTAGCTTTCATTACAAGGAGCGAATTATTGTGTAAAATTAAAGAAGTTGAATTTCCTTTTTCTGAATTCGGTCGAATTTTAAAAACCCTATCCTCGCCCAGTGAAAGCGACGCAACTATAGGATCGACTCCTAATTCTTTTTCATTGTCAGAATGCCAACCCATGCTATCATTACCATTTCGATAAAGATTAAGTAATACCCCATTATAAGTTGCGCCTGTTTCCATCTCAACTGCATTTTTCAATAAGCGTACCGTTTTTGAAAATGGACTTGCTGGCCAAGTTCCGCCTGAATATTTGTAGGACAAATCACCTTGCCAAGCTATTAACCGAGGTTGGTTATACGTTTTTCCGAAAATTTTTATTTCCCGTTCTTCCCATGCTACTTCTTTGAGGAGCGTTTCAAAAACAGCTTTACTCTCTGGTAAAAAATCGTCAATCAATTTTAGATCACTCTTATTCATAGTCAGAAAAAAAAGTGGGATTAAAATTGACCAAAAACACCTGCTGAGTTGCTCTAGTTATTGCAGTATACAACCATCGCGTATATTCCACCCCCATATGGTCTGGGTTTAAGTACCCTTGATCGATATAAATTTCTTTCCATTGTCCACCCTGTGCCTTATGACAGGTTACAGCATAAGCAAACTTTATTTGTAAGGCATTATAATAAGGGTCCTCTTTAATCTTAAAATGAATTGCCTTTTTGTTTTTGAAATGACTGTACTCCACCATCAACTCATTATAAAGCCTGTCCAAGTCTTTTTGCTGTAACGAGGGAGATTCAACATACAAGGTATCCAACAGGACCTTTACATTTATAGGTTTTTCGTTTGGATAATCGACCATTCTGACTTCTACTGTAGCAAACTCAAAACCATATTTATTTTCTAATTGACCTACGCTAAGTACTTCCAAGGCATCTCCATTGGCAATAAAACCAGGCTTGCTCGTCGCCTCAATCCAGAAATAATTATTCTTCACCACCATTAGCATATCACCACCTTCAATGCGCTCTTCTCGAAATAAAATACGGTGCCTAATTTCTTGATTAAACTTATTCGCAGATTTATTTGAACGGCACAACAATAAGGTTTGCTCTACTCCCGAACGACCGTAAGAATCTTCCAAAAAGTCAGATAACTCGGCTCCCGAAATGGCTTGAATATCGGTAAAATCAGTAAGGTCGAATTGCGGAGTAAATTCATTATTAAAAAGTTGGTCTCGCAATTTTGTAGCATTAAACAATACACCCGAATCTTTCGCTTGCCGCAATACTTCTCTAATTTCAACCATTTCACTATCCAACCCATACTGGCCGCGCAGCAAAGATTTACTTAGTGCTGGACTCACCTTTTCAGTTACTGGAGGCAATTGAGCAATATCACCAATAAACACCAATTGACAATTTTCACCATCACGCACAAAATCAATTAAATCAGCAAGCAAATGCATTTGCCCAAAGCCTTCTCCTTGATGTTGGCTTTTACCATTGATCATACTAGCTTCATCAACAAAGAACACGGTATTCTTGGCGTTGTTTTTCGCCAGTCGAAAACCTATACTGCCTCCTCCTCGATCCACTGTTTGATAAATTTTGCGGTGTATTGTACTTGCTCGTTTTCCAGTGTATAATGTCAGCACTTTTGCTGCTCGACCTGTAGGCGCCAATAAAATAGAATACAACTTTAATTGAGGCAATGCTTTGACAAGCGTATTGACCATCGTGGTTTTACCTGTACCAGCATATCCGCGCAAAATAAAAACCTGAACATTGAGTTCTCCTGCTATAAAGTCACTAAAACTTTTGATAAACCTAAATTGATCCTGGGTAGGCGTTAGATTTAATTGTTTTAAAATTTCGTTGCGAACCTCTGTTCCTTGCATAGTTCAAAAATAGGATAATTACTATGTTTTAGTTTAACGATTACGTTAATGGTTACGGGAGTTTTAAGGATTTATTACCAGTGAATTTTCGTTCAAAAAAATTGTAAGTTTGTACGCTTCGTACAGTAAAAAATTAAAGATTTATGCAACTTAAAAATGCCGTAGCCCCTATAGTTTTAGCAGTAGCTGGATTAGCTATATTGATATTTGGCTTAACCAATGACCAAACTGCTTGGTTTAATCTGGGAGGAGCTGCTATTCTAATAGCTGGAATTGTAGCAACATTAAGCGCAATGGATTTCTTTTCGAAATCGATAAGAATGATTATTTTATTGGCCCTTGTAGTTGTTTCGATAGCATTGGCATTTGTAGATTACAAAGCGATTAAAGATCCCCTAGATTTTCAAGCAGAAAAACAAAAAAGATACGCTCATGTTATTCAGAACTTAAAAGATATCCGTGAAGTTCAAATGAAGTACAAAGAGAAGTACGGTAAATTTACCGGTGGACTTGACACTATGATGAATTTCTTGAAGAACGATTCAATATTGGTAATTAAATCGGTAGGGACTGCACCAGATACACTTACCGAAGCAAAAGCAATTGAGTTGGGAATTATAAAGCGTGATACAACTGCTATACCAGCTGGTGTTTCCATCTTCAATGAAGAATATTTAGCAGATAGAAAGGTACCTTTTAATCTCGATTCCCTTCCTTTCGTGCCATTCACAAAAATGGCCTTTAGTATGGATGCCGGACATGTTGTAAGAGGAAGAGTTAAAGTTCCTGTTTTTAAGGTAAGAGATGCTGCTCCTTACGATATTTACGATGTACTTCAAGTTGGATCAATGGACGATCCAAGCACCGCAGGTAACTGGGGAGAATAAATAAGATTCGCTATCTCTTCGCACGCTCAAATGGATAACTGGACAGTTGAAACTGTAAATTGGGCGCAAGAATCTAGTTTATCGCTGCTTGTTTTTTTTGCCGAAAAAACGCTTTCCTTCAGCACTTATTCGAAGAACCAGCGTAGTTTTCTTTCGCATCATAGTTTTCCACTGCTGCAATCTAAATCTATTGCTGAGTCTTGCAATCAAGCCTATTTAAAACTTCCCTATCAACGTGCGGATTTCTTAGAAACTAAAGTGGGCTTCTACAGTCCTTTTGTAACCTTATTTCCAGCTGCTATTGATAATGAAAGTATACAAAAAATCTTCGCATTTGAGCATGGAATAACTGAAGAAGCGTGTAAAATGATGCGCATTAAATCTTCCAATTTAGGTAAACTTGCTTTTATTCTTCCAGAAGAAGCTTCTGCTTGGGCATTACAAAAATTCAACGCACCTGAATTTTATCCTTCAAGAGAGTTAAGCCTCAATTTCGCGATGCAGGTAAAGTCTAAGGACATGCTGCTACTAATAATTCAAGACGATGCAATTGAGTTAATCGTAAAAACGAAAGGTGTACTTCAGTTTCACAACCATTTTAAAGTTAATACCACTGAAGATATCTTATACTACTCGCTGTATGGGCTCGATAAACTTGGAATTAATAAAGATAGTATAAGCGCATATATTGCGGGAAATATAAACGCACCTGAGATTGATTTAGCTGAAATCAAAAGGTTTCTAAATATCAAAATAGCGCATCAAGAGCATGATTTTGGTTGTCCAAAAGAGTTAAATGCAAACTATTTTTCTTCATTTCAACTGTTGCTTTGCGAGTAATAAAAGGAAAATATAAAGGCAGGAGATTAGTTGCTCCTAAAAATATCCCCACTCGCCCGACTACCGATTTTGCTAAAGAAGGTCTATTCAATATATTGGATCACAAAATATATTTTGAAGGACTTAGAGTGTTAGATCTATTCAGCGGAACAGGTAATATTGGATTAGAGTTTTCCAGCAGAGGTGCCGAAATCGTGCTCTCTGTGGAACAAAACAAAAATTGTATAGCATTTCAAATTAGCACCATAAAAGATCTAGGTCTAGATATGCGTGTTTCAAAACAAAACGTTTTTAGATTTCTTAAAAAAGAAAATGAAACTCCTTTTGACTTAATTTTTGCGGACCCACCTTACCAGTCGCCAGAGCTCGTTCATTTGCCCAGCCTTGTTTTTACAAACAACTGGCTAGATAAGCAAGGTTGGTTTGTACTGGAACACGGAAAAGAACACAATTTCGAAATGGTACCTAATTTCCGTTTTTCTAGGAAGTTTGGTCACGTGAATTTTAGCTTCTTTAATGCTAGCAACGAGGATTAAGTACTTTTGTTGAATGAAAAGGGCTGTTTTTCCAGGAAGTTTTGACCCAATTACTATTGGCCACGAGGCGATTATTAACCGCGCTCTGCCTTTATTTGATGAGATTGTACTGGCTATTGGAGTCAATAGCAACAAAAGCTATTTTTTTACACTTGAAGAAAGAATTTCAGTTTTAGAAAAATGTTTTGAGGGTCAACCAAAGATAAGTATTGCCTCTTATAGCGGATTAACAACTGAATACTGCAAAACCATTAAGGCATCTCACATTTTAAGAGGACTGCGGACTGCCGCGGATTTTGAGTTTGAGCGTACCATTGCTCTTATGAATAAAAAAATGGCTCCAGAATTGGAGACTATATTTCTGATTAGTGAACCTGAACATTCAGCAATTAGCTCTACAGTAGTCAGAGATATTTTAAAAAATGGTGGAGATATATCTGACTTTGTTCCTACCAATTTCCCAAAAAAATGAGATTTATAGTCATCCTTTTATTTGTTTTAAGTGCACTTAGCAACTTTGCGTCAACAGTGAATGGTGTTGCGAAAGACTATATTGGAGAGTCGATAAGATTGGTTTTTTATACCGATTTATTTAGTCAACAGCCAATTTTAGTTGGCGAGACCACCGTTGCAAGTGACGGCAGCTTTACATTTGAATACGATGTTAAACAGACACGCCTAATTGCACTTAAAATTAAAGATTATCGCAGTAATTTTTTCGTCGCACCAAATTCTAATTACACAGTTCAATTGGGGAAGTTTGACCCCCTATCTGCCCCTCCTCTAAGCAAAGACAAATATCTTCCAGCTAAATTGGTAAAAGAAGATGAGGATAAAATCAACAACGCGATAGGCCTTTTAAATGTGAGTTTAGACTCATTTGAACAAAAGCACTATAAAGCATTTCTTAACCATAAAGCCAAACCAATAGTTCAAGACTTTATGCTTGTTTTGACAAAAAATGATCTATACAACAAGAATTCATTTTTCAGACAATATACAGACGCAGTGATAGGCTCTTTGTTGTACAAAGCACAATATTCGTTTGAAGAAGTATACAATAAAAGCCTTACCGTTCCAGTTGTTTATCAAAATGTTGGCTATACTAATCTTGTAAACGATTTTTATAATAAGTGGTTCAACCGATACCGGTTAACGAAAGAAAACGAGCAGTTAAAAACACTCATTTCAGCCGCGAATTATAACGAATTAAGTACATTTTTAGCGACCAATGATTTTCTGAAAAATGACACTTTGCGTGAAATCATCATCGTAAAAGAACTTTTTCGCTTAGCTGTAAATGACAATACAGTCGATCCGGTTGCGGTTGATAAAGTACTAAGCACAATTTCTACAACCGGAAATACAAGAGAAAACAAACAAATAGCAAAATACTATCTCGAACGATTAAGAAAACTAGGTATTGGAGCCGAAGCACCAAACTTCCGATTATTCAACGTAGACGGCGATGCTTTTCAATTAAAGGACTTTAGAGGTAAGTATGTCTATTTAGATTTTTGGGCTACTTGGTGTAAACCTTGCCTGAAATCTATGCAAGTGATGAAACAATTGCACCCAAAATATATAGATAATGTGGAATTTATTAGTGTGAATATTGATGAGCGGAAAAAACGTTTTGACAAGCACATGGAAGCATATTCCTACCCTTGGACAGTGCTCTATGCGGGATCTAACGAAAAAATAAAAAATGACTATGATATTGTAGTGATTCCACTTTACTATCTAATTGATCCGAATGGCAAGCTCATTCAATCTCCAGCTTTTAGCCCTGGAGGAGGAATTGAAACCACATTCTCAAAGCTTTTTAACTCAGACACGAAAGAAGAAATTAAAATTTGGGATTGGAATTTTGACCCTAAAAATACGGGCAAATAATGTCTGCATATTAAAGGGCACTTACTCATTGAATTTTATAATTTTGAAACACTTGGTGTAATTGCAATAAATGATCAATAAACTACTATACAATAGCATTTTAGCTATTTTCTTATTACTACTTAGTAGTTCTATTATTATTCCTGAAATCCCTGTAGATGTAGAGGAAGGGAAGCTCGAAGTATCTGGACGGATTAAAAATGAGAAGAATAAAGACTTGGATAGTGCTTTAGTTATTGTGACTGATAGCACCGGGCGCAAAACACTTCACAAATACTATACGGATGAAAAAGGTAAATTCAAATTTACCTTGGACTACAATGAAAAAGTAAGGGTTTATTTTGAGCATCCAGGATATGTTACCATGTTTGGTAGCTTTGATACTAAGGTTCCTAATTCAAAAATCTATAAAAACTTATACTACGAAGCGTCAATAGCCTTATTGGATGATTCTTCAAATTTTAATAAACAAACAGCGAAAGTTGAGCCTTTTCTTTTAGTTGCCTACAATTCTGGATTTGAAATTTTCATTGAAGATTTAGACCATACATTTAATTTTATCGATCAAGTTACCGAACCTAATGTTGGAAAACTTACTTTATCAGGAATGGTTCAAGACTCAACTGCCGATAGTCTAAAAGTAAGAATTGAAGCTATTGATTCTTTGGGTCGAATTATTGCGGAAACTAAAACTGACTTCGACGGGAAGTATGAAATTGAAGTTCCTTTAATGAGTAAAACTAAGCTTGTATTTATTAGTGATAGCCACCACCCCTCAAATGCTTCTATTGAAGGCCTAGTTCCAAATGCAAATAAGGAGGAGTATTATAACCTTAAACACAATTTTATACTTATACCAGAAGAGGAACGAATTACGGAGAATGTCAAAAAACTTAACGAGGATAAAATTTTGTTTAATCCAGTTACTCAAAATTTCGCTGCTGATAAGCTGGTAAGAAAGAACTACGAATATGCTGTAGCAGTTTCAAAGCGAAGGTTATTAATGAAGGGTACATTAATTGACAAGAATGGTGGAGTCGTAATCCCTATGGAAATTGAAGTTCTTGATGGCGATGCTTTGTACGCTTCGTATGAGGTAGACTCTCCTAAGTACAATGCAGAACTACCCTATCAGTCGATGGTTCGTGTAAATTTTAAAGCTAAGGGCTATCATCCTATGTATGTTGACATCAACACTAAAATGGGCATGAACGAAATGGATAGCATTAAAGAATTTATTGTTCCCATTGAATTGATTAGTGAAGACAGTGCCGCTATTAATTCTGATGCTTTTGAACTCCCAGCAAAGAAATTTTATTACGATCCAGTAGCTGGTTTATTTATTTTAGATACTGCTGCCTCGTCTGAGTTTGCGACTAAATTAATAGAGGATGGCGGAAAAATTTTAGATACAGCAGTTGCCACTGGCTTTCTTATGCTTTCTGCTCAACTAATAAACTTTGCAACTGGTGACAAAATTTTTGAAGGCAGAGTTAAAATTTTGAATGAAAATAAATCCGAGGTAAGTTCAATATTAACGGATAAAAAGGGGAAATTTTCAGCGCAATTAGGATTAAATAAATTGTATTACTTGGAATTCGAGAAAGAAGGATACCACGCTACTCGTATTAAAATAGATACTAAAGTTCCGAAAGGAATGGAAAACACCGATATTAATCAAGGTGGACTTGTTGCACTTATAGTGCATAAAGATGATGAAATAAATGGAAAGATTGTACCCGCTGAGCTTATGGAAGACATGGATGTTACAGGGTACTACTTTAGTGAAGAACAAGATGCTTTCGTAGAGGACACCAAAGTGTACGAGTCATTTATGGATGCGGTTATGGCGTATAAACCGCCTTTAGCTAAGCTTCCTAAACCTCCTGTTGACACAGTTAAAGAAGTAATACTGCCAACAACTATTGCCTTGAAGGGAAAAGCTGTCGATAAATTTAATGAGCCATTAGCCGAAATAGACATTGACTTTATAAAAGACGGAAAAAAAGTAACTAAGGCAACTACAGATGAAAATGGAAACTTCAAAATTGAACTTCCTATTGATCAAAGTTTTGTAGCAGAACTCAGCAAAAAAGGTTATCACACCGCAACAGTTTCTGTTGATACTAAAGTCGAAGACAAAAAAGCTATAATAGAAAAAGAGATCGCGATTCCGAATTTAAAAATGTATCAGGAAGATGATCTTGACGCCAATCCTGTAGCATTCAAAAAGGACATGACTAGAATTTCTTATAATCCAAGTTCTATGGAGATGAAATCCGATCCAGAAGTGCAAAGAGAGTTTACAAAAACCTTGGTAATTATTCCTGATAATCAGAAACTGGCGGTTAAAGGTAAAACAAAAGACGCCAATGGAAAGACTATTGGCTCAACAAAGATTATGGTCTACGAAGGAGCAAAACTGGTAGATTCTGTGCGGTCGGATGAGAAAGGAAATTATGAGCTTTTACTTGCTTACCAAAAAGATTATAGAGTTGTTGTCGAAGAAGATGGATACTATCGATCTTACGCCGCCGTGAGCACTAAAACAGCAGTAGCAAACCAACGATTAGTCGACAAAAAAGTTAAAGACTTAGACTTGGTAATCGTAAATAGAAAAGAGGCCAAAATAAACGCCATGGCATTTTTAAAGCCATTTTCTAGAGTGAAATTTGATGCGGACAAAAATGAATTTGTTGAAGTTGGCGAGGTTGAGGAAGATTTTATGGCAAATTTATTTGTTAAGCCAAAAGCTGCGCCTAAGAAAGAAGAAAAGGATGAAAAGGGAAAAGGGTCTGTTCAACTAGAGGTACAAAGTTTAGCTGTTAAACAAATCATCGCAAAGCCAGTTTCAGATGAGGACTATATTCCGTCAACTGTGACAACTGCTGGTGCAGAAAGACAAGCACAAAAAAATCTAAACAGAAGCCAAGCTGCTGCAAATACTCAAATGAACAATTTTCACAGAATGATGAATGGCGTTCGAGAACAAAAAGCTAAAAGTATGAGAGATATGAATCTCGATATGGAACAAATACTTAGTGACGGATATTCTGTAACTGGTCCCCGGGAAGAACCCTTAAATGACAATATGATAAAAGCATTGGAAACTCGTCAAATGTTAAATCAGATTGTTGCGGAAGCAGTAGGTTTTAGAAATAACAAACTTCCTCCAATTTCAACGGATAGTATTTTTGATCTTAATTTTAGATTTAGAGTCGAGCACAGTACTTCTGGAAGAGGTGTATATCAATTAGAAATAGACAAAATACTACATAAAAATAAAATTACCGAATACGTGCAAGAAAGAGAATGGTGGTTTTTTTACGACTATTATAAAAATGGAGTTTTAATTGACGAAAGTGAATACGAAGAAGAGCTTGCAGTTTATAAGAAAAATGCCGGTGTGGTAACAATGAACTAAATTTTGGCTGGCCAAAGCCCACATAACTTCTGGAAAAGCTTAAAAGTTGAACGCAAAAAAGCGGTCCTTGCTGATGCTTTTTATACCCATGTTTTTGAAGTAGAAAAAATAATTCGTTTCGACACTGAAAGTGGACGGGACATGGAATTTCAGCGAGCCGACATAGATGCGCAACTGTATGGTTGGGGAAGGCATTCCAATGTATCCGAAAAATTTAGAGATGTTGATTACAACGACCTTTATGTTGAACTCTACAGCATGTATCCTGCGACTAAAGGTTGGATGCACAATAGTGCTGCTGACCACCTGGCCTACTTCTTCCCTACTCGCTTAATTTGGATAAATAAAAAGGAACTGATAATTGCGTTTCAGCAACATATACTGCCTAAAATAATTGAGTCCAAAATCGATGAACTAATAGCTCAAAACCCGAGTAAAAACGGGAGTTTACTGGCTGAAACAACTATAGATTCAATCAGCTATAAGATACGGTATATCAAAGCTTATAACAAAACAGCGACAAAAGTATGGGACACCATCGGGGTTAGTTTACCTTTTGATTTGTTAGCAGCTATTGGGCTAAAACTAAGAGAGTATAAATTGTAAATCGAACTAAACCTCAGCTAAGCGTCCTTCAGCAAATTCTAAGTAGGTTGGATTCATTTCAAATCCTATGAAGTTTCTTTTAAGCTTTTTAGCGGCTACAGCAGTTGTACCAGAACCCATAAACGGATCCAACACCAAATCCCCTTCATTCGAGCTAATTTCCAGATACGGAACACAAACCTTCAAGGGCTTTTGAGTTTTGTGTTTGGTGCGTTCTTTACCCATACAAATTGGCGTTTGAATAAAATTGTGCATTTCATTTACGTGCTTGTGATTCCACGTTTTCGGAGTGCCTTTACTAAAATGAACCATCATTTCCATAGAATTAGCGTACATCTTTCGCGTGTAAATTGCTGGAAATGGATTTGTCTTATGCCAATGGATTACCTTCCTAAAGTTGTAGCCCACCTTTTCTACAATTCTATTGATGTAAGAAACAAAATCATCGCCACAAAACAAATATCCCGCTCCTCCTGGCTTTGTGACTCTATAACACTCCATCATTACCTCTTCCAAAAATTGCAAGTATTCTTCTTCCGACCTATAGCCGTCAAACTCGAACTCCGTAACAACATCTTTGTGGTTTTTCAGTGCCTTAACGTTCTTGGCTCTAAACTGGTAATAAGGGGGGTCGGTAAACACTAAGTCAACCGAATCGTCATCGATTTTCTTCAAGCCATCTAGGCATGACTCCAAATATATTTTGTTCAATTCAAGCATTAATTATTTCTTCGTTTCCTCTAAAAATCGTTCAATTCTGGTTTTTTGTTCTGCAGTAGTTTCAAAGGATTTTACCGCACTGATTACTAATTCTTTGTAATCAGAATTGTAAAAATGTCGTATCAATAAACCGCAAGATTTCGATAATTTCCAGTTTGCTTTCTGCACGCCTAAACAAAGGTTGGTAATGAGCTGTTCGTTGCAATAATTCAAGCGTTTTAGTGCTCCAATTGCATTTTGACGTGTTATAAAATCAAAGGAATTGGAAGTATAGTCCACCAACTCCTTATACGATTCTTCGGCTTTGGTTTTTCCCGCATTTATCTCCAACCATTGAATTCTGACATTCTTGCCTTTGGTGCCGACCACATTTTTAGTTTGTTCTAAATAATAATCCGTATTCTCCTTAAAATTCATAACCCCACGAATCAAGGCAATCTGAATTACATCATAAGATTTAGCCGATAACAATGCAGTAATAGCCGATTCATATTCAGCGGGTATATTGGCCCAATTGGACAGCACTGCTTTTTGCAATTGAGGGCTGCCTTTTTCCACCATCCAGTTTACTTCCTTTTTTACGTTTACCCCTGCATCAATTAGCTGTTTTAATGCCTCTGCTTGGGTATAATAATATTGCTCTTTCGAGAAAACCTTTCGCAATGCCTGTTCTTTTTTCTTAATTGATGTCGAACGCAAGGCAAGCAAAGCTTCAAAACGGTCTATCATATTATCTGCTTCCATTGCTTGGTTTATCAGCCAATCTGTTGGCCGGGTAAAATACATTTGCTTCAATATTTCCTGATTCGGATCAAACAAAACGTAGCTGATTTTTTCCTTTCCTTGCATTTCAAGCTGAAAAGTATCCTTTTGGTTTTCCAACCAAAACTGCTTTCTTACTTTTTTGCCTGATTCAAAATAAATTTCTACCCAAACGGGCATTTTAAACGTAGCCACTAAGGGAGTAGTATCCTGAAGTTGCTCCACTAAAAAGGTATAGTTACTTTCTTTTTTGTTGCTGCTGAACTCTACTTTCAAATGTGGTTCTCCACCTTTACTTACCCATTGATCTATAAACCAAGCAATTTCTTGACCTGTAGTATCGTGAAAAGCGTCGATTAAATCTTGTGTATTTGCATTTTCATATTGGTGGTCTTTTAGGTACTTCCGCAGTCCCATTCTAAATTCCTTATCACCAACTACGTAACGCAACATTTTAAGCACATAACTGCCCTTCAAATAATGCCTACTGCTGTTTGCTTGCGAATGCCCAACACCTCTATAATCGTTTTGTCCAGCAGTTAAAGCAGCGACTTGATTTTCATACATCATTTTGCGAAACTCATCATCACCAAAGACCTGTCCGCTCGTCAAACAATGGTAGTAAGTTGCAAAACTTTCGTGCAACCAATGGTGTTTAGGACTGCGACTTGTTACTAAGTCACCAAACCACTGATGCGCCAGTTCATGACCGTTTACATAGACATAATTTGCATCGTTAAACGATTTTTCATCAACACAAAAGAAATCGCCAAAAACCGTTGCCGAGGTGTTTTCCATCGCTCCATATGGAAAGTCTTGAACCGGGATTTGCGAATAGCGCAACCAAGGATAAGGAATACCAATTTCCGTTTCCAAAAAATCAAAAATCTTTTTCGAGTATCGATAAGTCGGTTCTAAAGTCTGTTTTTGATCGGGGTAATAATATTGATTCAACAATATGCCTGACGTAGATCGCTCTTTACTTATTGCGTAATCTCCAATACCAATCATCACTAAATACGGCGAATGCGGTTTATTCATTTGATACAACCAAGTAGTATTTCCTTTGCCGTCGGGTGAGGTTGTGAGCAAACTTCCATTTGAAAGCACTTTGTATTTAGAATCGAAAGTGATTCCAATCATTGTGGTGATTTTATCGGACATATCGTCGAATAACGGCACCCAGTTTCTATTGTCAATCCCCTGCCCTTGTGTCCAAATTTGTTTTCTACATCTTCCAGTAGGGTCATCCCAACCAATAAAATACATTCCTCTTCTTGGTTTTGCAGAGTAATCAATTGAAAGTCTATGCACAGAATTCAGTGCTAATACCGAGTCAAAACGAAATATAATTCCTTTTTTGGATACTTCATAGCGCACCGATTTGCCATCTAATTTGGCTGAAGCAATAGTCATATTGGTCCCATCTAAATACAAAGAATCTACGTTTGATCGAAGCACGTTAAATCGATGAACTACACTACCCATTACTTTCCCAGAATCTGGCTGAAAACTAATCATCAGATTCATGTCTTGAAAGTCTACAAATCGCTCTCTTGGGAATCGATTAATATCGTCTAAATAACACAAAGTATCCTGTGCTTGTACAGCAATACCCCCAACAATTCCTATTAGTAGTAACAGTAGTTTTTTCAATTCAACTCTTTTTTAGTATTCGGTTTATCCTTATTTCCCATTAAGCTATTAAGAACGGAGAGTAAGAAACTCAATAGTATTGCCCACCAAAATCCGTCAATTTCAAAACCGTCAACGGTATAATCCGCTAAAAGAAGAATAAGCGCGTTTATGGCAAATAGGAAAAGCCCAAAAGTTAGAATAGTTGCGGGCAGGGTGAGGATAATCAACAAAGGCTTTACCACCACATTAAAAATGGACAGCACAATGGCAACCACAATTGCTGTCCAAAAATTATCTATGTTAACTCCGGGCAAAATGTAGGCTGCAATTAGCACTGCTACCGAGGATATTATTATTCTAGTAAACCAATTCATATCATTTTATTTTAAAGAGGAGCTACCGCCTGCATTAAGTAACCGCAAATGAGCGCACCGTAGGTTCCAAAAGCATAACCCAAAACGGCCAACAAAACTCCTACTGGAGCCAATGAAGGATGGAATGCTGCTGCTACCACCGGCGCACTTGCAGCACCACCTATATTAGCTTTACTACCAACTGCTAGAAAGAAAAATGGCGCACGTATGATCTTAGCGACCACAACTAGCAGTATCACGTGAACTAACATCCAAGTTAAACCGACTAAAAATATAGCTGGGTTATCAAAAATGGCCATAACATCCATTTTCATACCTATACTAGCCACCAAAACGTAAATGAAAATTGACCCTACTTTAGAAGCTCCTGCACCTTCATAGTTTCTGGCTTTTGTAAAACTCATTATAATACCAAAAGTGGTCGCTAAAACAATCAACCAAAAGAAGCCAGATCCAAGGCTAAATGTTTCGGCCAAGTAGGGTGCGTTTTCTTTAATAAATGGCGCTATTACATCAGCAAGCATGTGGGCAAGTCCTGCAAACCCCAGCCCTATTCCAAGTATCACGATTAAGTCTGTAAAAGTTGGGATACGTGCAATTTTCTGGCTAAACTCATGCATATGGTTTTTTAAAGTTTCTACTGAGCTGGCATCAGCTTTGAAAAAGGCATCAATCTTTTTTGATTTTCCAACTCCTAATAAAAGGAAGAACATCCAAACTTCAGCTACAATGATATCGACAGTAATCATCATGGAATACATACTTCCAGAAATCAAGTTTTTTTCACCCTCTTTAAATATTTCAAACATTGCAGCTTGATTAGCTCCTCCTCCAATCCAACTTCCTGCAACGGTAGTCATTCCTCTCCATACTTCATTTGGCGAAGCTCCACCCACAACATCTGGTGCAACAAATGAAAACAGTAAAATAGCCATTGGTCCACCGATGACCACCCCAACCGTTCCGGTAAAAAACATAATCAAGGCCTTTGGCCCCAGTTTAAATACCTCCCTAAGGTTAATGCTCAATGTCAACAAAATCAGACTGGCTGGCAGCAAGTACCTAGAAGCAACAAAATAGATTTTAGAACTTCCAATGAATGGATTAATCAAGTCTGGATTAACATCATTGTTTAAGACGAAATTCTTTAATTCCTTAAAATTGGTAATCCCAGAAATATCGTAGCCACTCTCGCCTAATGCCGTAATTGCCGCAGACATATCTATCCACTTTGGAGAAATAATGCCCAAAGTGCTAAAAACAGAAGGTAAAAAGTAACACAACAGCAGCGCGGGTATAACTTTAAAAAAACCGCTGAACGTCGAACTCTCGGCAGCTTTGAAAATGGCCAGCAAAAGTCCTATAAGAATGCCAAAAACAACAGCGTCATTTGTAAAAATGGGAATATCCGAAATTACCTCTTCCATAATTTTTTTATTGAAGCGTAAAGAAATAAAAAACTAAGGAGAATAGTTGAGTAAAGCAGCTCCATTCTTCAACGCTTTGTTAACGAGTTCTGAAGTAGCTTCATCACAAAACGATCGTCGATTCAAATTGAGTTATCGCGCCTAGAAAATAAAAATAAAAAACTAGACGATATAGTCACTGATAAAGATAACTTAATGGGTATACTTTTTCATGACATTCGTTCTCCAATGGCAGCTTTAAAAACCGTTGCCGATTTTGTTGAAGACGATAATGAAAATCTAAACGAGAGCACAATGGAATTGCTTAAAGAGATGCAGAAAGTAAGTGCTCAAGGATTAAGTTTGGTAGATAACATATGGGCCATTTATGAACTAGAGAATAAGGATTTGAGTACGGTAAAGTCTCCCGTAAATGTTCACGACGTATTTGATGAATTAATGCAGGAATTTGAGGGTAAATCTGCCTTAACTAATATAAAGTTTGAGGTATATTCAATTACTACGGTCATAAACATACACCAATACCTGCTTACAAGTGTTATAAGAAATTTACTCTCAAATGCATTTAAATTTTCGCCTTCCGGAACTAATGTGAAGCTCAATGCTTCTGAGACAAAAGATAATGTACTAATAACTATTAAAGACCAAGGCCAAGGTTTTAGTAAGGAAGATCAACAAAACATATTCAAAAAATTCCAAAAGTTAAGTGCTAACCCTCTTCATAATGAAAAATCCAGTGGCCTAGGCTTATATGTAGTAAAACTAATCTGCAACAAGATAAATGCAACGATCGAATTAAAATCGGAACAAAATAAAGGTGCAGAGTTTACCATAACCTTATCCAAAAATTAGTTTATTTGAACTTAGCAGGAATCAGAATTATTCATGGGAAAGTTAGATCAAATAAGTCAGAAAGAACAGGATTTTATTGCCAATCAAAAAATGTTCTTTGTAGCTACAGCACCAAATTCTGGTAGCATAAATCTTTCTCCAAAAGGAATTGATTCATTTCGAGTAATCGACGCAAATCATGTTATCTGGTTAAACCTCACCGGTAGCGGAAATGAAACTCAAGCTCATGTAGATGAAAATGGAAGAATGACCATTATGTTCTGCTCTTTTGAAGGGCCTCCGAATATTTTAAGATTGTATGGAAAAGCAGAAGCTATTCTGCCTTCAAATGAAAACTGGAACGAGTATATCAGTTTATTCCCGGCTGTATCTGGAAGTCGTCAAATCTTAAGTTTAAAAGTTGATTTAGTTCAAAACTCTTGTGGCTTCGGTGTTCCATTCTATGAATATAAAGGTGACCGGGATACACTTGAAATGTGGGCTAATAAAAAAGGAGCAGAAGGAATTAGAGAATACAAAGAACTGAAAAATACTACTTCACTGGATGGAAAATCGATACGTATAGATTAATTCTAAGCGGTTTTCTTTAAACTTCGAACCACCAAAAACATAGAAATTCCAGCTATGATTGCGCCCAAAAAGAAGGAAGCTCCAGGCAAATGAAATGGTGCATCTACCCCACTGAAAACTCCGAAAATCCACGTAAACAATAAAGGGCCTATAATGCTAGTAACGCTAATCAAACTCGTTAATGCCCCTTGCAGCTCTCCTTGTGCATTGTCTGGAACCTCATTACTAATTAAACCTTGAAGCGTAGGCCCAGCTACTCCACCTAAACAATACACCACAATAAAGGAATACATCATCCAGCCTTCGCTTGCCAACCCAAACAAAATCATTCCTATAATCCAAAAGATGTAACCGATAAAAATCGTTTTGTGTTCTCCAAAAGTCTTGACCACTTTTCCGATCAGTCCACCTTGTACAATGGTCACCAAAATGCCTACTAAACCGAGAGAATAGCCAACATGGGCTGTATCCCAATCAAAACGATACATGGTATAAAAACTCCAAACCGACTCTACACACTTACTAGCGAGGTAGATTAGAAAAAAACCTGACACTAAGCCCATAATTTTAGGGTATATCCTAAGGTTTAACAAAGAGCTCACTGGGTTTGCTCTTTTAAAACTAAATGGCCTTCGGTTTTCCTTTTTCAAGGACTCTGGTACTACGAAAATCCCATACAATACATTTAGCAAGCTTAATCCAGCGGCAATAAAAAATGGCCATTGAACTCCCCACTGCCCTGCTACTCCGCCAATGACCGGTCCGATAATAAAACCTAAACCAAAAGCAGCGCCTATTAACCCGAAGTTTTTAGCCTTGTCCTCTGGTTTACTAATATCTGCCATGTAGGCTGAAGCAACCGTGAAACTTGCTCCAAAAATTCCAGCAATAAAACGCCCAACAAATAACCAAAATATAGTTGGCGCAAAAGCGTGAAAAATATAATCTAAACCCAATCCAAAAAGAGCCATTAACAAAACTGGCTTGCGACCAAAACGATCACTAAGTCCTCCCATTACAGGGGCAAAAAGGAACTGCATAATGGCAAACGCAAATGTTAACCAGCCCCCAATAATAGCAGCATCACTCATACTGCCGCCATCAAGGCTTACGATAAGTTCAGGAACCACTGGAATGATAATTCCTATGCCAATAACGTCAACCAAAATGGTTACGAAAATGAAAAATTTTGCGGCGTTTCCTTGTTTCAAAATGGGGTTTTATAATTGATGCGAAATAACATAGAATAAATTCAGTAATTCAGAAGACGCCATTAAAAATTCGATTAATTTGCCAACAAGAGAAAACTTAAAATTGATTGATTTTAAAAAAGTAATTAGTCGTTCATCTTATGGACGTGGTTCGAGATGTTCCAAGTCGCTTTGGTTGCATAGAAATCGATCAAAAAACACGAGAAGCCTCCCCAATGAAGGAAAGCTCATTAAGCTGGCTTCCAATCAACTGGTCGATGCTGCTGCACAGCTTTTTCAAACAGAGCCTTTCTTGTGCGCGCGTTTAAGTTTAGAAGAAAATAAAGATTGGGATGCTTCAGTGGCAGCAACAACAGCGGCGATTGAAAATGGAGAAACTGTTTTGGCGAACCCTTCTTTTTATGGAAATGATTTGATGTGCGACATTCACTATTTGCAAAAAAACAAATCGGGTTCATGGAAAGCGTTCATCGTCAAGTCATCAACCAAAGTTTCTGATAACAGTAAAGAAAAAGCAACTTTTCAACTGCATACTTTAAAAGAATCTGGACTTAAAATTTCTCACTTCTATTTTCTTACCATAAACAATAAATACAAAAGAGCTGAGAAATTAGACCACCATCAATTATTCAAAAAAACAGATATACTTCCGACACTAAATAAACTCGAAGCGCCACTTAAGGCTACAATTATAAAACTCCGTAAAACCTTAACGCTAGAGCAAGCGCCTGAAATACCCATTGGAGAATACTGCCTAAGTCCCTATAACTGTGAATTCAAATCTAACTGCTGGAAACATGTGCCTAAAGATTCGGTTTTCAACCTCAGGCGAGTGTCGAGAGAAACAAAATTTAAATGGTGGAACAATGGAATTCAAACCATCAACGAATTACAGCAATCAAAGTACGAAGCTGGTAGTTTACTATCTGAGACCCAAGGTGAAAAATATGTGGATCAGCTTGGATTAACTGAGTTCATGAGCCACATTAAGTTTCCAGTTTTGTTTTTAGATTTTGAAGCTTATTTACCGGCTTTACCCCCTTTTATTGGTGTGAAACCATTTCAAATCATCCCATTTTTATTTGCTGCGTATAAATGTGAGTCTATTGACCAACCCCCTAGTTTTCATTCGTTTATTGGAACTCCTAAAAAAGACCCAAGAAAGCAATTTGCACTGCATTTAATTGAAAAGTGCAGTAATGTGAATTCTATCTTGGTGTATGACCCAATGACAGAAAAAAAAGTCATTAGAGGCTTAATCAGAGAGTTTCCAGAATATGTTGTGGAACTTGAAATTATCATTAGTAAAATCATTGATCTTGCTATACCAATAAGAAACAAGCAATTTTACTTACCGGCAATGAAAGGGTTATCGTCTATGAAACATGTACTTCCAGCTGTAGATGCTTCAAATAATTACAATTCCTTATCTGTTCAGTCAGGAAGGGCAGCTTCGCAACTGTATCAAATTTTGTGCGACGAGCATCACGACAGAAACGAAGAACAGGAGCTGGATAATCTAATCGAATACTGTAAGATGGACGTTTATGGATTGGTTCAAGTTTACAATGCATTTCTTAAGGCTTTAGGTCGACCAATAGTTTCTTTTAATTAAGCCAAATTCAATTTGCAAGTTCCTTCCCAACGGGGAAGGTGCTATGCCAAAGCGTGACGGAAGGGGTTCCCAAGTAGGAATAGATTTCCTACGCCTGAACTTCGATTAGGCCTAGGTGGAAATGATCGTAAAATAGAATACGCATTAATTTAAACTTTGACTCTAATTAACACCACCAATCAGCAAGCATAAGAGCCGCTCACCTAGCTAATTTGATATATTTGTTTACTTCTAATCTAGGACTAAAATAAATTATGAAAGTCGTACTATTTGCTGGAGGTAAGGGCACTCGCATCTCTGAAGAATCTCACCTTAGACCAAAACCAATGATTGAAATTGGTGGAAAACCAATTTTGTGGCACATTATGAAGTCGTATGCGTCATTTGGACACACCGAATTCATTGTTTGCTTGGGTTATAAAGGCTACATGATTAAAGAGTATTTCTTAAATTATTTTAAGCACAATTCAGATGTTACAGTTGACCTTCAAACAAACAATGTAACTGTTCATGAGACTAACGCTGAGCCGTTTACAGTAACCTTAGTGGATACGGGTTTAGAAACAATGACTGGTGGACGATTAAAACGAGTTCAGAAATATGTAGGTAACGAACCCTTCATGCTTACATACGGAGACGGAGTTTGTGATATTGACATGGCAGATCAACTTGCATTTCACAAGAAGCATGGTAAGATTGCCACTATGAGTATTGTGCAACCGGGCAGCCGTTTTGGAATGATTGAAATTGACAAAGATTACAACGTAAAAGCATTTGCCGAAAAGCCAAAAGAAGATGGCGCTTGGATAAATGGGGGCTTCTTTATTTTAAACCCTGAAATATTCGATTATTTGCATGATGATGCCGATGATATTATGTGGGAACGTCAACCGCTAGAAGACATTACCGCTGCAGATCAATTGGTTGCCTACAAACACGGTGGATTCTGGAAATGCATGGACACCCTTCGAGACAATCAACAGCTGAATGAAATGTGGGATGAAAATCCTAAATGGAAAAATTGGTAAAAAATGAGTTTTGAAGAACTAAAATCGGTTTACGCAGGAAAAAAAGTTTTCCTTACAGGACATACTGGATTTAAGGGCACTTGGTTGGTTCTTCTGCTCAAGCAATTGGGCGCAGAGGTTAAAGGCTATTCCTTGCCTCCATTAGAACACAATGCCTTGTATCATCAGGTTCGAGCCGAGCTGTATTGTGAAAGCGTAATCGGTGATATCCGAAACCGCGAAAAACTACACCGAGAAATTGAAAAATTCAAGCCCGACTTCATTTTCCACATGGCAGCGCAAGCATTGGTGATAGACTCATACATCAATCCTGTAGAAACTTTTCAGACCAATGTAATGGGAACTGTGCACGTATTAGATGCCTTGCGTGATTTGAATCACCCGTGCAAGGGTATAATGATAACTACCGACAAGGTATACGAAAACCAAGAACGTGAAGCCCCTTACAAAGAGAGTGAGCCATTAGGAGGTTACGACCCATACAGTAATTCTAAAGCCTGCTGTGAATTAGCCATCAGCAGTTATCGATTATCCTTCTTTAATCCAGAACAATACGATGAACATAAAATTTCTATTGCTTCGGTTCGTTCTGGAAATGTAATCGGCGGTGGAGATTGGAGTGAAAATCGAATTCTTCCAGACATTGCTCGAGCGCTAATTGCAGACGAAATTATTTTAGTAAGAAACCCTAATTCGGTAAGACCATGGCAACATGTGTTAGATCCTTTGCATGGATATCTTATGCTCGGCGCTAAAATGGAACAGGAGCCAGTAAAATATGCTCAAGCCTACAATTTTGGTCCCGAACCAAAAGAAAGAATGAATGTTCAGGAATTGGTCGAAACAGCCATTGAAAGTTGGGGCTCAGGAAACTATGATGTTAGTGCCGATCCTAACAAATTGCACGAAGCAGGTTTATTGAGATTAAATATTGATAAGTCAAAAAAAGAACTCGGTTGGGAACCAAAATACAACGCAAAAGAAGCGGTTCAAGAAACAATAGCTTGGTATAAGGCATCAAAAGCTGAAGAAGGTATTAAAGCTTTTACTGAAAACCAAATCGCTAAATTTTTTAACGATTAATGAACACCTTTACTCCAACAAAAATTAAGGGTGTTTTTGAAATCGATTTTTTCAACATTAGAGATGACCGTGGAGCCTTTGTAAAAACATTCCACGCAGAAAAACTAAAAGCGCAAGGACTCGAAACCGATTTTAAGGAAAGTTTTTATTCCGTTAATAACAAAAACGTAATTCGGGGAATGCATTTTCAAACACCACCGGATGATCACGCCAAAATTGTGTATTGTACTTCCGGTAGTTTGATTGACGTTGTAGTTGATATTCGAAAAAACTCAACAACCTACGGACAATTTATTACTGTGGAATTGAGCGGTAACAATGCAAAGGGAGTTTACCTTCCTACGGGAACTGCACATGGGTTTTATGTAAAAGAAGACAACACTTGCATGGTATATTTAACGAGTACAGTGAACAGCCCAACAAATGACGGAGGCATTCGATACGACTCTTTTGGCTTCGATTGGCCAACAAAAAACGGCATTCACTCTGAGCGCGATATTCTATTTCCAACGTTAACAGATTTCAATACTCCATTCTAATGAAGCACCTTTTTCTGTTAGGACTCATTATAGTAACTTTTTTATCTAAACCAGTTATTGCACAACCAATTAATTTATCGCCAGACGCAAAAATTAGCCTGCTAACCTGCGGACCTGGAAATGACCTCTACTCTATTTTTGGGCATACCGCCATAAGGATTAAAGACCAAGCGCAAAATATTGATGCAGCTTTCAATTATGGAACCTTTGCTTTTTCTGAAGATTTCTACTTTCAGTTTACAATGGGTAAACTCAATTACCGTCTGGCAATTGAACCATATAGTGGTTTTGTAGCAAGCTACCAATACGAAAATCGTTGGGTTAGAGAACAGATTTTAAACTTGGACTCTACTCAGAAGCAGCAAGCATTTGAATTTCTCATCAATAATGCAAAGCCAGAGAACAGTTACTACCTCTACGATTTCTTTTACGACAATTGCAGTACGAGACCACGTGAGGTTTTTGAAAATGTTCTGGGAGATCAATTAAAATTTAATTTTTTGGCCTTAGAAAAGGAAAAGACTTTTCGAAATATGATTGACCTTTACCTGCGCCAAATGCCTTGGTCTGATGCTGGAATCGATCTTGGGCTGGGAACACCTTGTGATAAAGTTTGTACGCCAAAGCTTAAAACATTTCTTCCGGATTATTTAATGGATGAATTTGATAGAGCAACCATAATTACCGAAGATGGCGAAATCTCATTAGTGTCGGAAAATAAACTCATTGTAGATGCTCGACCTTTTGTTGAGGAAGGGTTCAAATGGTTTCATCCAATAGTATTATTCCTCGCATTTATTATATTGCACGAATTGATTCTAATGACAAAAGTTCGCTTTTTGATAGGCACTTTTGATGGTTTACTCTACACTGCACTAGGGGTCGCTGGCTGTCTTATTTTCTTTTTGTGGTTTATTACAGACCACAATGGCACAAGGCCAAATTGGAATATACTTTGGGCAATGCCACTGTACTTTCCTTTTGGAATAGCATACCTCATTGCACCCAAGGTCAAAATTTTGAATTGGATGATGCATGGCATTAACGCCCTCTTGCTTCTTTGCTTGCTATTTTGGGCAATTCTACCGCAAAACTTGAATGAGTTTTACCTTCCTATCGTCGTGTGGTTATTCTATCGAAACTCTGATCGTTTAGGTTGGTTTAAAATGGTAAAAAATCGATTTCGGTCAACAGTTTAAATCAGCGTGTAATCCATTAAGGTGAAGCAAAACTTAGTTTTTTTATTAAAATAATAGTTTCCAGAATCCATTTGATGCTACTGCGCTATTCGCTTCGTTGAATAGTACTTAAGCTAAGCCTAGTTTTAAGATGCTTAAGCAAGTGTTAATGCATAGAGAAAGCTATTTTTGCATCAAAATATTAATTATGATTCAACGCATTCAGTCTGTTTATTTGCTTGTATCCGTTATTCTTACCGTATTGTTTGCTTTTTTAAGCTTTGCAAATTTCGAAGTAAATGGTAGTTTGTATTTTATGAAAGTAATGGGTCTCTATTATCAAGATACAAATGCGGTACTTTTTGAAGCACCAAATATGAGCCTAAGCGCAGTTGTTTTCTTTAGTGTTCTACTTACTATTTCCGCGATATTCAATTTCAAAAAGAGAAGCCTTCAAATTAGGTTAGTAAGCTTAAGTGTTGTAGCTCAACTTGCTAGTGTAGGTCTAGTTTTCTTTGCGATATCCACCTTGCCAGATGGAATTCTTGAAGGAACTTTGCCCCAAGTTAACTATACGTTTGCTAGCTTTTTGCCTATTGCTGCTGTCGTATTCTTAGTGCTTGCCTTGCGCGCAATCAAAAAGGATGAAAAACTCATTAAAAGTTTAGATAGAATTCGGTAGCCCCTTCTTTAACGGCTTTTAAGCTGCTTGTTCTAAATAAATCAAGACTTTTGTAGTCGATATGAGCATTTCAAAAAACTTACAAGAAATTAAAGATAGTCTAAACGCTGGAGTAACCTTAGTGGCTGTTTCTAAGACTAAACCAAATGAATCAATAGAAGAAGCCTACGGAATTGGCCACCATGACTTTGGAGAAAATAAAGTACAAGAGCTTTGCGATAAATACGAAGCACTTCCCAAAGCTATCAAGTGGCACCTCATTGGACATCTGCAAACCAATAAGGTAAAATACATTGCACCATTTGTGCATTTAATTCATGCAGTAGACAGCAGAAAATTAACTAAGGAAATTCAAAAACGGGCCGGCCAAAATGAAAGAACCATTGATATTCTGGTTCAAGTTCGCATTGCAAAAGAAGAAACAAAATTTGGACTTCCTTATGAAGAAGCAAGTGATTTACTTTCCGCTCTAAACGCCGGTGAATTCCCAAACGTTCGGGTTATTGGGTTAATGGGAATGGCTACCAATACCGAAAACCAAGAACAAATAAAAGAAGAATTTACAGGGCTAAAATCCTTTTTTCATAAGCAACAAAAGTTAAACCCAAACTTAACAGCATTAAGTATGGGCATGAGTGGTGACTACCAATTGGCTGTGGAATGTGGAAGCAACATGGTTCGCGTTGGAAGTGCAATTTTTGGTGCAAGAAATTACAATTAATGAAGGTGGTAAAAACTAAAGCACAACTAGCAAAACAAGAAGAAAGTCTAAGAAAGGTTTTTACTTCTAACGATGAAGAAAAAACGATAAAAGCGATAAAAAAACTTCGAGAAAACGGGCATCCCGATTTAATCGCACCGATTTTGGATTTATTAGCTGCAACAGAAAATGACAACGTTTTTAGTACCGTAGTTAGTCTGCTAAATGATTTAAAAGATCAAGGCGCTGCTCAACCGCTCATAGACGCTTTAAACGAAGAAAAATACGAAGGTATTCGAGTTTTTATTCTGCAAACCTTTTGGCAATCTAGATTAGATGCGCTTCCATTTTTAGATGAAATCGTAAACTTAGCCATCAAATCGGATTACATGGTCACATTAGAATGTTTGACCATTGTCGAATCTTTTAAAACAGCGCCTACCGACGAAGAGATCATTGAAGTAAATACCCAACTTAAGGATGCCATAATGGATGATCCTGAAAACAAGGAATTACTTGCGGGTATGATTGAGGCATTAAATGATTATATGATTGGCTAGCCCATTTTAAGCTTGGTTTCGGTGGTTATAAATTCCTTTAAATAACGATTTGATTTTGTAAAAACCGTTAATAGATTTTGTGCTTTTTCCAGAAGCTTACTTTAAATTTAGCTATTCAAAATAAAAAACTCAGGTTTATGGATTACAACAACTTTAGCACACTATCTAATTCAGTCAATGCGCTCACAAAAGAAGGGTAAAAAGAGAGCTTTAAAACTGAGAACAGCTGCATTGTGTCCTTGCAATCAAAAAAACAATATTTACCAAGCGACCTTAATATTGTGCGGTCTTACCGATTTGATGGCATGACAAACCCTGCTGATGAAACTGAACTCCTTGCAGTAAAAGCAAATGACGGTTCAAAAGAAACGATTATCTTGTCTCATAGCACTTTACATAATCACGATGTAGAGGTGATTAATAAAATTCCGCATTCCAAATAACAGTCAATATTTCTAAGGTTGAAGTTTGAAGTTGTTTTCCTGTTTTTGAATAAAAACAGGTCAATAATGTATCAAAACATTCGTAAATCGCTCAAAATTGACTCAAAATTGAAGTTTTTACTTAAATCTCCATAAAATATATCGCTATTCCTTAAGCTTGTTATACTATGGGGGCAATCTAATTTTATCTATGACTGAAACAAGACTCTTTGACCCATTAAACAAACCAACTGATGCTGAAAAATCTGAAATTGTCAATTTTTTATTCGAAAACTTGGAGGAATATGGGGATCCAAAAAAAGACATTGAAAAAGCGATAAACTATTCCCTGAAGGAGTTTACCTCATTTGGTGGTTTCATTCTTTGTCTATATGCTGGAAGTCAAATCAAGGGTGCCGTAGTAATAAACCACACAGGTATGGGTGGTTACATTCCAGAAAATATTTTAGTATATGTCGCTGTAAACAAACATCATAGAGGCGAAGGCTTGGGTAAAAAAATAATGAAACAGGCTATTGAACATGCTACTGGAGATATTGCCCTTCATGTAGAAGCTAACAATCCAGCAAAATTTTTATACGAGCTAATGGGGTTTACAAATCCTTATTTAGAAATGCGCTTGAAGAAATAAACTATGGGTATTCATATTGTCGATTTATCGATATTTATTGCTTACCTAGTTTTTATGTTGGGCTATAGTCGCTCGTTGAGTAACCAAGGCAAAGTGCTTATTAACGGGGCGCGCTTTGATGTGGTTGGAACCGTAAATATGAGTATGCTAGCTGTTGATGTAACATCAAATGAATCTGTGAAAAAAGGTGATGAGGTAGTTTTAATTGGAAAGCAGAACGAGCAAGAGCTTTCGGTATCATCTTTTAGCGATTTCAGTCAATTGATTAACTACGAATTGCTCACTCGTTTCCCGCAAGATATTCCGCGAATAATAACTAAATACCTATGGCAGAATTGATTATACAAACCGAAAAAATTAAAGAAAACATAAAGACGCTCAGTTCTTTTTTCGCTAAGCACGACATTCACTGGAGTTTGATTACTAAAGTGTTTTCAGGTGATAAAGAGTTTTTAAAAAATTTACTGACTGATGACGTTATTGAAAAAATAAACGCAGTTGGTGATTCACGCATAACCAGCTTGAAAAATTTAAAGGCGGTAAATCCTAATATGAGCACGATTTACATTAAGCCTCCAGCAAAAGAGTATGCCGAAGATTTGGTGAAATATGCTGATATCTCCTTAAACAGCTCTTTCAATACCATAGAGGCTATTAATGAGGCAGCAAAAAAAATGGATAAGATCCATGAAATCATAATTATGGTGGAGTTGGGTGAATTGCGCGAGGGAGTGCAGCGCGCAGACATCATGAACTTTTACGAAAAAGTATTTAAGCTCTCTAATATAGAAGTCGTCGGTATTGGCTCTAACTTGGGTTGCATGTACGGCGTAGAACCTTCTTACGATAAATTGCTCCAATTGGCTTTATACAAAGAGTTGATCTCAGCCAAATTCAATAAAAAATTGAAATATATTTCTGGTGGAACATCTATTACATTACCCCTAATAGAAATGGGCACTTTACCCAAAGAAATTAACCACTTTAGAATAGGCGAAGCTGCATTTTTCGGACTAAGTCCGTTAGATAACAAACAGTTTAATGGGTTGCACACCGACACATTTGAGTTTTCGGCGAATATTATTGAGTTAGAAGAAAAGAAGATTGTGCCTGAAGGCATAATAAGCGATGCTAACATTGGGCACACAGCCGAATTTGATGAAGAAAATATCAACGAAACTTCGGTAAAAGCCATTCTAGATTTTGGCTTACTCGACGTCGCAAAAGAAGATATAGAAGCTCAAGACTCGAGTCTATCCTTTGTAGGTATTACTTCTGATATGCTGGTAGTTGATTTGGGTAAAAATCGTACCAATGAGGGGAAAAGGAAATATAAGGTTGGAGATGAAATACTATTTACCCCCAACTATATGGGTGTTGCACGATTGCTGAGTTCTAAGTTTATTGGAAAACGCTTTGAGTAAATTTTAAATAAACAAGGAGCGTTTATTAATAATTCCCACTTTGCTTTCTACTCAATATCTTTAATTTATCTTCATCAAGTGTTTGGTCAATTTTCCATCCACCTTTAAAAAAACCCATGAAAAAAGCAATTGAAACCTTATTGATCGCCAGTGCAGTGCTAATTCTATCCTCCTTTTCTAGCGAAAAAACAACAAGTTTTATAGGAACTTATGGAGTTTGTGATGATGATCCATCGCAAATTCAATTGATACTGAATGAAGACAATACCTTCACTTACCAAGATTTTTCAAATCCACATGCACCAGTTGATGTTAAAGGCAACTGGGAAATAAAAAACAGCCATCTTCTGCTAACAGACCATAACGCTTTGCGTTCTTTTCATTCCAAATGGAAACTGTCTAAAAAAGGAAAGATGATTAAGTCGAGAAATGGAATGGCTTTCTACACCCTGAGAAAAAAATAGATAACACGGTAGCCTAAACTTTGGACTATCTCTGAAGAATTGACTGGAATAAACAAGTAAATTAGAAATAGTTAGGAGTTCATGTTGAAGGATTTCTAATCTTTGCGCCATGATCTCTGACAACCTAACGGAAGCAAAGCGAGTTTTAGACAGCAATAACCTTGTAGCTATACCTACTGAAACCGTTTATGGGCTCGCAGGAAATGCTTATAATGTTGAGGCAGTTGAAAAGATTTTTGCTCTCAAAAAAAGGCCACATTACAACCCGTTAATCGTTCATATAGCAACTGCCGACCAACTAAATCAGGTCGCTAAAGCTATTCCTGAAGCGGCACTTACCTTGGCACTGGAATTTTGGCCTGGGCCATTGACCCTAGTGTTAAAAAAGCAATCCATTATTTCTGATGCAGTGTCCTCAGGAAAAGATACGGTTGCGGTTAGGGTTCCTAATCACCCTTTAACCTTAGAACTTTTAAAACGGATTGATTACCCGCTTGCAGCGCCAAGCGCAAACCCTTTTGGATCTATAAGCCCCACAAATGCCAAGCACGTGCGCAGTTACTTTGAAAATCATTTGGAGCTAATACTGGATGGCGGCGACTGTGAAAGAGGTATTGAATCGACTATTATAGGTTTTGAAAATGAAACACCTGTGCTTTATCGGCTTGGATCTTTGGCATTAGAGCAGATTGAAGATAAAATAGGAAGAGTAATCGTTAAAAATCAAAACAATGATGCTTCACCGGCTTCTCCCGGAATGCTTTCTCGTCATTATGCCCCTGCCACAACTACTTATGTTACAGATGAAATCGAAAAGCTCCTAAAGGCTCATTCAGATAAAAAAATAGGCGTACTGTTGTTTCAACATCAATTAAAAACCGTTGTTGAGCATCAAGAAGTACTTTCAACAGCTGGAGATTTAACCGAGGCTGCAAAAAATTTATACGCCGCCTTGCATCGACTAGATAGCATGAAATTAGATCTAATTATTGCTGAAAAACTACCCGATACTGGTCTTGGAAAAACACTAAACGATAAACTAAAGCGTGCTTCTAAAAGTGCGAATTTGTAATTTCGAACTATTAATGAGTACCCTAAAATATTTTATTTAGCATAGAACCAAATGCGTCTCATTATGTCTAAGTCCATATAAATGAATAAGTTCGAAAATAACTATTTACCCTATTTTCCAATTGTCGGCTTAGCTTTATATGTCCTAGTTTTTGCGTTTGCCGCTGCAGACTATCCTGGTGGTTCATTTAATTATCCCAATGCTATTGGTTATAGTTTTTCTCACAACTTTTTGTGCGATGTGATGCATCCCATCACACCTGGTGGAATTACAAATCACGCGCGGTTGTTGGCAATCATTTCGCACTTAATTCTGAGCCTTACCATGATTTCCTTCTTCTATGTCTTGCCAAAGATATTCCCTATAAAAAACCGAAATACAAAATTGATTGCCTTTTTTGGGGTAAGCACCATGACGGTTTTTATTTTTATGTATACCGACTATCACGATGAAATTGTAACCATTACTGGCATTCTAGGCACTATTGCACTAATTCCCTTCTTCATTGAATTACAGAATTCCAACAAAAAAGGATTGAAAAAACTGGTATACCTCTGTTACACATTGAGCATAATTGTCTTCTTTATTTTTGAGACTAAAATTGGATTCTACTACCTTCCGTTTTTGCAAAAAATCACTTTTGGAGTAGATGCTTGGTGGGTCGTTTGGTCTTGTCTTATTGTGATAAATAAAAATAAAACAGCACTAGCAATGGCGCCTCAGCCAGCAATTAAATAGGCAAGTTTTAAAACTCGCTCCACTTTATTAGCGTCCTTTAAAAACTTAGGCTAACTAATCCATTCCTAAGCGTTCCTTAATCGCTTTAACTTCCTTTTCCAGCTCCATATTTCTAGTATTCAATTGCTCTATAATTCGATTTGCATTCACCACAAACAGCTGCATTTCCTCCACTAAACCTTGAGTAGTAGCAATCGGTTTAGGTTTATGCACATCACCAAATAACGCAATTAAATTTACCGCGAGCACCTTACCTATAGTATCGAGCATCGTTAAACTCGGAGTTCGTTTTCCACTTTCTATTCGAGCAATGGTAGATTGAACACAGTTGCATTTTTCAGCAAGGTAGGATTGGGAAATATCTTTCTCGAGCCGGAGCGCGAGAATTATAGAGCCAATATCTTTTGGAATCATTTTATGCCTATGAGGAATAATATTATGCCTGAAAAGTACAATTTAGTACGCAGAATAAGTGAAATTAGTCTTTTAGATATGGCATAACCTAAAAGAATATGAGAAAAATGAAACTAATTTTAACGATAGCAATGGTTTTAACTGCTCTACTCTGCATGTTAAATTCTCCCGAAGAAAAGAAAGAAAACAACTTAAATAAAAGCGAATCAACACTTTCGACTGAAGTTCTAAAATAAACCGTCTTGCTTTTGTAACTCTAATACCTCTCAATAAAAGCAGCACAAAAAATAAAACACGAGGAATGTTGGAATAGAATAGCAGTTAGAAGGTACCTGTTTAGAATTTGAAAAATTAAATTGAGCAAATAAAAAAAAGGAACTCCACTAATTTGGAGTTTAAAACTTTTCAATGCCACACTTGAATTAGTGCACGTTTAGCCAGCTAACCAACCCAGCACATTCTTCTCCACCCTACTTTCAATCCCTGAAATATCTCCTTTTACAAAAGCTTTACCCGTAATGTTTTCGAACAACTCAATATAACGCTCAGAAACCAGCGTTACAAACTCGTCGGGCATATATGGCATAGTTTGCCCTTCAAGGCCCTGAAAATCGTTCTCCATGAGCCATTCACGTACAAATTCCTTGGAGAGTTGCTTTTGCTTTTCGCCTTTGGCTTGCCGTTCTGCATAACCCTCTGCATAAAAATAGCGGCTGGAATCTGGAGTATGAATCTCGTCAATCAAACGAATAGTGCCTTCAGCATCGCGGCCGAACTCGTATTTGGTATCTACCAAAATTAAATCTCTCGCTGCAGCTAACTCTGTTCCACGCTGAAAAAGTTGACGTGTATACTCTTCCAACATCACATAATCAGCTTCCGAAATAATGCCTTGTTTGATTATCTCTTCTCTAGCAATATCTTCGTCGTGCCCTTCCTCTGCTTTGGTAGCTGGGGTGATTATTGGTTCTGGAAATTTATCATTTTCTTTCATGCCATCAGGCATTACAACACCGCACAAAATGCGTTTTCCAGCTTTGTATTCACGCCATGCATGCCCGGCTAAATAACCTCGTATCACCATTTCAATCGGGAACACCTTACAGGTTTTTCCTAACGTCACACTAGGGTCTGGAGTTGCCATTTTCCAATTCGGAACAATGTCAGTAGTAGCGTCCAACATCAACTCAGCGATCTGATTCAGCACTTGCCCTTTGTAAGGAATGCCTTTTGGTAATACATAATCAAAAGCCGATATACGATCACTCGCTACCATAACTACCAGGTTGTTTTCCAAGGTATAAACCTCTCGTACTTTTCCTTTGTAATGATTTAGCTGTCCAGGAAAATTGAAGTTGGTAGTTCCGAGTGTGTTACTCATTGTATTTCTTTTTAAAAGTTACTATTATCCTATTTCTTCATTCCCAGCTCGACTGGGAATCTCACTTCAAAAAGAGATTCCCGATTTCTCGGGAATGACGAAGGGTGAAAATATATTACAAATTCTAAAACATTGTTTCCAAACTCCAATGATTCGTTCAATTCTAATTTTTTAAATTATCAGTGGATGTTTCTTCAAATTTTTGATATCGATCGATAATCTTGCGCACCAATCTATGACGCAGAACATCTGCCCCAGTCATATGGATAAACGCAATACCATCTACTCCTTCTAAATATTCAGAAGCTTGAATCAAACCGCTCTTTTGTTTGGGAGGTAAATCGATTTGAGTACGATCGCCTGTAATTACAAATTTCGCCGATTTCCCCATTCGAGTTAAGAACATTTTTAGCTGGCTTTCGGTGGCATTTTGAGCCTCGTCGAGAATAACAAAAGCTTTATCTAAAGTACGGCCACGCATAAAAGCAAGTGGCGCAATTTGTATAACTCCCTTGTCAATAAAGTCGTTCAACTTCTCTGAGGGAATCATGTCTCGAAGTGCATCGTATAAAGGTTGCAAATAAGGGTCTAATTTCTCTTTTAAGTCTCCGGGAAGAAAACCTAAATTCTCCCCAGCTTCTACAGCAGGCCGTGTTAGAATTATCTTTTTTACTTCTCTATCTTTTAAAGCTCTTACGGCTAATGCAACTGCAGTGTATGTCTTTCCAGTTCCTGCAGGACCAAGAGCAAACAACATATCGTGTGTCTCAATCTGCTTAACCATTTCCAGCTGATTTGGAGTACGGGCTTTTATCTGCTCACCATGAACACCGTGCAGAATAACTGCATTGTCAGATTCATCTGGCTTACTACCGCCATCTACGGCAATCATGGCTTCAATATCCTTTGGGTGCAATTGGTTGTATTTCTGATAAAACTTGTACATGCTGTGTACAATTAATTCCAGCCTATCCATTTCGGTATCGCTACCCATTATTTTAATGGTGTTGCCCCGTGCAATTATTCTTAGCTTCGGAAAATAGGATTTTAGTAAATCTATGTTGCTGTTTTCTGTTCCAAATATTTCTACTGGATTAACAGCTTCGAATTCAATTACTCTTTCTTGCAAGTATACTGATTATGTGATATTTATATAAATTACCTCAACCATAAATTAAAGCTCGATAAACGTCAAAATATGGCGAAGCATTTGTTTATTTTTGCGTCTAGGCAAAGATATTTAAACTAAAGGCAATTACTAGTTTTTACTCATGGCAATCGTTACGCTAACTACTGATTTTGGATACAAGGACTATTACGCAGCAGCCGTAAAAGGAACGCTGTATACATTGTTTCCTGAAATCAACATTGAAGACATTAGCCATGGTATAAGCAAGTATAATATTTTAGAAGCGGCCTTTGTGCTTAAGAATGCTTACCGACACTTTCCAAAAGGCAGTATACATATCATTGGCGTAATGACCCATACACGCGATGCATTACTAGAACAAAATGAACAAATTGAAGCTATCGATCATGTTGCTCTAGAGTACGATGGTCATTATTTTATCGGTGCTGATAATGGTATTTTTAGTTACTTATTGGAATTTGCTCCTGACAAAGTGTTTACACTTACTGTTCAAAAAGATACTGCAAAGGAATCCTTTCCTACTAAGGATGTTTTTGCAAAAGCGGCAGCACATTTGGCGCGCGGCGGAACCTTAGAGGTTTTAGGAACATCGAGAAATTCGCTCAACCAAGGAGATATTATTCAGGCAAGGTCTGAGGGTGAGAATATTCGCGGAGAGGTAATTTATGTAGATTCTTTTGGAAATGCAATTACCAACATAACGGAATCGCATTTTAATCAATTGGGAAAAGGGCGTGATTTTACCATTTCCACCAAACTGAGAGGCTACAATATTCGGAGGCTGAGCAGTAACTACCATTCTACTAAGGAAGGCGAACGATTGGCCTTATTCAACTCTTCAGGTTACTTGGAAATTGCTATGAACTTGGGACACTCTTCAAACTTAATGGGACTTAAGGTGAACGATGTTGTTCGCGTTGAATTTGCAGAATTATGATCACACGTATCGTCAAAATGACCTTTAAACCAGATTCGGTTGAGGATTTTCAAGCGTTATTTGATAAACACAAACAGGAGATAGCTCAACAGCCAGGCTGTAAGAAACTTTCTTTATTGCGCGATATCAACAACCCAACTGTTTTCATGACATACAGCTGGTGGGAAAGTCAAGAGGATCTTAATAATTACCGACACTCAGATACCTTTGGAATAGTTTGGCCAGCAACCAAAGCACTTTTTTCCGAAAAGCCAGACGCTTGGAGCGTTGAAGAGCTTGTAATGGTAAACTAACACTAAACTAAAAAAGTAATTTTCCTTACTTTTTTTCAAACCCAGCAAACCTTAGGTTTGTAAGGTGATAAAAGAACTCCTCCAAACAAAGTTTATTGGACAAATTGGCCTTCTTATAATTGGCTATTCTTTGATAGCTCTAGCTATCCCTAGAGTAGAATTTATTTCATTTATAGCAGTATATACCGCGCTTTTCGTTGGCTATTTTTACCTCATTCAAAGTAAGCTCAGTATTTCGTCTATCTTTATTATCGGTATAATTTCTCGACTAGTATTCCTCTTTGAAACCCCTTCATTAAGCGACGATATTTATCGCTTTCTTTGGGACGGCCGGCTTTGGGTGCAAGGTGAAAATCCATTTCAGTTTATACCGCAATACTTCAATGAAAACCCTGGCGATTTAATTGGGCTCAAGGAATTGTATCCGCACCTAAATTCTCCGCAGTACTTTGCCATTTACCCCCCTATCAATCAATTCATTTTTGGATTAGCTGCGCTTATAGCTCCCCTAGGATTTTTCAAGGCTCAATTGGTCATTAAGTTAGTTTTAATCGCTGGAGAGGTATTGCTTTTTCAATATTCAATTAAACTGCTAAAACACCTCAATAAAAAGCCTGAACTAGTCGCGTTGTACTTTTTAAACCCCTTGGTAATTATAGAAATATCGGGGAACTTACATTTCGAAGGACTAATGGCCACTTTTCTAATCATGGCATTTTATTATCTCAAAACAGATCGTTGGGCGGTATCGGCAATTTTCATGGCATTTGGAGTCTGTACCAAGCTAATTCCTTTGCTTTATTTACCGCTCCTCGTACCTGTTCTAGGGTTTATCAAAACCACTCAATACATAAGTGTTGTGGCTATTATTTGCGCTTTACTTTTTGCCCCGTTTCTCAATTTTGAATTGGCGCTGAATATGCTCAATAGTGTTGATCTCTACTTTCAGAGTTTCCAATTTAATTCTTTCGTCTACAGCATTCTAATGGATGTCGCTGGTAATGAGAGTAAAAAATGGATTGCATTTACATTGGCACTCATTCCCGCAATAGCGGTGTTGCGTTTAGCTTTTAAAAAAGCCAGTTTTAACGATTTGATTCACCGCAGCTTCTGGATCCACTCACTTTATTATCTTTTTTCCGCCGTAGTACACCCTTGGTATTTAGTGACTTTGTTAGCGCTGAATACCTTTCAAGAATTCAAGTATATTATAGTCTGGAGCTACTTAATAGGCCTTACTTACTTCACCTACAGAACTCTGCCTTACGAAGAAAGTAGCTTTATAATAGCATTTGAATACGTGATTGTAATTATTTGGGGATTAATTGAATTTTTTAGAAGTCGACGTCAGCAAACTATTGCAACTCATTAAACTATATTTGGAGCAAGTATGCAGCAAACAAAACCGATTAGTTTATTAAAGTCTTTCTCACCAATACTTGTTTTAATTCCCTTGCTTGCGGCTAATGTTTTTTTCTTCGGTGACAACAGTTTAGGAGGAGCAAATCAATTGGCTCTTCTGCTAGCTGCAGCGGTTGCCACATTAATTGGATTTAGTCAAGGCTTATCGTTTGAAACCATCTTAGAACACATTAAAAACGCCATCAATTCTACCTTAGGTGCAATTATTATTTTGCTTTTAATTGGCGCTCTGGCAGGAACTTGGCTCATTAGCGGAGTTATTCCAGCACTCATTTATTACGGACTTCAAATCGCTCATCCCTCCTATTTTCTGGTTGCGGCTTCGGTAGTTTGTGCCATTATATCGGTAGCTTCTGGAAGTTCTTGGAGCACTATTGCTACTATTGGGATTGCCTTACTTGGAATAGGAAAGGCTCTAGGATTTAGCGAAGCAGTTGTTGGCGGAGCAATTATAACTGGCGCATATTTCGGAGACAAGATGAGCCCATTGAGCGATACAACCAATTTAGCAGCAGCAGTAAGCGGCGCGCATTTATTTGATCATATTCGTTACATGTTTTATACTACTGTGCCTTCGTATATTATCAATCTTATTCTCTTTTTTATCATTGGGTTGAATTATACGCCTGAGTCGAGCGCGATTGGCTTGGAGGAATTAAACAGCGCATTAATCTCCAATTTTAATATCACGCCATTTCTATTTTTAGTGCCAGCCCTCGTAGTTTTTCTAATCATCAAAAAGGTGGACCCAATTCCCGCTTTATTTGTTGGCGTTTTAAGCGCTGCGTTATGTGCAATTATTTTCCAACCAGAACTATTGGAAAGGCTTGGTGGTAAATCAAATTATTTTCAAAACAGCTATTATGTATTGTTTTCTGCCGCGGGCTCTGAAACCAGCATACAAACCGGAAATGCAGCTTTAACCGATTTGCTAAGCTCGGGAGGAATGGCTGGAATGTTAAATACCGTTTGGCTCATTATCTGCGCTATGGTTTTTGGTGGAGCTATGGAGGCTATTGGAGCATTAGAACGCATTGCAGGCTGGTTAATAGCAGGAGTAAAATCGGTCGGCGGCTTGGTTGCAACGACCGTAGGGTCTTGCCTTTTTATCAACCTAACAGCAAGCGACCAGTATTTAGCTGTTGTTGTTCCCGGAAGGATGTATAAAAATGCTTTTGATGCCAAAGGCTTAGCACCCGTTAACCTAAGTCGAACTTTAGAAGATAGCGGAACCGTAACCTCGGTTTTAATTCCTTGGAATACCTGCGGCGCGACTCAAAGTGCGGTGCTTGGGGTAGCAACTTTTGTGTATTTACCTTTTTGCTTTTTCAACTACCTCAGCCCATTAATGTCCATTATTTTTGCAGCGTTTGATATCAAGATTAAACGCAAGGCAGCAAAAGCTTAAATGATTAATTATGAAAAAACTAATTCTTGCATTTGGAATATTACTCGGTTCAATTACCGGTTTTTCTCAACTCGATTCTTTAAAAGAAGGCTTCTCTCAGCAATTTGCAGTTGATTTTTATTACAGCTACGATTTCAACGAGCCATTCAATCATAATCGCCCAGATTTTTTATACCAATACAACAAGCACAACCAAATGAGCATTAACATGGCTTTAGCTGATTTCTCTTATGTGAAAGGTAAAATGTCGGCTAACATTGGATTGAATTTCGGAGACTTCCCATCAGCAAACATGGCGCACGAACGCCAACTTCTAAATGCACTCTATGAAGCAAATGTCAATTATAGGTTCACAGAAGACTTAGAATTAACAGTAGGAATGTTCTCCTCGCACATGGGTTTTGAATCTGCCTTATCATTCGATAATTTATTGACCTCACATTCCTTAGCAAGTGAATGGACTTCCTATTACTTAGCCGGCGCCAAATTGGGTTATAAGCCTTTTAAAAAATGGTATTTCTCATTTACAATTGCTAATGGAAACCAAAATATTACCGAATCAGATGCAAATACCAACAAGGCCATTGGAGGGCAAATCACATTTACGCCAAACGATAAGCTAACGATTAATTACAGTAACTTGTACAGTAATGACGCGCCAGATAGCACTGCTGTATTTGTATTCTACAACAACTTCTACATAACTTATAGTCCACTTGAAAAGCTGGATTTAGTTGCTGGGTTTGATTATGCTTTTGCCGATAATCGAGTAACTAACACGCAATCAGAACTGTTTGTAGGTAGTTTTTTAGCGCGTTATTATGTATTTGATAAGTGGGCCGTTGCTGGGCGATTTGAAGCCTATAACGACCCCGATGGAATATACATGAGTCCCGTTGCCGGCAAATTTGAAGTCCTCAGTTATTCTGGTGGATTAGAATATTTTGCAACCGATAATATCAAATTCAAATTAGAAGGTAGAGCCTTTAGTAATACCTCTCCTATTTTCAGATACGATCAAGGTGTTAATCAAGCTAACCTTGGTGGGGTTGCCTATATCGCAAATAATTCGAATATTTTGTTTAGCGTTCAAGCGAAGTTCTAGTGTCAACATCTGCTACAACTCCTTTAGCCGAACGACTGCGTCCAAAATCATTGGATGCATACATTGGTCAACAGCATTTGGTTGGGAAAGGCGCCGTTTTGCGCAATTCCATAGATTCGGGTCTAATTCCTTCTATAATTCTTTGGGGACCTCCAGGAGTTGGAAAAACAACCTTAGCATCGATTATAAGTCAGACGCTCAAAAGACCATTTTATATTCTATCGGCAATTAACTCCGGTGTTAAAGATGTGCGAGAAGCGATTCAAAAAGCTGAAAAATCACAATTTTTCGGAACCAATAATCCGATTCTTTTCATTGACGAGATTCACCGCTTCTCAAAATCACAACAAGACTCCTTGTTGGGTGCAGTTGAAAAAGGAACCGTAACGTTGATTGGAGCTACAACCGAGAATCCTTCTTTTGAAGTTATTTCTGCGCTGCTCTCTCGATGTCAAGTTTATGTTTTAAAATCGTTTGAGAAAGCCGACTTACAAGACTTACTAAAATCAGCATTAACCACTGACGAATACTTGGGCGCGCAGAAAATTGAAGTTAAAGAAGAAGAAGCATTGTTTCGATTAAGCGGTGGTGATGCACGTAAAATGTTGAATACGCTTGAAATTGTGGTAAACAGTTTGGCTGATGGCAAAAAGAAAATAACCATTGACAACGATAAGGTTATTAAGACCATTCAGCAAAACACAGCACTTTACGACAAAGCTGGTGAAATGCACTACGGTGTGATTTCCGCATTTATTAAGTCCATGCGTGGTTCTGACCCTAATGCAGCTATCTACTATTTAGCCAGAATGGTTGAAGGTGGCGAGGATCCGAAATTTATTGCGAGACGCATGCTCATTTTTGCTTCAGAAGATGTTGGGTTGGCCAACCCTACTGCCCTAGTAATGGCAAATACTTGTTTTGATGCAGTGGCTAAAATTGGCTATCCAGAATGCGATATCATACTCAGTCAAACGGTTATTTATTTAGCGACCTCACCAAAAAGCAACTCAACATACAAGGCTATAAGAGAAACTAGAAAGTTTGTGCGGGATACTGGAAACCTTTCTATTCCGTTGAACCTAAGAAACGCACCTACCAAATTGATGCAGGAATTGGATTATGGAAAAAATTATGAATATGCGCACAATTATGAAGGTAACTTTGTGGAGCATGAGTTCTTGCCAGAAGAAATAGTTGGAAAAGCATTTTATGTTCCCGGAACAAACAAACGCGAGCAAGGAATACAATTAGACCTCAGGGAAAAATGGAAATCGAAATACGGATATTAGCATGGGATTAACGAACAACGATATACTCAAGAAAATTCGAGTTGCTCTTAAATTGAGAGACGATGATATTATTCGAATTTTGAAACATGTTGATTACGATATAACTAAGAGCGAATTGGGTGCGTTTTTCCGTGCAGAAGAACATACTAAATACATGGAGCTTAAAGATCAAATCCTAAGAAATTTCTTGAATGGGCTAGTGATTGAAAAGCGCGGTGTAATGGAGCGCAAAAAGCCCGAGGAAAACTCAGCGGCAAGAAAACCTAAAGCACCTGCACCTGCTGCTAAAAAACCAGCGTTTAAATCCAAACGAAAGCCTTTTGCTGGTGAAGAAGGAAAAAAAATTGAACGAAAAAAAAGACCTAGAATTGATTAATGAATTGAACGAAAAATAAAAGAATAATGGAAAACCCCTCATTTTATCACCTACTTACCTTTCTGTACATAGGCTTTGCCAAGCTTTCTAATAATGAAATCACATTGGCTCAGGAAATGTCCATCAAACGAAAAATTGCCGAATGGCTCGATTTGAGTTACCGAAACGTTGACCAATATGAAATGATTATGCGTGAATCGCTTCAATGGTTTAATTCTTATCCTGAAGATGAGCAAAAAACGCATTTACTCATTATTGCAAATCAAATTGCCAATACAGATACCATTGACGAGATTGTAATTAAAAAGGTATTGTCAGAAATCAGAGATATAGCGGTATCAAATGGCGTATTCCAGCAGGAAGAAAAAATGCTGCATGATGAATTAGCCAAAATAATGGGCGTTAACATAAAAACAATTGACGACCACTGTGGACCACTTGAAAATTTGACTAAAAAGACTGAAGAAATTGAAGAAGCAGTAGCCATTAAAAACCAAACGATAGGCTTTCGTTATGGCAACTCGGATTTAAGCGAAGATGTTACTCCTCCAAAGGCAAAATCTAAAGGAAAGAAAAACAAGTAATCTTACTATAATTGATATATGGCAATGCAGTTATCTCTAACGTAAACAAGATTATTAATCCTTAATCTAAATTCAACTGCCCTAAAACAAGTAATTCACTTTAAGTCTAGGCATAACAGTAGCCACTATTTTCTCCGCAATCTCACCTTCTGTTGTAGTATAATCTCTAATATTTACAGGCATAAACCTAGGTGCAGACATGTATGGGTCGCCTTCTAGAGTCTGTCTAGTTAAATCTGTACTCACCGCATTGGACTTAGATTGAAATCTATAATTTATTCTAAATATCATACTGAAATCAATTTGTATTTGCTGAGCAACAACCCATGCATTTCCTGCCACATATTCAATTCCCAGGTGTTTTTCTTTCACTTCATAAGGCGATAAAAGCCCTTTACTAGCAAAGTCAACCCCACTGTTTACCTGTCCAAAAACGGGCGGCGAAACTTTGTTAGTGGACATACTTAACGCTAGGTTTAAACCAGAATACGAACCCGCTAATGCAGGCAAACCAATTCGAGTTCCTCTTCTATACCCAATTGAGAAAATTGAAAAATTAGACACTTGAGGAAACTTACTTATTATTAAAGAACTTTTATTAAAATCCTGTTTGCCAATAGAAAGAGAAGCCGCAAATGATAATTTTCGTTTTAAAGCACGATCATAACTCAGACCAAATGCTTTTTGAGTCAAGGGCTGTAATAGGTTAACAGATATCCTATTTTGCTTTCCAAAAAAACCTTTTCCACCGTCAAAATGCGCGATATATTTAGACCCACCATCACTTTGAGCAATAAGATTACATGTAAAAATAATTCCTGTGAGAATACTTAATACTATTTTCATTTTGCTTCCTCCAAATCTTTAGTTCTCAATTCCATCATGTCTCTATTTGTCTCAATCATTTGATACATTGTATTCTGAAGAAACACCTTATTCAGGTTAGCATTAATGATAATTTGATCGTAATAGTTAATTTGATTTTCGATATGAAAAGAGGTGTAATCCACTGCATAATAATCGAAGGTTCTTCCAAATAACCCTGAGACACCTCTCAACACTGGATACATATATGCATAAATCCACAAGCCATTCAGCGTACGATCTTTAAAGTTTAGATCGTAAACACGAAATCGTTCAATAGACCGTATTTTATAATTCGTGAAAGTGTACCACATGTTAGGCGATAGAATAAAAATGTCTTTTTTGTTAGAGTCCAATTTACTTAGAATCTCTTTGAACTTAATTTGTTCAGTACTTACCTTACCTTCAAATCCTGAACATAAACTTTCTTGCAAGTTGTTTTTCGAAATTTCATTTCCTAAGCCGTCGGTCATAGACAATACTGAGTTTAGGTAGACATATTCATCAAAGTTTTCTAATTTGATTGTAGATAAGTCCACCACTTCTTTCGTTTTAAACTCTTTCTCACAAAGGGAATTCATTGCTTCAACGTAAGTAGGTCCTCTTTCTATCGATTTAAACTTATTTGGTATCATTCCAAATCTAGTTTCTTTATAAAATCCAACATCAGGAATAACCACAACATCTCTGCCTTCAGTCAAAATTTGATTGTTTAACTGTTCAGTGAGCATCGCTTTGGCGTATGACCTATATAAAACACTGTCTTTAGCTAAATACTTGGCCAAATACATATCACGAGATTCATTTTCAAAATTGTACAAGGCAGCGGTCAAATACGATTCTTTATAGTCGTTCTTTTCGCCAAAATCCGTAAAATAAACCATAGCTTCCTCGTATGTATTAAAGGGCTTTTTATCGATTAGTTCTTTCGTGGCAATCTTTTCAATATTGGCTGAATCTCTTACTAAAAATGAAATATCCTGAAGAATTCCAAACTTAATTCCAAAATACTTTTCCAAGTTTTCGGTAAGAAATGGTTTGTCAGCGTTTTCATCATCAAGGTATAAAAACCGTCTCAACGATTCGTGCAGATAATAGAAATTCACCTCATCATTTGGATAAAACAAGTATTGTTTAAAGGAGGTTTCTATACATCCCCGAAAATCATTAGTCATTAGCATTTGACTCAGTTGCTCAATTCGAATGAGCTTTTGAAGCTCTTTAAAGTTTTCGCTTCCAACAATGTATTCCTTCAATTCTTCTTTTTCACCAACATTGTTTTCTAAGTAGTTTTCAAGATACTTTATGCGAAGCGCTGTTTCCGGATGGTCTGCCAGCACCTTGCTTTTCTTTAACAGCTTTTCTTTTTCCGAATCTTTCATTGATTGCAGGTATTCAGAAGACTCAATTTGTCGTTTTTGAATATCAATCATTTGCAAGAAATTGGAAGCGGCGTAAGAAACATCGTACCCAGCATTGTGCGCCATTATTATTCCGAGACTGTCGGCCGATTTTTCTTGTTGCTGATTCTTATGGCCTTCAGCCGCAGCCTTATAAAAATCAATACCCCCTAAATCTTGGTGCTTATTCTTTTGCTTTTTAATATCCTTTCGTCTTATTTTTCGGAAATAATCTGTCTGTGTATCGTCCTTTAAAAAATGGGATAATTCATGACCAATTATTGCTGCTAATGCTGCTTCATTTTCAGCACCTGCTAAAAGGCCTGTTGTTACGTAAATCTCAGGCTGCACCATTACATAGGCGTTGTAATGCGTTTCAGTAGTAAGGTAAACTCTTAAACCTTCACATTTTGATTGGTGTTCCGCAGGTATAATGGTTTGAAGGATCTCATTTAAAAATCTTCTGCCTCCTTCCAATCCATATAAATCATTCCAGACTCGAACATGGACTTTTTAGCGAAGGCATAATTTTCTGCGAATGATATTTTCTTTTTACGCCTTGCTCGTACTTTAATTGACCTTAATTCATCATATTCATTATGCACATCTACACTATATAAATCGGGCACTACAGAAGGGTAACGATATTTACTATAACCTCTTTCTTGAGTGTACAATTGAGCAAACATGAATATTGCCAATCCTGTCGCAATTAAATATCTAAACATACAAGGTGGGGGGAGTTAATTATGAATTTGGTGGCCAAAGATAGGGTTTGTTATTATTTTGAGATAAAACATTGCCCTTTTCTCGAAATAAATAATAATGCCTATCAATTCAATTCAGCAGATCTCTGCTGCTGCTATGCATTTCGATAGCATTCTCTGTAATTCTAATAGCTATCGGAATGAAAAAATTTACACATTATCAATTCACAAAACCTAAAAAAGCCCCATTACACTTGCTGCAAAAGGGCTTCTTTTTATTTAAGCAAATAAACTGAAATCTTACTTCTCTACTTTTGGATTTGCTGAAGATTTTTTTACCATTTCGAATTCTTCTTTAGCATTGCCAAGATCCAAAGGCTGATACATATTATAGGAGTCATCTTTTCCATAAGCCTCAGGATGCAAATACTTTCCTTTTTCATTTTGGTCTTTATCCACAACAGGTACAATTCTATTTTGATTTGCATAAGGGTCACTCCTAATTCCAGTAATCATCCAACTAACTTCCACATTTGGTTTGTCAGTCTGAATAACAAATTTATTTCCTTTTACTTTTTCTTTGATAATGCATTGGGCAAACTGACCAATAGGCGTTAGCTGATAACGATAATCCTTGTTGGCATTTTCAACGTAATCTGGCAATTCAACAGTAACAAATCCGTTTGCATCTGTTATAGCATTTCCATTGTATACGTTCATCATATCTGGACTTTCAACAAAACTGTGTACCAAAAACTTATTTTCTGGATCATCTGGGTGGTCAATTTTAAAGGTACCAGACCCTTTACTAATTGAACCTGTCACAACTAAGTTACCTTCTACTCTGGTATTACCTATAAATCGGCCAGCCATAGAACCTGCAATACCGGCAACCTCAGAATACACTCCATAATTAACAGAACCAGCATCATCCTTTGCATAAGCTCTAACAGCAATATTGGTATCAGCTCCAAACGCATATGCATATGAACCTATATTCTTTTTACTTCCTGTAACACTTCCATATGCAAAATCAGCGCTACCATAATTCGTATTACCAGTACCATAATTCAAACTAATAAAACCATAATTTGTATTAGAGTGTCCTGCTGCTTCTCCCAATACTCCAGCATTATATCCTGTAGTAGAATTTCTTGTTGGAATAGCAATTCCTAGCACACCTTGATTAAAAACTGAACTTGTTGAATTTCCATTTCCAAATACGCCCCTATTTGCAGAATTTGCTGCACTGCTTGTACTTTGGGCTAGTCCATATGTTCCAATATTATTAAGGCCAGAACCATTTGCAGTTCCATAAACTCCGTAATGAACGCCTGTACCAGTACTTCCACTACCTTCTGCTGTTCCTTTAATGCCATATTGATCAGTATTATTTGAGCTACTTGATTTTGCAAAAGCATTTATTCCAATGTTTGAACTATCATTTAATGACTCCGCATAAATTGCATTCCCGCTTCTTGTTCCAGTAGATTTTGCCCACAAGGCGGTACCTAACCCATTTTTTGCATCAACACTGGCCAAAACACCAACATGATGATCGGCAGTGTCGGAATTTGCACGTACAAAACCTTTAACACCATAATTCTTTGAACCGTTCCAAGAAAAAGCATCAATTCCATAATTCACTTGATTATTTCCATTTGCAAAAGCTTCAACACCAACATTTGTAGTAGCATTTCTTGCGTATCCACCGACTCCATAATTAGTGCCTGAAGAAATTCCGCTAGAAGTACCATCCACTGCTGTATTGTATGCATCCGTTCCTTTTACATCAGAATAAATTCCAGCATAATCACTACCAGAAGTTGTATTGGTTATTCTAGATTGCATTAAAAATCCATTTTTATAATCTGAGCCAGTATGTGCAACACTATCATAGATGTGAAGAGGATGCTCTGGTGAATCGTGACCAATAGCGACATTTCCAGTTTCAAAATACAAGTCGTTTGAATTTTGCAGCCAGTTTATAAGGTATGTGAAGGTAACAAAACCACCTCCATTATTAAGGTATAAGGTATCGTTAGAAGATATCAATTGTTGAATTTCGTTGGTAGAATCATTATCGTTATTTACTGCTACTGGAAGAACTGCAAACCCACCATCAGATAAATAGATGGTATCGTTTGATATGCTTAATATTTGAATCTCATTGGTGATTGAGGTATCTAAGTTCCAATTGGAAATATCAGAACCACTAATCCCTCCTGCAGGTGAAGCTGTAAATACAGGATCACTTTCTGTCGTTCCGCCTACAACGCTATCCGCTATAGCCGCTTTACGAGCGTGAAGTGCATAAGGGACACTCATTAATTCCGTTGTTCCCGCAAGCGAATAGGAAGTTCCACCTGTAGGGTCGGTTTCAGTTTTGATAAAATAAGGTCCATTTTCCCAGTCAATAGTTGTAATATCTCCAGAAACAATATTTCCAGTACCAATTTCAAGGGTTACCAATCCATTTGAGTTTGTAGTAGGTGTAAATGTCTCGACATATACAGCTGCCCCTCCGGCAGTGCCTTGTTCGATAGTAACTTGAACGCCAATTGCCTTGTTTGCCAAAAGTTGGTCGGCTGCACCTCTCACAACTGCCTGGTAACTCATTTTATTTGGTGCTTGTGCGAATGCAATCGCTGAAAATAGAAGCATTCCTAGAAGAAGATTAATTTTTCTCATAATTAGTTTAATTTTTGAATTTTGAATGTTTTGATGTTTTGCTGTCCTTCTTTTACCATTAAAAAATAGGAACCATTTGCCAGCTGACTCATATCTACTTCTGTTTCCGTTTCATTAATCTCGGATTCGGAAACAATCTTTCCTGAATTTTCCATTATGATATAGGAGAGTGGCTTTTCAACAGCAGACTCAATCCGAATCCAAACATTCTCAGTTGTAGGATTTGGGTAAGCTGTCAAATTAAGATTTACTTTTTCCTGTTCAATTCCATCAATGATTTCGATGGTGTAAACTTGTTGCACTCCTCCGTTTACAGAACCTTCTGATGAAGTATGACTAGTATACAAAACTTGACCCACGGTCATCGAAACGGATCCAGTTGTACCTGTTTGATTTGAACCAGTAGCAACAAAGTTGCTTTGGCTGTGCAAACTGAAACTGAGCCCTAGAAAGGCTGCCAAGTATAAAAAAAGGGATTTATAAATCATATTTTCTGATTATTTTCTCAAGCACCGTCAACTTTACGATTTAATTAAAATTGGTATTTGAGATTTTGTGATACCTGCTAAATCTGAACGACAAAGAAATTGATAATGTTTCAAATAAATCAAAAATTTTTGAACATTCTAGCTTCTTTTGCCATAAGTCTGAAACAAAAAAAGCCAAATAAATTCAATTTTGGTAAAGATTTATAACAAAAAAAGCCCCTCACTTTCGTGAGAGGCTTTCTGTGATCGCGCCAGGATTCGAACCTGGGACCGTCTGCTTAGAAGGCAGATGCTCTATCCAGCTGAGCTACGCGACCTTTTTAAAACCCTGTGGGTTTTAAAAATGAAGAACTATTTGTACTTCATTCTATTATCTAACCCCCTATGGGTTTTAAAAATGAAGAACTATTTGTACTTCATTCTAATATCTAACCCTCTGTGGGTTTTAAAAATGAAGAACTATTTGCACTTCATTCTACTATCTAACCCCCTGTGGGTTTTAAAAATGAAGAACTATTTGTACCTCATTCGTACCTTTAACTTTAGAACAAAGAATATGACAAATCAATTCTTGATTGATACCTCAGTTTCGGGCTGCAAATATAAAAATTCGTTCTACCTGTAATTACTTCTTGTATCGGAATTTTAATATTTTTGAAGACACTCAAAATTTAATGACTAAACGTGTCATCAACTAAACTAAAATCGCTTAGTAGTAAGCAACGCAAGTTAACCTTATTAACAACAATAATAGTTGTGTATGCGCTGCTTCTATTTGTCCTTGTTTTTTTTGAAAATGCAAGTCAAGAAAGCCCTATACGGGACATTTTTGATGCACTTTGGTATTCTGTTGTTACACTAACTACAGTGGGATACGGAGACATGTACCCGCATACTTCTGGAGGTAAGCTAGTAGGCACAGTATTTATATTAGGGAGTTTTAGTATTTTTGGATTTCTCATTGGACAGATTTCCAATTATATGGCGGAACGACTAGAAGAACGAAAACTGGGTTTTCAGGGTACAAATTTTACCAATCACGCTGTAATCATTGGGTGGAACAATATTGGTTACGAAGTACTAGAACAACTCATTGGAGTGGGCAAGAAAGCTGCTATAGTCACTAATAGAAGAGACGATATAGATTTAATTCGAGAAAACTATTCGGACAAACAGGTTTTTACTCTGCTTGCAGACTACAATAAAGTGGAAATATTGGAGAAGGTCAATATTTCAAAATCAGCAGTTGTTTATGTGAATTTTGAAGATGACACAGAAAAATTGGTCCAAATTCTCAACATAAAGAAATTTTATTCTGATTTAAAATACATTGTGACTCTTGAAAACTCGAACTTGAAAAATACCTTCTTGAGTGCCGGAGTTACCTACACTATTTCAAAAAATGAAATTTCATCGAAACTACTAGCTAGCTATATATTTGAACCTGATGTGGCTCGCTACAGTGAGGATATTTTATCATATGCTGAAAACGACGATGATTACGATATAAAAGAATACCTTGTTAATTCTGAAAATCCTTTTAGGGGGATGGTATATAACGATGTATTCTTGCAGCTTAAAAAAGAATCAAATGTCATTTTAATTGGTTTGTCTAAAATTAATGGTAATGAACGAAATTTAATTAAGAACCCTAGTCATGATGTTACTATTGAGACCGGCGATTTTTTAATAATGATTATGAATAGGGCTGCCTCTAGTAAGATTGAATCTGTATTTAAAACTGAGGAGGGTGGTTACTAACCGCTAAATTATATGGGGCTATTAATTCCTATTATTCTAGTTGCCTTTTGCTCTATTGTTATCTGGAGAAGCGTGGATGGTTTTACTGTGGCATCTGATTACTTAGGAAGAAACTTAAGTGATGGTGTTAAAGGCGCTACCATTAATGCCATCGCAAGTTCAATGCCTGAGTTATTCACCACCATTTTCTTCTTGTTTTTTCTTAACGATGTTGATGGATTCAGTGGCGGTATAGGAACTACAGCTGGTTCAGCGATTTTCAACGCAATGATTATCCCTGCAGTTGCAATTTTAGCGGTTATTTATGCTGGAATGACAAAGGTGGTTACTGTTTCCAAGAAAGTAATTCGTAGAGATGGTATTGCACTCATACTTACAGAAGGTATTTTAATTGTTCTCATTTCTGGTAATAGTCTTTACTGGTGGCACGGAGCCATATTGATGGGTATTTATGTTATTTACATCACCTATATGCTGACCACTATGACCAAAGGCGAAAAAGTTGACGATGATGCTTACCATGAACAGAAACAATCTGAGTTATTTGAGGATATTGAAGTTGACGAAAAAGACAGCTCTAGACTTCAACAAGGAATAACTTTAGACTTTGAAGGCTTTTTTGTTGGTGGCAAGAAAATGACAAATGCAAATGCTTGGCCCTTACTAATAACTAGTACACTTACTATTGCAGTAAGTTGTTACCTGCTAGTTTTGGCGTGCGAATGGATTGGAGCTAAGTCTTATAACGTACCCCTAATTGGAACTTTTGAAGGTTTAGATATTCCTATATTATTTGTCGCATTAATTATAGCGTCCATGGCCTCTTCCATACCTGATACAATTATTAGTATGAAAGATGCCCAAAAAGGCAATTATGATGATGCGGTATCTAATGCTATGGGAAGCAACATGTTTGATATTTGCTTTGCTTTAGGATTCCCTCTGTTCCTATTCACTTTGCTGCATGGGCCGATTCAAATGACCCCGGAGATTAATGAGCTAAGTGGTGAGCTTAGAGTTTTACTTTTCCTTATTACCATTGTAGTCTTCTTTATATTCTACCTCGGGAAATCTGTTGGGAAAATAAAATCTTTCATGCTACTAGGACTTTACATTCTTTTCCTATTTTATGTGGTTGGACGTAGCTATAATGACCCAATATCTAGTGCTGTTGCGGATTTCCTTAGAGCTATCCTACACTTCTTTAATAGTTTTTTTTACTAGAATAATATTTATTTGTTAAGAAAGCAGTAAGATTATAGCTTGATGATTCGCTGTAACTCTCTTATTTCTTCTGCTTTATGCCCCTGCCCATCTTGTTCGTAGGAGTGGATTAGATTATTCATTGACCTAACCATAATGTCATAGTTAGAGCAAGGCAAAAAGAAAATTGGGTTTGGTTTAAGTTTAAGCTCTTTTAAAAAAGCATCAATATCTCTCTTCCCAAAAACACTTCCTCCGGAAAAAGGATTGATGTAAAATAATATTTTCGGTTCGTCAGAATCTCCTAAAGAAAAATCCATTAAATCGCCCCAAGCCAAAATAAAATGACGGGGCAGATTTACACCATAGACCGGTAAATAAAGTCTTTCGGCAAGAATTAAGTACAAAACCGCTAATGAAATAGGGTTTCCCTTTTTACTTTCTAGCACTCTATTAATAAATGAATTATCCGTAGAATGATAATGTTTTTTATTTCCTTCGAAACCATGTACATCAAACATGATATGATTAAAAACTTTAAGTTTTTCGAGTGCTGTTAATCCATCATGAAACTCTAACCAAATATCTTTTTCAATCTTATTGATTAGTGCTCTAATTTCATCATCATCAATTTCAGGATATTGATATTTAGCAAGAGCCAACATCCCATCTAACAAATCCTTTTCTTCAGTGGCCGCCCATTTACCCAAGTCCGCTTTTACGTTATCAAATTGAATGTTATGGATAATATTCTCTACCCTACTTTGAAATAAAATTCCATAAGCTTGATACTCCCATGCGTCTTCCAACACTGGAATTATTTCTTCACCCATGGATTCTATTTTCAACCGTATTTGATCAAAAACCATTTCATCGGGATCATCCAATAAAGAGATAAGGGCTTTTATTTCGTCTTGAGCAGATGCCATCTCAACAAATGTAGCGGCATCAACACGTTCTGACCTTAGTGACTTCTTTAGTTATAAATACTAAACTGTTAGTCTATCTAATACTGTATCTATCAATTTATCTACTGTAAGCATATAATCTTCAGAATAACTTTTACTAAAACGATTGGCTATAACCGCACATACAGTGCAACATTTATGTCCCAATAAACCACCGATACCATATAATCCTGATGTTTCCATTTCAAAATTGATAATACGATTATCACCAGATTTAAAATCTCTTAGTAACTCATTTTGATTGGGAATTTGAGCTTTTAAGCGTAAAACACGACCTTGAGGACCATAAAAACCATTTGCTGTAGCAGTGATTCCCTTTATCATTCCAGGCTCTAAAATAGAAATCAGTTCTTTATTCCCTTCACTAACATAGGCATCTACTTCATGGCCATGGTCTTTATAAAACTGGATAAAATCAGATTGAATTTTACTTTCCTTTTTAGTTTTAGAATGCTCATAAAAATTCAACAATCCATCAAACCCTAGTCCGTATGAAGAAATAGCGAAAGAATCGACAGGAATATCAGCTTGCAAAGCTCCGCAAGTGCCAATCCTAATCAAATTCAAGGACTTCAATTCACTTTTAATAGATCGGTTTTCTAAATCAATATTAACTGCAGCATCCAGCTCATTTATGGTTATATCGATATTATCTGTGCCAATTCCTGTAGATAAAGCTGTAATTCGTTTTCCTTTATAGCTTCCTGTTGTTGTGCAAAATTCTCGATTTTGAATTGAAAATTCAATAGTATCAAATTTGTTAGAAATCTGCTCTACCCTACCTTGGTCTCCAACTAGAAGCACAGTATCAGCTATATGCTCTGGCTTCAAATGCAAGTGATACACACTGCCATCTTTGTTTAAAACCAATTCACTCTCTTGCAGAGTCTCGCTGTGTCTATTTGGGGTAGTTTTCATAATTTTCTAGTTCTTATTGCAGCCAAATTAGTATTATTCGCTTTTAGGAACTGTTAATCCATATTTTATTTCAAATTTGTTTTATGCTCAATGGTAAACTTATAAAACTTCGTGCGCTCGAACCTGCAGACATCGACCTACTTTTTGAATGGGAAAATAATAGCGAGGTGTGGCAAATCTCTGATACGATACAACCCTATAGTCGATATGCCTTGGAACAATATGTAAATAGTGTTCAGGACATATATTCACAGCGACAAATCAGGTTTATTATTGAAGAAATAGGCACCAATAAGGCTGTTGGATGTGTTGACCTATTTGATTTTGATCCAATTCATAAAAGAGTTGGAGTTGGAATTTTAGTAAGTGATTCTGACAATAGAAAAAAAGGATTTGGTAAGGAAGCTATTGAACTTATTATTGAATATTGTAAGGACATTTTAGAATGCCATCAAGTATATTGCAATGTGCTAACCGATAATGAAATAAGTTTAAACCTATTTGATCATTTTGGGTTTAATGCGGTTGGTGTAAAAAAAGACTGGATTAGAATTGGCAATGAAATGCACCATGAAGTATTGCTTCAAAAAATATTTGAATAATTGAAAAAAATAATTCTATTTATTGTTCTAATCATAGTCTGTATTTCGGGCTTAGTTGGATATAATTATTATCAAAAAATTTATGCTCCAGCAGTATTGAGTGATGAAATTAAATTGCTTTACATCGAAAGTACTTGGGATTATAGTAAGCTGATGACTGCGCTAGCTGATTCAACCTGGCTTGAAAGTGCAAGTACCTTTGATTGGGTCGCCCAACAAAAGAACTATCCTAATCTCTTGAAACCAGGGAAATACCAAATTGAACCTGGTTGGAGTAATGCTCAAGTTGTTGATAGACTCAGATCTGGCGAACAAATGCCAGTCCAAGTAACGTTTAATAATCAAAGAACATTAGCACAACTGGCCGGTAGAGTATCCCGACATTTCGAAGCAGATTCATTAGCTTTTCTAAACTATTTAACTGATAAAGAGGTTATCCGTAAGTACGGCTTTAACAAAGCAACATTTCCAGCTTTGTTTGTGCCGAACACATATCAGTTATACTGGAACACTACTCCAGAGCAATTTGTAAAGCGTATGGCTCAAGAATTCAAACGATTTTGGAATGACCAACGAAAAGACAAAGCAACAAAGCTTAATCTCACTCAAAGTGAGGTCGTTACCTTAGCAAGCATAGTTGAAGAAGAAACGAAAATGAATGACGAAAAACCACGTGTTGCTGGAGTATATCTAAACAGATTAAGGAAAAATATGTTGCTTCAGGCGGATCCAACACTCATATTTGGAATAGGTGATTTTTCGATTCGTAGAGTATTGAACATTCACAAAAAAATCGATTCCCCATACAACACCTATCTATATAAAGGTCTTCCTCCAGGTCCAATTCGAATTCCTGAAATATCTTCTGTTGATGCTGTTCTAAATCCACAAAAACACAATTATTTATACTTCTGCGCAAAGGAGGATTTTTCTGGATACCACAATTTTGCTACAAACTACAGAGATCACATTAATTACGCGAAACGATACCAAAGAGCTTTAAACCAACGAAAAATCTATAATTAAATGAAAATTAAATTTGGAACTGACGGCTGGAGAGCTATAATAGCAAAGGAGTTTACTAATTACAACGTAGCTCGGATTACCTATGGCGTTGCTGCATGGTTAAAGCAAAATAATGTTGGACATAAAGTGGTGATCGGCTTTGATTGTCGCTTTGCTGGAAAACAATTTATGGATGTGGTTTCAAAAGTGTTGCTACACGAAGGAATTGACGCAATAATTTACAACCAACCTATCACTACACCTGCAATAAGTTTAGCTGCTAAAGAATTAAACTGTGGTTTAGGAGTAATTATAACAGCTTCTCATAATCCTGCGACATACAATGGTTACAAGTTAAAGGGAGCATTTGGAGGTCCACTTTTGGCAAAATCAATTGAAGAAATTGAAGAGTTGATTCCGGATGAAATCTCGTATGATTTCGAAGAATTCAGCAATGAATCTGCTCAGGAAGTTGATTTAAAGAAACTGTATTTAGATAATATACACGCAGCATTTGACATTGAGGCTATCCGAAATTCAGGGCTTAATATCTCTTATGATGCCATGTATGGCAGTGGACAGTTTATTGTTCGAGAATTATTTCCAGATGCCGATTTGTATCGCTGCGAATGGAATCCTACATTCTATGGAATAAACCCGGAGCCTATTCTTAAAAACTTAGGAGCATACCAAAAACATGTCAAAGAAACTCCAAGTATCGATTTTGGATTGGTGAATGATGGCGATGCAGATCGAATAGGCTTATTTGATGGAGAGGGGAATTATATTGACTCTCATAATATCATTCTACTCCTACTCCACTATTTACACAATTACAAAGGCTGGAGTGGAAAGGTTGCAACAGGGTTTAGCTCAACAGTAAAAATTACTCAATTCTGCAAAATGCATGATTTAGAATTGGAGGTTGTTCCAATTGGATTCAAACACATTTGTGGGTTGATGGTAAATGAAGATATACTGTTAGGCGGAGAAGAGTCTGGTGGAATCGCGGTAAAAGGTCACATTCCTGAACGCGATGGGATTTGGAATGGCTTGGTGTTACTTCAAGCTATGATGGAAACCAAAAAGTCACTTCCCGAATTATTGAATGAAGTTACCAAATTAGTTGGTGAATTCTCCTTTCAACGCATTGATTTAAAGCTTACTGAAGCGAAAAAGCATGAAGTTGTAAGGAATTGTAAAGTTGACAAATACACTTCGTTTGGGGATTGGAAAGTTGAGCGAATTGAAAATCTTGATGGTTGGAAGTACTATTTCAACGAAGACGAATGGCTAATGATTCGACCGTCAGGAACAGAACCTGTTCTGCGAACTTATGCTGAAGGAAAAACTAAAGAGAGGGCAATAGCAATATTAGAAAGTTGTCACAAAGAGATATTGTAGTAATCCTATGAACAAATCAATTCAAGAAAAGATCATCCAAGTCTGCGATGAAAAAATTGAAAAGAAAGGTGAAAATGTAGGTCTTTCGTTCTACGCATTTTTCGCCAATCGAAATGACAATCCAGAGCTACTAATAGAAGTTGCCGAATGGTGGATACTGAAACATAAATTGGATCATTTCGAGAAAGCGTTGAAGATTAAAAACATTGTCGAGTTAGAGCACTAATTCTTTCGTTCGATAGTTTCTGAATCCAAAGAAGGCTATATAAGCGTAACACATTACGACCAGTAAAAGAGCAACATTAAAACCACTTGTATCTGCCAGGAATCCAAACATTGGTGGAACTAATGCACCTCCAACAATTGCCATACAGAGCAAACCAGAAGCTTTTGGTTTAAGCACTCCCAAACCTCCAATTGCCAGGCTGAAAATTGTTGGGAACATAATAGAATTGAATAATCCAGTTGCAATTAAACTCCACATGGCTGTTAATCCCACAGTTGCGATAGAAATAAGCCCCAAAGCCATTGCACAGAAAGCAAATATCCCAATCACTTTACCTGGACTAAATTGTTTGGTTAAATAAGCTCCTACAAATCTTCCTATCATTGCTCCAGACCAATAAAATGTAACGAAAACGCCAACTATTGCTTTTTGATCCAATTGAACCAATTCAGTATTCAATAGACCTTCAGCTATGATTTTCATCATTACATTATTCTTTATTATAGGCACTAAGTCCATGTGTAATAAATAGTTGACCAAATAACTGCCAATTGCAACCTCTGCTCCCACATAAAAAAAGATACCTAGTACACCGTACAATAAATTTTTATGTTGCAATAAATCCCAATAAGAAGTTCTTTCACTCGACTCAATCAGCTTAGGTAGTTTTGCAAAAAGAAAAAGAATTGCCACCAAGGCAATAACAGCTGCAATTGTTACAAATGGAAGTTGCACTGCTGCAGCTTCAGCAGCCAAGTATGACTCTTTCATAGAATGAGTTAAATCTCCAATTTGAGCTTTAGTTTTAATGGTATCAGACAGAATAAAAAAAGCTCCAACGGCAGGCGCTATAGCGGTCCCCAATGAATTGAATGCTTGCGCTAGCGTTAATCTACTTGACGAAGATTTTTCATCACCCAAAATGGCTACAAACGGATTTATAGCTACTTGCAATAAAGTCATCCCTCCAGCTAAAATAAAATAACCAGAAATAAATATTCCAAATGACCGATATTCTGCGGCAGGATAGAACAACGCACATCCTAAAGCCATTACGAGCAATCCAGTAATAATTCCTCTCTTGTATCCAATTTTTGTCAAAAAGTAACTTGACGGAATTGATAAGGCAAAATAAGCACTGAAAAAAGCAAATTGCACGGTTCCAGCTTCAAAATAACTTAAATCAAAAAGCTCTCGTAATCGCGGAATTAAAGAGTCAACCAGCACAGTAATGAATCCTAAAAAAAAGAATAGAACAGTAATAAGCGCAAAGGATATTCTGTAATTTTTAGAAAGTGCCATTATTAGTCTGTTTAAGGCAAAAGATTTTCTTCCTTAATAGATAATTCAATTCTCAAGATTTTTCCTTTTCTCTTAAAAACACTTTTCGAATCCTCAAGATCCAACGTGCAGCCTTCAACTTTTTTAGAACTACCATCGGTATAAAAAATATTGAGATCATTGTTATCTGCAATTTTGTAGACAACAGGTGTTTGACAGTAAGTAAATCCTAATCCATTTTCTGGAACAATAACCTTAATTACTTCTCCTAAGTATGAATAACAAGAAAGTGAATCTTCTTGATCGATAAACTCTGATTTCCTTAAGAATGTCGGTTTGTAAGAGAGTCTTCCTTGATGAGCTTGTACTCCCAATTCTGCCCAACGATTTATGATGTCTTCCTTTACTTGTCCTGTCATTCCAGGCTGCTTTGCTCCAGTATGTTTAGGAGTATGCGAATATGCATCTGTCGGAAATGCTCCATACAATTTTGGAGATTTATTGATCCCAATTCCAGCTCTAACCTCAAAATAATGTTCGACTAGCTTTCCATACGTTTCAGTTCCTTTGTCTGAGTCATTGAGCTTATAAATGTTTTCTTGAATTGCCAACAATAACTTAGAAACCATGTGCCAATAAATACTTCCTAGTCCTTCATAGCCATAAAATGCACCGGAACGTCCAGTAAACGATTTGTGATTAAATACCTTCTCGAAAAGAGCAATAAACTTCTTTTTTTCGCTTCTAACGAGACGCGCCCATATTGGTCCAGTCAATTTATCCAACGCATTTTCTAAATCTTCCGAATTATGAAATTCGCCATTGAAATGGGCTACCCCATTAATATCTTTTTCTATAATTGAAGTATTGTTATTAGAAAGCAGGGCATCAGCTAATCTTGAATTCTCCAGGTCTTCAGCATTTATATTGTTCTTATTCACAAAAGAGGACAAGTCACGATCTGGATAAAGCATATAGCTATATTGATCCGCTCGAAACATGTCGCTTGACTTTAAAGCGTCTAGAATATGAACGGATTCTTTTGGAGATAAGTAGTTTGCACTTAGAACAGACACTTGACCTTCTAGCATTTTATACAAATGACTAATTCTAGCCTTATTACTGGAAAATTCTAAAAGATTATAAGAATGAAATAACCCATCTTTTCGTTTGTTAATTGCAATCGAATGACTCAAATATTTCCGCGCAGTTGCTAAAAAATCTTTGAGTTTAGAATAGTTTAATTCACGTTTTTCACCAGTAAAACCGCCGTAAGCAGTAGTTCTATAATGCTCACCTGCAACACCAACACTATCCATAAAGCTTCTTCGATCCACATCATTAAATCCATTAAGAAGAGACTCATTATAATCACTAAATGACCTAGATATTGAATCCATTAGGTCAATAACCGGTTTATTAATTGAAACACTGCTTTTTTCTAAATTGCTAAATAATGACTCTGAAAATTTCAGCAGACGGTGCAAGTAATACAGTGTAACCATAGAAACCCCATTACCAACTAAAGCATTATTGGCATCATTCCATTCAGGCCGCTGTGTATTCAACCATATTCCACCTTCCGGAACAAAGTTGTAAAGCTTGGTAAGTACCATTACCAGCAACTTCTCAGTCAAATTTACCAGAACGATATTTCCTGCAGAATTATGAACCAGCTTGCCATCTGAACCTAATTTTTCGACTTGCTTTTTGATGGACTTCTCTAATTCAAAATCGAAATTTATAGTGTGTTTCGCATCGTTTACAATCGCATCATATCCTTTAATTCGATATGGTACATTAGCATAAGAGAAAATGGGTTGATTTAATAATTTCCTTAATCTAATGGGATGGAAATTATCTGAAAACTCTAAAAGCTTGGTTAAGTAGATCACCTGATGATCTCCCCAATATCCAATATGCGACCAAGGATCAGCAGGATCTACGACCTCCCAATCTATTCCGTCTTTTGTAATTCGGTAAGGATTATACCCATCTATACTAGAGGCATTTACAAATTTGGAAATCATTCCAAGTGCATATTCTGGATAACTGTATGCAAGCGCTTCCCAATTCTGAAAAATATCACGCCAATTCCCTTCGTAATTTTTTACTCCTTTTCCTTTTTCATCCTTTAGTTTTATACTAAAATAATTCCATGGCCTACTCGGATCTCCGTGTCTTCTGCTAAAGGAAAGAGGAAGATATTCCAAGTAATAACGCATTATTCCCTTGTGCTTAGAAGCCTGTAAAAAATAACGCAATTGGTGATAAGAAATAAAATCTGGTAGCTCAGTTAATATTGGCTGAAGCTCAGCATGAGCTGTCTTGTTCATTACAGCAATATGCTCCGATAAATCTTGAGTATCTATCTGATATTCATCCTCATAAGTTCCACCACGCATAATGTTAAACAATACGTTAGAAAAATGGCGGCCTGTTCCTAATCTGTCTTTTGATAATTGAATACCATCACTTAGTCCTATTTTTTTTCTAAGATCTTGTTTGTTTTTCCATATATCATCTTCTAATTCACGCTCAATTTTTGAATTATTAGAAATTAAATTCGAAAGCTTAGCCAAATCACTTGAAGACTGGTTTACCTCTCCAATTAAAGACCATTCTTTGTTTTCTTTTGATTTTAAAATAAATTCAGAATTAACGAAAAATGCACCTTTCTCAGCCTTTACGATACACTCAGACTCAATTTTTCCTGATCTATTAAATTCAGCTACTTGAACCGATGAAAGCAAAATATTTTTACAGTCAATTCCATTTGTCCAAACCGTAGTTGCTTTCAGTGCTTCACTTGGCTCCGCTTTATCAACGACCATTGAACTCAAAGAATAAATTCCTAACTTTTTGGAGTCATCCCAAACTGCTGTTTTATAGGCATCAGCTAATGTACTTCGTTCATTTTGTAATGCCTGCGTTATACCAAATGGAAGAATATTTTGAATTCCATCTAATAGGTTTATACTGTGGTCATCTTTTCCAATATTGATTAATTCGGACTTTTTTACGATTCCATACTTCTCCGAAAAAGACCAAGAATATCGAAAAATTAAATCTAAGTCGTGATTCACTTCTTCAAAAACTAGTTTGTTACCTTCTCTGTTTTTGTATAAGTTGCTGGTTGTATTATAAAAACCCTCTAGTTGACCATTAAAGGGCTGCCATACTTTAATACCATCTTCTGTTTGCACGCGAATGATAGTTTTTGAGCCCGTAATTCCTGCGGAATCCGTTATTTTATCATCTGTATAATATGGGAAAAATGCGCTATCGGGGTTAATTCTTCCAGCCGTTAGAGCGCCATTGCTCGATATAAACATCCAATGGTTATTTGCACTTACAACCGTCATGAAAAACGCACGCATTTTATTAAAGTTTCTGATTACAAAGTAATCTCCGTCATTCAGTGTAGTGTATTCACCTACTATTTCTGGGTTTAACTCCTCCATTCTAATTTGCTTTTTTCAGTATTGATTTTCCCTTAACTACAATAGTTTGTAAAGCCCTCCCTTCAATTTCTATTATCTGAGACTGTGATCCTATTTTTAAGTTGAAAGCAAGTGGATCATTCTGTTCATTTAAAACAGCAACAGCTATACTTCCATCAGAATTTTCAACAGCGGTAACCAAAATGTCGTTTGAAGTTGAAATACTTTCTACTCTTATTGAATTAGGTCGGAAATATTTGCTAAAATGAGCCATTACATAATACAAAGGCGTAAAATAAACTTCATCTTTTTCTGGATCGGCTATTACTGGAGCTATGCACCAATTTTTTGCCCAATTTGGACCTCCTTTCCTATCCAAAACCATATTCCAATCTACCCAACCTTCTACCCAGTTATTCATACAACCTATTATATCGCGGGCATACCTGTATGTAGGAACATATTTAGGGTGATTTGGTTTATCTTCTTCAGTTGCCCAATCCCAACCCCAATCAGTTGCTTCTTTTTTCCAGTACCACGCATCGTTTTTCCACTTAGGAATTTCTGCATCAATACAGCCCTCTGTTTGAATAATATGTTTTTGTGGTGCATATGCATGTGTTTGCTGCAAAGACTGCGGAAACCAATCAACTGTGCTAGAATACCAATGAACTGCTGTTCCGTAAATATATGGTTCTAAAATACTATCTGTTAGTAAAATTGAAGACCACACATTTAATTCTTCTCCTCTATTTTGATCATAAACCAACAATTCAGTTTCTAGCTTATTCTTCTCTAAGGTTGGGCCCAAATGGCTTTTTATAAAACTGGCCATTTCTTGAGGTGTATAGTGCATGCTTTCCCAATTCCCTCCATTTCCTAGTGGTTCATTTTCTATTGTTAAAGCCCAAATTGGTATTCCTACTTTTTTATATTCATCAATATACTTTACCAAATAATTTGCCCAAGTTGGATAATATACAGGAAGTAACTTCCCTCCTTTCCATTTGTTATTATCCTTCATCCAAGGTGGCGCCGTCCATGGAGAAGAAATGATTTTAAACCCTTCTTTAGAAATAGCTTGGGCCTCTTTTATCATTGGAATCAGGTAGTTCTTATCTCGAGAGAGGTCGAAATAAATCAGTTGGGTATCATTTGCTACAGAATCGTAAGAGTAGCTGCTCAGAGAAAAGTCACAGGAATTTATATGAGTTCTAGTCAAGGAATAATTAGCACCAGTATCTGAAAAATAGGCATTCATTATTTTATCCCTGTTGGCTTTACTCAATTGATTTAGAATAGATGCTGAAGATTCAGTAAAAGCTGCACCTATACCTGTTATGACTTGAAATTTTTTATTTGGATTTATTTGAATAATATGTTCCGGCTTGATTTCCAATTTGGACAAACTTTTCTCAGTCAGCTTGTCTCCACTGGCGCTCGTTTGAAATATTCGAATATCTAAATCTTGATCAGGCTTCGAATTGCATGCAATGAGCGTAAAGGATATGAGTAATAATCTAAAGATCAAGACTATCTTTTTTCAAAAACTCTTACGTAATCAATAATATACTCTTGACTAACCATAGATTGATCAACACCTTTTAGACCTCCCCAGCCACCGCCAATAGCTAAGTTTAGAATAATATTCTGTGACTGGTGAAATGGCCATTCTTGGTCATTTGCGTTTTTATCATAAGTATAATAATGAACTCCATCTACAAAACCCTTGATTTCATTTGGATACCATTCTACAGAATAGGTATGAAATTTCATATTCATACTATCCATCTCTATCTCGCTTCCAATTTGATTATTCTGCTTGAAGTAATAAGCTCTAGTGTGACAAGTTGCATGATTTATTCCTTTTTCTGTAGTATCATTTATTTCATAACCGACACACTCAAGAACATCAATTTCACCACAATACGGCCAAGAAATTTCGTCCCGATAGGCATCTCCAAGTAACCAACCAGCTGCCCAGGTGCCACGAGCTAAAGGCACTTTTGCTCTAAACTCTACTTTCCCATATTTAAATGCAACCTTTCCCTGTGTAGTCAATCTTGCAGAAGTCCATGTTGAATCTTTAAGATCTTTGATTGCCGTTATTACAAGATTTCCATCTTCAATTTTAGCGTTTTCTAATTTATCGGTAGTATAGTACTGCAGTTCATTATTCCCCCAACCCCAATTTCCAATATTATAGGACCATTTGGTAGTATCTGGTAGGCCTGTACTTTCAAATTCATCGGACCATACCAATTCCCATTTTTCTCCTTGAGTATTTTGAATTAGAGTGTCTTTTGTAACCTGAATAGTTTGAATTAATTCTAATACCAAACTATCAATTTGTACATTGATTGATTTGTGTAATCGCATTTTATGTTCTCCGGTTGCTAAAGGCGAACCGTCAATACAATCTGATGAATTTTCCTCTATTTTCAAACTTCCTGTAACATTATACTCCCGCTGATCCTTATTATCAATATAATCTTCGATCCATAATTCACCTCTTCCTTTGGAGCCAAAAACACAAATCTTATATCTTCCGGTTATGTGAATAGTTGCTATGAAATTTTGAGTTTCACTCTTAAGATTGGAACTATCAAACACAACTACAATTCTTTTCTCTGAAAGATCTTCATTTTGAACATCAATCTCAAGCCCTTTATTCGTATTGCATCCGACCATAGCAAGCCAAACAATTGACCCGAAAATTATTTCTTTCATAATTATCTATTTTACAAGCTGAGCCTCAATTTCTTCTAATGATTTACCTTTTGTTTCAGGTATTACCTTGAGAATAAACACAAACCCCACCGCTGCAAATATTCCATAAATCAAAAAAGTCACATCACTTCCGAGAACCTCTAACTCCCAAGGGAATACCCACTGAACAATGAAGCTAACTCCCGAATTGATTAAACCGACAAATGAAATGGCGATGCCTCTTATGTAATTTGGAAATAACTCAGAAAATAACACCCACATAACAGGCCCGATAGAAAATGCGAAGGAGGCTACAAATCCTAAAATCGCAAATAATATTAGCATCGAATTCATGGAAACTGCGGTTTTCAATAACACTTCTTTATTCGCTTCAAATTCTTCTTTGCCTAGATTATCAATAAGCGCAACTTTAAATTCACTTTCAGATTCATAAGTAATATTGTTCAATGATTCTAACGCACCAATTTCCATTTTTGAAGATAATTGATTCATTTTTTCTGGCGAAAGTTGGTAGGTTGCCGAATTAAATTCGAAAGCCAATAAAAACATAGAAAGTGCAATACCCGCAACTCCAACACTTAACAAAGGTTTACGTCCCAGCTTATCGATAAAGTACATAGCTAATAACGTAAAAACTAGATTTACAATACCAACTAAAATAGCCTGCATAAAAGAAGCATCCGTTCCTATTCCTGATTGTTCAAAAATCATTGGAGCATAGAAAAACACAGAATTGATTCCAGTTATTTGCTGAAGTACTGCCAACACAATGCCAATAGTTAAAACAAGGCGCATTGCGGGTTTAAATAAATCTGAAATTTTACCTTCTTTTTTAACTTCGGAATTGTTATTCTTTTCAATCATTTGAGCAATAACTTCTTCAGTGTCCTTTTCAGAATTAAAGCGAGACATTACTTCTTTTGCTTTTTCAAATTCTCCTTTCAGAATTAACCAACGTGGGCTCTTTGGAACAAAAAATAAACCTAAGTAATAGAGAATAGCAGGTATAGCTTCAAGACCAAGCATCCAACGCCAATTGTATTGATTAAAACCAAGAGATTGGGCCCAGCTAGCATCTGATTTTGCAAATTGAAGAATAAGGTAATTGGTAAAAAATGCTAAGGATATTCCAATTACGATGTTCAATTGATTAAATGATACTAGTCTACCTCTAATTCTAGGCGGTGCCATTTCAGCAATATACATGGGGGCCAATATGAGAGAGGCTCCAACACCAAAACCGCCAACCATTCGAGCTACAACTAGCCAAATAAATGAAGGTGCCAAAGCGGACCCAATTGCCGAAAGAGTATATAAAATGGCCGCATATCGCAGTATAGCCCTTCTTCCATATCGATCACTCAAAGGTCCAGCAACCATCATCGCTAAAGTTGCAGTAAGAGTAAGTGAAGCTACGGCCCAGCCTAATTCTAGTTTTGTAAGTGCAAATTCCACCTCAATAAACTGAATCACACCTGATATTACTGAAGCATCGAAACCCATTAATAGACCGCCAAGGGCAACAATCAAAGCGATTTGAACTAAAATTCTGTTTTTTTGTTTCATAATATTTCGTTTTCTATAACTTCAATAGGTGGACTTAAACAATAACGCATCATAGAGTCAAGGTTTCCATTGTAGCTTTTAAGGATTTTTTTACCATTCCGTTTAAGACCATTTAACTTTCCTTCTTCAATTTGGTCCCACAAAATATATTTCGCTTTACTTTCTATGTCAATCCACCCAAAATGATTTTCTGAACCACTAGTATTCTTGGCATCTTTCCATGGTTCGTCAAAAGCTTCGAAAAAAAAGCAACTTACTCCTAATGAATCAGTCCATTCCTTCATTCCCCGATAGTATTCCCTTTGTTTGTATTCATCGGCAGCATTAGAACCTCTATAACCATAATTATCAGTTGAGACAGAGGCCCATCCTGTTTCTCCTATGTGAATTGGTTTTTTCAAATCATTTTCTTGCAAAAATGACTGAACAGATACAAATTGATTTCGAGCATATTCTATTGCTTTTACAACTCCAAAGTCGATTTGCGCTAGTTTGTCTAATGAATCATTACTCGAAGGTTGAATCCAAAATTCGGAATTATAATGTGTATCATGAAAAGGGTATGTGTGTATAGAAACATAATCGACAGCTTCAATTAATTTCAGCAAATCTGAGTTATAATAAGAAGAATCACCTCCACCCCAGGATGCGAAATTATCTGAACTTGTTACCCAAATATTTTGTGACAATTTACCTTTCTCTTTAAACGACTGAACCAGATTTACCCACCTTAAAACAACATCAGGATATACATAATAACTTTCGGCCCAATGCACCATAGATTCATTTCCAACAGCAATCACCTTTACTATATCTGGATAATAATTTGCTAGACGGATAGCCGTTCTAACTTCATTTCTATTTTTATTAAAATTTTCTTGAGAGTGATCAGGGTTCTCGGTCCAAGCTTTTTCACACTCAATCCATGCTCCAAGCATCACATACATTTCAAATTCCGAGTTTTCCTTTTTTAATTCTGAAATAGCTTTTAACAGATTTTCAGCCTGAGGAAATTCAGCTGCTTGATAGGTTCTTAAAATTTTGATTCCTAGAGCTGATAGAATCCTTAAATCTTCTTTCAATTGTTCATTCGACGGCTCAACATTGCGGGTGTTTTCACGGTATCCTCCGTAACAAACCGCAGGATATTCATGGTTTCCTAATATTTGAGACGCATTAAGTCCTTTACTTTCTTTTTGCGAACAAGAAGCTATCCCAATTACCAAAATAGAGCAAACCAACCACATCAACCATAATTGAAGGACTTGACTTTTCCATTTTGATAAAGCAGTCATTAATGAACTTGAATTGAATTATTATTATTATCTAATTCTTTTTCACTTTCAAATTTTTTCAAGTGATGTTGCACGAGTTCATCAATTGGACTGCGAACAATTTTATATAACTCCAATTCTCTTTTTCGCAATTCTTTTTTAAGAATATCCTCAAAGATTGAAGCAATTGAGCCTACAAATCCTATTTGAACTGATGAATTCACTGGATAGCTCATAACATGAACATCAATAAATTTTGCGAACCCATTTTTAATCATTTCTTTAACATAATAGTTGTCCTTATGTTTTGCTATAAATGGCATAAATGAAGCCAAATAAACATTAGCAAAAACATTCGAATAGATTTTTTTTCGAGCGGTTTCCCAATCTAAATTGTACGTCTTTTTAAAATCTTCATATACTTCTAGTGGCAACTTTCTGTAGAAATAATCGCTGAGCAATTGCTTTCCAAAATATGCTCCTCCACCTTCATCTCCAATAATAAACCCAAGAGCAGAATTTATTTGTTTTAGATGTAATCCGTCATAGTAACATGAATTAGAACCCGTCCCAAGAATACAAGAAACCATAGGTTTTCCTTCATACAGGGAGTAGGCACATGCAAGCAGATCATGATCTACGTTAATCCGTGCATTAGAAAAAACTTGGCTAAGACCGTTTTCGATAATTGAATTCAATTCTAAACTTGAGCAACCAGCTCCATAGAAATGTACATCCTTGATTTCTCCAAGAAAAGGAGAAAACTCCTCATTATCTAAAAGTTTACTTTTTACAAGTTCACTAGAATGAAAGTACGGATTAAACCCTTGAGTTCTAATTCTAGCAACTTCAGTTGAGTCTTCCTTAATAATAACCCACTCGCACTTAGTTGAACCGCTTTCAGCAATTGCAATCATATTTTTTACTTAATTTTTTTATTTTTAAAATCCTTTTGAAACCATGACCCACCAACGGACAATACGTTAGACAGTTTCAGATAATCTTTACTAGTTTCAGAACTTATTCCACCTGTAGGACAAAAAGCAATCTCTGGAAACAATTGACCGTACATTTTTACTGCAGCTATACCTCCAAATAAATGTGCTGGAAAGAACTTTAACGTATCTAATCCCAGTTCTTTTGCGCGCATAATTTCACTTGCAGTACTCACACCATTAATAAAGGGGATATCACACTTTATAAAGTCATTAATTAACTTTTCAGTAGAACCAGGACTCACTATAAAATCAACTCCATGGTCCGATAATTTACCAATTTGCTCACTATTAATTACAGTGCCCGCACCAACAATAACTGTGGAAAACTCTCTTTTAATACTTTCTATTGCAGCAAACCCACTTTTTGTCCGAAGAGTAATTTCTATACAGTTAACATTTTGACTTAGCAGATATTCCATGAATTCGATAGGGTTATCATTTTCTTGAAATGTAACCACCGGTATCAATGGGTTAAGTTGTAATATATTTCTAATCTTATTTTTCATATCAAATAATGAATGAAGCTCCGTTTTCACTTTCTGAAACGAGAGGCCTTAATCGCTCAAATAATTCACGACCAACGCCCTGTCCATCTCCTGGAGGTTGCGCTGAATTTTCTCTTACTATAACTTCATCCGCATTCAAACAACTCAAAACACCTGTCTTAGCATTTAGAAGAATAGGATCGCCAGATTGTAACTTATTAATTAACGCATTACTGCCATTCTTTGAAGAAAGATGAATTGCTGCAGGAACTTTACCTGAGGCTCCAGACATTCTTCCGTCCGTCACCAACGCAACTTTAAATCCATTTTGTTGCAGTATACTCAGAGTTGGAGTCAACTTATGAAGTTCAGGCATTCCATTTTCGGTAGCAGACTGATTTCGCACAACGACTACAACATCCTTATTCAGCTTTTTCTCAGTAAAAGCCTTAAGAACATCATCTTGATCTTCGAAAACCTCTGCTTCTGCTTGCACAATTTGGTGCTGTTCTTTTACCGCAGATATTTTTATTACTGCTCTTCCTAAATTCCCTTCTAGTAATCTCATTCCACCATTAGGTGCAAATGGATTTGAGGTACTTCTTAAAACCGTTTCATCAAGTGACTCAGAAGGTGCATCTTTCCATTCCAACTTTCCATCATTTAAGAATGGCTCCTTGGTATAATAACTAAGTCCTCTTCCCATAAGAGTGCTCACATTTTCATTTAAATATCCCCCTTCAATTAGTGTTTTCATAAGAAATCCCATTCCACCACATGCTTGAAAATAGTTAATATCTGCGGAACCATTAGGATAAACTCTGGTGATAGAAGGCACAACCTCAGAAACGTCATTAAAATCGTTCCAGTCTATAATTATACCTGCAGCTCTAGCTATCGCTATAAGGTGTATCGTATGATTCGTTGAACCTCCAGTCGCTACTAGTCCTACCAAAGCGTTTACGATACACTCCTCAGAAACAACTTTGTGCAAAGGAGTATAGTCTTTAGATTGAGCAGTTATTTGAGTAAGTCGCTTTACCGCAAATTCATTGAGTGCGTCTCGAAGAGGAGTTCCTGGGTTTACAAACGAAGAACCGGGTAAATGAATTCCCATGATTTCCATTAACATTTGATTGCTATTAGCAGTCCCATAGAATGTGCAAGTTCCAGCAGAGTGGTAAGAAGCTGATTCTGAAGCCAAAAGCTCTTTTCTGCCAATTTTACCTTCAGCATATTCTGTTCTTGCCTTAGCCTTTTCTTCATTAGTTATTCCTGATTCCATTGGACCACCTGGAATAAAAGCAAATGGCAAATGCCCAAATCTTAAAGACCCTATCAACATTCCGGGAACTATTTTATCGCAGATACCTAAGCACATACCTCCATCAAACATTTGATGGGAAAGGCCAATGGCGGTAGACAATGCAATTATATCTCTACTGAATAATGACAACTCCATTCCGGCTTGCCCTTGAGTAACTCCATCACACATAGCTGGAACGCCTGATGCTACTTGAGCTACAGACCCATATTTATTAGCGTAGGACTTTAGTTTTGGTGGATAATCTTCATAAGTTTTGTGAGCACTTAGCATATCATTATAGGAGGTGATAATAGCCAAATTTGAAGAAGTATTTTCACTCAATTCCATTTTATCATCATCATTACAAGCAGCAAAAGCATGAGCAAGATTGCCACATGCAAGTCCACTTCTTGTAACAGTATTTTGCGCGCTATTATTCATCAAATTCAGATATTCTGCTCTTGATTTCAATGAACGTTTTTTAATACGTTCGGTAATTCTTTCTATTGTTTCGTTCATAATTTACATTGCCCAATAAATATTCAATGGATTTTCTTTTTGATTTACAAAGCCTGAAATTGGATATCTGTCTTGATGAATTGATGCTAAAATATTATTTAAGATTTCTTTTTTTTCTTGACCGTAACAATGCAAATACAAATTCTTAGAATTTAAAATTTCTTTTCTGCTAAAAGTGATTCTAGAATAAGGCGAACTAGGAGTTCTCACATTTAACAAAATATTTTGACAATTTAAGTCCATAGCTTCGTCCAACATTGGTGAATCAGGAAACAGTGATGCGGTGTGACCATCGGAACCCATTCCTAAAACAACAACAGTAAAGGGTCTTTTAATTTTCTGAAGTTCAGTGGTCACTAGTTTCAAATTATTAACTGGATCACTTGGATCAATGACTAATGGAATAAAATTCGCTATTGCCGCTTCATTAATTAGAAGATGCTCTTTTATCAACTCTGCATTTTGATCTGCATGTCCATTTGGTAAAAATCGTTCGTCAACAATAGAAACTGTAATTCTAGACCACTCCAAAGGTTCATTTGAAAGTAGATTAAATAATCCTTTTGGAGTAGAACCTCCAGAAACTAATATTGACGCAAATCCGAATTGCCGAATTTCATCTTTTAAGGAACTAATTATAGCCTCCTTTAGTTCACCATCTATCGTTGCTCTCTCACCAATTACAGTTTCCATCATTCACCCTGTTCCTTTTCCTCAAGTCTTTTAACATGGTGAGATTTTGCCCAATCATGCCCTTCCTCTAATACATGTTTACCTGGCCCCCAAGAGTCAGCTTCATACAAGACATTTGAAGTATTTTTAACTTCCCAGTTTTTAGTAATCGATTCTACCCATTTCCACGAAGCTTTCACTTCATCCCTTCGCATAAATAGGGTTTGATTTCCTCTAACTACATCCATTAACAATCGTTCATATGCATCAGGAAATCTATGTTCAAAATGATCAGCATAATCCAGTTCTAAAGCATAAGGTTTGTATCTATAGCCTCCTGGTCCTGGAATTTTTACCATTTGAAGTAATTCAATTTTTTCATCTGGTTGCAATCGAACAGTTAACCTGTTGCTCTCAACATTCTTTTTATCCATAAATATATTATGGGGAACTTTCTTAAAGTTGATTATAATTTCTGAGTATCGATGAGGCATTCTTTTACCTGTTCTCAAATAAAACGGCACTCCACCCCAACGCCAATTATCAATATTAGCCTTCAATGCAACAAATGTCTCTGTTTTGGAACTGAACTTTTCAATATCCTCCAAATATGAAGGCAATGGGTCTTTATCTGTACCTCCTCTTGTGTATTGACCCCTTATAGAATTTGCTTCAATTGTTTCTGGAGTATAAAAACGAAGTGCTTTAAGCACTTTCAACTTTTCATCTCGAACTTCATCAGCTTCCAGGTTTACTGGTGGCTCCATCGCAATTAGACAAAGCAATTGAAGTAAATGGTTTTGAACCATATCAAGCAAAGCCCCATATTGATCATAAAAAGCTCCTCTTGTTCCTACGCCGATTGATTCAGCAACAGTTATTTGAACGTTATCAATGTCCTTAGCATTCCATGAACTCTCGAAAATATTGTTCGCAAATCGCAGAACCATTAAATTTTGAACAGTCTCTTTACCTAAATAATGATCAATTCTATAAATCTGTTCTTCTTTGAAATATGTCGCAACCTCATCATTAATCTGCTCCGAACTTTTCAAATCCTTTCCTAGAGGCTTTTCCAAAACTACTCTAGAATTTTCATTGATATAGTTTTTACTATGCAGATACTTTGAAATTGAGCCAAACACAGCGGCAGGAGTTGCTAAATAGAAAACCCTAACTTTCTCAGTTGAATTGGTAAACCAAGTACTTGTTGCGTCGCACTCGACTTGATTATCCGCATCTATTTGACTCGAAGTTATCATTCCAATTAACTTCTCAACAATTTCTAAATCTGCTCCTTTTTCATAAAATAAAATCTCAGATCTTAACTTTTCACGAAATTTTGCTAAATCGTATGACTTTCTCGAAACAGCAAGAATCCGAACGTCATCGGAAATCTGACCTTCCTTTAGTCGATAATATAGAGCTGGATATATTTTTCGGTAGGATAAATCTCCATCGCCACCAAAAATAATAAGTTCAAATTTTTCTGTCACTTTTATATTTTTCACAACTCAAATATAAAAATACTTATGGTTTGATATACCATAAGCAAAATAAGAAACTAAAATTTCCCGAAATTTACTTTTGTAAGCAACAGTCTTTATCAAATGGAAACGAACCTAATAAATAACGCAATCAACGTAATTAAAGCTCAAAAGTATACCCCGTTTGGAGAAGCGACTCGTAAGCTTTTTTGTTAAACGAGTACAATTTACCTGGCCTATGAGGAACATCACTTTGCAGTTTACCCGTTTCTTCTAGAAGACCCATACCTAGAATCTTTTTACGGAAATTTGCTTTATCAAACTTAACTTCCAGAACAGTTTCATATAAATTTTGCATTTGTCCCAAAGTAAATTCTTTAGGTAATAATTCAAAACCGATTGGTTGAAGACGTACTCGTTCTTTAAGCGATCTCAGTGCTTCTTGTACAATTTCATTGTGATCGAAAGCCAATTTTGGTAATTTTTTTACGTTCAACCACGAAACATTATCTGCCCATGAACTTGCTAATGGCTCGAATTGATCTACGCTAATCAATGAATAGTATCCAACAGTAATAACTCGACCAATTGGATGTCTATCAACTTGACCGTAACTATGAAATTGAGTCATATTAACATCCTCGAGATCAGTAAGCTCATTTAACACCCTTTCAGCAGCCAAATCCATATCTTCACTTGGATAAACCAAATCGCCCGGTAAAGCCATTTTCCCAATATGAGGTTGTGCTCCCCTTTCTATGACCAATAAATTAAGAGACTCTTCATTATAGCCTAAAATAACGCAATCAACTGATAATGCAAATTGAAAAAACTTATCAATTGATATTTTATAAAATGCACTGAACTGATGTCCTAACACTTTCTCTAATGAATTCTCCTTTTTTTCTTCCATAGAATCAAACTAATGTTCTTAAATGCAATTGATGCAAATAAATTGGTAATCACAAATGAAGTGAATTATTAGAATCACTTGCTCCTTTTATTAAGCTTATTTTCATTAAATAATTATAGAATTCAAGTATGATCGCTATTTTTTTTGAATTCTGGTTAAAATAAATTAACATTGCAAGGGTAATAGTGAAAATAACTATAAGTATGCTGGAACTAAATTTACACAAAAAAGAATTCTTGTCACAAGCTTTCGTATGTTTAATTATCTTGTTATTGAGCTGTAACGTTTTTGCGCAAAACTCAAAAATTAAAGGTGTTGTTAAGGACGATCAAGGAGAAACAGTTCCAGGTGCAACAGTTGTAGAAAAAGGTTCGACTAACGGAGTTTCGACCGACTTGGATGGGAATTTTGAAATTTCTGTGAATGATATAAACACGTCTATACTGGTGTTTTCATTTATTGGATTTGAAACCCAAGAAATCCCAATTGCTGGTCGATCCAAAATTGATGTTAGTTTCATTTCTAGCGCAAGTGAATTAGAGGAAGTCGTGGTCGTAGGATATGGAACAACTACCAAAAAGGAAGTTACAGGGGCAACATCAAAAGTAGAAGGGAAAGCTATTGAGAAACTAAATATTCCTAGAATGGATCAAGCACTTCAAGGTCAAGTTTCTGGAGTAAACATTAACACCAATTCTGGTTCTCCCGGTGGATCTTCAAGTATTAGAATTAGAGGCCTTTCTACTTTCGGAGATAACGATCCACTTATATTAGTAGATGGTATTGTATATGATTCAGAAGGTTTAAATGCTCTTAACCCTTCTGATATAGAGTCTATCAATATATTAAAGGATGCTACGGCAAGTATCTATGGAGTTCGCGCTGCAAATGGAGTCATAATTATTGAAACAAAAAAAGGAACGATTAATACTCCTACTAAAATTGAGATTAATTCTTACGCTGGAATACAGCAAACCGCTAGAAGGTTAAATCTATTGAATGCAGAAGAATATGCCGTTATTAAAAACGAAACATTCGGCAGCGCCGGTGAGGAGCTACCTTTTAATAATACGGACCTTGGTGATGGAACTGATTGGCAAGACCAAGTGTTTCAAACCGCATGGATGCATAGTCATAACATTTCAATTACAGGAGGCTCAAAGAAAAATTCATACTCCATAGGCGGTTCTTATTATAATCAAGATGGGATTATAGGTGGAAAAAAATCAAATTTTGAACGCTACAACGCCCGGTTAAATTTCGTCACTGAACTCGATAAAAAATTTAAATTAACTAGTGTTTTCCTATACACCCAAGAAAAAAGAAAAGCTTTACCGGAAAATGGAATTGGCTCAGTATTATACAATACTATAAATGCCTCACCTACAAAACCTGTAGAAACTTCAGATGGAAAATATTCCTATTTAGAAGAAGTCAGTGACATTATCAATCCTCTAGCACAAATGGAGAATACCCACAATCAAGCTGTGGTAAATAAATTTGTTGGTAAAGAAGAACTTGCCTATAAAGTCAATAAATACTTCACTTTTACCAATCGATTTAATTACAATTTCGCGTTGGTTGACGCAAAAACTTTTTCTCCATTGACTTGGTATGGACCAGGTAAAGCGCAAAACACAGCACTTAATGAAAACCTTGATCCTACACTAGTTGCAAATGGTGATAGTGCTTTTTTAGAAAGAGGAGCCAGTGTTTACGAAGCAAAAACTACCTATGTTGATCTTTCTGGAGAATCTTTTTTGAATTACGATCGAACTTTTAATAAAAAACATCAATTTAAAGGAACAGCGGGGGCTTCAATTTTCAGAAGAACTGGAGACCAATTAAGCGGTACAGCATTCAATATCCCAGGTAACTCTGTCGATTTTGCGGATATTTCTGCGAACCAAGCCGATGGTGGAATTTTAAACAATACTGGTTCTTTTCAATATGAAGAACGTTTACTTTCTTCTTTCTTGAGATTAGAATATGGCTATCAGCATAGGTATCTGGTGTCTGGTATTTTAAGAAGAGATGGTTCTACGAAATTTGGACCTAATAATAAGTACGGAATGTTTCCAGCAATAAGCGGGGCATGGATTTTTTCTGATGAGGCGTTTTTTGGGTCAAATGTCATAACGTTCGGAAAAATGAGAACTAGTTTTGGTGTTTCTGGAAACGACCAGATTCAAAACTTTGCATATCGTGCTGATCTTAATGGAGAAGGTGTATATGTCTTTAATGACATAATTACTCAAGGAGTTGCAATTGGTAGAGCTGGTAATCCTGATTTAAAATGGGAAACAACTAGACAGCTTAACATTGGGTTCGATTTAGAACTTTGGGAAAAATGGGATGTTACCACTAACTTCTTTTTGAAAAACACAAAAGATTTACTATTCCAACCTGATGTATCCGCTGTATTGGGCACATATGGACCTGGGGGATATCCACCATTCATTAACGCTGGTGATGTATCAAATAAAGGTATTGAATTAGAGGTAGGCTATACAACTGATAGGTCTAAAGAATTCATTATTGGGGGGCAATTTAATTCTACTTATTTAAATAATAAAGTAACTAAAGTTCCAGAAGGCGTTGAATTTATACCAGGAGCACAATTTGGAGTCGGAGGAAATGTTGCAACTCGTTTTCAAGAAGGATATGCTATAGGATACTACCACGGACTTGAAACAGATGGTATCTACCAAAATCAAGAACAAATTGACAATGCGGATGTTGTTCAACCAGGTGCTCAACCTGGTGATTTGATATATGTTGATCAAAATGGAGATGGTGTTATCAATTTTAATGATGATAGTGATAAAAAGGAAATAGGCTCCCCTATTCCAGATTTCACTTTTGGTTTAAACCTAAATGCCACCTACAAAAATTTTGATGTTTCAGCGAATATATTTTCCGCTATAGGACAGGAAATTATTCGAAATTATGAGCGTCTTCAACCCTATGCGAATCAGCAAGCTTATGTGATTGATCGTTGGGTCGGCGATGGGTCTTCAGAAGAAGTACCAAGGGTGACATCAGAATCAAACAGAAATTCAGAATTTTCTGACTATTATGTAGAGTCTGGAAATTTTGTAAGACTTAGAAACATTCAATTAGGATATACTTTCGATTCAAAGTTTATTAAGAAAATAAAAATGAGGTCTATTAGAGTATACGGTTCAGTAAACAATGTTATTACTTTAACTAGATACAGAGGGTACGATCCTGAATTTGGATCATCAGGAGGGGCATTATCAGCTGGAGTTGATTATGGGTTTTATCCTCAGGCAAGAACTTTCATGTTAGGTACTAATTTCAGATTTTAATAAATATGAAAACATTAAAGATTTTAACGTTCGTAGTATTTGCTTCTATTCTAACAGTAGGATGTAAAAAATATTTAGAAACCGATCCGATGTATAGTCAAGATGCAGAAAACTACTTTACCGAAGAAGAACACTATCATACTGCTCTTGTAGGTGCATATGATCTATTGCAAGGTTCATTTATCAATATTTGGATTGGGGAAATAGCTTCAGACAATTCTATTGCGGGTGGAGAAAGTGTCGTTGATTCAAAAGGTCTTCATGATATTGATGAGATGAATCATGGAGGTGTAAATATTGAATTAAGAAACGTTCTGAGATGGAATTATGCTGGAGTGACGAGAGCAAATTACATTATGGAGAATAAAGACAATGTTTCCTTTTCTGGTAAGACTCAATTACTCGCAGAAGCCCGATTTTTGAGAGCCTATTATTACTTTCAATTGGTTAAATATTTTGGCGATATTCCATTGATAGTTGATGAAAGATTAGGTATCGATGAACTTAAGGAAAAAGAAAGAACTCCTAAATCTGAGGTGTATGCTCAAATTGAATCTGACCTATCTTTTGCTTCTGAAAATTTACCTGCCATTGCTACTATTAAAGGTAAGGCAACATCAGGAGCAGCTAAATCTCTTCTTGGAAGAGTATACTTGTATCAAAGAAAATTTTCTGAATGTGCAAGTGTTTTGGACGAGGTAATAAATTCAGGTCAGTATGATTTAGCAGCCGATTATACGACACTTTTTGCCGAAAATTCGGAAGGAAATTCAGAGACCGTATTCGACGTTCAATATTCAGGTTTAGAAGGTGGAAGTTATGGTTGCTTAATTTGTTTAGAAGGTAATGCCGCACCGGGGTTTCAAGGTATAAGACAATATACTGGACCCATTTACGGCGATGGAAATAGTTACAATCTTCCTACTAAGGACTTGTATGAAGCTTTTGATGTCAATGATAAAGTCAGAAGAGATGCGAGTGTTCTTGATATCGAGGCTTTTATTGCACTTCAGTCTGAAACTGATATTACATACGCAATCGGTGGTGGCGGACATACTGGTTATTACAACAATAAATACATAAAAAGAATTGGCGAATTTGGATTACCAGATAATGACCTTACCAGTCCTGTAAATTATCGGGTTATTAGATTTGCTGATGTTTTGTTAATGGCTGCTGAAGCTTACAGTGAAATTGGAAATAGTGGTAGATCTTTAGAATATGTAAACAAAGTTAGAAGCAGAGCTGGAGCTCCTGCTTTGTCAAGTTCTGGAGAAGAGTTATTATCTGACATTTATCAAGAAAGAAGGCTTGAACTTTGCGGAGAAGGCTTCCGCTTTTTTGACTTAGTAAGAACTGGAGAAGCAGAAAATAAAATAGAAGGATTTATCAGTGGTAAGCATGATTTATTTCCCATACCACAAGTAGAAATCGCTCTTGCTGGAAGTAAGTGGAGCCAAAACACTGGGTATTAATAAAAAAACAACATCACTATGAGATTTCAAATTTATATTACCATTTTACTTGTTGGTTTGATATCAACTAGCTGCAAGAAAAAAAAGCCTGAATTAGGCGCAGCTCCTACAATGGAAGATGCCCAATTTACCTTTTCTCCTACTGCGGAGAGCCCAAACATTATTCAATTTACAGCAACTAAATCCGGAACTGTTGCTGTATGGGATTTTGGTAATGGAACTTCAGCAAAAGGAAGGACTGTAAAGGCGACATACCCTCTCAAAGGCTCATATTTGGTTAAAATAACAGTATTTTCTAGAGGTGGAAGTGTAACTCTAAATAAGGAAATTAGTATTGCCGAAGATGATTTAACCTTACTCAATAGTCCCGATATTGTAAACCTTACTGGTGGTGCTGATGGTCAAGGATATAAAACATGGGTAGTCGATTCATCAAGAGATGGTCATTTTGGTGTTGGACCAGAACCTGCTAGTGCAGCAGGATTAGTACCCGAATGGTATTCAGCTAAAGCATTTGAGCAAAGAGAAGTAGACATGTATAATGATAGATATACTTTTTATCTCAATGAATTTAATTTTGACATGAAAACAAAGGGTGTGGTTTTTCTTGACGACCTTGCGGCAGGAGATTATCCGGGTTCATACCCCTCACCTGCAGACAATAATAATGCGCCTCTTGATGATCAAATTGGAGAAAATTGGAATATTGTTGAAGAAGAAGGTGTCAATTATTTAAGTGTAACCGGAAAAAGTTTTATTGGATTTTATGCTGGCACAAGAAAATACCAAATTTTAAAACTTGGTGAAAATGAATTGTCATTGAGATATGTTGATGCGAATGCTTCTAGCCCTGCACTAGCATGGTACTTAAGGTTGGTTCCTCTAGGTTACAAAGGAATTGATAACCCAGTAGATACTGTAGATGAAGAACCAGAGTTGACTAAATATTCATTGCCTATTGACTTCGAAATTGAGAAAGTTAATTTTGAAGTAATTGAGGAACAAACTGATACTATTGTTGCTAATCCGGATACAGCCGGAAATTCTAGTGCCTGGGTTTTAGAAACGGAGAAGGGAATTGCAGACTGGTCTGGTGTTTTTATTGATTTAAAAGATAAACTAGACTTTTCAATAAAAAAGACCATTTCATTAAAGGTTTATTCTCCAATAGCAGAAGATTTTTTAATTAAAATTGAAGATAGTAAAAGTAATAATTCAATTTTTGTTGAAAAATTCATTGCCGTTACTACGACTAACAAATGGGTTGAAATCACAGCTGATTTTTCAGGTACTGCAGCTGGGACCTATGACAGACTAGTTCTAATACCCGGATGGAAAAAACCTTCATCAGGCAAATATTACTTAGACGATATTGAACAAAAGTAGATTTGAATTTTCTTATTCTATAAAAAGTATAATCTTCATTTTATGAACAAGGAATTTTCACGTATTTCGATTAAACTTTTCAGAATTTTCATTTTTATTTTTTTTACTTCTTCGTTGCTTAATGCTTGTAAAAAAAATGAACCAGACGAAAATCAAACAGTTGCACTGCCAAGTAATTTAGAAGTAACTATTTCTCTAGATTCAAACAATTTTGGTTTTGTAGGTATAATAGCTAGTGCCAACAATGCTAATTTCTATACGTTCAGATTCGTGGAAAATGAAATTGAAAATATTGAGCAATCGAATAACGGTGAGGCATCATATACCTTTAAAACAGCAGGTGTATATACAATAACAATTCGCGCTCATGCCTTAGACGATAAGTATGTTGAAAAAGTAGAAATTGTAGAAATTATTTCAAATGTTCCTGCACGTATTCCAGGTGCCCCTCCTGTGATAGGCTATTCTACTCCGCTATCTTATCCAAATTATACGTTAGTATGGCAAGACGAGTTTGATGGAACAACTCTATCCAGTGCTAATTGGAAATATGAAATTGGGACGGGAAGTAATGGTTGGGGAAATTCTGAACTTCAATATTACACTGATGCCAATACCAAAGTCGAAAATGGAGTACTTACCATTATTGCTAAAAAACAGATTTACAATTCAAGCCAATATACTTCTTCAAGAATTTCGTCTTATGGTCTTCAAAGTTTCAAATACGGAAGAATTGATATTAGAGCAGCATTGCCATTTGGCCAAGGTATTTGGCCGGCATTATGGATGTTAGGTGATGATTTTACCAACATTGGATGGCCGCAATGCGGTGAAATTGATATTATGGAAATGGTTGGTGGAGAAAGCTCTGAAAAAAAAGGGGATAATATAGCACATGGCACTGTTCATTGGGCGGATGCGAATGATTCACACGCGGAACTCAGTGGATACAAGAAAATTTCCAATGGCATTCTCTACGATGAATATCATGTATTCAGTATAATTTGGGATAAGGATGGAATAACTTGGTATATAGATGATCAATCATTTCATTCCATTGATATACGCGATGGGCAATTTGAAGAATTCCGTCAAAGCCAATTTTTCATATTTAACGTTGCTGTTGGGGGTAAATGGCCTGGCAACCCTAATTCAACTACAACATTTCCTCAGCAATTACATGTAGATTATGTGAGAGTATTTCAAAAATAAAGAAAATTAAAATTAATGCCACTCCCATTTTTTTGCTGTAAATTAAGGGTTGCTAGGTTGATTAGTTAATTTTTTTGTAAAAAATAATAAATCAAATTAACCTTATAGTAGAATTCACTATATCTTTATCGAATCTTTATATTAAATAAAAAAATAGTTATGAAAAAAATTACACTCTTTATTTTAATCTCAGTGCTTATCGCTCCTTTTTCTAAGGCACAAAAAAGCACTATAGATCTTCCTATTAATTGGGATGATTCTGCAAATGTTGATTATAGCGTGACTGATTTTGACGGAACATCTTCTTCTTTAGATAATGACCCTTCTAATTCATCTAATACCGTATTA
>PAME01000017.1 GCA_002707155.1 Crocinitomicaceae bacterium | reverse complement strand
ATTTATATATCTAAATCCCAATCCAACTTCCCAGCTAAATTAAAACTCATTTAATATCTCGGTTTAGAACTATTCCCGTTTTAGCGGGCGGCAAAAGTAATAGTTTTTTTATCCTCCACACTATTTTTGAAAAAATTATTTAAAAAATATTTTGTCATTTCAAACTTCTTAGCGATAGCCTACCTTTGTAGGGTGAAAAAAAGTTTAAAAATATTCTGTTTTACTTTCCTTTTTGGCGCAATTTGCTGCATTCCAAACTACGCACTGGCGCAGCGATTTGACGACAAAGAAGAATCAGCGTCTGAAAACAAGGAGAAACCTGCAAAAGAAAAGTTTCTAAAGAAAGAAAATGTATTTGTTGGCGGTGGTTTGGGGGGCGGTTTTGGAAATGGAGCTGGAATGATTCAGGCTTCTCCATTGGTTGGTTATAATATCACTGAAAGTTTTCAAACGGCATTAAAAGTAACGTACACTTATATCTACGGCACTGAAGGGTTAACAACACAACGCTATTCTGACCACATAATAGCAACAAGTCTAATTAATAGATATGTTGTATGGAAAGGTATATTCCTTCAAGTAGAACCGGAGTTAATGAATAGGAAAGACTACTACCTTCAGACAAATGCATTAGGAATAGACGAATTGTTGTCTAAACGAATAAATGTTTTCAACCTTTATGTTGGTGGAGGGGCTTATATGGACTTTTCAAGTAACTCTGGCGGATTTATTCTTTTGTTGTACAACCTCAACCAAACTAAAAACTCATTTTACCGCAACCCTCATATTCAAGCTGGGTTTACTTTTGGATTTTAGGGTATCTCTACCAGGATAATTGCAAGTTCTATGCTTGGGTTATTTCGTTTGAATTTAAATAATCGCTTCAATTTTCTTTTGTTATTCACTTTTGACTTGAAGTGAATAGACATTAAACAATATACCTTATCGGAATTTTTAGTAAAATTAAAATCAACTGGATTTACAAGAAAGTCTCCTAAGTTTAATTGGGTCTCAAATAAACTGTCTGCTTGAAAAGATTCGTACGCATAGCAACCTGGCTCATCTCTATTTGGTAATGTCAATTTTAAATCATCATTAAAAATTCGAACATAAAATTTCTGAGCAATTAAGTTTTTATATCGATCTCTAATGTCAGATTCATCTAGCCATTTAATTTGATCTATTTCATTTGAATTCAATAGAATTTCTATACTGCGTTTCTGGTTCTGTATTTTAATCTCAGGGCTACTTTTAAAAGCAGTTAATCCAACTAAAATTGAAAAGCAAAGAGTAGTAAAATGTAATTTCATAAAAAATTTCGTAAAATTCATCCTAAAATAGACACTATTTTAGGACGAAGTCACTTTTATATTTCCACCTTTACAGATATGTAGCCATATGGAAAATTAATTAAATTTCCTGATGGGTCATTAGCATCTATTGGAGAATTATGCCAAATGTAATCATCTGGTATAATGGTGCAACTCGTTTCACCAATCATAGAACACATACTTGAACTAAAATCAAAAGGAAGTTCGCCAAGGCCGAAAAATACTGGTTCAATGTCAGTTGGTTCTTGAGATAAATAAAAATCGACATAATTAATTCCCCCATTGGAATAAACACCAGTCATCCAGCCTTCTTGATACATCACTGGTTGAGGGTCATAATCATCATATGGCTTTAGAATACAAACTCCAAAACCACTGCAACCAGCACCCCTTCTGTGGAAATTAAACTTGATAGGGTAATCTACAATTGGTGTGACACCTGAAACTTTTAACGCAGATGCAGCAATTTCAGTAGTGTCCTTATTTCCAGGATTAGTTAGCTCTTCTTTTTTACAGGCATAAAAGCCAATGGCTAAAGATATTAATCCTATGCCCATTATTTTCTTATTCATAATTAATAAAATTTATTTTTTGCCTACTCTGGTTTGGTTTTCGGCTGCCCCAATTTGAAGGAGCAAAGTGAGGGTAATATTATAAAAAGGTTGGGCAAGAAGAGTCTCTTGATGGGACACAATGTGTCCTTTGTTTGTCGTTTTGTGTCCTATTAGATTGTGGATGGGAGAAAAAACACTTTGTTTTCCCTGCCTGTCGGCAAGCAGGGATACAATTCGCATACAGCGCATCACTCAAACTGACAGTATTTTTTGTAGCAGCAATCTAAATTAGATACTCAATTAGTACCGGAGCTAATTGAATAAAGTACCAGATACAATGCGCTTAATGCTAACCGCTCTATGCATTTAGATGTTTTAGTTGCAAACCCTCCCCCATACATTCCATCCTGCTTCAATTTCTTCAGCACAGGCTGGAAGGGTCCAATCAAGACAAAGCAGAACGCCGGTCTGAGCTTAGAAATTAAAAGCTAATTAATTATTTGGAGGCAAGTACATTCAGCAACGTGGCATTTTGTTTTTCTAGATACTCTATGCGGTCATTGGTTTGCAATTCAATTTGGTTTCTTAGGTCTTGGTTAATTTGAATGAGCTTTTTTATGTATTCGTTTGTTATTCCTCCTTCTAGGTCTTTTGCACTCGCCACCGTATCTTCATTTAAAAAATAGGATTGGCTTACATCAAATATTTTACTCAACTGCACTATTCGTTCTACTGATAGTTTAGTTTGCCCTTGCTCTATTCGAGCGTAACTGGCTTGGGTAATATTCAGCTGGTCGGCAACTTCAGCCTGAGAATATCCTTTTAAAACTCGAATTTGTTTGATCGAATTCATCTTAAAACGTATAAAATATGTGTAAATATATATTGTTTATAGTAAATGGGGGGGGGGTATATTTGTTCTAAATATTTCCAATCATGATAGATCCACAAACTAGACATAACATTCGCAAGATTAGAGAGATTAAAGGTTACAGTCAGGACTATATGGCTATTGAGCTGGAAGTAAGCTCCAAATCGTATTCTAGAATTGAATGTGGAAAAACAGGATTATCGATTTCTCGACTTAAAAATATTGCTGAGATTTTGGGTTTATCAGCAGGAGAAATCATTGATTTTGATTCGAAAAATATTTTTCTAAAGAAGAATGGGTGAAACCCCTTCCGTCTAGTTTCTCGACACCTTCCCCGTTAGGATAGACAAAATTTCAACATTTGAAATTACAATTGAGCTTCCACCCATTCCTTTGCATTCCTAAACGCCAAAATCCAAGGACTTACGTCTTCTTGTTTTTTATCATTTGGATAATAGCCCCAATTCCATGGAAAAATCGAGCGTTCAAAATGAGGCATTATTGCTAAATGCCTTCCATCCTTACTAGCAATTCCAGCCACGTTATAATCAGAACCGTTTGGGTTTACCGGATATACTCCATTTGAATACTTACCTATAATATGATAGTTCTCCTCAGTTTCTGGTAAATGAAATTTCCCTTCTCCGTGTGCCGCCCAAATACCCATTTTGGTTCCAGATAAATTACCCAACATAACCGAATTGTTTTGAGGAATTTCAATTGCTAAAAAGCTGGATTCAAATTTACCTGAACTGTTGTGTTTGAGTTTTGGGTGTTCATTATGTTCTGGGTAAATCAAGCCTAACTCTCCCATTAACTGGCAACCGTTGCAAATTCCTAGAGACAACGTATCGGGTCTTGCATAAAAACTATCTAAAGCTGCTTTGGCTTTCTCGTTGAATCTAAAAGCTCCTGCCCAACCTTTTGCAGATCCCAAAACGTCTGAATTGGAAAAACCACCAACAAATGCAATCATATTTACATCAGACAAGTCTTCTCGACCTGAAATTAGATCAGTCATATGGACATCCTTAACATCAAAACCAGCTAAGAACAAAGCATAAGCCATTTCTCGATCGCCGTTCACTCCTTTTTCTCGAATTATTGCAGCCTTAACTCCCGATGCTGTTTTTCGATTCGGATCTGATCCTAATGCTTGATAAGTCCCAACAAAATTCTCCGGAAATTTATAATTCAATGGAAATTTATCGTGATTCTCAAAACGTGAATCCGCATGTGCTTTTCCCGATTGCTTTTGATCTAATAAATAAGAAGTCTTATACCAAGTCTTTCTTAAAGAAGGTACATCAAGAACATATGAATTTGAAGAAGTTTTTATTTCTACCGTATTCTTAGAATTTACTGAACCAATAATCGAATACGTTGCACTCGCTGAGTTCAATGCTTCACTAACCGCAGAAATATTACTGTCTAGAACTTGAATTAGAATACCCGCTTTTTCTGAAAACAACAATTGAATGTCATCCTTTGCATTCAACTGACTTAAATCTACAGATAATCCAACACTCGTTTCTGGAAAACACATTTCTAATAATGTGGTAACCATTCCGCCAGCAGAAATATCGTGTCCTGCCAACACCTTATCCTTGATGACTAAGTCTTGAACTGCGTTAAAAACCAGCCCGAATTTTTTAGCATCTTTAATTCGTGGTGCTTCATTACCCAATTGATTTAGAGTTTGAGCAAAAGAAGAACCGCCCAATTTGAAATCGTCTTCAGAAAAATCGATGTAAATTAATTGAGAACCTTCAATTGGTTTTAGCACCGGCTCAACTACTTTCTTTAAATGACTTACCTCACCAACAGCCGAAATAATTACGGTTCCTGGGGCATAGACAACTCCATCTTTGTATTTCTGAGTCATTGAGAGAGAATCTTTTCCTGTTGGGACGTTCAGCCCTAAGGCACAAGCAAAGTCACTAATTCCTTCTACTGCCTGATATAAGCGATAGTTTTCGCCTTCTTGCTTCGCTGGCCACATCCAGTTTGCACTCAAGGAAACTCCTTGAATTCCTTGTTCAATTGGCGCCCAAATCAGGTTGGTCAATGCCTCTGCTATAGAAGCTTGTGAACCTGCAACAGGATCAATAAGTGCACTGACAGGAGAATGCCCTACAGAGGTTGCAATTCCTTTTTCTCCTCGGTAATCCATGGCCATTACACCAACGTTATTCAACGGAATTTGCAAAGGACCTGAACATTGTTGTTTGGCAACACGTCCGGTAACGCAGCGATCGACTTTATTGGTTAACCAATCTTTACAAGCTACTGCTTCCAATTGCAGCACAGCGTTTAGGTATTCTTGTAATTTGTTGCTGTCGTAGGTTAAGTCTGCATAGGTGGCCGTTTTTGAAGTATCTTCCAATATCGTTTTTGGCGAAGACCCGAACATGTGCGCCAAATCCCAATCCATTGGGTTGGTGTTTGTTTTTTTATTCTCAAATACAAAGCGATTGTCGTTGGTAGTTTCTCCAATTACATATATTGGAGCTCTTTCGCGATCGGCAATTTTAGTCAACAACTCAATATCCTTTTCATTGATAACCAACCCCATTCGTTCTTGAGATTCGTTACCAATTATTTCTTTATCAGAAAGCGTTTGATCTCCAACCGGCAATTTGTTTACGTCAATTCTGCCACCAGTTTCTTCCACTAATTCCGAAAGGCAATTCAAGTGACCACCTGCACCATGATCGTGTATGGAAACAATTGGATTTTTATCCAGCTCTGCCATAGCACGAACTGCATTGTAAACACGTTTTTGCATTTCAGGATTGGAGCGTTGAATTGCATTTAATTCTATTCCGCTAGAAAACTCTCCAGTTGCGACAGAAGAAACGGCTCCACCGCCCATTCCAATCCGGTAATTATCGCCTCCCATTACAACAATTTTATCACCTGTACTAGGGGTATCTTTTAAGGCCTCTTGTTTTTTTCCATAACCAATACCGCCGGCTTGCATGATTACCTTATCAAATCCAAAACGTTTTTCGCCTTCTTGGTGTTCGAAGGTCAAAACAGAACCGTTGATTAGTGGTTGCCCAAATTTGTTTCCGAAATCCGAAGCACCGTTTGAAGCTTTTATCAAAATATCCATTGGTGTTTGATACAACCAAGGACGCTCTAGCATTCCTTTTTCCCAATTTCTATCGTCGGTTAATCGAGAATAGGCAGTCATGTAAACTGCAGTTCCTGCCAATGGCATTGAGCCTTTTCCACCGGCCATTCTATCTCTGATTTCACCTCCACTACCGGTAGCTGCCCCGTTAAAAGGTTCTACCGTGGTAGGAAAGTTATGCGTTTCAGCTTTTAACGAGATAACACTATCGAAGTCTTTCGTCTCAAAAAAGTCGGATTCGTCTTGCCTTTTAGGAGCAAATTGCTCTGCTCTTGGCCCTTCCACAAAAGCTACATTGTCTTTGTAAGCAGAAACTACTCTATTTGGATTATCGGCAGTTGTTTTTTTAATCAGCTTGAATAACGAAGAAGGCATTTCTTTTCCGTCAATAATAAATTGGCCGTTGAATATTTTATGCCGACAATGTTCAGAGTTTACTTGAGAAAATCCGAAAATTTCGCTGTCCGTCAATTTCCGATTCAGTTGAACTGCAACTCCATCTAAATAATCAATTTCTTCATTACTAAGGGCAAGTCCTTCTTTTTGATTGTAAGCCGACACATCATCAATGTAAATTACCTTTTCTGGCTCTTTATCTATGGTAAATAGCTCTTGGCCCAGTACAGTGTACTTTACCTGAAGCATAGGGTCGAAAGTTGGGTTATCAATAGCAAAAGAGAAAAACTCTTCGATTCTAAAAATTCCACCAACACCCATGTTTTGAGTAATCTCCACTGCATTTGTGCTCCAAGGCGTAATCATTTCTTTTCTAGGGCCTACAAAAACTCCAGTTAGCGCATCTTCAGTAAGCAGCTTTGCTCCACTAAACAACCATTCTAATTTTGGTACATCGGCATCAGCAACTTCACCATTAAAACCAACTGCAAAAATTTTGTCTTCACCAGACGAAAAGAACTTTATCATTAGTAACTTTTTAAAGTGTTTTTATTCCAAAAAATAAAATTTATGGAATGTCGCAAAGTTAAAAATGGGTTTCTCGAAAGGGTTTCAGAATTGGTTTTTATTATTAACAGAAAAGGCATTTTTATCAAACCCAAGAAATCAGACAGAATCAGTTATTATATATAACATTGCTCCCAAGAAAATGCTATTTGATATTTCATACCTAATTAGCTGGTGGATGTTCATTTTATGGATACTTCCAAAAATTTCTATCGTAAAAAACTTAGGCTTTTCCGCAGTGCAAGTCCAAGGCTTATTTTCTCTAAAAGTGGTAGTTGGCATTGGGGTTACACTTTTTTATCACTACTATTATGGTTCTCGCACATCAACAGACGCATTTCGCTTTTACGACGATGCCAATTTACTTTTCGAGGTTTTCAAAAGTGACCCAATCACCTATACTAAAATTGTTTTTGGAATTGATATGCAATCAGCACCGGTTATTGAAGCAACCGATCAGCTGAACAACTGGTACAAAAATCATTTGCACGGAGTCTTTAATGACAACATGACGATTATTCGCTTTAATGCATTGGTTCGACTCTTCAGTTTTAATGTTTATCACATTCATACTTTAATTATTAATCTTCTTGCTTTTCTTGGTCTAGCGGCATTAGTTAATGCAACTAAAAGCCTAGTGGATAACACTAAACTGAGCTTCCTTAGTATTTTGCTTTTTCCAGGAATCATATTTTGGGCCTCTGCTGTATTAAAAGAAAGTCTATTGATTTTTGTAATGGGATTTCTTACCTACTATGGCCTTCGAGCAATCTCTTCCTTTTCCCTCAAGAACATTAGTTTTTTCTTACTATTCCTCCTCTTTGGAATGACCATAAAAAGTTACGTCGCAATTGCTTTGTCCATTGGTTTTGGTCTTCTTTTGGCTTCTAAAATTACCTCTATAAAAACCAGATTATTAGCACCACTTTACCTTGGATTAGGAGCAGGATCGACTGTTCTCTTGAATGCACTTTTAAACTTGAACATACCTGAGCGGTTTTACCAAAAGCAGCACGACTTCCTGAATGAAATAGCCATATCTAAACCAGGTTCAGCATTTGATTTATTTGTACTAGAACCAACGTGGGTAAGCCTCTTTAAAACTGCGCCAAATGCTTTTTCAAATGCATTATTTCGTCCATTTATTTGGGAAGCACATTCAATTATAAGTTTAGTAGCTTCTTTTGAGATTCTACTTTTAATTTCATTGGCAATTATTGCGTTGTGGTTTAAACAACAACTTAATCAACAACAAACCCAGCTTATTGTCGCCTTTTCTATTTCGGCAATTGTTATATTGTTAATTGCTGGCTGGGTCACCCCTGTTTTTGGAGCTTTAGTTCGCTACAAAATTCCGGCGTTAATTCTGATACTAATTATTCTAAACATTTTGGTCGACACCAAAAAAATTCCCTTTATTCAGAAATGGTTAAATTAAAAACATTTATTGCATTTGCCACTGTTGCCTGTATTTCGCTCTCTTGTATAAAGTTCAAAGACGCCGATTTGGTCCTTCATAATGGGACTATTTACACCTGTGATGTTGAGTTCAGCGCTGGACAAGCAATGGCCGTAAAAGACGGGAAAATATTAGAGATTGGGCCCGAACATCAAATCTTAAATAAATACAGTTCGACAGAAAAACTAGACTTAAAGAAGAAGACAGTTGTGCCCGCATTTTTTGATGCGCACAGTTATTTATTAGCAAAAACACTGAAAAGTAATGCGCTTGATTTTACTAGTTTTTCAAATGTAAAATTTGACAACTCCAACATAAACTACTTGTACAATGTGCCACCAGAAAAGCTAGAGCAAATCAATTATCCCGGCTATCAATTTGTAATTCGGTCGACTTCAGGAAACACAATTTCTATTGACCGCAAAACGTATCAAGCTGTATTTCAAAAATCTTCTGATAAAAAAAGGATCATTCATAGTAAAGATTCTATTGCTGTTGTAATTCAATACCTGGAAAAAAATCAGCTAGCCTCATATTCGACGAATAGAATGTCTGATGAGCTTTTTAAAAATGGTTATTCGGGGTGCACCAGTTTTGGCGTTAGCTCAAGTACCGCTGATAAAATTATCACAGAAAATAATCCTGCTTTTTACCATCAAATTGTATTGGCCGGCAATACTCGAAATTTCCAATGGCTCACTAAAACAGGGAGAGTCGATTCTGGAACAATTCACTTAAAAGGACTTAGTTATTTTATAGATGGCAGCATTGGGTCCAAAGAAGCCCTCTTAAAACAACCCTATTTATCTGAAGAAACGAATGGCAAACTATTCGCAGATTCTTTTGCGTTATATGAACTACCTGAATTGTGTGCCTCCTTAAAATTTCAATTAGTATTTCATGCGTATGGAGACGCTGCATTTGAATTAGCTGCAAACCAAATGGGTGAAGCGCTTGTATCGGTGAACGATAATCGCTGGAGGATAGAACACAATCAATTGGTGGATACGAGCGATTACGAAAAACTAAGATCCTACAGTATACTGCCGAGCATTCAGCCTACTCAAGCGAATCCGGATAAAAAGGAATTCAATCCATCTCTAGGCGTAAAAAGGAATTGTTCCAGTTACAATTTCGGAGAACTTTTTGCTCAAAATCAATTTATTGCCTCAGGTTCTTTATATCCAATTGGCGGAATGAATCCCTTCAAACAATTTAAAGCATTGCTAAAAACTGAAAAATGCTATTATCCATTAGGTCGAAAAAGCGCATTAAAATCTCTAACTATTTGGCCTGCGATGTTGGCCTTTTTTGATGGCAAGACTGGCAGTTTGGAGATTGGAAAAAACGCTGACTTCTTAGTTTTAAGCATTGATCCGATGAAAGCTCCTATTGAAAAATTGGGAGAAATCAAGGTTCTCCAAACTTTTATTAGAGGTGAATTGAAGTACAGTGAAACTAAATAATCAACCTAGGTTAAACTAATTATTGGACTTTTTAGTCTCGGTAATTCGGCCCCAAAATTTTGGAATTTTATTCTCCAAAACCTTATATCGTTTGAGATGCTGAAATAAATTCGTTATGACAGTGTAATATTATAAACTCCTGTTTATATATTTGAGCAAAACAGACGCTTATGTATGATCATGTAAAACGCCTTTTCGATATACCACGCCACCAACAAAAATCTTATCCTAAAAAAGATGCATTTACGGCTAAATTGAATGGAGAATGGGTACCTACCTCCATTGATACAATGCTAGAAGAAGCAATGAAAGTGAGCAAATCACTTTTAAAATTGGGGATTGTAAAAGGAGATAAAATTGGTCTAATATCAAATAATCGTCCCGAATGGATTTCCATGGACTGTGGAATCTTACAAGTAGGTGCAGTTGATGTTCCAATCTACCCTACTATTTCAGTAGAGGATTACAAATACATTTTTAATGATGCTGAACTAAAATATTGTTTCGTAAGCGATAGAGAATTGTTTGAAAAAGTAAACTCTATAAAAAACGAAGTCCCTAGCTTAAAACACATTTATTCTTTTGAGCAATTGGACGGTGTTGACCATTGGACAAAATTTCTTGCCGAGGGAGAGGGGAAAGAAGATGCTGAAGTGGAAGCGATAATGAAAACTATTGTTGAAGACGATTTAGCCACACTTATTTATACCAGTGGAACAACGGGTGTTCCAAAAGGAGTGATGCTTTCTCATAAAAATTTAGTTAGCAATTCATTATCTTGCATTGAACGACTTCCTGTTGATAGTAATGGAAAGTCATTGAGCTTCCTTCCAATTTGTCATGTCTATGAGCGCATGTTGGTTTATTTATATATGATTACAGGCGTGTCTATTTATTTCGCTGAATCAATGGAAACAATTGGCGATAATTTACGGGAAGTAAAGCCGGAGGTTTTCACTGCCGTGCCTAGATTACTAGAAAAAGTTTACGATAAAATAGTAGCTAAAGGAAGCGAATTAACGGGTATTAAAAAAACACTTTTCTTTTGGGCACTTGATTTAGGCGAAAAATATGAACCTTATGGAGCAAATGGAGTGTGGTACGAATTCCAACTCAGTATTGCTCGTAAACTAATTTTTAGTAAGTGGAAAGAAGCTCTTGGAGGAAATGTACTAGCAGTTGCTTCAGGATCTGCTGCATTATCGCCTAGATTAGCTCGAGTATTTCTTGCTGCTGGAGTTCCAGTAATGGAAGGTTATGGATTAACAGAAACTTCTCCTGTAGCAACAGTTAATGCCTCGCACAATAAAGGCCTTATGATTGGTACAGTTGGAAGAGTAATAGATGGTGTGGAAGTGAAAATTGCTGATGATGGTGAAATTCTTATAAAAGGACCAAACGTAATGATAGGCTATTATAAACAGCCAGAAAAAACAAAAGAGGTTCTCGCCGATGACGGCTGGTTTTCGACTGGAGATATTGGAAAGTTTGTTGGCGACGGGTTCTTAAAAATTACGGACCGAAAAAAGGAAATTTTTAAAACTTCCGGCGGTAAATACATCGCTCCTCAAATGATGGAAAACAAATTCAAGGAGTCGCGCTTTATCGAGCAAATAATGGTTATTGGTGAAAGTCAAAAACATCCAGCCGCTTTTGTAGTTCCAAACTTTGAGTTTCTAGAAGATTGGTGCGCCCGTAAAAAGGTTCCATTCAATTCAAATTCTGAGGTAATAAAAAATGAAAAAGTTATTGCAAGGATTAAAAGAGAATTAGATCATTATAATGAAAGTTTTGGAAATTGGGAGCAAGTGAAGAAGTTTGAATTGGTTGACTCAACCTGGTCAGTTGATACAAAAGAACTTACCCCTACCCTTAAACTAAAAAGGAAGTTTATAATGGATAAGTACAAAGACCTTTTTGATAAGATTTATGCTTAAAATAGAACGAAAAAAAGCCCTTTGGGGCTTTTTAGTTTTAGGGATTTCGCTAGGGTTAAAGGCACAGCATTCCAAAACCTATTTTCAACAAACTGTGAATTATGATATTCAAGTTGAGTTGGACGATTCCAATCATTTTTTGAATGGATATGAGGAATTGGAATACATAAACAATAGTCATCACGGAATGGATACGTTATGGTTTCATTTATGGCCAAATGCATATAAAAACAATGAAACCGCCCTTGGGAAACAATTGCTAGAAAACGGTTCGACTACTTTTCAGTTTATAGATAAAGACGGTCGAGGTTATATTGATTCATTGAATTTTAAAGTAAATGATAAACTGGTAAAATGGGTGTATCATCCAGATTATATTGATGTCTGTGCTTTAATCCTGAATAAAAAACTTGCTCCAAAAGAACGTATTACTATTTCTACTCCGTTTAGAGTAAAAATTCCAGCAGCGGGAATAAGTAGACTAGGACACGAAGGAAATTCTTACCAAATTACGCAATGGTATCCAAAACCTGCAGTATTTGATAAAGACGGCTGGCACGCTATGCCCTATTTAAATCAGGGAGAATTTTATTCTGAGTTTGGAACATTTGATGTTCGCATTAGCGTTCCTAAAAACTATGTGATTGGAGCCACGGGAGAATTGAAAACTAAATCTGAAATTGATTTTTTATCAGAACGGGCGAATTACAGTGCTTCCACTCCATTGGATGAAATAACGTTTGATTCTATTTCGAGCAATGAATATAAAACCTTGCATTTTAGACAAGCAAATTTGCACGATTTCGCATGGTTTGGACAAAAAGATTTTATGGTTCTAAAAGATTCTGTTGAACTACCGAATTCAAAACGGAGTGTTAATACATGGGCCTATTTCGACAAAGCCAATTACAAAGAATGGAAAGGAGTACCCCGTTATATCAATCAAGCGGTATATCATTACTCTAAATACAATGGCGATTATCCCTACAAACACTGTTCTGCAGTTGAAGCTAGTTTAGAAGCTGGCGGAGGAATGGAGTATCCGCTGATTACCATCATTGATTTTGGAATGACAGGAAAAGTTCTAGAGAATGTTATCGTGCATGAAGTTGGTCACAACTGGTTTTATGGAATGTTAGGATTTAACGAACGAGACATGCCCAGTTTGGATGAAGGTATCAATTCATTCTACGAAATGCGGTATTTCGAGGAGTTGTATGGAGATATTAGTTTATCAGCCCAAATCACTGGAATTCCAAATTTCCTTAATGCTTGGTTGGCTCTCGATTTAATAACCGTTAGGGGTGAAAAGTATTTTACCTACTTGTTTACGGCAAGAAACAATACCGATCAAAAGCTAACCGCACATGCTGCCGATTATACCTTTCTTAATTATGGCGCAATAGTGTATGCTAAAATGGCAGTGAGTTTGCAAATGCTGCGAGCTGCACTTGGCACTGATGTTTTTGACAAATCGATGCGGCAGTTTTATTCAAAATGGGAATTTAAACACCCGAATTTACAAGACTTAAGGGCTGAATTCGAATTAGTTTCGGGTGAGGATTTGAGCTGGTTTTTTGATCATTATTTGAATTCGACTGAAAAAATTAATATCAAGTTGAAAAAAGTAAAGACGAAAAATGATATTCACTATGTTAAAGTAAAAAACAAATCTTCATTAAATATACCAGTATCTATAAGTGCATTGGATAAGGACGGCGCTGTTTTAAGCAGTCATAAAATAAAGTCGCTCTCGGGAGTAAGCAAAATCGAACTGGCTAATACTGGAGCTAAATCGATAATGGTTGATGCGCACTTGAATACCGTTGAAAAAAACCGAAAAGACAATATCTCGAGGACCAAAGGTATCTTGAAAAAAGTGGAGCCGCTGCAGCTTAAATTTCTTGGTTCTCTTGAAAATTCTAATAAAACGCAACTGTTCTACTTACCTATGATTGGTTGGAATTCGAGCGATCAAACTATGCTTGGTATTGGCTTGCATAATAAGTCAATATTAGAAAAACCTTTTGAGTTTTTTGTAGCTCCAATGTATTCCATTCATAGAAATCAAATAAATGGCATTTACAATGCTGATTATCACTTTTACTTTTCAAGCTTTATTAAGCGACTAACCCTAAACGGAAACTTGCAGCGATTCAGTTACTCGAATCCCACTTTAGGGTTAAATAGTACCCAATTTGAACGCTATAATCCAAAAATAAATTTTGATTTTAAAAATAAAAATGCACGTTCGCCTTGGAGAAACTACCTCTCTATTGGGACTATATACACTACCGAACATACTAACCGCGAAGGGTTAGCAATAGTAAGTGACGATAATTTATATAAAATTTTAGACTGGAAATCGACCAGAAATAGGGAATTGAGTCAATCAGAAATAAACTTCACCTCCACCAATCATGAAGATTTTCAACTGATTGAATTGGTAGGAACTCAAAATTGGAAGTATCATAAAGGAAAAGAAAACATTTCGCTTCGAATGTACGCTGGTATTTTTGCTAATAACCAAAGTGTTTCTCCCCGTTATAATTTGAGAATGGACGGTCAACGTGGTTGGTACGATTATACTTTTAGCAATGTATTTTTAGAAAGAGGAACATCGCACGACTTTTGGCAACAGCAAATGAACGACAACCAAGGTGGATTTAAAACACCAACGAACGTTGGACAATCCAATAATTGGTTACTTGCTTTTAATTTAAATGCTGACTTACCGTTAGTATTGCCAATTGGTATTTATTCGGACATAGGAACTAGCTCAACAGAGTCATTTATGTTTAATGCCGGAGTTCGAATTACGGTGTTAAGAGATATAGTCGAAGTCTTTTTACCAGCACTTTGGAGTGATTCTATAGAGCAGGCATACTCCGCAAACAATGTTACTTATAACGAACAGATTCGATTTACTTTGCATTTGCATAAACTGAATCCATACAAAGCATTGGACGGAATAGTAAAATGAGTTTGAATAAGAAAATATATTTCGCCTCTGATTTTCATCTAGGAGCACCAAATCCCCAGAAAAGTAAAGAACGGGAGTTAAGAGTTATTCAATGGTTGGATATTATTTCTAAGGATGCTTCTGACATTTTTTTAGTAGGTGATGTTTTTGATTTTTGGTTTGAATACAAACACGCAATTCCCAAGGGGTTTTCGAGACTTCAGGGTAAAATAGCATCGTTAGCGGATAGTGGAATTAATGTCCATTATTTTATTGGCAACCACGATATGTGGGTGTTCAATTATTTTGAGGAAGAACTTGGCGTTAAAATGTATCGCGATAACACCGATTTTGAATTTGGAGGAAAGAAATTTCTAGTTGGTCATGGTGACGGTTATGGACCTGGAGACTATGGCTATAAATTCATTAAAAAAGTATTTGCTAACCCTATTTCTCAGTGGCTCTTCGGGTGGATTCACCCGAACTTAGGCATTGGTTTAGCCAACTTTTGGAGCGGAAGAAGTCGTTCGGCAAATAGTGGCTCAGACGAAAAATTTTTAGGAGAAGAGAATGAGTGGCTAGCCATCTATTGCAAGGAGATCCTAGAAAACAAACACTACGACTATTTCATTTTTGGTCACCGGCATCTGCCCTTAGATTTAAAGGTTGGGGAAAACAGCAGGTATCTTAATCTTGGCGAGTGGATCAATTACAATACTTACGGAGTATTTGATGGAAAAAACCTAGAATTAAAAAAATTCGAGAATTAGATTTTTTTCAATAAATCCAACAATCGATTCGAGTACCCGATTTCGTTATCGTACCAACCAACAACTTTCACCATATTTCCAATAACTGATGTTAGTTCAGCATCAAACAAACAAGAATGCGGATTACCAATAATGTCAACCGATACTATTGGGTCTTCTGTATAATCTAAAATTCCTTTAAGCGAGGTTTTGGAAACAGTTTTGAATTTTTCATTTATCAGCTCTACACTTTTAGGGTTTTTCACCACACAAGTAATATCTGTCATAGACCCATTTGGAACTGGAACTCGAATTCCGCAACCACCAATTTTACCATCTAGATGAGGAAATATTCTAGTAATAGCTTTAGCCGCACCTGTGGTAGTAGGAACTATTGAATTTGGAGCAGAACGTGCTCTTCTAAGGTCTTTGTGCGGTGCATCGTGCAATTTCTGATCTGTAGTATAGGAATGAACTGTGGTTATGTAGGCCGTTTGAATTTGACACAATTCATCTACAATTTGAATCATAGGCGCGGCATTGTTGGTTGTGCAAGAAGCATTCGAAATTATGTCATCCTCTTTGGATAGAACATCATTATTCACACCGAGAACAACTGTTTTTATAGATGCATCTGAGGAAGGGGCAGAAAGAATTACCTTTTTGGCTCCTGCTGCTAAATGCTTAGAAGCTAAATCCCTCGTTCTGAAAAATCCGGTGGATTCAATTACGATATCAATATCTTGTTCCTCCCAAGCCAACAGAGCTGGATCCGACTCAGAAAAAGTTCGAATGGTCTTTCCATTAACTGCTATCGAATTATCTGTTGCGGAAATTTCTCCTTTAAAAATACCATGTATCGAATCGTACTTCAGCAGGTGAGCTAATGTTTGGGTATTAGCCAGGTCGTTAATAGCAACTACCTGAACCCCTTGCATTTCATTTTCTCTTCGAACAAATTCTCGCAGAAAATTTCGTCCAATTCTTCCAAATCCATTAATAGCTATTCGCATATCCTTCGTTTAAATCAAATATAGCGCGATTAAAAAAATGAGCATAAAAAAAGCCCTCTCAAGGAGGGCTTTTTTATATGTATTTATATGAACCTTACATTTTAATGAACTTAGCAACTTTCTGAGAGTTACCGTCAATTAAGTTTATAAAGTACGACCCTGAAGGTAAATCGTTCACTGGCACATTTATGCTGTTCTCCCCTTCTAACGCCGAAGGAGTGATAACTTTCATCACATTTCCAGCAATTGAGTATATTTTCATAGAAACCTCATCAGGATTTACAACCGTATATTCTACTTGAATATTAGATTTTGCAGGGTTTGGAAACAATTTAATTTGAGACTCCCAAACTTTAGCAGTAGTTAAATCAGGAGTAATTCCAGTTACTACTGATCCTGATTTCCAAATACCTCTTCCGTGTGTTCCTAAATAGATAATCTCTCTGTTGGTAGCCTCACCATGCGGCAGCGTCTGCTGATCAACATCAATAACAGGGAAGTTTCCAATAGTTTCGTTTTCTTCCGTATATGTAACACTAGACGCCCAAATATCTTCTGTTGCCCAAACTCCCATATCCGTTCCTAAGATAACTCGATCTGGATTCGTTACGTCAAATATTGCATCGTATACGGGGAATGAAGGTAAATCGCCTCCAACATCTTTTACGATTGGGTTAGCTCCCATAGCTCCAGTCACGATATAAACGTGAGAAGCTGTAACACCGTAATTTCCTGTTGTAACAATGAGCGTTTCAGGGTCATTTGGATGAATACTTATTCCTGTTACAATTCCAGTAAAACCAGAAATTCTAGTTCTAGTAACATTCTCAGCATCTGCCTGAGTGTAGACATCATTTAAACCATTGAGACGATCAATTGATCCCCCAATAGATGCAAACAATTTGTCACCATTATCAGAAAACACCATTCTGTAGCCACTTCCTCCTGGCACATAAAGCCAATTCAATTCTTCTGTTGTGTTAATCGCATTTCTTCCTAACAGAATACCTGATGCTCGACCAGAGCAATTTCGTGAGGCATGCGACTGACCCGACAAGCATTCTCTTGAAGTTGACATAGCTATTATGCTTTGCACTGGATCTTGGATTTTTTCGACATCACCCGGCTCCAAACTCGTACTTAATATATGCTGTATAGGCAATCTTTCCGTCTGACTTTCAATGTTCAACACTGAACCCGCCTTGTAGTTGGAAGTATAATAAGCATTCACTTTTGCATTTAACTGAGGTGGAGTATCGAAGGTAACTGAAAACTCCATTGTGGTTTCATCAAAAGTTCCTTTACCCGCACCTGAGAATCCACCTTGACCATCATAAACAAGTCTATCGTCAATTGTGCCAATTTCAATAGAAGAAATGATAACTTCTGCAGCACTCTGCACCGGTTCGATTTTACCACTAAATGTTTTACGTATTCCTGTACCTAAATCTATTGCATCTGCTACAGTATCCACTTCAAAATCTATGAAAAACTTACTCGTTGGATCGTTTTTTGTCTCCCACAATGCCAACTTTGTGTAGAAATGTCCTTGATCATCGCAGTACTGACCACAAGCTGCTCCACCTTTAACATCTACAATTAACCCTCTACCCACATTATTGTATTGAGCAGACGTATATTTAACATTGGCAATATTTGAAACTACACAATCGAATCCATCCCCATTCGTAATGTTTTCATTGAAAACTACTGCACCAAAATCACTATCACCAGGGCGCAAAGGAGATACTATAATACAGCCATTATCTTGAGTACCGCCAATAACGTAGTCGAAATTCCCGATATCTATACTATAGAACTGAGACGTCATATAACCTTTATTGACGTCAAAAAACTCATAACCCCCATCTAAGGATTTAAATACTCCTCCATCATTACCAAAATAAAGTTCACTAGGGTTGCTTTTGTTGTAAGCCATAATGTGATGATCCACATGCACGAAAAACGGGTTGTGTCCACCATTTGCTCTTCCTCCAACAGCAGCTTGCGTCCAGTTACCATCGTATCTCCACAAGTCAACTCCACCAATCCACATATTTTCTCTTGTAGCGTCTGAAGGATGAGGAACCACCTTGAACAATAAATCATACCACGCTTGCCCACTTCCGAAAAGGTCAAAATTTGGATTACTGTAAGGAACATTAGGGTTGATACTATTAAATGTTTTTCCACCATCAACCGACTCAACTATATCGATCAATACATCTCCTGCGTCTGTTAAAGCAACGTACACTTTCAAGGGATCAATAACAGAAGCACTCAACTTCATTCGTCTTGAACCAGCTACCCAACCGTCATCAGTCAATGCCTGAACAAAACCACAAGAATTAGTTGCTGAAACGTTATTCAAGTAAAAGAATCGACCATCATCAGAACCAACCCAAAGCTTCTTTCCATCCAAGCTAAATTCTAAAGAATTAATGTCTCCGGTAAAAGGATTGGCTGAACCTGTGTTACAAATTAAATCATCTACCCAAGTAACCCCAGCATCAAATGACATTTGCAAACCTCTTGAGGTTGCAACAGCAATAATATCAGGATCTATAGGACTAATTTTTATTTCATTAATTGTTCTAAAACGTTGATCGGTATCCACCACTTCAGTACTTTTTAAAAACGTCCATGTTAAGCCCTGATTCATTGACTTCATGATTCCTTTTCCTGGCTCTTTAGGAGTGGAGTTACCATTTTCTGAACTTCCAGCTAACTCGAAAGAAGACGCTCCAGTTGCAAGGTATAAAGTACCATCAGAAGCTTGAGTCAACCAGCTAGTTGTAAGTATTTTTTCTTTACCAAAACTTGTCGTCCAAGTGTTTCCACCATTAAGGCTTCTAAAAAAACCACCAGTAACACTTGCTGCATAAATAATGTTTGGATCGTTAATATCAATCACCAAACCTCTTGTTCTTCCTCCGATATTAGTTGGACCAATCGGTTCAAATTCTAAACCAATACCATCCGCCCTACTTGAACGTCTATTTTGAACTTGTTGCAATACTTTGTTGTAGTCCTCATCATTTATTGTCCCATTTTCAACAGAACCTCTTATAGAACTCCAGTATTCTGCAGCACCTTTAGCAGAAGCATTGTTAGTTTCAGTTTCTCTTGCCTCATAAGACACTTTTGAAACTTCTTCTTGATTATTTTTTATACCACTATAAATGAGCACAGTAAGCCCAGTCAAGACGGCAACAGAAAGTATTTTAATCTTCATATTCTAAAAATTTTTGTATTCAACAAAATCGAGTGCAATTTAATTCATTTTCTTATACTAAATCCATCAAATATTTTAATGGATAGGGCATTGAAATAAACGGTTACTTTTTATAAACAAATGATTAGAATAAATGTTTTTCGGCGTGATAAGAAGAACGAACCAAAGGACCACTCTCGACAAATCTATACCCCATCTCCAATCCAATTTCTTTGTATTTCTGAAAACGCTCTGGCTTTACAAACTCTTGCACAGGTAAATGTTTTTTGGTAGGCTGGAGGTACTGACCAAGGGTTAATACATCAACATTTACAGACCTAAGGTCCTCCATTGTCTCAATAATTTCTTTATCCGTTTCACCTAAACCGAGCATTACTCCACTTTTTGTACGCATTCCGCCTTTCTTCAAACGGTAAAGCACTTCCAAACTCCTATCGTACTTAGCTTGAATACGAACCTCTTTAGTTAGCCTGCGCACTGTTTCTAAATTGTGCGAGACAATTTCAGGAGCTAAATCAATAAGGCGTTGAAGGTTTTCCCAATTTCCTGCAAAGTCAGGTATGAGCGTTTCTAATGTAGTTGTTGGACTCAATTCTCGAACTTTATTTACCGTCTGCGCCCAAATTTCAGAACCACCATCTTTTAAATCGTCTCTATCCACCGAGGTAATAACGCAATGCTTAACCTTCATTAATTTAACGGACTTTGCTACCCGCAGTGGCTCAAAAGGATCTGCTTCTAACGGTTTACCGGTAAGAACGTTACAAAAGCCACATGAACGCGTACAAATATTACCTAAGATCATAAAGGTAGCTGTACCAGCTCCCCAACATTCCCCCATATTTGGACAATTCCCACTCTCACATATAGTATGCAACTTATGTTCTGAGACTATTTCGCGAACCTGCTTATAGTTCTCTCCGGTAGGCAGTTTTACACGCAACCATTTCGGCTTGCTAATTTTTTTCTTAGCTTCTAAAAGTTCACTCATTTATTACAAATAGGTTTTTCTGCCAAATAGAAAACTGACATACACATTAAAAAATACGTTGTATTGGCGGTTAAAAGCCATAAGTGGAATTGGGTCAATAAAACCATCTAAAATTACTCCGGCTTCTAACGCTTTAATTTCATCCTCCTCTGGTGAAAACTCAAAATTCAAAGCAAATTTAGCCGATGCTCCAGGAACCAATTTACTACTCCCAACTCCTGCTAACCAAGGTCCTCTTGCTGAAATTCGTTCGTAAGAATGTGCATAAGGATCATACTGCTCCAAACTAGGTGTTGGATTTTCATTTAAATCGCCTACTTGAACTTCAACAAAAACTGGTTTTAGCCAACCCGCAGTTAGAGCAACATTTACTATACTACTGATTTGCACACCTCTAATAACCAATTTCTTGAACTGAACCTTTTGCTGACCAACTCCCGCTCTGATTTGATAAAAGCTATTCAGTTTTCCATAAACAATGTTAGATTCTTCCTGGCCTTGGTTAAAGCTTTTTTGTTCCTTTATATGTTTAATGTTTGAAACGTCTATATTCCAAAAGTTCTTTTGAGTTGCGGTAACAAATTTTTCCTGCCTAAACTCGCCTCCGATTCCACTAGTATGCACCTTAAATCCTAAAGACCAGCTTTTACGATAAATATTTTTACCAAAATTGGTGGAACTACTATCTTGTCCTTGCACGCTAGTGGCAAAAACCACTAGAACAAGAAGTAAAATGAAGATATTTCTATTCCTACAAAGCATTAGTTTGACAAATATACTGATATAACTTGCTATTGTTTTCTTAAACAAATAGTCAAAAAAAAAGGTTCTCGAAAGAACCTTTTTTAGCTGTTTAAAATTAAAATTAAGATTCTCTACTAATAAGGTTTAACGCTGAACCAGCACGATACCAATCAATTTGCTGAGCGTTATACGTATGATTTGCCTTGATTGTATCGCTACTTCCATCAGCATGCACAACTTCAATTGTCAATTGCTTTTCTGGCGCAAAATCTTTTAAATCTATAAAGTTGAAAGTATCTGCCTCTTGGATTTTGTCGTAGTCTGACTCATTGTCAAAGGTCAAGCCTAACATTCCTTGTTTCTTCAAGTTTGTTTCATGGATTCTAGCAAAAGACTTCACCAAAACAACCTTTACCCCAAGGTGTCTTGGTTCCATTGCAGCGTGCTCTCTTGAAGAACCTTCTCCATAATTGTGGTCACCAACAACAATTGTAGGTACTCCCGCAGCTTTATACGCTCTGGCAGTAGCTGGCACTTCGCCTTTTTCACCCGTTAATTGGTTAGTAACCGAATTGGTTTCACCTCCAAATGCATTTACAGCACCAATGAGACAGTTGTTCGATATATTATCTAAATGCCCTCTAAACCTCAACCATGGCCCAGCCATAGATATGTGATCCGTAGTACATTTCCCCTCTGCTTTTATAAGCAGTTTGGCTCCAATCAAATTGTCACCATTCCATTCCGCAAAAGGAGTTAACAACTGCAGTCTTTCTGAATCTTCTTTAACCACCACCTCAACTGAACTTCCATTAGAAGCAGGTGCTTGATAACCATTATCCTCTACATCAAATCCTTTTTCTGGCAATTCCCAACCTGTTGGAGGGTCTAGTTTTACTTCTTCACCCGATTCGTTTATTAACGTATCTGTAATTGGATTGAACCCTATATTTCCTGAAATTGCAATTGCGGCTACCATTTCTGGGGAAGTTACAAAGGCATGGGTATTTGGGTTTCCATCAGCACGTTTAGAAAAGTTTCTATTGAAAGAATGTACAATCGTATTTTTTTCTTGTTTTTCGGCACCGGCTCTAGCCCATTGACCAATACAAGGACCACAAGCATTCGTAAAAATAGTGGCATCCAATTGTTTAAATGCATCTAAGATTCCATCTCGTTCAACGGTAAACCTTACTTGCTCTGAACCCGGATTAATTCCAAAATCTGCCTTTGTTTTTAACCCCTTTTCAACAGCTTGCTTTGCAATAGAAGCTGCTCTTGATAAATCTTCGTAAGAAGAGTTTGTACAAGAACCAATTAACCCCCATTCAACTTTTGTAGGCCAATCACTTTTTGCTGCTGCAGCAGCCATTTTTGAAACTGGTGTTGCTAAATCTGGAGTAAAAGGTCCGTTGACATGTGGCTCCAATTCTGAAAGATTTATCTCAATTACTTGATCAAAGTACTGCTCTGGATTTGCATAAACTTCATCATCACCAGTTAGATGCTCTGCAACTTCATCTGCTAAAGAAACAACATCTGCTCTTCCCGTAGCACTCAAATATCTGCGCATTGAATCGTCATAACAAAATGTTGAAGTGGTTGCTCCTATTTCCGCACCCATGTTACAAATGGTTCCTTTTCCTGTGCAAGAAATTGACTTTGCTCCCTCTCCAAAATATTCAACGATACAGCCAGTTCCGCCTTTAACCGTCAAGATTCCTGCAACTTTCAAAATAACGTCCTTAGCAGAAGTCCAGACATTTAATGTACCTGTCAATTTTATACCAATAAGTTTTGGAAACTTGAGTTCCCAAGGCATCCCAGCCATAACATCTACAGCATCAGCACCACCAACTCCAATTGCAACCATGCCAAGTCCTCCTGCATTTACAGTATGACTATCGGTCCCTATCATCATTCCACCTGGAAATGCATAATTTTCAAGTACAACTTGATGAATAATTCCTGCGCCCGGCTTCCAAAAGCCAATTCCATACTTGTTGGAAACTGAAGATAGAAAATTAAAAACTTCGTTGTTTTTATTTAATGAATCCTGAAGATCTTTATCTGCACCTATTCTTGCTTGAATTAAATGGTCAGCATGAACCGTAGATGGAACTGCTGCCGAATCTTTACCTGCTTGCATAAACTGCAATAAAGCCATTTGAGCTGTTGCATCTTGCATTGCAACTCTATCAGGAGCAAAATTTACATAATTTTTACCTCTTTGAAATTCAGTTGCAGCATTTCCATCCCAAAGATGGGTATACAATATTTTCTCAGAAAGCGTAAGCGGCTTATTGCAAATCGCTCTTGCTGCTTTTATCCTTTCAGGGTACCGCTGGTACACCTTTTTAATCATGTCTAAATCGAATATCATAACTTTGAATTTCTAATTTTACTTTAGCTACTTTTCAATTCTGCGAAGGTAAAAAATTAAACATATCATTTTGAGTTTGTAAATTGAGAAAGCAAGTACTTAAAGAGAATATTTATGTGGCATTAAATGCCATTAGAAGTCAAACGTTAAGAACTGTTTTAACGGCAATGATTATTGCAATAGGAATTACAGCGCTCATAGGGATTTTGACAGCAATTGATTCGATTAAGGCATCGATACAATCTGAATTTACGAATATGGGAGCCAACACTTTCGTTATTCAACAATATCGATCAAGAGCAAAAGTTAAAAATGAAGAAAATGAAAAAAAACGCATAACTTATTTCGAGGCTCAAAAATTTAAAGATGAGTTTAATTCCAATGCGAAAGTCTCGGTATTCTTGCGCGCATCATTTAATTCGACGGTAAAATATAGAAGTGAGAAAACCAACCAAAATGTTACCGTTATGGGCGTTGACTTTAATTACCTAAAAACTGCTGGATACTCTGTTGAGAAAGGAAGAAGTATGAGTAATACTGATTTTGAAAACAATCGCAGGGTTGCTTTAATAGGCAGTGAAGTGAATAATACTTTATTCAAAAACGTAGATGCAATTGGCAATAACATTTCTATCGATGGGGTTCGTTACACAGTTGTTGGGGTTTTAAAAGAAAAAGGTAGTAGTTCAGGTATGGGAGGAGATCGCTTAGTAATGCTTCCGCTTGGGGTTGCTAGGCAATATTTCGGAAAACCAGACGAAACCTATACCCTAAATGTTATGACCGAAAGACCCGAACAACTTATACCAACTATTGACGAAGCAACCGGTAGATTCAGACAAGTGAGAAAAATACCTTTATCAAAATCTGATGATTTTGAAATTAGAAGAAGCGATAGTTTGGCAACTAAGCTTATTGAGAATATCCGCACTGTTACCATTGCCGCAGGTATAATTGGAATTATTACCTTATTAGGAGCTGCAATAGGATTGATGAATATTATGTTGGTTTCTGTAACTGAAAGAACGCATGAAATAGGGGTTCGAAAGTCCCTTGGTGCTTCTCCATCAATAATCAAAACTCAATTTTTAACTGAGGCGGTTCTTATTTGCCAAATGGGTGGAGTTGCTGGAATTATTTTTGGAATAATTATCGGAAACGTAACTTCTCTGCTAACTGGTGGAGCTTTTATAATTCCGTGGTTATGGATTTTTTCAGGTTTCAGCTTGTGTTTCGTGGTTGGAGTAATTTCAGGCTACTATCCATCGGTAAAAGCCTCTAAGCTCGATCCTATTGAGGCTTTGCGCTATGAGTAATTACCAATTGAAACGATATCCAATATAAACCCTTGCTTGACCTCTAGTATGCCCAAACCTGCCTTCGCCTTGGTTGAATTTGAATTCCTGATAATTATACTCTGCAGAGAAACCTCCAAAGAACTTTGGGCCATTATAACCTAGCCCAAATCGAAACCCAAACCTTGGAATAATATTCGTCTTTTTATAAACTAAAAAACCATCTGCCTCTTTCAGCCTTGTATTTGCAAGAGCAAACCCTGGCGATACAGTGAGGTTTGTGAACACGTGGTCACTTAACACTAGAGTGTATGAATATCCAAATAACGGAGCAATACTTCTCATTCTAGCCTCTTCAAAAAACTTAGACTGATTTGAAGGATTAGAAAAATTTTCTGGTGAAATCGCAGAATCGGCAAGAATAGCAAAAGTATTTATGGAGCTTCCGAGAAAAAAAGACCCCGCACTCTTTTTTTGCCATTCAGATTGCACATAAACAGATTGCAGAGAAAATTTTTCGTGATTAAAAACATAATAAGCACTTGCCCCTATACTAACGGTTCTAAGGTCTGATCTTTGTGGATATTTATCACCTGACTTCCAATCCTTATTAAAGCTAGACGGATTTGATAAATAAAACCCACGATAAAACCGAAAGCTCAAATCAGCGCCCACTTTCTTAGTAAAAATATGTCCTTGAAGGTCAAGTCGAGTTGTTTTGCCATGAGTTGATTCGGGGCTATTTCTTCCAAGTCGAGCAAATGAAACGCCAAACTTTAGCCACTTATACAATACTCCCAATCCTAGGTCAGAACCGACATTTGGTTCATACCTTGATTCAAAGTTATTTCCAACATCAGAAATCGTAAAACTGTTGGTTCGATTAAGTGTATAAAGCTTAAAAGAAATTTTACCCGTTAGGTCATCAATATATGCCGGGTCTTGAATATACTTTTTTCTAAATAACGAATCAGCATCATCTAGACCTGAGAATCCAGATAAGTGAATCCCTATCGCACAAACAATTAAAACGAACCTCATCTTGTCTTGATACTACTTGCAAAAGTAAATTGAAATAAAAAGAGCCGGAATAACCGGCTCTTTTAAAATCATAATATGTTGCTACGTTTATTTTACTTCTTCGAAATCAACATCCGTAACCTCATCATCGGCCTTTGCTTCATCACTACCTTGACTAGCATTAGGGCCTTGTTGACCTTCCGCTCCTTGGGCAGCATACATTTCTTCAGAGGCCGCTTGAAAGGCAGTATTGAGCTTTTCCATTGCAGCATCAATACCTTCAATGTTTTCTGATTTGTGAACTTCTTTCAGCTCATTTAAAGCAGTTTCTATAGGCTCTTTCTTTTCTGCAGGTATTTTATCTCCGAACTCTTTCAATTGCTTTTCGGTTTGGAAAATCAGATTGTCTGCAGCATTTAGCTTGTCAATTTTCTCTTTCGCTTTGTTATCATCTTCAGCGTTAGCTTCAGCCTCTTTCTTCATTTTATCAATTTCAGCGTCAGACAAACCACTTGAAGCTTCAATTCTAATTGATTGCTCTTTTCCTGTAGCCTTATCTTTTGCAGAAACATTTAAAATACCATTAGCATCAATATCGAAAGTAACTTCAATTTGAGGCGTGCCTCTTGGCGCTGGTGGTATATCTGAAAGGTGAAATCTTCCAATTGTTCTGTTATCTTTTGCCATTGGGCGCTCGCCTTGCAAAACATGTATTTCAACCGATGGTTGATTATCCGAAGCGGTTGAAAATGTCTCAGACTTTTTAGTAGGAATAGTAGTATTCGATTCAATTAAGCGAGTACTAACACCTCCCATAGTTTCAATACCTAAAGAAAGTGGAGTTACATCTAATAAAAGAACGTCTTTTACTTCTCCAGTGAGAACACCACCTTGAATAGCTGCACCTAACGCAACAACTTCATCTGGGTTAACACCTTTACTTGGCTCTTTTCCAAAAAATGCCTTTACCGCATCTTGAACTGCAGGAATTCGAGTAGAACCACCTACCAAAATAACCTCATCAATATCTGAAGCGGTCATATCAGCATTTTTCAATGCAGATCTGCATGGCTCAATAGTTCTTTTGATTAATTCATCTGCTAATTGCTCAAATTTTGACCTAGATAAGGTTCTTACTAAGTGTTTTGGCACTCCATCAACAGGCATTATATAAGGTAAGTTAATTTCCGTTGAGGTGGTAGAAGATAATTCAATTTTAGCTTTTTCAGCAGCTTCTTTCAAACGTTGCAATGCCATTGGATCTTGTGACAAATCCAAACCATTTTCTTCCTTAAATTCACCTACTAACCAATCAATAATAACATGGTCAAAATCATCACCACCAAGGTGAGTATCTCCATCCGTAGATTTAACTTCAAAAACACCATCACCCAATTCAAGAATAGAGACATCATGCGTACCTCCACCACAATCAAAAACTGCAATTTTTATATCCTGACCCTTTTTATCAAGACCATAAGCCAATGAAGCCGCTGTAGGCTCATTAATAATTCTTTTAACTTTTAGACCTGCAATCTCGCCAGCTTCTTTAGTAGCTTGTCTTTGACTATCATTAAAATAAGCTGGAACAGTAATAACTGCTTCAGTTACTTCGTGCCCAAGATAATCTTCAGCCGTTTTCTTCATTTTCTGAAGAATCATCGCTGAAATCTCTTGAGGAGTAAAAAGACGATCGTCTATTTTCACTTTTGGCAAAACACCATCTTTTTCAATTTTGTAGGATGCCCTTTTTATTTCACTCGCAATCTCATCGTAAGTATGCCCCATAAAACGTTTAATTGAATTAACCGTTTTTGTTGGGTTTGTAATCGCTTGACGTTTTGCAGGGTCGCCTACTTTTCTTTCACCGCCTTCAATAAATGCAACAATTGAAGGGGTTGTTCTTTTTCCTTCACTATTTGGGATTACCACAGGCTCGTTACCTTCCATTACGGCAACGCACGAGTTGGTAGTTCCTAAATCAATTCCAATAATTTTTCCCATGACTTTATTTTGTAATTCGTTTTATAATCTTGTTTGACTGTCAATAGTCAAGCAGTATGCCAATAGAATTTCTTCGAAATCTAGCTGACAAAGCTTCTAAAAAACGGAAATACTGATAAATTTGGTGACAGCTTGTCAGTTACCTACACGAAGAACCTAAGTTGTGTGAGGGGTCTGAGCAAAAACCTTTTGCACCAGTTAAACCTAAAATAACCCCGGTTGCTAATTCATCATCTGAAAACTTACTCAAAAGAACTTCAGTTGCAGGGTTTCCATGCGCGACCAATTGTTGATTCATCGTAACTATTTGCCTTCCGGCTAGCACTCCAAAACCATTTTCAACATTAGTATATTCAGGTCTATCTTGAGCTATTCCTTCACTTGAATTCTTAACTTGTCGGTAATAGAATAAATCTTCTGAAACCGCAATCATTTTAAAGTCAACTGGCCCTGCCTTACGGTATAGCAAATTTGGTGTTTCCGCAGCGTCAGGAATTATTGCCGCTATTCTTTCATAAAAACTTCTACCAGTAAATTTTATTTCAGTTGGTTTTGGATCTTGGGCGTTATCGAATATTTTCTCCCCCAACTCAAACTCTAACACCTTTACAACTGCTTCGGTTTCCCCTTCATAAAACTCTTCGTAAGTAAATAACAGCTTTATACCTCCTACCTTAGTTCCTCTTGGAAAAGTTAAATCAAACGTCAGGTCATTAACTTTAGAACCATTAATTAAGGTTAGTGATCGCCCCCAAAAACGCTGAAATTTATTACTAGAATAAAAGAAAAACGGAATTGCGGGGTTCTCTTTTACAATACTAAAAGAACCTCCCACACTTTTTCCATCAACCGTTCCTTCTAATCTAAAATCCGCCTCTGGATTAAGATACATCGGTTCACCAGGTTTTTTTGAAGGATAAGCATTGTAAATAATTTGATTTGGACCAAAAAACTCGCCAGCATCCTTGTTGGTGATTTCTGTTTTTATCAAATTCATCCGGCGCACTTCATTACCAAACAGAGACTCAACAAGCACTAAATCGACTTCATTAAAATAATTTGAGTCAGGATTTTTAGCATATGATTGCGGGTCACCTTCGCCAGAGAAGGATTTAGTAACTCTAAAAACCTGAACAGAATCATAAGGATCTAAAACACCATAAATAATAGCCTGAGCTTCGCCATCAGCATTCACCTTTAATTCATTTTTACATGCTGAAAAAGAGGCTAGAAACATTATTGCTATTAATGCTTTTTTTAAAACCGATTTGAAAATTTTCGTATTCATTTAGGAGTTTATAGTAAATTATATTTGCACAATAATTTCAAGGCGGCAAAGTTAGTAATTTGACTTGCCTTTAATACAGGATTTTATAAATGGACAATATGTACCTATAAATGGTAAAAAGATATGAGTACTCAAACAAATAAAACAGTTAGTTCCAAGGCAAAAAAAGTAACAACACATGTGCTTCTTGAAATGAAAGAAAAAGGTGAAAAAATTGCTATGCTTACAGCATATGATTTTTCCATGGCACGCTTGATAGACCAGGCTGGAATTGATGTAATTCTAGTGGGTGATTCCGCGTCGAATGTTATGGCGGGACACGAAACTACCCTGCCTATTACTCTTGACCAAATGATTTATCATGCTGCATCGGTAATTAGAGGTATCCAAAGCTCCTTGGTGGTAGTGGATTTGCCTTTTGGTACCTATCAAGGAAACAGCAAAGAGGCTCTAAATTCTTCTATACGAATTATGAAAGAATCGGGAGCGCACGCCGTGAAAATGGAAGGTGGTAGCGAAATTATCGAGTCCGTTCTTAGGATCGTTTCTGCAGGAATTCCTGTAATGGGTCATCTTGGACTAATGCCTCAAAGTATTTATAAATATGGAACTTACGTTGTGAGGGCTAAGGAATCAGAAGAAGCTGACAAGTTAATTTCAGATGCCATTAAATTAGAGGAAGCGGGCTGTTTTGCAATTGTCTTGGAAAAAATACCAGCTACTTTAGCGGAAAAAGTAGCAAAAACGGTTCGTATTCCTGTAATAGGAATTGGCGCTGGAGGTGACGTCGATGGTCAGGTACTTGTTCTTCATGATATGTTAGGTATTACACAGGAGTTTTCTCCTAGATTCCTAAGAAGATATGGAAATCTTGCTGACCAAATAAAAAGTGGAGTTTCAGCCTATATTGAGGATGTTAAAAGCTTAGACTTTCCAAATAAAAATGAGCAATACTAATGATTGCTATCATTTATGAGGATAACCATCTGATTATCGTTAATAAAAAAGCAACTGAGCTTGTTCAAGGAGATATCACTGGCGATGTACCTTTACTAGAAAAGGTTAGGCATTACTTAAAGCAGCGTTACAATAAACCGGGAAATGTTTTTGTGGGTTTGCCGCACAGACTAGACCGCCCAACAAGTGGTGTCGTAGTTTTTGCAAAGACAAGCAAGGCTTTAAGCAGAATGAACGCTATTTTCAGGTCGAGGGAAGTTCAAAAAACATATTGGGCGGTTGTTAAAAATAAACCAAAAGAAGACGATACTGTGCTGGTCAATTACCTGAAAAAGTCAGGAGAAAAGAACAAGTCTTTTGTTGAGAAAAACGATAAAAATGGAGCAAAATTCGCTGACCTACATTACAAACTAATTTGTTCATCAGATCGTTTTCAATTACTTGAAGTAACTCCTAACACTGGCAGGCATCATCAAATAAGATTGCAACTTTCAGCAATTGGAAGTCCCATAAAAGGAGATTTGAAATATGGTTCGGATCGAAGTAACAAGGACGGTTCTATTCACTTACACGCTAGAAAAATTGAATTTATTCATCCAATTAAAAAAGAAGTAGTGTCTTTCGAAGCTCCGGTTCCTGATGAGCAACTTTGGAATGTTTTCCGAAAACTACTCCAACTTTGAATTAATTAGCAGACTATTTCCATATTCATTAATCTTACCATTACTATCCGTAACTTGAGCAACCCAGTAAAATAAATCGCCGTTAACCACATGGTTATTCTCTGAAATTGAACCATCCCACTCATCTTTGGCATTGTTGGAAGTGAATATAGTATGGCCTTCTTGATCAATTATTCTAAGCTTGAAAGCAAGCCCCTCTTTTTTAAGGCCAAGAGGCAGCCATTTTCCAACTTCTGGATTATAAACGGTTGTTGCCATTAAATTATAACCCCTTAAAATTCGCACTGTTTTGAATGAAGAATCCATACATCCAGAAGAGGACCGGACTACCATTTTAATTTTGTAAATCCCTTTAGATGCGAAAGTGTACTCAAATTTATCTGCAGTTGCAATCGGCTCACCATCAACATACCAATCGTAATTAGTATTTTCAGCTACTTTCATTGCATTAAATTGAACATATGGATTATCGATGTTGTAGTTCTTTTTGTAGTTAATACCAACCTCTGGCGATTGGCAGACAACTATATGTTCTTGGATAACCTTGTCGTTTTCCAGTACTTTAAGTTCAATAGTCCCAGCACTTGAAAGTTTCATTTGCTTAAATTGTTCAATAGTCATTATTTCATTATTCCATTTTACAGATAAGTCTCGGGAGGCTGCGTAATCGGATATAAACGATGGCTTTTCCCCAACACAATAAGTAGTTTTATGCAAGACAAATTTTGGCAAATCAGGGCTTACCGTCTCATTTACTGGAACTTGCGATTCTTTTCGTATAACTGGCTCTAGCTTCTTAGACTGAAAAGAATTTGAAGATTTTGCGGACTTTTCAATCGGCACATCTATCTCCATTTTGCTAGGTTTTTCAGCTATCAGTTCATTTTCATTAGTTTCAGATAACTGCTTATTTTCAACGACTGGAGAAACCTTAGGTGTATTCTGCTCAGCTCTCTCAACTTGCTTTGGACTATTAAAAGTACTTGTATTAAAATGAATTAAGCCCAAGGCTAAACAAGCTGCTAAACCAGTAAAAACGCCAATCTTAAACTTAGATTTATTTTGAATAAACTTTCTGTTATTATCTAGAACCCTAGATTCAATTCCATTCCAATCCCCTTTTCCGAATTCCTTTTCGAAACCATTAAACAGATTATTTATATTTTTATTAGCTTGCATATTTAGCCTCCAATAATTCTTTTATGTCTTTTCTCAATTTCTTTTTTGCTTTGAATAAATTCGATTTTGATGTACCTTCAGAAACTTCCAAAATATCAGCAATCTCGGCGTGAGTAAACCCTTCAATAACATAAAGATTAAACACTGCGCGATACATTGGTGTCAAATTTTGAATGGCTTTGACTAGGTTTTCTCGACCAATAGAAATTAGAAGTTGGTTTTCTTCTTTTTCATCTTGCTCGGTACTTCCCAAAAGGTAGTCTTCGTTATCCCTCTCATTGATACTCAAAAACTGCATTTTTTGTTTTCGGATTTTATCTAGAGCCATGTTCACGAAAACTCGCTTAAGCCAACCCTCAAACGAACCATTATCATCGAAACTATCAATTTTATCAAAGATCTTTATGAATCCTTCTTGAACGATATCTTCGGCATCTTGCCTGCAACTGCAATAGCGGTAACAAACCGCCATCATTATTCCAAAAAACCGATTGTAAAGCTCTTTCTGACACCTAGGGTCACGATCTTTACAGCCTTTAATGATTTTAGATAATTGCACATTTATATATCGTTCCATATGGAATTCATATTAGTAGACGCATATTTATTTTAATCGTTGCCTCTGACATCAAATTTACCAAAATGTATTAGGTTGTTGCAATATTTTAATATTATTCAACTTTTGAAATCCAATAAAAGCACTTAGATTATCTAACTTTGCAGGCCAAATCGAAAATCAAAAGACATGAAAGTTACAGTAGTTGGAGCAGGTGCCGTAGGAGCAAGTTGTGCAGAATACATTGCAATTAAAGATTTTGCATCAGAAGTTGTTTTAATTGACATAAAAGAGGGGTTTGCAGAAGGCAAAGCCATGGATTTAATGCAAACTGCATCATTAAATAGTTTTGATACTAAAATTACGGGTACAACCAACGACTACTCAAAAACTGCTGGAAGTGACGTAGCAGTTATTACTTCTGGAATACCAAGAAAACCAGGTATGACCAGAGAAGAGCTTATCTCTACCAATGCAGGAATTGTAAAGTCCGTTGCAGAAAATTTAATAAAACACTCCCCTAACGTTATCATAATCGTTGTTTCTAACCCAATGGACACAATGACCTATTTAGCACATCAAGCTACTGGACTACCTAAAAATAGGATTATAGGAATGGGTGGAGCCTTAGATTCAGCAAGATTCAAATATCGTTTATCAGAAGCTTTAGGTTGTCCTGCTTCTGACGTTGATGGAATGGTAATAGGTGGCCATAGCGATACAGGTATGATTCCACTTACAAGATTAGCAACTAGAAATAGTGTCCCAGTTTCCGATTTCTTAAGCGATGAACAAATGAATTATGTAAAAGAAGAAACTAAAGTTGGCGGAGCTACCCTTACTAAACTTTTAGGCACTTCAGCTTGGTACGCTCCTGGTGCAGCTGTTTCTGCAATGGTACAAGCAATTGGCTGTGACACTCAAAAAATGTTTCCTTGTTCTTGCCTCTTAGAAGGCGAATATGACCTAAATGATATTTGTATTGGAGTGCCAGCTATCATAGGGAGAAACGGAATAGAAAAAATTGTTGAAATTAATTTGAACGAAGCTGAAAAAGCTAAATTGGCTGAATCTGCAGCTGCTGTTAGTAAAACAAATAGCTTGCTTTAATTTTTTAATTTCATATGAAATACTAGACCCCTTTTGAATCGACTCAGAAGGGGTTTTTTTTGACTAAAGTCGTCCTCACTTCAAAGGATATATCGTGTCATTAGCCCAAAAGACCATCTAAATAATAATTTACAGTTGATTTTATGGCAAGCAAACGCTTTGTGCTTCAAGCATTTAAAGTCCAGAAAAGTTGTATGTTCTCATATAGATTGAAGTTCTATATTTGCACGCTTTAATTTTAACTAAATAGCGGCAAAAAATGCAAAACAAAACGGCTATATGGCTCTTCACAATTTTACTGACAGCAGCCAGTATTTATCAACTTTCGTTTACTTGGATAACCAACAGTGTTGAAAACGATGCAGCATCGTACGCCAGCGAAAAACTTGACTCATTATTAGGCATAAATCCTGAAATGAGCAATTATGATAAGGATTCAGCCTTTTCAACAATCGAAAGCAACTATTTACTTGGGGTTGGATCAAAAGAAGCATACCCTATTTTGGGTTATACTTATAGCGAGTGCAAGCTTAGAGAACTGAATAAAGGTTTGGACTTACAAGGAGGCATGAATGTAACCTTGGAGGTTTCTGTTGTAGATCTTATCAAAGCAATGGCTGCAGACAGTAAAAATGAAACATTTTTAAAATCTATAAATGATGCCGTAGAATTACAAAAAAATAGCCAAGAGGATTTTACCTCCCTTTTTGGACAAGCAATGGAAGCTAATGATCCTAATTTTAAGTTAAGTTCAATTTTTCACAATAGAGAGAATAAAGATCTTTTTCCACGTGAGTCAACAAACGAAGAGGTTCTTGATATTATTAGAAAAGAAGCTGAAGATGCGGTTAAAAGAACAGAACAAGTTCTTAGAAAAAGGATAGATGGATTGGGAGTTGTTCAACCAAAAATTCAAAGACTTGCTACCTCTGATAGAATTGTCGTTGAATTGCCCGGTGTAAAAGATAAAAGTAGAGTTCGTAAAATTCTTCAAGGAACTGCAAAGCTGGAGTTTTGGGAAACGTATGATAATCGTGAGGTTTTTCAAGGGTTTGAGAAAGCTAATGAGTATTTACGTGAATTAAATAAAGCTGGAGACTCTAGTAAAGACTCAACTAATGGTGATGACAATGTTGTAAGTGAAAACTTATCTGAATTAGGTATTGAAGATGCTCCTCAAGACTCAACGATAGTCGATACTGCTGCGTCTACTGCGGACACTGAAGATTTACTCTCTGAATTAGAGGGTGATGGTAATGATACAACGGCAACTGGAGAAGATCAATCGTTTGATGAATTTGCTTCAGAAAACCCTCTTTACGCGCTCATTCAACCGATAATTTATCAAGATCCAGAATCACAGCAATATTTCCCTGGAGAAGGTCCTGTAGTAGGATATGTAAGTTTAAAAAATAAAGCAGAAGTGAATGCACTTTTGGAAGACCGAAATATTCTTAAAAACTTTCCGTCTAACATTAAGTTCATGTGGAGCGCTAAGCCGATTCTAGGTGACGACAGGCAGCCAACTGATGTTTATGCTTTGCATGCAATTAAAGTAATTGAAAGAGATGGTAAAGCTAGATTAGAAGGAGATGCAATTACAAATGCAAAAGTAACTGCTGATCCACTTGGTCAACCTGAAATTTCAATGTCTATGAATTCTACTGGAGCAAAAATTTGGAAACAAATGACTCGCGAAGCTTCTCAAGGAAATGTAAATGGCACTCCTGCAAATAAAAGCATAGCTGTTGTTCTAGATGACTTGGTTTATTCGGCGCCCGTTGTAAATGGTGAAATTCCAGGTGGTCAGTCTAGTATTTCCGGACAATTTAGCCCTGAAGAAGCACAAGATTTAGCTAACGTACTAAAGGCTGGAAAGCTACCTGCTCCTGCAAATATTATTGAAGAAGCGATTGTTGGGCCTTCTTTAGGTCAGGAAGCAATTCAATCTGGGATGTTATCCTTTCTAGTTGCCTTCATACTAGTTCTTGCCTATATGGCATTCTTTTATGCTCGCGCTGGTCTAATTGCCGATATTGCATTGATTGCAAACGTTTTCTTTGTTTTTGGAGTTCTTACAAGTATTGGAGCTACCTTGACTCTTCCTGGAATTGCAGGTATAGTTCTCACTATAGGTATGTCAGTAGATGCCAACGTACTTCTCTATGAAAGAATTCGAGAGGAATTACGATCTGGAAAAGGATTGAAGCTAGCCATTAGCGAAGCATTTAGTATTCGTGGAGCTATTCCATCTATTATGGATGCGAATATTACTACTGGCTTAACAGGATTGATCCTTTTGGTATTTGGAACTGGACCGATTAAAGGTTTTGCAACTACTTTAATAATTGGTATTGCCACTTCATTATTTTGTGCAATTTTCATAACTCGATTGATCTTTGAATGGCAATTGAGAAAGAAAGAAACTTTATCATTCTCAACACGTTGGACTGAAAATGCTTTCAAAAATTTGAACATTAAGTTCATAATGAGAAGAAAGTCTTACTATGTATTATCTTCAATTGTAGTTATTGCTGGTATTGCATCATTGGGAATTAGAGGTTTGGATTCTGGGGTTGATTTTACTGGAGGTAGAAGCTACCTTGTGCGCTTTGTTAATCCAGTTGAAGTAGAAGCAGTTGGTCGATCATTAGCTGAAGTATTTGTTTCTAATGACGGAATTAAGCAACGCCCAGAAGTAAAAACTTATGGCACGTCCAACCAAGTAAAAATTACTACAAAATATTTAATCGAAGAAAAAGGAAGTGAAATAGAGGATAAAGTTGAAGCCACTCTAAAAACAGGGCTTAATGCGATTGGTGATGATTTTGAAATCATGAGCTCTCAACTGGTTGAACCTACTATTGCAGATGACATTAAACAATCGGCAATATGGTCCGTATTATTTTCACTTATCGTAATTTTCTTATATATCCTTTTCAGATTTAGAAAGTGGCAATATGGATTGGGAGCTTTACTTGCAATGTTCCATGATGTATTGGTAGTTCTAGGAATCTTCTCTTTATTTTATGGTATTGCTCCATGGTCAATGGAAATAGATCAAGCCTTTATTGCGGCAATTCTTACCGTTGTGGGATACTCAATTAACGATACTGTTGTTGTCTTTGATAGAATTAGAGAGTACCTCGGGTTGCACAAAAAAATGCCTTATAAAACTGTAGTTAACAATGCATTGAATAGCACCTTGAGTCGTACAATAAATACTTCAATGAGTACTATTTTAGTTCTTCTCATGATATTCATTTTTGGAGGCGAGGTCATTAGAGGTTTTGTTTTTGCGCTTATGGTGGGTGTTATTGTGGGAACGTATAGTTCATTGTGCATTGCATCTCCTACTGTTGTTGATTTAACGGACAAGGAAGATCGAGACGAAAATTAATTTGATATTTGAATGACTTTAAAAGGGGCTTTTCGCCCCTTTTTTGATGATATTAGCTTTATGGTTTTACTGTTTTTTAGTTTAGGCGGCGGGGAAATATTTATCATTTTATTGGTAATTCTCTTATTGTTCGGCTCGAAAAGAATCCCTGAAATTGCGAGAGGCATGGGAAAGGGCATTCGTCAGTTCAAAGATGCTACGAATGACATTCAAAGTGATTTAACTGATAGTATTAAAGAAGTAAAGAAGGACATTGACCAGACCAAAAAAGAATTGGACAAATAATATCCTTGAAAAGTTAGATCGGTTTGAATATTTCCAAGACAAAAAACATTCGAGGCTCTTTGTTAGGAAACTTACAACTGATACTTGTTATTTTATTTACCGCAGCTACTTTTAACCTAACCTCACAAACTATTATTGAACAAGGAGATACGAGTGAAATCGAGGAAAAAGTTCCAAAGTCTAATAACTTTTATCAGTTTACCGTTCAGCAAATCCACCCAGATACTTTTGTATTCAGTAAAATCGACACTACCTTCACTCCATTTTTTAATTACGACAACCACCTTTCCAATTTCAATAGTAATCTCGGGAATCATGGCTCTGCAACAAAAAGCTTACTCGCAAATGATTCAATTCTTACTGGCTTAAATTACACATTCGATAACCTTGATGCCTTTAGATGGGGAAAAGGAAATATAAAATTCAAAGAACTCTCCCAGCCTTATGCTAGCATAATGTATTTCAATGGAGCTCAAAAAGAAGAGGGAGTTGAATTGCACTTATCGCAAAACATAAGAGAAAACTGGAATGTAGGTGTTGGCTACAGAAAAATAAGTAGCGAAGGTTTTTATGTAAGACAACGGAACGCTATTAACAATTTCTATTTTAACCAACAGTTGAAATCGAAAAATCACCGTTACCAGCTTATTTTTTACGGAATCTATAATGAAACGTACAATCAAGAAAATGGTGGCATTCAAAACGATACTCTATTTACGAACTCACCCGAAAAAATTTCTCGAAAAGGGTTTCCAGTAAATTATACTGACGCTACCAACAGAAGTCGTCAACAAGAATATTTACTCAAGCAACGTTTTAACTTCGGGCATACAAAATACTTCTATTACCGAGACGAAAACGACTCACTATACCCTGACTCCATTATAAAAAGTCAAATTATTCCAAGAATAACACTTGAGCATTCTTTACTATATCAACACCAAGAGTTTGTCTATGAAGATGGAAATATAGATTCAACAAACTACCCATTTCAATCTATTCAAAACGGTTCAGCATTAATTGACAAAACCCTATTCAATAAATTCGATAATGAGTTAGGTATCATCTTACGCCCTTGGGTAAAAAGAGATTCCACATTTCTGACAGGATTGCGTTTAAGGAGTGCAGCCGGTTTCCAATATGGAACTTATGAGCAGAAAAGTAATAATAAACTGCAAACCGATGTATTTCAAAATAACGTTTACTTAAGTTCATCCTTATACAATCTTCCATTTACGAAGCATCATTTAGCTATAAGTGGGAAGCTCATTTTAGCGGGTTATAATGAAGCAGACTTTAATATCACGGGCTATTATTCAAATTCAATAACTAAGAAAATAAAAGTAAGTATCAAAACTGCTTTTGGATCTCAAAGGCCCGCTTTGTTATTTGACCAATACAATACTTTTGGTTGGGTATGGAATACTAACCTTGACAAATTATCAATTTCGAAGGCCGATTTAAACTTAAAAATTGACAGCAGTTTTTTCAAAGTAGGAATCGCGGTGCAATCAACTACAAATTACACCTATTTTGGCTGGGATAGATTGCCACGCCAATACTCCAATGCCATAACAACTATTCGCCCTTACGTAGAGAAATTATTTAATCTAGGTAATTTTCATCTTCAATTAAAGGGTGGATATCAATTTATCGACCAAGCAGGTATCATAAATTTACCAGAAATCTACTCACACAATTCCTTATACTTCGAAGGAAGGTTGTTTCAATCAGAAATGTTAGTTCGCTTGGGCTCTGATGTATTCTATGTTTCGAATTACACTGCGGATAGATACAACCCTGCGACAAAACAATTTTACATTCAAAACAACCAAATAGTAGGAGCATACCCTTGGCTGGAGCCCTTTTTGATGGTAAATGTGGAGCGATTTTATTTTTTTGCTAGAATGGCAAATGCGACAGAAGGCTTGCTTAGCTATAATTACTTAGCCCGACCGGGTTACCCTTTGCAAGACCGAGCATTTAAGTTTGCCATTAAATGGACTTTGATTAATTAACTTGTTTCTCTACCCTCTTTGTTTCACGATAGATTTCGTCAAACATTCCTGTCCTATCGTGTTTTTCTTTCCAAATGGCACTGTGTATCGCTATTCCTTCAAACCCAGTTCTGCGAGCTAGTTCTATTCTAGAATAGCTAACTCCTCCCAAAGCGATTACTTCATGCTTGGTTTTATAAAGCACAGACCTCAGTTGTTTTTCAGAGTACGCAGCACTAAATTCTTGCATTTCATGTCTATCAAAGACCGGACTTAAAAAAACATAATCATATTGCTTTTTATCATTCACTAAACTCTGAATAGAATGAAAGGATTTTGTCAGTTTTAGATTTGGTTTAAAAAAGCGAGCTATTCCAAATCTTATATTTCCCCAGAATGAAGTGTGTTTTTTGTGAGAGGAGATATGAATACCCCGTAAGTTAAATTTTGATGCCAGTGAATAATGGTTGTGTAAAACCAGTCTATTCCTGTACTCTTCAGGTATCATAGAAAGATATTCAACCATTTGTTTTCTAGAAAAATTTTTCTTTTTAACATGGAAAACATCTAAACCGATTTTCATGAAATCGATTAAGTACCCAATCTCAGATTTTGATTTGTTTGGACTAGAAATAACAATTAACTTCATTTTTAACTATTAAAGATGTTTGATCGTGTTTAAAAAATCAGCATCATTTTCGATTGCAGTTCCTATAACAACCAAATTAGCTCCAGCCGAAAAAGCTCTTTCAATATTTTGTATTGTCTTAATTCCTCCGCCAACTATAATTGGCAATGCAACTTCATTTCTTACCGCAGCAATGAACTCTTTCGATATTGGTTTAATAGCACCACTGCCAGCATCTAAATAAATTAATTTCATCCCTAGCATTTCACCAGCTAAAGCAGTTGCCGCGCCAATTTGAGGCTTTTCGGCAGGAATAGGATTAGTATTAGTAACATAAGAGGCAGTAGTCTCTTTACCACCATCAACTAAAATATAGCCGGTTGCTATACTTTCTAGTCCTTGCCTTTTAATGTAAGGCGCACTCACCACTTGATGTCCGATTAAAAACTCTGAGTTCCTACCCGATATAAGAGACAAAAACAATAAAGCATCGGCACTAGCCGAAACTTGTAAGCCAGACCCAGGAAATAAAATAACAGGCAAACTCGTGTAGCTCTTTATCACATTTATACATTCATCTACACCCACTCCGTGAACTAGACTTCCTCCAACAAAAATAAATTTAGCCTTGGTTGAGTTAATGCTTACAATTAGAGATTCTAAATCCTCAATTAAAACCTTGTCAGGGTCAATCAAAACAGCGATGTCTTTTGATTTCGAGTTCAGTTCAAATAGATGCTCTAGCATGTTGCAATAATAATTGATTCTAATTTGAATAAACTAATATAAAGTCATCAATAGAACAATAAGACAGCTTCTCGTTTCTAACACTACCCTCACTAAATTCAATTTTTACATTCAAAAGTTGGCCTGCTTCATCAATGGACTCTACTGCTATTTGTTTTTTAAAAATGAGATGCTCCCTTTGAGAATACTTTTTAAATATTGCCTCCTTGGCTGACCAAATTAAAGTTTTATGAAAACTCTCAGACATAGATTCCACAATTCTAAAATCATTATCGTGAATAAATTTCTTAGAAATGCGCACTGCCTTGTGGGTCAGTTTTTCGATATCTAAACCAAAGTCATTATTACCAATACCTACAGCTAAAATTGCATTCGAATGAGATATAGATATGAATTTATTTGAATTCGAAAGTTGTGGCTTACCTTGATCGTCGTATGAAAGTTCAACTTCATCAAAAAAATTAGCCAATAGATAAAGTACTGCAATTTTTTCTTTCCTTCTAGACGAATGCTTTATCTCCCGAATTTCAGGAATTGATTGATATTCCAAAAACTCTTCCTCCATTCTCCAAACAATAATTTGCTTTTGATTGTTACTTTTAAAATGTTTAAGTAATGGCATATCAGTTTAAATAAGGCAAAACATATTAATCTATCAATTTAGTACATTTGCAAAAATTTTCAGAAACAAAATTATGAGTAATACAAACACACAATCAAAACCTAAGTATAAAGTCAAAGATATTTCTTTAGCTGATTGGGGAAGAAAAGAAATTAATTTAGCTGAGGCTGAAATGCCTGGCCTTATGTCTCTAAGAGAAGAGTTTGGGGATTCAAAGCCTCTAAACGGCGCTAGAATTGCAGGTTGTCTGCATATGACAATTCAAACTGCAGTTCTTATAGAAACTCTTGTTGTTTTAGGTGCAGAAGTTACTTGGTCTTCCTGTAATATATTCTCGACTCAGGATCATGCTGCTGCTGCAATTGCTGCTGCCGGAATTCCCGTTTTTGCTTGGAAGGGCATGAATGATGAAGAGTTTGATTGGTGTATAGAGCAAACATTGTTTGCTTTTGAAGATGGTCAGCCCTTAAACATGATTCTTGACGATGGTGGTGATTTAACGAATATGGTTTTTGACCAATTTCCAGAATTAACTAAAGCAATCAAGGGACTTAGTGAAGAAACCACAACTGGAGTGCACAGGTTATATGAAAGAATGAAAAATGGCACTTTGGTAATGCCTGCAATCAATGTAAACGATTCTGTAACTAAATCAAAGTTTGATAACAAGTATGGCTGTAAAGAATCATTAGTAGATTCAATAAGAAGAGCAACGGATACTATGATGGCTGGAAAAGTTGCAGTTGTTTGCGGTTACGGAGATGTTGGTAAAGGTTCAGCTGCGTCCTTAAGAGGAGCTGGTGCTAGAGTAATCGTAACTGAGGTTGATCCTATATGTGCGCTTCAGGCAGCTATGGATGGTTTTGCTGTAAAAACATTGGAAAATGCGTTACATGAAGTTGATATTGTTGTTACCACTACTGGCAATAAAGATATCGTTCAAGGGCACCATTTTGAAGCCATGAAAGACAAAACAATTGTATGTAACATTGGTCATTTCGACAATGAAATTGACATGGCTTGGTTAATCAGCAACTACGGCGATTCTAAAATTGAAATAAAGCCTCAAGTTGATTTATACAATGTAAAAGGAAACGATATTATAATTTTGGCAGAAGGTAGATTAGTAAACCTTGGCTGTGCTACAGGGCATCCTTCATTTGTAATGAGTAATTCATTTACAAATCAAACGTTAGCCCAATTAGAGCTTTGGAACAATAGTTCGGCGTATGAAAATGAAGTTTATATGCTGCCTAAGCACCTTGATGAAAAAGTAGCTAAACTCCACCTTGCCAAAATTGGTGTTCAACTTACTGAGTTGAGAAAAGATCAAGCTGATTATATTGGAGTAGATGTTAATGGACCTTACAAACCAGAGCATTACAGGTACTAATCTAGGCTTAAAAACACTTGCACTGAGGCGTTAATCTAAAAAGATTAACGCCTTTTTTAGTTAAATACGTGAAGCGATCCCTGAGATTCTCGGGTTTGATATTGAAGTAAAGGAACAGTTGCATTGCCGGTCGCTACCGTCCCATCTGTTAAGTAGTATTGAATACCGTCACACTCTTCAGTGGCAAATATTGCTGAACTATCGACACTAACAACCGCACAATCTTCACTGCTTCGGTACGGAGAATGCCTTTCATATGCTTTGTAAGCATCAATTGTTCGGTATACGATAATTCCTCTGGATCCTTCATTCAAATAAACATAGCCTCCAATAGCAGATAAATTAAAATAAGCAGGCTGATCCAACTGCAAATAGACGTTTATTCCTATTTGTGGAATATCTTCATATTGATTTATATTATTGTCCTTCTTTTTACAAGACATGATAAACAATAGAACAAAAAATAAAACGGCACACTTTCGCATATCCAACAAAGTTAAAGGTCTATTTATTATTTCCTTTATTATTCTGTCAATAATCAGCAAAGACTCTTTTGCTCAGCAGAAGATAGAATCTAAGCGCAAAATAAAGTTGAAAAATAAAAAAATAGAAAAGAAAAGAGAAAAAGATAGAGCAGCTGAACTGAACATTTCAGAAGACCTGCGACATCAAAATCTATCCAATCAAAACAAAAAAGTCAGAAAAAGAATGAAAAAAAATAAAAAACGTGCTAAACGTTATAACGACAATAAACAAAAATTCTTCCTTGCCAGATGGTTTAAGGTAATAAAATTGAAAGTCCAATCAATTTTTTAGTGCTAAAAACAAAGGGTTAATAAGAGTTAACTCCTTGGTTAAAAAACGACTACAAAAGCATTCTATTGAGTACAGAAAACCGTTAAATAACAAGGTCTGCCGAACACCTATCTGTCTTGTCAGAGGTAAGCATTTATTTATATCTTTACCGCCTTAATTTCGCTTCATTTTTGATTTAATAACATTAATCAAGTAATATATGCTTAAAAAATATTTTGCCTTAATCGTAACAACTATTGCGTTGTTTACTATCGGGCATGCACAAACTGGTTCCGGAGGAATAAAAGGTAAAGTTCTAGATCAAGAAACTGGCGAAGCACTCCCCTTCGTAAATGTAGTTGTTGAACAAAAGGGTAGAATTGTTACTGGAGCATCAACAGATTTTGACGGTAAATTCTTTATAAAGCCTCTTGCTGCAGGTACCTATGATATTAAAGTGAAATTTGTTGGATACGCACCACTCCAAAAAAGTGGAGTTATAGTAAATTCCGATAAAATTACATTCGCAGATATGAGCATGAAGTCCAGTGCAGTTGAAATGGACGTATATGAAGTTGTCTCATACAAGGTTCCTTTAATTTCAAAGGATAACACAAGTTCAGGTAGTACTATCGGTGGTGAAGATATGGACAAGATGGCAACGCGATCTGTTGCTGGTATAGCAGAACAAGTTGGTGGTGTTGTATCGGCTGATGATGGTAATTCCTCACTGAACTTTAGAGGAGCTCGTAGCGATGCCAACTACTATTTCATTGACGGTATAAAAGTTAGAGCTTCAGCAAATAGTCTCCCTCAAGCAGCAATTGAACAGGTTTCTGTTACTACCGGTGGTATACCAGCTCAATATGGTGATGTTACAGGTGGTGTTATAAGTATTACAACAAAAGGCGCCGCAAGTTCTTACGGTGGTTCTGTTGAATATGTGACTTCTGGATTCCGAAATAGAGAAACACAGAAAGTAATTGGTTTAGATCCATATGCTTATAACTTGGTGGAATTTAGTGCTTATGGTCCCATTTTATGGAAAAAAGATAGTGCGAAGAAAAAAGAAAGTCCAATTCTCGGATTCTTTCTCTCTGGTAACTTTAACTATGTGGCAGACCCAAGGCCTTCACATGTAGGTTACTGGAAAGCCAAAGACGGTGTTAGAGATGAGTTAATTGATGATCCTTTGAGGTACAATCCAAGTGGAGACGGTACAACCCACAATGGAGAGTTCTTAAGAATGAATGAAATTGAGAATGTTCGCACCAAGCCTAACGCTCAACAATACAATAGCAGTATTCAAGGTAAATTTGACATTAATACAAGTAAGAACACCAATTTAACTATAGGAGGTAACCTTACTTACAACAATAATAAAGGCGTTGGCAACAATAGTTTTTATGGTGATGGAACTGGATCTGGAAGTTTGTACCCAAAAGCTTTAATGAATTGGGACAACAACCCTAGAAGGGTATCCTATGATTCAAGAGGCTTCGTGAGATTTACTCAACGCTTTAATGATGGTTCAAGTAGTGATGAAAATAGCTCGGTAATTAAGAATGCTTTTTATACCGTTCAGTTTGATTATTCCAATTCATCTAGAAGGACATTTAATGAAAAGCATAAAGATGAAATTTGGAGATATGGTTATGTTGGTGAATTCCAAAGTTTCGAGAATAAAACCTACCGTTTAGAAACTGATTCAGCATTTCAACGTCAAGGTTGGATTCACCAAACTTGGGAGGACACTTTAGTTGGTTTTACACCAAGTGATGATAATGTTGCATTGGCAAACTACACTAGTAGATATTATGATTTATTTGGTTGGCAAGGTTATGATGGAGAAGGAAATCCTGTTTTTGATCCGACATTAGCCGCCGACCCAAATGACCCAACAAGAACGAATAAATTCTTATCGGACAGGACTACTATGCAAACTAACGGAGCCTTGTTTAATGGAGACTCTCCAAGAGAAATTTTAGGAATTTGGGAAAGCCCTGCGGACCAGTATAATGGTAATGCGCGTCTAAACCAAAACCAATATAGACTTTCTGCTAGTGGATCTGCGGATATTGGAGATCACAATATTCTTATTGGATTTGAATATGAACAACGTATAGACAGGCAATACAATGTAAGTCCTGCTGCAAGTCCTGGAGGAACTAACGGTCTTTGGGCGTTAGGTCGTTTATACACAAACTCTCACATAGAGCAAAAAGATGTTTTAAACCCTGTTATCGATTTTATTCCAGGTTTCGAAGGTGCACCAAGTTATACCTACCCAAGGTTAAATTCTGCTCCGGGAGAATACACTGCACAAGATGCTCAATCATTCTTTGATTATAACCTTAGAAAAGAAAATCCTGATTTGGCACCCCTTGGAGCAGATGGAAATGATTACATTGATTTCGATAATATTAACCCTGACCAATTAAGTATCGATTACTTTGCTGCTGATGAGTTATTGAATAACGGAAATGGAGTGGTCAGTTATTTTGGATACGATGTTTACGGAAATAAAACAGCAGATAACCCAACCATTGATGACTTCTTTCAAGCTGAAGATCAATTTGGAAACAAAACAAGGCCAATAGGAGCTTTTAGGCCTATTTATATAGCTGGTTACATACAAGATAAATTTGCTTTTGATGATTTAGTGTTTAATGTCGGTCTTAGAGTTGATAGATATGATGCAAACCAAAAAGTATTGAGTGATCCATTCGTATTCTTTCCTACTGTTAAAGCTGGCGAAGACCAGGCACTTGAGCTAGCAGATGGTGCGCATCCAGAAAATATAGGTGAAGATTTTGTGGTATATGTAGATGATATAAATCAACCTACTTCTATTCAAGGCTATCGAGATGGTTCTACGTGGTATAATAAGGAAGGAGTTGAAATTGCAAATCCAGATGCTCTTGCTACATCCTCAGGAATTGCTCCACTATTAGTGGATCCAGAAAGAACTCGTTCAGGAGAAATTAATTCTGATGCTTTTGAGGATTACGCCCCACAAACTAATTTCATGCCTCGTATTGCGTTTTCATTTCCAATTTCAGATGAAGCATTATTTTTTGCACATTATGACATACTAACAAAAAGACCAACGACTGGAGATAGACTAAACCCTACCGATTATCTGTTTTTAGAATCTACTAATGGCCAGTCTGTTCGTAATAATCCAAACCTTCAAGCAGAAAAGACAATTGATTACGAAGCTGGTTTTCAACAGAAATTGACAAACTCTAGTTCTATTAAAATTTCAACCTTTTATAGAGAATTTAGAGATCAAGTTCAAGTTATTAGAGTTAAACAAGCCTTTCCTAGGGAGTATACTACTTATGGAAATGTTGATTTCGGAACTGTTAAAGGGTTGACATTTGCATACGACTTAAGAAGAACAGGAAATATATCAGTTAGAGGTTCTTACAGTATTCAATTTGCCGAAGGTACTGGTTCTAGCGCAACAACTGCTGCAGCCCTTGTAAATGCTGGGTTCGACAACCTTAAAGTTACTTCACCTTTAAACTTCGATCAACGACACACGATACAAGCTGTCATTGACTACCGATACGCTGATGGAAAAGATTATAATGGCCCTATAATAGCTGGAAAGCAGATTTTAGCAAATACTGGAGCTAACTTAACTATGCTAACTAACTCTGGTAGACCGTTTAACGGTCAATCAGAATCAACTGGAAATGCATTTACTACAAATGTTGGTAATGCCTTCTTAGACGGTACTATAAATGGAAACAATGTCCCTTGGAGCTTTAAAGTGGATGCGCGAATCGATAAGGATTTTCAAATTAAAGTTGGTAAGGACAAAGCAAAATCTTTGGATATGACTGTTTACCTTCAAATATTGAACGTGTTGAATAACCAAAACATTCTAAATGTTTACAGATTTACTGCTGATCCTCTTGACGATGGTTACTTAGCAGATGCTAGATGGCAGGGAGATATTGCTGCTCAAAATGACACGCAATCTTTTCAAGAATTGTATCGAATAAAAAATGCTGTAGGCTCAAACTTCAATCTACCTCGTAGATTTAGGTTAGGTTTAAGAGTAACATTTTAATTAATTTCAGATTTCACATTAAAGATAAGATGAAAAAATTCAATTTAATATTAGCCTTAATTTTCAGTAGTTTTTTGTTATCTGCCCATGTTGGAGATACTGGAGGTAGTCGAAAGGGTAAAAAGCCAAGTGGTAATTTGGCGGCTAATTGTTCACCAGCAACAAGTAGCACAGAATTAGACATTAACAACACACGTGCAGTTATTCAAACTGGCGGTGATATGTGGTGGGATTTTACACGTGCTCAATATGAGATTCCAAAAAACAGTGATCATACAGCACTATTTGCAGGTTCACTTTGGTTGGGAGGTAGAGACATCTCTGGACAGCTTAAGGTAGCCGCTCAAATGTTTAGAGCCAGTGGCGTAGATTTTTGGACAGGCCCATTGAGTCTTATTGATGCGGAAATTGACCCAGCAACGTGTATTGAATACGATAGACATTTCCCAACTACAAGGTCTGAAGTATCAGAATTTGTGGGCTGGTTTGAGGCAGGTATTAACGATGCTGCCAACGGCACAGCTACCCAAGCAGATCAGTATCCTGGCTACTCTATCCCTACATCTATTTTGGACTACCCTGCAAAAGGTAGAGCTTTTGCACCTTATAATGAAGCAGAGAACTTAGCTCCATTTGTGGATAGAGACGGTGATGGAGACTATAACCCATCACAAGGAGATTATCCGGCCTATGACCTAAATAACTCAAGTGATTGTAAAGAGCGTATCGTTAATCTATTTGGAGACCAAAATCTTTGGTGGGTATTTAACGATAAGGGAAATGTACATACCGAAACAGGCGCCTCTTCAATAGGGATGGAAATTAGAGCGCAAGCGTTTGCTTTTGCGACCAACGATGAAATCAACAACATGACCTTCTACAACTACGAGCTAGTAAACAGAAGTACGTTTACCCTAACCGATACTTATTTTGGACAATGGGTAGATGCTGATTTAGGATGTAGCGATGATGATTTAGTGGGATGTGATGTTCAACGTGGATTAGGCTATTGCTATAATGGAGATAATAATGATGAAGATTGTAGAGGAGTTACCGGTTACGGAAGCCTTCCACCAGCAATTGGGGTAGATTTCTTTCAAGGTCCTTTCCAAGATAATGATGGAGTAGACAACCCATTAACCGAAAAATATGCAGAAGCCATAAATAACAATGGTATTCCTTACAAAGGAATTGGAATTGGTTATGGAGATGGAATTATCGATAATGAGCGTTTTGGAATGCGTAAATTCTTGTACCACAACCGAAGCTCAGGCCCACAAGCCACACAAGACCCACAAACCGGAGTTGAATTCTACAACTACTTGCGTAGTGTATGGAGAGATGGTAGTAAAATGTTGTATGGAGGAACTGGTCACCAAGGCGATAGCAAAGCAGACCCAAATACTGAAGCAGACTATATGTTTCCAAATAATACCGACCCAATAGGATGGGGAACAGGAGGACGAGTGCAAGAGCCGTGGACAGAAACAACTGCAGGCAATGCCCCTGGAGACAGGCGATTTATGCAATCAGCAGGACCATTTACGTTAGAGCCAGGAGCTGTGAACAATATTACTGTTGGTGTGGTATGGGCAAGAGCTACTAACGGAAACAACCTAAGTTCTATTGGTGTATTGAAAAAAGCGGATGATAAAACACAAGCATTATTTGATAACTGTTTCAGAATATTAAGTGGTCCAGATGCACCAACGCTTACTATTCGTGAAATGGAAAATGAGCTTATTCTTTACTTAGATAATCCGCTACTTTCTAACAACTACAATGAGGCTTACACAGAAACAGACCCAACGATTATTGCTCCAGATTCAGTGGATGGACGACCATTAACAGATGATGAGATTGAAATCTATAAAACCTACTTCTTCCAAGGTTATATGATTTATCAATTAAAAGATGATGCTGTTTCTACTGGAGACTTAAAAGACCCATCTAAAGCAAGGCTTATTGCCCAAGTAGATGTTAGAGATTCGGTAACTAAGATTATTAATCAGCCATTTGATAGTGATTTAGGTACTGAAGTTCCTACACTTGAAGTTGAAGGTGAAAATAATGGCATAAGCTCCTCCTTTTTAATCGATCAAGATGCATTTGCACAAGGAGTAACTCAATTGGTTAATAACAGAGCTTATTATTACTTAGCCATTGCTTATGGGTTCAACCCTTATTCGCAAAACAGAAAATTTATTGGCTCTCGTAAATCTCCAACTGGAGCTATTCAAGCAGTTAAAGGAATACCCCATCAAGTAGATAACCAAAATGGTGGTACTATCTTAAATGCTAAATATGGTGATGGTGTTGAAATTACCAGAGTTGAAGGAATTGGTAACGGAGGAAATATTCTTTCGGTAAAACAAGAAAGCATTGATGCCATTTTAGCATCAAAAGACCATAGGGTAAAAGAACTTACTTACGAAAAAGGAGCCGGTCCTATAACGGTAAAAGTAGTCGACCCACTTGCAATTAAAGGGGGCGATTATACCGTTTGGCTGCAAGACACCAATCGCTTTACAAAAGGTGATTTAACAGATGCCTATTGGATGGTAACCAGCACTAAATTTGATGACACCATTATCTCAACACGTTCTATTGAGGTAGGTACTGAAAAAATACTAGCCGATTTAGGTATTTCCATTACCCTAGGACAAGTTAATAACGCGGGCTCAAAAGAAGTTCGAGGTTTAGACAACGGGTTTCTGTTCTCTGAGGTAGTATTTGAAGACCAGAGTAAAGCTTGGTTGACTGGAGTAGCTGATGCAGATGGAACCGTTCAATCCAACTGGATTCTAAGCGGAACAAGTGCTTTAGAAGATCAACCAGGTTCGCCTTTAGACGAAAGCCATTATGATGACTGGAACTATTACGTTGGTTCAACTGGAGGTAATTCTTCTAAGAGAGGACAAGGACTAGACGACTTACAGAAATTTGAGCAAATTGAAGGTGGAACGATTGCTCCATTTAGAATGACTTCTTATAAATCTGCAAACGGCCCAGTTCCTGGGTATTTATTAGCAGATGTTAGACTAGCAATTGGTTCTCCAGTATTTGGTGCAGGCCATTTATGGCAATACGATATAAGAGGTATAGACAACTCTACCGATTCAGGAAGAATACAACGACTCTTTATTCCTGCCGATTCTATCAATCAATTAAATTACCTGCACAGTGTAAACATCGTAATTACTAAAAACAAAGAACATTGGACACGTTGCCCTGTTCTAGAAATGAGCGATACCATATCAGAAAGTCAAGGAAATGCGATTCGAGGTCAACTTCGAGATGCCGCTTCAGTGAATAAAGATGGTGATACTGCAACTTTAAAAACTACTGGCTTTGATGATCCAAACTCACCCAATTACATTGCTGCTAAAGGTATGGGCTGGTTCCCTGGTTATGCAATTGATATAGAGACTGGCGAGCGACTCAACATGGCTTTTGGAGAAGACTCCTACTTAATTGAAGAAAACGGACGCGACATGTTATGGAACCCTACTTCTACCGAATTTGAAGGCCCAAGAAGGGAGTTTAGAGGCGGAGGAAAGCATGTTATTTATGTATTTAGAAACAATGCCGTTGAAGATGAAGTGATTAATTATGATGATTACTCTGAGAATGCTTATAGAGGTGCAAGGTTCTTCTTGAATTTGAATTACAATAACCCAGAAAACAGAATGCCTCGTTACGATGCTGGAAAATGGATGGCTGCTAAACTCAAAGATGTTAGAGGCTACCTTGATCCGCGATTCAACAAAGACGATACGATACCGCACAACAATGCAGCAAATGTATTCCGTGCAGGAATGTGGGTTGTTAATCCCCTATTAGCAGAAGGAGAAGACTTTATGAGTAACGATGTAACCATAAAATTGAGGGTACAACAAGAATATAAAGCTTGGGGAATTGGTAAGCCTATTGAAACTAACGGCGAGCTTGCAGGCGGTAAAAATTACTATGTAAATGCAGGGCCTATTAAAGTAATAGAAGCTACCGACTCTATAGCAGATACTACGATGTACAAAAGAGGTATGACTATTAGTCCTAAGGAAGATATTAAGTATACCCTAGAGTATAAAAATGGCAGAGCAGGGACAGACCTTGACTCTGTACTTATTGAGCAAACTAATGGGGGAATGCCATTATATACCTTCTCTTTAGAAGGAATGCAGCCTACATTTGACAGTCAAGCGGTTGCTGAAGATGCCTTAGAGGACATTAGAATTGTTCCTAACCCCTACTACGCATACAGTAAGTATGAAACTAGTAAATTGGATAACAGAATTATTATTACCAATTTGCCTCAAACTGTTACCGTTCGTATTTATACCATTAACGGAACACTGGTAAGAACTTTAGAGAAAGATGACGATACAATAACTTTCTTAGAATGGGACCT
>PAME01000026.1 GCA_002707155.1 Crocinitomicaceae bacterium | reverse complement strand
GATACCAGAGCCTATCAACAACGATGCGGGAATTGCTGAACTTTTACCAGCGGCTGCTTGTGCAGGTAACAATGACGTTAAGTTAAGGGTTAGGAATTTAGAGAATTACAAAATTGAATTTAGCGAAGTATCTATTCTAGTCGCTCAAGTGTTGAAAGCATTGCCCGAAAACGACTGTGACTTTTTACATACCATGAAAAAAATCGCTGTAAACTAAAACATTTCAGAAGTTGAACTCATCGAAAAACAAGCGCATACGCTGTTTTCGAAGTTCAAACAGCTTGGACTGTTTCTTTAACTACTTGTTGATGTTGAGCCATATCCGAACAAGCAATAGTTCTTCAAATTCATACACACTTCCAGAGTAAAACAAATCCCCGTTATTGTTTTACGATTCGAATAGTTTCAGCTGTCCCGTCTTCGTCTATAACAGATAAGAAATAAACACCCTCTGATTTAACCAACAATTCAATCTGCCGTCCAGAAGGTTGAATGGATGCTTTAAAATCGACTTTTCTACCCATAACATCTGAAACTGAAAGTGCCGCAGATTTTGAAATATTTCTTATTTCAATAACACTAGTAAAAGGATTTGGAAAAACTTGAACTTTTTTACTTGCATTTAACTCTCCAATACTGTTGTTCGTGCATTCTTCCAGTCTAATGAAATCTTGTGCCGTGCCCTCACAATTATTAGAATCTACATATACATAACTTATTCTTCGTATTCCAGTAGCGAATGCCTTTGGATTGAACCTTGAGCTAGTATCGCCATCGATAGAATAAACACCACCAGCTGGATCACCTCCTCGTATATCAAAAGCCTCATCATCACTACATACTCTTGGTTTCTCTAAAGAAAGCGATACTTCTGGATTTGCTCGAATTTTTACGGTTATTGTTTTTTCATCCTCGCAGCCCTGAGCATTTGTTAGTGTGTGGATGGCTGTATAGTCTCCAGGTTGAAGTCCACTTGGTCTAAACTTACAGGAATCAATGTATGGCATCCAGGTGCCACCATTCCACTTGCCATTTTTTTCTACAGGGGTAAGGACTATAGTTCCTCGCTCAGACACACAATAGGCAGTATCTGATTCAATTACACTTGCATCTGGGATATCTCCAATGGTAATTTGTACTGTTTTAGTATCGAACAAAACTCCATCAAATCCTCTTAAGGTAACCGTGTAAACACCAGGATTAGTATATACCGCATAAGGGTTTTGTAAGCTAGAGTTCGAAGGCGTTGCAGCACCAAAAAGCCATTGCCAAGCACTAACGCCGTTTGAAGATTTATCCGTGAAAAATACTGTATCCCCAATGCAACCTGTCAAAGACGAAGCAACAAAATCCGCTCTTGGTCCATCAATAAAGCCTTCGCCGATTAAAGAAAAATCTTGTTTTCCACCAGATAAATTTCCTTTGTTCGTAACACGCAAGTAATAATTTCCTGCAGGGATATTTGGATAATAAATTTGCTCCACATTATCTCTAAAATTATCTCCTTTTGTTGCTGCGGCTGTCGGTACTAATGGATTCATTCGGTAAGGGTAATAAATCGTATTGTTATTAATATTTACCAAACGAACATCTAAATCGTTAACCAATTTAATATTCGTTGGGTCAACGCTTGGGCTATTTGCAACTCCTTCAATATCCGTCCAACAAATCGTAACACGAATTGGGTTTGTACCATTTGAAAAAACTACTTTTTCATATTTGGAACCACTGTTTAACGTTAACTCCTCCAATTGTATTTTAGAATCGCTTATAACATCAACTGCCTTGGCAGAATTCATAAGTCCCCAGCCAAAAATATAATCAGGACCCGCTGCAGTTCCTGCTTCATCAGCACTATGGATAACCAACCCTTTTAAGGTGGCAGCCTTCATGTATTTGCTATTTACATTGTTGTAATGCTGTTGCAATAACAGGCATGAGCCGGCTACACTTGGACTTGACATGCTGGTACCGTTAGAATTATAATATGCTGCATCTCCAGTGCTATTACAACTATATACTCCTACTCCATTGCCAACAATATCAGGTTTAATTCTACCATCGTCTGTTGGGCCCCAAGAGCTGAAGTTTGACATTCTAACACCGCTCGCAGTTACATAACCATTGGCCAAGTCATTGACAGCCCCGACAGTTAAAATATTTTTTGCAGTGGCATAAGTTGAAACACAGTCGTAATCACCATCATCATCCCTCTGGGCTGAACTTGTAATCCAACTACTGCCATTCCATACTCGATGTGATCCGGTTCTCTTGTCGTTTCGGTCGTTTCCTGCTGCTTTTACGATTAAATAATAAGGCGCTAAACGTGCAATTCTGTCCCAGTCTCTTGTTCTTGAATCGTAAAAACCAAATTTGTAATCCTCTGTCTGGCTAACAGAAATATTGCCCCACCAATACCATGTGTTGCCTGTTTTCGTCCAACCAGTCGAAGTGCCGTAAGAATGATTTGAAACCATAATTCCTCTAGATGCTGCATCAGCCATTTCACTTCCATCATTATTCCAATCGTACGCCCATAAATTTGCTTTAGGAGCGATACCTTTTGCATTATTGGTTACCCCTGAAGCTATAAGAGTACCTCCGACATGAGTGGCATGAGCATTATTTCCAGAAGCATTATCACGGCGTGTTACCCTGTTTCCAAATTCACGATGAGTAGCTCTTACGCCTCCCCCATCCCATTCTGCAACGGTCATGTTTTGTCCTTCTAGATTTAATCCTTTTCCTCCTCCACTGTGCAATTTATTAGTGGAAATCGAATTGGCAGCAACTCTATTAAAGGTTTCATTATAACGTGGTGAGCCATCGTCATTTAGACCTACTAATTGCATGTAAGTGTTTTCATCTTCAATTTCAATTGGCCAATTATTCAATTTGGCCAACTGTAAAGCAGTTTCTAATTCAATACTATCTCTAACTTGAAATTCTTGAGATATGCGCTGAAGTTCTTCAACCTGGGTGTTTTGAAGAACCGCATCGATAGCAGTTTGAGAAAATAAATTGACTTTTCCTGAAAGGATTATAAACGCAAGCAGCAGTAAATGTTTTGTAATTTGCATCTTGCAAAGATGCCTGTAAATCGGTTTTATTTTGCAACTATTTAAAATTGATTTTAAAGTTATCTATGAATTTTAGGATTTTTACATTTTCGACGCTCCTACTTAGCTGTTTTCTCGCAGCTGAACTAACAGCTCAAGAGCAACCACCAAATGCCGGTGACAAAATAATTACCGATGATAAGAAGCGCGATTTTTCTTGGGAAGAATGGAAGGAAAGAAGCAACAAACACTGGCAGGGTTTAGATATCGGCATCAATATGTTATTGTTTGATGACGGCACAGAGATACCGCCTGCAAACTATGATGCGCTTACCCCAAATATTGGAAAGTCTTTCTATTTCGGATTGAATTTATTCGAAAAAGACATTACGCTGCATGGCGAGTATATCAAGTTTATTAGCGGATTGGGTTTTGATTTTTACAATTTTCAACTCAGTAAAAATGCTGTACTTTTTACGCAAGGAGATACACTAACTGCTTCAATTGACTCGGTGCATACCTTCTCAAAAAACAACCTAAAAAGCTCCTTCGTAACCATACCGCTATTACTCGCTTTTAATACAAACGTCAAACATTCCAAAGCCTTTCATTTTGCAGCTGGCGTTATTTTAGGCTACCGATTAAGCGGAAAACAAAAAATTGAATACACTACTGGAAACATTGAAACATCATTGGAGCGAAAAGCGCAAATACACCAGAACCCTTGGAAGGTAGCAGCAACGGTTCGGCTAGGGTATGCTAATTATCACCTCTTTGGAAATTATGCACTTACCAATTTTTTCATCAACGGTGAAGCGCCTAAGGCTAAGAGTGTAGTACTTGGAATCAAAATTTTACCTTGGTAAGTTTTGAATGACTCGTTGATTATTAATGAATACTAAATCAAAGGAGGCATTCGTTATAGTTCTGCAACGTTCTGCAGTTTTAGCCTCCCTAGTGTCATGCTGAATTTATTTCAGCATCTCCTTTTAAATTGGGTTTTCAGAGATCCTGAAAACAAGTTCAGGATGACTCAATAGAATATTCTAGGTTCATATAAACCGCACCACCAAAAAGTAAACTGCAAAACCAGCCAAGAAAACCAAACTTGCTATAGAAAGGGCTTTCAACCAGCTGGGCAGTCGATAGCCAGTTGTTTTCTTTAGCTCAGAAAAAGATCTGTAATTCAACAAGGCCAGCAAAGGCGTCGTTAAAAAGGAAATGGTCGTGGCAAAATCGACCAACTGCCGCATGTTTTCCAGTACAAATATTAAAATTAACCCCGCTCCAAGCGTCAAAGTAAGTAAGAGCACTTTATAGTTGATTCGCTTACTCCAAGTTGTGTCCATTAACTCGAATGCCACCGCTAGTGATCGTGGAAATGCATCCAGGCAAGTTATACTCGTACTAAACATGGTAACCACTGCTGCTAAACCTATGATCGGCAAAGTCCATTGGCCAATGAGTGAGGTATATACTCCTATTAACTGTGCGCTAAAAGCAACTCCGCCAGCTTCTAACTCCATACCCGACCCGTAAAGTGTAAAAGCACCTAAACCTAAAAATAAAAAAGCCAAAATAGCTGTACCAAAATAGCCAATATGGAAATCCATATTACTGGGTTTTTGTGCGCTGGTATTCGATTTGTTTTTTTCTATGCGCCAAACTGAATGCCAAATTGAAATATCCATTGGAGCGGGCATCCAACCAAAAAAAGCGATTAAAAAAAATAGATTTGAGGTCTTGGACCAATCAAAGCTTTGCACCGCTTCTGCAGTGCTTTCTGACTCTCCTATTGCGAATAAAAAAGTAATTACAGTAGCCAAACTCAACACGATTACTACCCATTTCATGGCTTTGTCTAAAAACGAATAACCACTAAAAAACAATACGAGCATACACCCTATCAGCACTACCATACTCCATATCTGAGCAGACCAGCCCACATTAAATAGAAACTCAGCCAAACCGCCAGTCACTATAGAAATAGCTGCAATAACGGCAAACATGGTTGACGCGGTAAGCACAGCAAATAAGACCAACGCCCACCTACCTTGCTTTTTATACCCATCCAATATTGTTTTCCCCGTTTGATCGGCATACAAAGGCCCCATTAAAAAGAAGGGATACTTTACTAAATGCGCCAAAATAATAATCCAGATTAACTCGAACCCAAACTCTGCGCCAGCTCTTGTACTTTGCACCAAATGCGATACACCAACTGCAGCTCCAGCATACAGTAATCCCGGACCAATTTGTTTAAATATGGAATTTACCTTAGACATTTAATTCAGTATTCTATCAAGGTGTTTTAGTGCGTCACTTTGTATATAATCGGGTTGCATTTTTATGGCTTCAATGTTCTTAGATTTTGAATCTGGACCAAAAAGAGCCACTCTAAGATTATTTTCGTGCGCCTTCAAAACATCTGTTGCACTTACTTGATCCATGTCAACCGTAATTCCATAAAAACCATTTTCTATTGCTTTTTCAAAAGCGTAGGTAAATTCATTGTAGACAAATATTTTTAAATCCGGCCTCAATTGCTGCACCGATTTGGCAAACTCCACATCATTAAACTCTAATAAAACTTGATTTTCAATGCCCTCTTCTTTAATCAATGCAACCAATGCCTTAGAGTAAGCATTCATTGTACTTTCTGCTAATCCGAATCTATAGGTCTTGATATCAAAAACCAATATTAAATCGGAACTAACCTCTAAACAACCCAGTAATTCAGCTAAACTCAGGACCTCCTGCTGAGGAATAGTAGCACTCGAAAATTTTGCATCCTCCAATTCGGACCATTTTTTTTCATAAACCCTACCCTCTTTGTTGGAACCATCTTCCAGCTTTTTGTTATGAAAAACCACAAAAACATTGTCTTTGGTGATTTGAATATCCAGCTCAATGCCATCTGCACCCGATTCAATTGCTTTCTCAAATGATTTAAGCGAATTCAAAGGAGTTAACCCTTTAACGCCCATTCCACCATGACCAATAACTTCGATTTCATTACCGTTTAGGTTTTTAATCTTAAAGTCTTTTTTAGTGCAGGCCGAAAAAGAGAATAATACGCTGGTGATAGTTGCAATGAAAATTCCTTTCGGAAATTGAAATTTGTAATTACGGCTCATTAAATTCAAAGGTAAACTGAAAAGTTTCAACTGCTACAAAGCTCGTGAGCGATTGCAGCGCCTTAGACGGTCACAATTTGAAGTTGTTACTTTTCAATTATATCTATAGTGAAGAATTTCAGCTGCTGATCAGCTGGTTAAATTCGCGATACAATCTTACGGAAGCAGGGTAATTTTAAGTTTGGAAATAAATGGGGCAAAATGACTTACGGAATATATTTATTGCATCCCATAACCATTTTGCTGGTAGACAATTCATTGAGGCTAAGCAAAATTGATTACAAAAATTCCTATCTAGGAATATTTGGAGCAAGTTTATTAATGTTTGTTTTTACACTTGCTTTAAGTTGGTTTAGTTATAATTATTTTGAAAAGTATTTTTTAAAGTTAAAAAGCAAATTTCAAATAGTAAAGAGCCAAGATCCAACAAAAGCTAATAAATCAATACTTTGAAAACTAAAAACGAATTAAAACAAGAGCTAAAATGCTAAAAACATGTGATAAGCCGTATGTCCTAAACCTTGGCACGCATTAAGGATGTAAAATGAGAATTGTCCTATTAATACTATTCTTATCTATTGGTTTATTCAGTCAACTAAAGGGACAAGAGGCTAATAAAAAAGGGCTCTACAACAAGTATTCAAAGACTACCGGAGATCCAGGACGAACCATAAAAAAAAGCGATAGTAGTTTTGTTTCAATTATGCCTGTTACATACACGAAAACCACACTCCAGTTAAAACGATTTGGTAGATTAATTGAATCTACAACTGACACCCGTCAAAATGTTGTGAATCTAAAAATTCAGGGTAAATGGAAAGTAGTTGGAGACACGCTAAAAACCTATTTAGGTCCAACAGAAGGAATATACCTCATTGATCGGTCAATGAAAGGTCATATCTTCTTGCGATCATTGACATCGAACAAAGTAGTTTTTAGAAACGAAGAATAAAAACCACCCGCCAATAAAAAATCAACGTCTTTCTAGTGTTATTTAAATCAAATATCCAAAAGACAACTTTCCATAATCTATTCGAATAGGTTTATTTTGCTTTTGTGACTACCTACTTCGCAGATGTAATTGTTCCATTGCCCTTACCCAAGTTGTTTACCTACCGTATTCCGCTGGGAATGGAGCACGAAGCCCGCCCGCTCATGCGTGTGGTAGTGCCTTTTGGTCGTAAAAAACTTTATGCCGGCCTTATAGCAAAAGTACACAGCACTCCCCCAGCAGCATATCAAGCCAAATACATTGAGCAGGTTTTGGACGAAACACCCATTATAAATGAGGTGAATTTTAAGCTTTGGAAATGGATTTCGGAGTATTATATGTGCCCAATGGGTTCGGTAATGAACGTAGCTTTGCCATCGGGCTTCAAAATTTCGTCAGAAACTAAGATTACCCGACACCCTGAACTCGACGAAATAAAGAGCAGTATTAACGATAAGGAATACCTGATTTTGGAGGCCTTGGAGTCGCAAACCCATTTAAGTTTAGACGAAATTTCGGATGTTTTGCAACAAAAAACAATTCTTCCAACGGTAAATGCGATGATCAATAAAAAACTATTGATTACCGGAGAGGATATGAAACTGCGCTTTAAACCGAAAATGGTTCCTTATGTGCGATTGACAAAAGCTTACCGAAGCGAACAAAAACTGAATGAGATCTTGAATGCATTAAGTGTCGCTCCAAAACAAATGGAAGCGCTAATGCACTACCTCAAAATTTCAGGCTGGCATACCCAAAATAAGGTTGAAGTGCGTAAACAGATCTTGAACGAGGTACTGCAAAAAAGCAAAAGCGCCATTAAAGCATTAGTGGACAAGCAAGTATTTGAAATTTACGAACGAGAAGAAGGGCGCTTAAATCCCTTTGTAATCGATACCGAATTAAAGCTAAAACTGACCGAACAACAAAACACCGCAATAGGAAAGATAATCGATTTTTGGAGCGAACATAAACCGGTATTGCTGCATGGAGTTACTTCTTCTGGTAAAACTGAAGTGTACATTGAGTTGATTAAAGCGTGCATTAAAGAAGGTAAACAAGCTTTATTCTTGGTGCCAGAAATTGCATTGACTACACAATTAGTAAATCGCTTAAAAGCCCATTTTGGCGAGCAAATGGGGGTTTATCATTCTCGGTTTAACGATAACGAGCGTGTTGAAACCTGGAACGCAATTATAGGCGTTAACAAGTATTCTAAGTTCAAATTAATTGTAGGTGCCCGCTCTTCCTTGTTTCTGCCGTTTGATAATTTGGGGTTGATTATAGTGGATGAAGAACAAGAAAACTCCTTCAAACAATTTGATCCCGAGCCAAGGTATCACGCGCGTGACTTGGCAATTGTAGCTGCTTCAATTTCAAAGGCAAATATAGTAATGGGCACAGCGACTCCCTCCTATGAAAGTTATGACAATGCCTTGAAGGAGAAATATGGATTGGTAGAAATGAAGCAGCGATTTGGTGATCGCGAAATGCCCAAAATTGAAATATCTGATCTTAAAAAAGCTCATGCCCACAAAGCCATGCACGGAAGTTTTTCGCCTGAACTGTATCAAGAAATAAAGCAAGCTTTGGAGCGAAAGGAGCAGATCATTTTATTTCGTAATCGTCGTGGGTTTGCCCCAAGAGCCCAATGCACCACTTGCGGTTGGACAACCGATTGCAAGAACTGCGACATAAGTCTAACCTTCCATAAATTCAGAAAAGAAATGGTGTGTCACTATTGTGGCTTCCATGTGCCTTTTCCAAAGTCCTGCGGACAGTGCGGATCTGCAACCGTGAACTTACAAGGACAGGGCACTGAAAAAATTGAGGAAGAAATTTCTGAGTTATTCCCCCATGCCCGTGTTGCTCGAATGGATTTGGAAACAACTCGACAAAAGCACAGCTATCAAAAACTCATCTCCGATTTTGAGGATAGGCAAATTGACATTTTAGTAGGAACTCAAATGCTTTCTAAGGGATTGGATTTTGACAATGTGAGTTTGGTAGGAATCATTAGCGCGGATTCTATTTTGCATTACCCCGATTTTAGAGCTTACGAAAGAGCCTACAGCCTTATGGAGCAAGTTGCAGGACGCGCTGGACGAAAAAACAAAAAGGGAAGAGTAATTATTCAGTCCTTTGACAGCGATAATCCCATCTTAAAGAAGGTGCAACAGCACGATTACACTGGGGTATTTCAAGAACAATTGAAACATCGAGAACAGTTTTACTATCCGCCCTACTCTCGGCTCATTCAAATTACATTAAAACACAAAGACCCTCAATTTTTAAGAATTGCTGCCCAACATTTTGGAAAATATTTAAAGCCAACTTTTAAAGAAAATATGTTAGGTCCTGAAGCTCCAACGATTGCCCGGATAAGAAATTGGTACATCGAACATCTGTTACTGAAAATTCCGGCAAACCAAACCAACAAATCAATAAAGCGTTTGATTCGTGAGGCAATAGACCATTTTAAAAGTCAAAAAGAATTTAACGGTGTCCGAATTATTTTAGATGTTGACCCCCAATAAACTTTATAATTTTGCCGCTTAATTAGAAGATACCAAATCGATTGAATTACAAATACTTATATATTATACTACTGTTTCCAGCTATTGTTTTCGGGCATAAAAACAAGCCTAAAACAGGTTTTGGAAAAACCAACAGTAACTTTTATAAACATGAATTTGATGTTGGTATTGGTGTACTTAATTATTTGGGTGAATTAGGAGGAAGTGACGGTGCACCTAAAAACTTTTCGGTTGGTGATGCGGAAATCTCTCAATTTAAATTTGCCTTTACTGGAGCATGGCGTTATAATCTTGCTCCTAAGTTTTCCATTAGAACAAGTTATACCGTTGGGCAAGTTTCAGGAAGTGACGAACTAACCAATGAAGTAACTAGAAATTACCGAAACCTGGCCTTTAGAACCAACATCAATGAATTGATGGTGCTGGGTGAGTTTTTTATAACACGAGCAGATTACGGCCACAGTTTTCACCGAACAGGGGTTACTGGTAGAACTGGGACGAGCTTATCGCTGAGTCTGCATACCGGTATTGGTTTTTTAAAATTTAATCCAACCTACAATGGAGTAGATCTTCAACCTTTAAATACCGAAGGGCAAGGATTAGATGGCGCTGAAAGCCCCTATAAGTTGAACACATTGATTTTGCCAATCGGATTTAATATAGGTTATGAAATCACAAAATGGATGCGAATTGGATTGGATGTAACCCAGCGCTTTACTCGAACCGACTATTTGGACGATGTTAGCGGAAATTACTACGATAAAGAATTAATTAGAACAGCCTATGGTGATTTGGCTGCAGAAATGTCTGACAGAACTGACGGAAGTAGACCTTGGACAGAACCAGGTGCTCCTCGAGGAAATCCCGACAACAAAGACAGTTATTTTTCATTGATGGTGGTTGCAACCTACACTCCGTTTATTAGATCTTACAAGGCTACTAAAAGAAGGTACAAGGCAAAATTCTAAGCGAATAATGGCTTTTCACTTCAAACAATTTAAAATCGAGCAAGAGAATGCTCCTTTTAAAATTGGCACTGACGGATTACTTTTAGGAGCTTGGGCAGCACACGAACAAGCAAAAAACATCTTGGATATTGGAACCGGCACGGGCTTAATTGCTCTGATGATGGCGCAGCGATTTCCTCTTGCTGCCATTGAGGCCATTGAGTTGAATCCTCAGGCAGCTAAAATAGCTTCGCATAACTTTGAGCAAAGCCCTTGGAAGGATAGAATTTCAACTCAAATTGGCGATTTCAAAAGTCATTCTTTTGCTCAAACATTCGATTTGTTGGTTTCTAATCCACCCTTCTGTAGCAGTGGCAAGCTTTCTGAAATGACAGGTAAAAACCTTGCACGACACAACATTGAATTGACCCTAGCTGAATTGATGGAGAGCAGCTCGAAACTACTTTCCAAAAAAGGGGTTTTAGGAATCGTTTTACCATATGATCTCATGGAGGAAACAATAAACATAGGCTCCCAATTTGACTTTTTCCCAAAACGAATTTGTAAAGTTCTGCCTACTCCAAATTCAGCTCCAAAGCGCTTCTTAGTTGAGTTTTCATTTGTGAAGACCAAACTTCAAACAACTGAACTCGTGCTGGAAGAAAGTGGAAGACATAACTATTCAGCAACATACAAAGCACTCACTCGACCTTTTCTACTCGATAAATAACTCGCAAGAAGGAATTACTTTAGCATCGAATTATGTTGGAATTGTTTTCAAATAATCAGTTGTGTTTGCTTTTAATAGGAGGCATTTGCTTTGCAACAAGTTTAGCCTTTCATTTGTATAAACAAGAAACCCACGCGCTGTATTTTTTGGTAACCGCCGCATTCGCACTCTTCAGTTTTGCTGCCTTTTTGGATCCTTTTTTAAACCTGTGGGATGAACGTTTTCATGCCTTGGTTGCAAAAAATATGTTGGAACATCCGCTCCAACCTACATTATATGCTGACCCAGTAGTTCAAATGGCTTACGACCGATGGGATAGAGCTATCGTTTGGTTGCACAAACAACCCTTGTTTCTCTGGCAAATAGCTCTCAGCTTTAAACTGTTTGGCGTATCGGAATTCACACTCCGATTGCCTAGCATTGCGCTGCTTAGCGTTAGCGTTTATGCCATTTATCGATCGGGCAAGTTATTAGTAAATGGGCAAGTTGGTTTTTTAGCTAGTACTCTGTTTATCAGTTCGTTTTATATACAGGAACTCATTGCGGGCAGGCAACAACTCGATGTAAACGACGCCGCCTTTCTAGGCTACATTACTTTAAGCATTTGGTCACTGCTCGAGTATTTAAATTCAAAAAACAAAAGATGGCTCATTTTAATTGGCTTATTCTCTGGAGCGGCAATTTTATGCAAGTGGCTAGTAGGCCTTTTTGTTTACTTAATTTGGGGGATATTTAAGCTACTCAGCAAAGAGTGGCAACCAAGGCAACAACTGGAAATAGGCGCATCATTAGCGGTTTCAACAATCATTGCGCTTCCTTGGCAAATATATTCTCATGTAAAATACCCTAAAGCAGCGGCTGAAGAAATGGCTTACAATTCAGCTCATTTTTTTACCGCTATCGAAGGGCACGAAGGCAATTGGTGGTATCATTTTGAACAAATGAACAGCATTTATGGAAGCTGGGTATTGTGGGTAATCCTACCTGCTTTAGTTGCTTTTTGGGCCTATTCCAAAGACAAAAAACAGAGTTTAGCGCTTATCTTATCGCTCATCTTTCTGTATGTCTTCTTTTCTATGGCGGCTGCAAAAATGCCCTCCTTCACCATTGTAGGAGCGCCAATTATTTTTACGGCTTTGGCTGCCGCAATTTATTACCCCTTGAATAAACTTTACCAGCGTTTTAATCTTCAAACAATTAAAAATTCAAGCTTTGTCCTTGTCGTATTGATACTGGTTGCAACAAGAGTCGATTTACAGACCATTGAACGCACCCATTTTAATGCCAATGGGACTAATGAATATGTAGACAAACTGTCCTCCAATCGCTTACTTTTTACATCCCTAAACCTTCCAGAAAACTCAGTTTTACTGAATGTTAAAGGCAGGCATTACATTGAAGCAATGTTTTACACCGGTCTTCCTGCCTACAACTTTATTCCAGAAACAGCAGAATTGCAACGTTTGATTAAAAATGGAAAAATGCTCTATATTTTCAAGCGTGAGGCAACTTTACCTAAAATTGAAGCAGATTTAGATCAGATCACGATTATTGATAAATCGGTTGAAGGTTGGGATTAAGTTAGACCTGCTTAATTTCCTGCACCAATTGTTTAGACTGCTCCCAGTCCATATGAACAATAGGTAGAGAATATATCTCCGGTAGATCAACTGGATATTTTTCGTTCAACAGGTTATCGATAGCCGTAAATAGTAAACCTTTGGTTTTTCCAGTGAGTAAAAAAAGGTCGTGGTATGCTATTTTTCCATTTTCAAGTGTAACCCGCTTATGATTCGGCAATAGGTTTAGATCAATCGCATAATGCCCCTTAATAAGCAATTCAGCTATTTCCAATATTTGTTTTTCCGATTTTGAAGAAACTCTTAATTGAATCATAGGGTTTGATTTAAAATTCCGTACACATAGTTTGCTGTCAATCTTGCTTTCTGGTTTTTGCTCATCAGTTCTATCAACTTTAACCTAGCTTTTAAGTAACCTACCTCTCTACTATTTACCATAAATAAAGAACTCTCTCCAGCCTCAAACATAGAGCGCTCACCTTCTAACAATCTATTGTAATCGATCACAGTTTGACGATACAATTCAATTTGATCTAAGGTGATCCTCCAACTGTTTAAAGATGCTGTTGCTTTATAGGACAATTGCTCCCGTTTATTTGCCATTTGGAGCTGTGCTTCGTTTTGCTTTATTTGAGTGAGTTTTAAGTCCCCACGCTCTTTTCTTAATGCAATCGGCATACTAAAACTTACCCCCCAATTGTAGTTGTTGGTAGAATACTCGCTGAACACATCACCTCCGACGGGCTGACTGATAGCATTGTATTTCAAATTTAAATCGGGTTTTAGTTGTTCTCGTTTTAATCGAGCATCAATCTCCAAGGTCTCTACCTTGTACTGATATTGCAATAGTTCTGGATGATTCTGAATCAAGCTGTCCATCTTAGAATAAAAATCACCCGAAAGTTCTTTTGTGTTCATACCTTCAACTGTAAACGGAATAGTAGTCGTTTGCAATTCAAGGGGGACAATACCTTCCTTCCATAAAAAGACCGCTAAATAGGCAGAGGCATTTTGATACTCAAGTTGAAATTGTTGCAATTCTAAGGATCGGTTTTGAACTTGAATCCAACTTTCTACGGTATCAATAATTGGTACATCACCAAAAATAGCGTTGTTTTTTACGCCTTGAAATCGTTGGTTGGCCAGTTCATATCCTTCTTCCAAAACAATCATATCATTATACGATTGAAACCATGCCCAATACGCTTTTCCTGCTTCATACAATAGGTCGTTTAATATTATTCGCTGCTGAGCTTCGCTGCTTTCTCTGAAAATTTTTGCTCGTTTGAGCTCTGCCCTTCTTTGATCAATGAATAAGCCATTACCTATAGGCAATTCTATTCCTGCATACCACAATCCACTTCCAGGGGTACTATTTTCTGGGTTCAGGTTGGTGCCTTCGTTATTTTCATAACCCGCTTTGACCGCTAAACCGAACCAAGTCGGAACTTTAAGGCCAGCATCCAATAATTCGTAATACTCGTCTCCTTTAAACTGTTTTTGCGAAAAGTCTCCGTATAGTTTTGGGTCGAACCCTCCTCTTGCCTTCAGTAGATAAGCATCTCCTCTATCTAGCGCCAAATCTGCTTGCCTAGACAGCGGGTGGTTTTCCTTCACCATTGACATGAATTTTTGGTAAGTAAATACCGTAGAATTATTGTCACCTTGTGCCTTAAGACTGTCACTTTGTGCCTTTAGCGAAAAGGAATTAGCCCATAGAAGACCAGCGGTTAATATGAATGATGAAATACGCATGGTTTATTTCTTTCCCATTTGAGCTTTCTTTGGAGCACCACCAGTTGCTTCTACATCGTAATAATCTGGTGGAAACCCATTTACTTGTCGCCACAGTTCATACCAAACCGGCACATCTTTTAACAAAAGCATATTCGTAGTTCCAGCACCAACGCGCAGTGCGTCTGGCCACAAATGATCAGAAGTATCTGGTTTAACCAAAATTCTGTAAAGTCCATTATCACTAATAAAATTATCAATAGCAAATACTTCCCCTCCATAAGTTCCGTAACTGGTATTTGGCCAGCCGGAAAATATAATTGCAGGCCATCCATCAAATTGTATACGTGTTTTTTCTCCTTTTCTAATCAAAGGAAGATCAATAGGCTTTACATACATTGCCACCGCTAAATCGTATTTAGCAGGCATAATACTTACTATAGAAGCCCCTTCTTTTATGGTCTCACCAATTCCAGATTGAATGGCTTTTGTCACATATCCATTCTGCGGTGAAGTGATATAATACATTCCCGTACGAATTGAGTAATTCATGTACTGATTTTGCAGCTTAGTTACCACAGCCTCTGCATCATACATACTCGAAAGTGCTGTGTATTTATTGGACTCAGCTTTTGCAATGTCATCTCTATATTGAGCAGCAATAGAGGTAAGTTCGACCCTCGCATTTATAACTTGATTTACACTTGATAATAATTTGTTTTCATAACCAATCTTATCCGACTCGCTCTTTCTAAGCTTTAGTTTTTTGTTTTCTAAATCCGTCAGTGATTTCAATCCCTGTTTTTGCAGATTCTCAAATCGATCAAATTGTTTTTGTGCAATTTCATAATCTATTTCTGCAGCCTTAAAAGCAATACTATCACTTTGCACTTTCAATTGAGCCTGGCGTAATTTGTTTTTAGCTTGTTCAATTTTTAGTCTACTGGTCTGTGCTAGGGCATCAACTTGATTATCCAATGCCTTCACTTTTTCCATGTAAGATTTAACTGACATTTCTTTAGCTTTTAACTGTTCATCAGTCCGCTCCAAAAGATTTGGGTCAAAATAAGCATCCTTTATTTCAGAAATAAACAGTATGGTATCTCCTTTATTTACATAATCACCTTCTTTTACATGCCATGCTTCTATTCGTCCGGCAATAATCGAATGAATAGTTTGGGGGCGCTGATCTGGGCGCAATGTGGTTACCTGACCTTTAGCTCTTATATTCTGTGTCCAAGGAAGCAACAGCAATACAATTCCAACAGCAGATAATGATAAGATTAGACGGAGAAATACTTTTCCAGAAAGCTTAGACTCTACATAACTCAATGATGAATAGTTTTCTCGCTTTATTCGCTTTTTAATACTCGTGTGTGATATGTTAAGCATGGCCGTTAGTATTAAAGTTTGCGATAGTTTTTAAAGACTCATAATCCCCATCATGGGTCACTTTTCCTTGATCCATTATAACAACACGATTACATTTTTGAGCTAAGTAAGGATCATTTGAAACCGCCACTAAAGTCCACTTATTAGCTGGATCTGTAACAAAATCCATGATTTTGCGGTTATCTTCTTCTCCCAGGTGCTCAAATACATCCTCTAATAATAGCAGCTTTGGCTTATCAACCACTGAACGAGCCAACATCAACTTTTGAACAATACTTCTGGGCAAATGCTCTCCTTGTGGCCCTAAAATGGTATCGTATCCTTTTGGTAGTGAACGTATATAATGTTCCAATCCAAATTCATGAACCACCCATTGAACATTCTCTAAGGTTGCTCTAGGTCTACCCATAGTGATATTATCGTACAAGCTTCCGTGAAACAATCGCTCTTGAGATAAACAGTCACCAATAATACTTCTGAGTGAACCCATTTCAATGTTATCTACTGGCAATTGATTGTAGGTAATACCACCTTCTTGAATCTCATATAAACCAGCTAAAACTTGCAATAGGGTGCTTCTTCCAGAAACATTTTGTCCTGTTATCAATACTTTATCGCTTTCGTTTAACTGCAGCGATAAACCATTTAAAGTCTTGTTCTTTTGACCTGGGAATGAAAAATTAACATTTTCCAAAGTCACTTCCATTCCTTCAGTTTTAATGCGCTCTATTGCATCTACACCATCTTCATGCTCCAAAGGCATATCTGTAACTTGTCCAAGCTTTTCGATACCAGTAAGAATGTCATAAATTGTTTCTAGGCTTAAAATCAGTTTTTCGACAGAAGTCATTACCAAAAGAATAATAATCTCAGCGGCAACAAACTGACCAATGTTCATGCTTTGCTCCATTACTAAAACACCACCTAAAATCAATAAACCAGAGGCAACTATAACTTTAAACCCTACCATTAACCAGTATTGCTTCAGTAAAGTTTTGAAATGGCTTTCTCTTGCTCCAATATAATCACCAACGTGGTCATTTACTCTATTTAAAGGCATGTCGGTTCTTCCAGCTAGTTTGATAGTTAATGAGGTTCTGGCTAACTCCTCTAACCAATGCGCAACTTCGTACTTATGCTTTGACTCTTTCAGACTCGTCTTTAGCCCCACTCTTCCAGTAAACTGAAAAATGAAATAAACAAGGAACACCATAATTAAACTAAATAGCATAAAAAATGGGTGATAAAGAGACAGCAATAACAAACCAAAAAGCACCTGCAATCCCGCGGCTGAAAACTCTATCAATAACTTGGAAAGCCCTTTCTGTACAGTAATAATATCAAAAAACCGATTCATTAATTCGGGAGCATAATGCTTCAGCATTGCATCCAGTCTTGTGCGCGGAATACGATACGCAAACTCAAAAGCTGCCCTACTAAAGATCTTTTGTTGAAGGTTCTCCGTAATTCTCAATTGAAAAATTTGCAATACGCCATTCGCAGCAACTCCTATCACAACAAACATGACTAAAATAACCCAGGACGTACTCATTCTACCTCCTTGAATCAAATTCACAATTGCTTGAATACCAAGGGGCAAACTCAAGTTAACTACACCACTAAACATCGAGTAGATATAGACATTTCTAATTTCTGGCCAATCAGGTTTGAGCATGTTCCAAAAACGCTCAGTTGGAGTTAAGGAATTTTCTAAATTCATAATAAAACTACTTCGTAATTGTTTTGAAAACCATTTGTAAATAAAACTCTGTGATTGCATCTTCACCCTCAACTGTGTTCGTTAAGCGAGGTAGATGCTGAGCAAAAAAGCGCTGGTTGTGCGCCCCTTCTAAAACGGTTGAAATGAGCATATTTGGATACTTAAACGTTGGGTTAATTTCTAAAACAATATCACCAACTCGCTCCACAAGCCTCTTGTAACCTAAAAAAATACCTTCTTCGTTTTCTTGATCTACATCTTTGGTCAAGTAGGCTTTAGAAGATTCCACTATTACGATATTAGAAAGTTTTACAACATCAATATTTAAACCTGTGAAGTTTTCATCCAATTCTGAAGTCAATAAGATAATTGATCGTCTAAGTCTATCTTCAGCAGAATCAACGTTAGCCAACTTAAACTCTAGACGGTATTCAGTAAAAGACCAGTACCATGTTGTCAGGTAAAGTAATAGTTTGTGTTTACTCTCGAAGTATCTATAAATTGAAGCTTCAACAGAACTAATAGACTGGGCAAGTTTCCTAAAAGTGAATGCATCAAATCCTATTTCATTGATTAGATCGATACCAGACTCTAATATTCGATTGCCTAGCTCACTGGTTTGAGGATCTTTTAGAAAGGTCGATTCCTTCACATCAAAGACAACTTTCGAAAGTATATTATTCATAGAAAAATATTATCGTGCAATAGTAATAGTATTACTATCAACTTTAGATAGTTTTATAGCAGAAATAATAAAATTCGTTAACCACTATTTTCCAAAATGCTACTTAAGGCTTTACTTTTGAACAGTGCTAAGCGAACTCAATCAGTTTTACGAGAAGTTGGAAGAGCCAGAAAAAAGTTGCTTTTTGGCATTGCGCGATTATATTCTTTCCTTATCGGAGCATATTACGCCAGAATGGAAATACAAACTGCCATTCTTCTATTTTAAGGGAAAAATGTTTTGCTACCTGTGGATGGACAAAAAAACAAAAGAACCCTATATTGGAATAGCAAAGGCTCAACTGCTAGACTTTGAATACCTTGTTCAAGGTGACCGAAAACGAATGAAAATATTACCCATACCCGCAAACGAAGATTTGCCAATTGGTAAAATAAAAGAATCACTAGAAGCAGCAATGCAGTTCTATAATTAGTTTAAAAGCTTACTTGCAATTGCATCTGAGCCATACCCCTGTAATGAGAAACTACGGCATCAGCATTTGCATTTAAGAAGTACACCGGGCGTTGTTGAACATTAAAGCTAAGTTTAGAGGAGTGATCTCCGTTAATAAACCAATTTATACCAGATTCATACATAACCATTGGCTCACTGAGTGCCTGAAAATCTACTATTTGAGTTGCAACATATGGCTGCAACCTTCCCTTTTTTGAAATTATTTTTTGACCAAAAACATATCCAAGTTGAGTGTAGAAAAAATTACCTGTTCCTCGCATTGGAAAAGCATTTCCAGCTCCGTTAATTGAAGCATTCGCATTGACTCCAGTTGCAGGATTCATTACTCCACCATTCAGCACAAAATTCTTTCCATAATATAAATAATGATATGCTGCATACCAAGTTAAAGCAGTCATTTTCTCTCTATTTATCGGTAAATCCAGAAAAACATCTGTTGCTAGTTGGACCATGGTGTGGTAACTGGTATCTCCTGAAACTTCTAATTCAGCAATTGCAGCCTCTTGTAAAGTATATCCAGCTCCTATGGTAAACATTTTTTTTCTTCCCAGATAGGTACCCGCATTGTAAGGTAGTTTGTTACTTTCATGTTCAAATAACTGGTACTTCAAATACCCATTGAGTTGTGGTTTTGGCGGCAAAGTACTGAGGCTAGAGTTCAAAAATGTTATTGCAGGATAACCGGCAGTAGCTACCTGGGAAGCAAATGGAAAAGAAACCCCTACTCTATAGTCCAGTTTTGCAATTTGTCCTTTTCCGTAAATGGTAAACCTGCGTATAAACTGGTCATAAAGACCCGCTGTTGTGTGCTGGTATAAAGGAGCATCCAAGGACATAATTGATCCTACACCGAGGGTTGAGTATCTACTTAAGCCTGACCAAGCTGTTAGACCTCCACCGATAGATAATTTATCGTCTATTACTTTTATTTCTCCTAAAGCATCGTGAAAAAATGCTCCTTGAAATTGTTGAGAATTAAACCCAAAATTATTTAGGCCAAATTGAGCGTAAAACAACACATAATCATTTATTTGTGCTAACAAATGAAATCGCAATCTTCTAATTCCCATATCAGTATATTGATTTGCGGGGGTATTGTAAATCATACTTCCGGGGTTCATATCTGTATAACGCAACCAATACTGACCCAGTCCCATCAATCGAATATAATGAGACCCATCGTCATTTAGGTTAAACTGAACCTTTTTGGTTTTATTGGAATCAGCAGCAAAAGCTGTTGGGGTAATTAAATAAAATGAAAAAAATACCAGACTGTATTTTAATAATTTCATTTTACTGAGAGTAAGTATTTTGTTGTTCTTCTAATACTTCATTTTTAGACCTTGTAGTTTCAAAATAGGATAACAATTTATCCATTACCTTATCTACAGCGGCATCTGGACAGGATGCACCACTGGTTAATACAATTCGTGTTTTTTTACTTTTTACTAACCAATTGGAAGTACTGAGCATTTTGTGATTTTGATAGTTGAAATGATGAATAAGCTGTTCGTTTTCAATTTCCGAAGCATCAGAGATGTAATAAGTTGGAAAATTTCGCTCGAGCAACTCCACCAAATGACTTGTGTTAGAGCTATTATAACCGCCAACTACTATTGCTAAATCAGCCTCTTCTCTCATCAATCCGTAAGTAGCTTCCTGATTATCGTTTGTTGCATAGCAAAGCGTATCGCGTGTATCAATAAAATGGTTTTTAATTTCGTTTTCGCCAAACTTGTTCAACATTATTTGCTTAAAAAACTCAGCGATCTCATGTGTTTCTGAGGCTAACATCGTTGTTTGGTTTACCACGCCAACCTTGTCAAATGCAGTTTTTGGATCAAAATTATCAGAGTGTTTGCCTTTAAACTCAGCAAAAAAGTCTTCTACTTGTTTTTCCCCACTGGCATACTGTGCAAGACTTTTCGCCTCTTCTAAATCTTTTACCACAACAGAAGGCGCATTTTCTTTACTGTGCGAAAACGTCGCCCGAGTTTCCTCGTGAATGTGTTTACCGTGAATGATAACCGTTGCTTCTTGGTTTCCTAGTTTCTCACTCATATTCCAAACCTTTTTTACAAAAGGACAAGTTGTATCGTAAGATTCAATTTGAATTCCAATGTCTTTAAGTTTATGCTCTATCTCGACGGTTGTCCCGAACGCGGGAATAAGGACAACGTCCTCATTGGTTAAGTCTTCCCAAGGTATAATTTGCTCACCTTTAGTGTCCATAATAAACCGAATCCCTTTATTAGTCAAGTCTTTATTTACCAGTGGATTGTGAATCATTTGACTCAACAAGAACACCCGCTTGTCAGGATTTTCTTCTACCGTTCTAAAGCTGATTTCAATTGCATTTTCAACACCATAACAGAAGCCAAAGTGTCGTGCAATTACAAACTGCACCGGACCAAAATCTAAAATTGCAGGCGAAAAATCTTTTTTTCTAGGATCAGTAATCTTGCGAGCTTCCTTTATTTGGCTAATGAAAGAACTGCGGTAATGTAATGGAATCTCAAATTTTTTCATGCTTGAACAAAGTTAAAATATAGAGTCGAATAGAAACACTTGAAAATAGCTAAGGTTAATAAATTTCATTAAGAAATGTTTTAAGGCATTTTTGAATGGCTACGGACATTTTAATTGAATTACTTTTGCCGCATACCCAGGTGGTGGAATTGGTAGACACGCCAGCTTGAGGGGCTGGTGCCCATTAGGGCGTGCTGGTTCGAGTCCAGTTCTGGGTACCAAATAAAAAACCGCTTTTAGCGGTTTTTTTGTTACTAGTCGATATCATGAAAATAAAAGAGCTCCGAATACTTGAATTAGCCAGCGTATTGGCAGGGCCAACTGTTGGTTCCTTTTTTGCAGAATTAGGAGCGCATGTTACAAAAGTCGAAAATCCAATATTGGGTGGAGACTTAACCAGAAAATGGAAACAATCCAACGAAAACAAAGAGTCAACTATATCTGCTTATTATGCAGCAGCTAATACCGGAAAAAAAATCAAATACCTGAATTTCCAAGATAAGAAAGACAGATTAGCGCTTGACTCAGAAATAAAAGCCTGTGATATTATTGTCGTCAACTTTAAACCTGGAGACGCTTTAAAATTTGATTTGTCATTTTCTGCTTGTAAAAGGCAGAACCCTAATATTATTTATGCTGAAATAACAGGCTACGGACCAGAAAGTAAAAGAAGTGCATTTGATTTGGTTTTGCAGGCAGAAACAGGCTATCTGTCCATAAATGGCTCTAAAGATACGCCAGCTAAACTACCCGTTGCTTTTATCGATTTATTTGCAGCACATCAATTAAAGGCCGGGATTTTAACTGCACTACTAGAGGAATCTGCGCCTTGTAAGGTCAGCGTCTCACTTTATGATGCAGCACTAGCGTCATTAGCCAATCAAGCTACGAATCAACTTATGAATGCAAATACGCCAAAACGTCTTGGCACTCTTCACCCCAATATAGCCCCATACGGAGAGGTTGTAACGAGCGCAGATGGCGTATCTTTTGTGCTTGCTATTGGCAATAATGCACAGTTCTTTAAACTCTTGAGCGCACTGAATCTTAGGGAATTAAATGAATTTAAAACCAATACTTTACGCTTAAAAAACAGAGTCGAGTTACTGGCATATCTTGAACCCGAAATTGCAAAAATAAATAGCGAAGATTTTGCCGCGAGATGCAATAAAAACGGAGTTCCAATTGGGGAAATTAAAAATTTACAAGAAGTTTTTGAAACGGAAAAAGCTCAAAATCTAGTAATCAAGGAAATTCAGGAAGGCGAGGAAACGAAAAAAG
>PAME01000025.1 GCA_002707155.1 Crocinitomicaceae bacterium | reverse complement strand
GCGCCGATGGTACTGCCTCACCAGGCGGGAGAGTAGGTCGTCGCCGGTTTTCTAATTAAGCCCTTATCTGTAATACAGATAGGGGCTTTTTTTTGACCTATATTCAATAGATATTAACAGTAAGCCAACCTAAGAAGCCTTATTTATCTATTTACTATAGATATTTCCGGGGGTATGTGGATAAATCTTATTGTTTTTGTCGTTGTACCCCCCTTGAAAATAGCCTAGATTTGCATTTTGAACCTTAATTTGTAAGTTTATGTCCACTTTACGTTTTGCTGCCCTAGAAAAATTAGCTGAAAGAACCCCAAATTGGCAAACTCCGCCTTCAAATAAAGTCTCTGACTTTTTTGGAGAAAATGTTTTTAATACTGGAAAGATGCAAGAGTATCTATCAAAGGAAGCCTTTAGAAGCGTTATGAATTCATCTGAGAAAGGTATTCGAATGGAACGAAAGGTAGCTGACCAAGTTGCTTCCTCTATGAAGGCCTGGGCTATGACAAAAGGTGTTACACATTATACACATTGGTTTCAGCCTTTAACGGGAAGAACGGCAGAGAAACACGATTCTTTTATGGAGCCAATATCGAATGGAAAAGCAATTGAATCATTCGGAGGTGGTGCTTTAGTTCAGCAAGAACCCGATGCATCAAGTTTTCCAAACGGAGGTATTAGAAATACTTTCGAAGCTAGAGGTTACACTGCTTGGGACCCAACTTCTCCTGCTTTTTTAATTGGTAAGACTTTGTGCATTCCAACTGTATTTGTTTCCTATACAGGAGAAGCATTAGATTATAAGGCACCTTTGCTAAAATCAAGTGCAGCTGTTGAAAAAGCGGCACTTGATGTTATGAAGTTTTTTGATAAAAATGTTTCAAGAGTTGTTCCTACTTTGGGTTGGGAACAAGAATATTTTCTAGTTGATTCTGGCTTATTTAATGCTAGACCAGATTTAGTGATGACTGGAAGAACTCTTTTTGGTCACTCATCTTCAAAAGGGCAGCAGTTGGACGATCATTATTTTGGGGCAATTTCGGATCGAATAATGGCATTTATGCAGGACTTTGAAACAGAATCCCATTTATTAGGGATTCCTGTCACCACAAGACATAATGAGGTAGCTCCAAATCAATTTGAGTTAGCCCCAATGTTCGAGGAGGTAAATATTGCAGTAGATCACAATCAATTAATAATGGATATAATGGAAAAAGTTGCTATTAAGCATAATTTCCATGTGCTCTTGCATGAGAAACCCTTTCAAGGAATGAATGGTTCGGGAAAACATAACAATTGGTCCTTGGCAACAGATACCGGTGTAAATTTACTTAGCCCGGGCGTTAATCCCAAAACAAACCTAAGGTTTTTGGCCTTTTTTGTTAATACAATCGCTGCAGTTCATAAATATGACGATCTTCTGAGGGCTACTATTGCAACTCCAGGTAATGATCATAGATTAGGAGCTAATGAAGCCCCTCCCGCGATTATCTCTTGTTTTATTGGCTCGCAGCTTTCAGCTGTATTAGACGAAGTAGAAAAGAAAGTGAGTAAAGCGAAACTTTCTCCAGATGAAAAAACTGATCTAAAATTGAGAATTGGAAAAATTCCGGATATTATGTTGGATAATACGGACCGAAATCGAACTTCACCCTTTGCGTTTACAGGAAATAAATTTGAATTTAGAGCAGTAGGATCTAATAGTAATTGTGCTTCTGCGATGATTACATTGAATACAATTATGGCGGAACAACTCTCACAATTTAAAACTGATGTCGATGCTTTAATCAAAAAAGGCGAGAAAAAAGATGATGCTATTTTCTTCGTAATTAAAAATTATATCGTTGAATCTAAGAGAATTCGTTTTGAAGGAGATGGATATGGCGAAGAGTGGGTTAAAGAAGCGGAAAAAAGAGGATTGAAAAACGTAAAAACTACACCTTATGCGCTGGATTTTATGACTACCGATTTAGTTAAAAATTTGTTTAACAAACATGGTGTTTTTAGTGAAATTGAGTTAGAAGCCCGCTATGAAATTGCACAGGAATTTTATAGGATGAAAGTGCAGATAGAGTCAAGGTGCTTGCAAGATATGGTGTTAAATCAAATTATCCCCGCCACTGTCGAGTATCAGTCTGTCTTAGTTAACAATGTTCTAGGACTTAAAGAAGTATTTGGTGCTAAATTCAAAGAAAAATGTTCAGGTCAGCTGCGTATCATTGATGAAATTGCTGAACGAATTAATTTTCTTCAGTCGAAGGTAGAGGAAATGCGTAAAGCTAGGAAAACGGCCAATTCTATTGAGGATGCAGCAGATCAAGCTAAATCTTATTGTGACAACGTTTTTTCATGTTTTGATGAAATACGGTACAACATCGATAAACTAGAGATATTAGTCGATAATGAGTTATGGCCAGTGCCAAAATATCGTGAAATGTTATTTACAAAGTAGATCAAAAATCGATATATTTAGTCAATTCTAGAGGTGATAATACTTGTTTATACGACAGAATAAAGTATTTTAGCGCCTTTTTTATCTATTAATTAACTGTTTAATTTAACTTTGGTTAAATTTATTAAGCGTTTAATAAAAGTATTTAAATCGTATGAAAAGAGCCTTAACGTTATTTTTCTCTATTTTCCTCGTAACTCTTTTATCTGCTCAAAAGAACTACACTCAGGAAGCTGATAATAATTGGAAAAGTGAGTCGTATTTCACGGCTGTAGACCTCTACAAGAAGGCTTACACAAAAGAGAAAAAGAAGTCTGAAAAAATTAGGATTATTTTTCGAATTGGTGAATGTTACAGGCTAATTGAGAATCCTGAAATGGCTATTGAGTGGTATTTGAAGTCTGAAAAGGCTAAATATGGCGAGGAAGAGCCATTGCTCTTCTTTCATTTAGCAGAGACACATAGATTAACAGGCAAATATTCTGAGGCAAAGGAGTATTACAATCAATACAAACAATTAGTCCTCTCAGATCCCAAAGGACAAGAAGGCTTTTTAGCTTGTGAAAAAGCGGAAAAATGGACTGAAAAACCTACAGCTTACTTAGTTGAGAATGAGTCTCAATTGAATTCAAAGCAATATGATTATTCACCTACACTTATGGGAAGAAAGAAAGACGAAATGATTTTTGTCTCATCTCGGCCTGGTACCATGGGTAACGAACTGGATAGCCGTTCTGGTGAATCATTTTCTGATTTGTTTTTCTCAGAACAAGACCGAAAAGGTAAGTGGAGTATTGCTAAACCCTTAGCAGCTCCTATAAATACTGAATTTAATGAAGGATCCGCAACCATTACTTATAGAGACAAGGAGATGTATTATACGCATTGTCCGATAGAAAAGAATAAGTCTCAAGGTTGTGAAATTTGGAAAGCAACTAAAAGAGCTACTGATTGGGTTGAACCTGTCAAAATGAAATTTTTTGATGACTCTGTTACCGTTGGTCACCCGTCCATTAGTGAAAAAGATGAGTTGTTGTTTTTCTCTTCCAATGCTCCAAACGGAAAAGGTGGAAAGGATATCTGGTTTGTTACTTGGGATAAAGAATCGGACTCATGGGGAGAACCTCAAAATTTAGAAAGCATTAACACGCCAGGAGATGAGATGTTTCCTTTTATCAAAAAAGATGGAACGCTATATTTTGCTTCTTCAGGTCACCTCGGTATGGGTGGTTTAGATATGTTCAAAGCGGAGCAAACTGGTAAAAATCAATGGGGTAAAGTTGAAAATTTGAAATACCCATTGAATAGCCCATCTCATGATTTTGGTATCGTGTTTATAGATAATAAAGAAAAAGGTTTTTTTACCTCAAATAGAGCTGGTGGTAAAGGTGGTGATGATATATATTCTTTTAAACTTCCTCCAATTATATATGCTTTACAAGGATCTATAAAGGATGTTGCTTGTAAAAAGCCAATTGCCGGGGCAATTGTGAAATTGATTGGTACTGATGGAAGCTCGGTAGAGGCATTGACTGATGCTCAAGGATTTTATAAGTTCGATGAAAAAGAGAATAGTGATAGATATATAGCTGAGAATACTTCATATACAATAGTGGTTTCCAAACCGTCTCCCGCAAAAAATATATCAGATGATTGTGAATCAACAGATTACAAGAAAAGAGGCTACTTAGCCGGAAAAGGTCAGGAAACCACGGTTGGGATGGCTAAATCTACGGCGTTTGTGCATGATTTCGAGCTGCAATGTTCAAATTGTGGTGAAATTAAATTTAGTACTGTTTTGTATGAAGTAGCAAAGTGGGATTTAATGGTTACCGATAAAATTAATTCAAAGGATAGTTTGAATGATTTGTACCAAGTCCTAATTGAGAATCCAAATATTGTGATTGAACTTCTTGCGCACACTGATGCTAGAGGTAGAGATGATAAAAATCAGATTTTATCGCAGAAGAGAGCTCAAAGTTGTGTTGATTATTTGGTTTCTAAGGGAATTGCCGCAGAAAGAATGGTTGCAAAAGGTATGGGTGAAACCTCACCTTTAAGATTAACTAAAAATGGCAAGACAGTAGTTTACGATGAAGCATTTATTGGTTCATTGCCAACAAAACAAGAAAAAGAGGCTGCTCACCAAGCAAATCGTAGAACAGTATTCTCTATCTTAAGAGATGATTATGTTCCTTCTGAACCTGAAGTTCCCGTTGACGGAGGTCAAGAGAATGAGGGAGCTGGTGGAAACCAATAAAGAAATTAGGTAGCTTATTAATTTCGAATAAGTACCCATAAATATTTAAGGCGTCTTAATTTTGAGACGCCTTTTTTTATTGCTAAATGACAACAAAATCAAGATATGACTTGCGAGGAGTATCGGCTGATAAGACCGATGTTCACAACGCAATAAAAAATGTAGATAAGGGATTGTTTCCTAAGGCATTTTGTAAAATTGTTCCAGACTACCTTACCGGAAGTGAAAAGCATTGTATTGTGATGCATGCTGATGGGGCGGGGACAAAATCATCTCTCGCATATGCTTATTGGAAAGAAACAGGAGATATTTCTGTTTGGAAAGGTATTGCTCAGGATGCCTTGATCATGAATATTGATGATTTGATTTGTGTAGGTGCAACAGAAAAAATCATGCTTTCCTCTACAATAGGAAGAAATAAGAACCTTATACCTGGCGAAGTAATTTCTGCTATTATTAGTGGAACCGAGGAGTTACTTGATAGTTTAAGACAAAATGGAGTTGAAGTTTTTTCAACTGGTGGAGAAACAGCTGATGTGGGTGATTTGGTTCGAACGATTATAGTTGACTCCACTGTTATTTCAAGAATTAGAAAATCTGATGTTGTAGATAATGGCAACATAAAACCAGGAAATGTAATAGTTGGGTTAGCTTCATTTGGTCAGGCTTCATATGAAACAGAGTATAATGGGGGAATGGGAAGTAATGGACTAACCTCTGCTCGCCATGACGTATTTTCAAAATTGATTGCTAAAAAGTATCCTGAAACTTTTGATCCTTCTGTTCCTGATGAACTAGTCTATTCTGGCTCAAAATTGCTGATGGATGAGATCGAAAACTCGCCTACGGATGCTGGAAAACTTGTACTTAGTCCAACAAGGACCTATGCACCAATAATTAAAGAAGTACTAAAGAATCATAGAAAAGAAATTTCTGGGATGGTTCATTGCAGTGGTGGCGCTCAAACAAAAGTTTTACATTTTGTTGATAAGGTTCATGTTGTAAAAGACAATTTATTTGATACTCCACCTCTCTTTAGGCTTATTCAGGAGGAGTCTGGAACGGATTGGAAGGAAATGTATAAAGTCTTCAATATGGGACATAGAATGGAGATTTATTGTCCAGAAGAAATAGCTTCGAGTATATTAGCGATTTCGAGATCGTTCAATGTAGAAGCTCAAATTGTTGGGAGAGTTGAGCCGAGCAATTCCAAGAAGTTAACAATTGAATCCAAACACGGAAAATTTCAGTACTAGTTATGTCGGATTTATTAGGAAAATTAGAGCATATTCACAATCGATTTTTAGAGGTGTCTGATTATATCGTGGATCCTGAGATTATTGCAGATATGAAACGATACGTCAAACTCAACAAGGAATATAAAGACCTTGAGGAGATTGAAGAAAAATACAAAGAGTATCGAGATGTTATAGGGAATCTGGAATCTGCAAGAGAGATATTATCTTCTAACGAGGATGCAGATTTTAAAGAAATGGCCCAGATGGAATTCGATGAATTGGGTCCTAAAAAAGTAAGTTTAGAAGAACAAATAAAAGTACTTCTCATCCCAAAAGATCCTGAAGACGCCAAAGATGTTATCGTTGAGATTCGCGCAGGAACTGGTGGCGACGAAGCAAGCATATTTGCTGGAGACCTTTATCGTATGTATTCTAAATTTGCTGAACGAAAAGGTTGGAAGGCTGAGATTGTTGGAGTAAACGAAGGTACGTCCGGAGGTTATAAGGATATTTCATTTTCACTTAGTGGTGATGCTGTATTTGGTGTTTTGAAATTTGAAAGAGGAGTGCATCGAGTGCAACGTGTTCCAGCCACAGAAAGTCAAGGTCGCGTTCATACCTCTGCTGCTACTGTAGCAGTCTTGCCTGAGGTTGATGACGTTGAAATTGAATTGAGGAAAGACGATATTCGGGTTGATACTTATCGTTCATCTGGAGCAGGAGGGCAGCACGTTAACAAAACGGAGTCAGCAGTGCGATTGACACATATTCCTTCGGGGATAGTTGTAGAATGTCAAGACGGTCGATCTCAGCATAAAAATAAAGACAAAGCACTGAAAGTGCTTCGTTCCAAGCTTTATGAGGTGGAATTTGAAAAGCAAGAATTAGAAAGAGCTACTGAGAGAAAGTCACAAGTTTCCTCCGGCGATCGTTCTGCTAAGATAAGAACCTACAATTGGCCTCAGGGTAGAGTAACCGATCATAGAATTGGTCTAACACTTTATAACCTTGATAACATCATTAATGGTGATATTGATGAAATTGTTGAGGCATTGAAATTGGCTGAAAATGCTGAAAAGCTTCAGGCTGGATTATCTCTGTAAAAAATGACGAGAGAAGAATTAATTGAACAAATAAAAATTAAAAAATCTTTCCTCTGTGTTGGGCTAGACTCCGATATAAAAAAGATTCCAACTCATTTACTTAGAAAAGAGGATCCTATTTTTGAGTTTAATAAAGCCATTATAGCATCGACCAAAGCATATGCAGTTGCTTATAAGCCTAATATTGCTTTTTACGAGTCAAGAGGTTCAGAGGGCATGGAAAGTCTTAGAAAAACACTTGAAGTTATCCCAAAAGAATGTTTCACCATTGCTGACGCAAAACGTGGTGATATTGGGAATACTGCAAATATGTATGCAAAAGCTTTTTTTGATAAATCCAGTTCTGGATTCGACTTTGACTCAATAACAGTTGCTCCGTACATGGGAGCAGATTCCGTCAAACCGTTTTTGGAATTTGAGAAAAAGTGGGCAATTGTGCTCGGCTTAACAAGTAATCCGGGCTCAATCGATTTTCAGCAAAAAGAACTTACAAATTCCAAACGGTTATTTGAAGAAGTAGCAAGTACCGTTAAAACTTGGGGAACGGACAGCAACCTGATGTTTGTAGTTGGTGCTACAAGGGGTGTTGATATTGCAGCAGTCCGTAAACAGGTGCCAAATCACTTCTTTTTAGTGCCTGGTGTCGGGAGTCAAGGCGGAAGCTTAAGTGAGGTAGTGGAATTTGGCATGAATAAGGATTGTGGTTTATTAGTGAACTCTTCTCGTGGAATTATCTATGCTTCAGCCGATGTAGATTTTGCTGAAAGGGCAGGGCAAGAAGCCCAAAAACTTCAACTGCAAATGCATGACCATCTAAAGACTAATAAAATCATTTAAATGTGAAAGAGGAACTGCTTCATTTTATATGGAAGTACAAGTTGATTTCCGAACAGTATTTAAAGACTTTACAAGGCGAATCAATTTCAATTATTCAACCAGGAATTGAAAACAATGCAGATGGACCAGATTTTTTGAACGCTAGATTGAAAATTGGGAATGTAGAGTGGGTTGGAAATGTCGAAATCCACATAAATTCTAGCGATTGGCTTAAACACAAACATTCTGAGAACCCTAAGTACAAAAACATAATATTACATATCGTTTATACTGAGGATACTGAGATTGAAGAATTGACCTTCCAAAAAATTTCAACTTTAGAATTAAAAGGAAGTTTATCGCAAAAATTGTTAGAACAATACAACCTTCTCATGTCAAGTGAAAAGTGGGTTCCATGTGAGAATGAAATAGAAAGTATAGATTCTTTCCTTATTAATTCTTGGCTAGATCGCCTGCTAGTTGAGCGGGTTGAACGAAAAACAGAATTCATAAACAATATTTTTGAGAAAAGCGGATTTCATTGGAATCAAACGTTTTTTGAAGTGATTTGCATGGGTTTTGGGTTTAAAAAAAATGCTGACGCATTTAATATTTTAGTAAATAGAATAGGCTATTCTGCATTTGAAAAAGAGAGTCAACAAGGTGCAGAAAATGTTGAAGCGTTATTTCTTGGCACAGCGGGCTTCCTGCCTAAAACGGCAAACCACTTTTATATCCAAAAATTAATTAAACTGTTTGAGTTTCAAAAATCGAAGTACGGTATGGAAGTTATGGAAAGCAAGCTCTGGGTCAGAGGTGCTGTCCGTCCAGCCAATCAGCCATTTGTAAGAATTATTCAGTTAATTAATTTCTTGGTATCTATTAAAAGGCCCATACTAGAGCTTATGGGAGACAAAATAATTATAGAGTTGACAAGGGTTTTGAAAGTTGACTCAACAGGATATTGGAAAAGTCATCATAGAATTCAAGAGCCTAAGGTTAATGGCATTAATGCAATGGGTGGAAAATCAATCGATGGAATATTTATTAATAGTATTCTCCCATTTCAATTTTTTTATGCCAAATGGATAAACGATGATCGCTTATTAAATCAAAGTCTCGAGCTTTTTGATGCTATTGAACCTGAGAAAAACAGCATAATTGAAAGATGGGAGTTGATTGGAATTGAGGCAGCATCAGCTGGAAAAACGCAGGCATTGATTGAACTAAAAAACAGCTACTGTTCGAAAAAAAAATGCTTATTTTGCGGTATAGGTAATCAAATTTTAAAAACGTGATAGAACGTATACAGGCCTTTTTTGAAAAACAAGCATTTGGTGTTTGTGAATACTTGGGTCAAAAACTAGGGATAAGGACCACTATTATCCGTAAGTACTTCATTTATCTTTCATTTATCACATTTGGTTCACCATTAATCTTGTACTTAGTTTTTGCTTTTTTTCTAGAGAACCGATCATTTTTCAAAAGTAGTAAGCACTCTGTTTGGGATCTGTAACTAATGTTTAGGCAGACACTTACCTATTTCAAAAGTTTTTATTTATCAATAATTATCTTAGCTGGTATTCTTGTTTTTGGAATTCTAGGATACATGTATTTCGAAGATTATGTATTGCTGGATGCATTCTATATGACCCTAATTACTGTGTCTACTGTTGGGTATAAAGAAGTTCAGCCATTATCTGATTCAGGGAAGTTATTTACATCATTTTTGATACTATCTAGTTTTGGTACTTTCGCATATGCAGCGAGTTCCATTGGTGTTGGAATTCTAAGTGGGAAGTATAGGTATTATTTTAAAAATTACAGATTGGAACAAGAAATTCAAAAGCTAAAGAACCATGTAATTATTTGTGGTTATGGAAACAATGGAGAGTCAGCAGCTCAGCACCTTATCACTCACAATCTTCCTTTTGTTGTGCTGGAAAAAGATTCTGCAAAACTTGAAAGTCTTAAGGAAGCCAAGAATATGCTTTACTTAGAGGCTGACGCTATAGATGAAAGTAACTTTTTGAAAGCAGGTATCGAGCAAGCAAAGGCAATAATTACAACACTTCCAAGTGACGCTGATAATGTGTTTGTTGTGCTTACTGCAAGGCAATTAAATCCAAATCTTACCATAATTAGCCGTGCTACTAATCCTAAAACAGAAGCTAAGTTAAGGTTTGCAGGCGCTAATAATGTCATTATGCCAGATCGAGTAGGAGGAAATCATATGGCCGCATTAGTTACTACCCCAGATGTAAATGAATTTTTAGACAAACTTTCCCTTTCAAGCGATGATACAGTAAATCTAGAAGAACTTATTGTCACTGCTCAGAATGAAAAACAAATCTTAGTGTCAGACCTTGAGAATATTGAGAATTGCCTTGTAAGAATTATTGGAATAAAGAAAGCTAAAGGAAAAGGTTATGCTCTAAACCCTAAGCGTAACGTGGTCATAGAAAATGGAGATAAAATCTTTATTTTAGGTCAAAAAGAGCATACTGGGTTGTTGCGTAAAAAATTTGGATTGGCATAACTTTCAAATGCGCTACTTTGCCTAGCCCTTCATTTCTTCTATATTTGATGCTTACTTAATTTTTATGATGGAATATAAAAGGCTTTTATTCGGGTTATTGGTTGTGTTCGTATTTCTCTTCTCAACCGAAACCTTGGGTCAAGATGGAGCAAATAGTCCAGCAGATATTGAGGCCGTGCAAAGTCAAGAAATTAGTGCTGAAGAAAAAATCGATGCATTTTTTAGGCGCTATTTGGTAAACCCACTTTCAAGTGTTTTATTTTTTGATCCTTTTAAGGCGCTAAACCTTTACGATCCGGCAATAAGAGATGAAGCTGGAAATCAACTTTATGATTCTGCTGGAAAACCTTTAGAAAAGAAAATTCCTTTAGTGGTTATTTGGCTTGTTTTTGGCGCAATCTTCTTCACGATTAGAATGAAGTTTATAAATTTTCGTGGAGCTAAGCATGCGCTTCAATTGGTTCAAGGAAAGTATACAGATCCAAATGCTAAAGGAGACGGAGAAGTGTCTCATTTCCAAGCGTTAGCTACGGCTTTATCGGCAACAGTTGGTTTAGGAAACATTGCTGGAGTTGCAGTAGCAATTACTTTAGGTGGTCCAGGAGCTACTTTTTGGATGATACTTGCTGGTTTACTTGGTATGGCCTCGAAATTTACTGAGTGTACATTAGGTGTAAAGTACCGCATAATTGATGAAAAGGGCAATGTTTCCGGTGGTCCAATGTATTATCTTAAAAATGCGTTGGCAAAAAGAAATATGCCTAGATTGGGCAAGGTATTAGCTGTGTTATTTGCCATTTTATGCATAGGAGGCTCTTTCGGTGGCGGAAACATGTTTCAAGCAAACCAAGCATTTGCTCAACTGAGTTCTGAGTTTCCTTCGTTAGCTGATCATGGTGTATTCTTTGGATTCATATTAGCCATTCTTGTTGGGATAGTAATCATTGGAGGTATTAAAAGTATTGCAAAAGTTACCGATAAAATAGTCCCTTTTATGACGGGTTTATACCTTTTGTTTTCTTTGATTATTATCTTTATGAATATTCATAACATTGGAGATGCAGTAAGTTCTATCGTTTTTGGAGCTTTATCACCAGAAGCTTTAAAGGGTGGATTTATTGGAGTTTTGGTAGTTGGGTTTCAAAGAGCAGCATTTTCAAATGAAGCAGGCGTTGGTTCAGCATCTATTGCTCATTCTGCTTCTAAAACCAATGAGCCTGTTAGTGAAGGTATTGTAGCTTTATTAGAGCCGTTTATTGATACTGTTGTTGTTTGTACCATTACAGCACTGGTTCTCATCTTTACGGGGTATGGTTCTGATCAGCAAGGTTTAGAAGGTGCTGCGCTTACTTCTGCAGCTTTTCAAAGTGTTTTTCCTTGGTTCAGATATGTTTTAATTGTTGCAATATTCCTATTTGCGTTTTCTACAATGATATCGTGGTCTTATTATGGTCAAAAAGCTTTTACCTTCTTGTTTGGCAGAAATAATACAACTAGAATCATTTACAAATTAATCTTCTTGTTTTTTATTGTGGTAGGTACTTCAAGTAGTTTGGGAGCTGTATTAGACTTTTCAGATATGATGATACTTGGAATGGCATTTCCTAATGTCTTAGGATTAGTGCTTTTGTCAGGAGAAGTAAGGAAAGACATGATTAGTTACTTTAAAAGACTTAAATCAGGAGAGATTAAAAGGTATAAGTAGATAGTGGCTCGAAAAAAGTTCAACCTAACTGATCACTTTATTGAATTGTTTGATGTTTTCAAACACGAACGAAGAGGTGTTCTTTGTTTTGGGACTCTAATTGTATTGGTTCTACTTTTAAATTATTCATTGAGTTTTTGGGTTAAAGCACCCAAAATTGACACTTCTCAATTAGACAGCTTAATTGCCGCCCGACCAAAACCTGTTAAAGAAAAAATTTTTACTCCGAATGCTATAGAGGTTAATGCAGCTGACACTTCAGACTGGATGCAGTTAGGCTTTTCGAAACGTCAAGTTTCAGTAATCCTAAATTACAAAGATGCTATTGGAGGTGCATTTCGCTCAACAGATCAGGTCCAAAATATTTTCATCATTGATAGTTTTAAATACCGGCAAATAAGACCTTATTTGAATATTAAGGAGATTCAGGTTGAAGAGGACTCTGTCTATTTGACAACAGCTGCTGAGAAAAGGCAGGAACCATTTGACGATGAAATTGCTGAGCTTAAGTTTGCGTTTGACCCTAATAAAATTTCCTACGACAGTCTGATTTTACTGGGTTTTTATTCGAGTCAAGCGACTTCGCTAATTAAATTTCGTGAAAAGATTAAATTCTTTCAAACGCCTGAAGATTTACTGGAATTGTATCTTTATGATAACTCTGACCATAGCAAGTATGCAAAGTATATTGAAATAGATTCTGGATACTCCAAATCCCACCCCAATGATTTTCGTGCAAAAAAGCCAGAGCGCGTTTGGGAAGTTAAAGAAATAGAGCTAAATACTGCAGATACTTCTGATTTAGAAGCTCTATATGGCATAGGGGCGTACTCGGCAAGTAGAATTGTTCAATACAGAAATCAACTAGGTGGATTTTATTCAGCAGATCAGCTTTATGAGGTAAAAGGTATACGAAAAGAGACTTTGGATAACCTCTTTGAGGGTTTCTTGGTGGATACCACTGTTATAAAAAAGATCAATATTAACACTTGTAGCTTCAAGGAAATGCTGACTCATCCCTATTTTGATTATTATGAAACTAAACTTTTATTTGATTATAGAAATGAGCAAGGAAAATTCATTTATTTGCAGGACTTAAAAAAGGTAGACCCTTTGCCTGATTATTTTATTGATAAAGTTGGGCATTATCTCATATTCGAATAAATGATTGCAGAAGAATTAGATAGAGCAATACGTACTATTCCAGATTTCCCGAAAAAAGGAATTAACTTTAAAGACATTACTCCAGTTTTAATGGATGCAAATCTTTGTAAAAAAATCACACAAGATTTTTACGAGCAATTTTCCGGATCTCATATTGATGCAATTGTGGGAGTAGAGTCAAGAGGTTTTCTTTTTGGAATGTTAATAGCTCAACTCTTCGGAGTACCATTTGTTACAGTAAGAAAAAAAGGGAAGTTACCTTATAAAACAATTTCTTTCAAGTACGATTTGGAATATGGTTCATCTGAAATTGAAATGCATGTTGACGCTATTAAACCTGGTAGTAATGTTTTGGTTCATGATGATTTATTAGCCACAGGGGGAACCGCAAAGGCAGCAGCTGAATTAGTAAAGCAATCAGGGGGAAAAGTAGCAGGGTTTGCGTTTTTAATAGAACTGGAGGAGCTTCAAGGAGTTGATGTCTTAAATGATTATTCAAAAAATATATATAGCATAAAAGCATATTAATTTAAGTATTATGAATTTTGAAGTAACGGAAAACCAACTAATGATTCGCGACATGGTTCGTGACTTTGCAGAAAAAGAAATTCGCCCAAATATTATGACCTGGGACGAAGCGGAAGAGTTTCCTTTGGATTTATTTCACAAATTAGGTGATTTAGGGTTAATGGGTGTGTTAGTTCCAACCGATTATGGAGGCAGCGGATTTGGTTATATGGAGTACATAACGGTATTATCTGAAATAGCTAAAGTTTGCGGTTCAATAGGTTTAAGTGTTGCTGCTCATAATTCATTGTGTACTGGGCATATAATGTACTTTGGAAATGAAGAACAGAAAAAGAAATACTTGCCAAAACTTGCAACTGGCGAGTGGATTGGTGCATGGGGGCTTACTGAACAAAATACAGGCTCTGATGCTGGAGGAATGAATACGGTTGCCGTTGATAAGGGTGATCATTACTTGCTCAATGGTTCTAAGAATTTTATTACGCATGGAAAATCGGGAAATGTTGCTGTTGTAATTGTAAGAACAGGAGAAAAAGGCGATTCACATGGCATGACTGCGTTTGTTGTAGAGCGCGGATTAGAAGGTTTTTCTGCGGGTAAAAAAGAGAGAAAGTTAGGAATGCGAGCTTCTGAGACTACTGAAATGATTTTCCAAGATTGTAAAGTTCCAAAAGAAAATGTTTTGGGTGAAGTTGGGGCCGGATTTGTTCAAGCAATGAAAGTTTTAGACGGTGGAAGAATTTCTATCGCGGCTCTTTCACTAGGTATCGCCAAAGGCGCTTTTGAGGCTTCAGTCAAATATTCTAAAGAAAGAGAGCAATTTGGTAAACCAATCTCTGAATTCCAAGCTATTGGTTTTAAATTGGCTGATATGGCGACCGAAATTGAGGCTTCAGAATTATTAATTCTCCAAGCAGGTGATTTAAAAAACAAAGGTAAGAAGATTACAAAAGAATCAGCTTATGCCAAGTACTATGCATCTGAAGTTTGTGTTAGAGTAAGCACTGAGGCTGTTCAAATATTTGGAGGTTACGGGTATACAAAAGATTTCCCTGTTGAAAAATTCTACCGAGATAGTAAACTTTGCACTATAGGGGAAGGTACAAGTGAAATTCAAAAACTGGTAATTGCCAGAGAAATATTAAAATAAAAGTGTTGCGCAATTAGAAACTAATATTAATTTTGCAGCCTAGTATTAAAAAATAGAGTGAATTATGTTGATTATTCCAATAAAAGAAGGCGAAAACATTGATCGAGCAGTAAAAAAGTACAAGAAGAAATTCGAGCGTACTGGTGCAATGAGAGAGTTGCGTGATCGTCAAAAATTCACGAAGCCTTCTGTTAGAAATAGAGAGCAGTTATTAAAAGCTATCTATAAGGAGCAAATGAAAAATGCAGAAGAGTAGAAATACTTTAACACCATATTTTGTAACTTGCAGGTCATAGATTTTTAAATTTATGACCTGTTTTGTTTTATGGCCCTTGATAATTACCTTCAATATTTAACAACTGAGAAAAGAATTTCTCCACACACTATTGTTGCCTATACGGCTGATATTAAGTCGTTTCAAATTTTTTTAATAGAGGAGTTTGATCAGCATTTGCTAAATGAAGCTTCGCCTCAAATGGTGAGAAGCTGGATGGCCTCATTAATTGAGTCTAACGTTTTGCCCCGTTCCGTAAATCGTAAATTATCTTCACTTAGAGGTTTTTACAAGTTCGAAATTAAGGATGGCAATTTAGACAAGAATCCCTGCAAGCATATTTTAGGTCCTAAAATGAGTAAACGTTTGCCAGAGTTTGTTGAGGAGAAGGCTATTGAGAGTCTCAGTAATTCTAACAGTGAAAAGGAGAGTAGCTTTGAGCAATCAAGAGACTTTTTAATATTTGAATTGCTTTATGCAACAGGAATGCGTCAAGCAGAATTAATTGGATTAAAACACACAGATATTGATGCCTCCCAATGCCAATTGAGAGTTTTGGGTAAACGAAATAAGGAACGCTTGATTCCAATTTCAAATAATTTGATTTCGTTGGTCGCAGAATTTCAACATTTAAAACAGGATCTTGGGTTAAAATCAGAATTTATAATTATTACAAATTCTGGAAAAAAATCATATCCAAAATTGATTTACCGATCAATAAATTCTACCTTGTCAACTGTAACAACGATGGACAAGAAAAGTCCTCACGTTCTTAGACATACATTCGCAACACATGTGTTAAATAATGGAGCAGACCTAAATGCTGTTAAAGAACTCTTAGGACACGCTAATTTGAGCGCAACTCAAATCTACACCCACAACACATTTGAAAAACTAAAAAACATTTATAAACAAGCTCACCCTAGAGCATAAAACAAGGAGGAAATATGAAAGTAAAAATTCATTCAATCCATTTCGATGCTGATAGTAAATTGGAAACGTTTATAGTCAAACGCCTAGATAAATTGGATCAATATTTTGATAATATTATTGAAGGAGAGGTGTTTTTGAAATTGGATAACGCTGATGATAACCAAAACAAAATCACAGAAATTAAATTATTGGTTCCTGGAGGCGATTTATTTGTGAAGAAACAATGCAAGTCTTTCGAAGAGTCAACTGACCTAGCTGTTGAGGCGTTAAGGAGGCAGGTAAAGAAATACAAAGAAAAAAAGAGACAAGTTTAGCCTCTTTTTAATGTCATAATTGCTTGACTAAGGACTAAAATAAACCTTCCTAAAAAATCATTTAAATTTTTTTTAAAACGTTCATTGTTGAACGTTTTTCTTTTTTACATTTGCAGACCCTTTTTGCGGCCTTTAAGGTTGTATGGGGTTTGTTCTTTTTTTGTAAGAATATTGCCGGTGTAGCTCAGTTGGCCAGAGCAGCTGATTTGTAATCAGCATGTCGGGGGTTCGAATCCCTCCACCGGCTCCTTGATGGGGAGATTCCAGAGCGGCCAAATGGGGCAGACTGTAAATCTGTTGCGAAAGCTTCGAAGGTTCGAATCCTTCTCTCCCCACCAAAGTCCTCTGATGGCTCAGTGGATAACTAAAAGCGGAAGTAGCTCAGTTGGTAGAGCATCAGCCTTCCAAGCTGAGGGTCGCGAGTTCGAATCTCGTCTTCCGCTCTTTTTTAGCCGGTGTAGCTCAGGGGTAGAGCGCTTCCTTGGTAAGGAAGAGGTCACGAGTTCAATTCTCGTCATTGGCTCTGGTTTAGAATAAAGATTGTAGTATATATATTATTGAACTCAAATAACAACTCGTAAATTAAATAGCTATGGCTAAGGAAAAATTCGATCGTTCGAAACCGCATTTAAATGTTGGTACTATTGGTCACGTTGATCATGGTAAAACTACATTGACGGCAGCGATCACTAAAACGTTATCTGACAAAGGATTGTCAGAAATTCGGGATTTCGCATCAATTGATAACGCTCCTGAAGAGAAAGAAAGAGGTATTACTATTAATACTTCGCATGTTGAATACCAAACCGAAAACAGACACTACGCTCACGTAGATTGTCCAGGTCACGCGGATTATGTTAAGAACATGGTTACTGGTGCTGCCCAAATGGATGGTGCTATTTTGGTTGTTGCTTCTACTGATGGTCCTATGCCTCAGACTCGCGAGCACATTCTTTTAGCTCGTCAGGTAGGCGTTCCAAGATTAGTTGTATTCATGAATAAAGTGGATATGGTTGATGATGACGAACTTCTTGAGTTAGTTGAAATGGAAATCAGAGAATTACTTGATTTTTATGAGTACGACGGAGATAATACTCCAATTATTCAAGGTTCTGCTCTAGGCGCATTAGAAGGAAAAGCTGAATGGCAAGATAAAGTTATGGAGCTAATGGATGCTGTTGATACTTGGATCGAGCAACCACCTCGTGAGGTAGATAAGGATTTCTTGATGCCTGTTGAGGATGTATTCTCGATTACAGGACGTGGAACAGTTGCTACTGGTAGAATTGAAACAGGTGTTATTAACTCTGGAGAAGAAGTCGATATCATTGGATTCGGAGCTGAAAAAATGAAATCAGTTGTTACTGGTGTTGAGATGTTCCGTAAAATTTTGGATAGAGGCGAAGCAGGAGATAATGTTGGTCTTCTTTTAAGAGGAATTGAAAAAGAAGCTATCAAACGTGGTATGGTAATCGCCAAGCCAGGTTCAGTTACACCTCATACGAAATTTAAAGCAGAAATTTATGTTTTGAAGAAAGAAGAAGGTGGACGTCATACTCCATTCCATAATAACTATCGTCCTCAATTTTACTTGAGAACTACAGATGTTACAGGAGAAATCGTGCTTCCAAAAGATCGTGAAATGGTGCTTCCGGGAGATAACCTTACTATAGAGGTTAATCTTATTGCGGCAGTTGCTTTAAATAAAGGATTGAAATTTGCGATTCGTGAAGGTGGTAGAACGGTAGGTGCTGGACAGGTTACTGATATCATTGAATAAGGATTCGTTCTTTTTGAAATAAAAATAGAGAAAGGTGTCACGCTCTTGCGTGATACCTTTCATTTGTTTTATAAATATGGGTGTTGCGCCTTCATTTTGATGAGGGTTAGAACAATGGAGTTCTAAGATAAAATTATCGGTTAACGCTTATCTACGGGTGTAGCTCAGCTGGTAGAGCAGTGGTCTCCAAAACCAAAGGTCGTGGGTTCGATCCCTACCACCCGTGCAAGTAAAGAAGTAAAGAAATGGCAGATGTAAAGGCATATATGAGAGAAACTTATGACGAGATGGTTCATAAGGTAAGTTGGCCAACGTGGAAGAATCTACAGAATAGTGCTGTGGTGGTTCTTTTTGCAACGTTCATATTTGCTGTTGTGATCTATATTATGGATTTAGGTTTTGGTCAATTGATGGATTTGATTTATACCAAAATTTTTAACTAAACAATAGCGCTTTGCATGGCACAAGAAATTAAAAAACGTTGGTACGTTGTTCGCGCAATTAGCGGGAAAGAAAAAAAGGTAAAGGAATATATTGAAATGGAGGTAGACCGCATGAAAATGACGGATTATGTAGCTCAGATTTTAATTCCTACCGAAAAAGTTTTTCAAATAAGAAATGGAAAAAAAGTATCCAAGGAAAGGAACTTTTTTCCAGGATATGTTCTTATTGAGGCCTGCCTTTTAGGCGAAGTTCCTCATGTTATAAAGAATGTACCGAATGTTATCGGTTTCCTTGGTGGTGAAAAAGGTGGAGAGCCAATGCCATTAAGACAAACTGAAGTGAATAGAATTTTAGGAAAAGTTGACGAGCTTGCAGAAAGTGATCAAGAAATGAATATACCGTTTATCATTGGTGAAACAGTGAAAGTTATAGACGGTCCGTTCAATTCATTCTCTGGTACTATCGAAGAGATAAACGAAGAGAAGAAGAAGCTTAAAGTAATGGTGAAGATTTTCGGAAGAAAAACTCCATTGGAACTAAGCTACATGCAAGTCGAAAAAGAGTAATGTCTGCTTCCAAGCATTAATTATAAATAGTTCGAAAGAACTGAATAGGTAAATTTTAAAAACATGGCGAAAGAAGTAAGTGGCCTGATCAAGTTACAGATTAAGGGCGGAGCTGCAAATCCTTCACCACCAGTAGGACCTGCTTTAGGTGCTAAAGGTGTGAATATTATGGAGTTCTGTAAACAGTTCAATGGACGAACACAGGATAAAGCCGGTAAAGTGCTTCCAGTTATCATTACCGTTTATTCTGACAAATCTTTTGAATTTGTTATCAAAACACCTCCTGTTGCTGTCCAAATTAAAGAAGCATTGAAATTGAAGTCTGGTTCTCCGGAACCAAACCGAAAGAAAGTTGCTGCACTTAAAATGGATGACGTAAGGAGAATTGCTGAAGACAAAATGCCTGATTTAAACTGTTTCACAGTTGAGTCTGCTATGAAAATGGTAGCTGGTACTGCCCGAAGTATGGGTATTACGGTAAAGAAGTAATTGAGTCTTAAAAAAACAAGTAATGGCTGCATTAACAAAAAAGAAGAAAGAAGCGATTTCGAAAATAGATAGTGAGAAACTATACTCTATAAAAGATGCTGTGAGCACTATTAAAGAGGTTTCACTAACTAAATTCGACGCTACTGTGGATATCGCTGTGCGTTTAGGGGTTGATCCTCGAAAGGCAAACCAAATGGTAAGAGGTACTGTAACTTTACCTCACGGAACCGGAAAAGACACCAAAGTTCTAGTGCTTTGCAATCCTGATAAGGAAGAAGAAGCTAAGGAAGCTGGAGCAGATTTTGTTGGTCTTGATGAGTACGTGGACAAAATCAAAGGAGGGTGGACTGACGTAGATGTCATTATCACTATGCCTTCGGTTATGGGAAAGGTAGGAGCTTTGGGTAGAATATTAGGTCCACGTGGTCTAATGCCAAACCCAAAAACAGGAACTGTTACTATGGATATAGCTAAAGCTGTAACGGAAGTGAAAGCCGGTAAAATTGACTTTAAAGTTGATAAATACGGTATAATTCATGCTTCGTTTGGCAAAGCATCATTTGATGTAGAAAAGCTATCTGACAACGCTCAAGAACTGTTACAAACTTTGGTTAAACTTAAACCTGCTTCATCTAAAGGTGTTTATATGAAGAGCATTTTTATAAGTAGCACTATGAGTCCAAGTGTAGCGGTGGATCCTAAAAACATTTCCGCGTAGGCGGGGAGTGAATCTCTTTAAAAAACAATTATGACAAGAGAAGAAAAATCACAAATCGTAGAGGGTCTCTCAGAAAGATTAGCTAACGCAGGTGTTATATATCTCGCAAATACTGCAGGTATGAACGCTGACTCAACGTCCAAATTCAGAAGGTTGTGTTCGACTAAAGAAGTTCAACTTCAAGTTGTAAAAAACACGCTTTTAAAAAGGGCAATGGAAAACGTTGATGGACGTGACTATTCGGGGTTATTCGAAGTATTGAAAGGAAATACTTCGTTGATGACTGCTGAAATGGGAAATGTTCCAGCAAAGCTAATTAAGGAATTCAGAAAGAAAGGTGACAAACCAGCATTGAAAGGTGCATGGGTTGAAGAATCTGTTTATATCGGTGATGCGCAATTAGACGCACTTGCAAGTCTCAAATCTAAAAATGAGCTTATTGGTGATGTTATTATGTTGTTGCAGTCTCCTGCTAAAAACGTTATTTCAGCGCTTAGTTCTAGTGGAAACACACTTTCTGGAATCGTTAAAACTCTTTCAGAGCGATCTGAATAATTTTATTAAATAATTTATTAAGTACACAATTAAAATTCAATAAAATGGCTGATTTAAAAGCATTTGCTGAGCAACTAGTTAATCTTACTGTTAAAGAAGTTAACGAACTTGCGGAAATCTTAAAAGAAGAATACGGAATAGAACCTGCTGCTGCTGCAGTTGCAGTTGCAGGACCTGCAGCTGGTGGCGGAGACGCTGGTGCAGCTGAAGAAAAAACCGAGTTCGATGTAATCCTTAAAGCTGGTGGAGCTAACAAACTTAAAGTAGTTAAGTTAGTTAAAGAACTTACTGGTCAAGGGCTAAAAGAAGCTAAAGCTATCGTAGATGGTGCTCCTGAAACTATAAAAGAAGGAGTTCCTAAAGATGAAGCAGAAGCACTTAAAGCACAATTGGAAGAAGTTGGAGCTGAGGTTGAGCTTAAGTAACTTTCAACAATAACTTATACTAAAGGTTTAGACCCCCAGTGGGTCTAAACCCTTTGGTGTTTATAGTAGTAACTCATTTTTTGTCTAACTAATTGCCTTTAAGTTCCATGATTCAGCAGGAAACAAACAGTAAGAGGATAAATTTCGGAACCACCAAAAACCGATTACAATATCCAGATTTTCTGGATATTCAGATAAAGTCTTTTCAAGATTATTTTCAACTTGAAACGACTCCTGAAAACAGAGAGCAGGAAGGTCTCTTTAAAGTATTTAGTGAGAATTTCCCAATTACGGACGCTAGAAATAACTTCGTACTTGAATTCTTGGACTACTTTATTGATCCTCCGAGATACTCGATACAAGAAACTATAGAAAGAGGATTAACTTATAGTGTTCCTCTCAAAGCAAAACTGAAACTGTATTGTACTGATCCGGAACACGAAGATTTTGAAACAATTGTTCAGGACGTATATCTAGGAACTATTCCTTATATGTCTCCAAAAGGTGCTTTTATTATCAATGGAGCTGAGCGAGTCGTAGTGTCGCAATTACACCGTTCTCCTGGAGTGTTTTTTGGACATAGTTTTCATGCAAACGGTACAAAGCTATATTCTGCTCGTGTAATTCCATTTAAGGGTTCATGGATAGAATTTGCAACTGATATCAACTCTGTGATGTATGCATACATTGACAGAAAAAAGAAGTTACCTGTAACTACATTGTTAAGAGCAATTGGTTATGAAAGTGATAAGGATATCCTTGAAATATTTGATTTAGCTGATGAAGTTAAGGTAAATAAAACCCAACTAAAAAAAGTAAAGGGCCGCAAGCTTGCCGCTCGAGTGCTCAAAACTTGGTTTGAAGATTTTGTTGATGAAGATACTGGTGAAGTTGTATCTATCGAACGAAACGAGGTAATTGTGGATCGTGAAACCATCCTTGAAGATGAGCATGTTGACATTATCATGGATTCTGGTTCAAAAACAATTCTTCTTCATAAAGAAGACACGAACGCAGCTGATTATACTATCATATATAACACCTTACAGAAAGATCCTTCAAATTCTGAGATTGAAGCAGTTGAGCACGTTTATCGAGTTCTTCGAAATGCTGAACCACCAGATGAAGAGACTGCCCGAGGAATTATTGATAAGTTGTTCTTCTCGGACAAACGTTATGATTTAGGTGAGGTTGGTCGTTACAGAATCAATAAGAAGTTAGGTCTAGATATCGATATGGACACTAAAATATTGTCCAAACAAGATATTATTGAAATTATAAAATATTTGATCAAATTAATTAACGCGAAAACTGACGTTGATGATATTGATCACTTATCGAATCGAAGAGTAAGAACGGTTGGAGAGCAATTGTTTAATCAATTTGGTGTTGGTTTAGCTCGTATGGCAAGAACAATTCGTGAAAGAATGAATGTTCGTGACAACGAAGTATTTACTCCAATTGACTTGATTAATGCAAAAACACTTTCGTCTGTCATTAACTCATTCTTTGGAACAAACCAATTGTCTCAGTTCATGGATCAAACCAATCCACTTTCTGAGGTAACACATAAAAGAAGAATGTCAGCGTTGGGGCCAGGCGGTCTTTCAAGAGAGCGCGCCGGTTTTGAAGTGCGTGATGTTCACTATACGCATTATGGACGGTTGTGTACAATTGAAACACCTGAAGGACCAAATATTGGTTTGATTTCTTCAATGTGTGTTTATGCTAAAGTAAATAAGCTTGGTTTTATTGAAACTCCTTATCGATCGGTAACAGATGGTAAAGTTGATTTAAATACTGATGTTACTTACTTAGCAGCCGAAGAAGAGAATGGTCACACAATTGCTCAAGCAAATGCTGTTATCACTAATGAAGGCGAGTTTCAGACAGAAAAAGTAAAAGCTCGTTATGAAGGTGATTTCCCAGTGGTAACTCCAGAAGAGGTTACTCTTATGGATGTTGCTCCAAATCAGATTGCTTCAATCGCAGCATCACTTATTCCATTTTTGGAACATGATGATGCAAACCGTGCTTTAATGGGATCAAACATGCAGAGACAAGCAGTTCCATTATTGCGAGCTGAATCTCCAATTGTAGGAACTGGACTTGAGCAACCTGTTGCTGAAGATTCTAGAGTACTGTTAGCTGCAGAGGCTGAAGGTACAGTTCAATATGTTGACGGTAGAAAGATTACTATCAAGTACGATCGTTCATCTGAGGATGAGTTGGTTTCTTTTACTGATGGTCTTGTTTCTTACAACTTGATCAAGTTTGCCAAAACAAACCAAACGACTAGTATAAATCACAAACCGATCGTAAGACCGGGAGAGCGAGTTCACAAAGGACAAGTATTAGTTGAAGGCTATGCCACTCAAGATGGTGAATTAGCGTTGGGTCGTAATCTGATGGTTGCGTTCATGCCTTGGAAAGGTTACAACTTTGAGGATGCAATTGTTATTTCTGAAAATGTTGTAAAAGATGACATTTATACTTCAGTTCATATTGAGGAGTATTCTTTGGAAGTTAGAGACACCAAATTGGGTCTTGAAGAATTGACTGCGGATATTCCAAATGTTAGTGAAGAAGCTACTAGGAATCTTGATGAAAATGGATTGGTTCGAGTTGGAACTCACGTTAAGGAAGGTGATATTCTTATCGGAAAAATTACTCCGAAAGGAGAAACGGATCCTACTCCAGAAGAAAAATTGCTTCGTGCTATATTTGGAGACAAAGCAGGCGATGTTAAAGATGCGTCGTTAAAGGTTTCTCCTTCTGTTCAGGGTGTTGTAGTTGATAAGAAATTATTTTCTAGAAAAATAAAAGACAGAAAAGCTAAAGCTGAAGAAAAAACACAACTTGAAGAAGTTGAAGGCGTTTACAACAAAGAGTTGGAAGCGCTGAAATCTGCTTTGGTAGATAAACTGTTTAGCATAGTAAGTGGTAAAACTTCTCAAGGAGTATTGAATAACTACAAAGAGGAAATTATTCCTAAGGGAACTAAATTTACGCTTAAGCTTTTAAATACGGTTGACTACAGTGATATCAGTGCTTCGGGTTGGACTACTGATGAATCTAAAAATGATTTAATAAAAAGGTTACTGCACAACTTCCATGTTAAGGCTAGTGAGCATGTAGGTATCATGAAACGTGCGAAATTTAAAATTTCAATCGGTGATGAACTACCTCCGGGAATAGTTCAGTTAGCTAAAGTTTTCTTAGCTAAGAAAAGAAAACTGAAAGTTGGTGATAAAATGGCTGGACGGCATGGCAACAAAGGTATTGTTGCTAAAATCGTTCGTCAAGAGGATATGCCGTTTATGGAAGATGGTACTCCGGTAGACATCGTTTTAAATCCACTAGGTGTGCCCTCAAGGATGAACCTTGGTCAGATTTATGAGACGGTTTTAGGTTGGGCTGGAAAGAGATTGGGTGTTAAATTTGCAACTCCAATTTTTGATGGCGCTACTCTAGAACAGATAAAAGAATATTCTGATAAAGCAGGGATTCCAGAAATGGGAAGAACACAATTGTATGATGGTGGAACAGGCGAGAAGTTTGATCAACCTGCAACAGTAGGCGTTATTTATATGCTTAAACTGCATCACTTAGTTGATGATAAAATGCACGCACGTTCAATAGGACCATACTCATTAATTACGCAACAACCATTGGGTGGTAAAGCCCAGTTTGGAGGTCAGCGTTTTGGAGAAATGGAAGTATGGGCATTAGAGGCATTTGGTGCAGCAAACATTCTACAGGAAATTCTTACGGTTAAGTCTGATGATGTTATCGGAAGGGCGAAAACTTATGAGAAAATTGTGAAAGGTGAGAATATGCCAACCCCGGGAATTCCGGAATCATTTAACGTGTTACTGCACGAAATGAGAGGTTTGTGTTTAAATATTACCTTAGATTAATTAAAGAATTATCCAGTTTCAAACTAGAATAAAAGATGGCTTTAAGAAAAGAAAATAAAGTTAACAGCGAATTCAATAGAATTACCATAAGCCTTGCATCTCCAGAACTTATTTTGGAGCAATCAAGAGGCGAAGTGCTCAAGCCAGAGACGATAAACTATCGTACCTACAAGCCTGAGCGTGATGGGTTGTTTTGTGAAAGAATTTTTGGCCCTGTAAAAGACTATGAATGTCATTGCGGAAAATACAAGCGTATCCGTTATAAGGGTATTATTTGTGACCGTTGTGGTGTTGAGGTTACAGAGAAAAAAGTTCGAAGAGAAAGAATGGGACATATTGCACTTGTTGTGCCTGTTGCTCATATCTGGTATTTCAAATCGCTTCCGAACAAAATAGGATACTTATTAGGACTTCCAAGTAAGAAATTAGATACGATCATTTACTATGAGCGATATGTTGTAATCCAAGCTGGATTAGGAACAAACGCTGAAGGTGAAGAGTTGAATGTTCTAGATTTCTTAACTGAAGAAGAGTACTTAGATATCTTAGATAAAATTCCAAATGATAATCAGTATTTAGATGATACTGATCCTAACAAGTTTATCGCAAAGATGGGTGCTGAAGCACTCTATGACTTGTTGAGAAACGCTGATTTGGATAAGTTATCATATGAGTTAAGACACAAGGCAAATACTGAAACTTCCCAGCAACGTAAGAATGAAGCTCTAAAAAGACTTCAAGTAGTTGAGGCATTTAGAGAAGCCCAATCACACATGGACAACAGACCAGAGTGGATGATTGTTAAGGTTGTTCCTGTGATACCGCCGGAGTTACGTCCATTGGTTCCATTGGATGGTGGTCGTTTTGCTACTTCTGATTTAAATGATTTGTACCGTCGTGTGATTATTAGAAATAATCGTCTTAAACGACTTTTAGAAATAAAAGCTCCTGAAGTTATTCTTCGAAATGAGAAACGTATGCTTCAAGAAGCGGTTGATTCATTGTTTGATAACTCTAGAAAATCTTCTGCGGTTAAAACTGAATCAAACAGAGCACTAAAATCTTTATCTGATTCATTGAAAGGTAAGCAAGGACGTTTCCGTCAAAACCTATTGGGTAAGAGGGTTGATTATTCAGCTCGTTCAGTTATCGTTGTGGGACCAGAATTAAAATTACATGAATGTGGCATTCCTAAAGGAATGGCTGCTGAATTGTATAAGCCTTTCATTATTCGTAAGATGATTGAAAGAGGTATCGTGAAAACGGTTAAATCTGCAAAGAAAATCGTTGATGGAAAGGAGCCCGTAGTTTGGGATATTTTAGAAAATGTATTGAAAGGTCACCCTGTTCTATTGAACAGAGCGCCGACTTTGCACAGGTTAGGTATTCAAGCTTTTCAGCCTAAATTAATTGAAGGTAAAGCAATCCAATTGCACCCGTTAGTATGTACCGCATTTAACGCAGATTTTGATGGTGATCAAATGGCAGTTCACCTTCCGTTAGGAAATGCTGCTGTGTTAGAGGCACAATTATTAATGTTAGCTTCTCATAACATTCTTAACCCAGCAAACGGTGCTCCAATAGCGGTTCCTTCTCAAGATATGGTTCTTGGTCTTTATTATATGACCAAACAAAGAACCAATACTAAAGAAGTTCCAGTTAAGGGAGAGGGAATGATATTCTACTCACCAGAGGAGGTTACCGTAGCTTACAACGAAAATGTTCTTGACTTACATGCTATCATTAAAGTGAAAGTTAAGGATGTTGTTGATGGGGAACATGTTGAACACATGATTGACACAACTTGTGGTAGAGTTCTATTTAACAAAGTTGTTCCTGCTGAAGTTGGATACATAGACGAATTATTGACGAAAAAATCTTTAAGAGATATTATCGGTAGAGTGCTTAAAAAGACTGGTTTTGCTAAAACAGCTGCATTTCTAGATGAAATTAAGTCACTTGGATATTATATGGCATTTAGAGGTGGTTTATCCTTTAATTTGAATGATGTAATGGTTCCTCCAGAAAAGGAAATATTACTGACTGCTGCTAATGTCGAAGTTGAGGGTGTATTGTCAAATTACAACATGGGGCTAATTACCAATAACGAGCGATACAATCAGATTATCGATATTTGGACGCACACCAATTCTAAATTGACAAATGCATTGATGACTCGATTGAAAAATGACAATCAAGGATTCAATTCTGTATACATGATGTTTGACTCTGGAGCGAGGGGTTCTAAGGAACAAATTCGACAGTTGAGTGGAATGAGGGGACTTATGGCCAAGCCTAAGAAATCTGGAAATTCGGGTGGTCAAGATATTATTGAAAATCCAATTCTTTCTAACTTTAAGGAAGGTCTTTCCATTCTTGAGTATTTTATTTCCACTCACGGTGCTCGTAAAGGTTTAGCCGATACTGCACTTAAAACTGCAGATGCGGGTTACCTTACTCGTCGTTTGGTAGATGTTTCTCAAGATGTTGTAATTACTGAGCAAGATTGTGGAACTCTTAGAGGTCTTACTGCAACTGCTCTTAAAAATAACGACGAAATAGTAGAGTCACTTTCCGATAGAATTGAAGGAAGAACTGCATTAGTTGATGTTTATGAACCAGAAAGTGATAATGTAATTATAGAAGCTGGTGGGGTAATAACTGATGACATTGCTAAGGAAATTGATGCTGCTGGCATAGAAGAAGTTGAAATTCGATCTGCGCTTACTTGTGAAACGCGTCGAGGCGCTTGTGCAAAGTGCTATGGTAGAAGTTTATCTTCTGGATTTGCTGTTCAAAAAGGCGAATCTGTAGGTGTAATTGCTGCTCAGTCAATCGGTGAACCAGGTACACAGCTTACGCTTCGCACATTCCACGTTGGGGGTACAGCTTCTAATATTGCTGCTGAATCAAAAATCATTGCTAAAGCAAGTGGTAAGTTAGAAATTGACGAACTAAGAACTGTTGTTAAAACAGCGGATAACGGAGATAAAATCGAATGGGTTATTGGACGTTCTGCAGAGATGAGAATCGTTGATGCTAAAACGGGACAAGTATTATTTACAAGTGTTATACCTTATGGAGCTGAAATCTTTAAAAAGAGCGGCGATAAAGTCAAAAAAGACGATAAAATTTGTAAATGGGATCCTTATAATGCTGTAATTCTTACGGAGTTTGATGGGAAGATTGAATTTGAGAACATTGAAAAAGGTGTTACTTACAAGGAAGAATCTGATGAGCAAACTGGATTTACTGAGAAGGTAATTATTGAAAATAGAGACAAGAAAAAGAACCCTACTATTCATGTTCGGGACAAAAAAGGCGAATCTCTTAGGTCTTACAACATTCCAGTTGGAGCACATATCATCATAAACGAGGGTGATAAAGTCACAGGAGGAACAATTTTGGTCAAGATTCCACGTCAAAGTGGTAAGTCGGGCGATATTACTGGGGGATTGCCAAGAGTAACAGAGTTATTCGAAGCACGTAACCCATCGAATCCAGCTGTGGTTTCTGAAATTGACGGTATCGTTAGTTTTGGGAAAATAAAGAGAGGGAATCGAGAAGTTATCGTTGAAGCGAGAAATGGAATGATAAAGAAATATCTAGTTTCCTTATCTAAGCATATTTTGGTTCAAGAGAATGATTTCGTTAAAGCCGGAACACCATTAAGTGATGGAGCTATTACACCAAATGATATTTTAAATATCAAAGGTCCTACAGCTGTTCAAGAGTATATCGTTAATGAAGTGCAAGAAGTTTATCGACTTCAAGGTGTGAAAATTAACGATAAGCATTTTGAAGTAATTGTACGTCAAATGATGCGTAAGGTTGAGATTATGAACTCTGGTGATACTAGATTCCTCGAAAAGCAATTGGTTAATAAGACTGATTTCATTGAAGAGAATGATGGTATTATCGGTAAAATGATTGTTGAAGAGGCTGGCGGTTCTGAGAAGTTTGTAGCTGGTCAAATCATTTCTAAAGTCAATTTCAACGATGAAAATAGTATGCTTGGAAGAAAAGAGCTTACACTACTTCAAGGTAGAGAAGCTAAACCTGCAATAGGTAAAACAATTCTACAAGGTATTACAAGAGCGTCTCTTCAAACAGATAGCTTTATTTCTGCTGCATCTTTCCAAGAGACAACTAAAGTCTTGAATGAGGCTGCCGTAAGAGGTAAAAGAGATTACTTGAAAGGCTTGAAAGAAAATGTTATTGTTGGGCACAAAATTCCGGCAGGAACTGGACTCAGAGAATATGACGATTACATTGTAGGTTCTAAGGAAGAGTATAACAAGTTGCTCGAAACTAAAGAAGACAGTGTTATTTTAGATTAATATTATTAAAATTCAAAAAAGGCCTCTTCGTGAGGCCTTTTTTGTTTTATAGCTTTGAAGAATGGAAGAGAATAAAGAACAAAAAGAAGGTCAAATTAATATTGAATTAACCGAAGAGGTAGCAGAAGGGATATACTCTAATCTTGCTATTATTACACATAGTAATTCTGAATTTATTGTAGATTTCATAAACATTATGCCGGGTACGCCCAAATCAAAAGTAAAGGCAAGAATAGTTCTGACACCGGAGCATGCAAAAAGGCTAAGTGGAGCTCTTGCGGAAAACATACATAAGTATGAGTCAATGCATGGTGAAATTAGGGATACAGGTGCAAACACTCCACCTTCAGTTCCTTTGAACTTTGGAGGCCCAGCTGGTCAAGCTTAGAATAAGGCTTTTTTGTTAAATAGAATATATCCAAAGTGAAATAGAAAAGTAAGCGGTGTGGTGTTTTCTGGCGCTACTTCCGGTACATTATAGTAATAGTTTAAACCTATGCTTACTGGTCCAACAGGAGAGTTGTAGACTAAACTTCCTGTTGCTATGGAGAAAAGAGATTCGAAGCCTATTTTTTCACTTTGTGTGCCGTCATCATTTTTAATAACTCTTCTGTACGGCGACATGAAATACGCGCCAAAGCGAATGTCAAAATTGTTTATTGGAGTTATTATAAATTTTTGGCCAATAGATGCATACTCATATGCCCTAAAGGACTCTAAGAAAAGAGTTTTACTTTCTGGAGTTGGTTGAAATACAGGTGAGCGCAGAATACTTGCTGTATAATTGGAAAATAAGTTTTGATTATTATAATTAATGTCGGAGTAAACGCCCATTCTAACTAGGCCTTGTTTTTTGTAGAAATAATCAAATTTTAAATTTACATTATGCCAGTCATGAAATACATTAGAGAATGTAGAGCCAGTTTCTGCTGTTGTTCCAGGGTTTGTTTCTTCTTCACCGGCACTATATCGATAGCTTAATTTAAAAAGAGTACCTGAACTTGCATAAATTTTACGGTTTTGTGTATTAAATTCATATTGAAACCCTGCCGAATTGGTATTCATTCTAGTGTTGTCTGGAATGTCCTCTGAGGTAAACTCTTTTAATTGGTAGTAATCGTCGTTTAATTCTGCAAATGAATAGATTAACCCTGCTTTTGAATTATTACCAACTGGTGCATTTAAGCGCGCTTCTGCAAATGATTCTGACTGAATAAGGTATGTTGGTTTTTTGTCATCAAAGAAAAAGTCTTTACTCTTAAAATAATTCCAATTATTTAAAACCAAGTCTCCTTCTAATTCTAGTAATAGTGCGGATGTAATGTCAACACTAAATCCAACTAAACCTGAATTATAGAACCTGCCGAAATAAGTGTTTGCTCGAAATCGCCAACCAACTTTGCGGTATTTCATAAACTTCACTCCGACGTATCCTGTGCTTATTGGCCTATTCGAAACATTTCCACCAAATTCAATGGAAAATGGCTTTTCATTTTTGGCAATGATATCAAGGTCATATAAATTTGATTGTGGGTTGAATTTCGCAGTTGGATACAAGGACGATACAAATGGGTCAGCCGAGGTACGATAATAATTCTTCCTAATGTTACTTATAGCTTTTTCGTGATTTTTTTGCCACATATTGTTGGTCAAATAACTGGCTTGCTGCGCTGAAACTCCTTCTATACAAATTCTATCAATTATTAGAGGTGGTTTTTTTGAATTGAACTTTTCTCTTTCATATTTTATTTGGTCTTTTGTTACTTCTGCTGCAACAGACATGCGTATTTGATCAATCTTTCTAATTGTTACTGCATAACCAGAATCAATAATATCTTTAATATTTTTAAATTCGAAAGTACCGTGGTTCGTTTCCGGTTCTATTATAATTCCTTTCGATTTAAGCTGAAAGTCAGTTTTACTAATCAGCATATTTTTTACTTGACTTAATAAGTCATCCTCATTTGATGGGTCTTCATTGCTGGTAACTTTAATTCCTATTATAAAATCCGGATTAAAGTTTTCCGTCATTTTATCGTGAGGAAAGTTATTATACAAACCGCCATCAAATAAAATTCGACCGTCGACTTGAATCGGCTTTAGATAAAATGGGTAAGTAAACGAAGCTCTTACTGCAGTCGCGAGGTCTCCATTTTTGAAAACATACTCTTCTTTTCTATCTATATCAGCAGCTACGCATCTGAAAGGCACAAGCAGACTATCGAAGTTTCCTTTAGCAGCTGAATTAGCAGCCGCAAAAACTTGCATGAGCTGATAATCAACCGAGGAGGGAGTAGCTAAATTAGTGGGAAGTGAAAGAGGAATTGACAAACTCTTAGACAACCTTAATTTCACCATTCCAGCACCATTGTTATGTTCTTTAAAGAAAAAACGGTCTTTGTCCTCTATTTCTCCTCTGGTCATTCGTTGAAATTTATCTGATAAAAAGAAAGCTTCCATTTGTTCAGGAGTGTATCCTGCAGAATACATGGCCCCTACGAATGCCCCTGAACTTGTTCCGGTAATGAAGTCAATTGGAATGTTGTTTTCTTCTAACGCCTTTATTACACCTACATGCGCAATGCCATTAGCTCCGCCACCACTTAATACCAAACCAATACTTTGAGCGTAGCTATTCGAGCCCAAAAAGAAACTGGAAAATAACAGAAGTTGAAAGGTTCGAACGAAAAGATTCACAATACGCAAATGTATGGAATACACCCTATGCTGTCAAAGATGATATTAATCTGGTAAAATATTTAGGCGCTTCGATAATTGCTTTTCCATACCAACTAAATAGCCGACCGTCAACCAAAACAACTTTAGAGTTTTTACAATTCAATTGGAATTGTAATCTGTTTTTTTCTTTAAACGGAAAAGGTTCAGAGGATAGGAAAATGTAGTCAGGGCTTTGCTTATTGAGCCATTTAATACTTATTTCGGGGTATCGCTTTTTCTTCGTTATGTTCTTAAGACCAATTTTATTCAACCAGCTTGAAATAAATGTATCGTTTCCTGCAATCATAATTGGATCTTGCCAAATTACATATGCCACGGTACCGGAAATACCTTCTAATGGTGAATTTATTTGACTTTTTATGGTCGCTGATAATTTCTTAGCTGTTGGAATTTGCAAAAGCCCTTCTAGTTTTGAAACCATTTCTAACCCACTATCCAGGCTACTAACATCACTTATCCAAACAGGATAAGAAAGTCTTAAAGCGTCAATATCTTCTTTTCTGTTTTCCTCTTTATTAGCTATTATGAGGTCTGGCTTAAGTTCGAGGATTTTTTTAATATCGGGATCCTTAGTTCCACCAACAATGTGCTTTTCCTTTCGAAGCCTTAGAGGATGTTCGCAAAATCTTGTAATGCCTATTAAACTGATGTCTGGCTCGTAATGTGCCAAAAGCTCACTGATCGATGGAACAAGTGAGATTATTCTTTTTGGCACAGTAGGAAACAGTAACTCAGTATTTAGTTGATCTACTGTTTTTAAAACCATTATTTTATAGCGTGAATAATGTCGTATTGAGTGATGATATGCGTCTTACCAATCATGTCTTTTACTAATACTGCGGGATGCTCTTTATCAATTTTTTTTGAAATTTCCTCAGTGCTAGCATTTGCTTCTACGTATTCAAAGGGGAAAGCCATTATTGTTTCAACATCGCTATTTAGTACGTCAGCGTTTTCAGTTAATTTTGAAAAAATAATAGATTCAGTAAGAGAACCAACGTTCTTTTCTTTATCGAATACAGGAATCTGAGAAATCCCAAATTGCTGCATTTTTTGAACAACTGAAGAAACTTTTTCGTCAACCTTCGCGGTTACTAATTCATGCTCCTTGTGCTTTTCAATTAGCCCCAAGGCATTAGGCTCAGATTCTAAGAAACCTCGATCTTTCATCCATTCGTCATTGAACATTTTACCGACATATCTGCTGCCATGATCATGAAATAAAACCACGACAACATCTTCTGGTTTGAAGGTTTCTTTTAATTGAAGTATGCCAGAAATTGCAGCACCAGCTGAATTACCTACAAAGATTCCTTCTTTTCGAGCAAGGTGACGAGTAAATAACGCAGCATCCTTATCGGTTACTTTTTCAAAATGGTCAATAATACCAAAATCTACATTTTTTGGAAGTATGTCTTCACCAATGCCCTCAGTTACATATGGGTAAATTTCATTTTCATCAAACTCACCAGTTTCATGGTACTTTTTGAAAACTGAACCATAAGTGTCAATTCCAATAATCTTAATTTTTGGATTTTTTTCTTTCAAGTATTTACCTACTCCTGAAATTGTTCCTCCGGTTCCAACTCCAACTACAAAATGAGTGATTTTACCATCAGTTTGCTCCCATATTTCTGGACCTGTGCTCATATAATGAGCTTTAGCATTTGATGCATTATCGTATTGATTTACATAAAAAGAGTTAGGAATTTCTTTTGCCAATCGTTTTGCAACAGAGTAATATGATCGCGGATCGTCAGGCTCTACATTTGTTGGGGTAACGATAACTTCAGCACCCATTGCGCGAAGAATATCCATTTTTTCCTTACTCTGTTTATCAGCAAGCGTACAAATCAACTTATATCCTTTTTCAATACAAGCTAGTGCCAAACCCATTCCTGTATTTCCACTAGTTCCTTCAATAACAGTACCGCCAGGCTTTATCAAACCGTCCTTTTCAGCGTCTTGAATCATTTGTAGCGCCATTCTATCTTTTACTGAATTGCCTGGGTTCGTTGTCTCTACTTTTGCGAGAATCAACCCATTTACGCCTTCAGTCAAACGATTTAGTTTAACGAGAGGCGTATTTCCAATAGTTTCTAAGATATTGTTGTAATATTTCATGCTATTTCTTTGTGCAAAAGTACTTGTATCTAGTTAAAGCGTATGGATTTTGAAGGTAAAATATTGCTAATTACCAGCGCTGGCAAAAGCAGCATAATAAAGCACAGTATAAAAGTAGCGAGGTTTAAAATTGCCCACTCAACTATTCCAAGATCAACAGGCACGTAATCCATGTAATAGGATGTCTTATCTAGCCCTATTAAATGAAATTTATCTTGCAGATAAATAAATCCAAGCCCCAGTAGATTACCCCAAAACATTCCTGATAAGATAAGGTATGAGGCCATATAAATAAATACTTTTCGCAATTGCCTGTTTGTTGCACCAATTGCCTTCATAATGCCAATCATATTGGTTTTTTCTAGAATAAGAATCAGAAGGGCAGTAATCATATTAATACCACAAACAAGCGTAAGTAAGGTTACAATCACAATAACATTAAGATCTTGTAATTCTAGCCAACTGAAAATTTCAGGATATTGCTGTGTAATGGTCGTTGTATTTAGGCGAGTAGGTATTTTCTTGTATAAAATTTTGTCCATTTGAAATAAATCCTCGTACCGGTTTAATAGCACTTCATACCCACTAATTTGGTTTCCCGACCATTCATTAAGCCGTTGTATGTGCTTGATGTCCAACAAGATGTATGCTTTATCGAATTGTTGCATTCCAGTATTGTAAATTCCTGTAATAGTGAGCTTTCTAGGACGACTTTTTCCATTTTGAATAAAGTAAATGAGCAATTTGTCATTCAATTTGAGTTTTAGCTGATTGGCTAGGTGTCTTGAAACAATAACCGAATTTGATTTAACGCTATCGTTAATTTCAAGAATAGCGCCTTCTTCCATGTTTTGTGAAAAGAATTTCCAATTAAAATCTGCACCAATTCCTTTGGCTATAATTCCTGCAATTTCTTCATTTGTTTTAATGATACCTTCCTTAAGGGCATACATCTGAATGGACGCAACTCCCTCTTCATTTGCTAGACTTGGATAAAAAGGTTGGTTTTTCTCCATTGGTTTAAAGTTCAATGGGTTTTCGTAGTTAAATTCTGTAATTTGAATGTGCGCACCAAAGCCAATTACTTTGCTCCTAATCTCACTTTGAAAGCCTTTTACCACTGCCAAAGAAACCAGCATTAAGAGCAGGCCCAATGCCACACCAATTATTGAGAATCGAAGAATCACCCTGGTTCCTTGGTTAATGGAATTGTCAGTGTTTTTCGACTTTATAATACGTTTTGCTATAAACAATTCAAAGTTCACAGAATACCTCGCGTTTTGGGCAAAGGAATACAAAAAGGAACAACATTTGAAGGCTATAAGCTATGTGTTTTAAGGTTTTCAACATTTTCTTTGCTTTTGCATTCTTAAGCCTATCGATTTATGGGCAAGATTCGACAGTTTATTTTAAAACCAATACTACTGTTATAAATGGCGCAGAGCGGTTTAATGAATATGAAAATATTCTCAGGGAAGAAAAAGTAGCTGTAGTTGCAAACCAGAGCTCTGTCATAAATGACAGCCTTCATCTCGTAGACTTTTTAATAGAAAAAGAAATCAATATCCTCAGAGTATTCTCTCCGGAACATGGCTTTAGAGGAAAGGCAGATGCAGGTGCTCATATTAAGGATCAGCGTGATGCGAAAACAGGTTTGAAGCTTATTAGCCTTTATGGAAAAAGTAAGAAGCCTTCATACGATCATTTAGCAGATGTAAACGTTGTTGTGCTGGACCTGCAAGATGTAGGGGTACGATTTTACACCTACATATCCACAATGCATTATGTAATGACCGCTTGTGCCGAAATGAAAATTAAGGTAGTTGTTCTAGATCGACCAAATCCAAATGGTTTTTACGTAGACGGCCCTATATTGGATCCTGAATTTCAGTCTTTTGTCGGCATGCATAAGGTGCCCATTGTGCACGGAATGACAATAGGGGAGTATGCTAAGATGATAAATTCAGAAGGGTGGCTAGAAAATGGCGTAAAATGTGACTTAACTGTTGTTCCTTGCCTTAATTACGACCACAACGACTATTATAAATTAGGGATAAAGCCATCTCCTAATTTGCCAAATTCGGCGTCTATTTTCTTATATCCGTCTTTGGCTCTATTTGAAGGAACCGTCGTAAGTGTTGGAAGAGGAACGGAAACACCTTTTCAAATTATCGGACATCCGAACATAAAAGAAGGAGACTTGGAATTTACTCCTCAAAGTTTTCCTGGTGCTAAATCACCAAAGCTCATGGGACAAAAGTGTACTGGATATCATTTGAAGAGTTTTGGAGAATCTACACTGCCTAAAAGGAAACAGCTGTATTTATTTTGGTTACTAACTATGTACAAAGAGATAAACACGGAAGAAACTTCATTCTTTTTATCAAATGGCTTTTTTGATCGCTTAGCGGGAACAGATAAGCTGAGAAAACAAATTGAAAGCAGTTTAAAGGAAGATGAAATTCGAGCATCTTGGCAGGAAGGGTTGATTGAATTTAAAAAGATTAGAAGCAAATATTTGCTTTACGCCGACTTTGAGTAGCTGTTATTTGGCAGCAACTGGAGGCGCTTGAATCACCTTAACTACTTTATTTCCTTTGTAATACAAAGCACAGTGGGTGTTGCCTTCTGGATTGTAGAAAGTCCAATAACCATCTTTTTTGTTTTTGTTAAAGAATGCATTAGTTACCTGTAGACCATCTTCCGTAAAATCTTGCCATAATCCATGTTTATGACCATTTTTGAAATGACTGATTGATTTGACGGCTCCACTTTTATAAAAATGCGTAATGCGTATGGTCTGATTCTTTTGCTTGGCGTATTCGTACTTAATATTCCCATTGCGATAGTATTTGTATTTAACCACCGAACGACCTATACATAGGCTTGGAATTAGAAGTGCGAGTATTAAAAGTATTCTTATCATTAACTTAATGTTACGTCAAAGTTACTAAAAAATTAACGTAGAGTTAACATTGGGGTAAATTTAACATTGCTAAAGACACTTGAGGGGCTCAAAACACTAGCTAATAAGTGTATTTTTGAAGACCCATAAAAATGCTTGAAATGGAGCGAAAAGAAGAGCTTGTAAAAGAAATAAAGACTTTAATAAAGTCTGATAACATACTGGAAGTTAAACGAGAGATAGAATCATTACTTAAAGAATATGATTCTATTTTTGAGAAAGAAACAGCGGAGAAATTGGCTGTTTTTGTTTCTGATGGCGATAAGCCTGAATTCTTTTCTATGCCAAAAGATGATAGCGATCATGCTATGGAAGCATTTAAAACTCAGTTTAAAGAGAAAGTTAAAAATGCCCAGGAATCAAAGAAGGCAGCTGAAAAAAAGAACTACGAGATTAAGCAATTGTTGCTCAATGAGCTAAAGCATTTAGTTGAGAATGAGGATAGAATAAGTGCTGCTTACGATTCTTTTAACGATATAAAAGAGCGTTGGGCAAATGTGGGTAACATTCCACAGAACCATGTCAAAGAAATGCAGCATGAATTCCGATTATTGACTGAGGAGTTTTATTACAAGATTCAGATTTATAAAGAACTGAAGCAAAATGACCTTAAGAAGAACTTCGAGCAAAAACAAGACGTAATAGCCCGCTTAAAAACACTTTTGAAAGAAGATAATATTAAAGAACTGGAAGTTCTTATGCGTGCTTTACTAGTTGAATGGGATACTATAGGGCCAACATTCAAGGAGAAATGGGAAGAAATAAAAACTGATTTTTATGGAACTTACCACGAACTGAATGACAAAATAAAAACACATTACAAGCAAATAAGAGACGAGCAAAAGCAAAATCTTGATAAGAAAAGAGCGCTAATTGAAAAAGTAAAATCCTTGCTTAGTGAGGAATTGAAAACTACTAAACATTGGCAAACTGCCTCTAGCACAATAAAGGAATACCAAGAAGAATGGAAGAAAATTGGATTTGTTCCAGCTGCATACAACCAAAAAGTATGGAATGAGTTTAGAAGTGTCGGTAATGAACTGTTTGCGAAAAAGAAAGAATTTTTTGGAGAAATTAAATCTCAACAAAAGGAAATATTTAAAGTAAAAAAAGACCTTATAGCCTCAGCCGAAGAGCTTGTAGCCTCATTTAAAGAGGAAGGGAAAGCAGATTGGGCTATTGCAACAAAAGGCATTATATCGCTGCAAAGGGATTGGAAAAAGGCAGGCTCAGCTATTCGTCAAGACGAGCAAAAACTATGGAATAAGTTTAGAAAAACCTGCGATGAGTTTTTTGAGGTAAAAGATCAACAAAATAAAAGCCTACGAGATGCTGAGGAAAAGAATCTAAAGGTGAAGGACGAGATAATTGGGGAATTGAAGGATTTTAAACCTGGAAAAACTCAGGATAATTCATTAGCGTCAATTGATGCGTTAACTGCAAAATATAATGCAGTGGGTTTTGTGCCATTTAAGCAAAAAGAGAAACAAGAAAAAGCATTTGAAAAAGCCGTTGAAAGTGCTTATAAAATTGCTGGTGTTTCAAAGTCACAAAAAGAGGAATTGTTGTTCAATCAAAAAGTTGAGCAATTAAAGTCTGGAAAAAACAGTTTGAAATCGCTAGAATACGAGCTAAAATCTGTGCGTCAAGATATTAATAAAGCAAAAGGGCAAGAACTTCAGTTGGCAAATAATCTTGGTTTCTTTTCTGGCAGCGATACTAATCCATTGATAAAAAAAGCAAAAGCTGATCATTCTCAAGCTGTTTCAAAACGAGAAGGGCTAGAGGCGAGAATGAAACAATTAAATATTGAAATTAATGCTGCGAAAAAGGCTGAAGAAGCTGAAAATGCAGAAAATACCGAAGAAGTAGGAGGAGGCGAGTAATGGCAATAGCAGAAAAGACAGCTCCAGTTTCAACAATTGAGCGATCTATTTTTGAAAAAGCGTACCGTTTAATGCTTACCGCCAGAACGTTGAGTGATAAATACGAGGACAACGCAAAACTTACCGCTAAGTATGTTCATGCTACTTCTAGAGGACATGAGGCGGTTCAGCTAGCTCTAGGAATGCAATTATTGCCTCAGGATTTTGTTGCACCTTATTACAGAGACGATTCAATTTTATTAGGAATTGGAATGTCTCCTTATGAGCTTATGTTGCAACTTTTTGCCAAAAAAGATGACCCATTCTCAGGAGGACGAACTTACTATAGCCACCCTAGTTTGAGAAGAGAGGATATGCCAAAGATTCCTCATCAATCTTCTGCAACAGGAATGCAAGCCATTCCAATTACAGGTGTTGCTATGGGCATGCAATACAAAGAGAAATTGGGAATTGCCGAAAATGTTGGCGACGATAAACCAATTGCGGTTTGTTCAATTGGCGATGCTGCTACTACAGAGGGAGAATATTCGGAGGCAATGCAAATGGCAGCAGTCAAGCAATTCCCTATTTTGTTTTTTGTACAAGATAATGAATGGGATATATCGGCAAATGCTGAAGAAATTCGCGCTCAAAACGCTGCTGAATACGCCAAAGGGTTTAACGGAATTGAAGTTCGATCAATTGACGGAAGTAATTTCGAAGAATCGTATTCAACCTTGCAAGAAATTATCGGAATAATGCGTAAAGAGCGCAGACCGTTTCTTTTACATGCCAAAGTTCCATTATTGGGCCATCATACCTCGGGTGTTCGAAGAGAGTGGTATAGAGATGATTTAGAAGAGCATAAAACTAGAGATCCGCTTCCAAAATTGCACAAACAACTACTGGATTTAGGGTTTAATCAAACAGACTTAGATATAGTCCAAAAAGATATATCAGCCTTAGTAGAAAAGGAATTTGAAGAGGCAAAAGATGCACCTGATCCTGAGCCAACCGATTTGTTTGACTATGATTTTGCTCCTACACCAATAACCGAGGAAAAAGGCATTCGAGAGCCAGCCGGAAAAGAAGCAACCGTAATGGTTGATAGTGCATTATTTGCCATACAAGAACTGATGACTGCTGATAAAAACTGCTTGTTGTACGGACAAGATGTTGGAGGTAGACTAGGAGGAGTATTCAGAGAAGCGGCAACCTTAGCTCAAAAATTCGGAGACGATAGAGTATTTAATACGCCGATACAAGAAGCGTTTATCGTAGGTTCAACTGTTGGAATGTCAGCTGTTGGTTTAAAACCAATAGTTGAGGTTCAATTTGCCGATTATATATGGCCAGGGCTAAATCAATTGTTTACTGAAGTTAGTCGTAGTTTTTATTTGTCGAACGGAAAATGGCCAGTAAGTTCTATTCTTCGAGTTCCAATTGGAGCTTATGGAAGTGGAGGACCGTATCATTCTTCTTCGGTAGAGTCTATTCTCACAAGTATTCGTGGAATTAAAATAGCTTATCCAAGTACTGGTGCAGATTTAAAAGGTTTAATGAAAGCTGCTTATTACGATCCGAATCCAGTTGTAATGCTAGAGCATAAAGGATTGTATTGGTCAAAAATTAAAGGTACTGAAGGTGCTAAAACCATAGAACCTGACGCGGATTATGTAATTCCGTTTGGAAAAGGTAGAGTAGTTCAGTCGGCAAATGAAGGTGAAAATTCATGTGCAATTATTACTTATGGAATGGGTGTTTATTGGGCGTTAGCAGCTTCAAAAGACATTGCCGATCGCATAGAGATTATTGATTTGAGAACGCTTTATCCTTTAGATGAAAATTTAGTTTTTGAAACGGTAAAAAAGCACAGTAAGTGTTTGGTGGTTACAGAAGAACCGTTGCAAAATAGTTTTGCAATGAGCTTGGTTGGAGCGATTCAAGGCGAATGTTTTGAACAGTTAGATGCTCCAGTAATGGCTATTGGCTCTGAAAATATGCCAGCAATTCCATTGAACTCAATTTTAGAAACGGCAATGATTCCAAATGCAGAAAAGGTTAGAGTTAAGCTGCAACAATTATTGGATTACTAGAAGATATAGCGATTTTGCTTTTCCTTTAAAAAACGAAGCTGACAATCGTTATTGGAATTAACGCTCTTTTCATTTCATTAAAAGGGAAGTCCAAAAATTCTTTTCATCTTTGAAGCAATGCGTTTTTCGGCTTCCTTTTTTCTTTTTATTATCGGATGGGCTTTCTGTCCTATTGCGGCGAACGGCCAATGGGTAAAGGAGGATGATACTTCTCGAATTTGGCTCAATGCCGGAATCTATTTAAGCGATAGTTCATTTTTTAGTAATGCACCTGATTTGCTATGGGCAAATTTTACAGAAGAAACTTGGCGGAAAAAAGACTCACTAGAACGAAGAAGAATTCTTGTGGGAATTGGTATTCCTGATTATTTTAACGGAAACATTCGAATAAAAACACGTTTTGCCTACGGAATAGACTCAGCAGGTAAAGAGCGGTTTGTAAGTTTGAAGGAAGTGTTTGCTATAACCGTATTAGGTACTCCTTATTTAAATATTTCAGAAGCAGTAAACGAAAACTTTATTAAGGTGACCATGCAAGGTGTTATTAGCTATGTGCAGTATTACCGTCGTGTGCCTGATCCATTCTCAGTTTCAGCTGGAGCCTTATACAATGAGCCTAGAGAGGCATCAGAATACATCGAAGAGATAGTGGATTTTGAAGCCAGAGAAATTGTTCGAAAAACACGGGGAAATTTAGAAAAGATAGTAGAGCGAGACCCTGATTTGAGCAGTCAATTCCAGAACGAAAAAAGGAACTACGCTACTTTAATGAAATACATAAAAGCATATAATGATAAACATCAATTTGAATTTGAGTAAGCTTTAAATGTGCCCAGCGCGCACACTTTTAACTCTTCACCGCAACTTATTTTCCCTTCCACAACCAATGTTGATTTTCCGCGCTGCAAAACCTTACCAACCCCGATTAGCTTTTCGTTGGTAAAAACAGGCTTCATGTAGTTGATTTTGAACTCGATAGTGGCCACTAGTTTGTTTTCACTTTCAACTTCACTCAGGGCCGCAACACCAAGAATTCCGTCCATAAAACCAGCAATAGCGCCTCCATGTGTCATTCCTTTAATTGCTTCCAGGTGTTTACTAGTGGTTAAATAATACTCGACATGTCCTTGCTCAATAATGTTAAACTCCATGCCCAAGTATTGCCCAAACTGGTTATTCCTTATATACTCTTCAATTAACTTTGACATTGCAATGTTTTGGGGCTAAATTAAAACACTATTCGTACTATTTGATAGCTTTGGCTTATGATTAATAAAATTCGGCGGTTTTTTGAAGTTGAAATTTGGAATGTAGGCAGCCACATTGGTGGTTTTTTGGGTTGGCTACTCAAAGTTCTGCGTGTATTCATTGTTTCAATTCAAGACTTTATTGAGGATAAATGTTCTTTAAGAGCATCAGCATTAACCTATTATTCTGTTTTATCTCTAGTGCCAATCTTGGCTTTATTTTTTGGTATTGCAAAAGGATTTGGACTAGATGATAAGCTTAGAGTTCAAATAATGAACTCAACGAGTCAGAATCAAGAACTGTTCTTATACCTCTTCAACTTTGCTGAAAACACGATTAAAAATACTCAAGGTGGAATTGTAGCTGGAATTGGTATCGTCGTCTTATTGTATACCATACTGAATACATTATCATTGGTTGAAGAGTCCTTTAATACGATTTGGCGTGTAAAGCAAGCGCGAAGCATCATGCGTAAGTTCACGGATTATTTATCCATGATGCTCATTGCTCCGTTTATGCTCGTTTTTAGCAGCAGTATTACCGTTTTTCTATCATCAAATATCAAGACCGTAGCTGAGAAAACCGGAGTAGAATTTGTGGTTGGGCCAATTGTGGATACTATGTTGCAGTGGACTCCCTTGTTTTTACTTTGGCTTTTGTTTCTATCGCTTTACATGATTATGCCAAATAAAAAGGTGGACTTTAAAAGTGCATTATTTGCGGCAGTTATTGCTGGTACTGCATATTATGGATTTGAATGGGTTTACATTTCATTTCAAGTCGGTGTTTCAAAATACAATGCCATTTATGGATCATTTGCTGCATTACCACTGTTCTTAATTTGGCTGCAAATTAGTTGGACAATTGTACTTTTTGGTGCTGAGTTAAGTTTTGCGCACAGCAGCATTGATGAACTCGTTATAGAGCACCGTAAAAAAGAGCCATCAGCCTATGAGCGTTTAAAGGTTTCGATAATTATACTTACAGAATTGGTTAAACACTACGAAGATGTAAAGCCTTTTCGGTCGGTAAAAGAAATAGCTGAAGCTACAGAATTGCCTCAACATAGAATTAATACAGTTATTGAAGATTTGGTGGAGTTAGATCTTATCGTTACAAAGGAAGAGAGTAAGCAAATGGTATATCAACCAGCTAGAGATAAAGACCAATTGACTATTTCTTTTGTGATTGAGTCGCTTTTGGGTAAAGATGAAACAGAAATTCCAACAGGTGAGCGATATATAAACGAGTTATTGAACGAGCTTTCGTCTGATCTCCATAAGAGCCCAAGTAACCTCAAACTTTGGGATTTGGCACACAAAAAGAAACCGATTTTGGCAGTATAGTAATTCAATTAATAATTGTGTTTTTTATCCTTAGATTTTCTTTCTTATGTGAGGTAATGGCCACTTTAGAACCAATTGAATTTGATTTACGATTTAAACGAGTATTTAGTGTTCCTGTTTAGAATTAACTTTTCTCATAAACATCGATAGGTTTCCTTTTTTAATTTGATATAAAGTGAGTTATTTCAATGACCTCATTTCTAAGCTCGTCCAAGAGCTAAAGGCAAAAAGAGGAAATATTCCGCTCAGGTGTATAGATTGTTAATTATTACTATTTTGCACTCTACAATTCTTTTATTATCTATTGACCTTGAAAATTAAATACTTATGAAAAAAACAGTTTACTCATTAGTTGTGCTAGTGTTTACACTTTGCTCGGCTAGCTTATCATCTCAAGTTGTAATTAATGAAATAAGCTACAACGCACTTACACCTAATAGCCCAGGTAAACAGGGTGGAGTGGAATACTTGGAATTATACAATGACGGAACCGGGCCGGTCAACCTTATTGGTTGGGAAATACCAAGAACTGCAAATAATGGCATTAATTATACCTTCGGAAATGTTACCATAAACGCTGGGGAGTACTTGCTATTAACTAACGATTCTGTCGGCTTTTTTGATCTTTATAATAAGTCAGTTCTTGAGTATACAGGCTTTATACTTAATGGAGGCTACCGTTTGGAATTATTAGATTCTGCTGGTAACAAAGAAGATTCGGTTCGTTATGATGATAATGCACCATGGCCAACATTAGCTGATGGACAAGGTTGTTCTATTGAGTTGTGTGACCCTACTTCAGATAATGCTGATGCAGCTAATTGGAGAAGAGCGACAAATTATTTTGGAGTCTATAACAGACGAAAAATTTATGGAACACCTGGAGCAATGAACTCAACATGTTCGAGTACTCCAATAATTCAAGTATTATTTCGCAGCTCAACTCACGATGAAAATGACGGAGCTTTAACATTCGATGTTTATATCGACAATACCAATGGAGCTGCTTCTTCTGTTGAGGTTGAGGCATTTAATGGTACTGGTGATGTTGCTACTGATGTTGTTTTTAGTTCACCTACTGCCATTTCTTTTACAGGAAATCAAGATGAGACTATGCCTTTTACGCTAACTATTGTTGATGATACATTGGATGAGCCAGAAGAAAATTTATGGCTGGTTTTAAAGAATCCTGCGAATGCTTCTTTGGCAAATGATACTTTGGAAATTATTATCAATAAAGATAATTTTGATATAGTTTTAACTCGCCAATTAAAATTAGCTGGGATATTAAATATAGGAGAGCAAAACCCGGCCCCAAATTTGATTGAAATTATTCCATTATCTGATATTGCTGACTTGAGTACCTATTCTTTGGGCTGTGCAAATAACGGCGGCGGCACTGATGGAGTAGAATTTCAATTTCCAGCAGTTTCAGTAAAAAGAGGACAATCTTATTTTGTAACGAGGCAACCTGACGCATTTAAAACCTTCTTTGGATTTGAGGCAGATTTCTTGGATACTCTTGCAGGTAGGGGAACTACTACGGCTACGAATTTTACTGGAGACGACGCTTTAGAGCTTTTTGAATATGGTAGAGTAATTGATCACTACGGAGAAGCTAATGTTGATGGAACTGGAGAGGTTTGGGAATATCTGAATAGTTGGGCTAAAAGAAAAAAAGATACAGGACCTGATGGAGATGGTTTTGTAGCAACCAATTGGACATATGGCGGCTTTGATGCGCTTGATGATACTTTAAGTAATGACAGTTGTTCAAATCCTTATCCATTTCCCAAAAAACAAGTTGAAGGACCTGGATCAGTTTTTAATTCAAAATTTGGTCAAAATAATTATTCTGTCTATCCTAACCCCTCAGGTAACTTTCTTAAAGTTTCTGGTTTAGGTTCGGCAAATCAATTAAAGGTTATTGACCTAATAGGAAATGTTGTACTTGATGTCAAGGACACTCAAAATGAAGTTGAACTTGATTTGACAGAAATTGAAAGTGGAGTGTATTTCCTACAGATTTTAGATGAGAATAGTCAAAGTTCTGCAATCAAGTTCATAAAGACTGAATAGAAAGTTAGAACTCTTAAAGCATAAGGAAGCCCGATTTATTCGGGCTTTTTTTTTGAATACGGAAGTTGGTCCTAAGGGTTTTTAGTTAACGTATGCATTGTAGGTTATTCTGAATTTAGTTCAAAATCACTGCCTCGAATTTCTGGATAGAGATACTGAACTAGATTCCTCCGACGGTGGACTATTCTTGGAGTTGCCAAAAAAAAGCCGCTCAATTGAGCGACTTTTTTTTCTAGTCGGGATGAGAGGATTCGAACTACTGTGTTAAATTACTGATTTACAGGTGTTTGTATTTTGTAGTTTTTCATTTTTAGATAGTTTTGGGGAGTAATACTCCCCAAGTTTCTGACCAATTATACAATACTCAATTTTGGGTTTCCTCTACTTCAATTTCACATAGAAAAACATTCACTATTCACCCTCTTCACTAAGATTTGAATCCCTCTCAGAAAAATTTTGAGAAATTCTGTGATTTTCTATTGTTTAAAGATTTACTCCCATACTTATTGATAGTTAACACCCTTCAGAAAGGTGTTATAGTCAACAACCGACAGTATTGTAATATACTCGGAGTGATACCCGGTGGAGGGGAACTGAACGATAATGGGGTTGTGATAGTGAGTACTCAAGTGATGAGTTATCCTATCAGTCGTCTACAATGGATTTAGGAAAAGGATTCCACATTGAATTCATTGTGAGTATTACGACACTGATAGGATAGATTATATCTAAGTGATAAGTAATAAGGAGAACAACAAATGAAACAATCACCAAATGAATTACACAATGAACTAATGGATAAACTCAAAGAGTTTACGGATGAGGTTGGATACCATTTACCACCCGATAAGATTCCTGATACCACTAAATCTCTAATTAACCTATTCATTACTTATGAGAAGTATAGAGATTCAATCCTTTTCAATGGAAAGAGAACCTTAGAGAAAGGAATAGGACAACTCCCTATTGAAAAACAAAAAGAGTTTGAAAGAAAGATAAAGGAGTACTATGGAAGATAAACTAATGACAAAGTACGAAGTGATGAGATATCTCAATATCAGTAGACGTCACTTTGAGAAATTGGTAACGGAAGAAAACCTACCCATTATAAAGATTACTAAAAATAAGAGGTATATGAGGTTATCAGACCTACATCTGTATCTGAACACCAAAATGGTTAATCAACCTCAGGAAACTACTCAGGAACCACAACCTGATAAAGATTTCCAATGGAAGAATATATGGAGTAAATAAATGAGATTAAATGAATTTAGATTTGAGAACGATATAGAATCAAAGATTGATGAGTTTGGAATACTCTCAGATAAGATTGATAAAGTAAAGAAAGAACTAAGTGAACTTTCAAACCGATACAAAGAGATTGAAGGAGAGTTACGACCAACGTTGGAACAACTCACAATACAGAATAAGAAATCCATTCAAACAAAGAGGTATTTGGTAACTCTGAAAAGAATGGGATACAATAGAGATAACTTCAAATACAAAGAGAGTTTTGTGGAATCACTAACTAAGGTGAATAAACAAACCAAAAAGGTATTGGAAGATATCCTACTTAGTACTAAGACAGTTAGTAGAGTTGTATCCACAATTGGTGTTCAGAGAATGGATGAAATCTCCTTAAAATCAATGTTAAAGAAACTAATATCTCCTTTTAAGAAGTTATTCAGTAGGTTAAAGAATACCAATAAGAGTATTGATGGGTTGAATGGGGTGTTGAAGAGGATGGTTTCCTAATACATCAAATGTTGTTTAGATTTATCTCTCCAACCTGATTGATTCTTATACTTCACAAAATAAATCTTCAAATCACTTTGGTTGGGATAATCAACGAAGTATATCTTTTTATCTGATTGGTTAGGGTAATCTACAAAATACCACAACCCTTTGTTCCCATCAACTTGATTTGGGTATTCTACTTTGAATACCTTCAAATCACATTGATTTTCATATTCAACTACAAACACCTTTACATCAGATTGATTTGAATACTCAACTGAGAACACCTTTTGAGAGTAGGAGGTGATTGGTATTAGGAACAATATGAAGAGGAGGTGTTTCATTAAGTGAGTGTTTTATTATAATACCAAACTTAACAAATCCTCAAATAAACTCTTCGATTTAGAAGTAAACCCACCTAAGGGGGGGGATTTTCTTGTAAACCGATTCAAACCTTTTCATTGGGTTTGAAAGTGGGTGGTTTATATGTCGATGTCAGGATTTTATAGTTGGGTGAAAACCTCCCTATCATTAAGATTACTAAAAACAAAAGGTACATGAGGTTATCTGACCTCAATAGGTATCTGAACACTAAGATGATGAACAAACCTCAGGAAACCACTCAGGAGGTTGAACCTGACGAGTTTAAATGGAATAATATATGGGGGAAGTAGATGAGGTTAAATGAATTCAAATTTGAGAATGATTTTTCTACAGTCTACTTAAGATATTCTACCGTCATGACAACCGTCATCTGCTTTGGTTTTATACCAATCAACAAACTCAACTTTTTGAAATTTTCTCTTATTCTTTCTCCCGTAATTAAAACTACTTAATAAACTTTAAAATAAGATTATAAAGAAACCCTTTAAGTCCATTTTTTGTTTGATCTAATTGTTGGTTAATTTTAACAAAATCCCCCTGATTTGTGTATTCAATTTTTAACATATAAGTTCCAGAAGATTTCAACCAAACTAAGACTTGATTTTCTTCTTCATTAATAATGTTAACTGGATCTCCGAGTTCAGTTATGATTTGTGATTTGTTGTATTTACTTAAATCACCTGATTTAATGACTTTTAACTTGAATAGAAACCCACCAAGTGAACCTAAAAGTGTTATTACTAAGAAGAGAACTAATCCTCCTAAACCGGGTAAAATTATATTTTCCATTGATCAAAGATAGAATAATTTTTTAAATTCAGTATACATTATCAAATTTGAGAATGATAGAGAATCAAAAATTGATGAGTTTGGAATACTATCAGATTCTATTGATATGAAAGAGTACCAACTCAAAACAAAAACCGATTGGTGGAAGAAGATGAGTACCACCTAAAGAGGGGGTGGGGGTATTTTCTTGTAAACCGATTCAAACCTTTTCATTGGGTTTGAAAGTGGGTGGTTTTTATATCGGTGTCAGGTTTTTAATTCAAGTCTTTTATAAAACAATTATCTTGAATTTGTCATCAATTGTAACTGTTTCCCCAACATCACTATTGAAAATAGACTGTATGAAAATGTTGATGGTGTCTCCTTCAAATTCATTATCGAATAAGATGTTTTGTTTAGGGTTATAGGTGTATTTTGAATGTGTTCCAATTAGTGTAGGGAAGTAAGGACAATCGAAACATCCTTTTTTTGGAATTTCATACCCAACTATATTCAAAGGGGAATACAAATCAGATAAAGTGATAATTGTATATGTATATTGACCAATTGGAATTGGAGTGTTTAAACCAATATCATTAAACCAACCTAAATATGAATACATTGGAGTCCGAAAGGTTATTGAGTCCATCACAATCCAATAGTCTGAATCGAAGTTACACTCAATTAGAGGGACTTTATTGATAACATAATGAGGGTCTAATTCTGATAACTCCCCTTCAATTTGAAAGTAATTTAACCCATCCCATTGTATTCTGTAATATCCATCAGAACTAATTGGTATTTCTACGTTTTTATAAATCAGATGGAACTTAGTTTCACAATCACCTACACAGGGTTTAGGATACTCTTTTTCTTTTGTACAAGAGGACAAAACACTCAGAATGTATATGATACCTAATACTTTTTTTAAGTGTTTCATTCTCTAAACCTTTTTTAGTTATTGATTAAAGATTTCTCTGTGTCTTTTAAGATATTTCTTCATCCCACTTGTAACAAGTAGAACTACCATTTTGTCAATCCCCAACTCGTAAAGGACCTCATCAGATATTTTTGATAAATTCCATAACTTCATTTTAGAACAACCAAGATACAAATTTCCAAAAACAAAACCGATTGGTGGAAGAAGATGAGTGAAACCACCTAAAGGGGGTGGGGGTATTTTCTTGTAAACCGATTCAAACCTTTGGTTAGAGTTTGAAAATGGGTGGTTTATATATCGAAGTCAGGTTTTTATAGTTGGGTGAAAACCTCAATCATTATCATTTTAGAGTACACTTCAAATGATAGTATCGAACCCCTTGTAAAACCTTGATTTTCTCAGGATATACTATTATTTTAGACACGTTTCCTGATTACCCTTAAATAATAGTAAAATGAAGGTACTTTATTCACGTGTTAGTTCCCAATCTCAGAATGAGGAACGACAGATTCAAAATACGGATGGATTCGATTATGTTCTAGTAGATAAGTGTTCCGGTCTGATTCCGTTTTGGGAACGACCACAGGGTTCTCAAATCAAAAAACTAATTGATTCAAACCAACTCACCCATTTGGAGATTCACTCCATTGATAGATTAGGAAGAAACACATTAGATGTTCTTTCAGTATGGAAGGAACTCTCTGAAAAGAAGATTACCATCATTTGTAGAAATCCCAATCTCAGAAACATCGATGAGAATGGTAAAGAAGATAAGTTCTCACAATTGATGATGAGTATTCTATCTACAATGAGTGATTTCGAACGTTCATTGATAAGGGAACGACAGATGGAGGGAATCAAAATCCGAAAAGAGAAAGGATTGTATAAGGGAAGACAAATAGGAACGAAAGAATCAAATGAGAAGTTCCTCTCTAAACCTAAGAACCAAGAGATATTCAAACTCGTAGAACGTGGTTTGAAATATTCAGAAATACAAAAGATAGTTGGGTGTTCTCCTAATTTGATTAAGAAAGTTAAAAAATATAAATCCACTATATTTGCTTCAACAATTTAGAATTAATGAAAACAATTATAACCCTAACAATTGTTCTGATAACCCTAAATGGGTTTTCTCAGAACTTACCCTCTTATGTTCCTACTAATGGATTGGTTGGGTTTTGGTCAATGAATGGAACCCACTTAGACTCTTCACCTAATCAAAATCCAACAACGAACTATGGAGTGACGTTTGGAGGATATCGTGACAACCCAAACAATCAGGTTGGTATATGGAATCCTGATACGAATTGTAATTCTGGATTGGTAGTTACACAACTAGATACCTCAGGGATGTATGATGGTTTCACATTAAGTTTTTGGGTTAAGTTAGATTCGATTCAAGGTTGTTACAATCCGAGGTTTTTAAATTGGAGTGGGTCATTTCAATTAGGTGTAATACAACCTCAAATTAATCCACCTAGTGGTTTATGGTATGGTCATAATAACGGAATCAATAATGTGGGGATTGATATCACATACAATGTACTTGACTGGAATCATATTGTTTACATATTCGACACAGACTCTATTAGACTATACCTCAATAATAGTTTACAAGTTTCTATTGAGAATACTCTAATATCGAATTCACCTGGGATTGGAACAGGAATTCGACTGGGACACTCACAATCTAACTCTGGTAGTCTAACTGGTGAAATGGATGATGTAGGTATATGGAATCGTGTATTAGATATTACTGAAGTAGGTAACTTATACGGAGGTTCTTGTCAGGTGTACGATACCATCACTGTATTAGACACCATTCCATACTCAGTAACCGATACTTTATTTATTGATGTTCAACTTACATCAACGAATCCTCTTGAATTTCAGAATACTATAAAGGTTTACCCGAACCCAACCAACGATTACCTACAAATTGATTGTGGAGATATTTCTTCAATGAATGGATACTCTATTAAAATTATCAATTCTCTTGGTCAATCTGTATTTGATGAACCCGTATCTCAATCTCCCTTCAATATCGATATGAATGGATGGAATGGGAACGGATTATACTTTCTCCATCTCATTGATGGAAGTGGAAACATCACTGATATTAGAAAGATAGTCCTTCAATAAAAATTCAATTAAATAATGGTTAAAGGAGAATCAGAAACGGTTCTCCTTTTTTTATATCAATTCTCCAACTTTCATCTCATATATATCCTTAATAATCAAACCTAATTCATAGAGTGGTTTGGGTTGAGATAGTTTGGACGAATTAATGAACACTTCACTTCAAATTCCTAATCATCTGTAACACTAACTTCCGTTTATCATCATCGAAAGAAGAAATTGTATTTATAATTTCTTCCATTTCATCCTGTTCGTCTCTAGATTGTAGTTTATACAATTGAGAACCTTTCATTAAGTCCTCTTGGTTTACCGAAACATATTTAAGGAACTCTGAGTATGACCTGTGTCCGGATAATTTCATAATGGTTTTGTAGTCCATGTTTCCTAAATCAATCAAGTTCTTAATGAATGACCTTCTTCCACTATGAGAGGAAATCAATTCCCATAGTTGTTTGTCATCATTATCGATAATTTCAGAACCCTTCATTTTAGGGTGTGAGACCAATCGATTAAACTTTAAATCTTTCAGTAATAGTTTTAGATGTTTATTGAATTTTTGTTGAGATATTTTTGGAAACAATCGTTGTTCCAAACTCTTACCACCACTATACTTTTTGAAAATATTACCACTGATATCAGTTACTGGTACTGAAACACTCTTATTGGTTTTTCGTTGAATCCAAGTCAATGTTTGAACATTAGAGTTGAAATCAAAATGTCTTACTTTAAAGTGTTCAATATCCGAATATCTACAACCAACAGAAGACATGAATAGGAACACATCTTTAACTAATTCCCAATTAGTCACTGTCAGTTCACTTCCAAAATGTTCACTTCGGGTTCCTTCTAATGATTCACGGATAATGGTAATATGTGGATTCTTTTTTAAATCCTTCTCCTCTTTATAGTTCCACTTTGAAGAGGAAAACAACTTGTATATCTCCTCAGTCTTTAAATAGATTTTCTCATCTCTGTCAACCTCACGTAGTTTGGTGAATTTTGGTTTTTGTTGGATATAATTCAGTTGTTGAGACCAAAAAAGAAAGTTTGAAAGATTATTAAATAGTTTATTGATATATCCATTACTCAAATTCTTTTGAGACCACAAATAATCTTGAAAGTGAGATTGAAATAGAATCGTTTTACCCGTGATGTATTCAAATGTGATTGTTCGTTTTGAATGTTTCTGAAACCCAAGTAAATGATTCTTTAAAGTCAACAACGTTTTAACATACCCTCTTGAATTGTGTTTCTTACTCAAATAAAACTCTTCGAATGAATTCCAAAAACTTTTATAGTTGGGGGTAACAACTTCCTTGGAAACACGATTTTCAAAATATAGATGTTTGACGAGAGTAGGATTAGGTATTTCTCCTTGATGGTTTATCTCACCAATAATCTTCTCAATTTCATCCAAAATAGAATTAACAACTTTAATTTTCGAACTGTAATTCGGAGAACTTTTAGAAATACCGTTGTTCTTAAAGTGACGAGGAAGTAGTTTTATTTCTGTTGAAATGGATGTTTCTTCAGTTTTACCATTAACCGACTTACCTCTTAACCTGATGTAAAGTGGTTTTTCTTTTCCGTTATTGGATGTGTCTAATTTGAGGGAGACATTCACTACCCAAATTTAGGATATTTATAAGTTTTGGGGAGTAATATGGGGAGTAAACAATATCAGTGAAGTTAATTCACTGATATTGAATACATTAAAATTAAAAAAGTCGGGATGAGAGGATTCGAACCTCCGATCTCTGGTCCCCCAGACCAGCACTTTAACCGGACTAAGCTACATCCCGAATTAGTCGGCAAATGTAGTATTGATTCATTAATACTCATGTATAATCTTACCTTTGAAAAAATCATTTGCATGAAAAAATACATACTCCTTGTCATTTCATTATCCATGTTCTTTACTTCTAATGCTCAAAAATCGCTCTATTTTGATGGGAGTAATGATAATATTCAAACAAATTACTCTGGTGTATTGGGGAGAACCAATAGAACATTTGAAGCATGGGTCTATGTCCCTAGTACCGCTCCCAATCGTAACTTGGTAATACTTGATTATGGGAGAAATGCAGTAGGGTCAAGAAATACGTTTATGGTCAATACTTCAAGGGGTTTAAGCTTTACGTCTGGTGGAACCAATGCTAATATGGGTACTAATGCTAACGCAGTGCCTTTAAACAAATGGACTTACGTTGCCTTTGTACTAAATAATGGAGCAGGGTATATGTATGTTGATGGAGTCTTGCAAACAACGTCTAACCTCTCTACAGTTAATACTCCTAGTGGTTGGATAAATTTAAGATTAGGGTACAGAGTTCCTGGAGGTAGTAACCTTTACTTTAATGGTGAAATGGATGAAGTTCGCATTTGGAGTACTGCTTTAACCCAACAAGAAATAAGAGATGGGATGTGCAAAGGAGTAAGAAGTACACATTCTAAATACAGCAATTTGGAAGCTTACTGGAAATTGGACGAGGGAACGGGTACTGCAGCTGTCGATTCTTCTGGAAATAATAGAAAAGGAACCATTAATAATGGTGCTATTTGGAAAACATATGGTGCACCGGTTGGCACAGCAAGTGCACAGCAATATGGTTCTTCCATACGTGCTTCTTTAAAACATCCCGATGGGGATTCATTATTAGCATCAAGTGTAACTGGAGGGGCTGGCGGAGTTCATGTATATTATCGTGAGGGTACTCCAAATAAAACCGCTATTCCTTCTGGTTTTAGCGCTTTGGACACCAGTAGGCATTGGGGTGTATATGTTGTAGGTGGTTCAAATAGTCGATATAATTTAAGTTAGCACTATTCACCTAATAGCCATTTTAAGAAATATGGTGGTTGTAGTAACGATCTATTATATAGAGCAAATAACGCAGGCTCAACGTGGTCGGCATCAACTGCAAGTATCACAAACGGAGATTATACGTTATCTAGTCAACCCGCTCGTGAATTTATACTTGCTTATACTTTAAGTGGAAAACCGGTAGTAACCTCACAAACGGGAAAGGATACTGTACCTAGCTGCGATGGTGATTCGGTTACCTTATCAAATGCAACTATTGGTTTTACGTATCAATGGTTGCGCAATGGCATAATTCTAAACAGTGACACAATGTCGAGTATAAAGGTGGCTTCTGCAGGTAATTACTCAATGATTTTGAGTAATGGGAGTACTTGCAATGATACAAGTAATGTGTTGGTTGTTAAGTATTTTAATAACCCTTCAGCGAGCTTGGCGCCTTTCACATCGACATGTGCTAGCGAGTTTTCAGTACAATTGAGTGGCGGTTCTCCAGCAGGAGGAAGCTTTTCTTCTAACTATAGCTCAGGAAATTTGTTTGTAATCAATAATTCAGGGGCAGGGTTGTTTAAAGTTACCTACACCTATACTGATACAGTAGGTTGCTCAGATACTGCATCACAATTCTTAAGAGTAGATACTGTGCCGCAAGTAACACTAATGAATAAAGGTGCTGTGTGTATAGATTCAACTGCACATCCGTTAACTGGTGGAATGCCTTCAGGTGGATCATACTTGGTTAATGGTGCTACTAGTACTAATTTCGATGCAGCAACACTTGGAAGTGGAACACATACAATAAAGTATACTTACACTGATGCGAATTCATGTTCTGCAAGCGATTCTATTTCAACAATAGTTCATCCACTGCCAACAGTTACTTTACGGTTATTAGGAAAAAAATTCTGTGAAGGAGATCCATTGTCTAGCCTAGATGGTAACAATCCTACTGGAGGTGTTTTCTCAGGAAATGGAGTTGTTGGGTTTAATTTTAATCCAAAAGTGTCAGGAGTAGGTTCGCATCCTATTAACTATGTATTTACAGATAGAGGTACTGGCTGTTCAAATATGGCAACAGATACCATTGAAGTGAATGCTAAACCGGCGAAACCAATTATCTCACAAAACGGAAATACTTTGTCTTCTCCCAATTCAAGTAGTTATCAGTGGTATGATAGGAATGGGGCGATAAGCGGTGAGACGAAAAAGGATTTTAACCCAAAACGAGACGGAACATATTCTTTAGTAATTACCAATCTTGAAGGTTGTGTATCTGAATCCTCAGATGAGTTCGATTATTCTACGGTTGGATTTAGTAAAAATGACAAATTCGAAAGCTTTAGATTGTATCCAAATCCAGCAAGTGGAATTCTAAATGTTGATTTAAGGATTGATAATGTCGAATTTTCAGCAATTAAGGTTGTAGATCTTACTGGACGTATTGTTATGGAATATGAACTATCCGATGAACATAATGAAATAGATGTCAGCTACTTAAATAATGGAATGTATTCAGTAGTTTTAACAAATAGACAAGGTACTAGGACAGAACCTTTTCAACTTATAGTCCAGTAGCTGGTGTTGGTGAAGAGGTTTAAGTATGTGAGTATAGAAAGAGTATACCTTTAATAGAAATAACCTTAGTGGAAAAGTGAATTTCTGAATTTGGCCCTCAACCTTTTTTGAAAAAAGCCAGTCCAACCAATCAAATATGCTATTGGTCCAATTGCTTGCCGGCTCCATTTCCATAAGTCGAAATGGTCAGAATGCTCAAGGATTTTGCCTTCAGAAAATTTAAATCTAGCAGTTACAAAGTTTGTAACAGGTCGATTTCCAAATTTGTATTTAGCTACCCATTTTGCACCACCATAATTTTCATCTACCCAAATGTCTGAAAATGATATTTCTAAATTTCCTTTCGATCGCGCGATAAGCATTTCCCACATTTTTGAAACATCTTCTCCATGAAGGTTTCCGAAAGCTGAGTCTAAAAAATGAATGTCTCTATGATAGCACTTTGTCATTCCAGCACGATTTAAATTGCTAAATGACGAATAAAAACTACCGATTAAAGCTTCGTAGTCGTGCAGTTCTTCGGACATACGTATTTATTATTTTGTCTAGGACCTAGTCCAATTTTTCATCAATATAGCTGAGTACCTTTTCCATCAAATGCACTCGATCTTTTCCTCGAACATTGTGTTTGTGTCCTGGATAAAGAAAGAAATCTAACTGTACGCCCTTATCAACAGATTGCTTTAATAAATCAATACTGTTTTGAGGAACAACTACATCATCGTCAGCTCCATGAATAAGCAATAAATCACCTTTTAAGTTTTGAACTTTATCTAAAAGCGAGGCTTTTGCATAACCCGAAGGGTTTTGTTCGGGTGTATCCATATACCTTTCTGTATACATAATTTCATAGTACTTCCAATCAATTACTGGCCCACCTGCAACTCCAACCTTTAATATGCCTGGAGCTTTAAGCATTAATGAAGTCGTCATAAATCCTCCATAACTCCAACCATGAACTGCCATTTTATTTCGGTCAACATAGTCCAAATTCATTAAATACTCAGCTGCTGAAAGTTGATCTACAACTTCAAATTCCCCTAAGTTTCTAAAGATTTTTTGTTCAAATTCTCGACCTCTATTTTCTGAACCTCTGCCATCAACCGTATAAACGATATAACCTTTATTTGCTTGGTAGGCCATCCAGGGAGAGCCACCAGCCAACCAGCTATTTGTAATAAGTTGTACCCCTGGACCATTGTAAACATAGAGCAGGGCTTTGTACTTTTTAGAAGGATCGAAGTCTACAGGCTTGAACATTCTAGTATTAAGCACAGTTCCGTCATTGGTAGTTATGGTTCCCAATTCTGGCAGTCGAACGTTGTAGTCTTCGTAAGGGTTATTATTTTCAACGAGAGAAATAACTTTCTTACCTTTTAGATTATACACGTTTGTGTTTCTTCGAGTAGAAATGCTGGTGTAGGTGTCGATATAATAGTTGCCATCATTACTCATACGGATGGAGTGTACGCCGCTTTCTGGTGTAATTTTTTCAGTTTTTCCCGAGGAAATGTTCAGTTGATATCCTATTCTATCCAAACCATTGTTATCTGCAACAATGTAGGTAATACTGTTTTCTCCTTGTACTTGCACAACACTAGTTATTGGGGCTTTATGGGTGGTGAGTTGCTTCACCATTTTACCTTTTTTGTTGTACAGGTAAAGGTTGTTGAATCCATCTCTTTCGCTTTGCCAAATAAAGTTTTCTCCATTCGAGCCAATAAACTCCATGGGATGAAGAGGCTGCACATATTTGTCGTGTTTTTCTGTAAAAAGCGTGCGCACATATTCTCCAGTTATCGGATCGTATTGGTTTAATTTCAATTCATTTTGATCTCGGTTTAATACTGCTACATATATAGCCTTATCATCCGGGCTCCAAGCAATATTAGTAAGGTATTGGTCTCTCGGGCCTTCAGTGTTTAGCCAAATAGATTCCTTTGTGTCGGCGTTCCAAATCCCAACCGTCACTTCGTGGCTAGGCATTCCTGCCATTGGATATTTAATAATATTTGATTCGGCAGGCTTGGTAATAAAGTTGGTTAAAGGATAATCCGTAACCATAGTTTCGTCCTTTTTGTAGTAGGCCAATAGATTTCCATTGTTTGACCAAAAGGTTCCTTTCGAAATGCCGAATTCAAATCGGTGAACAGACTGCCCAAATACTTCATCTTCTTTTTCAGGAACTCCCACAGGAATTTCGTTTACGATTAAAGTATTCTCGTAGGTAAAAGCTATAAGAGAATTGTTAGGAGAAACATCTACGTTATTTCCATTTATGGGTAATGTTCCAATATTATCCAGTTCATTTTTCTTAAAGTCGAATAAGAAATTTTTTTCCTTTACCTGAAACCGGAATTGCGTGTTGGTCATCCATGTTATTCTTGGAAATCGACTTAACTCTTTTAACTCTTCGTATTTCTTTAGAGTGCTTAATGTAGTAAGTGTGATTTCCTCCTTTTCTTCAACGTTTCTCTTTACAAGTCTAGCCTTATTAGAGTCTGTGATCACCCAAGAAATCGAATTCTCAGTGGGTAGCCACTGAAGCTGAGATTTTGTTTCAGGCCTGAATTTGGAATAACCACCAATAACGGCATCGGATAAGGTAAATTCCTTTTTTTGAGCAGTCGAATTAAATGTTAAAAAAAGAACTGCTGAAAATAGAATAAGAAGACGGTACATAGTTTAAATATTTAAGAAGGTAAAACTATGAAAACCTCTGTTTGATTGAATATTTTGAATAGTAAGTTTAGGAGTTTTAAGGATTCCCTATAAACTGTTCGACTTTTGTGGCATTTATAGGTTTTACCAGAAATTCAGTAATACTGGGGTGGTTTACAGCGCGATTAGCGTCATCTATATTTATGCTGGAGGTTAGCATAACTATTTTGGGCTGATTTTGTGTTTGGTTAAAAAGTGAGTCAAAAGCATCTAAGAACTCCCATCCGTCAAGTATAGGCATGTTGATATCCAGTAATACGTAATCTGGGCTTAAGTTTTTTAAGGCAACCAGTGCATCTGCACCATTTTGAGCAACGTGTATGGCGCTAAACAAGTTACTCATTTCTAGAAATTTAGTAGCAATAAGAACGTCGATTTGGTTGTCGTCAATTACTAATACGGAATGTTTTTGCATTTAAACCTCGAATTTTCGGATGAATTTAGATTCATATACTCCTCCGTTTCCTACTATTTCTAACGCATTTTTAAATTCTGAGGGAAAGCAATGAATTGGAATGTATCCTTTAGCTCCTAAATCTAAAATGCGCTTTGAATAACTTTTCTGAGTGTATTCATTCAATCCGATAATTTTTAGGTCTGATTTTATCAGGAGCAATGCTCCTATTATCCCTAAGTTGGTGTCAATTACGTCTGAAAGCTCTAAGAATATGATTCCTGAAGAATGAATTAGTTGTTTCAAGTCATTACTGATGTGGTTGTCAGCGTTAAGTTGAACGGATTGAGTAATGCAGTCTATTGGAAAAAGATCAGCCAGTGCTTCGTTTAGGTTAGCATTATAACCAAGAATCGAAATACTAAATGTGTTACTTTCCATGTGTCAAAAATAGATGTATATACATTAATTTAAAATTGGTACAATGCCTAATTTCTGTTAGGTAAATTACCTATTACAGAATACGTTCAGTTAATGCAAACTTTATTAGTCCAGTTATATTGCGAGAGTTGGTTTTAGCCAATAGGTTTCTTTTGTGTGCATCAACGGTTCGCTGACTGATAATCAGTTTTTAGCAATTTCTTTATTTGAAAACTCATCTAGTATGAGCTTTAGTACCTCGTGTTCACGTTCTGTTAAATTGGGTTTCCCATTTTTATCATTACCAGTATTGGACAGCAATGCATCAACCACTGCAGGGGAAAAGTACTTTTCTCCTGCTTGTATTTTATGAATGCTTTTAATAATTTCGTCTAAACCGGCAGTCTTAAAAATGTAACCATCACAATTCACTGCTTTCGCTTCATAGAAATATTGTGGATTATTATGCATGGTAAGAAAGACAACTTTAACTGAAGGGTACAGTTTTTTAATCGCCTTGCACGCACCCAAACCATCTATTACGGGCATATTAATATCTAGGAGAATTAATTCCGGTAATTTAATATTACAGGCATCCAGCAACTGCTGTCCATTTTCAACAGTTTCTATGGATTCAATGCTTGGATGATGGAGCAAAGAATTGAGTAAACTCTCTCTCAATATTGCATGGTCATAAGCTATCAGTAGATTAAGTTTTTTCAACTTAGGCGAGGTTTTTTGATTTCCACAGAAATTAAGGTTCCTTCATTAATTTTACTATCGAGATTTACATCAGCCCCAATAATTTCACCGCGATTTAAGATACTATGCAATCCAAAACTTTTACGTTCTAGCATCTGCTGTGCGTCAAATCCCTTGCCATTATCCTCAATAGAAAGTGTAAGAATTTCTTCAAACAAGAGGAGTTGAACCGAAATTTTAGTGGCTGCCGAATATTTTAATGCATTGCTTATTCCTTCTTGAGCAATTCGGTATAAATTAAAGGAAATCGATTCAGGTATTTTGGTTTTAGTGAGGTTACTGTTGAATTCTATACGAACATCATTCAATTTGTTTAAATCAGTGATCAACTGCAGCAAAGTTTCACTTAATCCGATATCTCCAATAGATTTTGGAATTAAATTATGGGATAAGTTTCTGCACTCATCTAATCCCAGGTTCAGAAACTTGCGAGTTTTGAATAATCCATCGTAAATATTCGGGTCTTCTTTATCGGCCAAAAATCCGTCCAAGTACAGTTGTGCGGCAGTTAAGTTTTGCCCAAGCCCATCGTGTAATTCTTTCGCAATTCTTTCTCGTTCGTGATCTTCGGCTTGTAACAAGGCTTGAATATGTTGGCGTTCTTTTTTTACCCTTTTGGAAATATCTTTTAATGTGTAAAGCAAATGATTAGCAGTCCCATCATCACTAACTATAGGTTCTATAGTCACTTCCATATTAATAATAGTTGAATTTAATTTAGAAGTCGTTTCATAAATAACAGCTTTTTTAGTGCTCAACGCTTCCTTAGCAGCAAGTAACTTTTTTTCAATTGAATCAGCATTAAAGAAGGGGAAGTCCTTAACAATATTGGTGAGGCTTTTGCCAATGAACTGACTTTTTTCTAGGTTTAGTCCAAAATTGAAATTAATTAGCTCTAGCGCCTGATTTATAGATTTTACAATAACGTCTCCATTTTGCTCAACCTTACAAAGAACCACTAGATCGTTTGCTTTTGTGAAAACTATATACAGTAGTTTATCCTTCTCGTTTATTTTTTATTTGTGCGATTTTTTGGCGCGTTCATGCTTTTCTTTTAGCAGTCTTTTGTGTTCTTCCAATTCTTTTTGTCGAGTTTTCATTTGGCGAATGGCCATAAATAACATCGCTCCCAGCATAACGAGAGCGAAAATGAGCATAATGCCTATTTTTTCAGCTTTTGACCGCGCTGATATTTCTTCGGTTAACTCATTACTTTCTTCAGTAATTTGTTCTTTTACCACAGACATTTTCTCAAATTCAGTTTGTAAATTGACTATGCGTAAAATATCTAACCCAGTTTCTTGAATAATAACTTGGTCAATAGAATCAAGTGCAGTTGCGAGTTTGTGTGAATTTGGTGAGTTAATTTTGGTAGCAGCCAATAATGCAATACTAAGGGCCTTTTTTTGCCGATATAAATTTTTACCCTCTTTCAATTTTTGCTTTGATAGAAGAGCATATTCCAATGATTTTTGATTTTGATCAGCAACTAATAGCACTTTAGCAAATAGAAGATAGGTATTGGCACTAATTTGTTTATCCTTGATTTCTTGAAGAATTTCATCAGCTTCAATTAATCCTTTTTCTCCAATAATATCATTGCCAGAAAGAAAGTCGTAGTATGCTAAAAAAAGGACTTTTTCTAAATAATCTGTTGATGATTTCAGAATTTCAATATCCTTTAGTTTTTCAGCGAATTTATTGGATGAGTACAATTGGTTTTGCTCTATTGAATTTAGTAATAACCCTTCATAAATAATCACTTCCATTGAACGGAAACCAGAAGTCGTTAACGCTTTTTTATAAAAGTCATTTGATAACTCGAATAAGCCGATTTCAGTTAACGTAGTAGCTGTATTAACAGCAGTTTCAGTTTTATGTTTTCCAGCATAACTTGGACGGGAGGAAATGGAGTCGGCCTTGAAGAAATAATCTAGGGCATCTATTAAATTGCCGTCTGTAAAATATACTTGCCCAATGTTATTCTGCACAGCAACGAGTGATTCAAAAGCTCCAATTTTTCCGAAGTTAAGAGCAGCTTGATTGAGAAAGGTAAGCGATATATCACTTTCCATATTTTTTCCATACAAAATGCCCAAAAGATTTTGACACCGTGCAATACTCTTTGTATCCTTCGATTGCTGCGCAAAAGCATACATTTCGTTCGCTAAGTTAATAGCTTGAGGCATGTCTGTACTCGAAAGCGATTGAGTAAGCTGTATACCAATCGAAATTTTAGAACTGTCTTGACTTTGATTGTAAACGGCTAAAAGGCTGTCTTGGGAATTACTAGCTCTGAGACCTAATATAAGTGTTGTAAGCACTAGTAGCGAGAAAATAGTAGGGAATGAGTTTTTCATAGTGTATCAAAATTAAACTTTCAGTCGATTGAAGATAGTTTTATACCCTATTTAATGTGATTTCAAATAAGCCATTTGTTTACTTTTGCGCTTCATGCAAGAAGTAGAGATTCATAATTCTATATTTGAAAGCTATATTACTGAAAATGAAATAGATTCATCGATTGGGAAGGTCGCTGAGGCTATAAATGTTGAATATCAGGACCAACATGTAGTGTTTATAGCTGTCTTGAATGGTTCTTTTATGTTTTGCGCCGATTTGTTGAAAAAGATTACGATTTCTTGCACGGTTTCTTTTGTCAAAATGCAATCCTACGAAGGTCAGCAAACTACCGGGAAAGTAAATGAGCTTATTGGACTGACTGAAGATTTAAAGGGAGTTGATGTCGTAATAGTAGAGGATATTGTAGATACAGGAAATACATTAGTAAAACTGCACGAATTATTAAATCACAAGTCGGTTAATTCAATAAAAACAGCAACCTTGCTTTATAAGCCAGAAGCGTATAAAAAGAACTTGCCAATTGACTTCGTGGGGATAGAAATACCCAATGAATTTGTCTTAGGTTACGGGTTAGATTACGATGGTCTGGGGCGAAACCTTAGTAAAATATATAAATTGAAAAAGCAATAGTTATGCTGAATCTAGTATTATTTGGCCCTCCAGGAGCGGGTAAAGGAACTCAATCTGATTTGCTTAAGAAGCAGTATGATTTGGTGCACATTTCAACTGGAGATGTATTTAGAGCATTAGATCCAAATTCGGACTTAGCTAAATTAGCAAAAAGCTATTCTGACAAAGGAAACTTGGTTCCAGATGTAACTACGATTGAAATATTAGAGTCTGAAGTTCAGAAACATTCAGATATTAATGGAGTAATTTATGACGGATTTCCAAGAACAACCGATCAGGCAGTTGCCTTAGATAAGTTTTTAGAAAAGAAGAATACGGCAGTTACTCTTATGCTTTCTTTGGTTGTTCCAGAGGATGAATTAAAAGAACGCTTACTTCAAAGGGCTAAAGTGTCGGGTAGGGCAGATGATGCGGATCCAACAATTATTAAAACAAGAATTGCCAATTATAATGAAAGTACTGCTCCCGTAGCGGAATTTTATAAAAACCAAAATAAGTTGGTAGAAATTAATGGTGTCGGAACAATTGAAGAAATATTTGACCGATTAACACGAGCGATAGACGCACGATAAGACGAATGTCATTTAACCGAAAAATTGTTTCCTCAAATTTTGTAGATTACGTAAAAGTTTGTGCCAAATCTGGCGATGGTGGTAACGGGTCCGCTCATTTACGACGAGAAAAATATGTGCCTAAGGGAGGACCCGATGGAGGCGATGGTGGTAGAGGAGGCCATATCATTGTGCGTGGTAATAAGCAAATGTGGACCTTACTTCCGCTTAAATACCGAAAGCATGTAAGAGCAACGGACGGCGACAATGGATTAAAACAGCGTGCAAGCGGAAAACAAGGTGAAGATGTTTATTTAGATGTTCCGCTGGGTACAATTATAAAAGACCCTGAAACCGACGAGGCAATCATCGAAATAACAGAAGAAGGGCAAGAATATATTTTATCTAAAGGTGGTCGTGGAGGACTTGGCAATTGGAACTTTAAAACAGCTACTAATCAGACGCCGAGATATGCGCAAGAAGGAGAAGAGGGGACTGAGCATTGGCGAATTCTTGAATTGAAAGTTTTGGCTGATGTTGGTTTAGTAGGTTTTCCAAACGCTGGAAAATCAACGCTACTTTCAGTCGTTTCTGCAGCAAAACCAGAAATTGCAAATTATCAGTTTACTACCTTGGTTCCCAATCTAGGAATTGTAAAATACCGCGACCACAAGAGTTTTGTAATGGCCGATATTCCAGGGATAATTGAAGGGGCTGCTGAAGGAAAAGGACTTGGTGTTCGATTTTTAAGACACATTGAGCGAAATTCTGTTTTACTGTTTATTGTTCCTGCTGATACCGATGATATTTTAGCAGAGTATCATATTTTACTCGAAGAACTCAGAAAATATAATCCAGAGTTAATGGACAAGGATAGAGTTTTAGCAATATCCAAAAGCGATATGCTCGATCAGGAGCTTCGTGATGAGATTGCTAAAGAAATGAAATTGGATATTGAGTGGATGTTTATTTCAGCGCTCGTTCAGGAAGGCCTCATGGAATTGAAAGATTTGCTGTGGAGTAAATTTGACGTAGAATAAATTCCCTTTCTTTGAGTCATGTTTGAGTACTTGGAACAGCTTGACGTTCAACTTTTTCTATTTTTAAATGGTATACACACCAATTTTTGGGATGTAATCATGTTTTGGTTCTCTGAAGAGATTACTTGGGTTCCCCTGTATGCTGTACTTTTATTTGGACTTTACAAAAAATACGGTTGGAAAGGTTTACTGCCTGTAGTTTTGGGAGTAACACTCACCATAACATTAACCGATCAGCTGTCAGTAAAGGCATTCAAGGAGGTTTTTCTGCGCTACAGGCCTTGTCATAATTTGGAAATCCAACACTTAGTCCACTTAGTTAAAAACCATTGCGGCGGACAATATGGCTTTGTATCGAGTCACGCTTCAAATACCTTTGGATTAGCAAGTTTTTTGTGTTTGTTGTTTTCGAATAAGAAGTTAGGCCTTGGTTTGTTCATTTGGGCATTGGCAGTGGCTTACAGTCGAATTTATTTGGGTGTTCATTACCCTGCAGATATTTTGGCAGGTGCTCTACTCGGGGTGTTAATAGGTACATTAACTGGGAACATTACGGGTTGGGCAATTAAGAAATTAGCTTAGACAGTTATATTTATTCGCTCAAGCATTTCTTTTTACACCTCATTATACTAGCATTTTCTGCTTTATCAAGAAAAGGCAGTTCTCCCAATTTTTCAAGATATTTTTTTGCTTCCTCACATTTATTTCGGTCGCAATACGATACGCCAAGCTGGTAGGCAAACATCAGGTTATTGGGGTCAATTTCATAAGCTTGCTCCATATATTTGAACCAATCTGCAATGTAAATTGCACTGTTTTTCGGATCGATTTGGGCTAAGGCATTTTGGCATAAGGCTAACTGATTTAATGCATCTGTGTTTTTCTTATCGCGCTTTAAGCACAATTTAAAATCTGTTATAGCTTCGATAAGCAATCCTTGTTTATAGAACTGCAAACCTGCTGTGTAATATGCTTGACTTTTCTTTGGGAATAATTTTTTAGCTTTTGAAGTTCTTGCAAAACCTTCAGCTAATAATGAATCACTTTTTGCATTTAATCCCAACTCGGTTAAAATTCTTCCCTGCATACAAAGTGAACGATATTCAAATTCAGCGTTTGAATTTAATTTTTTAAGACGATTCAAGGCTAGCTCATAATCGGAGATTGCGTCGTAAAACGAGGCAGCCATAAAGTCTATATTTATTGAGAAGGATTCCTCTTTTCTTATAGGGTTAAAAATGAAGTTGACTGCAGCTGATAGGTTAGATGTTTCTAATTTTTCAGGAGCCTTGAAAACGTCAATTGTAGAAAGCTTTTTTTGTTTTATAAATAAACAGGCGATAGGGTCAACAAAGACCATTGTCCAATTTGAGTCAGCATTTAAATTGCTAATCAAGGGAGTAAAATCCAACCGCTTTAAATAGACATATTGGAAATTATTTATTTCATCTAATTCTTTAAACGCTTTATAATTCTGAGAAACCATTAAAACTTCTTCAAAAAAACTGGCTGGAAAAATATCCAAATCTCTTAAGTCTATGAATGACTGGTAATCTTTATACTTCCAAAGAATGTATGAGGAGGTTAGGTAATCTGAAAAATGCGCTTGCTTATAGTCCAATTCTTGGAGCTCATTTCCTAATCCAATCGGATTTGAATAGGTGTCAACTTTAAGACCAAAATTATACTTCGAATTTGTAAGGGAATAGAATTGACCACTCACCACTAAACAATAGGAAACAACTCCTACAAGTAACGCCACGATAGGTATTATTTTATCAGTTTTTTTGGGTAAAACTTTAGCAAAGCCGATTGCAAGAAAAGGAGACACGGCAAGAATGAAAAAGGGAATGTTGCGTTGAGCCGATAAGCCCAGGTAAATAAAAAGAAAAAGAATTAAAATATAGCCACCTGAAAGGTTAGTAAACGCGTTGTTGAGTGAATTTTTAATTTGCCTTCCGTTCGAAAACAGTAAGAAAAAAACAAATAATGCAATTGAAACAATAAATGCATAAGACTGCCATTTGTTCCAATAAATAGGGCTTTGATAATTTAATAGTTCAGTAGTAAATTTATTCGTATTCAGCTGGTTGAATATTTCAAAAGGATGCAGCAACATCTGGTATCCCCTTGGATTTATGCAAATTGCTAATGTTGCTAATCCTGCAGAATAAACGATTGGAGCCTTTAGAATAGGACGTTTTTGTTTGTAGGCTAAGTAACATTCCCATGCTGAAAGCGAAATCATTAAAATTATACCAGTAGCATATGCCTCGTGTAGGTTGGTCCAAAGTATTTGCAATGGAATCCACCAAAAGAACCATTTTGCGTTTTTATTTTTTCCAAATAAATAAATCAGAATCGTTAGCAGGCTGAATAAATGGCTGATAGTTTCTGGGCGTGCCGTAATTCTGTAGCTGCAAATTGCAAACGCAGTTATAGTGACAAATGCCCATACACCAGTTTTTCGTGCTGAGGTGAATTGCTTGTATACCTCATAAAGAGTCCAAGCAATAAGAATATTTACTATCGACTGAAAAACAGATACAAACTCTGGCCCTCCAATTTTTGAAAATGCATAGATTAAAACCTCATACAGCCATTTTACATTGATCCATTCAGCTCCAAAGTGCGTATAGGAAAGGAAGTCGGTTGAGGGTACTTGAGCATTCTCTAGAATCCACTCTCCAGTTCGCATATACCACCATAGGTCGGGCTCGATAAGCTCTTTGAGGCCAAGTGAGCATGCTACCAACAGTACAATAAAAAAGATTGCATTATTTATTAAACTTCCTTTCATTGAATTTCAAAAGTAAGCATAGAATTGGTCGAATTTTTTTCACGATTTATTGTCAGTATAAGATGAGTATATTCGGTTTGCAGGAACTAAGAATCTGTAATTTGTGCAAAAATTAAAATTATGCTCGATACCATTGATTGGGTCATCATAGGAGCTTATTTATTGCTCTCTCTTTACATTGGATACCGTTATAAAAATCAAGCGGGAAAAAGCCTTTCCGACTTTTTTTTGGGTGGGAGAAATATGCCCTGGTTTGTTGCTGGCATTTCTATGGTGGCTACAACTTTTGCGGCCGATACTCCTTTATGGGTAACTGAAGTAATTGCACAGCATGGAATAAGTGGGAACTGGCTCTGGTGGAATATGCTTATCGGTGGAATGCTTACTACTTTCTTCTTTGCCAAGCTGTGGAGAAGGGCAGATATTCTTACCGAGTTAGAGTTTATTGAGCTGCGCTACAGTGGAAAACCTGCTCGTTTTTTGCGCGGGTTTAAGGCAGTTTACATGGGGCTCCTACTCAATGTTGTTATTATCGGATGGGTGAACTACGCTATGATGACCATTTTGCAAGTATTCTTCGGAATTCCAGCATTCGATTCGTCTATTTCATTTTTTGACAATGAAATCATTTGGTACTTGATTGGAGCAATGTTGATTGTGGTCTTCTATTCATCATTATCCGGTTTAAAAGGAGTTGCTATAACCGATACGATTCAATTTGTAATTGCTATGGGCGGCTGCATTATCATGGCCATTTTTGTGCTGAACGAGCCGAAAATCGGAGGTATATCTGGCTTAAAGGAACAATTGCCCGATTGGCGATTTAGTTTTTTTCCAGTGCTAGATGGAGACTCTAGTGCAGAGGGTGTGTACAGTATTTCTTTGGCTTCCTTTTTAACTTTTGCATTAGTGCAATGGTGGGCCAGCTGGTATCCAGGCGCGGAACCAGGCGGTGGCGGTTATGTCGCTCAAAGAATGATGAGTACAAGAAATGAACGTGGATCAGTTTTAGCGACGCTGTTATTTCAGGTTATGCATTATTGCTTGCGCCCTTGGCCTTGGATTTTGATTGGACTCTGCGCATTGGTTTTGTATCCTGATTTACCCAAAGATGAAACAGGTCAGGGCTTTGTGCTCATCATGCGTGATGTGCTTCCTGCTGGATTAAAAGGACTATTACTTGTCGCGTTTTTAAGTGCATACATGAGTACCATATCGACTCAGTTGAATTGGGGAGCGAGTTTCTTAACCAACGACCTTTACAAACGCTTTATAAAACCGTCAGAGGAGTTCGAATCTGAAGAAAAAGCGCAAAAACACTACGTGCTAGCGGCTCGTTTTTTTACACTAGGCATAATGTTAGTTGCAATTTATGTCACTGCTCAAATTGAGACCATTGATGCTGCGGCTAAATTTCTGATACAAGCTGGAGCAGGGCTTGGCTTGGTTTTGATTTTACGATGGTTTTGGTGGAGAATAAATGCTTGGTCAGAAATTGCGGCAAGTTTAGCTCCTTTATTTGGGTATTATTTTTTCAATTCCGTGTACGTGTTGGAGTACCCTTATAACTTCTTAGCGACCATCTTTTTAACTACTTGTGTTTGGATTTTGGTTACCTATTTTACCCGACCTGAATCAGATGAATTACTTCAGAAATTTTACATTAGAGTTCGTCCTGGAGGCTGGTGGTCTATATTTTCGAAAGGAGAAGAGGACGGGTACTTTAAAAACATGATGTTAACATGGTTTTTTGCTCTCATAAGCACATACTCGCTGCTGTTTATAATGGGTTATCTCATTTTTGCGGAATGGCAACAGATGGGGATTTGGTTATTTGTTGGCTCTATTGGCTCTTTTTTCTTCCTGCGATTTGTGAAGAAAATTCTCTAGTAATATTGATTTACCGACTTTATTAACTCCGCTCTATCAATAGGTTTAGCAATGAAGCCAGTGAAATCTACACCCTTGCATTTTTGTTTCATGGTATCTTTCGAGCTGGCCGATACTGCAAAAATTACCATATTGGAATTTGGGTGGTTTTATCGAATAATTCTAGTTGCTTCTATGCAACTAAATTGCCAGCGGGTAATTATAGTTTGGTGGTACAGGATAAAAACGGTTGCGAAAAAAGCTTTGAGTTTGAAGTTAAAGATTTGAGCGTGGGTATTTCTCCCATCGTAAACGCACAATTTAAAGTATATCCAAACCCAACACAATCGGCTATTCATGTAGAATTTGGCAATGCAAATATTAGCACATTAATCTTAAGTGATATGGCAGGAAGAAACCTAATACAAGTCGAAATTGATCGTGAGGAAGAATTTAAGGAACTGGATGTACAAAAACTACCGAATGGCATTTATTTCTTAAAACTGAACGGAGAAGAAGAATCGGCAGTTATACCTATTGTAAAATTTTAGAAAACGTTGAGTTGACGATGCAATTCATGTGTCGGAAACCCTACAATATTCTCGTAGCTGCCTTCAATTCTCTTGACACCAATAGCTCCAATCCAGTCTTGAATTCCATAAGCGCCTGCCTTGTCCATAGGTAATCCTGAATCAACATATTTGTTGATTTCATCCTTGGTTAATACTCCAAAATAAACCTTGGAAATAACACTAAAAACGAGTTGCTTTTCAGTAGTCATTAGGCTAACGCCAGTAATTACCTCGTGCTTTTTATTCGACAAAAGAGTAAGCATCTGGATTGCTTTCTCTTTTGAAGCTGGTTTGTTCAATATTTTGCCGTTGAGTGATACGATGGTATCGGCTGTAATTATAAGTTCGTTTTTTGAAATTGAATCGCGATAAGCGCTCGACTTTTTCTTTGCCAAATATTCAGCTACTTGTATTGGAGATAAATCATTAGGATAGTCTTCGTTAACTGCTTTGGTTCTAAGCTCGAATTCTAGTCCCATTTTAGTAAGTAATTCTTTTCGTCGAGGAGAATTGCTAGCTAATATAATCTTGAACGACATAATAATTAGATACGTCCAGAAAGAATTAAAAACGCAACTACTGCATATAAAATTCCAACAACTGAAGCTATTTTGTTGAGTAATGCAGGTAGATTAAAATGCGATTTGTGGCTTCCTTTAATGGTTAGATACATGGCCCATAATACCAAAGGAGAAAATACGAAGGCCAAATAAGCCAAGCTATACTTATCGTCTAAGAAAGTTTGCTGAATAGAAAATATGGCAATTAAAATTGAAGCATAAATAGCGACTATTATCCATGCGGTTTTTTTAATGCCTAAAACAACAGGCAGTGTTTTACAGCCAAATACTTCATCGCCTTCCATGTCAATTATATCCTTGGTCATTTCACGAGCTAAGGTCATTAAAAATGCGAAAACACCAAACCCAAGGCTCCAGTAAAATATACTGTAAACAAGCCCTTTAAAATAAGGGTATGCTTGTGGATATTCAGCAAGAAAGTCTTGATTGTTAGCTACCAGTGGTGGGATTTCGAAAAGAGCAATGGAAAAAGGTACAAGTCCAGTACAAAATGCGATGACGATGTTTCCCCAAAGAAATTTACGTTTGAAATTGGTACTGTAAAACCATAGAGAGGATATCCAAATTACATGAATTAAAGCCAGTTCCATAACTCCACATTTATAAGAAACATAAATTGCAATTATTAAAGCAATGCCATTCATTACAATGTGAGACATCATGGCAATGCGTCTTTTTACGTATTTGCCAATTAATACTCTTTCTGACTTGTTGTAACGGTCAATTTTTAAATCGAAATAGTCGTTTATAATATTTCCTGCGGCGGCAACTAAAACAACTGATAGTAACAGAAGGCTAAAATCTAATTCTGATAATTGCAGTTTAAGTTCATGCAGTTCAATGAGGGGCTTCAGAATGAGCCATCGCAAGCAATACATGACTAAGGCAATGATGAACAAATTCGGGCTTCTAATAGCCTTGAGAAAAGCGATTACTGGATGCATTACCACGTAAATTTTGAGGCCTCCGGAGTGTTTAAATACTCGGGTTTAAACCATTTGTTATGAATTTTAAGATATTGTTCTACGATATCCCGTACACAACCTTCACCGCCTTTTAGTGGTGAAATGTAATGTGCTATTTTTTTTAATTCTGGGGCTGCATCATTTGGACAACACGCCAACCCTACTTTTGTCATTACCTCATAATCGGGGATGTCATCACCCATGTACATACATTCTTCTGGTTTAATATCGTAGCCTAACAAATGCTCTTCAAATACCTCTAATTTATTTGCAGATTTCAAATAAATATGCTGAACACCAAGATGCGATAAACGGTCTTTTACTGCTTGGGAATTTCCTCCAGTAATTATGGTAATAGGGACGTCCATTTTAGCAGCTAAGTGCAAAACATAGCCATCTTTTGAATGCATGCTTCTAACCATACTTCCATCGGTCATCATTCGCACCGAACCATCGGTTAGCACGCCATCAACGTCAAAAAAGAGCGCTTTAATGTTTGGAAGAATTTCTAGATAACTTTTGCTCATGGCTTGCGAAGATAAATTAAACCGAAGGGGGAGTTGTTAAGATTTTTTTTCTTGTATAAGTTGAGTCAATTTAGCGTAGACATTTTGCAATTCAGGTTGATTTTTGAGGTATTCTAAATGCTCGTTAATTGTTTTTTGATCGTTGCGAATTGCAGGTCCAGTTTGAGCTTTAGCCGGCCCGATGTGTTTTGCTTTTTTGATTGTTTCTTCTACCAGCGGCCAAATCACTTCTTGAGGTATTTGGTTTTCTTCCAATAAATGCATCGATTCTTGAAGTAATTTATTGATAAAGTTATTTGCAAATACACCGGATATATGTAAGCTTTTTTTTGAAGCCGCGTCAATGCAATAGGGCGCTGAGCCGAAGGCGCTTGCAAGGTAGCTTAGGTGTTTTTTGGATTGAGCAGTATCCGATTCCACAAATAGTGGAATAGACGAGTAGTCCAAGGTATTTCCTTTAGTGAAGCTTTGAAAGGGGTAAAAAACGCCTTTATTTTTCACTTTAGTATGGAGTTCTTTTATTCCAAAAACTCCTGAAGTGTGCACAACGGTTGAAACGCTATTTATAAACTGCTCTGAAACCAAATGAATGGAATTGTCTGAAACTGCTAACACAATGATATCCGCTTCAGGAGGGGTTTTTAAATCGAAAACTGGAATAGAAAAGTGCTGTTTAAATTCATGCAGTTTTTCTACCGTTCTGTTGGCAACACCAACTACTGGTAATTTTGCTTTTTCAAATGCCGAACATAAATGCCAGGCTACGTTGCCAGACCCAACTACTAATACAGTTGGCGCAGTAGACGCAGAATTCACTATTTGCCGTATTTAAGGCGTGAATAAATCGCTATAATCGTTCCGATTATCATTATAAAACAGCCCAACCAAAGCAGGTTGATATAAGGGAAAACAATGGCTTGCATTACAATAAAATCACGTTGAACATTTTTTTGAATAAACGTAAGTTCAACCGAACCATCTTTAGGGTTTATATTGTTAAACGAAACTTTTAGACCGATGTCTTCAATTCCATCGGGTAATCCATAAATTTCAGAGGTATCCTTTACAATGAAAAGCGGTCTTAGGGTATGTTTTTTAGTATTAAAATCCCAAGCCGTTAATTTTGCTTCCACAGCAATATCGCTTTCCTGCAATTCTACTTGTTGAATATCGATGGGCAGAATACGTCTTACACTATCCAAAATAACAATGCTTTGTTTTAAGTAGAGAGTGTCTCCAACTTTTACATTTTTCACTTCGGGCTCACCATATTCTTCTTCCTTTTTATCCTCTTCTAAGATAGCCCAAGTAACGTGGGTATAAATATCTTTACCTAAAAAATGACGTGTGTCGGGCTCAGCAACATTACCCATTCTTGGGTTGGTTTGCACCCTTGGTCTTAAGGTAAAAGCAGATTCAAATTCACCACTGGGCAATCGTTTCATATATTCTACCAAGAAGTAGATATTAACCCCTTCTTCTTCCTTTCCACGGTAGCTGACGTAATAATCATCCATGGGGAGGGTATCATTCTGCATAAGCAGAATATTCTCTTTATTCTCAAATTCCTCGCCGAGTTGTTCAACATCAAAACTGGAAGTATTATTACTTATGTTTTTTTGTTGACTCATCGAAATGAGTGCGCCTATCATCATTATTCCAAAACCAATATGCGCAACAGAAGCTCCTGCATGTCGGAATTTACCCTTTAAAATAGAAACCCAATAATCAAGATTGCCCAAAACTGAGAAAGACCCTGCGAACAAGAGAAACAACTCAAAAGGATTGGTCATTTTAATGAGAAGTCCAATACCAATGGTAATAATAAGCGCTGCAAGTAAGGAACGAAAAATGGCTTTAGAAAAAGCTTTGAAGCTTGACTTTTTATATTTCAAAAATTGACTGAAACTCATAAAGAGTAAAATCAATATTGCAAATGGAATTTGCCAACTATTGTAATGCGAAATAGCATCGGCTGGCGGAGCTAGCGAACTGCCAAATATTTTGTTGATTACTGGAATTGAAGTACTAATCAATATTTGAAAAGATGAAATAAACAGCACGAGGGAACCGGTAAACATCCAAAATTCGCGTGTCCATAAATCTTCTTCCTTTTTATTTCTTGGAAGTGATTTGTAATTTACGATTAAAGCAATGATTGCGATAATTACATAGGATAATAAATAAATCAATAGCTGACCAGACATTCCTAAATCGGTAAACGCATGCACTGAAGAGTCTCCTAAAATACCACTCCTTGTGAGGAAAGTTGAGTATAAGATTAAAATGAAAGAGATAAGCACTAAACCAAACATGGTAAAAGATACACCACCTTTTTTCTCTTGAACTACCATTAAATGCATGCCGCCTACTAGCGTTAACCAAGGAACTAGCGAGGCATTCTCAACGGGATCCCAAGCCCAAAATCCACCAAAACTCAACGCTTCGTATGCCCAAGCACCACCCATAAGAATTCCGGTTCCTAGAATCATAACGCTGAAAATGGTCCATGGCCTTGCTGGTTTTATCCATTCGTTGTATTGTTTTTTCCAAAGTCCAGCAAGTGCATATGCAAATGGAACCAGGGTTGATGCAAATCCAAGAAAAAGAGTAGGGGGATGGATGGTCATCCAATAATTTTGTAATAGTGGGTTTAAACCTCTCCCGTCAAGATGCAAGAGATAATCTGAATTTTCAAATAGTGGAAGATTTACAAATTCTGGATGATCACGCAGTAAAACAGTGAAAGGGTTAGACCCAACTTTGTATTCCAAGATATAAATCCCCAAGAGCATACTAGATAGAAATACTTGCACCGAAGAAAAAATGGCCATTACACTATTGGTCAGTTTACCATTTCTCCAAATAATTATTGAGCCAAGAACGGTGTGCCAAAAAGTCCAAAGTAAAAAGCTTCCTTCTTGACCCTCCCAGAAGCATGAGAAAATATAGCGTAGAGGAAGCGCTTTGCTCGAATGTTGCCACACATAATAGTATTCAAAGTACTGATTGAGCAACATGTAAAATAGCACTGCAACTATTCCAAAAACACTTGCAGTGTGGCCAATAAACGAAAAATTAGCTAATTTTCCCCAAGCTTTATCTTCGTTTTTAGCAGCATAGAAGTAAGAGATCATTGCAAGTAATGCAAAGCAAAAGCTGGTAATAACAAAGAAGTTCCCTAATTGACCTACAAAGAGGTGCTCACCTATATACTTCATGAATTCGCAGTGCGTTCTTTTTCGAGTTCTTCAGGTGTTTGAAATTCTGGCGACCCATTTTCATATTTTGATGGACATTTCATTAAAATTTGATCAGCATGAAATTCATCGTTTTTTGACTTCCCTATTATTACAATTTGTTCCGATCGGTCAAAGTCTTGAGGTTTTGATTTATGCAGAATAACTTTGCGTTCTACACTGTCCTTGTCGTACATATAAAATTGAAATAAATCTGGGTTTTTTTCGGGTTCGTACACTTGCGGTTTCTCTTTGTTTAAATATCCGACAATGTGGAACTCAGCTTGTTCATTTTCTGAAGATGCCGTGAAGTTCGAATACGTACTAGAGTCATTAATAGAGCCAAAAATTACTCCAATTGAAATGGCAATAAGAATGATACCTATGATGTGAGTTTTTTTCATTTAGGATTCTTTTTCTCCAATTTGTTAACTTTCTTGTCTATACTAAACAAATAAATAGCCAAACCGATAAAAATGATAAGCACTACAATAACTACAACGTATATTTTGCCTTCCGAGCGCATTCCCGCAGCCATATCAACCCCTTGAGCACTCAGCCCGTTCATTATAAGGACTAGAGCTGCGGTTAAGAAAAAAGAGCTATTTCTAAGCATATTTCTGAATGTCATCAATGTTTTTAATTCTAACTTTTATATTGGTAATCCAAGCTCCAATAAGTATCCAACCTATAACGGCAGGATAAAAAACGAGACGCATTGTATTGTCCATATCGTAGCTTCCAAAAGCAGGATTACCTCCATTTCCAGGATGCAGACTATCGTTCAGTCTCGGAATTATCATAATGAACAATATCATCATCACCCATGCGAATATGTTATAGACAGCGGCTACCTTAGCCTTGCGATTTTCATCTTCAATAGATTCTCTAAGTATAATGTAGGCCAGATAAGTTAACATTGAAATAGCTGTTCCATTAAGTTTAACATCGTTGGTCCAAAAACTACCCCAAGTATATTGGGCCCAAACCATTCCGGTAAGCAAGCCAAATACACCAAGGACCAATGCTACTTGAACACTTTGATCGGCATTAGTGTCGTGATTTATTTCAAATCCAGATAAATATTTGATAGAATGAAAAAGAGAATAGGTAAGCAAAGCCATCATTGCAAACCACATAGGTATATGAAAGTAAGTATTTCTGATGGTCTCATTTAAGATCGGAAGCTCAGGAACCGGGATTAAAAACCCACCAACTATGCTGTAACTCACTAGCACAACGCCCAATATTTTCCACCAATTTTTGCCCATAATCTTACCTTGATTTTAGTCGCGCCAAAGGTATGGAAATAATAGGTAGGCCATAGTTATCCCAATGGCCATAATGCCTCCAATTGCGAAGAAATACTTCAAATTTTGAGTATCATTAACACCTTGAGAATAATTGAGTGATAATGCGATAATGGTTATTAAAAAAGGGATGATAATTGGAAAGCTTAATATTGCCATTAGTGCTGGGTTGTTTGATGATTTTGAAGCAATAGCAGCCATTAATGTCAGAAGAATCGATAAGCCTAAAGAACCTAATACTAGGGCTCCAAGAAAGCCGGGGAGATTAACAATGGGGTTTCCTAAAAAAAGAGCGTAAGCAGAAAAGGTGACTAGAGAAATTAATAGTAACAAAATGGAATTGTAAATCAACTTGCCAACAATTATTTCTTGTGGATTGGCTAGTGAATACATATACAGTAATCTATTTTCTGATTCTTGCACGAAGCTTTTTGTGATGGTATTCACTGAGGTAAATAGGATTATAATCCAAAGCAAGGCATTAAAAGTAGTGGTTTCAATTATTGTTTGAAAAGACAAGTAGCAAACAAATACGGTGCTAGTGACATAAATGAGAATACTCGCAAGGCTGTTTTTCTCCTTCCAGTCTAGGAGGAACTCTTTATGAATCAATGATTTAATACGATTAATTTGCACTATATAGTTGTTAAGCTTTAAATACTCACTTTTGCAAAGTTAATCGGAGAAACTTATTGAACATGAAATTAGACATTCTTGCTTTTGGAGCTCACCCTGACGATATCGAACTAGCAGCTTCGGGTACTTTATTATACCACCAGGGCTTAGGACAAAAAATTGGAGTTGTTGACCTTTCCAAGGGGGAGTTAGGCACAAGAGGAAGCGCTGAATTGAGAATGCAAGAAGCAGAAAAGGCAGCAAAGATTCTAGGTCTTTCCGTTCGTGAAAACCTTGGAGTAGCAGACGGTTTTTTCGAAATTGACCAAACCAACTTAATGAAAGTTGTAGAAATGATAAGAAAATATCGGCCAGAAGTTGTTTTTGCAAATGCGGTTTCCGATCGTCATCCCGATCATGGGAGAGGGGCTTCCTTAGTTTCTCGTGCCTGTTTTTTGAGTGGTTTGGTAAAAGCAGACACCAATCAAGAACCGTGGCGACCAAAAGCAGTATATAATTATATACAAGATAGAGGATTAACGCCTCATTTTGTGATAGATATAACGGAATACTGGTCAAAAAAAATGGAAAGTATAATGGCCTACTCTAGTCAGTTTTACGACCCCAATTCAAAAGAACCAGATTCTCCAATTAGTTCTAAAGAGTTCAAAGATTTTCTGGAAGCTAGAGCCAGAGAGCACGGCAGAATGATTGGTGTTGAATTTGGAGAAGGTTTTACTATTGAAAGACCTATTGGCGTAACAAATGTATTAGACTTGATTTGAACACATGCGCCATATGGTATGGCGTTTCGGCTGTTTTAAATTCTTTTAATTTCTAGTTTTCACAAAAAAAAAACGCCCTTCCGGAAACCGGAAGGGCGTTTCATTATTCAGATAATATTTCTTACTGAACTACGATTTTATGTGTAGTTTTTTCAGATCCGTTAGAAACGTTTAAGAAGTAAACTCCTTTATCTAACCCTTTCAGACTAACAGGCTCAGAGTGATTTGAATTTACATCAATAACGTTGTTGTAGACAACTTGACCAACGCTGTTGTTGATTGTTAACTCAACTGCTGTATCTCCTGTGATTCCACTTAGGTTAATATTAAATTCACCTGAGTTTGGATTTGGAAAAATAGCTATTGACTCATTGTTTGCAGAAAGTGCATCTACACTAACTGTAAAACCTTCTAGCTCACCTATTTCAGACTCACAGCCACTAGCTAGGTCTGTAATAGAGGCACCAATAAGTGTTCCTGAAGGGTAACCTTTTCCAGTTACGTCGAAAGTGGCGCCAGTTTCATTGGCAAATTGCCATCTATTAGGTCTTCTATCATTAAAATACCATTTAAGACCTGTACTTGTATTAGATGTAATGACATTATTACTTTCAGACAATACAGGTTTGTTTGGTAACGCAACTACTTCAACTGTTATAGAATTTGATAGAGCTGAATCGCCACATGAATTGTAAGAATATGCAGTAATACTTTGTGTGCCAATGTTGTCTGTAGGAACACTAATTAAAGATCCCGTACTACCATTGCTCCATTTAAAAGTAGCAGTAACGTTAGCAGTATCTCTTGCTAATAGATCTACTGATCCATCAGGGTCAAGACAAACTATTCTCGAGCCACCATTAACGATTGAAATAGAAGCACTTGGATCTGGTTCAGCGCTTACGCTAATTGAATTTGATCCCGTTAGTGATCCACCACATGCTGTTACGTCAACAGTATAAGTTCCAGTAGAGCTTACCATTACCGATCTTGCAGAACCAATGGTAGACCCACCACCATCTTTCCATGTATACGTTCCGTCTGGGTTTTCAGGTACTGTAAGTGTAGATTGCTCACCTGGACAAAGAAATTGGACTCCCGTAATAGTAGCGTTTACCGAGGAAACCGTACCGATAATTATAGTGTCAATCGTACTTCCTGCACAGTTAGCAACCTCAACAATGTAGGTTCCAGGTCCAGTTACAACAAAAGTATCAATCGTTCCAGGTATTCCTCTATCCCAAATAATACTTCCATTTGAGCCAAAAGAAGAGGCATTAACTCTAAGAACAGCTTGCGATCCAGTTGCACATAGTTCAGCCACTGAAGAAGAAACACTGATTTTTGGACCTTGACCACTTGAAGGTCTTACAACTTCGAAAGACTCTTGTTGCACACCACAAGCAGTTGTAATATCGCAAGTGTAAACTCCAGTGGTAACGATGTTCAATTCAGCGTTAGAACCCAAGTTACTTCCAAATTGATCTTTCCAAGCATAAGCAGAACCGCAGCCGATTGCTGTAAGCACTGCACTGTCACCAGGGCAAAGTTCATTTGAACCAGCAATGGTTGTAACGCAGATATCACTAGACGACGAAATACTAGAGGCATTTAACTCCAAATAAACCATTTCGTTTTTTCCTGGAGTATGAGCCTCAGGGCCAACAGCAGTCCCTGGTGAACCATCTTCCATATAAATCATGCGGAATTTGTTATCCACTTTCTTAGGTACAACTCCGTAAACACACTCTTCAAATCCAGCACCAGCATCAGTCAAATCTCTAGGGTTTGACCATGTACATCCACCGTCATTTGAACGAGTTACCCATTCGTGACGGAAATGACGAGATCCATTGTTGTACAATTTTCCACCAGTAGCAGAACCATCTTCCATTAGGTTGGTAAACTTCAAGAAAAGGTCACCACCTGCATTTACACCAACTGAAGGGTAGGATACAATTGATTTGGCACCGTAATTAGTTAGTCCGTCAAAGTTATTAGGATAACCAACATAACCAATAAGTCCGTCACCATTAACATCTTGATAATTAAATAATCGTTGGTGATTATTGTCGCCATAAGATTCATTCCAATATGCTAATCCATTAGCAAGTGGAAATGTATTATACATTGGAGGATTATCAGTAATGTCATCATCATTCCATCTCCATGTTCCAAAAAATACATGCACCATTCCTTTGTTATCAATAATAACGTCACCAGTATTGTCAGATGTAGTAGGTGTATCAGTTACTGCAAAGTCTCCTAGGTCAAAAGCATCACGCTGAAAATCTAAAGGAATATGAGTTGCCCAAGTTTTACCGTTATCGCCAGATTTCAATACTCTAACATCACCAAACCTGTGAAATACGGCAATTGCGACGTTATTGCCATTAGCCGTAATAGCGTAGGAGTCTCCTCCAATTCCAGTATAAACGCTTGCGTCAATACCTTTAAGGATTTGGTTTTTCACTGCCCATGTAGCTCCACCGTCATCAGATCGACTGTACACTAAAGCGCCGTCCATTCCGCCGACTAATTGGCCATTGAAAGTGCTGCCAGTTACGGCAACAGGCTCTGTAAGCGCAACTAAATGAATGATATTACTATTAGGACCGCTAACAACAGCACGCGGCCAAATAAGATACCCAGACCCTACTTTAGGAGCTGAATTAGCGCCCGTTGGATCTTTCGTTTCTGTCCAAGTACCAGTTCCTTTACCGCTTCTTTTCAACATTATTAATTGATTAGTAACAGTAGAATGTGATATAATTATTTCATCACCATTTCCAGTGTACATAATTGAAGGCCATCCGCATCTTTCAGACTCTAATTCCTTTGTAGGATTTTTTACAGTCCATGTGGTACCATTGTTATATAAGTAGCCAGTTCCACGATCTGTCCACGCAGCAGTATTTGAATACATAAAACCTGCTGAAAAACTTCCATCAGGATGACTAACAAATCTGTTATCAATAGATGCGTTGGTCATTAAGTCATATTGAGATTCACCCAAGACGATGCCGCTACTAGAGGAAGCTCTTGAACCAAAGTTTACTGGAGACAAAACGTTGCTCTGTTTTTTTCCAGAAGAAATTCCGTATTTATCCCATTTTATAGTTTCTTCAATAGAAGCTGGGATTGCAATGTTCTTACTTTCTTCAATTGAGGTTTGAGCATTTACTCCAAAACCTGCAACAAAAAAGCAAGAAATAAGACTTAATCGTTTTTTCATAGTCTGAACTTATTTAAATGATTATTATCTGAATATTAAAAATTTGGGTCAAAGTTAACCATAAGAACTTGACTTTCCAACAAAGATTCAGAGAATTAATAAGCGGTTGGCTGAACTATTTACTGTTTAAAAACTTTAAACCAACTTCCTAAGGTTATCCATTTGTAACTTTCCGGCTTTTCTTCTAGGCTTTCGGCGTTTAATGAAATGGATTTAGAAAGTTGTTCTTTCAAATTTTTATTGGCCAATAATTCTGAGGGTATATAATCGATATAGTCTAAAAGCTCATGCTTAGATGCAGAGATCCAATTATTCATGGGAGTACTGAAACCGAGTTTATTCTTTTTATTAAGGACTGATGGTGGAATTAAATCCTTTTTTCTTAGAAGATTTCGCAACAGAGGCTTATTGGTTGAATGCTTGTACTTAAAGTGAGAAGGCAAGGAAAAAGTCCACTTTGCAAGTGCATGACTACTTGCAAAAGGCACTCTACTTTCAATTGAAAAGCGCATACTATTTCTATCTTCAGCCCTTAACAAACCAGATAGAAAACCTTGGTAATAATCCTGTATGAGGAATTCGTTTAGGTTTCTCGGGTTGGCTTTTACCGAAAATTCGAATTGAGAGAGGATATCGGGCGATAAAAATTTAGTATCATTTTTAAACCTAAAGAGCAATGTTTTTTTTAACCGTGGTGCATCAGCTAACACATTTTTCCCAAATTCTTTAATTAGATTATTTAGGCTGGAAGGCCCTATAAGCCCGCTGTTAATATTGAAAGACTGCAATGATTTTAATTGCTGAAATTGACCATATTTAATGTACCCACCTAGCAATTCATCCGCGCCTTGACCATTTACCAATACCTTTATTCCTTTTTTATTCACTGCTTTCATAACCTCATATTGAGCAAAGGTGCTGGTAGAAATTAATGGAAACTCCTGAGTAAAGGCAACATCTTCTAGTGTCTCGTTCAGTGCATTTGAAGTTGGGTAAATTGAATTCCACTCGAGGTTATGTTTATCTACTGAAGCTGATATTAATTCTGATTCGTCCATTTTTTCACCTGGAAAAATTGCTGAAAAGACCGGAATTGAGATATTGGGGTTTAATTTTCGTAAAAAAGAAACAATAGTTGAACTGTCCAATCCGCCGCTGAGACAAGAGCCAACTGCAACATCTGATCTTGAGTGAATTTTAATTGCACAGGATAAAATGGAATATAATTCTTCGCTCAATTCATTATCACTTTTTACTATAACGCTGTCTTGGTTTAACAAAGTCAATGGATCAAAATATCTATGCACAGAAGTGTTAAAGGTAGCCAAATCAATAATTAGCTCTGTTCCCGGTTTTAATTCATTTACTGAACGAAAGAAAGTGTTGGCGCCAAAATCAAACTTATTTTCAAGAATAAATTTAGAATAGGAGTCCGTGTTTATGCTGTTGTCGGTAAAAGGCAAGAGTGCTTTAATCTCGGAAGCAAAACGAAATGCAGTTGGCGACGAAACATAAAATAGCGGTTTAACTCCAGTTCTATCTCTGCTTAGGATAATCTTGTTCGCTTTTTTTGAGAATAAGGCAAAAGCCCACATTCCTTCAAGTTTTTCGTATAATTCAGTGCCCCATTCATCATATCCATGAATTAAAACCTCGGTATCGGATTGCGTTTGAAAAATATGCCCTTTAGCTTTTAGTTCATTGCGAATTTCAATGTAATTGAAAATTTCACCGTTGTATGAAATACAGAAATCCCCCTTTTCATCAAACATGGGCTGGTTGGCTTCAGGCGTTAGGTCAATTATTGAGAGTCTGCGATGTCCAAAACCAAAGCTGGCTTTTTGGTCAGAATTATTTGGAATTAAAGTACCATCGGTTTTAAAAATAGAAATCCCTTCATTATCTGGACCACGATGTTTAATGAGTTGGTTCATTTGATGCAACTCGTTAACGAATTGTTTAGTATCGATGCCTGAAGTAGAAATTAAGCCAGTAATTCCGCACATTATTTAAACCTGTTTAATAGCATGTCTTTTATTTTAGACGAAGACGCGATAAATCTTTCAACGATAGCACCCCAACTCATTTCAGTCTCTTTTTTGAACAGCGTTATTTGAAATAGAGTTTGACCTGCAAAAACGATTGAAGTTGCAATAGCAGCTCCTTGTAAATTGAATAAAGGAATCAGTAAAATACTTAAAACTAAACTTAAGATTAATCCAAATCCACTAGTACGGAAGTTGTATTTGTATAAAGCTAACCCAGCGAAATAGTGACTAAATATTGTCGATATAGACATGAAAAACACTCCCGGCGCTAAAAAAAAGAAGAGACTTTTTATCGTGCTAAACTCGCCGCCAAGAATGAAAGAAATAACAGATTGAGGAACTATCAGCAATGCAATAATTGCTAGCAAAGTAATCATTGCACTAATTGCAATTAAACTAAATGTAAGATCGATTGACTTTTCCTTTTCTTCGGAATTTGCAATTCTTGAGTATTGGACAGTGCTTATTGCATTTCCAGGAATAAGTACCTTTTCACTAAGTTGGTTGCCTACCGAGTATATTCCCAAATTGCTATAAGAAGTAAAGGACTCTAATATTAAATAGTTGAAACGATAAACGCCAAATTGCAACAAGTTAGTTCCTTGAATAATTGCTCCATAATTAAAGATATCTTTTACCATTTTCCAATTTGAAATATTATTTGAAATAGATTTTGGAATTCTTGAAACAAACCAGCTGGTAAAAAACAGCATAATAATTTGTCCTAGAAAATAAATTTGCAAATAGTCCCAAACTTGAGTTGCACCTATAAATTGATAGGATATAAAAATTCCAGAAACAACAACTGAAGATTGAATGACAGAGGATAAATTGTAACCGCTTATCATTTCTTTACCCACCAATAAATGCAGGTGGGTGTGATTGATTGCTTGTGTTAGAATTATAAGCGAAATCAATAGCGCTGGAAAGTTAAATACCGATTTAAATATAATAAGTATCCCAAAAGTTGCCAAAGCGATGCCAAGTGACCATAAATGTGAAACAGTTATTATTTGTGGAGTAGAAAATTTCTTTTGAAGATATACCAATGAAGGCCCACCAATAAACTCCGATAGTTGAACCATTAATGCAATTGTAATAAGTAAGACGGCCAATTCACCCATTTTTTCAGCTCCTAAATAGCGCGTATTTAGAATGAGAGTAAGCAGCCCAAAGATTGCCATAAGCCCTCTTGAAAAGGTCGTTCCAATAATTTTGTTAATCATGGATTTATTGCATATTGGTACATCTTTTCAATTTTGCTTAGAAAAGTAGCTTGCGAAAATATTGCTCGAATTTCAGTGGCACTTGTTTCAAGAGGTATTGATGCATGCGTTTTGCTTATTTCAACAATTGCCTCTGTAAGCACAGTAGGTTCGTTTACAGGAATTTTAATGCCGAATACAGCGGGCAAGTACTCAATAGGACCACCGCATTCAGTTATTATAATTGGTTTTTTAGCCGCTAAAAACTCAAAAGCAACAATAGAAAACGTCTCTTGGTTGCTATTTATAACTCCGCAGTCGCAACTATTAATTACATCCAAAACTTCCTCATTAGCTAATCTCCCCTTCCAAACAATTTCTTTTTCGAGACCTAGGCTTTTAGCTTTCAAATGCAGTATTTTATTATCAGGTCCATCTCCTATTTGAATTAATCTAATGTTGGGGTTCGATTTTTTTGCCGAACCAAATGCTTCTAGAAGTCCAGATATGTTTTTGTCTGAATCAATATGATCAGCGATATTCATGAATAACACTTTTTTTTGGTCTAGGGTAGTGGAATCATTTTTTGCTTCACTAAACCTAACTATGTTGGGCACAATGAAATATTTTGACAGTAAATGTTGTTTTTCCATTAATTCCCTAAGGTAATTCGAGTTAACCGCAACAGCAGTAGAAGATTTGACAAGCGATTTCGTTACCCTTATTCGCAACCAACCTTTATACTCTTTGGTTGACCTATAGCCAGACCAGTGTTCGCTTAAAAGAAGCGGGAGGTTTAATTTCCTTTTTGCTTGAAGTGCTATTATTCCAATTGGAAAGGCAACGTGTGTATGAATTAAATCAAAATTTTCTTTTTTTAAGGTCCTCAGTATTTTTTGCCAAGCCAAATACCATTCAATTGGCTTCATAAATGAACCACTCGTTTTATAGTAATGTGCAACGTGTGTAAATCCATTGCTTCTTGAGATCTCCTTTTCTTTGAATGATTGGCAGGCTTCAAGTGTGTGCAAAACCACCGAGTGCATAGATCCAATAGCGCTTAACTGTTGTTTTATAAAAACACCCAATTGCGGATCTTTGCTGTTCGGATACCAGCTCGTTAAGGCTAGAATTTTAAGTGTTTTGCTCATTAATAGAGGAGATTCACCACAAACCTAAGAATTTGGTTTTTATTGCTTGTATAATTTGACATTCAGAAAGATTTTATTTTACATTTGCCGCCCGTAAAATGGTGGTTGTAGCTCAGTTGGTTAGAGCATCGGTTTGTGGTACCGAGGGTCGTCGGTTCGAGACCGATCTTCCACCCATTAAAAAAGGGATTCAAGAAGTTGGATCCCTTTTTTTATGCTGGTTTCACTAATTTTCAAACCTTATTTTTGATGATTTTATAAAGAACATAGTCCAATGATTATAGTAAGTGCAGTTGTTGATCCAATATTAATTTCACTTGTACTATTGGCGGTTAGCATTATTGTAGTGGGTTTAGTTCTGCGAAAATTAAAACAGCCCTATATCATAGCTTATATTTTGGCAGGTCTACTCTTAGGCTCGGACGGATTAGCTATTGTAACCGACCAATCTTTAATTACTAGTTTGGGGTCATTTGGATTAATTCTTTTGCTTTTTTTTATTGGAATGGAAATATGTTTACCCTCACTTATTGCTAATTGGCGGATTTCAATTTTTGGTACTCTAGCTCAGGTCAACTTTAGTATAGGTGCGGTTTGGTTGATTGGTGCTGCACTGTCCTGGCCATTTTATCGCATAGTTATGTTGGGGTTCGTAATCAGTTTAAGTAGCACCGCAGTAGTGGTAAAGCTTTTGCAGGATCGAAACGAAACCACTACAAAAATTGGACAATCTGTAATTGCAATTCTGCTTGCTCAAGACATTTTTGTAGTGCCTATGCTTATCATTTTAGGTTATTTGACTGGAGAAAAGCCAGAACTATCTGAAATGCTGCTGCAGCTTGCTGGTGGAGTGGTATTAGTTGTAGCCATGTTCTTTTTAATCAAAAAAGATAAGGTGAAGTTTCCTTTTCATGAAACGATTGAACAAGATAGAGAATTGCAAGTTTTTGTTGCATTTGCTTTGTGTTTTGGCTTTGCCATTATTACTGCATTTTTTGGCTTATCTGCTGCACTTGGTTCTTTTATCGCTGGTATATTGGTGTCTAAAGCAAAATCTACCGCTTGGGTGCACGAGAGTTTACATTCTTTTCGTGTTGTATTTGTTGCGTTATTTTTCGTGTCCGTTGGAATGTTGATCGATGTTCAGTTTTTGAAAGAGAACATAATCTTAATACTTCAATTTGTTGGAATTGTATTCATTACGAATAATTTGATTAATGCTGTTGTTGCAAAGTATTTTGGACAAAGTTGGAAGAACGCAATTTATGCAGGAGCAATTTTAGCTCAAATAGGGGAGTTCAGTTTTATTTTTGGAATGACTGGTTTTACAAGCGGATTGATTACTGATTTCACCTATCAACTTATTGTATCCATTATTTCTATTTCGCTTATTTTAAGTCCTTTTTGGGTGGCAATTATGCATAAGTTGACGCACAATTAAACTATCAATTCTTCTGATGCATAGGCAAGTCGAGAGTACCCGCTTTCATATCCTTATACCTGTGCGCCAAAACTGCCAGTAACTCTGATATGCTTACGAATGCAGCTTCAGTGGCAGGGCTCACCTGTTTGTTTCCCATTCGTAAAACCAACAGGCCGTATAGTCCATTAATGGCAGCTTCAATAGGACCAATATTTTTTTTACCCGATTTGTCTATCAAATCGATAATTGCTTCATTTGCTTTTTCATTTAAGCTTTTATACTGATCGTCCTGATAGATATTCAATAGAGTACTGTGTAAAAGGTTCAGTTCAGTAATTATTTCATGAAGTTCTTCTAAGTGTCCTTTTTCTTGAATGCCAGAAGTTCGCATTTCAGCAATAAGGTCGGCGTACCATTTTTTTATCTCTTCAGCTTTCTGTTCATCAACATCGTATTGAGCAATTAAAGCGGGCTCAATTTCCTTTAAGTCAAAGTTCAACGTCCGAATCATACCCTCTATGTTAAACATGTATAGAAGGTATTCAACAATGTTCTCTTTCTTTTTTTGAAGTGCAATTATCATTTTTTTATTTGATTAGCTTCTTTGTATTTTTTGTTTAAACCCTCGAGTACTTCATTGGTAATGTCTAGCTCTTTGTTTGCATGTAATACTCCACCAATTTCGCTTTTTCCGAGGACGTATTGGTAGCCTTTGTTTGGTTGAATTTCTTCGAGATAAAGATTAAGTGAAGTTTTGATTTTCGTAACCATTTGAGACTCTTTTTTTGCCAATTGATTCCCAAGACTCTCTTCCATTTTAGCCAAGTCTTGTTGCTTGGCCATTAATTTTTGTTGAGCAGCTTCACCTTGAGTTTGCGTCATGTAAGGTGCTCTTTCTTTAAGGTCGTTATACTCCGTTTCAAGTTTTCCAAGTTCGTTGTCGTATCGTTTTTTTAACCTCAATTGCTCAGCTACCAATTCTTCCTGCATATCCTTATACATGTCTAGGCCCTTGAACAAACTATCTGTGTTGAGGTAATAAACATTACCAGTTACAGCTGCTTTTTTAGTCGTATCAATACTTGTTTGAGTCGTGTCATTCTCGGCGATTTTGGATTCCAGTGTATTGGTTTTCATGGTGAACAAATACACCACTAGTCCAGTTAGAATTACGTTCCAAACGATTAATAGATTTCTCATAATGAAAGCTTTATTATCAAAATTAATTGGGCGGCAAAATTATTTTAAATTCTTTACTGAATTTTTCTGCGATAACAGAATGTAATATATCTGGATGGTTAGTGATGATGCCATCAACACCCAGCTCAATAAGTTTTTTCATTCTGTTGGGATCGTTCACAGTCCAACAATATACTTGCTTTCTATTTCTGTGAATTTTATCAATAATTGTTTTAGTCAGAAAACGATGATCAACATTTATGGATTCGTAATGATTTTTACGAAGGATATTTTCAACCATTACTCTTTTATCCAATTGAATTTTAAAGCCTGGAACTTTAACAACGATAAGCTTTTGGTATCTAAAGTCAGGGTAATACTTATGCAGCAAGTTTAAAATTCTAGTATCGAAGGATTGAACAATCACACGTTCTTTTGCCTTTGCAATAATTATAGAATTCATTAAATTCCTAATAAAATTGACTCGAACGACTGTTCCTTCGCTTTTTATCTCAACTAGCAATTCGCATTTACCTTCTGTCTGATTAAGAACCTCATCAAAAGTTGGTATAGTTTCGTTTTTGAACTCAGTAAATCCAAACCAACGACCTGCATTAATTTGCTTAAGTTCGCCAAGTGTTCTCATTCGCACAAAACCCCTTTTGTCAGTAGTTCTGTTCAGTTTAGCATCGTGAAAAACAACTACTTTTTGGTCTAGAGTAGGGCGCACATCCAATTCAATAATATCGGCTTTTTGTTCAATAGCTTTTTCAAAAGCTGCTAAGGTGTTTTCCGGCGCATAGGCAGATGCCCCTCGATGTGCAATTACTTTTACCACTTCTGCAAATTAAGTCAAAGTTTAGGCGCTGTTGTCTAAATTTGCTGTCCTATTAAATAAGATTATGCTCAAACTCAAATTACCTACAGACCCTAGATGGGTCAATATTGCGGAAAAAAATATTGAAGAGATTTTGATAGATCATGCCTATTGCGAACAAAAAGCTTCTTCAACTGCAATTAGTTTAATTGTAAATTTTCCAGAATATTTGGATTTGGTTGAGGCAATGTCTGAGCTGGCCATGGAGGAACTGTCTCATTTTCAAATGGTAATTAAGAAGTTAAAAGAACGTGGCTATCAATTAGGGTTGAAGCGAAAGGATGCTTATGTCAATCAGCTTTTTGAATTTATTCCTAAAGGAATTGATAGAAAAAAATCTCTGGTTTATCGTTTACTTTTTGCTGGAATGATTGAGGCTAGAAGCTGCGAACGATTCAAAGTGTTATCTGAGAATATCCAAGATGAAGACCTGAAGAAATTCTATTTTGGATTGATGAAAAGTGAAGCGGAACATTACACGCTGTTTTTAAAATTTGCGAGGAAATACGGAGAAGGAGTTATTGACGTAGATAAAGTATGGAGCGAGTTTCTAGACTTTGAAGCTAACATCATTTCTAAACTGGGCACCAAAGAACATATTCACGGTTAATTTTTGTCCAGCTTTCCGTAAACTGAATTTTGACTAATGAATTCGGGAACCAATTTTTTAATTTTTCCAACAAGTTCAAAATTGTCTTTCTCGCTTGGAGCATCAATTAAAGAGTTTATATCAGCTTCTATATCCTCCATTTTATAGTCTCTAACTTTTCCAATCATTATCTCGGGATGGTGCGTTGGAATTGTATTCTCCGCATTATTCAGCAACTCTTCGTATAGTTTTTCCCCCGATCGCAGTCCGGTAATTTTAATTTCTATATCCTTTCCAAGCTTAAAGCCAGAAAGTTTAATCATCTTTTTAGCGAGATCAATGATTTTTATGGGTGAACCCATGTCAAAAATGAAAATTTCGCCACCAGTTCCCATAGCTCCAGCTTCCAGCACCAATTGACAGGCTTCAGGAATAGTCATGAAATAACGCGTAATTTCTGGATGTGTAACACACACTGGACCACCATTCGCAATTTGCCGTTTGAAAAGTGGAATAACAGAACCATTACTGCCCAAAACATTTCCGAAGCGAGTGGTGATGAAATTTGTTTTTGAGACCATGTTTTTGCTTTGAGCATATATTTCTGCAACGCGCTTAGAAGCACCCATAACGTTGGTCGGGTTGACGGCCTTATCGGTAGAAACCATTACAAAAGAGTCAACTTCATACTTATCCGATAAATCAACCATAATTTTTGTTCCCAAAATATTGGTTAAAACTGCTTCTGAAGGATTGTCTTCCATAATAGGCACGTGCTTGTATGCGGCACAATGGTATACCACATTAGGTCGGAACGTATTAAAGACATTTTCCATTCGAGAACTATTCGCGACATCAGCCACAACTATTTCGCACAGGTTTTCTCCGAACTGTTCTTTGATTTCATTTTCTATTTCGTAAAGAGGAGATTCCGCCTGATCAAGCAGAATAAGTTTAGATGGAAAAAAATGAGAGACTTGTCGAACTATTTCAGCACCTATAGATCCTGCAGCTCCAGTAATTAAAACTCTTTTTTCGCTCAATTGACCTTTGATATTTATTGAATCCAAGTGAATTGGTTCACGTCCAAGCAGGTCTTCAATCTTTACTTCTTGTATTTGGTTAGAACTTAATTCATCATTGATCCAATTCTTAACAGGAGGAACATGAAGCACCTTTACATTTTTAGTCAGAGCGCGTTCAACAATTTCTTGTTTTCTTGTTTTGGCTAAGTTATTAACCGCAATAATTATTTCGTCAATCTCTTGGTTTTCAATTAGGTACTCGAGTCTTTCGATAGGGTGTATGGTAACACCTTCAATTTTCTTTCCTATTTTTGTGTTTTTATCGGCAATAAAAGCAACCACTTTGTATTTGTGTTCTTCATCTCGCTCAAGAGTTCTTTTAGTGACAATTCCTTCGTCTCCTGCTCCATAAATTACGATTCGTTTTTTGTCCTTTGAAGCATTTTTAAACTCGAAATAAATCAACTTAACGGTTATTCGAAATGCAATCATCAAGAACATAGTGCACAAGTACTCTATTATTACTACCGAAAACGGAATAAGAAAGGACTGGTTTACAAAGTAAAACGAGACACCATTAATAGTTGCAGCTAGAATACTAACACTGGTAACTACAACAAATATGCGCTGCATATCAATTGTTGAAGTGTAGCGAATGATTCCTGAGTACGTTTTAAATATAAAAAAGCTGGCTACCCTTAAGGACAACATGATGGGAAAAATGTATACAAACGTCTCTATGTAAGCCGGTGGAATATTGAAATTGAAACGCAGGAGGTATGCCAATAACAAAGAGAAAACAGAAATTCCTAGGTCTATCGTAAAGATAATCCATCTAGGAGTGTTTTCATTATTGAAGATTACCATGGGTGCTTGTTTGGGTTCAAAATTACAAGAAATCAAGAATGAACGATAGTGCTAGATGATTAACTTTGCGGCCATCATTTTTGAAAACTGAAAAATAATGAAAAACACTGCACTTACTGATAAACATATAGAATTGGGCGCCAAAATGGTTCCTTTTGCTGGTTACAATATGCCAGTTCAATATACTGGAGTTAACCAAGAGCATATTCATGTTCGATCTGCAGTTGGAGTATTTGACGTTTCTCACATGGGTGAGTTTTACGTAAGAGGAGAAGAAGCGGAGCAGCTGGTTCAAAAAGTTACCACAAACGATGTTTCGCAGCTTTTTGACGGTAAAATTCAATATTCCTGCCTTCCAAATGGAAAAGGTGGGATTGTTGATGATTTGTTGGTTTATCGAATTTCTAGCCAAGAGTTTTTGTTGGTGGTAAATGCCTCTAATATTGAGAAGGACTGGAATTGGATTTCATCTCAAAACACGTTTAAGGCAACTATGGAAAACAAAAGTGATGAACTTTCACTTTTGGCAATTCAAGGGCCTAAAGCAACAGTTGCATTGCAGAGTTTGACTGACATCAACCTTAAGGAAATGGAATATTACACTTTTAAAATTGGATCTTTTGCTGGAATTGACAATGTGATCGTTTCGGCAACGGGATACACAGGTGCTGGTGGTTTTGAAATTTATTTCCCCAATGAAAATGCTAATGATATTTGGAATGCAGTTTTTGAGGCAGGCGCTTCAAATGATATCCAGCCCATTGGATTAGCAGCAAGAGATACTTTGCGATTGGAAATGGGTTTTTGTTTGTATGGAAATGATATAGACGACAGCACATCTCCTTTGGAGGCTGGACTTGGTTGGATCACTAAACTGAACAAAGGCGAATTTATTGATAAAGACTATTTGGCCAATCAAAAAGAAGCTGGCTTGAGTAGAAGGCTTTGTGCTTTTGAAATGGTGGATAAAGGAATTCCAAGACAAGGTTACCCTATAGTCGACGCCGAGGGAAATGAAATAGGAGTAGTAACTTCTGGAACCATGTCACCTTCCTTGAAAATGGCAATCGGACTGGGTTACGTTAATTTACCGACAAATAAAGTGGGTAATGAAATTTTTATTTCTGTGCGAAATAAGTCTCTAAAAGCGTCCGTGGTTAAACTTCCATTTTATAAAGGCTAGGTTGTGCCAAAGTTAGAAGTGGCGTTTTCGCCAGACCTTTATCCGTTTTATAGAAACGACGACGCTATTGTTGTAGTTATTGATGTTTTTCGTGCTACATCTGCAATGTGTACTGCTTTTGAGAATGGAATCAAGTCTATGATTCCTGTAGAACATATTGAACAAGCTATAGAGTATAAGAAGCAAGGTTATTTAGTTGCTGCTGAGCGCAAAGGAGAGGTCGTAGAAGGTTTTCAATTAGGAAACTCTCCGTTTCATTATATGGATGAAAAGCTCAAAGGTGAAACTACTGTAATTACTACTACAAATGGCACCCGTGCTATTGAAGTATCGAAAGAAGCCCATAAAGTAATTATAGGCTCATTTTTAAATATCTCAGCGATTTGTAACTATCTGAAAGCGCAAAATAGAGATGTCCTATTGTTATGTGCAGGTTGGAAAGGGCGCTATAATTTAGAGGATTCATTATTTGCAGGTGCAGTTGTGAATGTTTTAACTTTAAACGAAAACTCTTATGATTTGTCTGACTCGGCATTCTCAGCTAATTTGCTTTTCGAATCGTCGAAGAATGATCTAAATGACTTTTTAAAAGACTCTTCGCATAGAAGGCGATTAGGTAAATTGAACCTTGAAAAGGATATCGAGTTTTGCCTTCAAAGGGATTACACGGATGTAATTCCCGTATTAGAAAACGACTGCTTGGTTAGGTTAAATAGGTAAGAGTAGATTTATTTAGAAAGGCGTTTTCGTTCTTAGATTGCAAAATCAAAACCGTTTAATTATCTGTTAATCAATTCTTTAAACCGCAGGAAAGGTTATTAACAATTTCTTAAAATCGTTAATAACTTTGTTGACAAGTGAAAAACTCTGCCCAAAAAAGTCCTTTGTCATAAGGTATAGCTTTGTTCAAACCCAAAGGGATAAAGTAAAGTGCTATCATTTTTAACTAAAAGAAAAATTTCTGAAGAAAAACTAGCAGAGTGTTTTACTGCTGGAATCTTGCAATTAGTAGACAGTGGTTTTCCGGAGGTTGCACAGTTAATAAACGAAGACCCTGAATTTGAAATAGCACCAGCTATTTCTGCAAATGCAGCGGATAAATTCCTTCTTATTGTAATAGCTGGAAACCTGGCCTATGTGCCAAAACTTTTCAATAGCTATCAGGACATTCGTTTGATGGAGGGGATTTATAACAAACTCTCTACAGCCTTGAATATTGACAAAGAAAAATTAAGACAACTGGTTGCTTCATATCAAAGCTACATGAATCGAATAAATATGCCTTCCAAAAACATTCATTATGGAATGAGTAAAGCAGTATTTTTTAAATACGAATTGAACCAATACCAAGATGCTTATTTTAGAAAAATGAACGCACCAAACCCGCTATTTTTAAAGCGAATGGATGATATAGTGGAGCATTTCATTTGGAACTGGGAGGAGATAAAGGCCAAATATAAGTTGGTAGAGTAATATTTGTCTAACTGCCTTTCTGGTTATTTTTAGCCAATGAATTTCAAACTACTTTTTTTTCTAGCAATTTCATTTTGCGTGCTTTTGGGCTGCTCTATTTTGCAAACACCTTTGGAGTCTACCGAGCGAATACCATACTCATTTCAGGAAATTGATTTGGAAAAAGAGAATATAAAATCATTGAATTTAATTTTTCATGTTTTTAATGATTCTCTTGGGAAGGGGAATTTTCAAGATACGGCACCAGATATAGAATGGCTAAGAGGTGAAATTCGTGGAGCTAATCAATTTTTAAGTAATGTGGAAAAACCGGTGCCTTTGGTTGGCAACTACATTAAGGACTCTAAAATACGCTTTCGGATTATTGATATTAAATTTTGGAATTCAAATAACGGGTCCAAGGCTAGGGTTTATGGCGAATACGACCATAAAGACCTTTACAGTGAATTTGTTTTAGAAAACGACTTGCTTAGTGAATTTGAGAAAAAGCACTGTGTTCACATTCTGCTCTCGGGAATTAAGCCGAGAGCTTATGGAGGACGTAATATTTGTATGACAAGAGGCTGTAAAGATGGTTTTGGATTCCAAAATAACGTTTTGTATTTCGAAGGAATGTATCAAGTTTATACAAAGGAATTTGATATTTGGGGAATAGGAACCCATATAGCCCATGAAGTAGGTCATGGTTTGGGATTGGGGCACTATGAGCATCGCCTAGGTCCATGCACCAGTTGCGAAGGCTACAAGCCTTGTCCTTTAAAAGCGTGTAATAATTTTATGGAATCAAATGATGGTGGGAATGGGATGACGGAATGTCAAATGAAGTTAATGCATCATTTATTAAAATATGGTCCGATAGATACAACAATGATTAATCCAAATAGCAGAGCTCATTATTTAATCAAAGATCCTCCAACAGAATAATGTCGAGCTTTCTTTTTATTTAGACTCTAATTTGAAGTGCTTAGTAGCCATATTAACGACTTCATTCCCAATTGCTAAACAAGCAGTTGCCGCCGGACTTGGAGCGTTTAATACATGAATGCTATTGTCTTTATATTCAATCCTGAAATCATCTTTAGTATCACCATTTGTCGATAAAAGCATCGCTCTTACTCCGGCTCTGCCTGGTTTAAGATCTTCCATTGTTAGCGACGGTATCAGTCGCTGAAGTGTCTTTAAGAATAGTTTTTTGCTAAAAGCTCTTCTGTATTCATTTATTCCAAAGGAGATATTCTTGAAGAATAATTTCCAAGTTCCACCATAAGTTAAGGCATCTATGGTGTCTTTTAGGTCGAAGTCAGTTTTTCCATACCCTTCTCGTTTAAAGGTGAAAACAGCATTTGGCCCACATTCTATTTCACCGTTTGTCATACGTGTAAAGTGAACTCCAAGAAAGGGAAACTCAGGATTTGGAACTGGATAGATAAGATGTTTAACCTTATGCTTGCCTTGTTCGGTCAATTCGTAATAATCACCGCGGAATCCAACAACCTTTTCCTTAATGTTTACACCATCTTTTCTCGCTAATCTATCCGCTTGGAGGCCAGCGCAGAAAATCATTCGTGCAGATTTAAAGTCTCCATTATTAGTTTCGATAACGCTGATGCCATTCTGCTTTTTAATGCCTAGTACCTCGTGGTTAATTAAAGCCTTCGAATTGGGGTTTAACCCTTCAAGTAATTCAGCTAGTTTGTCGGTAGCGCCCACATAATCAATTATACCGGTGCAACCCACGCGCAGTCCTTTTATTCCTTCACAATGAGGTTCTATTTCTTTAATTCTATCTGGGCCAATTTCTTCTATATCTTCAACTCCATTTTCAATTCCATTTTGATGAATTTGTGCCAAAAAAGGGAGTTCACTTTCGTTGGTTGCGACTATAATTTTTCCACAAATATCGTGAGCAATATTGTGCTCTTTTGCAAAAGCTACTAACTCACGACGGCCATCAACACAATTTTTTGCTTTGTAATAGCCTGGTTTGTAATATATGCCAGAATGAATAACTCCCGAATTGTTTCCACTTTGGTGTGGAGCAAATCGATTTTCTTTTTCTAGAACAAGAATATTTTGATCAGGGAATTTACACTGCAGCTTGTAGGCTGTTGCAAGTCCAACAATACCACCGCCCACTACACAAAAATCATAAGTCATAATCGATAATTAAAAAACAAAGTTACATTCTATGACATAAAAAAAGGGCGGTTAAACCGCCCTTTCTTAATATTATAAATGGGAAACCCCAATATTATTTCTTAGGTAATTCGTCAGAAACAGTAAGTTTCTTTCTTCCTTTAGCTCTGCGACTAGCTAATACCTTACGTCCACCTTTAGTTGCCATTCTTTCTCTAAAGCCGTGTTTGTTCTTTCTCTTCTTATTCGACGGTTGAAACGTTCTTTTCATTGTAGTGTATTATTTGTTTCGAAAAACGAGCCGCAAAAGTAAAATTATTTTGGATGTATTATCAATGTTTATTCAAATAAATTTTCAATTATTAAAAGACTCAAATGCCTATATATTAAAAGGTTTTTTTAAAGCATTTATTTTGAGTAAAGTACCAGTTTTTTAGTCTCAAAAAACTCACCTTCAATTTTCTCGGAAAGTGAAAAGAGTTGAATGTTTTTAGATGCATTTTTCAGTTCTTCAGTTAGATCTCCGCCTTTCAAGTAGAGGATTTTCCCATTGTTTTTTAATAGGGGAGAAGTAAACTCTAGAAATGGGTCAAATGCTGTTACAGCTCTGCTAACGGCGATGTCATAAATCGATTTATGGTGCTTTGCATTTTCATGCAGACCAATACAGTTTTTAAGTCCTATTGATTTACATACCTCATTGACTACCTTTATTTTTTTGCCGATGCTATCAATTAATACAAAATTTGAAGTTGGATTTATAATTGCAAGAGGAATTCCAGGAAACCCGCCGCCCGTTCCAATGTCAAGTAAATCTTGCGCATTATCTAAATCATAAAACAATGAAATACTTATGCTATGTAGAATATGACGTTCCAAAAGTTCATCGATGTCTTTCCTGGAAATAACATTGATTTTTTCATTCCATTCCGAGTACAAGCCTTGAAGTTTACCAAGTTGTTGCTTTTGTAAATCCGTAAGATTGGGAAAATACTTTTCTAGTGTTCGAATCGACATAGTTTTAAATACTGCTTCTACGATCTTTAAGTATTTCGTAGAGTAACTCCTTTGCTCTAAATAATTGAGCTTTTAATGTTCCAAGGGGTAGATTTAATTCCTTGGCAATTTCTTGGTAGGAATATTCTTTGAAATAACGAAGTTCAATCAAAGATTTGTAACGTGGCTTTAATTGATCTACAACTTTATGCATCACTATTATTTTCTGACTTTTTATAGCCTCTTCTTCTGGAGTTAATGTATCAGCAACCGGTTCATATTTTCTGCTATTTTCTTCACCCTCTAAAGTAGCATCGAGCGAAAGTGTTTTCATTTTTTTCTTGCGAATAAAATCGATGCAATTATTAGATGCTATTTTATAAAGCCAAGTGCTAAACGCATAGGTAGGCTCGTATTGATCCAGCTTTTTGAATGCTTTTCCAAAAGCTTCGATAGTCAAATCCTCAGCATCAACTTCACTTCGAATCATTTTTAGGAGCATATAGTAAATAGGCTCTCTATAGCGCGCCATGATTTGGGTGTACGCCTTTTCATCGTTATCATCCAGAGCTCTACGAACCAAAGTATAGTCATATTTGGCCTTATCAGAAAGGTTGCTATTTAATAATTCTTCCATAAACTGCCGCTCTGCAAATAATTATAGCACAATGCAAAAGGATGAAACAATAGTATAAAGATATCGGATATAAATATCCAAGGTAGTAAGTCAAGTGAATTGGTGGTTTTTAGTCCTTTAAATGATACAACCATACTTGTCAAAAATACTAACAACAATGCAACTACTGCAGCAAGGTTAACCGAATAGAAGAACAAGCAAAAAAATGAAAAAAGATAAAAAGTCAAATTGATAAGTGTTGCAAAAAACAGAAAAAATTGGGTTGAAGGTTTGTATCTTATACCAGTCGTTAAGTGTCTTCGTTTTTGCTCTAAATAATCCCTCCAGGTGTTTTTTGAAATGGACGATGTAAATGAATTGCTATCGAAAACAAAGGCAGTGTTGCCTCTCGTGGCATTCTCGTTCATAAATAAATCATCATCACCACTATTCAAGTGTTGATGACTTGAAAAGCCTTTATTTTTAAAAAATAAATTTTTGTTGTAAGCCATGTTTCTTCCAACCGCCATATATGGAATGTTTAATAGGCCAAGACCAAAATACTGTTGAGCAATCAAATGTGTTTCTGCTCTTATCATTTTGTTCACAAAACCAGCTTCTTTCAAATATCCTCCGTATCCCACTACAATAAATTTGCCTTTTTCAAAAGGGGCTACCATATTCTTTAACCATTGATTTGATATGGGCTTGCAGTCCGCATCTGTTAACAGGATATGGTCATTGGAAGCAGCTTTTATTCCAATGGTAAGTGCAAATTTTTTGTTGAAATTGAATTTGTTATTTTCTTGTATTAACGTTACTTTTAAGTTTGAGTGTTTTAGTTCAAATGCTCTTAAAATATCCTCTGTGCCATCTGAAGAACGATCGTTTACAACTACTACCTCAAACTCTGGGTAATCTTGATTTAAAATATCAGGAAGAAATTTTTGAAGATTGTCGGATTCGTTTCTAGCACATATAATTATAGAAATTGCTTTTTTGAAAACTCCATTACACGGTTTCATTAAACTTAATCGAAGATTAATGAACAACAGTATCCCCATTTTTAATAAAAAAAAACCGAATAGTGGCCAAAATAAAGGCGATGCTGCGATTTGCTCCATGTTGCAAAGGTTTTAAAAATGAGTGCTTAACATAGAAAAACCGGATTAACTTTTAAACAAGCATGTCCGATGTATCTTTGCACACTTTATCAAGATATGGAATTTAAACTAAGTGCGACAGACCCTCATTCTAAGGCAAGGTCAGGGGTTTTGGAAACTGACCATGGAACAATCAAAACACCGATTTTTATGCCCGTTGGAACTGCAGGTTCTGTAAAAGCAGTCCATCATAGAGAACTTACGGATGAAATAGCTGCCCAAATTATCTTAGGAAATACTTATCATCTGTTTCTAAGACCAGGAACATCTATTTTGGAAGAGGCTGGAGGATTGCACAAATTTATTGGTTGGGAAAAGCCAATACTTACAGATAGTGGAGGTTACCAAGTATATTCTCTGTCGGGAACTAGAAAAATTACTGAAGAAGGAGTCAAATTTGCTTCTCATATAGATGGATCAAAACACGTTTTTTCTCCAGAGCGAGCAGTCGATATCCAGCGATCTATTGGCGCTGATATCATTATGGCATTTGATGAATGTACTCCATACCCTTGCGATTATGAATACGCAAAAAACTCAATGCATATGACGCATCGTTGGTTGGACAGGTGTATATCGCAAATGGAATCCACTGAACCTAAATACGGACACCAACAAGCTTTATTTCCAATTGTTCAAGGAAGTGTTTACAACGATTTAAGAAAACAATCCGCAGAGTACGTTGCAAGTAAAAATGCTTTTGGAAACGCGATTGGCGGCCTATCCGTAGGAGAGCCTCACGAAGAACTATACGCAATGACTGAATTGGTTTGTGATATTCTACCAAAAGAAAAACCAAGGTATTTGATGGGAGTAGGAACTCCTGCTAATTTACTGGAATGCATTGCTTTAGGTGTGGATATGTTTGATTGTGTATTGCCAACACGCAATGCACGTAATGGTCAACTGTTTACCTCTGAGGGTATTATCAACATCAAAAATAAAAAGTGGGAACGTGATTTTTCTCCAATAGATTCTGCTGGTAATACCTATGTAGATACGGTGTACTCTAAAGCTTATTTGCGGCATTTGGTAACATCTAGAGAAATGTTAGGAGCTCAGATTTCATCAATTCATAATTTAGGTTTTTATTTGTGGCTGGTTGGAGAAGCTAGAGCGCAAATAGAGGCGGGTACTTTTGCCGATTGGAAAAAAATGATGTTACCAAAGATTTCAAGAAAATTATAAATAGGTGAAGATTATTGACATCTATATAATCAAGAAGTTTTTGACAACATTCTTCTTTATTCTTGGAATTATTATGCTCATCGCTTGCATTTTCGATTACAGCGAGAAAATGGATGATTTTACGGAACGAGGAGCGCCTTTTATTGGGTTAATAGTCGACTATTATTTCAATTTCGTTCTGTTTTATGGCAATATGTTCAGCCCTCTTTTAATTTTCATAACGGTAATTTTCTTTACTTCAAAAATGGCTAGTCAGACTGAAATTGTAGCTATTTTAAGCAGTGGAGTTTCTTTTAAAAGGATGCTTTTTCCTTATTTGATTTGCTCTATAATATTGGCTTCTATGTCACTCATGCTCAATCACTATTTAATTCCAAATGCGAATAAAGTCAGAATAAAATTTGAAGAAGATTATTTTAAAATGGCCTATAAGAACTACGACAATGATATTCACAAGCAAATCGGTGATAATGATTTTGTCTATTTCGAAAAATACAATGTTCAAAGCGATATTGGATATAAATTCACGTTAGAGCATTATAAAGGTCGAGAAATGATTTTTAAAATTAGCTCTGATTATGCGCAATGGGATACGACTAAAGAATGCTGGGTTATACATAACTATGTCAAGCGATTTATTGATGGAGATGAAGAACGTTTAGAACGCGGTAGATCGTTAGATACAATTCTTGAATTGCACCCTTCCGAATTTGAAGAACGTCTAGAATATACCACGCAAATGATGAGTACACCCGAGTTAAATCGATATATAGATCGTGAAATTCTTAGTGGATCAGAGAATGTTACTTATCATTTAATTGAAAAACATCAGCGAACTTCGGTGCCGTTCGCAACCTTTATCATGGTATTTATAGGTGTTTGTATGAGCAGCAGAAAGGTTAGGGGAGGAATTGGAGCTCATCTAGCTCTTGGGCTTCTCATTGCCGTTACTTATATTTTTGCTATAAAGGTGGCTACAGTCTATGCAACTAATGCCGGGCTCTCTCCGTTTTATGCTTGTTGGATTCCTAACATACTTTATGGTATAATGTCATTTTATATCTATCGAATTGCACCAAAGTAATTTATAGTTGAACGTCCCATACTTCACAATTATGAAATTGGCCTTTATAATTTGGTTTGTCTTCAAACAAACCATAGTATGTGCTTCCAGTTCCTGATAATGAGGTGAAAAATGCGCCCATATTTATTAGCCTACTTCTTATTTTTTCAATTTCTTGATATTTCTTTAGAATAGGTTTTTCAAAGTCATTAGTTAGATGAGTTTTCCAATAATTAAAGTCTAAGTTTTCGATAGACTCTATGTTAAAGGGTAATCTGTTTTCCGGTTTAACAAGTTGGAATGCTTCTTTAGTAGAAATATGAATTTTAGGATTTACAAGAAGTAAATGATAGCCTGTTAAGTCCGAGCTAATGGGCTGTAAATATTCACCTCGGCCAGTTACTATTGAAGGCTTATTATTTATAAAAAACGGACAGTCGCTGCCTAGAACGGCTGCATATTTTAAACGCTTTTCCGCTGGCAAGGCAAGCTCAAAGAAATCATTTAATAGGTTAATCATAAATGATCCATCTGCTGAACCTCCACCAAGTCCTCCTCCAGTAGGTATTTTTTTCAGTAACGAAATAGCAACTGGAGCTATATCATATTCTTCATTTAATAACTCCCAAGCTTTGTAAATTAAATTGGACTTAGCTTCACCTTGAATCTTCGCGCCATAAATTGCAACAGTTGTTTCTTTAGAACGATTAATCTCTAAGGCATCTCTGATACCTACTGGATAAAATACGCTTTGAATTTCGTGAAACCCATCATCTCTTTTGTTCAGGATATTAAGGCCAATATTTATTTTACAGTTTGGGAAACAAATCATGTTAGACAAACATAATTAGAATACTTGCTCTTACTTCTATTATGCTAATTTTGCCAATCTAAAATATGAATTATGCCTGTATTTCTTGATTTCGAAGAGCCGATAGCTGATTTGTTTGAGCAGCTTGAAAAAGCGCAGCAAACAGAAGCAAAGGGAAAAGTTGACGTAAAAGATACTATTATCGATCTTGAGGCAAAGATTGAAAAGACACGTAAGGAAATTTATAAGGAACTGACTCCTTGGCAACGTGTTCAAACTTCTAGACACCCTGAGAGACCTTATACCCTTGGGTATATAAAAGCATTAACCAAAGACACTTTTATTGAATTACATGGTGATAGAAATGTAAAGGATGATAAAGCTATGATAGGGGGCTTTGGATTGTTCGAGGGACAATCGGTTATGTTTATTGGTCAGCAAAAAGGTGAAAACACTAAAATGCGTCAATATCGAAATTTTGGAATGCCAAACCCAGAAGGTTATAGAAAGGCCTTGCGATTAATGAAATTGGCGGAGAAATTCAATAAGCCAATTGTTACTTTAATTGACACACCAGGCGCATATCCAGGCTTGGAAGCTGAAGAGCGTGGGCAGGGTGAGGCAATTGCAAGAAACTTGATTGAAATGGCACAACTCACTGTGCCAGTGATTTGTATTGTAATAGGAGAGGGAGCTTCCGGTGGCGCATTAGGAATAGGGGTTGGCGATAAAGTGTTGATGCTTGAAAATTCTTGGTATTCAGTTATTTCTCCGGAGAATTGTTCTGCAATTTTATGGAGAAATTGGGACCATAAAGAAACAGCAGCTGATGCGTTGAAACTTACCGCAGAGAATATGTTAAGCAATGGGTTAATTGATGGAATAATTTCTGAACCAGTTGGAGGAGCTCATGCAGATAGAGAAAAGGCCTTTTCATTTGTGCGCAAGGCCATCAAACAAAACTTAACCGAGCTTTGGAAATTAGATGCCGAAGAACGTGTCAATTTACGGATTGAAAAGTTTAGTAAAATGGGTGTTGTTGAAGGTTAGGTAATTAGTCAAGAAACTGAATATCCACTATATCTTCAATAGCACTAGTTCTCGAAATTTCCTCAAGAGTTGGGTAGTTCAATAGAATCAAGGAAGTTTGGGTTAAGATCGCTAATCGGTCTTTTGAAGCATTAAGTTTAACCACTTTAATTTTATCATTTAAGCTGAATAGCTTACTTTTTAGGTGGTCTTTTGTAAACAAGTACAGCACTCTTTCCAAAGGAATAATAACCTCTGAATTTGATATTCTAAGCGGTTTCTGATCAATGCAAATTCCCGTTATATTGTCAATAATTGATACATTGTTTTCGCTTTGAGATAAGCGTTCAATTTGAACTTGACCATTCACATTATGATAAAAGTAAACTTGATTTTTGTTTTCAAAATCAAATAAATGAGGCTCCTGAATCAGGCGCGGTAAATTTTGATTTGAAATATAGCCCCCTGTTCTAAGGTTGTAATTAGCAATAATGAATGAGCCACCATTAGTTGAGCGCTCAATACTATAAATAAGGTCGTCGATTATTAATATTTCTTCAGAGACGTCCAATTGGAGGCCGGCTCGAACGGTTTCTCGCCCTGAACTATTAAATCCTATTATCTGATTACTAGGGTTAGAAATTGCGGCGTAAACACTTGAAGAATATTCAGCCATTGAGCGAATAAATGGGTAAGCACCAAACTTATTTTCTAATAAAGTTTGTTCTTCCAGATTGGAGTTTATTTCAATCAACCCGCCTGTTTTTTTTGTTGAAATAAAAATCTTTTGATTTATTGAAATTGATGATTCGAATTCATGATTATAAGTTCTAGAAGAATTTATATTCAATAAATTGGAACTAAGTTGTTGCAAAGTAAACTTCCCGAATTCTTTTTTTAGAATTTTTACTAAACCAAACGAGGTATTATCAGAGTTGCCTGCGATTCTTATATCCCTTTTAAAGTTATTTACACCAGCACCAGTTCTAATGCTTGCGTTCAATTGCAATTTAGACTCTTGAATGCCAGAGTCAATAACAAATTTAAAATCGACTTTCGAAATTAGGCTGTTAATTTGCTTAGAGTACAGTTCTTTGTTTAGATCGGATTCCGGAGAAATTAAGCTTACAGTTATTGAGTTTATTTTACTTGAGAATGTGCACCATAAGGTTACGTAAACTTCAGACCCTGCAGTTAATTCTTTATTTATTTCAGGCGAGGCCCAGTAAACTTCAGGAATGGTATTTTTTTCTTCTTGACTTTTTTTACAGCTGCAGAAAAGAGTTAAAAAAAAGGTGGAAATTAGAAGAAATGGAGCATATTTAAGCTTCATTAATACTCGATTGTTAGTATTTTTATTTTTGGTAATTGTAATATAAGTTTCTAATATAAATACATTTGCAGGGCATTTAGAGATGTAATAACATGAAAAAGATAGCAACTTTTGCAGCTTTTGTAATGATTTTAGGTTTAGTTTTTTCTTCGTGCAAGAGTCATGAAAGATGTCCAGCTTATAGTCAACAGCCTGTGAAGACTTCGCCACAAGCTTAGTCCCATTTTTATTTTCTATTAATTTAGAACCCCATTCACACTTAAAGATTCTTTCTTAGGATTCCTCAATGTGGTGTATTATTATTGCACCGTGAATTTTGAGAATGATTTGATTTTACGCGCCGCTAACGGCGAAAATGTAGAACGTGTTCCAGTCTGGTTAATGCGTCAAGCAGGTAGAATATTGCCTGAGTATCGTGCTGTTCGAGCTTCACTTTCAGGATTTAAGGAATTAGTAGAAACACCAGAATTGGCTGCTGAAGTTACTATTCAACCCGTGGATTTGCTAGGAGTTGATGCAGCGATAATCTTTTCTGATATTCTAGTGATTCCAGATGCAATGGGCTTGCCTTATAGGATGGAAAAGGGAGTAGGGCCAATATTCGATACTACAATTAAAAGTGCTTCTGATATTCTAAAATTAAAAATTGCTGATCCCTATTTTGACCTCAAGTATGTGACGGATGCAATCAGTATAACTAAAAAAGAGTTAAATGGAAGGGTTCCTCTAATTGGTTTTGCTGGCGCTCCATGGACCATTTTTTCGTACATGATTGAAGGAAAAGGTTCAAAGACGTTTTCTGAGGCGAGAAAGTTTTTATACCAAGAACCGGAGGCGGCCCATGATTTGTTGCAAAAAATTACTGACAGTACTATTGTTTATTTGAAAGCACAGATTGAAGCTGGAGCAGATATGGTGCAGCTATTTGATAGTTGGGCGGGAATTTTGCCAAAAGTGCATTACTTGGAATTTGGATTGAATTACCTTCGTCAAATATGTGATGCAGTAAACGAAGTTCCAATAACAGTATTTGCGAAAGGTGCTTGGTTTGCAATAGAAGAAATTGGTAGGCTTAACTGCAATACAATAGGGCTTGATTGGCATACTTCTTCAGAAATGGCAAGAAGATTGATTGGAAAGGAAAAAACATTGCAAGGTAATTTAGATCCTTGTTTACTTTATGCTTCAAATGAAGAGTTGGTTTTGGAAACTAAATCGATGTTGAATAACTTTGGCGGTCAAAAGCACATCGCCAATTTAGGACATGGAGTTTATCCAGATACCAACCCTGAGAAAGTGAAGCTATTTATTAATACTATTAAAGAACATAAATTTTAGAACTATGAAAAATTCAATTGTAGCAGTAATAATGACATTTATCCTTGGGGCAACAGGAGCCGCTCAGGTGAATAAAATTGGAAATCCAAATTTTGATAATGTCGAGAAAAAAATTAAAGGTCCAGGACAATTAACATTGGCTTTAGAGTGGTATTCTCCTGAGGGAACTCCAGAAGCGGATTTGTATGAAGTTGGTTCGAAAAAGGAAGAAGTATCTATTCCGCTTAATGTAAGAGGAAGATGTGAAACAAAAGAAGGCGAACACTACGCGGGTTTTTTAGCATATTCAGAAAGAGAAGCTAGTCCAAGGACGTATTTGCAAACTAAGCTCCCTAAGAAATTAGTAGAAGGCAAAAGGTACTGCTTGAAAATGAATGTCCAATTAAGTGATATTTCTAAATATGCTGTGGATAACATTGGAATGTATGTAAGTTCAAAAGGAATTAGAGCAAAGGACATCGAAGCTTATGATATCACACCACAACTGACGCATAGTGGAAACTTAATTGTAGAGGACATGTTTGATTGGGTAGAAGTATGTCAACCTTTTACTGCTGACGGAACCGAGCGTTATGTAACTATAGGAAACTTTGCTCCCCAAACTGCAGTGAAAACTAAGAAAATGAGAAGACCTCGTGAATTCAAAATTCCACAGACAAGAGATGGTTACTACTTTGTTGATGCAGTTTCAGTAATTGCCCTAGGCCACTTAGAAGTGCCATGCGACTGCCAAGTTATACCTGAGACGGGACCAGAGTTGGATGTCGTTTATACAAAAAATGTAAGTACAGACATCGAAGGTACTCCAGAGGAAAGATTAGCACATATGGTTATTCATTTCAAAAAGAACCTTGCGATTCTTGGTGACCAAGACAGATCAAGTGCAGATAAAGTGGCTGACATATTAACTGAAAACCCTAATATGAATATTGAATTAGTCGGTCACGCAGCTCAAACAGAATTGGAAGAAGTTGGCGCAGAAAGAGCAAAAGCTGTATATACGTACTTAGTGACTGAAAAAGGAATTGACGCTAACAGAATAAATCACAAGGGCGATGCATACAACAATCCAAAAGTAGACGGTATGGATGCGCAAGCAAATGCAGAAAACCGAAGAGTGGAATTTATTGTAAGGTAATTGTACAAAATAACTCTTTGTATTATTTGGCTTGCGCCAATAAATATTTTAGCTCAAAACTTGGTTCCAAATCCAGGTTTTGAGCTTTTTTATGATTGCCCAACTGGCCTTCGTCAATTGAATAAAACTAAAAAATGGTATGCTGGAAATACGGGCACTCCAGAATATTTTAGAACCGACTGTAAGTATAGTAATGGCGATTCATTTTCAGGCCGAGGATATGTAGGGCTAATTCTTTTTGGTGGTTATCCTGACGTTATTGAATATATTGGCGTTGAGTTAAGAGATACTCTTATAAAAAACCACATTTATTGCGGCACCTTTCACATTCGAGCTGCAGATTCGTATCAATATATCGATCAAATTGGAATGTTCCTCTCGGAAAATAAAGAATACGTAGAAATGTTTGCTGCAATGTATAAATCGCCTCAAATATTATCGAACTATTCTGAACCCATTGTGCCAGAATTGGGTTGGATAAAGGTGAGTAAAGAATTTGTTGCTCAAGGAAATGAGCGATTCTTAACAATTGGAAATTTTCTCGAACCAGATCGTCATGTAAAAAGTATCAATGAGTTTAGCACTGGTGGAAGTTTAGGCTGGAATTCTTACTATTTATTGGATGATGTATCAGTTGTTGAAATTAAAACAGATCAAACTTGCAAAGACGTAAATCGGCAAGAAAATTATAGTGCAAACAAGCCTAGTTTAGATACGATTACAATGGCGAACACCTTTTATTTTGATAGCGATAAATTTGAGTTGGATAAAAGTGAATTTGAACGATTAGTTAAATGGAAAATTGAACTGAGAGATTTGGATGTTTTTCAATCAACGGTTATAGGAGGCACAGACTCAAATGCAAGCAATGATTATAATTATTTGCTCTCGGTTAGACGTTCGGATTACATTTTATCTATCTTGGGCAATGTTTTAGGTGATAAAAATATTGAAGTTGAGAACAATGGGGAATTAAAGCCATTGGCCGATAATTCAATCGAAAAAGGGAAGCAATTAAATCGCTGTGTTCAATTAAGTATTCAAGGGTTTGAGAGAAAAAAACGATAAAAAACTACAGTGGGCATGGGCATTTTACGATTGGGCAAATTCCGTTTACCCACTTGTTGTTACCACTGCAATATTCCCTACATTCTATGAGGCTGTAACTTCGCAAAAGGGAGAAGATGGCACCTTAATCACGGATAAAGTTGAGTTTTTTGGTTACCTGTTTTCAAATACAGAGTTATACTCCTACGTAATATCAGCATCGTTTTTGGTTGTTTCATTTTTATCTCCTCTGTTATCCGGACTTGCAGATTTTTGGGGGAACAAAAAGTTTTTTTTAAAACTGTTTTGTTATGTCGGTGCTATCTCATGTGGTTCATTGTACTTTTTTAATGTTGATTATTTGGAGTTAAGCATGATTTCCGTCTTCACTGCTAGCATTGGATTTTGGGGAAGCTTAGTGTTTTACAATGCTTATTTGCCTGAAATTGCCGAACCAGAGGATCATGATAAACTAAGTGCTCAAGGGTTTTCTATGGGTTACATTGGGTCGGCCCTATTACTTATTGGGATACTCTTGTTAATAATGATTGGGGGAATGAATGCACGATACTCATTTCCAATCGTAATGGTTTGGTGGATAGGATTTGCTCAATATACCTTCTTGAAATTGCCGACTTATACAAATGAGAGTCACCATGAGAAAGCTAACTTATGGAAAGGTATTCAAGAACTTAAAAAAGTTTGGAATGAACTGAAGCACATTACGCTGATTAAAAGATACCTCAGTGCATTTTTCGTTTATAGTATGGGAGTTCAAACCGTTTTGCTAATGGCTGTTTTGTTTGCTGCAAAAGAAGTAGACTGGGGAAGCGATGATGCTGGAAAAACGGGATTAATAATATCTGTATTGTTGATTCAGTTTATTGCAATATTAGGTGCTGGAATTTTTAGCCGGATGTCAAAGAAGTTTGGAAATATTAAAGTGCTAAAAGTCGCAGTTTTGATGTGGATTTTTGTTTGTTTTTGGGCATACTTTATACAAACACCGGTAGATTTTTACATTACAGCAAGTATTGTTGGATTCGTAATGGGAGGGATTCAAGCTTTGTCTAGAAGTACATATTCAAAAATGTTGCCGGTAACAGATGACCACGCCTCTTACTTCAGTTTTTACGATGTTTTAGAAAAGATAGGAATTGTTATAGGTACCTTATCTTATGGCCTTATTGAAGGTTTAACAGGGTCTTTAAGGAATTCAATTTTTGCATTGGCGGCTTTCTTTGTCATAGGGTTAATACTATTGTATTTTGTGCCTAAACATGATTGGTCAAAACCAACTACGGTTGCTAAATAAGCAAAGAAATTTGTCTCTCCATTATTTCAACGGGTATTACGTGTCCGCACTTCTCTTCAATTAATACTGAAGGAGGAGAACTTGATGACCATTTTTTAATTTGACTTGCGGGAATAATCTTGTCGAACTTGCCTAAAACAATTTTAAGGGGTATATGTTCGAGTTTAATTCTAGAACTAATTTCATTTAGGTTGGCTTTCAATTTTCGATGAGCCCTCCAGATATTATATACTAATTCGCGTTTTTCTATTGTATACATCTGTTCTTCGGCGAATTTTAGTTGTCTTTCAGAAGCAAAACCGACAGTTTTACTCAGCTTTAAAAAAGCATTAAATATCCAAGGCTTTCTAATACTCATTTTATTAAGCGACTCGCCAATTTTAGTTTGACTGGCAAACCAGTACCAAGGATTGCTTTTAAAGCCATCAGGAGCAAATAATACAGCTCCATTTACTTTGATCGTGTTAGACTCTAAAAGGCACAAAGCTGCTTTAGCTCCCAGGCTATATCCTACAATGAAGGTCGATTCGATTTTTTCATTTTCTATCAATTTTGAAACGCAGTACCTCAAATCTTCTTTACGAAATGTTTTTTCTAGATCTTTTTCCAGAAATTTAGATTCGGAGTGAAAGGGCAAATTAATACTTATGATTTTTAGGTCAGAACTCAGATTAAGAGCCATAAAATCTGTTGCATTTCGTCCAAACCCATGAAAGCAAATTAATCCCTTTGAACCAGATCCTTTTACCAAATAGGATAGTTTTAAGTTATTATACTCCAAATATTCTAAGTTATTCACAACCGTTCAAAACTAATGTTATGCGTTCAAGTTCAAAACGAAAGCTTTGCTTTAAATTTGCAGCCTAAAATTAAGGTGATTTTAGAAACGTCCATGATTGCACTTTTCCTCAAGCCCAAACAATGCCAAACAACACCTTTTTGTTGCTTTTTCTACTCCAATTCTTCATTAATTTTTCAAGTTTTATATTATGCCAAGAGATAAAAGTATCAAGCATATTTTGATTATCGGAAGTGGTCCAATAGTAATTGGCCAAGCATGTGAATTCGATTATGCCGGCTCCCAGGCCTCACGATCATTGCGTGAAGAAGGAATTACTGTTACCTTAATAAATTCCAATCCGGCTACTATTATGACTGATCCGGTAACAGCTGACAATGTCTATTTACGCTCTTTGGATCCAGAAAGCATAGAATTCATATTAAAAAAACATCCAGATATCGATGCAGTATTACCAACTATGGGTGGGCAAACGGCTCTAAACTTAGCTATCGAGTGCGATGAAATGGGTATCTGGGAAGAACATGGAGTGAGTATTGTTGGGGTGGATATTGACGCAATAAATATAACTGAAGATCGACAAAAATTTAGAGTGCTAATGGATAAAATAGGTATTCCAATGGCTCCTCAAAAAATTGCAAAATCTTTTCTTGAAGGAAAAGAAATAGCACAGGAATTCGGCTTTCCCCTATGCATTAGGCCATCCTTTACATTGGGAGGCTCTGGAGCTTCTTTTGTTTGGGATGCTGATAAATACGAAGGCCTTTTAGATTCAGGATTGCACAAATCACCAATTCACGAGGTGATGATTGACAAAGCTCTATTGGGTTGGAAAGAATTTGAATTAGAGCTGCTTCGAGATAAAAATGATAATGTAATCATCATTTGCTCTATTGAGAATTTCGATCCAATGGGCATTCATACTGGCGATAGCATTACAGTTGCACCAGCTCTCACCCTTTCTGATAAAACCTATCAAAAAATGCGAGACATGGCTATCAAAATGATGCGTGCAATTGGCGATTTTGCTGGAGGCTGTAATGTTCAGTTTTCCGTGAGCCCTGATGAAAATGAAGATATTATTGCCATTGAAATTAACCCTAGAGTATCTAGGTCATCAGCTTTAGCTTCAAAGGCAACTGGATATCCCATTGCAAAAATTGCCGCTAAATTGGCTATTGGATATCATTTGGATGAGCTAGAAAATCAAATTACAAAATCAACTTCGGCATTTTTTGAGCCGACTTTAGATTATGTGATTGTAAAAATTCCACGTTGGAACTTTGATAAATTCAAAGGTTCAGACAGAGAACTAGGACTTCAAATGAAGTCGGTTGGAGAGGTAATGGGTATTGGTAGAAGCTTCCAAGAAGCGCTTCAAAAGGCCTGCCAGTCATTAGAAATAGGGCGAAATGGGCTTGGCGCAGATGGAAAAGGAATCACTAATCAAGATGAAATTTTACATTCATTAAAACACCCTAGTTGGAATCGATTATTTCATATTTACGACGCAATAAAAATTGGTATCCCTTTTAAGACAATACACGACAGAACGAAAATAGATTTCTGGTTTTTGAAGCAAATCGAAGAATTGATTATGCTCGAAAATGAGATTGAAAAGTACACTATTAATGCGTTGCCAGATGCATTGCTATACGAAGCAAAACAAAAAGGTTATGCTGATAGACAAATAGCACATTTGGTTAAATGTTTGGAAAGCGAAGTATTTACCAAACGATCAAATGCAGGTATTAACCGTGTATTTAAATTGGTTGATACTTGTGCGGCGGAGTTTCCTGCTAAAACTCCATTTTACTATTCAACCTTTGAACTAGAGAATGAATCTAAAGTAACGGATAAGAAAAAGATTGTAGTCCTAGGTTCTGGACCAAACCGAATTGGGCAAGGAATTGAATTTGATTACAGCTGTGTGCATGGGGTTTTAGCTGCTAAAGAAGCGGGTTATGAAACTGTAATGATCAATTGCAACCCAGAGACAGTTTCTACTGATTTTGATACAGCTGATAAGCTTTATTTTGAGCCAGTATTCTGGGAACATATCTACGATATTATTTTGCATGAAAAGCCAGAAGGAGTTATTGTTCAGCTGGGAGGTCAGACTGCATTAAAATTAGCTGAGAAACTTACCCGTTATGGAATAAAAATAATGGGGACATCTTCTGATGCATTGGACTTGGCTGAAGATAGAGGTAGGTTTTCAAAATTATTGGCAGAGAAAAATATTCCTTATCCAAAATTTGGTGTAGTTGAATCTGCAGAACAAGCTTTGGAATTAGCAGACGAACTTGGTTACCCATTATTGGTTAGGCCTAGTTATGTCTTGGGGGGTCAAAAAATGAAAATCGTTATAAACAATGAGGATTTAGAGCACCATGTTGTTGATATTCTGCGGGCAATGCCAGACAATCAGATATTATTGGATCACTTTTTAGAAGGAGCAATAGAAGCTGAAGCTGATGCGATTTGCGATGGTAAGGATGTTCATATTTTAGGAATAATGCAGCACATAGAGCCTGCTGGTATTCACTCGGGGGATTCTTTTGCGGTACTGCCTCCTTATAATTTGGGCGATTTTGTGTTGTCTCAAATTGAAGATATAACGAATACTTTAGCAGTTGAATTGAATACAGTAGGCTTAATAAATATCCAGTTCGCGATTAAGGATGAAATTGTTTACGTGATTGAAGCGAATCCGCGAGCTAGTAGAACGGTACCGTTTATTGCTAAAGCTTATAGAGAGCCTTATGTGAATTATGCTACTAAAGTTATGCTTGGTGATAAAAAGGTGAAAGACTTTAACTTTAAACCTCACAAAGAGGGTTATGCAATTAAAATTCCAGTATTTAGTTTTGATAAATTCCCTAATGTTAATAAGGAATTAGGTCCAGAAATGAAATCCACTGGGGAAGCAATACGTTTCATACCTGATTTGAGAGATAGTTATTTCAGAAAGATTTTTTCTGAGCGTAATCTTTACCTTAGTCGTTAGTGGAAAAAGCAGAAATAGTGGGATTAGTAAGAACACTTTTAATTATTGGCCTAATTTATTTCGGGGTTCGGATTATTATGCGGGTCATATTTCCTTGGGCTATAAAATTTTTTTTTAAAAAGGTTCAGAATAAAATGGCTGATCAAATGAAGCATCAAAATAATCAGGGAGAAGACCCTGGTTTTCAAAAGTCGGGTGATGTGTTTGTGAAGCCGCCACCAAAAAAGAATAAAGGTAACATTGAACCAAAAGGTGGTGAATATGTAGACTTCGAAGAGGTAGAATAGTGGAGGTATATATTTTTCTAGGTTTGTACCTTCAGAAAAACAACAAGCATGTTAAAGCAAATTGATTTTAAAGCATGGATCCCTCATATAATTGCGGTTCTGCTTTTATACATAGTTCCACTAATTTACTTTAGTCCAGCTATTGAAGGTTACTCATTAGTTCAAGGTGACATAAGCTCTTTTAAGGGTATGTCAAAATCAACCCACGATCATAGAGAAACATACGAAGAGGAACCACTTTGGACCAATGCCCTGTTTGGTGGTATGCCGGCATATCAGGTTTCAGTGGTTTATGGGAGTAATCTATTTTACCATATTGATCGTTTTGTCATAAATAAGCTATTCATAAACGGACCTCATAACCTGTTGTTTGTTGCGGGAATTTGCTTTTACATATTAATGTTGGTGCTGGGTGTTGGGCCGTGGCTCGCCATCCTTGGGTCTTTTGGATTTATGTTATCATCATACTTCCCGATTTTGATAGAGGCGGGACATAATTCGAAGTTACATGCGATAGGTTATTTACCCGCTGCGTTAGCTGGTTTTATTTTAACCTACAGAGGTAAATTGATGAAGGGTGGGTTAATTTTTGCAGTATTCATGTCTTTTGAAATATTGAGTAATCACATTCAGGTTACTTATTATTTCGCAATGATGTTGATTGTATTTGGGTGCTATTTTCTAGTTGATGCAATTAAAAATAAAACAATCCCAGATTTTGTAAAGCGCACTTCGGTTATAGTTATTGCAGGAGTAATTGCAATTCTTTGCAATGCTGATATGTTGTGGAATACTTATCAGTACACTAAAGAATCTATGCGAGGTAAAAGCGAACTTACTATTGCTCCTAATGGTCAAAAAAATGAAAACCAAACGAGTGGTTTAGATATAGATTATTTGACGCAGTGGTCATATGGAATAAGTGAAACTTGGTCTCTAATTGTTCCGGAAATTAAAGGAGGAGCTAGTGGTGCAGCAGAGTATGAGCGAGGACGTCAAATTAATTCATATTGGGGAGACCAGCCCTTTACTTCTGGTCCTGTGTATGTTGGTGCGTTTCTATTGTTTTTATTTTTAATTAGCTTTTTTGTTTTAGACGGAGTCTATCGTTGGCCAATACTCATATCAACAATTTTATTTTTCTTGGTAGCATGGGGGAGAAATGCAATGTGGTTCACTGAATTATTAGTTGACTATTTACCTCTATACAATAAATTTAGAACACCTTCAATGGCGCTGTTAATTATCGAGTTAATGGTGCCTATGAGCGCAATGCTAGTGCTTAATAAATTTTATCAGAAGCCAGAACTATTAAAAGACAAAGACCTTAAAAAGAAACTACTTATTGCTGGTGGAAGTTTTATAGGCGTTGTCTTAATAATAGGGCTTATACCGGGAACCTTGTTTGACTTTTTTAGTCCGCAAGAGATGCAACAATTTGACAAAATGTTAGCTGGAGCTAATGCAAGTCAAGGTTCAAAAATGATGGAGCAAATAGAAGAATATAGAATTGGAGTTGTTCGCGGGGATGCGTTTAGGTCAATTTTCATCATTCTGCTAGGTGGAGCTATAAGTTGGTATTTTATAAAGAAGCAGCAACTAAAGATTTTAGCAATAAGTCTTGCGGTATTAATTATTGGTGATTTATGGATGATTGACAAACGCTATGTAAGCAATGAAAAGAAACGCGGTAAATATGAACGCTGGGTTAAACTAAAACCATATTATTACGAGCATTTGCCAAATACTGCTGATGAGTCAATCCTTAATGGAACTGTAGCATTGAAGCCTGATTTAGGTCAAATAATAGAACAATCAGTTTCTGAAAAACGCAAGGGTCTCTCAGTCAAGCAGAAATCCAATTTAAATTATATTGTTAATAATGAGCGCTATAGGGTATATAATCAAAATACCAACTTTAGAGTATTTCAAATTAATAACCCTTTTAATGAATCAAGAACGTCTTTCTTTCACAAGAGTGTAGGCGGGTATTCTGCTGTAAAAATGGGTAATTATCAAGATTTTATTGACTTTTACCTCAATCAAGAATTGCAATCGATAATAGGGTCATTAAAAAATGGTGGGCAAGACATTATTCAGGTTTTAAGCGAAAGAAAGTACTTGAATATGATGAATACGAAATACATTATTTACAACCCAGACGCGCCCGCAATTGAAAACCCTTATGCTTATGGTAACGCTTGGTTCGTTCAATCGGTAAAACTAGTTGAGAGTGCTGATGAGGAAATATTGGCCTTAAAAGAACTGAATCTGGATAAACAGGCTGTTATTCAAAGTGAATTTGCGGATAAAATTGGAGGGATAAAGTCTGGTGGTAATGGTGCAATTGAGCTTATATCTTATAAGGACAATGAATTGATTTATTCATGTAAAGCAAATAAAGACGGTTTTGCAGTATTTTCAGAAATATTTTATGAAAACGGATGGAACGTATATATCGATGGAAAACTGACTCCTCATGCCAAAGTCAATTACATATTGCGTGGTTTAAATGTGCCTGCTGGTGCTAAAGAAATAGTGTTCAAATTTGAACCTGAAAGCTTTAAAAGAAGCTCAATGGTTAGCTTAGCATCTAGTGGATTGTTGATGTTGTTATTATTTGGTTTTTTGTTTTCACAACTCAAAAATCTACCCGAACAAAAAGCGTGAAACGCGTTTTAATAATAACTTATTATTGGCCACCAAGTGCCGGTAGCGGTGTTCAACGTTGGTTGAAGTTTTCAAAGTATCTTCCTTCAAATGGTTGGCAACCGATAATATATACCCCGTCTAACCCTGATTTTTCCACAAAAGATTTGACTCTTTTGCAAGATATTCCAAAGGAGGTCGAACTGTTGCAATCAGAAATATGGGAACCTTACAGTTTTTATAAAAAATTAGGCAAGGGCTCAGCAAAGAAGAATATCAATAATGGATTATTAGAATCTAATTCTAAAAAATCCACCTTAAAAAGCTTTATATCAAATTTCTCGAAATGGGTGAGAGGGAACGTCTTTATTCCAGACCCCAAGGTATTTTGGGTCAAAAAGTCTGTGAAATATCTTGAAACATACTTGCAGGACAACCCAGTTGATGTAATAGTAAGTACAGGACCTCCACATAGTATGCATCTTATTGGATTAGCTTTAAAGAGAAGAACTAACTTACCTTGGATAGCAGATTTTAGAGATCCTTGGTCAAAGCTTGACTTGCTTGACGATTATAACATTAGTGCTCGATCAAGAAAAAAATATGAAGTGCTGGAGAAAGCCGTCCTTGAAAACTCAAATTTTTGCCTTACGGTTAGCTATAACTGGGCTAAAATGTTTAAAGAGCTAGGCGCAAAGAGTGTTGAAGTAATAACCAACGGTTACGACTACGACGATATACCTGTTGCCCCTAAAGCTTCAAAAGCTCATAATAAGTTCATAATTAGTCACTTTGGATTATTAAACCATTTAAGAAATCCAGGAGTTTTTTGGAGAGCTTTGGAAGCCGCCTGCAGTGAAAATAAAGAACTAGTAAATTTGCTAGAAATCCATATTGGGGGAACTGTTGATAAGGCAGTAATTGAGGAACTTAATAAGTTAGATATAGTTAGCCAAAAGCATACAATGCATGGCTATATAACCCATACAGAAGTTTTAGAGTGGTATAATAAATCATCACTTTTATTATTACTTACTTTCAATAGTGAGATAGGTAAAGGTAACATTCCAGGTAAATTGTTTGAATACTTAGCGATGCACAAACCAATTATTGCCTTTGGGCATAAAGATGGTGATGTTGCAGATATATTTCAAGAAGTGGGAAATGGGAATTGCTTTGAATATGAATTGGAGAATTTAATACCAGTTAAGGAGGCAATACTTGCTGCTTTTGAGCGACGAAATATGACTGATAAGAATCATGCCGTTGAAAAGTATAATCGTGAGAACTTGACAAAAAGGCTTGTAACTTTGTTAGACAAGTTGGGTAGTTAAAGTAAATACCATTGTTTTTTAAAGGTTAAAAGATGAAATCAGTTTTAGAATACTATAAGGCAAGGACCCAAGAGGTACTTTATCAAAAAAATTTCGAACCTCTCGCAGACGCTCCAAGTGAGGCACTGGAAAGCATGAGAACAAAAGGTTATTATGTTTGGGAGAATTACTATAGCTCTGAAGAATGCAGCGAGATTAGGTCTGAAATTGACCGATTAATTACTGAGAATCAGCAACTAATTTGGAAGGATGATGAAGATGCCGATAATCGCGTATACTTTGCCGAAAGATTAAGCGATCAGATCAAAGGGTTTAGTACAGATTCAAGATTTCATAATCTTTCTAACCGATACCTAAAAACAAAGACTTCTGTGCTGAGTACCCTAGCTGGTAGAATCCGTTCAAAAGGAGATAATAAAGGTTCAGGAGGTGGGTGGCACCGCGATACGAATATGATTCACCAGTTTAAAAGCATAGTGTACTTAACAGATGTTACTGAGGAAACTGGACCTTTTGAATACTTGGAAGGAACTCAGAAGAAGAGTACATTATTTGAGTTAAATAAGTACGGCATTAAGTTAAATCAAAATAGACTTTCAGAAGAGGAAATTGCGTTGATTTCTGAGGATAGGAAATATCCCAAAGTGCAATTTACAGCTAAAGCGGGCACCTGTTTGTTAGTGGATACATCGGGCATTCACAGAGGTCGGCCTTTAAAGTCTGGAGAGCGATATGCTCTCACAAATTATTTCTACCAAGATTATTTTATAAATGAAAAGTTGAAGAATAAATTTTTGGAAGTAAGCCCTTTTAGGAAGTAATTGAGCGAATAATACGTTCACAAACTTTGCCATCAATTTTATATGCCCTTTCCTCTATAAACTGATTTACAATAGGCTGTAAGCTTGAACTCCAATTACTGACAGTAATTAAAGCCTTTTCTAATTCAGCGTAATTGTAAACAGGTTTCCCAATACCCTCGGCAATAAAATTTGCTAAATCATCCTTTGAGTAATCAGCAAGAATAAGTGGCTTATTGAAATAAATTGCCTCTCCACCCGCTGTACTATTGTGGGTAATTACAACCTTAGCACCTGCAATAATTTTGTATAAATCGTCATTTACTATTTCATAGTTGTAAACCTTTCCTGGTTCTTCAAGGGATTTCCAAAAACCAATTACATCAGATTGTCTAGGATGTTGCTTAATAATAATTTTTTCAGTTGGATGATTGGCTGAATATTCAAGAATGTCTTTAGAAATAAGAGATCTATACCCATAATCCACCTGATGGTACATTTGTCCAGCAAAGAATATATAATCTAAATTCTGATTTGTTTCGAGTAATGTGGGGACTACATCCGTTCTAATTTGTCCAACAGTACGAACGGAATCAATCGGATAGCAAGAAGCTTCATGCAATATTCTTTTTGCTTGGTCTCCCCAGGTTAAAGTCATTTGAGGGAAAGGACTGTATTGAGCATCTTCTTTAGAGAATATGTAATGAATGTGCTGCTTGTGAATAATTCCATGCTGTATTCCTACAGTTTTTACTTCTAAACGTTTTGCAGGCTCGAGCATTGACTTTAACTTAACGTCATGTTCATTGGTTCCCGAAATTGAACTTGGTTTATTTTCGACTATTAGTTTTTCAAAAGCCAGTTCTCTAAACAAACTGAATAATAAAAGCTTTTTGTATTGACGTATCTTTTTTGAAAGAGGAATGTTGGTGCCTTTTTCAATCGTAACAATCGATTTTTCTAATTGATTTGAGTATCTATAAAGTTTCATCCAATTTGACGGAGTGCATAGTGCTTTTAGCAATGTCCATTCTAGTTTTATTTCTTTTTTTGAGGGAGCATAGGTTCTAATGTTCAGATGAGTTATACCCGCTTCAAACTTAGGGGGGTAAAACTCTGAAATGAGCATAAAGCGATCATCTTTTAGTGCTTTCTTGGTAAGGTACTCCATGTATCCATCACCAAAAATCACTTCTTTTCCATTCATGCCGAGTAATGGTAAAACGGCATTTGGATTTACCATTAGCCAATGTTTGTTTTGAGGTATTGAAACAAAGGCGCCGCTAATTGCACGTTTTAGGAAAATAAGTAAAAACCTAATTTTTAATGTAAACGTAGATCCTTTATTCTGTTTTTTGGTTGGAGCAGCTACTGATGAAACTCGAATTTGGTTGAATATCATGAATCGGATATAAAACCAGAGTTGAGATTTCCCTATAGTAAGTTGTTCAATTACCGTTTTATTGCCAATTTTTTCATGACCAAAGTCGATAACTTCTTTTAGTTTCTGTTGGTAACTATTATTCAATTATGTCAAAAGTTAATCGAGTTCCCGTTTTGAAATTTCCGTTGAATTTTTTACCAAGAACAGTTTTGTAATGTTTAGGAGCAAGTCCAAAACCAGGTCTTACAATCCTTACGTTTAAATCACTAACAGTATCCCCTTTGGATACATCTTTAGAGACATAAATTGATCGACTAAACGCCCTTGCAGAAATCATTTTTTTTGTTGGTACGTAGTCGATTTTCCCCAATGCACTTTCTGCACTTCTTACAGAATTAACCATTGCTGTAAAGTCTTTAGGCTCAAGTGAGAAAGAAGCGTCAGGTCCTCCAATTTTCTTATCAAGAATAAAGTGTTTCTCAATAATTCGAGCCCCTTTAGTAACTGCTACAATGGGAGCAATTAATTCTAACGTATGATCTGACAAACCAGAAATCACATTGAATTTTGTTCTAAAGTCCTCAACCATCTGCAGGTTAGCTTCATTAAGTGGAGCGGGGTAGGAAGAAGTGCATTTTAATAAAGCAACTTCAAAATTCCCTTCATCATGTATCGTTTTTAATGCCAATTCAATGTCCTCTTTACTGGCTATCCCTGTGCTAAGTATGATTGGTTTTTTCTTTTTCGCTATGTAACTAATTAAAGGAAGATCGGTTATTTCAAAGGAGGCTACCTTATATAATGGAACATTTAAAGACTCCAAAAAATCTACTGAGGTAAAGTCAAAAGGTGAGGAAAAAATTAATAATCCCATTTTTTTAGCGTACTCAAACAATTCTGAATGCCATTCCCAGGGCGTATAGGCTTCTTGATACAATTCATGTAATTTTCTGCCATCCCAGATGGTACCTTGATTAATTATAAAATCCTCTGAGTCAACATCCAAGGTCATAGTATCAGCTGTATAGGTTTGAAGCTTGATAGCATCTGCACCTGACTCCTTAGCCGCCTTAATTGTTTCTTTTGCTATTTCAATATCACCATTGTGATTTGCTGATAGTTCTGCAATAATAAAGCAAGAGCTCTTGCCCGTAATTTTCTCTAAAAAATCCATTTAATTATGTAGTTCTAACGATACAAAATGCTTCTGCAAATTCTTTTCCAACACTAATTCCTCTGTTTTGACTGGAAATCTTTAGTGCTTCAGGGCTTCTAGGGTGGGGGAATTTTCTTTTTTCAAATTCATAGGATTCCATACCCTTAATTTTTGCTTCTATATTCTGTTCAGAAACAGAAACAAAAAAGTTTGGCAGAAAATGTTTGGGATCAGTATTCGACCTCCATTCAGTTCCACTTGGGGTTTCAAAAGTAATAATGGTTTTTGTAATTTCATCAGCCATTGGCCTTGTACAAGTAATCACAGCTTCAAAGGTGCGTTGATGGTCAATATTTAAATCACCACCATGATGGGTAAAAATGACCTCAGGTTTAAATTCAGCTTTTTCTTTTTCTATAATCTTAATAATATCAAGTAAATCAACTGAATCAAATCTATTGTCTGGTAAATCATAAATTCCAACGCTGCTATACCCAATACTAGCTCGCGCCGATTCAATATTGGCTCTATGAGTTTGTAAGTCTTTTTCCCATAGCTTAGTATCTCTTGTATCGGATCTGGAGGTAATTCCTTCGCCAAGAATTACCACTCTAACTTCACAATTGTATTCTAAGATTAATTTATTCATAGTTGCACCCACTCCCAAAAGCTCATCATCAGGATGTGCAACAACAAGTAGTATTTTTTTATTTCTTAATGATTCTAACATTTGCGTTTAGTTCTTTTTCAGATTCATGGTTCGCATTATAAAATTCAAATCTAAAGTGTTTGTTTTCAATAAATGCTAAAGGATAATCAGGAGCGTCTAACATTCGAATTTTGTCATAGACTAGTTCTATTGAATCCTCAGCCTCAATTTTACTCATATCCGGAGTCCTTCGTTTAAAATATGTTGGTTCACCTTTTTGCGGTTGAGGTTTAGGGTTGGTTTGAATGATTTCACCAATCATTTCTTCTATAATTTTGAAGACTCTTTCAAAGATTATCTGCGCTGAACCAGTTAAGTTTAGTTCTTTTTTGAGATAGACATCTCCAGCATCAATTTCAGCATTTACTTGAAGGGCGGTAACTTTAGTTTCGCTTATTCCGCGTGATATTAAATTTTGAAGTGGACTTCCTCCTCTGCCAAATGGTAAGTCGGTCATATGAAAGACAACACACTCAACGTTGTTGTAAATTGAGGCTGGAATAATAGATGACCAGTGGGGTATGAAAACCTTGGAAATATTATTTTCTTTAGCCAGTTCTTCTTTTAAACTTTTATTATCACAAGCAAGAACGAAAGCGTGACTTGGGAATTTGACTGTCAGGCTTTCAACCAAGCTTTCTCCAAGCTCTTTTTGTTTTGAAAGGATAATATAGTTCATAGGTTCTTCTGAAAGATTAGTACTGGGTTATTTTCATAGATATCATCTCTACTTGAAAAGCCTAAGCGTTTAAAAATTTTTGCAGAAGCTATATTACTTGTTTTTACCAAAGCTTTCACTCTGATCGGCTTTTGTACAATAGATTTCAGCATTTTTAAACCATCATTTATCAGTTTTGAACCCAATCCTTGACCTCGGTATTCTAAAGCAATTGAATAAGTAATTAAATAAGTGTCATTTTCAAAATTAAAACGAATTTGGCCGTAATCCTCTCCATTAAATTGACCAAGAAAAATAAAAGTATTTGGATCTTTTATTGAGTGTTCAAACCAATTCACGTGGTCTTCCCATTTAATAACTCCGCTATTAAAAGCATTATTTCTTACTTCGGAATTGTTTGCCCAATCGTAAAGTAATTGACAGTCTTGTTTTGAGGCTTGTTTCATTATTCACTCAATATACGATTTGAAATTCTTTCAGCACTGCGGCCATCAAAGTATTTAATTTGATTTTCAATATAACTTTCAAAATCAAGCTTAATGTAAGTTTCTAAAAAAGCCGCTATTTTCTTGGAACTTAGTAATCTTAAATCGCCTAAACCAAGACCTAATTTACAATCTATAAGACCATTGTAAAGATTAATTTGATTTTCAGCATAAAAACCAATTATGAGAGGTTTTCTTAATGCACATATTTCATAGCTGATTGTGCTGGCTGATGAGATACATAAATCAGACTGCTCAATAACCTCTATCATTTTTGTTGCCGAGATACCTTGATGAAATTTTATTTTGGGATTCTGAAAGATACTTTCAGAAATATTGTTTTTCTGATTAAACACACCGGTAACAATATTGATGGTTTTAATTTCTGGCATCAAGCTTAAAATTTCAGCCATTTTAGTTGAAAAGGAATGTATATCAGACCCTCCAAAACAAATGAATATAGTTTTAAATGTAGATTGCGGAGAAGGGGCAGTAATGCTTTGCATTCTTTGTAAGTATTCCTTTCGCAAAAGAGCGTATTTAGTACCAAGTAAATAAGTGCAATTGTTGGTATTTGTGTAATCTTCTTTTTTTGAAAAAATAGAATGGTTTACAACTATATCGAAGGATGTGTTCGAAATAAAAAGATCGTCAATGTAAATGAGTTTATGCACTAATGATTTCAGCTTTTTGAAGTATTCATTTTTGAAAGTATAGCTATCAACTACAATAGAACTGTCTTTAATACCTTGAATATTCTTAATCTGAGAGAGTTCAGCTTCGATATTACCAACGTTATTTTCAAGTGGAAAGAATCTAACGTATTCGGGTAATATGGATTCGATTTCTGAATTATAAGAAATGAAACCGATTTGACAATTAGATTCTAAATACTCAGCAATTGCTAATAACCTGTAAATATGGCCCATGCCAATTTCAGGACTTCCATCTCCGCGCAGAAAAACCCAATTACTTAGTGCTGGTTTCGACTTTTCCAACTTTTATACTTTAATTCGGCAATTTGCCAATCAGTTTCTGAGTCAATATCTTGAACTCTATCCTCAGTCAATTGAACAGCTCCTGTATTTGTGGTAAACAAAGTTGGGTTTTCCAGAAGTTTTTCTGGTTTATACCAATACCATTGCCCTGCATCATGATAGCTTGCTTCTAAATCTTGTGAGCGACTGTCATAATGTTCTGGCCAATTCATTTTTAGTTTTTCGTTTTCTATTTTAAAGCTGCGCAATATGGGGTAGCTAAATTCTACCACTGGCAGAACTGTATCAAAGTCATTTTCTAGAAGTAGGTCAAGGCCTTTTTTTAAATCCCCCTTTGCCATAAATAGTGCCGTTGGGTAAATGCAACATGCGAAGTCGAAATCCTTGCCTATTTTTCTTAGCTCTAGAGTCACTTCATTTAATGCATCAGCAGTAGTTGCAATATCATTTGCATTTTCTTTGGATCGTAAAAACGGAACCAATGCCCCTGCCGCTCTGCTTATTTGCGCAATTTCTTCGGAGTCTGTAGAAACAATAACCTCAGAAAAAAGTCCGCTTTTGAGCGCAGCTTCAATGCTATAATTAATGATAGGCTTTCCTGAAAATTTTTTAATATTTTTTTTAGGAATCCTTTTACTCCCGCCTCTTGCTGGTATGATTGCTATGGATTTCAAATTATTTAGGCAGAAAAATCGGGATAAAGATGAGATTTAATTAACTCTCTTATATCTTCAACTGAAAGCCACTCACTATTGTTGCCAGAACTATAATTTTCTTCAAAATCTACTTTTTTAGCCCCTGTTTTCTTTACATACTCTTCCAAATTCCATGTATGTTGAAAAGGTAGGATTGCATAAAATTTATCCAAATCGTATGTTGTTTCAGAATCAGAAGAAGTTATCATTTCCTCATGAATTTTTTCTCCAGGTCGAATTCCTACAATCTTTTGCTCGCATTCTGGTGCAATAGCCTTTGCAACATCGGTTATTTTATAGCTCGGAATTTTTGGAACGAAAATTTCGCCACCCCATGCATTTTCTAAAGCAAACAGCACCATTTCAGCGCCTTCTTTGAGAGAGATATTAAAACGCGTCATTCTTGGGTCCGTAATAGGAATTACACCTTCGCTTTTCTTTTTCATAAAGAAAGGAATTACACTGCCATTAGAACCCATTACATTTCCATAACGAACTACTGAGAATTTGATTGGGTTAGCACCTTTAACATTATTAGCAGCTACGAACAATTTGTCAGAAGCAAGTTTTGTAGCGCCATAAAGGTTTATAGGCGCGCAGGCTTTGTCTGTAGATAGAGCAACAACGCCTTTTACACCACATTCTAAACTTGCTTGAATAACGTTTTCAGCACCTGTAATATTAGTTTTAATGCATTCAGTTGGGTTGTATTCAGCAATATGAATGTGCTTCATAGCGGCAGCATGGATAACATACTCGATACCTTGCATTGCTCTTTTTAGTCGATCTAAGTCTCTAACATCTCCAATAAAGTATCGAATTGCTCGATTAGTTTCTACATTGAACTTTTGATTCATTTGAAACTGCTTTTGCTCATCTCTGGAGTAAATAACTAAACGTTTAACATTTGGCCATTTTTCAAAAATAATACTCACCAATTCCTGACCAAGAGAGCCAGTACCACCAGTGATTAATATGCTTTTTCCGTTTAAATCTATATTTTCAAACATTCAGTGATTTTAGTTTAACAAAAGTAATAGATGTTTTACACCTATCTACTCAAATAAATTGTCAATAGGAACCTAATTAAATATAATTCGGCATATTAAATCTCGTTTATGGCTAGCTCCCTATTTTTTGAAATGCTTCTTTTTTATTTCCCTTAATTTAATTGTAAAGTAGTCAAACGGGAATAAATAATTTGTTGATTTGGTTTCACTTTCAGCATTGCTATTGAATTGTCTAATCCCGCTTTTAGGGCATTTCATATTATAGTACCCCGTATTAATTCTGCTGGTTTTAACCCTTTTGCGTTCAGCACCTATTTCATCCTTTGAACTACTTTTGTTATACTTATTCTTTTTTGGAACATTTTTTTGTTTTATGGTTAACGGAATTGACAAAGATTTCGAATTTGTGAAATTGTAGAATAGGGGTGATAATGTTTCGTTAAAACCTGCTCAACGTGAGTTATTTGAATAAATTCAATATTCCAAGGTTAAATAGGTCATTTATAATAAACTAATAGCAGTGAGGTTGAAGTGGGGCAGATAGAAAGGCAAACAATAAAAGGATCTCTGTACTCCTATATTGGGGTTGCTATTGGTTTTGTTACAACAGCTGTTCTTTTTCCAAGACTTCTAACTACTGAACAGATTGGTGTGCTAAGTCTATTGGTTGCCTATGCACAACTAATTTCAGTTGTCGGAAACCTAGGTTTCCCATCTGTAGTCATACGTTTCTTTCCATATTTCCAAAACAAGCAAAAAGGACATAATGGCCTTCTTTTTTTAGTTCTTTTGGTGTTAGGAGTTGGCTTTACAATTGGAGCAGTTCTTTATTCCTTCGTTGAGCAGCTGTTTATTGTTCCCGATCTGGAAAATTTGCTGTATCTAAAATATTCTTGGTTCGTGTACCCACTATCGTTCTTTGTGATTGCTTTTATGCATGTAGATGCTTATAATAGAGCATTAGGGAATGCCGTTACGGGGTCTTTGATAAAGGAAATAACTCAGAGAGTTTTCATTTTTATTTCGGCAATTCTTTTTTGGTACTTTTCATTTATTCACTTTGATGAATTGGTCTTGTTTTATGTTGCTTCCTTTTCTTCTTCAAGTATTATCCTTTTTATTTTCCTGAAATACAAAAAAGAGCTTTTCTTAAGGCCTCATTTTTCTTTTTTAAAGAAAAAATTGAGAAAAGTAATGTTTAGTTATAGCCTATACAGTGTTATTGCTGGGCTGGGTAATGTTGTGATCCAAAGGATTGATGCGATCATGATAGGGTATTTTGTTAATGTATCCGCTGTTGGTATCTATACGACCACCTTCTTTTTTGGGACGATTATTTTAGTTCCGAGCAGAGCCCTAAGCAGGATCTCAAGCATTATTGTTGCAGATGCTCTAAAAATGAATGATTTTCAGAGAATTAAATCAGTTTATGTAAAAAGTTCAATAAATCAATTTCTAATAGGTGCTCTTTTATTGGTTGGTATTTGGTCTAACATTGATAACTGTTTTCGCATTTTACCCAGAGAATTTGAAGAAGGTAAATACGTAATTTTATTTATTGGATTGTCTAACCTGGTGAATCTATCGTTAGGCATTAATTTCCAAATCATTCATTTGTCTCGCTATTATAGGTCAATAACTTATTTTCTTTTGATTTTTTGTACGTTAATAGTAATAACAAATTACTTGCTAATTCCTATTTATGGAATTGCTGGAGCTGCTTTAGCCTCATTTATTTCGGTAACAATATACAGTCTCCTAAGGGTCATTTATGTTTATCGAAAGTTCAGTTTTCAGCCTTTCGGAATCGTCCATGTTAAAATTATTGGAATTACATTAATTTGTTTCATGGTTAATTTAGTAATCCCAGTTATGGACCATTTCATTGTGGATATAGCAATCAGAAGTGGATTGATTGGACTACTTTATACCTTTATTGCATTCAAATTGAATATTTCTGAGGAAATGAATGCACTAATTAGGAAAAGCCTTGCACTTGTAAGTGGCAAAATGTAGACTACTAAATTTGAGTGTTTGTTGCTCATCTTGTTGTCAGTTTGAATCTGTTTTCTGAACTATAATATGGCCTATTAGTTATTGTAAGACTTGTAATGTGATAAAGCTTTAGAAACAGTTTCTTTAGATTGAAAATTTCCTTTATAAAGTTAAATTTGCGCGAAATTATTTATCATATCCATGGCTCATATTTTAAAAAATCCAACAAAAAATAACAAAGGAGTTATATTATTTACCCACAAGGAAATTGCTTTTTTTTCAAATGGGGTAAAAACAATTCGATATGATTTTGTAAATAAAATTACTTCGAAATTATTTCCATTTGATGTGTATAAGTCTCAATATCAAAAGGACCTTATTAAGCTGCATGAAAAATATTTTTTTGGGCAACATTTTGGCTGGTATCACGAAGATTACCCAACTATGCCTATGATAGACTTTTATTTAGCTACCGATAGCACGGTTTCTTTTAAAGATGAAGCAAGCATTTTTCGAATTCCTTTAAGTAGCAGCAGCTTTATTAATCAATCATTCAGCGAAAAACAATACACCAAAGTATGGGATATTGTTTGCGTGTCGCATAATGGAAATAACAAAAGACTTCAATCCTTTTTTAAAAGCGTAAGAAAGCTCTTCGACTCGGGGAAAAAGTATAAGATACTATTGATAAATAACGCTAGTGTAAATGAAACGAAAAAGCGACATTACACGGAAATAGAAGAGGATTATAATTCAATGTTTTCGCATGAGGAGCGACAGTATTTTAGCTTGTTACGGCTCAATACATCGTTGAGCTTTTTGGGGTTACCAACTCAATGTATAGCTGATTTTTACAACCTGTCTAAAGTATTTGCACTTTTTTCGGAAAAAGAAGGAGAGCCTCGAGCTGTTTCTGAAGCGCTTTTGTGCAATTTACCCGTTGTTATGAATAAGCACATTAAGGCAGGAGGAGTTGGGCTTGATAATTTGAACCCTAAAAACTCAGTTCTATTCGATAACTATGATGATGCACATCTAGCTCTGATTGAGGCAGTGGAAAACTATGAATCTTTCTCTATAGATGTTGAGTCACTAAAAAGGCAATTAAGAGAAGATTACACAAGAGATACTCTAATCGAATATTTGACAAAGTTGTACAAAAATAACGGCCAAGAGTTTGATAAAAAGCTCGACAATGCAATCTTTTTAGCCAATGCGGTCAATGGTCACTTAACAGACGTTCCATGGGCTAGGGGAAGAATGCTTTCCTCAGATATTATGACAAGGAAGCAATTTGAACTATTTTTTGATATTGCTCAAAGCAAACATTAACACAAAGGAATTATCCAAGAATGAGGGCCTTATCTTGATTTAAATTCTTTATAATAAAAGCAAGAATACTGATGGTTACAATAATTAGAAAAACAACGTACTTCTTAATGCAATTTGGGGTAATTCGGTTAATATCAATTCCATTTATCGCCTTTGGTAATTTATTGAGAAAAGAACGAATTAACTATACTTTGGATCGAAGAAAAAAACTAGAGCGGTTAATTCTGGAAAACTACCTTCACAATAACTTAAAAGTGATTAGTGGGCCTTTTAAAGGAATGGAATACCCAAGTTTTAAATCCTTTACAAGTACAATAATCCCAAAATTAATAGGAACCTACGAGTCAGAAATTTACAATGATATTGAATCCTTAGCTAAGGACAATTCATATGATAATGTAATAGTAATTGGAGCGGCAGATGGATATTATGCAGTAGGCCTTGCATTATTAATGCCTCAAGCTAAGATAGTTAGTTACGATGCTAACCCGGAAGCGCTTAATTTTTGTAAAGAGTTCAAAGAGAAAAACAATGCCACTAATTTAGATATTAGAGGTGTTTTTCTGGATGATACTATGGATGAGTTTAAACAAAAAAGAAATCTAGTAGTTTGCGACGTTGATGGGTTTGAATACGGTTTATTTACCAATGAAAATTTCATTTCATCTATTGGCATAAGTGATGTAATAGTTGAAACACATGACTATATCGATAAGAGAATAACACAAATGATTTTGGATCAATTGAGCGAAACACATGACAATAAAGTGATTCCTTACAAGCCATTGAAACTAGATGAACTTCCTGAAAGCATATTTAAAAATACGAATAACGAATTAAAAAGAGTTGCTACCCTAGAAAGGATTGTAGATAATAAGTGGATCATTGCCCGTGCCAATAGCAAGGGTTAGATTGGTGTAAATTCTTTAAAACTAATAGTAGATTTCACGAATTCAATTTCAGTAAACTTTCATCAGCGGCTGCTACATGCTCTATATAGCTTTCAGGCTCATATCCAAAGATTGGATTTGATGCGTAAGAGCTCCAACAGAAATAAAGTCTACTCCACACTCAGCGTACCCCCTTATTGTATCTAATGTAATTCCGCCAGAAGATTCTGTTTTCATTCTTTCACCAACCATTCCAATTCCTGTTTTAGTATCTGCGTAGTTGAAATTATCGAACATAATTCTATCGGCTTTTCCATTGGTGAGTATTTGTTGCACCTCATTTAAATCACGAGCTTCAACTTCAACTTTTAAATTCAAGTTATTTGCTTTTAAGTAATTTTCGGTGGCATTCATAGCTTTGTCAATCCCGCCAGCATAGTCAATATGATTGTCTTTTAGCATTATCATATCGTACAGCCCAAACCGATGATTAAGCCCTCCACCGTGAAGCACTGCCATTTTTTCAAATTTCCGCATGCCGGGTGTTGTTTTACGAGTATCTAATATTTTGGATTTTAATCCTGTAATTTTATCTACATATAATTTTGTTGTAGTAGCTATTCCTGACATGCGCTGCATATAATTTAGCGCAAGTCGTTCACCACGGAGAATAGACTGCGAAGAACCAGATATTCTAAAAGCGATTTCACCTTTTGAAATAGGCGTTCCGTCTTTTAATAGTTGCTGGAATTCTAGTTTTGAGTCTATTAAATGAAAAACTGTTTTCGCAATTTCAACACCGCTCAATACGCCATTTTCCTTAATTATTAATTCTGCAGATGATTCAGCGTTTCTTGGAATGCTGGCCAATGCGCTGTGGTCACCAGATCCTATATCTTCATTAATTGAAAGTTGGATGTGTTTTTCTATTTCTGCGTTCATTTTCGGCATATTTAAAGGCAAATGTATTGTTTACATTTGGCACATTGATATGAAAATTAAGGTAATTACAATAGGGAAAACTGCCGAAAAATACTTGATTACAGGTATTAAGGAGTACGAGAAAAGACTCTCAAGATTCATTTCATTTAGTTGGGATGAAATTCCAGATATTTCCAGTAGGGGTAAGACATCCACAATAGAGCTCAAAGAAAGAGAAGGTGACTTGATTTTGAAAAAGTTAAAGCAATCAGATATTGTTGTTCTTTTTGATGCAAAAGGAGTTCAATATTCAAGTGAGGGGTTTTACAATTGGTTTGAGAAAAAAGCCTTGACAGGAATTTCCTCAATTACCTTTGTTGTAGGCGGGGCTTATGGTTTCTCTGACTCCGTTTATCAGCGCTCCAATGAGAAAATATCCTTTTCTAAGATGACATTTTCTCATCAAATGATCCGACTTATATTAATTGAACAGATTTACAGAGCATATTCTATAAAGCACAATTTACCCTATCACCATTAATCTCTCGATTATTGCAGTAATAGGCGAATTCCTGACCGCATATCCAATAATTCTCTACTTAAGGAAGATTTCATTTTTTCGATATCCGGTTGCCGCCTTGTCATATCTCCTTCACCAAGAGGTGGGAGGAATTCAATTTTAGAAGTTGATTTAGTTTCTTCGATGATTATTTGTGCCAATTCTAGAATTGTGGTCTGTTCATCATTTCCAACGTTTACAACATCATTTACATACATGTCCTCGTAAAGGCACCTTGATGTGAATTCAATGTTATCATCGATGTAGCAAAATGTCCTAGTTTGACTCCCATCTCCATAAATCGTTATGGGATCATTTCTTAACGCAGCTCGAATAAATTTTGACATTACAAAATCAGTGCTTTGTAAAGGGCCATAGGTGTTGAAAAACCGAAAAATAGTGTAATCCAAATCGTATTCTTGCTTGAATGCTTTGCAGTAGGCCTCACCCGCATTTTTTACGATTGCATAAGGCAGTCGACTGTTTAATGGGGTGGTTTCTTCGTGCTGTGGTAATTCCACTGGTTCACCATATACTTCGCTGCTAGAAGAATAGAATACCCTTTTTACCCCAGTATTTTTACATAAACTTAAAATGTTTTTTATTCCTGCTAAATCCTCAAGGACCATTGCAGGATTTGCTAACGTTCTTATTACTCCAACAACTGCCGCGTAATGAAAAACATAGTCAAACTGATGGCTAGTCATAACAGGAGCAATTTCCAAGTAATTATTTACATCACACTTTATAAATCGAATGTTTTTTCCTTGCGGAATATTCTTCTTTTTTCCGGTTAGAAAATTATCTACTACGACTATAAAATTAGATTGGTCTTCAGCAAGTTTTGCTGCTAATGAACCTGGGATAAATCCGGCCCCGCCAGTTATTAAAATTTTAAGATTGCTCATTTTTTTCTTTTTCAAGTTGCTGTTGCCAATTCCAAGCTGAACTCATCATATCGGTGAGTGCAAATTTTGTTTCCCAATCTAATTGTGACTTGGCCTTTTTACTATTACTATAAATGGATTCAACATCACCAGGCCTTCGAGCGCTCAGTTTATAATTCAACTTAATATTGCTTAAGTCCTCGAAAGTAGAAATTGCCTCTAAAACACTCACCCCATTTCCTGATCCCAAATTGTAAAATTCGAGGTTTTCCAATTTCCCTTGTTCAACTGCATATTTTAAGGCTAAAATATGAGCGTTCGCAATGTCTGAAACATGTATATAGTCTCTTATGCAACTTCCATCTCTTGTTTTGTAGTCAGCTCCAAATACTTGCATCTCTTCGATAATTCCAACAGCTGTCTGCGTAATTACTGGAAATAAGTTGCTTGGTTTGTTTATCGGGTTCTCTCCAATTAATCCCGAAGAATGAGCTCCCACTGGATTGAAATAGCGCAAAGCTATAAGGTTGGTATTTGAAACCTTAGAAAAATCCTTTAGTATTTCTTCACCAATAGCCTTTGTTGCTGCATATGGGCTCTCTGATTTGGCTAATGGTGTCGTCTCATCCACTGGTAAAACATCGACATTTCCATAGATGGAACAGGAGGATGAAAAAATTAGATTTGGAATATTGTAATTGGCACAACACTCTAAAATATTTAAAAGTCCTGTAATATTATTTTGATAGTATAAAAGAGGGTTTTCGACAGAGTCGCCAACCGCCTTTAGTGCCGCAAAATGAATAACCCCAGCAATTGCCCCAATTTCATTAAATACATTTTTCAATGCATTTTTATCGCATAAATCTACTTTGTAATGTTCAATTTCCTTGCCGGTTACCTCCTTAATTCTTCTGTAAGTATCGGGGGTAGAGTTGATATATGAGTCTATTGAAACTATTTCCCAATTAGTAGATTCTACAATATCAATTATAGTATGAGATCCAATATAACCTGCCCCTCCGGTAACAACAACTTTCATAACAGCGAAAGTATTTAATCTAATTCTAAATAGGCTAGAAATTAGCCAAACTTTATAGTGTGTTAAAGCGTCTTGTCAATTGATAAGACAAAGGGTTTAATGGTGGAATGTTCAGTAATTTCGCAGATTAACTAAGGTTTATGTTAAAAAATATACTTGCAATATTTATTCTTTTATTGATAACAAGCTTTACCTGCTTTTCTCAACAAGTAGACTGGCTTGCTACAGGTGGCGGAACAAGTAATGATGGGGGGGCTGCTATCTCTACCGATCAGAACGGAAATAATTACACCGTTGGTTTTGTTTTTACTGGAACGACAACAAACCCCCGATTTGGAACGGATACAATTTCAAAAGGTAAGAATAACGCTTACGACGGGTTTATTGTCAAGCATGATGTAAGAGGAAATAAGAAGTGGGTTAAAAGTTTTGGAGCAATAGGTAATGATGGTTTAACGGGCATTAAAACAATCGGAGATACAAGTATTGTAGTTGTTGGACTTTATCGTTCCAGTGGTGTTAAATTAGATACAGCATCATTGGCTACGCCCCAGTCGTTCAGTTACAATTTAGTAGTTGGTTTGCTGGATACCGCGGGAAATGTTAAATGGGCAAAAACTGCGGAATTAGGGAATATATTTTGGAGTACAAACAATAATTTTTACACACCGACTGTAGATGTAAACTCCAGTGGGGACATTGTTATAGGTGGTTCCTATAGAACGTCTGCTAAATTCGATACCACCACTATTTCTACTAACTCAAATGTGATTGCCTTATTTGTGGCTAGCTATAGTATTGGTGGTAAGTTTAACTGGGTTAAAAATGTAAGTTCTCCTTCAACTTCTTTTGGAACAAGAGTGACTTTAGATGATAATGGTAATATTTATTGTTCTGGTATGTACTCTATTTCCGTTACAATTGATTCTAAAACAGTTAACACTGCTGGCTCTAGAGATATTTTTTTAGCTAAAATTGATACTGGAGGTAGTTTAAAGTGGTTGAAGTCATATGGAGGAACTAGTTTGGACGAAGCTTATGGTTTGGCAATAGATAAATTCAATAACTTGTATTTAGGCGGTCGTTTTTACAATTCTTTTAAAGTTGGAGATTCAACTCTAAGCACGATAAGCGGAACAAGTAACATAATAGATTGTTAAATAGTTAGACTGGATACAGCTGGTAAGTACATTTGGGGGAAATCCTATGGAGGTTATACCGGCACATGGAGAAATCAAGACTATTGCTACGGCTTAGAAATAGATAATCGAGGCAATGTCGGAATTACTGGTCAGTTTGGCGGTGATAAGTCAATATTTGGTAAGGATACCGTGTCAGGAAGTCTTGGCTTTCGAGCAGTTTATGTGTCACTAGTAGATAGTACTGGAGACTTTATTTGGACGGTTAGAGGAACCTCAGGACAATCTTTTGCCAATCAAGCAAATGGTATTTCTCTCGATACTTCCAAGAATATATACTGTACAGGACTTGCTCAACCGCCTTTGTTTTTTGGAGATAAAATATTTTCTTTAGCTTCGGGAGGTGGAGGAAACGATGCGTATATTGTAAAATTCGCTGACTGCAGCGAAGCCACAAAAGCAAAAATATTTAGTGAACACCTGCTTCAGCCTGTCAAGGAGATTCCGTTAAATTATGGTCTAACAATGACCCAAACTTGGAGTACCGTTGGTTGAGAGCAGGCTTTGGGCTCTTTTTAGCTACAGATTCTACTTTTAAAGCATTTGCAACCGATAATTATAGTTTGGCAATTTCTGATGAAGGCTGTTTAGACACCTCCTCGGTTATAAAAGTTACCATTAACAAGCCTATAAAGCCTGCGATATCCTCTTTCCCAACAACTTGTGTTGGAGATGCAGACTTTACCTTAACCTCTGCTACTCCTGCTGGTGGAATATACAGCGGAATAGGAGTAAAGAACGATACCGTCTTCAGCCCTAGCACTTCGGGAATAGGATCTTTTAATATCAATTATGTTTATACAGACACTAACGGCTGCAAAGACTCTACAAATAAAAATATTGGGGTTGGAGGGCAAAGTGCTTTTTTTACACTTATAAAGAACTCAGTATGTCAAAATGAGGCCACTTTTAATTTGAGTGGTGGAAATCCAACTGGTGGAGTATACTTTGGGTCTGGAGTTTCTTTGGGACAATTTAATCCAGCTAGTGTTGCTGTTGGTACGTATCAATTAGGCTATGCTTATACATCATTTGGCTGTAGCGATACCGCTTACCAAAACATTACCGTTAATGCTGCGCCAACGGCAGGTTTTTCTGCTGTTCCAGTGCAATGTGCAAGTACGTTTTCAGTTAACTTATCTACATATGGGACTCCTGGAGGGGGTTCTTTCTTTGGTACTGGAGTTATTGGTTCTACATTTTATCCAATAATCTCAGGAGCTGGAAGTTTTACCATTTCTTATATAACCAATGGTTCGTGCAAGGATACTGCCACAAGGGTGATAATAGTCGACCCAGTTCCAGTTGCATCTTTGACGGCTTTTTCGGATAGATGTGTCGATGTGGGTTCATTTAATCTAACTGGAGGCGCTCCAGCTGGCGGAGTATATTTATACAATGGAAGTACGGCAACAACTTTTGATCCTTCTGCAGTTGGAGCAGGGACATACACGATAAAATATGCGTTTTCCAATACTTGTGGAACAGATACCGCAACTAGAACTATTAAAGTGAACTCCTTACCAACAGTAACATTATCAGCGTTAAGTGCAGTATGTGCTGGTGCACCAGCATTTAGTTTATCAGGTGGCAGTCCAGTGGGCGGAACCTACAGCGGAATAGGCGTAAACAGTACAACCGGAATCTTCACCCCATCAAGCGCAACAGCAGGCACCTATACCATTACCTACAGTTATACCGATGGCAACAGTTGTAGCAATACCGCTACTCAAAAACATAACGGTAAACGCACAACCAACGGTAACTCTAGGCAACTTCACAGCAGTTTGTGCAAACGCTCCAAGCTTTACATTATCGGGTGGATTGCCACTATCCGGAACATACTTTGGTTCAGGTGTTTCTTCAGGAAGCTTTGACCCTAGCGCAGCTGGCAACGGAATAAAAAGTATTACTTATAAATTTACTGATGCTAACAGCTGTACTGACAGTGCATCAAGCAATATAGTTGTTGATAGCGTAACGACTTTAACCTTCCCTGCACTTGCTAATATATGTGGTGGGTCAGCTAGAAAAGCAATAAATATTGCTACTCCAATAGGAGGGATATATAAAGGAGTTGGTGTCGTAAATGACACTTTATTTAATCCAGTTCTTTCTGGAACAGGAACATTTACTTTAAGGTATGTATTTACAAATTCATTCGGGTGTTCAGACTCGACAAATCAAACAATTGGCGTAGATACAATTCCAATCGTTTCATTCACTATTCAAGATAGTATATGTGTGAATAACGATAGCCTCAACTTATTATCTACTCCTGCTGGTGGAGTGTTTAGTGGAGCCGGAGTGGTTGGTAGTAAATTTAGTCCAGTTGGATTAAATGGAAGAGTTGGAATTAACTATATGTATACCGGTGCAAATGGCTGCTTTAATAGTGTTGCTGATACAATAAGAGTAGATTCAGTTACAGCTGTTGCTTTTGCAATTCCAGACTCGATTTGTTTTGGTTCTCCTGCAATTCCATTAAATGGTACTCCGATGGGAGGTATGTATAGTTTGAACGGAAATAGTTATACAAATACCAATTATTCAGGATTAATGGCAAATTCAGTGGATACTATAGGTTATAGTTATACAAATGCGTTTGGTTGTATAGATTCTACTGTTGAATATGTTCGAGTTGATTCAGTTACACAAGTTACATTGTCTTCTTTTGGATCTATTTGTGAGGACGATACCATTAACTTAACAAATGGATTACCATTGGGTGGGGTTTATTCGGGTTTAAATGTAATAGGAAGTCAATATGTTGGAGATACTAGTGGTACATGGAGAATCAGCTACACCTATACAAATCAATTTGGTTGTATTGACTCTGTCGATTCGAATATCTTAGTTAAATCTAAGCCTAAATTGACATTAGGTTCTGTAGGTTTGATTTGCGAAAACACAAGTGACTTTTTATTAACAGCAGGAAGTCCAATTGGAGGAATATATAAAGGGTCGGGGATTGTAAATGACACCACATTCTCTGCAACATTGGCTGGGATAGGGATGCACTCTATAACTTACACTTTGCAGGATACAAATGCTTGTACAGACTCCATTAACTTTACATTAACCGTGGATACAGTTCCAATAGTTAGCTTAGATTCTTTTGCTTTTGCTTGTAGAAATCAGGGACTATTGAACTTGACTGGCGGCTCACCGATAGGTGGTGTTTATTATGGAACCGGTATAATTGGGTCAAACCAATTTGACCCTTCAATTGGCTATGGAAACTATCAAGTTGGTTATAAGTTCATTGATGGAAAAGGATGTCAAGACTCCTTGATGAAGCCAATAATAGTAGACACCTTGCCTCAAATTGTATCTGCTGCAGTAGAAGACATTTGTCAAAATGTTGGCTTGTTGACCTTGACAAAAGGTAACCCAGCAACAGGTAATTATGAAGGTTTGGGAATTCAATCCAATGGTCAGTTTGATCCTAAATCTGTTTCCGTTGGGATAGACTCATTGTTCTACGTGCTAGAAAGTCGTTGCGGCATTGACTCTCTGAAAGTTAAGTTTAACGTGCTTGCTGCACCTGAAGTTGATTTACCGCCTTATGGTAGAATTTGCGACGCTCAAGAGGGCTTGGCGCTTACTCAAGGCAAGCCTGCTGGTGGACTTTACTTTGTTGATGGTGTGGAGTCGACTATAATTACAGCAAGACTAGGAAGAGCCAATGTGGATTATGTATTAACTAATGCATCGGGTTGTACAGATACAGCCTCTGCATCCATAGAATACTATTCCAACCCAGAGATTACAGTTGTCGGCGATAAAGCCATTTGTGCAGGTGATTCTGCGCGTTTTAGAGTAAAAGAAGAACTAGTTACCTATATCTGGAATGGCGATACCGCTTCTTCAGAGTATTTTTTAAATCCAAAGGATATGATTTTGGGCGAGAACTTGGTTAAGTTAAAGGGTATAGATTCTCTCGGATGTGCTTCAGAAGTAATGGTGAGAGTAAACTCTTCCTTGTGTGGGTTTTCGGTAAAAGCAATGCCAAACCCAAACGATGGAAACTTTGCATTAATAATCAACACTGGAACAGAACAAGAAGTAGACATTGCAGTTTGGAATACCCATGGTCAAAAAATATCAGGCTTTAATACGGTATTAATTGCTGGTAAAAATGAGTTTTTATACAATCTTTTAGACTCTGCTCCAGGCATGTATATTCTCGAAATTTTGGTTGGGCAAGATTTAATTATTGAAAAGTTCGTAATAAAATAAATCGGCATTATGGTAGTTATACATTTGTGCTAAAGCATTTGTATTGAAGAAAAAAATAGTTTTTATGGGCGGAAAGCAAGTTGGTTACTCCAGCTTGCTTTTTTTGTTAGAGCAATCTGAAAAGTTGAATGCAGAGGTTGTGGCGGTATTTGAAAACTCAAACTCTCCTTTATCCAATAAAGAACACAGTCTTCAAATTTTAGCAGATCAATTCAATATTCCTCAATACAGCGATAAGTCTCATTTGATTCAGATTCCAAATGTGGATTTTATTTTTTCTGTTCAATACAATCAAATCCTAACGCCCGAAGAAATTGAGGTGGCTAAATTACTGGCTGTGAATCTTCACATGGCGCCACTTCCGGAGTATCGCGGTTGTAACCAGTTTTCTTTTGCGTTAATAGATAAGGCAGAGGAATTCGGAACTACATTGCATGTACTTGAACCGGGAACTGATGCTGGTGCAATTATTTTTGAAAAGCGTTTTAAGATCAGAGAAAATGAATTTGTTACCGATTTGTACAACCGAACTTTAGGCTTTTCCATTTTATTGTTCCAAGAGAAACTTGAGGCAATGCTAAATCGAGACTTTCAATTAACACCGCAGCCAGAATTATTTGATGAGCGCGGTACAAGTTTTCATTTTCGAAATGAAATTGAGCAATTAAAACGGATTGATGCTTCTTGGCCATTAGAAAAACAAAAAAGATATTTTCGCGCAACATTTTTTCCAGCTTTTGAACCGCCAGTTTTGGTTTCAGAAGAAGGCGAAAAACAACTTTCCTTAGATTGGTATAACCAATTGAAATGAAAAAAATAATTTGCACCGTCACCACTGATTTGGTCTTTGACCAAAGAATGAGAAGGATTTGTACAAGCCTTTCAAGTGCAGGTTATGAGGTGCTTCTTGTTGGAAGGAAAAAGAAAAAATCTCCCGAACTTACAAATGAAAAGCACAGTCAGCATAGAATTGAATGTTGGTTCGAAAAAGGTCCTTTATTTTATTTGGAGTTTAATATTCGTTTGTTTTTATACCTCATTAATCATAAAACTGACGCAGTAAGCTCGATTGATTTAGATACCATTTTAGCTGGGAGGTTGGCTTGTTTGGTTAAAGGCTACAAACAGACGTATGATGCACATGAGTACTTTACCGAAATGGAAGAACTTGCAGATAGAAAGCTCGTAAAAAAAGCTTGGAAATTCATAGAAAAAATTACTGTTCCATTTATTAAGCATGGTTATACGGTTTCTGAGGGTTACGCAGAGTTATTTAAATCGGAATATGGAGTTGATTATAAAATTGTTCGAAACGCCACGGTGCTCATAGATGAAATCCCCGAAACACCAAAAGAGAATATTATTCTTTATCAAGGTGCAGTGAATTATGGAAGGGGATTAATTCCATTGATAGAGGCAATGCACAAAGTAGAGGGGACCCTCATTATATGCGGTGATGGAGATTTATTTGAAGTTGTAAAAGAAAAAATAGATCAAGAACATCTCGAAAAAAAAGTGAAATTGCTAGGCTATATTCAGCCAAAAGAATTGAGACGTTATACAAAATCTGCAAAAATTGGACTAACACTTTTTGAAGCTAAAGGGCTAAGTAATAAATATTCAATGGCGAATCGATTTTTCGATTACATGCACGCTGGAGTTCCACAATTGGCTATGAATTATCCCGAATATCAGTTATTCAATCAGAAATATGAAGTGGCTAAATTGTTGGACGATTTGGATGCATTTACGATAGCAAGTAGTTTAAATCATCTCTTGAAAAACGAAAACCACTATCAATTTTTAAGAGAACAGGCACTTGAAGCTCGCAAGGAATTTAATTGGCAGAATGAGGAAGCGCGTTTGGTTTCGGTTTATAAGGAATTATTCGCTTAGTATTTGTACATTTTCATAAAGTAGAATAGTTTCCAAATATCAAATAGCCGAATATTTGGGTTGCTGCCTTTTAGGTTTTTCTCAATTGGTGAAATAAAAGGTTTTATAATGTGGAAAGCCAGCGAGGAAAGTCCCAAAGCGTGCATTGATTTGTAAACACTGATCAGTCGTATTTCAGACCCGCAAATACCCTTAGCAAATAAGGTAGCCAGATTGGAAGTTCCCGATTTTGATTTTTCCAAAAACGTTTCAGCATCATCTAAACCCAAATGTTCGAGTGGGTTATCAATGTGAGAAAGTGGTGTGCCCATTTTAAGCAGTTTTAGCCCCAATAAAGTATCCTCATGACCATATCCCACAATGTCATTGTCAACCGGAAGAGAAAGAAATATCTTCTTGTTAATGAGTAAGTTACTGGCAACGAAATGACTGAATCGCATTCTATTTCTTTCGGATGCAGATTTTTTTTCCCTTAGGATTCCATATTTCCACCTCAATAAAAAATTGGGATTTTTAGGTGGTGGAGTCGAGTAGGTGATTCCCCCAATAACAACCTTTTTATCTTTGTGTTGAACAAATTTTTCAAGGTAATTAGGGTTAACAATTTTCATATCGCAATCCAAGAAAATCAAGGTTTCGTACTTTGCTTTTTTGGCCAAGAGCATTCGAATGTTTCCTCTGCCAACGTTTTTCTTCAACTCAGAGTAATTAACGAGTTCCAAACTGATGAGCAACGCGTTAGTTGCTTTTATGGAAGTCGAGGTCGAGCAATCGTCAATACATAGTATTTCAAACCTTTCCTTAAGGTTTTTAGCTTGCTTTGAAAGTTCGGTAACTAATTCCGTTATATCTACATTGTAAATTGGAACTAGAATCGAAATCATGGTTAAGGGTTAAAGGCTTTCTATGGAATTTGATTCAATCAAACTACCATTTTCGCATTTGAGGGTTCGGTCATGGTACAAATTCATTAAGGAGTAATCGTGAGTTGCCATTAAAACGGTATTTCCTTTTTTGCAAATGTCAATCAATAACTTCATAATTCGCTCAGATGTTTCTGGGTCTAAATTACCAGTGGGCTCATCGGCAAGAATTAAATCAGGGTCATTTAGCAAAGCTCGGGCAATGGAAACACGTTGTTGCTCCCCACCAGAAAGTTGGTGTGGAAATTTAAAGCCTTTAGTTTGCAGGCCTACTTGCTCCAGAACATCCTCAATTTTAGCTTTTATTTCTTTTTTGTTTTTCCAACCGGTAGCACGTAAAACGAATTCCAGGTTTTTTTCTACCGTTCTATCCGAAAGCAATTGAAAGTCTTGAAAAACTATGCCAATACGCCTCCTTAGAAAAGGAATTTTACTGCGTTTTATTTTTTGTAGTGCAATGTCAGCAACTATACCTTCCCCCTCAATTAATGGTAATTCTCCGTAAAGAGTTTTTAATAGGCTACTTTTTCCGCTGCCGGTTTTACCTATTAAATAAACAAATTCACCTTTATTTAGCAGACAATTAACGTCGTTAAGCACTAGGTTGTCTCCTTGATAAACTTTTACATTTTTCAGTTCTAAAATGGTTTCTGCGCTCATAGTAAAATATGTTATTCAAAGGTAGTAAATACCAATTACACCGTTAATATTCAAAAGTGGTCTTTGTATTCCTTTGGAACCCAACTCATACATTTTCGTGTCAACAGATTTAGGTTGAAAACTTTGGTTGCTTCAAACGAGGCTGCGAAGCTAGCGCTATACTTTTACCTATTCCTATAAAGACTTTAATAGCGAGGATAAACGGCGTGCTGAAACACCTAATTACTAGTATTTTATTTTTCGGATTTGCAGTGGTATCCATTGCACAGCAAACGCAATTGTTTCGAAATCCGATTCAGTTTTACCGCCTTGGCATTGAATATTTCGACAAAGAGAAGTACAGCGCTGCTCAAAAAGAATTTGAAAACGCAATTAATGTTGCAGAATACCCAAACAGTGAAATTGCTGTAAATGCCGATTACATGGCCGCTTTGTGTGCAATTCAGTTGTTTCATAGAGATGCGGCAATGCGCTTGAGGGACTTTATTCGCAATCATCCCGAAAGTCCGAAGGTAAAAGATGCTTTTTTTCAATTGGGTATATATCATTACAGAAAAAGAGAATACCAAGATGTTATTGATTGGCTAGACAAGGTAGATCCTTATGATTTAACTACCGAAGAGAAATATGAGTACTATTTCAAATATGGATATGCCAATTTGCGTGAAAAGAATAATGAAAAAGCATCTCGTGCCTTTTTTGAAATTAAAGACATTAATAACGATTACTCCACCCCCGCTAAATATTATTTCGCCCACATTGCCTACTTAGACGGAAAGCACGAAACGGCGCTGAAAGAATTTCAGAAATTGGAAAGTCATGAGAAATTCGGACCCATCGTTCCTTATTATATTACTCAGATTTACTACAATCAAAAAAAGTACGACAAGCTCTTGGAATATGCGCCGCCACTTTATGAGAAGGTAATTGAGAAACGCAAACCTGAAGTGGCAAGGCTTATTGGGGAAGCACATTATTACAAGAAAGACTACGCGTTGGCTCTGCCTTTTTTAGAAACCTACGAAAAGGAGTCTAGAATGCTGAACAATGATGATCGTTATCAGTTGGCGTATACCTACTATAAAACTAAAGATTATGAAAAAGCGTCTAAATTATTTAGTCGCTTGAGCAGCTTGAAAGATACCATGGCGCAACTATCGGCTTATCATTTGGCAGATTGTTTTATGAAAACAGATCAAAAGGTTTACGCACGTTCTGCATATAAAACTGCTTACGGTTTGAGTTTTGACAAGAAGATTCAAGAAGATGCAATGTTCAATTATGCTCAGTTAAGCTACGAGTTGTCTCTGGATCCTTACCAAAAATCAATTGAAGCGTTCAAAGAATATATCGATAAGTACCCTAATTCTGAAAGAATTGATGAGGCCTATCAATATTTGCTAGCAGTTTATTTGACCACCAAAAACTTTGACGCGGCATTAAGTTCAATAGAAAAAATTGAAAATAAGACTCCAAAGCTAAGAGAGGCGTATCAGAAAATTAGCTACAATAAAGCTACTACGCTGTATGCCGATAGAGATTATTCAACAGCTATTGCTTATTACGATAAATCAATACGCTACCGATTGGACATGAAATTGGCTGCAATGTCAACTTATTGGAGAGCAGAAGCAAATTATAGATTGAGGAAATACGATGAAGCAATATTGGGATACAATGCTTTTATTTTTCAACCTAGCGCAATTCTAACGCCGCATTTTAATGAAGCAAATTATAATGTGGGCTATGCTTATTTCAAATTAGAAAAATATGCAGAGGCCACCACTTGGTTCAGGAAATTTACCTACTCAACAAAGGGCATTGATACTTTGAAAATGAATGACGCATTCTTGAGAATAGGAGATTGCTTTTATGTTTTAAAACAATACGACCAGGCTATTAATTTTTACAACAAAGCCGAAACATTGAATCAATTCGAGAGCGATTATGCTCTGTTTCAAAAGTCAGTATGTTTAGGAATAGTAAAAGACTTTGATGGTAAAATTGCGAGTCTTGAAAAGCTAGTTACAAATAACCCGAGATCGACCTATATCGATGCGGCTTATTATGAATTGGGACGAACTTATAATGTACAAGGTGATGACGTAAAAGCGCTAGAGCGGTTTAACACGGTTATTACCTCCAATGCCAATAATATTTATTTGAAAAAATCTTTAATCAGCTCTGGATTAATACATTACAATAACGGAAAGAACGATAAAGCGGTAGAGGTTTTTACAAGAATTGTAAAAGATTACCCTACTTATGAGGACACTAAAGAAGCGCTCACCGTATTAAAAAGTATTTACATCGAGCGCGGACAGATTGATGAATATACCAACTTAGTGGCAGGCCTAAGTTTCGTTGATATTTCAAGGTCCAACCTAGACTCTTCAGTTTTTGACGCTGCAAGGACTAAGTATTTCGAAGGCAAGTGTGAAGAGGCAATTGGTTCTTTGAACAATTACCTGGATAAGTTTAAGCCGGCTATATTCAACGTAAAAGCAAATTATTACTTGGCAGATTGTGCTGAAAAAGAATTGCCAATGGATTCTACGCTCCGATATTATAAGCGATTAGCTCAACTGCCACCCAACGAATACAGTGAATTGGCTTTGTCTAAATTGTCAGATGCGTATTTCGATAAAGAAGAATATGGTATTGCGCTTTCTTATTATATGGATTTAGAATTGGCAGCAACCAGCGGACGAAGTGTAAAAACTGCTATTGAAGGTCAATTGGATTGTGCTTCTGAGCTCGACACCAATGCACTTGGTGCTCAACTGGGTGATAAGTATTTGGCTCAAGGATTTAGTGAACTTAGATATATAGCAATGGCTAAAATGTTTACCGCAAGAGCATTGATTAAGGCCAATAAGTCGGAAGAAGCAATAACTTATTTGGAATTTGTAGCTGATACGGTATCAACAGAAATTGGAGCTGAAGCCAAGTATGCTTTGGCAAAAATTAATTTCGATAAAGACAGCTTGACTAATGCCGAAGCACAAGTTTTCGAGTTAATAAATCAAGTTCCTTCATACGGCTATTGGGTTGCAAAATCGCTCATACTTTTAGCTGATGTGTATTTATCGCGTGAAGATTATTTTCAAGCAAAAGCTACATTGAACAGTATCATTGAAAACTATGATGGTGAAGATTTAAAGCAAATTGCAAATACCAAGCTAGAAGAAATTGATGCTATTGAAAACCCAAAAGAAGAAGAAATAGAAGCTCCTGAAATGGAAATTGAGTTAGATGAGTTTAATATCGATCACGATGAATTAGAGAAACTATTTAATGATGAAGAGGAGGAATTTGAAGATGAATAAAATTCTCGTTTTTACAATAACGTCATTTGTTAGTTTCGGAGCTTTCGCTCAGCGATCCAATCAAGATACCTTGAAATCAAGCGATGTATATATCGTTAGAGAGTATCAGCCGCGAATTTCTGATGCATTTAAACTGAGTGACAATCCAAAAGTTTTGGATACCATTATCAATATCAATCAAGAAGCAGCATACAAGGTAAAAGATGTTCAAGCCGAAACAGAATTTCAGACTGAGCCAATAAAGCCTGCTAAAATGAAAGGAGAGCCGTTGAACAAATTATATCGAGCTTATGTTTTGGCAGGTGTTGGAAACAACCTTTCTACTCGTGGAGAATTTGTATTGAATTCAACTCGATCAAGAAAATGGGATTATGGTTTAAAAGCTTGGCATCACGGCTCGAACGGAAATGTGCCTGAAAGAGGTGCGTCAAACTTTAGTGACAATTCGGTGGATGTGTATGGGAAGAAATTTTTCTACAACAAAATACTAAGTGCTAACCTCAATTATGGATTAAATACATTGCATTATTACGGTTTCGACCCCGCTCTGTATCCGGCTTTTGTTCATGAAAATGTGTTGGACAAAGATAACATTGCAACATCTTATCAGAATATTGCACCAGAGGTTAACTTCAAAACCTATTTTAAAGATTCTTCTGCTATCAACTCTGAGGTCAATTTAAAGTTCACCAACTACACAAACCGCGCTAGTTCTATCGAAAATAATGTAAGGGTTGACGCAAACCTTGACCGCTATTTTGAAGATAACTTTGCGGAATTAGGCCTATTTCTAGATTACAATCAGTTTAAGTTTAACCCATTAGTAGGTGGTGTAATTCCAGAGTTTGCCAATACCATTTTTGGTTTTAAACCACAAATAACTGCCGGACAAGACAAATGGAAAGTTACCGTGGGCATTGAGGGGAATATTAGTTCAGATACGCTTACTGATTTTTATGTTTATCCGCATTTATATGCAAAATACGATTTGGTGGAAGGCTTGCTTATTCCCTATGCTGGATTAAGAGGGGGATTGGAGCGTAATAATTATAAATCGCTTACCCAAGCAAATCCCTATTTGCGAGAAGACCCATTGACCAACAATAGGATCAATAGAATAGAAGCTTATGGTGGAGTTAGAGGGCAGTTTAGTTCCAATTCATCATATAATATCACAGTAAGTCATAAGGTGGTGGATAATATGCCGCTGTTTTTTAATACTCCTGCCTTTTATGGGAATACACTCGTAAATAATCAGTTTGATGTAATTTATGACAACGGTCAAATTACTCAATTGGGAGCTGAATTTGGTTTGCAGCGCATTAATAAGTTCAACGGGTTAATTAGAGGAGATTATTTTGTGTACAATCTTGAAAACCAAAAAGCAGCTTGGAACATGCCTGATTTTAAAGTTACCCTGAGTGGTTGGTATGACATAAGCGATAAATTGGTTTTTACCGCTGATGTGATAGCCGTTTCTGCTCGTTCAGCATTTACCATCAACCCAACTGAAGGAACAGATTTAGGAGGAGGAGTTTATTCTAAACAATTAGATGGTTTGGTGGATTTAAACCTTGGCATTGAATACTTATTTACCAAGCGATTTACGGCATTTATACGAAGCTACAATTTAGCCAACCAGAACTACCAGTTCTATAATGAATACAATACCCAAGGCCTTACGATTATTGGTGGCGTTAGTTATTCTTTCTGGGGAAACCGAAAAGGGAAGTAAGGTTTTTACTTAAAACACAGATTTGATGTAGTGATTTTAACTACTTTTAGTTATTCAAAATCAAATCGTTATGAAATTTCCATACTCCAACTACCAGTCCTACTGACTTTTTTATTGCTAGCAAATAGTGCGATTGTGTTAGGTCAAAATCAACATCCCGAACCCGAAGTATTAGGTGGCATACAGCCCG
>PAME01000024.1 GCA_002707155.1 Crocinitomicaceae bacterium | reverse complement strand
TAAGTGCTTAAACGAAGAAGAATTAATAAATTAAAGTCCAGTAATAATCCGAAAAGTTAGTGCGTAAAATCTGCTACTTTTCATATACAAGACCGTTAGGCACAATTTCAACTATGAGAACAATACCTGTCATACTTCTGCTGATTACAACCGTAAACTCATTTGCTCAAAATCACAGTCATGAGCACAGCAATTCTTATACCCCATTTCATATGAAAATAGAAGCCTTACAGAGTGGCGAGATATCGAATGTATCTCTTCACTTTATGGACTCTGTTCTCCCCTCATAACAATTATACTACAGTGGAATGAGTTTGATAGGGGGTATTTAATCCCTCGTCTATTGGTTGATATAGAAGTAACATCTCCAAAACTTTGGGTATTACCTCTCACCTCCTCACAAATAGAAAAATTCAACTACTTAAAGGGAAAAAGAGATGAGGGATATTACTATTATCAAATTAGTGATATGATGAATGAATCTAACTACTTCAAACCTTAACGAACCAAGTCATTCACTCCTCAACAAGTCTGGGGATTGGAATTTAAGATGGAAAAACGACTAAAAAGATTAGAGATTCGTATCCAACCATCACTCTGGAGGAGTTAGAAGATAAAGGGGTTGTACCTCAGAATTTCCACTTATATGATAGAGTAGAAATGAAAGAGTATTCTCTTCGAACCAAAACTGATTGGTGGAGTGGGATGAGTACCACCTAAAGAGGGGGTGGGTTTACTTCTAAATCGAAGAGTTTATATGAGGATTTGTTAAGTTTGGTATTATAAAAATCCACTCACTTGATGAAATACCTCTTATTCATACTTTTCCTAATACCTCTAACCTCCTATTCTCAAAAGGTGTTTTCAGTTGAGTATTCAAATCAATCTGATGTAAGGGTATTTGTAGTTGAATATGAAAATCAATGTGATCTGAAGGTATTCAAAGTAGAATACCCAAATCAAGTAGATGGGAACAAAGGGTTGTGGTATTTTGTCGATTCCCCTAACCAATCTGATAAGAAGATATATTTTGTTGAATACTCCAATCAAAGTGATTTGAAAATATTCTTTGTGAAGTATAAGAACCAATCAGGTTGGAGAGATAAATCAAAACAACATTTAATGTATTAGGAAACCCCCTCAGGTGGTACTCATCCTCTTTTCCAAACCGTTCAAATCATCCATACTCTTCGTATTCATCTTCAACCTCATCTACTTCCCCCATATATTGTTCCATTGGAAATCATTCTCAGGTTCTACCTCCTGAGTAATCTCCTGAGGTTTGTTCATCATCTTAGTGTTCAGATACCTATTGAGGTCTGATAACCTCATGTACCTTTTGTTTTTAGTTATCTTAATGATAGGGAGGTTCTCCTCCGTTACCAATTTCTCAAAATGTTTTCTACTAATTTTTAAGGTCTCCATTACCTCATATTTGGTGAGTAATCTATCTTCCATTGTTTTCTCCTATCTGTTCTCTGTATAATTCAAATTGTATAATGAACAACTGAAGGGTTTCTCTGAACTCATCAATGTTGTTGGTTTTGATAGAATTCAATATCTCTTCAGATGTTCGGGTGATTCGGTTGGACATTTCAATCTTATATTTTATGTTACTTCCTTCTTTCATACTGTTCTTTTATCTTGTTCTGAACTTCTACTGGTAATTCACCAAATCCCTTTTCAAGTACCTTTTTACCATTCTCAAGGATTGATTCCCGATACTTCTCATACCTGATAAACAAATTGATTAATGATGTAGTCGTATCAAAGATTTCCTCTGGTGGTAAATGATAACCTAACTCTTTAGTAAAATCCAGTAAACTACTCATCAGTTCACCATGTAATTGACCACTGTCCTTTTTATTCATATTATCTCCATATTATATATTCTATCAGTATTTAATCAAGTATGATGAGTGGTTCTGATTTCATCAGAATCATCTCATCGTTGAGTGATTCATACGGTAGTGTGAATCCTCAACATTCCATTTATTATTCATTAACCTATTATCAATTAGATACACCAAACCCCTTACAGATTTGTGTATCTGTTAATGAATGAACCCATTCTTCAGTTATTGGATTTCGATTAGACCAGTCAGTTTGAATCCCCCATATCTATCTTATACCATAACCATTTTCAACCCTACCGGAGAAACCTCATCCGTTATGTTCGGATATTATTTCAATCCTACAGATTACTACCCGATGTCTAATCCACTTCCTTTCCCTCCCTTCGTTCTCACTCAATTGAAGTTGTTAGATAATGGATGGTAAGTGTTTTACCCTATGATTGGAACACTTAGGTTATCTATAAGTATGGTAATGAAACGATAAACGTTAGAATATCACACTATTTCTCAAAATAGTTTCTGAGGGATATTCAATCGGAAGAAGAAGGGTTGAGGGTGGTTAGAGTTTTTAGTTCTTTCCCAACCTCAACACACCTTAAACTGAGTAAATCAAAATTGAGATTACCTCCTAAAGAATTTGATTTTGAAATCAACGTACTTTCTGAGTGAGAACTCCCTTTTGGTGATGAATTCCCTCTGTTTCATCTTCTTTATCATGGAATCAACCGTTGTTCTACTATCTCCTATCTCAAAACCATTTTTCTTAAGGTATTGATGAATCTTAGTGTAACCCCAACCTTCTTTGTGGAGTTCCCATACCTTGTTTCTAATACTTTCCCTTTCAGGATATTCACGTTTGTACTGATGTACTGAGAAGAAATTTGATTGAACTAAAACGTTGAAAGTCAAGTAGGGAGTGTACCCACCTGTAATATGTTTTTCACTGTCGAGTAGTTATAAAAGGTAGTTTCAGACTCCTTCTTTTTACTAATTTCATTCTTAAATTTTCGTAAATTTATTCCATCTATATTAAGAATATTTTTACCTCCTTTTATCTTGTAAATATCCTTATTAATCAATTCTCCTTAATACTTAAAAATTCAATATTCATTCTCTCTAACTCATTTACCCAACTTATTACATCAACCAATTTTCTACCCAACCTACTCAAACTATAAACCAATACAACATCAATTTTTGATTCATCAATTTGTTTCATCATTTTGTTTAATCCATCCCTACTTTTCTTTAATCCACTTACACCCTCATCCTTAAAAATATCAACCAATTCATAATCATAATCCTGACAATATTTTTTTATGAACTTAATTTGATTCCTTATACTATTATCCTTTTCTACTTGATTTTCACTACTTACTCGAACATATCCAATAACTCTATTCATAATATTATATTTTTTATACCACAACCTCCATTATGGTATAAACATAATATTCATCTTACCCATCTCCACAAAAAAAAAGAAGTATCACATAATGATACTTCCTTCTCTAATTCTCAATAATTGTTGATTTATTTAATCATTACACTCTTTCCCACTTAATCGTATTAGTTCTTCATTAAATTTATTAGTTCCTACATAATTTTTAGGAATGTCATCTCTATATTTCTCAACACAATCTTGTGTCATAGATATACTACCTCCAATACCCCATTTTCTTGCATTTTTGTTACAATCACAAGCAGATGGACCACAACTAAATAGAAATAAACTAATACTTAATACCATCAATACTTTTTTCATAATTTCTAATTTTATTTATGTCCAAATATAGTAAAGTATGTTAAAATAATTTACAAAATATAATAAAGAGATTCATACATTTATATTGTAACACCCTATATATGTCATAAAAATTTTAACCTTAAAGGTTCATTATAAAGATGTAATCACTCTTTACGATAACCACATTTATATAAAATTCCAGTCAAAATCATTGTATGACATACTTTTACTCATATATTCTTCAAAACTTCCAATTTTATCATCATAATCTTTAACCATCACACTTCCATTCCATTTCCAATATTTAAAAATCATATTCTTAAACATATTCTTATCTCTATCATTTTCTAATTTCAAAACAAAATGATAATGTATATTTTGAATTTTTGTTTTTTCCCTAATCCAATATCCACTTACATCAAAATCATTCTTTTTTAAATACTTAAATAGATTTTCAATTTTATATCTTCCTCCATTCACTGACACCATATTATTAAAACTCAAATTTCCAACAATATCATTCCCATTACTTTTAAATAATTCACTATACTCTTTCATTATTTACTAATTAAAAATCCATACTTATTATTTAAATAATTCCATCCATTTTCCGTCTCCCATTTATAATCTCTCCATACTTCCCCACTATATAATATTTCATCCCTACATTTTAAGTAATATTTAAATTCACTAATCATTAATAATCTCTCTTCGTGTAAATGACTATCTAAGTATTTTTCAAATTTTTCTTCATACTTCATAACTTCTAAATTCTTTTCTTTCATAATTTCTAATTCTTGTTTTTTGATAAATTTTAATTTTTCTTCTTTTTTAATTTCTAATCTTGATTTCATAATTTTTAAACTCAATTACATTTTTAATTATTGATGATGTAATTAGATTTAGTTAGTTGTTATTGTTTATTATAAATATCAAGTAAAATCTCAAAACACATTTATTATCATAAAAAAACATACATTATTATATAACTCACTGATAATGAGATAAATTAATTTACAAAAATTTTATATGTAACTGTGTGAAATAGTGTATTTAAGACATTCATACACCTAATTCAACAAGATATATTGATTGTTATTTAAAGTGTTTAAAACACACTAAAAACCACATTAAAAACGATTTTCAAACACAATTACATTATCAATAATTGTATTAAAATCTCTATTAATTCTATTCTCTCTAATTTTACCTTTCTTATAGATAGAGTGTATATCATTATTTCTTAAAACTTGATTATTTCTTACTCCTCTATAACCTTTCTCATAGATTAAATAACTAATTCTTCTATATCCCAGATCATATTCCTCTTTCAACATTTTAATCTCATCATATAGTTGTTGTTGATAGTTTGAATAATGACTTGTCTTAGTCAATTTACTAGATCTTGTAGACAATGAAATTCTTACTATCATTGAGTTATAATCGTTTTTAAGAGTTTGATTTTCGTTTAAACCAACCCTTTTAAAACATTCTGTAATAATAAACTGAGAAGGATGAGGAGTGTTATGGGTAAACGTAACTCTTTAAAAAGTGGAAATACTTTCATTGGTGGTACAGTTCCTTTTGGTTACGATGTAAAAGGGAAAAAGTTAGTTCCCAATAAAGGAGAGGTTGAAGTAGTGAGAAAGATATTTGAAATGTATCGTGATGGAAATTCAACGGTTCAAATCAAAATGTATCTCGATACGAAAACACTATTCAAACCAAAAAGAAGTAAGGATGGTTGGAACCTTGGAACCATTCAAAAAATGTTAGGTAGTACTCTGTATAAAGGTATTCAGAAGTGGGAATGGAAAGAAATGGTAAATGGGAAAGAGAAGATAGTTGAAACCATTCTAATAGATACCCCTCAAGTAGTTCCTACAAAACTTTGGGATGATGTTCAATTAAAACTGAACGAAAATTACCGATACAGAAATACTGGACATACCCATCAATCACTTCTTAATGGATTAATCTTCTGTAAAAGTTGTGGTGTGAAATTATCTACAGTATCAAAGGGTACAAATCCATTATACAGTTGTCGAAGTGTAGAATACAAATGGAAAAACCCAAGTAAGTGGAGTTTAAAACATCATAACTGTACTTTAAAGAAGAGTTTGAGAATTGAGGAAACGGATGAGATGATTTTAGAACATATCTCGTCAATCATCAGAGAATCCAAAAGAGTTCGAGAAGAATACAAATTGAAAAATCTTGGTCCAAAGTTCGAAAAGGTTCAGGACCTTAAACGAGAATCTGATAAACGTATTCGTTACATCAATGATAAGAAACGAATCAAAGAGGGTTATGAAGAGAGTATCATAAACTTAGAGGTTGATGTACTCACCAATAAGATGGATAAGGTAAAAGGGAAGAAAATGATTCGAAAGATTTCTGACATGGTGGGAGAAGTAAGTAAGGAGATTAAACGGTTAGAAAAGGAATTATGGTTATTTCAAAATTCTAATGATTGGGTTGATTGGTTAGACCAGATGTACATGGAAATTGAAGGAGTTCAAGATTATTCATTAGAGGAAAAACAGAAGTTCCTTAAAGAGTATCTAAATAGAATTGATGTTGAATACAAACCTGAGATTCAATCTCATGAGTTCCACTTTGAATTCGTTTATCCAATTGTTCAGGATGATATTCTAAAGAAAGGAAAAACTACTAATGGGAAGAGGGATTATGAGGTTGTGGATGGTTCAAAAACATCATCTTATACTTTGAAGTTAGATAATGGATATAAGAGGAAGATTTCAATTGATAAGGAAAGAGAACTTCAAGACCTAATAATTGACTTAAGATTGAATAAATTATTATCTTTGAATGAGGTGATTAAAGAACTCAATAATCGAGGATTTCGGACTGTTACTAATAAGATTTGGAATAAGAGTAATCTCTCGTTATACATTAAAAGAAAAGGATTCGAAGTGGGAAAGTTTTAAGGGGTTACAATTCAGAACCCATAAGATTTCACCATTACAGTAGAATAGCTCATGAAAAATTTATTTTTATTGGTTTTAATTGGCGTATTGTTTATCGGTTGCTCTGGAACAAACGGAGATGATGCTCCTTCTCAAGATGCGCTGCAAAAAGATCTAAAAACAATTATGGAACCCAAAACGCAAAACGATATTGTAATAAAACCTGATACTGTTCTTCGTGATTCTACTTTAGTTGATACTCTATTATCAAATCAGTAATTTTTACTGATACCAACTCGAATATTTTAAGTAATTATCAGCAATTCGCATTACCTCACCTTGGAATAATTCGGGACTAATATCTTTTACTTTTTTAGCTGGAACGCCAGCATACACACTACCAGATTCTACAATGGTGTTGGCTAAAACTACAGCACCCGCAGCAATAAGGCTACCCGAGTTAATAACTGCACTATCCATTACAATCGCACCCATCCCAATTAATACGTTATCATGTATAGTGCAACCATGAACTAAAGCATTATGGCCAATACTTACATTGTTTCCGATAGTTGTACCTGCTCGTTCAAATGTGCCATGAATGACAGCACCATCTTGCACATTCACTTTATTTCCCATTTTTATTGAATTCACATCTCCTCGAACTACAGCATTGAACCAAACGCTGCAATCGTCGCCCATTTCAACATCTCCAATAATTGTCGAATTAGGAGCTAAAAAACAATTTAACCCATGTTTTGGGTCAAATCCCCTTACTGAAATTATATTATTCATCTTCAATTATTTTAAGTGTAAACCTACTATTAAGTTGCCGCAAATTTTTACTTTAGTTTCAGCAAAATGAGCTCGGTTTCCAAACATATAAAAAGTCTGTTAATCACCAATGATTGTGTGATTATACCTGAGTTTGGTGGCTTGGTAAGTAATCCTCATAGTGCTTCTTATAATGCACTAAACGAACACTTTTCGCCACCATACAAGGCCTTGGGGTTTAATGCTCGCCTAAAAAACAATGATGGACTCCTAGCACATGAAATTTCTATAAAACAAAATATAGACTATAAGGAAGCAAGTAAATCAATTCAAGATTTTGTCAACCAGCTTAAAGATGATTTATCGAGTGACAATCAGTTTGTGCTAGACGAAATTGGCACCTTCTATAATGACGTCAACGGAAATTTACGATTTAAACAGAACACAAAACTACCACTAGACACTAATTTCTTTGGATTAGAATCTATTCGCTCAATTCCAATTAAAATTGAAATTGAAAATAAAGTTCCAGTAAATCCACCAACTACATTTACTGAACCTGAAAAAGAAACTAAAACGCCTGTAATTTCGATTTCTGAAAAAAATGAAAAAGTATTTCCTTGGAAAAAGCTAGCAATTGCTGCATGCATAATTCCATTTGTTTTTTATGCTTTCTGGATAGGTACTTCTACTAGCTTACTAAAAGGTGACGAACAATTCCAATACTCTGACTTAAATCCATTTACTGAAAAAGTTTGTGATACTTACAGTTCAAGAGCGGAAGAAGCAACCTTGATTGAGTTGCCAGGCGAATCGTTAAGTACCCTCGAACTAATTTCAGAAATAGGTAATGAAAGCTATGTTGAGCACTCATTTCTTGCATCTTCCGATATAGAGCTGCACAGTAAGGAGTTTATACTAGTGAGGCTTCGGAATTTCAAAGCAGAAGCCTTTTCAACAGCAGTTTCAACTGATAAAAACCTATTTGCTCCAAGAAACCAAAAAGGATTTTATATTATAACAGGCTGCTTTGAGTTTTATGAAAACGCGACCAATTACATTTCTAGTCTTCGTTCAAAAGGACTTAATGCTATAATAGTGGATCAAAAAAATGGTCTTTTTAGAATTAGTGCGTCTTCTTCAAAAAACAGAGCAGATGCCTTAAGAGAATTAAACCAAATCAAATCTTCGGGATTTAAAGATGCCTGGATTCTTAGTAAATAAAGTGCAAAAAAAAAGACCTCTAGTTTCCTAGAAGTCTTCCATTTTGTTATTTCAAAACTACTATAAGTAGTGCTTTAAAAAGTTCGAGTTCGTTTTCTTTCTCAATCCTCTAAGTGCTTTTTCTCGAATTTGTCTAATTCGCTCACGAGTTAATCCTAAGCTATTAGCAATTTCTTCTAAAGTCATTGGAGTTCTTCCATTCAATCCAAATGAAAGTCGCACCACTTCTGCCTCTCGCGGCTTCAATGAAACTAAAACTCTTTCAATGTCCTTACAAAGCGACTCCCGCATCATTTCATCAGCAGGATTCTTCGAGTTGTTGTTTGAAAGTACATTCAATAAAGAATTTTCTTCTCCATCAATAAGCGGAGCATCAACCGATACTTGCTTTTGAGAATAGGTTACTAAATCACCAACGCTATCGGCGTTTGTTTCCAGTAACACAGAAATTTCTTCGTGAGAAGGCGCTCTTTCAAATTCTTGTTCAAGTTTTGAGAATGCAGAAGCTACCTTTTGTATAGCAGAAACTTTGTTTAATGGCAAACGAACCACTCTTGAGTTTTCTGCAATAGCTTGCATAATACTTTGACGTATCCACCAAACTGCATAAGAAATGAATTTAAAACCCTTTGTTTCGTCAAATCTCTTGGCTGCTGTAATCAGACCAATATTTCCCTCTGCAATCAAATCTTCTAATGTCAAACCATGACCTTGGTATTGCTTGGCAACAGATATTACGAAACGCAAGTTGGCGTTAACCAACTTATTAAGAGCCCTTTCATCCCCTTGCTTTATCTTCTTCGCTAATTCTACTTCTTCTTCAGCTGTGATCATTTCCTCTTTGGAAACATCACTCAAATACTTATCAATAGATTTCGAATCACGATTCGTGAGCTGTTTGGAGATTTTCAGTTGTCTCATAGGCGAATAAAAAAATTATTGTTTAAGTCCGACAATTTACAAATTTTCTTGGACTTTTGATTTGACCGCAAAAGTACGGATTTTCTTACCATTTCTAACTGGTACTGCATTGTCAAACGAAAACCTTCAAAATATGTTTCGTTAAATTGCATTTATGTTGGAATTTATAAGTAAAATGAGCAATTTGGACATTTTACAATCCTATTTTTGCTTACAAAATAAGATAACATGGACGGACTTCAAACACTACATAGGTTAATCGCTTACATCTCGATGATATTAATTTTTGCTGCAATGCTAAAAGCAATGTTTGGAATGTTAAATCAAAAAAGTTTCACAGAAGGTGACCGAAAGCTTGGACTTTTCGCACTTATAAGTGGGCACATTCAATTATTACTTGGATTGGCATTAATGTTTATAGGGCCCGTAGCAAGTCAATTCAGTAATATGGGTGAGGTTATGAAAAATGCCGATTTGAGGTTTTTGGTTGTTGAACATCCTTTAACCATGATTATAGGTATCGTACTGATAACTGTTGGATATTCTAAATCAAAAAAAGCTACAACAGATAGATCTAAATTTAAGTCAATGGCTTTCTTTTATTTATTGGGACTAGTTTTAATTCTTAGCCGAATTCCTTGGCAAAAACTCGCCTAATTTGATAACTACAGAAGGAAAAGCCGAGAGAGCCGTTCTAGTTGGATTGATCTTAGACGGACAGTCTGATGAAGAAGTCACGGAATACCTGGACGAATTAGAGTTCTTAGCAAAAACTGCAGGCATAGAAACTGTAAAAAGTTTTACTCAGCGAATGGTTCACCCTGATACTCGCTCTTTTGTTGGTAAAGGAAAGCTATTTGAAATCAACACTTATATAAAAGAAAACAATATTGACGTGATCATTTTTGATGACGACTTAACCCCTAGTCAACTCAGAAATATTGAAAAAGAGGTTAAGAAAAAAGTTTATGATCGAAGTTTGCTTATCCTAGATATTTTTCAGTTTAGAGCGCAAACTGCTCAATCCAAGACTCAAGTTGAATTGGCGCGACTACAATACCTATTGCCGCGTCTAACCAACATGTGGACACACCTTGAAAGACAACGAGGGGGAACTGGAACTAGAGGTGGTGCTGGAGAAAAAGAAATTGAAACCGATAGACGTCGTATTCGAAAAAAGATTTCCTTATTGGAAGATAAACTTCGAATTATCGATAAACAAAATGAGGTTCAGCGCAAAAACCGTCAAAAAATGGTGCGAGTAGCATTAGTCGGATACACTAACGTTGGTAAAAGTACTTTAATGACTTTGTTGAGCAAGTCTGAAGTTTTTGCGGAAAATAAACTTTTTGCAACCTTAGATACCACCGTGCGAAAGGTGGTCGTTGAAAATCTTCCATTTCTACTTTCTGATACTGTGGGCTTTATTCGAAAACTTCCTCACCAATTGGTAGAATCATTTAAATCCACTTTAGATGAAGCAAGAGAATCTGACATATTGATTCATATAGTGGATATTAGCCATGCAAATTTTGAAGATCATATTCAGGTAGTAAACAAAACCCTTTCAGATATTGGAGCAGCAGACAAACCAACCATACTGCTTTTCAATAAAATTGATAACTATCGAAATTTAGATGAAGGTGAGTTCGATTTTACTGCAAATGCCAAACAAAATGTTTCACTTATAGACTTAAAAAAGACTTGGATGGCCAATGAGCATACTGAATGTATTTTTATTTCGGCTCAAAACAAAATCAACATAAACGAATTAAAAGAACAGCTATACCACATGGTGAGAAGTGTTTACGAAACAAAGTATCCTTATAACCATTACCTCTATTGATTTCAATACAATCTGTGTTTCAATAGATTTTTTTCACTTTTAATACCTTCGACAATATTAAAAATATAGAATATGAAAAAAATCAATCTAATTTTTACTTGCTTATTTGTAATAACGGGAAGTGCAATAGCACAAGTGAACTTATTAAATGGTCTTGTTGGTCATTATCAATTTGATGGAAATGGAAACGATGCATCCGGTAATAGTAACGGTTTAACTAATCAGGGTGCAACACCTACCATAGATAGGAACGGCAATGCAAACAGCGCCATGTCATTTAATGGCAGTTCCTATATGATTGGAAACAATAAGTCTCTTCCTGCAGCAGCAAATAGCAGGACAATTAGCGTTTGGGTAAATAACGCGACACCTCATTCCAATAACAATGGTCAACACTACTTTACCTATGGACCGCAAAAATTATATGAGGGTTTTCAACTATTTAGCAGAGGAACACATCAAGGCCCAAATAACATTATTCGGGTTTCTTCAATTGGTCAAGATTTGAGCCACAATTACACCTATTCTCAAAACAGATGGATGCATATAGTATCCACTTACGAGGATAAAAAGGTCAAATTATGGATTGATGGCAGTTTAGTTGACTCTTCTGTTTTTAAAAGTCCTTGGAACACCACGTTGGATTCGATTGTAATCGGCCGAAGTGATCTAAGACATTCCTTTGCTGGGTTTTTCAATGGATCGATTGACGAATTAAGAATTTATAATCGAGTTTTATCAAACCGTGAAATAGGGAGCCTTTTTAAAGGTTGTATAGATACTACTGTGAGTATAAATGATACTATTAACAATGGCGATAGTATTTTGTTAGCTGGGTCATACAGAATGGTAAGTGGAAATTATTCTGATACGCTTCAAAAATCAAGTGGTTGTGATAGCATTATTTCAACTAACCTATTCGTAAAATCAATGAATAATACTGCAGTTAAAGGCACTTTGGACCGTGTGTCACTTTCTATTTTTCCTAACCCAACCTCTGGTTTAATAACAATTAAGGGATTGAATGCGGAACAACAATTTAATTTAACAGTGGTAAATGTTTTAGGGGAAATGATTTTTGAAAAAGATTTCATTGGTGAAAACCAAGTTGATTTTTCACAGCAAAATTCTGGAATTTACTTTGTTGTATTAAGTGATGAAAAAAACACTTTTTCGAAACGGATTGTTCTAGAAAAATAATTGGTGAAAGCCGCTATTAAAAAAGCCCCTTCAGCAAACTGAAGGGGCTTTTTTATGTTCATTTTGTTAAGGTATTAATCTTTTAATACCCCTCTAAAGATAACGATTTTTTGAACCTCTGAAGTTCCTTCGTAAATCTGAGTAATCTTAGCATCACGCATTAAACGTTCTACATGGTATTCCTTTACAAACCCATATCCACCATGTACTTGCACTGCCTCAACGGTAACCTCCATTGCCACTTTACTCGCATATAATTTAGCCATCGCTGAAGCTTGACCATAAGCCATACCTTGGTCTTTCATCCAAGCGGCTTTGTAAACAAGCATTCTAGCCGCCTCAATATTTGTAGCCATATCAGCTAACTTAAACTGAATAGCTTGGTGTTTTGAAATCTCCTTTCCAAATGCTTTTCTCTCTTTAGAATATGCAAGTGCCAATTCATATGCACCAGCAGCTATCCCAAGCGCTTGAGCCGCAATTCCTATTCGCCCGCCTTCTAAGGTTTTCATGGCAAATTTGAAACCAAAACCATCTTCGCCAATTCTATTAGCTTTTGGAACTTTTACATCATTGAATAGCAAAGTATGAGTATCACTCGCACGGATACCCATTTTATTTTCCTTGGCTCCAATGATAAAACCTTCCATTCCCTTTTCAACGATTAAGGCATTTATACCTCTATGACCTTTTTCTTTATCCGTTTGGGCAATTACAATATACGTTGAAGCTGAATTTCCATTGGTAATCCAGTTTTTTGTCCCGTTCAGTAAATAATAATCCCCTTTATCTTCAGCCGTAGTTTGTTGCGAAGTTGCATCAGAACCTGCCTCAGGCTCACTTAAACAAAAGGCACCAATAGCTTCTCCTCGAGCAATAGGGACTAAATATTTTTCTTTTTGCTCTTCAGAGCCGTATTGTTCAATACCGTAGTTTACTAAAGAATTACAAACAGAAACACAAACTGAGCTTGATGAATCCACTTTCGAAAACTCCTCCATAGCAATTGCATAAGATAAAGCTCCCATTCCACCGCCACCATATTTTGGATCAACCATCATTCCCATAAACCCCAGTTCGCCCAGCTGAGCAATTTGATCTTTCGGAAACTCCATTTTCTCATCACGTTCAATAACACCGGGCAAAAGTATACTTTGAGTAAAATCTCTTGCCGCATCTCGCACTGCTAAGTGCTCTTCTGTTAATTCAAAATCCATGTGTAAATCCTATTTATTTTAATGACGCAAAACTACCTCTTTTGGTTCATTTAATTGCTAAACTTGTGTCGTGTCAGGGCTACAAAAAACATACAATGTGCTGGGAATTATGTCTGGAACTTCTTTCGATGGTTTAGATCTGGCATTCTGCACTTTTTATCTCGATAATTCAGAATGGACTTTTCAAATTAGAATAGCCGAAACAATAAGCTATTCAAAAAAGTGGGTTGATACTTTAAAATCAGCGGAAACAGCCGACTCAAACCACAAAGCAATAAGCGAAAGCTTTGGCAGCTATATTGGCAAAGCAGTCAATTCGTTTATGAAAAAGCACGCTATTTTAGACCTTGATCTTATCTCGTCTCATGGACACACTTTATTTCATGATCCTGCAAAAAAGATTTCTTTTCAAGCAGGAGAAGGGCAATCAATTTTTAATGAAACTAAGGTTACTGTTGTTAGTAATTTCAGACAACAAGATATTCAACTGGGAGGTCAAGGAGCGCCTCTAGTTCCAATTGGAGACTTGTTTCTATTCAAAAATCAACCCGTTTGTATTAACTTGGGAGGGTTTGCTAATATCTCAATAAAAATAGGCACCGAAATAAAAGCTTGGGATATTTGCCCCGTTAACTATGTCTTAAATCATTTGACACGATCAATAGGTTTTGATTATGACGACAAAGGAAAAATAGCCGCTTCGAATAAAGTTAATGGTTCATTACTGAGGCAATTGAATGCATTATCGTATTACGATAAACAACCTCCAAAAAGTTTATCGCGAGAATGGGTGTACGCTAAAGTTTGGCCAATTATTGATAGCGTGAATTACTCAAGCTCCATAAAAATCGCCACAATTACAGAGCACGCTGCTATTCAAATTGCAAAAGCAATACCCTCAAATACAAATGCTTTATTTACTGGAGGTGGAACGTTCAATGACCATCTGATAAGTCGCATAAAACACCATTGTAATGCCGTGCAAATTGATATTCCAAACCGAAAGATTATCGAGTATAAAGAGGCGCTTATTTTTGGTTTCTTAGGAGTTTTAAGAATAAGAGGAGAAATAAATATTCTATCCGCAGTAACTGGAGCTTCTAAAAACCACTCATCTGGTGATATTATCGCCAGATAAGGTTGAACATAGAAAGGTAAAAAACCTGAATAACCAATAGTTCCATTTAAGCAAACAATTACTTTTGCGGTAAATTAAAGAGAATATGAAAGACCTACTTGAGAAGTTTGAAAATAAAACTCCAGAAATTGTTTTTGAATGGCAAGATGCTGAAACAGAAGCGCACGGCTGGGTTGTTATTAATTCTTTAAGAGGTGGTGCCGCCGGTGGCGGAACTAGAATGAGGGTTGGGTTGGATAAGCGAGAAGTAGAGTCCTTAGCAAAAACCATGGAAGTTAAGTTTACGGTTGCAGGCCCCTCAATAGGCGGTGCAAAATCTGGAATTAACTTCGACCCTAATGACCCAAGAAAAGAAGGGGTTTTGAAACGCTGGTACAAAGCTGTTGCTCCTCTATTAAAGCACTATTATGGCACTGGGGGTGATTTAAACGTTGATGAAATCCACGAAGTAATCCCAATGACAGAAGATTGTGGAATTTGGCATCCTCAAGAAGGCGTTTTTAATGGCCACTTTCAACCAACCGAACCTCAAAAAATTAATCGTATAGGTCAGTTAAGAAGGGGCGTTTTAAAAGAAATAGAAGACACCAACTTCTCTCCTGATGTTAACAGAAAATATGTTGTTGCTGACATGATTACCGGTTACGGAGTAGCTGAATCCGTAAAACATTATTACGATGTATACGGAGGAAAACTTGCTGGAAAACGAGTTATAGTTCAAGGTTGGGGTAATGTTGGCTCTGCAGGTGCTTTTTATTTAGCTCAAAGCGGAGCAAAAATTGTCGGAATTATCGATAGAGATGGAGGTTTCATAAAAGAAGAAGGCTATTCATTTGAAGAAATCACCGAACTATTCAATAAAAAAGAAGGCAATAAATTAGTTGCAGACAACATGCTTTCATTTGACGAGGTAAACTCAAAAATATGGGACATTCCTGCCGAAGTTTTTATTCCTTGTGCAGCGTCTAGGTTAATTACGCAAGATCAGGTAAGCAGAATGGTAGCAAGTGGAATGGAGGTAGTAGCGGCTGGCGCAAATGTTCCTTTTGCAGATCCTGAAATATTCTTTGGCTCAATTGCAGATTTTACTGATAATCATGTTTCAGTAATTCCTGATTTTATCTCTAATTGCGGAATGGCTAGAGTATTTTGCTACTTAATGCAACAAGATCATGTTGATATGAGTGATCAGGCGATTTTCAAAGACACCTCAAATATCATAAAAGGTGCAATTCAAAAAGCGCATAATGCGAATAACTCTAAAACTGGAATTGCTAAAACTGCTTTTGAAATAGCGTTGAACCAACTGGTTTAATTAAAATCGGAAAATTCAAATCATGGAAATTGCAATTGTTGTCATATTCGTTTTAGGGTACTTAGGTATCACATTTGAGCACTCTACAGGAATTGACAAGGTCGCACCAGCCTTATTAATGACTGGATTGGCTTGGGCTTGTATTGCTTTTGGCTTAGATGGTTTTACGGCTTGGTTTGACCCTGCTAGTCATCAATTGATGGATGGAACAAGCGGGAGCATCGACTATAAGCTACTTGACCATGCACAACGCCTTCATTTAATGGAAGAAACCTTGCTGCACCATTTCGGTAAAACATGCGAAATACTAATTTTCCTTATAGGAGCAATGACCATTGTTGAAATTATTGATCACTTTGATGGTTTCTCAACAATAAAGCGGTTCATAAAAACAAATAATAAAAAGACCCTTTTATGGATAATGGCAATTTTAGCCTTTATTCTATCCGCAATTATTGATAACCTAACGGCCACAATTGTTTTAATAACAATTTTAAGAAAGCTGCTTTCTAAAAATAGTGATAGAATCTGGTATGCTGGCCTAATTATTATTGCAGCAAATGCTGGTGGAGCATGGTCTCCAATTGGAGATGTAACTACCACAATGCTATGGATGGGCAATAAAGTTACTTCTATAAAATTATTTCAATTGCTCATTATACCTTCTTTAATATGCATGGTTGTTCCAACTGTCCTGGCTGGATTTTTACCTGCTTTTAGAGGAAAATTTGAAATTGATGCCTCAGACCAAAAGCAGAACCCAAAAGGCCCATTAATGCTTTACACTGGATTGGGAATGATCATATTTGTGCCAATATTTAAGACTGTAACGCATCTTCCTCCTTATATGGGTATGATGTTATCCTTGTCAATTATTGTGCTTATTGCTGAAATAATTAGCAATACAGAATTCAGCATGAATACGATTGGAACACAAGACGGAGAGCACTCGGCTAGTCCAACATTCAAAGCGCTTTCTAAAATAGAAATGCCTTCCATCCTATTCTTTTTAGGGATATTAATGACCGTTGCAGCGTTAGAGTCTTTAGGTATGGTGTTTATGTTTGGCGAAAGCGTGCAATCTGCTATGAATAATAATGTTTTTGTAATGCTCTTAGGAGTAAGCTCGGCTATTATCGATAATGTGCCGTTAGTCGCTGCCAGTATGGGTATGTTTTCTATGGCCGACTTCCCTACAGATAATCCTATTTGGCATTTTATTGCTTTTACGGCTGGGACTGGAGGAAGTATGCTCATAATTGGTTCTGCAGCTGGTGTTGTTGCCATGGGAATGGAGCGCATACCATTTTTCTGGTATCTTAAAAACATTTCTTGGTTAGCTTTAACAGGCTATTTAGCAGGCTCTCTTGCATTTTATTTCATTGGGCTTTAGTAGAAAGTCCTTCGAAGCAATTAACACTTCAATGTGAGAATAAAAACTTAGATAGGTCACACTAGCCTATCCAATCCATCATCTTTGTCAATTAGGCTCAAAACTTAATTTAAAAGATCATGATTAAACCGTTTTTCTTACAAATCACCGTTGCCTCTGATACTGCTGCAGCTGCTCAAGGAGCTGAGGAAATAGCAACAACTGGAACGTTATCTGTTTTAGATTTAATTGCCGGTGGCGGAATATTCATCATGGGCCCGTTAGGAATCCTATCGGTAATAGCTATCTACATTTTCATTGAACGATTTTTAGCTATTCAGAAAGCTCAATCCTTAGACCCTTCCTTCATGAACAAGATGAAAGACTTTATTCATGAGGGGAAAATGCAATCTGCACAAGAACTTTGCAAAAAAACAACCACTCCTTTTGCAAGAATGCTGCTCAAAGGAGTAAATAGAATAGGGAAACCTTTGGGTGATATTTCTGCTTCTATCGAAAATGTGGGAAAGCTCGAGATTTATAATCTTGAGAAGTCACTCTCAACTTTGGCTACTATCGCTGGCGCGGCTCCCATGATTGGCTTTTTAGGAACTGTAATTGGAATGATAAACACTTTTCACGAAATGTATTCGGCCGGGAATAGTGTAGAGATATCAAATCTTTCTGGAGGTATTATGCAAGCAATGGTGACTACTGCTGCAGGCTTAGTTATTGGAATTATAGCCTATGTTGGATACAATACTCTTGTGGCTAAAGTTGATAAAGTAGTTCACAAAATGGAGGCAACTTCCATTGAGTTTATGGACTTACTTCAAGAGCCAATAAAATAAATCACCAATTAACAAGTTAATAGAGCAGCTATGGCTATAGGATCTAGAAATAAAGTTAGTGTAAGTTTTTCAATGTCATCAATGACAGACATTGTTTTTCTGCTCCTTATATTTTTCATCATTGTTTCTACAATGGTTAGTCCAAATGCGCTAAAGGTGCTACTTCCAAAAAGTGCAGCCAAAACTACTTCCCCTCAAACCGTTTCAGTTTCAATATCTCCTGATATTCAATATTATATAAATGGTAATTTGATTTCTACTGAGTCCTTGGAAAGCGGCATAATTAATGCCGTTGGACAAGCGGAAAAACCGGGTATTGTATTACACTGCGATCAAACGGTTGCATTAGAACATGCGGTTAAAATTATGGATATTGCAAACCGAAACAAATACGAGTTGGTGCTTGCAACAAGGGCTAAATAGATGGCATACTTTGATACAAAAGATAAAAAGAGAGGGCTAATTGGCACTATACTGGTCCATTTAATCTTGCTCATTTTATTTGCAATTTATGGTCTAACTTACCCTACTCCTCGACCTGAAAGTGGAATGCTGCTTAACCTTGGCTCAACAGCAGAAGGAAGTGGAGAAATTCAACCAGACCAAGTTGGAGAAACTGCTCAAGAGCAACCAGTAGCTGAAGACCAACCAACTGAAAGCAATCCATCAGAATCTTCTGAAAATCAGGCTATAACTCAAGATCAAGTTGAAACGATTGAAGTACCACCTAAAAAAGATCCTGTTGAAAAAGAAAAAACTATCGACAATAAATTAAAAAATGCATTGGAAAATGCTTTTGATAAAAAATCAGGTGGTTCAGAAGGAGACGACAAAGATAAGAAAGGCGATAAGGGTAAAGCTGGAGGTGATAAAAATGGAAACTCCTATACTGGCGGAGCAGGTGGCTCTGGAGGAGGAAACTACAGCCTCGGAAACCGTTCTGCTTTGGAAAAAATTAAACCAGACTATCAATGCGAAGAATACGGAATTGTGGTGATCAGTATTAGAGTAGATCGCACGGGCAAAACACTTAATGCCAAATTGCAGCTAAAGGGAAGCACAAACACTGCTCCTTGCCTCGTAAATAAAGCAAAAGATGCTGCTATGAAAACCAAATGGCAACCTGACACGAAAGCCCCTGAAATGCAGATAGGAAGCATAGCCTACCATTTCGATTTAAATTAATAAATTGAATAGGTTTGTATGACCTACCCCGAAACATTAAACTACCTCTTCTCGCAGCTCCCTATGTACCAACGAGAAGGAAAAGCTGCTTACAAAGCGAACTTAGACAATACAATTCTCCTTGATAATTATTTAGGTAACCCCCATAAATACTTTAAAACAATACACATAGGTGGAACTAACGGGAAAGGAAGCTCTTCACATATGATGGCATCAATTCTCCAAGAAGCGGGTTACAAAGTAGGACTCTATACATCACCTCACCTGAAAGACTTTAGAGAGCGTATAAAGATAAATGGTCATGAAATCTCAGAAGAATTTGTTTGCCATTTTGTGGAAAAACACAGAACAATATTTGAAAACTGGAATCTTTCATTCTTTGAGTGGACCGTTGGTTTATGTTTCGACTATTTTAGATCTGAAAATGTAGACATAGCAATAATAGAAGTTGGTTTAGGCGGCCGTTTAGACTCTACAAATATCATATCTCCAATAGCCTGTTTAATTACAAATATTGGCCTCGATCATCAACAGTTTTTAGGCGATACAAAACAGAAAATAGCAAGAGAAAAGGCGGGAATAATAAAACCACATACTCCAATAGTCATTAGTGAAACTCAACCTGAAGTATCTGAAATTTTCATTAGAAAAGCAAAAGAAGTAGAGAGCCCAATATGCTTTGCAGATCAAGTAATAAAAATGACCTATAAATCAGATTTAAAAGGGGCTTATCAACTTAATAACCAAAAAGGAGTTACTGCGCTATTACCAACTATTATTAACCAAGGAATATCAGTTTCCAATCAAAACATTAAGACGGGACTATTTAAAGTGGGCATTAATACAGGACTAAAAGGGAGGTGGCAAACTTTACAATCAAACCCTTTAATTATTTGTGATACTGCACATAACAATGAGGGCTTGGGTTATGTTATTGAGCAATTAAAAGAAACTCCTAAAAATAAGTTGCACTTGGTATTAGGCTTTGTAAATGACAAAAAAATTAAAGAAATATTGAACTTATTCCCTAAAGATGCTCAATACTATTTATGTCAACCAAAAATACCACGCGCATTAACAGTAAGTGAATTAACCCGAATAGCAGACGAAATTGGACTGCATTACCAAAGTTTTTCTAAAGTAAGTCAAGCTCTATTTACAGCTAAAAGTAAAGCAGCTGAAAATGACTTGATTTTTGTAGGTGGAAGTACTTTTGTTGTTGCTGAAGTAGTTTAAATTATCAGCCTCTTTTTGTAAAAATTGCTTTTCTAAGCAAGTCAGCAGGAATGATTGAGAAGGAAAGCCCAAGCACCCAAAACCATTCAGTAATACTCATGGTTGTTGTCCTGAACATATCTCCTCCAATTTCGGTCAGAACAAACTGAACAATAAATATTACAGCCACAACTTGCAGAAATCCTTTGTTCTCCATAATGTGGTCAAATAGGTTTAATTCCTCAACCCTTACATTAAATTTATTGAAGTTATTAAGCAAAACAAACAAGGAAAAGAACGCAGTCAGAAATGCCAATTGGCTGAGCGCAGGATCGTCAATTCTTATAAAAATGGACTTAAAAACTGGAGTGGTAAGAAATACAACGCACAAGACACCAATATAGAAGCCGTTGAACAAAATAGAGCTCCACATCTCTTTTGAAATAATACTTTCCTCTCTTGACTTTGGCCGTTCGTTCATATGCTTAATCAAAGGAGGCTCACCACTAAATGCAAGAGCAGCTAGTGTGTCCATAATTAAATTTATCCATAACAGTTGAATCATGGTAAGCGGCAATTCGAAACCCAAAAATGGACCGATAAATGCTAAAAATATTGCACTAACATTAACTGAGAGTTGAAAGGTGATAAACTTTTGTACAGAACGATAAATAGTTCTACCGTAATGAACGGCATTAGCTATTGACTGAATGTTGTCATCCAGCACCACAATATCAGAAGCTTCCTTCGCCACCTCAGTTCCACTACCAAGTGCAAAACCAACATCCGATTTACTTAAAGCAGGGCTATCATTAACACCATCTCCAGTCATGCCAACAACAAGACCTAAAGACTGACTAACATTAACAAGACGAGTTTTATCATTTGGCAAACATCTAGATATTACCCTCAATTTTGGAATAACCAGTTTTAATTCTTCATCCGACATCTTACCTAACTCAACGGAGCTTATAGCAACATAATCCTCAATTTCAATTAACCCACATTCCTTTGCAATAGCCACAGCTGTCCCGTGACGATCTCCAGTGCACATAACTGTTTGAATTCCTGCAGACTGCAACTCTGCAATTGCAGCTTTTGCATCTGGCCTAAGTTCATCTCGAATCAAACTAAAGCCTAATAGAGACATTTCTTCTGGTATATTATCTTCCGAAGCAGGCTTTGTAGTAGTAGCAACACCAATTAACCTGACACCGTTGTTTGCCTTTTCGTCCAACTGTTCAGTCAAATTAGCCAATAACTTTTCGGAAAGTGGTTTTCGCTCACCACTTAAATCTGTGTAAAATGAACAATTTTCTAAAATTCTCTCAGCTGCTCCTTTAATCAAAGTAAGCGATTCGCCTGAACTCAGCACAACCTCTTGTGCGCTGTATTTTCTAGCTGACGAGAATAAGATTTGAACTCTTGTTTCAACTACAGGAGACTTAAATTCAGTTTGATCTGCTTTGACGAATTTCAATAGAGCTCGGTCAGTTGAATTCCCTCCTAATATGCGTTCATTTTCATTTTTAGCTTTTCTGTTTACTATAGAAGAAGTGTTTTCTCTAATAGCCATGTGCAAAGAATCACTAATTGCACTAGGTATATCTTCTATCGTTTTGTACTCGTGAGTATTATTTTCCTCGGCCTCATCAATTCCAATAAAACCTACTGCTTCTAACTGTCCTTTAGTTATGGTACCCGTTTTATCACTGAACAATAAATTCAATGAACCCGCGGTTTCAATTCCCAGCAATTGCCGGACTAATACTTTACTTTTCAATAGCTTTTGCATATTCTGAGCAAGTACAATCGCTATCATCATTGGCAAGCCCTCAGGCACAACCACCACAACAATGATTACCGCTAAAATAACGGCCGTCATAATATCCTTTAAATAAAGATGCCAATCTTGAGCAAAATAGCCCGACAAATCCATCCCATGATCGATGGCCAAAATCTTAAACATAAAAGCCATAGCTATCAGAGGTGCTCCAATATATCCGAATTTTGCAATTTGATCCGCTAGAATAGAAAGCTTAACCCTCAACGGTCCTGTCCTATCTTCAGTTTTTAAAGCCTGAGCAAGCTTTCCAAAGTGAGTCTGATCTCCAACTACCTGCACCAATAAAACACCTTCTCCATCTTCAACAATGGTACCTCTAAACATACCGCTTTTATCACCTATGTCTTGGAGGTTTGCATCACCTTTGATTTTGGTAACTGGTTCGGCTTCGCCATTTAGCATTGCTTGGTTAATTTTCATTGAACCGTAAAATACGGACCCATCGGCTGGAACTTTATCTCCTGGTTGAAGAAAAATATAATCCCCGACAACAATTTGATCTATTGGCGTCAAACACAATTCACCGTCCCTGAAAACATTGAGAAAAATCTTTGAGGCCTCTTCTTGAAGTTTTTGGAAAGTCTGTTCATTTTTAAATTCAGAGAATGTACTAACTAAAGTTGCTAACGCAACTGCAACAGCAATTCCTACCCCTTCATACCATTCCGTATAACCCATGAATGATAAAAATATAACCACAACCAACGCCGCAATTAATATTAGGATCATTGGATCTTTAACGTTCTCAATTAGTTTATCCCAAAATGTAGCCGAAGAATGCTCCGTTAAAGCATTAGAACCATGTGTTTCCCTAGAAGATATCACTTCATTTTTGGAAAGACCGTGTAATTCTATTATAGCTTTTTTATGGTAAATTTTAAGACTTTTAAACTAAATTATTTTTCCTAATTGGGAACGGTAAAAACAATCTAAATAATTAACGAAAAACCTTACCATTTTATGGCTGCACTATCATTTGCTCTGTTACAACTGTATTCGAAGTATTGAATGCTTGGTCTCTAATTTTAACCTCCATCCTAAACGTATCAAAACCAAAATCTGATGCTATAACATCAAGCTCAACCTCAGCATCGTAGATGTCAGATATACTATTATTCTCAACAATAGGAATTCTATAATAGAAATTGAGTGTGTCATAAATGGTATCTACGGGCACAAATATTGAATCATTAAATGCAGTTATTATGCTAGAATCAACATAATTTGCAGTTTCATTCGCCCAATTTCCATTGATAAAAGGTCGGATATCAACGAAAGCATTGTATTTATTTCTTCCAGCGGTATCATTATCACTAAGGCCAATATCTCCATCGCAATCTCTCACCTGAACTTTTATTATAGTGTTAGTTGCTGACCTATCCGCGCTAATCAATGAAATAGCTGGAACAATTTCATCACAAGTTTCTTTCTTACAAGACACAAGAAATAAAACCATTACAATTATTAGTACTTTGTTTAAACGCATGTTCACAAAACTACAAAACACTACTGCAGATTTGGTTGTTAATATTACGCATTAATTGAGACCTTTTAGGCAATTAGGTTTTGTTAACTTTGTATTTAAAGTTGATGGTTGCATTATGGAAAATCTAGGTAAGACTCTTTTAATTACAATTTCAATTGTAGCCTTACAGGCTTGTTCTATGCTTGGTGGATTGCCAGAAGGAGAAGAATTCAACTATGAAGTTGGAGAAATCGTGTATTTCAAAGCTGACCATATGCCAATGTTAATCGAAAAACAAGTGTACAAGAAAAAACAGAAGAAGTACGATGTTGTTTTCAAAAACAAGGACGGGCATTTATTGTACAATACTGTACCTGAAGAAGAACTTTTGGCTACACCACCTTCCAATAGGGCTAGGATATAATTTGGCATTGAGGTTTCATTCGGAACAATGACCTTTATTCGTAATTCCATTCTTACAATTAATGATACAGAGCAATTTGAACATATTGCATTGGAATTATTTGGTTATCAACGAAAGAATTGTTCTGTTTACAAAGCATATTGCGATCTTATTTTAAAAAACAAGCAACCTATAAGGATTTCCGAAATCCCTTTTTTACCCATTCAATTTTTTAAAAGTCATGAGATAAAAACTAAAACCTTTATCCCGGAAGTAGTTTATTCAAGTTCAGGAACTACACAAAGTCAGCCCAGTAAGCATTTTGTAAAACAAAAAGACTGGTACTTAAAAGTTTGTGAAAAAGCATTTGAGGCGCAATATGGATCACTAAAAGGGTTTAGAATTCTTGCTTTATTACCAAGCTATCTAGAACGTGAAGGTTCTTCCCTAATTGATATGGTTGAATATTTTATTTCAGTTAGTGATGAAAATGCGGGAGGCTTTTACTTGAATCATGAAGCAAAACTCATTCATGAATTAAACAAACCGTATCATGGAAAAACAATTCTTATTGGTGTTACTTTCGGACTACTAGACTTTGCAGAAAAGTGCAAAATAGATTTGTCACATGCAATTATCATGGAAACAGGTGGCATGAAAGGTCGACGAAAAGAAATGATAAGAGAAGAAGTTCACTCGCAACTTTCATCTTCTTTTTCAATCAATAAAATTCATTCTGAGTACGGAATGACTGAATTATTAAGTCAGGCATATTCCAAAGGCAATGGAATTTTCGAAACGCCACCTTGGATGAAAATTCTAGTTCGACAAACTACAGACCCCCTCTCCTATTGTCAACCTGGGAAAACTGGAGGTATAAATATTATCGATCTGGCCAATATTGATTCCTGTGCTTTTATTCAAACACAAGATTTAGGTACAGTTTATAAAAACGGAACTTTCGAAATTCTAGGGCGTTTCGACGAGAGTGACGTTAGGGGTTGCAATCTTATGATTCAATAACTATCTAGACAAACTTTGCAATAAAATATTGCTTCTTACCTCTTTGCAGCAACAAGTACTTTCCAACTATCAAGTTCGATTTAGATATTGTAACATCATCACGCACTTTATCTTTATTTAGGCTGAAAGAGTTTTCCTTAATTGCTCTTCTAAATTCACCGTTTGATGGAAGAAAACTAGTTTGCGCCACAGCAACTTCCGATAACAGCAATTCATCATTCCCCAATAAAGCCTTAGAGACATCAGCCTGAGGAACTCCATCAAAAACTGCAAGAAAATCTTCTTCGCTCAATTTAGATAATGACTCAGATGTCGATTTTCCAAACAAAATATTTGAAGCTTCAATAGCAACGTTCAAATCTTCTTCAGAATGCACGCGAATAGTAATATCTCTCGCTACCTCTTTTTGTAAAATTCTCAAATGTGGAGCAGTCTTATGCTCAGCAATGAGCACATCAATCTCCTTTTTGGTCTTGAGCGTAAAAATTTTAACGTATTTCTCCGAATCTTCGTCGGAAGCATTTATCCAATATTGATAAAATTTGTAAGGTGAAGTTTTCTTAGGATCTAACCAAACATTCCCACCTTCCGACTTTCCAAACTTGCTCCCATCAGCTTTCGTAATTAATGGTGTTGTTGCTGCATAAGCATCACTTCCACCGAGTCTTCTAATCAATTCGGTACCTGTTACAATATTCCCCCATTGATCAGATCCACCCAGTTGAATTTTACAATTCTTATCTCTATTCAATACAAAAAAATCATATCCCTGAATCAAAGGGTATGAAAACTCAGTAAAAGAAAGGCCTGTTTCCATTCTACTTTTTACAGCATCTTTAGCCAGCATATAATTGATTGAAATATGCTTGCCAACATCTCTTATAAAATCCAAAAAAGAAATTCCACCAAACCAATCGTAATTATTTACTAGTTCAGCGTGGTTTTTAGTTTCAGGGTTAAAATCTAAAATCTTTTCCAATTGATTTTTAATTCCATTGAGGTTTATGTCAATTTGCTCTTTAGTCAATAAGTTTCTTTCTTTAGTCTTACCTGATGGATCGCCAACCATTCCTGTTGCACCACCAATTAAAGCAATAGGCTTGTGTCCAGCACGCTGAAAATGTAATAGAATCATAATTTGAACTAAAGAACCAATGTGCAGGCTATCGGCTGTAGGGTCAAACCCAATATACCCGCCAACAGACTCCTTATTTAAGGCTTCTTCTGTCCCTGGCATAATGTCGTGTAACATGCCTCTCCATCTCAATTCTTCAATAAAACTCATCAATCTATTTTTTTTGCAGTCGCAAAGATAGAAATGCATTTAATGAAACTTAGACAAAGTAAACCTTTTGTATCTTTTTTAGAATCTCTTTCAAATTCGTTACTCTACCTTTGAAAAGTGAATTTTGTAACAGGCGGTTCTGGTTTAGTTGGTAGTCATATTCTTTTGGAGTTGGCCAAAAAAGGAGAGCCTATCGTTGCGCTTAAAAGAGCAAGCACAGACTTATCAGTTGTAAAAGAACTTTTTATTCGTAATAATCTTCATTCAGAATTCAATAACATAAAATGGGTTGCTGGGAGTTTATCCGATATTAATGTGCTCGTTGAGCATTTAGAGAACTGCGAGCGAATTTATCACGCTGCCGCATTAGTTTCTTTCGACAGTTCCGATCGTTCAGAGTTAATTGAAACAAATATTGAAGGTACTAGCAACTTAGTTGATGCTGCTTTGGTAATAAAACCAAAAAAATTCATTTATATCAGTTCCACATCAGCTATTGGTAAACAGCCTAAAACCAAGGTAATTAATGAGTCTAACGAGTGGGATCCGGATAATAAAAACGGGAGTTATAGTTTCTCTAAACACTATGCAGAACGGGAAGTTTGGCGTGGCATTGAAGAAGGATTAAACACTGTAATACTAAACCCTGCAGTAGTTTTAGGCCCAGGTAAGTGGGGAACCAGTAGCACAAGAATGTTTAGTACTGTTTATAACGGTTTGCAGTTTTACACCAAAGGAGGAAACGCTTTTGTTGATGTTCGCGACGTTGCTCAAATAGCAATCAAACTTGCAGAAAGTTCAATTTCGAGTGAGCGCTTTTTAGTGTTCTCTGAAAATCGATCCTTTCGAGAAATAATGAACCTGATAGCTAAGGGTTTAAACAAATCTCCTGCAAAGTATTTAGCCACTCCATTCATGGGTTATTTAGCAGGTTTAACCGCTGAAATTTGGGCAATAATATCAGGCTCAAGCCCTTTAATAACTAGAGGCTCTTCAAGAAGTGCAAATTCAACTCAGCAATACTCGAATCGGAAGTTATTGTCGGCAATTGAGCATGACTTTATACCAATCGAAAAATGTATTGCTGACACCTGCGAGGTGTTTTTGAAAGCTCAGAAAATCAATTAATATGGCATCTAAAAACATTGTGTTCATTGGAAAAAGCCTAGACGGTTTTATTGCAGATAAGAGCGGAAGTCTTGACTGGTTGCATGCGATACCAAACCCAAATAATCACCAAATGGGTTATGATAAGTTTATAAAAAATGTTGATGCCATTGTTATGGGAAGAACCACCTTTGAAACCGTCTGCGGATTTGACGGAGAATGGCCTTACCATGTTCATGTTTTCGTATTGAGCAGTACTATTAAAGAAATTGCCTCTAATTTAAAAAACAAAGTCACCCTGCTATCTGGCACTCCTCAATCAATTATTTCCAATATTCACAAACAAGGATATTTCAGATTATATATTGATGGTGGCAGAACTGTTCAATCTTTTTTAAAAGCTGATCTAATTGACGAACTTATCATTACCACGATTCCGATTTTATTAGGTGGTGGATTTCCTTTATTTGATTTATTGCCCAAAGAATTGAGTTTTAGTCACAACAAAACTGAAGTTTTCTTAGATCAAATTGTGCAATCTCATTACGTTAGAAATAGAATCTAAATTGCGCTACTGTAAGAAACTCAATACGATTTAAACTTAAGTTATATGCTAATCTCACTTAGTTCTCCTTACACTCGAATCCAATAATTAATTTTAAGTACTTAGTTTAATTCAGAATAAGTAGCAAAGTTTCACCTTAATCTATCTTTTCTTCCAGTTGAGTGATTTTCATGTTAAGCTTTGTAATTACCTCACCGTAAATCTCCTCCATATCATCGGGAGATTGGTGGTAATATTCCATACTGGACTCAAACACCGATTGAGTTAAGTTGTGCCTCTCCAGTAAAGCAATCGTTCTTGCGTTTCTAGTTTGCTCTGCAATGGTATCATTATGCGTTCTTCCCTTGCAGGCGGCTTGTATAAGCTGTAAATCGTAAAGAATTTTGACCAGTTCTTCTTTATCTACCAAACCACTTGGGACTTCACGATAAATTTTAGGTTCTATATCCGTACATCCACAAATTGTAAAAGTTGCTAAGACTAATGTGAGTGCTAGATTTCGCATTTACCGGGCAAATGTTAAACGTTCACCATTTGCAATTTCATGAAAACTATCTTTTGGGTTACCTTTTAGGTCATATACCAAATTTCCATTCACAAAAGTTTTCTCGACTTGAGATCTAAATACCTGTCCTTCGAAGGGGCTCCAGCCACACTTATAAAGAATATTGTCTTTGGTAACCTCCCATTCATTTTCTAAGTCCAAAATCACCAAGTCAGCTTTAAACCCCACTTTGATGTAACCGCGGTTATCAATGTCAAACATATCGGCTGGAGCATGACACATTTTTTCAACTATCCGCTCCAAGCTTATCTTTCCGTTTTTGTAATGTTCTATCATTGAAACTAATGCGTGCTGCACCAATGGCCCACCCGATGGCGCTCTCCAATAATCTAGACTTTTCTCTTTTAAAGTATGAGGTGCATGGTCTGTTGCAACAACGTCGATTTTATTATCCAAAACTGCTTGAAAAATTGCATCTCTATCTTGAGCCGACTTAACTGCAGGATTCCATTTTATTAAAGCTCCTTTTTCTTCGTACTGGCTTTGATCGAACCACAAATGGTGGACACATGCTTCCGCCGTAATTCGCTTTTCTTTTAAGGGCAATGAATTGTCAAATAAAGAAAGCTCTTTTTCTGTACTAATATGCAATATGTGAAATCGAGTATTATATTCTTTGGCTAAACCTACTGCAAATGAGCTTGATAAATAGCATGCTTGCGCTGATCTAATTTCTGGGTGCATACTAAACTTGACGTCATTCCCATACTTTTCTTTGTATGCTGAAGAATTAGCACGAATCGTGTCTTCATCTTCGCAATGGGAGGCGATAAGCATTTTACATTGGCTAAATAATGCTCTAAGTGCAGTTTCATTATCAACCAGCATGTTCCCTGTGCTAGAGCCCATAAATACCTTAACACCACAAACTGTTTTTGGATCCGTCTTTAATACCTCTTCAATATTATCATTGGAGGCACCCATATAAAAAGAGTAATTCGCCAAAGAGCGTTTTGCAGCTATTTTGTATTTATCTTCAAGTAACTCTTGTGTAAGTACATTTGGCACTGTATTGGGCATTTCCATAAAGGAAGTTATTCCACCTGCCACAGCCGCTCTTGATTCTGTAAAAATTTCTGCCTTGTGCGTGAGGCCTGGTTCTCGAAAATGAACTTGATCATCAATCAAACCTGGGATAATATGTTTACCGGTTAAATCAATAACCGTTTCACCGCCTTTTGGGATTATGTTTTGTTCTGAAATTTCTGCAATTAGATCGTTATTTATTCTAATCGATCCTTGAAAAATACTTCCTTCGTTTACGATAGAAGCGTTCTTGAGTATGTATGACATGCTAAACGCGTTTTCCTTTCATGATGAGCACTCCAAAAAGCGCTTCTTTAAAAATTCGTGAACTCATTTTTGATTCACCAATAACTCGGTCAATAAATGTGATTGGAACTTCTTTTATTTTAAACCCGTTTCTATGAACGGTATACTTCATTTCGATTTGAAATGCATAGCCAACAAACCGAATCCCTACTAAATCAATAGTTTCCAAGACCTTTCTTTTGTAACAAACAAATCCAGCTGTGGTATCTTTCACATTAAACCAAAGAATTAACCGGACGTAAACCGAAGCAAAGTAGGACATCAAAATTCGGCCAATTGGCCAGTTTCTAATTTTTCCTCCTTTAATATATCGGGAACCTACACTCATATCAGCACCTTGGGTTGCACAGGCATCGTACAATTTCAATAGGTCATTTGGGTCGTGAGAGAAATCACAATCCATTTCAAAAATGAACTCATAGCCTTTTTCTAAGGAAATATTAAAACCATGAATGTAAGCTGTGCCTAGCCCTTGCTTACCCTCTCTCTCTGACAAAAGTAGTCTTGCTCCAAATTCCTTTTGAAGCTCCTTAACTTTCGCGGCTGTGCCATCAGGAGATCCGTCGTCCACGATTAGAACATCAAATTCCTTTGACAAACCAAAAACAGTTCGCAACATTTTTTCGATATTACCTATCTCATTGTAGGTAGGAATTATGACAATAGAATCTGACACTTTTAAATTTTATGAAGCACGAATATAATTTATGCTTTGCAGGTAGGAATGCTCAAGTTCGTCAAAGATTTGTTAAAGGTTATTTTTAGTTCTTCAACAAGATAATACATAGTTAATAAATACCTGTCATTAAACAAAATAAACCCCTTAGTTTTGTAGCCGAAAACGAGGGGTAAAAAAGAGATGCATTTCACAAATTGGCTTACACTATTGACAGCATTTTTCCTTTTCAATACTGGAAAAGGCCAGGTGAAGGATACTGTAACTATAATGCACTATAACCTGCTGTATTATGGCGAACCCACCCAATTCTGCACGGTAAACAACAACAATGTAAACGACAAAGACACCTATTTAAAGCGGATTGTTAATCATGTAAAACCCGATATTTTCACCGTAAATGAAATGGGATGTGATGCAAGTTATGCAAAACGTATTCGTGATTTAGTTTTGAACAGTTCTGAAGAAAAATACGAATTGACTGTTCTACAAAAATCAGGCTCACAGATTATTTGCAATATGCTTTTTTATAACACTAAAAAAGTCAAAGTCGTTGGTCAAGAAAAAATAACTACTGCTGGCAATGGAACTAGCATAGTTAGAGCGGTTGATTTTTATGAACTTCAGTTTCTGTCCACTAATCTTTCTCCAAATTACAACCAACTGGATACGCCTTCAACGTATTTACTAACAATGCATTTAAAAGCTAGTAGTAGTTCCGCAGATAAAGCTCAGCGTGAAGTTGCTGCGGAAGGAATCATGAAACACATTGAAGCGAATAAACAACCTGGAAATTATATTTTGAGCGGTGATTTAAATCTTTATACAAATTCAGAAGGTGCTTTTGAGCATTTTACTGATTGGACTTCAGCCTCATACAACTTTAAAGACCCAGTTAATCGTATTGGCAGTTGGGGAAACAACAGCTCATTTGCCGATGTTCACACTCAAAGCACACATACGTCTGGAGGTTGTTATAGTGGTGGCGGAATGGATGATAGATTCGACTTTATTCTAGCCTCACAATATATTATGTCAGGAAGAGGAAGTGTTCAATATATTCCTGATACATACAAAGCCATTGGGCAAGATGGCAAGCGGTTTAATGGTCGTTTGGATTCCCCTCAAAACAACTCAGCACCAGCTGCAGTTATTGATGCTTTATATAACATGAGTGATCACTTACCTGTGGTAATTCAGGTAGAAGTTTTATTTGGGCAATCCCCAAATTCAGTCGAGAAAAACCAAATTATTCCACAGCTTAAACTTTGGGTAAATTCAAATCGAGAAATTCAAATTGCAGGAGGAGCTCAAGAATCTACTTATATTGTTGAGGTCTACAGTTCTGCTGGAAACAAAATAGAAACACTTTCTAGATTAGCGAGTCAAACTGCTATATTATCTACTTCAAGCCTTGCAGCGGGTCTATATATTATTCGGACAACAAATTCTATTTCAGGTCAAATAACAAACTTCAAAATTGTACTTCCATAGCAGATGAATTCCTTTCGTTTAATATCATTTTTTATAGCACTGCTCTCCACGCAGTTTTCTATGGGACAAAGTGAACGAACTACGGATGCTTCAGAAGTTGCGCTAACGATTAGCAATATTGGACTATTTGGAAATGCATTTAAGGGTAATTATCCGGATGTCCCTTCTTGTAAGTATCCGAGTAGCTCAGGAGTAGAGCATCTATTTGAAGCTGGATTGTGGATTGGAGCTACTTTGCGTGGTTCTGCTAACGTGAGTAGCACTGCATTCGATAATTCAAGAGGTTTTTCACCTTCAACTCAAGGTTATGAATTTACTTCTCAACCTAATGCTGCTATCAAAGAGCGAAGTAGTTTGTTTAACAGTCGTGTATATAATCCGGCAGCAGTTTCTCACCAGGATTTTATAATGGATTTTTCTGAAAACAACATAAAAATTCCAGGTACAGAACTTATTATTGACAATCACACTAGACTGGGTTTAGATGTTCATTTAGAAACCTACAACTGGAATTACGCTTTCAGCAACTTCTTTATTATTCTCAATTATAAAATAACCAATGTTGGAGAAGATATTTTAGACTCTGTGCATGTTGGTATGTTTGCTAACGCGGTTGTTAGAAATGTAAATGTTGCACCTGCAGGTAGCGGAGGAACTGAGTTTTATAATCGCGGAGGAAATGGATACAATGATTCATTAAATCTTGCTTATTGTTATGATAATACAGGGGATCCTGGTTTTACAGAAAGCTACTTTTCTCACAAATTCCTAGGTGCCGAATCTGAAGGAACATATTACCACCCAGTTATCAATCCTAACTTTAAAGCACATTACAATGCTTGGACTTGGGGCAATACAAGTCTTCCATTACTATTTTCCCCCGGTGATGATGCAAAAAAATATAGAAAAATGACTGCAGGTCTCAACTGGAGAGAAGATTGGTCAGAAAAAAACGATTCAAACAACCAACACAGCGGTACATATATTCATGAAATTTTAAATGCACCAGGAAATCGTTCCGACTTATTGAGTGTAGGTCCTTTTGCTACTTTGAATCCGGGCGAATCGATTGATATCGCTTTTGCTATAATTTGCGCAAAAAAGAACGAAGACGGAAATCCTAATGGGGATAACAATGCTGTACAACAGCAGAATTTAATCGCAAATGCTCAGTGGGCTCAGACTGCATATTTAGGCGAGGACATAAATGGAAATGGCATACTTGAACCTGCTGAAGACCGAAATCAGAACGGTAACTTAGATCGTTATATTCTGCCTTCACCACCAGATGCTCCAACCACCAAAGTTGTTGCAAAAGATGGAGAACTTAATTTGTACTGGACAGCGAATGCTGAAAATAGTATTGACCCAATTAGTCTAAAAAAAGATTTTGCGGGTTACCGTATTTACCTTTCACGATTGGGTTTTGACGTTGCAGAGAAAATCGAAGCGGCCGAATCTTTAACAGAAGTTGGGGTCTACGATTTAATAGGGGATAGCTTATTTTTTGAAACCGGATTTAACGATATAAAACTGGCTGAACCCATAACATTTGAAGGAGACAATAATTTGTATTTGTACAAATACACCGTAAAGAATTTACAAAATGGTTGGCAATACATAAGTGCTGTAACTGCCTTTGATACTGGAGATGAAAACAATAAACTAGAGTCCTTAGAGTCTTCTCCACTTTCCAATAGCAGCAGGGTGTTTATGGGAACCCCGCCTAATGAAAACAGTAAAGAAGATGGGCCTTATGCATATCCTAACCCATATTACTTAGAGGCAGCATGGGAGGGATTTAGTACGCGTCAAACCACAAAAAAATTAATTTTCGCCAACCTACCAGAAAAATGTGTTATTAGCATTTTTAATATGGCTGGTGATGTAGTCGATCAATTTGATCATGACTCAGATTATTCGGGAAACGATATTGGTTGGTTTTCAGAATTTTCAGATGATGAATCAACCGTTTTTTCAGGAGGGGAACATGCCTGGGATTTAATTAGTGCTGAAGGTCAAGCAGTGGCAAGAGGTCTCTATTTATTTTCGGTTAAAGATTTAAATACAAATAAAGTTTATAAAGGAAAATTCACGCTTATTAAATAACTAAAACAACAATTATGAAGCATTTTGTACTCTTTTCTATCAGTCTACTATTCTTTGGAGCATCCAAAGCTCAGCTAGATACTTTATCAATTGACTCTGCTCAGTGGGTATCGCAAGCAAACCTAGGCAACTGCAATGACGAATCTCGCTACGACGGAAAAAAAGTAGTCGTATCAGGAATCTGCCTTGTTGATGGCGCTTTATATGGTTCTCAAAGCCATAATATACACGTTACAATGTCAAACTTTCCCACTCCATATGGATCTATTAGATTAAGGCAAGGTGATCCAAACGCTCAATACAGCGTAAATATTCGAAACTTAAAACAAGGTGATTCTGTAAGAATAGTAGGAACTTTAAGTCAGTACCAAGGAGAAACTCAACTAGAGCCAGACCTATCCAATGACGCAATTACACTTTACAAAAGAAATATTGCCATTTCTGATACTGTTCTAACTGTTGGAACTTTTAACGATGGTTCTAAAAACAACATACTTACAACTGGAGAGCAATGGGAAAGCACTTTTGTTACTTTCAATGACGTTGATGTAGTTTCCGTAGATCCGTTTTCGGGAAACAGAGTAAGTTTTACTGTTCAAGACAAAGCTGGAAACCAAATAAATGTTGGAGATCACTTTACTGCTCAAAGATTACCAGCATATACTCACCCTGTAACTAATCTTCCAGGTTCTTTTTCTACCCCAACTATTGGTGATAATTTCAAGACACTTTCAGGAATAATAATTCACAGTAAAAATAACTGTACTGGTGCAACAGGTAGAGGATACGAATTACATCCTTTTGATGCTTCACATTATGTTTATGGACCTTCTGCTCCAAAAATTTCTAATAAAAAACGCGATTTCCAAACGCCTACTTCTTCTCAAGCTGTAACTGTTTCTGCTAATATTAGAGACCTTGATGGCGTTATAGCTGATGCATCAGTATTCTACAATACAGGAACAGACATAAATGACCTAAACTTCACAAAAGTTGCTATGGCAAAGGGCACTGGAGACAGTTATTCTGCGACCATTCCAGCTCAAGCAAATGGAACTTTTGTAAGATATTATGTAACGGCTACTGATGATTCAATGAATACAACTGCTCTACCTAATTCGAATCCAACAACTGGAAGTTATGGTTATAGAGTAAGAGACAATGGATTAACCATATATGACGTTCAATACACTCCATTTCCGAACGGAAACTCGATCTTTTTAGGAAATGAAGTTACAGTAACAGGTGTTGTAACTTCTTCTGGTGCTGAAGGAGATTTAGCTATTATTCATATTCAAGAAGAAAACGCAATTGCAGGATGGTCGGGGATCGAGCTTCAAAATGCAGGAACGACCTTCGCTAGAGGTGAAAAGTTAACTGTAACAGGAACTGTACTTGAGGATTTTGGCAAGACAGCTTTATCAGTAACCAATGTTTCAAAAACAGGAACGGGTGCAATTGAGCCACTTTATTTAATTCCAGACAGTTTAGTTTCTTATTCTTTTGAAGGAAATGAACGATACGAAAGTGTATTGATTGGATTATACAATCCTAATGGAAAACTGCATGTAGTTGACACCAATGCGGATGACCCTGCAAGTTTTGCAGAGTGGTTGGTTGGTCGCGATAAAAATGATCCTGCAAATGGAGCTCGAATTCTTACCGGACGTGAATTTGAATCTTCAACTGCAGTTTCTTTTGTTAACTCTAGTTTTAGAGTAAAAAACCCTTACCCTGCTAACGTAGAGAAGATTATCGTTACCGATAGCGTTTCTATGGATACTGTAATTGGAGTATTGACTTACAGCTTTAGTAACATGAAGTTATTACCTAGAAATAACGACGATTTCAAAGGAATCAATGTCGGTATTACTTCTGTTAGAACCTATTCAAATGATGCTGAACTATCTATTTATCCTAACCCATCGAATGATGTTGTTTTTGTAAATACTGATGGAAAGGAATATTCAGTTTCTATTATTGATTTAAGTGGAAAAGCTGTAATTACTTCTTCAATTAAGGATAACGATAATGCATTAAATGTTTCTGAATTAGAAAATGGTATGTATATCCTGACTCTTTCTAATTTAAATGGCGAAACAGTTGCACGTCAAAAAGTGATTGTAAAACATTAATCTAATGACCCCAAGCTCTTGCAGCTTGGGGTTTATTTTTTGATTGTGAGAAACCTTCTTTTCATATTTTCAGTTTTAAGTTTTTCTGTTTTTGTTGGCTGCAATAAAGGAGAGAAAGATGGAAATCAAGCACCAGAAACTATAATTGTTCCTAAGGAAATAAATCTTTCTGGAGAACAACGATTAAAGTCTACTGTGCGCCTAGCTTGGTTTGGAACTGATATCGATGGGTTTGTAAAAGGTTATGAATTTTCTCAAGACCAAATCACTTGGCATTACACCACGAAAACAGATAGCACATTTGTTTTCATCATAGAAGAAGGCCAAGAAACGAACGATATAGAATTTTGGGTTCGATCTGTAGATAATATTGGACTAAAAGATCTTACTCCAGCTACTCTCACTGTTCCAATAAAAAACACCCCTCCAAACATCACCTTAAACAAAACCCTTACAACAAGTGATACTGCGTTGCTTGTTGCCACTTTGTTTTGGGACGCAGACGACCCTGATGGAATCGATAATTTAAAGGGGTTTCAAATAAAACTTAATGATGGGGAATGGTTTGATTTACCCAAAAAGGTAAACAATGTGTCTCTAACTCCTTCAGATCCTTCATCAAAAGGGATTACCAATGCCAATGTTTATTTAAGTGCTTCGGAGGAAATTGGAACACTTACTGGACTTAAAATGTACGACACCAACTCAATATATATTCGTTCTTATGATCTATCACAGAGTTACAGTGAATTGGATACACTTTCTGGGTTGTTTTTTAAAGGAAAAAACTCTGACTTATTGGTTATTGGTGGAGATAGAGATCGAAATGACTTTTACAAACAAAGAATAAGTAATATTTATTCAACGTTTGATTATATAGATTATACGATAGACGATGGTGCGGGCCAACCTACTTTCTGGAATCCCACCTTTACGATAATGGCTTTGCAGTATGAAAAGCTTTTCATCTATTCAGATAAGACTACCTACCTTAACGATAACACAAAAAAGACAAGTTTAATACTTGAAGCCGCCGCAGAATCAATCGAAGAGTTTATTGCTAAAGGTGGCAAAGCTTTTATTGTTGGCTATTTCGACAACCCACTGGATGCTCAATCAAATTTACTCTCCTTACTGAACATTGAAAGTATCGATGTTAATTCAAAAGGACTATTTCTGGAGCGGCTGCCTGATGCGTTAGTTTCACAAGAAAACGGATATCCTAATCTTGGAACAAATAAATTCCCAGAAACCACCTCTCCTTTTAAAAAGACAACCGATGTTATTTCAATTTACGAAGGTCAATTTTCGTCCAAAACACCAGCTTATGTTGGTCCAAACACTTTAGGTATTAAAAAAGTAAACGAAGGTACCGGAAACACTTTTCAAGTATATGTAGCAGCTAGTATGGCCGATATGAATTCGGATTACGCCAAGGTTGACTCCTTATTTCATCATGTTTTAAATGTAGAGTTTAATTGGTAATTTGATGAAACAATTAATCCTATATAGCCTTTTTAGCCTAATGTGTATCGGTGGATTTGCACAGAAAACAGCTACACTAAAAGGGAAACTAGTTGATGGAACCACTAAAGAGCCGCTTATTGGAGCTACAGTGCTTATAGTTGGAACCTATAACGGTGCTTCGGTCGATCTGGATGGTAACTTTATTATCAAAAATATAAAGCCTGGTGATTACTCTATCAAATTCACTTACATCGGCTATACGGATAAGGTATTCAATGGTATTACTTTAAAAGCAAATGAAATTCGCACTTTAAACACAAGCCTAGCCATGCGTTCTACAGTAATGAACGAGGTTGTTATTGTTGGAGAAAAGAACCTCATTAACTTGGAAGATGCCGCTTCTGAAGTAAATATTTCTTCTGAAGATATTGAGCAAATGGCGGTTCGTAATGTTCAGGAAATAATAAACATGCAAGCTGGCGTAAATCAAACTCCAGATGGTATAAACATTCGTGGTGGCCGAAACTATGAAACACAATATCTCATTGATGGAATTAGTGCACAAGACCCCCTTTCTGGAACGGGATTTGGCGTTGGGGTTCAGAGTTCTTCGGTATCTGATGTATCTTTAATTACAGGTGGAGCTGGTGCTGAATTTGGAGGTGGAGCTGCTGGCGTTATCTCTACAAAAATTAAAGAAGGTGGCGAGACGTTTGAAATCGCAGGAAGCTGGCAACGTGATAATCTTAGTGATTGGAAAATGGGCAATCCTGATAATCCCATATTACAAAGTAGAATTAATGATGGTACAGCATGGAATACTGACATAGTTGACCTTGCAATGGGCGGAGCCATTCCATTTACAAAAAAGAAACTAAGATTCTTTACCAGCGCTAATATGTTTTTGAGCGATGATTACTACAGAGTTCAGGCAGACCAATTACACAGCTCCCTATTCCCAGAAAATGATTCGCTGTTTGCACCACGTCAGAACAATAAGTATTCAAATACCATCAAGTTAAGCTACGAATTCAAGCCAGGCACAAAACTTACCCTAACCAACCAACATAGCATTGCTGTAAACCAAAATTCAAGAAGTTTACAAATAGTCGGTTTTGATGCGATTGTGAGTCCTGGTTTACAATACGACTTTTCTGAAATTCCAGATAACGCCAATACTTATACGCATCGATCAAATTTAACGGTATTAAATTTTCAGCATTATATCAATAACAACTGGAATGTGAAAGTTTCAGCAGGTCGTCTTTTTACGAACCTACGTTCTGATGCAAATGGAAGGCCTTTTCGTTCAGCAACTGTTGATCAAATTTATGATGCTCAGTCTATCGTGACAGACCCGTTACAGACATTCCAGCCCGATTCTCCTGTTGTTTACATATTGCCTGGAAACGGATTAATTAACAACAATGGTTTAGCTCCAAGATGGCACGATCATTACGTACAAGAATATACTGGAAAAGTCCGCTTTAGTTATTATCCTAAAAACAAACACCACGAATTCGTTTTTGGCTGGGAACACAAAGAAAAAGAATACCAATGGGCAGATGTTTTTAGACCATGGGTGGGTGCTCCAATTCAAATTAACGACACTCTTTCCACCCCTTCAATATCAGTTGGTTCTTCGAGTGAAATTTGGCTTGCAAACCCAACAGAGGGCGGCTTATTTGTTAGTGATAAAATCAGTTATAAAGGAATAACAGCAACCTTAGGTATGCGATTTAATTATTGGGCATATGGCAAACAATTGGACGAAGCAGTCAACAACCCTAATGTCCCACTTCAAGAGTCCTCAAGGACAGAATATGAAGAAAGAAACACGAAACTTTTTGGCAAACAATATCAATTCAGGTTGCTTCCAAAAATCAATGTATCGTTTCCTGTTACCGATAATAATGTACTTTATTTCAACTATGGTCATGCCATGCAAATGCCGCATCCAAGGTTTATTTATGCTGGTTTAGACCCCGATTATCTTGACCGGTCACCGTTAGCTACCATTGGGAATCCAGTTATAAAGCCTGAAAGCACTGTGAGTTATGAAATTGGAGTTAAATCGCAAATAACCAAGGATTTAGGCGTTACAGTTGCTGCTTATAACAATGATAAATACGATTATATTGTTTCTGGTAACGCCTCAATTACCGACCAGACTGGGAAGTTGGTAGATCGAAAAGTTTATTATAATCAAGACTATGCCAGAATAGTTGGAGTCGAATTGGGCGTTACACAAAGAATCGCGAAGTATTTCCGAATTTTCTTTAACGGATCTTTTCAAGCGGCTAGAGGAAAATCAAATACTGCACGTGAAAGTGAACTACAAATAATAGAACAAGGCTTTGTAGATAACACCAAAGAACAACCACTAACTTGGGACAGGCCGTGGGATTTAAAATCTGGAGTTATTTTCTATTCTGATACCACCATGAATATCCCAAAAGCGTTTCACCGTATTCGAATTTTTGTTGGAATGAATTACAAGTCTGGTTTCAGGTATACACCGGTAGAATTGGGTGGCTCAAATGATTTCGGAAGACCATTGTATCAATCTGTAAACAATAAACCAAACTCAGAATTGGCGAAAGCATGGTTCTGGACCGATTTAAAAATTACTAAAGACTTTGCATTAGGAAAAGATAAAAACCACGCCTTATCTATGAGTTTCGAAGTAAGAAACTTATTTAATAATCTAAACGCGCAAATTGTAAATCCGGTTACTGGAGATGCCTATAAAGACGGCGATGACGTTCCTGAAACTTGGAGAGACCCAAAATATATTGATCCGCAAGTAAGTGGAACCCCTCCAAATAACCCTGCGCGTTGGAAACCCCCAACACAAGTTTTATACGGTTTAGCATTTAGATTCTAATGAGAAAAAGAGCATTAAATATTGCCCTTTTCATATTGTGCTCTGTGAGCGCAATGGCTCAGTTGTTACCAAATTTGGGTGGGCAAAGAACAGGCAGTTCATCTCTAACCTTTTTAAAAAACGATGGAAGTGCTCGATCATTAGGTATGGGGTCTGCTAATCTTACTTTAAAAGGAGATGCCTCAACTGCATTTACAAACGTTGCGAACACTTCTAGTTTAGAATCTTTTTCATTGGGAATATCTAATTACTTCGTTGGGTCTGGAATTAATCAATCATTTCTTGCCGCAGTTTTACCTTTTAAAGATAAAAATTCAACATTTTCACTAACGGTCAATAGCCTTTCATCGGGAAAGCAAGAAGTGAGGACTGAATTTCAACCAAAAGGTACCGGAGAGTTTTTCTATGCTGCAAATACTGCGGTGGGGCTAGGTTATGCATTGGAATTGTCAGATCAATTTGCATTTGGAATTAAACTGAAATACATTAATGAGCAGCTTGCTCAATATCAAAACCATACTGTTGGTGTTGATCTTGGGTTCATTTATAATACCGATGTTAAGGAATTGAGTTTTGCTGTTGGGGTTAGTAATTTTGGTGGTAATTCTGCTCTAAATGGAGATCATCAAGAATTAAAATTTAATAATAACCCAACACCGACTCCAGAAAAATTTTCAATTCCTACAGAATTTAAAATTGGAATTAGTGCAGTTCCGCTAGATAAGAACGATCATAAAATCATGACCGTTGTGCAGCTTAATCACCCAAATGATAACAGTGAGAATATTAGAATCGGTGGTGAGTATAGTTATAAAGAATTACTATATGGAAGATTAGGGATTATTCTAGGTCGTAAAAATCAGCGCATTCCGACCCTTGGGTTAGGTATGAAGGTTATTGTAAAAAATCATCCCGTCAATTTCAACTATGCATTCCTTCCTACCTCATTTATGGGATTGCAACATTCGCTCGGAATTAATTTTCGATTTTACAAAATGGAAGAAAGATCAATAGAAAATGAATAATGCTTTTAGTTTCATATCGATTGTTTTAGTTACAGTAATCATAAGTAGTTGCGTTGGTATTTTTGGTAAAAAAACCGATCTTGACTTTATTGATAAACCTGTTTATCAAGATAGAGACATTGCTTATGTGCCTATACAACCTGTATTGGATCAATTTGTAAGGCCAAGTCAGGTGCTTGCTGGTTTTGACGAACTTATCTATGTGGTTGATCAAGGTACTAGTGAAATTATTTCGTTTGATGTTTCGGGAAAAGAATTAGGCCGCATTGAAATTCCTGGTTTATATAGTATTGCGATGGATAGAGCATTTGATATTTTAGCAATAGGCAGGTATGATACTATTTTTGGTGGAACCCCTGTTAACTTAGCCTGTGTTTACCGTATCAACCAAAAGAATGGGGTTTTATACGGTCTCCGATTTGCTTCTTATAAGCCAGCAATTATTTATCCACTTTATGGTAAGGAAAATTCAGCGACAAAGTCCGATGAAGAAATAACGTTTACCGGAGTTACTTGCCTTGGAGACAACACTTATTACATCGCCAAACAAGGACCAAATAAGCCAACAAATAAGTTTAATTGTCAGGGAAGTGATAATGATGATGCTGTGCTTCAAGTTAGACCTGATCTTGAAACTGGCGAACCTGATAAATTTATTTCTCCATTATCAATTACGACTGCTAATGGAACAAACAGTTGTTTCTGGACATTCCCGCAAAGTTTAGCTTCCTTAGTTCAACCTCCACAAGCTCCAGACATAAGTTCAAGTAGAAGCTTTATTTTCACAAGCATTGATCCTGACCCTGAGTATTCACTAAGAGTTCGTTACATTGAATACCGAGAAGACCAAGATGGCGTCCAATATCTTCAAAAACAATTTCCAAATAGTGACACCTCTAAAGCTGATGGTTTCTTATATGAGGCCAATAAATTCAAAAAGCCAATGGGCGTGACTGTTGCGGGAGATAGAACCAACTATATTTTTGTAATTGATGCTGGAAGCGATTCCTTGTTCCAATTTAATGCCGAAGGATATGAAGGAGTGAACCCTCCACCTTTTTCAACCAGCAAAAAGCAAATTACTGCTTCATTTGGAGGTACAGGAATTGGTTTAACACAATTCAATAACCCAACAAGTGTAGCCTATTACGACAAAATACTTTATGTCGCAGACCAAGGTAACAGTAGAGTTTTAAGATTTAAACTCACAACAGACTTTGATTAAGATTTAAGAAACTCCAGTGTCTTTTCTAGAAACTCTTCTGGTTTTTCAGCATGCAACCAATGCCCTGCATCCATTATGGTCTCTAAAGTTGCATTAGGGAATGCCACTTTAATATCTTCAAAATCTTGGTTGGATATATAATTAGAATTTGCACCCCTAATAAACAAGGTTTCTCCTGCATATTGCGCGTCTAATGTCGCTTCTCCTATTAACTCAATATTTTCAGCTATTGCGCTTAAATTAAAACGCAGTCCAAGCTTGCCTTTTTCACGCCAATACATGCTTTTCATTAAAAACTGCCTCACTCCTACTTCTGGAATATAAGGTTTCAAACTTTTATCAACCTCTCCTCTACTTTTTAGTTTAGAAAAGTCGAGGGAATTTAATCCTGCAAGAATTTGCTGATGATGCACCGAATATGCTTTTGGCGCTATATCTGCGATTATTAGCTTATCTATCATTTCTGGATAATGTTGAGCAAACTTCATAGCAGTCTTCCCTCCCATTGAATGGCCCAAAATATTTACTTGATCTAAAAACAAATCATCACACAACTCAGCAACATCATCCATCATTGCTTGATAATTAAACTCTGGTGAGTGTTCAGAATGGCCGTGATTTCGAGCATCAACTATTATAGTATCGAAATGTTCACTATAAGCTTTGGCCGGCCCCTGCCAGTTATCGAGCATGCCCATTAAACCGTGAAGAATTAAAAGTGGTTCTCCATCCCCAAAACGCTTGAAGTTCAATTTCATAAAGGCTGTAGTTGTTTTTTATACATGTTCACGACATTTTCCAAGCCAAAATAAAGCGCATCGCTAATCAACGCATGCCCTATAGAAACTTCCATCAATTCTGGTATGTTTAAAAAGAAATAGCGCAGGTTTTTTAAGTCTAAATCATGACCAGCGTTTATTCCAAGCCCTAGCTCGTTGCAGACTAGGGCCACTTCATGGTAAGGTTTAATAGCTTCTTGTTTATTTGTGTGAAAGCCAGAAGCATAAGCCTCTGTGTATAATTCTACTCGATCGGCTCCTATTTCTTTTGCTGGAGAAAAGTACTTTTCTTCTGGATCAATAAATATAGAAGTTCGCATTCCTTTTTCTTTCAATCCCCCAACAATGTCGGTTAGCATTGTTTTATGAGCCACAGTATCCCATCCTGCATTTGAAGTTAAAACATCAGGTCCATCTGGAACCAAAGTCACTTGGGTAGGTTTCAATTCAACCACCAAATCCAAAAATTGCTTGTTTGGGTAACCCTCAATGTTAAATTCTGTAGTGTATATTTTGTTGATTTCACGAGCATCATCATATCGAATATGACGTTCATCTGGTCTAGGATGAATTGTAACACCCTCAGAGCCATATTTTTCAATCGATTTCACAGCCTCAATCAAATTAGGAATATTGCCGCCACGTGCATTTCTGATGGTCGCAATTTTATTTACATTCACACTTAGTTTACACATATATCCATAGATTTGACAAAGTAAATAAGCAACAAAATTAGACGAAGAAATTAGCAAAGCACATGCTCGCAAGTGAAATAGTCATAACAGAAATCCCTTCGCTCTCAAAATCAGATAGTGTGGCACAAGCCATTGAATGGATGGATGAATTTAAAGTAACGCAACTTGCGGTTGTTGATGACTTTAAATATCTTGGTTTAGTCAATGAAAGCTACTTGTTGAATATAGACGATCCAGCTGAACGCATAAGCCAGCACTGCAATTTTCTTGAAAAAGTCCATGCTTATGAAAATGAGCATGTTTTTGAAATTATAAAGAAGGTTCAAGAATATCAGTTGAGCTTGATTCCAGTTTTATCAGAAAAGGAGTTATTTGTTGGTACTATTACTGTTTTCAACTTAATGGTTGTTATAGCAGAAATGCCGGTTGTTAAAAATCCGGGTGGAATTATTGTAATGGATATGAACTCTATTGATTACAGCCTTTCTGAAATATCGAGAATTGTGGAAAGTAATAATGCTAAAGTTCTAGGCTGCTTTATATCAAGAGCATATGACAATAATAGTATTGAGCTTACAATTAAAATCAGTAAAATGAATGTGCAAGATGTGATTCAAACTTTTGAACGCTTTGGCTACGAAATTTCCGCCAGCTATGACCACAGTGGCAATAATGATGATATGGAAGATCGTTATAATAATTTAATGAACTATCTAAACATGTAACTCATGAAAAACGTTGCCATTTTTGGAAGGTTCTTTAAAGAGGCGTACACCCCGCAAATTCAAGATATTTTTATCCAGTTAAATTCTAGAGGTTGCGATATATTGCTATTTCACCCTTTTTATAATTATCTAAAAAATCGAGTTGACCTTCCAAAAAACGTTGAAACGTTTTCTGAAGAAGGTGAGCTTACCGAAAAAAGCGACTTGCTAATCAGTATTGGCGGTGATGGTACTATTTTAGAATCTGCGACTCTCGTCAAAAATAAAGACATTCCTATTCTTGGAATAAATACTGGCAGACTTGGGTTTTTATCTACAACTATTGTTTCTGAATTTAAAGAGGTTTTAGACGATATCTTCGAGAAAAATTATTCGGTGGATAGGAGAAGTACGATTGAATTACATACTGAAGCAAATCTATTTGAAAACATAAATTTTGCACTTAACGAGTTGGTGGTGCATAAAAAAGATACTTCGAGTATGATTGGAATTCATATTCATATCGACGGTGAATTATTAAACACATACTGGGCTGACGGGTTGATTGTTAGCACCCCTACTGGTTCTACAGCATATTCTTTGAGTTGCGGAGGGCCAATGCTATTCCCAAAAGCTCAAAATTTCATTATTACTCCTGTCGCTCCTCATAACCTTAATTCTAGGCCGATTGTGATTCCAGACGATCGAGAAGTAACACTTAAAGTTGAAGGCCGAAGTAAAAACTTTTTAGTCTCTTTAGATTCTAGAATGGAGACTATGAATGCGGATACAACGCTTACTTTACGAAAAGGAAAATTTGATATTCCATTGCTTAAAACAAAGGACCAATCCTTCATAGGAACAATAAGACAAAAGCTGCATTGGGGTTTAGATCATCGAAATTAACTTACACTTAGCAGAAGCTTTTTTTTTACTATCTTTTGACGCTATGAATTTATATATTTGCAAAAGAGAAAGCGCAACTAAAAAGCATTGAAAAAGTTTATTTTATTTTTATTTCTATCTGGTCTTATGCTTACAAGCTTTGGTCAGCCTTGGAAAACAGACCGACAAGAGATAATTGGTTCTGCGGGGCCGAGCTTTTTAACAGGTGATGTTGGGGGAGCTGTTGACCAGCCTACAAATACTATCCGAGATATTAACTTTAAAGCAACTCGCTTTTCACTGGGCGGTGGATATAATTATTTCATTCGTCAAGACATGTCAGTTGTAGGTCAGTTTACTTACAATATGCTAACGGCAAAGGATGAATTCGCTGCAAATGAAGCTAGACGAAATAGAAACTTTGACATCAGAACCCACTTAATGGAGGTTTCTGCTCAGTACCGCTACTACTTTGTTAAGGATAAATTTGGGCACACCTTTAAACTAAGAGATGCCAGTTCAATGTTTTTTTCTCAAATATCTGCTTATGCAGCAATCGGTGTAGCTGGGTTTTATTTTAACCCAAAAGGTCGATATTCAGATAACAAGTTTTATGCCTTACAGCCTCTGGGTACGGAAGGACAAGGTCTAGCTGGAGAGCCTGAAAAGTATAAAAGAATAGGTATTGCAATTCCATTTTCCATTGGAGCAAAATACTCTCTTGGAGAGCGATGGGGAATAGGTGCAGAGTTGTGTATTCGAAAAACGTTTACAGATTACATAGATGATGTGAGCACAGTTTATTACGATAATACTGCTATTGAAACTGCATATGGCGAAAAAGCTGGGTTCCTAGCTGACCCGAACGATGGTGCAAATCCGACTTGGACTGGAGCAGGTGAAAGAAGAGGTGGTGAAAATCTTCAAGATTACTACGCCACATTTATGTTTTCAGTAAATTATAAGTTACTTAAAGGAAACTCGTTTAAGCCTAGATTCTAAAAACAGAGACATGCTCTCAAAGGCTGCATATTTCACGCTTACCTTTCTGTTCTTTTTTTCAATTGGAAAATCCCAAATGAAAACAGAAATTGGTATGTTGACCGGGCAATCTTATTATTTGGGAGACTTGAATCCAACAACGCAGTTCCCAGGTGGTCATACACATTTTTCTTGGGGGTTGATTATTAGACAGCCTATTAATGAACGTTGGGCGTTTAAAGCTCAATATTACAGCAGTAAATTATCAGGTTCAGATGCCAGTAGTAGTTCTGTCGCAGCACAAAACCGAAACCTCTCTTTTGAGACACCTCTAAATGAGTTTTCATGGCAGTTTGAATTTAATTTTGCTCGGTATCATAGCTTTATTATTCGACATCATTTTTCGCCATACTTGTTCGGAGGATTAGGGTTAGGGTTTATAAACCCACGAGCAGAGTTTAATGGAAATCAATATGACCTTAGGGAACTTCTTACTGAAGGGCAAGACAGACCCTACAATAAAGCCCAATTTGTAATTCCCTTCGGGTTTGGTCTAAAATTTAAATTCTCACATAGATTTATGTTTGCGTTTGAATACGGTATCAGAAGAACTTTCACCGATTATATTGACGATGTAAGTACTTCATATCCTGATGACCCAGCTATATTAACTACCACAGCCCAAGCCCTATCTAATCGAAACAAGAACGATGAAAACAGAAATATTTGGGGTACCCAAAGGGGGAATCCCAGTAAGAATGATTTCTATACTCATACTTCTTTTACATTAACTGTAAGGCTAGGTAAACAGCCTAACCTGTGTAGATATAACACCCAATAAAAAAGTATATTTGCCGGCTTCGATCATGCCCTTCGAAAGGCTTGAATATATGGTAAGTCCAGAACTAAATAAAAAAAATATTCCGCAACATATAGCCATCATTATGGATGGTAATGGTCGGTGGGCGAAAGGTCAAGGAATGCCAAGAATCTTTGGTCATAAAAATGCGATTAAAGCGGTTCGCGAAGCTACTGAAGGTGGTGCTGAAATTGGGGTTAAAAATATTACACTTTACGCATTTAGCACGGAAAACTGGAATAGGCCAAAAATAGAGATATCGGCTTTAATGGAATTACTCGTTTCTTCTTTAACAAAAGAATTAGAAACATTAACGAAGAATAATATTCGTTTGCTAACCATAGGAAATCAGAGCGATTTACCAAAAAGCTGTCAAAAATCGCTGCTAAAAACCATAGAAGCTACAAAAGATAATACTCGCATGAACCTTATTCTTGCGTTAAGTTACTCAAGTCGCTGGGAAATCATAAAAGCCGTAAAACAAATTATTATTGACGCAAAGCAAAATAAAATTGATGAAAATCAGTTAGATGCAAGCATGTTCGAAAGTTATCTAACAACAGCTGGTATTCCAGATCCTGAATTAATTATTCGAACAAGTGGCGAGCAAAGAATAAGCAACTTTTTATTGTGGCAAGCTGCTTACAGCGAATTTTGTTTTTTAGAAAAAAAATGGCCCGATTTCACTCGAGAAGATTTAAAGCAAGCCATTTATGAGTACCAAAATCGCGAACGTAGATTTGGAAAAACTAGCGAACAACTTTAGGGTTAATGTCAAGAATATTTCTCCTGGTTATTATTGCCTGCTTTAGTCCTTTTCTGGATATTACTGCTCAACAAACAATTGGCTCAGGAAGTAAGATTGACTATACTAAGCCTAAAGAATATCGTATTGGAGGCATTCAAGTAGTAGGGACGGAAAAACTCGATCCAAATGCACTTATATTACTATCGGGCCTTAAAATTGGCAAAAAGATTACCGTACCGGGTGAGCAAATCTCAAAAGCAATTAAAAAGCTTTGGAAACAAGGTTTGTTTGAAGACGTAAAAGTTCGCTACACAAAAATTCAAGGTGATTTTATATTCTTAGAAATTGAAGTAAAAGAACAACCTAGACTCTCCAGGTTTAAATTTAGTGGAATCAAAAAATCTGAAGCGAACGACCTTAGGGATGAAATAGAACTTTACAAAGAAAAAATTGTAACCCAAGGGTTATTGCTCAGCACCCAAAAAATTGTTCGCAGATACTTTACTGAAAAAGGATATTTAAATACTACCGTGACGATTTTAGAGGTGGATGATAAAGAGTTTCCAGACCATGTTTATTTTGATATTAAAATCAAAAAATTCAGCAAAGTTAAAGTCCAAGAAATCATAATTGAGGACAACACAGCCCTTACCTCTTATCGCATAAAAAAGGCAATGAAAGAAACGCGAGAAAAAAGTGCGTTTTATCCTTTTTACGATTTTGACAAAATGATTATCCAAACCACTAAAGCAGCAGTGCCTTGGGAAGACTCGCTGCACGTTGGAAAAGTAATGTGGGAATATACTACCGAAAATATACACTTGAATATTTTTAAAAATGCTAAGTTTATTCTCAAAAATTATCAAGATGACCGCAATTTGATTATTGATAAATACAAATCAAAGGGATATCGAGATGCAAAAATTGTAAGTGACACAATTATTAGAAACGATGAAAAAACCGTTTCAATTAGAATAAAGATTAAAGAAGGTCCTCAATACTTTTTTAGAAATATTAAATGGGTTGGTAATACAAAATTTCCAACGGCTTTATTAGATAATATACTTGCCATTAATAAAGGTGACGTATATAACCCAGAGATATTAGATCAACGCTTATATATGGATCCTAATGGAAAAGATGTTTCCTCACTCTATATGGATGACGGCTATTTATTTTTTCAAGTTACTCCCGCAGAAGTGTATGTGAATGAAGACTCCGTAGACCTAGAAATTAGGGTTTATGAAGGACAACAAGCTGCCATCAACAAAGTTATGGTCTCTGGCAACGACAAGACAAATGACCATGTAGTATACAGGGAATTAAGAACCTATCCCGGTTCTTTATTTAGTCGTTCTGATATAATTAGATCTCAACGCGAACTATCGGTGCTTGGTTATTTTGATCCGCAAGCGATGAATGTTAACCCATTGCCTGATCCTGAAAATGGAACAGTAGATATTGCGTACACAGTTGCAGAAAAGCCCTCTGATCAAATTGAATTATCGGGTGGTTTTGGAGCTGGAAGAGTAGTAGGAACAGCGGGTATTGTTTTTACCAACTTCTCTTTGCGAAACTTATTTAACTTAAGCGAATGGCGCCCACTTCCAGCTGGAGATGGTCAGGCACTAAGCCTCAGAGCACAAACTAGTGGGCGATGGTTCAGCAGTATTAACGCTTCTTTTACGGAACCTTGGCTTGGTGGTAAAAAGCCAATTTCATTTACTGTTTCTGGATACCATAGTGCACAAACCAATGGAGAAAGAGCAAACATAGAAGTTAACGGAGAAAAAGTAAGTAACCCAGACAGAAGGCATATTAAAATTACAGGAGCCTCAATTGGTTTAGGAAAACAACTAAAATGGCCAGATGACTATTTTGTATTGAGGCATGAATTAGCTTTTCAAGCGTATGAAATGCAAGACTGGCAAGCCTTCATTTTTGACAACGGCTTTGCGAATAACTTCTTCTACAGAGTTACATTGAATAGAAATTCATTGGACCAAATAATTTATCCCAAACTTGGATCCGATATCAAAGTTAGCCTTCAAGTTACTCCTCCATATTCAAAAATGAATGGAAAAGATTATGCCCTGCTGGAACCTCAAGACAAATACAAATGGATTGAATATTACAAATGGAAATTTACAGCGGACTGGTATACACCCATTGTTCAGAACTTAGTTTTTAAAGCTAAAGCCGGGTATGGATTTCTTGGGTATTTCAATGAAGACATTGGTCACGCTCCATTTGAACGTTTTTACCTAGGCGGGTCTGGTCTTACTGGCTTCCAGCTGGATGGACGTGAAATTATTGCATTGAGAGGGTATGACGATGGTTCTGTTTCTCCAATTACGGGGGGAACCTCCATTGCAAAATATACAGCTGAATTAAGGTATCCACTTTCATTAAATCCCAGTGCAACTGTATACATGTTGGCATTCGCTGAAGCTGGAAATACTTGGAATGATTTTAGCAATTTCCAGCCTTTTAATGTCAATAAATCTGCTGGAGTTGGAGTTCGAATTTTCTTGCCAATGTTTGGCTTATTAGGCTTAGATTGGGGGTATCGATTGGATGATATTAAATCCAGACCAGGAATGCAACAATCGCAAATACATTTTACAATTGGAGCTAATTTAGGACAACTTTAAATAATTATAGCTATGAAAAAACTATTTGTTTTAACGTCAATGTGCTTATTATTAACGGGCTATGCTTTTGGCCAGAAGTTTGCCTATGTGAATACAGAACTTATTTTGGAAAGTATGGCAGAATACACCGAAGCTCAAGAAGAACTGGATAAGCTTTCTAAAAAGTGGCAGGAATCTATTGAACAGAAATACGAGGAAATAGATAGATTGTACAAAGAGTATAAAGCAGAAAAAATTCTTCTTACAGAAGAACTTAGACAAAAAAGAGAAAAAGATATTACTATAAAAGAAAAAGAACTTCAAAAATTTCAAAAAGATAAATTTGGGGTTTCTGGAGAACTTTTTAAAACAAGGCAAAAATTAATAAAACCTTTACAGGATAAAATATATAAAGAGTTACAAGACATGGCTACTAGAAACAATTATTCCGTTATTATGGACCTAGCCGGTAACTCTAATATTTTATATTCTCAATCGAGATATGATAAAACAGACTTGGTTATTAAAAAGCTAGGCTATTCCAAATGATAAACTTAATTTCGTTCACTTAATTTTTTAACATGAAAAATATCTTCAAAACCATATTGACAGGAGTTCTTTTAGTAGGCCTAGCCTTTAACTCAAACGCTCAAAAAGCTCCTAAATTTGGACACATTAATTCAAATGACTTATTAACGATAATGCCTGAGAGAGATTCAGCAGAAGCTAAACTTAAAGTCTTTGCTCAAGAATTAGAAATGCAATTGACCAAAATGAGTGCAGAATACGAAAAAAAATATACAGATTACCAAGCAAATGTTTCTGTAATGAATGAAGTTGTTCGCGCTTCGAAGGAAGAAGAAATCTTAGAACTTCAAAAAAGAATTCAAGACTTTCAACAAAAAGCGCAGCAATCCCTTCAAAAGAAAGAGACTGCACTGATGGAACCTCTTATTGCTAAAGCAAAAAAAGCAATTTCTGATGTAGCTAAAGAAAATGGATATTCTTATGTCTTTGACTCGAGTATCGGAGCTCTAATTCATTACCCTGAAGGCGATGACATGCTGCCACTCGTTAAAAAGAAATTAGGTTTAACTCAGTAAACTTTAACCCGCTTCATTAAAATTGACAGCGGGTTTTTTTATGCCTAGTTCAGCCCCTATAGGAATATTTGACTCTGGAATTGGAGGCCTTACAGTTGCTAAAGCCGTTAAAGAACTCCTTCCAAAAGAGCAAATTATATATTTTGGGGATACCTTGCATTTACCTTATGGCGAAAAGTCAGCAAATTCGATTCGCCGGTACGCCATAGAAATAAGTACTTTTTTAAAGTCAAAAAATTGCAAATCAATATTGATAGCTTGCAATTCGGCATCTAGCGTTGCTAATGATGTAACTTGGAATAATTTAGCTAACGATATCATACTTCTTAACGTCATTGATCCTCTGACTAGATATGTGCAAACAAGCTTCAACAATGAATTAGTAGGCGTAATTGGCACAAAAGCAACAATCAACAGTAAAGTCTATCAAAATAAATTAGAAAAACATTGTATTGTAAGATCTTTAAGTACTCCTCTACTTGCACCTATGATTGAAGAAGGGTTTATCAACAACAAAATTAGTTCTACTGTAATTGAAGAGTACCTAAACAATCCTATTCTCAAAGGAGTAAAAGCTTTGCTTTTGGGTTGCACTCATTACCCAATGATTCACAACGAAATTGACAGAATTTACAAGGGGGCAGTAACCGTATTAGATTCTAATACTTGGATTGCTTTAGAGTTGCAAAAACAACTTACCGCAACTGACAAACTTTCCCTAGCACAGGAGAACCCTGATGAATTTTACGTTTCTGATAAAACCGACTCTTTTGAAAGAAGCACTCGCTTTTTCTTTGGCCAATCGGTTGAACTTAAGGAAGTAAAACTGTCCTAATAAACAGCAGAAACAATTTCTTTTACCACCTTAGAAGTTCCCATGGTATATTAATGTAGAGAAGGAACTCCTGCAGCTTTTAGTTCCTAAGATTGCTGAATACACCACTCCTTTCCAAGAGCTGTAATAGCAGCGTCATCCTTGCATTTTTCAAGCTCACTGGCTAACGCTTCTGGAAAATCGACACTAAATGTTTTCGGAATAAAAGAAATATGTCGCTGCCTCGTAAGTGGTTTTAAACCTGGAATAATTGGAACAGTTATTCACATATCTCTACATTTTGCTGAAAATTCAAAGAATTTCTCATTATCAAAAAACATTTGTGTTACGATGTAATGTGCTCCAGCATCTACCTTTTCTTTCAAATACTTCAAATCTGTTTTCGGGCTCATCGACTCATAATGTTTTTCAGGATACCCAGCAACTCCGATACAAAAATTAGTTGATTCGGCATTTACCAATTCGTCACTGATGTAAGCACCTGTATTCATAGCTACAATTTGTTCAACTAACTCTCTGGCGTACAAATGCCCCCCAGTATCAGGTGTAAAATTTGACTCTGACTTTATAGGATCTCCACGCAAAGCAAGAACATTATTAATTCCTAAAAAGTTCAGATCAATTAAAGCATCCTCAGTTTCGTCTTTACTAAATCCACCGCAAGTCAAATGCGGCACTGCTTCAACTTTGTATTTGTTTTTTATTGCCGCACAAATACCAACCGTACCAGGGCGCTTGCGCGTAGCATTTCGCTTTAAAAGTCCATTAGAGGGTCAATTCCATCATATAGTTTTTTTATGCTGCTACCTTTTAATGGCGGCAGAATCTCAAAACTGAATAGTGTTTTTCCATTAGCTTTATTTATGCAATCTACTACGTTCATTTAGGATAATTTTAAGTGGCAAATATAACCTCCAAATTCTTCTGAAACTTACCATTATAGTATATAAAATAAGTATTATTAATCTTTAGGATGACTTAACTTCGCAGCCGGTAATAAAGCTAAATATCTCAATGAAAAACATCCGAAATTTCTGCATAATAGCCCATATTGATCATGGAAAAAGCACTCTAGCTGATCGTCTGCTTCAACTAACTCATACTATATCGGACAGGGACCTTCAAGAGCAGACATTAGATGATATGGACATTGAACGTGAACGAGGCATTACGATTAAAAGCCATGCTATTCAGATGGATTATGAGCAGGACAATGAGCACTATATTCTGAACTTAATTGATACTCCTGGCCATGTTGACTTTTCTTACGAAGTAAGTCGTTCGATTGCTGCTTGTGATGGCGCATTATTAATCGTAGACGCAACCCAAGGAATTCAAGCACAGACGATTTCGAATCTTTACTTAGCTATAGAAAGTGATTTAGAGATTATTCCAGTTCTAAACAAAATGGATTTGCCTAGTGCTAGTCCAGAAGAAGTAAAAGATCAGATTGTTGAGCTAATTGGCTGTGAACGAGAAGATATTTTATCAGCATCGGGCAAAACTGGCTTTGGCGTTGATACCATATTAGAGGCAGTAGTAAAACGTGTTCCTGCACCTGTAGGAAATCCAGAAGCACCCTTAAGAGCTATGATTTTCGATTCGGTTTTTAATTCGTTCCGAGGAATTATTGCTTACTACAGAGTATTTGACGGAGAAATTAAAAAAGGTGATAAGGTTAAATTTCTGAATACGGGAAAGGAATATTTCGCAGATGAAATAGGAATACTAAAACTGAAACAAGAAAAAAGAGACTCTGTTAAGGCGGGTGATGTAGGCTATATTATTTCAGGAATAAAAGAAGCAAAAGAAGTAAAGGTTGGTGATACCATTACACATGTATCTAGACCATGTGAGAAAATGGTTCAGGGTTTTGAAGACGTGAAACCTATGGTCTTTGCAGGAATATACCCTGTCGACACTGACGAATATGAAGAGCTGAGAGATGCAATGGGCAAGCTTCAATTGAATGATGCCTCCCTAACCTATGAACCGGAGTCATCCATGGCTCTTGGATTTGGATTTCGTTGTGGATTTTTGGGAATGCTTCACATGGAAATTGTGCAAGAACGACTGGAGCGAGAATTCGATATGACTGTAATTACTACAGTTCCAAATGTTAGTTATTTCGCTACTGATAAAAAAGGTGAAGTAATAAACGTTCATAATCCAAGTGACTTCCCAGACCCTTCAAAACTAGATTTTGTTGAAGAACCCTATATCAATGCACAAATAATTACAAAAGCCGACTTTATAGGCCCGGTAATGAGCCTTTGTATTGAAAAACGAGGAATTCTCAAAAACCAAGTATACTTAACAACCAATCGAGTAGAAATAAACTTTGAAATGCCATTGGCGGAAATTGTTTTTGATTTTTACGACCGCCTAAAATCAGTCTCTAAAGGCTATGCATCATTTGACTATTCGCCAATTGGATTCCGAAAATCAGACCTATCCAAATTAGACATTTTACTAAATGGCGAACAAGTAGATGCACTTTCTGCTCTAATTCACAGAAGCAATGCTTATCATTTTGGTAAAAAAATATGTGAAAAGCTACGCCAACTAATTCCAAGACAACAATTTGATATTGCAATTCAAGCAGCAATTGGAGCTAAAATTATTTCTAGAGAAACTGTAAAAGCACTTCGTAAAGATGTAACAGCAAAATGCTATGGTGGAGATATTAGCCGTAAAAGAAAGCTGCTTGAAAAACAGAAAAAAGGAAAGAAAAGAATGCGTCAAGTTGGAAGTGTAGAAGTTCCACAAGAAGCATTTTTAGCAGTTCTAAAATTGAACGATTAGGCACAATAGTTGCAGTGGGCCTTCACTCAATGAGCACACTTTTTTCCTACATTAAATATAGCTTGTTTTTGTTATTGATAGGCTGTGGAACTGGAAGCTGGGCTCAGGTTGTTTCGGTATTTGACATCAACAGGTTAGACCCCATTAAAGATGTTTTTATTATCGATGCTAAATTCGAAAAATCTGCTGCGAGTAATAAGTATGGTCAGATTGATTTAGGAGCCTTTAAATCGGGGGACACGCTTTTAATTCAACATCCTTCGTATATCAAGAGAATATTGAGTTACAACCAAATAATAGCTTCAAACAAAACCATATATCTAACCGAAAGTGCTGTTGATTTAGGCGAGTTTTTAGTATTAGCAAATAAGAGAGTTCAAGCTAAAAGCGAGGTACCTAGCAGCCTTATTTCTCTTAAATCATCAGAAATCCAATTCAACAATTCACAAACTTCAGCAGATTTATTAGGAGCTAGCGGTGAAGTTTTTATTCAAAAAAGTCAACTTGGTGGAGGAAGTCCGATGATTCGCGGTTTTTCTGCTAATCGCATTCTAATTGTAGTAGATGGAATAAGAATGAATAACGCTATTTTTCGTTCTGGGAATCTTCAAAACGTAATATCAATAGATCCAAACATGGTTGAACTCACAGAAGTTATTATGGGTCCAGGTTCTGTAATGTACGGTTCAGATGCTCTTGGTGGAGTAATGAACTTTCACACTTACAAACCTCAACTTTCATTTACCAAAGATTCAATCGTTTCAAGTTCAACAGCAATGGTACGCTATGCTTCTGCAAATCAAGAACGAACCATTCACGTCAATACTAATATTGGTGGAAATAAGCTAGGTGCTGTTTTTGGAATTACAGCATCAAGATTTGGCAACCTGCGCTCTGGTTCAGTTAGAAAAAATGGCTATGAAAAATTTGGGGAGAGAACATGGTATCAAACTCAAATAAATAATCAAGACACTTTCATAACTAACCCCAACAAAAACGATCAGGTTGAATCGGGCTACGATCAATTAAACCTCACTGGAAAGCTAAGGTACCAACCCACCCAAAATATCAACTTGATTTATACAGCTCAATATGCAAATACGACCGACCTGCCTCGGTACGACAGACTCACGGAAGAAAGAGCAAATGCACCACGTTACGCTGAATGGTATTATGGGCCTCAATTGTGGTTTAATACCAACCTAGCAGCCAATTTTGATATTCGAAATGATGCATGGGATAAGGTTCGAATCACAGTAGGTTATCAGAAGTTTAAGGAGTCTAGAAACGATCGAAAATATAAATCTACTCTCTTAAGGTCCCGTTCTGAAGAAGTTAACGCATATAATCTAAACGTAGATTTCGATAAAAAAATAGGCAAAAAGCATACTTTTTTTTATGGTGTCGATGGAATTTATAACGATGTAACGTCAACTGGCAAATTAACGGACATTTCCAATAACACTGAGTCAGTTGCCTCTTCTCGTTACCCAGATGGAGGAAGCTATTGGCTCAATGCTGCCGCTTATCTAACATGGAACTGGAGATTATCCAAAAAAGTAAAGTTAAGTTCGGGAATTCGCTACACTTACATAGAAATGGAGTCTCAATTTAACGACACTACTTTCTATAATTTCCCTTTTGACAATATCCATTTATCAACATCCGCTTTTAATGGCAGCTTTGTGGGATTGACATTCAACCCGAATAAAAATTGGCAAGGAAAACTTAATAGCTCAAGTGGATTTAGAGCACCAAACATTGATGATTTAGCCAAAGTATTTGATAGTGAGCCTGGAAGTGTTGTTGTTCCAAATCAAAACTTAAAACCAGAATTCACTTACGACATTGACGTGAGCGTAGCGAGGAAAATAAACGAACAAGGAAAAGTTGAAATCGTAGGGTTCTACACTTATTTAGTAAACGCAATGGTCAGGCGTGATGCTTCTTTTAATGGAAAAGATTCGATACTCTATGACGGCGTTTTAAGTAAAGTTCAATCTATTAAAAATGCGGGCTCAGCTCATATTTATGGATTATCAGCAACCATAGCGGCCAATATCACAAAGCGTATTGGCGTTATACAAACCTTTACCATTATGGATGGTGAAGAACTTGAAACTAAAAATGCATTGCGTCATGTGCCACCAGCGTTTGGAAAGACTAGCTTTAGATACCGTTATAAAAAAGTTAATGCTGAAATTTTTAGCCGCTACAATGCATGGAGGCATAAAGAAGATTTAGCACCCGAAGAGTCGGGTAAGCCTAACCTGTATACTGCCAATGGAACGCCCGCTTGGGCAACATTAAACTTAAGAACATCATACGCTTTCAATAAATACCTAAGCGCGAATTTCAGCGTTGAAAATATTCTAGACAAACACTACCGGCCCTATTCGAGTGGAATTTCTGCACCTGGAAGAAATTTCATTTTTAGCCTCAGAGCAATGATTTAATATCTTTATACTCTAAATAAAACTCATGAAAAAAATTGGTGTTTTAACCTCTGGAGGAGATGCCCCAGGAATGAATGCAGCTATTCGTGCTGTTGTTAGAACAGGAGTATCAAAAGGAATTCAAGTTGTGGGTGTCATAGAAGGTTTTAACGGTTTAACTGAAGGGAAATTCCAAGACCTAGGAACTAGAGATGTAAGCAACATTCTGCAACGTGGAGGAACAATTTTAAAATCTGCCAGAAGTAAAGCCTTTAGAACCACTGAAGGAAGAAAACAAGCGTTTGAGAATGTCAAAAAAGAAGGTTTGGAAGGCTTAATTGTAATTGGAGGAAACGGATCCTTTGCAGGAGCGTCTATTTTTTACAACGAATATGCTGTTCATTACATTGGTATTCCAGGAACGATAGACAATGACTTATTCGGCACCGATTTTACGCTAGGGTTTGATACCGCATGCAATACTGTTATAGAAGCCGTTGATCGAGTTAAAGACACTGCAGCATCGCATAATAGATTATTTTTTATTGAAGTAATGGGGAGAGACTCAGGTTATATTGCGCTTACAACCGGAATTGCAACTGGCGCCGAAGAAATTTTACTTCTAGAAACTGCCACAAATGTTGATGACTTAATCGCTCGCTTAGAAAAAGCACAAACCAATAGAAAAAACTCATCAATTGTAATTGTTGCCGAGGGTGATGATGGCGGAGGCGCGTATGCAATTGCTGAAAAAGTGAAAGAAAAATACATCCAATACGATACATGAGTAACAATTCTCGGACATGTTCAACGTGGAGGAAGGCCTTCAGCAATTGATAGGGTATTGGGGTGTCGTTTTGGCCACGCTGCTGTTGAGGCAATCTTAGCGACTAAGTCTGACATCATGGTAGGTGTGCTGAATAATGAAATCATTGAGACTCCTGTTTCAGATACGATTTCAAAAACTAAACCATTGCCCCAGCATCTGTTTCACATAAAAGAAGACCTCACAATATAAACCCCTTAGCTCAATAGATTGTATAGTTGGTATGAAAAAGGTAGGAGATTATTTCCCAGAGTTTGAATTGACCAATGAAAATGGAGAGTTACTGAGTTTAAATACTATACTTGAAAAAGGTCCAGCTGTGTTGTTCTTTTACCCGAAAGACAACACTTCAGGTTGTACAAAAGAAGCTTGTGAGTTTCGAGACTCCTATGAACAATTTAACTCACTTAAGACCAATGTTGTAGGAATAAGTAGTGATAACCAAAAATCTCATAAAAACTTTAAGGATAAGCATCAACTAAACTTTCCTTTATTGACGGACAAAGGAGGTAAACTTAGAATTAGGGCAGGAATTAAAACTTCGTTTTTTGGGTTAATTCCAGGTAGAGTAACCTTTGTTGTAGGAAAAGACAGAAAAATAATACAGATTACAGATAGCCAACTTGAGCTTAGCGCCCATGTTAAAAATGCAATTCGAGCGCTGGAGGAAATTAGCTAATTAAATAAGCTTCTGGAATTTCACAAACGGGTATTGGCTTCATCTTATGCTGATTAGCTGTATTAAGTCGGTTATAAATGCCCAACACTTCTTGTTGTCGTTTAGACAAACCTTGATGACTTTGACCTTTAGGAAAACCCATTGCCCATTCCAATTCTGCATAAGTTGCTCCAAGTTGATCTTCGTCGGTTCGATCATCGCCCCAAAGTCCATCAGTCGGCGGAGCAGTTAAAATTTCTTCTCCAACACCGATATAATCGGCCAATTCAAAAACTTGACTTTTCACTAAATCGGCAATTGGGCTTAAATCAACTCCTCCGTCACCGTATTTAGTGTAAAAACCAACGCCAAAGTCTTCCACTTTATTTCCAGTACCTAATACTAACTTGCTTTCAATACCAGCAAAATAGTAAAGGGTAGTCATACGAAGCCTAGCACGAGAATTTGCTAAACTTAAATCGCGTTGCTCACTTTTTTCAATTTGTGGGATTGTATTTAAAAAACCATCGTACATAGCGCTTAAATCGACCTCCAAAGAACGAACATTAGAAAACCGACTCTTTAAACCTTCTATATGATTATTCGCTCTTTTTAATTGAGATTCCTCTTGGTGAATAGGCATTGAAACACATAACACTTCTGCACCTGTTTGAGCGGCTAGTGTACTCGTTAAAGCAGAATCGATTCCTCCGGAGATACCAATGACAAAACCTTTAGTTTCTGCCTTTAAATTGTAGGCTTTCAACCAATTTGTAATAAAATCACTGGTGTTCTGTAACTGCATTAATTTGTCGTTTGATTAAAAATAGACCCCCAAATGTATAACGATGGAACGAGGTAAAGCCTTATATGCCTGACCAGTTTTGGCTAACGAAACATTTGTTTGAGCCAAGTCTGTGTTTCCATTAGAATTAACAGCGTAAGAATCACCTTTTAATATATTCGTTAATCCATTTTCAAAGGTACAACCAATTACAAAGAATGTCTCTCCGGTTATTCTTCGCTCCCATTCTCCCCCTATCTTTAAGCTAAATTTAGCTGCTTGAGAAAATGAACTAGCATCATTGACCTTTGTTTCATTCATTTCTGCAGAGCCTACTTCTAAGAATGACTCCGTTAAGTTTTGGCTTGAATTAATCCTAAAGCCACTTCCGAACCCAAACCAACCTGCAATATGAGAGTAGCCTATTTCGTCACTCCGCATTTTAATTCCTATTGGAATCTCCAAATAATTTAATCCGATTTCATTTTCGACTGTACTTGCAGTCAGCACCTTTGATGAATTTAAAACTGCACCAGCATAGCTTAAGTTATAGTCATAGTTCTGAATCATTATTCCGGTACTCACAAAATAATTGTCATTTCCTTGAAGTCTAAAGTCTGCATATAAACCATAATTAAAAGAAACACTAGTTTGAGTGCTTTCTAAACCTTCCGTTTTTGTATTGAGCCAATAAATAGAGGGCCCTGCTGCTAAACCAAATTTAAACTTACGTTCTTGAGCATCAAGCGTTGATGATAACAGGAAAGCTGATATTAGAAACCCAACAGAAAGAATGACACTTTTTGGTGCTAACTTATTCATGATGCTTCGCTACTTTTGCGCAGCGTTTAAATGCAATTATAGATACTGAATGCCTCATTTTTACAGACATATTTCTAAACTTTTCATAAGCATAATCTTAATAACGTCTTGCGCTGATAAGAAAAAAGAAATTGACATTACCAAGGTAAACCTAGAATTGAAAATTTCGCGATTGGACAAGGAACTCTTTGCTCAAGATGAAACCATGCAAATTAAAATCCCTATGCTATCTCAACAGTATGGCGAATTCTTTTCACGGTATACTGAAGATATGCTAAACCTTGGTGCAATTGGCGACCCCGCCTTACCCAATGCTTATAAGCAATTTGTTTACGATACGGATATTAGCAAAGTAGCAAAAGATGTTACTGAAGAATACCATGATTTCTCCATTGAGACTCAATCATTAACAAGTGCATTTAAGCGATATAGTGTGTTGTTTCCAAATAGAACTATCCCTGAAATTGTTACAATAATATCAGGGTTTACCTATAAAATTGCAGCTACTGAAAAAACACTTGCAATAGGCTTAGACATGTACCTTGGCGCTAATTATCCTTATTACGCGTCTGTTCAATTTCCAGCTTACCGCAAAACGACATTCGAAAGAAAAAACATAGTAAGCGATGCACTGACGGGTTGGGTAACAACTGAATTTTTAAAGCCAGATAGTTCTAACTCCATGATTGATGAAATCATCTACGAGGGAAAAATTTTGTACTTGTTGGATCTTTTACTTCCCGGTACTAACGATGAAACAAAAATTGGATATTCTGCTGAACAATTAAAGTGGTGCAAAGACAATGAAATGGCAATGTGGGGTCATTTTGTAAATGAAAAATTGCTCTTCAGTCAAATTAAAGGAGACTATTTCAAATACGTAAATGAAGGCCCTTTTACCCCTGGCTTTGACCGTGCATCCCCTGCAAGAACTGGAAACTGGCTTGGCTGGCAAATCGTACGAATGTACATGGACAATAACCCAAAGGTTTCAGCAATTGATTTAATGAACAATAAAGATGCTCAAGGAATTCTCAATGCATCAAACTACAAACCCAAAAAGTAATGGCAAAAAAATCTCAAATAGTAATTGACGTTGAATTGGATGAAAATAGTGTTCCAGATAAAATGGCTTGGAAATCAACAGAAAATGATGAGTCCGGAGACTGTGACGCAGCCTTTTTATCGATTTGGGATAGCAAACAAAAAAATACGCTAAAAATTGACCTCTGGACTAAGGACATGACAACTGATGATATGAAAATACTTTATCATCAGACGTTCCTTACAATGAGTGATGCATTAGAACGCAGCACCGGAGAAGGAAAAATGGCTCACCAACTCCGCGAATTTGCAAGATATTTTGGAGAAGAAATGGGAATAATAGAGCGCTCTTAAAGCGACATATTTACTTTATCGATATATCCTAACAAATCAGCTTTCCCCTCACCTTCTGTTGCTGAGGTATAAAACATTACGGGAAGTTCATCCCAATCTTCCTGAAGTCGTTTACGGTAGTTTTCAATATTGGTCTTCAGTTTTTGCGTTTTATTCTTATCAATCTTTGTAAAAACAATGCTGAACGGAAGTCCTTCTTCTCCGAGCCATTGAATAAATTCCAGATCTATTTTTTGTGGTTCAAGTCGTGAGTCAACCAAAACAAAAACATTAGTAAGCTGCTCTCTTTGTAATAAATACTCCTCAATAAAACCGGCCCATTTAACACGTTTCTTTTTTGAAACTACAGCATATCCATACCCAGGTAAATCCACCAAATGCCACATTTTCTCTACATCAGTTTCACTAATCACTTCAAAGTGATTTATCAACTGGGTTTTGCCCGGCTTTGAACTCACCTTTGCTAAGTTCTTGTGGTTAGCCAAACAATTAATCAATGACGATTTTCCCACATTAGATCTTCCTATAAATGCATACTCCGGCAATTTTCCACTTGGACATTGAGAGACTTTCTCACTACTTTTCAGAAAGGTGAATGACTTTAACTTCATGGAAAATTTATGTTTTTACTTGTATAGTGAGTCTAGGTAATCAGCTAGAATTCTGTTGAATTCTTGTGGCTGCTCCATCATTGCAGCATGACCGCATTTATCAATCCAATACAATTGTGACTGAGGTAAAAGGCTATGAAATTCTTCTGCAACTTCTGGCGGAGTAATAGTATCGTTTTTACCCCAAATCAAACAAGAAGGTATTGTCATAAACTCTAGCTCTTTTGCCATATTGTGGCGAATTGCAGATTTAGCTAAGGCTATAATCCTGAGTGCTCTGGACTTATCATTTACAACTTCGTAACATTCATCGACCAATTCTTTTGTAGCAACAGTTGGGTCATAAAATGTATACTCTACTTTTTGTTTTATAAACTCATAATTTTCTCTTTTCGGAAATGTTCCTCCAAAAGAATTTTCATACAAGCCCGATGATCCAGTAAGTATAATACTTCCTACACTGTCCAAGTGCGTTGAAGTGTACACTAAAGCAACATGACCTCCCAAGGAATTTCCTAAAAGATTCACTTTCTCAAAACCTTTATATTCAATAAAGTCTCTAAGAAACTTGGATAAGTTCTTGACATTCGTGTTTATTACAGGCAATGTATACAAGGGTAAAATCGGAATAACAACTTTATAGCCTTTTTTAGCGAAGTAAGGAACGACCTCCACAAAGTTACTGAGAGCGCCAAATAATCCGTGAAGAATCAATATTACCGGACCTTCACCTTCCTCAATGTATTCAAATTGGCCTTCTTTCTTTAGCGTGTCTTGCATGAGTTATATTAAACTTCTGATTGAATCAAAAATAATCATTTGACAATAAATCAACGCCACCCAAATCCAATAAGACGGATAGAAATATCAACACCTATTTTAAAACAAAATCCCTTCTTGAGTCGGGCAACTCAAGCTTACCCAACAACCTGTATATCAATCTATAAAATGATAAAACGTTTAAAGTTTTCAACAAAGTGGTAAAAAATGGAATTATGTGGGAAAAAGTGGGAGAATTCTTATAATTTTACACTCAATTTTTCAGCAATAGTTGTAATGATCAGTTTGTTAGGAGAGTACGATTGTAAAATGGATGCCAAAGGCCGGATCATGCTACCTAATGGGCTAAAAAAACAGCTGGAAGCGTTAGTTCATGAAGGATTTGTTGTTAACCGAGATATTCATGAACCCTGTTTAGTACTTTACCCTCAAGCAGAGTGGAATAAAGTCTCCAAGCAACTATCTAAACTGAACCGATTTATTAAAAAGAATGCATTATTTATTCGAAAATTCAATAATGGGGCTACTCCAATAACGCTTGATGGTACAGGCAGACTCTTAATTCCAAAGACGCTTTTCAAAACAGCATCTCTAGAAAAAGAGATTAAGGTTATTGGAAATGGAGAGCGAATTGAAATATGGTCAACCAAGAATTACGAGCAAATGCTCGAAAGCGAAGAGTTTGATTTCTCTGAACTCGCAGAGGAAGTTATGGGTGATATAAGTCCAGATGCGGATGACTAAGTATCACACTCCAGTATTATTTAAAGAAAGCATAGAGGGCCTTTCCCTCCAAGACAACAGCTGCTATGTCGATGTAACATTTGGCGGAGGCGGACACGCTCGCGGAATTTTAGAGGCTAACAATTCTTGTCGATTGATTGCTTTTGACCAAGATCCAAATAGTCATGAAAACGAAATTGATGATGAGCGGTTTTCTTTAGTCAAACAAAACTTTCGCTACCTAAAAAACAATCTTAGAATGTTAGCAGCTATCCCAATAGACGGCTTGCTTGCTGACCTTGGCGTGTCTTCTCATCAATTTGACATTCCAGATCGCGGGTTTAGCACTCGTTTCGATGGCCCTCTAGACATGAGAATGAATCCGCAACAGCCAAATAGCGCTGCCGATATCCTAAATACAAAAACTCAAGAAGAGCTTTCCACAATGTTCCGACTGTATGGGGAAATTAATAATGCATGGAAACTTGCTGGAGCTATCGTAACCGAAAGAGATCTCGTGAAATTCAAAACCACAGACCAATTAAAACAAATCGCTAAAAAATTCACCCCAGAAAAAAAACTTAATCAATATCTAGCACAAGTTTTTCAAGCCTTAAGAATAGAGGTAAACAACGAACTTGAAGCATTAAAAGAGCTGCTTTCTCAATCCGCTCAAGTCCTAAAACCTAAAGGCAGGTTAGTCTTCATTTCTTACCATTCACTGGAAGATAGATTAGTAAAGAATTACTTCAAAACTGGGAATTTCGAAGGAATACCAGAAAAAGATTTTTATGGAAACTTACTACGCCCATTAGACCCAATAAACAGGAAAGTAATAACACCGTCCACAGAAGAATTAAAAGAAAATCCACGATCACGCAGTGCTAAACTCCGAATAGCTGAGAAAAGATAATGGCTGCAGAAAAAAATATCGCAAAAAAGAAGCGCAGCATAATTGCGGACTTGGTGAATGGTAACATTCTTACTCGTGAAACAGTAATTGACCACCTCCCCTATTTCCTGTTTTTGGCCCTTTTGGCTCTGACCTATATATCAAGTGGATTTCTTGCAGAAGAAAATGTAAGAAACCTAAACACTGTAAATGGTGAGATTAAGGAATTGAGAAGCGAATATATTACCATCAAGTCGGAGCTTATGTACAGAAGTAAGCAAAGTGAGGTAATTAAAATAATTAAAGAAAAAGAACTGGGACTGGAAGAGTCTTTTGAGCCTCCAAAGAAAATTGTAAAAACCGAGTTCGATGAGTAATAAGCAGAAACTCATACGGCGGGTTTACCCAATATACATGATGCTCATCTTATTTGGGATAGGTATAATTTTTAAAATCGGCCAAGTCCAATTTATCGAAGGTGATCATTGGCAAGAACTTGCAAAATCCTACTCTACAAAACACAGGAAAATTGATGCTATTCGAGGGAATATTTATGCCTCTGACGGAAGTCTAATAGCGACATCAGTTCCAAAATACGAAGTGCGTTTTGACCTAAATGCCGAAGCCATTACGAATGACTTATTCGCCAAAAACATTGACACACTTTGTGTAGAACTTTCAAAACTACTTCCAGAGAAAAGCAAAAATCAGTGGAAAGCTGAGCTTACCCAAGCGCGAAAAAACGGCGCCAGATATCATCTTATTCGCCGAAAACTTTCTTACACACAAATTAAAAAAATGCGTCAATTCCCTCTGTTTAATAGGGGTAAATACAAAGGTGGGTTTATTTCTATCCAACAAAATAAAAGAGAAAAACCATTTCAAGTATTGGCTTCTAGGACTATTGGTTACAGTCGTGACAACTCCAAACCAGTTGGCTTAGAAGGTGCATATAATAAAGTATTAAGTGGCACTCAAGGGCTGCAACTCATGCAAAAAATAGCTGGTGGAATTTGGATGCCCATTGAAGACGAAAATGAAATAGAGCCTGAAGATGGCGCTGATGTAGTCACAACAATTGACATTAACATTCAAGATGTTGCGGAAAACGCATTACTCGAGCAACTAATCAAGCAAGATGCCGACCACGGCTGTGTTGTGTTAATGGAGGTGGCAACGGGTGAAGTAAAAGCAATAGCTAATCTCAATAAAACTAAAAGCGGTAAGTATTGGGAAACCTACAATTATGCTGTTGGCGAAAGCACCGAACCTGGATCAACATTCAAGTTAGCTTCTCTAATTGCCGCACTTGAGGATGGGTATATTGATTTAACAGATAGCGTGGAAACAGGCAAGGGTGTTTTTAAATTTTACGATCGAAAAATGTATGATTCGAGAGTTGGAGGGTATGGTAAAATTACCATAAAACGCGCCTTTGAAGTTTCTTCAAATATAGCGGTAGCTAGGACCATTAGTGAAAACTACAGAAGTAACCCTCAAAAATTTATTGATCGTCTGTACAAGATGAACCTGCACCAAAAGCTAGGTATTAAAATATATGGAGAAGGAGAGCCAAGAATCAAATCAGCAAATGATCCGACTTGGAGTGGAATTTCTCTTCCGTGGATTTCCCATGGTTACGAAGTCTCACTTACGCCACTTCAAATCCTAACATTTTACAATGCTGTAGCAAATGATGGAAAAATGGTCAAGCCACGATTTGTAAAAGAAATTCGCAAAATAGGCGTGCCCATAAAAACTTTTGGTCCAGAGGTAATAAATCCAGCGATTTGCTCTAAAGCTACAATCGAAAAAGCAAAAGCTATGTTAGAGGGCGTCGTTCAACAAGGAACCGCTACAAACTTAAAAAATGCCAATTTCAAAATTGCTGGTAAGACAGGAACTGCACAGATATATAATGCGAAAACTGGTTACAAAACCGACAAGCAAGTAAGTTATCAAGCTTCTTTTGTAGGTTATTTTCCAGCTAACAATCCAATGTATAGCTGCATCGTAGTAGTTAACGCACCCTCTAAAAACGTTTATTACGGAAACCTAGTAGCGGGGCCAATTTTTAAAGAAATAGCCGATAAAGTCTATGCAACTAGTATACAGCTTCATAAGGAATTACAGAACACCACTCATTTAGCCGAACGCACACCAATTCCTGTTTCCAAAAATGGAAATCGATACGATTTAGATAACGTTTACTCAAAATTAAAAGTGCCTTCATCCCAAAAAGGAGAAAATGCTACTTGGGTGGCCGCGTCAACAGGTCGAGATAAAGTAACCCTGTATAAGCGGGTATTTAAATTGGGCATTGTTCCAAACTTTATTGGCATGGACCTAAAGGATGCCATCTACATCATTGAAAATATGGGACTTAAAGCCGATTTCTCTGGTAAAGGAACTATTAAGGAACAAACGCCAAGTGCGGGGTCTAAAGTTGAAAATTTTGATAGCGTAAAACTCATTCTTACCTAAATGAAATTACTAAAAGACATACTATATAAAGTTGCAATGAATCGCGTGGTGGGCTCCACCAATGTTGCTATTCAAAATATTTGCTTTGACTCTAGAGAAGTAGGTCAGTTTTCTGTTTTTGTTGCTATTAGAGGAACACAAAGTGATGGTCACGATTTCATCCAACAAACTGTGGAGAAAGGTGTGCTCGCCCTGGTTTGTGAGGAAATCCCTGAAGAAACTGCAGAAAACGTAACCTATATTGAAACCAAAGACAGCAATAGTGCATTAGCCCTAATGGCATGTAATTTTTACAACAATCCTTCAGATGAAATCAAACTAATTGGAATAACGGGTACAAACGGAAAAACAACCACTGTAACCATTCTTCATCAACTTTTCATGAACCTTGGACATAAGTGTGGCTTACTTTCTACGGTTGTAAATAAAATTCAGAGGGAGGAAATTCCTTCTACTCATACCACACCAAATCCACTAGAATTAAACCGGCTTTTAAGGCAAATGGTTGATGAAGAATGCACCCACTGCTTCATGGAAGTAAGCTCTCATGCATTGGTTCAGCGAAGAACTGAAGGTGTAAATTTTAAAATAGGCATTTTCACAAATATCACTCATGAACATTTAGATTACCACGGGACATTTGATGAATACATCAAAGCCAAAAAAATGCTGTTTGATGACTTAGGTGCAAACAGTTTTGCGCTCCTAAACCGAGATGATTTTCACAATGAAGTCATGGTTCAAAATACGAAAGCCGAAGTCTACACCTATGGTTTAAAAACTATGGCAGACTTCAAGTGTAAAATCATAGAAAATGACTTTACTGGTTTATTGCTAAATATTGACAACCAAGAAGTATGGACTCGATTAATTGGTCGTTTCAACGCTTACAATGTACTTACGGCTTATTCTGCTGCTAAAATTCTAGAAGAAGACTCTACAGGAATACTTACTGAAATTTCAAAGCTAACTCCGGTTAGAGGCAGATTTCAGCAAATAAAAGCTAGCAATGGTATTACTGGAATAGTAGATTATGCACACACACCAGATGCACTTTTAAAGGTATTAGAAACCATAAATGAAATAAAAAACGACGACCAAAAAGTCTTTACAATCGTTGGATGCGGTGGAAATAGAGATAAAACCAAACGACCTGAAATGGCAAAAATTGCTATCAATAATAGCGATAAAGTCATCCTCACTTCTGACAACCCAAGGCATGAAGATCCTGAGGCCATAATAGCCGATATGGAGAAAGGCGTAGAGCCAGTAAACTCAAAAAAGACCCTTGCAATTACCAATAGAAAAGAGGCGATAAAAGCAGCAGTCAGTCAAGCACAACCTGACGACATTATTTTAATTGCTGGAAAAGGGCACGAAACCTATCAATTAATTGGAGACAAAGTACTTGACTTCAATGACATGGAAATTCTTACTGAGTACTTAAAACAATTTGCTTCGTAATGCTATACTATCTTTTTCAATATCTAAATTCAATAGACTTCCCCGGAGCAGGTGTTTTCAACTATATCACCTTTCGAGCGGCAGTAGCAGTCATTCTTTCATTAATTATCTCAATGGTTTTTGGCAAAAAAATCATTGGCTGGTTGCAAAAAAATCAATTTGGTGAAACAGTAAGAGACTTAGGGTTAGAAGGCCAAATGGCCAAACAAGGAACACCTACTATGGGCGGGCTGATTATCCTAGCTTCAATTCTTATTCCTGCTCTATTGGTCGGGAAACTAGATAACATTTATGTCCAAATTATGATTATTTCAACCATCGGTTTTGGAATAATTGGCTTTACTGATGACTACTTAAAAATCAAATACAAAAATAAAGACGGGCTAGCAGGTAAATTCAAAATTGTTGGACAAGTAGCAATTGGATTAATTGCAGGCGCAATGCTTTATTTCAGTGACGGTACCGTAATTAGGCACAAAGAATTTATTGAGGAAAATAGTACAACAACAGAAATTCAAAATCAAGCTGAATCCAACGCCAGCAACAAAGAAAACTATACCTGGCAAGAGAGCAAAGGACTCCAAACAACCATTCCTTTCATTAAAAACAACGAATTCGACTACATGTGGCTCATTAGCTGGATGGGTGATTGGACTTCAAAGTTTGGTTGGATTATATTTTTACCCATAGTAATAATAATATCCACTGCGGTTAGCAATGGCGCCAACATGACCGACGGTCTAGATGGGCTAGCCACCGGCACCTCAGCAATCATTGGAACCACCTTAGGGATATTTGCTTACCTAAGTGGTAACTACATTTTCGCGGATTACCTCAACATCATGTACATACCCGATTCTGGCGAGTTGGTGGTGTTTATTGCGGCATTTGTAGGAGCCTGTGTTGGATTCTTATGGTACAATTCTTACCCTGCCCAAGTATTTATGGGTGATACGGGCAGCCTTTCAATTGGAGGCATTATCGCTGTCTTCGCTATAGCCATCAGAAAGGAATTATTGATTCCAATTCTATGCGGAATCTTTTTAGTAGAAAATTTATCTGTAATCATTCAGGTAGCCTATTTCAAATACACCAAGAAAAAATATGGTGAAGGTCGGAGAGTCTTTAAGATGGCTCCATTACACCATCACTATCAAAAATTAGGAATACCCGAACCCAAAATTGTTTCTCGCTTCTGGATTGTAGGCATTATGCTCGCGATTATAAGCATTGTAACACTAAAATTAAGGTAAGGTGCAGAAACTGGTTGTACTCGGAGCAGGCGAAAGCGGTTGTGGTGCTGCCATTTTAGGCAAGAAAAAAGGTTTTGAAATATTTGTTTCTGATAAAGGAACAATCTCTAAAAAATCGAAGGACGTTCTTTTACATAACAATATTCCTTTCGAGGAGGAAAAACATACTGAGCAGCAAATACTATCTGCTAATTTGGTAATTAAAAGCCCAGGAATACCTGATACAATTCCGTTAATTCAAGCAATTGAACAAAAAGGAATTCCAATTATTGATGAATTGGACTTTGCAAGCAGGTATTACCAAAAACCGATAATTGCCATTACAGGTTCAAATGGAAAAACAACAACTACCCTCTTAAACAGTCACGTTTTTAATAAAGCTGATAAACAGGTAATTATTGCTGGTAATGTCGGGCAAAGTTTTGCAAAACAAGTGGCTAGTGAAATAGACGGTGACTTAGCAGTAATTGAAATAAGTAGCTTTCAATTGGATAGAATCGAAACATTCAAACCGCACATTGCCATTTTGCTCAATATTACTCCCGACCATTTGGATAGGTACAATGATGATTTCGAACTATACGCAGCTTCAAAAATGCGCATTACAAAAAATCAAACAAAAGAAGATTTTTTAATCTACAACATTGACGACCCTACTATTTGCCGTCACCTCGAAAGCACAAAAACAAAAGCACAGCTCATTCCCATTTCGCTGGAAAAACGAGATGGAATGGGCGCATGGATAGATAACAAGGATTTAATAATTAATATAAAAACAGGTATAACAATGTCAATTCAAAAATTAGCATTACAGGGAAAGCACAACCTTTACAATTCGATGGCAGCAGGAGTTGCCGGAAGGATTCTCGAATTGAGAAAGGAAATCATTCGAGAGAGTTTAAACGACTTTCAAAACATAGAGCACCGCTTAGAGACGGTTACTCAAGTATGCGGCGTAAGCTACATAAACGACTCAAAGGCAACTAATGTAAATAGCACATGGTATGCGTTGGAGTCTATGGAAGAAAAAACCATATGGATAGTAGGCGGCGTTGACAAAGGCAACAACTATGATTCGTTAATTCCATTGGTAAAAGATAAAGTAAAAGCAATTGTTTGCTTAGGTATTGACAATTCTAAAATTCACGCTGCTTTTGGTGGTATAATAGAAAAGATTTACGATACCGAAAGCATGTATGATGCGGTTAGAACTGCATATAGTATTGCTCAAAAAGGCGATGCAGTACTTCTATCTCCTGCTTGTGCTAGCTTCGATTTATTTGACAACTATGAGGATAGAGGTCGTCAATTTAAAGTTGCCGCAAGAGGACTATAATTGAAAACCGTTCTAAAATATTTCAAAGGAGATAAAGCCATATGGCTAATAGCGTTAATGTTGGCGGTATTTAGCTTGTTATTGGTCTACAGCTCCATTGTAACCTTAGCTTATAAGCATCAGGGAGGAAATACTGCGTATTACCTTTTTCGTCATGGAATATTTTTAGGACTTGGGTTTGTGCTTATGTACGTAACCCATAAAATGAAGTATTCCTACTTCTCTAGAATTGCTCAACTTTTATTATACGCGGCAGTTCCACTACTCCTGTTGACTCTACTAATTGGATCAAACCTTAATAATGCAAGTCGCTGGCTTACCATCCCGGTGATTAATCAGTCGTTTCAAACATCTGATTTAGCAAAGCTAGGATTGATAATGTACACAGCGAGAATGCTCTGGCTAAAGAAAGAAGTATTGCATGATTTTCGACAAGCGTTTATACCCATCATTATACCTGTTGCTGTGGTGTGCGCTTTGATTTTGCCTGCAAACTTTTCTACAGCGGCAGTGCTTTTTAGTGCATGTATGGTTTTAATGTACATAGGAGGTGTACCAATAAAACACTTCCTGTCTCTAATTCCGGTAGGTATCGTCGCGCTTTCCATGATTTTCTTAATCGCTCAATTTGCTCCCCAAGTCTTTCCAAGGGCAGAAACATGGAAAAAAAGGGTAGAACGCTATATGGGTGATAAAAATGCAGAGGATATAGCAGGAAATTATCAAGTGGCACAAGCCAAAATTGCAATCTCAAACGGCGGTATTATTGGGCGCGGACCTGGAAATAGCACACAGCGCGCTTTTTTACCTCATCCCTATTCTGATTTCATCTATGCTATTGTATTGGAAGAATACGGAGCGTTAGGGGGCGTATTCATACTACTGCTCTACATTGTTTTGTTCTTTAGAACCATAAAAATGTCCACTAAAACAGAGAAACCATTTCCACAATTACTTGCCATGGGAATTTCTTTCCTCATGGTGTTCCAGGCTCTAATTAATATGGGCGTTGCTGTCAACTTATTGCCTGTAACAGGTCAGCCGTTACCCTTAATGAGTATGGGAGGGACCTCCACTTGGTTTACCTGTATTGGACTTGGAATTATATTAAGTGTAAGCCGCGGAATTGATTTAGAAAATAATAGGAAAACTAAACTTGAGGATTATGCCATCGCCTAAAGTAATTCTATCTGGAGGAGGAACTGGAGGACATATTTTCCCAGCAATTGCAATTGCCAATGCAATAAAAAACCTGGAGCCCAATGCTGAAATATTGTTTGTTGGAGCGCAAGGAAGAATGGAAATGGAAAAAGTTCCTGCGGCTGGATACCCTATAGAAGGCTTATGGATTAGTGGATTTCAGCGATCATTGAGTTTAAAAAATTTAATGTTCCCTTTTAAGGTAATTAAGAGTTTACAAGCGGCTAAAAAGATTATTGAAAAATTCAATCCGGACTTAGTTATTGGCACGGGTGGATATGCCAGTGGTCCTGTTCTGCGAATTGCCACCAAAAAGAAAATACCCACTTTAATTCAGGAGCAGAATTCATACGCTGGAATAACTAATAAAATTTTAGGAAAATCAGTCAACAAGGTATGTGTCGCCTTTGAAAATATGGAGCGCTTTTTTCCTGCCGACAAAATTGTTCTTACCGGAAATCCTGTGCGTAAAACTGTGATTGAAATAGAGGGAAAACGAAATAAGGCCTGTGAGTTTTTCGGATTGCACAAAGGAAAGAAAACCATATTAATAATAGGCGGAAGTTTAGGAGCAAAAGCTATAAATGAGGCGATTTTACCGCAAATCAATCGCTTCATAGAAGAAGATGTTCAATTAATATGGCAAGCTGGAAAAGTCAGCTTTGAAACAGTTGAAGCCGGAACCAAACACCTTAAAAATAAGGGCATAAAAGTGCATCAGTTTATTGCTGAAATGGACTTAGCATATGCTGCAGCAGATTTGGTTATTTCAAGAGCTGGTGCAATTGCCGTTACAGAAATTGTGCTTACAAAAAAACCAGCAATTCTAGTTCCGTTACCTAGTGCAGCTGAAGATCATCAAACTAAAAATGCGATTGCTCTAACACAGCATGATGCTGCTTTACTCATAAGTAATTCTCAGGCTGCAAATTTATTAACAGAACAAGCTCTAAACCTAGTCCAAAATGATGAAGAGCTGAGCAAATTAGCACATAATATATCCCCTTTCGGATTGCCTAATTCAGCAGAAGTGATTGCCAAGGAAGCACTTAAACTAATAGCGCTATAATGGACGTTCAAAAGGCGAAAAATATATTCTTTTTAGGCATTGGAGGGATTGGCATGTCAGGAATTGCTCGGTATTTTCATCAAAAGAACGTTGCTGTTAGCGGTTATGATAAAACCTATTCTAAAATAACGAATGACCTTGAAGAAGAAGGTATAGAAATAATTTATTCAGATAACACAAGCGAACTGCAAGACGACATTGATCTAGTAATTTGGACTCCAGCAATAAAAAATCAACATCCAATTTACAAATACTACGAAAACAAAGGTGTACCTATCCTTAAACGCTCTGAAGTATTAGGACAGCTTACCCACAGTTATAAAACAATAGCAGTGGCTGGCACGCATGGAAAAACGTCGGTTTCAACCTTAATTGCGCATATATTCCACAACAGTAAATTAGGATGTTCTGCATTCTTGGGTGGTATTTCTACTAATCTGGGGACTAACTTTATATACAATCCTAATTCTGAGTATTGCGTTGTAGAAGCCGATGAATTTGACCGTTCATTTTTGAGCTTAAATCCATTTATCAGTGTAATTACCTCTTGTGATGCTGATCATTTAGACATTTATAAAGACGCCGCAGATTTGCGATCAACTTTTTCGAGTTTCGCCTCCAAAACTGACCCAGCAGGAGTCTTATTTGTAAAAAAAGGACTCCCTTTATATTTACCTGCTACCCCGAAAAATTACAACTACAGTATAAACGAAAGCGCAGATTTTAATTCCACTAACATTCAATTCGAAGGTAATAAAGCCACCTTCAACTTCAACTTTTCGGATCAACGCATAGAAGATCTTATTAGCTATTTTCCTGGTGAACACAATATTGAAAATGCAACAGCAGCCATAGCCGTTGCAGCTTGGGCGGGTATTTCAACACCACAAATTAGGCAAGCATTGGAAAGCTTTAAAGGGGTAAAGCGTCGTTTTGAGTTTATTATTAATAAACCTGATCTAGTATTTATTGATGATTATGCGCACCATCCCGAGGAATTACGAGCCGTACTCTTGTCCGTAAAGTCAATGTATCCCGGTCAAACAATTACTGGAATATTTCAGCCACATTTATACAGCCGCACTCGTGATTTCGCAGAAGAATTTGGTAAAAATTTATCCCTTTTAGATGACCTTTTACTCCTTGATATTTATCCTGCTAGAGAAGAACCGATTGAAGGAATTGATTCTGAAATGTTGCTCAAAAAAGTAGTTATTAATAACAAGACGTTAGTAAAAAAGGAAGACCTCATCACGGGTAAGGCGCTTAAAAACAAAAATTTACAAATAGTAATTACCTTAGGGGCTGGTGACATCAGTACACTTGTCGAGCCCTTGAGAGTCAACATATTAAAGCAAAAAGGTTGAAAAGAGCATTGGAAATATTTTCATGGATTGCACTGCTTGGCGGTGTGACTGCTCTTGTGGGATTTACCAAGAAACAACAATTCGACCAGTCTCTTAGTTCAATTTCCATAAATATAGATAAGCCAGCAACCTCGCGTTTTGTAACCTCTGAGGACATTAAGACCCTATATTCAAATCTAGGATATCAGTTTGAAAACCAAAACTTGTCGGCAGTAGACATTCACCTATTGGAAACTCGACTAAAAAATAATTCTTCAGTAGAAAAAGCTCAGGTATACCACTCTATTAGTGGAAAGTTGGTCATTGAAATAAAGGAGCGTACACCAATTATTCGCCTCTACAATTCCCAAAATGAAAGCTTTTACCTTGACAAATTCGGTAGCCTTATGCCCTTATCAAATAAGTATGCTGCGCGCGTTCTTGTTGCGAATGGAGCAATAAATATTCCTTACTCAACCGTTCAGCAACTCGAACATTTAGAAATAAAATTGAACAAAATTTTCAGAAAGCAGAACACTACAGCAGTTGAAAACACTGAACTTATCAATCGGCTAAAACTAGATGATGGCAATTTAACTGGAGCGGATCAATTGAAACAATTATATGATTTGGCGAAATTCATAAACGAAGATAAATTTTGGAATTCTCAAATTTCTCAAATTTATGTGAATGAAAATAACGACATAGAAATGATTCCTAGAGTGGGCAGCCATACCATAGTATTTGGTGAAGCTCATGAAATAGAGGAGAAATTTCAGAAACTATTTATATTTTATAAAAAAGGCCTGAATAATACTGGGTGGAACAACTATTCCAGTATTAATTTAAAATACAAAAAACAAGTTGTCTGCACTAAACGATAAATTATGTCTATACCCAATGAATTCGTAGTCGGTCTCGATATCGGGACTACAAAAATTGCCGCTTTAGTTGGTCGCAAAAATGAACATGGAAAACTAGAGATTCTAGGAATGGGAAAAGCACCATCACCAGGTGTAAATCGTGGCGTAGTAACCCATATAACTCCTACCGTTGAATCGATACGAGAAGCAATTCGACTGGCTGAAGAAAAATCGGGTGTTACTATTCGTGAGGTCAATGTTGGTATAGCTGGACAACACATTCGCAGTATTCAACACCGAGGAGTTAAAATCAGAGACAGTTTCGAAGATGAAATCTCTAGACAAGATGTTGAGGCATTAAGAAAAGACATGTTTAAACTGGTTATGCAACCCGGTGAGAAAATTATAAATGTAATTCCACAAGAATATATCGTAGACAACGAACAAGGAATTACAGACCCAATTGGCATGTCTGGAGGCAGATTAGAAGCTAATTTCCATGTAATTATTGCTCAAGTTGCTGCGGTAAACAACATAAAAAAATGTGTCGAAAAAGCTGGACTTAACGTTTTAGATATAACATTAGAACCCATTGCTTCTGCACAATCTGTTTTACACGAAGAAGAAAAAGAAGCAGGTATTGCCTTAGTTGACATAGGCGGTGGTACTACAGACTTGGCTATTTTTCAGGATAACATTATTCGACACACTGCGGTAATTCCTTTTGGAGGTAATGTAATCTCAGAGGACATAAAAGAAGGTTGCTCTATTATTAGACGACAAGCAGAACTGCTGAAATTAAAATTCGGTTCTGCTTTGGCAAGTGAAAACTTAGAAAACGAGATTGTTTCCATACCTGGTCTTCGCGGCCGTCCAGCGAAAGAGATTTCTGTAAAAAACTTGTCTAGAATTATCGAGGCTAGAATGACAGAAATCATTGAGCAAGTTTATTATGAAATCAAAAATTCTGGTTTTGAATCTAGATTAATTGCCGGATTAGTGGTTACTGGTGGTGGCGCACAAATGAAGCACATTGCTCAACTATTTGAATTTACAACTGGCATGGATACGAGAATTGGGTATCCGACAGAGCATTTAGCTGCTGGAGCCGAAGAGATAACAAGTCCTAGTTTTTCGACTGGCGTTGGCTTAGTTTTAGAAGGATATCAAATTCACGAGTATCAGGCAAAACTTGCCGATACAAAGCCTGAAGATACCTATCAAACAACGCCTATTGCTCCTGCTGCTGATATACCAGCAGAACCAATTTCAGATGACGTAGAAGAAACTACTTCTGAGCTAGAAATAGAAGAACCAAAAGATGAAATGACAAGCTTTGGAACAAAGCGCAGTAGCTGGTTTCAAGACTTGTTTGACAAAACAAGAAGATATTTAGAAGAAGACGAAGACTAATTAGAATACACAAAAACAAGAAGTTATGAAGTTCAATTTGCCCAAAGAACAACATTCAATTATTAAAGTAATCGGCATTGGTGGCGGCGGCAGCAATGCTGTAAACCACATGTATCGTCAAGGTATTAAAGATGTCGATTTTATGGTTTGCAACACCGATCAACAAGCATTAGACATTAGCCCAGTTCCTGCCAAAATACAATTGGGAGCAAGTCTTACATCGGGTTTAGGTGCTGGTTCAAGATCAGAAGTTGGAGAAAATGCCGCTATTGAATCTATCGATGAAATTAAAGAGATTCTAGGTGCGCACACAAAAATGGTTTTCATAACTGCTGGAATGGGCGGTGGAACAGGAACCGGAGCAGCCCCTATTATTGCTCAAGCAGCTAAAGAAATGGGTATTCTAACAGTTGGTATTGTTACCATGCCGTTTTCATTTGAGGGTAAAAAACGTAAACGCAGAGCTGATGAAGGAATTGCCAACCTGAGAAATTGTGTGGATACCATTTTAATCATCAACAATGACAAGTTGCGTGAAATGTTCGGAAACTTGACCCTAGACAACGCATTTGAGCAGGCTGATAATGTGCTTACCACTGCGGCAAGAGGAATAGCAGAAGCAATTACAACTACCGGTAAAATCAACGTTGATTTTAATGATGTGAAAACAGTAATGACGGGTAGCGGAGTTGCTATAATGGGCTCTGCAACTGCTAAAGGTGAAAACAGAGCTTCGGTTGCTGTTCAAAATGCGGTTGCTTCTCCATTATTGAATGACAACGATATCACAGGCGCATCCAATATTCTATTGAACATTACCTATGGTAAAGATCAAATTTTGTTTGATGAAATTACCGAAATCACCGATTACATTGAAGAAGAAGCAGGAGATGAGGCTGAAGTAATTTGGGGTCACGGAATGGACGATAGACTGGAAGATGATGAAATAAGCATAACCATAATCGCCACTAGCTTTATTGATAGGCCGCATGTTTCACAAGAAATAAAACGAGAGCCAAAACCTATGGTTAAAAGCCTTGATGACGATGTTATAACAGAATTAACAGCTCCTATTCCAGGGTCAGAAAGACCAAAAAAGCCATCACAAGTGATCTTGTTTACTCCAGAGAAGAAAACAGAGGAGAACACAGTTGAGTCAAAATCAGAAACCAGTGAAAAAATAACCTTTGAAGCAAAGGATGAACCGGTTTCAAATGAAGCTCAAGAAAGACCTTTAGCAATTGCTAAAACTGTTTATGAAATGGATGAGCAGAGTTCAACTGAAGAACTTGTGTCTGAAGACAGCACAGACGAAATAACTTCTGAAGTAGTTGAAGAAAAAAATACTGATTCAATTGAAGCTTCCAATAATTCTAAAGTGGAAGAGGCAATTGAAACACCAGTTGCGGAAGAAGAAATAATCAGACATAATTTGGAAGATGACGCCTTCTTGGCTGAAGACGAGAATGCTTACTCTAATCCTTCTGAAGAAGTGAAAGAAATAGAAGAGGAATTTGATTTGAATCCTAAATTGAAGTCAAGCGAAGACAAAACGGTTGCCACTACAATACAAATTGAAGACAAAAAAGAAGAAGCACCTCAACCAGAAGCTAATCCAGAAGAACGCCAGAAATTAGCGCAGGAAAGGATGGCTCGGTTAAGAAACTTAAGCATGCAGCTTAAAACTCCGTCGGGTATCTCTTCTTTAGAAGGTCAGCCTGCTTTCAAAAGACGTTCCATTGAATTGGACGATGTTGCTGCATCTGATGTATCTCAAGTTTCTAGATTAAGTATCAATGAAACGGAAGATGAAAATGGGGAAAAGAAGACAGAAATAAAGTCAAACAATTCATTTTTACACGATAACGTAGACTAGAACATGGCATTAGTAGATGATATAAATAACGACATCAAGGCAGCCATGAAGGCAAAGGCTAAAGACAAATTGGAAGCCTTAAGAGCAGTGAAATCTGCATTGCTATTGGCTGCATCAGAAAAGGGTGCAGATGGCCATGTAAGTGATGACGCTGGTATTGTTGTTTTGCAACGATTGGTAAAACAACGCAAAGAAGCTGCTGACGCTTATAATGGTCAAAACAGAGCAGATTTAGCAGATATGGAAATGCAGCAAGCTGGCGTTATTGAAAAATACTTGCCTGCTCAACTGTCGGAAGATGAAGTGGCTAAAATTGTCGAGGATATCATTGCTCAAACCGGTGCTTCAAGCATGAAAGATATGGGAAAAGTAATGGGTATGGCTTCACAACAGTTGGCTGGTAAAGCAGACAATAAATTAGTGTCTGGTTTGGTAAAGGCTAAGCTATCCTAAAGCTGCACAGCCTTGAAGTTAAAGCACCTATTATTCCCATTGCTATTTACATTGGCTTTTGCTTTTAGTGCAAGCGCACAGGAAAAGTGGGAGCTAAAGAAAAACAAGAATTCCGTTAAAGTTTGGACAAAGGATGCTCCTGGTTGGACGCTTAAGCAATACAGAGGGGCTTGTTTGATAAATGCCAATGTTGACTCCGTATACAACTTTGTAATAGATTGGGATAAACGCACATCTTGGTATTCCGATAACACGATTTGCAAAGTATTGCATAAATCGGGTAGTACAGAATTTATCGTATACTATGTTTTCGCAGCTCCATGGCCGGTTGATGATAGAGAAATCATTAGTAAATCTATGTGTATTAAAGAAGCCGATGGTAGCTATTTAATACGGTCTTCTGCGCTTCCTAATTATATCCCTAGAAATGAGGACTATGTTCGAATTGAAAAGTCAATTGGGTTTTGGAAGATCAGACAACTCGATGAAAATACCACCGAGGTGATATTAGAAGGAAAGTCTAATACCGGTGGTGAAGTACCTGAATGGCTTGCCAATATGTTTGTAGAAGACAACCCTTTTAAGAGTTTAACCAATCTAAAGGAGCATTTTGAGGTGCAGTAATACAAAAACTATCTCCAATTTACATCTAAATAAGCACGTACTTTAAGAAACTACTGCTTACTTTTCAGTAACGCGGTAGATTAGAGGAAGACCTACAACTAGATTAAAATATGTTTAAAAATTATAGAACCGATCCAATCGCTATGTATGAAAAGTCACCATCAGTGCTGTAGCCTGTATTTTGTGGAGTTTTAATTATTTCACTATGAAAGGTTCTGCTATTTCACGTGAATGATATAAGCCAACGCACATACTCGTTATTTTAGTTGATCCAGAACAACACATCTGCCGCTTGCTACCTATCGATCAACTATTACCAGTTCTTAAAAATCGGAAAAGTCTTTTTGAAATTAGGCACTCAAAAAAACACTGTGAAGTACAGTAATTACTGAGTACGCATTATATACGCCAATGCATAATAAGGGGGCCTGTTTTCGTGGGATTGCCCACCGCCAGTTGGATTTGTGCTGAAATAATGTTTATGCGCACTTCCAGTTGATAAAATATACCCATTCCCGCCGTTATTGTTAAAACTACCTCCTCGGCCACCAATATAATATCCAATACCGTCATTGTCATCATTATCTGCTCTAGCATTTTCTTGACCGGTATGGCTGTGAGCTCCATCAGTACTAGTATATCCAGAATGCCGATGTGAAGGAATCGTAGATTCGGAAAGAGTAACGCTATTTTCCCCTCCTTTTGCGTTTACAGCATATTGTGCAGTACCAGCCACCGAAGTATTATCAGCAGAACCGGCTCCTACAACAAATCGTTCTTGCAAATCTGGCGTCCCGTTTTGGCCATTACACAATGCCCATCCAGCAGGAATTGCATTGAGTGCTCCACTCCACATGATGATACCTCCTAAGGGAGTAGCTCCATTACCAATAAATTCTGTCGCTTTCACCTTGCCATTTACCTGAAATTTTTCTGTTGGAGCGGCTACGCCTATACCAATATTACCATAGCTAGTACTGCCGCCAAACATAGCTGTCATAGGTGCCGCACTGGAATTATTATATGTTCTATACTCAGTTTTCCATGGGTTTAATGCATACCATTTATTAGAATAAAAAATAAATATAACATCTAATTGAGTATCATATACCATCATTCCCTGAGCGGGCGTTAGGCTTACCATAGACTCCCGCTGCGCGGTAGTCATGCGAGGAATAAGCAATCCTTTATTCTTAGAATCCAAATCCAATATAGAATTTGCGTCTGGAGAGGAGGTATTGATCCCTACTTGAGCTATACCAAAAGCAGAGAAAAATAGAAAAATAAATAGTGGGAGAATTTGTTTCATTTTCGTCACAATAATGCACAAATATGCATAAAAGGAATTACTTAACTGTAAAAGTTAGTTAGTAAAACAACTTGTAATGTACAGAATTTCAGTCTGTTTTATTCAAAAAAGTATTTCTGATGAATAATTATTAGTATTAGGTTTGCCAAAATGGCAAAAACGTTTTACCTGTAAATAAAACTTTAAAAGTGAATTTTGACACTAAAAGCTTATTCCCGTTAATTTACGTCATGCCCATACTCATGGGCTTGATAGCGGTTAATCAAATTCGCATGGCTAAAAACCATCATCTTAGCCAATGGAATGGTGGTGGATTTGGCATGTTTGCAAGTAACGTTTCAACGGACTCCAGAGTATTGGTGTGTATTGGAATTGATGAAATGGGAAGTGAAGTACGCCTATTACCTGAGTTTCAGAAATTGGATACAGAAACATGGTCAAATGACTTTGGCTTGGAATTAAAAGCCAAACCCAGTCTAGAAAAACTGCAAAAAATAGCCAATGCTTTACTTGTAAAAAACTACGTAGAAAAACTGAATCTAGAAAAAAACTCAGCTGCAAATTTACTGGGTTGGAGGAACAATGAGACAATTTATGTTCCGCTTCGAAATGATAAATTGAAATTAGATGGAGAAAAATTACATCCCTTTTCAACTGTAAAAACCGCGATTTATGAGCGACGTTACAGTGCAAATGAAAATAGCGTGCAATTTTTTGAGCTTATGAAATACCAAGCCAGCAAATGATGTTGGGTACAAACAACATAAAAGGATTCATCAATTTCTTGGAAACTTATCCTCGAGATATTTTAGTATATCGATTAACTCTTTTGTTACTTGTTTTTTTACCACCCACCTGCTTGGATAGGTGAAGTGCCAGTTAGGGTATCAGCACTCTTCATGTTTTTTTCACCTAAATTATCACGGAACCGATGGCTGTGGGTCCTCCTTTTTATTGCCTATTCAATATTTGCAGCGCGCTATTGGTACTATATTGATAACCACCAATACCTAATAACATATTGGGTAGGAGTTTGCTTTATTTCAACGCTTTTTAAGAACAGGATTCAAGTTTTAAAAATCAATGCACATCTGCTCATTGTTCTCACCTTTTTATTTGCTTTATTCTGGAAATTTACTTCTCCAGATTTTCTTACTGGTGATTTTATGCAGTACCATTTACTTACAGATTTCAGAATGCAATACATAAACACAGCATTGGTCGGCAACACTCCTGAACAATTTTTGGATAAGAAATTACTTTTGAAATACTTGAGTATAGAGCCAACATTGAACGCCAAAATCACTTTGGACAATGCTCCTAGACTTCATACGGTGGCTATGGTTATGACATACTTAACCTTAATCATTGAACTGCTGGTCCTTCTGTCTTTTTCGTTGAAAAACTTTCCGCTTTTTCAAAAAACCAAAGACTATGTTTTGCAAGCATTTATCTTAGCACTTTATACGTTCATACCTGTTACCGGTTTTGGTTTCATCTTGGCAATATTAGGAATTGCACAGTTAGAACCTGGTGAAAAGAAAAAATTTGGACTTTATTTTCTAGCCATAATTGTCATGCAATTGGCCTCTCATTTCTCAATTTTGGATATTGTTAGCCGTGATTTAAGTGTTTAACTCGGTAAAAAAAGCTAACCAGCAATTCTTAATGTGGGCTTAGAGTAGACTATTTAAAAGTTGATCGAGAGCTTCAATTAATTAAAAACGATACTAACCTTCAAAAATTCCGGTAATATAGACCTCTTAATACTATTTAAAATATACAGAAAGCCCCGACCGTCCTATTTATTAATTTGAAAGAATTAAAGCTCACACTTAAAGAGTATTCAACCTTAAGAAATTTGAAAACACGCAAGTCAATAAATTAACCTAGCACCCACCCCAAAGAGCACTTTGAGGTTGCGACCAGTATACGGGCATTATATAAATGAGTGTATAGGCTCGTGGTATATTTTCATGGCAAAAGCATTAATGTTGATTACACGGTTAATAAAACGCGAAAACAAACAAAACAGACAAAAAGTGCTAATTATTTAACTCTCATTATGTAGGCTATTGCGTAATAAGCTGGACGATTCTCATGGGCAGTTGAAGACCCTTTATTAGCTGTTGTTCCACTATGATTATGATTCCCATTAGTTGAAATTGAAGCTCCTCTATTTCTTGTATCCACTCCCGTCCAGCCTTCGTCACTGTTGCTAGATCCCATCATAGATTGCATACTGAATCCACTCGATTGAGAATCATATGGAAGCCTTTCAATTTGATGAGTATGATTTCCATTGCTGCTTGTGGTAAAAGTATGATTATGTTGTGGCATTTGGCTAACCGATAAGGTTACCGCATCTAGTCCACCTTTATTAGCATGGCTGTATGAAGTCGTTCCGTTACTGCCAATTCCGACAACAAACCTGCCTGATAAATTTGGCGGAGTAATTCCGTTGTTAGTTACCCCGTTACAAAGAGTCCACCCATCTGGCACAGTTGAACCACTCCACATAATTATACCTCCTATTGGTGTTGCGCCATAACCAATAAATTCAGTAGCTTTTACCTTACCATCGACATGCAATTTTTCAGTTGGATTTGTTTCTCCAATACCAATATTCCCATGTTTTATACCTGTGGCAGTCATAGCAGTCGTATGCGCTGTAATTGCGTTATTATCCGTTCTATATTCTGTTTTCCAAGGGTTTATTGCATACCATTTAGTATTAGCCGAAGCTCCATTACCATATCCTACAAAAAGAATATCAAGTGTAATATCATAAACCATCATTCCCTGGGAAAACCCAGTACCAGTGCTCATTGCTTCACGCTGAGTAGTAGATAACCTAGGAATAAGCAGCCCTTTATTAGTTGCTTGTATGTCCAGAACGGAATTATCATCTGGATTAGAATTGTTTATACCAATCTGAGCAGAAGCAAAGTGCAGGGAGATTAATAAAAAGAAAATAGAAAGTGAGTATTTCATAATATTTAAGATATATGAGGGAAAAATAGACCCAAAAATTTTAGTTTCTGATAACATATTATCAATAACAAAATTAGTATTGTTTTCGTTAGGGACTGTTTTAGGTGCGCGTTTTTAAATAACGCCCAATTCCTTACCAATTTTTGCAAATGCTTTAATAGCTTTATCCAAATGAGTTTGATTATGAGCTGCGCTTAATTGAACTCGAATTCTAGCTTGCTCTTTTGGAACTACAGGGTAGAAGAATCCAATCACATATACACCTTCCTCCAACAATTTATTAGCAAAAGTTTGAGACAAAGCTGCACCGTAAAGCATAATCGGAACGATTGCGCTATCGCCATCTTTAATATCAAACCCAACAGCTTTAATTTCTTTTTTGAAATAGTTTACATTCCATTCTAACTTGTCCCTTAGCTCTGTAGACTCATTCAATAAATCAAAAACTGCATTGCTCGCACCCACAATACTTGGAGCTAGTGAATTAGAAAACAAATAAGGTCTAGAACGCTGGCGAAGAATTTCAATGATTTCCTTTCTACCCGATGTAAAGCCACCCATGGCACCACCAAGCGCTTTACCTAAAGTACCGGTAATGATATCCACTCGACCAATCACGTTTTTAAGCTCAATAGTTCCTTTGCCCGTTTTGCCTATAAAACCCGTTGCATGGCATTCATCCACCATTACCAACGCGTCATATTTATCGGCTAAATCACAAATTTTATCGAGTTGGGCTACGTACCCGTCCATTGAGAAAACCCCGTCAGTCACTATTACTTTAAAACGAGCACCTGAAGCTTCTTTTAACTGTTCCTCCAAGTCGGCCATATCATTATTTGCATAGCGATACCTTGCTGCTTTACACAAACGCACGCCATCAATAATGGAAGCATGGTTCAAAGCATCTGAAATAATAGCATCATCCTTTGTAAGCAAGGGTTCAAAAACACCTCCATTGGCATCAAATGCTGCCGCATATAAAATGGTGTCTTCCGTGCCTAGAAAATCTGCAATTTTTTGCTCCAATTCTTTATGGATATCTTGAGTACCGCATATAAAGCGTACCGAAGACATTCCAAAACCATGAGAATCTAATGCTTGGTGAGCAGCTTCAACAACTCGTGGGTGCGATGATAATCCCAGGTAATTATTAGAACAAAAATTCAGCACTTCTTCTCCAGTTGACACTTTGATTACAGCGTCCTGTTGAGTTGTAATTATGCGTTCTTTCTTATACAAACCATCAGCAGTTATCTGCGCTAATTCTTCTTGTAAATGATCTTTTAGTTTTCCGTACATGACTTAGTTTTTGATACAGCAAATATATTCAGCTAACTCTGTCTTAAACCCTACACATGCAATTCAGCAACAAATAAAAGCTACTCAACATGTTTTAGAGCTAAAAAGTTGCGTTTCGTCCCTAAAAAAAACGATTCAACCGTATTTTGTCTTTTATTTGTTGATAATGCTAAACTTAAACTTCTCGCTGAACTATGCCTTTGGGTTAGTACTTGCTGTATCCTGCTGTTTATCAAGCTATAGTCAAGACCTTTCTACCATCGGCGAGAAACCGATTTGGAAAGAGGCTAAACTAAGTGGAGGTATTGGCGGTAGTCTTGTAGGGTATGACACTAAAGGACAGGCAGCACAGCGTCCTCCATTCTACTGGATAGTCAATGCAAACGTGAACATTGACATATATGGTATGGCGATACCGTTTAGCGCAACGTTTACCTCCCAGAACCAAGACTTTGCCCAACCTTTTAACCAATTTGGAATGAGCCCCAAGTACAAATGGGTTACTGCACATTTGGGGTTCAGAAGTATGCAGTTTAGTCAGTATTCATTGGCTGGGTTAAATTTTTTAGGTGCTGGTGTTGAACTCGAAATTCCAGATACAAAATTTAAAGTAAAAGCAATGGGAGGGCGTTTAATAAAGGCTATCCCTCTCACCAATGGTTTAAACGTAGTTTCGGAAGATCCTGCTTTTGAAAGATGGGGTTACGGAGCTAATGTGGAATACAAATACAAATCTGGCCAAATAGGCTTTTCTGTTTTCAAAGCACAAGATTTAATTAGTTCAATTAACACCGATTCTCTGCTTTTACTTAAACCTGCGGAGAATGTGGTATCAGCGATTACCTTTCAACAAAAAATTGGTAAACGGTTAAGCTTTAATGGAGAATACGCCATGAGTGCATATACAAGAGATAGAAGATTGGAAGCAGTTCAAAGCAATGAGTTTGGCTACCAAAATAATTTTGGTTGGCTTATTGAATCAAATTCATCAACAGTAACCAATTCTGCATTCACAGGAAATTTAACTTATGCGATAAAATCACATTCGTTTGGAGTAACCTATAGAAGGGTAGGACCCGAATATGAAAGTATGGGTGCCGCTTTTTTAAATAATGACGTAGAAGAAGTAACTGGAAATATTGCTACTTCTATCTTGAAAAGAAAAGTAAACCTTGCTGGAAGCTTAGGGCTTCAGCGGAACAATTTAGCTGACAACCTATACACAAACGATAGAAGAATAATTGGCTCAGGTAATGTGACATGGGCGATAAGTAATAAAGTAATGCTTTCTGGCTTATACTCTAATTACAGAGCCACAAGCGACCCTAGCGCCTTAAACGTTAGAGATACCATTCGATTTATTCAAGTCACTGCTAATTATGGTATAGTCGCGACCTATTCCACTGCCAGTGAAAAATTTGGCCATAATGTGGTTTTATCGAACAATTATCAGCAAGCAAATAGTATTAGCGCTGGAGACCTTCAAACAGTTGAGAATGGAAGTGAGTTTTACAATTCTAATCTGAGTTATACATTTACACTTGTACCTAAGCAACTGAATATAACCGCAGCAGCTAACTATAACCAATTTTTAAGTCCTGGCATAGTCAACGAGGCTATTGGCCCTACCGTAGCTGTTAGTAAACCATTCTTAAAGAAATCCTTAACCGCCATGGTTGCTTACAGTTTATTCAACAACTACTTAGATAAAGAATTCCAAGACACTAGTTCAAACATTATGGCCAGTATTGGTTATAATATTAAGAATCATCACCAAATAAAATTAGATGGGAGATTAATGGCTCGAGAAGGAAATAACTCCACTCCAATAGAAGAAATTCAAGCTGGCTTAAGTTACAACTATACGTTTTGAGAACGACAATCATTAACATACTATTTACCTGGCTTGCTATAATTGCACTTGGCAATCAGACATATGCGCAGGTAAAGGCATTACCCGTTACCGCCAATACAACCTTGGCTCCTCCTTATACAGCCTATTTGTCCGACTATTCATCAGTAGGTGCAAACAAATTAATGGTAAGCGCTATTTTCAATGACTTTAGTGAATCTTCTGTAGATGTTTATCTCCACGTTAAAATCTCAAGTAATCTAGTAACATTAGAGTCTAAACCGAATTTCAAGCCAATTAATAGAACAACTTTAACTCCAGGGGTTTCTAAAATATTTAGAGGAGCTGATTTTGCCTCCTATTTAAACTTTAGTAATTTGAACCTGACCGGAATAACGCTTTCGGAATTGAATAGTACTGGTAGATTACCTGATGGTAATTACCAATTTTGTGTTACCGTAAAAGAGTACAATTCGGGAAGGGCGATTTCTAGAACAACTTGCACGGTGGCATTCATTTCTAAGCAAGATCCGCCATTACTTACAACACCAGCACAAGGAATTACCGTAACACCTCAAACACCTCAAAACATAACTTTTCAATGGCAGCTTAAAAACCCACCCCCAGGAGGGTTTACTAACGTGGAGTACCTGCTAAAACTTTACGAAATAACGGATAATTCAATCAATCCAATGAATTCCATTTCTGCCAGTAAGGTGCTTAAAATATATGAAACTGGAACTACCACCCCCATTACCACAACCAACTTTAACTACAATATAACCCAAACCTTACTTGAGGAAGGCAAGCGTTATGCTTGGACGATAACTATTCGAGAAAAAAACGGCAGACAGAGCTTTAAAAACGATGGGGTTTCTCAAGTAGGCTGGATTCAATACGGTTTGCCAGCTGGTGGCATTGTAGAATTAAAGGCTCCCGAAGACGGTCATGGTTTTGAAGAACGAGAAAACAAAAACTTTAAATGGAAAGCACCAGATAATGTGCTTGCGGGAAACAAATTCAAATACGAATTAAAAATTGTAGAGTTATCAGGAAAATCTCCAAAAGATGCTATCGATAAAAACAGCAGTTGGTACACCTTTACTAGTTCGGACCAATCTTCCTTAAGTGATTTTTCTCATACCATGACTTCTAAATCTTTTGAAAAGAAAGGAGAATATGCATGGCAAGTCAAAGCTTATAGCGGTAAAAGAGAAATTGCCAAATCAGAAATTAGAAGTGTACTAGGGCCACCGCTAATTAAATCGTTTTATGCTGGAAACGAGATTGTTAAAGTTATTTCAACTACCAATAAGGACCTTACTAAATTAGATGGCACTGGTGAAATAGTTGTCAATTCAAAAGGAGATAAGAAGAAAATTAAATTTTCAGGTATTAATGTTGGCGTATCAGCTGGACAATATGTTTTGAAATCAGGTACAATAATTTCGGCCATTACGCTTGACCCAATAACAGTTACACCATTCAATTCAATAAATGACGACGCTATATTTTATCCTGATAGTGTGAAGCTCACAAAAAATAACTTCACAATTAAGGGAACCATAAAATTAAAATTACCACATCCTGTAAAGGGTGGCCAAGTGGCTTATATTGTCTCAGATCCATCTTGGTTAAACTTTGAAGAATACAAATTATTGGGAAGCGCAAAGCTTAGCAATAAAAATGATTTTGATTTATTAGATCTCGGTAATAGTCGATTAAAACTGAGAACAACATCAGATTTCCTTTGTAGTGGCGCCAATAAGTACAAAATGCGATTTGATGCAGACTTTTATGTCAATCCTAATGTACATACATCAGACAATCAACGTTTATCCTTTTTCATAAAGCAAGCGGATCAACTCTACTATTTCAACATAACAAAGGCCGATGAGTTAAGTGCTCAAAACATATTGCCTTTAGTGCAAAAAGCCAATATTTATGCACAGCCCAAAAAGGTAGTGATTGATTTAGATGAGACTCAATCTCCTGGACAACACTCTTCAGATAAAATATGGAAAGGCGTTTATTATCAAGAATTTACATTACAAATGCAAACGAAACTTGATGATTCGAAACAACAGATTTTGGAAAGCGAAATCACCCAAAGTTATAACCTAAATAGCGACAATAAGACAAAGCTAGATATTGATGCTAAAGGGCTTCAGTGTGCATTAAGCAGAGACTTTAAATCTTCAGAAAAATCGACGTTTAATTTATTTCCAGCTGAATTAAAAAACATTCAATTTACTGTAACTGATAATAAACTAAAAGGTACCGTAACGGGAAATGTAATAATTCCATTTATAAGTGAAAGCACTAAACACAACTATACTATTCCATTAAACGACCAGGGTTTTAATGCGGGAGCATTTGATAAGTCCCTTGATGGAACAATCATAACATTTAGCCCAAATGGAGGAGAACAAAAGCAAATAGTAACCATCAAAAGGGCCGTTTTTGCTGACAATGAACGTTTAGATTGCACGATTGATGTAGAGTCTCCGGTTTTAAAGCACACCTTCAAAGCACTTACCGACTTTAGAATTTACGGTGATATGTTTATTGGGTATGGAAAACGAAGTGGGTCTCATAAACTTTCGAAACAAGTAAAACTTAAATACGAAGGTTTCAATATCAATGCCTATGAATTAGGCGCAAGTTTAATTGTTGGCAATTACGCATTGAGTATTAGAAGCACTGCACCATTGGGAGATGATGTAGCCGGTAAAACTGGCCCTCCAATTATGGACTTTAGTTCGGTTGCTGAAGTTAAAAATAAACCTGCAGACATCAACTTTAGCGACGCCAAATATTCCTCCAATAAACCAGAGGTACCCGTTACAATTAAATCAGATCAAGACCAAAAGTCATTTGCATTTGAAAAAATTGAGGTGGATTTAAACTCGAGCATCATTGCTATGAAAGGCTCACTGGAGCTAAGAAAAGGAGATCCATATTGGGGAACTGTTTTTAAGGGAGATATAAAAGGTAAACTAAAAGTTCCTGCTGATATAGAACTAGGCGCCAGCATGATCTTAGGTACTAAAGAAGCTCTTAAATATTGGTATTTCGACGCCTATTTTAACGATACACAAGGCATGGGTGTATCTGTCATGGGGTTCTTCAATATTGTGGCAATGGAAGGTCGAGTCTATCGTCATATGAATCAAGACACCAAAACAGGAGATTTTATTATTGATAAGGACATTGATTTTGGCGCAGGACTATATATGCAAATGATAGATCCGAGCGGAGGAAAACTGTTTAAAGTCGATATAGCTGCTGAACTCGAAGTTAAAAAGAGTGGGTTCATTATAGATTTGGAAGGAGATCTATCGATGCTTAACGCCTCTTCAAGAACTCCAGGAGCTGGTGGTGTTGCAAAAAAAGCAGCTGCAAAGGAAGTAGCTAAAGAAATTGCAAAACAACTTGGGCCAATAGAAGTAACCGTTCCAATCGGCAGCGATAAAATGAAGTTAAAGGCAAGTGCAGAGAGCGCTGGTATCACCTACATTACTGGAGCTACAACATTTGGCTTTGCGGCTGATATTTCTTCAGCTGCCGGAGCGACACTTTCCTATAAAAATGGGTCGGACGAATTTAGCCTCTCTGGGTCTCGCTTAGGAAGCGCATCCTTCAAATTAAAAACGGGTTCTAGTGCAGTAGGTTTGGCTTATGACGGTGCTAATGTTGGATCTATTGACTTTGACATAAGTGGGTTTAAACTAAAGTCAAGTTTCGACAAATCGAGTACGGCAGGAGAAATTAAAGTTGCTTATGCATCTACCAAAGTAGAATTGGGAGCAAATGCAACCGAAGGCAAAGGAAATCTATACGTTGAAATTGATGCTAGCAATTCCTTTGGCGCTTCATTTGATAAAATTGGTGCTGGAAAATTAAATGTTAAAACAGGAGAACTTACATTGACCATGGAAGCCAATAAAGTGGCGCAAACAGGGGAATTTGGGTTTACTTATAACAGCACACTTTTCTCTGTTGCCGCAGACAAAAAGAATGGAAGTGGCTCTTTAGTAATTGGCAGTGGCACTGATAAGCTTGAAGCTAGCGGCGATAAAGTTGGTAAAGGCAGAGTTATGATTACTGATGGTTCAGCAAAGTTTGAACTAAAAGCCGATAAACCAGCAGGAACTGGTAGTGTTGAAATAATACCCGATGCAAATACACGTTTGTTTGTTGCCTTAGACAAAAGCGGCAGTGGAGAATTTGAAGCGCTCTACAAAGGTTTAAACCTAAAAGTAAGCGCAGATAAAACTGCAGGAAAAGGATCCATATTCGCAAAGTATGGTTCGGAAAAAGTTATCGCCAAGGCTAACAAACAAGACTTAGAAGGATACTTTTCCTATGCCAACGGCAACGACTCGGTAAGTGCAGATTTATCTTCAACCAAAATGAAAGTGGAGGTGGCTCAACAGGGCACTTATTTTATGGTTGACGCTGACAAGGATGGAAATGGCAACTTAGAAATTTCTAAAGGTGTTTACCGATTTAAAACTGGATTAAATAATGATGTGTTCTCTGTTATGGCTAAAGATGCTACTAAAGCAGTGTATGTTTCTGCTGATGAGAAAGCACAGACTGGAATGTTTGCATTAAAAGTAAAGTCAGATTCCATATATACTGCTGCTACTTCAACCAGTGCAACCTTCTATTCAGATTATTCCGGAACAAAGTTTTTTATAACTGGAGACAAATCTGGTACTGGTAAACTTGCTTTGACTCAAGGAACTAAAGAACTAAAAATTGATGGAGATGTTACCAAAAAATCAGGGTCTTTTTTCATAAAGGATGGCAGCGATGCACTTTACTTGGCGGCAAATCAAAGCGCTGCCACGGGTAAACTTGCCATGAAAATTGGCTCGGATAGCATTAAGGCAAATCTCAACACAAACGAAGCGGATTTAGCATTCTCCTATAATGGAGTTTCTATGGGTATTGATGCCAACCAAGCTGGAAGTGGAAAAATTTCATATTCTCAAAATGGAAAAGCAATTGTAGTTGATGCAAATGTGGTAGCAAAAACAGGTACTTTCAAATACTCAGAATCGGCATTCGATCTTCAAATAACCACTAGCAAAGAATTTGACTTGAATATTGGTAGCACCAACTTCCATTTGAACTTTGGTAGCCAATATGAATTAAAGAAAGCAGGAACCGCAGTAGCTATGGGGCTTGTAAATAATATGGGAACTCATACGTTTACCGAAAACGGCTATACATGTACCATTAGCTCAACCAGCAGCATGAAATCCTTGACGGTTAAAAAAGGTACAAACACCGTAAAAATATCGCTTGACAATGCCAATAATGGAACACTTGCCCTTACAGATGCAACAGCAACATATACCGCAGAAAGAACTGGAGCAGGTGCCTACAAATTAAGTTCTGGATCAAAAAGCATAGCATTAAATTCGGATAAATCAGTAGAGTTAAAAGATGGGGCAACTAAAGAGCTTGAAATTTCAAGTACAGGACTAACGGTTAAATACGACTCTTACAATCTTGCCATAAACGCAACCAGTAAAGAATTTACATACAGTGACGGAACTTATGGAATGAGCTTTACACCAACAGAAGTCAAGTTAAATGACAAAATAAGGTCGATTAAATTAAAATCAGACAAATCCTTTGAATTTGCTGAGGGAACAAGTAAAAAATTGACGCTTTCAAAAGACGAGGTTAGTGTTAAATACGATAGTTACGTTGCTTCTTTTGGAACCAATAAATCGCTTAGCTTTTCTGACGGAACACGTTCATTCGCAGCAAGTACAGCAGGATTGAGTTTATCGGATGGAACCAAAACTATAAAGCTAAACAAAGATAAAAGTGCTTCTTATGCTGATGGAACGAAAAAATCTGTAAAAATTAGTACAGAAGGTGTTGATTTGAAGTATGACTCATACACTGCTTCATTTAGTAAATCTAAAGACCTTAACTTTAGTGACGGAACCAACTCATTTGCCCTTAACCCAACAAAAATGGAGCTTAAAACAGGCAGTAATTCAATTGCGCTTGAAAACAAAAACGGTGTAAAATCAATTTCCGCCACTGATGGAACCAACACTGCTTCATTCGTAAGTACCGGAACCGCCACTGTAGATTATGGTTCTAACAAAATAAAAGTAAATGGCACCAAAATGCTTGAACTTGAAGTTAGCAAACACAAGGTGGCCATTGATAAGGGAAGCGCATCTTATACCGACGGCAATGTTACATTAGCATTAGGTGAAGGAAATGATCTCATTAAAGCAAGTAAAGGAACAAGAAGTCTAGCTATTACAAAAGATTCGGACCTTGAACTTAAAGATGGAAAATACCTAGCAAATGTTTCTTATACCAACAAAAGCATAAAACTTTCTGATGGAACCCGCACGATTACTGCTGGTGGAACCTCTAATCTTATTTCTTACAAAGAAGGTAGTTACCTTGTCTCATTTTACAAAGCCACGAGTGGCCAATATGGCTTAAAAGGCGCTTATGATGGTAACACATTAGCTGTTGAAGCTGGTAGAAGCAAAACCGTAAAAGTAATTGCTTCTAATTCTTCCATTGGTGAAATATCTGTTTCAGCCAATTCCAAAAAAGACATAATTTTTGGATACGAGAAAGGAAGCGATGATCTATTGATTGAAACGGGTTCTAAAGATTTTAAAGTTTCAGGATCACTAGCAGAGAAAGTTATACCAGGAGGAGGAACAGGAGCTAAAGATCCAAAACTTGCCAAAGAAGGTCCAAAACAAAAAGGGCCTAAATACCTAAAAAAGAAAATTACCAGTGGTGCTGCAGGCGTTAAGGGAAAAGTGAAAATGCACTACGATAGTGGAAAAGACTATTTACTGGTTAGTGGTGCCGTGTCAAGTGCTAAACCTATTTGTATTAGCGGAACTATGGTTATCGAATCTAAAAAAGGAGATTGGAATGTAGCGATAGGTTCGAAAGCTAAACAAATCGAAATTTTTCCAACATGCTCTGGATTTGGTGGTGGTGGGTTCTTGCTAATGGACAAGAAAACAACAGAAGTTGGGGTTTACGGTGGATTTAAAGCAGGAGGTTGTATAGGTATTGGTATTGCAGATATTTGTGCTAGAGCTAGTCTTACTATTTTTGCCGAGGCCAAATTTACTTATAGTCCATCATTCGCAATAAATCGTGTAATGGTAGGCGCTGACTTTAGGGCCTCTCTAACAGTAGAGCCACCATGGCCTGTACCAAACTTCACTATAGGTGGTGTTCGATTACATGGTAAATTAGAAGCAGATTTTGATAAAGAAATTATTTCAGGGGAATTAAATGGAAGCGCTACTGTTTTAGGTTGCTCCAAGAGTTTTAATATGGGATTTAGTATGGGTATATAATGAGTATGCGAATTCACATATCCCTAATGTTCCTTGGCTTATTGCTTGGATTAATGGCAAATGCTCAAGAAAACAAAAAGCCAAACACTCTTTTAGCTAAAAACATGGAAGACGGTTCAGTTTTCTTGAAATGGGTTTGCGAAAAGGTATACTATGAAGATGGCTTTAATCTGTACAGAAAGACAAACAACTCTGATTGGCAAAAACTAAATACCTCTCCCCTCTTATGGAATGATTCTGAAGTTAGTAAAATAGCAGAAACTTTTACTGAACTAGAAATGTTTAAGGGGCTTTTTCAAAAAATCACTGTAACAGAATTTCAAGGAAATGTTGCTTCTGTTTTTGCTTTGCAAAAGGCATTTTCTAATAACGATTTTGCAAAAGCAATTGCGGTAGGTTATCAAGACGAAGGCGCAATTTCTAATTCCAATTACACCTACAGATTAACCGCAATTGAAAATGGACAAGAAATTGAAATGGATCAAATACAAATAACTGCTGGTAATTATGAGCAATTACAACCGCCTCAGAACATTGTAATTGAAAGGAAAAAACGAAAAATAAATTTCAATTTTAAGCCTAACCCAGAAAGGTACTTCGGAATAATTGTTACCCGAACATCTGGTTCAGGGCAAATGGATACCATTACAGGAAAAGCGGTATATCCGGTGCAGCGTGATATAGACGAAGCTGGTAAATTATTGCCTTGGCCAAAACACCTATTAGTGGACCATACAATTGATAAAAAAGAAGCATACACGTATGAGTTTTTCGCAGTAGATTATTTTTCGGAAAAAAGTGCTTCTTCAGGAGTAATCAATGCGGACGTAATCGATTTTGATCCTCCTCAAGAAGCTTTTGGTTTGGACTTTAAAATTGACACACAAAACGTTACTATTACTTGGCTCCTAGTTAATGACGATGACAGAAGTGGAATTAATGTTTATCGTTATTTGGATACCAAAGGAGATTCAGTTAAATTAAATAACGTCCCCTTACAAAAAGAGGTGTTAGAATTTAAAGACAAAGTAGAATCCATTGGAACTTATTACTATAAAGTAGGGGTCTTTGATGCATCTGGAAATGAAATAATTTCCGCACCTACTATGGTACAAGTTAGAGATATTATTCCGCCATTACCTCCTACTGGGCTTAAAACAACAACAGATACAGGCAAAGTAAATCTGACATGGAAGCCGAGCAAAGAATCTGATTTAATGGGTTATGTTATTTTTAAAGTAATTGATAACGGCACAAACAACGAAGAAGAATATACAATGGTAAATGCAAAGCCAACAAAAGAAACTCTTTATACCGAAAGCATGTCGAAAAACGTAAAAAACACTTTTCATTATGTCGTTTCTGCTGTAGATACCTCTTGGAATTACAGTCTTAAATCAGAATACAGTGTTGCCAAGCTTCCTGATCATTTACCCCCAATAAAACCGTTTATTAAAATAGTTACGGAAGAGTCAAAAATCATTAAAGTAGAATGGGTGCCTAATAAGGATGAAGATTTAAAAGGCTACAATATTTACCGTAAAAACCTCAAAGACACAGTCTCTAGCAACGAGAAATTGAACAGCCGTTTGATAAAACTAGAAGAAAGTATTTATGAAGATAAATTGTTTGATCCGGGAACTAAATACAGCTACACTATGGAAGCTGTTGATAGTGCTGGAAATAAATCTGTACTGAGTAACGAGTTTCAAATAAACACATCTGGCAAGAATAAAAATGAAAATGTAAAGTTGGGAAGCTTCTCAGCAAAGAAAAAGCGCCGGGGAAAAGTAGTTAGCTTAAAATGGGTTGCATTGCCCGAAAACCAAGTAGAAGGTTTTGTAGTGTACCGAAAAATGACAAATGACAAAAGGTTTATGCCTTACTCAGGTCAATTAACAAACACTGTGTTTAATGACAAAACTTTCGAAAAAGGCAAAACTTATCAATATCAACTAAGAGTGTATACTATAGCAGGGGATATAATGAGGTCTGAAATAAAAGAAATTGAAATACCAGCTGAAAAATAAAAGGGTATGAAACTGAAATACATAATTAATTTTTGGTGCCTAATGCTCGCTGTGTTGGCTGGTAGTTCGAGTTTTGGTCAAACAGATTCTGTTTTTATTATTAATAAAGGATTACCTCTTACAGTTGATACTGGTGGAAGTATATTTATTAAAAATGGGCGTTATATTCAGGATGACTCTGAAAACATTGAAAAGCTGAACCTAGCAGGACAAATGCAGGCAGACAGCGGGATTATTTCAAATAATGACAACAAAAACAGAATGTTTCTTTTACCTGCGGTTGGCACAAATTACGGTAAAGTAACTATATTATCAGGAGCAATTAGCGGAAGCGGGCTTCCTCCCAGATTTGGACATTTGTTTTTAAATTTATCAGACTCTTTGCACCTAGAAACTTCAATTTCAGTTATTGACACCCTAAATCTATTTCAAGGAATACTTAATCTAAACGGTAAAAATTTAAATCTGTCTTATCCGAGTGGAACTCCGCAGTACCAAGCAGAATTAATTGGAGAAACCAACACTTCGTTTGTTGGAGACAAAGCCAGTCTTGGCGGTATTACTATTAAATATGCCGATCCATTTAACCTTAGGGCGGGTTCGCCTTCAACCACAAATTCAAGATTTGGTGGTATAGGCGCTAAAGTCGCTACAACAAATTACGCAACAGATATCACCTTGAGCAGGTATTATGAAAAACAAGTACCTAACAACAGCTTTGAACGCTATTATTTAATAGAGCCCGGAAGTGCAATAGCAAACCCAGAAATAACGATTAATTATTTGCAAAATGAAAAGCCTTCTGGCTCTACCCCAAGCAAATACAGAATTTTTAGAACTCCATCTAACTTAAATTCTAATTATACACCTGTAATAAGTGTTGTAGACGACGGTGCAGGAACAATGTTCACCAAAAAAGCAGAAATAACAAACATTGCTCAACGCTACGTAATTGGAGATTGCCCAACAGAACCCGTTGTTACTCTTAATAATAAATACTCAACGTGCACCAACCAAGCACCTTTAAAGCTTGATGCTAAAGAAGCCTCACATGCTGCTAACTTCACTTATCAATGGTATAAAAACGGTATAGCTGACGTTAACTCTGGTCAAACAAATCTTTATAACATTCTAACCACAGACAACTATGCAGTGCTTGTGACTAACCCAACTACCGGTTGCTTTAATTATCATGAATTTCAAGTGTTTGTTAACCCAAGCCCAAGCAACATAAATTTTACTCCGCAAACAACTCTTTGTGAAGACCGAACGTTAACATTCACGAACACTACAACTAATCTTTCTTTGGGTAATTACAAAAATTCCTTTTGGGATTTTGACACAGTTAACAATGGTACACTTGTTCAAACAAAAGCGAACCTAGATAATGGATCAACACAATATACCAACCCTGGCAATTATGCAGTACGACTAATTATGGAAACGGACTCAAGCTGCAAGGACACGGTAGTAAAGGCAATTACAGTGTACGATAACCCTGTCGCTGGAATTACAGCCACTACTTTTGAACGTTGCGCAAACGAGACCTTTGAATTTCAAAATGCGTCTACAATTTCTGGTGCCACCAGTATAAATACCAGTTACTGGTATGTAAACGGTATTGATTTACAAACTAAAAGCAACCCATCACATTTAGCAACTGTGCAATACAATAGAATTGCTCCTCCGGGTCCTGCAAACCGCACCGATGTTCTTATGCTAGTTGTAAAGTCAAATACAAATTGTTTAGATACGCTATTACGTAACATTCAAGTTCGGCCGCTGCCAAGTGCTATTACCTCGCTTGTTATTGTTCCCGCTAGGTCACCAATTAAATTTTGTATAGATTCTGTAATTGGTTTTCAAGCTACTTCAGTTAACAATACTACAACCTACAATTGGGACTTTGGTGAGTCTGCTACAAATTCATCAAACTCAGCCAAAAGGAGCAATCAAAACCCAACTGGTATAACGTATTCTAATGCAGGTACATTTACTCCAAAACTTCATGTGGAGAGTAATTTAGGATGTAAAGATTCGTTCGCAATAACTGGTTCACCAATAACAGTGCATCCTTTACCAACCCCTACTTTTTCACTTGACAGTGGCGATGTTTGTTTTGGAACCGCGCTAAACCTAGTGAATGCCAAAACAACAAATACCACATATAATTGGGATTTTGGTGATGCCACCACATCCAACAACCAAGGATCAAGCGTATCAAAATCATACTCCACCGTAGGAACATTCAATATAAAATTGAGTGCTACGAGTCAATTTGGCTGTAAAAATGATTCTACTAAATCGGTTAGAATAAAGCCAATGCCAGTCGTAGCGTTTACCACAGCTAATAAATGTGAAGACAGTACGGTAACCTTTAACACCACAGTGACTACAAGCCCTATAGGAAATACTCTAGTAAGCCCAACTTACCATTGGGATTTTGGAACAACGAACGCAAATGCATTAAATACAGCTCAGCGATCAGTTCAATCTCCACAAATCTCTTATACCCAACATTCCGACACTAGTACCTACTCACCTGCTATCTTTGTTGTCGCCGAAAATTGTAAAAGCATTGTTGCTACTAACCCAATTACAATTCATCCAAATCCAGTAGCAGCTTTTACTGGAGGCAACAATTGCAATGGAGGTCAAATTGGGTTTACTAATATTTCAACAATAGACAACCCAAGTACTAATAGCTATAACTGGAATATGGGTGATGGAAATACTTCCCTCACTCATGCAGGTAGTTTTAATTACACTTATGCAAGTACTTCATCAAGTAATTATACGGTTACTCTTAAAGCAACAAGTAACAAAGGGTGTATCGATGACAGTTCAGTAGTTGTAAAAAATTATGCATTACCGTTTGCAAGCTTTGAAGATAGTTTGGCTAGTCAATGTTTGGACTCTACTTCTAAATTCATCAACCTATCCACTATGTCTGATGGTTCTAACTTGACCTATAAATGGAAATATGATGATGGCGATTCTTCTATTGTCAAAGACCCAAACTATGTATATAAGGCGGATGGATTATTCAACGTAAAACTAACAGTGGCTCCCGCAGATATAACTAATCCTTGCAGAAGCGATACTACAATTGCCGTTGTTATTTACCCTTTACCGAGCACAAGTTTCACCTTCACAGACAACTGTGTCGATGATAGTATTCGTTTAACCAATAACACTATAATTTCAAGTGGAACTCTTACCTACAAATGGCATTTTAGTGGCGGAACACCCGATACAGTAATTAGTGCATCGTCATTTAAGCATTCATATTCAACTCCAGACACTAATGATATCATCCTTAAGGCAACTTCAGACAAAGGATGTCCAATAAGCGATACGAATGCAGTACGGTTCTACTCCTTTGTTGATGCTGATTTCGATAGTGCAAAAGCAAGTGTTTGTATATTCGATACCTCGGTATTCGATAACTCAAGTATACTTAAAACCAAAGAAACATGGCTTTACAACTGGACATTTGACAACGGGGCTACTTCAACTGAGAAAAACCCATTAAATTACTATGCGGCAACCACACCAGGGTTTGGAATTGATTCGGCTTACAACGTAAAGCTATCGATTACACCAACAGATATTACAAATGTCTGTAGAGATAGTATCACCAAAGTGGTCTACATTCATCCTCTACCCGATTCGTCTTTCAATATTACTTTAGATACATTTTGCTTGGGAATAAAAACTAGTTTCATTAAAAATACCGCTCAGAACTTACATACCTACCATTGGGATTTAGGCGATGGAACCAAGGATAGCAGCACAACATTTACTCAACATACTTACCAAAATAGCGGAACGTTCAGACCCGAACTTACTTCAATATCAGAATACAATTGTGTAAGCACTAATACCCAAAATGTTGTCGTTCTTCCAGTGCCTCAGCCTAATTTTATTATTCAAAGAGATACAGTTTGCGAGAAAGATACAGTTGTTCTTATTGATGCATCAGACACACTTGCCACGACATATGTCTGGAATTACGGCGATGGCACACCTAACGATTCATTGCGACAACGTGGAGATACGATTAGACGTCTTTATTCAAAAGCCAATACCTATACCATATCTCTAACTGGCATTAAAGGAACATGCTTTAGTCGATTAAGTAAAAAAGTGAAAATTGAACCTGACCCCGTGGTTCAGTTTTCTATGCAACGAGATAATTCAAATGGCAAAAAAGTTGACTTTACAAATAATTCATTCCTTCCAAATGGAAGTAACGGAACTTTAAGTTTTATTTGGACTTATGGCGACGCAACAACGGACTCAACCAAATTAAATTTCTTTAGCCACACGTATTCAACCAATAACAAATTTGGAGTGAAATTAAAAGCTACCTCAAACTTTGGTTGTTTCAATGAGAAAATCGACACCATTGAGACAGTAAATACACCTACTTCCAGTTTCACACTTTCCACAACTTCTGTTTGCAAAGGCGACAGCTTTTCGTTTACCAATAACTCCACTAATGCACAAACCTTTTTCTGGAATTTTGGCGATGGATCAACAAGCACGGATAGCCTACCAAAGCATACTTACACTCAATCTGGAAAATTCCAAGTTCAATTAATAGCAAAAGATAGCAACAACTATTCTGACACAAGTAGTCAACTTGTAACTATAAACGCGATACCTATAGTTCAATATTCAAGTAATACAAATATTTGTGCTGGCGACCAAACAGTTTTCACTAACAACAGTTTCGTTCAATCTACAGATTCCTTAATTTACAAATGGACATTTGGGGATGGAGATACAAGTATTGAGCAAAGTCCAATTCATAGATTCGATACGGGCGCTAGTTATCAAACACGACTAATTGTAAGTACAGAATCGGGTTGTACTGATACTCTATCAAAAACAGTCAATATTTATCCAGGGCCAATTGCTAAGTTTGATTCCGCGTTTGCCCGTTCATGTGCTGGAAGTCTTAGCACACTTACAAATCAAACTATAATTGCTACAGGAGAAACTATTTCTGGATATTTATGGCGTTTTCAAAACGTCGTTAATCAACCTACTAGCACCAACTCAAGTGTTACTTATGCTTCAGCAGGCATTTACAATGTTGAACTTGTTGCGACCTCAACACGCGGTTGCAAAGACTCTATTACTGTGCCGATAATTATAGATTCAATTCCAATTTTAAATTTTGGAGGAACACAAAACACCTGTGGTACTTCACTGACACTAGATGCAAAAAATACTGGAGCAACTTATCTTTGGAGTACAAATGCTACTGCAAGAACTATCACGGCAAATACTTCCGGCACCTACAAGGTAACTGTTACTCTTCCAGGAACTCAAGCTTGTAAAAAAGTAGATTCTGTTGTGGTAAACTTAAATACTCCAGTTAACCCAGATCTTGGTGTCGATTTTTCTTCTTGTGGAGATACTATTCTAGATGCAAAAAACCCTGGTTCAACATACAGTTGGGTATGGTCTTCAGGATCTAGTTCTAGCAGAATGATAAATGTTTCGACCACAGACACTTTTCGAGTAACGGTTACAGACCAAAATGGATGTCTAGGTGTAGATACTGTAATCGCGACGGTAACAACTCCTCCCGCTGTTAATGTTGGAGCTGATATTAATGTTTGTGCTGGTACAGCAGTAACTTTAGATGCTGGTAATTTAGGCAAAACCTTCAACTGGTCTAATGGAGGCTCAACACAAACGCTTTCAAACCCTACTGCAGGTTTTTATATTGTTACTGTAACGGATCCAACTACGCTATGCTCAACTAACGACAGCATTAATATATCATACAAACCAGCACCTGCGTTCAATTTAGGGACGGATAAAAAAATATGTGGCACACAAGGTACTTTACTCAATGCAGGTTCCATTTCAAATGGCTCTTACTTATGGTCTGATAACTCAACATTACAAACTTTAACAGCAAATCAAACTGGAACATATTGGGCGAAAATTACAGCTAACGGAAATGGCTGCTCAACTACAGATACAATTAAAGTTACTATAAACACGCTTCCAACTTTATCACTGAACAGTACTTTTAATGCATGTGCAGGTAGTTCTATTGCATTACAAGCGGTATCTTCAAATGCTACCAACTACAGCTTTTTATGGAATGACAACAGTACCGATTCTACATTAAATCCAACTTCTACTGGATTGTATTCAGTTACAGTTACCGACACGGCAACAACTTGTCTTAGTATAGCTAGCAGTAACGTTACACTAAATCAAGCACCCGTTTTTAATCTTGGAAACGACACTAACCTTTGTGGTGGCAAATCATTACTTCTTTCTGTAGGAAGTTCAAATTATAGCACGACATGGTCTACTTCAAGCAATAGTCCAGCAATTTCTGTAAAAGCTGCTGGCACTTACTCTGTTGTTTCTACCTATAATGGCTGTAGTACAAAAGACACAATAACAATAACCACCTCAACACCACCAATTGTGAACTTGGGAAATAGCAGTTCTATTTGTTCAAGCGACACGCTTGAGTTGGATGCAGGTAATGCTGGAGGAACTTTCAAATGGAGTGATAATTCTACTTTACAAGTGCTTAAAGTTGCTGTTAGCGGGTTCTACGCTGTAACTGTAACTGACGTAAATGGATGTATTGGAAATGCTAATGCTAATGTTCAAGCCTATACATCGCCTACTTTAAATCTAGGAAATGACGATACCGTTTGCCAAAGTAGTACTGTAATTCTTGACGCTAAAAACCCTGGGGCTTCTTTTAGTTGGAGCAATAATTCAACGGCGCAGGTGATTCAAGTTTCAGCTGCAAACACTTATACAGTTACTGTTACAGACCAGAACAACTGTAAGGCAATTGACAGTATCAAAATATCATACATAAGTAAGCCCATTGTCAATTTAGGTGGGAATATTAGTTTATGTTCGGGTTTAAAAGATACGCTTGATGCCGGAAATCCTGGGCTAAATTTCAAATGGAGCACAGGACAAACTTCTCAAACCTTAGAAGTAATTAACGCAGGCACATTTAGAGTTACAGTATCCGATGGTGGCTGTTTTGCTAGCGATCAAATTGTAGCATCAATTCGATCTATTCCTAATGTGAATTTAGGTATTGATAAAATTGGTTGTGCTGGTGACTCTATAACATTGAGTTCTCTAAACAACTATCCTTCGGGGACACTATATAATTGGTCAAATAGTACTTCAAATCGGACCACAAAAGCTGGTTTAACGGGAAAATATACGCTTAAAGTTACGGACGCGAATAATTGCTCAAACGAAGATTCCGTAAATATTGCTATTAAGGCTGTACCCATTATTACCCTGCCACCTTCAATTACTGCTTGTGGAAGCACAACCCTCGATGCAGGTAATCCAGGAGCTAAATTTGCTTGGAACAATAATGCAATTAGTCAAACAATAAATGCAAGGCAAACGGGTACTTACATTGTTAGTGTATCAATTAGTACCTGTGTAACAAAAGATACTAGCATAGTTACAATTAATGCGTTGCCATTAGTTAATCTTGGCTCTGATGTATCAGCTTGCGCAAATAACGCTCCAGTGCTTGACGCAGGGCATGTGGGGAAGACTTATTTATGGAAAGGTGGAACAACCGCTCAAACTTTCACTCCAACATCATCTGATACGATTTGGGTGAGTGTAACTGACAATTTAACTTGTACTGGTAGAGATACCGTTGTTGTTAAATTCGATGCTGGCGTTACTGTAAATCTTGGTTCCGATTTAGATTCTTGCCACTACCAAGATGTAATTTTAGATGCTCAAAATGCTGGAAGTAGATTCTTATGGTCTAATGGAAGCAGAACGCAAACAGTATCTATTGGACAAAGTGGAGCTTATTCTGTAACCGTTACGGATGCTAAAAATTGTAAGTCAAACGACGCTATAAATGTTACTCTAAATGCAATTCCAGTTGTGAACCTCGGAAACGATCGCGATGTTTGTGATAGTGTCAATTTAGATGCAAAAAACCCGGGACTTTCCTATCTATGGAATGACAATTCCACAAAGCAAAAACTTTTAGCTGAAACTGCTGGAACTTATTGGGCACATGTTACTAGCGCAAAGTCATGCGTGGGGAGAGATACAGTTACGTTGGGGATTAAGCCAACTCCAAACCTAAACTTAGGTGCTGATACTAATATTTGTTCGGGTAGTACACTTACATTAAACGCCAAAAACACTGGTAACACTGTGTTATGGTCAAACAATACTTCTAATCAAACAATATCGGTGGCAACACTTGGTAAATATTGGGTTAAAGTAACAAACAGTCTTGGCTGTTCAAAGTCTGATACTATCAATGTAAACCTAGGAGTATCTCCAACCATAGACTTAGGAAATGATACTGGGTTTTGTATAAACCAAGAACTCCCACTGGATGCGGGTAATAAAGGAGGTTCCTATATTTGGGGTGGGCCAAATAACTATGTTGATTCAACACAAATATCAACAGTTTCAGCAGCGGGAAAATACTACGTTCAAGTAACAACATCTGGAGGTTGCATTGGTTCTGACACTATTAACTTTACCCCAAAAACTGATACTGTTTATGCCTATTTCCTTTCCACAAGTAAGGTAGAAATGGCCGATACTGTGCAATTTGTAGATTTGTCTTATCCTGATATCACCTCATGGAACTATGATTTCGGTGACCAGAATTCTTCAAATCTTCAAGACCCGGAACACCGATATTTAATTGAAGGAAAATTCAATGTAAAACTTACAGTTAGCAATGGTTCTTGTCAGGATTCTAGGACTAAAGAAATAGAAGTTTCTAAACGATTAAAACAAGACGCATTTGACCCTAGTAACCCAGAAGAAAGTTTAGAAACAACTGAATTTGTCAGGGCAAATTTATATCCTAACCCAAATCATGGTTCATTTAGGTTGTTGCTTGAGTTGAGCCAAGAAGACAATGTTGCTTTGTACTTCTTTGATATGCGTGGAACCATTCTTCACCAAGAATTTATAACGGGTGTAGACTCCTATGTCAATGATTTTCATTTTAGTGACTTAGCTCCAGGCATGTACTTTATGCAAGCCAATTTAGGACGAGAAAGAAAAGTATTTAGAGTAGTAATTTCCAGATAAAAGTTGATATGAAATTTCTTTATCAAAGTTTGATTTTAGCCCTAGTTGTTTTGTGTTCAGGGAACATTTTTGCAAATTCTCCAGTTCCAGTTCCAGTTCCAGTTCCAGTTCCAGTTCCAGTTTCAGTAGGCGGGACTCTACAAACAGCAACCGCCAACAATTTAGATTCTGTTTGTGCAGGCAGCAATACTGGAACTTTAAATCTTAGTGGCCAGTTTGGTTCGATTGTTCGTTGGGAATATTCAAATTCTGGTGGAAACCCCTGGAGTACGATTACGCATACTGGAGTTACGTATACCTATTCTAATTTAACTTCCACCACATATTTCAGGGCAATAGTAAAAAATGGAGCTGATCCTGAAGCTGCATCTTCAAGTGTTCAAATAAGAGTAGATCAATCTACGGTGGTGGGAACTCTTACCGGAAATGCAACTGTTTGTACAAATAATAATTCAGGAACACTTTCTGTAGGTAATGGAGTTGGAGCAATTTATAGTTGGCAAACTTCATTTAATAATGGTTCTACTTGGAATGAAAATGCCACTTCGGCAACAACTCAATCCTATACAAACTTAACTGCAACTACCTGGTATAGAGTTGTTGCAAAGAATGGTGCTTGTAAAAAAGATACTTCCAATGTATCCAAGGTCATTGTAAATACACAAACTATTGGAGGTTCGGTTTTAGCGTCTAATGGATTGTCAACTTCGACAGTTTGTTCTGGAATTAATGAAGATACTCTAACTCTTTCCGGACATTTAGGAAATGTGTTGGGTTGGGAGCAAGCAAATTCAAACAATGGCCCATGGTCTTATTCATTTAACTCCAAGACCAAAGAACCATATAAAAATCTTAGTGCCACAGCTTATTATAGAGCAATTATACATAATCCAGGTTGCGATACTGTGTACTCAGCAATAGGAAGAATTAATATTGATCCTGTAAGTAATGCAGGTGCTATTTCTGGTACAACTGATTTATGTACCGGCACAAACAGTGCTGTTTTAACCGTAAAAAGCTCGAATGGTAGTATCCAAAATTGGCTAACTTCAACAAATGGCACTAATTACAATGTGCTTGCAAACCCGCTTAAAACTTATAATATTACCAACCTTACTCAAACTACCTATTTTAAAACTTTTACAAAAAGTGGTGTTTGTTCTAACGATACAAGCGCCGCGTTTGTGGTAAACGTAAATGCAGCTACAGTTGGCGGAAACGTAAGTGGAACTAGTAATATTTGTTACAATATTAATAGTGGTTCATTAGTTTTATCAGGCAATACAGGAAAAGTTATTCGCTGGCAAAGTAGCTTCACTGGTAATAATCCTTGGATTGATATTGTAAAGTTAGACAGTTCATTAGCCTATAGCAACATGCAAACAACTACCTCTTACCGTGCAGTTGTCCAAAATGAAGGCTGTAGCGTTATGTTTTCAAGCCCAGCTAAATTAACCATCGACCCCACTAGTGTTGCTGGTGTTTTATCTGGAACAGGTGCCGTTTGTATTAGTGGAAATAGCGGAAAAATAGTTACCCCTAATAAAACTGGAACAACGACAAACTGGCTAAAATCAACAGATAGTGGCGCCAACTGGTCCATTGAGGGGTCTACAACTGATACTATCTCATTTACAAATATCAATACCGAAACTTGGTACCGAAGTATTATCAAATCAGGTACATGTGCAGCAGATTCTTCAAGTATTGGAAAAATAACTATATCACCTGCAACGGTTGGAGGTTCGGTAAGCGGTTCTGCTACCGTTTGTGCTAGTTCTAATGGTGCTACCATAAATCTATCTGGACACACTGGAAATGTTGTGCGATGGGAGAGCGCACCAAATAGCGGCGGTACATGGGGTTCTATTAATAATACTACCACAAGTCTTACTTATAGCAACTTAGTTTCTAATGCCTATTATAGGGCAATTGTGCAATCAACAAACTGCAACGAAGTTGCTTCTAGCTCAACGTTTATTGAAGTTATTCCCGAGATTAAAGGGGGCAACTTAAATGGCTCAAAAACTGTTTGTGACGCTTCAAATTCAGGTATTATTATTCTAAATAATCAGAGTGGAATAATTGATAAATGGCAAATTTCTACTGATACGATGCAAACTTGGACAGATGTAAACAACACAACGATCCAAAACAATTTTTCGAATCTAACTATTACTACTCATTATAGAGTTCAGCTAAGCTTAGGAGTATGTGGAACTGAGTTAAGTGATACAGCTGCTGTATGGGTAAACTCCTCTCCTATTGCTAATTTCAGCGTCCCAAATACCTGCCATACTTCTGTTTCGAAGTTTTCTAATCAAACTATTAACGGTAACTCAAATACCTACTTCTGGGATTTTAGTGATGGGAGTACAGGTTTGAATAAAAATCCAAATTATATATTTACAAAGCCCGGCTCTTTTAACGTAACATTAGTAGCTACGTCTGCTGACAACTGTAAATCTACTATTTCAAAAACTGTTGTAATTGACACTATTCCTGATGTTAAATTTACAAATACAACTGTTTGCGTTGGAACGGCTACCGAGTTCACCAATACTAGCACACCTGCAAATGGCACTTCGACTTGGACTTTTGGAAATGGCAATACAAGTGCAGCATATTCCCCAAATGAGTCCTACACCACTCACGGAAACTACCAAGCGCAATTAATATTCAAATCAGCTAACAACTGTTCAGACACAATTGCAAAAACGATTACTGTAAATGCAACTCCTTCAACTATTTGGAATGCTCCTACTACAGCAGAAGGTAAAGCACTAACTTTTGCAAATAACTCTTCAATAGCAACGGGTACGCTTGGTTATTTATGGAACTTTGGAGATGGCAACAACTCAAATACTCAAAACCCAACGCATACCTACGCTGATACAGGAAATTACTCTGTTGAACTTATTTCATATACGCAATTTTGTAACGATACACTGAAAAAAACGGTGGTAGTGAACCCTATTCCTAGAGCAGATTTTAGTGTTAATAGAGTTTGTGTTAGTGATTCAGCTAAGTTTTTAAATAATAGCTTCGTTAAAAAAGGAAATATGACGTTCAGTTGGACTTTTGGTGATGGCAGTATCTCCAGCGAAGAGAATCCAATCTATAAGTATACAACTCCAGGTGCATACAACATTTTAATGGAAGCCACATCAGACTCGGGTTACACACATACAAAACAATTTTCTATAGTGATTTATGAATCGCCAGCAGCCAATTTTAGCTCTACAAATGTTTGCGCAGGTGACACAACTTTGTTTACAGACAACTCCTTCCTTAAAGGAGGAACACTTTCGCATTTGTGGAAATTTGGCCCAGTAGGCGCTCAATCAATAAATATTAATCCTAAATACGCATATACTTCAGCGGGATCAATAAACGCCACACTGCGCGTAACTTCAAATAACGGTTGTGTTGATTCAATTTCTAAACCAGTAGTTGTATATGCCTTGCCGTCTGTCAATTTTAGCGCAGACAGTGTTTGTTTCGGTGCATCTACTCAGCTCTCAGATAGTACTAAACTTGTTGGAGCAACAATTGGATCATATAGCTGGGACTTTGGGAACAGTAATGGATCAAATGTGCGAAACCCATTACATAAATACACAAATTACGGAACCTATTTAGTAAAGCTAAAGGCTACAACAAATCAAGGTTGTGTTGATTCATTGTCAAAAAATGTACTAGTGAATGCATTGCCAACGGCAGCATTTTCCGCAACAAACGCTTGTATAACTGATTCGAGTGTATTTACAAATACCTCTACTTATCCATTTGCTGGTAGCAGTTTAGCTTATGTATGGGATTTTGGTGATGCAGCAGGAAATAGCACTTTGGCAAACCCTAAGTATGCCTACTCAACAGATGGTTCTTTTACAACCAGCCTTGTGGTAACTGAGTCAGGTACAAATTGTAAAGATTCAATTACACGACTCGTTGTTGCCCATCCGAGAAGTAACCCTTCTTTTTCAAGTTCTAGCGTTTGTTTGGGTCAAGGTATGAGTTTTCAAAACAATTCTACAGTTAAGTTAGGCAACCTTACTTCTGCCTGGAATTTCGGGGATTTAAATACCTCAAATAACAATAACCCAAAACACCAATATTCTAACTCTGGAACATATAACGTTCGCTTAATTACTACTACGATTAACAATTGCACTGATACTGCAACTGCAAGCGTATGGGTTAACCCTCAGCCAGCAACTGACTTTACATTAAACAATGTTTGTTTTGAAGACTCGGCTTTTTTATTTGATAATAGTGCATATTCTAGCGGGGCAAACATTCCTGATACCACAGTTACCTTCTCCTGGGACTTTGGTGATGGAAATACGGACACACTTAAAAACCCAAAACACTTTTATACAGGACCAGGTAACTATAAAATTACTTTAGTACAAACAACCGATTCAGGCTGTACAGATCAAATGACAAAAAACATAACTGTTTATGCCAACCCAGTAGCTGATTTTGTTTTTACTAATGTTTGTTTTAAAGACTCTACTCCATTCACAAATCGCTCTTTTAGTGTTCAAGGTAAATTGAGTTACTTGTGGGATTTTGGAAATACTAATACCGATACTTTAGAAGATGTCAATTTTCTTTTTCCAACTCAAGGAAATCAATCCGTAGAATTAGTTTCCACTTCTGAATTTGGTTGCACCGATACAATTATTAAACAGGTCATATCTTATGAAATTCCTGAAGTTGATTTTGTTTTCGAATCTATTTGTGATGGTTTCAAAATGCCTTTTACTGATAGTACTAAAATTGCAAGAGGATCAATTGTTTCATTTACATGGGATTTTGGCGACGGAACAAGTGCAAATATCCCTTCACCGGCTCATTTTTACTTGAATAACGGTAAATACGATGTTAACTTAAAAGCCGTTTCAGATAAAAACTGTATTGCAGATACCATCAAACAAGTCGAGGTATATGAAGTGCCAGTATCTAATTTTAGTGTTGATAATGCATGCTTATATAACGATTTAGAACCTAACAATGTATCCACGATTACAAACGGAACAATTACCTTTAAATGGACCTTGGACAGTATCTTTGAATCAATTATACCAAAACCCGTTTTTACTCCTGAAATACCAGGTGTTTATAAATTGAAGCTCGTTTCTTCTTCACAAAACAACTGCAAAGATTCAATTATCAGAAATGTAGAGATTTATAAATTACCAGAGATTTTAATTGGTAACGACACAACTATTAGCAAAGGATTTGAAATTCAACTCCTTGCACAGGGAGGAATAGAGTATGATTGGATACCTCAAACCGGATTGAATAATTCAACAATAGCTGATCCCGTTTTTACAGCAAAAGAAGAATCGATTTTTACGGTAACTGGAACCGACGAAAAGGGTTGTTCGAATACAGCTACTCAAACAATATTGACAAATAATGATTTTAATGTAATACCTACAAATGTTATTACACCAGATGGAAACGGGCAAAATGATTTTTGGGTAATACAAAATATTGAAAACTACCAAGATGGAAAAATTGCAGTTTATGATCGCTGGGGTGGTGAAGTTTTGAATACCACGGAATATCAAAACGACTGGGACGGAAGAAATGCAAAAGGTGATATACTCCCTGACGGAGCATATTATTATACCATATCTTTTCCAGACAGTGAAAGAACCTACAAGGGCGCATTAACAATATTGAGAAATAATAAGTAAGTAATCATGACTAGAATTAAAATTACACTTGCTTTTGTATTAGGATTTACTGCTACACAAGCACAGCAAACACCTATTTACAGTCAAAATTTTTTGAATCTGTACCTCAATAATCCAGCGGCTGTTGCAGCAAAAAATGAAACTCGATTCATGCTACATCACAGGCAACAATGGGTAGGAATACAAGATGCACCAAGAACTTCAGCCATCACATTAGAAACTCCTTTAGGCGGTGAAAAATATGCTCTGGGCTTAAAAATAAATACAGATCAAGTACATATTTTTAATACTACAACTGGGCAAGTAGACTTTAGGTATCGATTGCCAATAACAGAAGATCACTTAATCTCATTTGGTCTTGGAGGAGCATTCATTCAACGAAGTATTGATTTTAACAAAGTACGTGTTGTAGATAAAACTGAATCTAATTTATTGGATTATAACAGTAATCAAATGGCGTTCGATGCTGACTTTGGTTTGGTTTATCAATGGGATAAGTTAACTGCAGGATTTTCTATCAATCAATTGATGAATAGCCAATTTAATTATGAGGATGATATTTCTCAGGAAGCAACTGCTTACAATAACCTTAGACACTTCAACATATTTGCAACTTACGACTTTGAATTAAGTAAAAAGCCAATTACCATTTCTCCTACACTCTTTGTAAGACACATGCAAGGCGCCAACTTACCGCTAGAGTTTAATACCGTTGTTAAGTGGGACCAAAAGTTTTGGGGAGGACTTGGCTACAGACAGAATTTTGGAGTAGTTATAATTGCTGGAGCACAAATTTTTGATCAACTCATTTTAGGTTATTCCTACGATTTATCAACAAGCGGAATAAAAGACTACAATTCTGGCACACATGAAATATCAATTGGTTATCGAATTCCAAGAAAAGTTAAAGGAGATCAATCCAGAGATCAACTTGCTAGAAGCATAAGAAACCAACAAGAAGAAATTGACCTATTAAAAGATAATAATGAAACACTTGTAAAGCAGGTTAAAGAACAGGAGAAAGCCCTAAAAGAGCAAAAAGAAGAAGTCAATAAACTCAAAAGTACCTATGAAAAGGAAAAACCTAAAATGGATAAAATAATTGAGGATAATAAAGTCGAACCAAATACTTCAACGGATGAAGAAACTCTAACGAACAAAACATCCGAATTAAGCGAAGAAGATAAGGAGCGAATAGATAATCTTGAAAAAGAAATAGAAGCGTTAAAATCAAAGCTTAACGAACAAAAAAACAACACCAAGAGCTTAGATTCTGCTGAAGTTATGAAAGCAATTGAATTAGAACTAGAAGCCCTAAAAGTGAGCGGTGTTTTGGAAGAAGGTGATGATGAACGAAAGTACAGTAAATACTATACCGTAGTAGGTTCCTATTTTAATATTGAAGACGCTAAAGCTTATCAACGCATGTTAAAGCGTGAAGCTGGTGTCGATACAAAAGTGGTATCACGAGCAGACCGGAAATTCTTCTTTGTTTACACGAGTGAATTTAACGATCTTGATGCAGCACTTTCAGAAATAAAACAACTTAAAGAAAGTGAATTAAAAAGTAAAATCAACGGCAACTTTTGGGTACACGGCAGAAAGTAAACTAAAGTTAGAGTTGAATAGTATTAACAAAAACGAAAGAAATAATCAGTTTGTCGTTGAGTTGAAACTGCATCAAAAAAGACAAAAAAAAGGGGCTGTCGCCCCTTTTTTTTATTCAAATCAATTGGTTAAACGACTCCTTGAGCCATCATTGCATCAGCAACTTTAATGAAACCTGCAACATTTGCTCCAGTTACATAATCAATATATCCATCTTCTCGTGTACCATACTTAACACAATCCGAGTGAATTGACTTCATAATGGTTTTTAACTTACCGTCTACTTCCTCTCTTGTCCAGCTATATCGCATTGAGTTTTGGCTCATTTCTAAACCTGAAACTGCAACTCCACCTGCATTAGAAGCTTTACCTGGAGAATACAATACTTTATTTTGTTCAAATACATGCATTGCTTCCGGAGTACAAGGCATGTTAGCGCCTTCTGTTACCGCTACAACTCCATTTGATACTAGAGTATTAGCATCAACTTCATGTAATTCATTTTGAGTCGCACATGGCAACGCAATATCACATTTTACACCCCAAGGTTTTTGACCTTCATGAAATTCAACACCATCATATTTGTCCGCTATTTCTTTTACTCTTCCTCTTCTTACATTCTTCAATTCTTTAATGAATTCAAGGTGTTCAGAATGAAAACCAGCAGATGCATGAACATAACCAGAAGAATCAGATACCGTAACAACTTTACCACCTAAATGAATCACTTTTTCTAAAGCATACTGAGCTACATTTCCAGAACCAGAAATTACGACAGCCTTTCCTTTAATACTTTCACCTTTTGTCTCTAACATATTATGAGTGAAATACACTGCACCATATCCAGTTGCTTCAGGGCGTATTAATGAACCACCAAATTCTCTACCTTTTCCAGTAAGAACACCAGTAAATTCATTTCTAATTCTTTTGTATTGCCCAAACATGAAACCAATTTCTCGTCCGCCAACACCTATATCACCAGCAGGAACGTCCGTGTCAGGACCAATATGACGACATAATTCTGTCATAAAGCTTTGACAAAACTTCATTACTTCATTATCCGATTTTCCTTTTGGATCAAAATCAGCTCCACCTTTTCCACCACCCATTGGCAATGTAGTTAAGCTGTTTTTAAATACCTGCTCGAAAGCCAAGAACTTAAGAATACTAATATCGACTGACGGATGAAAACGCAAACCACCTTTGTAAGGTCCAATTGCCGAATTCATTTCAATACGATATCCTCTATTAATTTGAACTTCGCCTTGATCATCAATCCACGGAACTCTAAACATTATTACACGCTCAGGCTCTACCATTCTCTCAAGAATCTTAGCTTGTTTATACTTTGAGTTTTCTTCTATAAAAGGAATAACTGTTTCAGCTACTTCTTGGACAGCTTGCAAAAACTCAGGTTGTTGCGCGTCTCTTTTACTAACAGACTCCATGAATTCATTCACTTGAGCCTCGTACTTATTACTTGCCATTTTTTATTTAAAAGGTTATTAAAAGTGCGGTAAAAATACGTAAAATAGGAACTTTTGAGTGATAGACAGGAATTAGTACAAAGTACTGTAAAACAGAAAGATATACCTACCTGACCGTAAGAGTTGATTCGGTGTAAGATTCCTTTGTAAAATATACTGGTTTAAAGTTATAAACGTGGCGTTCATAACTGAATGCAATTACCTTAGTGATATAATCACCTTTTGTAAGCTTCAGAAGCTCTGTTTGGTCAAATGCAACACCACTAAAACCGCCAGAAGTACGTTTTTCAATGATTAAAATACCATCAGTTGTTTCAATGCGAAACTTTACAGAATCTGCTAGTAAAATGGGATCTTTCACTCTCATATTATAAACAGTGTCGATAGACTTTACAAATGCTTTAGGTGAGACAATAGCTGAAATATCAGGAAACTCAACAGAACCAATATTCTCAACAATTGTTGGGAAATCGTTACCTCCTTCTGCACTCCACCTTACGCCTTCATTGAAATACCAAGAGGAATCTTCACTATGATAGGAATAAGAGTTGTCAGAATTGTTCGCAAGGTTTTGGCCATTAACATTCACAGCTCCTACAGCAACTAAAAAATTAGTTATGTCATACATTGTAACTAATGCGCTTGCCTTTATATTCGTCAATACCCCAGGAGTTATTGGGTCAAATTCAAACCGATTTCTGGCGTAAAAGTATCCCTCCGCATCAGAAAAAGTAGGATAATCTTCAATAGGCTCTCGGTCTCCGGACTCTATAGTAACGTCTTCAGAGTAGGTATCGGTGCCCTCACCATTTTCTACAGTCAGAGAAACATTAAATGTTCCGCCTGTCAAAAACCTGTGCGTAGGACTAGTTGCTGTTATCTCATCAACTATTGCAGAATTATCACCAAAGTCCCATTCTAACTTAGTGATTTCACCAGCAGAGGTATTCGTGAAATGAACGATCCCACCATTCTCTTGAACAAATACAAAACTCGCTCTTGGTGGTTTTTGTTTACACGAAAACAACGCCAAACTTAAAAAGCCCACACAAAATAGAAATGAATACTTAACCTTTATCACTGAATTCAATTGAGACATAATTGGATGTAAAATTAGCATTTTTTGAAAGTCATATATTGAAGTTTTTTAGATGCCTCTGAATCAATATAGATTGGTAATTGATTTCCAATAGTTTAGACCTATTTATTAGGCCTAAAAAAAGCTTGTTTGATACTATGGAAATTATCTACATTTGCAGCCCGATTTTTATAAGGTAAAAATGTCATCACACGTCAAAATATTTGCTGGTAGCGCCTCGGAAGAACTAGGAAAGAGTATTGCTCAAGCCTCTGGTTCTGAACTAGGCCAGGTATCTATGTTGCGTTTTAGTGATGGGGAATTTCAACCTTCATTCGAAGAAACTGTTCGTGGTGATTCAGTGTTTATTATTCAAAGTACCATTCCACCAGCTGATAATTTAATGGAGTTACTTCTGATGGTTGATGCTGCGAAAAGAGCGTCGGCCAAAGAAATAATTGCTGTTGTACCTTACCTTGGGTTTGCCCGACAAGACCGAAAAGATAAACCTCGTGTTGCGATTGGAGCAAAATTGGTTACCAATATGCTTTCGGCTGCAGGCATAACAAGGATAATAACAATGGACTTGCATGCAGATCAGATTCAAGGCTTTTTTGAAGTACCTGTCGACCACTTATATGCTAGTTCTATCTTTATACCCTATATTCAATCAATTAATTTGGGCAACTTAATTATTGCTGCTCCTGATACAGGTGGTACAAAAAGAGCAAATTCTTATGCGAAATTTTTAGATTGTGGCCTGGCAATATGCTACAAACAACGTAAGAAGGCAAATGAGGTTGCTAACATGACGGTTATAGGTGACGTTGAAGGTAAAGATGTTGTATTGGTTGACGATTTAATAGACACTGCCGGAACACTCTCGAAGGCAGCTGACATGATGTTTGACCACGGCGCAAAATCAGTAAGAGCGCTAATTACTCATGCTGTACTAAGTGGCCCCGCCTACGAAAGAATAGAAAATTCAAAATTGACTGAGTTAGTTGTAACAGATACTATTCCGTTAAAACAACAGTCAGATAAAATTCGCGTACTTACAGTTGCGGATTTGTTTAGTAATGTAATAGAAAACGTAATTCACAAAAAATCAATTAGTTCACACTTTTTGATTTAAACAATAATAGAATAAGATGGAAGCAATTGCTATCAAAGGGTCAGCTAGAAAAGCTGTAGGAAAAAAAGATTCTAAGTCTTTAAGAAAAGAAGGAATGGTTCCTTGTGTTATCTATGGCGCAAACGATCCAATACATTTTGTAGTTGACGAAAGACATTTTAAAAACTTAGTTTACACTCCAAATGTTTATGTTGTTAACGTAGATGTTGACGGGAAAAACTTTACAACGTACCTTAAGGACATTCAATTTCACCCAGTAACGGACAGAATTGTGCATGCGGACTTCTTCGAACCAAAAGAAGGTCAAGAGGTTAGCCTTAAAATCCCAGTAAGAACTACTGGAGCTGCAATTGGTGTTTTGAATGGTGGTAGAATGAGAATTCCACAAAGAAAAATTACGGTAAGAGGTTTACTCTCAGCGATGCCAGATAATGTGGAAATTGAAGTTTCAGAATTGAAAATTGGATCGGGTGTAAGAATCAGTGACCTTTCAATTCCAGGAGTGGAGTTTACTGATGCATCTAATAACTATGCTGTTTTCATTAAAACTGCTCGTGGAGCAATTGAAGATGAATTGGGCGAAGAAGAAGAGGAAGGCACGGAAGCTGCTGCAGAGGGTGAAGAGGCTCCAGCTGCTGAATCTGAAGCATAACTCTCATGAAGTATTTAGTTGTAGGCCTAGGAAATCCTGGTGCTGAGTACGAAAATACTAGACATAATATAGGTTTTTTGATATTGGACGCACTGGCTAGTGCGTCCGATTCTGTTTTTAGCCCAGACCGTTATGCCGATGTATCTTCAATCAAATCAAAAGGCCGTCAATTTATTCTTATAAAACCCTCAACATTTATGAACTTGAGCGGAAAGGCTGTTCGTTATTGGATGGAAAAAGAAAAAATCGATCTTGAAAATATTATTATCGTTACAGATGATCTAGCCTTACCTTTTGGGAAAATTCGAATTCGAAAAAAGGGAAGCGATGGTGGACATAACGGCCTAAAAAGCATAAATGAGTTACTGGGTACCCAGCAGTACAATCGTCTAAGATTTGGAATTGGAAGTGAGTTTAGTAAAGGAAAGCAAGTAGATTATGTGCTTGGACATTGGAACTCAGAAGAAACCAAGACCTTAAAAGAAAGAATAGAAATTGCTCAACAAGGAATTAAAGCTATTGGGTTAGCTGGAGTGAATAGAGCTATGGGTGATTATAATGGTCGATAAAGACAAACTTCCAAATTTGACTTATGCATTCTAAGAAGAGCTATCAAAGTCAAAGTACTAATGATCAGCGCTAACTAAATTCTTAATAATCGACACAAAAATAAATTCTGTAATCAGAATAGGAATTACCAACCATTGGATATATGGAAGTCCTTTTACATAAACGATATCGTGAATAAATGAAAATCCAATTGTGGTAATTGCAAGAATCAAAAAAGAATATCTCCATAAATTGGTTTTCCAGTTTAAATTCTTGAATTTAAAAGACAAAATTGGAATAGGAAGCACCATTAGTAAAGAAAGGCAAGCTCCTGCTAAGACGTAAAACCAAACGTTCGTAATAAACAGCATTATTCCTATATCGGTATTGTTCCAATAATAAATTTGAGAAAGGCTCACAAATTCTGCAACCGAATGCGGAATGTAAGAGTTTAGGAAATATTGCCAGTGCAACACAATTGGCAAGCCAGCGATAAAAATAGCTGCTGCTGGAGTAGGAATGCCAATAAACTCGTCTGATTGATTTTCATCAGTATTAAATTTAGCCAATCGTAATGCTCCAAACAAAGGAATTAAAAAACCAGTGCAAGCAAGAGCAAATGAAGTTATGGGTATTTCGGAAAAATTAGAAAAATAATGGCCTTGCGCAGAAAGAATGAGGTTGAACAATATGATTCCAGGTAAAACACCAAAAGTGACCATATCTGCCAGGCTATCTAATTGCTTTCCTAACTCTGAATGAGCACCTATCAATCTAGCAATCATTCCGTCAAAAAAATCGAAAAACCCACCAACAAAAATCATTACAGCTGCCCAATGCAAAGCTTCATGAAAGCTAAAATAGATGCCTAGTAAACCGCAAAATAAATTCGAAAGCGTGAATAAATTTGGAATGAAATTTTTAATCATTTGCATATTACAAATGAAAACTAAAAAACCGTTCGTTCATTAATCATATGCTCTTTACAATTTTTGTTGCAAATCATAGTTTAAAGTGCCAATCCATTTATATTAGCATTTGCTATGATTCGATTTATTCAGTCTAAAATAAAGCAACTAGTTTGGTTATTTGTATTAAGCCTAGCGGTCAGTTTTGGCAACGCTCAGGTAAGGAAATATTCCAATGAATTTCTTGCTATTGGTGTTGGAGCGCGATCTATGGCGCTTTCTAAGGCTACTGTAGCAACGGTCAATGATGTTACTAGTGGGTATTGGAATCCTGCTGGTTTAGCAGGCCTTAAAAAAGACTATGCGGTAGGATTAATGCATTCAGAATACTTTGCAGGCATTGCTAAATACGATTACGCGGCATTTGCAACTAAAATAGATGACCAGTCTAGTGTGGGGTTTTCATATATAAGGTTTGGTGTAGATGACATTCCAAACACAATTGATCTGGTAGATCAAAATGGAAATGTGAATTACGATAACATTACCTCCTTTGCTGCGGTTGACAATGCTTTTATTCTCTCCTATGCTAGGTCGTTACCTGTTGAGGGGCTTACAATTGGAGGAAGTGCAAAGGTAATTTATCGAAAAGTTGGTGATTTTGCTCAAGCTTGGGGGTTTGGTTTGGACGCAGGCGCACAATATTTATATAAAAAATGGCATTTTGGAGCAACGCTCAGAGACGTAACTTCTACTTTTAATGCATGGTCCTATAGCCTCAATCAACGCACAATAGAAGTTTTTGAGCAAACCAATAACGAAATTCCTGAGAATGGTTTAGAAATCACACTTCCAAGATTAATTTTAGGTGCTGGTAGACTTTTTAAAGTGAAAAAGTTTGGAGTTCAACCAGAAGTTAACATTGATATTACCACTGATGGACAAAGGAATACTTTGATTCAGAGTGACCCTTTTAGTATTGACCCTTATATGGGATTAGAACTGAGTTGGAATGAAATTGTTTATTTAAGAAGTGGACTGGGTAACTTTCAAAAAATTCAAGCAGAGGTTGGTTCTCATAAAGTCACCACATTTGAACCAAATATTGGAATTGGGTTAAGCTTTAAAGGAGTAAGTATTGATTATGCTTTAACAGATATTGGAGATAATAGTGTAGCTTTATACTCTAACGTATTTTCACTTAAAATAGATTTCAATAAACCAAAGTGATGAAACTGTTTCGGTTTTTTCTACTGTTTCTTTTACCTTTTTTTAGTCAAGCTCAACCGCATGGAAATGAGTGGATTAATTACAATCAGCGGTTCTGTCGCATCTAATTTAACTAAAATAATTATTTAGCTACATTTAGATCAAAAAGATATGTTCAAGTAACATTGTTTTCCAAAATCGATCATTTTACAAGCTGTTTATTTTAAATTACGTTTTAGTTTAAGCTATCGAGATGTAGAAGAACTGGTGGAAATACGTGGTGTAAAAGTAGATCATGCAACAATTCAACGTTGGGTGTTTAAATTCACTCCTATTCTGGACAAGGAATTTAGAAAACGAAAGAAGCGAGTAGGTATGAGTTGGCGAATGGATGAAACCTATATCAAAGTTAAAGGAGAGTGGCGTTATTTGTATCGAGCCGTTGACAAGCAAGGAAATACAGTAGACTTTCTATTAACCAAAAGAAGACAGCGTATGTCAGCCCAAAGTTTTTTGATTAAGGCAATTGAGCATAATGGAAAACCTCGAGTGATAAACATAGACAAAAGCGGGTCAAATTCAAGTGCCATTCGGGTTTATAACAAACGCGCATTAGCAACAAAATCAAGAATTAGAATCAGGAAATGCAAATACTTAAACAATATAGTAGAACAAGATCACCGTTTTATCAAATGGCGAAT
>PAME01000023.1 GCA_002707155.1 Crocinitomicaceae bacterium | reverse complement strand
GACAGCAAGGGCTGTGAAGCTGACACTTCCTTTATTATTACCGAACCATCCGACACGATTACATTTGGGAACTTTACATTGGGAATGGTAGCTTGTAAAGGAGCAAGTACCGGTTCAATAACCGTAAATCCAAGTGGAGGGTCTGGAGTTTATACTACTTATGCATGGAATCCAGTTCAAACAGGAAAGACGACAAGTTTGACTTTATTAGCCGCAGGAACTTATAGGTTAACAGTAACGGACAATAAGACCTGTACAGGAGATACCAGTTTTGTAATTACCGAACCAGCCACAGGGGTAACCTTTGGTAATAGTATAGTAGATCCGGTAAAATGTTTTGGAGAAAGTACTGGAAAGATAACTGTTATACCAACTGGCGGCGCAGGCCCACCATATACGAATTATCGTTGGACGGGAACAACAAGTACGAATGATACCGCAAAGAATTTAGCAGTAGGCACCTATACAGTAACAGTAGCAAATGGCGTATGCGATTTTGATACAACGTTTTCTATTACTCAACCAGCGACGGGAATTTCAGCGTCTTTTACTGGTAAAAAGAATCCAACATGCTCAGGAACCGGTAATAATGGTGAAATTCAGGCAACTGTAAGTGGAGGTCTTAAACCTTACTCCTTTGTTTGGTTAGGTTCGGGGACGAGTTCTAGTGCAGCAGATAGCCTTAGAACAAGTATGGTTGCAGGTCCAATTGAAGTAACTGTTCGTGATGCGAATGGCTGTGAATTTATAGTTCGAGATACATTGGTTAGTCCAAGTATCATATCAGTTAGTTTCACTATGACGGAAGAACCCCTGTGTTACGGTGATTCTACAGGTAAAGTTTATGCTACCATAACAGGTGGTACAGGTCCAAAAATGTATGCTTTTGTTGCAAAAGCAGGTCAAGTGGGAAGTTCTGATAGTATTTGGGAAAAAACAACAGCGGATACAATAACCGTAAATGTTGAAGATAGTCTTGGTTGTAAAGCAAGTTCAACAGTTGTTCTAGATCAACCTGATTCATTAAGTTTTGTATTTCAAATAATTCAAAGTGTTTCGTGTGCTAGTGATACGACGGGTCAAATTCGTGCTTTAGTAACTGGTGGAACTAGAGGGTATACCTATAATTGGAATGGATTAGGTGCGACTGCAGCTGCAGATAGTTTGCGGGACAGTATTCCAGTTGGTTCTTTTCAACTTAATGTTACTGATAATAATGGTTGTCCAGATTCAGCAATATATAAAATGACTGGACCTACTAATGCATTGACAGCTAACCTTACAAAAGACACTATAAAATGCGCTACTGATACCAATGGTACTGCATTTGTAGTTCCTTCTGGAGGAGCTGGTGGATATGTTTTTAATTGGAGTGCCGGTAATGGTGGTGTTAATGATGACACAAGTAAATTCATTCCTGCTGGCGTGTTTAGAGTAACCATTACTGATGCTAATACTTGCGAATTAATTTTGGTAGATTCAATAGGATCCCCCGATACATTAAAAGGCTCATTTACCAATGTTTTACAGCCTGGTTGTGGCGGTGGAGGTACTCTAGGTTCTTTAACAGTTACACCAACTGGTGGAACAGCAAACTCAACTAACCCACCTTACACTTACAATTGGATTGGAGGCGGAGTTAACGGAGCTAGCGATAGTATTAGAACCAATATTCCAGTTGGAAATATTAAAGTAATTATTTCAGATGCCAACGGATGTGCATCAGACACCCTTTCTCAAGACCTATTCCCTCCTGGAAATATCAACCCTAATTTTACATTAATCCAAAACCCGACTTGTAATGGAAAATTAGATGGAAGACTTATTTCAACGCCCACAGGTGGTAATCAGCCTTATACTTTTACTTGGTCTCATGGTGTAACAGGTATATCTGACAGCGATAGAACAAATTTACCTGCGGGTGTCGATATTATTGTAACAATTCGAGATGGGGGTGGTTGTGAAGAAAAGGATACCATCCAGTTGAAGGATCCAGATTTACTTCAAGTACAATTTACGGATTCAGTCAAAATACTTTGTGCTGGAGGAAACAATGGAAGCGTAACCGCAACTCCAATTAATGGGGTAGCACCTTATTCTTTCAATTGGACAACGGGTGTTTCAACTCAAACTGGAAAAGATAGTGTTGCTATTGGATTGAGTGGAAATACTGCATACAGCGTTACAATTACTGATGATAATAAGTGCACAGTTTCTGATACCATTATACTTAGTGAACCAAGCGGATTGTCATTGAGCTTTTCAGATTCCATTGAAGTCAAATGTTTTAATGAACCAGATGGAAGTATTACGGTTACACCGATTGGTGGTAGTGGAATATATACATACGCTTGGAATGCTTCAGATGGTTCTACTGTTAATACTTTAGCAACTAGCGATAGTGTAGCTATTAAGCTCGTTGGCAATGTTGCATATACAGTTGTGGTGACTGACGCAGTAGGTGGTTGCTCTGCAAGTGCAACCTATACTATGGACCAACCTACTGATTTGAGAGCCTTTGTCCGTCAGCGAGGTAGTGCTACTTGTGGTGACGATAACGGAATTATACGTATTAATGTTTTTGGAGGCGTTCGAAATTCAACTTCCCCTTTTTATAACGTGGTTTGGGATAGTGCTGGAGTGATAAAAACTGGAACAGGAACAAACAATATTTTTACGCTTAATAATTTGTATGCAGGAGTATATACATTTACTGCAACTGATGCCAACGGTTGCTTCATGCAGGACACTGTTTCTGTAAACGATCGTGGAGCTCCAATATTAGTTCCCACTGGTGGTGCAAATAATGGGATTGTAGATGCCGCTTGTAATGGTGTTTGTGATGGAGAAGTAAACTTAACATTAGTGTTTTCTCGAGCGCCAGTTTCATATCTCTGGTCGAATGGAGATACAACTCAAGACGTTGACTCATTATGCGTAGGTCAGTATAATTTGGTAGCTACAGATACAAACGGATGTAAATCATTTTATGATTTTGAAATCAAAAACGATACCAATATCGATGTGAGTACTTCGGTTTCTCCATTGAGCTGTAATTCAACAGTTTGTGATGGTGTTGCCCGGGCGCAAGGAATAGATGGTGTTGCACCCTATAAATACCAATGGACTACCTCTCCACTTGATACATTAGATAGCCTACCTAACCTCTGTGCCGGTAAATATTATGTCGGAGTGCAAGATGCAAATGGTTGTGTTGCAGTAGATTCAGTTACGCTATTGGTACCAACGACATTTAATTTTACAGTATCACAAGATAGCGCTCGATGTAATGGGGCTACAAATGGCTCAGCTCGGGTTAGCAGTGTTACAGGTGGATCAGCTCCTTACTCTTATCAATGGAGCAGTGGTGCCAATGACACTTTATTTGCAAAAACAGGACTAGGAGCGGGAGATTATTTTGTAACCGTATTCGAAAACGGCGGCTGTTCTGTAATAGACACTATCTCGGTGCTTCAACCGGATACTATTGGAAACTCTTTTGCAGTAGTTGAAGCAGATTGTGGGTTTTCAAATGGTTCAGTTACAGCGACCCCAGTTAATGGTAAATCGCCTTACTCTTACAATTGGCCGAATGCAGGAGCTACACTTGCAAATACGGATAACGGATATGCTGGAGGTAGTTACAGCGTGCTAATTTCTGACGCTAGAGGTTGTACAATAAACAAAACATTCAATATTGGAAATAAAAACGGACCTTTAATTGTACTTGACAGTACTCGAAATGAAACTTGTGTAAACTCTTGCGATGGTGCAATATTTACTACAGTAACTGGAGGAAATCCGCTTTACGTTTTTGATTGGTCATTGGGAAATGGTAGCAGTGATGATACTACGAATGCATGCGCCGGGACTTATACTCTTAAAGTAACAGATCAAAAGAACTGTCTGAGCTTTCAATCGGCAACGATCGATCCGGGAATTCCATTGTTGCCCAATGCAAGTATCGTTAACAATGCCAGTGCTCAAAGTGTTTGTGATGGACGTGCAACCTCTGCCCCAACAGGTGGAAGTGGAAGATATGGTTACAATTGGATGCCTGGAAGTTTGACCTCTCAGTCGATTTCTAGCCAATGTGCAGGCACTTATTTCTTAACAGTTACCGATTCTGCTTCTGGTTGTATTGGATTAGATACTATAGAAATTACTGAACCTAATGGTTTTGCTTTAGATTCTACCGATGTTAAGGAACCGACTTGTGCAGCTTCACCATGCGATGGTTTTGTCTTTGTTAGTGTTACAGGAGGCACTCCTCCCATAAAATATTTGTGGGACAATGGAGATACTACACAGTTTACAGCAAATAGATGTACAGGCTTAGTCAGTGTTACTGTTTCAGATGCGAATAGTTCTTCAACATTTCCATTTATTTTAAATAATCCTTCAGGGCCTACTATTGCAACAGCAAAAGTTGATATTAGCTGTAATGGAGCCGGTGATGGTATTGGCGTCGGAATTGGTGCAGCAGGACTTACATGGTCTTGGCCTTCATTATCGATAAGTAATGATTCTGCTACAGGATTAACTCCTGGGTTATATCAAGTGCAAGCCGAAGATGCTGCCGGTTGTATTACGGTGGATACAGTGCGAATTGAAGAACCAGATTCGTTAAAAAACACATTTGCAACCGTAGAGCCTAATTGTAATGCATCAGATGGAAGTATTACTAGTAATGTTACTGGTGGAACAATAAACTACACTTATGAGTGGTTAGACGGAGCACAAAGCGCACTAAGCCCGCCTCAATCGGGAGTTGTACTTGCAAGTCGCAGTTCAGGATTGTATCATTTAAGAGTAACAGATCAAAATGGTTGTTCAATAATTCAACCGATTACTCTTAATGATAAAAACGCGCCGGTTGTTGCTTTGGATAGTGTAAGACACGAATCGTGTTTGAATAAATGCGATGGTGGTATTTCTGTTAATGTTTCAGGCGGTGCAGGAGGTAATGTCTATTCATGGTCACCTGGAACAAATACAAATGAAGACTTGACTAACGCATGTGCTAGCACTTATACTTTAACAGTAGAGGATGCTGCCAATTGTAAATCATTCTTAACTGAAACTATCGATCCAGGTAAATCTTTAAATACTAACGTAACAAAAATCAGTGATGCTTCTGCACCATCAATTTGTGATGGTAGCGCAAGAGTTAATGTAGCTGGCGGAGTACCTCCGTTAGTTTACTTATGGACAAGCTTGGAAACGATTGACATTGCAACTGCCCTTTGCGGAGGAATGAATTACGTAACTGTGACAGATTTCAACAGCTGTCAAGCAATTGATTCAGTTGAAATCTTAGAACCAGTGAAAATTATTTTAACGAACATTGATACTACTGCTCCTAAGTGTGGAAAATGTGATGGAAAAATAAAAATCACGCCAAGTGGTGGATTATCACCTTATACATATAAGTGGGATAATAATGATACTGCTGACAGTACAATTAATCTGTGTGCAGGTATTAAAAATGTAACCGTAACGGATGCAAACCTCGATTCAGCAGTATTCCAAATTGGGTTGAGTAGTCAAAACGCGCCTACTTTGGCAATGGTTGAAAATGATGTAAGTTGTTTTGGAGCCTGTGATGGTAGTGCTACCGTTAATGCTTCAGGAGGCGCAGCTCCTTACAGTTATTTATGGCCAACTATTGGCATGAGAGATTCAACCATCAGTTCTTTGTGTAAAGGCATTTATTTAGTAGAAGTAAGAGATGTCAAGGGTTGTATTGCGGTTGACTCTGCGGTGATTGATGAGCCATTAGATATTTTGGTTAATATTACTACCGATAGTGCTGATTGTGGACAAAACAATGGTTCGGCCAGTGTTACAGCAGTTGGAGGAACAGGAACGTTAACCTACAAATGGTCAACTGGAGCAGGAAATGTAACCGCAATTAGTGGTATTGGAGCAGGTGCTTATACGGTTGAAGTAAGTGATGCAAAATGCTCTAAGACGGTTGGATTCAATATTAATAATCCAGCAGGTCCGACAATAACAGTAGATACTGTAATAGACGAAACATGTATCGGTTCGTGTAATGGAGCAATATTCATAACTCCTTCTGGAACTCCTGGACCTTATACATTTGATTGGACGCCTAGTACTTTAACTGGTGAAGATGTATCTGGATTATGTGCAGGAATTTATTCTGTTAAAGTTTCAGATGCTGCCAATTGTATAACGGTTGTAACCGATACGATTGAGTCACCTATAAACCTTGGAACAACAATCACGGTGATTAATAATGCTTCCGCTTTTGGAAAATGTGACGGTAAAGCAAGTATTTCTATTCTAAAACCAGGAGTATATAAATATGCTTGGGGTAGCGGAGATGTCGGCGACACGGCTCGAATGTTATGTGCTGGAGTAAATTACGTTACTATTACTAATGATAAAGGTTGTCAATATTTAGATTCTGTGGTAATCAATCAGCCTCAGAAAATGATAATCATAAATGTTGATACCGATGAGCCTGATTGTAATGTATGTAATGGTAAAGCTACAGTTGCAGTAACTGGAGGAACTCCACCTTATTCTTTCATATGGGATAATGGAGATGCTGCTGACAGCACTACAAAACGTTGTGCAGGAGTATTGTTTGTTACAGTTACTGACAGCAGGGGTTATGCTGAAATATTTAGCCTTGGGCTGAATAATAACTTAGCTCCAAAAGTGATTACTAGTTCGACAGATGCGAACTGCTTTGATGAATGTTCAGGAACTGCTTCTGCTTCCGGTTCGGGAACTTTATCTCCTTACAAGTATAATTGGCCGTCTATTGGTAAAACTGGACCAACAGTTAGTAATCTGTGTGCAGGATCATATATTGTTGAGGTTTCAGATAATGTTGGTTGTGTTGCTACACAGACAATATCCATTGGAGAACCAACAGAAATTAAAGTTGATGTTAATAAGGTACCTCCAGCTTGTGGAATAGCTAATGGAATAATATTTACCAGTGCTAGGGGAGGTAATACTGCCTCAACTGGATATACTTATAGTTGGTTAGGTAGTCAAGAGTTGCCAATTGTGCCCGCTCAAACTAGTGATCAATTGATTAGTGTAGTTGCTGGTTTGTATTACATAGTGGTGACTGATAACTCAGGTTGTAAGGATACTACTTCGATTAGTCTGGATAATAAAGGCGGAAAACTTGCTATCGGTCTAGATTCTCTAGAACAGGTTAGTTGTGCTTCACAATGTGATGGAGCAATCTTTACTAGTATATCAGGAAGCAGTCCTGGAACGTATCAGTGGATTCCTGGAGGTCAAACTACACCAAATATTTCTGGAATTTGTGCTGGAATATATACAGCTGAAGTAACTGATACCAATAATTGTAAAACATTGCAATCTTTTACTGTAAACGGTCCAGACCCATTAAATGTCGTTTTCTCGAGAACAACAGATGCTACTTGTGAAAATACTAATGATGGATCTATTACTGCATTGGTTGCTTCGACTCAGAAACTACGAATAGCTTGGACGGGTCCTGAAGGTTTTGGCTCTAATAAGTTGAAAGTTGAGAATCTCTTGCCTGGAACATATACGATTAATGTAACAGATGAGAATAGTTGTGTTTCTATTGATTCAATTGCACTTGATACTACGTATAAATTTATCCTTCAAGTTGATTCGAATAGAACTACATGTAACGCTTCAGTTCCTGAAAAACTTCAGGTTAATGTAGCTACACAAGACTTTTATTCTACATTCTGGTATGATGGTACTGGAAAACTAGTGGGTAAACAAGATACGGTGAGTGTTGTACCTTTAACAGGGGAAAACACCTATACTGTTGAAGTCAGACAAGATGTGTGTATTAAAACAGACACAATTGTTATTACTCAAATAGGTAATCTATTTGCAGATGCAGGTGAAGATGTTAAAATGGTTGATGGTCAAAGAATAACCCTTGGAGGTTCTCCTTCAGCTCCTGAAAATGCATCAGTACTTTGGAGTCCTAGCGAAGGTTTGTCTGCTGAAAATGTTAAGAATCCAGTTTCTTCAGCGACCGAAACAACCGTATATAAATTAATAGTAGGTGATATAGAGGGTTGCTTTGTTATTGATTCGGTTGTAGTGACTATTGAGGATAAGATTGAAATTAATGATGGGTTCTCTCCGAATGGAGATGGAGTAAATGATGTTTGGGAAATAGCTGTACTTAAAGACTTTCCCGATGCTAAGGTGACTATTTTCAATAGGTGGGGACAAACGATTTATGAGACAGACCCTTACATACCTTGGGATGGAACCTTCGAAGGTAAACCGATATCAATTGGAACTTACTATTACATCATTGACCTTAAAGACAGTTCTGTCAGTGAGTCAGTTATAAGTGGACCAGTAACTGTAATTAGATAGTCATGAAGAATTTTAAAGCAGTATTTCTGAGTGTAGGGTTGGGATTAATTTCTTTAGTTTCTACTGGACAGCAATTGGCACATTACAGTCAGTTTTTCCTCAATGATTATGTATTGAATCCGGCTGTTGCAGGAACGCATAGTTATTTTGATGTTAATTCTACATATCGTTATCAGTGGGTAGGTATTCAAGACGCCCCCCGAACGTTTTTATTAAGTATGAACGGGCCTGTTGGAAGTAAAGGAAACATGGGTATTGGTGGTTATGTATATTCAGATGTTACTGGGCCTACAAGAAAGACAGGCTTTAAAGCAAGTTATGCATATAACTTTAAGATAACTGATAAAGTAAAGCTATCGTTTGGCTTGGCTGGTGGACTAATGCAATTTGCTGTAGATGGGTCTGAGATTACTTTAAATGAAAAGAATGACCAAGCAATTGCTTCGGTTTGGACAGCAGCATATACTCCTGATGCAGCTTTTGGAGCCTATTTATACCACGACGACTTTTTTGTAAGCTTATCTATTCCTCAGTTAATTGGAACGAAATTACAGCTTGCTGAAGGTTATAGCTCAACGGATAATTCACTTAAAAATCACTATTTTATTAGTGGTGGATATACCTTTCATATTAACGATGAATTTGATGTTCAGCCTCTTGTTCAAGCAAAGTACATTCCTCCTACTAATCCACAAATAGATATAGGTGCTCGTGTTATTTGGAATGAAATGATTTGGCTTGGCGGTACCTATCGCTCTGAAGATGCTGCTTCTATTTTTGCTGGAATTAACTTCTTAGAGAACTTTTCATTTGGCTATGCTTATGACATCATTACAAATGATATTCAGCAGGTGAGTTCTGGTACTCACGAAATCGTGCTAGGGTTAAAGTTTAACGAGCGCAAGGATTAGTTGAACAGCGATTGGATTGCCTTCGCTTTAAGAATTGTTTCCTCATACTCCTCTTCAGGAGTTGATGCATTTATAATTGCACCACCAACGGCATAACTTAATGCATTAGTTGTTGCATTGTAGAATAAGGACCTAATTACTACGTTAAAGTCAAAATCATCTTCAGGCGTAAAAAAACCGATACAACCCGAATACATTTCACGTTTGAAATTCTCTAATTCCTCAATGATTTTTAAAGCACTTATTTTTGGGACCCCTGTCATTGAAGCAATCGGAAACATAGCTTCAATAATATCTATAGAATCTTTCTTTTCGTCAACCTCGCAAACCACTTTCGAAATCATTTGATGTACTTGTGGAAATGAATAAATACCAAAAAGCTCTTCAACTTTTACTGAGCCCTTTTTTGCAATTTTAGATAAGTCATTTCTGGCTAAATCTACAATCATTACATTTTCGGTTTGGTCTTTCTCACTGTTCTTTAGTTTATCGATTAAAATCAAATCTTCTTTTGCATCTGAACTTCTAGAAATTGTTCCTTTTATAGGTTCAGTGATTACCCTATTACCTTCTCTTTTCAAAAAACGCTCAGGGCTGGCGCAAAGTGTGTAAAATTCTTTGAACCGGATAAACGCTGCAAAAGGGGTGGGAGAGGACTTTACCAATCGCTGATAAGCTGAAAATGGGTTAATGCTGCCCTTTGCATGAAATTGTTGGCAGAAATTAGCCTCGTAGATATCACCTCGTTGAATGTGGACTTTGACTTGTTCAATTTTTTTGAGGTACTCTTCTTTCGAAAGTGAAGGATGAAACTCGATACTTTCTTTTGGTTTTAAAGGCTCACTTATTTTGCTCCAAACAGTAGCTATTAATTTTTGGATTTTTTCTTTAGAGCTTATTTCTGGAAAGAAATGACATTGAACTGTCAAACAACCTTCCCTAGAAAGGATTTTGAAAACTAATTCGGGCTGAACAAATACTAATTTTGGATTATTAAACTGAGCTGGATTATTCGAATTTAGATCTTCTAATTCGTTTTTGAGGTCATAGTTTAACCAACCAAAACTCCAATCTTGAGTTTTTTTTCTGAATAATTTTAATTGTTCAAACGCATGATTTGTATTGGTTTCAATTTGCGAAATAGTGCCCACGGCAAGGTATTCTGCAGTATTGTTTGTGCCGCTTCCTAAATAGAAAACCGGGGATTGATTTTCTAAGGCCAGGAAGTTGATGGTGTGCTCAACTTCAAATGTTAAACACGATCGCAGTTTAGCCATTCAACACCATACCTTTAAGGGTAGCTATCCATTTTGGATGATCGTTCAGGCTTTCAACAAGCTCTAATTGTTCGCCGCCATGCTCATGAAAAATTTCTTCGTATTCATCTTTTATTTCAATAGTAGTTTCTAAGCAATCAGAGACAAATGCAGGACTAAAAACCAGTAATTTTTTCATTCCTTTTTTTGCCAAGTCCTCAACCACAACATCAGAAAAAGGTTCTAACCAATTTTTATCCAACCTTGATTGGAAAGAAACGGTGTAATCACTTTCTTTTAAATTGAGTTTTGCAGCAATTAACCGAGTTGTTGCATAACAAGTTGCTTTGTAACAATGGAAGTTTTCGTGAGTAATTTCCGACTCACAATGTTTGTCACTGCAAGGGCCTTCGTCGTAAACTTTATCAACCTGACGCTCAGGCAATCCATGATAGGAGAATACGAAGTGCTCAAAATTGGATAAATCGTGTTTTTTGGCGTTATCCACAATGGTGTCAATGTAGCCAGTGTGGTCGTAGAATTGTCCAGTTATTCTTAAGTCGGGAATTACATACCAATTTTTAATTACTCGCATAACTTCTTCCACGGTACTACCGGAGGAACTAGAGGCATAGTGAGGATACATAGGAATGCATATGATTTTTCTAGGGTTTTCCAAACGCACTTGTTCCATCACCTCAGGAATACCTGGATTTTGATACCGCATTGCTAGATGAACCGTATAGTCGTCTCCTAATGATTCCTGTAAAAGTTCTTTTGCTTTTTTTCCATAGATAATAAGAGGGGAGCCATCTTTTGTCCAAAGTTCTTTGTATAGCTTAGCCGACTTGGGCGCACGAAAAGGAACGATAATTAGGTTTACTAAAATTTTACGCAATAACCATGGAATATCAATTACGCGTTTGTCGTTTAAAAATTGAAATAAGTATTTACGCACATCACTTGTGCTTGGACTATCGGGGGTACCTAAATTTATTAGGACAACTGCAGTTTTGTTCATATTAAGCAAAGACAATTAACTATCAAAAAAGGTCTGCAAAAGTAGGGATTGAGGTTGGTATAATAAACGAATTAATAGCATCGAATCAACGCATTAAATACATTTTACCAAACTCTTTCTTGAAGTATCCATCTGCACCTGAATCTCGGTGCTCAACAGTTTCTCCTTCAATTTTGGTAAGCACTCTGTAAAAGTAGACCCCATTGGCCAATCTATCGCCAAATTCATCTGTACCGTCCCATGCATATTCAGTTATGTTTCTTCCGATATGCAAATGTCCGAGTTCATGTTTGTCTATTTCACGAATGACTCTGCCGCTTATGGTAAGGATTTGAACTCTAAAAAGGTCTGGGATTTTATAACCCGTTAAGGTAAATACAAACTGAGTTCGAGTCGTAAACGGGTTAGGGTAATTCATAACATGAGTTATGGTACTGCGATTTATTATTTCAAAAGTGATTTCAAAATCCTTATTTCCACTTCGGTTCCCACTAGCATCAGCTGCGTTGGTTCTGTCGCATCTGTTAGACAAGAATTTAAAAGTACAATTATTTTTTAATTCTAAGCGGCCAATGACATGAACGATTTAAACACAGTTTTATCTTGACCAATCAACTGATTTTTCTTAATCATTCTGACAACTTCGATACCTGATAAGGTTCTTCTAGCAGATTCAAATTCTTTAAATCCCACCCCCTGTTGAATTCGCCATTTGATAAAACGGTGATCTTGTTCTACTATATTGTTTAAGTATTTGCATTTCCTGATTCTAATTCTTGATTTTGTTGCTAATGTGCGTTTGTTATAAACCCGAATGGCAATTGAATTTGAACCGCTTTTGTCTATGTTTATCACTCGAGGTTTTCCATTATGCTCAATTGCCTTGATCAAAAAACTTTGGGCTGACATACGCTGTCTTCTTTTGGTTAATAGAAAATCTACTGTATTTCCTTCCTTGTCAACGGCTCGATACAATAACGCCACTCTCCTTGGTAGCTGATACCTTTTTAGCAATCACCAAACTTAACGGCACGCTCAAAAAATTAAAAGAGGCCTAGCTAAAAACTAAACCTCTTTTGTTGGAATCTATCCAAGTACTATTCTAATTGGGGGCAATGGGAATAGAAAATAAACTATCTTCAATTGCCAACCGATTAATGTGCCTCACAATGTATGGTAACAACAGTGTCTCCAACCGTGTAGCCATTTTCTTCGGCATTTTTCAAGTCATCTCCGCAAATTTCCCCAATTTCAACTTCACTGCCATCTACGCCATCATAATGACATTCTTCACATTTTTGGCATGATACCATACCGATTGAAAATAGAATGGCTACTGCAATAATTACTTTTTTCATAGTTACTGATTTAATTGTTTATTTTTAATTTGATATTTAACTGTACAATTT
>PAME01000022.1 GCA_002707155.1 Crocinitomicaceae bacterium | reverse complement strand
TCATAGATACTTTATCGTTATCTACACAGAAATGTACCAAACACCTTTTAAACTGTAACAGGGGTTCTCCTGATGGGTTTCTATCGTATTTATATTGGTTCTCTGAGTTCTTTATGTTTTGTCCTGTGAGTTGATTTTTCAACTCCATTGTAATAATTGGTATTCCGTTTAAGAACAATACCAAATCAATAGAATTCTCATTTTTATTAGAATAGTGAAGTTGACGAACTGATACAAAACGATTCTTTTCAAATTTAGATTGATGTTCAGGATTCAAACCACTTTTAGGTTCAAAATACACCATGTCAAAAGAACATCCTCTTGTACTAACTCCTTTTCTGAGAACATCAATAACTCCTCTTTTAGAGATTTGTTCATTTACAATCTTACTCAGTTGTTTATCCGTTGAAGTATCAAATTGTTTGTGTAGTTTATCATACTCTTCCTTTTGAGTAGATTTAATAAACTCTATGAGTTCCTCTTGAAGTTGACATTGATTTCTATCGTACTCGGTATATAAACGAGAAGTAAACCCATGTTGAATTAAGGTTTGTTCTATATGTTTTTCGAAACGTTCTTCGTTTGGTCTATTCATGTAAATATCTTTTTTACTCCTGAAACAACATTGGAAATCAATGATTCTTTATACTCCAAAAGTTTATCAATCTTTTTCTGTTCTATATCTATTAAGGATTCCGTTTCCTTTTTAAAATTTTCTATAAATTCAACAATTTCAATTTGTTCCTCAATTGGAGGAAAATGAGACTTTAACGAACCAAAAACATCATCATACAACCTTAATCTTGAATCAATCACTCCTGTTGAATGTTTTCTAAACTCTGATGTGTATAAATCGGTTCTAAACAAATAATGAAAGTACATTGGGATTGAATTTTTAAATGAGAATACAGAGTATGATGGAGAAACTATTCCTTCATAATCACTTACTCCAAGACCTCTTTTCCACATCAACATAATATTGTTTACTAAATCTCCTTTGTTGACTTTGAGATATCCTATTAAGGACTCGGATCTAGAAAGATGTTCTTCACCCTCACGAATAGATTTTCTAGGAATAACTCCCTCATATTCTGAAACAGACAATAATTCTTCGGAACCATTTTCAGATTTATTCTTTCTGGGAATTGTAAAATACTTATTTCTTTTCAAAACCCATGATTCAGGAATTGACTCAATAAAACTTGAATCTACCTTTATAAACCTCCTACCAACTCTAACTCCTTTGGTTACGGAATTATAGATTGTTGAATTTAAGTTTTCTCTTAATAAACCTATTTTATCTTCTTTAAACTTTATCAACGTGTCGATTCCATTTATTTTTTTATTCAAGTAGTTGACAATCAATTCTTGTTCTCTTTGAGGAGGAAGATAAATCCAACTATTGTATACAATATCAGGTTTAACTCTTTGATGACTCCTAGTAACTGATTTTACACAGGAATCAAGAAACTCTGTAAAACGAGGGTTTTTAAAAAAATAATAAATAAATTTTGTGTTGACATTCTTTGGTTTAAATGTTAAGAATTCACCAGAACCAACTATCATTTCATCATTTTTTTTCACAATACAAACAGTAGATTTTCTGGGATTTAATTTTGATAACAAGACTTCACCACCAAATAAAAGTTGTTTTGAACTATCAATATCATTTCCTGACTCTTTTATACCTTCTCCATTTTTCTGAACGTTTGGAATAGAGTAATGTATTAATTCAATATCTTCAAATTCTTTAGTACTAATGGAGTTTTTAGAAATATCACATACATACTTTAACTTAGTCGATTCCCAATGACTTGGAATATTCTCAACCCAACTAACATCAGTTTTTTTTAAGGTATTATACTTCATCACTTACAATTTTATTGTAAACTCCTTTACTTAACTCTTCTAACTTCTCTAAATCTGAATGTATATCAGAAAGAGTTCTAGGTCTCTTAAATTGATAAAAGTATTTTGTTAAATTTATTTCATAACCAGTTATATTTTTTGATTTATCAATCCAAGAATTAGGTAAAAAAGGTTTAACTTCTTTTTGAAAAAACTCATCAATGTCAATTGAAAATGGAATTCTTTCATAATCACGTTTAGAGGTGTCGGGTTTAGGACTTCCATCTTTTTTAGTAACTATTTCACCATCTTCAATTATGGGTTGTTCAATTGTTACTTTGGTATATCCAAAAAAGTCGTTATCATAAATTTTACAGAACTCTCCATTCTCATTATTCGTGTAAATGTCAATAAGATCATCAATTTGATTGTCCGAAATGAAATACCTTTTGTTTCCAAGATTTTTCCTTAGACTCGAACAAAAGGATGATCCATCAATAAGTTGAATTTTCCCTTTTCGACTTTCTTTCTTTTTATTATTAATGATCCATATATATGTTGTTATTCCCGTATTGAAAAATAGTTGTTCAGGTAACCTAACAACAGACTCTAACCAGTCTTTTTCGATTATCCATTTTCTTATATCACTTTCCCCACTTCCTGAATCTCCGGTAAACATTGGAGATCCATTAAACACTACACCAATTCGAGACCCATCCTCCTTCATTTTAGAAATCATATGTTGAAGGAATAACAATTGACCATCAGATGATCGAGGAACTCCTTCTGAAAATCTTCCGTTTGGATTTGATTTTTCATTATTAATAAATTCTTTTTCCCCTTTCCAACTAACCCCATAAGGTGGATTAGTAATCATATAATCAAACTTCTTTCCTTCAAAGTGATCATTAGAAAGTGATGAACCCAATTTAATATTCTCAGGGTTTTCACCTGAAATCAACATATCAGATTTACAAATTGAAAAAGTATGAGGATTTAATTCCTGACCAAACAAGTTTAATCTTACATCATTTTTAATATTTGTTTCTACCCAATCTTTACCAACGGACAATATACCTCCAGTTCCAGAACAGGGGTCATAAATCGATCTTATTATCCCAACTCCATCAAGTCGTTCCGTATTCTCTGAAAACACCATAGACACTAAAAGTTTAACCACATCACGAGGTGTGTAGTGTTCTCCACTTGTTTCGTTAGACATCTCTGAAAACTTACGAAGAAGTTCTTCAAATACTTGTCCCATCGTATGATTATCTACTTTATTAGGGTGTAATTCTATCTCAGTGAACTTATCTACTAAAAGATATAGTTTGTTGTTTTTAAGGAGTTTTTCAACTGGTTTTTCTAATTGGAAGTTTTCTAAAATCTCAAATACATTTTGAGAGAAACCACTTATGTAGTTAGGGAAGTTAACCTTTAATCCATTTGGGTCTCCCTTCAATCTTTGTAAATCGTAGTTAGAATGATTAAAGAATTTTAATCCTGTTTGTTTTTTTATAATTGGGGTTGGGTCAACCTCATCTTTCAACTCATTGTAGAGTTCAATTATTTCATCCTTCTTCGGTTCAATAACACAATCTAACCTTCTTAGAACTAAAAAAGGTAGTATTACATCTCCGTATTCGTGTTGTTTAAATAATCCTCTCAGTACATCATCACAGACATTCCAAATAAATGATGATATTTCGTTATGGTTTGACATATATTTTATTCAATTATAGATTTGTAAATTACGGGATTTTTTATGATTTAACAATATTCAGGTTAATGGGGTTTACTCTCTAGAAACTCTATTTCTTAAAATCTTCATATTCATCTTTCCAAAACTTCATTTGAAGTTCATTAAGAAAGAATTCTTCAATAGATTCATCCTTCTTAAATGAATGAGGGAACTTCGTTTTCACTTTCTCCCATACTGATTTTTCAGAACCTAAATACATTTGTTTCTTCTTTGAGTTTACATACCATACACCCCTGTAATATGAGTGGTATTTATCATCCCCATTTTCATCTTTACCTTTCACAATGGTATATCCCTCTACTCTAAACTTTGGGAAATTGTAGTTTGAATTCTTAAAGGTTTCTGTAATCTCTGATAAATCATCTTTAAAATTCTTTATCTCTTTTCGTTTCTTTTGAATGGGTTTCATCAGTTCTTCAATATCAGATTCCCTTTTCTTAATCATCCTTCTAAGAGTTGAGATTCTACCCCTCATCCTTCGTTCTTCGGTTGATAGTTTTGTAAAATCCTCTTTAGTGAATTTATGGGTTTTCTTTCTTCCTTTTTTTGATAACATTTTAGATATACTTTATAGTTGTATCTAAAATAGTAAATACTTTTAAAAGATACAACTATTTCGTATATTAAGTATGTTGATTAAGGGGAGATACCCCATTTAACAACACTAAGTATAAATCTATGAGGTATACGGGTTAAACCTCAACAATTAACCCACTAAAAACAATAAAAATGAGTAAAGTAAAAACAAAAAAGAATGTAGTTAAGAATATTAACCAACTTCAACAAAAAGGGAAAAACATTGATTATTTAATTGATGATATGAACACATTTGAGATAATGTACACAGATATGGAAGACATAACAGATACTGAATATTTGAGAGAGTGTATACAACGATTAAGAGTTGATGAATCATACATTATACAATGTATTGGTAATATTAATGAGAAAATAAAAGAGTTAGAACATGATAGTTACGATGATTTAGAAATCATTGAGTTTGAAGATGAACATTCACAAAATCTTAATGAAATTGAAGAATTAGAAAGAGAAATGGAAAGTGGAAAATTTGATGGTGATATGGAATATCAAATTGAAACACTCAAAGAAAGGAATGAACAAATCTCAAAAATGATATACGGAACAAATTAAAATATTATGTATGTCCAATATCCGAAGTACATAGATTGGTAGATGAATATGAAGGGAAGTTTTATGGATTTCCCACTTCCCTTCAATTCATAAATAAAAAGTATTCATTAAAACTTGGTTATAACAGGTTAATTTAGTACTTTTAATTGTTGGAATTTCAGGGAATCACTAAATAAACAATTATGATAATAAAATACAATAGAACATCAACGATTAACCAAAAGGGTGAAAGATTCAAATTGGATAAGAACAATTACGATTTAACCATTAATGATTTTGGGGTTAGTGGTAAAATCCCTTTCAATAAAAGAAAGGGTGGTTCTGAACTTATTCAATTAGTTGAAGAAGATAAAGTGAAGATGGTAGTGTTTGAGGATTTAAGTAGATGTGGTAGAACATTGAAAGATTCAATTTTAACATTAGATTTCTTAATTGAGAAAGGAGTAACTATAAAGATTAGAAACATTGGTATTGAATCTCATACTCCTAATGGAGATAAGAATCCAATGTGGAATATAGTTACTTCAATCCTTTCTTCAGTTTATGAAATGGAAAGAGAAAGAATCTTAGAGATTACTGAGATGGGTAGAAAACAATATGTTCTCAATGGTGGGAAGTTAGGTAGAAAAGAAGGTTCTAAAGAATCAGATTTAATATTCAAAACCAAACCACAAACTAAGAAGATATTGAACCTATTAAGAATGGGGAAATCAAATAGAGATATAATTGGAAGAATCAGTTGTTCACCAAAAACAATAACAAAAGTGAGAAAGGTGTTCAGTAAAGAATTAGAATTAGTATGAAATTAAGATTTAAGGATAATCCAAATAGAACTATGTACATATATTGTCGTGTTAGTACAAGTGGACAAGAGAAAGGTGGAAGTTCATTAGATGTTCAAAAAGAAAGAGGAATTCAATTTTGTAAATCGATTGGATTTGAACCCTGTGTAATTACAGAACAAGGGAGTGGAATGAAACCCTATTTAGAGGTAAGACCAAAATTCTCTGATTTAATGGATGGGATTCAAGATGGGGTAGTAAAAAATGTTTGGATTGATGATGAAACAAGACTAACAAGATATGACATGGATCAACAATTAATTCATGTTGAGATGAAAAAAAATGGAGTGAGTTTATATGTTGGGACATCAAAGACACCAAAGGAATGGGATTGGGTTACAGATTTAGTAGATACAATAATTACTAAGGTGAATCAAAACCAAATTAAAACTCAAGTTAGAAAAAGTAATCGTTCCAAAAGAAGATTGTTTTCAGAGGGTAAGTATATGAAAGGAGACCCACCATTCGGATATAAATTAGAGGGTAAATCTCTTGTTCCTAGAGAAGACACAAGGGATTGGGTTGAGAAGATTTATAGAATGTATGATGATGGTAAAACAACTCCTCAGATTCAACATGAATTACTGATAAATAATATTCCACCTCCGAGATATGAGATATCAAATAATATGGTATTTCCACTTGAAACTATCGTCAATATTTTAAATAATAAAAATTACATTGGAATAGATACCTACGGAGACTTAGTGAATGAATGTCCTAAGTTAGTTGATAAGAAAATTTTTGATTCTGTTAAGATGAAAGTTTCAAGAAAAAAAGGTCAAAAATCAAATGTAAAACACGATGGTTTACTAAAAGGGATTCTTAAATGTGGAGATGGGACACCAATGAAAATTGAAGGAGTTAAGAAGTCAAGAAAAAACCCTCTATACTCTTGTAGTCATAGACAAAGAGTATATAAGAAAAGATGTAATCACACAAATTGTTCAGTAACAAAATCTATGAGACAATATGAAACCGATGAAATCATTTGGAATCATTTTGTAGATGTTTGGAAAGATTCTAAAACTATCAGACAAAAAACAAAAGAGGAATTAATTGGGAATCGAAGTAGATATTCAATTAGAAGTATAAATAATAGAATCAAAAGATTAACTAAGGATTTAGAATCACTACACGATAGAAGATTAGAATTAGATAAGAGATATTACTCAAATGAGATGGTAAAAGAAACTTATGAAATTCTGTGTGAATCTAATACAGGAAAGTCAAATGAGTTGTCTGAAAAGATTTCAAAAGAGAAGTTTAAAATAGATAATATAAGAGAGAAACAGAGATGGATTGACTGGTTGGATGTTCACTTCAAAAGAGGTGAGAACCTTCGTGAAATTTCATCTATGAAGGAGAGAAAGAAGGTTTTGAGTGAATATATTCACGAGGTTAGATGTCTTGATTATTCTGAAGAATCCAAACAACACAAACTAAATATCGGATTCAGAATTCCTATAATAAATGATAAAATTGTCTATTCAAAAAACAAAAATGGAAGTTTTTCTAGGGATAAAAAAGGAAGAAAAAAGTATGAAATTAAAGAGGGTGTGGATAAATTGAACACCCCTCTCACCCTCCACAAATTACTCCACGGTTACAGATTTCGCAAGATTCCTAGGCTGGTCCACATTACATCCTCTAAGAACGGCAATATGGTAAGACAACAGTTGCAAAGGTACAACTGAAAGAAAAGGCACAAGCGCTTCTTCAATCTCCGGAATTTCAATAGTGTAATCAGCCATAGCTTTTACATCTACATCACCTTCGGTAGTTATTGCAATTACAACACCTTTACGCGCTTTAACTTCTTGAATATTACTTACAACTTTTTCATATGAAGGACCTTTAGTTGCGATAACAACAACTGGCATTTCTTTAGTAATTAAAGCTATTGGACCATGCTTCATTTCTGCCGCTGGATAGCCTTCAGCATGGATATAGGAAATCTCTTTTAATTTCAAAGCTCCTTCTAATGCAACAGGGAAAGAATATCCTCTACCTAAATATAAGAAGTTGCTTGCATTTTGAAATCGAGCTGATATTTCTTTAATGTCGGCTTCGGTTTTTAAGCAGCGTTCTACTAATTTAGGAATTGAATTAATTTCATTCAATAATGATCTATACCTTGAAGCAGGAACGGTTCCTTTTTTATGGCCAATACTGAGGGCCATTAAGGTTAAAACAGTTATTTGCGCAGTAAACGCCTTAGTGCTGGCTACGCCAATTTCAGGCCCGGCATGCGTATAAGAACCAGCATGTGTGGCCCTTGAGATAGAAGATCCTACCACATTACAAACGCCAAAAACGGTTGCCCCTTTTGATTTAGCTAGCTCTATTGCTGCCAAGGTATCAGCCGTTTCACCGGATTGAGAAATTGCAATTACTATATCATTTTCATAAATAACTGGATTTCTATATCTGAATTCACTTGCATACTCTACTTCGACTGGAATGCGTGCAAAGTCTTCAAATAAATATTCGCCTACTAACCCAGCATGCCAACTCGTTCCACAAGCAACTATGACAATTCTATTAGCATTCAAAAGGGCTTGTTCGTAATCTTGAATTCCTCCAAGATTCACAATTCCCTTTGATAGGTTTAAACGGCCCCGCATGCTATCTCTTATAGACTTAGGCTGCTCATAAATTTCTTTGAGCATGAAGTGGTCGTAACCGCCTTTTTCAATTGCTTCCAATTGAATTTCTAATTCTTGAATGTATGGAGTCTTCTCCTTATTCTGAATCGTGAAAAGATCGATTTCTTTACCGGGCTCTAAAATCGCAATCTCTTCATCGTCTAAGTACATTACATTTTTGGTGTACTCAATAATTGGAGAAGCGTCAGAGGCAACGAAATATTCGTTGTCACCAATTCCAACAACTAAAGGACTACTTTTTCTGGCTGCGTATAATTTATTGGGCTCATTTTTATCAATTAAAGCAATAGCATAAGCGCCTATTACATGATTAAGTGCTTTGCGAAGTGCGGCTCCCAATGATACCTTTTCATTCACATGGATATCTTCTATTAAGTTAAGAAGTACTTCTGTGTCAGTTTCACTGTGAAAAACATATCCCCGTTTTTCTAGTTCAGCTTTTATTGCGGCATAATTCTCAATAATACCATTGTGAATCATGACTAAATTGCCACTGTTTGAAAGATGTGGATGAGAATTCACATCATTTGGTTCTCCATGAGTAGCCCATCTTGTATGCCCTATTCCTAAATGCCCGTTTTTGTTTTTATTTTCAGCAAACTCAACAAGCTTTGAAACCTTTCCTTGTTTTTTGTATAAATTTATTTTGGCATCTTCGAGTAATGCAACGCCTGCACTATCGTAGCCTCTGTATTCTAATCGCTTAAGGCCTTTTATAATTATTGGATAAGCTTCTTTAGAGCCGATATAACCTACAATTCCACACATAATTATTTTGTTTCTGAGCTTATTGGAGTATAAGATATTTGTAATTTCATAGCGTTGGTGGTGCTTCCTGGTCCATATATAACCGAACGAGCTCCAGAACCTCCTAATTCTCTCAAAAGTAACCCGTTATTTTCGATTTTACCATCAAGTACACCTTGAATATATCGAGTAACTCCAATGGTATAACCACCAGATGTATTAATTGCCCCATCATAATGGATCTCTCCTTTATCGGGTAAATCATATAATAAGTTTCCATCGGCTGACCTTCCAAAAGCAAAAAGACTTGAAAGAGGAGGGTATAGGTTATCATCTTTTGTATCAGCAGTAAAAATAAGCTTAGCGCTATTAACTAACACAGGACCGTTTTTAGTTATGGTAGCTATTGTCGGAGACTCTATTTTAACCATGGAGCCACCAAAACTGTGAACGTATACTCTTTCGGCATTGGCAATTTCTTTTTCCAATACACTACCTAATTCTGAGCCGCTGTAAGTCATTTTTGACAAGTTAAAAGAGACACTCTTATTATTAATAAGGTACGCTAATTCACTTCGTGTTCCATCAGTGTTGGTGTAATAAATAATCATTCTCGTGTAAACGTCTAATAAGTTAAAGTAGAGTATTGAGCCTTCTCCTTCAGATTGATTGGTGTTATTTGAGGTGATGTACAAGCCCTTTATAAAATTAGTAAAAGCGGTGTTACTTGTATAATTGGATTGATCGGTGTTTATAATCCTCCTTGCAAAATTTGTATCTAATGAAATTCTGATTGAAGGGGTTTCTAATTCGCCATCCGCATTAATTGGAGCAGCAGGGATGGTTGTGGAGTTGATTCTAGTTCCAATTGGGTCATTAGAAACAGCTACAAAACTGCTGCTGTAATAAAACACAGAGCTAGAAAGATTTTCTGTCACTTCATAGACTTCAAATGTTTGATCATTTGTATTTCCGTATCTTCCTGAGTATACCAAATTAAGAACAGCTGAATCAATTTTCACATCTCTCAGTTCATCTAAATCAATAGTTTCAGAAGATAACCTGAGTTGTGAAACCATCGATGCTTCTACTTTTCCAAGAACGGGGTCCACATAACTTCCAACAGTATTTAACGTCGAAGCATCTGTTCTTACAGAGTCAATACGCTGTGTGGTACAGGTCAATTGGAAAGTGTCCGAGGTAAGCAACCCTAAAAGGTTTTCACTTGGTTGTGCTTCAATCCCCGTTGGCTGTAAGTTTTCTTCTTTCTTCTTGCAAGAAGAAGATACAATGGCTAAAATCAACACGACCCCAAGGAATTGAGGTCGTATGAAGTTTCTTAAATCAAATGGCATTCTAGTCAGCCAAAGCATTTTCAAGGTTTTTTACTTTATCGTAGAATGCATCATACTCATCAAAGTAATCTTCCATTGCACCATCAAGTACTGGCTTGTCCAGTGTTTTTATGTAATCTACCACTTTGCTACTAGCGTTTTCATCAGCGATGATAACTGCATCAGCGCATGAAGCGCCAAATATATTTAATGCATCGTAGCTAGGATTCTTTATGGCTTCATAGTCTGCTGGCTCAATGTTTTCAGAGGCAAGTTTGTTAAAAAGCTTCTTATTTACAGGTTCTTTTATTTCGTCAGCATAAACAGAATAAACCAATTTAGAGTTCGCAAACATTGGTTCATTATTGTATACCTTTTTTATGAATAGAGGCAGTAAAGAGCTCATCCAGCCATGACAATGAATGATATCTGGAGCCCAGCCTAATTTTTTGACTGTTTCAATTACGCCTTTACAAAAGAATATCATTCTTTCATCATTATCAGGATGTGCATTTCCCTCCAAGTCTGTCAACGCAGACTTTCTTTTAAAATACTCTTCGTTGTCTATAAAGTACACCTGCATTTTAGCAGGTTGAATACTAGCCACTTTAATAATGAGCGGATGATCATGGTCATCAACGACTAAGTTCATGCCTGAAAGCCGAATTACCTCATGCAATTGATGCCTTCTTTCATTGATATTGCCGTACCTAGGCATGAAATTTCGAATTTCTTTCCCTTTCTCTTGAATAGCTTGTGGTAATTCCCGACAAATTTTTGTTATTCTTGTTTCAGGTAAGTATGGTTGCATGGCTTGGGTTACAAACAATACTCTAGTAGTATCCGACATATATCCGTTTTTAAGTTGCTGCGAAGGTACAAAAAAATAGTCATTTTTGCTCTTTAAACCTCGATTGAAGGCAGGTTGCTGTCTAGTTTATAAATGAAGGTATTTCATTCAAATTCAGAACTTGATTTTTGGAGCGCTAATTTGTCAAAAGACACGCTTTCAATTGGCTTTGTCCCTACTATGGGAGCTTTGCATTTGGGGCATTTAAAGCTCATTGAAAGGGCTTGTCTTGAAAATGACTACGTTGTTTGCTCGATTTATGTGAACCCAACTCAGTTTAATAACTCGGAGGATTTGGCTAAGTACCCAAGGGATTTGGAGAAAGACTTGAAACTACTCTCTAAATTCCCTAACCTGGTAGTTTATCACCCTTCTGATAAGGATATATACCCTACTGATGACTTTAAAGAGCCTCCAAAAATTGACTTAAAAGGCCTTGAGAAGGTCATGGAAGGAGCAAATAGACCAGGGCACTTTGAAGGAGTCACAACTGTAGTAAAAAGGTTGTTTGAAATTGTAAGACCTCAAAAAGCGTATTTCGGTTTAAAGGACTATCAGCAATATTTAATTGTTAAAAGGTTAGCTGATAGTTATTTTCCTGAGATTGAAATTATTGCTAATGAAATTATAAGATCTGAAAAGGGCTTAGCCTTAAGCAGTAGGAATGAGCAATTAAGTAATTCTGGTTTAATTCAAGCAGCCAGACTGAATAACTATTTAAGACAAGTAGTAAGCATGTCCCGCAACTATTCAATTCATTCAGCATTGGAGAAAATTATAGGTGAAATTGAGTTAGACTCAAATATTTCCTTAGAATATTTAACAATAGCTGATGCTGAAACATTGAGTGATTACAATCAGCTAAAGAGTAAGGCCGGTATGGTTTTTATTGCAGCTTGGGTGGAAAATATTCGCCTAATTGATAACATGAGGTTATAGTTTATTTAGTGTTAATTTTGCGGCCAGATTATGCAAATTCAAGTATTAAAGTCCAAACTGCACCGAGTAAAAGTTACTCAGGCAGACCTCAATTATATCGGCAGTGTTACCATTGACCCTGTTTTGATGATTGCAGCTAATTTAATCGAGGGAGAGAAGGTTCAAATTGTAAATATTAACAACGGTGAGCGCCTTGAAACTTATGTAATTACTGGAGAAAGGGATAGTGGAGAGGTATGTCTTAACGGTCCGGCTGCGCGGAAAGTTTCGGTTGGTGATTTAGTAATCATTATTTCCTATGCGCTAATAGATTTTGAGGAAGCTAAATCTTTTAAACCAACACTAGTATTTCCAAACGAAATGAATAACTCTTTAAAAGCATAGCGTGAAAAAACAATTGCTTAACCTAGCTAAGATTTTTATTCCTCTGGGTTTAGGAATATTTTTGATTTGGTATTTTGCCCAGTCGCTTGACGAAGAGGGAAAAAAAGAAATCCTTAGATCTTTTCAAAATGCAAATTACGGTTGGATATTATTTTCATTAGTTTTTGCTATTCTAAGTCATATAAGCCGTGCATATCGGTGGCAATATACTCTGCGCCCTCTTGGCTATCAGCCAAAGTTTTGGAATAGTTTCTTCGCTGTAATGATTGCTTACTTAGTTAACCTTGCTGTTCCAAGACTGGGTGAGTTCAGCAGATGTGGAGTTATGTCTAAGTATGAGAAAATTCCTTTCGAAAAATTATTGGGGACCGTAATTGCAGAACGCGTTGCTGATTTTATAATTTTAATTGTAATGACGATTGTAGTTGCATTAATTCAGCTAGAAGTCTTGGGTGGATTAATTGAAGAAATCTTCACAGCAATTGAAAACAAGTTCTCATTAACTATCGTTGTGGTTCTTGTGGGAGTTATGGCAATTGGTGCGGTTTCATTGTTTTACCTGTTTTTTAGTAAAGGGATTAAAAATCCATTCATTCTTAAAGTCAGGGAATTTGTTAGCGGAATTTTTCAGGGAGTTGCAGCAATACTTAAGATGAAGGATAAGTGGGCTTTTATTGGGCACACTATTTTTATTTGGGTAATGTATGTTTTTATGTTTTACTTATGTTTTTTTAGTCTTCCAGAAACCAATAACGTTCCTTTTGGCGGAGTATTAACTGCCTTTGTAATGGGTGGTTTTACTGTGGTGCTTACCAATGGAGGAATAGGCGCATATCCTTTGGCAATAGTTCAAGTGCTTTCACTTTACGGAATTTCAGAAGGTGTGGCAGGTGCATTTGGTTGGATTGTTTGGTCGGCTCAAACGATTCTCCTTCTAGTATTTGGCGCCTTGTCTTTTGCGTTAATGCCACTTTACAATAAAATGCTTGCAAAAAATGCAATTGAACAAGCTTGAACATAAAATAATTTCATTTGATGACCTTTCTAGATTAAAAGAAGAGTTCAAGCTAGAAAACAAGCAATCTGTTTTTACAAATGGTTGTTTTGACCTAATTCATCTTGGGCATATTGATTATTTAATGAAGGCAAGACAGCTTGGAAATGTGCTTATTGTTGGAGTTAATACTGATGATTCTGTTAGAAGGTTAGAAAAAGGTGTTTCAAGGCCAATTAAAGATGAAAATCAACGATTAATGATTCTAGCAGCATTTCAGTTTGTAGATTTTGTTATGTTATTTGATGACGATACTCCATTGCGTTTAATAAAGGAGCTAGAGCCCTCAATTTTAGTGAAAGGAGGAGATTACTCGGTTACTCAAAAAGATCCAGATCAACAGGATTATATTGTGGGTAGTAATGAAATGATAATGCTTGGAAACAGGGTGGAAGTGATACCATTTGTTTCTGGTTATTCAACGAGTATTTTGGAACAAAAAATTATCGAGGCACATAAATAAATGGCTAAGGTAAAATCAATTTTCTATTGTCAGAATTGTGGAAATAGCTCTCCAAAATGGATGGGTAAATGCAACTCGTGTGGCGAGTGGAATTCTTATGTAGAAGAAAAAACTACTGGTAAAAAACAGAAATCATCAACTGATTTTCTAGAAAAGGCCGAAATTGTTAAACTTGATGACTTAAAAGTTGCTGATTTTCCTCGTTTTCCAACTGCAAGTCAAGAGTTCGATAGAGTAATTGGCGGTGGAATTGTACCTGGTTCGGTTATCCTAATAGGCGGTGAGCCTGGAATTGGTAAAAGCACACTTCTTTTACAGATTTCTTTGCGTTTTAATAAAGAGATTTTATATATATCGGGAGAAGAAAGTGCTACGCAGATTAAGTTAAGAGCAGATCGAATTACTGATAAATCTAGCAATTGCTCAATTTATTCTGAAACCAACTTACAATCTATCCTTCAAAAGTGTCGCGAGACAAAACCCGCCCTTGTTATTATTGATTCAATTCAAACAATTGCCTCTGAGCAAATAGAAAGTTATGCTGGCAGTATTTCTCAGGTCCGAGAGTGTGCAGGTGAGATTATTCATTTTGCAAAGACTACAGCAACTCCAGTAATCTTAATTGGCCATATAAATAAAGAAGGATCAATTGCCGGGCCTAAAGTTTTGGAGCATATGGTTGATACTGTACTGCAATTTGAAGGGGATAGAAACCATGTTTACAGAATATTGCGATCCTCAAAAAATCGATTTGGTTCTGCTCAAGAGCTGGGTATTTTTGAAATGGTAAGTGGGGGTCTAAAGGAAATAAAAAACCCAAACGAAGTTCTAATTAATAAAGAACGCAGTCATTTAAGTGGCGTATGTATTGGCGCCTCTATTGAAGGTAATCGACCCTTTTTAATTGAAATTCAAGCCTTAGTTTCAAGTGCAGTTTATGGAACTCCGCAGCGATCGTCCACAGGTTTCGATTTGCGCAGACTGAATATGCTTCTAGCGGTTCTTGAAAAGCGCTGTGGATTTAGATTAGGTGCTAAAGATGTGTTTTTGAATATTGCCGGAGGTTTGAAAATAGACGACCCCGCAATGGATTTGGCTGTAGTTTGCTCGGTTTTGAGCTCGTCTGAAGACATTCCCCTTGACCCTGAATTGGTTTTGGCTGCTGAAATTGGTTTATCAGGAGAATTAAGGCCTGTTACTCAACTTCAAAAGAGAATAGAAGAGGCAGAAAAACTTGGCTTCAATTGTATTTTGGTTTCCAAACACGCTTTAAAAGGAATTGATGTTTCTGCTCATAAAATTGAAATAAAAGCGTTTCACTCTGTCGTTGAAGTGTTTGAAGATTTATTTGGTTAATGGAAAATCTTCCTAACCTTCTTAAACGCGAAATTTCAAAAGGGTTGCCGGCTATCGAAGCTCACAGGGTAATGGCTCCTACGGAAAGAGTTCTAGACCAAAATTATGATGAAATAGTAAAAACAGCGAAATTAAGCGCTGTTCTTGTTTTGTTGTTTAGGTCAGATGATCAGTGGCATACCATACTCATGGAAAGAAATACTTATAATGGTCATCACAGCGGCCAAATTAGTTTTCCAGGAGGTAGAAAAGAAGTTTATGATTTAGACTTAAAGGCCACTGCACTGCGGGAGTTTGAAGAGGAAATGGGAGTGAAGTTTAAATCTGAGGAAATCATTGGAGAGTTGTCTGAGCTTTATATTCCGCCGAGTAACTTTTATGTAAAACCCTACTTAGCTTGTATTGATGCCGATTTTAAGTTTATACCGGAGGAAAAAGAGGTAAGTGCTATACTTCCAGTTTTAATTCGAGAATTACTTGACACGGCAAATAAAACAATTGAAAAAGTGCTGGTTTCCAAACATAACTTTTCAATTGATGCTCCTGTTTATAAGATCAATGGTAAGGTTATTTGGGGTGCAACTGCAATGATGATTAGCGAATTGGAGTTTTTACTCAAAAGAATAGACTTTTAATACTTTTCAAAAGCAGGAATCATTGTAAACTTGCGCAAAATTGTCAACATGGCTGTTAACGAAGATCCGCTTAAAAGAATTGTATCACATGCAAAGGAATACGGATATGTTTTTCCTTCAAGTGAAATTTATGATGGCTTAAGTGCTGCATATGATTATGGTATTTATGGAGTAGAATTGAAAAACAATATCAAGGAATATTGGTGGAAAACCATGGTTCATGGTAATGAGAATATTGTGGGACTTGATTCTGCAATATTTATGCATCCTAAAACATGGAAAGCATCAGGCCATGTTGATGCTTTTAACGATCCGTTGATAGATAATAAAGACTCAAAAAAGCGGTATAGGGCAGATGTTTTATTGGAAGATTACATGGAGAAAATCCGTATTCAGAAAATAGAAAAGGAAGTAAAAAAAGCTGCAAAACGTTTCGGTGAAGAATTTGATAAGGACACTTTTCTTGCGACTAACCCGAGAGTACTTCAATACACTCAAAAAATTGAGGACATAAGTAAAAGAATGGGGCAGTTACTTGAGACTGATGATTTGCCCGGAATTAAATCCTTAATTGAAGAGTTAGGTATAGTTTGTCCAATTTCAGGAACATCAAATTGGACCGATGTTCGTCAATTTAATTTAATGTTTAGTACTGAACTGGGTTCAACTTCAGACGGCTCTTCTAAAATTTATTTGAGACCAGAAACTTGCCAAGGAATTTTTGTAAACTTCCTAAACGTCCAAAAATCAGGAAGAATGAAAGTTCCGTTTGGAGTTGCTCAAATTGGAAAAGCTTTTAGAAATGAAATAATTGCTAGACAATTTATTTTTAGGATGCGAGAGTTTGAGCAGATGGAAATGCAATATTTTGTAAAGCCAGGAACTGAACTAGAGGCCTACGAAGAATGGAAAGAAAGAAGATTAAAATGGCATATAAACCTAGGCATTGATCCTGATAAATACCGTATTCACAACCATATTAAGCTGGCTCACTATGCAAATGCTGCTTGCGATATTGAATTTGACTTTCCAATGGGATTCAAAGAGTTAGAAGGTGTTCATTCAAGAACAGATTTTGATTTAAAAAGTCACGAAGAAGAGTCCGGTAAAAAACTGCAATATTTTGATCCGGAAGAGAATAAAAACTATACTCCTTATGTAATAGAAACTTCAATAGGGTTAGATAGAATGTTTTTGGCGATTTTCTCAAACTCCTTGCTAGAAGAGACGTTAGAAGACGGGTCTAGTCGAGTTGTTCTTAAATTGCCTCCAGCTCTAGCTCCTGTTAAATGTGCTATTTTACCACTCTTGAAAAAAGATGGATTGCCTGAAATGGCAAAGGAAATCTTTAATGATTTGAAATTAGATTTCAACATGCAATACGACGAGAAGGATGCGATCGGAAAGCGATACAGAAGACAAGATGCAATTGGAACTCCTTTCGCAATTACGGTTGATCACGATTCCCTGGAAAATAAAACAGTAACCTTAAGAGACAGAGACACAATGAAGCAAACTCGTGTTTCTATTTCTGAATTGAGAAATATTTTATCCGTTAAAACAAGTATGTCAGATTTGGTGAAAGGAGCATTATAAGGCTTCTAATACCTCTTCTAGACGAATTCCACGGGAACCTTTTATTAGGATTTGAGTATTTTGTACAGGGTTTTCTATAAAATGCTCTAACAATTCTACCCTAGTCGGAAACCAGTACATTGAAGGGCCATGGTTAGTTTTCTCAAATTCTTTCCCTACTAAATATACTTCTATGTCAGATTTAGTTAAATCGTTAACAATAGCTTGATGCTCTCTTAAACTTTCCTGACCGAGTTCAAGCATATCTCCAATAATTACCGCTCGAGATGGCTTTAAATGCTGCTTTTCGAAGCTTTTTAAAGCGGCATTTAGTGAGGAAGGGTTAGAATTGTAAGCGTCTAGAAATATTGCATTTGAGTTTTGCTCGATAAAAACGGACCTTAGATTTGCTGGCTGATAGCTGCAGATTGCTTCATGAATTTCATTTTCAGTTACACCAAATTCTCTGCCTATTGCATAGGCCATTTGAATATTGAAAATATTGTATTCACCAATAAGCTTTGTTGTAAATTCTTGTCCAGATTCATTTTTGTAACTTATAAAGGGAGCTGCACCTGAAAAAGTAACCTTGTATCTTGAAGAGTCGCTTCCAAAAGAAATCTGTTTTTCCACATCATTCGCAAGTTTTTTTACCTCTGCTTCAAAGTCTGGAATAAATGCAGTGCCATTGGTATTGCTGATGTAATCGAATAATTCCTTCTTTGCAAGTTTATTGTTCTCAAATGAACCAAACCCTTCTATATGATCCTTTCCAACGTTGGTCACAAGAGCGTGCGTAGGTTCTCCAATTAAAGATAATGTAGCAATCTCACCCATATGATTATCGCCCATTTCAAGGATGCAAAACTCGGTGCCTTTTGGCATACTTAACAGTGTGAGAGGCAGGCCAATGTGATTATTGAAGTTTCCAGGTGTACTATGGCAGTTATATTTCTTTGAAATAACAGCATGAATTAGCTCTTTAGCGGTTGTTTTTCCGTTTGAGCCAGTAATTCCTAAAACAGGAATGTCAAATTCTTTCCTATATGAATTAGCTAAGCTTTGAAGCGCAGCAAGGGCATTCGATACTAGTATTGTTTTCCCGTCAATTGCATATTCTGCCTCGTCGATAACTGCATACTTTGCTCCAGATGTTAAGGCTTGTTTTGCGAATTGATTTCCATTAAAGTTGTCACCTTTGAGAGCAATAAATAAGCAATTTAAGGTTGTTTTTCGTGTATCGGTGCACACTGATCTTGCACATTCTTTATAAGCTTCAAGTAAAGTAATCATGGTATAAAAATAACAAAGCCCTCTTGACAGAATCAAGAGGGCTTTCCTATTTTAATAAGTATGTTTTGTTATTAATTCCCTAAGCCAACAGGGCTGCCAACTCTATCCATAGCACATCTAAATCCAATATAAGACGTACGCTGAGTTTCTTCTAAGAATCTTCTTGTTCCAGGATTCATATAATAAGCACGATCTTTCCAGCTACTACCCTTGTAAACACGTGTATCGTCATTAACTAATGACTTCTTACCGTACTCATACATAAATGTAGTTTCTGTTTTGTTTTCCTCTGTGTTTTCAAAGTCATCTCCCCAATGCAATCTATCAATGTGCGATTCGTAATCTCCATCTAAGAAGTTTATGTTATCTGCACGTTGGTAATTTCTACGATCAAGGTTTTCCTCTTCTGTTACATCTACTTTTTGAAGACGCCCTAAACTATCCTTCTCAGCTACATAGCCTTCTTCATCAACGAGTAATTTTTGATAAACATTACCTCTAAAAGGCCTAAAGTCTTCATTGTCTTCGGTATTTAAAGGACGATAAACATCCATTACCCACTCACTCACATTGCCAGCCATGTTGTATAACCCATAATCATTCGGCCAGTAGGCATAAACAGGGTTAGTAACATCTGCGTTATCATTTAATTTTCCTGCAATACCCATGTTATCTCCTCGTCCACGCTTGAAGTTAGCCATCATGCTACCTATGTACTCTTCTTCCGGGTTTCGAACAGCATGACCGTTCCAAGGCCAGAGTCTACGTTCTATTACACGCTCACCTATGGAGTTTCCGATTAAACCGTAAGCAGCATATTCCCATTCTGCTTCGGTTGGTAGCCTGTATTTTGGAAGCATAATACCATCTTCCATTTTCACTCTACGATACCCCGTTCCATTAGGGTTAAAATCAGGAACACCTTCTGCAGCTTTACCACTTTCATATTGGCCAGCATAGTAAGCATCCGTATTAAAGTTATCTTCAGCTGCCTGATTTACATAATGCTCAAGAATCCCTTCTCGAATCATAATGTATTCATTGACTCTATCAGTTCTCCAAAGACAAAAGTCATTTGCTTGCTTCCATGTTACTCCTACAACAGGATAATCTCTGTAGGCAGGGTGTCTCAAATAATAGTCTACGTATGGCTCATTGTATGCCAATTTGCTTCGCCACACCAAAGTGTCCGGTAACGCCTTTACAATAACTTCGGGATAATCTGCTCCAAAAACGCGACCCAACCAATATAAATATTCCAACCAGAAATGATTGGTTATTTCAGTTTCATCCATATAAAAAGAAGAAACAGTCACTCTTCTAGGGTAATTATTCCAGTCGAACATTACGTCTTGTTCAACTCTTCCCATCGTAAATGTACCGCCTTCAATCAAAATTAAATTAGGCCCAGTTTCCTGATCCTCAAACGGCATTTTTTGAAAACCACCATTGTTGCGGTCATTATAATTCCATCCTGTAGCAGAGGATTGCTCTTTACCACATGAGGAAAGGAAACCGATAAGTGCTACTAATAAGCTGTATTTCAATATTTTCATATCCAAATTTTTTAGATAACGTCGCTTCAAATATAATAGTATAATATGAATTAAAATTTAGGGCAAGCAATTGGTCTAAACCTTGTTCTTTGAGGTTTACAATCAAATAATAGTGCTAATGAAACCTCATGAGAGCCACCACTCCTGTTTGTTAGTTTAGAAACTGTAATATCATAACTATAACCAAATCGCACATAATCTGTATGAATACCAATCATTGGCACAAATGCATCTCCAGGTCTATACCAAAGACCGGCTACTAATGGGCCTTTGTATGCATACATTCCTAAATAGAATTGTCTTGCATTAGGATCTAAAGAAAACTCGCCTCCCTGTTGTTGAAACATTATGTTAGGAGATACAGCACCTTCATCTGGGTATCTTTTGTTAATGGGAATTACCCATCCAGCATGTGCTGTTACTTTTCTTGGAAGAGCTGTTTCGTCACCGGTAAGAAAAGTTTCTTTAGGTTCTGTTAAATGATGTACAGCTAGACCACCATAAAAGTTTTTTGTGTAAGCCACTGCTCCCGCAGAGAAATCCACTCCCTGAACACTTGTTCTTATAGGTGTTTCTTGAGTTGGATAAATGAAACCATAACGCTCGTCAATCATATCCCCAAAAGTGAGCTGATCCCAATCAATGGCTTTGTTGAAATAAGTGGCTTCACCACCAAAACGGAGAGAAAGTTTTCTATTAACGGCAACATTATAACTGTAGATTGCACTTGCCCTAGTTGTCTTAAAAATACCAGAAACACCTTCACGGTCATGCATTAACAATATACCAAGCCCGCCGCTTATTGCGTCAACGTGTTGGTCATATGAAGCGGAGTACGTTACATAGTTTCCACCTCCGTTGGCAATACCAGGCCACTGATTGCGATAGTTCATAGCAAATCTAGGACATCGCTCAACGCCTGCTAGCGCCGGATTTAGATACAATGGGTTGGCGTAAAATTGAGAGTAGATAGGATCTTGCGAAAAGCCATATTCCACCACACTCATCAAACTGCACCAAACTAATATGACTCTTATAAAAAGTCTATTCGACATATATATTTCGCTTATCTTGTCAGCAATTATACGAAATATTTTGTTTTTGAAAACTTAATTTTGAAATCTAGGTAAATAAAGCATTAAGCTTTTTTTATACAATAATTACAAATTCACGTCGTTCAGAGTACGACTTTTGCCATTTACGAAACCCTGTCAAAATATTTGTGAGTTGAGAATGCTTCGAGATAATTTTTTAAAACCTTTAATTTTTGCCTTTGCACTATTGCTCACAAATGCTGCTGTATCTCAAATTGAGGCAAAGTTCAATTGGGGGCAAATTGTAACTGACCAAACTTTTGAGCATGACCATAAGAAATATATTTTTTTAGAAGGCGCTTCTTATGAACTAGAGCGAAGCGCATTGCCACGTGTTACTTTACAACATGCTCATTCCAGCAGATTTAAAGCTGAGGGAATCGAGAGCTTTGAATTGATAACAGTCCCTTTATCAATCGAAGAGCTTCAAGTGGTCAGGCCATTTACTGCGGATATTGGGAATAAGCCAAACTTTAAACTAGTGTCACAGTATGCTTCTGGCAAAACGATGGTTTCAATTAGTTTCATACCATTTGTAAAGGAATCTGGAGAGATTAAAAAAATACAATCAATCTCAATTAACTACAGCAAAACGGCAAATTCTTATGGGTCTCGGGTTTCATGGAAACGGAATAGTGTATTATCTAGTGGCACATGGTATAAAATTGGTGTCGCAAATTCCGGAATGGTAAAGTTGGATTATGCTTTTTTTCAAAGATTGGGCTTTAACCCATTAGTGACTAACTTAAACGCGCTAAAAGTATTTGCTGCGGAAGGTGGAATGCTTTCTGAAAAAAACAACACTGCACCTATAGACGACCTAACTCAAGTACCGATATTCACAAGAGGTGCTCAAGATGAGAAAATTGATAAAGGAGATTATGCAGTTTTTTATATTCCAGGGCCGCATGATTGGCAATTAGAAGGTGAAGAATATGTATACACCCATAATATCTACTCTGACTCCAGTTATTTCTTTATTTCGTTTAACTCATCTGCTGTAGTTCCTGCAATAACCAATCAACTTTCTGCAGCAGGGGGATCTATTATCAATGATTTTGATGATTATGATGTGCATGAGTTGGAAAATACAAACCTTATTTCAAGTGGTAGAATATGGTTTGGGGAGCACTTTAATGCAACAACAGCCTATTCGATTGATTTTAATTTCCCAAACATCATAAGGACAAAAGATGCAACGGTTCGAGTTAATTCAGCGGTTCGTTCACTAAATTCAAATAGTACCTTGACAGCATCTGCAGGCTCTATAGGTAACGGCAGCTATAATGGGGGAAGTGTAAGTGGTGATTATACGGATAAGTACGCTATTTATAATAGCTTTTCTTTTAGTGGAAAACCAACTGGAAGTAAAATTTCCGTTTTTCTAGACTTTTCAAAAGTCAATGGCGAATCTCAGGCTTGGTTGGATAAAGTTATGGTAAACTGTAAAAGAAGTTTGACGTTTTCTGGAGGTCAGATGGCTTTCCGAAATATTTCAACATTTAACCAAGCAAACAATTTTAGCTATGAGCTAGCTGCTCCAAGAGCAGATGTGCAAATTTGGAATATCAGTACCCCATTGAGTCCTAAAAATGTTCAGTTTTCCTTATCAAACGGCAAAGCCCGGTTTAATTCAAGAGGAGGAGATACCAGTGAGTATATTGTCTTTGATCCTAATAATTTGAAGGTTCCTTCAAACTTTTCTATAGTTGATAACCAGGACTTGCATTTGAGACCTTCCAGCCCTATTGATATGGTAATAATTTCTCCGAACGAATTTTTTGGTCAGGCTGAAGAGCTAGCTGAACTGCACAGAGATGCAGATGAACTGACTACTATCGTCGTTGACATTAGGCAAGTTTATAATGAATTCAGTGGCGGCCGACAAGACCTGTCTGCCATTAAAAATTACCTTAGATTTTTAAAAGAGACCGCTGAAAATACTACAGGACCTCGCTATGTTTTGCTTTTTGGTGATGCATCGTATGATTTTAAAAATCGTGTTTCAGGCAATACGAATTACATTCCGATTTATCAAACTGTTGAATCTTTATCACCCACTTCGTCAATAGCGACTGATGACTACATTGGGTATTTATCTCCAGATTATAGTGGCTCTATTACCGAAGGGATTATGGAAGTTGGAGTAGGACGGTTTCCTGTGAAAACTGCCCGACAAGCCTCTGATGCTGTAACCAAGGTTAGAAACTATTACAGCGATGCTTCATTTGGCCCATGGAGAAATAAATTGACTTTTATTGCCGATGATGAAGATCGAAATAGCCATATGATACAAGTGGATAAACTTTCAACTGAAGTTGATACTGTTTTTCCAAGATATAATGTAGTTAAAGTATTGGCTGATGCCTATCCTCAGCGTGCAACACCGGGCGGACACAGATATCCTGATGTTAATAAAGCAGTTGATGATGCTGTTCAGCGGGGGTCTCTTACCATGAATTATTTAGGTCACGGCGGTGAGTTGGGTTGGGCGCATGAAAGAATTTTAGAAGTATCTCAAATTAACAAATGGGATAACATTAATAACATGCCACTGCTAATTACCGCAACATGCGAATTTAGCAGGTTTGATGACCCTAAAAGAACATCCGCAGGCGAATTTGTTTTCTTAAATCCAGATGGAGGTGGAATAGCTTTGCTAACGACCACTAGATTGGTATATTCTACTCCAAACTTTGCACTTGCTCAAAAATTTAATGAAGTTGCTTACGATGAATACGACGAATACCCAAGATTGGGCGATTTAGCTCGATTAACAAAAGCCGTTCAAACATCTTTAAACAGCAGGGTTTTCGCATTATTAGGAGATCCAGCGGTTCGCCTTGCTTACCCTCAAGAAAAAGTGGTGGCAACATCAATTCCGGATACAATACGAGCCCTAGATTTAGTTACAATAACAGGCGAGGTTAGAAATCGGAAAACAAACGAGCTACTAAAGGATTTTAATGGAATTGTTTATCCCACCGTATTTGACAAAGAAAAGAATCTCAAAACATTAAATAATGATGATGTCCAAAGAGGAGCATTAGATTTTAAGGTGAGAACCAGTGTTTTGTTTCGAGGAAAGGCTTCAGTAAAAGACGGAAAGTTTTCCTTCTCATTTGTTGTACCTAAAGATATTGATTATAGTTATGGCTTGGGTAAAATTAGTTTTTATGCAGATAATGGTATTGTCGACGCAAATGGATTTGATATGTCAGCTGTCGTTGGCGGTAAAAATCCGAAAGCTGCTGAAGATAAACTAGGCCCTCAAATAAATTTGTTTATGAACGATAGCACTTTTGTTAATGGAGGAATGACTGACGAAAGTCCTAACATTTACGCTAAATTATTTGATTTAAACGGTATTAATACCACAGGCAGTGGTGTGGGGCACGATATAGCGGCAACTATTGATGCTAATACAGTAGATCAAATTGTTTTAAATGAATATTATGAGACGGAATTAAACTCGTATCAAAAAGGGGTAGTTAATTATCCTCTATCTGATTTAAGCGAAGGAAATCACACGCTCCAATTAAAGGCATGGGATGTATATAATAACTCTTCAACTGCTGATATTGCCTTTGTTGTTTCTCAAAGTGAGGAACTAGCTCTTGACCATGTGCTAAATTACCCCAACCCTTTCACTACAAATACCGACTTCTATTTAGAGCACAATCATCCTAATCAGGATTTGTTTGTCAGAATACAAGTGTTTACTATTTCGGGTAAAGTGGTTAAGACAATTGATGGTAACTATAATTCAAAAGGGTTTAGATTAGGGCCAATTAATTGGAATGGGTTGGATGATTTTGGAGATAAAATAGGGAAGGGTGTTTATGTCTATAAAGTATACGTTAAATCACCCAATGGCGATATTGCCGATAAGTTTGAGAAACTTGTAATACTGCATTAAGTAAAGGTGACAAACCTTATATTTGCAGACTTTTATTATGGAAATTATAAAAAAGAACAATTTAGTCGCTTTACTAATTGCTGGAGTACTAACCGTTTTGGGTTATACTTCTTCTGGTCAAGTAAGTCAAGGAACTATATCAACTGGAGAAATCAACGGTTCACAGGCTGATGAGGCCAGATTGAATACTATAACCACTGCGGTTCCTTTTTTATTAATATCGCCTGATTCTCGGCATGGCGCGATGGGTGATGCTGGAGTTGCGACAAGTCCAGATATTAATGCTATGCACTGGAATGCTTCAAAACTTGCATTCATTGATGAGAAATATGGTTTTGCAATGGGCTATACGCCTTGGTTAAGGAACTTAGTACCTGACATTAGTTTGAGTTATTTCACGTTTTTTTACAACCTTAATAAAATTATAACCTTCGGTGGAGGTATAAAATATTTCAGTCTTGGCGATATTCAATTTACCGATAACACTGGTGCTAACTTAACTCAATTTAGGCCAAATGAATTTGCAATAAACGGAAGTGTTGCTGCTAAATTTTCAGATAATTTTTCAGGGGGAGTTAGTTTTAAATATATTCATTCAAACCTTACTGGTGGCATTACCGTGGCTGGTGCAGATACAAAGCCTGGTCAAACAGTTGCATCGGATATCTCCTTGTATTATCAATCGGAGAAGTTTAAACTTGGTGATAGAAAAGCAGAATGGGCAGCTGGAATGTCTATAAACAATATTGGCGGTAAGGTTTCGTATTCAAATTCTACTGAAAAAGATTTTCTGCCAATTAATTTAAGAATTGGACCCCGATTTACCTATCACATAGATAAGTATAATAAGATTTCAATTCATACGGACTTCAATAAATTGCTAGTTCCAACACCTCCAACGTACTTGAGAGACGCAAATGGAAACTTCGTTACTGAGGGCAATAATTTTGTTATTGGAGCGGGCAAAGACCCAAATCGTCCCGTTGTTGAAGGAATGGTTGGTTCATTTGGTGATGCTCCAGGAAATGTGATTCGCGATGAAAATGGAGATGCCATTATAACAGGCGATGGAACTTACGAAATTGAACAAGGAAGTGTTTTCAGAGAGGAGATGAGAGAGATAAACTTCGGAACAGGTCTAGAATATTGGTACGATGATTTATTTGCGATAAGAACGGGATATTTTTGGGAGCATGAGTTGAAGGGAAATAGAAAATACTTCACCTTAGGTGCCGGTTTAAGATATAAAGTGCTTGGTTTAGACTTTTCATATTTAATACCAGCATATTTTGGACAGCGAGGAGTTCAATCTCCGCTTCAAAATACCCTCAGATTCACTCTAATCTTCAACTTTAATGAAGATAAATCAGGTTCTGCAGTTCCTGCTGGTGGTGCTGCTGGTGGAGGTGCATAAATGAACTTCAGAATAGGCTTTGGGTATGATATTCACCAGTTATCGCAGGGTGAAGAGCTTTGGCTAGGTGGAATAAAGCTGGAATACCATTTAGGGACAGTAGGACACTCAGATGCGGACGTTTTAATTCACGCCATTTGCGATGCCATTTTAGGAGCAGCTAATCTTAGAGATATAGGGTACCATTTTCCAGATACTGATCCAAAATTTAAAGGAGCAGACAGTAAGCTACTACTTAAAGAGGTAGGTTATATCTTAAATAAAAATGGATACCGGCTAGGAAATATAGATGCGACAATAGTAATGGAGCAGCCAAAAATAAATCCTCATATTGAGCAAATGCAAAAAACTATGGCTCCGTTACTTTCTGTTAATACCAGCGAGATATCTATTAAAGCTACCACTAGTGAAAAATTGAGTTTCGTTGGAAGAGAAGAGGGGGTTAAAGCCTATGCCGTTGCATTGGTCTATAAATCTGAAGCATGAAAAAGCAGGTCATAGAATGCGAATTTGAAGAATACTCAAATGCTTCTGAATTATCGGATATAGATAAAGTATTATTTCTTGAAGCAAAAAGAATTAGTCAAAATGCCTACGCGCCTTATTCTGGTTTTAATGTAGGCGCTGCTGTTCGATTAGAGAATGGGAAAGTTATTCTTGGTACAAATCAAGAGAACATAGCTTATCCGTCAGGACTGTGTGCAGAGCGAGTCGCCCTTTTTTCAGCACACTCCTCATATCCAAAACAAAAAATTGAATCAGTAGCCATTTATGCGTATTCTAAAAACTTCATAGTTGATGAGGTAGTTTCACCTTGCGGCGCTTGTCGACAAGTAATTGCCGAATATGAAGAAATTTCCAAGCAAGCTATTTCTGTAATTATGGGGTCTGATGCCGGAGTAATTAAAACCAATGGAGTAAAGCAACTGTTGCCATTTAGATTTTCAAGTAAAGGCTTGAAAAGCTAAGGTTTCAAAGGTTTTTATAACTATCGATATTTAGTTCTGAGCTAAAGACCTAATTATATAAATTTGCTCAACGCAAACGAAGAATAGTAACATGGCAAAACAAACAAAATTCACTAAGACCCAATACTTAAAATGGTACGAATCTATGCTACTCATGCGTAAATTTGAGGAGAAGTGTGGTCAATTGTACATCCAACAAAAATTTGGTGGTTTTTGCCACTTGTATATAGGTCAAGAGGCTGTGGTAGCCGGAACCGTATCGGGCAGTAAAAAAGGCGATAAACACATTACGGCATACAGAGATCACGTTCATCCAATAGGATTAGGGTTGCACCCAAAGTATGTGATGGCTGAGTTGTATGGAAAATCAACTGGTTGCTCTAAGGGCAAAGGAGGTTCGATGCACATGTTCAGTAAAGAATTAAACTTTATGGGTGGCCACGGCATTGTAGGTGCTCAAATACCTATGGGAGCTGGTATCGCGTTTGGCGATATGTACAAAGGAAATGATAATGTAACTTTTTGTTCTTTTGGAGACGGAGCAGCTAGGCAAGGTGCATTGCATGAGACCTTTAACATGGCAATGATTTGGAAAATTCCGGTAGTTTTTATCATCGAGAATAATAACTATGCAATGGGGACTTCAGTGGAAAGAACTACAAACGTCACTGATATGTCAAAAATAGGTGATAGCTACGAGATGCCATCAGAGTCTGTTGACGGAATGACTGTTGAAGCTGTTCATGATGCCATCGAACGCGCTTCTACTCATTGTAGAAAAGGAAATGGTCCTTATTTATTGGATATTAGAACTTATAGATACAAAGGCCACTCAATGTCTGACCCTCAAAAATATAGAGCTAAAGATGAGGTTAAAGAATGGCAGTCAAAAGATCCAATTGAAAAGGTGCTTGAAATTATTAAAACAAAAAAGTACGCAACCGAAAAGCAACTAGAAGAAATTAAACAAAACGTAAAAGACATGGTTGATGAGTCAGTAACTTTTGCTGAAGAATCTGCTATGCCAGAAGCATCAGAATTATATAAAGATGTATACGTTGAAGAGGATTATCCATTTGTAACAGATTAAACTATGGCTGAAGTAGTAAGAATGCCCAAACTAAGTGACACCATGGAAGAAGGTGTAGTTGCGGAGTGGCATAAAAAAGTTGGAGATAGCGTTGAATCGGGCGAACTTTTAGCAGATATCGAAACCGATAAGGCTACAATGGAATTTGAGTCGTTTCAAGATGGAGTTTTATTGCATATTGGTGTTGAAAAAGGAGCTGTTGCCCCTGTTGATGGAATTTTAGCCATATTAGGAGAGAAAGGTGAAGATATTTCTGAAATATTAAATGCCGAATCGTCCAATGCGAAAGCGGAAGCTCCCGCAGAAGTCGAAAAAGAGGATAAGCCTGAGGTAGAAAGTCAAACAGAAACTAAAGAGGAGACTAAATCAGCTCCTGTTTCTGACTCAACTCCTTCTATGAATGAGCGGCTTAAAGCAAGTCCGTTGGCAAAGAAATTAGCAGAAGAGAAAGGAATCAACCTCTCTTCTGTATCTGGTTCTGGAGATGGTGGAAGAATTGTTAAAAAGGATATCGATAATTATACTCCTGCAGCTTCTTCCTCTGTTGGTCAAAGTGCTAAAGAGTCGTATACGGATGTGCCAGCTTCTCAAATGAGAAAATCAATTGCTAAGAGTTTAACTAGTAATCAGTTTAGTGCGCCTCATTTCTACTTAACCATTTCTTTAGACATGGATAATACGATCGCGGCAAGAAAGAGCTTAAACGAAGTGTCTGAAGTTAAGATTTCATTTAATGACATCGTAATTAAAGCAGTTGCTTCAGCATTAAGAACTCATCCTAATGTGAATACCTCTTGGATAGAAGAATCTAAAAGTGTTCGTCAAAACGATCATGTAAGCATTGGAGTTGCAATGGCAGTTGAAGATGGGTTGCTTGTGCCTGTAGTGAAGTTTGCAGATCAAAAGTCGCTTTCAGGTATATCAGCTGAAGTAAAAGAATTTGCAGGAAAAGCAAAAGAGAAAAAGATATCATTAGAGGAACTTCAAGGAAACACATTTACTGTATCTAACCTTGGAATGTTTGGAATTGAACAGTTTACTTCAATTCTGAATGCACCTGAATCATGTATTCTAGCAGTTGGGGCAATCAAACAAGAACCAGTGGTAAGAAATGGTGAATTAGCTGTTGGAAACGTAATGAAGGTTACTTTGACGTGTGACCACAGAACAGTTGATGGTGCCAGTGGGGCATTGTTCTTACAGACTTTCAAACAGTTTGTGGAGAATCCCGTTACGATGTTGGCATAACAAACCCTTCTAATAACAAAGCATCTTCAAAAGCCTTTCTATTGACCAGTTTCTGGGCAAGGAAAGGCTTTTTTTGCATTGTTTTTTTTGGCTCCCAGTCAAAGATTTTTGAAGTCAATAGGTGTTGCTGTGTAACTAAAAAGCTTGGGTCGTCCAGTAATAGTTCAGCCAAATATTCCTGTTCAGTTTGACCAGGAGTAGGGATTAGTATACATGGGATTTGCAGAAAATGCATATCCATAATGGTAGAATACCCAGAACGACAAATCAATTTTTTACTTCTATAAATTAGCTTTTCCAATTCATTTCGCTGCACTAAATTGTGTGTTTCTATATTGGATTTTTCGGAGAAAGGTTGCTCAGTTCCTCGAATTAAAACCACTTTAATTTCTTTTAAAGGGATTATTTCTATTAGTCTTCTTTCGAGCAATGTTCGTTGAGGCTCAGGACCAGAAAGGATGATTAAATAATCAATATCTTTCACAGACGTAATTGCTACGGGTTCACTGAAAGCAATAATTGGATGAATAAAATGGTGCGGTAAATTGGTCTCTGATAACTTCCCACTCAGTTTTTTTTCTTGATTTGCATAATCTGGAATAAAAATAGATTTAAAGCCTTTTTGGTATTTTAAAAGCACGTTATTTACTCCTTTAAAAATTGGAGGTGTTATCAATTTTAGTTGATGGCTAATTAGAAAGCTTTTTACCTCCAAAGACCGAAAGCCATATCTATTATCCGACAGAATTAAATCAAAACTGTCTTTAGATAAAATTTCCTTGACCTTCTTTTGTTCGCTGGCTATTGCAATTTTTAGTTTTGGAATTTGGCAAAGAAGGGCAAGTAAAAGCAGGTTTTTATTAGTTGAATATTGAATATCATAACCTTTTAACTTGTGAAATTTTAAGGCAGGAAATTCTTGTTGCAAATACGCCAATGCTAATCCATCTGATGCAATTTCAACCTCAACACCACTGTTTGTTAAGTGTTGAATAAGTGGAGTGCTTCTTGTCGCATGTCCTAGCCCCCAATTCAATACTCCAAAGAGCACTTTTTTTAATCTAGTATTTTGTTTCTGATTATTCAAAATGGAGCAAATTCCAAATCAAATATTGTCAATTTCAGAGAAAATAGACAATAAAAAATACTTCAAGAATTTCTCTAAGCTAACCCGCGATTGTTTTGTTTATTTGATAAACTAAAAAGAAGTAATGAAAGCTATAGTATCTGGGGCCACTAAAGGAATAGGAAAAGCGATTACGCTCGCTTTGGCAAATGAAGGTTACGACTTGGGTTTAGGTGCCAGAAACCTCGAAGAATTGGATTTTTTGAGAAAGGAAATTCAAGCAATTTATCCCAATATTGAGGTAATTACAAAGTCAGTTGATTTTTCTCAAAAACATGAAACAAGAAACTTTGCGGAAACCTTTTTGAATTACTGGGGAGACATTGATATTCTAGTAAACAATGTTGGTGTTTATGAAGAAGATAGCCTTGATGATTTGAGTGAAAATGGACTGATGAATATGTTTAACGTGAACTTTTTCAGCGCAATGCGATTGACACAACCCTTTTTGCCTGAGTTTAAAAAAAGAAAGTCTGGTCACATTATAAATATCTGTTCCGTTCTTAGTAAAAAAATGCGTAAAAGAGCTGTTTCCTATTCATTGAGTAAGCAAGCATTGTATAGCTACACCAAAATTTTGCGAAGTGAACTAAGAGATTATGATGTTAAAGTAACTGCGATTCTACCAGGTTCAACGAATACTGCAAGTTGGGATGGACTTGATGCTCCTGTTGATGATTTTGTTCAACCAGAAGATGTAGCAAATGGAGTTTTAATGGCTATAAAAAGCAATGGGTTGGTTGAAGAGTTTGAAATAAAACCAATTAATCCTAAGTACTGATAATGGGTAAAAAGAAAAAACTACTGCGTTTTTCCGATACTAAGGCTTTTTCGAATGTTACGGAGCCATTAATGGATGAGGTTTTTGATCGTAAAAGAGGAGTTGGAAAGACGCATTCTTTGGCCGGAAACTGGGGTAAGCAAGTATTCAAAAATAATAACCCTATAATTCTAGAACTTGGTTGCGGAAAGGGGGAGTATTCAGTTGGAATGGGTAAGTTATCTCCTGAAAAAAATTTTATTGGAATAGATATAAAGGGTAATCGTATATGGTATGGAGCAAAAGAAGCCATAGAAGAGGACTTGTTAAATGTCCATTTTCTAAGAACAAGAATTGACTTTATAACGGCCTTTTTTGCAAAAGACGAGATTGATGAAATCTGGATCACTTTTCCAGATCCGCAGGAGAAGGAAAATAGGGCTCGAAAAAGACTTAGCGGTAAAATGTTTGTAGATCGTTACAGGAAGTTTCTAAAACCAGAAGGAGTAATTCATTTAAAAACAGATAGTAGTTTTTTATATGAGTTTATACAACAAGAAATTATTGAACATGGATACAAAAAATTGCTCAGTACTCCAGATTTATATGGAGCTGATTTTGAACGATTCAAAGAATCAAATGAAGCCGGTAGGCATATCCCAACTCAAGAAATTCTAACTATTAAAACCTATTACGAAGAACTGTTTTCGGCTCGGGGGCATATTATTACGTACACTCAATTTACTCCTTAGTGCAAGAAAAAACCTATACTTTTTTTCAAGACGTTTATGATGTTGCGCGACAGATTCCAAAAGGGAGAGTAACCTCTTATGGAGCAATCGCAAAGTATCTAGGAATGGCTAGGTCTTCTAGAATGGTTGGTTATGCAATGAATGGAGCGCATTCTATGTCAGATATTCCCGCTCACCGTGTGGTGAATCGAAATGGATTGTTAACAGGAAAACATCACTTTGAAACTCCTTTTCGAATGCAAGAATTGTTGGAGTTGGAGAATATTGAAGTTGAAAATGATCAAATTATTAACTTCAAAAAGTTGTATTGGGATCCAATGGTGGAGCTAAAGCTATAACTAAATCCAACTTACCTTTGAAACAAACTTCCCTATTTGGAAGGTATCTGCACTTTTTTTTAGTCTTTATTGACTTTAAATGATAGTCTTGAAACCAAGTCAGATACTACATTTGCATTATGGAAATTACACAGGAACAAGTTTTAAGCGCACTCTCATTTGTTATTGAACCCGACCTTAAAAAGGATATAGTTTCTTTAGGTTTTGTGTCTGGAATTAAGATTGAAGGAAATAAAATTTCTTGTACGATTCAGGCAAGCAATCCTGCTATGCATAATCGCAAGCGAATTGAAGAAGCGTGCGATCATCAATTGAAATTGAAAATTGGTGATGCCGTTGAAACTAATATTAGTGTAGCTGCTATGAATGAGGACAACCAAGCTAATCCTGAAGTTCGAAAAGTTCTCCCTGGAGTAAAACACATCATTGCCGTGGCTTCTGGTAAAGGTGGTGTTGGGAAATCTACAATTACAGCAAATATTGCCGCTGGCTTAGCAAAAAGGGGCTACAAAGTAGGTTTAATTGATGCGGATATTTATGGCCCATCGGCGCCAATAATGTTCGATGTACAATTGCATAAGCCCGGAATGAAAGACATTAACGGAAAGAGTTACATGACTCCAGTTGAGTCTTATGGTGTTAAAATTCTTTCCATTGGTTTTTTTGCTGATACCGATCAGGCCATTGTTTGGCGAGGACCTATGGCAAGTAAAGCCTTGGATCAAATGGTAAAAGATGTGCATTGGGGAGACTTAGATTACATGCTTGTCGATTTGCCTCCAGGAACTGGAGATGTTCATTTGTCCATTGTACAGGCAGTGCCTCTGAGTGGTGCTATCGTAGTAAGCACACCACAGCCCGTTGCTTTAGCCGATGCTCGAAAAGGAATTAATATGTTTCAATTAGATTCTATCAATGTTCCAGTTTTAGGCTTAGTTGAAAATATGAGTTACTTCACACCTGCCGAATTACCGGATAATAAGTACTATATATTCGGTAAAGATGGAGCTAAGGAATTGTCTGAGAAAATGAATACACCGTTATTAGGTCAGATTCCTTTAGTGCAGTCTATTCGTGAAAGTGGTGATATTGGTCGCCCTGCGGTTTTGCAAGACAACACGGTTTCTTCAAAAGCTTTTGAGGCTTTAGTGGATAATGTGATTAACACAATGGAGAAAAAGTAGGCTGATTTTCAGCTACTTTTGATGTTCAATAAGAATTATGGAAAACACAGTTCAGTCTTCGCTTTACCAAAGAGTTGATGAAGCTCTAAACGATTTACGGGTTTTTGTAAAAGAAGATGGTGGTGACTTAGAATTGGTTGAAGTAACTGAAGAAGGCATTGCTAGAGTTGAGCTAAAAGGTGCCTGCACGAGTTGCTCCATGAACAACATGACTTTTAAAGCAGGAGTAGAAGAAGCTATTGTGAAGGCGGTTCCTGAAATTCAAAAAGTAGAGGCGGTAGGATTTCAGTTGAATAAGTAGTTTTACTTATTTCTGGTTAAAAATCTTTGACTTTACCAACCCCAATTTATTTACAAAGTAAATCCAGCTGGTCCAAAGCACACCGAAACCATAAATTGAACTGCGTTTAAAGTTGATAGAAGACGCTTCTTCAAAATATTTAGTAGGGCAAGTAACCTCGCCAATTTCGAAACCAGCGTAAAAAATCTGAGTAAGCATTTGATTATCAAACACAAAATCGTCGGAGTTGATATTGTAATTGATTCCCTCTAAAACCTCCCTTGAAAATGCACGATATCCAGAATGATACTCAGAAAGCTTTTGGTTCATCAAAATGTTTTGATACAAAGTCAAACATCGATTTGCGATGTACTTATACAGGGGCATTCCACCTTTAAGCGCACCTTTTCCAAGAATTCGAGAAGCAAGAACTGCTGGATATAAATCATTCGCAATCATGTGCGCGATAGAAGGAATAAGGAGAGGAGTGTATTGGTAATCAGGGTGAACCATAATTACGATATCAGCACCCAATTCTAAAGCCTTATTGTATAAAGTTTTTTGATTTCCACCATAACCTTTATTCTGTTCGTGGCGAATTACGTGTTTTATTCCAATTCGCTTAGCAACTTCGGCGGTGTCATCAGGACTGTGATCGTCCACTAAAATTACATCGTCTACTATGTCAAAGTCAATTTCGCTGTATGTTTTCTCAAGCGTTTTTGAGGCATTGTAGGCAGGCATTACAACGACTACCTTTTTTCCTTTAATCATAGTTGAACTGTTTGCGACAAAAATAGAAAATCGTCTAAGTCGATGAGTTTACGATACAAAGAAGTTATCCTAACAAACTTGTGATTCTATATAGCCAATCAAAGAATGTATCACCTTAATATGAATTTCTTGCACTCTATCTGCATATTCGGAGTGTGGAGCGCGAATCTCTAAATCGCAAAGGCCAGCCATTTTACCACCGTCTTTGCCAGTGAGTCCAATAGCTTTCATACCCACATTTTTTGCAGCATGAATTGCATTAATAACGTTTGCTGAATTTCCACTGGTACTGATTGCCAATAAAACATCACCTTCTTTTCCAAGCCCTTCGACAAAACGAGAAAATATTTGATCGTAACCGTAATCGTTTCCAACGCAAGTAAGATGTCCACTATCAGATATAGCTATAGCTGCAAGTGGCTTTCTGTTTTCTCTGTATCTACCCGATAGTTCTTCCGCAAAATGCATGGCATCGCTCATAGAGCCACCATTACCACACGAGATAATCTTGTTACCATTCGTTAAAGCTTGGCTCAATATATCTCCGGCTTTTTGAATCTTTTGAAAGTTTTCTTCTGTAGAAAATTCATCAAGAACTGACTTAGCTTCCGAAAACTGTTTGCGAATGAAATCCATAGTCAGGTTTATTTGGTTTTGTTGAATTCTGCAACTCCACGATCTAACCAATCTACAAATTTCTCAACATCAGGATCATATGACGCGCTTTCATGCAGCTGATTTTCATTATGATCCAATATCACATAATAAGGCTGCGAGTTTGATTTGTAGCGTTCAATTTGTAAATCGCTCCATCTGTTTCCAACCGTCCGGATTTTTTTACTGGTTGTTTTTGAAACGGTATGTTCATCTTCAGGTAATTCTGTTTTTTCGTCCACGTAAAGAGAAATTAGAACCACGTTTTCCCTTAATCTCCCAAGTACCTCCGGTTCAGCCCAGACTTGCTCCTCCATTTTCCTGCAGTTTACACAAGCCCAACCAGTAAAATCTAACATTACTGGTTTGCCAACTTTTTTAGCATAATCCAGCCCCTCTTCATAATCGTGAAAGCAATTTAGGTTATGTGGGCAAGTAGCATGTGAAGCTGCATCTTTTACCTCTGCCATTAGATTAGAACCAATTAAAGCTGCTTTTCCAACTCCGTTGGGACTTTCAGAATAAAACATTGGAGGGGGGAATCCAGATATTAGTTTCAAAGGTGCTCCCCATAAGCCTGGTATTAGATAAATCGTGAAGGTTAAGCCAATTATTCCCATAAGCATTCTCCCAACTGATAACCGGTCTAATGGACTATCGTGGGGTAGTTTAATGGCGCCCCATAAATACAGAGTAAGACCCGCTGAAATTGCAATCCAAAGTGCAATAAATAATTCGCGAGTTAGAATTCCGGCTTGAACAACTAAATCGGCATTGGATAAAAATTTCAATGCTAACCCAAGCTCAAGAAATCCTAAGACAACTTTTACAGAGTTCAACCAACCGCCAGATTGAGGTAAGGAGTTTAACCAACCAGGGAAAGCGGCAAATAATGCAAATGGCAAAGCCAATGCGAAAGAAAATCCACCCATTCCAACAAGTGGCCCGATAACTCCACCATTCACAGCCGCTTCAACCAATAAGGTTCCAATGATTGGTCCTGTGCAACTGAATGAAACCAATGAAAGTGTAAAGGCCATAAAGAATATACCGATTAAGCCGCCTTTATCACTTTGAGAGTCCATTTTGTTTACCCATGAACTTGGCAATGTAATTTCAAACGCACCAAAGAAAGAAATGGCAAATATGGTTAGTAAGAAAAAGAAGGCTAGATTGAACCACATATTGGTTGACAGTGCATTTAATGCATCGGCTCCAAATATTGCTGTAACTAGGTAGCCGAGCAGCGTATAAATGGCGATTATTGAAATCCCATAGATTATAGCATTTGAAATTCCTTTTGCTTTTGTTTTCGATTGTTTTGTAAAGAAACTAACTGTTAATGGAATCATTGGAAATACGCATGGAGTCAGTAAGGCGAGCAATCCACCAAAAAAGCCTGCAATAAATATGGCTGTAAGGCTGCCACCACTAGTTTCTTGTTCTTTATTGGTCTCAACAGCTGAAACGGTAGGTAAATCGACGGTAAATTCAAGTGCTTCTGGAGGGAGGCACTTCTCAGCATCACAAACCATGTAATACACATCTCCTTTAATTTGAGTAACACCTGAGCCTTCTTTAACTTTAACCTTTTGTTTGAAGCTCACTTCCCTTTCATAAAAGTTAAGGTTCATCATAAAGTTGTTGTCGTATTCTTTTATCAAGTCACCCTCTTCTTGAGGTGTTCCTAAAATTTCAAAAGCCTTTTCTGCATTGAAATATTGAAATTCAGTAGGAACTGGCCCATCAGCACCTTCTAGGTTTTGAGAATACAAATGCCAACCTTCTTCAATTTCAGCAGAAGCAACGATTAAATACTCTTTGTTTCCAAGGTCTTCCATTGTAAAAGTCCATTTTACAGGATCATAAATTTTATTTTCTTGAATTAGCGGTTGTGCTTCAACCATCGGTGTTTGGTCGGGTGAGCTTTTCTTTGCAGTCAGTCCTAGCGTAGGTTGTTTTTTAGTTTCAACGACATCCATTTTTACGGATTTTGATTTTTTCAAATCAAAACCGAACTCGATATAATCTGGCGGCAAACATTTGGAGTCGTCGCATACCATGAAGGTGAGTTCTCCTTTTACATTGGCGCTTGCTTTTTTAAGTTTTATTTTTTGAGAGAAGGTTACTTCATCGTCAAAAAACAGCAAGTCCATTTGGAAATTCTTATCGAATTCTTTTGTTGGTTTTGGTTCTTTTATTCCTCCAACTAATTCAAAGTCTGCACTTTTTTCAAAAATAAATTCCGTAGGTAAAGGACCTTCGTCTCCAGAAAGCGTATTTGAATATATGTGCCAGTGTGGTTCTATTTCGGCTTTAAACCGAAGCTCATATTCATCATTTGAAAGTTGCTTAGAATCGTAAGTCCAAGAAACTGGGTTGTGGATTTGAGCGGTTGATGCTAGCGTGCTTAGAGCGAATATTGCTCCTAATAAAAGTCTCAACATAGATTTTGTTTGAAATACAAGTTCAAATGTAGATAAATTGATAAATTGAAGAGCGCGCTCACTGAATGTATGTGAACTGTTAACAGCCAATTAGCATGGTTTAAGTACTCTTGTTAAATTTCTTCGGAATATTTGAACAACCTGAAGCCTCTTTTGCTGATTATCCTGTTCCTAACTTTCGGGAGGATTTCAGCAGTATTTTAATGATTTGAATAATTCTTAGGTTGAGCTGCTGAAATAGATTCAGCATAACTGAGACTGTAAAAAAAGGAGCGAGAATTATAATTCCTCTTGCCCTTTAATTCCAAAGTGTTTTCTAATTCCGAAAATAACAGCGTAAAAAATAGGGGTGTCCAGCAAGGCCATGAGCGCTTTAAACATCCAGCCATCAATAATGAATTGAAGCAATTGATCGTTTGGCTTTGCTCCATAAAATAGCACCAATACCACTAAAGTTGTATCCAATAATTGGGATAAAATAGTGGATCCATTGTTTCGGAGCCAAAGAAATTTTCCATTGGTCAATTTTTTCCAAAAGTGATAGATGCGAACATCAACTAATTGCGCAAATAGGTAGGCAGTCATTGATGCAAAAATCACTCTCCAAGAGTTTCCAAACACTGTGGAATAAGCTTCATTGTTTACTGGTGAATCGGGAATGGCATCGAAACTATTTCCCAAGTAAATTATCAATAATACGAACAGAGAAGCTGCCAACCCACTTAGAACAACCGCGTTGGTTTTTTTTCGACCATATATTTCGGAAAGAATATCGGTAATGAGAAATGTTATTGGATAAGGCAACACGCCTGCTGAAATTATGAAGGTTTTGAAGCCAAGATCTATTGCAATGAATTTGTTTGCAACAAGGTTACAGGTTACTAAGGCAGCGATAAACAAGGCCGCAAGCAAAAGGTATAATCGGTCTGCTTGTTTACGCTTTTCTTTATTCATAATTGTATTTAGCCAATATCTTGCACCAAATAGGATAACCTAATAGAATTATATAAGATACAATTGGCACTCTAAATCGTGCATCAACATCGGTAATGCTTGATGTTACAGAGAAATAGAGGATCAAGAATAGAAGAATTAGACCAATTTGCCAATTGGAGCTAAACCAAAGCGGTAAGGAGAAAATAATAGATAAAAGGAGTAACCCCAATAAGAGTATTTGTATAATTATGGCAGACTCTTCCAGCCAATTTGCTCGTTTCAATGCCATTTTAAAACTTGCCCAATAGGAGTTAGGCATGTCTACGTTAGTCAAAGCGGGTTCATCCCCCAACTTTTTACCATAGAGTTGCATTCCAATGTATGACCTCAATGGTTTTACGAAAAACCCGACCCAACTTTTTAGCATCATTTTAAAGGTAACTTCTGGGTATTGCTGCACCACCTGAAAACACTCTTTTCTAGCATATTCTCTAAATAGTGGTATTACATGTGGGTTGTATTCAAAAGCAAGTTCTGATAATGGCTTTGAGTTGCGATATTCATATTCTATGGTATGCCTATTTGAGTTTTTTGCTATCGCTTTTATGTTTGAAGCCGTATGAAATAGTAAATTAACTTCTGCTATTGAGCTAAAGAAAACGCCGCCAAAGGTTTGTTGGTTTCTATACAACCATGGACTTAATAGGAGTGTGCCAATGACTACAAACTTTATCAATTGGATAAGTTCAAACTTAATTCCTTGTTGGTTGAAAATCAGTAGAATGAAAGGCATGGCAATGAGTAAATAAATTGCGATAGGTTTGGTGTAGGTAGCTAGTACAAGAAACAACATTACATAGATTCTATGGCTAGGTTCATCATATTTAACGCTTTTGATCAAGTATAACAAAGCACAAACTAGAAAGAACCCAAACCATGTTTCGGGTAAAACAGTATTTGAGAAATAAACGCTGGGAATATCGAAAGCCACTAATAGCCCAACAACAAATGCAGCCAGCCGGTTTCGTTTTATCAGTAAAGCACATCGTGCTGCTATTGCAGCGGTAAAAGCGCCTATCAATGCTTGGATGAATATAATCCACTCGCCGTGTAATTGCAATAAATGAAATAGGTAAATATAAATAGGGTAAAATGGAGTGCGAGTGCTATCAGCTGTTAATTGATCTCCGATCATTTGAGAAAAAACCCCTTCATTAAAAAGGTTGTAGGCTATGTTTAAATATCCCCATGAATCGAACAAATAGATGGATTCAGGATATAAAAACTGGATCAAAATTGCATACCCCAATCTTACAGTGAAAGCAATTAGGAATACAAAAGTTACAGGGTGTCTCATACTTGTAGTTCAAATGTATGAGAATGGTTGGATTCATTAAATAAAAATCCCCTACCACATTACTGCAATAGGGGATTCTAATATTCAGGGAATCTGTAGTTCCTACATCATTCCTGGCATACCGCCACCCATACCACCTGGCATTTGAGGCATTCCGCCGCCACCTTCTTCTTTCTCTTCAGAAAGAACACATTCGGTAGTTAAGAATAATCCAGATATAGAAGCAGCGTTTTCAAGAGCAACACGTGTCACTTTTGTAGGGTCGATAACACCAGCAGCTAACAAGTTTTCGTAAACATTAGTTCTTGCGTTAAATCCAAAATCGCCTTTTCCTTCTCTAATTTTATCTACTACAACAGCACCTTCGCCGCCGGCGTTCAATACTATTTGTCTTAATGGCTCTTCAATAGCTCTAGCAACAATATTGATTCCAGTAGTCTCATCATCGTTTGCGCCAACTAATCCTTCCAATGCATCAATTGCACGAATAAAGGCAACTCCACCACCAGGTACAATTCCTTCTTCAACAGCAGCACGAGTAGCAGCAAGAGCATCGTCTACACGATCTTTTTTCTCTTTCATTTCTACTTCAGTAGCAGCGCCAATGTACAATACAGCTACACCGCCAGCTAACTTAGCCAAACGTTCTTGTAGTTTTTCTTTGTCGTAATCTGATGTTGTAGACTCAATTTGAGCTGAAATTTGTTTTGTTCTTGCAACAATTGCTTCTTTAGAACCAGCACCATTAACAATAATAGTATTGTCCTTATCGATTTCAATCTTTTCTGCAGTTCCTAAATCTTCAAGAGTTACATCCTCGATTTTTCTTCCTTGCTCTTCAGAAATCACGATTCCACCAGTAAGAATTGCGATATCTTCCAACATTGCTTTTCTTCTGTCTCCAAAACCAGGTGCTTTTACAGCAGCAATTTTTAAAGAACCTCTTAATTTATTTACTACTAAAGTTGCTAGTGCTTCACCATCAACATCTTCGGCAATTATTACTAAACCTTTTCCAGATTGAGCAGTTTTTTCAAGAACAGGAAGTACATCTTTCATTGTAGAGATTTTCTTGTCGAAAATCAAAATGTAAGGGTTCTCCAATTCGGTAATCATTTTCTCAGTATTGGTGACAAAGTACGGAGACAAATATCCTCTATCGAATTGCATTCCTTCAACTACATCTACCGTAGTTTCAGTTCCTTTTGCTTCTTCAACAGTAATTACTCCCGCATTACCTACAACTTTCATTGCTTCAGCAATCAAACTTCCAATTACTTCATCGTTGTTGGCCGAAATTGATCCAACTTGCTTGATTTTTTCATTGTCAGCGCCAACTTCCTGAGACTGTTCTTTAAGGTTAGCAACAACTGCCGCTACTGCTTTTTCAATGCCGCGTTTCAAATCCATTGGATTTGCACCTGCTGCAACATTTTTAAGCCCTTTTGTAATAATTGCCTGAGCCAACACTGTGGCAGTAGTAGTTCCATCACCTGCAACATCGGCAGTTTTAGAAGCAACTTCTTTTACCATTTGTGCGCCCATGTTCTCCACTGGATCTGATAATTCAATTTCTTTTGCTACCGATACACCATCTTTGGTGATAGAAGGTGCTCCAAAACTTTTGTCAATTACTACGTTTCTTCCTTTTGGTCCCAACGTTACTTTTACTGCATTAGCCAAAGCATCAACTCCTCTTTTTAGTTGATCTCTGCCTTCTACGTCAAATGTTATTTTCTTAGCCATCTTTATTAAGATTTTATTTTTTGATTAAACAATAGCAAAAATGTCTGCTTCTCTCATCATTAGGTAATCACCGCCGTCTATTGAGATTTCAGTTCCTGAGTACTTTCCGTAAAGTACCGTGTCGCCAACTTTTACAGTCATTGGTTCATCTGGTTTCCCATTTCCAACTGCTAGTACTTTTCCTTTTTGTGGTTTTTCTTTGGCTGTATCCGGAATAATGATTCCACCTGCAGTTTTTTCTTCGGCTGCAGCAGGTTCAACTACTACCCGGTCTGCTAAAGGTTTGATGTTTAATCCCATTTTGTAATATATTTTTAGTTAAACTTTTGAATGTTTCACTGCACCATATCATTTCATATGCCATTGGAGTATAGCAGACAGTTTGGGTCAATTTTTCAGTTTTGGCCAAAAAAAGTGTCAGTATGAATGACATACTGACACTTTTTAAAATGTCTTTCTTGAAGGTTTTAATTTATTCAGCTGGAGCTTCTTGCTGCTGAATGGGTTGCTGTCCACTTTGGCCAGGAGCAGGACCTTGTTGAGTTGGAAGAATAGTTTCACTTTCAACAAAATCTTGAATTTGTGATTCTTCCGGTGTTAACTCAGTTGCGTCTCCTGTACCTTGCAATGCAGCAGCGCCTAAACAAAGGCAAAGCAATAAAATTGCTAATCCCCAAGTCGCTTTTTCTAAAACATCGGCGGTTTTTTTAACCCCCATTACTTGATTCGCAGAAGAAAATCCGCTTGCTAATCCACCACCTTTGGATTCTTGTACAAGTACAACTCCAATCAGCAGAATACAAACGATAAATATGATTATAAAAATGAATGTTAACATAAGATTCTAATTTTCTTTCAATTCTTGAATAAGGAGCGCAAAGTAATTGCTTTTTTCGGGAATTTTCAAACTTAATTTTTCATAAGCTGAAATCGCTTTTTTAATGTTGCCTTGTTGGGCGTAAATTTTGGCAAGTGTCTCAGTAACAAAGTCTTCGTTTTCAGCCAGACTCATTTTCGCCATGTTTTCAGGCGAGAAAAATTCGGTTTGAGGCCTTTCAATCTGAAGGAGTGTAGGTGTAACTTCTTTTGTTAAATGGATTTTTTCTTCTCCTCCTTTAATGAATTTCTCAATCAATTGACTCTTCTGGACAACAGGAGTTGATGTTGACGTATTAGAATGTACTGTTTCTTTAACTAAACTTGAGTTAAGCCAATCAAGAACACCCATGGAGTTGTCCAATTCAATTTTTGGTTCTTCTGGTGTTGGTTTTTTCAGAACTTCAGTTTCCTTTATTTCAGCTTCATCTTTTTGGCTTTTAGTAGGGGATGAAGCACTTTCTTTAAGTATTGAAGCTGATATAGCGTGGTTCAATATCTCTTTTTCTAAAGCTCGTTTTTCGTCTTTTTCTTTTTGAGTTAATGACCGCTCTGGGACCACATCAAGTTGTGCTTGTTCCGTTTTTGATTGGCTTGTGGTAGAATCGATTACTGCATTTTTTGTAGTATTCTTTTCTTGATTTGCAATTGCTTCTTCAACATTAGGCTTAATTACATACTCGTACAAAGCACTTCGGTTGGAAGCATAAATAGCTGCTTTTTTAATTTTATCCTGATAGTCTAAACCTGACTCAAGCTGCTCCAATTTAGCATCAAAAACATACAAGCTCGATAAATATGGATAGCGCTGTTTTAATTCCTGCAGTTCTGACTTAGACTGCAATAAAACAGCGGGATTCTCTATGCTTTCGGTTAACCAATTAAAATTCATTACCAGTCACTTACGGCTTGATTAAAAATATCTTGAACCAATAATTCATTCACTTGAGAAATGAGCTCGCCTTCAACTTCAGAAAGTGGTCTTTGGCTGTCATAGTCAATAAACTGACTGAACGATTGTTCGAAATTTTTAGTATCATCTTTTGTATTTACAAATACCACACTAACAGTCACAGTGAGTCGGTTCTGAGCAGCAACTTCAGATGCTTGAATACTTACCGGTGCAGTTCTATAATCCACGATTTTTCCAGAAAATTGTAGATCACCGTCTTGTTTAGTAAGGTCTAATTTGGTTTGGTTTAAAAAAATATTTCGCAAAGCCTCGGTAAACTCCTGAGATAGGGTTGGTTGGGCAAGAGGCGCGTAATTTGGAAAAAAATCAACGGAATATGTCTTTACTTCATTGTAGTCGACCGATGCTCCAGAGAAGCCGTAATTTATTTTGCAACCAGTAAAAATGGTTGAAGCTAAAGCAATTAATAAGATAGAAATTCGGCTCAATTTAGATCGTATTCTTTAATTTTTCGGTAAAGGGTGCGTTCGCTTATTCCTAGCTCACTTGCAGCCATTTTTCTTTTGCCATTGTACTTTTCTAAGGCTTTTGCAATCATTTCTTTTTCTTTTTCCTCCAAAGAAAGTGACTCTTCTATTACCTCGTGATGTTGGAACCCATCGGTATCGGGATTTGAATATATTGGTGAATACGCATTTTCCGTTTCATCACTTTCAACTTTAGGCTCTTTTGCAACCGGAAGTTGTCTTTCACTTCCCGAATTTACATCTTTAATTATTTGAGTAAGAATCCTGGAGTTTTCAGAGTTGTCGGTATCAATGTTATTCGTACGTGCCATTTCAAGTACTAATTTTTTCAAATCGGTTACGTCGCTTTTTAAATCAAATAGAACTTTATAAAGAATTTCTCTTTCATTTTCAAACCCTTCTGATTGACTCTTTTTTGAGGTAACAGCAGGCAAGTTAGTGCTGGAATAATTCGGTAAATATTTTAAAATTCCTTCCGAGGTGATGGTGCGTTCGGTTTCAATAATTGAAATTTGCTCCGTTACATTTTTTAACTGTCGAATGTTTCCAGCCCAGTTGTAGTTCATAAGTAAATGCTGTGCATCCTCGGTTAATCGAACAGGCGGCATAGTGTACTTTTCTGCGAAGTCTGATGAGAATTTGCGAAAAAGTAAATAAATATCCGATTTGCGATTTCTCAATGCTGGCAGGGTTAAAGGCACCGTGCTTAACCTATAAAAAAGGTCTTCCCTAAATTTCTCCTTGCGAATACTTTCTGGCAGTTTAACATTGGTTGCAGCAACAATTCTAACATTGGTTTTTTGAACCTTGCTTGACCCTACCTTAATAAATTCGCCTGTTTATAATACTCTTAGCAGTCGTACTTGAGTTTGAAGCGGCAATTCACCTACTTCGTCTAAAAAGATAGTACCGCCATCTGCTTCTTCGAAATAACCTTGACGCGCATTTTGAGCTCCAGTAAAAGCGCCTTTTTCGTGGCCAAAAAGTTCTGAGTCGATAGTTCCTTCTGGAATAGCTCCGCAGTTAACCGCGATGTATTTTTTATGTTTTCGATTGCTTAGTTGGTGAATAATTCTAGGAAAATTTTCTTTTCCAGTTCCACTTTCGCCAGTAACTAGCACGCTTAAGTCTGTAGGTGCAACTCGCATAGCTGTTTCAATAGCTCTATCCAAGGACTCAGAGGTGCCAATAATTTCGAATCGTTGTTTTAGTTGTTGAACCGTCATTTCTTTTTAAACTATTGCTTCTCCTCTCAATGTGGCTGAAGTCGCAGCGGTTATTTTAACATCAACATATTGTCCAGGTTTGAAGTTGTGATTCGGAAAAATAACCATAGTGTTTTCGGAGATTCTTCCGCAAAATTCATCTGGATTTTTTTTCGATGGACCTTCGATTAAAACTTCTTTGGTATGCCCAATAAAGGAGTCGTTGATCTTTCGTTGGTTTCTTCGTTGAATTTCGATTATTTCACTCAGACGCTCGGCTTTTAGATTCTCTGGAACGTTGTCTTCGTATTTACGTTCGGCTAAAGTTTTTGGGCGTTCTGAATATTTGTACATGTACGCAAAGCTAAACTCTACTTCTTTAACCAACGATATCGTGTCTTGGTGTTCTTGTTCTGTCTCATCACAAAACCCGATAATTAGGTCAGTACTAATGGTACATTCAGGGGTAATTGTTTTAATCGCATCAATTCTATTCAAATACCATTCACGAGTATAACCCCGATTCATTCTTTTTAGCATTTCACTATTGCCTGATTGGACAGGTAAATGCACGTAATTACAGATGTTTTTATGTTCTTTTATTGCATGCATGACATCGTTTGTCATGTCCTTCGGGTGTGAGGTCGAAAAACGCACTCTGAGTAATGGGTTTACCTTAGCAACCATAACCATAAGTTGGGCAAAACTTACTGTTGCTTCGTTTGCATCTTTTATTTCCCCTTTTTTGGAAATGTTCCATCGGTATGAATCTACATTTTGTCCAAGGAGTGTTACTTCTCTGAAACCCAACTCAAATAGATCTCTTGCTTCTTGAACAATAGTTTCCGGGTTTCTGCTGCGTTCTCTACCTCTTGTAAAAGGAACTACACAAAAAGAACACATGTTGTCGCAGCCTCTGGTAATTGAAATGAATGAAGAAACACCATTTGAACCAAGTTTTACTGGGGAAATATCTGCATAAGTTTCATCACGTGATAATAAAACGTTTACTGCTTTTTGTCCACTTTCTATTTCCTCAATCAAACCCGGTAAGTCCCTGTATGAATCAGGGCCAGCAACTAAATCAACCAGCTTTTCTTCTTCAAGTAACTGTGTTTTTAATCGTTCAGCCATACAACCCAAGATGCCAACTTTCATTTTTGGGTTGAATTTACGTTTCATACCTAAAAACTCTTTGAGTTTATTTCGAACAGTTTGTTCTGCTTTATCCCTAATTGAACAGGTGTTAATGAGAATAAGATCCGCTTCTTGCGGTTTATAGGTAGTAGTAAATCCCTCTTTAGTTAAAATAGAAGCAACGATTTCGCTATCAGAAAAATTCATAGCACACCCATAGGATTCCAAATAAAGTTTTTTTCCATTTGGTTTTACTGGTAAATCGACTTGGGTAGAATTACCCTGAATTTCCTCAACTATATCTTTTGTGTCTATGGGCATGGAATTCGCTTTCTGTGTATAATAAGGGTGCAAAATTAGCCAATAATTAAGGAGCTGTCAAACTGTCATTCTAATACTGGTTAAAAGAACGAAAAGGAAGCGGTTAAAAAATTTAGTTTCTGGTTATTTTCTAGCTAAAAAATAAACTTTGATTTTGTTGTTTTAAAGATTGCATTACTTTGCACCCGTCAAGAATGAGGTAAATACATCTAAATTATTGACGAAATTAAAAACGAAACTGCATGAATTTAGTAATTGTTGAGTCACCTGCGAAGGCTAAAACTATAGAAGGTTTTTTAGGTAAAGGGTTTACTGTAAAGTCTAGTTTTGGACACGTAAGAGATTTGGCTGGAAAAGACAAAGCAATCGATATTGAAAATGGTTTTACACCTCATTATGAGGTTATGAAAGATAAAACTGCAATCGTAAAAGAGCTGCGTAAATTAGCCAAGAAAAGTGAAATGGTCTGGTTGGCAACGGATGAGGATCGAGAGGGGGAAGCTATTAGTTGGCATTTGTATGAAACTTTGGGGCTAACTCCAGAAAAGACCAAACGCATTGTGTTTCATGAAATTACAAAACCAGCAATTACAAGAGCAATTGAGAATCCCAGAATAATTGATAAGAATTTAGTTGACGCCCAACAAGCGCGAAGAGTATTAGATCGATTAGTTGGCTTTGAGCTTTCACCTGTATTGTGGCGAAAAGTAAAACCGTCTTTATCGGCAGGGCGCGTGCAATCTGTGACAGTTCGTCTTATTGTAGAGCGCGAAGAAGAGGTTGAAGCATTTGTACCGATTTCTGCATATCGAGTTAATGCTGAGTTTTTGGTGGATGAAAAAAGTGTTCTTAAAGCAGAATTGCAGCATAAATTTGAGAAAGAAGCCGATGCGTTGTCCTTTTTGAAAACATGCAAGGAAAGTGAATTTACTATTACCTCAATTGAAAAAAAGCCAGGCACTCGTTCTCCTTCAGCACCTTTTACCACTTCAACATTGCAGCAAGAGGCTAGTAGAAAGTTGGGTTACTCGGTTCAACAGACTATGGTCGTTGCTCAAAAATTATATGAAAGTGGTAAAATCACCTATATGAGAACAGATTCTATGAATCTTTCACAAACTGCAATCGATGGAGCTAAGGACGAAATTCTAAAATCATATGGCTCAGAATACTCAAACATCAAACAATATACAACCAAGTCCAAGGGCGCTCAAGAAGCTCATGAGGCGATTCGGCCTACGAACTTTGCAGAACACACAATTGGAGGTGATTTTAGCCTGCAAAAGCTATACGAGTTAATATGGAAAAGAACAGTTGCCTCGCAAATGTCAAATGCCAAATTTGAGAAAACCAATGTGGTTATTGATGTAAGTAAAAGTAAAGGAGAACATTTTAAAGCAAAAGGTGAGGTTTTATTATTTGATGGCTTTCTGAAAGTATATTTAGAAGGAGTTGATGATGATGAAGAACAGGAAGAGCAAGGAATGTTGCCTCCAATCAATGAAGGGCAGGTATTAGAGCCGAAGTCAATTCTTGCTACAGAAAGATTTACAAATCACCCTCCTAGATACAGTGAGGCCAGCTTGGTGAAAAAGTTAGAGACCTTAGGAATCGGTCGACCTTCCACTTATGCGCCTACCATCAATACCGTTCAAAAGAGGGGTTATGTGGAAAAAGAAGATCGTGATGGCCATGAGCGAAAATTCCGTCAATTGTCTTTAATCGCTCGAAATGATGTCAAGGAAGAAAACAAGGTTGAAAATACCGGTGCGGAAAGGAAGAAATTATTTCCAACGGATATTGGCAGGGTAGTAAACGACTATTTGGTAAAAACTTTTCCTTCTGTGTTAGATTATGGTTTTACTGCTGAGGTTGAGAAAGAATTTGATGAAATAGCAGAAGGTTTAAAAAAGTGGAACGATATGATAGATCGTTTCTATGGCCCTTTTCATAAATCCGTTAATGACGCTTTAGAAGACGAAGGCCGAGCAAATGGCGAACGATTACTAGGGAAAGATCCTAAATCAGGTAAGAATGTCTATGCCAAAATTGGTCGGTTTGGACCTATGATTCAAATTGGTGAGCGCGAAGATGAAGAAAAGCCTTTGTTTTCTCCAATTCGAGGAAATGTAAGTATGACGAAAGTTACCCTTGAGCAAGCTTTAGAGTTTTTTAAACTTCCTAAAACATTAGGAAAACTGGACAAGGAAGAAGTCGTAATTGCCGTAGGTCGGTTTGGACCTTATGTTAAATATGGTACAATGTTCGTTTCCTTAGATCGTAATGAAGATCCCATGTCAATTGAGCTGCCGAGAGCAATTGAGCTGATTGAAGCTAAAAAAGCAGCTGATGCACCTATAGATCATTACGATGAACTCCCTGTTCAAAAAGGGGTTGGCAGATTTGGTCCTTTTATTAAGTGGAACAACATGTTTATCAACGTGAATAAGAAATACAATTTTGATAATCTTTCTCATGAGGATATTGTGCAATTGATTGAAGATAAAAAGCAAAAAGAAATTGATAAGGTGATTCATAATTGGTCAGAAGAAGGGATCAGAGTAGAAAAAGCGCGCTGGGGCAGGTCTAATATTCTAAAGGGTAAAACTAAGATTGAACTTCCAAAAACAGTTGATGCGGCAAGTCTTTCGCTTGAGGCCGTTAAAGATATTATCGAGAAAAATACCACTGCAATAAAGGGCAGAGGAGGAGTGAAAAAGGCAACAAGAGCTAAAAAGAAAAAGTAGGTTGTATATAAAGAGCATTTAATATGGAACTTGATATCTATTTTAACAAAGTTGAATTCTTGAATTCTGATTTTGCATCAAATTCAATCGGAGAAAAGATTCAGATAAACAATGGATTAAGTGACTTTCCAGATTTGACTGAATTCGATATTGTCATTTTTGGTGTAGTTGAAGATAGAAATGCAATAAATAACGCTGGATGCGCTGATGGAGTTGATGAAATTCGCAAAAAGTTTTATGCACTTAAGCGAAACTGGAACTGTTCTATTGCGGATTTAGGAGATATTTTTCCAGGGGAAGAAGTATCTGACACCTATTTTGCGGTTAGTTCAGCGATTTCAGCATGTATCAAGGAAAATGTACTTCCAATCATTTTGGGTGGAAGTCAAGACTTGACTTTTGCAAACTATCAAGCATATGAGTCACTTGAGCAAATAGTTAATATTGTTACCGTTGATAATTCTATAGACATGGGAGAAGTTGACCAGCCAATGAACTCAAAAGCATTTTTGAATAAAATTATTTTGCATCAACCAAATTACCTTTTCAGTTACAGTAATTTGGGGTATCAAACCTATTTCGTCTCAGAAGAGGAAAGGTCCCTAATGGAGAAGCTCTATTTCGATATTCACCGATTGGGTGAGGTGAAAAATGATATGAAGGAGGTTGAGCCGATAGTTAGAAATGCGGATATGTTATCTATAGATATTTCATCAGTCCGCAGTGCCGATGCTCCTGGAAATAAGAATACAACGCCAAACGGTTTTAATGGAGAAGAGATTTGCGCAATAACAAGATATGCCGGTTTAAGTGACAAGCTTTCAAGTATTGGTATTTATGAATATAACCCTGAGGTAGATCAGCAAGGTCAAACAGCATTTTTGATTGCTGAAATGGTTTGGTATATAGTAGAGGGGTTTTACAACAGGAAAGGAGACGGTTTGACTAAGGACGGGAATGATGTTTTAAAATATACTGTTTCAACTTCTACTGATGCGGACGAGATAGTCTTTTATAAAAACTTGAAGTCAGATAGATGGTGGATGGATGTTCCATACCCTGAGTCGAAATTATCCAAGTATAGACGACATCAGCTTGTTCCTTGCAGTTACACTGACTATCAGCAGGCATGTAATGACGGAATTCCTGAAAAGTGGTGGAGGAATTATAAAAGATTACGGTAGCTGTAATCTGGTTTGTATCTTTAAGGTGCTAAATTTCAGGTAATAATAAGGTTGATTGATAGTTTCGCTTTATGTTAATAATATTTGGTTGATTTATTTTTTTGACTAATTTAGTCGACTTATTCACGTAAAAAAGTGGTGTTTATGAAGAGAATAATACTTATTGTTTTAACTTTCAGTACGTTGAGTGTTCTTGGTCAGCAGGATCCTCAATTTACACAAAACTTTGCAAACAAGTTATACAATAATCCTGGCTTTGCTGGTATGAACGGGGCAATCTGTGCTACAGTTATTGGCAGGCAACAATGGTTGGGTTTTGACGGTTCTCCTCAGACAGGGTTAGTTTCTGTTCATGCACCGATTAAATTACCAGTCGATGTGAACTTTATAAACTTAGGTGTCGGTTTTACAGCGGCTAACGATGTTATAGGACCATTAAATACAAATGTGTTTAAATTGGCAATTTCAAATAGATTTACTTTTAATGCGGGAACATTGAGTATAGGCTTGGGTATTGGTACGTTAGGCGCTGTGATTGATGGAAGTAACTTTTTGACCCCAGACGGCGAAGATGCCACCACTGGTGTAATTACTGACCCAAATTTGGCCCCTGATGCTGGAGCTGGTAAGGCGTATGGTTTCGATTTTGACATGGGAGCTTATTTTAGAAGTGCTAGTAATAAAATATTTGTTGGTGCTTCAATGATGCACTTAACACAAAGCGAGTTGCAAGGAAATGAAGTTAATGGGCAGTCCAATGATTATAAAATTGAGTCTCACTTGTATGTTATGGGAGGTTATAGGATTGACAATTTAGTCCCGGATTGGGAATTTGTTCCTTCGGTTTTCTTGAAAACAGAATTCTCCACAACTCAGTTTGATTTTAATGCTAGAGCAATATACAAAGACATGTTATGGGGTGGGGTTTCTTATAGAATTCAAGATGCTGTATCTCCAATGGCTGGTTATAAGCATGACTTTGGGAAGCCAGGTGTACTAAAGATAGGCGCGTCTTATGATTTAAATACTTCAAAGCTGAGAAGCTTCAATAGTGGAACAGTAGAAGTGTTCCTTAATTACTGTTTTACAATAACTCCTAAACCAAAAATTACTATTCACAAAAACCCACGTTGGTTGTAGGAAATTAGTTTATTCACAATAATTTGTTTTATTTGCGTTAATTTTGGCGTTTAGCCATAAAATTGTATTGTTTAAAAATATTCACATATCTAAAAAAGGAGGTAACATGAAAAAGTTACTCATAGTAGGATTCGTAGCACTTATCCTTTCTAGTTGCATGAATGATGCAGGTGGACAGTTGACAGGTGTTTTAGGACGGCAGGTTTGGTATCAGCCGGATCCTTATGGGATGTTATATATACCCCCTGGTAGTTATAACATGGGACCAAATGATCAAGATGCTCCCTATTCTTATACATCTAAATCGAAAACAGTTTCTGTTTCACCATTTTATATGGACGAAACTGAAATTACGAATAATGAATATCGTCAATTTGTTTATTGGGTGCGAGATTCTATGGCGTATAAAATACTTGGAGAGGAAGTTAGTGAAGAAATTTATCTGATTGCAGTTAATGAGTATGAAGAGGATATCGATCCGCCAATTATTAATTGGGATGCTGTTTTAGATTGGAATGATCCCGAGAATAGAGAAGCACTATCTGTAATGTTTTTGCCTGAATACGAAAGGTTCTATGGTAAAAAGTCCTTGGACACTAGGAAATTAGTTTATGAATATTACTGGATTGATTACAAAGATGCTGCAAGGAAAAGTCCTACCATCAATGGTGATCCTTTGCGTGATAGAGGCATGAATGATAGATCAGTTTTTATTCGTAGAGACGAGATTTCTGTTTATCCAGACACTTTGTGTTGGATTCATGATTTTACCTACTCATATAATGAGCCGCTTACAAACATGTATTTTTGGCATCCAGCTTATGATGAATATCCTTTAGTTGGTGTGACTTGGAAGCAAGCTAGAGCATTTTCTATTTGGAGGACATTAGAGCATAACAAATTTTTGTCCTCTGTTGGTGAATCTTTTGTGCAAGATTATAGATTGCCAACTGAATCTGAATGGGAATATGCTGCACGAGGAGGATTAGATTTATCTCCATATCCTTGGGGCGGACCGTACATTAGAAATACAAGGGGTTGTTTCTTGGCAAACTTTAAGCCACTTCGCGGTAATTACTATGATGATGGTGGTATTCATACTGTTCCTGTAGTTTCATATGAACCTAACGATTTTGGATTGTATTGCATGGCTGGTAATGTTGCTGAATGGACAACAACTGCATTTGATGAGTCGGTTTATGATTTCGCTCATGACTTAAACATGGATTACAAATATGAAGCTGAGGACGATGATCCTCCGGTATTGAAAAGAAAAGTGATAAGAGGTGGCTCTTGGAAAGATGTTGGTTATTTCCTTCAAACAAGTTCTAGAACATACGAATATCAGGATACTGCTAAATCGTATATCGGATTTAGAAATGTAATGAGTTATTTGGGAATGGGTAAAAGCGATATTTAAAATTAAAAAATCAAACTTTAAGCGTTAAAATTAAAAATTATGTCAGGGAAAAAAAAGGGTGGATTAGCAGCGTTTCTATACGGAACAGAAAAAGGAAAGACAATTGTAAACATGGCTATGAGTTTAGGAGCTGCAATTGTAATTCTAGGTGCATTGTTTAAAATCCAGCATTATCCAGGTGCTAGTTTAATGCTGATTATCGGTCTTTGTACTGAATCTGCGTTGTTTGCTTTGGGTGCTATTGAACCACAACATTTAAAAGATGATTGGTCTAAAGTTTACCCTGAACTGAGACATTCAGATGAAGAAGAGGAAGATGATTTTGAATCAGAAGCTTTAGCAGAAAATGGAGAAGGAGATGATTTAACGGTTACTCAGAAATTAGATGAAATGCTAGAGGAGGCAAAAATAGGGCCGGAATTATTGGAAAGCTTAGGTGTTGGTCTAAGAGGATTGAGTGATCAAGCAGGCAAACTAACAGACATGACAGATGCTGCTGCTGCAACTGATGAGTACGTTCAAAGTGTTAGAGGAGCGGCTAATTCTGTGTCAAGTTTAACAGAGAAATATACTAGTGCTGCTAACGCAATTTCGGTACTTGAAGAGGAAAATAGAGAAGTTTCAAATTTTGGTGAGCAATTGTCGAAAATGTCCTCTAATTTAACAGAATTGAATTCTGCGTATGAGTTGCAATTAAGAAGCGCGCAAGAAACTTTAGAAAATTCTAAAGGATATTTTACTGGAGTTGATGAATTAATGGCAAGTCTTAATAATTCTGTTGACGACGCTAAAGTATACTCTGAAAAAATGAGTGAACTTTCTAGAAACATTACTTCCTTGAATACGGTTTATGGAAATATGCTTACAGCAATGAATCCTAACGCAAATTCATAAGAATTTGAATCAGATTAAAGATAAAAAAAATTATTACTCACAAATTATAGAGGAGATTAGAATATGTCGTTAGGTGATATGGAACCAAGGCAGAAGATGATCAATTTGATGTATCTGGTATTGCTTTGTATGCTTGCCATGAATGTATCGAAAGAGATTCTGCAATCATTTTTAATTATTAATGAAGGTTTAGAAAGAACAACTGAAAACTTTGAAAGTAAGATTAATCAGACTTACGATGTTTTTGGTCGTAAAATGGCTGATGATCCTGCCAAAGTGGGAGAGTTTTATGAGCATGCAAAAGAATTGAAAGAAAATGCTGATGAGATTGTAGAGCTTATTGAAAAGATTAAAAGGAAGCTGGTTCAAACTGCGGATCAACTGCCGGATGATGCACCAGATTCTGCATTTTCAATTGAACATTGTCATAGTAAGGACAACCAAGATGTTGGTGCTCAAATTATGATTGGTCCTGATTTGAACAATCCATTAGGTGCAGACCAGGAGTATAGTGCATTAAGTTTAAAGTCTAAGATAGGTGTCTTCAATGAGCATTTGGAGAGTTTTATTTTAGAAAAGGGATTAGTAGCCGAAATGAAAATTCCATTGGGGCAAATGAAGGAACATGGTATGTTAGTTGAATGGGAAATCGGAAATTTCAATCATTTACCGCTAGCTGCCACTGTGACAAATTTAACTCGTTTTCAAGCGTCAGTCAGAAATTCAGAGGCAGATGCTTTAAAAGAACTAATGTCTGAAATTGGTGCAGATGACTTTTCATTTGATACCTTGGCTGTAAAAGTCATACCGCACAATGGAACATACATTACCCAAGGAGATTCATTTAAAGCGGACGTAATTGTTGCAGCTTATAGCACGACGAAAAACCCTAAGCTCGTTATCGGTGTAGTTGACACAACAGGGGATCAACCTGAAGTTAAGGATGGGGATACCTCAGCAGTAAAATTTGAAAATAGAGGAATACCTACTTATGGGGTAAAAACCTCTACTCTAGGAGAGCAAACATGGGGCGGTATTATCAAGATTTTGAAACCTAATGGAAAATGGGCTGCGTATAAGTTCGATCATAAATACATGGTTGCAAAACCTAGTTTGGTTGTTTCCCCTACCAAGATGAATGTTTTTTACAAAGGTTTGGAGAATCCAGTTGATATATCTGTTTCTGGTGTTGCTTCTCTGAATTTGACAATGACAATTGCTGGTGGTGGCTGCCGTGTTGTTCCTAAAAGCAAAGAACAAGGTAAGTATGAGGTTATTCCTAATCCGAAATCAAAAGATAAAGTGGTTAGGATTACGGTAAGTTCAAATGTTGACGGAGTCAAAAACTCTTACCCAGCTATTGAATATCGTTTAAAAACTGTTCCAAAGCCTATTCCTTATTTTAATAACGAAACAGGTTCAGTTGACATGAAGAAGAGTAAGCTTCTTACGGGTCAGTTTATCACTGCGAAGCTTGATGACTTCCTGTTTGAATTGAGATATAAGGTTAATAGCTTTGAAATGTTTGTAAGTGTTGGAGGTAAATCTGCAGTATACACAGCACGAGGAAATAGATTGACTGGTGAAATGAAGAGTGTATTAAAAACTATGAAACCAGGACAAACAGCTATCTTCCAGAAAGTAGTAGCACAAATGGATAAGCCTGGTTCTTCTCCTCGACCTTTAGATGGTAATATAATTATTCAAGTAAAATAATAGATCATGAATAATCTGCTTAAAATAAGTGTAGTGGTTGTTTTGTTCACTTCAGGTATTACCTTAAGTGCTCAGCAAAGTATGGTATTAGATGGTATTGTAGTTAATGAAAATACACCATCAAGAAAGATTATACCCTATACTAATCTTCGGCAAGCAGATGTTATGTGGCAAAAGCGAGTATGGAGAAGGATTGATTTGCGTAAAAAGCAGAATCAAGTATTTTACTTTCCTGAAGAACCTGCTCAAGGCCGTAAGAACTTGTTTGACTATATAAAAGAAGGGTTAATAGAGGACGGAACTATGACCGCTTATGACCCTGGACCTCCTACAGATCCGGATGATGAGTTCACTAGAGCTTATACAGCAGATGAAGTTCTGAAAAGAATGATTTCGGAGACTGAGGTTGAATTGTTTGATGAATTCGGAGATGTAACCGGAACACAAACTGTATACGATACCTTGCGTTCTGCTCGTATTAAATTTTATGAAGTAAAGGAAGAGTGGTTCTTTGAAAGACAACGTTCGGTAATGGATGTGCGAATAATTGGAATTAAACCAATGGCAGAAGTTGAAGGCCCTGATGGTAACCCTACTCTTCAGGATTTATTTTGGATATACTTCCCTGAAGCACGTTACGTTTTTGCGAATAGTGAAGTATTTAATAGAAAAAACGATGCTGAACGAAGAACATATGATGATGTTTTTTGGAAACGTCAGTTCGAGTCTACGATAATTAAAACTTCAAATGTTTACGATAGGCAAATTAGTGAATATAAAACTGGATTAGATGCTCTTCTGGAAGCTGAAAAAATTCAAAATGAAATGTTCAATTACGAACATGATTTGTGGCATTTTTAATGTCCAAGGAAAATAACAACAAAAAAGGGAAGTATTTACTTCCCTTTTTTTATGCCAAACACTAAATAATAGCGTTATCAGTACATTTTCTGGTGATAGTCTTGATAACTGCCAGATACAACAGCACCAAGCCAAGATTCATTCTCTAAGTACCAGTTAACAGTAGACCTAATACCCGTCTCAAATGTTTCTTTTGGGGCCCATTTTAATTCTCTAGTTAGTTTGTCAGCATCAATAGCATAGCGCATATCATGACCCTTTCTGTCTTCGACATAAGTAATAAGCTTTGCTGAAGTTCCTGGTGCTCTGCCAAGCTTGGAATCCATAACAGCACAAAGCTCCATAACAAGTGCAATATTTGTCCATTCGTTAAGTCCTCCAATATTGTATGTTGAATTAAGCGTACCGGTATGGAAAATTTTATCAATTGCCTCTGCATGATCAACAACGTATAACCAGTCTCTTATATTTAGACCCTCACCATAAATAGGTAAAGGTTTGTTGTTTTTGATATTATTGATACAAAGTGGAATCAGTTTTTCTGGAAATTGATTTGGGCCATAGTTATTAGAGCAATTAGATATTTTAGTTGGAAGTTTGTAGGTATTAGAGAAAGCTCTTACAAAATGATTTGAAGCCGCTTTTGAGGCGCTGTAAGGACTTTTCGGGTCGTATGATGTCTCTTCTGTAAAAAACCCTGTGTCTCCAAGGCTACCATAAACTTCGTCCGTTGATATGTGATAGAAAAGATTACTACTGAATGGTGCTTCCCAATTTTTGATGCATGAATTCAATAAATTAACAGTACCAATGATATTTGTTTCAACGAATATATTGGGGTTTTCAATGGACCTATCAACATGAGATTCTGCGGCTAAATGAATTATAGAATCAATATTAAAGTTCTTAAAGACATTTTCAATATCGCTTACGGAACAAATATTCCCTTTTACAAATTCATAATTGGAAGCATTTTCAATGTCACGCAGATTTTCCAGATTTCCTGCATAAGTAAGTGCGTCAAAGTTTATAATTCTATATTCAGGGTATTTGTTAACCAGCAAACGCACTAGATGGGAGCCAATAAAACCTGCGCCTCCAGTAATAAGGATGTTTTTCTTAAAGTCCTTCATTTATAATGACCAGTAATCTAATTCTTTAATTTTTCCTTGAAAAACGCCTTTTACGTCAACAAATAATCCACCTTCTGACATTATTCCTTTAAAATAACGCTCATCCAATGCTACATATTCATCGTGATTGACAGCTAAAATAACAGCATCATATTTTCCAGAAATTCCATTTTCAGCAAGTCCAAAGTGGTATTCATGAAAAAGTTCTTTTGAATCGGCATTAGGATCCACGACATCAACATCAACTCTGTAAGATTGAAGCTCTTTGACAACGTCACAAACTTTTGAATTTCTAATGTCACTTACATTTTCTTTGAAAGTAGCTCCCATTAAGAGTATTCTTGAACCACTGATATTTTTTCCTTTTGCTAGTATTCTTTTCACTGTTTGTTTAGCGACATAGAAGCCCATACTATCATTTACATACCTACCTGAGTTAATTACTCGAGCATGATATCCAACCCCTTCAGCTTTAAATGTCAAATAATATGGATCTACACCAATACAATGGCCACCTACCAAACCGGGTTTAAATGGAAGGAAGTTCCATTTTGTTCCCGCAGCTTCTAATACTTCAAAAGTGTTGATGCCGATTCTGTTAAAAATAATAGATAGCTCATTCATTAAAGCTATGTTCAAATCACGTTGAGTGTTTTCAATAATTTTAGCTGCTTCGGCTACCTTAATCGATGACGCTCGATGAACGCCTGGTTCAATTATTAATTCATAGACTTTAGAAATAACATCTAAAGATTCATCATCGCAACCAGAAACTACTTTTAAGATTTTAGTAATCGTATGTTCTTTATCTCCTGGATTAATTCTTTCCGGGCTATATCCCACTTTGAAGTCTTCAATAAACTTTAACCCGGAATGTTTCTCCAAAACTGGAACACAGTCATCTTCAGTACAACCTGGATAAACAGTAGATTCAAAAACGACATAGTCGCCCTTTTTAAGAACCTTTCCAACTGTTTTGGATGCATCTAAAAGCGGTTTTAAGTTGGGTTGATTGTATTCGTCTATAGGGGTTGGAACGGCAACGATAAAGAAGTTTACGTCTTCTAAATCCTCTAGTTTATGAGTAAATTCAATATCACACCCTTCAAAATCTTTTGCTGTTAGCTCCTCACTTGGGTCAATATTGTTTTTCATTAACTCAACTCTTTCAGCGTTAATGTCAAAACCAACAACTTTAATTTTTCGAGCAAATTCTAATGCTATTGGCAGTCCAACATAGCCAAGACCAATAACTCCTAATTTACTTTGCTTGTTTATTATTTTTTCTAAAATCATCTTAGTTTAATTTCTTTACAGTACCGTCAATTAATTCATATTTTTCTTTTGATTCTTCACAAGTTGCCTCTCCATTTTCATCGAAGACTAATCGAGAACCATATTCACTCATCCAGCCGATTTGTTTAGAGGGATTACCAACTACAAGTGCATAATCAGGCACTGCTTTTGTTACTACTGAGCCAGCTCCAATAAAAGCAAACTTCCCAATGTCGTTTCCACAAACTACCGTTGCATTTGCCCCAATTGAGGCTCCTTTCTTTACAAGGGTCTTTTCGTATTGCCCCCTTCTATTTACCGCACTTCTGGGATTGTTAACATTGGTAAATACCATTGAAGGGCCAAGAAAAACATCATCCTCGCAAATAACTCCCGTATATATCGAAACATTATTCTGGATCTTTACATTTTGACCTAGAATTACGTCAGGAGAAATCACACAATTCTGCCCAATATTGCAATTTTCGCCGATAATACAATCCTTCATTATATGAGAAAAATGCCAAATTTTGGCTCCTTCGCCAATTTGACAACCTACATCAATTACAGCAGTTTCATGACTAAAATATTCCATTTTATTTTTTAATATAATCGGTAAAATCATTATGCTCAGTTTTGTATAATTCTTCTGAACTCAATGATTTGAAAAAGTCATAGGTTATTTTTAATCCTTCAGATCTATTAACTTTCGGCTCCCAACCCAAAATATTTTTTGCTTTTGTAATGTCTGGTTGTCTTTGTTTAGGGTCGTTTACAGGCAAATCTTCGTAGATAACCTTCTGATCTGTATTGGTTAATTTTATTATTTCTTCTGCAAAATCCCCTATTGTGATTTCATCTGGGTTTCCAATATTCATTGGCTGAGTGTAATCTGAAAGCAGTAAACGATAAATTCCTTCGACTAAATCATCGACATAGCAAAAAGAACGAGTTTGTGAACCATCTCCAAATACCGTGAGAGACTCACCTCTTAGCGCCTGACCAATAAATGCGGGTAGTACTCTTCCATCATTTAATCGCATTCGAGGGCCATAAGTATTAAAGATTCTCACAATTCTGGTTTCTACACCATGAAAATTGTGATAGGCCATTGTTATTGCTTCTTGAAAGCGTTTAGCCTCGTCGTAAACCCCGCGAGGGCCTACTGGGTTAACATTTCCCCAATATTCTTCAGGCTGAGGATGAACCGTTGGGTCGCCATATACTTCGCTTGTACTTGCGACAATAATCCGTGCATTTTTAGCCTTAGCTAAGCCTAATAAATTGTGAGTTCCTAAAGAGCCTACTTTCAGGGTTTGAATTGGTATTTTTAAATAATCTATAGGGCTCGCAGGAGAAGCAAAATGAAGGATATATTTTAGTTCTCCGGGAACATTGACAAAGTCAGATACGTCGTGATTTGAGAATACAAAATTCTCGTTCAACATCAAATGTTCAATGTTGGTCAGATTTCCTGTGATAAGGTTATCCATTCCAATAACTCGATACCCTTCATCTAAAAATCGCTCACAAAGGTGAGAGCCTAAAAATCCCGCTGCACCGGTTATTAAAACTTGTTCCATTATCGTCCTATGCTAAAATAATTAAAACCTTTTTCTTTCATTTCTTCTATATCGTAAAGATTACGACCATCAAAAATAGATTTCGAGGAAATCCCAGTGCTTAATTGGTCAAAATCAGGAGTTCTAAATACCTGCCATTCAGTGCAAATAAGTAAAGCATCACAATTCTCGATTGCTTCATTTTGACTACCAGCAAAGGTTATTTTATTGCCATAAATTGCTTTTACATTATCCATCGCTTCCGGATCAAATGCGGTTACTTCAGCACCTGCTTTCAGTAATAAATCAATATTATAAAGCGCTGGAGCTTCTCTGATATCATCCGTATTTGGTTTAAAGGCAAGGCCCCAAATTGCAATTTTCTTTCCTTTTAAATCATGGTTGAAATAGGCATTGATGCGCGGAAATAAAATAGTTTTTTGAATTTGGTTTACTTCCATTACCGCATCTAGAATTTGGAAATTGTAGTCGACCTCATTCGAAGATTTCACTAAAGCTTGTACATCTTTTGGAAAACAGCTTCCTCCATAACCAATGCCTGGAAATAAAAACCGCTTTCCAATTCTAGTGTCAGACCCCATGCCCATGCGCACTTGGTCCACATCAGCTCCAACTTTTTCGCAAATATTTGCGATTTCGTTCATAAATGTAATCTTGGTAGCTAAGAATGAATTTGCGGCATATTTTGTCAATTCAGCAGATTTTTCATCCATGTAAATGATTGGATTTCCTTGCCTTACAAACGGTTTGTATAAGTCGTCCATGTGCTTTTTGGCCTTTTCAGAGGATAACCCAATAACAACACGGTCTGGTTTCATAAAATCATCAACCGCAAAGCCTTCTCTCAAGAATTCAGGGTTAGAAACCACATCAAACTCACATTGAGCATTTTTAGCAATTGCCGCTATTACTTTTTCAGCGGTGCCAACAGGAACGGTACTCTTGTCTATAATTACTTTATAGTTGGTAATTATTTTTCCTAATTCATCAGCAACTCCAAGAATATACGATAAATCAGCAGACCCGTCTTCTCCCGGAGGAGTTGGCAAGGCTAAGAATACATATAAACACTCATCAATTGCTGATTTTAAATCAGTAGTAAAACTCAGTCTTCCTTGTGCAATATTTCGCTCAAATAATAACTCTAAACCCGGCTCATAAATTGGAACCTGGCCATTTTTCATTTTTTCAACTTTCTTGGCGTCAATATCAACGCAAATAACATGGTTTCCAGTTTCAGCTAGACAAGTTCCTGTTACTAAACCAACGTATCCTGTGCCAACTACAGCTACTTTCATTCTTCTTTATTTTTTAAGGTTATTGATCTAAAAATTCGATTACCGAAGAGGTAATGAATTCTAGTTGTTCGTCATCTAATTCGGTGTGCATTGGTAATGAAATCACCTTTAACTTTAAATAATCTGTATTTTCTAAAGAAACTCGCTCTTCAAACTTGCCCTCAAAAGACTTTTGTTCGTGCACGGGTAAGGGGTAGTAAATATTAGATGGGATTCCTTTTTTGTCCAAGTGATTCATTAAATCATTGCGATCTACACCATTTAGAATAAGGGTGTACTGGTGAAATCCATGATCAGAATAGTTAGCAGTTTTTGGCACCGTTAGTTCTGGGCGCTCTGAAAACTCGTTGTTGTAAAAGCTAGCAGCTTTATTTCTATCTGAAAGGTAAGTGTCTAAATGTTTGAGTTTAATGCGCAGTATTGCTGCTTGTATAGAGTCTAAGCGACTGTTTACACCAATTACATCATGATAGTATCTTTTACTTTGACCGTGATTTGAAACCATTCGAATCATTGCAGCTAAATCGTCGTCATTAGTCATTATCGCCCCACCGTCTCCATAACATCCGAGATTTTTGGAAGGGAAAAATGAAGTAGTTCCAACAGTGCCTATAGTTCCCGCTTTTTTTGAAACCCCATCCTTTCCTTTGTAGTTCGAGCCAATACCTTGAGCAGTATCTTCTATTACTGCGATACCATGTTCGTTGGCAATTTCCATAATCTCTTCCATAGGAGCACAATGTCCATATAAATGAACGGGTACAATAGCTTTTGTCTTAGGAGAAATTGCAGCTTTTAAGGAATCAGGATCCATGCAAAAAGTTTCTTTATCGACATCTACAAAAACTGGAGTAAGGTTTAAAAGTCCAATTACTTCAGCAGTTGCTATGTATGTAAAACTTGGCGATATTACTTCGTCACCAGGCTTTAGCCCAAGGGCCATTAAAGAAATCTGCAGGGCATCTGTGCCATTTGCCACAGGAATAACATGTTTTACATTTAAGTAACTTTCAAATTCAGTTTGGAATGATTTTACCTCTGGACCATTTATAAATGCTGTTGATTTTAGCACATTAAGTACAGCTGTATTTACCTCATTTTCAATCTTTTCGTACTGCGTTTTGAGGTCAACAAGTTGTAAGTTTTTCATTGAAAATATTTGCGTAGAATAAAGCTGCGAATATAATTAAATTTGCACCCTTCAAAGTGCATTAACTCCCGAAAAACTTGGTTACTCCGTACATTTTTAAATATTTATTAAAGCTGGTTTTTTGTCTCTTACTTCTTATTGCGGTAGCTTCAAAGACCAAGGCTCAAAAAAGTATTTCAGATTCTTCAATAAGTGTTTCTCATATCGACTTCATGTATTCTTTGCAAATTCCTTCTGCAGATTTAGCAGATCGTTTTGGTTTTTTTCATGGCATTGGAGGTGGCTTTTTTTATAAAGCGAGTAACAATTTTGAATATGGAGGAGGAGCAACATTTTTATTTGGAAACCAGTTGCGAGAGCGATCAATTATTGATAATTTACTGACTCAAAATAGCACTATATTGGATAGCGATGGAAGAGCGGCAAATTTATTGGTATCGATGAGAGGTTGGCAAGTTCGGGGCAATATCGGGAAGGTTTTTTCATTTAATAGACCAAACCCAAACTCCGGTGTTTTAGTCAGACTCGGCATTGGATTTATGCAGCATAAAATTCGTGTTGAGGATAGGCAGGTTAATACTCCGCAGTTGGCTTGGCCTTATCAAAAAGGTTACGATAGACTATCCAACGGGTTGATGCTGACTCAGTTTGTTGGTTACCAAATTTATAGTAACACTAAACTTGTGAATTTTTATGCTGGAATTGAGTTTAATGAGGCATTTACAAAAAATCGAAGAGCTTATAATTTTAGCGAAAAAAGACAAGATACTGATGCAAGATTTGACAGCTCTATAGGGTTTAAATTTGGTTGGATGATTCCTATTTATAAACGCGCACCAAAGGATTTCTATTTCGAATAGCCTATCAAAACAATTTATTCAATAATAGTTAGGGCTTATGGATTAGCAGTTAGAATAGCTGGGTTATTTGGCAATTCAAAAGCTAATCATTGGATAGAAGGAAGGCGAAATTGGTATTCAATTTTAGAGAATAAACTAGCTCAAAATAATAAGCCTGTAATTTGGATTCACGCTTCATCTGCAGGCGAGTTTGAGCAGGGAAGAACGGTGATTGTAGGGCTTAGAAAAGCTAATCCAGATCATTTCTTCCTATTAACCTTCTTTTCTCCAAGTGGCTTTATAGAACACAATGATTATGAGTACGTTGATGCGGTAAATTACCTGCCTTTAGATAGTAAATTGAATGCTTCTTTGTTCATAACCGCCGTAAACCCAAAAATCGCAGTATTTATAAAATACGAGTTTTGGTATTTTTACTTTGAGGCACTTGCAGAGCGAGATATTCCTCTTTTTATGGTGTCGGCTAAATTGACTAAAAACCACCTATTTTTTAAATGGTATGGTGGTTCTTATAGAAAGGTCTTACAGCTTCCTACATTGTTTTTTGCACAAGATAATTCGACCAAGTTGTTGCTTAAAGAATTAGAAGTAGAAAATATAATAGTGACTGGAGATACCAGGATAGATAGAGTGCTAGAAGTTGAGCAAGCTGGAAAGTCTAATAAAATTGTTGAGTGGTTTCTTAAGAAAGAAAAAGCTGTAATTGTTGGTAGCTCATGGTCTGTTGAAGAAAAAATAATTACCAAATGGTTAAACCTATCTTCTTATTCTGGTAAGGTAATTATAGCTCCTCATGAAATTGATGAGCACCATATTACTGACTTTTCGAATTCTTTGAAAGTGAAATCAATTAGATATACGCAGGCAGATACACAGAGAACTGAACCGGAAGCACAAGTGTTGATTATTGATTGTATTGGGGTCTTAAGAGAAATTTATAGTTACGGTTCATGGGCACTTATAGGAGGTGGGTTTTCAGACGGAATTCATAACATACTTGAGCCTACTGTATTTGGATTGCCAGTCGTTTTCGGGCCGAATTATAAAAAGTTTGTCGAGGCTGTAGATCTTATCGATCAAGGCGGGGCTATTTCCATTAAGAATTATGCTGAATTCAATGAACAGTCTAAGAAGTTAAGGAACTTTGAGGTTCTAACTAAACGCTCAAAAATTTGCAAGACCTACATCGAAAATAATCATGGAGCCTCGGCTAAAGTTATTCATCAAATAAATCAATATTTATAATATGAAGTTATTTATGATTTTTATTGGAGGTGGTGCCGGAAGTATGCTAAGATATGGTGTTGGTATTTTGTTTTCTGCTAAGTCCAGTTTTCATCCTTTACTAGCGACATTATCCGTTAATGCTATTGGGTCCTTGATTTTAGGGGTTTTGGTGGCTTATTTTACAAAGCAAAACCTCCAGAATGAAAATATTGCATTAGCATTAACTATCGGTCTATGTGGAGGATTCACTACGTTCTCTACTTTTTCTCTAGAGGTATTTAATTTATTGAGGTCAGGCGATTTTTTGCAAGCAGGTATTTATATTTTGGTGTCGATACTGGTCTCGGTTGCGCTACTTTTTTGTGGTTGGAAACTGTTCGCTTAAAAATGTCAGGTGATTAACAATCATTGTCGAGATTAATCGTTAGCCTCTTTTGTGCGTTAAAAAGTAATACTGAACATATTTGAATTGCACATTAATATTTTTTTATCCAGTAAGATGAACTCTAAAGGTTTTATTAAAGCTACTCTCAATATTACGATTTCAAAAGACAAAAAAAAGGCTTGTCAAATTTGACAAGCCTTTCAATAAAGTATATATAAAGTATCGTTTAAACGACTTTCACATCTACCGCGTTTAAACCTTTACGACCTTCTTCTACACCGTAGCTTACTTTGTCGCCATCTTTGATTTCGTCTACTAATCCATTCGCGTGTACAAATACATCTTTGCCACCGTCATCTGGGGTAATGAATCCAAATCCTTTAGAATCATTGAAAAATTTTACTGTTCCTTCACTCATAACTTAAATATTAATAAGCTGCAAAGATAGGTTTTTCAATCAATTATCCATGCTATTTAAAAAAAGAAGTTAGAATTTAAATTAAAAGGTCTAATTTGAGTCAGTTGAATACAAGTTTCTGTTGTGGAAATGGCTTGAATACTGCGTTTTGTATTTAACCTTCTATATTATTAGTTTGCTCTATGTTGTTACTTTAATATTTACTCATTCTTCTTTTTTCTTTTTTAAATATAAGGTACAGAGCTAAAATGTGTTGTACTTTAACCTCTTGATCCTTACCTTTCTGGTATTAGCAGAGTTTTTTTGCGTCCGTTTAAAAAATTCATAAAAGCACATTTTTTCGGGTACTGATTGGTATTCACCTTCACTAACTATCTGTATTTACAAGGATTGAATACTGAGGGAATTTTATGAAAATTTGGGCAAAAAAAAGCCCTTCGCTAACGAAGGGCTTTAGTACCCGGAGCCGGGATCGAACCGGCACGGCCGCGATGGCCACAGGATTTTAAGTCCTGCGTGTCTACCAATTCCACCACCCGGGCGTGATGAATATTCTAAAGAACATTGTTTCGCGCTTTTAGCAAAACATATGAGGCTGCCAAAGCAGCCTCTTTTGAGCGAAAGACGGGATTCGAACCCGCGACCCCGACCTTGGCAAGGTCGTGCTCTACCAGCTGAGCTACTTTCGCCTAACGGTCGGCAAAATTATGTAAAATATTAAACCGTCAAAGGAATTTAGCCTTTCAATAAACTTTTTATTTCATTCAGTTTTAAAAGTGCCTCTACAGGCGTTAACATATCTATATCCGTACCCAGTATTTCTTCTTTAATTTGCGATAGAGTAGGGTCATCCAATTGGAAGAAACTCATTTGTAAGTCAGGCTCAACTTGGATATTTTTCTCCTCACTGGAATGACTTTTTTCTAGACCAGAAAGAATTTTATTAGCTTTATTTAGAACCTTAATAGGCATTCCTGCCATTTTTGCAACATGAATTCCAAAACTATGTTCACTGCCTCCAGGAATTATTTTTCTTAAGAAAATAACTTGTTTATTATGTTCTTTAATCGATACATTATAGTTTTTTATTCGTTTATGTGTTTTACACATATCATTCAGTTCATGGTAATGTGTAGCGAATAAAGTCTTTGGATTTGATTTGTGATCGTGCAAGAACTCTGCAATTGCCCAGGCAATTGAAATACCGTCGTATGTGCTTGTTCCTCTGCCAATTTCATCGAGAATAATCATACTGCGTTCTGTAATGTTATTGAGAATGCTAGCAGTTTCATTCATTTCCACCATAAAGGTAGACTCGCCCTGCGAAATATTATCACTTGCTCCTACACGGGTAAATATTTTGTCTACCAAGCCAATTTCAGCAGCTTTTGCGGGAACGAAACTTCCAATTTGAGCAAGTAAAACAATTAATGCATTCTGCCTTAAGTATGCAGATTTACCAGCCATATTTGGCCCCGTAATCATTAAAATTTGCTGACTTTTTCTATCTAGGATTAAATCGTTTGTAACATATTCCCCTCCAATAGGAAGCAATTTTTCAATTACCGGATGTCGACCATCTTGTATGGCAAGGTCAAATCCATCATTAATTTGTGGTTGTGTATAATGTTCTTGAATTGCATGATTAGCAAATGAAAGTAGAGTATCTAATTGGGCAATTATCTCCGAGTTCTGTTGTATAGCTTTTGTGTAACCTGAAACTGTGGTAACCAAATCGCTATAAAGGTTAAACTCTAGAACAGCGATTTTCTCTTCTGCACCTAATATTTTTGTTTCGTACGTTTTTAATTCTTCTGTGATGTATCTCTCTGAGCCAGTTAATGTTTGTTTTCTCAACCATTCAACGGGTACTTTTTCTTTGTGCGCATGGGTGACTTCAAGAAAATAACCGAAAACATTATTAAAGCCAACTTTAAGGCTCGAAATACCCGTTTTTTCTATTTCACGTTCTTGGATTTTTATTAAATGAGACTTTCCAGAATTCATAAGTTCGCGAAGCTCGTCGAGTTCGTCATTCACGCCTGCTTGAATAACGTTTCCTTTTGAAAGTTGAACGGGAGCATCAGGATGTAATGTTTTTTGAATTCGTTCTGTGATTTCTTGACAAAGGTTTAATTGGTCGGAATGTATTTTTAAAACTTTATGATTGCTTGCGTTAAGCTTATTTTTTAGTTTGGGTATAAACTCTAGTCCTTTAAATAAATAGAGTAGTTCTCTGGGGTTTACACGACCAAAAGATACTTTAGATATCAACCGTTCAAGGTCACCCAGATTTTTGAACTCTGCGGATAACCATTCATTCAATTCATCATTCTTCATAAAGCAAGAAACCACTTCTAAGCGCTTTTCGATAATAGTTTTGTCTTTTAAAGGCAGTGCCAACCAGCGCTTTAGGAGCCGAGCGCCCATAGGTGTAACGCATTTATCGATAGTTTCAATTAGAGACTGCCCATTTGGAGAACTTGCTTTAAAAAGTTCTAGGTTTCTGATTGTAAACCGGTCAAGCCAAACGTATTTATTCGATTCAATACGACTGATTTTTGATATGTGTTGAATTTGGTGATGTTCTGTTTCGGTTAAATAAGAAAATACTGACCCCGCAGCGATTACACCTGCAGACATGTCTTCGATTCCAAATCCCTTTAAAGAAGCGGTCTTAAAATGTTCTTTTAATCGTGTTTCGGCATTATTAAAATCAAAGGCCCAATCTTCTAACTGAAAGGTATTGAAATCTGTACCAAAGCTTTCTTCGAACGAAACCTTTTTACTGCGCTGATGCAGCACCTCATTTGGCTCAAAACTTTGTAATAACTTATCTATGCATGCAATTGAGCCTTCAGCAACTAAAAACTCCCCGGTTGAGATATCCAAGAAGGAAACTCCTGCAGTTTTTTTATCTAGATAAACAGCTGCTAAAAAATTATTTGAATTGTGATCGTAGGTCTTATCGTTGTACGAAACGCCAGGAGTTACTAACTCAGTTACTCCGCGTTTTACAATATTTTTAGTCTGTTTGGGATCTTCTAGTTGGTCACATATTGCAACTCGTTGTCCTGCTCTTACCAATTTGGGTAGATAAGTATCTAGGGAGTGGTGAGGGAAGCCAGCCAACTCAATATGAGAAGCACTGCCATTTTTACGCTTGGTAAGAATGATTCCTAAAATTTTTGATGCAGTAATAGCATCTGCACCAAAGGTTTCGTAAAAGTCACCAACGCGAAAAAGTAACAAGGCTGTAGGGTGTTTAGCCTTGATTTGATTGTACTGTTTCATGAGCGGAGTTTCGCTCGATTTTTTACTACTAGCCACTTAAATTCTTATAATTTGGAAAATCTAAGTTACATACACTTGCAAAGTAAGAGTACCTTTGCAAACTCATTGTTTCCAACAATTATGAACAAGAAACTCAAACTAGAAGAGTTAAATCGGAAAACTGTTTCGGAGTTTAAAAATGCTTGTAAAAGTCCGATAATTGTGGTTCTTGATAATATCAGAAGCGCTTTTAATATTGGGTCAATCTTTAGGACTGCAGATGCATTAGGTATAGAAGCGGTGTATTTGTGCGGAATAACAGCTACTCCGCCTCATAGAGAGATTTATAAAACAGCATTAGGAGCATCTGAATCAGTTGATTGGGAGTATTATGAAAGTACTCTTAATGCAGTTTCTGAGCTTCAGAATAAGGGATTTAAGGTTCTTTCGTTAGAGCAGGTGGAAAATAGTTTGATGCTTGATAAGTTTAAACCAATCAAAGAAACTCGATATGCTTTGGTAGTTGGAAATGAGGTTGAAGGAGTGCAGCAAGAGGTCATCGATACTAGTGATGTATGCCTTGAAATCCCCCAATATGGTACAAAGCACTCCTACAATGTATCTGTAAGTGCTGGAATTGCACTCTGGGATATTACTGGAAAAATAAAAAGAGCTTAATTTATTAAGCCCTTTCCCTTATTTTATATAAAGTTTCAATTATTTTTCGATACAAGTCCAGCCGTTTCGATCGTGCATTTCTAATACGTGATCATACTGCTTTCCTTTTTGGCAAACATCATCGCTTACCAATTCTCCTTGTTCTGGATCGTTAAATGTACAAGTGGAGCATTTTTCACATGAAGAAAGGCTAACTAAACTTCCAACGGCAAACAAAAACAATAATTTTTTCATAATTCTTTTACTGGAGGGACAAATATAGTAATATAGGTTTTGTTTTTGCACGGGGGCAAAAAAAAAGGCGCCTGAAGCGCCTTTTTTTAATAAGTATTCAATATGCTATTTTGCTGCAAAATCAGCATCCGTTCTGAATTTCAAGAATTCTGCGTCATTCATAGCTTTAGTTTTCAAGTTCGAATCTTTAGCAATTGCAGATTTTAAGTTATTGTTCATTAACTCCTTATTAGCTGTTCGAGCTCCGATAATAGCTTTTAGGTAATATCCCTCCGCACTATCCTTTGCTTCAGAAGCTTCAATTGCTTTAAGCGCTCCTTCGTTATCACCGTTCAAAACTTTCGCTAATGCTGAATTAAAAGTGTTTTCAGAGCCAAATTTACTAACAGCGTCGCTATAATCAGCTTGTTTGACAGCAACAATTCCTTTGTTATAGTTAACCTCAGCACCGGCACCAGAAGCTGCGCTAAACATTTCTTTAGCTTCAGAAACATCTCCACCAAATAAAGCCACAACACCTTGGTTGTTGCTTACCGTTGCATTTTTGTTAACTCCAGCGGCCGCATCAAACTCAGTTTTAGCAGCAGTCATGTCATTTTTTAGAACATAGATATAGCCAACGTTGTTATGACCTCTCCAATCTTTTGGATACTGTGTCTTGGCCAATTTGTAAACTCTCATTTTTTCTTCTAAATCATTTGATAGAGTAGCAGCATAAAGCAATTCTTCTATACTAAGCACTGAAGGATCAGATTTAGTCAATTGAGTAATTTCTTCATTAGTTCGCGCCATTTCGTCAGCGTTAATTGTGATGTTAGACCTTCTTAACTGAGGTAGAATTTTATCAGCGATTTCCACATATGTTGCTGCTAAATTTTTGATTTCAGTTTCGCGCTTTTCGCCATCACTTGACATACTAAGAATTCTAATTATTAACTCCTTGTCCTTTATGTCAGAAGCATTCATTGCGGTTTTAAAGCCTTCCCAATCTTCGCCTTTTCCATTTTCAGTAATAAAGCCTTCGGTTTTAGCAGCCTCAACTTTGTTTTTCTTTAAAATTTTGCCAATTGAGTTTCCGGCTGTTTTTGCACGGTTATTAGCAAGGTTATCATTAATAGTTAATTCTCCATCTGGAGAAGCATAAGCATCAATAGTTACACCTTTAAATACAAATTCATTTGCAACTGCATTTTCAACAAAAGCCTTAAGAGCTTTCATGTCTTCATCAGAAAGTTCAGAAGAACGAACGTTTGATTGTTGAATCAAATAATTGATATCAGCTTTTACAGAGCGAGGAATTACTTTTTTGAAGTTGTCTTTTCCTAAAATAGGACGTGCATCAGTCTGCGCCATTGTTGAAGTGGTAATTGTACCATCGGCAATTTTTACCGTTTCAAACTCTTTGGTTTTAGTTTTATAACCGGCAACAGCTACAATTGTCATTGTTACATTTTCCATTGCTGCATCATATGGGATTTTGTCGGTATAACTAACTGTTCCACCTTTTTCAAAATCTACTTTTTGACCATCGCCGTCAGCTTCGACTCCAATCATTTTTAATTCTTTAAACTCTTTTACAACCTCACCGTCTGAATTCTTAAGTACAGGTTTAGCAGACATAGTAGCCAGCTTGTGAAAGAAATTTGGTGGAAATTTCGCCGATATGGACACTTCAACACTGTCTGCGTGAACCTCTAGCGGGTTGGGCACAACATTGTATTTAATGTTTTCAGCGTATTTACTCATTTTATTTAATGGGTTACATGCCATTAAACTTGTAGCTGCGATGGCTACTATCGCGATACTTTTTAAACTTAGTTTCTTCATGATGTAAAGCTTGTGATAAGCGTTATAGATTTCTTTCAAATTTTATTAAGGTACAATAATAATTAAATGTTTCGGTTCAAGCTATATGTTAGCCTTTTAGCTATTGCGTTTTATCGCAAATTTATTGGATGTAAACCAATTTTGAACGGCTTATTTATTAATTCGACAAAATATTCGATTAAAGTTGGGTCTTCTACGAAATCAATTTCGTTTGTATTTATGAATAAAACTGGATATTGGTTTTGTTGCTTGAAGTAAGTAATGTAGTTGTTGTAAATATCTTCTAAATACTCTGCCTTAATATCTTGTTCATAGTCTCGTGCTCTTTTCCCAATGTTTGAAAGCAAGTGTTTTGAATCTTTATGAAGATAAATTATCAGATCGGGCTTAGGAATAGACTTTTGGATAATGTCATATAATTTCCTGTAAAGCTGAATAGATTGATCATCTAAGTTGTTTTTTGAGAATATTAAACACTTTTCAATCATATAATCTGAAAACATGAATTCTTGAAATAAATCACGGTTTTGAATTTCTGTTTGAATTTGTTGAAATCGCTCGGCTAGAAAACTAAGCTCCAATTGAAATGCGTATCTGGAAGGATCTTTATAGAATTTTTTCAAAAATGGATTTTCCTCAAACTCCTCAAGCATTAGTTTTCCACCCAACTTTTCACTCAGCAACTTTGCAAGGGAAGTTTTACCACTTCCAATATTCCCTTCTATAATTATATAATTGTTAGTCATTAAGTTATTCAAGAATCTTCAAAACTACTTTATCTTCAAACGAGTTGAGGATTTTGGATACTGATTTTGAACAATTGGGAAGCATAAGATTAGGCGCAATGTCTGCCAAGGGCTCAAGTACAAATTGTCTCTTGTGCGCATAAGGATGGGGCAGAATTAATTCATGGGTTGAAAATACTAAGCCATCAAAATCAATAATATCGAGATCGATAATTCTTGGCCCCCATTTTTCTGTTCTAATTCGACCTAATTGATTCTCAATATTTTGCAGAGCAAGCAAACACGATTGAGGTGATAATTCAGTGTTAATTTTGATGATTCCATTTTTAAAATCGGGCTGATCAGTTTTACCCCAAGCCGGCGTTTGGTATGTTTTAGATTTTTGAATAATACTTCCTACAGAGTTTTCAATTAAAAGAAACACTTTTTCTTTAACCTCCTCCCAGTTTCCCATGTTAGATCCATACGCGATATACACCGTTTGTTTCTTTTTGTTTTCCATCAATCCTATTCTATCCTACTTCATAAAGAGTAATTTCCTCTGATGTAATATAGTCAACTACTAATTGCAAAGCTGCAATACCTTTGGCTCAAAATTAAATTGAAAAAAGAATGAAACAGTTTTTTAAAATAGTATTTGCTTCAATGATTGGATTTGGAGTTACATTGTTTTTAGGAATAATTATAATAATTGGTGTTGTAGCTGCAATGTCAGGAGGTGATAAAGATGAAAAGAATTTAGAAGTAAAGGAGAACTCCGTGCTTCATCTTGATTTCAGTGGTGGGCTAGTAGATCGAGGATCAGATAACCCTTTCGAAACATTTGATTTTAATACGATGCAGTCAAACAAAAAATTGAGTTTGAAAGAAGTATTAGATAATTTAAAAAAGGCTAAAGCTGATGATAAAATTGAAGGTGCTTTTTTGGATTTAAAAGGTGTAAGTATGAATATGGCCAACCTTGATGAAGTAAGAGAAGGATTGGAAGACTTTAAAACTTCAGGAAAATGGATTGTTGCATATGGTCAAGATATTAGCCAAGGCACCTATTATTTAGCAAGCGTTGCAGATCAAATTTATGTTTACCCAGAGGGTGGTGTTGAATTTAATGGCCTTATGTCTGAAATTATGTTCTTTAAAGGAATGTTAGAAAAGCTAGAAGTAGAAGTTCAAATTATAAGAGGTAAAAATAATAAGTTCAAAAGTGCTGTTGAGCCATTCATGTATGATAAAATGAGTGACCCAAACCGCGAACAATTGAATAAACTGCTTTCAACGATTTGGGAAAACTGGACGGAGAAAATTTCTGAATCAAGAGGAATTACTGTTGCGTCTCTTAATGAGTATGCGGATAGTCTAAGAGCTTTTGATCCTTCAAATGCTATTGCATATAAACTTGTTGACGGACTGTTGTTTGGAGATCAGGTTTTAGATACGCTGAGAGCTAAGCTGGATGTTAAAACCAATGATGATATCAACTTTGTTTCATTATCCAAGTACACACGCGCTCCAGAAAAATTTGAAGATGGAGCCCCAAAACCATGGGAGCTAAAAGATAAAATTGCTATAATTTACGGCGCAGGCGAAATAAGAAGTGGCAAAAGTGACCAACAAACAATGGGTTCTAAAACCATTGTAAAAGCAATAAGAGCTGCAAGAGAAGATTCTTCAATTAAAGCGATTGTGTTTAGGGTAAATTCTCCGGGCGGAAGCGCTCTTGCAAGTGATGTAATGTGGAGAGAAACTCAATTGGCTAAAGCCGCAAAACCATTTGTAATTAGCATGGGTGGTTTAGCTGCTTCTGGTGGTTATTATGTGAGTGCTGGTGCAGATAGAGTTTTTGCTGGTGCAAATACGATTACTGGTTCTATAGGTGTTTTTGGGATGATTCCTAATGCTAAAAATATGTTGAATAATAAGTTGGGTTTAACCTTTGATGGCGTTCAAACCAATGCCAATTCAGATATTGGAATGCTAACTCAGCCACTTACCCCATTTCAATATGGCAAGATTCAGCAATCTGTTGAAAAAGTTTACGATACATTTCTTGGACACGTATCTGAAGGAAGGAACATGACAAAGGAAGAGGTTGATGCCATTGGGCAAGGAAGAGTTTGGACTGGTGAAGATGCTTTGGAATTGGGATTGGTTGATGAGCTAGGAGGACTAAATGATGCTATTGCTTATGCTGCCGAACAAGCAGGCTTAGCAAATTATAGATTAAAAAGCTTTCCTGAAAAGAAAGATGCTTTCCAAGAATTGATTAAGGAGATAACGGGAGAATCCAGTAACCTATTTTTAAGGTGGAAATTGGGAGATTTTTACTCTTATTATCAAACCGTTGATCGTCTTACAAACTCGGAAAGAATTCAAGCTCGAATTCCTTATGATATTCAGATTCGATAAATAGTTTTACTTGCAGAAATGACATAATAGCTCCTCAATTTGAGGGGCTATTTTTTTATAAGTTTTTTGCTGATTTGGTTAACTGGATCAACATAAAAATATACACCAGATTTAAAGTTTGTCATGTCAAAAGTAAATTCAGGTTCGGTCTGATTAAGCTCTTCAACCACCTGGCCCGAACTATTGAAAATTTTTATTTTAGAAGAACTAAAACTAGAATAGCTAACCTCAACAATGTTGTTTGTTGGAATTGGGAAAAAAGTTGTTTCGCTTATTGTTTCTACTTTCTTGATAATTGAAGGGAAATTAGGGGTTATAGAGAGTATTTGAGTTGATACTTTTCCATTTTCTAAAATTCCACCTGCTAAATAGGTAATTGAATAATTTGAAGAATTGCTTGATAATACAAAAGAGATATCGCGCTGAATACCCCAATCCCTTATATCCATTGGAATTTTAATGTTTTTATCTTGAAATAGAAGCTCGGGGTCATCATAGGTGGTAATGGAGTTGTCTAATACAATTGACCTTTCCAAAGGCTTAAGAAGCGCTCCAGTGCTATAATCCCGTGCATTATAATTGTAGCTTCTTCGACATCCGCCAATTATTGCTGGATTTTCACTTCCATCAAAAACAATTGCCGATCGATAAGATGTAACAGAATCATTACTTGTCTTTGTTTGCCAAGATATTTGCGAAGGGAAATTAGGGTTAATGGTACCTTTGTAATAAGCACTAATCGAAGGAAAAGCATTTCTGTCACTTCGTGCTCCGCCTTGAATGTATATGAAATCCCCATTAATTCCGCCACTGGCTCCAAATGTGGGAATCATTGTACTATTGTAAGGAGTACCAATACTCCAATTATTTGAAACTGGGTTATAGATCTGGGTTCTTCTGACATTCGTTGAGTCATACCAACCATTTATTATATACAATAATGAATCCCTCCAAACATCTTGCACATGGTCATCGATTGGAACAGGCAATACTATGTTTTTACTGGTAAATGTGTCTCCAAGAATATCAAATTCGTGAACCAAGTTTGAACTTTTTTCACTTCCGTCAGGAAAAACATAATAACCTCCAACAATGTATATTTTGTTTTTAATTCTACTAGCAGATAAAGCAATTCTTCCTAAGGTGTCTGGTAAGTCTTGCAGGCGCTTCACGTCACCCGGATTAGTGATGTTAACTTTATAGCATCTCCTATGAATTCCTGATGAACTTAAGCTACTATCTACACCACCAAAAACATAAATATAGGTTTCAAACCCTACAGAACTTAACGATACTGCACCGTTGGTAAATGGTTCAGGTAATTCGGCAACTTTATCAACCGACCATTTATAATCTGTATCTGAGCTGCTTTGGGCAAGGCTTTGAATTGAAAAAAGAAAAAAACAAAAGATAATTCCAAGGTTCAAAACCAATACCTTTCTTTGTTGGAATATTGAAAATAAACTATGGAACTCGTAAATTCTATTGCTTCTTGGGTGCTGAAAAAGCGAATGCATCAAATTGAATTGTTTCGAAAATACCCTCATGAGGTTCAAATAGAGTGGTTTAATAAACTAATAAACACGGCTAAAAATACAGAGTTTGGGAAGAAATACGATTTTCACAGCATAAAATCGCGCGAAGACTTTCAAACTCGAGTGCCAATTTCCGATTATGAATCGCTAAAGCCATATATCGAGCGCGTTAGACAAGGTGAGCAAAATATAATTTGGCCAACTGATATTAACTGGTTTGCAAAAAGCTCTGGCACCACCTCAGATAAAAGCAAGTTTATTCCCGTTTCAAAAGAGAGTTTAGAATACTGTCATTATAAAGGTGGTAAAGATTTGCTTTCGATATACTTCAATGCTTTTCCTGAGAGTAAATTATTTGTCGGGAAAGGGATGGTCTTGGGCGGAAGTAGCGAAGTTAATGAGTATAAGAAGAACTCGTATTATGGAGATTTGTCTACAATTATCATAAAAAATTTACCGTACTGGGCAGAATATGTGAGGACTCCTAGTATTGATATTACCCTTTTGCCAGAATGGGAAACTAAGATTGAAAAAATGGCTCAAGCAGGGGCTAAAGAGGATGTTACAAATATTAGTGGCGTTCCATCATGGAACCTTGCTTTACTTCAAAGGATTCTTGAAATTACTGGAAAACAAAATATGTTGGAGGTATGGCCCAATTTTGAAATGTATGCTCACGGTGGAGTTAGCTTTACTCCTTATAGAGATAAGTTTAAAAAACTATTTCCGAGTGATGATATTTGTTATTTAGAAACCTACAATGCCTCTGAGGGTTTTATTGGTTTACAAGATCAATTCAGCGGTGAAGAAGCTGATTTGTTGTTGATGTTGGATTACGGTATTCATTACGAATTCTTGCCGCTTAGTGAACTGGGAAGCGACCACCCTAGAGCTAAGTTATTAGAGGAGGTTGAACTTAATCAAGAGTATGCAATTGTAATGAGCACCAATGCAGGGCTATGGAGGTATATGCTTGGAGATACAGTTCGTTTTACTTCAATAGATCCTTTTCGGATTAAAATAAGTGGCCGAACTAAATACTTTATTAATGCGTTTGGAGAAGAATTGATGGCAGAAAACGCAGAAAAAGGCTTACAGATTGCCTGCGAAAAAACTGGTGCTTCGGTAAAAGAATATACAGCTGGCCCTTATTTCAACAAAGAAGGAAATGGAGGAGGTCATGAGTGGATTATCGAGTTTGAAGAAAGGCCCAATGATATAGAGTATTTTACAGAAGCTTTAGACAATGCTCTTAAATCCTTAAATTCAGATTATGAAGCCAAGCGCTATAAGGATATGAATATGCATTTACCTAAATTGACCTCGGTTAAAAGTGGAACGTTTTATGATTGGTTGAAGTCAAAGGGTAAATTAGGTGGCCAGAATAAGGTTCCCAGGTTGAGTAATCACAGAAAATTAATTGAAGAAATTCATGAATTGGTTGAAGTTAATATGTAGTGTTTTAATAGTTGGTCTTGGCTTTTTGGCAAAAGCACAAGAACTAACACCAAAGGCAACGATTCCTACTAATGCTGAATTGCTGCGAGTCGATAATTTTGGTAAACTGTATTTAGTAGGGCTAAATGAAATTAGTTTGCTGGACCCCGCTGGTAAATTTATTGTTCGGAATAGCAATAAGTTATATGGGGATATTAGTGATCTTGATGCGAGCAATGGATTAGAGTTGCTCTTGTTTTTTAAAGACCTTTCTCAAATCATTTTCTTAGATAACCAGCTTGCAGAAAAAGGAAAAGAACTTTCGCTGGAAGAAATCGGATTTGATCAAGTGACGCTAGCTTGCACTAGTCATGGCTTGGGGGTTTGGTTGTTCGATCAAACGCGATTTGAGTTAACAAGGATAGATCAAAATGGAAAATTTACTAGTAAAAGCGGAAATTTAATGCAGGTGTTAGGGTTTGCACCTCAGCCTAATTTTATGCGGGAAAACAATAACTGGGTATACTTGAACGATCCTAAAAGAGGAATTTTAGTGTTTGATAATTTTGGTGCCTATTACAAAACCATTCCAATTTTTGGGGTCGATTATTTTCAAATTAAAGAAAATCGCATTTTCCATTCCAAAGACCAGTACTATATCAGTTTTGATACTAAGGAACTGAAGTCTGATACCTTGTTCAAATTTGAAGAAAAAAACAACGGTGTTTTTATAACCAAAAATCAGATTAATATTCTAAATAACAAAGAGTTAAACTTATTCGAGCACAAGCGCTAATTGTTAAGAACTTTTCCCCGCTCTAGCTGCCAGTTTTTTTAATTTAGTGTGCTTTAAAAAGAAGTAAAATGCATATTGCGGTCGCAGGAAATATAGGGTCAGGAAAAACAACGTTAACTACACTTTTGTCGAAACACTATAAGTGGGATGCCCATTTTGAAGACGTTGATGATAACCCATATCTAAATGATTTTTACAGTGACATGCAGCGTTGGTCGTTCAACTTGCAGATTTATTATTTGAACAGTCGCTTTGCTCAGATTCAGGAAATTAAAGAATCGGGTAAGTATGTAATGCAAGACAGAACTATCTATGAGGATGCCTTTATTTTTGCTCCAAACTTGCACGCAATGGGTCTAATGACCACACGCGATTTTGAAAATTATTTTTCTCTTTTTAACCTTATGGAGACATTCATTGCGCCTCCAGATTTGTTGATTTATTTGAGAGCTTCTGTACCAACATTAGTAAGCCAAATACAGGCTCGTGGCAGAGAGTACGAAGAGCAAATAAGATTGGATTATCTAAAGCGATTGAACGAGCGTTACGAAGCTTGGATCTCAACTTATAATAAAGGTAGAGTAGTGGTTGTTAACGTTGACGATAACAACTTCAAAGAAGACAAGGAAGATTTAGGTAAAATCATCTCAATGATTGACGCCGAGTTGCACGGATTGTTCTAAAACAATCGGGCGGTATCATCTGCACATTCTTCTTTAATCCAATACCGATAAATCAAACGTATTTGAAATATTAGTCCATCTTTTAAGTCGGGGTTAAGTTGTGTGCGATTATCTCCGAAACGAAAGGCGCTAAATCCCCAATCGACGTTATCCCCGTCGTTGTAATGTCTAAATGAACGTCCAATTGAGTGCCCAACTTTGGTTTGAATAATAAAACTTCTTTTGATGTTGAATTGGGTGTACAGGAAAGTCTCGTTTGAAGCTTTTACCATGTAATGGTCAGGCGACCCTGAATTTGATCCGTAGTTAGAATAATAATTTGGTGCATAAAATGAACGTACAAAAGATTGGAAATTAAGACCTGTTGTGAACCATGACTTCCATGTATAGTTCATGTCCGCCCACACAGGTAAAGTCCAGTTCATTTCAAACTTTTTATTCGGACTGCGATACCAAATACCTAAAAGAGGCACGAAGAATGGGCCGAATATTTCTGAATTATAATACGCTCCGTACCTAAGGAAAAGATTTTCTTTTTTCTTTTGTTTGATTAAAGCAAGAGCAGCAAGTTGGCTGTTTTTATTATTGATGATGTCAAGTCTTCCAGTTGTTTTTGGAATCAATAGATATTGACCAGACCATGTATCGTTATGCTGCCAAGACAGGCCTGCTTTGAGGCTATGCATTCTGTAGTGCCATTCAGCTCCTGTTTGGTATTGGGGAAAAGGGAGAACTTCAAGTTGATCAAATGAGTATCCAGTAATAATTACAAACTTTTCATTAAGCTTAATAGGAAGGGTGAGGTCAACTCCTAGTTCCTCAATGTTCGATCCTGAAGATGAAACTGAGTCTGGTTTATAATTGTTTAAGGGTGTGCCGCTATACTGCACCCGAAACAAATCCACGTAATCTTGACCAAATCCATTGAAGGAAATCAAAATCAACCACAAAAAAAAGAGCCATGAAGAATATTTCCGCATGGCTCAAATTTATAATTTCTTTGAGTCCAGATTAATTATCGTTAAATTCTTTCAAAACAATACTAAAATCAAGCTTGATTTCATCATTAATAAACTTATCCCCTAAATCACTAAAAAATGATTTTGACTTGTACTTTATATCATAATTCGTCCTATCAAAACTGCAAAAACCGTTTATTACGACCTGCTTTTCTTCGTATTCAATATTATATGGAATTTCAACAGAAGTTTGAATTCCTTTTATGATAAGGTCTACCATCATTATATTTTGATCTGGGTCCACTCTGCTTTCTAAAACTACTAAGTGAGCTTCAGGGTATTTCTCAACATTAAAAAAGTCTTCATTTTTTAAGTGACCCAATAACTTCGCATTTGATTCCTTATCTTCAATGTCGCTAACAGTAATTGACTGCATATTAACGGCAATATCTCCATGTACTATTTGCTTACCATTTAATTCAACTATGGTAGGAAGTAGGTTTAGCGTTCCAAAATGTTCTTCTGTGGGTTTACTGCCAGTCCATTTAATAGAAGACAATGTTGTATCGATAATGTACACCTTGATATTTGCTGAGTCAGCATTGATTTCGCTCGATTCAGTAACTTCTTCCTTTTTTTGTGCTTCATCTCCACAAGAAATTAGTCCAAAGACTACAATGGCTGCAACTAATAATTTATTCAACTTCATTTTCTACTTTTTCTATTACAACTTCTTTTACTACTTCCTGCTTTTCTTCACCATGAGCATTTCCTGACATTTGAGCCAAGATAGGAGCAATCACTAAACCAACTAAACAAGTAAGTTTAATCAGAATATTCATTGAAGGTCCAGAAGTATCTTTAAAAGGATCGCCAACTGTATCACCAGTTACTGCAGCGTCATGCGCAGGTGAACCTTTGTATGCCATTTTTCCGTCGATCATTACACCAGCTTCAAATGATTTTTTAGCGTTATCCCAAGCTCCACCAGCATTGTTTTGGAAGATAGCCCACATAACACCTGAAACACAAACTCCAGCCATATAGCCGCCAAGTGGTTCAGCACCAAATAATAAACCAACAACTATAGGAGTAATTATAGTTAATAAGCCAGGCATAATCATTTCTCTTAAAGCCGCTTTAGTTGAAATGTCTACACATTTGGCATATTCAGGAGTACCTGTTCCTTCCATAATTCCAGGAATTTCTCTAAACTGACGTCTAACTTCTTGTACCATTTCCATAGCAGCTTTACCAACTGATTCCATGGCAAGAGCAGAGAAAACAACTGGAATCATTCCACCAACAAATAACATTGCTAATACATCAGCTTTGAAAATATTAATTCCGTCAATTCCTGTGAAGGTAACATAAGCGGCAAATAATGCTAATGCCGTAAGTGCAGCAGAAGCAATTGCAAATCCTTTTCCAACTGCAGCAGTAGTGTTTCCTACTGAATCCAAAATATCAGTTCTTTCACGTACTTCTTTTGGAAGTTCACTCATTTCAGCAACTCCACCAGCATTATCAGCGATAGGTCCAAATGCGTCAATTGCTAATTGCATAGCTGTAGTCGCCATCATCGCTGAGGCGGCAAGAGCAACTCCGTAAAAACCTGCTAAAGCATAAGAACCATAGATTGCTGCGGCAAATAAAATTACCGATGCGAATGTAGATTTCATACCTACTGCTAAACCTGTAATAATGTTTGTAGCTGCTCCAGTAGAAGAACTTTGTACAATGTCCATAACTGGTTTTTTGCCCAATGAAGTGTAAAATGCGGTTACGTAAGAAATCAATCCACCGACAGCCAAGCCAATTACCGCTGTGTAAAATACGTTAATAGAAGGAATCTCTTTGACTCCTTCTCCAAAGAAGTTCATTTGAATAGTTTCTGGTAACATCCAGTCAATTAAGAACCAACATGCTAATAACGTAAGTCCCATAGAAACCCAGTTTCCAGTATCAAGAGCTTTTTGAACTTGAGCTTCTTTTGCATCATTGCTAGAAATCTTTACAAAGAAAGTTCCTATTATGGAAGCTATAATTCCTATTCCTGCAATTAAAACTGGAAGTAGGATAGGTCCCATATTATTGAATGCATCGATGTATTGAACAGTTGCAGACATGTCTCTAATAATATAGTTTCCTAAAACCATAGTTGCTAAAACCGTAGCAACATAAGAACCAAAAAGATCGGCACCCATTCCAGCAACATCACCAACATTGTCGCCAACGTTATCTGCAATTGTGGCAGGGGTTCTTGGATCATCTTCAGGAATTCCAGCTTCTACTTTACCTACTAAATCAGCGCCAACGTCAGCAGCTTTGGTGTAAATACCTCCACCAACACGAGCAAAAAGTGCAATAGATTCTGCACCTAAAGAAAAACCAGCTAACGTTTCAAGAACAATCGTCATGTTATTGTAAAAGTCAGCACCACCGTTCATAAACTGACCTAAGAATATCATGAAAAATAAACTGAGTCCAATTACAGCTAAACTTGCAACACCAAGACCCATTACTGTTCCTCCAGAAAATGAAACCTTAAGAGCTTCAGGAAGACTGGTTCTCGCCGCCTCTGCTGTTCTGGAGTTTGAAGCTGTTGCTATTCTCATCCCGATATTTCCAGCTAACGCAGAAAATATAGCTCCGAAAATAAATGCTGGGACAATCATCCAACTTGTAGTTGATACTATCATTGATATACCGAAAAGTGCAACTGATGCAATTACTACGAAAATCAATAACAATCTATATTCTGCATTTAGAAACGCTAAAGCTCCTTCTTGGATAGCCTTAGATATTTCTTGCATTTTTTCATTACCAGCCGATTGCTTTTTTACCCAAGCAGACTTTACCAACATCATTACTAAACCAATTATTGCGCAAATTGGTGCGATATAAATTACATTCTGAGTTAATGCATCCATTTTATATGTATTTGTTCATATTAATAATAGCAAGAACTAACCTCGCTAAAAAAGCTGCAAAAGTAGTTATTCGGTTGATTTAACCAAGAGGATTTTTTTGGTTGAAGTTATTTTGACTTTATCATGTCAACAACAATTTTTCCTGTGTACTTGAAACCATTTAAAGTGGTATCAATGGGTAGAGACAATTGCAATATTTGAAGGTTAGCACTATCGTATTCTGTAAAAAATATTTCTTGAACATTCCCTTGATTCGCATAAAATGTTAATTGCTCATCTGATTTCAATTCCCATGTTCCAGCATCGTTATCATCATAATCATAGTCTTGGGTTGTGTTTCCATTTTTCCCAAAACGCAATTGCAAAAGTGTCTCAATATCGTAACTGTAGGAATTTTCATTTTCTCCAACGCTTAAAATGTAGTAACCTTTTGGAGGAGTCAAGTTTGAACCCTCGGCTGGAAAACTAGAGTTTCCAACTTTGACATTTCCTATAGCTTTAGTTTGAATAATGTTCCAAGTTCCTTCCAGTACTTTTTCTGGTGAGGGAATTGGTATCGGATCAATAGTAATATCATTTTCCTTGCAAGAAAGAAAAAATAGAACCAAGGCAATTGAAATATTTATAAGAGAGATTCGCATATTTCAAAGAAACGAATAAAACGAATTCAACCAACAAAAAATCATTTATACATCAAAGCCTTAATTGCTTCAACTACATCTTTTGCATGAGGTAAGGCCTCATCTATCAGTGTTGGAGAAAAAGCAAAAGGAGTGTCAGACTGAGTTAGTCTTTTAATTGGAGCATCTAAATAGTCAAAAGCTTCACGTTGCACACGATAAGTTATTTCCGTCGAGATAGAAGCAACTGGCCAAGATTCTTCTACAATAAGAAGTCGATTTGTTTTTTTAACTGAATTAATTACGCATTCTTCATCCCAAGGTCGAATAGTTCTTAAATCAATTATTTCTACATTAATCCCCTCTTTAGCCAAGACATCGGCCGCCTCTTCGGCGATTTTGATAATTTTCCCAAAGCTAACTATGGTACAGTCGCTTCCTTCTCTTTTTATGTGGGCCTTGCCAATCGGTAAAACATATTCACCTTCAGGAACTTCACCTTTTTCACCATACATTTTTTCAGACTCTAAGAAAACAACTGGATTTTCATCTCTAATAGCCGCTTTCAATAAGCCTTTTGCGTCGTAAGGGTTTGAAGGGGTGATGACTTTAAGTCCAGGAACATGAGCGTAAAAAGCCTCAAAACTCTGAGAGTGTGTAGCTGCTAATTGCCCGGCAGTGCCATTCCCGCCTCTAAACACGATAGGCACGTTGTACTGACCACCAGACATTTGCAGCATTTTTGCTGCACTGTTGATTATCTGGTCTGCTGCTAAAATTGCAAAATTCCAAGTCATAAATTCAACTATCGGTCGTAACCCATTCATAGCAGAGCCTACTGCAATTCCAGCAAAACCTAGTTCCGCAATTGGTGTATCGATAACTCGTTTTGCGCCAAATTCATCAAGCATGCCTTGACTCACTTTATAAGCACCATTGTACTCAGCAACTTCTTCACCCATTAAGTAGACGTTTTCGTCTCTTCTCATTTCCTCGCTCATTGCTTCGTTAAGCGCTTCTCTGAATTGAATTACCCTCATAGTTATTTTGAATTTTGCAACTCACAAAAATAGGAATATCGTATTAGGTGTCCCCAACTTTTTGCACCAATCAAACTCAAAATGATTACTATTTTCTAAACAATGCCTTTTATGTACTTTTGCAGCTATTAAAAAGGTGCTTAAAATAGCTGATATATGAAGATTTTAGTATGTATAAGTAAGGCCCCAGATACAACGTCAAAGATTGCGTTTACTGAAGGAAATTCTAAGTTTAATGAAGCTGGAGTTCAGTTTATTGTTAATCCTTATGATGAGTGGTATGCACTGGTAAGAGGGTTGGAGTTAAAAGAACAATTAGGTGGAACTGTCACAACAATAACCGTTGGTGGTGCAGAAAACGATTCGATTATTAGAAAAGGACTTGCGATTGGCGCTGATGATGCCGTAAGGATTGATGGTCAATCTGCGGATGCGTTTGCGATTGCAAAAGAAATTTCAAATTTTGCAACCGATGAAGGTTTTGATTTGATTTTGTGCGGTAAAGAAACCATCAATTATAATGGCGCTCAAGTTCCTGGATTAATTGCTGAGTTTTTAGACCTTCCGTTTGCTTCGCAAGCAACGAAATTGGAAGTTAACGGAACGACGGCAACTGTTGAATGTGACGTTCAAGGAGGAAGTCAGGTTTTAGAAGCTAACCTACCCTTAGTGCTAAGTGCAGCAAAAGGCATGGCTGAGCAGCGTATACCTAATATGAGAGGAATTATGGCTGCTAGAACTAAAAAATTGGAGGTCGTTCCAAGTTCTGGAGCAGCTAACAATAGTGAAGTAGTAGGCTACAGTTTACCTCCAGCAAAGTCAGAATGTAAATATGTTGATGCTGATAATGCAGAAGAATTAATTAATCTATTGAGAAACGAAGCTAAAGTGATATAAAATGAGTGTTATAGTTTTTGTAGATAATAAGAATGGAGCGCTAGTTAAATCATCGCTCGAAGCAGTAAATTATGCGGCTAATATTGCGGCTGCCAAGTCGGTAGAGTGTATTGCGGTCTCTTGTGGGAATTTATCCAATGAAGCCTTACAGGTAGCTGGTAATTATGGCGCCATCAAAGTGATAAGCAATAACACCGAAAATGCTGATAATTCGCAAATTGCAACATTGGTTTCAAATTTAGTTGAGGCTAATTCAGCTTCAATCATTGTGTTTAGTCACGACTTTTCGGGAAAGGCCATTGCTCCAAGGGTTGCAGCTAAACTGGATGCTGCCATAGTTTCTGGAGTTGTTGAATTACCAAATTTTGATGCTGGATTTACTGTCAAGAAAGCTGTTTTTTCGGGAAAAGCTTTTGCAAATTATAAAGTGAATACCGATAAAGCGGTTTTGTCCTTGCTTCCAAATTCGTTAGATGTAACAATCACGGATAATGTAGCTGAAGTTATTACCGACAATTCCGACCTAGGAGTTTCAAAGCTTGTAATTAAAGAATTTAAGAAAAAAGGTGGAGAAGGTGTAATTGACCTGAATGAGGCAGAATTGGTTGTAAGCGCAGGTCGTGGGCTCAAAGGTCCTGAGAATTGGGGAATGGTTGAAGATTTGGCATCAATACTTGGAGCAGCTACAGCATGTTCAAGGCCAGTTGCGGATATTGGTTGGAGACCTCACCACGAACATGTAGGTCAAACTGGAGTTGCAATTAGTCCTAATCTTTATGTTGCAATTGGAATATCGGGCGCTATTCAGCATTTGGCTGGAGTAAATCGCTCAAAAGTAATTGTCGTTGTTAACAAAGATCCTGAAGCGCCATTCTTTAAAGCGGCAGACTACGGTATTGTAGGAGATGCTTTCGAAGTTGTTCCTAAACTCTTAGCAGCAGCAAGAGCGCTTAATTAAGACTAATCCTGAAAGGTAGATGGAAGACAAAATCAGATTAGAAATATCTGGACTATCATATAGTCAAGCTCAGACGGGGGCATACGCCCTCGTCTTGAGTGAGACCGAAGGAAACAGGAGTCTTCCCATCATCATAGGTTCGTTTGAAGCACAAGCTATTGCTATTGAACTTGAATCCATGAAGCCAAGCAGACCATTGACACATGATGTTTTTAAGACCTTTGCCGATGAGTTTAAAATCGACATCAAAGAAGTTATTATTTACAACCTCAAAGAAGGGGTCTTTTTTGCAAGATTGATTTGCATGGATAAGCACGGCCAAGTGTCAGAAATTGATGCAAGAACCTCAGATGCGATTGCCTTGTCTGTTCGTTTCAAATGTCCTGTTTACACACATGAGTTTATTTTGAAAGATGCCGGTGTCATTATTGATGAAGATGCCGAAATAAGACCAGCTCATTCTAATGTTGAGCAAGATATTGCTGATGCTATGGATGATACTGAAGGTGAAACTTCACCAAGTAATCCCATAAAAAGTAAAACAGCAAAACAACTTGAAGAAATGCTTCAAGACGCCTTGTTAAAAGAAGACTACGAGTTTGCTTCGAAAATACGGGACGAAATCGATCGAAGAAAGTAGTACTTTGGCTCGATGACGTTACTAGCAATAAGCATTCAATCTGTTGGTAGAGGACTGCTCGGCCTTGTTGTTATCTTGATATTGGCTTGGTTGTTTAGCAGCGATCGCAAGGCAATCCAGTGGAAAGTAGTTGGGGTTGGAATCGGAGCTCAGCTTTTATTGGCATTGGCAATACTAAAAGTTTCGTTTGTTCAATCTTTCTTTGAGTTTTTCGGTAAAATTTTCGTTAAGATTCTAGATTTTACGAGAGATGGAAGTGTATTTCTTTTTGGTGATATGCTGAAAGTAGATTCGTTCGGATTTATTTTCGCGTTTCAAGTGCTTCCAACTATAATTTTCTTTTCAGCGCTGACATCTGTGTTGTTTTATTTTGGAATAATTCAGAAAGTAGTATACGGATTAGCTTGGGTTTTTACAAAAATGCTAAACATCAGTGGTGCTGAGTCACTTAGTATCGCTGGTAATGTGTTTTTAGGTCAAACCGAGGCGCCCTTATTAATTAAAGAGTATTTACCAAAAATGAACAAGAGTGAAATACTTTTGGTCATGATTGGTGGAATGGCAACGGTTGCTGGAGGTGTTTTATCTGCATACATTTCATTTTTAGGTGGAGATGACCCGGCAGCTAGATTAGAATTTGCCAAGCATTTATTGGCGGCATCAATAATGGCGGCTCCAGGGGCAATTATTATTTCTAAAATATTGATGCCGCAAACTGAAGAGATTAACTCCAACATAGAGGTGTCAAGTCAACAAGTTGGAAGTAACTTCCTTGATGCTCTGTCCAATGGCACCACCGAGGGTTTAAAGTTGGCTGTTAATGTTGGCGCAATGCTATTGGTGTTTTTTGCATTTATTGCGATGATTAATTTTATTTTTATTAAAATAGGAGATCTAACTCATATTAATTCTTGGGTTCAAGAAGTAACTGAAGGAAAATATAGTAGTTTGTCTCTGGAAGCTATCTTAGGCTACACTTTTGCGCCATTGATGTGGTTAATTGGTGTCGCGCAAGAGGATATTGCGCTAGTAGGGCAGCTCTTGGGCGAGAAAATTATAGCCTCGGAATTTGTTGGGTATACAAGCTTAGCCTCTTTAAAAGAAGCTGGTGCTTTTGCTGAGAAAAAATCAATTATTATGGCAACCTATATGTTATGCGGTTTTGCAAATTTCGCGTCAATAGGCATTCAAATCGGAGGGATTGGCTCACTTGCACCTTCCAAACGAGAGATGCTAAGCAGATATGGTGTAAAAGCGCTAATAGGAGGAACCTTAGCTTCTTTAGTATCCGCAACCATTATTGGAGCAATTTACTAGGACGCAATTTATTTGTGGTTGTGCATTAACTGTTAGTAATTCTAGAAGCATTTATCGACTTTAACTAGCGGTTCGGCCTTACTTTGTTTGCACTAAATAAATAGTTACATGCAACAGTATTTAAAGCTTCTTGATCATATTTTAGAAAACGGCACCCAAAAAGGAGACCGCACGGGTACAGGCACATTAAGTTGTTTCGGCTACCAAATGCGCTTTGATTTGAGCGAAGGTTTTCCTGTATGTACTACCAAAAAGCTCCACTTGAGGTCAATTATTCATGAATTATTGTGGTTTTTGAGTGGCGACACCAATATAAAGTATTTAAAGGAAAACGGTGTCCGAATTTGGGACGAATGGGCTGATGATAATGGTGATTTGGGGCCAGTTTACGGTTATCAATGGAGAAGCTGGCCAACTTCTTCTGGAGAATCTGTTGATCAGATTTCTCGTTTAGTGGAAATGATTAAAACAAACCCAAATTCAAGAAGGTTAATGGTTAGTGCATGGAACTGTGAATTTATTGAAGATATGGCCCTACCTCCATGCCATACGATGTTTCAGTTTTACGTAGCCGATGGAAAGCTTTCCTGTCAATTGTACCAAAGAAGTGCAGATACCTTTTTGGGTGTACCATTTAATATTGCATCATACGCATTGTTAACAATGATGATGGCTCAGGTCTGCGATCTGAAACCCGGAGAATTTGTGCATACTTTTTGTGATGTTCACTTGTATAATAATCATATAGAGCAGGCTAAATTGCAATTGACACGAGAGCCCAGGGCTTTGCCTCAGCTTAAAATTAATCCAGAGGTAAAAGATATTTTTGAGTTTAAGTTTGAAGATTTTGAATTGCTGAATTACGATCCGCACCCTCATATTAAAGCGGAGGTTTCGATATGATTTGTTCCATAATTGTAGCCGTTGATGAAGAAAACGGAATTGGAAAAGATAACCAGCTGTTATGGCACTTGCCAGCAGATATGCGATATTTCAGAGAAACTACAACTGGTCATTGCATAATAACAGGCAGAAAAAACTACGAATCTATCCCAAGTAAATATAGGCCATTGGCTAATAGAACCAATATTATCGTCACCCGGAACAAAGATTACTCAGTCGAAAATGGGGCTATTGTTGAACATAGCATTGAAGAGGCTATAGCTTATGCTAAAGGTACAGGTGAAGAAGAGGTTTTTATTATTGGAGGTGGTCAGATTTACCAAGAGTGTCTGAAAAAAAACTTGGTGGATAAAATGTATGTAACTCATGTTACCGCGTTGTTTGAGGCGGATACTTTTTTTCCTGAAATTGAGACTGGTGCATGGAGGGAAGGCGATAAAGTTCTGCTTGGAGCCGAGCCTTTTCCGGCTGAAGTTAAGGTATACACAAAAAAATAAACTTAGCATGGTTGGTTTAGCACAAATTGTTAAATAGGCGTGGCCAGAAATATCATTCTAATGAATAAGTTTGGTTCCTTTATTTTGGCTCGTTCTTTTATTATTTTTTAATTGAGGCAACCATTTAGAAAAAGTAAAGTCTAAGTATTTGGGAAAACATTGAAAAACTATATTTATGAAAAAGTCAGCAGTCTTTATTTTTATGTTAATCATCGGATTAACAATAAGTCACGATACTTATGCTTCTCACCTTGCTGGTGGTAGTATTCGTTATGATTACGTCGGTCCAACACCTGGTTCTTCCACCTCTTGGAGGTATAAGATTACCGTTTTTGCTGTACGTTTTTGTGGAGGGATAACTTATAATTGTGGAAATAGAAATGAGCAAGTATTTGCAGAATGTACTCAGTCAGGTGCAAGGCTTGGTCCTATTAATTTGACAAGAATTCCTTATGTTCCAAAGCCAGGCGATCGCCCTAATTCTAGAGGTGCAAAAGATGTCTCAGATGTTTGTTCAACTCGCCAGTCAAATTGCGAAGTAGCGGGTGGTGTAAACGGTTATGAAGTTTTTATTTGGGAGGGTACTATTGATTTACCCCGTTGTAATTCGTGGAGAATTATCAACCAGAGCTGTACTTGTTGTAGAAATGGAGTTCAAAACTTTACTGGTTTAGGAAATACAGGTTTAGAGACTTTTATTAATACGGCATGGTCCCCAAGAACTAATCCTGGAGGAGCACCTGCTAATAGCGCACCCATATTTGCGGATGAAGCAAAGCCGTTTCCATCAGTTTGTGTAGGTCAAGATGTGTTTTACGGTATTGGTACTTACGATAGAGAAGGTGATAGTTTACGTTTTGAGGCTGTTTGCCCTTGGGCTAGCAATGGCACGAGTGGAGGGGGTGTAAGGCCCACCTTGGTGAGAATGACACCGAGAAATGGTGCTTCATGTACTAGACCTATCCCCAGATTGGTGTTAGACCCTGCAACGGGATTAATTTCCTTCACTCCTTCAGCGACAGGCTCCTATATTGTTGCATTTTATGTTAGTGAGTATGAGCGTTGTACAGGAATTTTGAAAGGTAAGACCTATCGTGAGGTTCAGTTTCAAGTTGCGTCCTGTACGAACAAGGTCCCTGTCGATAAGAGTGGTATTTCTAATATAACGGGTCGAGCAACGTTGCTTTCTTCATATAAAATGGAAGTTTGTAACGGAGACTTAATTT
>PAME01000021.1 GCA_002707155.1 Crocinitomicaceae bacterium | reverse complement strand
TATTTTACCTGCAATTACTTGAATCGTAGTTATATTTCCTGAATCGTCTTTATGATTGACTAAAGGAATGTCTTCATTCCATAGCATTTTAAAATGTGGTTCAACCATTTTGGACGCTTTTGGAAGGTTTAACCAAATCTGAAAAATCTCAAGTGGATTTGCTTTGTCCTGATTGATTAATGGAAACATTTCAGAATGTTGAATTCCTTTTCCTGCTGTCATCCATTGTACATCTCCAGCCATAAAACGACCCGCTGCACCTAATGAATCAGAATGATCTACAACCCCTTCTTTATTGATTGTAATTGTTTCAAAACCTCTATGGGGATGATACGGAAAGCCTGGAATTTTTGAGCCATGATACATCCTCCAGCCATCTTTGAGAGTAAAATCGTTACCTAAGTTTCTTCCTTGGAGTTGATCAAAATCTACTCCCATGTTACCATTGCCTTTGGGATATTCATCTCTGTGATAAGCACAGAATAAAAACGGGTCTTGTGTTTCCCATGGAAACCCAAGTGGCTTAATACTTTTTATCACCGATTTTTTCATATGTACTGTTTTTGCAAAACCAAATTTTGATAATATTAAGATTCCAATGGCAGAAAATGAAATATTTTTGATGAATTGACTTCTATTCATCTTTCGTATTTTCGTAATACGATAAAGCACCTGAAGGACATTGGGATATTTGCTTTTTGAGTTCTTCTGTTGAAGCATTCTCAATAGAAATCCATGGGCTAGCATTTGGGTTATATACCTGAGGTAAAGTTTTTACGCAAACTGCTGCATGTTGGCAAAGTTTGGGCTGCCATTTTATGGCGATTTCACCGTTTGAATATTTCTTATTAATCATATGATTATTTATAAACTAATATGTGATCCATCACAATAAGGTGGATTTTTAGTTTTTTTACACATACAGATGGCTGCTGTTTTATTTTCTTCCGCTTGAAATACTTTTGGAGTAAATCCAGACCCTACATGAGCTCCATTGCACCAAGGCTGGGTTGCTGATTTACCACATGTACACCACGCATATGTTTTGCCCTCTTCCACCTGTTCTATTTGTGGAGTTGTTCCTGCTACTTTTGCTTTTTCCATGACTATACAGTTATAAGATTAATTTTAAGAGTGAAAATATCATCTATAGCTTTATCCCCTAGGCTATCAAAGAATGAAGTTGAACCATATCTCACGTCATATTTAGAACGATCTATTTCCAATTTTGTAGTATAAATGGTTCCATTTTTAACAACCTCGAAAGTGATAGATTCTGTTTTGCCTTTAATCGTGAGATTAGCTGTTACAGTTGCTTTTCCTTTAGAAAATTTAGTGGATTTTGTTATCGTTAAAGATGCAGTTGGATTTTGTTTTACCCCAAAAAAATCATCCGATTTTAAGTGCCCAACCAATTTTTGGTTATATCCTTTATCCTCTAAATCAGTGCAAGTAATTGAATTCATATCAATTATAAATTCACCAGATACAATTTGATCATTTTTGATTTCCATTGATCCACTTTTAACATTAATGAATCCTTCATGCTGACCTCCAATTTTCTTGCCTATCCAACCTATAGTTGACTTTTTTGCATCAATTCTTAACTTTTGAGCGCTGACCCCTAAACTTGCAATTGCTAAAATTGCTGTGATGATGTACTTTGCTGTTTTCATAATATGTTTATTTAGATTTTAATAATGTATTATATGATTCTTTGTTTGCGTAGAATAAAAAGATATTCATTGTTATAGCAATAAATGCTCCTCCAATTCCAGCAATGTCTAAGAATAAATGAAAAAGAAAAGCATTGAGAATGATCGGAAAAACAACAATTAGTGCCAATGCACGATACTTGTTTATCAGTAATAAAACTCCAACTACTATTTCAACAATTGCTACGATAGCCATTAGATAGCCGCTTTTTACTAGTGCCCCCATAAACTCACCAGCAGCTTCTGGCATCGTTGGCATTGGCATAAATTGAAGAAATTTGTTGAGTCCAAATATGACTAACATTAACCCGAATAGGATTCTAATAATTAATTGTGCTTTTTTCATTTGTACTTAAATTTGATTTAAACAAAAGTCCGTACAAATAAATGTCTATGCATTCATCTAGATGAAGAAATGCATCTATTTTGCTCTGGCGAGTTTATTTCTTATTGTGCTAAGGGTTTGAGGCATTATACCTAGATAGGAAGCGATCATTTTTTGTGGCACACGGTTAGGTAACTCTGGATAAGTTTCTAAAAAATAGTTATAACGATCAATTGCAGATGCGCTCATCAGCATAATTACTCTTTTTTGTAAAACAGCAATACGCCTAGCCATTAAATGCGCATTCTTCTTTAGTTGTCCGTCACTTAGTTCAGATACTGTAAAACATTTTCTGTTAAAGATTAATACTTCAGAATCTTCTAGACAGTCTATAAATAGCTCTGTGGAATGATTAAACTCCTGAGATTCTAAATCAGCTATAATCCAACCTTCAGAAGCAAATATAAAAATATGTTCTTTTCCTTTTTCATCAATAGAATAGCTTCTTAGAAGTCCCTTTTTAACAAAAAATGCCATTGAGGTTAACTCTCCTTGTCGCTGAAGAATTTGACCTTTGCTTACTTTTTTAATTCTAGCTTTAGAATCAAGGTTTAATATTTCATTAATGTTTTCCATTCCGAATTAATGCACGCCAACTAGTGGCTAAACGTGTTGGTGCGTTTATATTCTATTATATTTCCCTTATGTATCCCTCTGTATGCCTTGATTGTGTTGTAAAAAACACGTGTTCGTTTTCTACAAAAAAATATCAGTTTACTTTCCAAATATTTCATCTAAAGGACTTTTGATTTCATTGAATTTAGTCTTGGCCACATGAGTATATATTTCTGTGGTTTTACTACTTCCGTGTCCAAGTAATTCTTGAACATACCTCAAATTTATGCCTTTTTCAATTAAGTGGGTCGCAAAACTGTGTCTTAAATCGTGCACTCTATAATGACCAACTATTTGTGCTGTTTTACATGAGTTGGTGAAAATTTTCCTAACACTTCCCTGACTGTATTGTTTTCGATTAGAACCTTCGATAACCCAGTATTGAGGTTTGTAATCTTCTAGGTATTTTTTTAAGACAATTTTCATCGAATGCGCCAAAAGAGTAGTGCGGTCCTTTTTCCCTTTTCCTCCTCTTACCATAATCAGGTTTTGATCCCACAAAATATCTTCTAATCTTAAATTGATGAGTTCGCCATTTCGCAATCCAGCGCTATACAACAGTCCTAGAATCGTTTTATGCTTTAGGTTTTTTGTAGATTTAAGAATATCCTGAATTTGATTTTCACTCAACACATGAGGCAGTTCTTTACTTTTTCTGGGCCTATCAATCTCAACAAATTGTTTTTCCCAGCCCAGTACATTTTCGTAATAAAATTTGATGGCATTAATAATTTGGTTTTGGCTACTAGGAGCTAGCTTTCGTTTGGTTACAATGTAGTCTATGTATCCGTGTATGTCTTGTTGAGTGGCTTGCTCTATTTTAATGGGACTTAGGTAAGCCATGTAATGTTTAAACAGACTACAATAGGTTTTAATGGTGCTTTCAGAATATCGTTTTCTTTTTAGCTTGTCCATGTATTCTTGCGGCAATACAATTTTCGAGACACTTGGCTTAGGGGCCTTGTCATCTTCTGGCTGATCCAAGCGTTTTTCAATAGGCTTTTTACCCTCAAAAAGTGCTGTCGCATCAACCCATGCAATTCCCTTAAAAAATCCGATTATCCTCTTGTAGGTGGTTTGTGTGTTTTCTACGTACCAACATTTTTTAGACTGACTCCATTTACAACCTAAAGCCTTTACTTTTTCAATAAGTAATTTGTCGTATTCAAATTCCAGTTTGAGTATTTCTTGACCGCGATGTTGGTCTTTAATAAGCTTTATGGTCTTGGCCTGCATGGTGCTAATATAGAAAAAATAAAAAACCCCTTTCCAAATAGATCAGAAAGGGGTTCCAGTTATTGTTTAACTAAAAAAACTACTTAAAGCTGTCTAAAAACTCAGCAGCGTTCTTGGTAATGGCTTCCCGCATTGGGTCGGTAAGCCCATGATGGCAGGCCAATAAAACACCGCCGCGCATTACGTGGTCAGCGTGTTCGCAACCACCTTCAGCTATTCTAAAATCTACTTTTTTGAACAAGGGCTGGCGCGCTACATTACCCGTAAATACGGTACGCGTTTGAATGTTTCTTTTTTCCATGAAAATCTGAAATTCTCTTCGGGTAAATGGTGCCGAATCCTTAATGGTGATGGCATAGGCCAACCAACCGGTTCTGGAGTTTGGAAACTGCTTGGGCAAAATAAACCAGTCTTCATACTGCTTAAAGAAATTGGTCATGTAGTCAAAGTTCTTTTCTCGTTCACTTATGTTGTAGTCCAATTTACCCAACTGCACCAAACCAAAAGCGGCGCCCATTTCTGAAGGCTCTAGGTTGTAACCCAAATCTTCAAAAACAAATTTTGCATCGTACTCAATGCCGTCTACTTTTACGTTGAATCGGTTTTCAATTTTTTCGGACTCCACAAACAAAGAAGAAGACCTTCCCCAGCTCCTGAGTAAGCGCGCTTTGTCGTTCAAGGCCGGATCGTTTACACACAACATACCTCCGTTTCCTGCAGCGTTAATTACGTGCGAGCCATAAAAACTGGTAATGGAAATATCGGAGTGTTTTCCCGAGCTTTCGCCATGAATCGTTCCACCCAAAGTATCGGCCGAATCTTCAATGATTTTTAAGTTGTGCTTTTTCGCTATTGCGGCCAGTTTGTCCCAATCGGGCACATTTCCAATAAGGTTTGGAATAATAAGCGCCGATGTTTTGTCGGTAATCATTTCTTCCACCTTATCGGCGTCAATACAATAGGTGCCGGGTTCTACATCTACCAAAACGGGTATCAAGCCATTTTTGATTTGTGGCGCTACCGTAGTTGCAAAAGTTAGGGCAGGGGTAATCACTTCAGAACCCTTGGGAAGGTCCAAAATTTCAACGGCCAAATACAAGGCAGAAGAGCCAGAATTTACCATAATTCCAAATTGCTTGTCAAACAACTTTGCGATACGGGCTTCCATTTCTCGAACATTCTTTCCCATTTGGGTCGATGTTCTTAATACTTCAGTTACTGCTGCTATTTCTTCTTCACCATGGACGGTGCAACCGTAAGGAACGTGAATATTTTTCATAATTTTTTTAAATGAGAATGCGAATTTAAGCTTGTTTTTTATTTAAAAATAATCGTAATCGTTAAAATACCTCTGTACTTATTAAAACTGTCAGTTCGAGTATTCTACTTTGATTTTTATCAAATCGGAATGTATCGAGAAACAGTATTTCCTATTAATACAATTAACTAAGGATTTCTTTCATGAAATCGTCCACATTTTTAAATTTAAAATTGGGGTACTCGCTTAAGAACTTGGCGCTCAATAGTCCACCGTTCAGTGGGCGCTCTGCCGGAGGATTCGATTCTGCTGTACTTATGGTTTCAATTTTCATTTTGTGGTTAGGAAAATAACTCAAAACCCGTTCTGCCAACTGCACTCGATTTACAAAGTCGGTAGAAGCTATGTTATACACGCCAGACTTATTATCTGACATTAATAGGTATAGTGCTTTTGCAATGTCAGCCGCACACACTGGAGTAGCATATTGGTCATAAGGTAACTTGAGTGTATCGTCTTTGTCATTTTTTACATTGTCTACCAATCGCATAATGAAGTTCTTGTTGCGAATCTCTTCACCGTAAACATTGGTAATTCTTATTACCAAGCTTTCTGGTAATTCCTTAAGAACTAAGTTTTCAGCATCCAGCTTGTGCTGTCCATAGATATTAACGGGGTTAGGTTTGGTATCTTCAAAGTAAGGCCCGTTTTTTCCGTCAAAAATGTAATCCGTTCCTATGAACACTAATTTAGAACCGCATTTTTTTGCAATTTCAATCAAGTTTTTGGTTGATTGTACGGTTTTTTCAAAACTTTCTTCTTGGTGTTCCTCGCAGTAATCAACCCAAGTTAATGCTCCACAATGCAGTATGTAATCTGGCGCAAAACCTTCAAGGTCAAAGTTGTTTTTGTTGGAAAGATCAAGCGTATTGAACGGAACAGTTGCTGCTGTTTCAAAAGAAAAATGAGACCCAACGACATTTAACCCTTTCCCTTTGAAGTGTTTAAGGCAGTTCCCTCCAACTAATCCCGATGCACCTGATATAAAAACTTTCATATTCTTTATTTGATTCAAATTTAATGGAACTATTCAGCCTACACGATGGTTGGGAAATCAAAAATTGGGCTTTGTTTTTTACTTGAATCTTTGAAGTTACTTGTCTTTACCTTACAGTCCCTTGCAGTCCCTTTCAGCAAGCAATTTGTAAGGCAATGAACAATTATAGTATTGAGGTGTTAATAAACCAAATAATCACTTTGATATAAAAATTGTAAATAAAAACGAAAAAGTTGTATAATTGCGGGGTAAGCCTTTACTCAAGGCAACCAAATCCCTAATAATCATTACGGTTTAGTTTTCAAAATAAATTGATTTTACAATTTTTCCAAAAACATAATATTTCATCATATGCATGATATGAAAGGACTCGGGGAAAAACTCCTCGAAGATTTAAAAACCATTGCCAAAGAAGTTGGTGTAGACAAAATTGATAAGCTTAAGAAGCAAGATTTAATCTATAAAATTCTAGATACCCAAGCAGAGAATATAACAAAATCAGTTCCTGATGGAGATATCGAGAATAAACCCAAAAGAACCCCTCGGCCAAGACCAGCCAAGAAAAAAGTAGAGACAGTAAAACCAAACAAGTCTGCTGAAACAAAAACGGATAAGCCGATAGAAAAACAAGCGAAAAGACCAGCGAAAGCGCCAGTCAAAAAGCAGAATAAACCTGCTGAAGCTTCAAAAGAAGAGACTAAAAAAGAGGCGGCTCCAACATCTGAAGAGGTAAAGTCTAGCGAAGAAACCAAAACTGGGGAAAAAGAGAATAATAATAACCCTAGAAACAACGATCGTAAGGCGAATAATAATAACCCTAACAATCCACGGAATAACAATAACGAGCGGAGAAATAGCAACAATAACCCTCGAAACAACGATAATCGTAATAGTAATAGGAACGAGAACCGTGGAAATGACAACCGAGGCAATAGAAGTGGTAATCAGCCTCGAACAGATAAGCCGCAAGAACCTCAATACGATTTTGGGGACTTAGTTGAAGCTGAAGGAGTTTTGGAAATGATGAACGATGGATATGGATTCATGCGTTCAAGTGATTTTAATTACCACTCTTCTCCTGATGATGTCTACGTTTCTCAATCTCAAATTAAATTATTTGGACTTAAAACTGGAGACACCATTCGCGGTGAAGTTCGTCCCCCAAAAGAAGGCGAAAAGTATTTTCCTTTGGTAAAAGTGGATAAGGTAAATGGTCGTGAAGCAAAAGACATTCGAGATCGAGTACCCTTTGAGTATTTAACACCGTTGCACCCAGAAGAAAAGTTAACGCTAACTGGTCACGCAAGAGAAAACATGTCTGCTCGAGTAATGGATATGTTTGCTCCTGTTGGAAAAGGTCAGCGTGGACTAATTGTGGCGCAACCTAAAACGGGTAAAACGATGTTATTGAAGGATGTAGCAAACGCAATTGCTGCTAATCATCCAGAGGTATATTTAATAGTGCTTTTGATTGATGAACGTCCTGAGGAAGTTACAGACATGAAACGTAGCGTTAATGCAGAAGTAGTTGCTAGTACGTTTGATGAACCTGCAGATAAGCATGTAAAAGTTGCCAATATCGTTTTAGAAAAAGCAAAACGAATGGTTGAATGTGGTCATGACGTTGTGATTTTATTGGATTCTATTACTAGGTTGGCAAGAGCTTATAATACAGTTGCTCCAGGTTCAGGTAAAGTACTTACCGGTGGTATAGATGCGCATGCATTACACAAACCTAAGCGTTTCTTTGGTGCTGCAAGAAATATAGAGAATGGTGGATCACTTACCATTATTGCAACAGCACTTACAGAAACGGGTTCTAAAATGGATGAAGTAATCTTTGAGGAATTCAAAGGTACAGGTAACATGGAATTGCAATTGGATAGAAATATTGCTAATCGCAGAGTTTATCCGGCAATTGATTTGGTGGCTTCAAGTACACGTAGAGATGAACTATTATTGGATTCGGCAATGCAACAGCGCATTTGGATTCTCAGGAAGCATCTTTCTGATATGAAGCCCGTTGAAGCAATGGAATTCTTAAAAAATAAAATGAGAGGTACTCGAAGTAATGAGGAGTTCTTAATTTCAATGAACGGTTAAATTTAAAGGTCGCCTCGTGCGACCTTTTTTTATTGCTTTTATATGAGCTCATCTTCACTTTTTGCTGCAGCGTTTGCCATTTTCGGAATAAGTTCTAGAATGCTTGTTTTTGCAATGGGTTGGGATAATTCAGTAGCTACTCAATTATACTTCCTGTTTTTATTGCTTGCCGTTTTCTTTGGTATTCGCGCATTTTTCATTTCAAAACCAGAAAGCAATTTTGTTCAATTATTTAAAGTTGGTGCCAGATCAAGTGCTTTATATTCACTAGCTGTAACAGGCTTTACCTATATTTTTTACAAATTTTTTGACCCCAATTATTTTCTGGGCCAAATTGCGACAAGGTTAGACGAAGCCCAATCCAAAGGGTATTCTGCAGAGGAAATAGAGCGATTTACTGCAAATATGGAAATTGTTTTTAGCCTTTCTACGCATATTCCTACGACTCTAATTGGCTTTACCTTATTAGGAATGAGCTATAGTGTTATTGTAGCTTTTATTTTTCGAAAGGTTCCAATGATGAGGAAGGCTTAGTTTTTTTACTTTTTCAAAAAAAGGGTTCGTTGCAAATGTAAACGCTCATTTACTAGTCTCATTCCTGCGCAGGCGGGAATCTAAAAACCAATAAATACTTTTTTTTTAAAACGACTCTGCTTTTACGGAGTTTAAATATTATCAAATACCCAAATTATATTCTCGTTTCAATATCGGGACGGGAAAGACTTTGTTAGGATGTTTTTTTCTAAGTTTTCCCTAACAGCTCTTCCGCCAATTCATTATAATCAATTCCGTCAAAATTTCCAGAACTCATTAGGAGTAAGTTCTTGTTATTCCAATCTTGAGCGTTAAGGAACTTTTTCAATTTATGCGAATCTGTAAATACCAGCAATCCTTTTTGATTAAAACCCTCAGCAACCAGTTCTTTTGAAATTGGAGCAAGTTTTTTATGTTCCAGAGTATGCGGATTGTAATACACAATGGCAGTATCCGCAGTTTGCATTGCCCCGTCATAATGGGAGAGAAATGCTTTGCTCAAAGAACTAAAGGTGTGTAATTCCATACATGCAATAAGTTGCCGATTTGGGAATTGATTTTTCATCGCAGCCGTTGTAGCCTTTAGTTTAGAGGGAGAGTGCGCAAAGTCTTTATAAATAACAGTCGACTCTGCTCGTTTTACTAATTCTAAACGCTTGCTAGCCCCTTTAAAACTGCTCAACGCGGTTATCGAATCCTCTTTAGTAATGCCCATTTTTTCAAGCACTAGGACAGCCCCCAAGAGGTTTTGTAAATTGTGTTCTCCAAATATTTCTAAAGGATATTTATTTCCGTTGACGGTAATTATGGTAATTCCATTTTCTATTTGGTATTCAGGAATATTGTATCCAATGGCATCAAAGTCGGGATTAAGCTCATTAACTAATTTAATAATCTCAGGGTCCTTCTCGTAAAATACTAAGCTGCCCGAACTGTCAATCTTATCAATGAAAATCCGAAACTGGTCTACATAATTCTCAAAAGTTGGAAATACATTAATATGGTCCCATGCAATTCCGCTCAACAATGCAATATGAGGTTGATACAAATGGAATTTTGGCCTGCGGTCAATAGGAGAGGAGAGGTATTCGTCTCCTTCCAGAATGATGTATTTGGCCTTATCGGTTAGTTTAACCATGTTGTCGAATCCTTCCAATTGAGCACCAACCATATAGTCGCACTCCAAACCAACATGTTGAACTACATGCAAAATCATTGAAGTAATAGACGTTTTCCCATGAGAACCGCCAATAACTACTCGAGTTTTGCTTTTAGATGCTTCATACAGGTATTCTGGATAGCTATAAATGGGCAAGTTCAATTCTTGAGCTTTTAGCAACTCGGGGTTGTCTTTTCTAGCGTGCATCCCCAATATGACAGCATCCAATTTGGAGTGAATGAGTTGGGTGTGCCAACCAATTTCCGCTGGCAATAGGCCCTTTTTTGCTAATCTACCTTTCGATGGTTCGAAGATTTCATCGTCAGATCCAGTAACCTCATAACCCATATCGTGCAGGGCTAAAGCGAGATTGTGCATAGCGCTTCCGCCTATGGCTATAAAGTGAACTTTCATAATTGCGAACATAGTTACAGTTGACTTAAGGCAATGTCATTTAGCTTTCGTTTTTTAAACAGGTAGCTGTTACCTTTGACTGCCAGAAAGTCTGAAAAATCGATTGGCTAGGCAATTGTTAAAAGTAGGTTCATGGTATCTAAAAATATTAGGAATGTTTTCACCTTCTCCGCACTTTTTGTGGTGCTAATGTGGCTGGGGTATTTCATTGAAATACAAATGAATGCTGACTTTGGGTTTTTAGGAGTCTATCCAAGAGAGGCGTTTGGTCTAGTGGGAATTATCACTTCGCCCTTTGTTCATGGCGACATGAATCACTTGATTAGCAACTCTCTCCCCATGTTTATGCTCATTGCTATGGTGTACTTTTTTTATCGACCTGTCTTTTATAAAGTTATGGGTTACGGCTGGCTAATCACGGGATTTTGGGTATGGGTTGCCGCTCGCCCTTCCTATCATATCGGTGCTAGTGGGTTAATATATATGTTAGCTGCATTTTTATTTTGGAGTGGATTTTTACGAAGGTCTTACCGCCATATGGCCGTTTCTCTAACTATAGTATTTCTTTATGGAAGTTTAATATGGGGAGTATTTCCTTTTGATTGGAAGATCAGTTGGGAATCTCATTTGCTGGGTGGAGTGTCAGGCACTATGCTTGCCATTTATTACCGAAAGGTGATTGTTTTTAGAGAGAAAAAATACTCGTGGGAAGTAGAAGATGAGTCAGAAGATATTGCCGAATTAGAGCAGCGTTTTGGGGAGCGCTACTGGGATCCGAATCGAAAGGTTGATCCACCGCAAACAATCATCAATTACATCTTCAAGCAAAAGGATGATTAAATTCCGAATTCTTTTTTTATCTGCTCAACCCAAGCGTGAACGCGCTCATCGGTTAACTCCTCTTGATTGTCTTCGTCCAAGCACAATCCGATAAATGTGTCGTCATTTATTAAGGCCTTTGAGTCGTCGTGCTCGTATCCTTCAGTGGACCAATTACCAATAATTTTTGCACCGTTCTTTTCCGCCAGTTTTCCAATAACACCAATTCCATCGCAGAAATAGGTACTGTAACCGTATTGATCTCCAAGTCCAAATAAGGCAACGGTTTTTCCAGTAAAGTCTAAATCGTGAAATTTTGAATAATAATCATCCCAAGAGCTCTGAAGTTGACCGTCGTGCCAAGTTGATAAGCCTAATATTAGTTGGGTATACTGTTCTGGCTCGTCTCCTTTAATGTCATAGACATCGTATACATCTACTTTGTCAATTCCAATTAAATCTCTTACTAATCGAGCAATTGCTTCAGTGCAACCGGTATCAGATCCGAAGAATAATCCTATTTTTTCCATTCAGCTAAGTTAGTTTTTCGCATAAAAAAAGCCCAACCGAAAGACGGTTGGGCTAAAATATTGTTTAGCAAATTTCTATCTTCTTTTTTCTTGGATACGAGCCGCTTTTCCTTTAAGATCTCTTAGGTAATAAATTCTTGATCTTCTTACAACACCAACTTTATTTACTGCAATATTGGTAATAGCAGGTGAGGAGATAGGGAAAATACGCTCAACTCCGATACCATTAGAAACTTTTCTTACAGTAAACGTTCCGTTGATTTTTGAACCCTTTTTTTGGATTACAACCCCACGAAATTGCTGAATTCGTTCTTTTTCGCCCTCTTTAATTTTATAGTCAAGAGTAATAGTGTCGCCCGCTTTGAAAGATTTATCTTCTCTTGCTAAAACGTTAAAGGCTTCTATCTCTTTTATTATTTGATCCATTACAATAGTATTACGGTAAAATTTGAGGCTGCAAAAATAGTTATTTGAGTAATAATTGCAGCACAATTTTGAAAAGAAAATTATTTCTTTTCAAGTAAATCGGGGCGCTTGCTTTTTGTCCGCTCTTGGGCTTGATCAGTACGCCAGTTTTCTATTTGTTTAAAGTTACCAGAAGTAAGTACTTCTGGAACCTCCATACCCCTCCAATTTTGAGGTCTGGTGTAGGCTGGGGGTGAAAGTAATCCATCTTGGAATGAGTCACTTAAAGCTGATGTTTCGTCATTTATTACACCCGGAATTAATCGAACAATGCTGTCTATAAGAATGCATGCAGGTAATTCGCCTCCGGTTAAAACATAATCGCCAATCGAAATTTCCTTGGTAATGTATTTTTGTCTTATGCGTTCATCTATTCCCTTGTAATGACCACATACTAGCAGTAGATTTTGTGTTAAACTGAGTTGGTTAGAGGTATTTTGTTTCAAAGTTTCTCCATCAGGAGTTAAAAAAATGATCTCATCATAAGTTCTGCTCTCACTCAATTTATCAATCATTTTTGCCAATGGTTCTGGCATAATAACCATTCCGGCACCACCTCCATATTGTGTATCATCGATCTGCCGATAATTGCCTTTTCCGTATTCTCGTAAATCATGAACATGCAAGGATACTGATCCCTTATTTTGGGCTCTTTTAAGAATGGAATGAGATAAAGGACTTTCCAGCAGTGCGGGAACTGCTGAGATAATATCAATACGCATTTAGTGAAACTCTATTGAGTGAGTTGTTCAAATTTCATGGTAACCTTGCGATTATCGGGCATTAATTCATGCCCAAAGGTTATTATTTCTTTTGCTTTTGCAGACTCTCCTTGATCAACAAGGTATTTGCTATAAGCAAGAAAACCAATTTCTAATGCGTCTCGAGAAACTTCACTAGGAACTTCATCACCATTTGAATAATTTTCTTTCATTCTTGGAAGTAAATCATTCATAATTTTTTGGCCTTCCATATTTCGAGACAGTAACATATTTGAAGCCATTGCAAATTGAATATTATCATCCTCAGGCGCTACTTTACCGACTTTTTTAAACCAAGATGCAGACTTACTGAATTTATCTTCGAAAAAATGATACTTAGCTTCATCAATACCAATCATTATTAACTCATCAAAATAATCCAGATTTTCATCCATTGGAAAAGTGGTAATTTCCTTTTTTAATGCCTTAACGTGATATTTTTTCGATTTTTCAGCAAACTTTAACGCATCTTTCAAAATGTTATCGCGTTCATCAGCCTGTTCAGGTTCTTCTAGTAGTTTAGCCAAGCACATACTTACATATAGGTATGGTTCTGGGTCGTATTTGTACTTATCACTTGCAATCATTTTTTGTGCCTTATCGTGGCAATCAGCGTATTTTCCAAGTAAGTACTGATCAAATAATTTGTCGTGTAGTCCGTCTATTACTTGTCCGTTTGCCTGAAACAGAACTGTAATGCAAAAAAGTAAAATTGTAATTTTTTTCATAGCGTTAATCACTTTGCTAAAACTAGGCCAAAGTTGATAAAAATAAGCAGTACAAAAAATAAATAATGAATTAAATGGCTTTCATTAGTAAAATGAAGCCTTATTTTGTGTTTTAAAGCTAAAGAAAAGTGAAGGGGCAATCTAAAATAGGTGAGAGAATAAATTACAAAACAGAAGCAGGAAATCTAGAGGTCTCAATTTCTGGAAAAATTCCAAAGTGGCAGGAGGCGCTATTATTTTTTTGGGTATTAGCATGGAGTCTTTGTGGGATTTTTATCGTTCAATATCTATTTGGTGATTGGCCAAGAGATCAAAAACTGTTTTTGGTGGTATACCTTGCATTTTGGGCTTTTTTTGAATACAAAGCTGTGCACGCTTGGCTATGGCGGAAATTTGGATTCGAGTCAATAATCGTAAAAGACGGACAGTTATTTTTGAAGAATAACATCTTAGACAAAGGAAAAACTATAAAATACTTTACTCAGAATATTAAGGATTTTGGCTGGCTTTCGAGTAATCCAAAGTCTTTTGGAAATGTTTACTTCAAATCATTTTGGCTGGTTGGAGGAGAGACTATAGGCTTTGTGCACTTAGGACAAAAGGTAACTTTTGGAATGCAATTAGAAGAACGTGAAGCCGCTAAATTGATTGGTTTAATAAGAAAACACTTCAAAAAGTAATCTGGAAAACTGCCGTTTTTACTTTTTTCGTTTCCTCGCCTTCCTGAATTTCCTTGATTACTAGATTTTGAGCTTTTTCCGTTTCAAAAACTTCTTGTAAATTTTTAATTTCCCCAATTG
>PAME01000010.1 GCA_002707155.1 Crocinitomicaceae bacterium | reverse complement strand
AACTCCAAACTTATTGTGCTTAATAAGCCTTTCAGTTTTATTTCAGTGTCGACATCTGAGCCTTCCACTGGCGAATTTATAATGCCCCGGAGTTGAGACAATGTTGAACTATTTATATTTCTTTCATCGACATTAATCATTTTATTAGGTGATAAATGCCCAGCCTCTTGAGTAGGGATAGCCTTATTAGCATCAGATGGTTTTTCTAATTCAATAGAACTATCACCTAGTGAAGAAATTAATTGAAAAAAATCTGCAGGGTGACCTTTGTTGGCACCATCTGCTATAAGACCATCCGGTCCTTGGTCAAAATGCTGAATTTTACCTGCATTTCCGCCAATAATATTCGTCATATTATAGTCCAACGTTAGTAATTTAAATTAAAGGCAGCAATAACTATGCCATACTAGCGCTTGCCAGAAATAAACCTGCTTTCCTCAATCTTGGAATTTTTATTACGCGCGTCTGTTACTTTTTCTTTTATCTTTCTTTTTTCCAACACATCGTTCTTTGCTTTAGATCGGCCTATTTCAATTGACGTTGCTAATTTTTCTTGTTCTAGAAATTCTTGTCTATTCAATAAAACCTCACGTTGTTCCATGAGTTTTTGAACAAGCTGCCTATTTGCTTGAAACGCATATGCATTGCCCACTTGCTTTTCCTCTGCTTTATCTCGTGCCAACTCCTCTAAATCGTTGCTAACCTTGAGACATCTGTCTGCTTCAGACTGGACTTGGATCAAATGAGAAATGGTTTTCTGTTGCTTAAGGCGTTCCTTTGTTTGCAACAGATTAATTTGTTTTACCTTTTTCATTTATTCATACCAATTAAGTTTTTAAGAGCCTCTACCGAGTCTGGAAATGATGCTAGCTCTCCATCGTTCTGTTTTAAAAAATTGACTATAGATGGCCACAGCTGCATTGCGACGTCCAAATCGGTATCCTGTCCCTGAACATAGCCCCCCATCAAAATTAAATCTCTATTTTCATAATATTTTGAGATATATTTCCTCAATAATTGCGAATTTTGCGTTTGTTCTGCTGAAACTATATCTGTCATTAGTCTACTTACAGATTGGCTCACATCTATAGCTGGATAAATGCCCTGCTGGGCTAAGTCCCGACTTAAAACGATATGACCATCCAAAATGGCCCTAGCTGTATCTACAACAGGATCTGAGGTAACGTCATCGCCGTCAGCTAAAACTGTGTAAATAGCTGTTATTGTGCCACCACTCTTTGAACTAGTACCAGTTCTCTCAATTANACTGGGAAGTAATGAAATCACCGAAGGTGGATATCCNCTTGAAGTCGGTTGCTCTCCTAATGCCAAGCCAACTTCTCGTTGAGCGTGCGCAACTCTTGTAAGGGAGTCCATTATAAGCAAAACATTTTTACCTTCATTACTAAAATGTTCAGCTATAGCTGTAGCGCGCTTTGCGCCTTGAATTCTCAATAATGGCGAACGATCAGCCGGNACCGCGACGACCACCACTTTATCACGCGAATGCGAAGAAAGTACTTCTTTTGTAAAAGATGCAAGTTCTCTTCCACGCTCACCAATTAACCCAATCACAACCACATCTGCGTTTGTACTTTTTGCAATCATCGATAGTAAAACAGATTTACCAACACCCGAACCTGCAATAATCCCAATCCGCTGACCACGCCCCAAAGTTAAAGTTGCATTTATATTTCGAATTCCGACATCTAGAATATCTTCTATAGGCGTGCGCTCAAATGGATTGAGCGAAGACCCATTCAANCTTAAGGCGGTTTGACATTCGATTGAACCAAGTTGATCAAGTGGGTTGCCTAAACCATCAATAACTCGGCCCAAAAGCTCATCTCCCACCTGAACTTCCTGGGCAACTTGAACCAAAGCCACTTTATCTTTCACGCTNATGGCAAATGCATTATCGTGTGGAACTATNTCAANTGAACTTTCCTTAATTCNTACAACTTCACCAGTAACTTTTTCACCAAAATCGTTTTCTATATAGCATAACGAACCCACAACACATGGAAGGCTACTCGAGGTAATGATGTATCCGTCAAATCCGGTCACACTGCCTGTATGTAAACATTCACTAAGCGTTTTTTTTCGAGTATTGGCCACAGCGACATCTAGAAAATGCTCGGATAGTTGCAATTTTTCCGTATTTAATTCCATTTNCTTAATGATACCTTAATTTGAAATTTTTTGTTGATATCCAGACTTCCCTGCAATTATCCGAAACTCACCTCTTCGAAGATCTGGTTTTTTCATTACTTTAAATGGAAGTTCAGACAAATTTTCAATAAAGGCAGTGGCATCTATTTCATTTAATTCAACAATAGTTTCGCTTGTTTTTTCAATTATTTCTGCACTTACTTTCTTCACACGCTCTATCAATAATTCCGGAGCCGTATCGATACGCTCTCCTAAAAAAAGAAAGCCAATCTCCTGAGCCTTTTCTACCAAGATCTCTTCAACCAGTTCTGATAAATCATCGCGCACAGAAAAAAGTGTTTCCGCGAAATCAGCTACTGCTTTTTTTTCAGTCTCCAAAGTTTTTTCAAACTCAATTAAAGCATCCTGATAGCCTTTTTGATAATCTTCTGATAGTTCCTGAGTTATCTCATCATCATTTTCGTCAACTTTTTCGTTAGAGCCTGAATGCAAAACTTCTTTAACAACATTCACTGTTTCAAAACTGGTATCGCTGTTAGCATTAGAAGCGGTCATTTCACTTACATCAAGACCTTCATTTTCGGCATTACCAATAATATTTGAGGCTTCCGAAGCCAGTGGCTCTGCGTTAGAATCTTTTTCCTCACCAGCAATATTTAAGGTTTCTGACGCCAGTGGCTCTGACCCAGAGTCTTTTTCATCTAACGAAATAAATGTAATTTCCTTACTCGGACTATCCTCTAAGCTTTCTTGATCTAAACTCTCATTCAGTTTTTCATTTAAGTTGTCTTTGGCGTCACTCTCAGAGAGAGGTGCATTACTTTCTGAGATAAAGTTATTGTCCGATTCTGTATCTGACTTTATCAGGTCAAAGAAACTTTCAGCTTTTTCAAAACTATCTTTTCCAAGCAATAAAGTTTCAGATTCATCAAACTTGCTCGAATTTACAGCATCAAGCAAACTTTTTATGTCTATGGATGTTTGATCTAAAGCTTCTTTATTATCGACAATTGTTGCTTCATCTTGCATCAAACCATCTCCTCGCCACCGCGACCGGCAAGGACAATTGTGCCATCATCAGAAAGTTTTCTGGCAACATTTATAATTTGTTTTTGCGCCTCCTGTACTTCCGTTAAACGAACTGGACCTAATGCTTCCATTTCGTCTCGAATGTTTGCAGCCGCTCTTGTAGACATACAACCCAAGAGTTTTTCTTGTAATTGAGCATCAGCGCCTTTCATTGCAACAACCAAGACATCTTGATCAACAGATCGTAAGAGTGTTTGAAGTGACCGATCATCAGATCCTCCTAAGTTTTCAAAAACAAACATATTATCTTGAATTTCAGCCATGAGATCCCTGTCTTCTTTCTTGATCGCATTCAGTATTCGGGACTCCATATCCGTTTTGGTAAAATTCATAATCTTAGCGGCAGCTTTAACCCCGCCTATTTGAGAGGCACGAAGTGACGTATTAGCCGCAAATTTAGCTTTCATAACTCTCTCTAGTTCCTTAATTGCACCAGGTTCAACAGTTTCAAGTGTCGCTATCCTTCTCACAATATCCGCCTGAATTTCATCCGGAAGTAAGGTCAAAACATCTGCCCCTAATCCAAATTCTAAATAAGATATTATAAGAGCTTTAATCTGTGGATGCTCATCAATAATCAATTCAGAAATTGCCCTAGCGTCCATCCAATCCAGAATATCAATTTGTGACTCTGAACTGGCAGGTGTAATTCTACCCAGCACAGACTGAGCTTTATCATCACCTAGCGCTTTAGTAAGCACATTTTCTATGTACTGACCAGCGCCCAAGCCTAGGCCAGTCTGCTTTTTAATTGTTTCTAAAAACTCATCTAAGACAGCATTAACAGTAGTTTGATCAACGCCTGTCACAGAATACATTGCAGTACCCAAATGCTGTACTTCTCTTGGAGTCAGTTTTTGAAGTACTGCCGCGGCTTCATCTTCTCCAAGAAGCATCATTAATATCGCTGACTTTTCTGTACCACTTAATTCTTGGACATTCTCATCTGTATTTTCTTCAGCCATTTTTGTCCCCTACTTGAGTAATTCTAAATCATCACGCATCATCTGTTTGAAAACATTTGCAACTCTTCCTGCTTCGTCTGTAACAATCATACGAACAAGAGCAACTTTGTCATCATAAGTNTTTGCGGTGTCTAATANATCAGCCGAAATCCCACCCTTTTTCTTTGGTTTGAGCTTGGCTTTAATTTCGTCAAGACTTTCGCCTTCATCAACTTCAACTGCAGCTGTTTCTGTAGCTCGCTTTGCAGCGATGTCNGCCATTGTTTCAGCCTCAGCATATAACTCCATAACGGAGTTGGTACTTGCTGTTGGAACCAATATTTTATTTAACATAGGACGAACAACGCCTAAGGCTACGACGCCTATTAATAGAACTAAAAGACTATTCTCAACAGTTGATCTAAACCAAGTTGTATCATACAATTTTTCTTCAAAACCATCAAATTCATCTACAAAAGGTTGAGATGTTATTGTAAGAGTATCGCCTCGCTCGAGCTTAATACCAAGAGCACTTTTTACAAGGTTTTCCAATTCTTGAATAACCTCTTGAGCAACTGGTTGATAAGANATTTCATTAGTTTCAGGATCTATAACTTTCTTATCGCGAATTAAAAGCGCTGCATCAATTCTTGTAATAACATTGGAAGGATTTTTTACCGTCTCAAATGTTTTGCTGTTCTCATAGTTCTTCAATTCAGTAGANGACTTTGTCTCAAATTTTTGATCTTCTGTTTTATTAGCTTGGTTTATTGCCGCGCCGGCTTGGTTTTCCTGCTGATTAACGGTGGCCTCTTCAGGAGGTTCATTTGATATAGCACCTGGAATTCCCATGGCNTCTTTTTTGGCAGTAACATTCAAAGAGCTTTGTTCGCTTAAAGTAGCAGAAGCATCGGGGTCAACTATCTCTTGGGAAACCTCACGCCTAGTAAAATCTATCTCAATATTTACTTGTGCATTAACATTATTGCTACCAACTATAGGTGTGACAAGGCTTTGAATGCGATTTCTATAAATATTCTCAAGTCTCATCCGGTACTCGAGCTGATTGTCAGCCAATATTTGATCTGGATCATCAGGAGCATTCGATAATAAATTTCCATATTGATCAACAATAGATACATCATTTGGGTTCATACCAGGNATCGAAGAAGAAACTAAATTCGTAATTGCCAAAACCTGCGTATTNTCCAAATTNCGGCCGTTTTTTAAATTTAGAAATACTGATGCAGTGGGAGGTGTTTGGTCCCGTACAAAAACAGATTTTTCAGGCAGAGCCAAATGCACTCTGGCTGCTTTAACGTTGCTAATCTCAGTTATTGACTTCGCCAATTCCACTTCTTGAACTTGACGCAATCTTACACCTTCGACAGATCTGGAAATTCCTAAAGGCAAATTATCTAAGTTATTAACATCACCGCCAGAAAATTCAGGTAAACCTTGAGCGGCTAGAGATATGCGAGATTGGTGGTACTCATTAGCAGGAACTAGAATTTCACCAGTTGCGGGATTTAATTGTACATCTACGCCCATATTTTTTAACGAATTCAATACTTGAGATTTTTCGCTCTCTGACAAAGAGCTATATAAAGTTGTCATTTCAGATTTTTGCATTCCTAAATATAAAACGATTGCAGCCACNGCTGTTAAGGTCGCTAATAAAGTTGGAAAAGCTCTTCTGAAGCCAGGTTGATCTATAGCTTCTCTTACGCGTGCCAATGCATTCGTAGATGTTGCAAGTAATCCTGTCCTCTGTGTCACTAGAGGTGCTTCATTTTGAAATTGCTCAACGTTTGCCATAATTTAAATCCACTACACTGGCATATTCATAATATCTTTGTATGCGCTCAATGCCTTGTTGCGCACATTCAGAGTCAGCTGGAAAGCAAGTGAACTGACTTGTTGGCCAACCATTACACGGGCCAAATCGTTTTCGACGCCAAGCTCAAAGTTCTTCGCTAACTGATTGGCAGTGTTTTGAGTTTTAGCCACCTGTTCTAGCCCTTCGCCTAAACGCTCAGAGAAGCTAGGAATAGATTTTTCTTGCAACAAATTAATTTTATCTGTTGCTTGACTAATATTATTCATTTTTTGTTGAATTAAATGCGTATTTGAAGCCGTAATTTTCATAGTACCATCTCACTCGAGTTTGTTGTTCTAAATTTTGCGGCTAATGCTTCAGCGGTGTTGGTTGGTTTACCTTTTTCACAATCATCAAAAATTAGATCAGGAATACATATCGAATTATTTGTACAAAGTATTTTTGCGCGCTGAATAACATTATAAAGCTCACGAACATTTCCTGGCCAATGATATTCCATTAGTTTTTCGAAAGCTTGTCCCGATATTTTGACCTTATCTTCACAATTACTATCCAAAGAAAACAGCATGTTAGCAACTATAGCCGGTATATCAAACTTACGATCTGATAACCGCAAAGTATTTAATGGAAATACATTTAACCGATAGAAAAGGTCTTCTCTAAACCTACCGGCTTTTACCTCCTCAGCCATATTCCTATTAGTTGTAGCAATTATTCTTACATCAACACTGACTTCGGCACTACTTCCAATGGGCATTACCTTTTTTTCTTGAATAACTCTTAATAGCTTTGCTTGTAGAGCTATTGGCATTTCTGAAATCTCATCTAGTAGTACCGTACCCTCATCAGCGGCCCGAAGTAGACCCTTGTTTGGCTGTACTGCTCCAGTAAAGGATCCCTTCTCATGTCCAAATAACATAGACTCTAGCATTTGATCCGGAATAGCCGCACAATTTACTGCAACGAAAGCTTTCTCNGATCTGTTAGAAAAATGATGGATTAGGTTTGACACAACTTCTTTACCTGTGCCCGTTGACCCATTAATAAGTACCGTGGCATCAGTAACTGCTATCCTTTTAATTAAAGCGGTTAGTTTTATGGAATTTTCATCTTTTGCTGGAAGGTTTGGGTAATTTTTAAGGATTTGTTCGATCATGTAATGAAAGTAGAAATCTTTTTCTGGACTAACTGAATTTAGATCAACAGGTAAATAAAATAAACTTACGGCACCATTTAAAAAATAATCTACTTTAAATTCAGAAGCAGAAAATATTGCCAAAACTGATTTTTTAAATTTATTTTCTTTCAAAAATGAAACAAATTTTCCACTATTATTAAATTGAAAGTCAGAGGGCATACTAGCTACATATATGTCTTCACACCCATCAGTTGACGGGGCATTACTATCATTAGATAAAAAGCAATCCACGCCACGACCATTTAATGATGAGCGCAACTCAGAAGCGAATATTTCGTTTGTATAATCAACTTTGATCATAGGTTTACCTCCGGGAAAATACTGCAACGCCAATGCCATTCTAATTTTATTTATACTTTTCAGATACTTATAAATATCTTAAGAAAAAAAAGTTAAAAAATAAAAAAAATCTTCAAAAATTTGACAAATAAGCTAAATAATCGTCTTACCAAGACGTTTTCATGAATACGGAGGAATCAATAATGAATATAGCTTTCGCGCGAAATGAATACAAAAACACTAAATCTAGCTCCTTAGGGAGTAAAACGGAAAACTTTGAAGCCGTTAGTATTGCTTTAGGNCAGCTTTTAACCTCTATGCAGGGACTGCGAGAGGCAAAAGAGATAGAGCAAAAAGATGCATTTTTCGAGAAATCNTTGACAAGTATTTATTTCCTCCAAAAGTGTCTTGATTTTGAAGCCGGTGGAGAATTAGCAAAAAATTTGTTCCGAGTTTATGAATTCACAAGACAAGCTGTGCTAGACTTTGTTTTAAGAGAAAAAGGGTCAGGTAATATGGACAAATCTGTAGAATACATTACTCTGATTCAAGAAGGTTGGACAAGTATAGAAGACTCCCTATAAGGAAACATGGATAAGCACTGCCCTGTATTTATTTTAGAATGCGCAGCTACTTTTATTTGCGAAAATTTTTTAACTGGGACACTCCCTCTTGAATTAATTTGCAAAAAAGTACGCGACCACATTTTGACAGAGTATAAAGAATTTCCGGTAGAGGACTTGCAAGATATAGCCGAGGCATTCTTAAGAGTACTATCTGAGGCCAGTGTGGAAGAGGCTGATATTGTTCTTAAAAACTATGCGTTTGAGCGANTAACTTACAGAAGAAAAGGCAAAGAAAGAAGCTGGGATTCAATGCTTTTNGACCCCATGAAAGGTTTAAAAAGCTTCAAGCTTGACCTAAAACTATTCAGAAGAAATTTCCAAGCTTTTCTTTTTAGGTATAAACAGCAAAAAAGAACTGGAATGCCTGAAAATTGGGAGCTTAAGAATTTTAAAACCAACGATTTTATATTAGCCTTAGGCTCTATTGAATTCAGCCCATTTGATATAATGGATCAAGCGTAAATATTAATTTTATTATGATCTGATGGAGTTGCAGGCTTTGATATTGAAAAATATTTTACTCGCGCAGTGTTATGTACAAAAATTGGAGCTATACTTTGGCTCAANGACATTTGTTCTACGATTAAATGGGAGGGAGATAAATATGGACTGTATACCCTTTTCAAGTTATAATTTTCGCCAGCAACATGCTCAGTTTTATTAATCTCAGAAGTTAAATTTGGTTGAAGATATGTATTCCTGACATCGTTCGTCGTAGGCGAATTGAGAACCAGAGGTCTACTTTTTCCCAGGATATTGTATTCTTGGTACGATGTTTGCATAATGCAGTCTTAAACCAAACCTGCAGTTAAATCAATGAAAGTGACCAAGTGGTAAAATTATGTGAAAGATGCAAACAAGCACGCATTCATTTATCACTAATCTTTGCCGTTTTAATTGTGTTAAATTTTACGGGTAGGCTTTTGCTNGGCATCAAAACAACTTCTTTATTGGAAGTTCTGTTTTTACCAAGCTGTGGACTTATTGTTTCTGGAATAATAGTTTACATTTTTATAAATAAAAAAGGCTAGATTGATACAGTCCGTATCATTTCTTTTGTAGTGTATCCAACAAAATTAATCTTCTTGTCTTCTACATTAATCAGAGCTTCAAGATCTCTTGTATCATGCACCTCGCTATTTTCATTAAAGGTTCTACACTCAAAGAACATTTTTAAGACATTTTTTGTAGAGGGGGCATCAATTGTTTCATGTTTCATAAAATTCTCCATTTCTGTTCCATTGCAAATTAAATGCCAACATTACACGATGTTCAAATTTGTAATAAAAACACTGGTAACCCCGGGAAACATATCTTTCTCTTCAGCCAAGTACTTATTTAAGTGATCGTGTATCGCTCTTGTCAGCTTTGCCCTGCCATCAAGAGCAGAAAGTTGTTCATAGGTAACCTCTAAAATAACTTTGGTTATTTCGGCCACTAAATCCGCTTCCATTTCGGCGAGTGCTGCAATAAATAAGTCGGAAGAGATTGTTGGCTGTTTTGTAAGTAAAGCTACCTCAATACTGAAAAGTTTTTCCGATCCTACTAGTTTGCCCGAAAACACATTTTCAATTTTCAAGTAGTTGTATTTATCGGGCAGTATGAGCCCAGTACTAGGATCTATATCCATTGGATTAACATCTTCTGCCAAATCCAACGTTTCATCAATTTCAATATTTATTTCTGATACGTATAGACCAGAACCACTACTGGAAATAAAAAAATGGCCAAAAATGAATATTAAAAACACTATAACGGCCGGAATAATAGTTTGAAAAAGCAACATAACCTACCTCACAAAGCAATTAAGCACAAACTGTACCACTTTGAATGGTATTTATACGATTTCTGTGGTCACCCCCATCTCTGCCTCTTTTTCTATGATATCTTTAGAAGCCGAGAGCTCAGTAAGGCCTCCTAAATCAGTAATTTCAAATGATACTTTAGCCTCGTTTAAACTGATCTTCTCAACTTGTTCATTTTGAACAAATTCTCCACGCCTATCAGCATAACTAAGAAAAAAATCATACCAAGCCTCATAAGTAGAATTTTGGATAGTCACTTTAGCGGTTACTTGCATAGCTACTCCATAATTTATGAATTTATCATATTTTTTTACATTTGATGTGTCAAAAAAATAAATAGTGTTGATTTTATTGCGATTTTCTAGAAAAGGCACACAACTTGCTAAATATTAATACATATTTAATCAATTTTTTTTTAGCGAGGGAATCCAAAAATGAAAAACATATATATCAATAATTTAAGAAAATTCCTTGTCGCGCCCACATTATTAATTTTTTTTATTACAAATACGACTGCAATTGCTGAAGGGACTTGTGGCAGCCCTCAATCAAATAGTAAATTTTGTCAGAAAAAAGCTGATAACTTGTACTCTATTAACTATCAGTTAGATAAAGCATTTTCTTCGGGAAGTGTTGTAAACATCAGCCAGCCACCATTGGTAATGATCCCTGAAATTGAAATAAAAGTTCCAAACACTTTAACCAGTGACAGCGAAATTATTCCAAAGCCAAAAACAGTCAAGCAGTTAAAATTAAAAAAGAATTTAGATGAAAGATATTTTACAAAAATAGTCGCAGCTTTAGATCTGACAGGAAAAAAACATCTAAACCAATGTATCTCAAGACTATCTGACAGTAAACTTAAGCGTCACTATCCTGAGTTCTCAAATGAAATAAATACGCTAAAGTCAATTACACTCACGACCTCAATTAAGTCGAGTAAAATCGGATCTCTGTTGTCGAGAAGACCGTCGCAAAAGGATTGTTTCAAGTATTTAGATTTTATTTTAATGATAAGCTAGTGTATTATATGTTTAAATTGGAAAACACGCCGTTTGAGAAGTTTTGCAAAAAATTTTGAAAGGATAAACAGTGGCCGAGGAAGCAAAAACCGAAGAAACAAAATCGACAGCTGTAAAGAATATCGTTCACATATCGGAAGATCAAAATTCGTACATAAATAGTGCGAAAGAAAGAATGAACGATGTAATCGATACATTTCTCAATAATGCAGAAAATTCTGTGGCTTTGAATGATTTCTCACTCATCTTCAAATCAGTTACCGTATGGATCAAGTTCAGGCCCCGCAAGCTAGGACAGTACGTTGAAATTATCAAAGAAAGAACAACAACAGATTCAATTACTATACGTTTCAGTAGTGACGAATATGTCCCCCATATAAAAGAGGTCTTAAAAGAACATAGACTGAAAATTATATCTTCTGAAAACAATATAATAGTATGCAAAACTCCACGTCCTAGCGATCAGGATATAGAAATAGCACTACAGAAAATTAAAGTTTTAGCTAACACTTCTAAAAACTCTTTGTCTCAAGTAAAAGCCGACTCAATACAACGCTTGCAGGCCGCTTTAAAAAATGAATACCTCGAGGCAAAGGATGTAAAGTTTGCTATTACCAGTATCGAAAAGGTAGAGGAAAAATTTACTGCTGTCTTAATTTACTCTCGCCTTGAAACAGAGAAAAAGATTGGTGGAAAACTTTTTAGGTATGACTCCCAAGAGGCAAAAGACATTCATTTTGGATTAATTAGGCGCGTCAAGAAGAACTCGTATGTTGAAATTTAGATGTCTACTCGTTTTCAGATTTTGCTGTGCAGTAGTCCTTGGTGTTTCGACTCTGCCAGCTTACGCTGACGGTTATTTAACTCCTGCAGATCTAGAAAATATAAATTATCAATGTTATCTGGAGGAAACAGAGATTGTTTTCTGCTCTGAGGAAGAAATTTCAAACCCGCAGATAATTGTTAAAATACCATTACTCCACCCGGTAATACTATCAAATGGTATTCGAGCGTATCGTTTAATGGCCACAATTGAAAATCAAACTAAACAGAATTTAATTGGGGCCAAAATATTTTTGACTTTTGACAAAGAGCAACAACAATCGATTGAAATCATAATATCTGAAAAAATTATATACAAAGACACTTCTTCAACAAAAAGATCTCACTTGATAAGGTCAGATGTGCCTCAAAACTTCCCGCTCTATCAAGCACTTGANGAAATATATTTTAATGCTGAAATTTCCAATATTAAATTACATCTGATAGAATTNAAGTTTGAAAACAGTTAGTACGAAAAACCTAAAACTTCGCAATATTGAATTGCATTTAAATTTTTTAGTTGATTGTTTACTATTTCCGTCCATTTCTGCACGCCAAACGAATTTATGTAGGCCCCATCGACCTTTTGCAGCACTCGAGAACACTCACCATAGCTACCAGGTTTGATATTTGGGGATTCTACAGCACAATTTAATAAACTGTTACCTATTACTGTTTTTGAGCTNTCTTTATAAATCACAGANACTCCATTTATATTTCGGCCCGTAGTATTTTTTATTTGGAGACCCAGTACATAATTAGCCACAGATCCAGAACCATCACTGCCAAATANCAACCGCACTCCACAACGCCAATCCTCTTTTGCAAAACCTGGGCTCGAGACAATAAACGATAGACAGGCTAAAAATAATAGTTTTTTTGGAAATTCATAAAGACTTCTTTGGTTTTCAGGATCAGTAGTTTTATATATTTTCCTNAGAAATTGCATCAAAATCATCGTTTCTCCATTTCAACAGTTTGGTTCTGCTTTGATAAATAGGCTTGGAATATTGCACCTTCGGTAATTACTGCCACAGCCTGGTTTGTGTGTTGTTCTACAATCGGTATTATCTCTCCAACAAAATTTGCTGCAACTTCCATCGCGTCTTGTAAAGACGCGTCATGGGAAATAACTAGACAATTCTCATCCACAACACCTGCTGAACGCAAGGTTCCCATTTTATTTATCAAAGAGAGTGNGTCCACTTTTCCACAAAATTTTTCTTCTTGATCCAAGACCACTATTTCAGACTGATTAGTTTTGGCCATAAGTTTTATCACCTTATCTATATTATCTTCCAATTTGACAGTTGCGAAAGTTTCATCTGAATATTTTAAAATATCCGTTTCGGTCATAAATAATCCTGTCCGGCCGTTAGAAATATCAACACCTCTATTAAGAAGTTGAACATCAAAATATGATGAACCAAACTGTACCTGGACGTAGCCAACAGAAATAGCGAGCCCAACAAGTGAAGACAAAGCAAAGGTATACGAATTAGTCAATTCTAGGACAATAATAACCATACAAATTGGGGCACCTATTACAGAACCAGCAACGGCAGCAATGCCACTTACGACTAAGGCCTGCTGAAATTGGTCGAAAATNNCCAAGAAAACTAAAATTGCGGATAAAAGAGCACCAGCACTGGCGCCAACTAAAATAGCAGGAGAAAACACTCCACCAAAAAAACCAAAATTAAGAGAAATTGATGTTGCTAATATTTTTCCTATCAAGATAACGAAAAGCATCAATACCGTATTTTTTGCAGTTAATACGTTCGTTACTGTTTCGGCACCAAGCCCCATAACCTCAGGAACATAATGNCCAATAAGACTGAGTGACAAAATCCCGAAAGCGTATTTATAAATCATTCTTCCTTTATGCTTTTGGGCAATTTTCGCAAAAACGAGTAAGGACCGCATATAAAGAATAGAAACAAATCCAAAAATTGGTCCTGCAAGAAAAGAAACAATTAGCATCACAAGAAAATTAAAATCATCGGATGAAACTTTGATGATATTGGTATCACCCCAAATTGCGCTAGAGATCCCATAGGAAACGCCAGAAGCTGTGGCAATTGCTAATATTGACTTGTGTGAATAATGGCGAAGTATTGCCTCATGAGCAAAAATTAAACCTGCTAACGGAGCTCCAAATCCTGATGAAATAGATGCGGCCACACCAGCTCCAATGTACAAATCTGGAGTGAAATCAAAAGGTATTTGTCGTTTCAACCACGCACCAATTGTTGTGCCAAAGTGAACTAAAGGACCATACTGTCCAATACTAGCCCCCCCACTCGCAGAGAAAAAAGCTGCTACTGTACTTACAACTCCTATCTTGACATCAGTCTCATTATTAAACTTATGAGCGAGATAAATACTATCAGAGACACTCTGAAACGCTTTCCCTTTTATTAAAACCCGTGAGTAATGTACAAAAATTAATGCCACTGAAAGAGTTATAAAAAAAGAAAAAAAGTTTTGTTGGNCATTAAAAATAAAATCTAAATATTCTGCTATTGCAACTATTCCGGACCTAAAACCTTGGGCGGCGAATGCACCACTTATACCTAACAAAATGCCCACAAAAACCGAAGCAAACAAATACTTCCACGCAGTCTTTATGTCTATTAGTTTCAAGAAATCCTCCTAGATCCTATAATTCAGGATTTTCTCTTGTTTTTTTAACATGGTTAATCAAAGTGTCGGCTTGCAATTTAGACATTCCAAACCTTTTCCTAAGGTCGTCTAAAGAAGCCTCCTCGTCACTATCCAATACACCGTCTAATAGAGCATTTCTGACTTGATCTTCAAAAATAACTTTTCTTCTATCCATTTGAGCATTGAAGGAGTTCGCAACTATACCAGTCAATAATGCGACTACAACCACACCAAATATGGCTGTGATAGCCGCAATACTTTTGCCAAAAACAGTGATTGGGCTGACATCCCCATAACCGACTGTCGTCAATGTGATAATCGACCAATACATCGCATCAGGAATAGAGCGAAAAGCTTCTGGCTGTACCCTATGTTCTGCATAGTAAATTAATGATGAGGAAAGTACAAAGGCAACTGAAAAAATGTACAAAGTAGTAAGAAATGATTTCTTTTCTTCAAGAATGGCGCCAAATAGGTCATCCAGTGCAGAATTGTAGTGATTTAGCTTCAAAATCCTAAGCAAACGTAGTGCTCGGAGAACTCTTAAGTCTAATCCTGGGAAAAGAGCTTGTATATAAAATGGCAAGATTGCCACCAAATCAATCAAACCATAAAAACTAAAAATATATCGAATCCGAGCTTTGAAAGACGTCTCTTTTTTTTCAAGATTGCGTTTTGCAGGTGCTGACCAGACCCTCGAAACGTATTCAATAGTAAAAACAACTACCGAGAATATTTCAAAATTATAAAACCAAGTACCATAGTTTTTTTGAAGAGTGGGTACTGACTCAAACGCAACAGCAATTAAGTTCAATACAACTAATCCAAAAAGGCTCAAGTCCCAAATCCTTGAGGTCCGATCCCCAAGTTTTGCAGGTTCTAAAACCCTTAGTACATTAGCTTGTAGATCCTGATATTGAGAATTCATGATTAATGATCAGGCATTTTTAGAATATTTACTAGTTTTTTTTGCAATTTAATTAAGAATTCCAGCGCCGAAAGGGGCCACTATCTATATGGATAAAGTTATCATAGACACCTAATCCACCAAAAGCGTGTTCTTTGGCAATATTATTTAATTTTTTATGAGGTAAGTTATCTATGGCGAAATCAATCGCCTGTCCCTTCATATGGAGTGAGTTTTTCGCTACATTTTTACTAAAGCGCCGTAGGTATGAATTGGTTTTCTTTGTTCGGTACCCAGACGTAATTCTTACTGCCAGCGAGTTATTGTCCCCAAGTGACCTCTCGCTTATACGTAATAAAATATCAACTACCCGCTTGTTCATTTTTATGGTTTTGTTCTCTCGCCAATCTCTAAGAAAATAATCCAGTTTATTATAATTTATTCCATAGTCAAATGTATCTACTCTGAGCCGCTTAACTATTTGTTCGCCTGTATTGGCATTCATCAGAATAAGTTCAAAATTTCGTTTGGGTTTATACCTTTTTTGGGGAGCTAATTTTTGTTTACTTACATCATACCTTCCCAACTCTGGCTCTGGATCGTAGTATAAACTTGTTTCGCCCAGTAGAGATCCGTCATATTCATTTGGGAATAATTCTCCTTTATTAGAAAAATCTACCAACGAAGAATGCTTTTTACTCAGGTTTATTAATGGAGAAGCTGCATCACAAACTCCTGCAGAAGCCAGTCCAAGTACAAAGATACGTCGCGATATTTTCTTTTGATAATTCATCTACTCTTTTGAGCAAATACAATGCCAAATTGCCAATCAAAAAAAAAATCAATGTAGAGCTAAATTTATTAAGTTTTAGTCGTTTTAAAATTTATGGAAGAAGAAGAAAATTTAACTGATTTTGAATTAGCGCTGATGTTTATAAAACAACATGTAGATAATAATCCTTATGCTGCAACAAAGGAACAAATTGATCTTTTAAATCATAATCAAAAGATCCATGAAGAAGTTAAGAAAAAATTTAAAGATTAATGCTTGTCTTGCATCATCGTTTTTCTATTTAAAACTTTTCAATAAATTGCTAGGTATAGTTGAACAAAGCCATTACTTAAGTTTTGAAATGGAGCTATAATAATGACCTCTTCGGCATGCGGAACTTGTAAATACGCTTTTATTGAAAAAGACAGGCATGACGAATTGCAAATTGAATGTCGTAAAAATCCACCTACTCTTTTTAACAGTGGAAGCTTAGCAAAGTTCCCTAAAATTTTACCTAACTGGTCGTGTGGTGAGTACCAAACCGGGTTACAAGATTATTGGAAACTAGAAAACACTTAAGAAAAATGTTTTCGATAGATATCAACAAAAATCAATTTTCTTTTTTATTATAAGGTCAGCAAAGAAATTAAGTGAGTTTGTCCCAAATTAGCTTGAGCCAGCATTGCAGTTGCAATATCGTGTTGAATTTGGCGCCTTGCCAAATAAGCTGACTCACTTGAAAAATTCAAATCAGTTAGAGTTCCACTTCCCATTGAAAACTGGGATTTTAGATCAGTTGAGCTATCAATTGCACTGGAAATAGCCGTCAATTGTGCAGACGCTGTAACCCTTGCTATATTTATTCTTTCTTGAACAGTTTCAATTTTTGAAGTCAGAATATGTGCGTCATTTTCACTTATCGCATCTTCCGGCACTGTTACTAGGTTGAGACCTCCAAGTTCTCTAAATGGACCAGCTGGCTGACCCGAAACTCCCGTAATATTGATCTCAGATAGATCAGTTATAAATGCATTCTCACTGCCGTTTTCTAGTATACTTGTTGAAAGTATTTTACTTGGCGCTGCGCTGGCACTTTGATTTGAATAATGCAAGGCTTTAAGAATATCGCTAATAGCATCGTTGTCGACAGAATATGGATTTTCCGCGACGATATTATCAATAGTCATATCAGCTCCAGCTAAAAGACCACCAGACTCGTCATAGGTTCCAACAACAAATACAAAACGATAATTACCATCTTCTGGGACTTCAATACTGGCCCTATCAGTGACTTGGACTCCAGTTTCATTGAGAACCATTATTGGATCGCTAGCCGCAGTTCCATCATCATTTACGCGATAGATATATCCGGCAACATGATAATCATCATT
>PAME01000009.1 GCA_002707155.1 Crocinitomicaceae bacterium | reverse complement strand
GCCTCACATATTTCGGGTGGAAGTATTAAGTACAAGTCATTAGGTAATAATCGATATTACATTGAAGCGGCTGTATTTAGGGATTGTAATGGTGCTGGATATTCTTCACGTACAGAAACTGTTGATGCTTTGTGTACCGATAGTTTAAGTAATGGTTGGAGATCCCACACTATAAATCACTTGGCATTTGTGGCTCCGACTCCCACACCTTTTGGGGGTCCTTATGCTGGAATAACAGTAGGTACGGGTACAAATGCTTTAGTAGCCGAAGAGGTTTCTGATGTATGTGATAAGTTGTTAGACCCTTCTCGAACACCAAATACAAAATGTCGAAATAGAGCCAATGCAGCGCAAGGTTATATGCGCTTTAAGTTTTCTGCAATTATTACATTGGGCCCTTGTGATTCGTGGCGAATAGGCTTTTCTCCAGTTTGTTGTAGAAATACGGGTTCCAGTAACACAAGTTCTGGAGGTATGTATGTTCATACATTCGTCAATACGAAAGATTTTCCAAAAAATTCTGCTCCAGATTTTGCAGATGAAGTAAAGCCAATACCTTCAGCATGTGTAGGTAAAAAAGTGTATTACGGAATAGGTACTATTGATTACGACGGAGATAGTTTACGATTTGAACTTACTTGTGCTATGCAAGATTCTTCAAGGTGTGTTCAATATAGATCTGGTTTTTCTGCACAAGCCCCAGCAGCAGGAATGGTCATGGATAGTGTTACCGGTTTGTTGTCATTTACACCAGCAACAGCGGGTAAGCGAGTGGTTGCGTTTTGGGTAAAAGAATACGAACGATGTACTGGAAAGTTAAAAGCAAAAACTCTTCGAGATGTTCAATTTAGAGTAGAGTCCTGTTCCAATAATGTTCCCAGAGATGTATCGGGGATTTCAAATATTCAAGGACAGAATTATACACTGCTTGACAGCTTTAGATTAGAAGTATGTAATGGCGAATACATAACGTTCGAGGATACGATTGTAGATATTGATTCAGCAGCGGGCAAGCCAGATACATTGGTTTTTAGCTCAAATTACAACAAGGTGTTGCCGGGAGCAACAATGCGAGTGAATTACATTACAAAAACTAAGGCAGTAGTTCAGTGGTCTTGGAGAGCATCTGTTGGTATAAACCCTGTAAAAATATTTTATTTGGTGTTCAACGATGACTTTTGTGATTACCCAGGAAATGGGTTTTCAGTATTTGAGTTGAACGTTAGAAATAGTACCAATGCTGGTAGAGATACAGCAGTTTGTAGAGGAGATACAGTTCCTCTTAATGCATCAGGTGGTAAACTGTATCAATGGAAAAGTGTTTATGGTGACTCACTATATTATAGTGGGCCTAAACAAAATGTGTGGTCAGATACAACGGCAGCAGACACGAATAGAACTATGAAATTTTTGCCTTCTAAAACAACATTGTTAGAAGTTTGGTCAGACTTACAGGAGGGTTGTATAAAGGCGCAAGCTTGTAGTGTTAGAGATACCGTTAAAATAGTTGTAGCTGATACTTTTAATTTGAGTATGCATAATGACACGTTAATTTGTTACAGTGACTCAACCATACCAATTTTTGTAAAACCAGATAGAATTACTTCCACTTATAATTATAAATGGAGTCCTTCGAGCTATGTAGATTACGACTCGGTACGAACTCCTAATGCTACACCCATCTTAAGTAAACCTTATGCTGTAACGGTTACTTCAGATTCAGGTTGTATTCGATCAAGTTCTATGCAATTGGATGTTACCCCACCTTTCCCATCTAAAATTACTGCTACGGCTTCGGACACAGATGTGTGTCAAGGAACAAAAACAAAATTAGATTTAGAAATGGGCTACAGACCAAGTTCATGTGGACTAACTAAAGGTGTTTGTATTGGAGCTGTTCAAAAGTTAGATGTTGGAACTGGAACAACTTCGAATACTTCAACGGGTGGAGCGGGAGCGGTAATGTGGCCGTGTCCATATGGAAATGACCAAGAAAGTTCAAGGCAGCAGTTCTTGTATCGATCGGGCGAACTTGCTGCTTCGGGAGTTACAAATGGAATAATTCAAGGACTTGGTTTTTATGTTGATGATATTCATGGCACATCTACTTTTTCCAAATACACCATAAAGCTTAAATGTACCAATAAGAATGTTATGTCAGCAACATTCGAAGCTGGAGCAGTGCAAGTGTTTAGTCCAAAAACAGTTACTATTCAAAAGGGTTGGAATTATCACGCTTTCAATACGGGTTATGACTACGATGGTAGCTCAAATTTGATAGTAGAAATATGCTATGAAAACAGTGGAGCATCAATGAATAGTGAAGTTCGTTATACAACTACTGGATTTAATTCTTGTGTCGTTGCATACGGGTCCTCAGCTATGTGCGCTACTCAATTCATTAGCCTAAGTTCTTACGTCAATAGGCCCAATGTTCAATTTTCGGTATGTCAAGCTCCAGATCCAGGTGCATATACTTATAAATGGACGCCAAGCACGTATTTAAATCATGACACCATTAAAAGTCCAACGGCTACAATCGGTGATTCAATTACCTACTATGCTTTTATAGAGGATACCTTTAAGAAGTGCTCAGGTATTTCTGAAAAAATACATATTGACTTAATTACTCTAGACCTTTCAAAGGATACTATCCTATGTCCCCTTGACACTGTAGGAATAAATGCTACGCCACGAACTACATGTACGGGAGTAAGAACCTATAAATGGACTGCAAGTGACACGTCAGCGTATATTTCTAATGATACTATATCTAGCCCTAATGTTATGGCTAAAGTCAATACGGAGTTCTATCTATCTTTTAGCGATACTTGTGGTTGTACAGTCAAGGATACCTTTAGGATTAACATAAGAAAACTACCAGCTCCAACAGTAATTAGAAATGTTCCTTCTTGTGGACTTGACAATGGATCTATTCAGTTGACTGGAAATGGTGGGCTTTCTCCGTATAATTATACGTTGATTGGAGGTGGAAAGAATTTAGCGAATTCAAATGGAACCTTTAGTTCATTAAATAATGGTTTTTATACATTGCGTGTAACAGATGCTGGTAAATGTTTCGCCGAATTTGTGGACACCTTTACTAACGCAGCGCCAATTATTGACAGCGTATTGACTAAGAACTTAACCTGCTTTAAAGAGCAGAATGGAGAAATCGAAATATTTGCTTTTCACCCTCAAGGAACTGGTTCAATGCAATTCTCTATTGGAGGAGGGGTTTCTTCTCAAATAGGAGTAGGCAAATTTTCTTCATTGAAAGCTGGTAAATACACAATAAAAGTAGCTTCCTCAAGTCCATATTGTGAGACAAAACCAATTGACATAACTATAATTCAGCCGGACTCATTGTTTGCCACTCTTTATTATTCCGAAGTGACTTGTAATGGAGATGCGGATGCTTGGGCACATGGCGTAGCAGCGGGAGGTACAACTCCATATTCCTATGCTTGGGGTAATGGCTCAACAAGAGACTCAGCAATTAATTTATCTGGGGGTATAGACTCACTTGTGCTAACTGATGCAAACAATTGCAGATATTCAAAGACTATAAACATACTTGAATTCCCTAAAGTGGTATTAGACAGCGTTGACTTCATAAATAGTAGTTTTAACACTTATGATGATGGGAAAATTGAAATGTTTGCTAGAGGCGGAAAACAAGCCCTTTTTTACAGCAGGAATCAAGGCGGAATATACTCACAATTTAATGCCTTTAATAAGTTGAAACCAGAAACCTATTACTTAAGGGTGCGAGACATCAACAATTGTACGGTTTATGATACTATAAAAATAATAGAACCACCAGAGGTTCGAATATCTGCTGTATTTGATTCCACAAGAATATGTGTTAGTACTTGTGCCGATATGATCGTGAATGCAACGGGAGGGAATACAGCTAAGTATTCTTATCATTGGACACCGGGTATATCAAGTACGGTTCAGGTTCAGCGAGTATGTCCAGATGAAAGTTCAACTTATTGGGTTTATGCTAAGGATACTGCAGGCTGTATTAGTCGGACAAAACAGATTAGAGTAGAACTGTTTGATTCGCTTAAGGTGGAAACCTCCGAAGATCGAGCAATTTGTTTATATCAAAATACGGAGCTTCCTGTGGTAGCGAGTGGAGGAGTTGGAAAAGGATTTATTTATCAATGGTTCCCACAAACTGGATTGAATAACCCAAACCTACCTAACCCATTGGCGAGTCCAGATACGGCAACTACCTATACGGTAACTTTGTCTGATTTGTGTGGTTCACCTAGTGTTTCGAATACGGTTAGAGTGGAAGTTCGTCCATTACCAATAATTGATTTTACAGCAGATGTTACTGAAGCTTGTCATCCTGCTACTATCATTTATAAAAATACTAGTCCAAAACAAGGCTTTGACTGCGTTTGGGATTTCGGAAATGGTATTCAGTTTAACAGCTGTCTTGAGGCCCCTTCAATTTATAATAGACCAGGTGATTACAATGTTACTTTGGCTTTAAGTGATGAGTTTGGTTGTAGAGATAGTTTAATACGAGCATCCTTTGTAAACGTTTTGAGATCTCCTCTTCCAATTTTTGATTGGGAGCCAAAAAAGCCTACAACGCAAAATCCAGATGTTCAATTTATAGATCAATCTCTTATTGATATTACGGAATGGGAATGGACATTTGGTTCTTTTGGAACTAGTAATGAACAGCATCCAAAGGTGAGCTTTCCTGAAACACACAAGGATAGGTACCCAGTAAAATTAACTGTTAAAGGAGAGAATGGCTGTGCCTCAGATACCATTTATACCGTTGAAATAGGTCCTGAGTTCTCTTTATATATCCCTAAGGCTTTTTCACCAAACGGTGATGGAATCAACGATGTTTTCATTCCTATTGGTAAAGGTATTGACCCGGAAGAATTCCAAATGTTTATTTATAATCGTTGGGGAGAGTTGATATTCGGTTCAGACAATCCTTCTATAGGCTGGGATGGAACAGATAGTAGAAGTGGTGAAATTATGAAAGCTGGTGTTTACCCATATCGCTTCTTAATTGGAGACACATTTGGAGAAAAGGAAAGACATGAATATAGAGGCACTGTAACCATTGTTTATACCGAAAATCAGAAATAGTTTTAATAATTGAGACTTTAAATGAAAAGACTGCTCCTAACAGAGTGGTCTTTTTTATTTTTGAAGACTTTCGATATCCTTTTAAAAAGCAAATTATGCAAGAAAAAATTCGCGATCTGAATGCCAAAAAAGAAGAAGCAAAGCTTGGTGGAGGCCCTAAAAGAATTGAGTCTCAGCACAAAAAGTCTAAGTTAACTGCTCGCGAAAGGCTTCATTTTTTATTAGATGAGGGATCATTTGAGGAAATAGGTATGTTGGTGACACATCGCAGCACTAACTTTGGTTTAGAAAAACAAAAATTTTTAGGAGATGGAGTTGCAACTGGATATGGAACTGTAAATGGTCGACTAGTTTATGTGTTTTCTCAAGATTTTACAGTTTTAGGAGGTTCCCTTGCTGAAGCTCACGCTGAAAAGATTTGCAAAATAATGGATCTTGCTCTAAAGAACGGTGCGCCGGTTATTGGTTTAAACGATAGTGGAGGAGCACGAATTCAAGAGGGTGTAGTTTCTCTTGGAGGTTATGCAGATATCTTTTATCGAAACACGAGAGCCAGTGGCGTAGTTCCTCAAATATCTGCCATTATGGGGCCTTGTGCAGGAGGTGCAGTTTATTCGCCTGCATTAACGGACTTTGTATTCATGGTTGAAAATACATCTTACATGTTTGTTACAGGTCCAAATGTAGTAAAGACGGTTACCCATGAAGAAGTGAGTGCAGAGGATTTGGGTGGAGCATCGGCACATTCAACAAAATCAGGAGTAACTCATTTTAGCTGTGCAAACGAGATTGTTGCAATAAATAATATTAAGCAATTACTTACCTATCTTCCTCAAAATTGTGAAGAGCAGTCTCCACTTGATGATTATGATTTGAAAGTATCGGAGGTTAGAGAAGGGTTAAACGAAATTATTCCTGAAAACCCCAACCAGCCTTATGATATTAGAGAGGTAATCAACGAAACTGTTGATGCAGAAAGTTTCATGGAAGTGCATAAAACATTTGCAGAGAATATAGTAGTTGGTTTTGCAAAATTAGGAGGTAAATCGATTGGTATTGTAGCGAATCAGCCAGCTGTTTTAGCCGGTGTGCTTGATATTCAGTCGAGTAGAAAAGCTGGCCGGTTTGTCCGTTTTTGCGATAGTTTTAACATTCCCTTGCTTGTATTTGAGGATGTGCCAGGTTTCTTGCCTGGAACGGACCAAGAATGGAACGGTATTATTGCGAATGGAGCAAAGCTTTTATATGCGTTTTGTGAGGCAACGGTTCCTCGTGTTACGGTGATTACAAGAAAGGCATACGGTGGTGCTTATGATGTTATGAACTCCAAACACATAGGAGCAGATATGAACTTTGCATGGCCATCTGCAGAAATAGCAGTTATGGGAGCCAAAGGAGCTGCCGAAATCATTTTTAAAAATGAGATTAAGTCGTCAGAGAATCCTGCAGAAAAATTGAAGGAGAAAGAGACCGAGTATGCAGAATTATTTGCAAATCCTTATAATGCTGCGGCTAGAGGTTATGTTGATGAAATTATAGAACCCAAAGACACGCGTTATAAGCTTATAAAGGCCTTTAGAATGTTATCTAATAAAGTAGATACATTACCTAAGAAAAAGCACGGTAACATACCTTTATAGGCTCATTTGATTCATGTAACTCTTTATATATTTACCTAGAATATCAAACTCTAAGTTTACTGTTGACCCAACTTTAAAGTTTTTGAAGCAGGTATGCTCATGAGTAAAAGGAATTATTGCTACCGTAAATCCTGATTTGGTTGAGTTAAAAGCTGTGAGACTCACTCCATTAACGCAGATTGATCCCTTTTCTACAGTAATATTACCGGTTTCTGTTCCATCATATTCAATGTCATAAAACCAGCTTCCATCTTTCTCTGTAATACTTTTAACTGTTCCAATTTGATCTACATGTCCTTGAACTATATGACCATCAAGACGACCATTCATTTGCATGCATCGCTCCAAGTTTACAGAACCCCCAATTTCTAGTGCTAACAAATTACTTTTTATAAGAGTTTCCTCTATCGCTGTAACTACATGACTATTTGGGGAAGGGAGCTTAACTACTGTCAGACATACTCCATTATGTGAGATACTTTGATCTATCTTTAATTCACTTGAAACCTCACTTTCTATGGTAAAGTGAAGGTTTGTTCCTTCCTTTGAAATAGACTTTACAATCCCTAGATCTTCAATAATTCCTGTGAACATTTATCTTGCATTTACCGGTTTATAATCCGATTGATTTATAATCGTAATTGAACCTTTGAGCTCTTTAGGTATTATACCGGCGAGCCTAATTTCATTTACTACACATACATAGAAATAGACACCCGTAGGACAGGGTTTGTTCGTCATTTGATTAATTCCGTTCCAATTAATTTCTGGGTTATTCGTTTCATATACAATTTGGCCCCATCTATTGAATATAACCATGTCAACATCTCTAACATATCTCCAAGGATAAATGGGGTGGAACATGTCATTCGAACCATCTCCACCTGGTGTGAATACATTTGGCAACTCGTATAGCGGACAATTGTCAACACATACTCGCGGGCTCAATCCAGATTCATTTCCAAAACTATCTATTGCTGATATAGCATAACAGCCTGCAACGGAAATTAAATCCTCAAACCTAACATTGGTATCTGATGAGCTATTTAATGAAGTAATCAAATCGTAATCATTTCCGACAGCTGGGGAGTAATAGACATTGTAACCAACAGCGTCCTTGTATTCGCAAGTGTTGTTTACATTATTCCAAGTTAATTCATTTACAAAGAGTTCACATTCACTTTCAATGTCTGGTTTTTTTGGTGTGCAAGGAGGAATTGTATCTTTAGGTATTCCGGTTTCAATTTGAGACCAATTAATAATTGTATCTGGTAATTCTTCTATACTATATCTTCCTATAGTTTTTATTTTGTAGGAGTATTGTCTGTCATTAATCAGGTTAGAATCTGTGTAATTCACGGTTGTTGAAGTATCAATCAGTATAAACTCTCCATTTATTTCTCTATAAATTTCAAATAAGAAATTATCCCAAGGGACCTGAATATCAAGACTTAAATGTAACCTTCTGTCATCCGGAGCAATTTTAAGGAATGGAGAACTTGCTACATGAGTACTTCCTATTAATGAATCTTTACTGAACAGTTCTACCAGATAGGTTTGAGCTGAAGTTTTCGTATTTAATTGTTCAAATCTTAGAATAGTATCAATTTCGGAGAAATTTTGATAATTAGTCGATGTAAAGATTAATTCGTTTGCATTCAATAGTCCTTCAGATCGATATACATTATAGAAATACGGAGGTGAATACTGTAGCAATGAAATATCTTGCGGTTTGGCAAAAGCAATACTATCAATGCCATTTATTACATCCGTTTCTACGACAGAATTTCGATTGATAATGGGGACGTCGAATGGCAACTCATTGCAAGTTTCTTCAGAGGAATATCCAGGAGTCTCACCAGGGTAAATTGCAACAACTCTATAACAATAAATTTGACCGTGAAAAAGACCTACTCCATTATTATTATCTGTGAAAGTAGTTGAATTCCAGTTGCTTGTGCTTCCTATGTATTCGTAATCTAAGTAGCCGGGAATTCCAATTTCACAACTATCTGGAACCCAAACAGTAGAGTCGATTTTTCTGTAGATATCATATCCAATAGCATTTTGACAACTAGTTGCATCCCAAGAAATAATAAATCGATTTTTCCCAGCTACGCTTTGCACATTTTTAGGAGCAGGACCAACCACTTTAATACCCAAATTCATAAAGTTAACTAAGCGCACTGGGGACCCATTATCCTCAGCTTTGAAATTCATTTGGTAATTTGAAGTACGAATATGGTTGCAGGTAGTTTGCCAAACAAAGGGAGATGATACTTTACCATTTTGGCCAATAGCTTGATTAAATAATGCGGGGGAGGTAGTTAAGAAAAGTGGTTCTCCGGTACCCGTTAAAGTAACGCTTTGAAAAATAGAATCCGTTACAATAATGTCTTTATTTATTCTTGTTCCAGCTTCTACACATACGTTTTCGGTTTCCTTAAATTGAGGTGGTGCATTATTACATTTCAGCACGTTTATTTGCATATCCCTAAGGACATCGCCTATTTTGAGCCAATTCCCCCTGCTATCTTTTCTGTATTCTGAAATGAGAATACAGGCGTTATAAATTCCTTCAAGCCCAGGTCCGTCCCATGTTAAAGTTCCCGTTAGAGGATCAATTTCAAAGGTGTTTTTTGGGCATACAGCTCTTGGGTATGTATAACCTGGAATTGGCGATCCATTTAGACCATAACAAACTGAAAGGCTATACGCTAATGAGTCACCATCAGGATCTACAGCTCCTGGGTTATGATAAAATGGATTGCAGATGCAAGCATCGTCTACTGGAGGAAAAGTTAAAATAGGAGAGTTATTAGAACCAACTATAGGGTTAATAACCAATGTAGAACGAATAAAAAACGGAATACTAACAGATCTTGGGATATTTACCACCTGATCTACGCGGTTCGGGTCTTCCATCGTTATAACGTAAGTTGATGGCCCTGGATAGGTATGTTTTGTTCGATAAACGTTTTTTTGAATTCTACCTGAAACAAGGATTTCTCCTTTACAATTGCAGCTAATACTCGGGTTACAAGGTGATGGACTGTTTATTCTTGGAATGGTGTCGCTATCCCCATCGCCAAAAAATATCCCTAGTTCACACCTGTCCGCTTGCGCTGATCTAGGATCCGTATAGGTAGTAATTGTAATCTCGTAAGTAAACCCGTTAAGTTTTCTATAGGTTATTTCACCAGCTTTATTGTGAGTTGCATTGGCAGTTGATATCACCCCAAAAACAGAGAACACAAAACCAACAATATATAAACACCACAACTTTTGCACAAGAACAAATTTACCGAATATCAGGCACCATAAAATGAAAATAGGGTTAAATGAGTACTCGGTGACTTATTCATTTTTATGGTTATATTCTATCTTTGAGAAAATTCCAATAATGAGAATTGTAGTTGCAGAATACTATGAGTTTTATTGTAAATATCTATAGTGTATTCTAGAGCTGTTGACAGATCATTCAGGAAGCCAATTTTAAAATGGTAGCGAGTTTTTCAAAAGCCATTTTTAAAGAATAATTGCAACGCTGTTAGGGTTGCAAAGAAATTTGATGCTGTTACATCGGCTATTTGTAGAATGATAAAAAATGAGAAACTAAACTGAATTAGCTATGACGGTTTTATATGATTTACAGGAAATAAGAGACATGAGTGGCAATGACCAAGAATTCATCAATGAGTTTCTTCAGCTATTCATAAAAAATAATAGGGAATACTTAAAAGAAATGAACCAAGCATTTGAATTGAAAAACTGGGCACAGGTTAAGTTTTGTGCCCATAAAATAAAGCCTTCTATTATGGTTATTCATGCAGAAGCATTAAACCAACCAATTTTAGACTTAAATGAGTTTGCTGGAAAGCAGGAAAATCTTGAAAAAATACCAAGTCTGATGGGCTTATTAAATACTAAACTTCCAGTTATTTTTAATGCGCTGAAAGATGAGATTAAATGAATGTTAAAATAGTATTAAGGCATAAAGAAATATGTACATTTGCAATTCGTCCTTAATGAAATAGTAGAAACAGCAGTTTTTAAAGATTGGTTGGTTGGGACCTCCCTTCGGTACACCCTATTACTGAGGGGACTCAAGGTCCTAAATTACAGAAAGCTGCTTTTAGATATTTAAGATTGGTTGGTTGGGACCTCCCTCTGTATGGGGTTTGTGCTTGCACAAGCAGAGGGAACCTCAGGTCCCAAATCGAAAATCAAAAAATTTAAAGCCTTGTTCGTAAAGTACAAGGTTTTTTTTTGCCCAAAAGATTCGGAAAATGACTTTATAATCGAGTTTGATTTTCAATAAAATCCTTAGCCAATAATCCTCGTTGCTTTTTGATGCTAATTTGTACTAATAACAGCTGGATGTGTTCACCATACTTACAGCTATACATCCTTTAGAGAGTTATGAGCTGATTAGTTTGCCTTACAGCATAAAAAAAGTCCTTTCAAAGTAATTTGAAAGGACTTTTTTAAAAAGACTTATTCTAAAGCTATATTACTGCACCACCAATTTCAATGTGGTTTCAAGGTTTTGGTCAACAACTAGGAAGTAAACACCAGGTTTAAGAATTGAAATATCCAAATCTTCACTTGGGGCTATGGTGGCATTTAATACTTCCGCGCCAGTAATATCTACAATAGAAATTTCAGCAATTTCAGTTTGACCCTTTAATAATACAATGCCATTGGAAGGGTTAGGAAAGATAGACAGCTTAGGGCTTATATTCTTAGACTCAAGTCCAACTACAGAACCGATGTTTTGAGTAAGGACTTTAGTGCATCCTTTTGTATCTTTAATTGTAATAGTGTGCAGGCCTCCTTCTAAATCATCAGCTAGCACATTTGTGCTTACAGACTTATCCCAAGCGTAAGTATATGGAGGGGTTCCTCCACTTGCAATTACTTCAATTTTACCATCCTTACCAGCTGCTGTTTCAGAAGAGTCGAAGACCACTGAAGCTGATAGTGAGTCAGGGTTTGTAAGAACTACAGTATCCATAAATGTTTCTGCAGTTTTTACGTCTGTAACCGTTATTATGTGCATTCCCGCCTTTAAGTTTGTTGCCATTGAGGTTTGTTGGTTATTGGTACTCGCTCCCCATGCATAGGTGTAGTTCTTTGAGCCAATTACAGTTTTAAAACTGGCAGTTCCATTTGCTTCACCATAGCAATTTGGGTTGCTTTGGTCATCTATGAAACCGTAAAGTGAATCCACTAACATAAACTGGGCTGTTAGGATATTTTGGTCGATACTATCTGTTGTTACTTCTGCTACTTGGTAACCTCTATTTTTTGCCAGCCAGGTATAACGGTTGGTTACGGTAACTGTTTGTTGAACCTGAGTCCAGTTTCCATTCGTAATTTGTCGCCCAAATGCAGTTACTGTTTGTTTTTCTAAAGTTCTTAATCTAATTGTATTAAATGTCGTTTGGACAGTTTTAAGGTCTCCATACGCATCACATGTTGTATTTTGATCTAATTCAGCAACAACCCTCAGTTTGTCAAAAGCGGGGACACCAAACACTCTGATAATCGTGTCAATAGTTGAGTCTATTACAGCCGCGGTAGTATATGTGTTCTGATAACCGATTGGAAACTCCATCAATTTTAGGTCAGGATCAAGATTAACATCTGCTTTAAGGTTTGCATCGAAGTTAAAATCAGCAATGCCATCAACTGTTAACGAATCTTTCGTAAGAATTAAATATGCATTTCCTTCTCCTGGACGCTCAAGAACCATTTTAGCATCTTTGAATTTGTTGTCTACAGGATTACCGCTGTTTAAGTCTCTTATTATAATCTGTTGCACTGAATCAGCTTTAAGGGAGCGAAAGTCCCAAGTTTGAGCGCCAGATGTTTTAATGTCCAAGGCTCCAGCATTATTAGTTTTTACAATATTGATAGTATCAGGAGACACATACATGTCTGAGCTATCAATTGTTATTTGAGCATGAATTGATCCTCCGAAAAGAATCGCTGCAAATAGGGCGAAGTAGTAATTTGTTTTCATAATTTGAGTTTTATATTTATAAGACGTTAACTGAAGCTCTGAAGTTGGCAAAGGTTATAATAAATACCTTGCAACGCTAACAATTCAGTATGCGTTCCTTGTTCAGCAATTTGCCCCTGATCCATTACTAAAATTTTGTCCGCAGACTGTATGGTAGATAAGCGATGCGCTATTACTAGGGAAGTTCTGTTTTTCATAAGGTTGTTAAGTGCTGTTTGAACCAATTGTTCTGATTCTGTATCTAAGGCCGAAGTGGCTTCATCTAAAATTAAAATTGGTGGATTTTTTAGAATTGCCCTTGCAATGCTGATACGTTGTTTCTGACCTCCAGATAACTTGCCTCCTCCATCACCTATATTACTTTGATAACCTTCAGGAAATTGAGTAATAAAATCATGAGCATTTGCAATTTTTGCTGCTTCAATCACTTCTGCTTCTGAAACATTTTCAGCTCCAAAGGCTATATTATTATGAATGGTATCGTTAAAAAGAATGGACTGTTGAGTAACAATTCCCATTAAACTGCGAACACTTTTTACAGTTGCTAAATTGATGGCAACTTCATCAATTGTTATTGCACCTTTTACTGGGTCGTAAAACCTTGGAAGTAAATCCGCTAAAGTAGACTTGCCACCGCCGCTGGCGCCAACTAATGCAACAGTTTTACCTTTTTCGATTTTGAACGAAACATCTTTAAGCACCAAGTCTTTGTCGTACTTAAAGCTTACGGAATTATATTCAATTGCATTATCAAATCCATTGAGAACTGTTGCATTTGGAATATCTTCAATAACATTTTTTGCGTTTACCAAGTCCCCTAATCTATCTGCGCTTGCAGCTCCTTTTTGAACATTATACCACGCTTTTGCCAAAGATTTAGCTGGTGAAATAATTTGTGAAAACAGCATAATAAATGCGATAAAGACGGAAGAGTCCATCTCGCCATCCAAAACAATTTGCCCCCCAAACCAAAGAATTATCACCAGAATCCCAACACCTAAAAACTCACTCATAGGAGATGCCAAATCTCGTTTGCGGTACATTTTTACCATTAAATTGAAATACTTTAGGTTCAGTCCTTCAAATTTCCGAATGCTACTGTCTTCTGCGTTAAAGGCCTTGATAATTCTTAAACCGCCTAAGGTTTCTTCCAATGCAGCTATTATATCACCTGCCATCTGCTGCCCTAGTCCAGATGTTCTTTTAAGCGAATTACCTACTTGACCTATTACCAATGCTGTAAGCGGTAGCATGAGGAATACAAAAATTGTAAGCTTGGGGCTCATGTATACCATTGTGCTCAAAAATAAAATGATACTCAAGGGTTCTCTAAACACCAATTCAATTCCAAGTAGCACGGACCATTCTATTTCCACGACATCATTACTCATCTTGGAAATAATATCTCCCTTTTTTTCTTCACTGTAATAAGAAAGTGGCAAGACCAAAAGCTTTTTGTAGGTATTCTCTCTCAAATCCTTTAGAACTCCGTTTCTAACTTTTGCCATTACAAAAAGTGCGAGGTAGCCAAAAAGATTTTTAAAGAAAAATGAAAAAACAATGACAATGCACAGAAATAGCAGGGCACTTGCCTTTCCTTCAGTTATGGATGGCGCTTCCATTATTAGTTTGCTGAGGTGGTAGTTGAACAAGTCGATTGCGCTTTCGATCGAAAAATTAAAAGCGCCAACTCCGTTCTCATAATAAGTTTTAAACTCATCGTCACCTTTTACGAATATCAAATCCAAAAAAGGAATTAGAAGCGTCATGGAGAATAAGGAAAAAATGACAGCTAATAAATTGAAAAACAAATTCATATAAGCGAAACGCTTATAGTTTTTGATAAGGCTTAGTATTTTTATCAGATTCCTCAAGAGAGCAAAATTAAACAAAGACCTAAGGTCCATTTGTTATTGATATTTAATAACTAACACCTTTTCGTTTGAACTATGAGGACAGCGTAAGAACATTAACTTTGCCGTATGAGCGGATTTAGACAAAACAAGGTTGAAAGTCTTTTAAAAAGAGATTTAAGTTCAATTTTTCAATTGGAAACTAAAGGAATGGGAATCAATGAAATGGTTTCTGTTACGGTAATTCGTATAAGTCCAGATTTATCTTTTGCTAAAGTTTATTTGAGCATTTTTCCTAGCACCAATGCAAGCACGGTTATAGAAATTGTGAAAAAGCATGGATCACAAATACGGGGAATTTTAGGAAAAAAAATTGGGAAACAAGTCCGAATTATTCCGGAGTTAGCTTTTTATGTTGATGATAGCTTAGATTATAGCGAGCGCATAGAAGAATTACTTAAAAAGTAAATTTGAATCTTCCATTTTTAATAGCTAGACGTTACTTTTTTGCGAAGAAATCGCATAATATTATAAACGTTATAACCGGTATTTCCATGTTGGGTGTAGGTATAGGAGCAATGGCTTTGGTTGTTGTTTTGTCCGCATTTAATGGTTTAGAAAAACTAGTAGGAAGCATGTATTCTAGCTTTCAACCAGATATTAGAATAGAATTAAAAGAAGGAAAAACATTTCATCTTGATAGTCTTCCAGCTGAGCAAATTCGTGCAATTGAAGGCGTGAAATTTCTTTCGCCGAGTATTGAAGAGACCATCTTATTAAAATATAAAGAGGCACAGTATTTTGTTACTGCTAAAGGAGTTACCGATGAGTTTTTAGATATGAGTGGTTTGGATTCTATGATTTACGATGGAACGCTCAAATTAAAAGAGGGTAATGTTAATTTCATGGTATTGGGCTATGGGGTTGCAGACCAACTCAATGTTTTTCTTAATCATGTCTTTGAACCAATTAAAACATACGCAGCAAAGCGCGATGCAACAGTAAGTACCCAAATTCACGAAGCGTTTAACACAGATTTAATTTACCCTTCTGCTATTTTTAGTATTAATCCAGAGTTCGATTATCAATATGTTGTGATGCCATACGATTACACCTCAAAATTACTCCAACAAAAAGATCGAGTATCTTCCTATGAAATTGGAATTGAAGATGATGAAAACGCTGAAAAAGTTGCGGAATTAATTCAATCTAAAATTCCTATTCAATACAAGGTTAAAACGCGCTACCAGCTTAACGAATTGTTGTATAAAACCAATCAGACTGAAAAGTGGATAACCTTTTTCATTCTCACGTTTATCTTAGGTATAGCTTCTTTCAATATGCTTGGATCCTTGACAGTATTGATTTTAGAAAAGAAAAAAGATTTACACACCCTTAGTGCAATGGGTTTTACTAGGTCAGCGATGAAAAAGACTTTTCAATTGGAAGGAATGCTTATATCCATCATTGGCGGGGGAGGTGGAATTGCTGTTGGTCTTATTCTTTGTTTAATTCAGCAAAATGTGGGCTTACTCAAGCTGCAAGAAGGTGGAGTTTCACCGTATTATCCAATTGAAATCCAATTGTTGGATATTATTTCTGTGGTGCTGATTGTTGCAGTAATTGGTTTTATTTGTTCTTGGTTACCTACTCGGTGGTTGTTAAATAAGAATTCTCAATTCGAAAGAAATTAAAATAGTATGAAAAAATTAGGATTACTTTTAAGTTCACTTTTGTTCATTCAATGCTTAGTTGCTCAGGAAAGTAAAAAAGAAAAAGTAGCTGGTTACGAGTTTACAAATTGCACGCAATTGGAAGCTATGCCTGTTTCAAATCAATTCAAATCTGGCACCTGTTGGAGTTTTGGAGGCCTCAGTTTTTTTGAATCTGAAATAATACGAATGGGCATGCCTGCTATAAACCTTTCTGAAATGTACATTGTTCGACATGCTTATGAAATGAAGGCGCAACGCTATTTGAGCATGCAAGGCAATTTTCAGTTTGGACCTGGGGGTCAATTTCATGACGTTGTCAAGATTGCAAAACTGCACGGATTCTTGAGTGAAGCTGATTATGCTGGAAACCCAGTTTCTTATGGTTTACCTGTTCACGCAGAATTAGATGCAATTACAAAGTCAATGGTTGGTGTAGCTGTAAAAAGACCAAATAAAACCCTGTCTGAAAGTTGGTGGCCATCCTATAATGCTACTCTTGATAGCTATTTGGGCGAAGTAAATGAAGAGACTGATAAAAAGGGAATGGAGACTTTAAAAGCCACAGGCTTAGTCCTAGATGATTACATTGAACTAACTTCATTCACTCACCTAGAGAATTATAAAAAAAATATTCTTTTCATACCCGATAATTGGACAATGTCTAGCTATTATAACTTACCGTTAAACGATATGTTGGCAGTATTGAATAACGCATTGGATAAAGGATTTACAGTTGCTTGGGATGCTGATGTTAGTGAAAGAGGATTCTCATTTAAGAATGGATTAGCTGTGGTTCCTTCAACTCCATATAGTCAAATGTCAAAAGCTCAGCGAGATACTCTGTTCAACTCAACAATTGACGAGGTGAACGTTACAGCCGAAATGCGCCAAAAATTATTTGAAAATTTTGAAACGACTGATGATCACTTAATGCACATTACCGGGAAATGTAAAGATCAAAACGGAAATAGTTTTTATTACACTAAGAACAGTTGGGGTACAAATAGAAACAGTTGTGGTGGTTTTCTGTATACTTCTGAAGCCTATTTCAAGTTAAAAACGGTTGCAATAATGGTGCACAAGGATGCTATTCCAAAGGCGATTCGTAAAAAGCTGGGTATTTAGTATTTTACCAACTTAATAGATTGAGAATGAGATGCGTTGCGTAGTTGTATAAAGTATACGCTACTTGTTAAATCTGAAATGTCTAATTGATTTATTGGGTTTATGTTTTGCGCTTTCAAAACAGTTTGGCCATTTATATTTTGAAGCAAAAGTTGAGTATTTGATGCTTCTTGATGGTCGATTATTTCGATAGTAACTTTATCATTAGCAGGGTTAGGGTAAACTTTCCACAAGGTTTTTTGATGGGAATTATTTTCCATTACTGTTGTGGTATCAATTATCTCTGGGTCTTTGTCTTTTTCTTTTGGTTTTGGTATAATGAATCCGGCATCTTTCATTAGAATAGAAGCTCCTCCTGTATTCATCCCAAATATCATATCTGGCTTGTTGTCACCGTTTAAATCACCAGAAAATGGCGTGACGTATCGGTTGTATAGAAATAAACTATCACAAAGTTGATAATCGTCAAAAGTAGCAGCGCTATCGTTTACAAATTGATATAACCAGCCGCTGGCGGTTCCGATATATAAATATGTTTTTTGATCTAATGTGTTGGTGTTAACCCCAGTAGAATCTGAAACAATAACTGTAGGTTGTAAGTAGCCATTACCAAATTCATCTGCAAGACTTATTCCGGAAAAGTTCTTTTTTGTGATTGCCTTTTTAAATTCTGGATTTCCTCTTAGTCCCGTATTTTCATAATACTTTAGGTATGTTTCTTTTGACCCAGCTAAAAGATCGGGCAAAGAGTCGCGATTAAAATCAAAAAAGGTGATCTTAGGAAATGGGTCAAGTTTCAGCGAATCAAGCGTAGAAGGTGTCTCAATAAATTGACAAGAGTCACCAGGTAATGCAATATTTTTCAACCATTTTAGTCTGCCATCTTCGTTTGATAATACAAGATCTATTGATCCATCTGCGTCAAAATCAATTGGCTGAATGTTTATGTCATAATTATTGGTGAAGGGCAGTGGTAGAAAGCTTTCAGAAATCAATTCAAAAGAGGGTTGAATTCTGGTGCCACAGTTTTTCCAATAAAAGATTGAATTCCAAACAGTGTCTCCATCGTTCAATTTTAAACTGGAGCCTAGAATATCTAACAAACTATCACCATTTATATCAATTAGCACAAATCGAGATTGTTCTCCAATATCGATAAGTTCTTCTGAGATAAAACTTCTTGCAGGAACATAATTCATTTTACAGCTGGTATCTGGTATTGATTCGTAATACTGAACTTGTTTATGGTTAGCTCCACTGACATCATCCAATGGAGAAACCAGGAAATCATCAATTGAATCGTTATTTATTTTAATAGTGCTTAAATGAGGGAAAAGGTTTGATCTAATTGTTTTGCTGCTTTTTGGAAAAGAAGTGTCTTGTTCGGTCATTCGAGCAACATTACTTGCGCCATTATTAAATAAACCTATTACTTTTTGTTCACCAACAAATCCAATCATTAAGTCTGGTAGCCCATTACAATCTAAATCGGTAGTTGATAAATTTGCACCTCCATGTCTAGACCCAGACGGTAAAAATTTCCCAGCACAACTACCCATGTTAATAAAAAACGCAGTAGGGTTATCGATAAAACCTCCCCAACAAAAATTCGTGAGTGTAAACTCTAAGCTATCCAAACTAGAGTGATTATTTGATCCTGTGTTTTCATAAAGGTAAGCGGAGCCTAAGCCCACCGCAAGATTTACAAAATCAATGTCGCCGTCCCCGTCGAAGTCAGCAATTGCCGGTACTTCTGAAGCTCCAACAGTAAATGGCAATATATTGTTGTCGTATGAGAAGCTCCCTTTTATCGATTTTCGATTTTTGTTATTTACGTCATTAAAACGTAGGCGTTCAAAAGTTAATTCATTGCCATTTGAAGAAGTATTTTTATTCACCCCAATGATGCCATTTTCATTAAAGAATTGGTCCTCCAAACCATCTTGATTATAATCTACAAAGAGGCTAAAAAACCTGCTTGTAGCTATTTGCGAACTATATGTTCTAACTAATTGGTAATTAGCGCCAGGTTTACTGCGAATGAATGTTCTATGCTGAAACGAACCTTTGTCAAATACAATTAAATCTGATAAACTGTCCTGATTCAAGTTTATCTCTGAAAAAATAGGCTGCAGAAAACCTCCAGCCCAAGGAAATGAAAGGGAATCTGACCTTTGTTTTACAACAACTGAATCAAATAATCGATAATCATTTAGTTTGGTGTATTGGGCGTAACCCGAACTTGCTGTAACCGATAATAAGAAAATAAAGCTTACTAATTTGAGCATGCAGTAGTTACATTGTTTAGAATCTAAGAAATTAGCCCAGACCAAAGTAGTTGTTTAATTATTTAAAAAGCAACTTAAGCGTGCTTCTTGTTTTTTGCTCGATTATCAAATCTTTGTTGAATAACAATTCTTCAAGTAATTTGGTTTGGTAGTGCCGAACAGTTAGAAGCTCTAAATTTTCGTTATACCGAACTTTGAAATGCTTACCAAATTCTTCAAGTAAAGAAGCGGTTTTGTGAGGGTCATTATCGACGCAAATGGAACAGTTTACTGCTGAATTTTGAACCAAATTGACTTCTAATTTATGCGTAAACAAGGAGTGGTAAATTTCACTCATTTTAGCCTCTCCAAAAAAGGATAAATCTTCTGACTCTAAAGTGATTAACAATTGATTGGGTTTGTAAATATATATGGATTTACTGCCGTTGAAATCAGCTGTTGAGTTTATTTTAGTTCCCTTACAATCAGTATTTTGGAAGGACCTTACACTTAAAGGAATATTTTTTTCTGCAAGCGGTTGAATGGTTTTCGGGTGAATGATGGTAGCTCCATAATAACTCAATTCTATGGCTTCTTTGTAGGATAAATTGGGGATTAATTCTGGAGCATTAAAATACCTTGGATCGGCATTTAAAACGCCATCCACATCCTTCCAAACCACCAGCTCATCTGCTGCTATAAAATTGGCAAATAAGGCCGCTGAATAATCCGACCCTTCTCGGCCAATTGTAGTCATTAAATTATTTTCTGTTCCACCAATAAACCCTTGGATTAAATTAGCAGCAGAAGCGTCTCTTTGGCTTAACAATGCTTTTTTTGAATGCTCTAAATGGGGTATCGCTTTTCTGAACCGGTTATCGGTTTTTAGAATTTTACGCGCGTCCAACCATTTTAAGTTGTGGCCTGTTTCCTCAAGATACGCGCCCAATATTTTTGAAGAAAGCAGTTCGCCGGCAGGAATAATTTGATCATAAATTTCATCAAATGCTTTGTCCTTGGAATGGTCTAAATAAGCTTTGCAATAAGCCAAAACTTTGTCTAAGTTTTCTGATGCCTCATTTTGTTCTTCATCAAAAAGGTTAGTTATTATGTTTTGGTGAAAGGTTCTGATTTTATCCAATTGATCACCGATTTCTTCACCCTTCAATTTTGATTCAATGAGTTTTTCGAATGCATTTGTTGTTTTTGCCATGGCCGAAACAACAATCAATTTAGGCTGAAATTCAGCAATAATTTGTTCGATATTCTTAATAGATTCAGCTGATTTTAATGCTGCTCCTCCAAATTTAAAGACAACGTTTTTCATTATACTTTTTATAAGTTATCAAAAGTAAGTTCTTGAATAGTTGATTGTCAAACAATTAGAAGGGGTTGTTCACAAATTATATTTGAGAATTAATAAATGCATAACCTGCACATATACAACTCTTAACGGGTGTTAATTAATACCTTCAAAAAGGTTGTATTTTTACGGGTTATATTATATGCATGGTTTGCCCAACTTTGGGAGTTTTAACTGTGTCTTAAACTTGAATAACTAGAACAAACATATTTTATATGAATTCATTTTTACGCAACCTCAAAATTCTCATATTAGTTCTGACCTTAGGAGGTATTTCGAACCAAGTTCATGCTACCCATGCAGCTGGGGCAGAAATAACATACCGCTGCCTTGGTGGTGATACATTTGAACTTACTTATAAATTCTATCGAGATTGTGGAGGTTTTAACCCGCCTACTGCAGGGCAGCTAAATAGTGGTGGTGGAACCAGAACGTTTATTTCCTGCACAAATGGCGGAACTAGGACGCCCTCTTGGACAGCAACTGATACCAATGATGTAACCCCAGTCTGTAACGGATCTAATAGCGAATGTAATGGAGGCACGATTCCAGGTATTGGTGAATATGTTTTTATGGATACCATTGTTCTAAATCCACAATGTAACAATTGGACAATAGGCGTGCGGGTTGCAGATAGAAATACATCCACGAATATTACTGGAGGCAGGTTGTATGTGGAAACTACTATTTTTAGCACAACTCGAAGGTGCAATGCAAGCCCGACATTTACTAGTGCGCCAGCTCCTTATTTTTGTATCGGTCAGAAAGTAAACTACAGTTATGGTGCAATTGATGCTGACGGTGATAGTTTAGTGTTTTCATTTGAAAACCCAAAAACTGGACCTACCACGCTATCCACTTTTCGAACTGGCTACTCAAAACTTCAACCTATCCCTGGTATAAGTGTTAATTTTAGAAATGGCGATTTAGCATTTACGGGTCCTACCACAGGTACATTTACGCTTACTATTTTGATTTCAGAGTATGATAAAGCTACTGGTAATTTGCTTGGGACCATTATGCGAGATATTCAAGTTGCCTCAACATCTGCGGGATGTGCAGGGAACAGTACACCAACCATTGACCTTGGGGGTGTTACGAATTTTCAAGCTGGTGCCGCGCAAGATTCTTTGACGGTTATTACCAAAGCAGGAGCCAACCTTAGATTTGACATGCCTTTTGTAGACGCAAATTCTGGCGATACCTTGACAACTGCAACAAATGCGGCAAGTGCTTTACCTGGAACGGTGACAACAAGTCAAATTGGTGTAGGTAATTCTGTGAGCAGAAGAGTGAACTGGACTGTTCCAACTGCTGCGACTGGATCTTTTAATGTAACTTTTGAAGCGCGAGATAATAATTGTCCAATTAACGCAAGTGTTTCAGCTACAGCAGTTATTAAAATTGTTGGAGACCTTACAAGTGCAGTTATTACAGGCGTTAAAGAATCGTGTTTTAATGGAGATGATGGATCTTTGACCGTTGATCATGTGGGTGGTATTGGACCATTTGAGTATCGTTGGGATAGCGCAGGAGTTCGGATTTCTGCCAATACAAAAACAATTCTGAATATTCCTTCGAATATTTCATACGTTGCTACAGTGGTTGATTCATTCGATTTGGATTCTATTAAATCAACTGGTTTCAACCTTGCACAAACACTTCCAGTCTCGGTTGCAATAAGTAATACAACAAATATCAGTTGTGCTGGCGGATGTTCAGGAGAAATCAACATAACCTCAGTAACGGGTGGAAACACTACCGTTTCAGGTGTTGGCGGTTATGGTTACAAATGGTCTCCGAGTGGAGATACTATTGCCAATCCAAAAAACCTTTGTGCGGGAGAACAGCTCGTTACAATTAGTGATGACAACGATTGTGATACCGTGTATAGTTTTAGCGTCAGTCAGGATCCATCGGTTGCCGTCGAAATTATTGATTCTACCGATATATCTTGTAAGGGAGGTCGCGATGGAGACGCTACTTCTACAGGAAGCATTTCTGCTTGCGGAGTATATTCTTCAACAGCGGCTAAATGTTCTACTACAACTACTGCAACAGTTGGTACTGGTACTTCTGCCAATGCTTTCAATGGCTACCCTGCTCCAATTGGCCAGCTTGACAATGCAAAACAACAATACTTGTATTTGGCATCAGAATTAACTGCCCTTGGCTTTAGGAAAGGAAGAATATCAAAAATCGCATTTGAAAAACTGGCCGGAGTAAATCCATTTTCTGCAGTTAAGAATTTTAGCTTGAGTATCGGTTGTACGGATTCTACGAGTTTAGATAGTGGGTTCGTTGGCGGACTATTTGAAGTTTTCTCTTCAAGTAGTTATGCTTTTAACCCTTTCATTACGAAGATTACTGTTTCTTTTAATCAAGAATTTGTTTGGGACGGAAATACAAATATTGTTGTTCAAATATGTCACGAACAAGAAACTTCAGGTTTTCCTTCAAATGCTACCACAAAGTATACGACTACTGCATTTAACTCCGTTGCTTATTACACCTCAAAGACGGTAAATGCTTGTTTGGAAGATTCGGCCACGGTTATAATCAAAAATAGACCAAACATTGATCTCTTGTATTGTGATGCTGGTATAACCTATTCTTGGAATTCTACTCCTGTTCAAACAGATAGTGCTGCAACTGGTCTTCCAGCTGGAACTTATATTGTTACTGCAAGTAACATAGCAGGTTGTGCTGCAAAGGATACGGTTACATTGACTGAGCCTCCTGTTGGGTTAACGCTTAACAGCACAATAGTTTCCACATTAGATTGCGCAGGAGACACAAATGGTTCAGCTAGTATTCAGGTAACTGGAGGAAGCCCAGGCTTTTCTTTCTTTTGGCCAACAGGTGTTAATAAACAAGCAGGTGCAGATAGTATAGCTACCAATTTGAGAGGCGGTGTGAAATATAGAGTGACGGTTGAGGATAGTAAGGGCTGTGAGGATACGATTACGGTATTATTAACCGAGCCAGCGTCTATTGTATTCAACAACTTCACTTTGGGAGAAGTATCCTGTAAGGGTGACAATGATGGAAGTATTTCAATAACTCCAGCAGGCGGTTCAGGAGTATTTCCAGCAAATAAGTATTTATGGTCCCCAGCACAAACGGGTTCATCTCCAATAAGTAATTTGGTAGCTGGGACTTACAGATTGACAGTAGAGGACAGCAAGGGCTGTGAAGCTGACACTTCCTTTATTATTACCGAACCATCCGACACGATTACATTTGGGAACTTTACATTGGGAATGGTAGCTTGTAAA
>PAME01000008.1 GCA_002707155.1 Crocinitomicaceae bacterium | reverse complement strand
TCAGCGTTACTGGTTCATACCTATTTAATGGTCCTGCGTAAGTATATACATTTCTCCTTAACAGGCCTGTTCCTCTACTACTATTTCCATATCGATACTCAAACGATGCAAACGACCAAGATTCGTCACCATCAAATCGACTATCTGTTGTTGTAAGGTATATATTTCGACTGGAATTAACATAGATTTTAATATTATAAGGTAATGTTGCCACATTAGTTCCGTATCCTCCTGCTAAATTTGAGATCGTAAAACTCCAATTTTGAGGCGCTTTAATTGTTTTTGAAGATAACCCTGTAACATGCCCGTTTTGATCAAGTGTAACATCTTGAATAAGCCTATTCCCTGAATTATTCACACTGACTTGTGACGATGTGTCTGGGTGGTCAGAACTAATAAACCAATTAGCAACATCTGTTTCTGGGGCAACATCAGTATTAGTTCCCGTTAAATTTTTAAAGAGTTCACCACTGTAATTTACCAGATCATTGACGTTATATGTGCCTCCCGCTGTGTTTGACTTCCATAGAGGGACGGCATTCATTTCTGATGTGCCNCCACTTCNAAAGCTGGTCCATGTGGAACCATTATAATAATAGAGCGTCGTATCGCCTGTGTTGTAGACTTGATAAGAACCCGTATTCGATGGCTGGGAGACATCCAAGGTCACATTCCAATCGGTACNATCAAATTCTACAATATCATTGTCTTCCAGCCCCGCAAGGGTTCCCCATCCCGCCACAAGAGAAGCGGTGTTGGTCAGCGCATACCGATCCCCCGTGTTGACCGTTGGTGGGGCAGAAGCGGCATCGGTAATGCCAAGGATAGCGGGATTTATGGTCATGGCAATTTTTTCCCACTTCGTGGAATTAAAAACTTCCGGGGTAGTAATGGCTAAAATGTTTTTATAGATTCCATTCGCTCGGGTGATCAGTTGCCCGAGCAGGTAGGTCTTGGTCGCATGATACTCTTTCGCTCCTATTCGATCTGCATCCACTAGGGAGATGTCTTCATCGGGCATACTAATACTTCGGGTGGTACTTGTACTAATACTAGATACGTCAAATTGTATCCTTTTGCTCGTTTCTGTAGCATCGCTAATTCTAAAATGATCCGTTTCTCTAGATTTTTCCAANTGTTCCAAAGTTCGTAGGGGAGTCATCAAAGCCTCATTAGTGGCAAGCCCCAAATCTTGTTCTTCTACTTCGGTTTGAGTGGCTATTGATCGGGAGGTCAACTCCCAGTTAGTTATGTCCGCATCAGGCGTAGTGTCGGAATTGATTCCAGTTCGGTTTTTATACAATAGGCCGTTGTAGTTCACTAGGTCATTGGCAAGGTACACCCCTCCATTGGTTTGAGATGACCAACGTATACTAAAATCATCTTCTTGTGCGTTATCCCAGGTGGCAGGAAGCGTACTTCCTGTTCCTTCAGCCGCAGTGTCGGCAGAATCATTCAGGTTGATGATTTGATAGGAGAAGTCTGTCCCATTGGTATATTGAACNGCAATATGCGTAGGGNGGGGCATTGAGGTTTTGAGGAGGTGCTGCTCCGAAGTTAGTAAACTGCAACTTATTCCAAAGTGAGAATAATTCCCAATACCTATTGGTATCAAGATTTTCGTCTATTTGTAGCGTGAATGAAGTAAAGGTTTCGCCAGGAGTTCCATCCGTAATTTCTGTTGTATTTATGGTTCCCGCAAGTGGATTGCTAATGGAGCTTGCCGAAATATTAATGGCTCTACCAGACCTAAGGTCCGCAAACATTTCGACTCCGCCATTAAATGAAATCGTGATTTTTGCATTTGAGGTAGCGGCACCAGTATTTTTAAAGACAAAGGAATTTNTGCCTCCAGTGCCAAATTCATGGTCAAAGTTGGCCATAATCGTCATATTTAGCCCATTAATGCCTCCATAATTTGAAAGGGTGTAAGAAGTTCCAGAAGAGAATCCTTCATCTNCAGAGGGGTTAGAAGCATCCCAAGAATTAAACTCAGTAGAACTAAACCCTGGAATGGGTTGTGTGGTGGGCCCCGCAGTAATGTTTGCATAAAACCCTCTAGTGGTCTTCCATAGTGGCATATTTTCGAACTGACTGATATCCACAAAAGTTTCCCAATTGGTAGCATCCGCATCGGGAGTAGTATCCGTATTAGTCCCCGTCAGGTTTTTATAAAGAGTTCCTGCATGGTTTATAATAGCATTAATTGNATAATCACCAGCATTTGTAGGGGATTTCCATAGAGGAATCGCTTTTGGAGTTGTTCCTGATATAGATTCCCAATCCGTACCATCATAATACCAAATACTTTTAGTTGTTGTGTTATAAACTTGCATGCCTGTTTGGTCTGCTCCCACAGTTAACGTCGTGTGATCTGCTACCCGAGGCATAATAAAACCAGTATCTGTACTGACAACATCTAAGGCTGCCTTTGGATCGGTAATTCCGATACCAACTTGGGAAAAGGAGGTTAGACTTACTATAAAAAATAGAATCGCTGAAAATTGTTGTTTTAAGTTCACGTTGGTTGTAGTTTGGGTTAGTAAGGAATCCGAATAGAATAAAACAGTACTATTTATTGTATCTTTTCAAAATCTGAATTAATGATTAATTAAAATTTATTTAATTTAAACAAAACAAAGTACGTCATTAGAAGTCTTAAGTAAAAGTATTATGTAATAAACGGCAAAATACTGTAATAAACTACCCTTTTTAATTTGTAAACGGTAGAGTTATCACTTGTAAAACAAACAATTAATTTTAGATACCCTTTGTGATATTTAAATAGAATTTTAAATATTTTTTTAAACAAAAAAATAGGTGTAACGCATTCTGTAGGAAAGTCATGCCATAAACGATAACTATATTTGAAGGAAATGTATATTATCCTAAATACAGTGAAATCTCGACAAGTGCCAAAATCTTATTTTTTTATTTCTTTATTAAAATCACTATTAAGAAGTCGCTGCATTGCAGCTTAAAAAACTGGTTATACGCCAGAATAACACATCAAATACTAACTAATTTTCAGTCCATTTGTGGTACCATGCGCCAAATCAGGATTCACAAAAACAAGTTTACCTTCTGGTGTTTCGGTCATTAAAATCATCCCTTGACTTTCGATCCCTCGCAAGGCACGAGGCGCTAAATTTACCAAGACAGTCACGCGTTTTCCAACAACAGATTCTGCTGTAAAACTCTCCGCAATCCCAGAAACAATCGTACGAATATCAATCCCGGTATCCACCTGAAGAACCAATAACTTTTTAGTTTTAGGCATTTTTTCAGCCGAAATAATAGTCCCCAATCGTATATCTAATTTAGAAAACTCTTCAAAAGAAACCGTTTCTTTTTGAGGTTCTACAACTTTATTAGCAATTTTGTTTTCCAATTTACTTTGAGCTAATTTTTCTAGTTGCTGTTCAATCTCTGCATTTTCAATTTTAGCAAACAATAAGGAAGCAGTTCCTATTTGGTGTGCAGGTTCTAGAAGAGTTGCACCACTTTTTACAGCTAGCCAAGAATGAGTAGGCAACTGAAGCATTGTTTTTAATTTTTGAGAAGAAGCGGGTAAAAACGGTTCAGATACAATTGCCAAAGCTGCTGAGATCTGAAGGGCTACATACAGAATCGTTTGCACGCGTTCGGGATCTGTTTTGATTATTTTCCAAGGTTCTTCATCCGCTAAATATTTATTTCCTAGACGTGCAAGATTCATCAGTTCCTGACTGGCTTCCCTAAAACGGTAGCGCTCAATGGATTTAGATAAACTATCAGGGAAGGCTTTTACTTTTTCTAGAGTTTCTTTGTCAATATCAGACAACGCATTAGGATTGGGCACTTGGCCGCTATAGTATTTATTGGTGAGTACCACTACACGATTAATAAAATTTCCGAAAATAGCTACAAGTTCGTTATTATTACGGGCTTGAAAATCTTTCCATGTAAAATCATTGTCTTTTGTTTCGGGAGCAGTTGCGGTTAATACATAGCGCAATACATCTTGTTTTTCTGGAAAGTCTTTTAAGTATTCCGGCAACCAAACCGCCCAGTTTTTGGAGGTTGATAATTTTTGACCTTCTAAGTTTAAAAATTCATTGGCTGGTACATTTTTTGGAAGAATATAACTCCCTTCTGCTTTGAGCATTGCTGGAAACATGATACAATGAAACACAATATTATCCTTTCCAATAAAATGCACCAAAGTCGTATCTTCATCTTTCCAATACGGTTTCCAATCCTTACCTTGACGTTGAGCCCATTCTTTGGTAGAAGAGATGTAACCAATAGGCGCATCAAACCATACATAAAGTACTTTTCCATCGCCTCCCTCAACAGGAACAGGAATACCCCAATCCAAATCGCGAGTTACGGCACGCGGACGCAAGCCTTCATCTATCCACGATTTACATTGTCCATATACATTGGGTTTCCAATCGGCTTTATGCCCGTCTAAAATCCATTCCTTTAAAAATGCTTCGTGTTTGTCAAGCGGTAAAAACCAATGTTTGGTTTCTTTTAAGGTAGGAATTGCTCCTGTTATTGCTGATTTTGGGTTGATTAGATCCGTAGCATTATGTGTTGTTCCACAGGCCTCACACTGGTCGCCATAACTTTCTTCATACCCACATTTTGGGCAAGTCCCCACTACAAATCGATCGGCTAAAAACTGATTGGCTTCAGCATCGTATAATTGCTCGGTAACTTCTTCAATAAATTCACCTTTATCATAAAGTGCCTTAAAAAATTCCGATGCCGTTTGGTGATGGGTTTTTGCAGAAGTTCTAGAATAATTATCAAAAGAAATCCCAAAGTCTTCAAAGGAGGTTTTGATATTCTCATGGTAGCGATCTACAACATCTTGAGGAGTTATACCTTCTTTTTTTGCTTTGATGGTAATGGGAACTCCATGCTCATCACTCCCACAAATAAAAGCCACATCGTGACCTTGCAAACGCAAATAACGTGCGTAGATATCCGCAGGCACATACACACCGGCCAAATGACCAATATGTATTGGACCATTAGTATAAGGTAAAGCGGCAGTTATGGTAAAACGTTTTGACATTGAATTCTAAGTTAANAGCACAAAAATACACAATATTACGTCCAATTTGAAACAGAACTTTATAGAAATTCCTATCTTTACAAAAAGCCCTTAAAAATGATGCTTANTACTTTACTATGGTGCCTTTTATTGCTGATGCATTCAGAACAAAACAAGACGCTTATGTCCTTATCTAACACCTCTTCTTTATCTTCCAATACTTCCTTAAAAATGATTCGTCCCTCTTATTTNAAACNNGGTGACACGGTAGCTATTGTTGCTCCTGCTGGTATTTTAAAACAGGATTCCGAAGTGATCCAAAACACAAAAACCCTTCTGAAANATTGGGGNTTGGAAGTGATTTTNGGAACAAACCTCCAAACCAAAGCTCATCATTTTGCAGGTTCAGATGCCCAACGTGCAAGCGACTTACAAACAGCCTTAGATAATCCAAACATTAAAGCAATTTGGTGTGCACGTGGCGGATATGGCACACTTAGAATAATTGATGATTTAGATTATAAAGGGTTTAAAGCTCACCCTAAATGGGTCATTGGCTATTCCGATATTACCGTTCTTCACAACGCTTTGAATAATTTAGGTTATGAAAGTTTACATGCCATGATGTGCATCAACCTTATTGAAGATGCAAATGCTATAAAACAATCTATATCCACACTAAAAGCAGCGCTTTTTGGAACCTTAAAAACGTATGAAATCGAGGGGCATTTTGACAATATACCAGGAACTGCAACAGGACCACTTGTAGGAGGAAATTTATCCTTGTTAACAGCTGCACTAGGAAGTGATACTCAACTTGACACCAACGGAAAACTTATTTTTATTGAAGAAATTGATGAGTACAAATACCATATCGATCGGCAGTTACAAAGTTTGAAACGTGCTGGTTATTTTAAATCCTGTGCCGGTGTGATTATTGGCGATATGAGTCGAATTAAAATCAATGACCCCAATTGGGGATCCTCAATTGAAGCTACAATTTTAGAAATTCTCAAGGATACAAAAGTGCCTGTAGCCTTTGGATTTCCTGCTGGTCATGAACTCGAAAATCGTGCCCTTTATTTTGGAAGAAATGNGCGTTTGGAAGTGACCAAATCAANAACACGNGTCTTATTTATAGATTAATCTTTTAACATGACTTCAAACACCCCACCACCTCCCTATTATGCTGTTATTTTTAGTTCTCTGCGTTCAACAGATACCAAAGGCTATACCGAAATGAACGCGCGTATGAATGCGCTCGCTGTTCAGCAGGATGGTTTTTTGGGTATGGAAAACGCACAGTCCGAAATTGGGATTTCCATTTCTTACTGGAGAGACTTGGAATCCATCAAAGATTGGAAAAACAATTTAGAGCATCAGAACGCTCAAACTGAAGGTCAAAAGCGGTGGTACAACCACTACAAAGTTCGTATTGCCAAAGTTGAACGGGACTATGAATTTTTAAAAGAATAAAAACCAATGTCTAAGTCCAACGAANGTGGCATTTTGGGAGAACGTATGGCAGTTGAGTATTTGACCTCCAAAGGCTACCAAATTTTGGCACATAATTTTCGCTACTTGAAAGGAGAGGTAGATATTTTAGCACAAAAAGGAAGCTGCTTAGCAGCTGTAGAAGTTAAAACCCGAAGCACTTTAGATTTTGGATCTCCAGAAGAATTTCTAAAACCAGCACAAATCCAACGCATTATCAAAACAGTAGATTATTTTGTAACCTCTAGAAACTTAGATGTGGAAGTACGCTTCGATATCATTGCAATTGTGATTACATCACAACACTCCGAACTGAAGCATATTAAAAATGCGTTCTATCACTTTTGATTCAAAATAAGTACGGTTTTACTGTAATTACTGCTCAAAACCCAAACAAATAGTTGAGTATACCTAAATATGGAATTAACTGTTATGCTAAAATAGGTTTTAAGGCTTCTAAGGCTTGTTGCACCGAATTGATGTTAGAAAAACGCATCAAAAGACGCAGTCCAAGACGCATTTGCTTTTCTTTGATGGAACAACTTTGTGGGTGTGCCTGAACGTATTGTAGTAGTTTTGAGAAATGGATACTTTGATAAAAACGACTGTTTTGGTCGCTGATAAAATAGCCGATTAGTTTGTGATTTTTCATTACTATTTTATCAAATCCTAGAGTTGTTGCTAACCACTTGATACGAACACTATCTAAGAGATCCACTACTTGTGTAGGAAGCGCACCAAATCGATCGATCAAATCGCGTTCAAAATGCTGTAATTCTTCCTCAGTTTTTAATGTATTTAATTGGGTATATAGACTCAAACGCTCTGTAATATTATTAACATAATCGTCAGGGAATAATAAAGAGAAATCCGAATCAAGAGTTACATCTCTTACAAATTCTTTGGTATTAATATCTTCGTTATAAAGCGACTTAAACTCGGTTTCTTTAAGTTCATCAATGGCTTCATTGAGAATTTTTTGATAGGTTTCAAATCCAATATCATTGATAAATCCACTTTGTTCTCCTCCCAATAAATCCCCTGCTCCACGAATTTCTAGATCTTTCATGGCAATATTAAAGCCACTTCCAAGTGCTGTATATTGCTCTAATGCAGAAATTCGTTTGCGTGCCTCATCGTTCATTGCATGATATTCGGGAGTGATAAAATAACAGAACGCTTTTTTGTTACTANGCCCTACACGCCCCCGCATTTGGTGCAAATCACTCAAACCAAAATTATTGGCATTATTAATTAAAATTGTGTTGGCATTGGGTACATCTAAGCCACTTTCAACTATGGTAGTACTGACCAAAACATCGAATTGACCGTCCATAAAATCGAGCATCAATTGCTCCAATTTACGTCCTTCCATTTGACCATGTCCAACTCGAATTTTGGCATCGGGTACCAATCGTTGTAAAAGTCCTGCTACTTCTTTAATATTTTCAATTCGGTTGTGAATAAAATAGACTTGCCCCGACCGTTGAATTTCATATTGGATAGCGTCGCGAATAACTTCTTCATTTAGGCGTATAACTATACTTTCAATCGGAAAACGATTAGGAGGTGGTGTTGTAATAACCGACAAATCTCGTGCTGCCATCAAACTAAATTGAAGGGTTCGCGGAATGGGGGTGGCAGTGAGTGTGAGTACATCTACATTCTCTTTGAGGGTTTTGAGTTTTTCTTTGACTGCCACTCCAAATTTTTGTTCTTCATCGACAATTAGCAAGCCTAAATCTTTAAATTTCACTGATTTATTGACCAACTGATGTGTACCAATAATAATGTCTAAACGCCCAGATTCTAACTGCTCTAAAGCTTGTTTGCGTTGTTTGGTTGTTTTGAATCGGTTGATGTAATCCACTGTTACTGGAAAATCTTTCAAACGTGCTTTAAACGTTTTGGCATGTTGAAATGCGAGTATGGTGGTAGGAACCAAAACGGCCACTTGTTTGCCATTATCAACGGCTTTAAAAGCAGCTCTCAATGCGACTTCTGTTTTNCCAAAACCGACATCACCACAAATCAGACGGTCCATAGGGCGATCGCTTTCCATATCAGATTTGATATCGGCCGTAGCTGTTATTTGATCAGGTGTATCTTCAAAAACAAAGGACGCTTCCAACTCAAGCTGCATAGACGTATCGGGGTTATATTTAAATCCGGTTTCTAACTTCCTTTTGGCATAGAGTTTTATCAAATTAAAAGCAATTTCTTTAACCCTTGTTTTTGTTTTTTGTTTTAAAACTTTCCAAGCCTTGCTTCCTAACTTATAAACTTTAGGGGGCTTGCCATCCTTCCCGTTAAATTTTGTGATTTTATGAAGGGCATGAATACTGAGATATAAAACATCACGTTCGCCGTAAAATAATTTTATAGCCTCTTGTTTTTTCCCTTCAACTTCAATTTTTTGTAAGCCTCCAAACTTTCCTATACCATGATCAATATGGGTGATGTAATCCCCGATTTCGAGTTTATTTAGCTCTTGAAGAGTTATGGATTGCTTTTTCGTAAATCCATTTTTAAGGTGGAATTTATGGTAACGTTCAAAAATCTGGTGATCAGTATAACACACAATTTTCTTGTCGTGATCAATGAATCCTTGNTACAACGACAATACAATGACATTACAGTGTACTTCGGTATCCATAGTTTCAAAAATATCATAAAACCGCTGCGCTTGTTGTGTGTTCGAGCAACAGATGTAATTTTGGTAGCCCAAATCGTGATGAGAATTTAAATCTTCAATGATTCTGTTAAACTGCTTATTAAATGAAGGTTGAGGGCTGACTTGAACCTTTAATTGTTGCTCCGTTTTAAGAGCCAAAACAGGGTTATTTCCAAATTCAACTACTGAAAAGTCTAACAANNGAGATTTGAAATCAGCAGAGGTGCAAAACAAATCTTCTGGACGGCTATGATTGATCGCAGTAGAAAGTTCATTATAGGCTTCCGTAGCTTTTTCTTGAAGTGTGTCGGTTGCAGCTAAAAACGCTGGGATATTTTTAGCAAACACTACTGTTTTTGAACCACTATACTCTAAAAACCCTTGTCGGGTTTCGTTGAGTAATTTATGCTCAATATTGGGAATGATTTGGAGTTTTTTAATAGGTTTTATAGANAGTTGAGATTCAATATCAAAGGTTCGAATACTGTCAACTTCGTCTCCAAAAAATTCGATTCGNTAAGGTTCGTCGTTTGAAAATGAAAATACATCCACAATCCCCCCACGCACTGAAAACTCTCCGGGTTCAGTGACAAAATCGACCCGTTGGAACTGATAATCAAAAAGAACTTCATTAAAAAAATCTAAATTTAATATTTCACCTACTGCTACTTTAAAAGTCGATTTTTCAAGTTCTTTTCTGGACAATACTTTTTCAAAAAGTGCTTCTGGATAGGTAACGATGAGTGCAGGTTTTTTTTGGGAACTCATCCGATTTAACACCTCTGCACGCATCAATACATTGGCGTTGTCTGTCTCCTCTATTTGGTAGGGTCTTCGATAGCTTCCTGGATAGAATAACACTTCATTGTCATCGAGTAACACTTCTAAATCATTAAGATAATAAGCCGCTTCTTCCTTAGAATCAAAAATCAATAAAAACGGGAGTGTAGTGGTTTTGAAAACACTGGCAATTGTGAAAGATAGCGAGGAGCCTAAAGCACCTTTTAAATGTGTTTTTTGTTTNNATGTAGATATGACAGTGCTCAGATTTTGATGAATCAAAGACTGTTGGAATTTTTGAGAAAGATTAATTTTACTCAACTAAAAAATTTTTGCAAAGATATATAATAGTCTTTGAATATTATTGTAATTATGAGGTAATCCTTTTTTAAAATTCTGCTTATTTTAAAAAAAAACTGTAGATTTGAGAACCTAAATTTACAAACCTATGTCCTTTTCAAATTTATTCAATAGTAGTTTCACAACTCGAAATCAAGATCATTTTGCATCCATTGTGAGAGTTGCTTTTAGTGATGGTATTATAAGTCAAGAAGAAAAAGCTTTTTTAGATCGACTTTCCCAAAAATTAAACATTTCAAAAGAACGTTATGCAACCATCTTGAACGACTATAAATCGCATCCAATCAATCCTCCAGCTTCCTTAGAAAAACGTATTGAACGCCTTTATGATTTAGCACGTATGGTTTATGCAGACAAACTTAAAAATATATACGAAGTCACACTGCTCACTAAATTAGTAATTGGGCTGGGATTTCCGTTGGAAATAGCTTCAAAAGTGGTTAGTACGTCCTTAAAACTGGTGTCTAATCATGTTGATATTGACACCTTTAAAAAGGGGATGAACACTATTCTATAAATTAAATAGTACCTGGCCTAGAACCTTGATCTAGAATACGCATTAGCCCTTCTTGAGCAACAGAAGCGATTAAATTCCCTTTGGCATCAAATATACTACCTCTCGAAAATCCTCTCGAATTTGAAGCACTCGGACTATCGATGGCATACAAGAGCCATTGACTGATGTCAAAATCACGGTGAAACCACAAGGCATGATCTAAGCTGGTATAAAATACTTCTTTTGTATTTAAAAATTCGCGATGCGGCATGGATGCTGGACGCAAAATATTATAGTCTGAAGCATAGGCCAATATTTGATGTTGAAGAGGAGAATTGGTTGCTAATTCTTCACAAGTCTTAAACCAAATATTATCAAATGGAGGACTGTTTTTGACCAACTTGGCGAGCATATTATCTACAGGCTTAAAATCAAATATTTTTGGTAAAAACGATTTGTAACGCTTATAAGTATCTGGAATAACGTCCTTGAATTGTTCAATTTGTTTGTGGCTATTCATTAATTTTTCTGGTGGAAACACGTTGGGCATCGAAATTTGATGATCGACACCTTCTTGTTTTAATTGAAAGGATGCCGACATATTAAAGATTGCTTTTTCATTTTGAAACGCTACCACACGACGGGTTGTAAAACTACCCCCGTCTCTTATCACATCAACTTCATATTTTATTGGGACATCAATATTTCCACCTAAAATAAAATAGCCATGCATCGAATGTGCATATCGATCTTCAGGGACTGTTTGATAGGCTGCATGAAGCGATTGTGCCAAAACTTGCCCACCAAAAACACGACCCCAAGGGGCTTTGTAATTTTTACCAATAAAGGTGTGATCATTAATTTTTTCGAGGGTTATTAACTTGATAAGTTCAGAAAGGGATTGCATAGTATTAAATTTGCCACAAAAATAATCTATTATGAACAAAATGTCTTTTAAATTCTTTTAACAAACTGTTAAATTTTGTAACATTGGAACGCTCTTAGAGTCTAACATATAAAACCTATGGATATTTTCTTAATCATACTCGCTAGCTCTTTAATGATTCTAGGAATCATTGGAAGTTTTTTACCTGTTTTACCAGGACCTTTCACAAGCTGGCTAGGGCTTTTGGTGCTGTATTTGATGCCCGAAATTGAGGTCAGTCAACTAACCCTAATTATTACATTGGTTATAGCCATTATAATTTGGGTTTTAGATTACATTATTCCAGTTCTTGGCACTAAAAAATTTGGGGGTACCAAATCGGGAATGATTGGAAGTTCTATTGGGCTCGTTATTGGACTGCTTGCTCCAATTCCAGGAGGTATTATTATCGGAGCTTTTTTGGGAGCACTGTTTGGAGAGTTGATAAATAAAGTCGATTCTAAAACTGCCTTCAAAGCAGCTTTTGGGAGTTTACTAGGATTGTTAACTTCTGCATTCATTAAGTTTACAGTAGCTGTTATTTATTTTGGCATATTTATATCCTTAATTTGGGATCATAAATCTGTCGTTTTTTAAGGACGCATCGCTTTTAACAAAACTTTTTATCACTATTTTATAATTTATATTAATTTCACCGTCTAATAAAACAAACTCTATCATTATGAACAAGTATTTTTCTATTTTATTCTGTGGTTTAGTTCTTATGTCTTCTTCACTTTTAGCGCAAGAAAAAGAGACTTCAAACTACAACTACAACGATGCTTTTGGGCATGATTTTTACACTAAAAATGGCA
>PAME01000007.1 GCA_002707155.1 Crocinitomicaceae bacterium | reverse complement strand
AAACAGTTGACGGAAATACTTATTACACGACATCATTTGAAATAACTGGAAATACTTATGACGCAGGTGTCTATGAAATTACGTCGAAGAACGTTCCATTTATGAATCCTAATATATATGCTGGTGTACAAAATATTTTCAGTAATAAAACGTTTGAATATTTGGGTGTATACGAAGCAGACATAAACAATGCATTTTCACAAGTGGAAATTGAAATAAAATTACCAAAAAAAATAATTCTCAGTGAGTATACATTTTTTGCAAAAGACGGTGTTACCGACGATAATCTTTGTCCATCCGATTGGACACTATATACAAAAGTGGATGATACATGGAAAGTAATTGATTCTAGAAGTTCGCAAGGAAGCACAGTCGTCGGAAACGATCTAATATTGGGAGGCGATACTAACGTATCATATCGTATTAACCCCGTATACACAGATACATTACGTTTTATATTCACCCTTGCAGTCCCTAAACAATCGTGGTACATAGGAGAATTACAACTGTTTAATCAAAACCCTATGTACATCACCGATATTAAACAATATACCGATCAACCCGACTATTCGGTCATCAACGTTCACCCTAAAAATCCAACATTCGGCTTCCACCAATTAACACACTCTGTCGACGTAGGTATCGCCGGTAACCAACTAGATGATGCACTTCTTCGCATCGTCAAATTCGGTCCAGAAAATCAACTCGCCGACCTAGAAGTCGGTAACCTCAAAATTTCTGGGGATTCCACTTTAACTTCCCTTAATGTTTCTGGGGATTCCACTTTAACTTCCCTTAACGTTTCTGGGGATTCCACTTTAACTTCCCTTAATGTTTCTGGTGATTCCACCTTAACTTCCCTCAACGTTTCTGGGGATTCCACTCTCAGAGGATTAACTGTCAATAGTGCTAATACAACCGTAATTTTCGACGTAACTCATCCGGACCCGCAATATTATTCTCAATTTAAAATGAACCAAATATTCGCAGATCCCTCGTTTGAATTCAAATCGCATATTTATAATACTAACGTAAATAAACCAATATTTAGTATTATTACAAAAGGAAATTATACTGCGTTTAAGGTAAATGCAGACACAACTTGGTCAACACAAATTGGAGGAGGTACACATTCCGATGATCGTCTCAAAATAAATGAAAAAATGATTTCTGATGTATCCCCTCTATTGAAGCTTCGCCCCCAAGTGTACGATAAGTTGTTTGAGTTGACAGGAAACATAGAAGACGCTCGTTTTGAATCCGGGTTGATCGCTCAAGAGATTTGGTACGATGCACCAGAATTTCGCCATTTGGTAACCGTCGGGAAAGATGGTCAACCTGCTGATGTCATCGAGACGTCAGATGACCCTTCAGTAGATCCTGATTATTCTTCATGGGGTCCCGAAGTGGCGAGTGTGAATTATACTGGATTTATCCCGTATCTCATCCGCGGTTTCCAAGAACAACACGCCGAGAATCTCGCGTTGAAGGCTCAAATCGCTATGCTCATGAAAGCCGTTGGGTTAGTGGATTCCGGGAATGTCGACTCTTAATTTCGCTTTAATGGACGCCTTTGGGTTCCAGTGTTTTCATGATTATGTTTATGTAAAATGTCAATAATCTTTTGTCTCCCCTCTTCCGTCTTATGGAGATTGAGTAGCGCACGCAAGACAGGTTCCGTCTGCTCCTCAAGGCTCTTGTTCATGTCAAACATTGTTTTTATATACTGATTAGTATTGTTGTTCTTTAGGTGGATTAATATGAGAAGTATACTAAGGTATTGAATCAATAAGTCCAACTTACCCCATGTGTGTGGGTTCCAGGCCTTACCCAATCAAGATTTGAATCGCTGAACTGATAATATTTATTTGCTGCATAACTCAAAAGCCAGACATTATGTTTATTATCAAAATCTAACATTGCGTTTGCCGTTCCGGATGCAAGTCGTATCTGGCGGTCCCCTTGGTTGAATAATAGACCTTGATTCACGTTATCTTTGAAGAGGAATGCATTTGCATACGCATCACCACCCGCTTTTATATCACCTGTGACGGTGAGACCACCTATTGTTGTGTTGTTACACGTCACTTGCCCGTGAGCGTTGAGGGTGCCCTTCAACACAGTCGCCCCGCTGACTGTCAAGGCGCCACACGTGATACCACTTCCAGAACCACCATGTCCGTCCATTAAAATATTTCCTCGAATATAGCATGTTCCATCGCTTGCGTTTATATGACTATAATGCCCGTTTGGCATCCTGAATACTCCTTCGCCTTCGCTTCTAAATTGACCATTACATTTTGTCACCCCATCGACTGTGAGAGCCCCCTGTACATTCATAGTTCCAGTTGACCACATGGCTCCAGAAGCAAAACCGCAACCAGACCTGTATTCACTTGTTCCGTAGTTGTAATGTCTTAACCACCCATTTGTCATATGGAATTCGATTTCACCACATCCTTTTGTACCGATTCTATTTTGTCGAAGGCGGATTGCATTGTTATCATCTGTACCAACATTGACTGACGTATGTACATTCAAATCTTTCTCCATTGTCGTCGTGCCTTTCACTATGAGGTTTCCTGGGATGGTCACGCTGTCTTTTTTCACCAATTCGTTCACTATGGCGTTCAAGTTCACAAAAGCCTCCTTGTCGAATGCGACCGTCGAGCCATCAAGTCCTTCTACGTGTTTGCTAGTGTTTTGATTCTTTGATTGTTTTGCTGTGACGTATAAAGCGATTGCCAAAAGAACCATCATGAGCTTTGTGTCGACTTTTATATACTCTGCGTAGTTCATGATGGTGATCATGATTATTGTTATCATTATCGCGTCGAACATCTTGCTCTTGGACATTATTACTTATAGTATCATCATAAAATATTTTAGTATGTAATGTATTCGTTCATTTTTTTCGATGATATAATAAATGCTCAGTGGTGCTATTAAGGTAAAAAACGTTGTCATTCAAGGAGAAGGGAACGTTGATGACGTTTCGTTCGGTATTTCCCAAGACCTCGATGCTGTGGAAATGCGGGTCGGGACAGATGCGCTCATGACAATGAAGAATCACGTACGGTTTCCAGCCGATGTTGGATTCGATGGACAAGTCGTTGTTTCTAATTCAGGAGGTATTAACGGTGCGTCTATACAAATCGGTGACACCGTTTTGTCGGAAGCTGATCTCAAGCGCCTTTTGTCACTTTTAAATATTTAAAGGGAACGTTTACGGTTTATTTTTCCATCATTACACACAAAGAAATGTTTTTCATCTATTGCGGTGTCATGTGTAATACATGTGTCTCCGTCTTTTGAAAATGAGTTACAAGATTCGTGTACGATGAAGTCATTCTTGTTTGTCTGATTAGACATGAAGATAGCATTCTTTTTCGTACATGTTTCTATTGAACGTATGAAGGTGTCCATGAGATTGATCACATCTTGATGTGGTATCCTCGTCATCACGAAAAAGGCGATGAAAAGTTCGGTGAACCCTAATATACTGAGATAATACGTATTTCTTCCGATGCTCGTAAGTGATATTTTGCGTCTAAACACTGCGTAGTATACGATGCTCACGAACGCGAAGAGGGATGAGAGTATGATCGTGCTGTATTTTTCTACAAAGTGAACCTTTGTGGTGCTTGTTTTTTCTTTTCGTAAGTATTCAAGCATTTCATTATATGTTTTCTTATCTTTATCATACAAAAGGCCAAGGATATTTCTAATGTACTTTTCCGTTATCTTTTTTTCTTCATATTTCGTGTATCCGTAAAAAATACCAGATGTTATAGCGGTATAAATTATGACATTCAATAATATAAACAATGTATCTTTATGAGGTAATCGTAAAGCTAACAGAGATGTTACCAACACTGATATGATGACGTATACCCATGGGTGTTTGGCGTCAAATGGATACATATACGCATCCATCCTTACTATTACTGAAAAAATTTTATACTGTATTTGTAATGGTACCAAAAGGTACATCCGATGCAGATGAACTTTCTCATGTGACTGATGGAGAAAATGTCATTCCTAAACCTCTCAATGAGGAAAATACACAGAAACCTTCCGCTGATGTAAAGCAAGAAGATGATGCGATCAATTCGAAAAACATGTATCATAAAAGTAATAAAAAAATTGACTTACGCTCGAATGTATTTGAAAATGTTATCTTGTTATTTGTCATACTTATTCCAATAATTGGAATGTACGCTTTATTTCGGTTTAACAAGAATAAATGCATCATCGGTGGTCAAGATAAATCCAACACAATGTTCAGTCTTCTGACAGTGAGCCTCCTTATGACAACTGCTGAGTCGATCTTCGTCTATTGGTATAACATTCAGAGGACATACAATAATATTAAAGATAAATTGGACAAAAAGATCGGATTCGAACAGTATATTTCTATGAAAAGTATGAACGATGACATACCAAATGTCGTACACACTGAATTCAAAAAGAGCTACGAGAAGAATCTTCAAAGCATCACCTTCATCATGCTGCTGCCAATTCTTCTGATATGCATTTTCATGATGTCACTTTTAACCGGCTGTATGAACGTTGGATACAGAGACGTTTTGGGGATATTAGTGAATGTTCTGTTGCTCGTGGTTGTGTTCGGTGTCACATTTGTCAACTTGGGCATGAAACAATCTGCACCTGTTAATTTTAAAGAAATCGCTGATACATTCGATCCATTAAGTGATGTGCATAGATTTCAAACAAAATATTCATTCTTGTCAAATCGTGATATTATAGGAATGTTCAGTGGTCTCATGGGTGGTATTATCGCCTTTGTAGCATTCGTCTACAAGTATAAGTAAGTATTTATTTTTCGATGAGATAGTAATGTATGATATCGACTTTCTGATACGACAAGTGGGAGATGGGTCTGAAGAGATTACAAACATTCAAGATTCTACGCATAGAAAAATAGGAACAACAGAAATCGCATCTTCTGGTGGATTTGTCATTCTCTTCGATATAGGTGATGGTATTGGATTAACAGTTGATGATATGCATATTTTACACGCCGTTCGAAAACGAATATATGAAATTATATTGGGACCATCCATAACAGTTACTGTCGATTTTTCCATATTATCATTAGGTGACGGTGTTTTAGGACAAGCAGGATGGACAGGAACTACTGTCATAAACGGAACGTCTTTCCCATACAGAGGTATCGTACAAATGAATACATCAAATTGGACCATACAAAAAGAAACTTTTAAGAAAGATGGTCATAGTTTAGCATATTATACGGTATTACATGAAATATTCCATGTATTCGGTATCGGAACTCTTTGGGATTCTTTGGTAAACGATTCACGAGAATATACCGGAGAACACGCATTACGAGAATATAAAAATACTATAGGTAATGATCAACTCGCGTTCATACCTATAGAAGATGATGGTGGTATAGGTACAGCAGATGGTCACCCAGAAGAAGGAAGTGGTATTGTGAGAATGAAAAACGGTATCACGTACCCCGGTTTAGATAGAGAGTTAATGACTGGCTATTCAGAATCAACCGATAACGAACCAATGATATTATCTCGTATAACCGTCGGTTTCATGGAAGATCTTGGATATACCGTTCGATACGAAGGTTCTGACGAAATGATGTATCCGGCATTGGCTGACTGGGCGAACTATAACAATATAAAGGGGGGACTCCTCAATCCTGGACAATCCGTAAGTCTCTTCATTGATGGAACACTTGGTCCAAACATAACAAATCTTACAAACTTGTATTATAGAAGCCTTTCTGCAACTGTAAATGATACTTTTAGTACCTTACGAATACAGTCTGATGGTACATTAATGATTTCATACGCGGTTATCGTATATGTTGGAGATTCGGGAATTTCATCTACAGTTACACATGAAGAAGAATCTATGGTGACATCTGATTCTAATATAGTGTGGGATTTAGGATATATCGATGGAACTATTAAGACTATTCAGTTCATATTGAAAGGTTTAAGTTACGACTATGATTCTACTTACTTTGAATAAACCATCTCTCTATTTGCGATATTTTAACCCGTTCTGGTTTTATAAGAAAAATCCTAGGATTGTCTCTGTTGTCCACGTATATATCATATTCATCTCCGTATGATTGTGCTATTGGCATGTATCCAATCGTTTTTGAAACATTCGGATATACAATTGCTTTGAAAACATTTACTTGCTTTGGATTCTTTAAGCATGCCAACGATTGTTCACAAGTTTTTGCGGCGTATATCACATTCCGTCCATCTCGTGTCTGTAAATCAAAATTTGATATTTCTCCTTCCTCCATTGCGATGTATACAATAATCCCACCTTCTTGTTGAATACATGTTTCATTCCTTTTGTTCTCAAGAATTGAAAACGATTCATGAATCATTGATTCCATCGCGTCCCCTATAATGTTTTTATATAATATTCTGTGTTCTTTAGGTTATTTCGGACTGTATCTTTTCGAATGTTTCCCTCTTGAACTTCTCATACCACGAGATACCTTCTTCTCAAATGCGTTCAACTTGTTTGATATTCTTTGGACGTTTTTGTTTTTTTCTTCTAGTTCCTTTTCCATGTTTTTTATGTTCTGTTCCATCTTCTTGTACTCTTCGTACCCTTTCTTAGCAGACATGGTGTATTGTTGCCACGTCTTTCTCAAGAGTTCGTATTTTTCCTTGTACATTTTCAACTGTCGTTCGCATAACTCCTTGTCAGATTGATTGAGGAGGAGTTGCTCTAAATAATTTTTGTTTACCTGCATTGCTTTATTCTTGTCACATAGAGTATCATTTTCAAATAAAATAATATTCGTTTACGATACTTTACATATACAGTGCGTTGTACACGCTATTATACAACACGCAGACAATAAAAAAACTACTATCGCTACGATACCCGTGGCATCCATGATATATTATCCAATGTCCGTATTTTTAAATACAAGATATCCCATACATTTTACACCCCCTTTTCGATCTCGCTTGAAGAAGAAGGTCCTTGATATGTTCTAACTCGTCGGTATGTTGTTGAATAGAGCATAATTCAAATCCATTGTAATACATATGATGAATGATAGCATCATTAAAAGACTGAATTTCATAGTTGATATGGTCTATGCTCAGTGTTTCCCCTATTCGCATGCGTCTGTTACCGACGTATACTTGGTTCTCTCGAGCGCGTGACATGAACATCGCGAGCTTGTTGTCGTTCTTGAACATGTTCTGCAGTTCGATGAGTGAATACATTTCTTGTTTTATGTTAGGTTGTGGTTAGTTAGTTGTTCGGAACCTTTAGGTGTTTTTTTATCACGTATAAATAATGCGGGTTGTCATACGCAAAAGTCCCGTGGCTACTAAGAAATTCAGAGCGACCGTATACGATCGGGGGCGCGTTGATGTCGTTGACTTTGGTGGTGTTCGTCCAAACGGAGTTCCTTACAGTGATTACACTTTACACGGTGATGCGTTCAGAATGAGAAGATACGTTGGCAGACACGGGGGGAAGGTTCCTGTCCGGTTGTTGTCGAGTACTTCGCGGGATGAAGTTCAGAAAAAGATGCTTCGAGTTACGTCGAGCGATACGGAATTCTGGGGTATTCGAGGTATTCGTTCCGCTGGGTTTTGGTCTCGTTGGCTTTTATGGAGCTTTCCTGACATACGAGACGCAGCACGATTTATTCAAAAGACATTTAGGGTGGAGGTAGAGATTTAGCGGTTACCTTTTCTTTTCATATTTTCATTTGCCATACGGAATCCTGATTGGGGATTATTTACATTGAGACGCTGTATAGGGGGACTTTGTTGTGTGAGTTTATTTTTTTCATTTCGCTTGAAACTCATAAAACGTGAAGCTACATTGGCTGTAATTTTCTTTTTTGTTAAACTTTGTTGTGTTTTGATTCCACTATACTTATTACGAATAGCGTTGGTTTGTTGATGACCGACATTTCTGGCAACTTTCAATAAAACACCGAGATCTCTTTTATTCTTGATATTATTCAATGATACAGTTTCCATTAGTGAAATCCGTTCTGCCAACGAAGGTTCACTCATTTTCACGAGTTCAGAATGAGTGTATAACCCCTTTATTAACTTTTGTTGAATCTTGTATATCTTATTTTTCATATTCTGATTATTACTGAGACCCCTTAATGCTTCTCTATTTATATTTACCCTTTTATTTGATGCCCTTGCTTCCTTCTCTCTATTCTTATATAGTTGTTTCTGTTTTCCTATAAACCCTCCATTAAAACCACTTTCAATACTTCGTACCCCATTTCGCGCCCCTCTATACACTTTTGTTTTCAGTCCACTCATACCACGGTACATACCTTTTGCTGCACTTTGTACATTCTTCGCGCGTTGTTCTGTTTTCTTGAAGTATCCTCCAAACATATTTATATTAATTCAGAAAAAAAACGCGAGGTATGATAAGGATGACTTTATCCATGCAAGCGCTTCGCGCCACACCCATCTTACTGTCCATGATGTCCATAGTATACATCGGGCGTCTCCTCGGTGATAATACCCTCTTCAAAACATCTGCAGTTCCTGATTCCGAATCAGGTAGTTCTGGGGGTAAGGAAAAGTGTCCCGATGGGGAAGGGTCGGGCGGGGGTTCATCGAAAGAAGAAGATCGTGAAAAGAACAGAGGTTTGCTCGTCTCTTTGATATCAGCGTTTTTGATTAATATGGTTGGTTCACTGATGGCACGCAAGGGGGTTCCCGATGGATACATCGTCTTGAACTACGGATTCGTCCTTTCACCCGTCATCGGATATCTCCTCGACGTCGGCGTGGCGACCGAAGAAGGACTCCGTAAAACCAAACGCGGTGGATTGGGTGGCGCCATGTACACCATGGGTTCGCTCGCGAGTCCCACGTTTTTCAGATACATCATCACGGTATTCCTCGACATGTTCATATCGAATCCCATCCAAGATGTCATCAAATTATACTTCATGGACGCCAAGAATAGCATCCCTAATAACTTCCTTGGGTACGGTCAGACCGTCCGACGTAACTTCGCATCATTGCTTCAAAGCATCGTCGGCGTGGCTACGTTTCAAGCGTATACCAACGATACACGGTTCAGATGGGCATACACCGATGGTGAAAAAGAAGGACGGGTCGCGAACGATGTCATCATGCTCGCTACCGCAGTAGCTGCAAGCCTATTTATGGCGTACAATGTTCCGGGTGCTGAGTCACTCAACCGTCGCGTCCCCTTCGCCATGTTTGCTATATTTTTATTGTCCATAGGTAATTCTATGAAATGGAACAGATGCGGAAAGGAACCGGTCAACCTTTTCGACGCGTCCGATGAAGATATCGGACTCGATGAGAAAACTCGTGCGGCGATTGGGACCGCCATGTTCGGTGTTTTCGTGATCATTGGACTCGTCGTTCCGTTTTCCCGCGCAAAAGAGAAGATATTTTAAGATGTGTTAAGAGTAAATTATATGAACGGTCTCATTTTAAGTCCAGTGCAGATGGCTTACGTGTCGAGTCTTCGGGATTTCGAACGTCCCATCACGGTGTGCTCAGGTCCAGCCGGTTGTGGAAAAACATTTCTCGCTTGTAAGGAAGGTTTAGACGCGCTGTATGGAGGAGATGTCAAAAAACTCATCATCACACGCCCTGCGCAAAGCGTGGATAACGAACAGTTCGGGTTTCTCCCGGGGTCTCTCGACGATAAATTTGATCCATGGATCAGGCCCATCATCGATACAATCGGAAGGAACGAATTGAATGCCCTGAAGCGACACGAACGACTTGAAATAAGCCCACTAGCATACATGCGCGGAAGGACATTTAATGACGCATACATTCTCGCTGATGAGATGCAGAATTGCTCGGGGAACCAACTGCGCATGATGTTGACCCGTCTCGGAACCAAGAGCAAAATGGTGTTGAACGGCGATATAGAACAATGCGACGTGGATGAAAATGGGCTCGAGGAATTCATCATGCTCGCGAGCATGAGGGATAACGAATTCATCGATCTCGTGCATCTTACAACAGAAGATATACATCGTCATCCGGCGGTCGCAGAAGTTCTAGACATATACTCCGCGTAATTTTTTTATCATGTATGATTAAAAGAATGGCGAATAACCAGTCTAATTTCGACAAATTACAAACTGTCGACACATGGTTTAATAGTTTAAACAGTTACAAGGGAATACTTCATCAAGAAAAATTCTCTACGTCTGGTAAAATGTTGCCCCTTGATTTGAGGAAAAAGTTTTTTACATTCACGAACAATAAATCCAGCATGTTCACTAAACGCAACGCAAAGTATATAAATAACAATAATAACAGCACTAAATTACTTGGAAGAATTGGAGAACTATTTGCCTGTTTATTAATGACAAATTCTAAGAAGGAATATATGTTTACAGATATCAAAACGGATGAACGTCGAAAATTCATGGAAACAAAGGAATTTGTAAAATGGTGGTATGAAAATTTTAAGTCCAAGAATAGCCAACAGAGAACTGAACAGATTAAAACCCTTATTGAACAAATCAAACGGGTATATAAAATTGCAGAAGAACAACAAGATTTAAGAAAAATATTCATAAACATAAATGGTATAGTTAGTGGTGCAGTGCAGAAGTCAAAACTTACCCCTGCCAATGACGATGGTAACAGAAAACCTGCCACTGCCACTCCCCCTGCCAATTCCCCTGCCACTGCCAATCCCCCTGCCACTCCCCCTGCCACTCCCCCTGCCAAACTCGAAAGTGGTAACAACAATGTCATAAATATTTCCACTCTGAACGCACAATTAAAAGCACTTAGAAACTCGAATAATCAAAATAGAAATAAACTGAAAAATCAACTGAAAATAAATTTGGCAAGTTATATGACAAAATCTACTAATTTCGAAGGAAGTGTCACCTTGAACAAAATAAACAACTCAAAACTTAATGAACTAATAAGTAGTAATGGACAAATGAATACCAATGCGATCAAGGGTATTATTGTTAAAAATAATAATCAATAAATTACGAATGGATTTTGATTAAACGTAATATGTCAGTGATAATAAGAATGTCACGTGACATAGTGCGAAATATTATTTATGTACTCATCGTCGTAATGCTTTTTATGATGTTGTTTGGTGGCTCGGGGTGTGAGGTCGAGTCTTTTAAGGGGGGTTTCCTCGATATTCGTGATCAATTGAACGTACCCGTGCACATGTTATCTTTCATGACCACAGACGTAGGCACGAAACGCGTATACATCGGCGCAGGGCCTAAGAACGCTGGACGTTACGAAACGTATCACTTGACGTATCACGATTGTTCTTTTAACATCGATAAGGATATCATTGAAGAAGAATTTAGACATTATGCACTCGTGATGAAGGAAATTGATAAGCGAAAACCAGAACTCGGATATACCATGTTTGTACGTGCGAACGCAAAACACGAACAAGTTTTTGTAGATTCCAAGGGTTTACTGTACTTGGAGAAGAAGGGAAGGGTTAATCCTGAAAATGGAAAACCGGTCGCTTTCGAAGTGTACGACGACGAACTCATCGGAAAAGGAGGATTCGTTTTGAAGCTCATAGATTCTGACGCATTTTTTGTAATGAACGAAGATGATGGTAAAGGACAAGGGCTCGTCGGGTTCTACGGAACTAGCGAGGATGCCATGATCGTATACTTTACCGATCTGATTAAAGACATGATATCAGAAACACGTTTCTGTAAATAAATTATTAAGGGTTAGTAATGGGTAACGTCATATCGGGACAACAAGGCTTATCTGACTTAAAGGGGGAAGATTCGACATCATGGAATAACGGGACCATATTTGGGAAAGAAATTGAACGAATCATTATTAAAAATAGCCCCGTGTTACAAAAGCGCGCATGCTGCATGGGTCTCACAGATGGACAACCAAATACGGGAAATGGATTAGAGGTTCCAATAGCAAATATAGGTATTACTGATTTCGGAGGATATGCCTCGAAGAGTAACTTCGATAATAAATGGGGAAAAACGGTGAAAAATAATTACGTGTACAAAGATGCTAACGGAAAAGTTATTGAAAACAAAAATCCATACGAAAACGAATCTGTAAAAACAGATCTTGGCGATACGATGATACCTACATCAGACACAAAAGGGTTAATGTCTCAAGGCATGACCATGAAAAATCTTACATTTTCAAAAGAAAATGTACCTTCTTGCTCGTTAGAACCCACTACAGTTCGCTTCAATGAAACGTCGAGGACTGGCCCCCAAGAATACAAGGGTTATCCAGGGGACAAAACGAAGCGACAAAGTGAAACATCCGATAATAGATTAGTATGTGATAATTTCATGGAAATTTACGCGAAAAATTCAGTCATGGAGCGACAATGTATCACGACTTGTGGTGACATCAAAAATTTAGAACAAGAGGAGTTGGACGAATTAGGATTTGGAAAAGTATGCAGAGAGAAGGAGGATTCTGTCCCCATATTGGATTTACGAGAACATGGATGTAAACAGGGTGATGAATTGGTAAAAAATTCTACTGATAACGAAAATTATCATCCAGCATTTCACTACCCCGTCGAAGCAACGTGTAATCTTTCTCCGTATGGAGAATTATACAATTCATCGAATCATTTCGGAAATGTTTTTAATTCAGATGCTCTTTTACGCGACAAAGTAAATACAATGGATGTCTCTTGTATTGAAAGAGAAAATTATGGGTTTCAAAGCGGGATTACCAAACACGGAGCATATTTAAAACATCCATTTCTTATCAACCAAGTGAATTGTGTAAACTCTACGAGTTTAAATAACGTACAAATTACAGCTGGTAATTCGGCAAAAGTAAAAATTAATCAAAACAGCGATTGTGTAAACACATCAACAAATTCGAATACAGCAACTCCTGCTGCTCCGACAGGGGAGATGAACACGTCCGATGATACAGATACATCTTCTGGTGGTGATTCATCGGGTGGTGGTTCATCGGGCGGCGGTGGTGGTGGTTCATCGGGTGGTGGTTCATCGGGCGGCGGTGGTGGTAGTTCATCGGGTGGTAGTGGTGGTTCTTCTGGTGGCGGTGGTATGAAACCCCCTGTACTACCACCTGTGAATACTAAGCGCAAACTAGGATTACCCGTCGACGATGAGATAGCATATGGTGTTGCCGGGGTGGTTGTCATGTTGATCATGATGTAATTTTTTTCGCAGCATTTTATAATGGGAATATCACACGGACCCGCGGTTTGGAAGCCTAAAAAAATAGACATTGAAAAGAATCGCCAAGCCTTTCGCAGAGGTATGCGGTGTGCGCAAATCGATAAAGTAGAAGGTGGTCTTTTCGGTAATGTGTTCAGCAAGTCAAAAAATGAAACAACAACATCAGTCACAGATAAGTATTCGCTCACAGACGAGAGCAAAAAAGTATATAACGAATATATAGAAAACATAAAAGAAAATATAGACGAAAATGTCACAAACTCGATGAACAAACTCGTGACCAACGTCATGGTAGATGTCGTGACAAAAACGGATAACATCATGAATCTTATTGCGACGGGTGCAAACGTTTTGACTATTTCTGATACAGAAATAAATGGAGAAGATGTTATTATATCCGCTACGCAAAGCAATAAACAAAAAGTAGAAGCCGACATGGATGCTCAAACAAAAGTCGTTAACGAGATCAAACAGGAAGTATCCAAAACCTTGTCAGAATCAATCATGAAACAGTCAAAAGACGGAGAACGTCTCGGCGAAGAGTTCGGTAAGGCGGTAAACAACGCAGTAGATAAAGCGGCTAGTGTAGCGGAAAAATACATTGATACATATGGAGAAACGTTACAAAAAGCCATGACCGAGGGGGCTGGAGCATTTAATAACACAGTAGAACAAGTCGCAGGGGTCGCTAATAATGTAGTTGACGGCGTATTAGGTGGTTCAAGAAGCACCAGTAGTACAACAAATACGGAATCAAATATTATTAATAAAAGCGAAGATACAACTGACATAACAAATATTAAAAAGGATATCAACAAAAACACGAATACAGTAAATTTAGAAAATATCACCGAATCGGTGATGAATAATAATTTGAAGACAGAAACATTAAATGAATGCAAGGCTGATGTTAAAGGTGTAAATGAAACAACATTTAAGAATTTAACAGTGAACGCGACAAGATTGGCAAAATTAGATCTTACTCAACAAAATAAAGTAAAGATGGTCGTGAAATGTGTCACCAACACGGAGGTTGTGAATAAAATAGGGACAGAAATTATCGAACAACTCGAAAGTCAAATTTCCAAAATGGACCTAGAAGATGGTACGTTTGAAGCAGTCGGCGGGGCAATTGCCGGTAGTATCATTGCGGCTGGCGAAGCGACATCTACTGGCGCAAAAGGGATCGGGGATGGTGTCGCCACGGGTGCAAAAGGGGTTGGAGAGGGTGTCAATTCTGCTCTCGGTGGTCAACAGTTTATGATTGCCATTGTTCTATGTGTCATCGCGTATGTATTTATTTCAATGCAAGGTGGTGGAGGCATGGGTGGTGGAGGTAGATATTAATCATCATTGCAATGCGCATTTGTAAGGAGATGAAAGAATCGATTTGCTAATCCACATGTGTTCTGAACCGCAAATCCAGATGCTAGAAAAGCGGTCTCGAGCATCGTAATCTTCTCCGAATACATTTCTTCTTCAGAACCTTTCATTTTTTCAATTAACGGATGTCTCGGATTGATCTCCAAGATTCGTTTCGATTTCATCATATCGGATATACCATTATCAATACGTAACGCCTGTGTCTTAAACATTCGCTCCATATTGGCACTCCATCCTTCGTTTCCGGTTACTACGCAACACGGAGAATCCGTCGCTCGTGTAGTAACAATGACTTCATCGATACGCCCTTCGAGTGTATTTTTAAGGTTTTCACAAAATTCAAGATCTTCTTGCTTTACAGGGTCATACTTCGTTGGAAGCACAACACCCTCTTTTGACATACAGACAAAATCATACGTATTCCCGTTTGAATGTGTATATGTTTTCACCTTTTGCATCATATACTCATCGATTGGATCCGTCATGAATAACACGTTTATGCCAGCATCTTTACACTTTTCAACACACGGGCTCATCCAAAGACTTTCACGATTTTCACCGACGATGTAATATATCTTATCTTGCTGCTCATAGTCTTCAAGCTCTGAATTGCAATGAATCATTTCATCTACGTATTTTTCAAATGAAATCTTTTTTGCGTTCGTCAATAACGAATCATAACGCATGATTTTTATAAGCTTCTCCCTGAGACTGTCATCTTGATAAGCACCTAACTTCACATTCTTTGAAAACTGTGAATAAAACACATTCCACTGTTCGTCCGTCAAACCAGAAAGTAACTCTAGACTTTTTTTCACAATAGTTTTCTTGATTTTCTCGAGAATCGTGTTATTTTGAAGTTGCTCCCGACTAATATTCAGCGGAAGATCATTTGAATCAATAATACCCTTCATGAATACAAGCCAATCTGGAACAACATGTTCAGACTCATCAGTAACAAATATCTTTCGAACGAACAACTTCAAACTCTTTGGTTTATGATTCTCAAACATGTCAGGTGGTACGGTGCTCGGTATATATATAATCCCTTTGTATTCAAGTGTTCCCTCTACTGAAAAATGTGTATACGCGATTGGGTCAAACATGTCGTTTGTCAGCTTTTTATAAAACAGATTATATTCATCTTTCGTGATTGATTTTGGATCTCTCGTCCACAAAGGGGGGTCTTTATTTATATGCAAAAACTCATGAGGGCTTGTTTGAATGTATATGGGATGTGTAATGAATTGCGTATGTCGCTTCAAAAGATCTCTAATTTTCGTCGGGTCCAAATATTGATGCTCATCGTCCTTCATGTGTAGAACAATTTTTGTTCCATGCGCATGAATGTTCTTAGGTGGTTCAAGTTCTGTAATAGTAAATGACCCACACGCGTCTGACTTCCAAACATGCATCTCACCATCCTTCACACTCGTCACCTCTACGTCATGCGCTACTAAATATGCTGAGTAAAACCCAACACCAAACTGTCCAATCAGTTCAGTCGTATTTTTTGTTTTCTTATGTGATTCAATAAACGCTCTCGTCCCACTTCTCGCGATCGTCCCTAGATTATCAATAAGGTCTTGCTTAGTCATCCCAACCCCATTGTCTTCAATGATAAGTTTCTTATTATCCATTTCAGGTGTCACGTAAATCCTGAAATCAGTTTCATTTTTCGTATGCTTGTTCGAAAGTTTTGTATGACGTTGCTTGTCAATCGCATCCGCCGCGTTGGAAACCAGTTCTCTCAAAAATATCTCTCTATTCGAATAAAACGAATGAATGATAAGACTCATGAGCTGCTTGATCTCCGCCTGAAAGCAATATTCATCAGTCTTTAATTCCCCCATATTTATATATATGATACAAATGTATGCTTTAAATAATTATCACGATTCATTTAGGTATTAGTATAATGCACTATTTTCCATTAACATATCTTGTACTTCGTACTGTATCTCATGTTTATTATCATCATACGCTATGAAATCTTCCACTCGTAATCCTTGAATCTTAGCACCAGTATATGCTTGTGTATTCTTATCTTGTCTTGGAATGGTCGTATACTTGAATATTATATCTATTTTGTCACTCACACCAGATTGTGACACAAATGCACATCTTTTTATGTTGTTATCTATCGTAGATGGTTCAAATATAAATACATCAGGTGTGACATTATGTACGGCTATAGATATATTATAATATTCACCATTACTGTAATCAAATGCAAAACCTGTCAGCGTCTTGTCGTCTGGTATTAAAATACTCATCTGCACATATTCATTGTTATACTCATTAAACCCGACTTCTATTTGTGTCAATGATCTTGTAATAGTATGAGATGGTGTGGCCGTATACGTAGGCGTAATAGTATGAGATGGTGTGGCCGTATACGTAGGCGTAATAGTATGAGATGGTGTGGCCGTATACGTAGGCGTAATAGTATGAGATGGT
>PAME01000006.1 GCA_002707155.1 Crocinitomicaceae bacterium | reverse complement strand
TTCATGGTACAAAATTATACATTTGTAGAGTAATACACTATTTATATTATGAAAATTGAAGCTCAATCTGCCGACGATTATTTCAAAAAAATTCCTGATGAAAGGCAAGAATCTATGAACAAATTAAGGACTATCATCAATGCTAACCTTCCTAAAGGATTTGAAGAATGCTTAGGCTACGGAATGCCTAGCTGGGTAGTACCTCTTTCCAAATACGCTAGTGGCTACCATACCACACCACATCTCCCTTTGCCTTTTATGAGTTTAGCTTCACAAAAAAACTTTATTGCATTGTATCATATGGGCATCTATGCCGACAAAAATCTATTGGCTTGGTGGGAAAAAGAATATGCTAAACGGTGTAAACGAAAATTAGATATGGGTAAAAGTTGTATTCGCTTCAAATACTTGGACGATATTCCATACAAACTCATTGCGGAACTCTGCACAAAAATTACGCCTGATGACTGGATAACAGTCTATGAGAATGGAATAAAGCGATAAATTATTTTTTCTTCAGAAACATTGTCTTTAGAACAAGACGTGTACCGTTTACTTTACAGTCCACTTCATTAGGGTCATCAGTTAAGCGGATATTTTTGACTTTAGTACCTTTCTTAATTACAATAGGAGAACCTTTAACATCTAAAGTTTTGTTAACGATAACTACATCACCATTATTTAGAGTATTTCCATTACAGTCTTTGGTATCCATGCGTTTAATTTTTCGCAAATCTACACTATTTATCGTCTTTAACTTGTTGAAAAGTATCTCGAACTTTAGCATTGCAGCNTCTGCATANNAATAACACAGAACNCCACTCATTTTCGTAGAAAAACCTTACTTTATCNGTATTTTTTTCTTTAATAATGATTTTAGAATCCTCGCAATTATTACANTTTCCNNTTACTCTTTCGAATTTCAAATCTTAAAAAAAGTAAGGGGGGGCTTAATGCGTCTAAACACTAAATAACAACCATAAAAGGCTCTTAACCCACCCCCCTATGTTATGGGTAGTCAGGTTAAGAGTAATTGTAAAGTTTGGTTGAAATTGTGTTTAGACGATGTAAATATAAACTAAAAATAAATTAGACAAAACATTAATAATAAATTTAAATTGTCTTGGAAAAGATTCTTTTGTTTTGATTAATAGAATGATTTAAATATTTGTCAAATGCCATACATACATTTCTTACAAAAGGTCTTCCTTCAGGTGTAATACGCAAATAATTANCTCCTNATTCAATCAATTTATCTGAAAACATTTCATCTAGTTTTTCAATAATCTGATTAATATTTGATANGCATAACCTCTTGTCTTCCCAAGAGGTTTCAAACTGACACATTAGATTTAAAATATGTTTCCTNATTATTAAATCTTCATCTGAAAGATGATGTCCTTTCACTACGGGCAATTCTCCTTTAGAAAGTAGAGAATAGTAATCGTTTAAATTTTTTGTGTTTTGAGNAAAAGAGTACCACGAATCGCTTATTGACGATACGCCTAAGCCTATCATTAGCTGTGTTTTGGATGAGTTATAACCCATAAAATTACGGTGAATGCTTTTTGTTTGATAAGCCTCATACAAAGGGTCTGACATCAAAGCGTAATGATCCATTCCAATAGAGTAGTAACCAACTTCTAATAGCATGTCTTTTGCCTTCTCTGACATCATTAGTTTTTCCTTAGGACTTGGAAGGTCTGCCTCAGAAAAGCCGCGTTGCCCCAAACCCTTTATCCATGGTACGTGAGCATAACTGTACAAGGCTATCCTATCAGGTTTTAATTGAATGGTCTTTTCAATACTATCTGTAAAGCCATCTAAATGTTGAAAGGGTAATCCATAAACCAAATCATGACAGATTGATGTATAGCCAATAGTTCGGGCATCATCCGTTACTGATTTTACTGCATCATAGCTTTGCACCCTATTAATCTTTATTTGAACCTTCTTGCCATAATCTTGCACGCCAAAATTTATTCGCTTAAAGCCTCTATTATAAAGTACTTCCATATGCTTATAGCTAGTGTTATTAGGGTGTCCTTCAATACTAAAGGACGGTTTTTCGGCTATGCGTACTGTTGAGAATAATTGGTCAATAAAAAAGGCTAAACGTTCTGGAGAAAAAAATGTGGGTGTACCTCCACCAATATGCAATTCTTTCAAATGAGGTGTTTCCTTAAAATGAGATAAATAAATCTCCCACTCGCTTAGTAAGGCATGTATGTAAGGCATTTCCATATCATCATGTCGCTTAGTTATGTACTTGTGACATCCGCAAAAAGTACACATCTGCTCACAGAATGGCAGGTGAATATATAAGCTAATTCCCTCCTCCTCATTACTTTCTTCTAAGGATTTAACTAGACTATTTTTCCACGCCTTTACACTAAATTTTTTGGTGTTCCAATACGGCACGGTCGGATAACTGGTATACCTTGGTGCTGCTACATTGTATTTCTCCACTAAACTCATTAGACCAAGTTAATAGACAAAAATCTATCAAATTATGATTTACATCATAAAAAAAGCCCTACTAAAAGTAGAGCNTTTTTTTATTAAAGATGAACGAATGGCTTATCCACCAAAGTCATCAAAACGAACGTTTTCATCTGGAATACCCCAGTCATCAGCCATCTTTAAAACGGCTTGATTCATCAATGGAGGTCCACAAAAATACAGTTCAATATCTTCTGGCGTATCGTGTTTAGTTAAATATTGATCTATAACAGCTTGGTGTACAAAACCTACGAAACCNTCTCCGTCTTTATCATTTAAATCTTTCTTCTCTTTCCAATTATCTTCTTCTAAAGGCTCNGAAAGAACGAGCTCGAAGTTAAAGTTTGGAAACTCTTTCTCTAAGCTGTAAAAATGGTCTAGATAGAATAACTCTCTTTTAGAACGTCCACCATACCAATAGCTTACTTTACGACCAGTCTTTAGGGTCTTAAATAGTTCGTAAAGGTGTGAACGCATTGGAGCCATACCAGCACCACCACCAATATAAAGCATTTCGGCTTCTGAGTTATTGATAAAGAACTCTCCATAAGGTCCTGAAATANTCACCTTGTCGCCTGCTTTTCTACTGAAAATGTAAGAAGATGCCACACCTGGATTTACATCAGCCCACGCATTCTTTGCCCTGTCCCATGGCGGCGTAGCCACACGAACGTTAAGCATAATTTTTCTTCCTTCAGCAGGGTATGAAGCCATAGAATAGGCTCTTACCACTTCTTCGTCGTTCTTCATTTTAAGTGGCCACAAACCGAAGTTATCCCACTCTAATTTAAANTTCTCTTCTTCTGCTGGGTGCTCCTTTGGGTGAGCTGTAATATCAATATCAGAATAGTTTATCTCACAATCAGGAATTTCAATTTGAATATACCCACCTGCTTCGTAAGGCATATCTTCAGGAATCTCTACAATAAACTCTTTTATGAAAGAGGCTACATTGTAGTTTGATACCACTGTTGCTTCCCACTTTTTCACTCCAAAGACTTCTTCTGGAATAGAGATTTTCATGTCTTCCTTCACCTTTACCTGACAGCCTAAACGGTAGTTATCAGCAATTTCTTTCTTAGAGAAATGAGGCTCTTCAGTTGGTAAAATACTTCCACCACCATCATGCACTTGGCAAGTACATTGAATGCAGGTTCCACCACCACCACAAGCGGATGGTAAAAAGATACCCTCATTACTCAAGGTATTAAGAAGAGTAGAACCACCGTCTACTTCTATTTCCTTTTCGCCATTGATGGTAATTTTCACTTTTCCAGCTGGCATTAACTTGGATTTCGCAAACAAAAGGATGCTTACCAATGCTAAAATCATAACCAAAAAGATGGCTATACTCGAAATTATTGTTGTTGTACTTAATATAATCATTGTCTGTTCTTGTACGAATTATAATTTTATTCCCATAAAGCTCATAAAAGCTATCCCCATAAGTCCTGTTATGATAAAGGTAATGCCCAATCCTCTTAGAGGACCTGGCACATGAGAATATCTAATTTTTTCACGAATAGCGGCAATAGCTACTATGGCTAAAAACCAACCTATTCCAGAGCCTAATCCAAAGACTGTTGCCTCTACTATAGAGTTGTATGCTCTCTCTTGCATGAATAATGAACCACCTAAGATGGCACAGTTTACTGCAATAAGTGGTAAAAATATTCCTAGTGAACCATAAAGTGCTGGAGATATTTTCTCAACAATCATTTCTACCAACTGAACCATAGAAGCAATAACGGCGATGAACATAATGAAGCTCAAGAAACTTAAATCTACATCAGCGAACGAATCGCCTAGCCAGGTTAAAGCTCCTTGCTTAAGCACATAGTTCTCTAGTAAGTAGTTGATTGGTATAGTAATTCCTAGTACAAAGATAACCGCGAAACCCATACCAACAGAAGTCTTTACTGTTTTGGATACTGCCAAATAGGAACACATTCCTAAAAAGTAGGCAAATATCATGTTGTCAATGAAAATTGACTTTATAAATATGTTTACTAATTCTTGCATAATATATCGATTAAGACTCTATTAAATCTCTATTTTTCATTCGTTGTATCCAGATGATAATACCTACTGTTACCAAAGCCATTGGAGGTAAAATCATCATACCGTTGTTTTCGTAACCCATCTCATAAAGCCCGAGCTTTTCAAGAACAGGGTATCCAAATAGTGTACCAGCACCAAGTAATTCTCTGAAGAATGCTACTGCTATCAAAATCCATCCGTAACCGAATGCATTTCCTAGTCCATCCAAAAAGGATTTCCAAGGCTTATTACCTAAAGCAAATGCTTCAAGTCGTCCCATGATAATACAGTTGGTAATGATTAATCCTACAAATACAGATAATTCCTTACTTACATCGTACACAAAGGCTTTTAAAACTTGGTCTACCAGAATTACTAAAGTTGCAATTACTACAAGCTGTACGATAATTCTAATTCTTGATGGGATTAGGTTTCTCATTAATGAAACCACCACATTCGCTACTGATAATACAACAAGTACAGACAATGCCATTACAATAGCTGGCTTTAGTTGTACTGTAATTGCTAAAGCTGAACAAATACCGAGTACCTGAGTAGTTACAGGGTTATTGTCGTTTAGCGGATCTTTGAGTAGCTTTCTGTTCTTTTTTGAAAATAAAGATTCTTTCTTTTCACTCATTATTTGATAGTATTTAGGGTAAGTGCTTGAAGGCTATCGACTACAACTGTGTCCGCCTCTATCATTTCACTTAATTTTTGGTTAAAGAATGGTAAGTATTTAGACAAACGCTCGTCTAACATATCCGATACACCGTCAGAAGTAATTGTTCCTCCAGAGATACCATCTACACCGTGCATGTCATCTTCTTTGGCACCGCCTTTAACTACTGTAATTGATTTAAATTCTTTACCGTCAAAAATGGTTTTTCCGATAAATGGCTCTTGAAACCATCCTAAAGAAATCTCAGCACCAAGACCAGGTGTTTCACTCTTGTGATCAAATACAGCACCAGAGATAGTACTCATATCTTCCTCAAGTGCAAGGTAGCCCCAGATTGGTCCCCATAATCCTTTACCTCTCATTGGAAGGATGTATGATTTTTGTCCATTTTTCTCACCTTCAAAAACAGGAAATACTTGTTGGTCAACTGGCTTTTTTAACTCGACACCCAAATCAACAGTAAAGGCATCACCATCAACAACAGTACCTTCGCTATTTAAAACGTAAGAACTAGTAATTTTCTCTTTATACACTTTAGCAGCATCTTCTCTACTCACTTCAATCCCTAGAGTAGTAAGAATATTTTGTTTTTTCTCTGCTTCCACATTCTTATCTTGAAATGGCTTTAGGCTAATTGCTGCAACAGACAACAAGGTAGCCACCAAAACAACCATGACAGCAGCAAAACTAAATGTGTACGAATTTTTATTTGCATCCATATTATTAAGCGTTTGCTCGTTTTAATCTTCTTTTAATATTTCCTTGAATAACATAATGATCAACTAATGGAGCAAATATGTTCATCAAAAGTATTGCCAACATCATTCCTTCCGGATATGCTGGGTTAAATACACGTATTAGAATGGCAAAAACACCAATCAAAAAGCCGTATATGTATTTTCCTCTATTAGTTTGCGAACCCGTTACTGGGTCAGTAGCCATAAATACAGCACCAAAAGCAAAACTACCAATGATAAGGTGTATCTCTGCTGGTGTAGACATAAGCTCATTAGCTCCCCACATATTAAATAATGTAGCCATCACAAAACCACCAACGAAAGTTGATAAGATGATTCTCCAGCTTCCAATACCAGAGGCAATTAAAATAACTGCTCCAATCATTATGGCAATAAAGGAGGTTTCTCCTACCGAACCTGGAATATAACCCATCATCATATCAAATGGATTCCATGAAAGGGATTGCCAATTGCTTGAAGCGGCTAATTCTCCTAGGATAGTTGAGCCAGAGTATCCGTCAACCATAGCGTTGTGTACCCATACTTTATCTCCTGACATATATATAGGATAAGCAAAGAACAAAAAGGCTCTCGCTGTAAGCGCAGGATTCAAAATATTCATTCCTGTTCCTCCAAATACTTCTTTTCCAATTACAACAGCAAAGATTACTGAAATTGCCAACATCCATAGTGGTACATCAATTGGCATAGTTAATGGAATTAATAAACCTGTAACAAGGTAACCCTCGTTGACAGAATGTCCTCGATAAATAGCAAAGGCAAATTCTACTGCCAAACCAACTGCATAGGAAACTATGATTAGTGGTAAAAACTTCCAAAATCCAAATATAAAGTTCTCCATTATAGTGGCAGTCTCACCTATTGCTAAATGGTATTGATAGCCTACATTCCACATACCGAAAAGTAAACACGGTACTAGGGCAATAATTACCAAAAACATGGTACGCTTTAAATCAATAGCATCACGAACGTGAGCTCCTTTGTGTGTGGTATGGTCAGGAACAAATAGAAAAGTTTCAAAAGCATCATATGCAGGGTATAACTTCTCTAATTTTCCTCCCTTCTCAAAATGTGGCTTTACAGAGCCTAATAAATTCTTAAATAGTTTCATAAAAATTCTAACTACATTCTTTTTTAATTAAATCTAAGCCTTCACGAATAATAGACTGCACTTCCATTTTAGAAGTACATANAAATTCACAAAGTGCAACATCTTCAGGAGATATTTCATAAATCCCCAATTGTTCCATTGAATCAATATCATCAATCAAACACGCCTTAATGAGCTGNATTGGATAAATATCCATTGGCAATACTTTCTCGTATTGACCAGTAACTACATAAGCTCTCTCTTCACCATTATAATTGGTGTTTAGAGAATATTTTTTAGANGGCATTAACCATGAAAAATACGATTTAGATAAAGAAAACTTATCTAAATTTGGTGCTATCCATCCTAAAAATTCTTGCTGGTTTCCTTCTTCGATAACCGTTACTTGAGAATCGTAGAAACCGATATTACCATCTTCTTCAATTTTTTTACCGGTCAACACATCACCGCTAATAAATCGGTTGTTATCACCTATCAATGTATTTTCGTCCAATAGATTTTTGATATTAGCACCTGCAATAGTTCTGTAATATCGAGGTTTTTCAACCTGAGGACCTGTCAAAGCAACAATTCTAGAAACATCGTATTTACCTTCGCTGAACAAACGTGCGATAGTCAATACATCTTGTGGATACAAATACCATACTACATCACCCTTATTGATTGGGTCTATGTGATGAATTTGGACACCTACATTTCCTGCTGGNTGTGCACCAGTAATCTTNTTGATTTGAACACCTTTACACGACGTAAATACTGTTGATGGGTTGGTGTTACCATCAACATTTAGATGAATTTTTCCGTTGGTAAGCTTTTTCAAGAAGTCAACACCTGTCTGAAACTCCTTTTCTAATCCGTGAAGCACAAAATCATTATCAGGAGCTAATGGTGCTGTATTGAAAGTTGATATNAATATTGCCTTAGGCGTATCCATAGGGTTGGCAATNATATCAAATGGCTTTTGGCGAATAAAAGGCCATACACCACTTTCTAATAAACCTTCAATAATTTGTTCTCTATTAGCACTAGCATCCAAAGTTGAAAAAGATTCATACTTTGTTTCAGTNTCTGCTTTTAGCTTTACTTCTAAAATTCTTCGTTTAGCACCACGAACAACATCCGTTACCTCACCACTAACTGGGGAAGAAAAACGAACTTTCTCATTATACTTATCGAAAAATATACAAGACCCAGCCTTCACTTTATCCCCTGCCTTAACGGTCAGTTTGGGAGTAAGTCCATGAAAGTCGGAGGGTTTTAAGCTAAATAAGTCGGATTGTGGTATACTAGCGTAAACTTTGTCGGCCTCTCCTTTGAGGTTGATATTAAGGCCTTTTTTTAATCTGATATCTTTTGACATCTCTTTTATAAAAAATTGTGAATTTCGGTCGCAAAAATATACATTTGTAAGCAACTATGTAGCCCAAGGCTGAATAAGAATTTTTAATTTATAATGATTCTAAATAAGAGAATGGTTTGCACACAAAAATTCCATTCGAAAACATTAAATAATGAACGTTAAATTTTAATTCAAAATAATCTTGAAACACTCCTCTTTTCTACTGTTATTTTCCACTTTCCTACTCTTTTCGTGTGGAGGCTCCAAAAAAGCAACTAATGACACGGACTCTTTGTATGAAGACGATACTGATGATGTAATCTCGCAAACAATTGAAGAAAATGATGTGGAATTATCAAAGACCGATCAAGTTTTAAGATATGAAAACGCCATTTATCACGAGGATATAAATACCGTATTGCTCCATCCTATTGGCTTTGAAATGGGCAATCCACTGATTCACCTCAATAATAAAGACAGCCTTCTACTCTCTTTTGACGACCTTACAGACAGTCCAAAAAACAATATGTATTCCCTCATTCATTGCAATGCCGACTGGACACCATCAGACCTCTTGCAAAACGAATATCTTGAAGGTTTTTATGAAGAACCACTTATCAACTACGATTTTTCATTCAACACCATTCAGCCTTATGTACACTACCATGCCNTTATTCCATCCAATAATATGCGTCCCACTCTTTCAGGCAATTACCTATTAATAGTNTATCCAGAANGTGAAAAAGATAAACCNATACTAAGCAAACGCATGATGGTAATNGATAAAAAAGTTAGTGTAGAAGGAANGGTTAAACGTGCCACGGATTTAGAGCAACGTAATTATCAGCATGAAATCGATTTCAGCATCTTGCACACAGGCTACACCATTGACAATCCTTTTGGCGATATCAAAATCCTAATTACCCAAAACGACCGTTGGGACAATGCTTTAAGCGGCCTGGAAGCTGTATTCGTAAAAGACAATGAAATCACCTATGACTACGAAGAAGAAAATTGCTTTGACGGTGGTAATGAATACCGCTTCTTCGATTTCCAAAGTTTGCGTTACCTCTCCGAACGACTAGCTAATATAAGCTTCGAAAACGACACCAATAAAGTTACATTACGAACCGATAATGAAAGGCGTTTTCAGCGTTACTCCAATCTAGTACAAGACATTAATGGCAAACGCCTAATTCGTGTGCAAGAAGGCAGTAGANATCATATTGAAGCGGACTACGCTTTGGTGAAATTCACACTGCCCTATCAGCACGAAATTACACATGGAGAACTTTACGTTCACGGACAAATTAGCGACTACGGTTTTCCAGAAAGCCANAAAATGCACTTCAATGAAGAAAANGGACTGTACGAAGCCACTATTTACCTCAAGCAAGGCTATTACAACTACGAATACGTATTTAAGAAAAATGAAGGNGGTAGCCTCAGTCGATTCATTGAAGGCACGCATTATCAAACCGTAAACGACTACAAAATATACATTTACCACCGACCAACAGGTGAACAATACGACCAATTAATAGGAATTCAAAAACTGACTTCAAAAGACTTGTTATGATNTTTTATTCCTCTAAATTTGCACTCATTAATTAACAAACAATAAAGAATATGTCTAAAGGTGTTTTTAACGTACCCATTGCTACCAACGAGCCAGTTTTAAGCTATGAAAAAGGCAGTAGCGAAAGAGAAGAATTACTAAAGACGTACAAAGAAATGTACGCTTCANAAATACATGTACCCCTCTATATTGGTGGNAAAGAAATTACCACTTCTAATCAAAAGAACATCTGTCCTCCGCACGACCATAAACACGTCTTGGGACAGTACAGTATGGCGTCTNCAGAGCATGTCAATTTAGCCATAGATGCTGCCTTAAACGCTAGAGAAAAATGGGCGGCTATGCCTTGGCACCAAAGAGTTGCTATATTTTTGAAAGCAGCTGAACTATTNGCTGGACCTTTCAGAGCAAAAATAAACGCTGCTACTATGNTGGCTCAGTCAAAAAACGTATTTCAAGCAGAGATAGACGCCGCCTGCGAACTTATTGACTTCTTTAAGTTCAATGCCGAATACGTTNCGCAGTTGTACGGCGAACAGCCCGAATCAGGGCCAGGCATGTGGAACCGACTAGAACACCGACCACTGGAGGGTTTCGTATTGGCTATTACGCCTTTTAACTTCACATCTATCTGNGCAAACCTATGTGCCGCACCAGCAATGATGGGTAATGTGGTGGTATGGAAACCAGCAGGNACNCAAGTCTATTCGGCAAAGGTCATTATGGATTTGTTCAAAGCTGCAGGACTGCCAGACGGCGTNATCAATCTTGTGCCCGTTAGCGGCCCAGTGTTGGGTGAAGTTGTTTTCGACCACAAAGATTTTGCGGGTCTACATTTTACAGGCTCTACTGGTGTATTCAGAAACCTTTGGAAAACCATAGGTAACAACATCGAAAAATACAAAAGCTACCCAAGAATTGTAGGTGAAACAGGNGGTAAAGACTTTATCGTGGCACACGAATCAGCAGTCGCTGCAGAAGTAGCAACGGGTATTTCGAGAGGAGCATTTGAATACCAAGGACAAAAATGTTCGGCNGCATCTAGAGCCTATATCCCTTCAAATATTTGGGGAGACGTCAAGTCACAAATCNTAGCTGATGCTCAATCCTTTAAGATGGGAAGTCCTGACGATCCATCCAATTTCATTAATGCTGTTATTGACGAAAAGGCCTTTGATAGAATTGCAGACTATATCGACTATGTCAAGAAGCAATCCGATGCAGAGATTATTGTTGGCGGTGGATACGATAAATCCAAAGGCTACTTCATAGAGCCTACCGTAGTAGTAACGACCANTCCTAAATTCAGAACACTTTGTGAAGAAATATTTGGACCAGTCATTACCATTTACGTTTACGAGCCTAAAGACTGGAAAGCGACACTAGAATTAGTGGATGGCACTAGCGAATACGCTCTTACAGGTGCTATTTTCTCTANCGACCGTTACGCTATTGAAGAAGCCTCTAAAGCATTGGAAAATGCCGCAGGAAACTTCTACATCAACGATAAGCCTACAGGTGCAGTCGTTGGTCAGCAGCCATTTGGTGGAGCTAGAGGCTCAGGAACAAACGATAAAGCCGGTTCTATTCTCAACCTCCTTAGATGGGTGTCACCAAGAACCATTAAGGAAACATTCGTTCCGGCACAGGACTACAGGTACCCATTTTTGGGATAATCTTTTAAACCTTGGGCCTTGACCCAAGGTTTTTTTTTACTTTTGGTAACATGTTNAAGGAGTACTACGACAAATTACCCCCTATCCTTAAGAACAAATTTGTTCTGGTAACCCTAGCTTTATTGATTTGGGTAGCATTTTTTGATTCCAATAATTGGATTAAGCAAGCACGTCTTCAATCTGAAATTGATGATTTGAAAGAACAAAAAGAATACTACCTCAAAGAAATTGAAAAAGACAGCATCGCTCTTTTTGACCTCACCAACAATACCGAGACCCAAGAGAAGTTTGCCCGCGAAAAATACCTCATGAAAAAAGAAAACGAAGATATAATTGTAATCATTAAAGATGATGAATAAACTATTTTCAGAATTCGACTCCCTTAGTACTCAGCAATGGAAAGACAAATTATCGAGCGATTTAAAAGGGAAAACCTTTGAAGACCTCACCAACAGTGACGGCATACTTCCTTTTTACCATAGCGATACACACCAGCATTTTAAGCCTCTATCCTCTCCACACAAATGGATGAATGTACAATGGATTGATGGCAGCAATGCCAAAGAAGGCAACCGACAGGCTTTGGAAGCACTGAACAATGGCATGAACGCCCTATGCTTTTCCAACCCCACCGATTTGCCCAATCTGTTCAAAGACATATTGATACAGCACATAGAGGTACACTTTGAAAATTACTCNAGTGATACCCCTAAATTATGGGAACAATTGGTTGCCGACAGAGGCATAGACACAGAGGACATAAACGGTAGCTTTTTTGGTCAGGAAGAAGGTGAACTTCCCAATTTCTACTACCATTCCGTTGTGGTTGACGATATTCACCAAGCGGTGGAAGACGGCTACATCAATTCCCAATACATTTTTACAATTGGCAGTGACTATTTCAAGGAGATTGCCAAAATGAGGGCTTTCGTTTCCCTCTTTGAAACACACTTTCAAGGCTTTCCAAACATCTTTGCACAGACTAGTCTTTCCAACAAAGAAAGTGAAGAGCCCTATACCAATTTATTACGCACCACTACCGAGAGTATGTCCGCTATTTTGGGCGGTTGCGATGCCCTCATGATTCGCCCTTACAACCAGTCTTTTGAAGCCCCTAACGACTTCTCCAATCGATTGGCACGCAATCAGCACCACATCCTTTTGGAAGAAAGCTTTTTAGGAAAAGTACAAGACCCTAGTGCAGGAAGCTATTATATCGAAACCCTCACCCAACAGTTTTTAAAGGGTAAGAGAGAAGATACTTTGATAGAAATAGACATTAAGTCGCCATGGAAAACGGCTGAACAAATAGAGGTTAAAAGACGTTACACCTCAGAAGATATTGAAGGTTTAGAACACCTCGGATTTGGAGCAGGTCTTGCCCCTAACCTCAGAGGGCCTTACTCCAGTATGTATGTCAGCAGAGCATGGACTATTCGCCAATACGCTGGTTTTTCTACGGCAGAAGCCTCCAATGCTTTTTACAGAAGAAATTTGGAAGCCGGACAAAAAGGACTGTCAGTCGCTTTTGACCTTGCCACACACCGCGGTTACGATTCCGATCACGAACGTGTAGAGGGCGATGTCGGTAAAGCCGGTGTTGCCATTGACTCCATCAAGGATATGAACATTCTTTTCGATGACATTCCCCTTGATAAAATGTCGGTATCTATGACCATGAACGGAGCGGTATTGCCCATTATGGCATTTTATATAGTCGCTGCCGAGCAACAAGGCGTGGACAAAAAGGACTTGGCAGGAACCATACAAAACGATATCCTAAAGGAATTTATGGTGCGAAATACCTACATCTATCCGCCAAAACATTCCATGCGTATCATTTCCGACATCTTTGAATACACGGCTCAGCATATGCCCAAGTTCAATAGCATTAGTATTTCAGGCTACCATATGCAAGAGGCAGGTGCTACAGCCGATATAGAACTCGCCTACACCCTAGCCGATGGCTTAGAATACATCCGTAAAGGCATTGCCGCCGGACTGGATATTGACCGCTTTGCTCCTCGCTTGTCCTTCTTTTGGGGCATTGGTATGAACCACTTTATGGAAATTGCCAAGATGAGAGCCGCTCGAATGCTTTGGGCAAAAATCGTTAAGCAATTCAATCCTAAAAACCCTAAGTCTTTAGCCCTCAGAACGCATTGCCAAACCAGTGGGTGGAGCCTAACGGAGCAAGACCCCTTCAATAATGTTAGCCGTACCTGTGTAGAAGCTATGGCAGCGGTGATGGGTGGCACACAGTCTTTGCACACTAACGCCCTCGATGAGGCTATTGCTTTACCAACCGACTTTTCGGCTAAGATTGCTAGAGACACACAGCTCTATCTACAAAAGGACATTGGTCTGTGCCAAACCGTTGACCCTTGGGGTGGCTCCTACTATGTGGAAAAGCTGACCCACGACATTGCTCACAAAGCTTGGCAACACATTCAGGTGATAGAAGATTTAGGCGGCATGGCAAAAGCCATAGAAACAGGCTTACCAAAGATGCGTATTGAAGAAGCCGCCGCTAGGAAACAAGCCCGCATCGATAGTGGCAAAGACACCATAGTTGGCGTAAACAAATACACCATTGAAGAGGAAGACCAAACACTGGATATTCTAGAGGTGGACAACACTACGGTAAGGCTATCACAGATAGAACGGCTAAACGCCCTCAAAGCGGAAAGGGATAATGAAACCGTTCAGCAAAGCCTTCAAGCCCTCACACGAGCCTGTGAAAGTGGCGAAGGAAACCTCTTAGACTTAGCAGTAAATGCCGCACGGCAAAAGGCTACTTTAGGAGAAATTTCGTATGCTTGTGAAAGCGTTTTTGGACGCTATCAAGCACAAAGCAGTTCAATATCAGGAGTGTACAAGATGGAAATAGACAACAACCCCCATTTCAAAAAGGCCCAAGACTTAACCGAGACTTTTGCCCAACACAAAGGCAGACGACCGCGTATTATGGTGGCTAAGATGGGACAAGACGGACACGATAGAGGGGCTAAAGTGGTGGCTACTTCCTTTGCCGATTTAGGCTTTGATGTAGATAT
>PAME01000005.1 GCA_002707155.1 Crocinitomicaceae bacterium | reverse complement strand
GCAAATGAAAAATCTTCTGGACTAAAATCATCCGCGTTTAAGCCTAAGTAAGCGTCTCCGTTAAAGGTAAGAATGGCAGGTTTACTATTCTCAGCATCATGAAGCTTTTCCCATTGTTGATTTCTCTCGAAATTAAGCTCCGCGAGGTTTGCACTCAAGTCCATCAACTTTCCAATAGCTTTCGGCTTCATTTTTTTTAGATATTTCATCAATTCTTCCGAATCATCTAAAAACCTGGCTTGACTAAATTCTTGTGAGTAATCCTCTAAAGAGTTTTCGTTCAATTTTTTAGCAGGAGATAAAATTGCAATCATGGCGTTGTTTTTGGCATTTAACTTAATCCTTCCATTGCAGATAATTTTTCACTTTGTTCTGCAATTTTTAACTTTTCAATTACCTGATCCACTTCACCACCGATAATGGCATCTAGGTTATATAAGGTAAGCCCTATTCTGTGGTCTGTAACTCGTCCTTGAGGGTAATTATAGGTTCTTATCTTAGCTGAACGATCGCCTGAACTAACCAAAGATTTTCGCTTATCAGCAATCTCGGCATGTCGCTCGGCATTGGCTTGTTCATACAATTTAGAACGGAGATATCGCATAGCAATTTCCCTATTCTTGTGTTGCGATCTTCCTTCTTGGCACTCAACTACCACTCCTGAGGGGATGTGTGTAATTCGAATAGCTGATTCCGTTTTATTCACATGCTGTCCTCCTGCTCCGCTTGCCCGAAAGGTGTCCACTTTCAAATCAGCAGGGTTTATGCTTACATCTACTTCATCCACTTCTGGCAAAACAGCCACAGAGGCTGCTGAAGTATGCACCCTTCCTTGGCTTTCCGTTTTAGGAACACGTTGCACTCGATGCACCCCACTTTCATATTTAAGGGTACCATATACTTGACTGCCTTTTACCTGCATGACCACTTCCTTATATCCTCCGGCAGTTCCTTCGCTTGTGCTAATCAACTCCGTTTTAAACCCTTTGTTTGCGCAATATGTTGCGTACATTCTAAATAAATCACCTGCGAAAATACTTGCCTCATCACCGCCTGTTCCTGCCCTGATTTCAAGTAAGACATCCTTTCCGTCTTCCGGATCTTTGGGCACCAATAGGACCTTGATTTCCTCTTCCAATCGCGCTTGGTCAGATTCTAACTCATCCAACTCCATTTTTGCCATTTCCCGCATTTCATCATCACGCTCAGTCGATAAAATATTCTTCGTATTAGTTAAATTACTCAGTACATTTTTATACTCATCATAAATTTTCTTGACATCCTCCAATTCCTTATACTCCTTGCTCAGTCGTGTAAATTCCTTCATATCCTGCATAACGCTGGGATCTGAAAGTTTTTGTCGAACTTCCTCAAACTTTATGGCAATTGGTTCTAGTTTATCTAACATAGTTTACTTTTGCAATTCAAAGATAATTATTTGAAAAAAGGCCGTTCCATTTAGCCTATCATTTTACTAGGATCGACCCATTCATCAAATTCTTCACTTGTTANATAGCCNAGTTCTANAGCAACTTCNTTCAAGGTTTTNTTTTCAGCATGNGCTTTACCNGCTATTTCAGCAGCCTTGTAGTANCCAATTTTTGTNTTTAAGGCCGTCACNAGCATTANNGAATTNTTTAAGTTTTCTNTTATTCTNGCTTGGTTGGGCTCCANTCCAANTACACAATTCTCNGTNAANGAGAGACANGCATCNCCAATTAAGCGTGCTGAATGAATGAAATTATCAATCATCATTGGTTTNAACACNTTCAATTCAAAATGNCCATTTGATCCACCAATATTAATCGCTACATCATTNCCCATAACTTGNGCNGCAACCATAGTAATCGCTTCGCTTTGNGTTGGNTTNACTTTTCCTGGCATGATNGAAGAACCGGGCTCATTCGCTGGAATAATAATTTCTCCAATTCCACANCGAGGACCTGAAGACAACATTCGAATATCGTTGCCTATTTTCATCAAACTAACNGCNACTGTTTTTAGCGCCCCATGNGCTTCAACNATTGCATCATGAGCTGCTAATGCTTCAAATTTGTTTTCCGCTGTTACAAAAGGNAGTCCTGTAATTTCNGCAATNTTTTCNGCTACNAGCGCTGAATATCCTNCGGGAGTGTTTATGCCCGTNCCAACAGCTGTNCCACCTAAAGCTANTTCACTTAAATGNTCAAGGGTGTTTTCGATAGCTCTCAATCCATGGTTTAATTGACTCACATAGCCCGACAATTCCTGACCTAAAGTCAANGGNGTTGCATCCATAAAATGCGTTCTNCCAATTTTTACAAGGTCCATAAATGCTTTNGATTTTGCTGCTAAAGCATCNCTTAATTCAACAATNCCNGGTATNGTTACCTCCATCAAAATGGCATACGCAGCAATGTGCATTGCTGTAGGGAAAGTGTCATTNCTTGATTGNGATTTATTTACGTCATCATTGGGATGTAAAATCTTNCTCTCATCNGTCAGTTTNCCGCCGTTAAGCACNTGCCCCCGAAAGGCNATAACCTCATTACANTTCATNTTACTTTGGGTTCCACTNCCCGTTTGCCANACGACTAAAGGAAATTGNTCNTCCAACTTACCAGCTAAAATTTCATCGCAAACNTGACCNATTAATACTGACTTTTCCTCAGCAAGNACACCTANNCTATGATTGGTCTTAGCTGCTGCTTTTTTTAAGACGGCNAATGCTTTAATAATCTCCAATGGCATTTTGCCATTTTNNTGATTAATCCTAAAGTTCTTCGTTGAACGTTGTGTTTGTGCGCCCCAATATTTATCNGCAGGTACTTCAACNANTCCTAAGGTATCTTTTTCTTTTCTTGTGCTCATAAGTNCTGATTTTATATATTTCTCGCANGGGTGCAGAGGCAATATTTATAAATTATTTACAATAAACTTAGCAATTTCATTTTTATTTCTCTGNCAAAGCTGTAATTATCCTTCACNCTATCATTATNTATTTANCTAATGTNTTCAAGCNTCGCGTCTTTTGATTTTCNNGNGAAGANCTCNTCCTNACTTTCCTTTAAAATTCGCTTTTCTCTTCTCTAAAAATGCACTTGCNCCTTCCTTAAAATCTNCTGTGGCCGCACANGCAGCAAACTCATCTATTTCAGTTTTAAAACCATCCTTATTTTTATCAAAATAGGCATTTATNCATTNTACNGTTTTGGCAATTGCAAGAGGCGCTTTCTTNGCTATTTTGTTAATAANAGCAGAAGCTTTTACAATTANATCNTCATGNATCTCTACATAATTCACTAAGCCCCATTCNTTCGCTTGTTCCGCATCTATCATATTCGCCGTGGTTAATAACTCATAGGCTCTGCCTCTACCAATCAGTTGAATAAGTCGTTGCGTTCCTCCGTAACCTGGTATAATTCCCAAATTCACTTCAGGCTGACCAAAACGTGCATTTGGTGAGGCTACTCTCATATGGCAAGCCATGGCTAACTCACATCCCCCGCCAAGGGCAAATCCATTAACACAAGCAATGATAGGTTTCGGACAATTCTCAATAGCATTGAATATATCATGTCCTGCTTTTGATAGCGCTTTAGCATCTTCCTGACTAAGCGAAATGAATTCGCTAATATCTGCCCCAGCAACAAACGCTTTGTCTCCTGCACCAATCAAGATAGCTCCTTTGATTTCTTGATTGCTGTAAACTTCCTTTATGGCAGCACCAATCTCTTGAATGGTAAGCTTATTCAATGCGTTGAGGCTTTTAGGTCTATTTATAGTAATCGTTAAAATCCCATCAATATTTTCAGCAAGCAAGTTTGTAAATGTGGACATAGAAGTATATTTTATACAAAGGTAAGGGTATAAAGTTTTATGCTTAAATCTTTTCGACTTAAATTCACAAATAATTACCTTTAACTAAAATTGATATGTCAGCATCAATCGTACAAAATATTTTAAATAGTTTTGACACTAATTCGAAAGAGGAATGGGAGGTTAAAGCGAGCCAAGACCTTAAGGGGAAGAGCATCGGAGATCTCTCTTGGCAGCTTAATGAAAGCATCCTTTTAAGTCCCTATTACACCGCTAGTGATGTTCCCGAAACAGACACTGCCATCCTAAAAGAAAGCAATCCTGATTGGCAGGTTGGTGAGCATTATGAAATTACGAATTACGCTGCAAGCAATAAACAACTCTTGAATGACCTCATGCATGGTTTAACGGCCCCCAGCTTTTCATTTAACAGTACGCCAAGCCTAGAAGATTTAGAAGCGCTATTTGAAGGTGTCGGGCTTGAACATATTGTCTGTCATTTCACCTCAAACGATAGAGGAACCTTCTTAAACTGGTTAGCGCTCTTAAAACAAAGAGCTATACAAGCTTCGGCTTACTTTCATTTGGACGTAGCTCACGCGTCTTCCGTTAAAAGCATTCATATTAATGCTTCAGCTTACTATAAAGGACCTGAAAATGTTCACAAAGAAATTAAGAACTCTTTATTGGTGGCCAGGGCAATGTTAAGCCAAGCAACTGACAAACAGTTGATGGCCGATCAGCTGCAGTTTACCTTTTTGGTTGACAACGCATACTTGATTAACATAGCTAAGCTAAGAGCGTTTAAACTGTTGTGGACCTTCTTGATGAAAGAACTCAATCTAAGTGTTAGTTTGCCCTTTATAAAGGTGAACTTTGCACCAGAAGCCTATGGTGAAGATGAAGAGGACAACTTGATTAAAGCGACAAGCATGGCCATGAGTGCTGTATTGGGCGGTGCAAATCATCTCGTTGTAAGGCCAATAAGTTCTACGCTTCGGTCAAAACGTTTGGCCAGAAACATTCAATTAATTCTCAAACATGAAAGCGGGTTGAATAAAATTGCTGATCCAGCTCAAGGCAGTTATTATATTGAAAGCCTAACCCATAAGCTGGTAAACTATTGTAAATAATTTGTTCTGAATTATGTTGGATTTCCTTACATATGTTAATGAATTTTTATCGTTTTTTTTTACTGATCCGGAACGCATCCCCGCTTCAAGTTGGTGCTTAAACCAACCATGCTTAGAAGTTTTTGGAATACGAATCAACCAAATTAGTTCAAGCGTTTTAGTTTATATGCTTGCTTTTTACGGATTATTTGTTGGATACAAATATTACCAAACCCAAGGTGGCCAAAAAGCCAAGTTATATTGGAGTGTTTCCTTAGTTTTGGGTGGAATTGGAGCATTGTCTGCTGGCTCTAGCTTTCAAGCGTTTGCTTATTTAATAAAATGTGTTGGAAAAGAATTTTGTGATGTCACCAGCTCATTTGAAGTTGCCTATAATATACTTACCGTCTGGTCTGCGGGTTTTTTATGCTTGGCAATAGGTATGACTTTTCTTCGATATTCTAAAATAAAAACAATAAGCATTATAACACTTGGCTATTGTTTGGTTTTCACGGTATTGAGCTTAACTGCTTTTAAGGAAGATCTGCACTTATTGGTGTCATTTGAGTTTTTACTCTTATCTCTTGCTCCGCTTTATCTAAGCATATTTACCATAACCATCTACCAACATATCAAAAACTCAAATGAAAGCAGTAGGAAGCATCTAATGGCTTGGTTGGTCCTTATGCTAACCCTTATTGCCTACTACCTCTACTTGAATTTCCACTATACAGAATTACTCTGGAGCAAAGGAATTTGGTTCTCAGCCAATGATGTCCTGCATTTGGGTGTGATGGGGTGGCTGTATTATTTATCTAATGTGTTGATGGGTGTGGTTGAGGATTACAAATAGCAAGCACTACTTCAATTCAAGCAAAGCCACATTCTCAATATGCACGGTATGCGGGAACATGTCTACAGCCTGCATTTTAACCACTTTATACAACTCATCTAAAGCAGCAATGTCTCTTGCTTGTGTGCTTGGGTTGCAACTCACATAAACAATCTTCGGTACTCTTGCTTCTAGTATCGTTTGTAAGATCTCCGGATGCATACCCCCTCGAGGAGGATCTGTGACTAAAATATCGGGCTGCCCATTTTTTGCTAAAAAATCCGCATTCAGCAACAAGCGCACATCTCCGACGTGAAAGTCAGCATTCTCTACCGCATTTAGCTTTGCATTTTCTTTTGCATCTTCAACTGCTTGATCTATTTGTTCTATACCGACTAACTTATTGCAATTATCAGACAAATAAAGGCCGATACTTCCCACACCTGCATATAAATCATACAGTGTTTCCGTGCCTTGTAAGGCAGCAAAATTTTTAATCACATCATAAAGGCGTTCGCCCTGGCTGGTGTTGGTTTGAAAGAATGATTTTGGGCGAACCTTAAATGAAAATTTTCCTAGTTTTTCAATAATGAAAGATTTCCCTGAATAACAAATCGGAGTTTGGTCAAAATAAGTGTCATTCAATTTTGGGTTAATGATATAGTTTAAAGATGTTATTTCAGGAAACTTTTCTTTGATAAATGCCATCAATGGAAGAAGTTCATCGTTGTCTTCATTGACAATTAAGATTACCAAGATCTCTCCAGTGCTCGCCGTTCTCACGACTAAATTTCGCAAGAATCCTTCCCTAATCTTTATATTATAAAAGACGAGGTCTTTTTCTAGCGCATATTCTCTTACTGCGTTTCTTAGCTTGTTCGAAAATTCATTTTGCAGATAACACTTTTCAATATCTACCACTTTGGTGTGTTGACCTGGTACGTGAAATCCGAGCGCCCTAAAATCTAGGTCCTCTCCTGTGGCAATTTCTTCTTTGGTAAACCAACGATTTGTTGAAAAGGTATATTCCAATTTGTTTCTATAAAACTCAGTCTCTAGAGCGGGTAGAATAGGCAGTCGTGCACCAACCTCCACTTTTGCCAAACGCGCAAAGGCATCAGATACAATTTGGTCTTTAAAGGTAATTTGCTTTTCGTAAGGAAGGTATTGCCACTTGCAGCCTCCGCAGGATTCAAAGTGCTTACAAAAATGTGCCTGCCTATCAATAGAAGGTTTAGTAAGCTCTAAGATTCTCGCTTTCTCAAAACTCTTTCTTCGTTGAAAAGTTCTTGCTCTTACCACGTCACCGGGTATACATTGCTCCACAAAAACAACCTTCTCGTCTACCCGTGCAATGCCCAAGCCTTCCGAAGATAAACCCGTTATCTCTAACTCCTCATAAACTTTATGTCTAATTTTTCTATGTCCCATAAACTGATTGAATTGTAAAAGTAAAAATTAACCTGACAGCTTCGAGAACCTACAAGCTTAATTTTTAAAGAAAAAATCAAAACGCATATTGAATGCGTTTAGCTTGAATATCTTTGAATCAAAATTATTAATTATGAGACTACAATCCGAAGTTCAACAAGACATCAATACTACTTTCCAAGGAAATGTAAACATTGAAAAATTATTTGAGTTGGCCATAGACAGCGCCAACAAAAGCTATAAGCTAAAAGCTATGGATATTGCACGTGAGGCTTTAATCTTTGCTAAGCAAAACAATGATTACCTGGCTGTACACATTCACGGTTTTTTAGCAGTGCTAAGTATAGATTTAAAGAAAACTAGCCACGCAAAGATTCATGTTTACAATGCGCTAAATCGGCTAGACACCAATCACTTTAGCTATGCAAGCGATAAGCAATATTTAAATGCTTTACTCAGAAAAATCAGCAGAATAGACTTTCCTATTCATCAATTGAATGAGCCAATTGCAGCCTAGTTGGTTCTAACCCAAAAATTCCTTGGGTTTATTTTTGTAAGATACGCCAGCGCAGTTCGTCTTGGCGTGTCTTGCATTTTTGAAAGAACGATTTTCCTTCTAAACTTAAATAATCCATAGTAAATAAAATACTTGAAGGATGGATGGATTAATTTATTAGTTCAACCTTGCATAAACCTTCATCCATTTGTCGGGCAACTCACCCTGCATAGCATTCTCATAATCCTTATAACTGCAAGGAATGAATTTGTTAAGCTCTGAATTTTTTTGAGGGACTTCCATCCACCATTTATTGCTGTAGTTGCTCTTCCAAAATACAACTTCATGTTCACTGCTTTCCAGCTTCACATAATACTTCATGAATTGCTTGTTGTTTTCCGAAGGATAGTCATTCTCTTTACGATTTGCAAAGCCCTCTATGAAGTACCAAATCATTTGACTAGCTTGTTTTGCGCCTTGATTATTCTGGTCGAAATTAGGATTAAACTCATATAAACCAAATGAAGACGTTTTATTACTAAATCCCGCAAATCGACACAACTGACAAGCCTCCTCTCCACTCAAACCATTGGGTGAAGTAATTCCATTTGCTGGCACATCTGAACATCGCAACGCTGATAAGTCGAAGCTCAACATATCTGCATTTCGCAAAATTGGCTCCATTTCAAAAATATCCTTCTTCACTTCACCTAAGCGTAAAACATCAAAATTCAAAGATTCTAAGACATCAATGTTTTTAGGATCATTGTAAAATAACTGATGGCCCAAATGATTAGCAGAAAACAGAAAATTAGGCTGATGCATAATAATGTGTCTTAAAAAAGATGCTGCATTTACTTCTTCGCTTTCTAATAAATCTATCCTTTCATCGATGACAACAATATCTACGGCATGAATTCTATTCTCATAAGCCTGGTATTGACCATATGTCATATCGTGTCCACCGCCTAAAATGATGGGCGTAATACGCAAATCCAATAATTCCGAAACAACCATTTTTAAAGCTACCTGTGTGTCTTTAATCGTGCGCCCTAAAACAATGTTCCCTAAATCAATCGTTTTGGGTAAATCGAAATGTAAAAATAAACTATATAATTCTTTTCTGATTGTATTGATTCCTGCACCGCAACCAGAGTTGTTGATGCTACTCCTATCTTCACCAACACCAATTATTGCGAGCTTAAATTCCTCACCCTCTAATTCACCTTTGAATCTTTGCTCAATATTTGCACCTAATTGGTTGGTTTGCCATTCCCCCTCTTTCGGAAATATTTCATCTTGCTTGACTTGTTCTAAAAAATCAAAAATCATTACTTGAATTTGGAACTAAGGTATTGTCCTTGCATTGAAAATTCTAATATGGTCGTGATAAGTTTTCTAAAAAATCAGTTGATATTCCTCAAAAACAGACATTTACTTTAAATTCAGAATTATTTTGAATGAAAATGTCAAAAAATCGTAGGTTTGCAGGGCAAAGCCAAAAGCAATAACCATGAATGATTTATTGAAGAAGTTTGAAAATAAACAACCTGAAATTGTTTTCGAATGGAAAGATTCTGAAACCGAAGCCGAGGGGTGGGTGGTTATAAACTCCCTGCGTGGTGGTGCAGCAGGAGGAGGAACAAGGATGCGCATAGGTTTAGATAAGCACGAAGTGACCTCTTTGGCAAAAACAATGGAGGTGAAATTTTCGGTTTCTGGCCCTGCAATCGGCGGTGCAAAATCAGGTATAAACTTCGACCCTAACGACCCTAGAAAAAAAGGTGTTTTAAAGAGGTGGTACCATGCTGTTGCTCCACTACTTAAAAATTACTACGGAACGGGCGGTGATTTAAATGTTGATGAAATTCATGAAGTTATTCCCATAACAGAAGATTGTGGTGTTTGGCATCCACAAGAAGGTGTTTTTAACGGACACTTCCAACCTACAGAACCTCAAAAAATTCACCGTATCGGGCAGCTAAGAAGGGGAGTTCTTCAAGTTATTGAGGATGAAAGATACACTCCAAAATCGGGCAACAAGTATGTGGTCGCTGACATGATAACGGGGTGGGGTGTGGCTGAATCTGTTCGCCATTATTATGCTATCTATGGTGGCAGCCTGAAAGGTAAAAGAGTGATTGTACAGGGCTGGGGAAATGTGGGTTCTGCTGGGGCTTATTACCTGGCGCAAAGTGGTGCAAAAGTTGTAGGAATTATTGATCGCGATGGTGGATTGATGAATAAAGACGGTTTTTCTTTAGAAGAAATACGTGAGTTTTTTGTGACAAAAGATGGCAATAAGTTAAGTCACCCAGATATGCTTCCTTTCGAACAAGTGAATAAAGCAATCTGGAAAATGGAAGCAGAGGTATTTATTCCTTGTGCTGCTTCAAGACTTATTCAAAAAACCCAGGTAGATGAAATGATTGCCTCCGGAATTGAGGTAATTGCTTGTGGGGCAAATGTGCCTTTCGCTGATAACGAAATATTTTTTGGTCCTATAGCAAAATATGCAGATCAACATATTAGTATTATTCCTGACTTCATTTCTAATTGTGGTATGGCAAGAGTTTTTGCGTTCTTAATGTCCAATGACCTGCCAACGATTATGACCGATGAGTCTATTTTTAAAGATACTTCTGAAATTATTAAAAAGGCTATTGAAGATACTCGAGTAAAAAACAGTTCAAAACTCAATATTGCCCAAACCGCATTTGAAATCGCACTCAACAAATTAATCTAACAATGGAATTGGTAGTACTCATTATATTTGTTCTAGGTTATCTTGCTATTACCTTGGAGCACAACTTGAAAATAGATAAGCTAGTGCCTGCCCTAGCTATGATGGCTCTTGCTTGGGCGGTTGTATCTCTTTCTCACCTTCCTGTCTTTGAGGTAAGTCCTCACGGCTTAGAGGAAAGCACCATTGAAGCGGTTTTGTTGCACCATTTTGGTAAAACTTGTGAGATTCTTATATTCTTAATTGGAGCAATGACTATTGTTGAAATCATTGATCATTTCGATGGTTTTGCAACTATTAAGCAATTTATAAAAACCAATCAAAAGAAAACTCTCCTGTGGATAGTTGCCATTCTAGCATTTATTCTTTCTGCTATTATTGACAACTTAACAGCTACAATTGTTTTGATTTCTATCCTTGCTAAGTTGATCAAAAAACGTGAAGACCGAATCTGGTATGTGGGGTTAATTGTTGTCACCGCTAATGCGGGTGGTGCTTGGTCACCTATTGGAGATGTAACCACAACGATGTTGTGGATGGGAGAAAAAGTTACAACACTTAAATTAATAGAACACTTAATTTTTCCCTCCCTAATTTGTATGCTTATACCAACCTATTTGGCAAGCAAAATGAAAGCATTCCAAGGCACTTTTGATGCGCCAGAGGAAAACGAAGTAATAAATAAGCACTCCGCTTTTATGTTGTATTTGGGGCTTGCGTTGATTTTAGCCGTGCCTGTGTTTAAAACACTAACTCACCTTCCTCCATATGTCGGCATGATGTTGTCACTTGCCATCTTTACAATCTTCGCTGAACTTGTTACCAACAGAGAATTTGAGATGTCCGATGCTACTTCTGATACTGACCATCTAAGTCCTGTACATTCCGCATTGGGAAAGATTGAGATGCCTAGTTTGTTATTTTTCTTGGGTATTTTAATGACGGTGGCTGCTTTGGAATCTTTGGGAATGATTTTCCAGTTTGGGCAATCGGTAGAAGGATCTATTGGTACTGATCTTTTCATTATTATTTTAGGTTTTGCTAGTGCCGTTGTAGATAATGTTCCTTTGGTTGCCGCTGGCATGGGAATGTTCCCAGATTTAGTAATGGACCATCCCGATTGGCACCTTATTGCGTTTACCGCTGGTACTGGTGGCAGCATGTTAATTATTGGTTCGGCTGCAGGGGTTGTAGCTATGGGAATGGAAAAAATTGATTTCTTTTGGTATTTGAAAAAAATAGCCTGGTTGGCCTTAGTGGGTTACATTGCTGGGGTTGCTGCATTCTATTTCTTTAATCACTATCTTTTTAATGCCTTAGGCGTTTAAGGTTTATCTAATAAAACATCAAATCCGGTTTCTGCATGAGGACGGCTTTTTATCTTAAGGACTTTTCCTTCATTTTCCTGTCCTGCAGGTTCTCGTATATTATTGAAGTCCAAATCACTTAAATTCGGTAAGCCTGCACCCACCCAACAAGTAAACCATAGGTCTGCAATGTGCTTTACGCTCAATTGCATTTGATTTTCAACCATACCATCTAATAATATGTGATAAGCAAGGGAATATCCCCGAGAATATGTTTTAATCAAAGATTCACCCCTTGCCTCAAAGGCGTACTTTTGATCATTAGGGTATGTCTTATCCAATTGCTTTTCTAAACTTAATACGCCCTCTAGTTGATTGTGCGCATGTAAGATGTTTGTCCAGATAAATTCATTCCTATTTTTTATATATGAAGCACCTCCCACCCAAAAGGAATATTCCTCGTGAAATAGCTCAGGTAAACGACTTTCCCAAAAGCCGTGGATACCCTGTTGATCTGTTAATTGACCATTATAATTCTCCGTAGTATGCAAGGGTACATGACTATCTGCAATGTAATGACCAAGATCAGCAGAGTACTTTAAAATTAAGGCTTTGTCTTTGTCCACGAAGGCTCCAGTAAGCTTATTCATCGTCCATTCAATGACCCAAGGAACAATACCATAAGCATTAAGAGTGTCTTCTGAGTATATGCTCTTTGCTTCCTGCCATTTGCGCGGAAAGCTATCACAGGGGTAGGCACAAAAATGATCCAAGTCAATAAAGTGTTTAGGTGCTTCTCCTACTACTACATATCTTCGTTTGTCTGGATCAACAGCGTGTTCGGTGATATACTCAATGTTTGCCTTATAAAAAGTAAACATAGCTGGGGGTAGAGAAAAAATTGCCAAGCGATTAATGCGCTGATGTGCCCAAAAGCCCCAAGCCTGAGCAATGTGTATAAAGCAAAAAGAAACAAGAATTAAAATCAAATTTCGTAGCATGGTGTAAAGAAATCTATATTTAGTAGATTACTCTGATCTATTTAGCTGAACCCTAAAAAATATTAGTGCTTGGTGAGCCTATTTGATTGCTTATCTAATACTAATAAACGCTAGCTTGGCTAGCTAAAAAAGTCTTTTACATTTTCAAAGAATCCTTGATCAGCCTTTTCAGGTTTTGCTTCAAAATTTTCAGATTCTCTAAACTTTTGTAAGGCCGCTTTTTCATCCTTAGATAGGTTTTTAGGTGTATATATTGATATATATACCAATTGATCTCCTTTTCCATAAGCATTGACCGATGGAAGCCCTTTGCCTTTGAGCCTTAACACCTTTCCACTTTGCGTTCCTTCAGAAATTTTAATCTTCGCCTTACCACTTATAGTCGGCACCTCTACAGATGTGCCCAAGGCAGCGTCTGCAAAATTAAGCCCTAGTTTAAACAATACATTTTGCCCGTCCCGCACTAAATATTCATGAGGAACTTCTTCAATTAGCACGATTAAGTCGCCCGCCATACCATTCATGGGACCTTCATTTCCCTCTCCTCTAACTTGAAGCTGCATGCCCTCTTCAACTCCTGCTGGAATATTTACTGAAACTACTCGCTCCTCTCTTTTTTGACCGTTTGCGTCTGATCCAGGGGGTCTTGTATCCATGATTTGCCCGCTTCCATTACAAGTAGGGCATGTCGTCGTCGTTTGCATCTGACCTAAAATGGTATTTGTCACTCGTCTAACGGATCCGGTTCCACCACAACTTGAGCAAGTCGTGTAAGACGCTCCTGAAACATTGACCAACTTATTTATTTTGAGCTTTTTCTCAATCCCCGATTCAATATCTGCGAAGCTTAGCTTGACTTTCACTCTTAAGTTACTGCCTTTGCGAACTCGCTTACCACCACGACCACCACCGCCGCCAAAAAAAGAACCGAAATCTCCACCGCCACCACCGCCAAAAACGTCTCCAAAATTGCTAAATATATCCTCCATGTTCATGCCTGCTCCGCCACCACCAAATCCTCCAGGTCCATCTACTCCCGCATGGCCAAATCTATCATACTTTGCTTTCTTCTCGGCGTTTCCTAAAACTTCATAAGCCTCCGCAGCTTCCTTAAACTTCGCCTCTGCAGAATCGTCGCCCTGGTTCCTGTCTGGATGAAATTTTAAGGCTACCTTTCGGTAAGCTTTTTTAATTTCTACTTCAGAAGCACCTTTATCAATGCCTAGTATCTCGTAATAATCCCTTTTAGCCATATTATTTACCCCGTATGCATACTTAAATACATGTTTTATTTCCCCACTACCACTTTTGCGTAACGGATAATTTTATTGTTCATGGTATACCCCTTTTCCACTTCATCGATAACTTTTCCCTTCATGTCTTCGTTCGGCGCTGGTATTTCCGTAATTGCTTCATGTCTTTCAGCGTCAAATGGCTCTCCAACAGACTCCATAACATTTATTCCCCTTTGCTGCAACACACTAAACATTTTATTCTTAATGAGCTCCATCCCTTCTTTTACAGAATCCACTTCAGTCGCCTTTTCCGCAATAGCAATGGCTCTTTCAAAATCATCAATAACAGGAATGACACTTAGAATAATATCCTTGCCAGCAGTATTCAATAAGTCTAAACGCTCTTTAGCTGTTCTCTTCTTGTAATTATCGAAGTCTGCAAATAAGCGCAAGTACTTTTCCTTTTGCTCTGTTAACTGTTCGCTTAAGTCTTCTAACTCATTTTTAGGCTCTACCACTGCCTCTTTTTCGCCTTCCTCTTGAACGTCTTCGCTCATGTTAAGGTCTTGCTCCTCAATAGTCTCTTTATCCTTCTCTGCCATTTTAATAAAATTTATGCAAAGATATCTTGTCAAAAAGTTTGCCACCGTATTTTTTCTGACATTCTGTCCTAAAAAATTCGTTTTATACTGTCCTTTGGTTGACATCCCTCAAACAATACCGGCGGAAAAGTATAAAAACATCCTTCGTTTAAGCTTAAATGTCCCAAGTAAAAAGTATTTTACCTTTCCAATAGTCTTGTACATCTTGATTATTATCTTTGCTCTATTCCTAATTAGTTATCTATTCCTCTTGGAAAACACCTATAAAAACACACATGCCATCAAACAGAAAGCCCACGACTTGGGGTTTGAAGAAATTGGCATTTCCAAGGCTGAATTTCTTAATGATGAGGCCAAAAAATTAGAAGCTTGGCTGAACAATAATCATCAGGGAGAAATGGCTTATATGGCTAATCATTTTGATATGCGAACGGACCCAAGAAAGCTAGTGCCCGGTGCAAAATCAGTCATATCACTGAGTTATAACTACTATACGGAAGCAGAACAAGAAGACCCCAAAGCACCTAAGATTTCCAAGTATGCCTATGGGAGAGATTACCACAAAGTAGTGCGCAAAAAACTAAAAGCATTACTCCAATTCGTTCAAGAAGAAATAGGTGACGTGGATGGGCGCGCTTTTGTAGATAGTGCACCTGTAATGGAACGGGTGTGGGCGCAAAAAAGTGGCTTAGGGTGGATAGGTAAAAATACCTTGTTGTTAACCAAACGAAAGGGTTCCTACTTTTTTTTAGCTGAGTTAATTCTCGATTTAGAATTAGATTATGATGGCCCTGTGAAAGACCACTGCGGTAGTTGTACTAAATGTATTGATGCTTGTCCAACAGATGCTATTTATGCACCTTATCAAATGGATGCTAGTAAATGTATTTCTTATTTAACCATTGAACTAAAAGATAAAATCCCTAGCCAGTTTAAAGGTAAAATGGAAGGTTGGATGTATGGCTGTGATATCTGTCAAGAGGTTTGTCCTATAAATGCAAAATCCAAAAACCATCAAGAACCTCAATTTAACCCTAGAAAGGAGCTTCTGCGAAAAGATCGACAAGAATGGGAAGAAATTACAGAGGAAGTATTCACTAAATTATTTGAGGGTAGCCCGGTCAAGCGAACCAAATATGCGGGCTTGAAAAGGAATATTGATTTTTTGAAAAAGGCATAGGTGCTACAGACGTTTAATACTTGCACCTAAGGCGTTTAATCGGCCATCGATGTTTTGGTAACCTCTATCAATCTGATGGATATTAGAAATCACACTTTTACCCTCGGCTGACATCGCAGCTATAAGCAAGGCAACACCTGCGCGAATGTCTGGACTGCTCATTTGAATACCCCTCAACTTATACTTTCGGTCAATTCCGATTACTGTCGCTCGGTGAGGGTCACACAATATAATCTGAGCACCCATATCTTTCAACTTATCAATAAAGAACAGACGGGCGTCAAACATTTTTTGATGAATCAATACACTTCCTTTTGCTTGAATAGCAGCAACCAAGATGATTGATATTAAATCTGGAGTAAAGCCCGGCCAAGGAGCGTCATAGATTGTTGGAATCGAGCCATCAATCATTCGTTGAATCTCATAATTTTTTTGAGCGGGAACATGGATGTCATCCCCTCTTAATTCGAGTTGTATACCTAATCGTTTAAATACATCTGGTATGGGGCCGAGTTTATCGATACGGCAATTTTTAATCGTTAACTCCGACTGGGTAGCTGCTGCCAAACCAATAAAAGATCCAACCTCTATAAAGTCTGGTAGTAAAGTGTGGGTACATCCACCCAATTCGGTTACTCCATCAATTTCCAATAAATTACTTCCTACTCCTTGAATTTTAGCGCCCATACTATTTAGCATTGTGCATAGTTGTTGGAGGTAAGGCTCACATGCTGCATTGTAAATTGTTGTATGTCCTTTAGCCATAACGGCAGCCATAACAACATTCGCCGTACCCGTCACCGAGGGTTCATTCATTAACATATAGGTCCCTTGTAAATTCTCTGCTTTTACCGTGTAAAAGTTGTCGTCTTGGTTGTACGAAAAATCAGCTCCCAGTTTTTGAAAGCCTAAAAAGTGTGTATCCAAAGGTCGGGCGCCAATTTTATCACCACCAGGTTTGGGAATATATGCTTTTTTGAATCGGGCCAACAACGGACCCATAATCATTACAGACCCTCTCAACGAACTCGCTCTTTTCTTAAATGCGTCGCTCAACAAGTAGTCTAAATTGACATTATCCGCTTGGAAACTATAGCTTCCAGCCCCAAGTTTTTCAACTTTTACACCCAGTTCTTTAAGTAGTTCTATTAAAAAATTAACGTCCCGTATATCGGGAAGGTTGTGCATTTCAACTTTTTCAGCAGTTAACAGTGGAGCACACAGCACCTGTAATGCTTCATTCTTTGCGCCTTGAGGTGTAATGTCACCTTTTAAGGACTTCCCTCCAATTACTTCAAACTGATCCTTCATACTATAGATTTGTTATTTAAAGCTAAACTTAAAAAAATAATTGTCGAGAAAGCAAAAATCCTCTCCTTAATAGTGAGCATATACATTGTGAAGTGTAGGGAATACTAGGCAGGAAAAAACCAAAAGAAAAAAGTATTTTTACAAACCATGCAATCAGCATCTCTTTTTATCCCCTTTGAAGGAGGGGCGCTACATCTTAAAAGAATCTTCGAAAACCCGGATGGTCCGCCCGCATTTTTACTACATGGATCCATGGAAAATGGAAAGATTTTCTATTCCAAAAACCTTAAAGGGTATGCCCCCTTTTTAGCTAAACAAGGGTATGATGTTTTCATTATGGACATGCAAGGAAGGGGTGAAAGTAGACCTAAAATGAGTAAAAACAGTTTATATGGGCAAGTTGATGTGATTAAAACAGACATCCCCTTAAGCCTTTTAAAAATTAAAGAAATCAAGGGAGACGTTCCCATACACGCTGCGGCACATTCATGGGGGGGTATTCTTTTATTGGCTTATATGGCAAGATTTGATCACCCTTTCGTGAATACTGTATTTTTTGGAGTGAAAAGATGGATTAGTGTCCGAAACTGGAATTATTTTAAAAAACTAAAACTCGGTTGGTATTTTTTAGGGAAAATGCTTAACCCTATTTTTGGCTATTTTCCCGCCACCAAATTAGGTGTAGGTTCAGATGAGGAACCAATTAATCACTACAAACAAATTAATGAGTGGATTAAGGTGGGTAGTGCTTGGAAAGACAATAAAGATGGTTTTGATTATGGCAAAGTACTTGAAACAAAAGCGCTACCCCCTTTGTTGTTTGTAGCAGGTAAAAATGATACCCTCTTAGGACACCCCAAAGACATTAAGAGTTTAATGGGTGAAGTGAAAAACGCAAAGAAAGACTATTGGTATTTGGCCAAAGAATCCGGTTTTATAAATGACTATGGGCATATTGATATGTTGAGTCATAAAGATGCTCCTAAAGATCATTTTCCTTTAATTGTAAGATGGATGGAAGAGAATAAGTAGTGTTTTACTTCTAAAGAAACGAGCTGTTGAAAAACGAGATTTTATAGAAAATAAAGTAGAAAAATTAAAAAGATAAACACAAAATAATCTCGTCAGTCAAAACATAGAAGTGCCTCTTTTGTACTAACAAGGGTTATTTATCAAAAGCTTTCTCTAAATCTTCTATTGCATACTTAACAAATGTCTTTCTGCCGTTTGGCGCTTTATTTGGGTTTTCACAAGCAAATAACTCATCAATTAAATTTTGCATTTCAAGCGCACTCAAGACCTTTCCTGCTTTTATGGCAGTCGTAAAAGACAAAGATTTGGCAACATTTTCTCGTCTGCTAAACTTACCTAGCCCAGTGCCCGTTTTAAATTGTTCAATGAATTCATCAATAATTTGCCTTTCATTACTGTAATCAATATCCGCTGGGAAACTATGTATGACAAAGCTGTTTGCTCCAAATTCACTAATAACAAAGCCTAGGTTATTAATTTCTGGTAAAATCTCTCGCATGATTGCTGCATCCTGAGGAGGAAGGTCAATGTTTTGCGGAAAAAGCTGCTTTTGACTTAATTGATCACCGGCACTTAAAGTGTGTAGATAGCGTTCAAACAAAATACACTGATGCATAGCGTTTTGATCAAAGACAATATATCCAGACTTTATAGGTGATAAAATATACTTTGCATGAATCTGGTACGGTCCACTTAACTTCTCTTTTAGTGTTTGGTGTCGTGCCTCCTGTTCTAAAGGTAACTCTTGATTCATTTGGCTCACCTGCTGCGCCAAGGATTGAGAGTCCGGGTCAGTGTTTATCTTATACAACTCCTGCCAATCCCCTAAATTGGATTTATCGCCAGCTTGCTTGTTTTTAGCTGAAAACGGGAAATCTGTCTTACTCAGACTCATTGCCGATTTATTAGGGTCATAATTCTTATCCTTTTGTCCAAAGGTTCCCATTTGGTTCAAAGAGTCTTCTTGATCAAAATCCAAAGTAGGTGTAACGCTATACTGAGCAAGGCCATGACGAGAAGCGGCATTTACAAAAGTGTAGATTAGCCGTTCTTCATCAAATTTAATCTCGTGCTTACTTGGATGCACATTGATGTCAATTCGTGCAGGATCTATTTCCATAAAAAGCACAAAAAACGGGAATTTATCCTTCGTAACAACATCTTCATACGCTTTAAAAATAGCATGGTTTAAGTAGTTGCTTTTTATAAAGCGCTTATTAACAAAAATATATTGTTCTCCCCTCGTTTTTTTTGCCGAGTCTGGCTTGCCTATATAACCCCCAATACTTACCACGTCCGTTTCTTCTTTTATAGGTACCAGCCGGTCGTTATATTTATCTCCAAACAAGGCACTAATCCGCTGACGCAAGTTGCCTGGTTTAACATGATACATTTCATGGCCGTTAATAATTAATGAAAAGGCAACTTCAGGATGGGGTAAAGCAATTCGAAAGAATTCATCTATGATATGTTTTGTCTCAACGTTGTCACTTTTTAAGAAATTGCGCCTTGCTGGCACATTATAAAATATGTTTTTTACTGCTATAGATGTTCCCTTTGGTGACTGACAAGGTTCTTGTTTTTCAATCTTTGATCCCTCTATGTTGATTTGCACGCCAAGAGGCTCTCCATCTTGTCGGGTCTTTAATTCAACTTGCGCAATTGCCGCGATTGATGCTAAAGCTTCTCCGCGAAAACCTTTGGTAATAATGCTAAATAAGTCGTCAATGTTTTTGATTTTTGATGTGGCGTGTTTTTCAAAGCTCATCCGTGCATCCTCGGGAGACATACCTTCCCCATCATCAATAACTTGTACCAAGGTGCGTCCAGCATTTTTAACAATCAGTTTAATGTCTTTCGCTTGGGCATCCAAAGCGTTTTCCATTAATTCCTTAACAATGCTTGCTGGTCGCTGAATGACTTCTCCAGCCGCAATCTGATTTGCGATTGCATCAGGTAAGAGTTGAATGATGTTGGACATACTTATTTATTAGAAGCTTTCTTGAGTAAAAATAAAACTGCCACTAAAAAGGCCACTCCGGGAATGGAGCCATAAACATAGTATCCAAAAGCAATAAGCGATACGGTAAGCAATCCAAAGAAAATCGAAAGTAAAATAAAACGTCTTTTTGAGTCTTCTTCTGCATATTGTTTTTCAAAAATATTTGTGCGGTACTTACTTTTAAATTTAGAAAAACTTCCTTTTTTAATGGATGCTTCATTTTCCGTAGCAAGTTTCTTCTCATCATAATACCGGGTATGGAAAGAAAACCGTCTTGGTTTTTCTGTATGAAACATCTTAAATCGCATAGTACTAAATTACAAAATTTGTTGGGAATTATAAGTTTACTCCACCTCTTTTAACAATGTTCTAAAGGCAACAAAATTATCTTTAAAGTGGTCCTTTCCTTTACGCTGAAGTTTAGGGGCAAATTGGTCTCTGTACTCAAAATAATCAGCCATCGTCTTTGCATAATACTGCACATTATAAGTTATGCCGTCACTTTCATCTTCAGCTAATATTCTATGAAACTTATATTTTTCGAACTTACCAGTAGCAATAACTTCATCAATGTGCACATTTTTCATCCACATCAACCACTCATCATGCTTGCTTAAATCTATTTTTACGGTTACACTGTAGATTATCATAGCCCAAAGTTAAAACATTTTTGATGAAGAGAATTGGCTTAACTCTGTATTTCAAAAATTTAACTTCACTAGAGCACGCTAAACAATAATCACCAATAATTAGTTAAATTTGTAGCGCTTTAACTAAGAATATGTTTTTTTATGAATTTTGAATTGACCGAAGAGCAATTGACCGTGCAAGAAGCGGCTCGAAGTTTTGCCCAAAACCAATGTTTGCCTGGAGTAATTGACCGTGATACTCACATGACCCACCCCACAGCCTTGTTAAAAAAGATGGGTGAGTTGGGTTTTATGGGAATGATGGTTGATTCCAAATATGATGGCGGGGGCATGGACACGCTAAGTTATTGTGTGGCAGTTGAAGAGTTTTCTAAAATTGACAACTCTTGCTCTGTTGCCATGAGCGTTAACAACTCGTTGGTGTGCTGGGGGTTAGAAAAGTATGGAACTGAAGATCAAAAAGAAAAGTACTTAAAACCTTTAGCTAGTGGTCAAAAAATTGGAGCATTTGCGCTCAGTGAGCCTGAGGCGGGAAGTGATGCTACTAGCCAGCGTACCTCTGCCATCGATATGGGAGATCATTATGTAGTTAATGGCACAAAAAATTGGATAACCAACGGTGGAAAGGCAGATATTCACCTCGTAATAGCACAAACCGACGCAGAAAAAGGGCACAGAGGGATTAACGTCCTTATTATGGAGAAGGGAATGGATGGTTTTACCTTAGGCGCAAAAGAAGACAAACTTGGAATTAGAAGCTCTGATACGCACTCCTTGCTGTTTCAAGACGTAAGGGTCCCCAAGGAAAATAGAATTGGAGATGATGGTTTTGGCTTTAAGTTTGCAATGCAAACCTTATCTGGAGGACGAATTGGTATAGCCGCTCAAGCATTGGGAATAGCCCAGGGTGCTTATGAGTTGGCGGTAAAATACTCCAAGGAACGGCAAGCTTTCGGTAAAGAAATTTCGAAACACCAGGCTATTGCTTTTAAATTGGCGGATATGGCTACAGAAATTGAGGCTGCGCGACTTTTAGTATACAAAGCGGCTGTGCTCAAAGATGAAGAGAAAGATTACACACAGGCTAGTGCAATGGCTAAGGTCTTTGCAAGTGAAGTGGCCATGAAAACCACCGTTGAAGCGGTTCAAGTTCTTGGCGGGTATGGTTATGTAAAAGAGTATCACGTTGAGCGCCTTATGCGGGATGCAAAAATTACACAACTTTATGAGGGTACCAGTGAAATACAGCGTATCGTAATTTCAAGAGGGCTTCTGACGTAGATTTACCTTATGAAGCGACGAAAAAGCTGTGCGTGAAACACAATCACCTTTTTTATCCTACTACTTTTCTAAATAAATGATTTCTGTGCCTTGATTTTGGTCATCCTGTTTTGAAAACATCATATTGGCTAAGAAGATAAAAACAAGCAAGAAAACTAAGAAAAAAGCAAGCATTGTAAGACCGATAAATTTATCTTTATTCATGATAAATATCTAAACACTATTTGTTCTGTTTTGTTTAAATAATGGATTCTTAACAAAAAAGCACCGATGTCTTACATCGGTGCTTTTTTTCTGTTGAAATAAATTTATTTTATTCTTCCACAACTTTTCTATTGGCTGCATAATTAATCTTAAGTGCGTCTGCTTTTCTCAGCTCTTGTTTTACGTCAGTAACAATTCCCATGGTTACCTCTTCATCTACCTTAAGTGATACCGTGAAAATCCCCTTGTAAGCATCTGGAACTTCCGCATAAGATTTCTTAATGAAAGATTGCACATTCTCTACTTCCGCATATGAATCATTTAACTGAATGCGGGGTGCAGACCCATAAATGTTTACATCTGTCGGCGTACCAATCAAGATATATGCTACAGATTCTTTCAGTTCAATCTTACTAAGTTCGGTTGCCTGCGGAATTTTTATTTTCAATATCGGATTCGTTTCTCTCATTACGGTTACTACCATAAAGAAAAACAAAAGCATAAAAATAATATCTGGCAGTGATGCAGTTGAAATTGCTGGTGTTTCTTTTTTTCCTGAATCTTTACTAAATCTAGACATTTTAGTTTCCTCCTAAATTTACTGGTTCCGCTTCTGAAATTTTCATTGGGTATTCTCCTTGAACTTTTTTCTTCAACTCTAAACAAGTGTTTCGTTTTGAGGTATCCAAATCTTCATTGTCAGCACAATCATCTAACTCCTTGTAATTCATAGATCCGCCAGTTATTGCTAAAGCATACTTATTCCTTACTTCCAAATAACCAGCCTTCAATGAGTTCTGAATTTCTATGTAAGTTCCATAATTCGTTCCCCGATCATTTTTCAGAGAGATTACCGCCTCTTGAGGGCTCGTTGAATATTGCAATAATCTTCCCCGGTTATCAAGGTGTTTTATTACGATATCTTTTAAATCTTTCAACTCTACGTAATCTTGCTCAAGCAGCAATTGGTTGTTTGCATTCACCAGAATCTCTAATAACTCTCTGTCGTTGATTCTTACGTCATCTGGCGGTGGCTCCTCAGACCAAGTGGGTAGTTTGTGAATAATTCCTTTATCTTGATCAATGGTAGTTGTAACAAGGAAAAATATCAGCAAGAGAAAGGCAATATCCGCCATACTACTCGCATCAATTTCTTTTGCGCCTTTAGTTTTACTTCTTCCCATACTTGTTAATTCTTAATTACCGTCAACAAAACCCTTCACAATATCAACCAAAACCAAAACCGAGGCTACAATGGCTAATGCATAAACGGCTATAATTCCCGCACTTGATCTTCTATATGACACTGGATCGCCCAGCCCCTTTTCCATTAATCGTTGTGAGGCTTCGTCTGAGCTCAAAACGTAGCCTATGCCAAAAAATAAGATGACCGCTGCCACACCAATTACGGCATGCATTCCACCATCATTCCAATTTTGTGCTACTGCTATACCCACTCCAACAAGCAAACCTATCGCTGCAATTATTATTAGTACATATGATATATAAATACCTATTTCTCCAAAAGTTTCCATGCTATTCTTTTTTCTTTAGTTAAAAAATTAAGCAGAGATCTTGTGCTTCTTCAACATATCAATAAAAGAAATAGAAGCATCTTCCATGTCATTTACGATACTATCAATTCTTGTTACAATATAATTGTAAAAAATTTGAAGAATAATCGCTACAATCAAACCAAACACCGTAGTTAATAAGGCAACCTTAATACCACCCGCAACAACTGTTGGTGAAATATCTCCCGCCGCTTCAATGGCATCAAACGCTCCAATCATACCGATTACTGTTCCTAAGAAACCTAACATCGGCGCTAAACCAATGGCTAATGAAATCCAAGTTAAACCTTTTTCTAAACGACCCATTTCTACTGAACCATATGCTAAAACGGATTTTTCAACGATATCTAACCCGTCTTTAGATCGACTTAGGCCTTGATACATAATAGAAGCGATTGGGCTTCTACTTGCTTTGCAAACTTCTTTTGCACCCTCTACATTTCCATTTGATAAATTGTCCTCTACTTGGCTCAATAATTTACTCGAATTTGTAGACGCCAAGCTTAACGATATAATTCTTTCAATGCAAAATGCTAGTCCAAAAATTAAACAAACCAAAACTAAGGACATAAAACCAGCTCCACCTTCAATAAATTTCTCTAATAAAATCTTGTGGCCTGACTGGTCTTCCTCCGGCGCTTCTTCTATTGTTTCCACAGCCGCAGTTTCAGCAACTTCTTCTACCGCAACAACATCGGTTGTATCAGCAGAGTCTACCGCTGTTTCCTGTGCAACAAGCGATTGAAAGCTCGTACCAAAGGTAAATAAAGCTACTAGAGCTAGTGTAATACTTAGTTTTTTCATCCTAATCAATTTTGTTTGTGTTTAATTGTTTGTTTTTAAAATTACTTTGATCCTGTATAATGGCGGAGAGGAAGGGATTCGAACCCCCGAAACCGTTTCCAGTTTACTTGCTTTCCAAGCAAGCCAGTTCAACCACTCCTGCACCTCT
>PAME01000004.1 GCA_002707155.1 Crocinitomicaceae bacterium | reverse complement strand
TAGTTAATAAGCTCTGTAAAATACTTTAAATAAAATCTTTAAGCTATTGTTTTAAATTATTTAACCCTGAGCAGCTTTAGCAACTTCAGCAGCAAAATCTTCTTCTTTTTTCTCTATACCTTCACCAACAGCCATACGAACATAACCAACTATTTCCACACCAGACTTTTCAGCCGCTGCCTCAACAGTCAAATCTGGATCAATCACAAAATCCTGACCTAATAATGTAACCTCGGATAAAAACTTTTTCATCCTGCCATCAATCATTTTCTCAATGACTTGTTCAGGTTTCCCGGATTCCCTAGCCTGCTCAGTGAGCACGGATTTTTCTCTTTCAATAATTGAAGGGTCTAGTTCGTCTTTGTTAAGCGCCTGAGGGTTTGAAGCCGCAATATGCATAGCTACCTGTCTACCAAATTCCTGATTACTTCCTTTTAACGCAACCAAAACAGCTATTGCACCCATTCCATCTGCAGCGGCATTATGGATGTAGGAAACAACTTGATCGCCTGTAATTTTGGAAATTCTACGTAAAGATAAGTTTTCTCCAATAGTCGCAATTTTGTCTGTTAATACTTCAGAAATCTTTTTGCCTTGATAATCAGCATCCGCTAATGCATCAACGCTATCAACACCCAATGCAACGCCCGCAAAACCTCTCACCATTTCTTGAAATTCTGAATTTTTAGCAACAAAATCAGTTTCAGAGTTGACTTCAATTGCCACACCATTCGGCCCATCGACAGAAACTGCCACTAACCCTTCCGCAGCTACTCTCCCAGATTTTTTAGCGGCCTTTGCCAAACCTTTAGTTCTAAGCCAATCAACCGCCGCCTCAAAATCACCTGATGTTTCGGTCAAAGCTTTTTTGGCATCCATCATACCTGCGCCAGTAGACTCTCTTAGTTCCTTTACCATTGATGCTGTAATAGACATTTANTAAACCTTTTTAAATTCTANCNTTTGCCTTAAAGNGTTTCNGNNGAATGAANTAGCTTTNTAAATTTCAACAAATTANGCGGTGTCTTTATCTTCTTTTTTATCGTCGTCAGCTTTANTTTCCTNAGTCGANGNGCTGTCTGACNCCTTATCGTCATCCTTCTTTTTAGCCTTGCTATCAGTTGCCTTTTTTGCTGCCGTCTTTGGTTTTTTAGCACTTNCCTTTGATTTTTTTGTTGTAACTTCAACTTTTTCAGAAACATCTTTACCATCAGCTTTGGGTTCAACTGTTTCACCTTCTTTGATGGTTTCAGTTTTTACTTCTTCCGCGGGGACTTCTGAAAGAATTTCTTCAGATGGTGCTTCATCCATCTCTCCCAGGTCAACGCCAGCTGCGCCAAGTTGAGCAGACATACCATCAAGAGCTGCCCTACTGATTAAATCACAATAAAGCCCAATTGCACGAGATGCGTCATCATTTCCAGGGATCATGTAATCAATACCAGTTGGCGAACAATTAGTATCAACGACTGCCACAACCGGAATTCCCAATTTATTAGCTTCCGCAACAGCGAGGGCCTCTTTTTTTACGTCGACCACGAAAACTAAATCAGGCACGCCACCCATTTCAGCAATTCCATCAAATGAAGCCTTCAACTTGGCATGCTCACGCTCTACTCCTAGTCTTTCCTTCTTTGTAAGACCTTCGATTGATCCCGATGCAACCTGTTCATCGATTGATTTTAATCTTTGAATAGACTGCNAAACAGTTTTCCAGTTTGTGAGAGTTCCACCCAACCAACGGTGGTTCATATAATATTGTGCGCATTTCTCCGCAGCTTCTGCAATTGGCGAAGATGCTTGACGCTTTGTACCAACAAATAAAATGCTACCACCCTTTGCAACCGTTTCACGTACGACGTTTAAGGCTTGATCAAGCATTGGAACAGTTTGTGTTAGATCTAAAATATGAATTCCATTTCGAGAACCATAAATAAAGGGCTCCATTAATGGATCCCATCTTTGAGTTTGGTGNCCAAAATGCACACCNGCTTCTANTAATTGACGNAATGAAAACTCAGGCAGAGCCATGTTATTATCCTTTCCGGTTTATGCCTTGATGGGAGCTTGAAAGTTAAACTTCAACCGGTGGTCCAACTAAGAATTTCTCTCTTAGACGCCCAAATCCCATCTGCGATTTATAAAAAATGGCTTTACGGCAAACTATTTATATATGCAAGTTTAAAAGAGCATATTTTGTTAAATTACTCTCTCTATAAACCAGAAGGCTCCTATTAAACCAATTATTGCCGATATTGGATGTGCTACTGATTTATTATAATAATTCTTTTTGTTTAGCCAGTAACCTATGGAAATGAACGCTATTAAAACAACACTCAATTGCCCCAGTTCAACACCTACATTAAAGCCAAGTAAGGCAGGAACAAAAAACCCAGTAGGCAGTCCAAATTCTCCTAATACAGAGGCGAAACCCAAACCGTGAAGCATACCAAAGGCGAAAATAACAATTGGCCTCCAACTAGTAAATTTTTTGATAAAAATATTTTCGATGGAAATGTATATTATCGATAAAGCAATCAAAGGTTCCACTATTTCCGGAACAATTTTTATATAGCCAAATGAACCCAAAGCGAGGGTAACTGTGTGTGCAAGTGTAAAAGCTGAAATTTGCCAGATTAGAGGTTTTAACTTAGTTGAGAAAAAAAACAAACCTAAGACAAAAATAATATGGTCCCAGCCCTTTGGGATGATGTGATCGAAACCTACTACTATGTAGTCAAGAAAAGTATCAAATTTTCCATTACCAGACGAACCTATGGGAAAAATTGGGTCTGACACATCGCCATTAGCAAGAAATTGGGTTAAGCCATTTTCTACACCCAATTGCCGAACAACAATTGGGCCAAAGCTAGAACTCCATGAAAAAACAATCGGCTCATTGTTTTCAATCTTTCCCTCGACATATAAATGACTAATCCGCGTCAGCTCAATATTTCCAACATCTGGAACTGAGAGTTTCTGAAGGTTTAAAGCAACCGCCCTGCCCGATTGATTTAGCTGTATATATTTTGCAAATGTTGGCCACCTATTGTAAAACCTTTCTTTTATTTGATCAGGTTTTAAATTTCGCAACTCATCATATTTAGCCGCATTTTCTAATAAGCCTGTATCGCTCATTTTAGAAAGGTCTAATTCAGCCAACATCGCCTCAACTGAAAATCTTATCTTTAACTGAACAGTTTTTGGACTTACTGTAAGATCTAAAATAGAAGGTGATAATTCGTGAGCTGTTAAAGGTACGAATTTCATACAAAGAAAAATGGCGATGATGAAAAATAAATTACTTGTTCTTTTTAATTTACATTTAAGCATTTTATTTATCAGTTTCGGGCTGTTCGTATCGAAAGGTTCCTCTTTGATTTCTCATGAAATGTGGCTTGACACAACTACATTTCAACAATCCGTGGGTAAAGATATTCAAATCAGTTTAAAAAATGGCCAAATGTTTCAAGGAGCAGGGCTTTCATATTTCAAGAGCAGATTTTCTGACTTTTACTATATCAGCAATGAACAAAAAATTGAAATAGAATCAAGGATGGGAGACACTCCAGCAGCAACTATTTCTTTAAATACAAATGGCCTGTTGACAGGAGTTTATGTTAGCAAAAAATCAACTATAACTTACAAAACTATTGATAAGTTTGCTAATTTTGTATCTGAAAAAGGAGAAGATTGGGTTATTCAAAAACACGGTGAACTCAAATTCCCTAAAAATAACTTCAAAGAAGAATATTATCGCTTTTCAAAAATTTTAATTGGAGTTGGTGACGCTAGCGGTTCTGATAAAAATGTTGGTCTTAAGCATGAACTGGTGGCCTTAACTAATCCATATATAATTTCGTCATCAGACAAATTTTTCGTTCAATTACTTTTTAATAATGAGCCGCAAAAAAATAGACAGATTACAATTTTTGAAAGGGATATCGAAAATAAAGTTAATATTAGAACCACTCTTACTAATTCAAACGGGATAGGTAAATTTGAAGTGACTGAGGGTCACGATTATCTATTGGATAATGTAATTTTAGAACTGAATGACAACTCTGAGGATAATGTTTTTTGGAAAAGTTACTGGGCGGCCCTAACCTTCCGAGCTTCAAATGATCCCCAATAATTACCAAATAGTATGTGCAGGTAGCGCTCTTATAGATACTATTGGTTATAGTAAAAGTCAGATTAATATAGGCGATGATGTCACTGGCACCATAAAAACAAGTATTGGAGGAGTAGCATTCAATATTTGCAAACAATTAGCTTTNAGTGGATTGCCTAACGTAGAACTATTAACGGCTATAGGAAACGATACCAACGGTCACGCTATTTTAGATTTGTGCGGCCAATTGGGAATTATAACAAATAATATTTATGTTTGTAATAACTCAGAAACTGACAGTTATTTAGCAATTGAGGATAAAAAGGGACTGAAAGCTGCAATTGCGAATGTTAAAAATGTTGAAAAGTTTAGTGAAAGGATCTTGAAACCATTAGAAAATGGAGTTGTGAAAAAAAACCAAGGATTGGATAGCGATTTAATCATAATTGATGGAAACTTAAGTCCAGCAACCTTAAGCAAGATTGCCAAGAATAAAAATTTAAATAATTGTGATTTAAGAATCGCATCTGCTTCAACTTCTAAAGCTATTAGGTTGAAACCATTTTTAAGACTCTCAAACGCAACAATTTACTGCAATAAAACTGAGGCTGAAAAACTTTGTGGTTTGAAATTTAAAAACACNAAACAGGCCTCTACTTATTTGCTAAAAAAGGGCTTGGGGAGAGCTATTGTCACCGATGGCGCTAAAAGCATTTGCGATTCATCTATTGATTATNAACCAATTTCAATCTTGCCGCCTAAAGTTAAAAGTATAGGTCATGTAACAGGTGCTGGAGATTATTTCTTAGCTTGTCATATTATTAATGGAATTAATCAATTAACAAAAGAAGATGCTTTAAAAAAAGCTGCAGAAAGCACATCAAAATATGTCGAAACTGAAATCTAATGATTAAAATTGAATATTCATCTGCTGTAGAACAAGCTATTAAAAACGACGAACCAATAGTTGCTTTAGAAAGTACTATAATAACACATGGCATGCCATGGCCGGAAAATCTGAAGACTGCTAAAANTGTTGAGTCAGTTGTAAGAGAATATGGTGCTACGCCCGCTACTATAGCTGTTATCAAAGGCGTAATAAACGTTGGGCTAGAAGATGAACTACTATCTGAGTTATCTGAAAGTAGAAACGTTAGAAAATTATCTAGAGCAGATTTGGCACATTGCTTAGTAAAAAAGGAAACAGGAGCGACTACGGTTGCCGCAACAATGATAATTGCAAAGTTGGCTGGAATTAAAATTTTTGCCACAGGTGGAATTGGCGGTGTTCACAAATTTGCTGAACAAACTTTTGATATCTCAGCTGACTTACAAGAGCTTTCTTCAACAAGCGTGTCAGTAGTCTGCGCTGGACCTAAGGCAATCTTGGACATTCCAAAAACATTAGAGGTTTTAGAAACCCTAGGTGTTCCAGTTATAACTTTCGGGCAAGCTAAGTTACCAGCCTTTTGGTCAAGCGATAGCCCTTTTGCCTCCCCACTATCATTNGATGATGCACACTCGATCGCTAAATCCCATAAAATCCGAGAAAACCTTGGGATACCTGGAGGTCAACTAATCGCAAACCCAATACCTAAAGANGATCAAATTCCTTTTGAGANAATTGAGCCAATAGTAATAGAGGCCGTAAAACAGGCTAATCAAAGTAATATAATAGCCAAAGAAGTAACACCTTTTATACTCTCGAAAATTAATCAACTTTCCAAAGGTAAATCACTTTTAGCCAATATTGCCTTAATTAAGAATAATGCAAAACTTGCATCAAAAATTGCATTGTGTTTTTAAAGAATAAAGTTCGAAGTTTTAATTATTGGTTTAACCAACTAAATGTATAATATGACATTTAAGAAATACGATTGGCTGTAGTGTAATTATGCTCGCACGTTTAAGAACAAGTTTTTTAACAGGTATCGTTGTGATTGCCCCAGTNGCTCTCACGATATGGTTAATTTGGAGCGTAATTGGATGGTTCGATGGACTTGTTTTGCCTTTTGTGCCAGATGCCTACCGCCCAGAAAAAATTCTCAATACCTTTTTTGGCTATGACTTAAAGCTAAATATAAGAGGTGTTGGGGTTGTAGTATTTTTAGTTTTTGCAACATTAGTAGGCTGGTTGGCGAAAGGATTAATTGGACGTTCTTTCATAAGATATGCTGAAAATTTGGTAAATAGAATGCCAGTAGTTAGGTCTTTTTATTCTGGTATCAAACAAATTGCAGAGACTGTATTTGCGCAGCAAGAAAGGTCTTTTGAAAAAGCTTGTATGATTGAATATCCAAGGAAAGGNATTTGGGCTATTGGTTTTATTTCCACTACTGCGAAAGGCGAGATAGCGGAACGAAATTCTTCAAAAGGCTCAATGGTTTCAGTTTTTGTCCCAACAACCCCAAACCCTACATCTGGCTTTTTGTTNTTCTTTCCAAAANCAGANATAGTNGAGTTAGACATGTCAATCGAAGACGCAGCAAAATTNGTTATCTCTGCNGGNCTTGTATANCCACCAACAAAAANNACAAAATCNAANAGCTCNNNTAGTAANAGCNNANNTNCCAAAAAAGTTNATTNNTTCNNCGNCNNAAATAGCTCAAATTAAATAAAAAAAAAGCGCCTGCNAATGCAGGCGCTAAGTTATTGAGGCAGGTTTCATACAGGCAAGAAACCTATCGAGCAGTAGATTTGTTATACAACGTTCCAGGCTTAACGCCAAGTAAAAAGTTTGTAAAACAGCATTTTAACTATTAATATTTTTGGTAGTGGCTTACATAAAATCGAAGGAATGGCATTAATATGGCGAATTATCAACTTAAGAAATTTTCCAGCTTATTTCTTATTTTTTACTTTTTCTGTTTTGTTAATAGCGCACTTTCACAGCCCAAATACGCAATCTCTATGTATGACTCACCCAAATTACCACACGATTTTGTGTCTCTTCCGTATTCCAACCCAAACGCAAAAAAAGGAGGTGTTTTAAAAATAGGAGCGGTAGGTTCATTTGATTCAGTAAATCCACATATTATTAAAGGGCGTTCTCCATGGCAACTTCGGTTTTGGAACTATGAAAGTCTGATGGGAAGAAGTTGGGATGAGCCATTTACGCTTTACGGCCTTTTGGCAGAATCAATTGAAACTGATCCGAATCGTAGATGGGTTGAATTTAGGCTGAGAAAAGAAGCGAAATTCAGCGATAATTCCCCCGTTACAGTAGAAGACGTTATTTGGTCATACGAAAAATTGGGTACGACAGGTCACTGGAGATATCGAGGTCTTTGGAAGAAAATAAAGAGTATAGAAAAAACTGGGCCACGAAGTGTTAAGATAAGTTTTAATGAAAATAATCCAGAGTTAGCGCTCCTAGCTGGAATGCGACCTATTCTACAAAAATCGCAGTGGCATGAACGTGAATTTGAAAATTCCAGTATTGAAATAATTCCAATATCAACAGCCGCTTATGTAATTTCAGAAGTAAAACCAGGTAAGTCTATCACTTTGGAACGTAACCCTAATTATTGGGGAAATAATTTACCATTCAGGAGAGGAACTTTAAATTTCGATAAAATTTCCATTGAATATTTTGGAGACTCGACGGTTCTTTTTGAGGCATTTAAAGCCGGTGACATAGACGTATACAGAGAAGGAAATGCAGAAAAATGGGAAAACCAATTTAACTTTCCGGCTGTAATGAGTGGACAAGTTATTAAGTCTGAAATTCCTCACGGAAGGCCTACTGGAATGCGCGGGCTGGTAATGAATTCTAGGCGCGAGATCTTTTCAGATTGGCGGGTTAGGCAAGCTTTAATTGAAGCATTCAACTTTGAATATATCAATGAAGCACAGAACGCTGGCCGGCAGCAGCGCATTTCCTCTTATTTTTCCAACTCAACTCTAGGTATGAGAGAAGGTGCAGCCAAGAACCGTGTTTTAGAATTACTACAAAATTTTGATGGCTCTCATCTTCCAGGTACCTTTGAGGGGTACAAGTTGCCTAAATCAAACGGATCAGAACGGAACAGAGCCAACATGAAAAAGGCATTAAAAAATTTAGAAAAAGCTGGGTTTAATGTTGTTGAAGGGAAACTTTACGATAGTCAAGGCCATCAATTTCAATTTTCAATTTTACTCCGGCAGGGTGCTAAAGAGTATTTATCAATTGTCGAAATGTATTCTTCAGCTCTGCGTAGATTGGGTATTGATGTAAAAATTGAATTAGTTGACAGTTCCCAATATTGGGAAAGAATTAAAAAACTAGAATTTGATATGGCTCCATATTCTAGGGACTTGTCACTTAGCCCAGGAAACGAACAATATTTATATTGGTCTTCTGAATACGCCGATGTTGAAGGAACTAGAAATTTAATGGGTTTGAAATCACCTGTTATGGATAAACTTCTGAATAGAATAATGAAATCCAAGTCAATTAACGAGCTTCAGTCAATCACTAGAGCAATGGATCGCATTTTAATGGCAGGTCGTTACGTTATTCCAATTTATCATAATGGGTCAAGCCGGATAGCTCATAAATCAGATTTACTCTATCCGAAATACACTCCATTATATGGAGATAGAATAGGGTTTTTTCCAGACGTCTGGTGGAAGGATAATTAGGTTACATGAACTTTTCCGAAAATCTTGTAGGAAGTTACGTAAGAGGAGAACACTATTAAACTTGATATTTTCTCTGACCCCATATGCCCTTGGTGTTATATCGGTAAAAGCTATCTAGATAGAGCACTTGAAAAGTCTGGAAATCATCCATTTAATATCCAGTGGCATCCCTTTCAATTAAATCCCGAAATGCCTTCAGAGGGAATTGATAGAAAGAAATATTTAGAAAGCAAATTCGGAAATAGAGATCTAGCTGTAAAGGCCTATACACCAGTATTAGAGCATGCGGCGTTGGCTGGGCTCAATCTAAGTCTTGAAAGTATTACAAAAACTCCAAACACTCTTTCTGCTCACAGGCTCATATTTTGGGCTGGGCAAGAAGGTGTGCAAAATGCAGTAGTATCAGCGATATTTAAGGCATATTTTGTAGAAGGAAGAGATATAGGCGAAAATTCAGTATTACTTGATATTTCCCACGACACCGGTATTGATAAAGAAATGGTCAGCAGATTACTTGCTGGAAAAAATGACTATGAACAGATTATTGAATTGGATAATGCTGCGAGGAAAATGGGCATAAATTCTGCCCCAACTTTTATTCTGAACGGAAAACACGTTATAACTGGGGCACAAAACGTTGATTTTTGGTCAAATCTTATTGGGGAAGTAAAAGTTAAACTCGGAATTTAACTACAAAATTCATAAAAAAAAAGGGGCTGGGCCCCTTTTAGTTTCGCCACTCAAGCTCATAGTTTCGCTGCTCGAGATAAATATTTTTTGCCTGTGGCTTGAGCGACGTTAGGAGAGAGCGCACCCTCTCCATGTGCTTTGTTAGCTACAACCTGAGGTTGCGCCACACGTATTACATTTCATGCAAGTTCCATTTCTAACCAGAGTATAATTCCCGCAGTCACCGCAAGGATCGCCTTCATAGCCTTGCATCTTCGCTTTGGTGCGCGCGTCTACTGCCGAAATACCTAAATCAGGTTCTTGCGATATTGTGGTAACTGTAGCCTCTGCAGATAGGCTATTGTTATCTAACGCTAAGTTCGTCTGACCACCCTGCAATACAACGAGTTCCTGTGGCAAGCGCTTACGCAAATAACCCGTAGAACTGATCTGTTTTAAAACCTCCAGAGATTTAGAAGTTCCATTTTCAGACAATTCCTTCAGATTACTAACACCTTCGTCCTGTCCACGTCCCAAATCATCAAAACTTGCTCCCTCTGGCTTCACGTGAGCCAAATCAGTGCGGTCTAAATAACTAACTGCAAGTTCTCTGAAAATATAATCCAAGATTGACGTAGCATTTTTTATACTATCGTTTCCTTGAACCATACCTGCGGGCTCAAACTTCGTAAAAGTAAAAGCGTCAACAAACTCTTCTAATGGCACACCGTATTGCAGACCAACCGAAACAGCTATTGCAAAATTGTTCATCATAGCTCTGAAACCAGCACCCTCTTTGTGCATATCAATGAATATTTCCCCCAGCGTTCCATCAGAGTACTCACCAGTTCTTAGATAAACTTTATGACCGCCGACTACTGCTTTTTGAGTATAACCTTTCCGCCTCTCTGGCATTCTTTCCCGAGCTTTAGCTATTTCTTTGACTACAATTTTTTCAACAATTTTTTCAGCTAAGACCGCAGCTTTTTCTTGATTTGTGCCCGTTTCAAGAATCTCAGCAGCATCATCGTCATCGTCAACCAATGCCGCAGCAAGCGGTTGTGAAAGTTTGGAACCGTCTCTGTACAGCGCATTAGCTTTGGTCCCTAGAGACCAACTCAATTCATATGCTTTTTGACAATCTTCGATTGTAGCGTCGTTAGGCATATTTATTGTTTTTGATATCGCACCAGATATAAAAGACTGAGCAGCAGCCATCATGTAAATATGACTATTTACAGAAAGGTAGCGTTTTCCTTTCTTTCCGCAAGGATTAGCACAGTCAAATATACTTAGGTGTTCTTCTTTTAAGTGGGGAGCATCTTCTAAAGTCATGGTTCCGCAAACGTGGTCATTGGCGGCTTCAATGTCCGATTTGCTGAAACCTAAATGCTTAAGTAAGTCAAACGTAGGGTCGTTTAATTTCACCTCTGGTATACCAAGGACGTCCATGCAAAATTCTGATCCCAGAGTCCATTGGTTAAACACAAATCGGATGTCAAAAGCTGATGCAAGTGCACCCTCTACTTTATCCAATTCGACCTTGCTAAAGCCGTGGCCGGCTAAACTCGTGTGATTTATCACCGGTGCATTCCCAATGGTGCCATGCCCCACAGCGTAAGAAATAATCTCCTCAACCTGGGCAGAACCATACCCAAGCTTTTCCAATGCGGCTGGAACCGACCTGTTGATAATTTTGAAGTAACCTCCTCCAGCGAGTTTTTTAAACTTTACCAGAGCAAAATCAGGCTCAATCCCAGTTGTGTCGCAGTCCATAACTAGACCAATAGTACCCGTTGGCGCTATCACAGAAACTTGGGCATTTCTAAAACCAAATTTTTCACCCAACTCTCGAGCGTCGTCCCAGCATTTCATTGATAGATCAACCAGATCTTTGTCGGGACAACTATTGTGATCTAGGGGTACCGGTTTAATAGAAAGCTCTTCATAACCATCTGTTTTGCCATGAGCCGCGCTCTGATGGTTCCGTATTATTCGCTGCATATGGTTTGCATTTTTTTCATAGCCTGGGAAAGATCCGACCTCGCCCGCTATCTCTGCTGATGTTGCGTATGACGTTCCTGTCATGATAGCAGTTAGCGCGCCGCACAAAGCTCTACCTTCCTGACTGTCATAGCTGAAACCCATGTTCATCAGAAGACCCCCAATATTAGCGTAGCCTAGCCCCAGTGTCCGAAAATCATAAGACCTTTGGGCTATTTCTTTTGATGGAAATTGTGCCATTAAAACGGAAATCTCGAGTGTTAGGGTCCACAGTCTAGTGGCGTGCATGTAGTTTTCTGAATCAAACTTCCCGTCGACAAGGAAAGTCAATAAATTCATCGACGCCAAGTTGCATGCTGTGTCGTCTAAAAACATGTATTCAGAACATGGGTTTGAACCTCGGATTTCACCATCTTCTGGGCAAGTATGCCAAGCATTCACAGTATCATGAAATTGAATTCCAGGGTCAGCGCAAGCCCACGCTGCATGTCCAACGTCCGCCCATAATTTTCGAGCTTTTATCGTTTTTGCAACTGAACCATCTGTCCGTCGGATTAATTCCCAGTCGTCGTCGTTCTCAACAGCCCTTAAAAAGGAATCCTTAACTCTTATCGAGTTATTTGAATTTTGCCCAGACACTGATGCATAGGCTTCCGAGTCCCAATCCGTATCATACGTCGGAAATTCTATACTAGCATATCCTTGCTTTGCATAATCCAACACTCTTTTAACGTAGGTTTCAGGAATAGAGGCCCTCTTTGCGTCTCTTATTGCCGATTTTAGGGACGTATTTTTTGCAGGATCCACAGCATCCTCTGTACTTCCATCCCATTGCCGAATAGCTGTGAAAATCCCATTCAATCGTTGCTCATGAACCTTTGAGCCAGCGACTATGCTTGCGACTTTCTGTTCTTCCTTTACTTTCCAATTTATAAATTCTTCAATATCAGGATGGTCAGCATCACATATAACCATTTTTGCCGCTCGACGGGTTGTCCCACCAGATTTAATTGCACCAGCTGCTCTATCTCCTATTCTCAGAAAACTCATCATTCCAGATGATCTTCCCCCTCCTGACAACCCTTCTGTACTACCCCTTAAGTTTGAAAAATTAGTACCTGTACCTGAACCATATTTAAATAATCTTGCCTCTCTTACCCATAAATCCATAATTCCTCCTTCATTTACAAGGTCATCTTTTACAGATTGGATAAAACAAGCGTGAGGCTGAGGATGCTCATAAGAAGACTTGGATTTAACTAATTTTTTTGTTTTATAGTCAAC
>PAME01000003.1 GCA_002707155.1 Crocinitomicaceae bacterium | reverse complement strand
TCCAATCCACAAATACCGCAGCGGATAAATAATGAACAACAGTCAAGTTAAATGACTGACCATAATTTGTAGATATACTATCAGAAGCAGTATAATTATTAACTGCAGCTTGATTTGCACTAAACCTACTAATATTAACTGCTCCACCTGTGGTGGTCACTCTAGTAATTCCATCCCAGGAACCACTAACACTAGGAGTGCAATATTGAGAATACCCCGAAAAGGATAAAAGCAACATTGCTGCCCCAAAAAGGGTGCTTTTTAAAAGCAAATAATTGTTTTTCATATTTTAGAAATTAGATAAGAATGAATATAAGAGTGTAAAATTTTAATGTTATTTATTATGGATATATTATTTGAGATAGAAATTGAGTAGGGGTTAAACCAGTATTGAGTTTAAAAGCCTTATTAAAAGAAGATCGAGAATGAAAACCCACTTTGTGAGCATAATACTCTAGAGTGTACTTCGGTCTATTGTTTATAAGCTCACTCATTATTAGAGCTTGCAAATCGGCAATTCTTAGTTTATTGATATAGTTTTCGAATCGCAAGTGTTTTTTTGTACTAATTACAATGGATAAATAAGTTCGATTAAAGTGAAGTTCCTTGCTAATTGTTGCCGAATCAAATTCGGGGTCCCAGTGCGGTGTCATAGTTGTTAAATAGTGATCAATCTTTTCACACCATTCGTCAATTTGCAATTCTGTTAAAAGGATTTTTTTTTGATTATTCTCTGTTACTATAACTAGCTGCTCATTTTGAATGAGCGGAAGTTGTTCTTCTGTAATCGTTTTTTGAGCCTCCATGTTCTAATTGTTATGTTTTAATTGGAAATAAAAAGTTTCAAGCGCTATTTAAAATAGAGTAAGCTGCATGAGATTCTATATCCCCAAACTAATTAACGAGTATTACCAATAATAAGTGAGTGAAAGGTTGGGACAATGTGTAGCTTTTTGTAAATAAGCTACAAAAAAAATCCCAACCTTCAATAAAATAACTGATAAACAGTCACTTAAAATAATTTTTAATTCTGGATTTTCTTTGATAATTTGAAGGAAGGTTAAATAAAAAGCAAATACTTCTTTAAGAAAAGTTCGCCTTAAATTGAGCTTATTTTAATAACAGGTGATGCAGGAATAGCGGCCAATGAGATAGCGGTTTGTAAATTGATTGGTTACTTTAATAAGTTTAGATGAAAAAAGGTCGAGAAAAACTCGACCTTTAATAATGAATATTTTTAGCAAGCTTTAGTTACCGCACTTTCCTTCGCCGCATTTGCCTTCTCCACATTTTCCTTCACCGGACTTAAGCTCAACATTTAGGTTGCTAACCATTTTGTTGTCAGCAATAAAATCAGAATTAAGCTCAATTAGGTTTGAACGGACTTCAGATCCAGATCCAAGATGATCAACAGCAAATAAATCTGCTGCACTAGCATTATTTGATACAGCTCCGAGAGCCAAAGTTCCAGTTGCTACAGCAACAATTTTTCCAATTTTCATAGTTATAAGTTTTAATTATTCTACTAATGTACGTTTTGTCACTATCCATATATTACTAAAAACTGAGAAATGTCATTAAACTATCAATTATTTGGTAATTGAACTGTTTTTTTGACAGTCTAAAATTGCTTTTATAATGTCGTATTCTTTGGCTTTAAGCACAAACTCATCTTCTAGTGGACATTCTTCCATAAACCGTTGGGCTTCTTCTTTAGAATCCAGCTCAAGCGCTTTCTGAACAACCTGTGGATTGTATTTTTCACCTATAATTTTTTCCTCCTCAGACTTTTCCTTTGCCTTGGCAAGCTTTCTAGCCTGACGTGCTTCTCTTCCCCATTTATTATAAAAAAGAGAAATAGGACTGGTAATTGGGATATGTGCATTTAAGTCCGTTTCTACGTCTTCTAGCTTACTCGGTTTTTTATATTCAAATAGTTCCGAATTTATAGGTTCAATAGGTGTTTGGTTAATGAAATCTTCTTTGAACTCTTCTTTGGTACTGTATTGATTGACGTCATATCCAGGTAGGTTATAAACTCGTTCTGACATATAAATAGTGATTGCTTTACCACTGGGAAGCCAAAACATACTAGTGTAAAGTATGTGGTCTTTGTAGCCTATTGAAGTTAAAATTAAGGTATCTCCATTTTGATAAGGTATTGTAAAGCTGCCATCAGCAGTTGAATTGGTGGCTTTATTAGAGTTAATGTTTACGACATGAACGCCAATTAACTTAGCGCTGTCTTTTTTTGAAACTATTTCACCGATCAGTAATTTGCTTTGGGCAAAAACGTGGTTTGCACTTAATAAAAGTAGAAGACAGGTAAAAACTTGAATACATGCTTTCATAGGCAATCCTATTACATTCACATTTATAGCAAGTCTTGGTATTAGTGACCTATTTCGCAATATCCATTGCTTCTTTTGCCGTTAAAGTTTTACCGTCGTATTCTCCAACCACAAATGCTTCATTTATATTAAAGTCCCCCAATTCATCGATATATGCATTTGCTTGCTCATAGCTTGAGAATTCCCCGATATAATAACGAGTCTTGCCATCACTTCCTTTTTCATTTTTAATCTTGCCCAGTTTAACAAATTTGTTAAACTCTTCCATTGATATTGCGTTTTCATAAGCCCCTAGTTGAACCTTGAAACTTACTTTACTTCTGTCTTTAGAAGCAGGTGCTGAAGAAGGTTCAAATGTTGCTCCAGCACTTGATAACGAAACTTGCTCTCCTTCGTTAAATGCTTTGATTAACGAAGTTTCAACACCTTGGCCTTTTAAAGCAACGCTTGCAGCAGCTGCTTCGTCATATGATGAGTAGCCTTTTCCAGTATAATATCTGGTAAAACCATCCGAACTTCTTATACCCATAACTTCAAGGTCTCCAAATGCACCTTTTCTGACTGGTTTTTTAAATGCTCCTATTTGAATTCTAAACTGAGTACCTGGAGGTGCTGTTTTACCTACCGAAGGGCCTACAATCTCGCCTCGAGTATCGGCAATAATTACTTTACCGGTAACCGTTTCTTCAACAATTGCTCTAGTCGAAATTCCTTTGTCTTTAAGCTCTTTGTTTTTTGCTAGGGCTTCGCTTATCTCATCAAACTCTCCCACTAAAACGGTTGCATCATCGCCATCTTTTACACTTTTAAGTTTTTCATTACTCAATAAGTCGCCAGCTTGCTCAGTTGAAAGAGAGTCACTAGCCACTTGAACGCTGTATTTCTTTTTTGTAACTCTATTACTTCTATTGGGCAATTCGTTGGTATAAATAGTGTCTTGCATTGTCGAAAGTACACCCGATTCATCAAGAAACCTTAGAGCAATCATTCCAATTTCTTCTTGTGTCAACCCTACACCATTCGTGTCAACCACCATGGTAGAGTCAGTGCCTAACTCTAAATCCTTAAAATCGGGTACCCCATCATTATCCTCATCAAAAGGACAACCCTTTTCATCGACTTCAATTCCAGCAGGTGTTTGAGGGCACTCATCTTGTAAGTTTTTTATACCGTCTAAATCTGAATCCCCATTGGCTAAATCTGATAGTTCCTCGTCGCTAATTCCATCTTCTCCTGGATCTATTGAGTTCTTATGATCCGACAGATCAAAACTCAAACCGACATGACTGTATAAGAAACCTTCTACTTTACCTGGACCATTATAGTCTCCAACACCTTCAGTGGTTACGCCATCAACCCAATCCGTTAGTAATATATTGTAGGTTGCCCCAAGGTGAACGTGAAACCTATGACTTAAGCGCATATTTACACCTGCGCCAAAAGGAACGGTAAACGAGAACTTATCAAATTCTGTAGCTCCAGTTATGCCACTTTTTCTAATGTCGGTTTCGTAATCATAATCGCGCTGCAATTTGTTAGCTGAGGCTAAATTCTCGGGAGTTTCCGCTCTATCCATTATGTCTCCCGAACTCCAATAGTAGTATTGATTACCGTTAGCATCGAATAAATCCGCTTTTGAGTTAAACACTAAAGCGTCGAAGCCTAAAGATAAATAGGGGTCAATAGCTCGTTTTTCATTCAAAAAGTGATTGAAGTTATAGCTGGTTTCTATTCCATAAGTTTGAATTCTACTACTAAAATTTAAATTTCTTGAAGCACTTCTTTCATTTCCAGAAAGTGTACCTAACATTGTTCTAAAGGTTAAGTAGAAACTGTTTTTTAGAGGAAAAGAAACACTTAAATCCGTCGCAAGGTTTGAAAGTAGTATGCCGTTTGCTTTCTGATTGTTGGATACATCTCCAAAAAAAGTAAGCCAACCACCCGATAAAGAGACGATAGGTCTAAAATCACTTATGTCTTTCGAACTGTCAGCTGCTGTTGGTTCAAGAACAAATTGTTCGACCTCGTTGCTATCAGCTTGCGCAATAGAATTTGCGCTAAAGATTAGAATAAATATTCCTGTAAGAACTGACTTCATTTTACTTAATACAATAATCCGCCTAAAGTAACTAATAATTGATTGGTGCAGTTGGTTTTTCGCTATTTAAACCATTTTTGCTTGCTAATCATCAAAGCTTCTTGGACTGTAATTCTAATACCCTCATTATAAGCAGTTACAAATGGCCCGTCGAATTTGTGTTGACCAGCATTTACAGTCTCTCTATTGTCACGAGCATTTCTGTAAATTTGATAAGACCCTGTGGTATATTTAACCCAGCCACTGTGGTTTTCAATTACAAAATCATTCGTCCAATTGTGTCTTTTTTCAAAGTATGCTTTGTTAACTACATTCTTACCAGCTGCAATTTGAACTCTATAATTTACACCTGATTTCACTCCGAAATCATTATCCAACACAGGCTCCGTTTTCTGCTCTTTATTTTGTTCTGTATTGAGGGGTGCGGTTTCAGTTTTAGAATCTTTGTTTTCCTCGTTAGTATTTTCCTTTTCTTTCTCAACCTCGAGGTTTTCTAAAACAGGTGTTTCTTCTAAGATAGGTGTTTCTTCAATAACTTCTTCTTCTTCTTCTTCTTCTTCTTCTTCAAGTGGAGTGTTTTCTTCGCTAATTTCTTCGGTAGTATTAGTGTTGTCCGATAACAATTCTTCTTCACTACTTTCAGCTATCTTCCTCTTTTCGTTATCGGAGTTTGTTGGAACAACAGTATTAGCTTCTTCATCCTTAGTCACTAATGCTATCTCATTGTCTAATGCTGGAGTCGCAATAGCCTCAGTATCCTGGTTTGTGAGATCTGTGTTAGTTGGAGCAATCTCCTTGGGTTCCTTTTTAATTGCATCAACTTTCTCGGTGCTTTCATTCTCTTTTGGAGTTACTTCTGTTTTGGCAGCGAGTACTTCTTCAACCTCATTAATGATGTCTACTTTTTTGGTAACGTTGCCTTCTAGAAAAGAAAAGTCACCTCTCAAAATAGAAACGTCTTTGTCTTTTGCTGCGCTTAAATCTAAATTATACGAAACCGTAAAATTTTCTTCTGGCGGCAAGGCCATCCATACGAATTTTCCTTTGTTTTTTATAAAACTAAAAATGGCTCCACTCAAATTACCTTCAGTCATTTTAGCGCCGAATGAAGTGAACTCTTGAATTTTGCAAAACCCTTCAATTCCCTGTTTTGTAATATTCAATTTAACTTGATACTTCTCATTTCCAAGAGATTCAACCGTTCTTACAACTTTAGCGTATGACTGCACCTTTTCTGCTTTTTGTTCAGTTGTAGTTTGATCGGCAAGAGCTTGCTCTCCTGTCGCAATAGATTTTTTGAAAACAGAATAACTTCTTTTTTCGTTGTTTTCTAAATAGGAGAATTTACCGCCAAGCTCAAAACTATTTGGTGCGGAATCAGCCACTTTGAGTTTGTATTTTACTGAAAAAGTTTTGTCTGTTGGAAAATTTAGCCAAATGATTTTTAGGACTCCATTGTTAAATGTGAAAGTAGCGTTTCCTATGTCAACCGCTTCTGCAATTACTCCTGCTGGTAAATTGTCGGTGAGTTTAGCGAATCCTTTAACACTTCCAACTGTGAAAACAATTTCCACAATTCCTTCAGATGCTTTATCAATTGATCCCGGCGTGTTTATTTCGGCTTTAAATTCTTCCTTTTTTAACTCATTTACATCAGTTGAAAAGATAAATGAAAATGATATTATGTGCAGAAAAGCGATAAGTGTTCGAAGCATAGTGCTGTTTTTTTTTTGGACTATGTGAACAAATCTATTTTTAAGGCCTTAAGGCATAAGTAAAAGGGTATTGCACTTCTAAACACGGAGCTGTGTACAAGAGTAGTTTGAAAAGCAGAAATACTAATTTATATATCTGATTTTCAGTATATTAAATCGATTCAATTAACTTAAGTAGGAGTAGTAGGTGTTAGCCGTACTTATAAAGAAAGGGTTGTTGATTACTCTGTGCGTTTCTAGAAATTTGGTTTTAAAAGGTACTTCGAGTAGAAGGATTCAATTTCTTGAACAGCTTCATCGGAGGTATCTACAACCCTAAATAAATCAAGGTCTTCTTCGCTAATGTTTTTCTCGGTTTCTAGCATTGTGGACTTTATCCAATCCATAAGACCCGACCAGTACTTTTTCCCCACTAATATAACGGGAAATTTTCCAATTTTTTGTGTTTGCATTAAAGTCAATGCTTCGAAAAACTCATCTAAAGTTCCAAAGCCTCCAGGCATTACAATAAACCCCTGAGCATATTTAATGAACATGAGTTTCCTAACAAAAAAGTAGTCGAAATTTATGAGTTTATCTCTATCAATATATGGGTTTTCGGTCTGTTCAAAAGGTAGCTCTATGTTCAAACCAACTGACTTGCCACCTCCGCGTTGTGCTCCTTTATTTGCTGCTTCCATAATACCAGGGCCTCCGCCGCTAATCACTCCAAAACCTTTGAGAGTGAGCTTGTATGCAATCTCTTCAGTAAGCAAGAAATACGGGTGATCTTCTTTAGTTCTGGCTGATCCAAATATGGAAACACAGGGTCCAATTTTGGACAATTTTTCAAACCCTTCTACAAACTCAGACATAATTTTAAATATCTGCCAAGAGTTATTGCTTTTTATTTCGCTCCAATTTTTGTCTTTGAAAGCCTTATTAATCTTATCGTCGTTTGTCATAGTTATTAAAATTGATCAGAATATTGTGTGATTACAAAATCTCTTTTAAAGGGATATATTTGCACCAATATTACGGTTATGCACTCAAATAAGTTATCATATTTTTTTCTTTTAGCAATTATTGTGTATTGCTCTAGTTGCAAAAAGTGGCCTTGGCAAGATTGCGAAAAGGGCACTGGTGATGTATTTGAAGATCGCAGGTCATTCGCGAATTATCACACTTTTACCCTGGATATCCCTTCGGAGCTATATATTCATTATGATTCGAGTAGGTCGCGCAGTGAAGTAATGGTAGTTGCCCAAGAGAATGTGGCTGAACAAATAATAGTGACCGATAATGCTGGGTTTATTACAGTCGGTTTTGATGGTTGCTTTAGAGAGTATGAAGAAATCCAATTCCATCTTTTTGTAAAATCCTTAGAAAAGTTGGTAGTTAACTCTCCGGCTAAAGTCTACACCACTAAAGCTATTTATGGAGAAAAATTTCATTTAGTATTCAATGAATCCGCTTCTTTGGACGCATTTTTTTATGTTGATGAGTTACAAGTTGATTTTCGGGGTGCGGCAAATATTAAAACCCAAGGTTATGCTCATGTTCACAAAGCAAACTTTAATTCAGCTGCAACCTACGATGCTCAGTACTTAATAACAGACAGTACTTATGTTATTATGAATTCAACAAGCACTTTTAAAGCTTATGCTTCTGGATTGTTGGATGTAACTATGACACAGGGGGTAATAGAGTTTGACGGAGAAGACACGCTCAATATTACAGACCGAAAAACTGGTGGAGTCCTTTTAGATTTGAGAGACTCCCTTTAAGCTAAGAGCAATTCTCTTCCTTTCTAAATCAATGCTTTTTACTTTAGCTTCTACAGTTTGATTCAAGGATACTATTTCGTTTGGATCAGATACAAAGGCATCAGCCATTTCAGACAGATGAATGAGTCCATTTTCTTTAATACCGATATCTACAAAGGCTCCAAAGCCAGTGATATTAGAAATAATGCCGGGAACAATATCGCCTACTTGCAGATTGTTAATCGTTTTTAAATCCTTTCGAAACTCAAATACTTTGGCCATTTTTCTGGGGTCACGATTTGGTTTTTCAAGTTCCGCTAAAACAAAAGTCACAGTTTCTAGTCCTGTTTTTTCTGAAACAAACTCTTTGGGATCTATTGATTCGAGAACTTCTTTGTTACCAACAAGTTCATGGATAGATAATTTTAATTTTTTAGAAATTAATTGGACAACAGGATAAGATTCTGGATGTATTGCCGAATTGTCGAGAGGGTTTTTAGCATCAGCAACTCTTACAAAACCAGCGCATTGTTCGTATGCTTTTTTACCTAGACCATTGACTTTGAGTAAGTCTTCTTTTGAACTAAACGCACCATTTTCAGATCGTTCTAAAACAATTGATTCCGCTATTTTAGGTCCAATCCCGCTAACGTAGGTTAGCAAATGAGAGCTAGAAGTATTTAGATCAACGCCAACTTTATTCACACAGTATTCAATACTTCGAGTAAGTCCACTGTCCAATTGTGCCGGAGGTATATCATGCTGATACTGCCCGACACCTATAGCTTTTGGTTCAATTTTTACCAATTCGGATAGTGGGTCTAATAATCGTCTACCAATAGAAACAGCTCCTCTTACGGTTACGTCGTAATTCGGAAATTCAGCTCTCGCGACCCTAGATGCACTGTATACAGATGCACCTGCTTCACTGACAACAAATACCTGTATGTCTCTATCGAATCTTATTTTTTTTATTAGTTGCTCAGTTTCGCGGCTAGCGGTTCCATTTCCAATTGCTATTGCTTCAATTTTGTAGGACCTAACGAGAGTATTTATTTTATTTAATGCTCCGCTATCATGCTGCGGTGCATGGGGGTAAATCGTTTCGTTGTGTTTTAGCATTCCATTACTATCCAAGCAAACCAGTTTGCAACCAGATTTAAACCCAGGATCAATGGCTAAAATCTTTTTGTTACGTAATGGTGCAGTCATTAAAAGCTGTTCCAAGTTTTTACGGAAAATTGAAACCGCTAAGCGATCTGATTTTTCTGATAAGTTATTAAATACTTCTCTTTCTAGCGCTGGTTTAAGTTGTTTGGAATAGGCTTTAATAATTGCTTTTTTGAGCAGGGCAGTATATTCAGTATTGCCTTTGATAAGTGTATTTTCAATTACTTCAATAGATTCTGCTTTTTTAGGTGAAATTCCAATGTTTAATAGGTCTAGATTTTTACCACGTCTCAATGCCATAAAGCGATGCGGTTTAATGCGTGTAACACTTTCATCGAAATCGAAAAAATCACTAAATTTTTCTGCTTCAACTTCCTTACCCTTTACAACTTTGCTAGAAACAAGTGCTTTATTCTCAAAGATTCTGCGAAGTCGATTTCGTATCCATTCATTATTGTTTATCCAGTCAGCAGCAATGTCAATAGCTCCCAGTAGAACTTCTTGTTCAGTTGGGAATTGTTTCGAAATAAACTTTTTTGCGAATTGATTTGGGGAACTATCTGTTTCTTTCATAATGGCTACAGCTATTGGTTTTAGCCCAGCCTCTAATGCAACGGTAGCATTGGTTTTAGTTTTCTTTTTGAAGGGAAGAAACAGGTCTTCTAAGGCAATAAGATTGGTGCATTCGGTTATTTTGGTGTTTAATCCTTCGGTTAAAACATTTTGTTCCTTCAGGTTCTTTTGAATACTTTTTTTTCGCTCTTGTAATTTGTTCCAAACTACCAGTTGATTCTGGATAGCTTCAATTTCTACCTCATCCATTCCGCCAGTAGCGTCTTTTCTATAGCGCGCTAAAAAAGGAATCGTGCCTCCACTTTTGATTAATTCAATGCAATTGTTAATGTATTTATCGCTGAGTTTAGTAGCTTGTTTAATGAAAGTAATTTTAGAAGTATTCGACATAAGTGGCATTGGGTATTTTTGCACTTCAAAATTAGGAAAAGGGCAAACGCATGAATTTTTATAGTAAGAATTTTAAACTTGGAATGCTAGGGGGTGGGCAACTTGGCAAAATGTTTATCCAAGAAGCAGTGAATTATAATGTTCAAGTTTGTGTTTTAGACCCTGATAGTAACGCCCCATGCTCTTTAATTGCTCATGAATTCCAGTTAGGAGACTTTAAAGATTATCAAACGGTTGTTGACTTTGGGAGAGATAAAAACGTGCTCACTATTGAAATTGAGCATGTGAATACCGATGCATTGAAGCAATTGGAAATCGAAGGCGTAAAAGTATTTCCGCAACCTCATATTCTGGAATTGATAAAGGATAAAGGACTTCAAAAAGAATTTTACAGAGAAAACAATATTCCAACGGCTCCTTTTGTATTGGCTAATTCTAGGGCAGAGTTGCACGAGCATCTGCAAAACTTTCCATTCATGCAAAAAGCAAGAACGGGAGGTTACGATGGCAAAGGTGTATACGCATTAAAGTCAGAAAGTGATATCGAAATGGCGTTTGATGCACCGAGCGTTTTAGAGGAGTTTGTTGACTTTGATAAAGAGCTGAGCGTAATTGTTGCTCGAAATGAGAGCGGTGAAGTAGCTACTTATCCATTGGTTGAATTAGAATTTAATCCAATTGCAAATTTGGTGGAATATTTAAAATGCCCTGCTGAAGTATCTACTGAGATAGAGGAAAAGGCTCAAGCATTGGCTATTAAAGTGGCTGAAAAACTCGAAATTGTTGGCTTGCTTGCTGTTGAATTTTTCTTGACTAAATCTGGAGATTTGTTGGTGAATGAAGTTGCGCCAAGAACGCACAATAGTGGTCATCAAACAATAGAAGGGAACGTTACCTCTCAATTTGAACAGCATTTACGAGCTGTTTTAAACCTACCACTGGGAGATACTAGTATAATTCAACCCAGTGTAATGCTCAATATATTAGGAGAGCCTAATCATAGCGGAGAAGCCATTTATGAAAACTTGGAAAAGGTAATAGCTATGTCAAAAGTTCACGTTCATTTATATGGTAAGCACCTTACCAAACCCTACCGGAAAATGGGACATGTTACAATAACCGATGCGGATATCAACAAGGCCTATGACAAGGCAAAGGAGGTCAACGTTTTGTTAAAGGTATTGAGTAGTTAAAAATCTACATCAGTTTATAAATTCTTGGTAAATCGTTATGAATAATAGTAATACGATCATACTTTAGCGCTTTACTTTTATTTAAGCATGAATAATAATTATTTAAAGAATTTAAAGTCTGATATTCCAGCTGGTTTGGTGGTGTTTTTGGTTGCCTTGCCGTTATGCTTGGGAATAGCTTCTGCTTCTGGTTCCAGTCCTGACACTTTTTCTTTGGTAGCCGGTATAATTGCAGGAATTGTTGGTGGAATTGTCGTTGGCTTTTTTAGTGGGTCCCAAGTAGGGGCAAGTGGACCTGCAGCAGGACTTGCCGTTATAGTGTTTACGTCCGTAAATGATATTGGATTTCAACCTTTTTTGCTTGCTGTTATGATTGGTGGACTTCTCCAAATTATCATGGGATTTCTCAAGGCAGGAATGATTGCTTATTATTTTCCAAATTCGGTGATCAGAGGCATGTTAGCAAGCATTGGAATTATTTTAATTCTTAAACAAATTCCTCATGCCTTAGGATATGACAGAGATCAGGAGGGAGATGCCTCTTTTTTTCAAGCCGATGGAGAGAATACGTTTAGTGAGATCTTTCAAGCTTTGGATTACTTCTCTATTGGCGCGGTAATTATCTCTGTTACTTGCCTTATAGTGCTTATTTTATGGGATAAATACCTTACTCCCAAAGGTGGGGTAATGAAAATGTTACCTGGGGCTTTAATTGTAGTTACTCTAGGTGCTGTTTTGAATAGAGTTTTAGGTATGATAGATCCTGCTCTTTCAGTAAGCGCAGAACATTTAGTTCAAATACCAAAAATTAGTTCATTCGCAGGTCTTAGTGAATTTGTAACTTTTCCTGATTGGAGTTCTGTTTATAATCCTGCGGTTTGGATAACGGGATTTACGATAGCTATTGTAGCATCCCTTGAAACGTTGCTTTGTGTTGAAGCTACTGATAAATTAGACCCCCATAAAAGAATAACTCCCGCAAACCTAGAGTTAAAGGCACAGGGATTAGGGAATATGATCTCAGGCTTAATTGGGGGACTGCCAATTACACAAGTTATTGTGCGCAGTAGCGCTAATATTGACGCTGGGGGACAAACGAAAGTGTCTACCATTTTTCACGGTGTTTTATTGTTGGTTTCGGTGGTGTTTATTCCAGGGTTGTTAAGTCAAATACCATTAGCTGCACTAGCGGCAATTTTGCTGGTGGTTGGTTATAAACTGGCTAAAATCAGTGTCTTTAAGGATATGCTGTCGAAAGGAAAAGAACAGTACATCCCTTTTCTAGTTACGGTCTTTGCAATCATATTAAGCGATCTTTTGATAGGAATTGGAATAGGTTTTTTAGTTGCCATTTTCTTTATTCTTCAACGAAATTTAGAAACAGACCATGTTAAAATTAAAGAAGAAGATGATGGAAAACACACTCACCGAATTATTTTGTCTGAAGAAGTCAGCTTTTTGAATAAAGGCGCATTGCAAGATGCCTTGGAGCATGTGAAACATGATGAAGAGGTAATTATTGACGGAACAAAAGCGGTAAGCATCCCTTATGATATTTTTGATCTGATCAAGGAATTTGAAAGCACTGCACACGAACGCAACATAACTGTATTTATGAAGGGATTCACAAAAGATAAGGTCAACTAAATATTAACCAATGATAGTCCAAGTAAAAATTCAGGAACGGTGTTTTATCAAAGATCCAGATACTTCTGAATTGGGTCAAAATATAGTTGCTAATAGTATTTCATTGATTGATGAAATTGGATTTGAAGCCTTCACATTTAAAAAGTTAGCGAAGAGAATTGAGTCTACCGAAGCATCGGTTTATAGGTACTTCGAGAACAAACATAAACTGCTCATATACTTGGTCTCGTGGTATTGGAATTGGTTTGACTATCGATTAACCTTTGCCATGCAAAATATTGCATCGCCAGAACGAAGATTAGAAATATTTATAGAACACATTACACATCCCGTAAAAGTCGATCCTACATTTAGTCACATTGACGAAGTTGCATTGCACAGAATTGTAATTTCTGAAAGTTCAAAAGCATACTTAACCAAGGATGTTGATTCTGATGACCAAGAAGGCTACTTTATTAGCTTTAAGAATTTAGTTAATGAACTAAGCAAAATGATTGCTGAGGTTAACCCTAACTACAAATATCCGAATGCATTAATCAGCACCATTATCGAAAGCGCTCATTTTCAGCGGTTTTTCAGTAAACATTTACGTTCTCTTACCGAAAGTAATTCTGACCTATCGCTAGAACTATTTCTTAAACATTTACTATTCTCTAGCATTAAGCCTGATTAAGCTTTAATTAATTCCTAAAAAGGTCTATTTATTGCCCCTAATTCATGCACTTTTGTAAGCATGAGATATTTCCTTTTTTTTGTGATTTCAACTTTAATATTGAGTTGCACTGCACAGAATCAGCCAAAAGATAAGCAAAACAAAAACTATCAAATTGCATTCTACAATGTGGAAAATTTATTTGATACGATAAACGCACCGGGCAAAAGAGATGGTGAATACACACCAAGTGGAGCGAAGGAATGGGATACAGAAAAGTACAAACAAAAGCTGTATCGCATAGCTCAAGTAATTGCTTCGATAGACTCAACTGAATCCTTGGCTGCAATTGGCTTGGCTGAAATAGAGAACAGATTGGTTCTTGAGGATTTGTCCAAGCACAAAAGTATTGTGGAATTAGGGTTGAAAATAATCCATAAAGAAAGTCCAGACTTTAGAGGAATTGATGTTGCTATGCTTTACAATCCAGCACTTTTGACAGAAATTGAAAGCGTTTTTATTGAAGTAAATATGAACGATAGCGGAAAAACTACACGCGATATTCTCAAAGCAAGATTGGTGGATAATACCAACGACACAATTTTGGTGTATGTAAATCACTGGCCTTCTCGCTGGGGTGGGCAAGAAGTGACTAACCGCAAAAGAATTGCTGCTGCAACTGCTTTGAAAAAGGACTTAGATCGTGAGAAATCAGATTGTAAAGTATTGATAATTGGAGATTTAAACGATTACCCTACAAATGAGAGTGTGCTTACAGTATTAGGAGCTGATTCAGTTATTGGAGAAAGATTATACAACGCAACTTTTCCAATTCATGCAGATAAGAATCAAGGAACGCATGCCTACAGAGGTAATTGGGGAGTATTGGACCATGCCATTCTTTCCAATAATTTGATGCAAAATGTAGATTCTGTTTATGTGCACAAAAAACAATATATGTTGTATGAAAATAACGCAGGAAAATGGTTTCCGAGTAGAACTCATTCAGGAAAAAAATACTTTGCAGGGTATTCTGATCACTTGCCAATTGTTGTAAATTTTAAATAAATCCTATGGAATTTTTAGACAAAAAATTAGATGATTATATCACTGCACATTCTGAAGTTGAAAATGAAGTTTTGGCTGAATTGAATCGTCAAACACATCTCAAGGTATTGATACCTAGAATGATTGCAGGCCATTATCAAGGCAGAGTATTGAGTGTGTTGAGTCATATGATAAAACCTAAAACTGTGCTTGAAATAGGAACATATACTGGATATTCGGCGATTTGTTTTGCAGAGGGTTTGGCCGAAAATGGAACAATTCATACCATTGATTTAAACGAGGAGTTGGAAAGTTTTCAAAGTGAGTATTTCAAGAAAAGTGGATGTGCAGATAAAATTGTTCAACATGTAGGAAGCGCACTTGAGGTAATTCCGAAACTTGAAGGTAACTTTGACTTGGTGTATATCGATGCAGACAAAGAAAATTACTGCAACTATTACGATCAAACAATTAACAGGATTAATAAAGGCGGCTACATCATCGCCGATAACGTTTTGTGGAGCGGAAAAGTGATTGAACCGCTTAATCCTAAAGATGAAGAGACGCAAATGTTATTGGAGTACAATAAAAAAATTCAAGAAGACAATAGGGTTCAAAACGTTTTGCTTCCTATTAGAGATGGCTTAATGATTGCTAGAAAACTTTAAAAAAAACAGTATGAAAAACGCAACGATTGCCACCTTATTTTGCGCCATATCCTTTGCTGGGTTTGCGCAAGAAAATAAACAACCCACTTTAGAAATTAATGGCCAAGCACAAATGAGCGTGATGCCTGATGAAGCTATTTTTTCAATTACCGTAAATCAAGAAAATGCAGATTTTGGAATAGCCTTAGATCAATTAAACACTAAAATTAGTGCGTTAAAGAAAGAATTAAAGAGCGTTAAGATTGAAGATGAAAACATAAAAACGACCAATTATTCCATCAATGAAAATTGGAAATACGAAAACGGAAAACGCTACCAAGATGGATACAAGGCAATGCACAGTATTAGGGTACACATTAAGTTTGACAAGGAAACCATGAAAACGGTCTACGGTGCAATTCGGGACTCCAAAGTGGAAGTGAATATGCGCTTGAGCTTTGGTTTGTCCGATCGAAAGAAGTACGAAGCCGAGCTTATGCAAATGGCGGTGAAAGATGCAAAAACTAAAGCCATGTTATTAGTAGGCGCAGCGGATATGGAAGTTATTGGCATTAAAAAAATTATTTACGGAGGGGGAGCAAATCATCAGCAACCTAGAACTTATAATATGGCAATGGATGCAATGTCGGCTAAATCTAGAGGAGAGGCAAATATTGATGTTACTCCGGGAGCGATTACCTTGAGCGATAGAGTGTTTGTTATATTTGAGTTAACGGCAAAATAGAAATGCATGCGAGTAGATTTTAGAAGTGATACGGTAACTATACCAACTGCAGAAATGTTGGAGGCGATGTTTACAGCTGAGGTTGGTGACGATGTTTTTGAGGAAGACCCTACGATAAATGCATTGGAGCAAAAAGCTGCAAAAATGTTTGGAATGGAAGCTGGATTGTTTTGTCCAAGCGGAACACAAACCAATCAAATTGCTATAAATGTTCACACGCGACCTGGAGACGAAGTGATTTGCGATGTACTTTCTCACATTCATGTTTATGAGGGTGGCGGTATAGCTGCAAATTCTGGAGTTTCCACCACTTTAATAGACGGTGAAAAAGGTCAAATTACTGCGGAACAAATAAAAGCAGTAGTAAAAGCGGATAATGTTCATTTTCCAAAATCTACCTTGGTTTCGTTAGAAAATACCTGCAATAAAGCGGGTGGAACGGTTTACGATTTAAAGAAAATCCAAGAAATTAAAACATGGTGTGCGTCGCACAATATTGCACTGCATTTAGATGGCGCTCGGATTTTTAACGCCACTGTAGCTGCCGATTATTCGACTAAGGATATTGGTAATTGTTTTGACACCATTAGCATTTGTTTAAGCAAAGGGCTTGGTGCACCAGTTGGAAGTGTTTTACTTGGCAATAAAGAGTTTATTAACCAAGCTAGGCGTGTTCGAAAACGCTTTGGTGGAGGTATGCGACAAGCTGGATACCTTGCAGCTGCTGGAATTTATGCTTTGGATAATAATGTAGAACGCCTAAAAACAGATCACATGAACGCAATTGAATTGGGAAAAACCTTTCAGGACTTGTCTTTTGTCACTAAAGTGACCCCAGTAGAAACCAATATTGTTATGGTGCATTTTGATGCTCCCAACACTACTGAAAAAGTTATGGAATTATTGACTAAAAATGATATTCATGCCTTAACTTTAACCCCTACAAGTATTCGATTGGTTACCCATTTGGATGTGAGTGCTGAGCAATTTGATTTTGCTATGGATTTCATTTCAAAAATGAACATATTGTAAGGCACGGTTGTTGCGTTAATATAGATATGAAAAAGTTAGTTCACCTTCTCTTAATCGCTCTTTTACTCGCTAGCTGTGCAAGTATAGAAACGGCTAATTATTATACCGACGACCTTTACTACAACAACGATTTAACCCACAATTTCAACACCTCGGCAATACTTAATAATGAAAATGTTGCTATTCCAGAAGATGCAGTTGTTTACTATGATGAAGAAGAATCTAGTAGAATCAACCCGAAGTTTGAAGATCGAATTTTAGCTTACGAAGAGGAAGAAAAAAATCCAACGTATTTCGATGAAAACGAAAGACAATGGAGTCAGCCCAGATCGCCGCATTTAATGGGAGGTGCTGGATTATTGATGACAGGAGGTAGTTATTTGATTTCTCCGTATCAAACTTACCAAAGTCCTTATTATACTGGTTTTTACAATCAGCCCTATACCCATTATGGTGCTGGAACTTCTTACATAGCTCCAATAAACAGAACACCGATTGTAGTAAATACTTCAGAACCTTATCGCCCAAACATTTCTAGTTCACGTTACGAAGCGGATCGTTTATCTAAAGTAAGACAGCCTATTCGTCCAGCTGCTGTTCAAAGTGGTTCTAGTTCATCCTCAAAACCTTCCGGTTACAATTCTAATGCTAGCCGAAAATACAAAACGGAAAGCAGTTCAGGCGGCGGAGCGTGGTCTAACCCAGGTTATCATAACAATTCTAGAACGAATACGGGCAGCAGTTCGGGCTCTAGAAGTTCAGGTTCAGTTAGTGGTGTAAGACGCAGGTAATATGCGGCTGCGTGTACTTGGTCTTGCTGGTTTAGTTGTTTTGCTTTTTTTTGAGCAACAACTTTTTTCTCAAAACTTAGAAGACGCCGTTCGATTTTCCACTCCTCAAACATTGGGTACTGCTCGATTTGTTGGTATGGCAGGCTCTTTTGGTGCGCTTGGAGGCGAGGCCAGTGCCGTAAATTCAAACCCTGCAGGAATAGGTGTTTTTAGAAGTGGTCAGTTTACCAGTAGCCTCACATTCGGCCAAAGTAAAAACAATTCTGTGCATTATGGTAGTGAAGCGGAAGCAAGTATGGGCTTTGGGCGCTTATCCAATTTTTCTGTAGTGCTCTCTGAAGAAGCCGATCACCCCGATTGGGAATTTGTAAATGCATTTTTTTCATACAATCAGCAGTCGATGTTTACTTCAAAATCAAAGTTTGAGGGAGTTAATAACCAGAGCTCTTTACTCGATTTATATTTTTTAGATGTTATTGAAGATCCTGATGTCACTGTAGAGTCGATTCCCGATTTTTTTCCTTTTGGTGCTGGTTTGGCTTGGGGAGCCTATCTAATTGATACCGCAAACGGAGAGTACATTCACGCTAATGAATTGCACGGTCAAACACAAGGGCGGGAAGACCAAGAACGTCGAGGTATTGGGCATTGGAGTTTTGGAGTTGGAGGGAACTACCGCGATAAATTGTATCTAGGGGCTTCTGTTGGAGTTTCAGCCTTGCGTTATTCTAGTACCTCCACATACACCGAAGAAATGCCTGAGAACGATCCCAATACATTTATGACTAGCTGGAAACAGACCAGTGAACTTAATATCAGCGGCAACGGCTTCCAGCTAAAAATGGGAGCAATTTATCGCATCAATAAATATTTGAGAATGGGCGCTTCTTTTAAAAGTCAAGAATTTTTTAAATTATCTGAGTCCTACACCAATACTTTGGAAGCAAATTGGGAAGATAGAGCTCAAACTGGAGCCGAATCTCCGGAAAGTTTGAACGAATACAAAATGCGCAGTCCTTATACTATTGGATTCAGTTTGGGTGCAGCTAAAAAGAAATTGGGAGCGATAAATTTCGATGTTGATTTGGTCGATTATAGAGCCCTTCAGTTTTCATCTATGCCAGCCTTTCCAGTCGATTTCACCGATTTAAACAACGAGCTTTCGTCGACATTTAAACCCAGGTTCAATTTCCGATCGGGAATAGAAAAACCCATTGGCCCTTATGCTTTAAGAGCTGGATATGCTTTTAATCAAGGGATTCAGAATACTACCTTATTCGACCGCCATCAATTTGGATTTGGTTTTGGGTATAGAAAAGACTTGTTTGCGTTTGATATTGGTTATGGATATGCAGTATCGAATGTGGGTGTACGCTACATTCATTTTGCGGAGAATATCAATTTAGCGCCGAGTCAGTACCAGACCGAACAGCAGCAATTGGTATTGAGTTTTGCGGTTTATTTGAAGTAACGTTAAATTGTATGAGTAGTGGCAGATTTCGTGGTAGTTTCTTGTCAAACCGCTATGCAGTTTAAGCGTGTTATAGACCTTGATATTTAGCGCTTTGCCTGCAATTATTTATACAAAATGTTAGCAACTGGGATTCATTTGTCTATGATTAACGTACTATCAATTTTCCTGTTTCTTTTAGTTCTCCATTATCATTGAAAATTCTGATAATATATATGCCATCCCTACCTATTTCATTAGTATTTATTTGAAGTTCCGATTGATTTATAAGTTTAGTAAGTACTATTTGACTAAGAGGATTAATGATTTCCATATGGTATCCTGATTGATTATAATAATTTGCCGAATTAATAATAAAAAGACCATTTGCAGGATTAGGATAAATATTTATTGTTTTTGAATTATCTAACAACTCAATTCCCGCTATAAATTCGTTATATACCGCTTTAACTTCTGTTGAGTCTAATGCACGGTTATAAATGCGAATATCATCCATTATTCCTTCAAAGTATTCTTCATCCCAAGATGGATCTCTACCCAAATTTAATGAGTCATGATTAAACGCAACTACATAGTGACAGCTATCACTTAAATGTTGTGCTCCATTTAAATAAAGAATAATATTATTATTATCTCTCGTCATGGCAACAAAAGTCCAATTATTAGCAGAAACAACAATATCACCAGAAAACCCACAGGAATCATCAGTGCCTTGTATGCCTCCTAATAAATATCCATTTTCATCTATCGCCAGAACATGAGCATCTTCTCCATAACTTACAAGATCGATCCATTCTCCATCTTGTAAATTACCGATAGTATTGGTTTTTACCCACGCTGAAATAGTAATGTCATTTGCTTCTAATTGTGAATTTAATGGAATTGAAATATAAGTTTGTTAATCCATCAAAGTAATATGCTGACTGTGTATTTCCAAATCTGTCAGATTTCAATGTAGCACCATTTACTGTACCATCGTTTACATTGCTTGATTCATCTACAGCATTTCCATTAAAAGGCCAATATCCTACAAGGCTGTCGGTAGGAATTTGAGCCTGTACCAATCCACTCAACCCAAATATAGCGAGCAGTAATAAAATTGTAAAGTTCCTTCTCATGTTTTTTTATTTTAGTTACTTATATATCTATCAGTACTATTTTCTTTGCCTTGTTGCTAACAATTAGCTACGATAAACTTTACATTTAAAAGTTGCGCTTATTTCGCGTATAGCTATAGGAAGGCCTCTGAAAAAAAGGAAAAAGAAGATGCTGAGAATTAAAGCCTTAAAGAAGGTAAGGTGCTTTGGTCTAATATCTAAAGCCGAGCATCAGAGCGCTTAACCTTCAAAAGACCCTAATATTAGCGCAAATCTTTGATAGCACTGGAATGTTTAATGTTGGTGCAAGCCGGTACGAAAAAAATAAACGTTTTAATAAGTGCTTATAGTCGATTATAAGCGTTTAATAAAACGGATAGATCCAAAAGTTACTTCTAACAAGTACCTTGCTAAGTTCTTTAGGAATTCCCCCATCTCGTCTCTTTCCAAATCTTTTGATCTTGTGGTGAAAGAAAGGTCCAGGCAACCACTCGGCTCGATTTATTGCCCGTACCCATTGGAATCGTTTTTACCAAACTGGCGCCGGCTTTTTCCAAAGCTTTATAAGTCCCTTTTAGGTTAGATTGTTTAGAGATCAACGTCGAAAACCAAAAGCAGTTATTGCCAACAGCTTTACTTTCTCGTATCATATTCTGGATAAACTGGTGTTCTCCACCTTCACAAATCAATTCCTTACTTATTCCAGCAAAATTGAGCTCAGGGGTTTTTACTTTTTTTCCAGATATGTTTTTTACTTTTCTTCGAGTTCCTTTTTGTGCTTCTTCTGCCGAAGCATGAAAAGGAGGGTTACAAACCGTTAAGTCCACCTTTTCATCGTTAGCAATAATCCCCTGAAAAATAGCCGACGGGTTTTCTTGCAAGCGACATTCAATTTTGTTTTTTAAAGTGGCGTTGGCCACGATAATTCCATTTGCTGTTGCAATAGATGTTGAATCAATGTCTGACGCTATAAAGTTCCAATTGTATTCGGTAACTCCTATAATTGGGTAAATGCAATTGGCTCCAACACCAATATCCAGGCATGTAATCTGCTCTCCAATAGGGCTTCTGCCAAAATTTGTGGTGGTTAATAAGTCAGCCATGTGGTGTATGTAATCTGCTCGACCCGGAATTGGAGGGCACAAATTCTCATCGGGAAAAATCCAATGCTCAATTCCGTAATAGCAGTGGAGTAAAGCTTGATTTAACAGCTTTACAGCCTTTGGATTTGCAAAATCTATGGAATCCTTACCGTATTTATTGAGCACTATGTATGCTTTTAATTCCGGTTTGGAAATGATGAGCGCATTCAAATCATAGCGTTCTAGGTTTTTATTACGAGCATGCATTCTTGATTTTTCTTGCTGCTTTTTTTCTGTAGGTTTCATTTCTTCGATTTCAATAGTTTACATAAAAAAGCCCCGCTCAATTTCTTGAGAAGGGCTTCCTATATATTGTCTAAGACCGACTACTTAAAAATAGCGGTCATTTTTTCTGATTCTTCGTTGGCTAATTCTTCATCAACCAAAATACGACCACAGTGCTCACTGATAATGATTTTCTTTCTTGCTCTAATGTCCAACTCACGTTGAGGTGGTACCATAAAGAAAGAACCTTGTGTAGCTCCATCAATTACAGGAACAACTGCCAATCCGTGGATAGAGTTGTTTCTAATTCTACGGTAACCTTCTAACAACCTGGATTCAATTTTCGCAGCGTAATCGTCAGATAATTTAGAGAGTGCTTTTTCTTTCTTTTCGTTAGCGGAAACAATGTTATCCAATTCGCCTTTTTTGACAGCTAAATCTTCAGAACGCTCTTTCAATTTTTCGTCAGCCAAACCTAAAATCTCTTTTTTATTTTCGATTTTAACCTTGTACTCGTTTATTCTTTTTTCAGCCAACTCAATTTCTAAATCTTGAAATTCAACTTCCTTAGTAAGTGCTTCGAATTCTCGGTTGTTTTTAACCTCTTCCAATTGTTTCTTAAAACGCTTAATTTGAGCTTCAGAATCTTTAATCGTAAGTTTTTTCTTAGCAATATCACCATCTAAACCGGCAATTTCGCCGCTGAGTTTGTCAACTCGAGCTTGAATTTCAGCAATTTCATCCTCTAAATTTCCAACTTCTTTAGGTAATTCACCTCTATTCGCACGAAGTTCATCGATCTTAGAATCAATTAATTGTAAATCGTATAGCGATCTTAACTTCTCTTCGATACTTGCAATTGCAGCCTTTTTAGCCATATATACTTAATTAATAGTAGTTTACCGGATTTGTACTTATTTCCGTCAAATGGACTGCAAATTTAGGAAATTTTTCCTTCAGAAAATCGCCTAATAAGTCAATTGTGAATTGTTCACTTTCGTAGTGTCCAATATCTGCAATCACCAAGCTGTTCTCATGATCAAAAAATTCGTGGTATTTAAAATCTCCCGTTATAAATAGATCCGCTTTTACCGCCTTGGCACTTCCCAATAAAAAGCTGCCAGCTCCGCCGCACCATGCTATTTTTTTTACTGTTGATTTTACTGCACTTGTATGACGAATTACGTTGAGATGGAATTGTTTTTTAATCAGATCAAAAAAGGCATTCAAATCCTGCTCTTGTTCCAATTCACCAAACATGCCAGATCCAATGTTTGGGTGAGCGTTTAGCACGCTAAACAGGTCATAGGCAATCGATTCGTAGGGATGGCACTCCTTTAATTTAGCCAAAACTTCCGAGCGACGGTAATTTTCATAAATCACTTCTATCTTATGCTCTTTTTCATGATGACGCTCATTTTGAACCCCAACAAAAGGAGTTGCATTTTCATTAGGGGTAAAAGTTCCCGTTCCAATTGCATTGAAAGAACATTCAGAATAATTGCCTATGGTTCCAGCCCCTGCTGAAAATAACCCGTTCCTAACAGTTTCTAATTGATCAACAGGGCAGAAGGTGACTAGTTTTTCTAAAATTTGCTGTTTTGGTTGAAGTATCTCTGGGTGCTGAATACCCAATAGTGCTCCAATCTTGGCATTTACGCCTTGTTGTACATTGTCTAGGTTGGTGTGAATGGCATAAATGGCAATGTCATTTTTAATGGCCTTAAGTAGAGTTCGTTCTATATAGTTTTTTCCAGTTATACTTTTTAATCCTTTAAAAACAATAGGGTGGTGCGCAATTACCAAATTGCATTTTTTACGAATGGCTTCGTCAATTATTTCTTCGATAGAATCCAAGCAAATCAAGGCTCCAGAAATTTCCATTTTGTTGTTTCCAACCAATAAACCAGAATTGTCGTAGGATTCTTGCAGAGCAGGAGGCGCCAATTGTTCCAGTGCTTGAATGATTTGATAGAGTTTCATGATGTTGAATTTTGGAGTCCAAAACTAATCTATTCGGAATTTTAGCTTGAACGGTATCTTATTTTTAATAGACCTAAATAGATAGTGTCTAGGTTCTGAAATGATTTTGCACTCATTCAACAAATAGGAGTTCGATGCTATTGCGCTTTTGCAAGGAAGAAACTTATAGAAATAGTTTTAATCTATGATTAAGCTGTTTATACTTTATAACTTTGTGTCTTAATGAAAATAATTCGATTTATTCTTTATCCAATTGCTTTTCTGTACGGAGGGCTTATGACGTTGCGAAACTTCTTGTACGACATTGGATTCTTTAGTTCCAAAATCCACGATTTTCCTGTAATTTCTGTTGGTAATTTATCAATGGGTGGAACAGGCAAAAGTCCACATGTAGAATATATAATTCGATTATTGAAAAGAAAAAGCAAAATTGCTACTTTGAGCAGAGGTTATGGCAGAAATACTACTGGTTTTCTTGAAGTTTCTAGGAATCATTCGTTTCTAGATGTAGGGGATGAGCCTAAAGTTTTCAAAGATAATTACCCGTATCTAAATGTTTTTGTTGATGCAAACCGAAATCGAGGAATTAGAACTATTCGTGAAAAATATCCTGAGACGAAGTGTGTGATAATGGATGACGCTTTTCAGCATCGTACCATAAAACCGGGTCTTTCTATTTTATTGACCGATTACAGTAAGTTATACATTAAAGACCTAATGCTGCCGACTGGTGGTTTGAGAGAACCACATTGGGGCGCGCAGCGCGCCGATATTATTGTGGTTACAAAATGTCCTCCGATTTTTTCACCGGTGGATGCACGAGCCATTCGCAAGCAATTAAAAGCTAAACCGTACCAAAAAGTCTACTTCTCTTATCTATCGTATAACAACATAAAACCCGTTTACAAAAACGAACATCCGAAAAGTATTAAGCTCGGAAAAGAAAGTGATATCCTTTTGTTTACAGGCATAGCCAAACCTTCAATTTTAGAATATCATTTGAAAGATAAAGTCAATTCAATTCGTCATTTGAGGTTTGGAGATCATCATAATTTTATGATTAATGACATTCAGAAAATTGTGAAGGAATTTGAGCAATTAAAAGGAAAAAATAAAATTATCCTCACCACAGAAAAGGATTCGGTTCGATTGCAATCCTCTGGCATAAAGGAAATTCTTGGAGGTAAACCCATTTATTTTATTCCAGTTCAAGTACAGTTTCATGGAAAAGACAAGGATGAGTTTGATGAACAAATTTTAGAGTATGTTGCAAGAAATAAATAAAACAGCCGATTTTTTAAATCGTAAAATTCAACATCAACCTGCCGTTGGAATCATTTTAGGTTCAGGATTAGGAGGTTTAGCGGATAAGATTGAAGCAGAATTGGAACTGGATTATTCTGATATTCCAAACTTCCCAATTTCAACCGTTGAAGGTCATGCTGGTAAATTGATTTTCGGAAAACTTGGAGGTAAAAATGTAGTTGCCATGCAAGGTCGATTTCATTATTATGAAGGATATGGAATGAACAAAGTTGTTTTTCCAATTCGAGTTATGAAGCAATTGGGTATAAAGCATCTGCTGCTTTCAAATGCTTGTGGAGGAGTCAATGAAACTTATGAAATTGGCGATATAATGATTTTGAATGATCATATCAACTTGTTTGGAGACAATCCTTTAATGGGGCCAAATATTAACGAATTGGGTACTCGTTTTCCAGATATGAGTGAAGCCTACGATAAATCGCTGATTGGGAAAGCGCATTCGATTGCAAATGAGCACGAAATTAAAGTTCAAGAAGGCGTTTATGCGGGAGTAAGTGGACCGTGTTTGGAAACCCCTGCAGAATACCATTACGTGCGTGTTATTGGAGCAGATGTAGTAGGAATGTCTACGGTACCAGAAGTTATTGCAGCACGTCACCTGGGAATTCCATGTTTTGCATGTTCAATTATCTCAGATTTGGGAGTAAAGGGTAAAATTGTGGAAGTAACGCATACCGACGTGCAGGAAGTTGCTAAGAATGCAGAGCCTTTAATGACAACCATTTTTACTGAATTAATCAGAAGTTTGTAGGGTTATTTTATTTTGAAGGTTTTGATTTTGCCTCACCTTCTTTTGGGTCGTAAGTAAACTCATCTATTACTCCAACTTTAAAGCTAGAACTGTAGTTTGTTGTTGACCAAATAACACCTTTGGCATCAACTCCATAAATGCTCCGTCCGTAACGAATATTCCAAGCGAAATTTGTCGTTTCCGACGGTAATTTCTTACCAATTTCTATTGGTCGTCCCCTTTCATTAAACCAGATTACTTGATCGTTTTGATTGATATAATACACGTTTTCATCGCCGTTAAAGGTGCACTTGTGCAGGTAGCGATCGCTTGTAGGCGCTTCTGGAGTTTCAACTTTCTCCAGCACGGTACAGTTTAAATTTAAGGAAGCTGCCTGCATCCAACCTTCCGCCAAAGAAGTAATTCGAGAGTGAATAGGTGGGTGGTGAATCGTATCGGAAATACCGCCAATTTCTTCTAAACTCAATAAAGCAGATTCTGCCTCAGCCAAAGTAGCGCCCATTCTTTGTAAAATAAATCCGCTAAAATGATCTGCCACCAATTCATTTCCAGGGTTCGATCTTCCACTTTTTTCGGTATGGCCAGCAAGGTGGTGTCCAATTTCATGCGCCAAAACACTATAAGCACTCCAATCGGTTTCAGATTGAATGCGCAAGCGTTGAATGAACTTTGGATTGTAGCCAATGTAGCGATCTCGGTGTTTCGTATATGCTATAACATTGGGAATATCTAACTGAACTACCTTGAAGTCTGGAGGCAAGCCAATGTAATTCAATATATTGGTGGTTGCTTCTTTTGCAATTTTATCCGCTTCATAATCTAGGTTTTCGCGAGAAGTACTTTTTGAATCTTGAGCGTATGATGCAAAAAATGACAGGCCAATAATTAATAGGGTAATCAGTCTTATCATGATTCTAATTCAGTTGCAAATTGCATATCGTACAAATTTTTGTAGAAGCCATTTTCCTTCAATAATTCTGTATGATTGCCACTTTCTATAATTCTTCCAACGTCAACCACCATAATCCGATCTGATTTTTGAATCGTCGCCAATCGGTGGGCAATTATAATGGAAGTTCGGTTTTCGGTAATTTTTTCAGTAGCTTTTTGAATCATTTCTTCAGATTCGGTATCTACAGATGAAGTTGCTTCGTCTAATATTAAAATTTCAGGATTGTAAAGATAAGCTCTGATGAAAGCCAATAATTGCCTTTGCCCAACAGATAATGTTCCGCCGCGTTCTCCAACTGCATATTGATAATCTCCTGGCAAACGCATAATAAAGTCATCGGCACCAATTTCTTTGGAGGCTGTTCTTACTTCCTCCATGGTAATTCTTGGGTTGTTGAGCGTAATATTATTATAAATAGTATCCGAGAATAGGAAAACATCTTGAACTACAATTCCTACATGCTTTCGCAAAGAATTAAGGTCAATATCCTGAATTAAGTTTCCATCAATACTAACCGTGCCTTTTTGGTATTCATAAAATCGTCCTAAAAGGTTAATGATGGAAGATTTTCCAGCTCCTGTTGGCCCAACTAAGGCTACTTTTTCACCAGGTGCAACGCTAAAATTTATATCTCTTAAAATCCATTCGGGTTCATTATAAGCAAACCAGACATCTTTAAAATCAATTTGGCCTTTTGGATTTTTCAATTTAAGATTTCCTTCATTCTCGATTTTTGCATCGGTATCTAAAACTTTAAAAACACGTTCAGAGCTCACCATGCCCATTTGCAATGTATTGAATCGATCGGCAAGTTGTCTGATAGGTCGGAAAAGCATGTGGATGTATAAAATAAATGCCACTAGGTTTCCAAATGAAACAGATTCATCAAGTATTCCTTTAGAGCCAAACCAAACTAATAGCGCCAGTGAGGTAGCGCTGAATAGTTCTACGACCGGAAAGAAAATAGCATTAGCCCAAACCGTTCTAATATGCGCATTTCGGTGCTTTTTATTTATTCCTTTAAACTTTTCGTATTCCTTTTGTTCGCGGTTAAAAATCTGAACGATATTCATGCCCGTAATGTGTTCCTGAACAAAAGCATTGAGACGTGATACCTCTGTTCTTACATCTTGGAAGGCTGATTTTATAGCCTTGTTAAACATTTTTGTAGCAATTAGTAAAAAGGGAATTGACCCTAAACTCAATAAGGCTAGTCGCCAATCGGTAACGAACATGATTATGATCACGATTATGAGTTTCAAAATATCGCCAACAATTATTAGAACGCCATTTGAGAAAACATCGGCAATGGTTTCAATATCTGATACAACTCTTGTAACCATAGTTCCAATTGGAGTTTGGTCAAAGTACTTTAGCTTAAAAGCAGAAATTTTATGATAGGTTTCCTCTCTAAGATCTTTTATTACATTTTGACCAACCCAATTGGCCATATAGGTTTGGTAGAACTGAACCACAGTTTCTGCGACTAAAAGGCCAATCATGGCAGCTGTTAGCTGAAATAGGAGGGTTGGATTTGGAGTTATAATGGAATTATCTAATGTGTATTGCACTAAAATAGGTCTGGCAGGCCCTAAAAACCCAAGCAGAAAAGTCAATAAGCCCGTAAAAATAAAACGCGATTGATAAGGTTTTACGTATTTGAGAATACGCTTAAATACTTTGGTATCAAATACTTTACCCGTTATTTCACTCATAACTTTTAATATTTGGGTAAGTAATATGCCAAAGAAACAGGCCCTTTGCTGGTGCAGAAGCTCCGGCTTGGCTTCTGTCCTTATTTTTTAGAATGTTTTTGAAGTCTTCTATTGTGGTACTCTTTAAACCTACATCCAACAAAGTTCCAACAATAGCGCGAACCATATTGCGTAAAAAACGATTAGCCGAAATTTCGAATACGATACCACTTTCTGTTTTTTCCCACTTGGCATGTGTTATATTACAAATACTCGTGGAGTTGTCCGAGCCAATTTTCTCAAAGCAAGAGAAATCGCGCTCTCCAAGCAGGAATTCAGCAGCCTGGTTCATGAGTTCAACATCAGGTTTTGCACCGTATATATAATGACTGTATTGGAGTTCAAATGGGTTTTTATCAAATAGGACAAAATACTTATAGGTTCTTGAGTTTGCATCAAACCGGGCGTGAAGTGTATCACTAACAGGACAAATTCGTGAAATACCGATATCGTTTTTTAGAATACTATTCAATTTAAAAACTAACGCATTAGGTTCAATCGAATCTTCTGTATCAAAATGAGCAAAGTAGGATTTTGCATGGACTCCAGTATCTGTTCTGCCGCAACCTAACAGCTCAATACGGTTTTGAAATACTAGGCTCATTGCTTCTTCAATAGTTTGCTGAACAGAAGGAGCGTTTATTTGACGTTGCCAGCCACTAAAGGCAGCACCATTATAACTCAATTCTATGAACCACCTTTTAAGCTTCGTTTTCAAGGCGGCAAATTTACTTTATTAGGTCTTGAATGCTAGCGTGAAATAGTGGTTTCCAGTTAAAAATTAAGAACAAAAAATAACGCTTTTAAAATGGTCTTGAATAGAATCATATGTGAATTTCCACTTTCTTCGTTAAGTGCTATACAGCTTTGTGCGTTAAACATTCACTTAAGAATTCAGAAAGCAAAAAGAACATCAACAAAGAATAAGGGACATGCAGAGTTTTGAAATAGCAAATAGTAATTCAATTGGTAGATTTACCAATTTAAAGAAGGAAAGTCATCGAGTTGAAATGAAGAAGCATTGAACGTTTTTCGTGAAGTTAAGTTGGATGCGGTATTAATAGATTTGAATGCTCTATTTACACAATAAGAAAAACAGACCAAAAATGAAAGTCGTAGGTTTTTGCATATTAGTCTTTTTCTGCAGTTGCTCCTACAATAAGGACAAAATAGTGGTGCAAAAAGGCTCTATTTCGCCGCAAATGCATATTCATGATGAAACTGAAGAAATTTTCGGATTGAGTTATGTAGCTGGTCCAAGAGAAATTACAGAAGCAGATATGCTTCCTGTTAAACATACAAATGCCAATTACATTGCCGTTATTCCATTTGCTATAGGAACTAGTGGCGAATCCCATCTCCGATTTGATGATAACAATCAGTGGTGGGGAGAAACTACGGTTGGTGTCAAAAAGACAATAGATTTAGCTAGAGAACAAGGCTTGAAAATAATGGTGAAGCCACAAATATGGTTTCGAGGAGGGGCTTACTCAGGACATTTTGAATTGCACAGTGAAAAAGAATGGATAAATTTTGAAACGAATTATCGTGCGTATGTTCTAAAGTTTGCAAAAATTGCTGCTGAAACTAAAACGGAGATATTTTGTGTAGGTACAGAATTAGAAACCTTTATTGACCGCCGACTAGAATTTTGGAAAGATTTAATTGTAGAAATTCGCTTGATTTATAAAGGTAAGTTAACTTATGCCGCTAATTGGGATGCCTATAAAAATACTTGGATTTGGAAGGATTTAGACTTGATAGCAGTAGATGCCTATTTCCCATTATCAAACGAAAAAGTTGTAACAAAAGACAGTTTGGCTATTGGTTGGGAACCTTGGTTAATTGAAATGGAAAATGTTTCTAAGAAATACGACAAAAAGGTACTCTTTGCAGAGTGTGGCTATAGAAGTATAGAATATGCGGCTAAAAGACCTTGGGAATCTGACAATATCAATCGGACTGTTCATTTAGATAATCAAAAAACACTGTATTCAACGATGTTTGAAGAGGCATGGTCAAAGCCATGGATTATTGGTGGGTTTATTTGGAAATGGTTCCCTGAGCATAAAAATTCAGGTGGTGAGCAACACATTGGCTTTACTCCTCAAAATAAGCCTGCAGAGCATGTGTTGAGACATAATTATTCTAAGTGGCAATCGGTTAAATAAACTTTCAAAAAAGGAAGCTAGGCCTATTTGCTTGGGAAGAAATAGGGTTGAATAGTATGATAGATATGGCGCCCCTGCATCGACCTTAATTCGTGAAAATAGTCTGTAAATAAAAAAGCTTCTACCGGAATTCCGATAGAAGTTTTCATGTCTGATTTTTATGTCGTTCTATAAGTATTTCTTTACCAGTTTTTCAATGGTCATACCTTGAACAAGTATAGAAAATACAACTACACAATAGGTAATAGTTACGATCAAATATTTTACGTCTTTTCCAATGTCTTCTCCAGATAATGAAAGTGCGAGCGCAATTGATATACCTCCTCTTAAACCACCCCAAGTAAGAATTGGAATTGTTCCGGTTGCTGATCGCTTGAAAAAGTCAAGAATAGTAACAGGAATAGCAACTCCAAGGAACCTTCCAATAAGAATAATGAATATGCTAATAACTCCTATCTGGAAAAACGCTCCTGAACTTTCTTCAATTATTATTAACATTTCAAGTCCGATAAGTATGAACAGAATTGCATTCATAGCCTCATCTACTAAGTGCCAAAATTTCATTACATATTCACCGGCAATTCCTTCAATTTCCTCACCGTTTTCGTCTAACTCCCCATGACTAGCGTTTCCACGTCCTATAATAAGACCCATTACCACCATAGCAAGTGGCGCTGAAATATGCAAGTGAACAGCTATTTGAGTACCAACCAATACCAATGCAAGAGTTGTTAATACTTCAAGTTCCTCGTGCGCATTGTCAATAACAACCAATAGCCAATATCCAAGTGCACCAAAAAGTCCTCCTAATAAAAGTCCACCGAAGACTTCTTTGCCAAACAAGAAGGCAACAGATCCAGCTGTAATCTCTTCACCACCACCATGGCCCGAGCCTCCAGTTGCGATAGCAAGAATGGTAATAAAAACAACAACACCAATACCATCATTAAACAATGACTCACCTTCAATTTTAATTTGAAGGTTTTTAGAAATATTAGTCGTTTTCAGAATTGCTAATACGGCAATTGGATCGGTAGGGGAGATAAGAGCTCCAAGTAATAAACAATGTATGTACTCAACTTCAAATGATAAATCAAAAATTCCAAGGAAATAATAGATGGAAGTAGCGATTAAGAACGTCGACATTAATGTTCCGAAAATGGCAAGAATAAAAACAGAGGCGGATTCTTCTTTCAACTTGTCAATATCCACATGCAATGCACCAGCATAAAGCAAGAAACTAAGCATGATATTGAGCAGAACCTCTGTAAAATCAACATTTCGCATAATATTTTCAGCTCCTTGTCTAATTGAAGGGAATGCAAAACCAGCTCCTACTATCAGTAAACTTAAAAACAATGCTTGAAGCATTAGTCCAATAGTTCCGGGAAGCTTTATATAATGAATATTGATAAACGTAAATAATGCAGCTAACAGCACTAATAATGCGATTAGATCCAAGGTGCTCATTCCTTTATGATCATGACCACCATGTTTTTCACTTGAATCACTTTCTTCAGCCGACTCACTATGAGACTCAACTTCAGATGAAGCCGATTCTTCAACTGCCTCTTCTGATGTAGATTCAGACATCGATTCATTGGTTGGCTCACTAGTTTGTTCAATCGCAGGTACATCTTCGTCGATAGTTTGATTATCATCAGCTTGTCCGTATGACAATCCGATTATAAATAGTCCAATTAAGGACGTAAGTACAAACCTCCAGTTACCCTTCATTTTAATAGATTTTGTTTGTTAGATTTATTTTTTTAAGTGTTTCGACCAAAACTAAGAAACTTTTAATAATGTGAACTAATCTTAAAAATATTTTAATTAACTGTATTTCAGATATTTATGTTTTTATTTTTTGTTGATAGCCTGTTTCCTTTCTCATTTGGAAACCTTATTTAGTTTGCTACTTTAGTCGCACCACAAAAAACAATGATATGAGTGTAAAAGGCATAGGAGTTACGGTTTTGTCGCTGGTGTTAATTTTTAATTTTTCATTTGGTCAGAAGAAAAGAGGAAAATCAGACGATTCTGGTCCGGTAGAAATTACAATGAAAGACGCATGTACTTATAAAGAGACTACTGAGAAAATAAAAGTTGAAATTGCTCCATTTAAGCTTGAAAAGATTACACCCGCCAAAATTCATTATAAGGCTTACACCCAAGTAAAGGAAATTGCGATACCTATCTATCATACAACAAAATATAAATTTGTTATAAATGTAGAGGGAATGCCAACAGGTGTTGAGATGAAGATTACCGATAAACCCCATAAAGTTTCAGGAGCAAAAGTATTATCGACCTCTAAAGATAAAACCTTTAAATATGAAACAACTCCTGATTTTGATGGTTCAAGAATATATTTGAGCATCAAAATTCCTGGCGACCCAGAATATAATAATCATGTTAGAAATAGAGGTTGTGTGCTTATCGGAGCAGGATTTGAAGACATAGATTTTTAAAAAAGGAAATGCGTTACAAAAACCCAAGTGAGTAATTTATATATATTCGCAATTATAAGCCCAAAAGGTTGAAAAAATGAATAATAAAGTCAGTTCAGTATTAGTAATTGCAACCTGTTTTTTTGCAGTTTCGTGTGGAGAAGCAGAGGCTCCTGATGCTAATCCCGTAGAGGATAACAAAGAAGCAGTTGTTGAAGAAGTAGAAGTTTCAATGGAAGTGAGTGATGAACCGGAGTTTATTATTCCTTCAGCACTTCAAATTAGTGCTATGTTTAATAATTCTGGTCTCACTTACATAGACGGAATTACAAATAGTCCAGACAAAGTCTCTGATTATAATTCAAAGTTCGAAAAGCTGCTTAACTTCGGTGTATACAGTGGAGATCTTTTTTATTGCATTTTAAACGATCAAACCCAAATGTCTATACAGTATTTGAAGGCAGTTAGACAATTGGCCGATGAAACGGGTATGGCAGGCATTTTCAACACGGGTCCATTGTTCGAGCGATTTGAATCGAATATTGGGAACAAAGATTCAGTATTCAATATCATGCTCGAGTTTCAAGAGAAAACAGATGTTCTTATCGCAGAAAATAATGAAGAGCATACGGCAATGGTAATTTTTGCTGGAGCATGGACCGAAGGAATGTACATTGGTTTAGATGCAGTTAAAAATACGGGTAACGAAAACTTGAAGGCTCGTTTAGCGGAGCAAATGAGTATTGTTGGAAATCTAATAAAAGGATTACAATATCAACCGAATAGAAATGATGCTTCTATTGCATATGAAGCAAAGTATCAAGCAATTTTAGATTACTTTATGGGTATTGATGGTGTGAAAGGAGCCGATGAGTATTCTTACGATGAAACTGCCCTTACAGACGAGGATTGGAAGGCTCTTTATGAAATGGTAAGAGATTTGCGTAATGAAATAACTAAATCTTAAATATTACCTATTAATCTAATCTATACAGACAATGAGAAATTTATTTTTAGTTCTAGCAATTTCAATAGCAACTCTTTCAATTCAAGCTCAAACAGTAAGGAATTCTTGCAAGTGGGATGACCAAGTGAAGAAAAAGTGTAAGCACGACTTAAAGCCATATCATTATTACGCTTTTAAAATTACAAAAATCACATTCACTGCAAAAAGTCAATTTAAAGAAGTGGAAGTGCCGCTTTTTCATGATGCCAATTATCGTTTTGTTTTCAATACTGAAGGTTTACACCAAGATGTGAAAATTGAAATTTACGATAAGCCGGCGAGTAATTCTAGTCGTAAGAAAATTTATGATGGCACCAGCCATGAAAGACATTTTGTTTATGATCCTTCTAAAAATGTAACTCATAATAGGATTTACATCGATTATATTATTCCTGCTTCAAACAATAGTGATGCAAGTGTAGTGGATAAAGGATGTGTCATTTTTTACTCAGGATTCAAAAATTAATATCAAGTACTAAACAAATTCCGATATAATGGATAAGAAGATAATAACAGCTTTGTTTATTTCAGCAATGATATTTTCATCTTGCGGAGAAGAAACAAAACAGCAAGTTTCTCAAGAGGAGCAAGCACAAGATGACTTATTGAATGAAATGGCTGAAGAAGGAGAGGATCAAGAACCTGAATCTTTTTACTTACCATCAGCCTTACAAATCGGCTCTATTTTTCAAAAGTCCGGGTTAAGTTATATTAAAGGTTTAACTAATCCACCTGAAAATCAGGAGCAATACATTACGAAGTCGCAAAAGATTTTGAACTTTGGAGTGTATTCTGCCGATTTAGCGTATATCGTCCTTAATGGACAAAGTCAGGATGCTACGGCTTATTGGAAAACCATAAAAAGTCTTTCAGATAAAATTGGTTTTGGAGCAGTTTTTGAATCTGAGGAATTAATGAACAGATTTCAAAATAGCTTAGGAAACGAAGATTCAATTCTTAATGTCATGATTGATATACAGATGAAAACAGATATGTTCGTTGATGAAAACAACCTGCAAGATGTTACTCACATTATCTTTGCGGGCGCTTGGATTGAAGGAATGTACTTAGGTGTTAAAGCTTCCAACCCAGATAACCAACATGTAATTTCGGGCAGATTGGTCGAGCAAATGACTATTCTTGGCAATTTAGTGAAGGCTTTAAGGTCAAATTCTAATCAAACTGAGGATATTAAACAACTTACAAAAGATCTTAACAAACTAGATAAGTTTTTTAGTAGGCTAGAGGAGAATAAAAACTCTCAAAACATTAAGTCTTTTAGAGATTACAAGGTTTCTAAAGAGCATTTAGATGAGCTATCAGGTATGGTAATTAGTTTGAGAGACCGTGTTACTAAAGTTTAATTTTAGAAATAAGACATTATGAGAATTTTGCTGTCAATTTTATTTTTAGGTGCTTCTTTCTATTTAGGCGCTCAAGAAGCCCCATCTTCATACTGCCCAAAAGGAGATGTAGTAATTAAGTGTAGAAAGGCTTTGGTGCCTTTTAAATATACTAATATGATTACCAATAGAATCGTTTTTAAACGATTCAACTACGTCAAAGAAATTAGTATTCCTATCTATTACGATGCTAGATACCGATTCGTATTTAATACTGAATTGCTTCCTAAAGATATCAAGATTAGAATATACGATAAGCCTCAATCTGAAAAGAAAAGAGAGCAACTAGCTGAGTTTGAAAGTTCGCAAAAGCAATTCAATTTTGAGCCAGATGCTGAGTCCGGGTTATATGAGGTCTACGTAAACTTCCTTATTCCAGCTTATATCGCTGAGGATGGTTCTTCAATTATTAAGGGTTGTGTTATTCTCATGACTGGCTATGAAGATGAAGTAGCTGATGGATTTGATAACACCGAATCAGAATAAGTATTTATAACATTAAATAATCCCTATCCAATTAATGGTTAGGGATTTTTTTTGCCCATTACTTTACTCTAAGAAATGTTCAATTTTGAGTTTTCATCAATCCTTGAAAAACACGACTCATCACTGGGTTGGTTCTACGTGGTTTTTGTGCCTGAGCAGTTTATTATTGAGTTCGGTGATGAAAAGAGTCCGAGAGTGAAGGCATTATTTAATCAAAAACATGAATCACATATTTCAGTAAAATGTAGAAATGAGGAGCGCTATATGGTAATAAATAAAACAATTAGAAAAAAGCTTAACCTTCAATTGGGTGATTTGGTGGACATAAAATTAGAAAAAGAAGTGAGTGAGTAAGGTATGCCCATGCCGGAAGAACTAGATGAAATGTTAGCTCAAGAACAAAAAGCAAGAAAATATTTTCAAGCGCTAACCCCTGGTAAGCAGCGAACTCTCATTTACTTGGTTTCTAACTTGAAGAGCAGCGATGCTAGAATTAGGAAGTCTTTGGGAATAGTGGAGCATCTTTCAGAATATGAAGGTGAATTAGACTTCAAATTGCTCAATGAAAAGTTTAAAGCAGTTAATATTCGATTCAAATAACCCATGAAGAGTTACGAGTGGGATAGAAAATCTTAAAGTGACTTTATTTTTGTCAATTAGTTGACTAATATGAAAATATTACCAAACTTTCAACTTTTAAAGTTGTTCTTTGTCTCAACTCTAAAAGTATACCATGAAAAAAATAGCTCTCTGTTCAATTCTTTTAATTAGTAGTATTATGGCACATAGCCAAGCAAATTGGACTACTAAAGCTCCTTTTCCAGGTACAGCGCGACATCATCCCATTACCTTTTCATTATTAGATTACGGTTATGTTTTAGCGGGAGTAGCTGGAGCACAAGCTGGTGTTGGACAAGATAGTTATGTAAAAGATTTTTACAGATATGACCCTATTAATGACTCTTGGACAAAGTTAGCGGACTTTCCGGGTGCAGCCAGGGGTTTTTCGTATGCAGTAACAAACAATGGAAAGGCATATGTTGGATTTGGAATAAGTTCAACCAATCAATATTTAAATGATTTATGGGAGTATGACCCTATCACCAATACATGGAAGCAGCTCGCCTCTTGTACCTGTGATGCTCGTTTTCACCCAGCTTTTGTTTCAACGAACAACGGGAAACTTTTTGTAGGCGCTGGTGGCAGTGCGACAGGAAACCGAAAGGACTGGTACGAATACAATATTGCTTCGAATACTTGGATCAAACAACCAGATTTACCAGGAGAAACAAGACATCATCCTTATTATTTCGGAATTGGCACCGATGCGTATGTAGGTTTTGGCCACGGGTCAGTGTTCGTTCCAGGTTTTAGAATGACTTCAACAAATATTTATAAGGATTTTTACAAATTCAACACCTTAGATAACACTTGGACAAAGTTGAACGACTTTCCCGGAGAAGGTAGAGTCGCTGGTGGGCAATTTGATAATGGTAAGTACGGTTATATTATAAGCGGCGAAAATGAACAACATCAAAACTTTGCGAACGGAGATTTTTACCAGTATTTAGTGGATACAGATTCATGGGTAAAACAAAAGTCACACCCCGGGAACGGTAGTCGTTGGGCTACAGGAACTTTCGTTATTGATGATGTTATCTATCTAGTAGGAGGAGAAGATGCTTCTGGATTGCGTCTAAATCAAATGTTAGCCTATGATTTATCCACAATTGAAGAAGAGGAAGAGGAAATCGATATTAATGTTGGAGTTGAAAGTTTTGTAAATGGTACTAAAATTCAATTGTTCCCAAATCCAGCAACAGACGTTTTAACTGTCAGAATTGACTCTGACGATGAAACTTCAATCAGTCTTTTCGATTTAAAAGGTAAGCTTGTTCTCGATCAAACGGTTACCAACTCAGAGACTTCTATTTCTGTAAGTCATTTAGATCCTGGAATGTACATATTACAAATTGAAAACGAGGGAGTGCTTACACGAGAACGAATAATAAAACAATAGAAGGGTATTCGATAAATTTTACGTGGTTTAATAATTAATTAAATAGGGCTTTTTCGAATTTCGAAAGGGCCTTTTTTAGATAGTGTTGTAGAATTATGTGGGAAATGTGAGTAGTACACTAGCTAGCCGTCAAGCTGAATTTATTTCAGAATCTCGTTATTCGCAGCTATTATTGAGATGCTGAAATAAATTCAGCTTGACCCCACATTATTCTGCAACCACGCGTTTTTTTATGTAAAATAGTTCTGTTACCAATTATTTCGGATAACAAGTTTACCACCCAAGGCAGTTACAAGCGCTTTTAAACTCTCGATATTATTAGTTTCAATACCTTAGATTGGAAATACCGTTGAACCGGTTTGAATTAATCCCATATTGATAACGCTTCCACTAATCCAGCCAATTACAATAGCCAAAATATTTTTAAGAATAGGATTCATACCTTGAATTTATGCTTTGAACAATAAAATTAAAAGAAGTTATTAGAACTTTGCCAATCTCTGCAATTTTTGGTTTACTCGACTTTCAATTTAATGTCTTTATAAATGGATTCAATCCAAAGCAAGTATTGCTCTTGTGATGGATGCAGCCCGTCTTTTGCCACTAGTTGAGGTTCATTTATGCCTTTTTTAGAAATATCGGTAATATTGAACCAGCTTACATTTAGTTCATTACAAATTTGCTTGTTTATTGCATTGTATTCAATTAGTTCCTTGCTAATTTTTTCTTGTTCTTTTTTGCCGAAAGGGGTGTAGCCATAGTCAGGAATAGAAAGACCGAATACATTTTCTGGGTTATCACCAGCGTATTGAATTGCAGTTTTAAGCAAAGTTTTGAACTCAATTTTATACTGCCTCACCGACTTGCCTTGGTATTGGTTGTTTACCCCAATTAACAGTGAAACGAGATTGTAGCTTTCATCTAAATTTGACGAGTCAATTGCCTGAATTAAATCATCAGTTCGCCAACCCGTTTTCGCAACTTTTGTTGGCGGTATAAAGGTTAGGGAGTCTAATCGCAGCTTTTCTGCTAACTGGTAAGGATAAGTTTCAGTTAGTTCGACACCTTCCCCAATAGTGTAGGAATCTCCTAATGCCAAGTATTTTAATGCAGCTTCAGTTTTGAATAAGTTTATATTCTCATTACTTTGGGCTATATTGAGATTGCATCCAATAGACAATTGAATTGCAACTATTACAATAATGGGCTTTAAGTGAAACATATTAGATAGAGTTAAAATTAAAGATGATGAAAAAAGCATATGCGCTTATAAATACAATCATAATTGTTGCTGTAATTTTTTGGAATTACTGGAGCAATACGATAGCCATAGGAGGAAAAACAGTAGGTGAACTTAGTAATCAATACGCCAATTTGTTTACTCCTGCTGGATATGCATTTGCCATATGGGGGCTTATTTTCCTTGGTCTTATAGTGTTAGGTTTTAATCAAATTAAACTTGCTTTTTCTAACGATAAAAATAGTGAAACAATTCTTCAGATTGGACCTTGGTTGTCCCTTGCAAACATTGGAAACGCTGCATGGTTGTATTGTTGGTTAATGGAGTTTACTGGATTATCGGTGCTCATCATGCTCTTCATCCTGTTTTCTCTTTTGCAAGTAATTCTGCGATTAAATATGGAACGCTGGGATGCTCCACTAAGCATTATCGCTCCGGTTTGGTGGCCCATATGCCTTTATAGTGGTTGGATAGCCGTTGCTACGATTGCTAATGTATCCACCTTTTTAACTAAGCTAGGTTGGAGTGGGGGACTTTCAGAAATTAATTGGACAATTATTATGATTTCTGTAGCGGGATTACTAAACCTATTTATGATTTATACCCGTAATATGCGTGAATTTGCGCTCGTGGGAGTTTGGGCCATTTTAGCGATAGCTGTCAGGCATTGGGGCGAACTACCAACAATTGAGTGGACATCACTGTTTTGGGTAGGGGTTTTGATTGTCGCTATTGGTATACATGCAATTAAAAACAAGGACACGAATCCTTTCTTTAGAAGGAGCTAGCACTTATTTTGACAGGCATTTTTAATACGATTATTTTAATTCAATGTTAGACCTTTGGGGGTAATTTAACTGTATGCATCATGATTAAGTCCTACGAAACGGTAAATAGAAATGAAGACTCGGTAACTTTTGGTATTTCTCGAATGGAAGAGATTTACGAAAAACATCAAGGTAAAGTAGATGAACCTCATAGGCATAATTTTTATACTGTATTACTTGTAAAAACAGCCAAGGGAAAACATTTAATTGATTTTAAGGAGTTTGAATTAAGGGCTAATCAAGTGTTTTTTATATCTCCGGGACAAGTGCATCAAGTTGTCGAAGAGGAAATGTCTGTGGGGTATAGTATGGTTTTTTCTGCTGACTTTTTAGTGCAGAATAACATTCCTCTGCGGTTTATAGAGGACCTGCACTTATTCAACGATTACGGCAATACACCGCCATTAAATATTGAAATCGATAAGATGGCTTCGCTGACTGACCTTGCCGAGCAAATGTTAAGCTATTACTTGGGAAGTGATAATTATAAATACCGAGCAATAGGAGCTTTACTTTCGTTATTCCTGATTCAATGTAATAATCTATGCGATCAGCCAAATAACTTGCAAATAGTTGAAGCTGGAAACGCAATACTTAAAGAATTTAAGGTGTTGGTAGATAGTCACTTCACTAAGTGGCATGCAACGAATAAATATGCCGATCTATTACACATTACACCTGACCATTTAAATAGAACCGTAAAGAACTTAATGGGAAAAACAGCAAAAGAGTATATCCAATCTAGGATTATAGTTGGCGCTAAAAGAATGCTTTATTTTAGCGATAGTTCCATAAAAGAGATTGCTTTTGAATTGGGATTTCAAGAACCATCAAACTTTAACGCATTTTTTAAAAAATGTACCGGTTTGTCTCCAGGCGAATTCCAAAATAAGTAGGCCAGTAAGGTGAAGCCAACACTTTTGTAGCCAATATCGGATTTTCATCACACAAGGCCGCTTTTTAAGAATAAGCTTTCATGCGAACTAAGTCACCTTTGTATTGTTAAAACAAGCAGTATTAATAGAAAAGAATTTTTAAAGAAAAGTTTAATTGCAGGAGCGGCAGCTTCCATTATGCCGGCATTTGCATCGGCAATAGAAGTCAATGATAAGAATTCCACCTATAACAGAATGCTTGATAAAGTCGGATTTAATCATTTACCAAATAAAGAGGAAAAAACTATGAATACAATATTACATCAGGCAAATACTAGAGGTCATGCAAACCACGGATGGCTAGATAGTCATCATAGCTTCAGTTTTGCAAACTATCACAATCCAGAAAGAATGCATTTTGGAGTTCTTCGAGTGCTAAACGACGATCAAGTATCTGCAGGAATGGGTTTTGGAACACACCCACATGACAATATGGAGATTATTTCCATTCCTTTAGAAGGAGACCTTGAACATAAAGATAGTATGGGAAACTTGGCGGTGATTAAAGAGGGAGATGTTCAGATAATGAGCGCTGGTACTGGTATCATGCACAGTGAATATAATAGAAATAAGGAAAAAGCAGTAAAGTTCCTACAGATATGGGTGTTCCCAAACAAGAAAAATGTAGAACCGCGTTACGATCAAATTTCAATTAAAAATATTGAAAAGAAAAACGAGTTTTATCAGATTTTATCGCCTTCCCAAGAGGATCAGGGAGTATGGTTGTACCAAGATGCCTGGTTCCATTTAGGGAAATTCGATGCAGGAAAACAAACACGCTATTCGATAAATAAAAAGGGAAACGGAGTTTACGTTTTTGTTCTGGACGGTGAAGTTGAAATAGAAGGTCAGCAATTAGGAAAACGCGACGGTTTTGGAATTTGGGACATTGACAGTTTCAACTTTAAAAGTAATAGCAATGCAAGGGTTTTGTTATTGGAAGTTCCAATGAGTTTGTAGTAAGAAATTAAAAGTAAAAAGATGAAAATTATTGAAGATTTAAAGTGGCGATACGCAACTAAAAAATACGATACAACAAAGTCAATTTCAGATAAAGATTTTGAAACCATTAAAGAAGCAATTCAACTTGCGCCAACATCGTATGGCTTGCAATTGTTTAAGGTACTTGAAATTGATGCAGCTGATGTTAAACAAAAATTAGTACCTGCTTCATGGGGGCAGGAGCAAGCTAATACCACTTCAAAATATTTGGTTTTTTGTGTACCAAAGCAAGTTACAGCAGAAATGATTGATGAATATGTAGAAATAAAAGCACAAGTAAACGATAAGGACCCCGAACTATTTGCCGGCTATGCCGATTTTATGAAAATGAAAGTACTGGCCTTGTCAAATGAAGATGCGGTTAATTGGATGAACAAACAAGTTTACATTGCTTTAGGTGTTGCCTTATCTGCTGCTGCTTCCTTACGAATTGATTCAACGCCAATGGAAGGTTTTGAGGCCGATAAATACGCTACTATTCTTGACTTAAAACAAAAAGGCTTAACCGCTGCTGTAGTCTTGGCTTTGGGTTATCGATCTTCTGAGGATATAACGCAACACGACAAAAAGGCTAGGAGACTTATAAAGGACCTATTCATACAAGTCTAAATATCGTTAATGTATTGAATATATGATTACTATTTAAAAAACAAAAAAATAGATGTATATACATTAATTACTGAATTAATAATTATACTTTCGCCTTACAATAATTGAATTGTTTAATAATTAAGACTGAAAAGATGAAAAAAATTACATTATTAGCTGCTACTGCAGCATTTACTTTCGCTATGACGGCTTGTGGTGGTGGAGAAACAAAAACTGAAGAAGCAGCTCCAGCAGCTCCAGCAGCAGAGGCAGCTGAAATGAAATCTTACCCAATCGACGCTGCTTCTAGTTCAGTGAACTGGAAAGGAACTATGGTAGGAGTGTACTCTCATGAAGGAACGATTGCTATCAAAGAAGGGAACCTAGACTGGAAAGGCAATGATTTGGTTGGTGGAAATTTTGTAATCGATATGACTACAATTAATCCTACTGATAGCGGTTACACAGAAGAAAATACTGCTGAAAAATTAGTAGGTCACTTATCTACAGATGATTTCTTTGCAGTTGAAAGCAATCCTACTGCAACTTTCGAAATTACTGGTTCTGATATGACAGCTGGTACTGTTTCAGGAAACCTTACTGTTAGAGGAAAAACAAATGCTGAAACAGTAAGCAATGTAGTATTTGATGAAGCTACAGGGGCTGCAACGGGTGTTTTGACTTTTAACCGTCAAAACTATGATGTTGCTTACAAGCATGCTGCAAAAGACATGGTATTGAGTGATGATATTGAATTGGCTATTAAGTTGAGCCCAGCAATGTAAGGTTAGTACATTAACAATATTTGAAAGCCCAATCCGGATTACTATCTGGATTGGGCTTTTTTTATTTTATACTATTGATTGTGCAAATTTCCAAAACCTCATATTGGGCTGTAATTATTACCGCATTAATTCATTTGGTAATGGTGTTGGTCTTTGCGTTCCTTCAAATTGAATTTAATAGCGATAAAGACTGGTCCTACATAAACATGAGTTTACAGGAAATAAAACCACCTTCAGAATTACGAGAAATTGAAAAGGTGAAAATTCCAAAGAACTTCGAGGAAAAAGGATTGGATGCAAAAAAATACTCAGTAGCAAAAACCAATGAAGCAATAAACGAGGCTACCAATGAATTGAGTAGGGCTCAGAAGGCTAAAATTGAGCAAGACATTGCTAAACAAGTGCAAGACATGGCTCGCAACGAAAGCACCACAGATCTAGGACGAAAAGGTCCCGGTAGTTTGGAAGGAGAGATACTCGATAAAAAGAAAAGCAAAAAGAAAGTTTCAAGTGGTGCTGAGGGGAAAGCTGATTTGGGGAATAAGCACAATGAAGTAACTAATATTACTTACTATTTAAAAAACAGAACGGAAGGAATAATTGGTTTGAACAACCCCATTTACGTTTGTCAGGGTGGGGGCATAGTGGTTGTGAATATTACGGTAAACAGGTTTGGAGAGGTTATTTCTGCAAGCATAAATTCAGCAAAAACCAATACCAAGGATAAATGCCTGCAAGAAGCTGCAAAAGATGCCGCATTCACATCAACTTTTAATGAAGACATAGCCGCTGCCTCAAAACAAACGGGAACTATTACTTATAATTTTATTGGTCAGTGAATGTGCCCAAAGACATCTGTAAAATGATGCAAGGCATACATGGCAATTGTGAAAACGGTGGTACTCCAAAGAAATGCCTTTGAACTTAATAGGTTTTTATGATTGTGTTCTTCACAATCGCAATCGACTTTAGGTTTTGGTTTGTACACTTGGTAGAAAGAATAACTCAACGCAACAATAGAAAAGCCCATTAAATAAGGTTCAGCTGGCTCAATCCAAGATAAAGTAGAAGCTGCACCAGATAATCCGCCCAGTACAATAACCAAAGGCATAACACAGCAAAAGGAATGCATTAGCATAGCAATAAAGCTTGCCCCAATAACGGTTTTTAATCTACTCGAATCCATAATTTCAATGCAAAGGTAAAGAACTGTTTCTACATCAATGCTACAATTATCACGCTGAAAGCACAATATCAACTCTTTTAACACCCCAACTGCTAAAGTTTTGAAAGGAGATCGTGCTGTTTTTAAGCGGTGTACTGGTATAATTTTGAGTTATACTGAATTTACCCGCCTGAACTTTCGGGCAGGTTTCAGCATCTCAATAATAGCTGCTTATAACGAGATTAGCTTCGTTGAGCTCCTTCGTCGGTTCTTAAACGAGTTTAGAATTACTAATAGCGAGTGTATTATGTGTGTTACGGACTTTACAATAACTATTCTATAGTACTACCTTTTTTTAGTATTTATAATTGACGACTGTAATCACGACTTCTTCCATAACACTTCTTGCCTGAACAATTGAATTGTTCCCCGTTCATCACATGTAGTGCGCTATTTAGAAAAACTCCAAGGCATTGAAGTAATACCTTTTAGTCATTGATATCATTGCTTAATAATGTCGCTTTTTGTTAAATATACGTTATGTTCACTCCTAATAGGGGGGTGGTTTTGGTTGTTTTTTGGTTTAAGTTGTTTTGATTTTTCGGATTACTTTAAACCAAAATTTCTTCTATTTTTTCTCGGAATTCTGGATAGTTAATCAAGTCGGAATGAGTAGCGCCCTTTATGGTGGTCAATTCAATATTGTCACTTAGCTCATTCAACTTTACGCTGGATGCGTAGGGCACCAATTCATCTTCAGTGCCGTGCAACAAATAAATAGGGCAGGTGAGGCTTTTTAAATATTCATTGGTTTTGAATTTATACTTCAATAAAACTGAAACAGGCACCAAGGGGTAGTTGTATTTTACCACGGCGTCAAAGTTGAAATAAGGAGTACATAATACCAAAGACTCGGGTTGATGCAAGGTTGCTAACTTGGAGGCAATGCCAGTGCCTAAACTCCGTCCATACAGAATCACGCGTTTTTCGTGGTATTCGGGAATTACTTTATTGAACACTTCTTCGGCTTCTACGTGCAGTTGCGTTTCATTGTGGATCCAACCGGTAGATTTTCCATAACCTCGGTAGTCGTACATCAACACATCCCAATGGTGTTCTTGAAAAACACTGGCCCATTGTCCCCAACTGGCAAGAGATCCCGCATTTCCGTGAAAGTAGAAGACAATCCCTTTTGGTTCTTTAACTCTGAATTGTAAAGCATGAACCGTTTCTCCTGATTCTAATTTCATGAAACGTTCTTCTACATCTCCAGGGAAGTTAAATACGTGATTTCGAGGAAGTTTCTCCGCTAAAAAAATCATTTTCTCTTGGCGCAAATACAAGAATAGCAATATGCCAAAGGCTAATGCTATTAGTACTATTAAAACAATTACTGGGATTGCAATTTGCATAGGAATTCGAATGTACGAGAATAAGTGTTTCTAGGTTATTACGATTCTAATATTTTGGAAATTTAATTGAGATTAGGTTGGATGTTTTCTTTGAGTGCAGTCTCAAATTACACCAAGTAGCAGCCCCAGCTCCCGCGCGATTGCATCGCGTGGTTTTATCAGCTGAGCAGCAGCTGAATTAAGTTTAAATTTAGAGGTTATATTTAAAGAAAAAAGATCAAAGCATTTCTGACCGATTGCAATACAATCGCGCACGAGCTCCGTGTTAAAGAATATGTTTTAGAAAAAGGACTGTTGGAAAGTGTAGTGGTGGTCTAGTTTTACCAAGCGATACAATCGCGCGGCAGCTATGGGGTTTATTAGTATAAATTACAACAGCTCCCAAACCTAAGCGCATTATAACTGCGCTTTTTTAGTTTATTGTAGACCAAAAAATATTTTTGGTTGTTTTCAGTGGGCGTAGTTTCAAACTACGCCAAGTTCCAGTGAGTCTTAATCAATGTGCCTAGTTTCAAACTACGCCAAGTTCCAGTGAAAGCGCAACACTTTTACTCACTCTTCCTCAACTACCTTAATTACCTCAATCCGTCTTTCTAATATCGCGGCGGGACTAAATACCGATAAGGCTTTGTTTCTGCGGTTGTCGCTAACCGCTTCAGAGGCTTCTGATTCTCCGAAGGAAGCTTCCACTAAGATAATGCGCCCCGAAGTTGAGGTGTCGCTCAAAAAGGGCTTTAAAATCCCTTCTTGATAAGTGTTGAGGTAATTGATGATGGAGGAAATTCTCCGTTGCGAGAGTTTCAAGTTGTAAGTCGGTCCAGCAAGGGGAGAAGCATAGCCTTTTATCGTGACTTTTATCTTTTTACCAGCTTGGAGTTCGGGCAACATTAAATCGATAAAACGATTGAGATCTTTCAACCCTCCGCTTACCTTTTTATCGAACAATTGGTTTACTATATTAATTAAACTATCACTTTTAGTAGATTCTTTAAAATATTGATTGTTAGAAATATATTCATTTTTATTATTGATAAATTGACTCAGTAAATCAGCATAGTTTTCTTTGGTGGTGGTGTTGAAGCTACCCGGGTTAGGCTGGTCATTTTCGAAGTATAAGACGGGTAAATAATTGTTCAATTCTGGAATCGTGATTACCAAAGGAACAGTGTCTTTTATCGTATCTAATGGGGTTGGTGGCGGTGGCGGAGGTGGAAGAGGTTCAGGTGGCGGTTGAATTCCTGCAAAGTAAATGTCGTTGCAGCAGGTTTGTCCTTCCATTTTAGTTCCTCCCGGTCTATTGGAGCTTACAAAAATGGTTCGCTGCGGCGTTTCCCAAAAGTACAAGTCGTTAGTAGGTGTGTTAATGGGTTGAGAAGCGTTTTGCGCTTTGCTGGTTGACCGAAGACTCGTTACATCAACTTTAAAAACATCGTAACCGCCGTAACCTTCCCACCAGTCAGAACTAAAATAGAGTTGATTGCTGTCGGCTGAGTAGAAAGGGGTAATGTCGTTGCCTGCTGTATTTACTTTCTTACCCATATTTCTGGGGTATTTAAAGCCTTTTAAGCGCACTTCGTAGGTGGAGTACCAAATGTCTAAGTTGCCTCTTCCTTGTGGTCGGTTAGATGCAAAAAACAAGGTAGGTTTGCCTTTGATAATAGCCATGGTGGGTTGTGTTGCTGAAAAACCTTCAAGGTTAATGGTAGGAGGTAATTCAATGGCTTCGCTCCATTGTCCATTTTTCCACTGTCGGTATTTTAGCTTGCAATTGCTGTAATCCGAACATTCGGAATAGAGGAGCCAGTTGCTATCTGCAAAATAACTTGCGTTTCCTATGTGCGCATTTGTTAAGTTGAAAAGGCTATCCCAGCTGGCTGCTCTAGTCCAGTTGGAATCTAGCTGCCGAGCACCAATAGTCTGTACTTTCTTAGACCGTTCTGACTTAGCTACTTTAAGTGTGCTGTCCTTTTTTAGAAAGCGCAAGGAAGAATACAGCAGGGTGGTATCGTTGACCAATGTCCCTCCAAAATCTGCGTAATTACTCGCGAAATTAGTGTTGGTAAACACCACCTCATTGGAGTCGCTAATGTTCTCTAATGCCCATTCACACGAAGTTATTTGCTGTTTAGCATCCTTCCAAAAGAACGAGCCCACTTGTGCTTCGTAATTGGCATAGCGTTCAAAGTTTTTACCAGCAATTTCGTACTTGCCTTGCGACTGTTGCATACGTGCCAGCCAATAGGCGCTCATTCCGTAATTTGCCCTAGAAAGTGATGGAGTAGGCCTAGAATACACTTCTTCATAAGACTTTTCGGCCATTATGTAATTGTTGTTTAGGCGATAAGCATCGGCCAATTTCATGAGGTTTTGTAGCTGAGTGGTGTCGGCATAGTAGGCTTTTCCGTAGTATTCAATTGCAGCGTAAAGGTCGCCTTCTTCAAAAGCCATGTTGCCAAACTTAGCCCATTGAATAGGGGACTGTGCGAAGCACATCGCCATCCAAAAAGTGCAGCAGGAAAGTAGAAAGCCTTTTTTGAAATTCACGCTATAAAAAGTTTGGGCAATACTTGTAATTGCTACGCTTTGGAAGCAATTCGCGTAAGATATAAATAACTGAAACTTCCCAACCACCGCGGTTTGCTGAGGCGGTTTCGAGTTGAGAATAATTAACATCATAGCTAAAGCCTACGCGCCATGAATTGTAATAAAATCCAATATCAGCAATCGCTGCATCTTTATTCCGATTCCATGCGCCTAAAAACAGCGCGCGGTAGCGGTAAGGGGCAGCATCAAACTCGTAATTGAGTTCAGTTCCGAAAACCGTTTCTCGAAATTCTCCTTGGTTGGAGTGAATAATGCCAGGTGTAATAAACCATACTGGACTTAGGTAAACGGTTGCTCCCGCCTGGTAATTGAATCTTCGTTCTACGGTTCCTGTAGCACCGTTGGTAAATGCAATGTCAGGTTGATTAAGGTTGTAAATGCCTACTCCTGCCTTGAATCTTAAATTTCGTGATATATCGAGATTGTAAACCGCTCCAGCTGCGAATACAGCATTTCGAGCACTACTTCCAGAAACGTTTTCTCCAGCTAAGTCGCCATCGTATCGATTGCCATTATACTGTGAGCCAAAGGTGGATTGACTACCATCTAAGGATTGGCTTTCAAGTCCAGCCTGTGCGCCAAGGGTTATGCTGTGCACACTGTCTTTTGTAATGCCTATCCGGTAAGAAACTGGTATATTAAACTGAAGGGTTTTGAAGTTTGTTGTGCCAACTTGATCGTAAAAGAGGTTTAAACCCAGCCCAAAGTTTTTAAGATTTAAAAAATCGCGCGCATCCAATCCTATTGAAGTAGTTTGGTAGGGATTAATAAACGATTGCCATTGCTGACGATGATTAAAAGCCACTCGATACCTGCCATCGAAATTACCGGTCATGCCCGGATTTAGGTTGTGGGGAGAGTATAAAAATTGGCTGTAGTGAATGTCTTGGCCTTGCAAAAATACTTGCACAGAACTGGTGAGAAACAGTAGTAATATGACTTTTTTTAAATTCAAAATTACTTCACAATTGTTATATCGCCTTTATTTTTATATTCTTGACCGTCAATACACTTAACGTACAACTGGTAAACAAATACTTCAGGCCAATTTTCATTTCCTTTATAACTTCCATCCCAAGTTTCGGATGGATCATTTGCTTCAAAAACCAATTCTCCCCAGCGATTAAATATTTGGAGATTCATTTCGTCAATGTACTTTCCATACAGCTGCAGCTCATCATTTTTCCCGTCACCATTTGGTGTGAAGGTATTTGGTAAAAAGACATAAGGAGGTTCGCAAAATAGTTCTTCAACAAACACTTTAAAATTTCGTTGTACAGTGCATTGTGGTACTTCGGGGTCGACAATAGTAACCGTATAGGTTGTTGTTGTATCTGGTTTTGCAAATGGATTGTCCGATCTTGGATCACTCAACCCCTTTGTTGGCGACCAAAAGTAAGAGTAGCCTTTGGGCTCAGCGTTCAATTCTGAATTCAAAACCTTCACTATGGTGTCTCTTGAACCTGTGAGCAGGGCGGTGGAAGAGTCCATATCTGAAACAAATACATACACTTCTCGAGAAGCTCTGCAGTTAAATGCCGTTTGAACAGCTACAAAATAAGTTCGGCTTTCGCTCGGGTTAACTTTAATGCTACTCGTGTCGTTTGGACCATAAATATCCTTGAAAGGAGTCCACAATACATTAAGTGTGTCGTTTTCGATTAGACTAACCACAGAAAGGGTAGTTGTGTCGTTTAAACACAAACTTATCGAGTCAGAAACGCGAATACCGAAGTCGTTAACGAAAACTTTTGTAGAGTCAAAAGCATTACACCCCCTGGACGAAACAGAGCGCATATAATAGGTGTTCTCAAACAAAGAACCATAAAACACCCGTGCCGTACTGTCCAAAATAGAGGTGTTTAATTGATCGTCAAACGTATTGTTCGAACTCCATTGGTAGAGCGTTCCGGTTCCGAAATGTTTTCCGTCTAGCACAAGCGAAGGAACATTGGAACAAATTACCGTATCGCTGTGGGTTGAAATCCGAATACTATCTGCTTGCAGCAATTGCAGAGCGGTATCGGTACAAACTCCTTTATTTATGAATAGTTTTAAAGTAGTATCTACTAAAGTTCGACCCAAGGGATCTGAAACGGTAGAGTCGCTAATGCCCAAAGAAGTACTCCAATTGTAAACATAGTTAGTATCAGGGGGCAATCCTATCGGTAATGCGCTGTTATTGCAAATTAATATATCCTTCAATTTAAAAGTCGTATCGGATTTTGCCTCGATTGTTTTTCTAATGGAGTCTGCTTGATTGCAAGAATTTGAATCAGTTAACACCAAAAGGAACTCATAAAAACCAGGTTTAATAATGGTATAATTTGGAGAAAGCACCGTATCTGAGGAGCCTCCAGCTAAATCCCAGCGTATTGCAGTTTCAACTAGCACATTACTGCGGTTTGCAAGGCTAATAGTATCAGGGGTGCAAATGGAGTCTGGAATCAAGAAATCGGCTCTAATAAAGGAATCTACTTGAATAAATTGGTAATTGGTATCTATGCAAATACCGTTATCGATTAGCAGTATAAATTGAGTTGGAGCAGTGGGAGAAGTGCTTGGGTTTATTTTAGTAGAATCATCCAATAGATTTCCCGGTGACCAATTGTAGCTAAATTCGCTTGGGTTTGATTTTCCAAGTACAATTGACTCTCCAATGCAAATACTATCGTTGGGAAGGGTTGAAGAAACTGGATCAATGAGGGTTACTTTCTTTGTGATACTGTCGTTAAGATTGCAGGATGTAGAATCGGAAACAATCAACAATATTTCATAGGTGCCAACCGAATCGTAATTGACTTTGGGTGTTTTTAGCTCTGACGAGTCACCATTTCCGAAAAACCATTTGTAGTTGGTGGATTTTTGCTCTAAAGATAAGTTGCGTAATTGTATGCTATCGTTGGTGCAAATGGTTCTTGGTAACTGAAATTCGGCGACAACCGCTGGCAGAAGAAAGTCCATTTTGAAAATAGCATTATTACAACCTCCACTGGCTCTGTTTAGATTTGAAACTGCGCCCGGATTTGGCTTTGTTGGAAAATCACTGGATCCATTTGGCTGCGAAGCAGTTGGACAACCAGCGCAAACTGCTTGATAGATTTTTCCTTTGCGGTCAAATCTCGAGGTTCCACCATCTACGTGCTCTGCAGCAGATGAACCACCGAAGAAGGAACCGTAAATCAATCGGCTAGCATCATCGGCTAAAACCATTAAATACAAATCGCTTCCTGTTGTTGTGGGTTGAAATGCATCTCGTGTGGTGTCCATACCAGTAACTATGGTCGAGTTGTTTCCATTTCCAGCGTTGGTAGTGCCACCCCAACCTGATAAATAAACGGAATTGCACAAATCGACTAAGAAGGCGGTAGGAGATATGTTTGGCCTCGCATTGCCTGAAGTTACAGGTGTTCCAAATTTAGTGGACCAAATGATAGAGTCAATCGCAGGAGTAAACTTGGTAATAAATTGGCCTGCAGTCGGTTCGGCGTATTGTGCATTTTGAACCAGTCTGCTCGATGCGTCTTCGGTTTGCCCAAAAACATAAACGTTGTCGTATCGATCGCGTTCCACAAAATAGATTTGATCGTACTCTCTGCTTCCAAAATAGGTGGAGGCAACAACCGCTTGACCGTCTTGCCTTATTTCTGCCACAAAACCATCTGCTCGGCCACCCTGAAAAGTAGTGAAGCCTGTTAGGGAACCCGAAGGAAAAAGAATAGAAGAAGTCGTTCCTCCCGCAATGGTTATGTTTCCGTTTTTTCGAAATGCTAGGGAATAAATGGCATCTGAAAATGCGCCTCCAAAGTAACTGCTCCAAATAAGCGTATCCAGCAGAGGTTTAAACTTGACAATAATTCCGTCCTGAGTTCCACCTCTATAGGTAGGGTAAATGGGGTTTCCTTTTATGGGGAAGTCAGTGGACCGAGTTGAGCCGACAATATAAATATTATCATCTTTATCAATATCTATTTCACCTCTAGCAACATCTGCGTAGTTGTAATTTAATACTCTAGGATTGCCAAATCCAAATGGGCTAGGGTTGTTTATACCATCATTTTCACTACCACCCACATAAGTGCTGGCCAACAATTGTCTTCCATCGGGTTGAAATGCTGATATGAACATGTCGCAACCCAGTAAATAGCCAACAGCAACCTCTAAGGTTCTTGAATTTGCTGCATTGGGATTGGTTAAAGTGTCTTGGTAGGCCGCTCCAGTAGTAGGGAAGTTTTGCGACCCTGTTGTGCCATACACATACAATTCATCTCGGCTATTAACTACAATGGAATGAGGCATTTCATCGCCAGATCCGCCCAGGTAGGTCGAAAAAATCGCTTTAGTACCAGAGGTATCGTATTTAGTGACAGCAACATCACAGCCCGGCAATCCAAACACCCTTGAACCTCCGTTAAAGGATTGGTCAAACGCACCAGTTGTAGTAGGGTAACCCGTTCCAAAAATGAGGCTTCCGGAGTATAAGAAGCCTTCTGAATCGTAAGTCGCAGTAAATCCAAAATTGGTAGTCGTACTGCCAGAATAGGTAGAAAAAATAAGGTCAGGATCAATTACAATCGGAAGGTTTTTGTTTTTGTCTTCAACTTTCAAATCATAGGTCAGTACGTTTTTGGAAAGTGAATACTTGGCGGAGAGGGTATCGTTATTTGATTCCGATGAATGAAAAACAATAGGAGCACTTTCACTTACGTCTCCTAAGCTGGTGTACACCGTAAAAATGCCGTCTTTTAGTTTTAAATCATCTTGTCCTTCGTATTCAATTTGAATTTGCTGAGCAGCAGCGTAATTCTTACAATGAAATTCGTACTTAATGCCACCTTCATGCGAAAAAATAAGCAGATCAACGCCAGGATAAAGAGCTTTGTAGCGCACAGCATGACTTGCAGGAGTTCCACTTGACCACTTTGTTTTGTCGTTCCCCAAGTAGTAATTGTAATACATTTCTTGAAGATCTTCTTGGACAATTTGACAATTGGTGTTAGCGCCAATAAAATTGGCATTGTACACATGATTTTTGATCATGGCATCTTTCCAATCGCCTTTATAATCTCCGATATGAATTTGACTAACCACACTCATATCCGCCAAATGGAATTTAAGTCGTCCTTGCTCAATGTAAATATTACCCTCGGGAAGTTGGACTTTGTACTCAATATTTTTGTGCCATTGCCCTTGGTTTTTTATGAATTCAAACTCCGTAAACCCTGTATTATGAGCACTCAGCACAGCACTAGCTAGAAGCAAAGAAATCAACAGAAAATAACGGCACAATTGACGCATAAAATTCACAATAATAAAACGCTCAATTGACTTAAGCGTTGCCTTTTGTACATTGAAAAAGACGAAATGTAAATCTACTGAAAAGGATTGAAAACTTATGTGTTAATAATAGGTATTCATTCCTGTAATTATAGGTACGCTGAAATTCCGTTTATGTCACTGCGTGAAGGATTGATGCATTTGTAAAATTACCGGTAATAATTCCTCTAGGTTAATGATCTAATGTTTTAGACCCTGAAAACCATTCTATTCAGCCTAGCGATTAAACAATAATTTAAAATAGAATTTCGGTTTTTGAAGTTCTTTTCTCAAATCGAGATCATAAATCATTGCGGTTAGGAAGGTTTGTAAGGATTTATTTTTAGCGGCTTTATTTATCATTAAGTTGAATAAAAAAGGGAAACGGAGTAGTTTTTTCATCGCAGCACTTACCCTAAATTCGTTACCCATTCGAGCATAAATCTCCTTATGGTAACTTTTGTTGAAGTCAGCATCGAAACGCTGTTCTTGAAATACGCGAGTGAGATGGTCAGCAGCTATTCGCCCACTTCGAATTGCGTTTGCTATTCCTTCGCCCGAGAAGGGGTCAATAAGACTCGCGGCATCTCCCAACAACAACAAGCGAGTTCCCGAACAAGTAACTTTTCGAGAGCCCAATGGCAGACCAAAACCTTGAACATCCTCTAAAGGTTTGGCGTTTTTAAAGCGTTCTTTAATTACTGGATGGTGCTCTAAAATGGAGTTTAGTTTTTGTTTTAAGTTGATTTTATTTACGCTGACTTCATCTGAGGGAATCCCCAATCCAACATTCCATTGATTATTGGGTAGAGGGAAAATCCAGAAATATCCGGGCAGCAATTCCTTTTGAAAATGCAGTTCGATGGTAGCACTGGTTTGGTAATTATCTACTCCCTCATAATATTGTCGGACACCCGCCATGTAATGTTTTCTATCAATTTTTGTAGAGGTAAGTTTCTTGTTTACAATAGATTGAGCGCCATCTGCGCCCAGTACAACTTTACCGTTAAATACGCCTTTATCAGTAGTAACAATAGCCGATTCTGAATTGGTTTGCACATCTAGTACTTTGTAATTCTGAAAAATTTTGACTGTGGTTAAGTTTTGCACTTCCTCAAAAAGAAAATTGTCAAAATCTATTCGTTTTGATACGTAAGCAGCTGATTCTGGATCTGAGGGATTTAAAAAATCGATATCCAAAGGAACATCGTTTGGTGCCACAAAGCGAATGGTACTCAAGGGATGCTTTTCGGCTACATCGTTAAATCGTAAAGCTAAATCAACGTCAATTCGATGCAATTGTTTTTGACATCTCCACTCAAGGCATCGCCACATTTTTATCCCTTGGAAAACTAGCTTTATCAATGATAGCAACCTTAAGCTCGGGATTGGTCTTACTGATTTGAAAAGCGGTAATACAACCTGCAGGACCAGCACCAACTATAAGTATGTCGAAATGTAAGTTCAATGTGAAAGGATAAAACCCATTATTATGTGATAGCACAATAATAAGTGGAAAGAGCAAATTTAAGAATTTGACTTTTACACAATGTGAAATCAGAAGAGCACTTGCGTATATCGCAACTAGCTATAATGGTATTGTGTCATTCAGTAATACCGCTGCACAAATCATATCTACGTTTGAGCTATTCAAAAACACTCAAAAACAATTAGTTATGAAAAAAAATTTAAAAATAGTAGCAGCAGCATTATTCACTTTCACAGGATTGGTATCAAATGCACAGTCTCTAAATATTAATTGAGGTTTTACAACATCAAGTGCAACGATGGAGGATGAAATATCCGACCTTTCTGCAAATGAATCTTGGGGTGGCGAGAGTTATAACTCGAGTTTTGAAACTAAAAACATAAGCGGTTACAATGTTGGTATTGGTTATGAGTCTAAACTTGGAGAGCGTTTGTCCCTAGAAACAGGTTTCAAAAACATAAAAAGGGGCTATAAAGTTGTTTCTGAGTCTTCTTATGCAAGTAGTTGGGATAATTATGAGGAAACCAGTACAAATGAGGCTAAAATCAAAATGAATTATTTGGATCTTCCTGTTGTATTGAATACCGCAATCTTGACGGGAGACTTCAGATTGTATGCTAGAACAGGAATTTTTGCCGGTTATTTAGCCAGTGCTAGATATTTAGAGCAAAGCGAATACAATTCGTCTGATGGAGGATTTGAATCCTATGCGTATAATGAAAAAATGGATGCAAGCGATATGGACGGCCGTCTTACAGGTGGAGTTATTTTGGGAGCAGGGGCAGAGTACAAAGGGTTCTATTTCGAATCGAATTATAATTTTGGAGTCGGATCCTTCGAATATATTGGCGAATCTTACACACACGATATTTCTTTTAACTTGGGTTATAAGATTAAATTTAACCAGTAATAAACAGCTATACCTCAAGAACTTCCCCTTGGCATTTATGTCAGGGGGAAGTATTTTTTAGCGAATGTTTATTATGAAATTAATGGGAAATCTGGCAGTAGAAAGGGACTAAAGAATTTCAATTTGACTGATTTTTAATAATTCTTTTGTTAAAGTCAACATTTTTTTTTCAATGGTTTGTGGTAATCCGCTTGATGAAATTACTCCTGTTTAGTTTAGGAAAAGCTTTTTACTGAAGGCTTTAAACCAATAAGCCTTTTTTAAATTGAATTGAGATACGGCTATTTTTTAAACAACCCCGCTAATCTGGGCTGAAAGCGCTACCAAGCTTTTTTATTCTTTTATAATTTTTGTTGTTTTAATTCCTTCTGAAGTTGTAACCTCAATTAAGTAGGTACCAGCACTATATTTTTCCAAATTAATTTTCATTTTGTCTGCTGAATTCTCATTTTCTTTCTCAAGTATCTTATTACCGGCCATATCATAAATTGCAATTTGCTGTAAGTTTTTACTTTCAATATTGACAATTGCTTTAACAGGGTTAGGGTATATTCTAATATTAGGAATATTTTCAGAAGATATTTTTTGGGTTAACAACGTTGTTCCGGTCATTGACAACTGTCGAAACCAAATATTGAGCTTTCCATTTCTAGTATCTCCCCATACCGCATTTAATGTATCATCCATTAATTTAATGCACATAAAATCATTCCCCGAAAAGGATAGTATGGTATCGTAAGGAACAATGTTATCTGATAGTTTAAAGTTGGCAGAAAAACTGGTTGAATCCTTACTTCTGTAGGCTCCCCAAATTTCTGATGACGTGGTATAGGTGGAATCTGTACCATTTCTTCTGTCTCGCCAAGAAACTACCAAATTGCCGTTTACGTCAAAATCTGCCCATAGTAAATCCTGCATTCGGTTATTTGCAATTGGGTCGTCATTTATTCTTATGCCACTTGTCCAGATGGCTCCTTCATCAAAACTTTCACTCATAAAAACATCTATATTTCCATGCACTTTGTTTAAATAGAAAAATGCTAGATGATTTGCATTGGCTGGGTTTGATCTGATTAAGTAGCCTTTTTTTGACAAAGTATCTGAAATCCCAGAAGAAAGATTGAGAACAGTATGGTAGGTAAAACTATTTCCAGCATCATTGCTTGAAGCGATAATGTATCTTGCAAAGAAACTCTGAGCAATAAGATAACTTGGATAAATAGCATGAAATGTTCCATTTGAACTAACACAATTTGTTGGCATAGGCTGAGCAACTGTATTTCCGGCAAACCAATTATTGGTATCCAAATATACCCAAGGATTAAAAGAACTACACCCAGCAGTAGAAACCACAAAATATGGACGATATGGTGGAGCAATTGGTCCGAATACTTTTGAAGACATTGAGGTTACGTAGATATTCCCATCATTTACTCCACCAGAGTGGTCTATACTCATCCAAGGTCTGTCAATAGGATATTTCCCTCGGTCAGAATGGGCACTTATTGCTTCAACAGCAGCTCCCCAGTTTAATCCGCCGTTAGTTGATTTTGAAACGTAAACAGCTCCGGAATCTATGCTTCTACTATAATCAATAAATGATAAAAAGATATTTCCAGAGGCGTCAAATTCTATTGACGGGTCTGCAGAACCGTAAACTGGTTTTGCATGTACAATTGAGTTTATGTTGCTCCAAGTTTGCCCCCCGTTAAATGTTACTCTTGTTTTTATAAGAACATTTGTTAAAGGTAAATAGCCCATCCAAGCCACCACCATATGTTTTGGATTTTCAGGATTTATGGAAAGGTATGGTTCACCATCAAAAATATTACCATTAGAAATATTTTGATTTTGTCCAAATGAGCTGCCGCAAAAAAACAATAGTGTTGACAGTATCAAAAAAGTCTTCATGTTTTCAATTTTCAATGTGTACCAATACTTGCTGGTAAGAGTATAAATAACAAAGGACTTATTACTACTTATCCGTTATTATGTGCTCTTCTTCAAATGACTAGAAATAAAGTTAGCCAAGAAATGCACAGAACAATTGTTAAACCAATTTTTAATTCATATGTTTGATAAACATAATAATCATTAATTCTCTAATTTAAAAATCTAATACTATGTTAATTTTAGAAATTCTAACAATACCAAAAGACGATCCTATCGCTTTTACATTTTTCACGGGATACATGGCCATGATGGCCGCATCAATATTTTTCTTTTTTGAAAGGTCCCGCGTTTCAGATAAATGGAAATTGTCCTTATTAGTTTCAGCCCTGATAACTTTTATTGCAGCTGTCCACTATTATTACATGAGAGATTACTATCTCGCGACGGGAGAAAATCCTACTGCTCTGCGTTACATCGATTGGACATTAACGGTACCTCTAATGTGTGTTGAATTTTATTTATTGACGAAAGCCGCCGGTGCAAAAACGAGCCTATTGTGGAAATTAATATTAGCGTCAGTATGGATGTTGGTATTTGGATACATAGGGGAAGCTTTCAACCCAGAAGGTGGTAGTTCATCACATTCCGTAATTTACGGTGTATTATCAACACTGGGTTACATCTACATTCTATACACTGCTTGGATAGGCGAAGTTGCGAAATTGGCAAAAGATTCAAACAACGCATCCATCCAAAAGACTGTTAGAATATTAGCATGGTTCGTTCTTGTTGGTTGGTCAATTTATCCTATAGGTTACATGTGTATGCCAGGTGGTTGGTTAAATACAGGATTAGGTTGGGATTCAGCTAATGTAGATTTGTTTTATAACATCGCCGATGCCATTAACAAAATAGGTTTTGGTCTAGTTGTATATAGCCTTGCAATAGGTCAGACTGAAGCTAATAGAAGTGCTGCTAGTGCTTAAATAGCAAACAATACAATTTGAATATTTAGAAATTAAAGGAGATGGATTTTTGTAATCCATCTCCTTTTTTAACATCTACTCGGTTTGAAACAATCACTGTTTATCTACATTATCTTAAACTTTCTGGCAATTCAGTTGCTTAGTTTAGAGTTAGATACAGTGACGAATGTTTTAAAAGTACTATCCGTAATCGGAATTCTAACTATTGGGATATCTCATGGAGCTATAGACGATGTTTTACATTTTAAAAAACTAAAAGTCAATAAAGGCCCCTTTATTTTCAAATATGTAGTAGCAATAATAGCTTATGCCGCTTTATGGTATCTTTTTCCAAATGCAGCTGCTTTAGGTTTTATTCTGATTTCAGGTTATCACTTTGGACAGTCTCAGTTTATCGATTATAAATTTACAAATTGGATTACAAGTAATTTAATTTATTTGAGTTGGGGAAGTTTAGTACTGTTTATATTTTTCTATTGCAATGCAGTCCCCTTGATAAAGGATAGTACTCAATATTTTGGAATTCCCAAGCTTCTCATATGGTTGATTCAGAATGCCAAGTACTTTATAATATCTTTCTCGGTCATTCTATTAGTAAACTTTATCCATTCTCTGATTAAGAAAAAGATTTCATTTCAGAATGCCATAATGGAATTGTTATTGTTGTTTGCTATTTCGACCTCGTTTGCATTGATAGATCCGCTGATTGCCTTCTCTTTGTTTTTCGTAATTCTCCACTCATATCATGTGATGATTCATGAGATAAATTTTTTAGAGGTCAAAAGTAATGGCGAATTTATTAAGACTCTTCTGCCTTTCACTATCATATCATTGGTCGGTTTCACAATTATACTATCTGGATTATATTTTTTAGGCTTAGAAATATACATTCCACTAGTTACCCTAATTATTATATCAAGTGTGACTACACCTCATTCTTTTATTATGGCTAAGTTTTACTCTTCCAATGACACTTACCACGCCGATTGGACATAACAAATGAACCTTTAGAGCACTAGACTTAGACAGAGTTTGTCTTTTGCACTTTTAATAAGTAAAATTTGCAGCAGCAGCAGCAGCAGCAGTAACTTTACAATTATTTCCAATGGCAAAGCACTTATTGTATTGTATTTTAATCCTTTTCTAAGAAGTTGATAGATCAGCCTATAATCGTATCTCCATCTACCAAAAATCAAAAGGTAAAAAAAATGCCTGAATCCAAAGGAACAATTCCTCTGCATTCAAGCATTAAATCTTAAAAAAGTACGCTGTTAAGAAAGAGTAGCTTTCCGAATTTCTTCTTCAATAATATCGAGACCTTTGTTGAGCAAATCGTTGCTAATTGTCAAAGGGCTCAACACTCGAATGTTGTTTTTGTAGGTACCAGCAGAAATAATGATTAAGCCTTGTTCTGCACAACCTTTTACAACTTTGCTGCAAAGGTCACCATCTGGCTGACGCGGATCTCCGTTTTTCACAAATTCAATTGCCATCATAGCTCCCAAGCCTCTAACGTCTCCAATTTGAGGGAATTTAGTTTGCATGGCTTCAAAACGAGTTCGAAGGATATTTCCTACTTCAACACCGCGTTCGTTTAACTTAACATCTTTGATATATTGAATAGTTGCCAAAGAAGCTGCGCAGGCAACTGGGTTACCAATGTAGGTTCCACCTATAGTTCCGGGTGCAGCTGCATCCATCACTTCGGCCTTACCAATTACGGTAGCAATCGGCATTCCTGATCCCATTGATTTTGCCCAAGTAGACAGGTCTGGTATAACATTGTAATGATCCATAGCTCCCCAAGAACCCGTTCTGGCAAATCCCGACTGAACTTCGTCGAATATGAGCATTATACCGTGTTCGTCGCAAAAGTCTCTCAACCCTTCTATATAGGCTTGTGGAGCAACTGTAAATCCACCTTCACCTTGCACCAATTCAATGATAATTGCTGCAACGTTTTTTGGGTTGACCAAGTTTTTACCTGATTCATGCAGCCTTTTTAATTCCTGCTGTACGTATTCGTCTTCAGTAAGGCCATTGCTGTATCGATAAGTGTTGGGAAGCGGAAGCCGATATACCTCAGGTGCAAATGGGCCGCAGTTTAGTTTGTAATCTATTTTTGAAGTTAAAGTCATAGCCATTAAGGTACGACCATGAAAAGCACCCGTATAGCAAATTACAGCGTCTCTTTTGGTAGCTTGTTTTGCAATTTTTATAGCTTTTTCTGCTGCTTCAGCTCCAGTTGACATCAACATAGTTTTGGTTTTTTCACCATGTGGAAGTACTTCACATAATTTTTCGCAAAGCTCAATGTAAGGTTCTAAGTAACTACGTTAAAACTAGTGTGTATGTATTTCGCAGCTTGCTCTTGAATTGCTTTTACAACAGGTTCAGGACAGTGACCAGCGTTTACAACGCCAATTCCACCTGCAAAATCTATCCATTCATTTCCATCAACATCTATGATACTGGCATCTTTTGCGGATGCAACAGTGGCGGTGTTGAAAATACCAACTCCATTAGCCACAATATTCTTTCTTCTTTCGAGTAATTCTTCACTCTTTTTCATAACTGTAAAGTCCAATAATTTGTTCTGATTTTTTTCAGATTGCAAAAGTACTCAACTCCTTGGTATTTAGTTCTTTTTTAAAGAGAATACCGACTACCTTTTTTGGCAATTTTATACCCGAGATTAACTACCTGCTTATGTTGCTCAGAAGTACTGTCTAATAAAGGGTTTGTATGATTCATGTGAGTGAAGATAACCTTGTTTTTAAGTGCTTCTGAAAGCGTGTCAAATCGTTGTATGGATTCTTTAACAAAAGGGTGGGGAATTTCACTCATTTTTCTACCCGGAATTTCGGTTTCATCGTAAAATGTAGCATCCAAAAAAGCGAAGTCAACTTCCTGTAAATAATCGTTGATATTTCTGTCCCATTTTTCCCATTTGTCAATATCTGGAATAAACAAAGCGCTTTTGTTTGGGCCGGAAATCAAGTAGCCAGCAGTTTCTGAAAATTCATCGCGATGCGGAATGGATATCGGAGTCACTTTGATGTCACTATTCAGTTGAATACTAGAATCTGACTTAAGTTTTTGCAGTTCGATATTCTTCAATTCCACCAATTGGCTCCATGGACCATTGGATTGTAAAAATGAATTCATTCTAGGAAGCCCATAAACTGGAACGCCTTTAGCATTCATTACTTCTCGCCCAAGAAACATAAGCCCGGTATAATGACCAATGTGCGCATGGGTTAGGAAAATCCCAGTCGGAGTTTTGGAGTCAGAATCAATTCCCTTTTGCAGTGCCTCCATTTGATAAGGAAGATCGGGCGTAGCTTCAAAAAGCCAAGTCTGTTTTGTTGATGCAGAAATTAATCCTAGCGAGACAACTTTTCGATCGGATTTTCCAGCTCGAAATAAATCTTTACAACAATCTTTTTGGCAGCCGGTATGTGGTGAACCTCCATCTTGTGTGGTGCCTAAAATTTCAATAAATACTTTTGATTTTTCTGATGTTTGAGTTTTATCTGTGAGTGGTTCAGATCCAGAATTATTTGCTGAGCAACCAGCCACAATTAAAACAAGAAGTATGCTTTTTAAAGTTTTCATATCAAAAGTATTGAGCAAAAAAAAGCCCCTAAATAGGGGCTTTTTATGAGGTATTGTAAGGTTACTCACCCGTTACAATTGTTTTGTACTTAGTAGTAAATAAACCTGCTCTTATGCTGTAATCATAAGTAGCAATTTTAGTAATTCCACCGTTTTTAGCTGCTTGATATAGACCAACATCTACATTACCCAATCCTAAAAATAACTTAGCTTCTACTTCGCCCGATTTTACAATTTTGTTATTAGTAGCAACACCTGGGTAAACTACTGTACATGAGCTAACTAGAAATACTAGACCGGCTCCTAATAATAATGATATTTTTTTCATGTCTAATATTTTATTCACCTGTTACGATTAATGTTTTCTTGCTATAGATAATGTAAGATTGAGTTCTTTCATCTACGGTAGCAATACCTTTAGTAATTCCACCTTTTTTAGCGGCTTCTTTTATACCATAATCTCCGTTAAGGTAAAAAACACCAAAAACAACTCCAGTTTCAGATTTTCCTACATTATCACCAATTGAAGCATTTGATACTGTCATTGGCAAAGTTACTGAACAAGATGATAAAAGCGCAGCTGCTGCGATTCCACCAAATATGTTTCTAAATTTCTTCATAATTTCTTGATTAATTACCGTAAACAGTTGTTTTAGATACTGGGAAAACTAAGATCATTTTTTGAGTGAGCTGTACCGCTCCAATAGTAGTAATTCCACCATTTTCAGCCGCAGCTTTTACACTAAAGTCTTGATTTCCAATAATTTTTGTTTTTGCGACACCCTCTTTACTACCAATAGGAGCTCCAGTTACCTGATATTGCTGCCCCACTGTGCAAGAAGACATTATGTACATGATAGACCCTGCTAACATGAGAAACTTTACTTTCATAGTCTTTGTTTTGATTTATTAAAATAATTCGTGACTAAATTAGTCAAAACTAAATTAGTCAAAACTAAATTAGTCAAATATTTTTCAAATATTTTAACAAGTTATAGAAAGAACTAACCATTTTTGGTAATATGGCCTTTGCACCTTGTATTTTTGCAACATGGGAGCAATATTCGAAATAATTGGCCTGATTTTATTTTCTTCGGTAAAGTTTCTATTTGCCCCATCAACTGCCTATGCATTGGGATATACCTTTTGGCAAACGATTCTAATTTCTTTAATTGGCGGCTGGTTAGGCGTATTTGTATTTTATTTTGCAGGCAGTTTTGTTTTTGACTGGTGGTCGAAAATCTCAAAACCAAGTGATAAGAAATTCTCAAAAAAAAATAGAATCATTGTTTGGTTTAAGAATGATTTCGGTCTTCTAGGAATCACTTTAGTACTGGGCTTTGCTTCAATTCCAATTGTTAGTTTGTTGGCGGCTAAATATTTCCGTCACTTGCCAATCACCATCTATGCATTATTAGCATCTACAGTAGTTTGGGCATTTTTGTTGACTGGAATATCGGTTTGGATGATTCCGCTATTTAAAGGAATGTTTTAATTATCGGGTTGTTATTGTTCCCGAACCTTGTTTCTGAATTTCAACTTTTGCTCCGCCTTGACATTCAATGTCTCCAGATCCAAAAGCCTCTCCATTAATTAGTTCAGCAGCATTTAGATCAATTTCTCCAGAACCCTTCGATTCAATTGTAATTGTTTCAGCTTCCATTTCTAATGCGTGAATGTTGCCCGAACCAAAACTTTTAAGATTAATAGAAGTGGCTTTTCCTGCTAACCTGTATTCACCAGAACCGCTAATATTCACCACTAAGCTCGTACATTCAGCAATTAGTGAACAATCGCCTGATCCACTAGAAGAAAATTTCAGTTTTTCGACGCTTATTAATTCCGATTTAAAGTCACCAGAACCAAATAAATTAATTTCCTCAATCGTTGTGCATCGAATTTCAATTTTAATCGTTTTATATTTTTTAAACCCCTGTTCAGGTTTAATAGTTAATCTACCATCTTTCACCGTGGTTAGAATTCTTGAAGTAGACTCTTTTTCTCCAAATAAAGTAATCTCATTTTTGTCTGAAGGTATGAGTGTAATATCGAAGGAACCACTGCTTTTTATTCCAGAAAAATCCGGAAGAATTCTTACTTCTGAATTAGTTTGAGCCCTACTTATTCCAAAAATGAAAAGAGCGCTTAATAGTATAATAGTTCTCATTGTTAACTTTTTAAGTGTACAAATTGTTCTTTCACTACTCGAAACAATAATGAATCACAGGTAATTTTGATTTAACAAATACAAGCTATATTTATGTTTTTAAGGTTAAAACGAGTTGAAAAATATTTCTCCAGTAACAAAATAACAAAAGCGTTAAAACCGCTTTCACTTTCCATAGATTTAGGTCAGCATGTTTTTGTTATTGGTGAAACGGGGAGTGGAAAAAGTACTTTACTCAAATGTCTTGCTGGAATACATGACCTTGACGGCGGTGAGATATTGCTGGAAGGCAAACCGATTTTAGGGCCTGCTGTTAATCTGATTCCAGGTCATCATGATATTCGGCTGGTGGAGCAGGAGTTCAGTTTAAAGAAATTCAATACAGTTTCTCAAAATTTAGAAATGGCGTTGGATTCAACTTTGTTGGTAAAGCAAAAGAAGGCACGAATAAAACAGATGTTGGATTTATTTGGTCTTCATCGAATGAAAAATAAATTACCAACCGAACTTTCGGGCGGTCAGCAGCAGCGATTGGCGCTTGCCGTTGCATTAATAGAACTTCCAAAGTTATTACTGTTAGACGAACCCTTTGCTCATTTTGACCCTCAGCTTAAAAGCCGAATTTTTGAGTATTTAAAAACAAAGATTTCGGATCAAAATTTGACGGTAATTACAGTTACACATGACTTTAGAGAAACCTTGAAACATGCAGATAAAGTACTGGTTTTAAATAAGGGTAAAAAGCTGCAATACGAGAAGGTTTCGTTAATTTATAACCAACCAAAGGACCTTTACACTGCTGGTTTATTGGGCGAATTCAATATGCTGAAGCAGAAAGGGGAGATTTGGTTAATTCGTCCAGAAGAATTGCGTTTTTCTGATGTTCAAACCGAACAGGCTGTAAAAATTGAGCGGGTTGAGTTTTGCGGACACTACTACGAAATAGTTGTTTCGGACAAATTTAAAGATGAGCATGTAGTGTTTGTAAACGAAATAGATTCGTTTCAAGATGGTGAACAGGTTTTCTTGAATGCTATTCCAATGCAACGAAAGTTGGGAGAAAAAGAAAAATTAATTTATGCTTGAAAATTTGAACGAAGATTGGGCTGGTTTTTTAGCCCACCAGTTAGAGCAAGAATATTTTCAAGTATTATCAAAGGAGCTCGTTTTAGAGTATGATCAGCAAGTTGTTTTTCCCGAAAAAAAGGATGTTTTCAATGCGTTTAATAATTGCCCACTTTCAAAGCTAAAGGTTGTCTTGGTTGGTCAAGACCCATATCATGGAAAAGGTCAAGCAAATGGCTTGAGTTTTTCTGTAACTGCAGGTCAAAAGTTACCTCCATCGCTCAAAAATATTTTTAAAGAACTGAAAAGTGATGCAGGTGCAGCACCAAACAGTGGGGATTTAAATTATTGGGCCAATCAAGGAGTTTTGCTATTAAACACTGTACTTACAGTAAGGGAAGGGGTTGCCAATAGTCACAAAAATATAGGTTGGCAAGCATTCACGAAGGCAGTAATACAGAAAATAGAAACTGAAAAATCTGGAGTTGTTTTTCTACTATGGGGAGGTAATGCACACAAGTTCGAAAAGTTAATTGATGCTGAAAAGCATTGCATTCTGAAAAGTGGTCACCCTTCACCGCTTAGCGCAAATAGGGGCTTTTGGTTTGGGAATAAACATTTTAGCTTAACAAACTCCTACCTTAAATCAATAGGAAAATCTGAAATAAAATGGTAATACAATTTTTAACCCGCTCAAAAAAATAAATTTAAAATTGAGTCCTAAATTGCACCATTGAACGTGTAGATTGTTATTCGTAAAAGAAAAGAAAGAACACATGGAAGTTACAACATTAGGTGCAGGATGTTTTTGGTGCGTAGAGGCAATTTTTCAAGAGCTCAAAGGAGTGGTTAAAGTAGAGTCTGGATATATGGGTGGTCAAATTAAAAACCCATCCTACAAAGAAGTTTGTACGGGCAGAACTGGACATGCAGAGGTCGCTCAAATTAGTTTTGATTCTTCTGTTATTAGTTTCCAGGAAATTCTAGAGGTTTTTTGGCAAACACACGACCCCACTACTTTAAACAGACAAGGAGCTGATGTTGGTACTCAATATAGATCTGCTATTTTCTATCATAATGATGAGCAAAAACGAGTAGCAGAAGAGCTAAAATCGAAACTAAATGAAGCTAATGCTTTTTCGAATCCTATTGTCACTGAAATTGCAGAATTAGATACATTTTATGTTGCAGAAAACTACCATCAAGATTATTACAAGCAAAATGGAGAGCAAGGCTATTGTCGAATGGTTATTAAGCCTAAGTTAGATAAGTTTCACAAGGTGTTTCAAGATAAAGTTAAGTAGGTTAAAGTGAACTCGGGAACGTTCGAAATAAGACCTATTAAAGCTTCCGATAATAATAGGGTTAAAACTATTGTTTTATCGGTTTTGTATGAGCACGGGGCAAAAGGAGAGGGTTATGCTTCGTCAGATCCGGAACTGGAATCCATGTTTCAGGCGTACCAAGCATCAAACAGTGTTTATTTCGTTTTGTTAGAAAATGATGAAGTAGTTGGCGGTGCAGGTGTTGGCCCATTAGCAAACGCAAGCGATATTTGGTGTGAATTGCAAATAATGTATTTATTACCTGTTGCTCGAGGTAAAGGATTCGGTTTGAAACTGATGAATACATGTCTAGAAGCAGCTCGAAAATTTAAGTATAACTATTGTTATATAGAGACCTTAGATAATATGCTAGCTGCTCAGTCATTGTATGCCAAAATAGGGTTTAAGCTTGTCGAAAATAGGAGAGGAGCTACCGGTCATAGTAGCTGTCCAGTTTTTATGGAGCTGAAACTGTAGTGGCCAAGTGCTATTTAAATCAACAGAAAGCTAACCCTCCTTATGCTATTTAGTAATAATTAATTGAGAATTGACTTGCTCTCCATTGATATTGATCAAAAGAGAATAGGTCCCCATAGCAATACCGCGAACGTCTAATCGCATTTCGCTCAATGCATCGTGTACCGTTTGTGTTTCATTTTTCACCAACTGACCAGTACTTGAAATTATTCTTATATCCACTGGTGTCGAGTTATGAATTCCTTTAAAGCTTATTCTCACATAGTCTGAAGCTGGGTTGGGATAAGTGCTTATTTCTATTCCCGAGTGTTCCATAATACCCACGCAAATATCTTCGTAGCTCACATTTATGGAATCTCTACTAAAGCAGCCTGCTTGAGTTGTAGGGTCCGTTACCTTAACCCAAGCAATTCCGTTTTGCTTCATTTTAGTGCTGTCTCCTGTTTCACCATTGCTCCACAAGTAGGTCATTCTAGAAATTGTTGTTTTTAAAACAGGTGCTTCATTAGGACCACAACCAACAGTATCTCCAGTAATGTCGAACTTTGGAAAATCTTCGATTTCGATGTTGTTCGTAACCGTATCTGAACAATTGTCCGTATTTGTAAACGTATAGAAAACTGCATGATTACCCAACCCTGCTGCTTCTGGATTGAAATTCGAAGTATCGACATTAGAACCAAAATAATTACCTCCGGTTGGTGTTCCCTCAGTAAGGATGCGTTTACCACCATTAATACACCAAAATCCAAGCGGACTGAGTAATACGTTAGGAGTTGCCACTACTAGTAATTGACTGGTTGTAGAATCGCTACAACCATTATTATCAGTATAGGTATAAGTAAAGATTTGTGAACCTAAAGTCGAATTTGCTGGATTGAAAACATTTGAAACAATAGAGCTCCCTTTGTAAACACCACCAGTGGGTGCGCCGCCAGTAAGTTCGAAACTTGTATCATTTTCGCAAATCTTTAAAGTTCCAGAAAAAGTTACTGTGGGAGACTGAAAAAGGTCATAAAACGCAGTGTCAATAGTTACACAGCTATTGTTGTCTGTATAGGCATAGGTAATAATATTCTGACCCAATGTTCCTTGTGCAGGATCCAATATTCCATTGGAAACACTTGGTCCGCCATAAATCCCGCCAACAGGTGTAGCAAATCTCAAACGAAGTGTGTCTGAATTTGTACATTGATTTACAACGTTTGGAAAGTTAATAAAAGGAACAGGGTAGGCACTAATATTTACCGTATCACGAGCAGAGCATCCTGTATTGTCTGTTACTTTGCAGGTATATGAACCTTGATTAGTTGCGGTAAAAGTTGCCGAGGTGCTGGAATTACTCCACAAATAAGTTGAATTAGCAGTAGTAGCATCCATGGTGTAATTTACAACGCCCTTACAAAAAATAGTATCAGGGCCTAAATTAAATTGAGGGCTCGGCAAGGTATCTACTATTACCATGCTTCGTTCGGAAGGACAGCCTTCTGAAGTAATTTTCCAGTTGTAGAAAAAGTAATAGTAACCAGCTAAATTATTAATGGTTTGTGTAATTGATACAGCTCCAGTATTGTTTGTGTAAGGATAAACCGCACCAGTAGTATTTCGATATAAGTTTGAAACTGAAGAACCACTAGCGTCTAACTTATATCCATTTCCAGGATTAATAACAAATCCAACTCCTATCTCTTCACCGCTAGAGGTTCCGTTTACCGAAACCGTTTTTGTTTGTAAGACCTGATTAGAAGCATTTAGTAGTCGAATAACTACATTTCCAGAGGAACCTGGATAGACCGTTACTGAATCCAATGTAAATTTTGAACTGGCACTAAAAACTAATCCGTCAGTGAAGGAAGTATAGGTGCCTCCAGTTCCAATGGAATTGGACGAGGGGCCGAATAATGATCTTGAAAAACTAAATGTTTCTACAAATGCCGTATCTGGTTTTGTGATATTTACAAACTTAAAGGTACTGTCTTTTGAGGCAACAATGCTGCTATTAGCTTTAAACCATCTGAAACCAATACTACTGCTTTTTGCAACAATTGTGGAGTCTGTTCCTGAGCAAATACTTACCCTAGAAGGTACTGTAGGATTTGAGGGGGTTGCCGCAATGGTAATAGCAGAAAATTTCATGGTGTCGTTTTGTAAATTCTCATCGCCAGTCAATGCGGTAAAAGCATTAAAACTTATTGATCCACCATTTTTTAAACTGATATTTCCGATTGAAATGGTGTCGGTAGTTTCTGCTGTTGAAGAAGCAACCATCGAAGAAATTGTAGTATTTACCGCACCAGAAACCTTAACATAAACAGGGAAATTTGTTTGTGTTCGTGCGCCGTCATTTTTTATTACAACCTGAAATTTCATTGAATCTAGACCACAACTTCCCTCTTGTGGATCGATTACGTCTACCAACACCATTTCTTTTAATGGAGGTGTACCAATAAATATTTCTCCAATATGCATATCATAATCCTCGGTATTATCAGTTGGGCCATCCTGCGCTAAAAAACCAACTATCACTGAAGAACCAGCGTAAGCGCCTAACGGATATTTAAAGTCGCTAAGAGAATTATTAATTGATGTGCTGCTCACAATTGCTCCAATATTATTCCAAGTAGTTCCACCATTATTGGAAACCATTATTTTCAAGCTATCGTCTGAACCCATAGAAGCCGTTGCTCCACTATTCCAGTCTGTTACAGCAGCTGTAAACTTTATACTATCAGTAGATTTAATTAAAATTTTTGGACTTATTAACCACTCTTCATGAGTATTCGTATACAAGTTAATGCGCGCAGTTGCCTTCCCTAAAGCAGTAGTTTGAGCAGCATTTGAATTCGTCCAAGTAGATGTAGAACCTTGAGGAATTGGAGTGCCAGTAGATTCACTCCAACCGGATTGAACAGCGCCAAGGTTAGCTCCTGTAAAATTCGTGAAAATTATTTTTTGTGGGTTAGAGTAAGTGGTGCTAAACGTATGTTTTGCAGGTTTAGAGGTGTCTGTTCCACTGCAGATAATTCTTATATAAATATCATAGACAGTAGAGGAGCGCAAGCCATTAATAAGCTTGTAAGCACCTTTTGCATCGGTGGTGTCGGTCAATGTTGTGCCTGTGCCAGGAACAAAACCCGGTGCACCATATTCATAAAGAACGGTTTTTCCAGACCCTGTTTTAGAATCAAAAACAACATAATTCGATATTCCAGTGGTTAATGAATCGCGAATATTTCCGGGAGCCTTGCAAGTAGGTTCAGTAAAAGCGTAGGTTCTTCCAGAGTCTGGAGCTGTTGATAGGTTTAAAGTTTCGACTGTAGAAGAAGCAGTTGGAGTTGCACCGGTTCCATTTAATGATAAAAATGTGCCAACACCTGTACTTGTTCCAGTAACCCCAATGCTTGCCGTTGGACTATTCGGCATACTCGTCTCAGGCCGATAAATAAACTCTATTTTATTTGTTGTTTCATAGAGTTTTACTTGGAAAGAAACGACCTCAGCTGACGCACCATAATTCCACTCCCATTTTAACCATTCTATAGTAAACACTCTGTTTGGAGATGTTCCACTAGTAAGGTAGGACGCTTTTGAACCACTGGCGCGACCGTCAAGGTCATCCCAAAGTGGGGCAATTATTGGTTCACCTACATTGTCTAAATCATTTGTTAGTCGAGTACCGGTTTTGCTAGTATCTAAGTTCAAAAAACCGTTGGAACTCGCTTTGAGATGGGTATAATTTACACCTCCATACTCAAAATTGAAATTTATTGGAAGCCCTGCGCTAAGCTCATCATCATCTTCTATAACATTTATGTCTGTTCCACCAGAGAGTTCGGTAAAAGTTCCTGAAGAAGGAGTGAAAACATAATCTGCTTGGGCGAATATGTTTAGTGAGAGTGAAGAAAAAGAAGCGGTAAAAAAGAGTAGAAATAATTTATTTCTCATGGATGAGTTATTTTTAATTTGAAAAAACTTTTGTAAAGGTATTAAATATAATTGCACTAGTATCCCTGATAAATCAGGGATTATTTTCATGGAAAGATAAAAAAATGATATTCATTAAGAACTTATTACTAAGCTTATTTTCGTCCTTAAATTATTTGATTTGAATCTCAAACAATTAAGTAAAATAACACTTGTCGTGTTGTTTGCTGTGACGCTATTTTTGGGCTTAGAGCTGAAGGGCTTAAAACAGTATTACAACTTTGAAGATTTTTTCCCAAAAAACCATTCTGACACGGAGTTTTTTCTCGATTACAGAGAAAAGTTTGGTTCGGATAATGATTTTGCTTTAATAGGCATAAAAAACCAGCAGGGAATATTTAAGCAGAACTTTTTGTTAAAAGTCGATAGTTTGACCAAAGAATTGAGTCAAATTGAAAATGTCAACAAGGTTTTGAGTCCAACCAACTTAAAGCTACTAAAGAAATTTGACCTTTACCCTAAACCAGTAGAATTCCCCGTTTTGCATTGGCAAGATGAGTCTAAGTATACCGCAGACAGTTTGACAATTGCATTATCTAAAGGCTTTGAGTCTCAATTTTTTAGTCTAGATAAGCAATCGGTACTAATTTATCTAAACCATGCTCCAAAGGTAATTGACACGATTAGTGTTCAAATATCCAGAGATATAAATCAAATAGTCTCTAAGTATGATTTTGAAGAGGTTCATCTTGGAGGAAGAGTAGTAGGGCAAACCGTTTATATTGATTTGATAAAAGATGAAACCATTATTTTTATTGGAAGTTCTTTGCTGTTTGTTATCCTCTTTTTGGTTTTTACTTACCGCAGTTTTCTAGGAGTTATTTTACCATTAATTATTGTGGGATTAAGTGTTTTATGGACTCTTGGTTTTATGGCTTTATTCGGCAAAAGTTTAGATATCGTTTCTACCGTTTTGCCAAGTATTATAATGGTAATTGGTATGTCTGATGTCATACACCTCACAACGCATTATAGAAATATGCTTTCTAAAATGTCCAAAAAAGAAGCACTCAAACACTCTATCAAGCGAGTAGGCTTAGCCACTTTGTTAACATCGTTAACCACCTTAGTAGGCTTTTTATCCCTTCTCACAAGCGCTGTTAAACCCATTATTGAGCTCGGGATATTTGCAGCAGTAGGCCTATTGATTGCGCTATTTCTCACCTACACCTGTTATGTGGCGCTTTTGTATTTACTTCCTTTTCAACTGGAAGAAAGTGACCATAAAAAGAATGCAGTTTGGAAAAGTAAAATGCTCAACATCAACATTTTTGTAAAAAAACAACGCAATCAAATTTTATGGTTTTCACTGGCACTTACTATCGTTTGTGCGGGTTTAACGTCGCAATTAGAAATCAATAATTTTTTACTAGAAGACCTTAGGGAAAGTCATCCTCAAAAAGTGGCCTACCGGTTTTTTGAAGAAAAATTTGGTGGGGCTCGACCATTTGAACTTGCCGTGTGGACTAAGAATGGTAACTCCATTTTGGACTCCAATTCAATAAATGAACTAAAAAAAGTGGAGCATTTTTTAAAACAAGAATATCCGGTTGACATTCAACTGAGTCCTGTAACCGTTCTTTCTGAAACCAATAGAATTATCAATGGAGGAAAATTAGAAGAATTGAAAATTCCCACTGAAAAGCGCGCATTCAATAAGCTAGTGAATGCGGTAAACCGAGCTTCCTCTAGTGAAGAGTCAAAGCGGGTTTTCTCCCAAAATAAGGACACATCAAGAATATCGGGAACTTTTGGTGATTGGGGAAGAAGATCTATACTACATCGGAATGAAAAGTTTTACAATTATGTGGCAGAAAACATCGATACGAATTTGCTGCAATTTAGAATTACCGGTTCAGGGCATTTGTTGGATTTAAATACCGAAAAAGTTTCAAGCAACGTTATAGAGGGATTGATTTTAGCGATTGCGCTAATTGGTCTGATTGTAGGTTTGTTATTTAGGTCCTTTAAAATGACGCTAATCTCTATTATTCCTAATGTAGTTCCTTTACTGATAACTGCCGCTGTAATGGTAATGTTTGGGATTGATTTAAAGATTTCTACTGCTATAATTTTCGTCATCAGTTTTGGAATTGCTGTTGATGATTCCATTCATTTTTTAACTCGTTTTCGCCTTGAAATGAAACAAGGCAAAACCGTTGATGAGGCAATGGAGGTTACCTTTACCGACACAGGAAAATCAATTGTTATAACCACTCTCATAATTTTAAGTGGGTTTATCTCGCTTTGCGCGAGTAGCTTTTTAAGCACCTTTTACATTGGCTTTTTGATTAGTATTACCTTGATTGGAGCTTTGATTTGCGATTTACTTTTGCTCCCTGCATTGCTCTACTGGGTAAATCCAAAACCCAAACCTTAGGCCGATTCGCTTCTAAGAATAAGCTCAGTTATTTCAGGGCGAATTCCAGATCTTCCGGGAAAGCCAAGAAAACCAAAACCACGATTTACATAGAGATGTTTTTTGCCTTCGGTGTACAAACCTGCCCATTTTGGATATTTAAACTTTACAGGGCTCCATTTAAAAAATGGCAAATCAATGCCAAATTGCATTCCGTGCGTATGGCCGCTCATGGTTAGGGCAATATCGTGTGGGTGTTTTTTCACTTGGGCATCCCAATGCGATGGGTCGTGTGACATAAGCAGAGTAGCGGCGTTTTTTGGAATACCTTCTAGCGCTTTTTCTAAATCTCCATGCTGTGGAAAAGGAGGAAGGCCCCAGTTTTCTATACCCGCTAAATAAAAATTGGAGCCGTCGTTTTCAATGTTAACGTGTTCATTATCCAACAATTGAAACCCCATTTCAGAATGAATTTCATGCAATCGATCTAAGTTTTTCTGTTTATCTGCTTCATTGGACCAAGCTACATAATCGGCATAGTCGTGATTGCCCAATATGGCAAATTTTCCATGTTTGGCTTGCAATGCTTTAAAATGTTCAATATATGCTTCGGCTTCCGTTGCCAAATTATTTACCAAATCACCTGTAAATAAAAGTAAGTCAGGGTTTGTGGCTTTTATTGCTTCAATTCCTTTTGCAAAACCCGACATACTATCAAATGTTCCAAGATGTGCATCGGATATTTGAACCACTTTAAAACCATTAAATGCTTCAGGTAGGTTGTTAATGGTTACTTCAACTCTTCGAGTTTTAAAATGGTATTTGCCAAAAACAACTCCGTAAACGAGAAAAAGAATTAAAACTAAAAAAGCAATAGCTCCAGCGTAGTCTATAAATTGATTAGCCTTTGCAGATATAACATAACCCCCTATGTCACCGATTAAAAGAATTGGAATCAATAGCAATTTCGCCACTATCCATCCAAATCCAAAACTGACAAATACATTACTCCAATAAGGATAATATTCCTGATTGTTTCGAACCGACATCAAATAGCGGATCATTCCTATGTAAGAAAGCGCAGTAATGCCGAGGTAGACAATGGAAAAGGTAGTTCTATCACCAGTAAAATAAGGTAAGAAAGAAAAATATGGGAACAGCTCTAGCAGCAGAACGATAGCTATAATGAGAAATATCATCGCGCAAAATTAACTGAGGCACTCAGCTGGATTATTGTGAAAAATAATTGCTTTGATAAATAATGGTAATCGAATGGTGTATTGCTCTTTTTAATTCTGATCAAGCGTTTAGTTTTGCCAAAATTTTTAAGTATGCCAAAGTTTCGTTTGTTGAGCCACGAGGAGCTCAAAGAGTTTGAAAAAGAGTTTATCGATTATCTTGTTGTAAATGGAATTACAGGAGAGGATTGGGGTCGCATAAAAGAGAATCAACCTAAGGAGGCTATTAAAATAATGGACCTTTTTAGCGATGTAATTTTTGAAGCGGTAATGCGGAAAATTGAATTTCTAGAGATTAGGACTCCAAAAGAGGTGCAAACTTTTCAAAGTACAAGCACCAAGCTGGTAATGGTAGGAATGAAAATAGATCCGGAAAGCGAAATTGATTTTACAATACCAGAAGATATTGAAAAGGCAATGCAAGCACCTCCGGGAAATATAGAGGTATACACTGCGAGTCGCGAATATAAATTAGAGCGCGAACAGGAATTGTTTGCCATGACCGAAAACGGTGCCCGAATCACGGACGGAAAGTTGTTTAAAGCACTAAGTTTAGCGCTAGCCGAATCAAAAGAATCGTAGCTGGAACTAAAGCTTAGTTTATTGATTTATGCTGAATTCAGAATATAAAAGGAAGGTATTAATTGCCTGTCAAAACCTTATAAAAGAGAAGCGGAAACTGCTTTCTCAACAGCTGGATTCAGCCCGTCTATCAGCCAACTCAGAAACAAAAAGCTCTGCTGGAGACAAGCACGAAACCGGGAGAGCACTGGCGCAGTTGGAGCAGGAAAACCTGCTAAAACAGTTTGGCTTTTTGGAGCACTTAGAATCCGATTTAGGTCAATTGAAGTCAGACCAAGTTTCAGCTAAAATAGAAAAAGGTGCATTGGTCGAAACCGATAAAATGACCTTGTTTTTAGGTGTAGCCTTGGGTGCGCTAAAAATTGAAGCCAAAACAGTTTTTGCTATTTCTACAGCTTCTCCAATAGGGAAAGTTGCACTTGGAAAAACTGTGGGAGACGGTTTTTCTGTAAACGGCAATACTCAAATTATCAAACAAATAGCTTAGTGAAGGTAGCGGTAATAGGGGGAGGTGCAGCTGGTTTTTTTGCAGCTATTTCGGTAAAACAGCATCATTCGAAAGCCAAGGTGGTTTTATTAGAAAAATCGCCCAAGGTACTTTCCAAGGTAAAGATTAGCGGAGGAGGAAGGTGTAACGTAACACACTCCTGTTTTGAAATTTCAGAATTGGTAAAGCACTATCCTCGAGGGGAGAAGTTTTTAAAGAAATCTTTTCATCAATTTAAAGTAAACGATACCATCGACTGGTTCGATAAACGTAACGTACACCTTAAGACAGAGGAGGACAACCGCATGTTTCCGATTACCGATAACTCGCAGACCATTGTAGATTGTTTAGTCAGCGAATTTGAGCAGTTGGGTGGTGTTTTGAAATTACAATCAGCAGTTACAGCAATTACTGCACTAGTTGATAACGCAGGGTTTGAGTTGATTGTAAACGGTCAAAAAATGTACTTTGATAAAGTTATCGTTGCAACAGGAGGTTCACCTAAAATTGAAGGCTTAAAATGGCTGCAAGAATTAGGACACAAGATTGAAAAGCCGGTTCCAAGCCTCTTTACTTTTAATATGCCGAAGCATCCGATTACTGCATTGATGGGAGCTGTTGCAGCAAATGCAAAGGTGAGAATAGAAGGACAAAAACTTGAAAGTACGGGAGCTCTTTTAATTACGCATTGGGGCATGAGTGGGCCAGCGGTATTGAAGTTATCTTCATTTGGCGCAAGGAAACTGGCCGAAAAAAACTACCAGTTTAATATTCTTGTTTCATGGATAGGTGAGCATTCTGAAGATGCCGTTAGAACTCTTCTTCAAAAAGAAATAACGAATCATAGCTTGGCGCAAGTTTCCAATTATAAGCTAGCCGATATCCCTAAAAGACTTTGGGTATATCTTGTTCAGAAAGTGGGAATTGAACTGGATAAACGTTGGTGTGATTTTTCTAAAAAAGAGTTGAATCGATTGGTAAACGGATTGGTAAATGACTGTTATGAGGTTAGCGGTAAAACCACTTTTAAAGAAGAATTTGTAACCTGTGGCGGCGTTAGTTTAACAAATGTAAATCCGAATTCGATGGAGAGTAGGAAAATCTCAGGTTTATACTTTACAGGAGAGGTAATGGATATCGATGGAGTAACCGGGGGCTTTAATTTTCAAGCAGCATGGACCACTGGATTTATTGCGGGTAAGCTCAATTAAAAACGAACCCTTAAGCGCATTAGTGGACGTATTATTAAGTCCAATCTTGTTGAAGGCGATTCCTCGTAATAAGGATAGGAATTGTAATACTTATCAAGAAAATGCGACCGACCACTAATGCGACCCCCAATGTCCACAGATAAAAATTTGGTTGGATTTATTTCAACGCCCAAAATTCCAGAAAGACTGTAAAAGTTATTTGTAACATCTTCATTGACGTAATTATAACCCGGGTAAGTGAGTCCTGTAAACTCATCGTATTCAACAATTTCTTCCGTATAATAGCTTATACTCTCTGCTTGCCCAACATCAAACCCAAACCCAACATAAAACGATACCGATTTTTGACCATCAAAGTAAAACTTAAGGTCAGAACCAGCACTCCAAAGCAAGGCAAATTCATTAAGACTTCTCGTTATTCCAGGATTCATAACATAGGTTATAGGAAAGGATATGCCAATTACTCGGTTTGGAAATAAATACTGGTAATCTAGTTCTAGTTGCTGGTATACCAATGGAACGAAATTAAGAGCCAAAGAATGGCTATTAATAATCATAGTCGTGTCATTTTTATTTTTCGTGCTCGCAGAAACGACTTTTTCTACCTCGTAAACTTCGGTAGTTCCGTTGGCATATGTGATCAATAAAACATCGGTAATTTTTTTAGAGTATAGCGGCCCTTCTGGGTTCGCTTTACTTTTATATTTTATAAATTCAGGGGTAACTTCAATCACTCGTGCATCAATCTTTTCGCCAGATCGCAAAAAGATTTGATCTTGTGAAAAACCTAAAACGCTGCAAAATAAAATGGAGATAAAAATTACCGAAAAACGGCTGAGAGTAGATTTCATAGTGGTTATTTTTATCAAAGCTAATAATTTCAGCCTAATGGTTCTCCATTCAAATTGGTCGTTAAAATCTCGCTCATGTAATCAAAGAAGGGCCGCATAGCCAAGAAAGACGACTCGATTTCGTCCAATAATTTTGGGGAAGTTAATTGAGAGACATCAATTTCTTTGCTCAACAAAAATTGTTTGTAGCGCAATAAATCAACTGTAGGATCTTCTTTGTCAAAGCCCTTTGGTGCTGTTTTTAATTGTTCTCCTTTTAATTCTCCAAAATGCGATTTGAAGGATTTACTAGCCAATATTTTTCGAAGTGGGGCAGGGTCAGCCTGGATTTGTTGTCGAATCAATAATAGATCATCTTTATTAGGCCCCCAAAAACCTCCAGCCGCAAATACCGAATTGGGTTCAAGATGAAAATAATAACCCCCTCTCAACTGTTTTGTTGCTCTTTTAAAACCACCAGCAAACCAAGTTTTATATGGGCTTTTGTCTTTACTGAATCGAACGTCCCTGTAAATTCTGTACAATGCTTTTTTGCCAGTAGGAGTTTCTATTGCGTCATGAGCAGAGAGGCGTTCCAATAGTTCAGTAGAAAAGTCAATTACATTTTGATGAGCAGTTTCATACTCTTTTTTGTTGGCTTGAAACCAATCTCGATTGTTGTTCTTCTTTAGCTTTTCTAAGAACTGAATTGTGCTTTTATCTATGTTGCTCATTATGATTTTTTGTTTGATACATTAGAATCTTGATATCTGTAACACATCCTCTCGATGTCATGCTGAATTTAGTTGTGCATCTCCATTTTATACTTCGGTTGAGACATTGAACTAAGTTCAACTTGATCGTAAATGGATATAATACTTAACCTTCGAAAGTATTCGAATGAATCGGTTTTTGAAATTCAAAAGCTGTTAAATGTTTCCAATTGAATTGGATGAAGGGTAGCCTGTAATACACCATAAATGCCGTTATTAGGAATCACATTGCGCATGCAATAGAAGCGTAATACCATACCATTGCCTCGACTTCTCTACCTTACTAATGGAGCGAAACTTTATAAGGTAGTCTGTGGTTTCTGCTATCCCTTGGCAGTCAGCACAAAATTGAAATCCCTTTCTCCCGAAAACTCTCGGGTTGAAAAGGGCTTTTGTTAGTTGGACTCTGCCTCCTTCCTCAACGCCTCATTCATAGCCTCAAAACTATCTGTCGTTTCTTTTCGAATAGATTTTAAAATCAGCCCTGAAAGAATTCCAGAAAACCTTTCTCGTTGAATGAACAAAGTTTCATTTTCTGAAATCTTTTGCAATTCAAATACATGATGACCATCAAAAATGCCAGGAATTAGCAAATGTCCAAGCCACCCAAATAACTTATTCGTATCTAATTCTTTTATTTCAGGTTTAAAAACCATTGTTTTACCTCCATTATTCATGGTGTTTTTTATGCGTTTTCCGAGCTCAATTTTTCCTTCCGATTTTACGATAAGTGGGTTCCATTTCTCGTAATTTTCATTGTCAATTAAAACGCTCCAGACCGCTGCTGTAGATGCGTTGATGATGATTTGGGTGTTTATTTCCTTTTTTCCTTGTGCCATAATTTTAATTGTTAATATGCTTTTTATAGGGTAAGTAATACTAAATATTTTACAGTACAAAGTTCTGGTAATCAACAATCTATTGTTACTCTTTTTACGCCAAGTTCTTGACAGATCACGACACGCAATATATTTTAGCACTATGGTATTCAATGGGAGATTTTTACACAACATTATAGAGCAAGCTTCGTCAAGAGGAGCTTCAAAGGCGACTTTACTGAACGTTTCGGGTAAACCGGAAGCTGAATTAATGGAAAGCGATTGCAAGATTGATTATCAATCTTTTAATAAAACGTTTGAAACAGCACTCAAAGAAGTAAAGGATCCTTTGTTGGGGATACACATCACTCAGTCGATGAGCCTTACTGCTGCCGGGCTTATGCTGCAAATTGCACAATCAAGCGCTACCTTTAAGGACGCTGTTCTTCTGGCTTGTAACTATTCTATGCTGGGCTGCGATTCATTGCCTATGCGTTTGGAGGAGACTGAATATTCCTACGATTTGATATTCAATTTTGATAGAATGTGGCGTTTAAATTCAGAAGAAACCTTTCAGCATACGCTGGAGGGCTCTTTATTTTTCTTACTAAAAGAATACGAAGCTTTAACGGGTAAACGATTTTCTCCAGTGAAAATAACATTGGATTATACGCCGAGAGTAAGTTTCAAAGAACTCGAGAAATACTATCGTGCGCCTGTTTTTATTCGCGATAACAGAAATACCGTAGTTTTTCGCAAAACAGATTTAGATACACGGATTACAACTGCCGATCATGAGTTATTGCAGCATCTTATTCGATTCGCAGAAGAAAAAATTTCTACTTTAGATCAAAGGGATACGGTTGTAGAGCAAGTAGGTAAAATCATTATGAAAAATTTACCAGATCGCGCTTCTGCAGATTCAGTTGCTCGTGAGCTCAATATGTCTGTGCGCACCATGCAGCGCCATTTGAAGTATGAAGACACTTCATTTAGAGGTATTTTGGAAAAAAATCTAATGGACTTTGCAAGAAAGCAAATTATTAGAGGAAAACATTCTCTGAGTCAAATTGCTTATCAATTGAATTATAGTGATTTAAGTGCTTTTAGTCGCGCTTACAAAAATCATTACGGCGAAGCTCCAACAAAAATGATTAAGGTGGCTTAATTTATCTTTTCGCCTATATTTTTAAGGAGACTATTGCTGTTTACAAAATCGTTTGCTATTCAAAAAGCCATTTCTATGTTGTTGGTAAGTAGACTTTGATTCCAATTTCAGCTCCCCTATATTTGAGAATCTAAAATCTCAATTATGGACGCACCTTGGTACCGAGTTAATTCATTTGAACATTACAAAGAACTTTACAAACAAAGCACGGATAATCCTGATGAATTTTGGGGAAAAGTTGCTGAGAACTTTCGTTGGCGAAAGAAATGGGATAAAGTTTCCGAATGGGATTTTACCGAACCAAACATAAAGTGGTTCCTGAATGGTGAAACGAACATTACCGAAAACTGTCTCGATCGACATTTGGATGCTAGAGGTAATAAAACTGCTTTAATCTGGGAACCAAATGATCCAAAAGAAAAATTCGTAAAATGGACCTATCGTGAATTACACGAAAAAGTTTGTCGATTTGCCAATGTTCTAAAAGAAAACGGTTGTAAAAAAGGAGATCGTGTGGCGATCTATATGCCAATGATACCCGAGCTAACCGTTGCAGTGTTGGCATGTGCACGCATTGGCGCGGTTCACTCGGTGGTTTTTGCAGGTTTTTCGGCGCAGGCGCTAGCAGACAGAGTAAATGATGCTTCTGCTAAAATGGTGCTAACTTCTGATGGACTGTATCGAGGAACTAAGGAAATTCCTGTAAAAAGAGTGGTAGACGAAGCACTTTTACAAAACGATTCGGTAAAGAAGGTAGTCGTTGTGCAAAGAACCAATTGGTCGGTGAACATGCAACACGGAAGAGATTGCTGGTATCACGACGAAATGGATAAGGTAGATGCTGATTGTCCGGTTGAGGTAATGAATAGCGAAGATCCCTTATTTATTTTATATACCTCTGGCTCTACAGGAAAACCAAAAGGAGTGGTACATACTTGCGGTGGATATATGGTTTACGCCGACTTTAGTTTTAGAAACGTATTTCAGTGCGAAGAAGAAGACGTATATTGGTGCACTGCCGACATAGGCTGGATTACAGGCCACACCTACATTGTATATGGCCCTTTACTTACTGGAGCAACCACCACCATGTTCGAAGGGGTTCCTACTTATCCAGATCCAGGTAGATTTTGGCAAATAGTAGATAAGTATTCAGTAAATCAATTTTATACAGCACCTACGGCTATTCGAGCTTTGATGGCTTGTGGAGACGATCATGTGCTGTCCTATAGTTTGGACTCTCTAAAACTTATAGGAACTGTTGGAGAGCCTATTAATGAAGAAGCTTGGTATTGGTATCATGTGCACGTTGGTAAAGAGCGTTGTCCAATTGTAGATACTTGGTGGCAAACTGAAACGGGGGGCATAATGATTTCTGCCTTGGGAGATCATGGTCCGATTAAACCAACTTTTGCTGGCTATCCACTTCCGGGTATTCAACCGGTTTTGCTTGATGCTGAAGGGAAAGAAATAAGCGAAAATGGACCAGAAGGATACTTGGCAATAAAACATCCTTGGCCTTCAATTATTCGAACGACTTATGGCGATCACGACCGCTGTAAAAACACTTACTTTTCGAATTATAACGGTTATTATTTTACGGGTGATGGTGCAAAGCGCGACGAAAACGGAATGTATAGAATCATTGGTAGAGTAGATGATGTTATTAATGTGTCTGGCCACAGATTTGGCACGGCAGAGATAGAAAATGCGATTAACAAAAATCCACAAGTAGCTGAAAGTGCTGTGGTTGGCTATCCTCATGACATAAAAGGCCAAGGCATATATGCATACGTAATTTTAAGAGATCGAATCGAAAATGATGATATTCTACGCGCTGAAATTATTGAAACTGTTGTGGAAGAAATAGGGAAAATTGCACGACCCGATAAAATTCAATTTACTACTGGGTTACCAAAAACAAGGTCTGGAAAAATAATGCGCAGAATCTTGCGAAAAGTAGCGGAAGGAGATACTTCGAATCTTGGAGATACAAGTACTTTGTTAGACCCAAAGGTGGTGGAAGAAATTATTGATGGAGGCTTATAACTTAGTGACGTGCAGCGTACAACGCATAACGTATAACGTATAGCGAATTGCACTTGAGCTTTTTTCTAAAGACGTTTTACGTAATACGACTTCAGGCTGAATCGAAGACTAAGTAGCATACTTAAGCACAAATTATTAAACACGAACTAGAACAAAAAAATGACAAACTTTAAAGCATACCGAATATTTGAAACAGCAGAAGGCAATTTTGAGCGAAAAATAGTTGAGCGCCGAACAGATGATTTGCCAGAAGGTGATGTGCTTATAAAAGTAGCTTATGCAGGACTCAATTATAAAGATGGGTTATCGAGCAGTGGTCACAAGGGAATCACTAAAGAATTTCCGCATACTCCTGGAGTTGACGCTAGTGGTTTTGTAGAAGCATCAAGCTCTATAGCCTTCAATGAAGGAGATAAAGTTTTAGTGACGGGTTACGATTTGGGAATGAATACTGATGGCGGATTTGGAGAGTATATAAGAGTACCATCTGCTTGGGTAGTTCCATTGCCAGCAACCTTTGATTTGCGCAGTGCGATGATTCTTGGAACTGCTGGATTCACCGCTGCATTGGCATTGTACAAAATGGAAATGGCCGGGCAAAAACCTGAAATGGGAGAGTTAGTTGTGACTGGGGCAACGGGTGGAGTGGGCAGTATGGCGGTTTCAGTTTTTTCTAAAGCTGGGTATGACGTAATTGCGTCATCTGGTAAAACGGCTTCCTACGATTATTTAAAAATGCTAGGTGCTACGCGCTGCGAGGGAAGAGATTACTGTAATGACGAAAAAAAGCGGCCTGTTGCACGAATGAAGTGGGCAGGAGGGTTGGATACAGTCGGCGGGAACACATTAACATCACTAATGGCAGCTTGTGGTAAAAACGGCTCTATTGCAGTTTGTGGTTTGGTCGGTTCTCCAGATTTCAATGCAACAGTTTATCCCTTTTTATTGAATGGTATTAACCTCATTGGTGTTGAGTCTGCCGAAACTCGAATGGAAACAAGAGTTGAACTTTGGAATAAATTATCCAGTATTTGGAAGCCAGAACACTTGGATGAAATTGCTACCGATATTTCTTTAGATCAATTGGACGAATACATCCTAAAAATTCTTGATGGAAAAACGCAAGGCAGAGTGGTGGTGAAGCATGGATTTTAGATTTTGACATTGGACATTGGACATTGGACATTGGACATTGGACATTGGACATTGGACATCGGACATCGGACACCTGAAATCAAATATTACCCCTCTATCTTATGCATTTTGATAGGAGTTTGGCTGTTATTATTGTTTTTTATCTGCACTTCTAAAAAATGACTTCCGCTTTTCGTATACTCAATAGTAATAGGAAAATCGCTGCGGGTATTTTCGAATCGAGCCGTTTTTAAGGTCTTGTAAGTTAAAGTAAAAAAGATTCTTTCCTCTTCATTCTCTCCGAAACCCTTGGCAGATAATATAACCTTTTCGTTGCGTGATTCCAGCCATAGGTGCTCATTAACAGTGGTGTCTCCGTTTTCTTTTACAGTAAAATTAAACCCTTCATAAAGCTTGTCAGTAACGGGCTTCCAAACTTCGAAGATTTCTGAATGATCTTGCCGCACCTCCCATTCGCCAAGAATCCAATTGTAATTATTTAAATCGGGCCTGTGCTCACAACTGCTTAATAAAACAACAGCAACTGCTAATAGCAATGTATTATAATTGAGGAAATTACGCATGAATTGCAGGGTAATTTGTGGGGTTAGATTCGTTCATTATTTTGTAAACAGCTTCTACGATATCTTCGGTACTTGGTTTAGAGAAATAATCTCCGTCAGAACCATAAGCAGGTCGATGTGCTTTAGCGGTGAGGGTGCTAGGCTGAGCGTCTAAATACTTATAACCTTCTTGATTTTCAAGCACTTGTTGCAGCATAAACGCAGAAGCACCTCCTGGAACGTCTTCGTCAATGAACAAGATTCGATTCGTTTTCTTCAGTGACTCAACAATACTTTCATCAATATCAAATGGAAGCAAGGTTTGCACATCGATAATTTCTGCACTAATTCCGAGCTCGGTCATTTCTTTTGCCGCAGCTTCTACCATTCTAACCATAGAACCATAAGTTACCAGCGTAATATCGTTTCCTTCTTTCATAATTTCAGGAATACCCAATGGAGTTTTGAACGCACCTAAATTTGAAGGTAATTGCTCTTTTAATCGATAACCGTTTAAGCTTTCAATGACGATAGCAGGCTCTTCCGCACTCATCAAAGTATTGTACATGCCTGCAGCTTGTGTCATGTTTCGAGGAACACAAACATGGACGCCTCTTACAGCTCCTAAGATCATTCCCATTGGTGATCCTGAATGCCAAACTCCCTCTAATCGGTGTCCACGAGTTCTAATAATTACTGGGGCTCTTTGCCCACCTTTACTTCGGTATTGGACAGTGGCTAAATCATCACTGATCAATTGAATTGCATAATGCAAATAATCCAAGTATTGAATTTCTGCAATAGGACGCAGCCCTCTCATCGAAAGCCCAATTGCCTGGCCTATGATAGTGCACTCACGAATTCCAGTATCGAACACACGATGAACGCCATACTTATCTTGTAATCCTTCTAGCCCTTGATTTACCCCGCCAATTTTACCTGCATCCTCACCAAAAATCAACATTTCTGGATGCTCGCTTAAGAGTTTATCAAAATTCTCTCTAAGAATCTCCCTTCCGTCAACAACCGTTTCTCCATCATAATTAGGCTGAACTGGAAGCACTTCTAATGCGTTGCCTTTTGAATCGTTGCATAAAAATGAATCGTAACGGGTTTCGTTAATTGCTAGTTCAGATTTATACCATGTTATTAGGTTTTCTTTAGCTGAGTTATTTTCTTTTCGTAGGTATCGAATTGCTTTTCTAACGGCTACAAAAATGTCTCGTCTTTCTGGCTCTCCAATAGTTTTTAGATCACTGCTAAGTTTCAGAACGAAATTTTTGTTTTCACTTGCCGAGGCTGCTGCTTCAATTAAATCAACAGCCGTGCTTTGCTCTCCTTTTATTTCATTTAAAAATGCATCCCAAGCTGCTTTTTTAGCATCTCTAACTTCTTTTTTACAGTCCTTTACAATTGCGTCCAACTCTTCGTCATTGCTTGCACCCAACTCAATCATCCATTTGCGATATTGGGCAATACAATCGTATTCAGTTTCCCAAGCCAATCGCTCTGCAGATTTATAGCGCTCGTGAGAGCCAGAAGTAGAATGCCCTTGTGGCTGAGTTACTTCTTCTACATGCACTAAAACAGGCACGTGCTCATCTCTTGCAACGCGAACCGCTTCATCGTAGGTTAAGCATAGGTTGCGGTAATCCCAACCTTTTACCTTAAAAATTTGAAAACCATTTGTTCCTTCTTCTCGCTGAAACCCGGCGAGTGCATCAGAGATGCTCGCTTTTGTGGTTTGGTATTCTTTTGGAACCGAAATTCCGTGTCCATCATCCCAAACAGACATTACCATAGGAACACTAAGCACGGCTGCTGCGTTAAGTGCTTCCCAAAACATACCTTCAGATGTACTGGCATCGCCAATTGTTCCAAAAGCAACTTCGTTTCCTTTGTTCGAAAAGTTCTTTTTGTCTTTGAGTTCTGGAGAATTTCTATAAAATTTTGAGGCGTATGCCAAGCCCAATAATCGAGGCATTTGACTGGCTGTTGGAGATACGTCGGCAGAGGAATTTTTCATTTCGGTTTGAGGCAACCAATTCCCGCTTTCGTCAATAAAACGAGAAGCGTAATGACCATTCATTTGGCGACCACCAGATGCAGGCTCAGCTTCAATAGAAGGGTGGGCATAAAGTTGAGCGAAAAACTGTTGAACGTTCAACAATCCAGCGGACATCATCATGGTCTGATCGCGATAGTATCCACTGCGCCAATCGCCATTTTTCCATTGTTTGGCCAAAGCAATTTGAGCGATTTCTTTTCCGTCTCCAAAAATTCCAAATTTTGCTTTTCCAGTAAGCACTTCGCGACGTCCTAACAAACTGGTTTCGCGACTTAAAGTTGCCAACTTAAAATCGGCAAGTAATTCTTTTCTAGCTTCTTCTGGAATTGCATTTGCAGCTGCCTCAACCGCCTCTTTTTGTTCTGCCATAACCGAAATTTTAAACTTAAAAGTACCGATAAAAGTACTTTTTTGAGAGTGCAAAAGTAAGTATAAAGAAGGCATTTAAAAAAGAACAGAATTGACGCTAAAAATGAGTCGGAACACATTTCTTAAGCCAATTCCGTTTTCAGATAACTTCTGGAATAATAAGCCTAGGTTATTATGGTGAAAGGTGTTGGAAAAAGCGGCTGCATTTCATGTTCTTCGGCAGGAGTTATAACAGCAGTAGTTGTTGTATCAGCTTGCTGTTTAGTAGTTTTAGGTGTGTTTTTTAGCGTCGGAGTTACCGGTTTGCTAGAGGGTTGAACTCTTCGTTCTTTTTTTCGAGATCGAATGCCTTCTTTAGACATATCCATATGTTGGCACTCCAGACCTCTTTCGGTCATAGTCCAATATTTCCCCAGCATATATTTGTCTCGAGTAGAGGTAGTGTTTGTTATATCGTAAATTAACCAGCCACTGGTTTTGTCCAAATAAACTGTTTTTCCGACAGGTATAGAAACTCTGATTTTTACACTTTGTTTTCTGTATAAATCTGCTCTGCGAAGAATAAAATATGGATTAAATTTTATTGAATTATCCGTAATACTATAACTGTACTCAATGTTTTCTGCTCTTTCAATTGCTTCTTCGTAGGTTTTTCCTCGCGCTTCTTGAATTACTGAAATAGAAATGCTATCGCTATTATTTTCTCGTACATCCAATTCTACTGAAGTCATGTACAACTCATCCTCATAACTCTTGAGGATAAAAAAGTCCTCGTTGTCTTCGTATGGAACTGCATCTACAGGGTAATGGCTATCGTCGGCGGTAATATAAATTGTGTCGGCAACCCATGGTGGTAAGCTAAATTCAGATACTACTTTATCTTCTTTAGAAAACTCATTTCCGATTTGTAAACCGGTGACTAGGAGCAATACAATTCCTGCAAACCAGGCCAAAGTAACCCCAGCACCAATACCTTTAGAAGGAGATTGAATATTGAAGAGAATTTTGAGTCCTGCGTAAAGCATAGACAATATGGGGATACCAGCAGCGAGTCCAATTCCAATTGTAATTGCAATGCGCTGATAGTTTGTTAAGAACAAGAAGTCGTAAACTTCTTTAATAGAGAAAGAATTATAATTCCACGCTATATGAGAGAGTCCATTTACATTGGCTAGTCCAAATAGTGATGCTACTAAGGAGAGTAGGAATAGCCCTCCAAAAATGATGAGAATAATTCCAAAGAATTTTCCTATGAACGTAAGAATGAGTTTTACGATACTGAAAATAAAGTTTAAAAAAGTTCCAAGAAAACCTTGAACTTTTCCCGCATCCATTTTACGGCCAAACTGATCCGCCTTTTTGCCTAAATGACTGAACTTTTTTTTTAGATGGTCTGCTTCTTCGCCCACGCTTTGGCGAATGCTATCAATGTCTACTTTTTGCCCCTTCATTTGAAGCTTTTCAGAGGTAGTTTTTGCTTCAGGTGTAATTGCCCAAAGAATCAAATAAATGATAACACCAGAGCCGCCAAAGAATACCACTGCCACAAAAAGCAGTCTTATTATCACTGGATCAACTCCAAAGTAATGCGCAATGCCACTTGAAACGCCGCCTAAAATTTTACTGTCTGGATCTCTAAAAAATCGTTTGGGACCCTTTCTTTCTGGCTCGTAATAACTTTGTTCCTCTTTTGCATTATTAGAAGCGTTTGCTTCAGCATCTCCATCTTCAAATTGCTCGGGTTGCCCCATTATCGCAATTACTTCTTCAACATCAAACAGCGCTATTACCTGTTTTCTGTCGGTAACTTTTTCGTGAAATATTTCGGCAATTCTGGCTTCAATATCGATAAGAATTTCTTCTCCTCCTTGGGTGTTGCCAAATTTTTGTTTGATGGAGTGCAGGTATCCTTGTAATTTATCAAAAGCCCCTTCGTCAATATTGAAAATAATGCCGCTTATGTTTATTGTTACTGTCTTATTCATGGTTTGTGTCTAAAGGTGTTATCTATTTTTTGCTCTAATTTTCTGAACTGCATTTTGTAAGTCTTTCCAACTGGTTTCTAATTCCCTGCTGAATGACTTTCCCAATTCGGTTAATTGGAAGTACTTTCTGGGTGGCCCCGAATTGGATTCCTCCCAGCGATAGGTAAGCAGTCCATCGTTTTTGAGTCGAGTAAGTAAAGGGTATAAGGTACCTTCTACCACAATGAGTTTTGATGCTTTTAGTTCGTTCAGAATATCAGAAGGGTAAGCTTCATTCTTTTCAAGAATAGAAAGGATACAGAGCTCCAAAATTCCTTTGCGCATTTGCGCTTTTGTGTTTTCAATATTCATGTTTACTTGTCGTCTTTTACTGTTATATCGCCGTAGAATGAAATCATGGCTTTAGGTTTTCCATTTGATAAAGTTACAAAGTGAATTTCGCTGAAACGTTTTACATTTCTGTCCACATAGAGGAGGACGTCAATGTCACCATCAACTCCGTCCCATTCTATATTTTCGTAGCCACTTTTCTTCAAATCCTTCAATAATTCAAGTGAATTTGTTTCATTGTCGTCATTAAAAGCTAAAAACTTTATTGAGCTTAAATCCCCTTTTATACATTTCATTTTGTCGTTCACATCCATGTCAAAATCCAAAGCATCAATCATGTCTTTTGAAAATGAGAACGCCGTTACGCCTTCTTTAGAGGCGTATTGCGTATGAATGTCTCCTTGCGGAGAGAGAGTGAAACTAAGAAGTATTAATGAACTTGCGAGTACTGTTGTTTTGAATAATTGAATCATAGTATTACTGTTTTGCAAAACAAAGATATGTTTAAAAGAAGGTACTATGCAAAACAAAGTACTATATAATTTATGAAAGGTTTTTTTTAATGTCCAATGGTAGGGGTGAGGTTTGTGGTTTTCGTTATTGTCATTCGAAGACAATAGTCGCTAGGTCATGCTGAATTTACTTCAACATATCAGCAAGTATTAATTAGTATTTAGAAAAACTGAAAACAAATGCAGCATTATTTACATGATCGCAGAAAAAAAAAGCGAAGTGGGAACTTCGCTTTTTACTTTTAGTATCTCAAGAGCACTCTACTTATAGCACAAACTCATAACTCACAGTCATCTTCATTTTTTCATAGTTGTCTTCCACTTTTCCAGGAATCCAAGGTCCGCTTTTTTGTACTACGCGAATCAGCTCATCAATCAAAACATCGTCTTGCACACTCTCTTTGGTTTTGCTCAAGTTTACAACCTCTCCTTTGTCATTGATTGCATAGGAAATAATTACACGGCCAGCTAAACCTTGCTCTTTGGCAGCTTCGGGATAGTTAATTTCGGCTTTAATAAACTTATCCAGGCCTGCTTTCCCCTCAATATACTGTGGAAATACCGTAGTAGCTTTACCAGGAAGAAACCCAATATTCATAACCGGTCTAAAATTGTGTTTAGCCTCTAATTCAGCAAAAGGATCTTGTGCATTTGCAAAGAGTGAGCTTATCGTACAAAAAACAATTAATAGATTTTTCATTCTGGCGTTTGTTTGTGCGTGCGAAGGTATTTTTTAAACATAAAAAAACCTTCTCAAATTTTTGAAAAGGTTTTTAGTATTCTGTTTGAAGTTGAGCACCTAAAATGCCTACTTAGTCTTTGTTTTTGCAGCACATTTTACATCAATTAATTTTTGAACTTCTTCATATTCCTTTGAGTCCGCTTTAAGTTTTTTCAATTTCAATTTTAGACCGCCACAATAATCTGAGCTTTCCTTTTTTTCTTTATCGTCATATTTACTTGGCGATTTCTCTTCTTTTTCTATGTCTTTACTCCCACATTTATGGCATTTGTGTTTGTACAGTTTCCAAGCAAAAGCCAACTCTTCAGATTCTTTATCTAAAGACTTCATTTTTTGCTCAAGTTGCACGCAGTAATTTTCTATTCCTTTTTCATCAGAATTGTTTTCGATGGGTTCACCGTTTTTTAAGTCTTCTTCAACTTCAATAAGTGCCGAAGCATCTGCAGAAGTCAGGTTGGAGGGGTCGAAAGACTTTAGGTCTTTGCAAGAAGAAGCTCCAATCACAACAAACATTAGCAATAGCGACAACGATTTTGTAACAGTTTTCATGGCGTAATTTTTAATTATTCAAATATAGTTGAATTTACTATTTATAAAAAAGCATTTTCAGTTAGAGATTATATTTTCCTGAATTTCCGGCTAGATTTATCTGTTTTATGATCTACTTTTCTGATAGGTCCACAAATGTCAATTGAGCCGCAAAGGTTAGTGATCGAAATGCCAAATACTCTCATGTATTAGAGAGAAGTCGAACAGTGTTTGAAGGAGTTACTTCATTAAGTCATATATAAAAATCGTATGCTAAAAATTTCAACTAAAACAACCTACATATTACTACCATTTTCAAAAGTGTTTTGATTCATAAACTACTGTTTACTAGCTTGGTTAGCCGTCCGAATAAATGCTTATTTATACCTGAGAAAGCTGTATTGTAAATAGAATAAGGGTTTTACCCTTCGAAGTATGCCCAATAATAGAGCTAAGAATTTAATTAATAGTACTTTCGCGCCAAATTAGGATACCGTTATGACATTTGCAGAACTGGGCCTTTCGCCTGAATTAAATAAGGTTATTGCTGAACTTGGATACGAAAATCCAACTCCAATACAAGAACAATCGATTCCAAAATTATTAACTGAAAGCACAGATTTTATTGGGCTCGCTCAAACAGGTACTGGTAAAACAGCAGCTTTTGGATTACCATTACTGCACCTTATTGATGCAACTAATGCAAATACTCAGGCACTTATAGTAGCGCCAACACGTGAGCTGGCAAATCAAATCGCTGAGCAAATCGCAATTTTCGCGAAGTATATTGATGGATTGCGCACTGCAGTAGTTTATGGTGGAGGAGCGAACATATCTGGTCAGATTCGCGAACTAAAAAGAAAACCACAGATTATTATAGCTACACCGGGCCGTTTATTGGATTTAATAGGTCGGAAAGCAATTAACCTATCAACCGTGGACTATGTAGTTTTGGATGAAGCCGACGAAATGTTGAACATGGGCTTCAAAGAAGATATCGATAAGATTCTTGAATTTACCCCAGACACGAAATTGACTTGGTTGTTTTCGGCAACAATGCCAAAGGACATCAGAAGAATTGTAAAAGAATACATGACTAATCCTTTTGAAGTACAGGTTAGTACTGGAACAGAGGTTAATAAAAATATTGAGCATCTATACGCTCAAGTAAAGTCATCGGATAAGATGGATGCCTTAAAGCGTTTCTTGGATCAAGATCCAGATATGCGTGGTGTAATCTTTTGCCGAACAAAAATTGACACTCAAAAAGTAGCTGAGAAATTAGCGAAAGACGATTACAGAGTAGAGCCCATGCACGGTGACATGACGCAAACCATGCGTGAACGTGTTATGCGCAGATTTAAAGACCATGAGTTACAGGTTTTAGTTGCAACTGATGTTGCTGCACGTGGAATTGATGTAGATAATCTTACCCACGTAATTCATTATTCGCTTCCAGATTCTAGAGAATACTATACCCACCGTTCAGGAAGAACCGCACGTGCTGGTAAAAAAGGTATTTCATTGGCTCTTGTAAATAGTCGTGAAGCAGGTACGCTTAAGCAGTATACCGATCGTCTGAAAATTACGTTCGAAAAGATACCTGTACCAAGCGTAAAAGATGTCCAAATGAACAGAATGCGAGGTTGGTTTAAATCTATTGCTGATACTGAACCTTCCACTCACTTGTCTGAAGAGATGTTAGATGCAGCATATGAAGTATGGGAGGGGTTGGATATTGATATGCTTATCGAAAAATTGGTGAGCCATGAGCTGAATAAGTTGAATTATTCTCAAGATCATGCAGATTTGAACGATACAAGTCGACCAGGAAGAGGAAACGACAGAGATCGCGATAGAGGTAGAGGTCGCGATAGAGATCGAGGAAGAGGTGATAGAGATCGCGCTCCAAGAAGCAGCGATAGAAGAGATAGCGGCCGCGGAGATAGGAGAGGGGACCGAAGCGATAGAGGTGCACGTGAAAACAGAAAACCACAAACCACCAGCGGAGACGACGTAACTTTTTTCATTAACCTAGGTCGTAAAGACGGAATGAACGAATCGGAATTGCGTAACTATTTGAGCGAAAAAACTGGAATTAGCAGCAAGGATGTTGGCGATATTCGTTTACGGAACTTAAATGCATATTTCGATATCGACAAAAAACATTCGGGTAAAATGAGTTCTTCATTTACCGATCAAGAATACAACGGAAGAGAATTAAGAGTGAATAGAGATTCTAGCGGAAACTAGGTACTAGCTCGTTAAAAATAAATTGAAAGCCCTGTAAACTCGCGTTTATGGGGCTTTTATGTAAAAGTGTGATTAAATACTTTTCGCCGAATTCGTTTTTCGGTCAAATTCAACCATTTTTTTGAGCTTTCTATTTCTTAAAAAATGACCAATAATTCCTCGCGAATCTCTATCGTCCTGCATGGGTTTTACAGTGTCCAAAATTTCGGTTAAGGATAAGTTTTCTTCTTCCGAGATTTCTCCAATTCCTAGGTAGGATCCGTTTTCAATAACGATAACGCTCTTTTTGGTATTATTAGGTCCGGGCTCAATAATCAGTAGGTTTCGATTTATAAACCGTAAGTTTTCCAATGCATTTTCGACTTTCAAATTATACGTATCAGCTTCTTCATGACACAGCGCCGCGCCTTCGCATTGTTGAGTGCCAAAAAACACACAACCCCGATTGCATTTTTGCAAACCAATCATACCCAAACACAAGCCAAATTCACGGTACACTTTTTCTAAATAACCTTTAGCTTCAGCAATACTCGAAAAGCTAGAAATGGGTTTGTGATGTGCTTCAAGTTTTACGGGTCTGAGCAAGTGATAGCCAAACAAATCGTGTTCTTCAATAATTCCAAATGGGAAAGAGGAGCGCCTGAGCGCAACGTTGTACTTAGGTTTTAGGTTTTTTATTTCCTGCGATTCTTTAAGTAGCGCAACTATTTCTGAGCCCGTTATTTCGTAGGAAATGTCGGCTACTTCGGCGTGCATTTTTATTGCCTTTTGCGTTTTTGGTTGCCGTAAATGATTGAACAATCGAGTGCGGAGATTAGTGCTTTTTCCAACGTAAATCACGTCTTTATTTGAGTTGTACAAATAGTAGATTCCTATCTTTTTTGGAATACTCAACACCTTTTCAGTATCAAGTTCAGGATGCAGGTACTTTGAGAGTTGAATTTCGGGTTTCAGTTTCAACCCAAAATTTGGGTCAATAGCATAAAGCAACTCAAATAATTTTACGGTTGCTTTTGCATCTCCAGCAGCTCGATGTCGGCCCTCTAAATTGATGCCCAACTCAGTAGTTAATTTTCCAAGAGAGTAGGAGCGATGACCAGGAATAAGTGCCCTACTTTGTTTGACGGTACACATTTTTTTAAGGCGAAAATCGTAGCCCAGCCTATCAAACTCTTCCTCGATAAAACCATAATCGAAATTGACATTATGCGCTACAAAAACGCTGTCTTCTGTTATTTCCAGAATCCGTTTGGCTACTTCATAAAATCGTGGTGCATCGGCGACCATTTGGTTGGTAATTCCAGTTAAACGACTAATATCATGAGGAATACTCGTTTCTGGATTTATTAAACTTACAAACTCGTCAATAACTTGTTTTCCATCGTGTTTGTAAATCGCTATTTCAGTAATTTTTCCGCGATGTTTACTTACGCCAGTTGTTTCAATATCTATAATGCACCACACTTTTCAAATGTACTTTCCTCTTCTTCACTGAATACTCAGTATTAAGTATTTTTTTAAGTGTATTTTATTAGGTCTATTGAAATGTGTTTTAAAACCAAAAAGTAACTAAATTTATAAATTATTTTAAGTAAAAATAATACCATTCAATAGTTTGAAAATAAAAGAGTTAACTATTTTATTTGTAATTTCATTTGTCGCTCTCTATAAGGGAACTGCGCAAGAAATTAAGTTAGAGGTACTTTCCAGTGCTAGCGAAGATATTAGAGTCGGTAATTATCAGCTTTCATATACGATTGGAGAAACAATCTCAATTACCCAAGGAAACCGATATTACTTCGTTACTCAAGGGTTTCACCAAATTGAATGGAATGCTGTTGCTGTCTGGGAATATACTCCTGAAACATTTAGGATTGAGGTATTTCCAAATCCGTATTCAAGAAGTCTAAATATATTGATTACTGACTTTTCTGCTATTGAATTATTTCAGTATCGGATTTTAGATTTAACCTTCAAAGAAGTTGCTGAAGGGATCTTGGAGCAAGCCAAAAACAACTTAGAATTGTCCTATTTACCCCCCGGAAGTTACCTGCTGAATATAACCAAGAACCAAGAATTAATAAAAACATTTAGAATCATCAAAATCTAATAAATATGAATTTCAATTTTAACCAATTTTTAAAATCTGCTCTTGTTGTAGTTTTTATTTGGCTAACTATAGATACTAATGCACAGTCTGCTTATGAAGGAATCCGATATCAAGCGATTTTAAGAGATGGTTCGGGATCTGTTATAAGCGGCCAGAATGTGAGTCTAAGAATGACGATTTATCAAAAAGGAGATCTTGTAAACGGATATATAGAAACCCATGAAACATTCACTAATATAATGGGGCTTATAAATCTTACAATTGGTAATGGGATTCCGATTCAAAATACTTTTTCTAGTATCAATTGGGGGAAGTCTACTTCTAATCCGTTTTTTATTAAAATAGAATTCAGTGATAATGACGGAAATACATTCTTAACCTTTGGCGAGTCTCAGCTATTGTCTGTACCATATGCGATGTATGCGAAAAATGTTGAAAATGTGAATGATGCTGATGCAAATCCTCTAAACGAAATTCAAGATTTATCTTTATCCGGAAACATTCTTGAAATCTCGTTGAACTCAGCTTCTACTTTAATTGACTTATCTCCATATTTGGATAATACCGATGCTCAAGTACTTTCGTTTGGGCTCGATGATACCTTGCATCTAACAGGTGGAGGTAAGGTTTATTTAGGAATATACGATATAGATAACCGTTTTAAGGCCCATATAGCTCAATACACATTAGATCAGTCAGCATTAGCATTAAGACTCCAAAATTTAAGTGATTCAGCGGCGACTAATTATTCTACAGGAATAAGCAATAGTGCTAGTATTCAGAATGACAGTGCTAGATTAAATCAAGCGAAAAATGATTTAAAAAATACTCAAGATTCAGTCTCGGTGTTATATTCAGCGGCTTTCAAGGATTCTAGTTCAACGAATGAGATCCAGAATATTTTAATAAATGTAAGTAATGATTCACTTTTAATTTCGGACGGGCAAGGCATAGCGTTAAATAAGTTGTTTGAAGCAGCTAGCATTGCTATTGACTCTCTTGAAGATGCTTATAATGACACTAACAAAAATCTCTTTTTAGGAGCTAAACCAAATAATCTTGTTAAAAGTGGTGTTAATCGTGCTTTGAATAATTTAGGTGTCGGAACTGATGCACTTGTTGCTAATACAAGCGGTTCTTATAATGTGGGTGTTGGTACAGGAGCTTTATATGAGAATACTACTGGGGATAATAATAGTGCTCTTGGACAAGAAGCTCTGTCTGCTAATAAAGTAGGAAATGGTAATACAGCCATTGGTAGGTTTGCACTACGCCAGGCTACAGCAAATGGTAACACAGCCATAGGACCAGAGTCATCAGGGTCAAACACTACAGGACAATTTAATACATCCGTTGGTCGGCTTTCATTGAGATCTAATAAAACCGGATCTGCCAATTCTGCTCTTGGAGAAGGAGCAGATGTTGCTGATACTAATCTCTCAAATGCAACTGCTATTGGTTCAGGAGCCATTGTAAAAGCCTCCAATACGATTCAATTAGGTAACAGTTCCATTGATTCAGTTGTTACTTCAGGTAAATTAAAACTAGGCAATGTTATTTATCCAAACACGGATGGTACAACTGGCCAAGTATTAGCAACCGATGGCAGTGGAAATCTAAGTTTTCAAACTACAAATACTAGCAGCTTAGTTCCATATTTAGGTGCAACACAAGCAGTAAATTTAGGCGCTTTTGATTTAACTGTAAATAGCGTTAAAATTGGTCTAGGTTCTGGGAATGTTGCAACTAACATAGCTTTAGGAAATGGAGCCCTACGTTCAAACACCACAGGAAATAATAACACAGCCATAGGATCTTATGCCCTAGAGACAAACACCACAGGAAGTTATAACACAGCCTCAGGAACTAATGCCTTAAATAAAAACACGATAGGAAGAGATAACACAGCCTTAGGATTTAATGCTTTATTGCAAAACACTACAGGAAGTGATAACACAGCCTCAGGAGCGTTTGCACTAAATGCAAACACCACAGGAATTAGGAACACAGCCTCAGGTACTAATGCCCTAAATAGTAACACCACAGGAAGCAATAACACAGCCTCAGGATATAATGCCCTAAATAGCAACACCACAGGAGCCGGAAACACAGCCGCAGGGTTTGAAGCCTTAAAGTCAAACACCACAGGCTTTAACAACACAGCCTCAGGCGAAGTAGCCTTACATAGAAACACGATAGGAAGAGATAACACAGCCATAGGATCTTATGCCCTAGGGTTAAACACAACAGGAAATTATAACACAGCCTCAGGCCATCGAGCCTTAAATAAAAACACTACAGGAAGTGGAAATACAGCATCGGGAGAGCAAGCTCTATATTCTAACACCACAGGAGGCAATAACAATGCATATGGTATGCAAGCGTTGTATTCGAATACTACTGGTATCGTTAACACTGGCTTAGGCTCCTTTGCTCTATATTCTAACACCACAGGAAATTATAACACAGCCTCAGGCTATCGAGCCTTAAATAAAAACACTACAGGAAGTGGAAATACAGCCGCAGGGTTTGAAGCCTTAAAGTCAAACACCACAGGCTTTAACAACACAGCCTCAGGCGAATTAGCCTTACATAGAAACACGATAGGAAGAGATAACACAGCCATAGGATTTAATGCAGGCGTAACAACAGGCGCATTGAATAATACCACAGCTATAGGTCATAGTGCGCAAGTTTCAAGCTCCAACACGATTCAATTAGGCAACGGTTCCATTGATTCAGTTGTTACCTCAGGTAAATTAAAATTGGGCGATGTTATTTATCCAAATACTGATGGTACTATTGGTCAATTTTTACAAACTAATGGCAATGGTAATTTAACGTGGGGTGCGCCGATGCCAAATGTTATCAGGAGTATTGTAATTGCGCCAGGTATGTTTCCAACGGAAGCATTTTCTGGTTCAACAACTAAGAAAAGTATCGTGGGAGGCTCGGGACTTCCAGTTATTGAAATGGGAGACAATGTAAGTGGTCAAATTGCAATGTCTGTGCCTCTACCAAGTGACTGGGTTGCTGGTACAGCTGTGAAAATAAAATTATTGTATAGTAATGTTACTAATTCGGGAAATATTTCCTTCCGCTTTGGGAGTGCAAAATTAGCTGAGAATTCAACAACGATTACAGGGACAAGCAGCAGCACTGTTTCGTTAAATGTTTCTTCAACTGCATATGGATTGAAGGAATATAGCCATTCTATTTCTATGAACTCTACAGAAAAAGTTCTGCATTTTTATCTGAGAAGACAAGGGACGAATTCAGCGGATACCAATAGTGGAGTTATGTATATTCATGGGGTAAATTTAGAATATACTGGTAAATAGTATTTAGTTATTTAGATTGGCTGAACGGGATTAGAGCTAAAGAAAATATTGTGGCTATTGCTGTGGAATTGTCCGATATGATGAAATTACGCCCAGTCACATTTGATTGGAAAGATGCATTTTTGAAGTCAAATTCTATAGTTAAGAAAAGCGATATTGGTTTTATTTTCAAGATGTTGAGGATGTATTTCCTTCTATAATTAAATAAGTAAAGGAAGTTTTAGATGGAGACACTATTTATGATTTCAAACTTCTGAATAAAGATTCACTTTTTCATTATTGGTTAAAGCCTACGCAATTAATGACGATGATAAATTCTTTAAGAGTGATGAAATGAATTTTACGACGGATGAAATAATCCGTCTTAAGGTGGGCGACTCTTTTGAAGGCGGTATTATTTATGAAATTGATAATTCGGGAATACACGGACTATTAGTGTCTTCGGCAGATGTTACTCAAGGAACTAACTGGCAAACTGCTATTGATAAGTGTAAAGACTATACGCGACAGGGCAATGGTCAGTGGAGACTGCCTAGTAAGGGAGATTTAGAAAAATTGTATGCCCAAAAAGATAATATTGGAGGATTCGCTGGTACTCCATACTGGAGCAGCAGTATAGAAGGAGCGAACAACTCACTGGCCTTTGGAGTTTATTTTGGAGGAGGTACCAATGCAGGTAAAACTTTTCGTTATACTAAAACCGACTTTTTTCTAAATTATAGAGCTATTCGAGATTTTTAATTGAGACCTTGAATTAGTGATATATTTTTGGTCAATAATTAATATACAAGCTCTTTCCTTATTTGTTGACTGAACTGATTGAATACTCGTCTTTTCTAAGAATGACGTCCTGTTACTGATAATCATCTAGATTTTTTCAATTAGGCATAAAAAAGCCCCTCTCGATTTACTCCAGAAGGGCTTTCAGTAAAATAGCTTTTTTTGAAATTACCTTAAATCAATTTCTTCAACGCCTGCTGGAGTTTTAAACTCAAATTTGGTATCAGCGTATTCCTTATTTCCAATAAAATCTTTGATTGTGTAAATGAAGGTATTTCCGTCTTTCGATTTTATCTCAATACTATGAATTTGATTTTTTGCTTTATCTACATTCAAGATTACCGTATGGAAAGGTTTTTCAGAAGGATCTAAAGGATACATTCTAATAACGTTCACTGATGTGCCTGCAATTGTGTTGTCATCGGCCTTTACATATTTAAACCCTGTTTCGTACATTGTAAATATGGTAGTAGGATTCAGCATTGATTCCTCGTCGTCTTCGTCCACTTCAGATATTTGAACTTCTTTAACGTCCTTTAAATACGTCCATACTAAAGTTCCGTTGCTAATGATTTGTTGTTCACCTGCATCGACTATATATCTATCCTCTTTCAGAATGATTGAGCCTGCTTGGGTGTCGTTTAAACCTTCTGCTTCATTGACCAATTTAAATTCAAATTTTGCGGTAATTGTGTTAAAGGCTTTGGTTTTAGCAGATAGTTTATCTAGAATTTTTTTAGCCTCAGGATCTTTTGGAACTAAATCGCTACTTTGAGCATTTGCGAAATAAGTAAAACCAAAAAGGGCCAATGTAAGTGTTAAGTATCTCATTTTTAATAATTTTAATAGTCTTCCGACCCTCTACTCAATAACTGTTCCAAAGAAAGCTCATCGGGTATTAAAACTTCTCGTGCTTTCGAGCCTTTGAATGGTCCAATTATTCCAGCTGCCTCTAATTGATCAACAATTCGTCCCGCGCGATTATAACCTAGTTTAAGTTTACGTTGCAATAATGAAGCTGATCCTTGCTGATGCATAACGATAACACGGGCAGCGTCTTCAAACAAGGCATCTCTATCTTCATCGTCTAAGGTAGCTTGGCTACCTTCAGAGTCGCCTACAAATTCTGGCAATATCAGCGCATCTGGATACCCTTGTTGGTTTCCAATAAAGTTGGTGATTTCTTCTACTTCAGGAGTATCCACAAACGCACACTGAATACGAATTAAATCGTTTCCATTGCTAAATAACATATCTCCACGCCCAATGAGCTGATCAGCTCCACCAGCGTCTAAAATAGTACGAGAGTCAATTTTAGCAGTAACTCTAAAGGCAATACGGCAAGGGAAATTTGCTTTAATCGTACCAGTAATAATATTTACCGAAGGCCTTTGGGTTGCTATAATTAAGTGAATGCCAATAGCACGCGCTAATTGAGCTAACCGAGCAATAGGAGTTTCAACTTCCTTTCCTGCGGTCATAATAAGATCCGCAAACTCATCCACAACCACCACAATGTATGGAAGGTATTTGTGGCCATTCTCAGGGTTCAGTTTGCGCTCAACAAATTTCTTGTTGTACTCTTTCAAGTTACGGCATTGAGCTTCCTTGAGCATTTCATAACGGTTGTCCATTTCAACGCAAAGGCTATTTAAGGTAGCAACAACTTTAGAGGTATCGGTAATAATAGCTTCTTCTTCTCCTGGAAGTTTTGCCAAAAAGTGACGTTCTATTTTATTGAATAAAGTAAGTTCCACTTTTTTAGGATCCACCAATACAAACTTTACCTGAGAGGGGTGTTTTTTGTATAGAATAGAAACCAGTACGGCATTCAAACCAACAGACTTTCCTTGACCGGTAGCTCCCGCCATTAGAAGGTGTGGCATTTTTGTTAAATCGGTAACAAAGGTTTCGTTGCTTATTGTTTTTCCCAATGCCAGAGGTAATTCCATGTTTGAGTTTTGGAATTTATCACTTGCGATTACTGCCTTCATCGATACGATTCCAGGGTTTTGATTTGGAACCTCAATACCAATAGTTCCTCGCCCTGGAATTGGTGCAATAATTCGAATTCCTAAAGCAGCTAAACTCAAAGCAATATCATCTTCTAAGTTTTTAATCTTAGAAATACGAACGCCTGGAGCAGGAACAATTTCATACAGCGTTACCGTTGGACCTATGGTTGCGCTAATCTTATCAATTGCAATTTTGTAATTACTTAGCGTATTTACAATGTTGTTTTTATTTGCCTCTAGTTCCTCTCGATTTACTTCTATTTCTCCGTCACCATGATTTGCTAACATAGTAATGGAAGGAAACTTATATTTAGATAAGTCTAGCGTAGGATCGTATTCGCCATGGTCTTTCAGCAACTTATTTACGTCGCGATCCGACAATAGTTCTTCATTACTCTCAGCAACTGCTACATCCATTCCCAAATCATCGCCATCCTCTTTCTTAACTTCTTCTTCAGCTATGTTAGATTCGAGTGGGGCAACTTTTTCTTCTTCGCTTTGCAAGTCAGCAGATGGTTCGGTAGGTGTTTGCACTTCCATTTCTAAGCCATCGGATTCTACTTTCGCCGATAGTTCGGCTTCTTCAGATTGCTCTTCGTTATAAAACAACTGTTCCGCTGGAGTTTCTAATTCTTTTTCAAGATTTTCAGTACTAATATTTTCGAATTCCGTATTTGCTTTGGTATCTTCATTTTCATCTGATGTTCCAAGGTTTTCTTCTTCAACAGTTGAATTAGGGATAACTTTCAGCAAGAGTGTTTTTGCCATTGCCCAAGTTGCGCGAATAGAGAAATTGAAGGAGACAATAAAATAAATGATTAAGGTAAAAAACAAAAAGAGTATCGTTCCTGCCGACCCAATAACACTCTGAAGCCATTCGTTCATATAATATCCGCTGGCACCACCAGCAAACAAATAATCCGAATCGATAAAGTAGGATAGGAAGGCACTAGTCCAAATTATAATAAATATGATGTTTTTGATGGTTCGAGCCAATGGCATTAAACTAATATTTAGCCATGTTTTTACACCCAACAAAAACAGAATAGCTGCAATAAGAAAAGAGGCAACACCAAAACTTTCATTGATGAAGAGTTGAGAAGTGATTGCGCCAATTTTACCTAACCAGTTAGCAACTTCAATGTCTGGATTAACGAGCAGTTCTGTCCAAGAACCAAACAATAAATCTTGGTCATTCTTCCAAGTAAAAACAAAGGAAATGAAAGCAATGAGCAGGTAAAAGGAACTAAGTATGAGTAAAAGTCCAGTAATTGTTCTGAACTTTTCGTTCGAAAGCATTCTGATAATTGAAGGAAAAGGGTTCAACCTCCTTAATACCACGCCTTTTTTATCTGAATTTTCTTTTTGTTTCTTGGCCATTTAAGCACTTTCGGTAATGCTCAAAAGTAACAATTAAGCTAGCGTTTAACCCCATAAACATTGGTATTGCAAGGGTATTTATAAACATGGAAACGTTTACAATTTAGTAGTCAAAGCTCATAAAAGCTTCTTTCATTTTTCGGGTCAAGGTTTGGTTGGAAACAATTTTAAAATCTAAGGGAACTTTAAAGTAGTCGGGACTGATTGAATCTCTTTGAACAGAGTTGGCAGTCATTTTTAAAACTAATCCTTCTTGTTGAACTTGATATTCCATGAACACACCCGATATTGTTGGGAATGGCGAGCACCAATTAGAGTTTTTTAATTTTATTTGATCGGTATGCCAAATAATGTAATCGGAAACAATGTTATTGTAAAAAATTACTCGAGTCGCATTGCAATCCATTCCAGCAATATTGCGTGTTGTGTCCAATTTTTCAAGACGATAACTCGGAAAGTCACTGTGGAATCGTTTTACACCTTTGTTCGTAAACCTGGAAGCGTACTTCGAACTGATTACTTTCATAAAATAATCCATTGTTTTTTCTTTGTTGTCGGAAATAAATCCAGCAGCAAAAAGCCCCATTCCGCCAATTGATTCAGCTTTGTAGTGGTCACCTTTAAAAGTTAGCGTCATTTCTTTTGGCAAAAGGTTTAGGCCAATGTCATTCGAATCTAAGTAAGGGTAAGATATCTTGTAAATTATCTGCCCTTCTTCCAAATCATCATCGCTACTGCCTTCGATTAGTGTAGAACAACTTGAGAATAGCAGCCCAAAAACTATCGAGAGAATAGCCTTAGAATAATATTTAGTGAAAAAGCCCAATGATTTAATTAGTCTGCGAATTTAAATTATAAAACTTGATTTCCATTTTATTATGTAGAATTAAATTGGCTTTTATAGATCTCAAGCATCTGTGTTTTTTTTATCAGTTGAATTTAAAGACATTGATACTTTTGCAGCTCATTATTTATGACTATGGTAAAAGGAATAGAACAAATAGTTTCAAAGGTTTTTCAAGAGTGTTACGGCGAGATCCCAAGCTCAACATCCATTCAAATTCAGGAAACAAAAAAGGAATTTGAAGGTGATTTTACCATTGTTGTTTTCCCATTAGTACGCATAGCCAAAAGTAAACCTGAACAGGTAGCCGAGACTTTAGGAAACCTTTTGGTAGAAAAGGTACCTGAAATCGAGAAATTTAATGTGGTAAAAGGCTTTTTAAATATCTCTTTAACTTCTTCGTTTTGGTTAAATTGGTTAGCTAACTTGGAGTCAATAGAAACTAGACTGCCAAAAACGGAAAGCCGCGGAGAATTGATGGTGGAGTATTCTTCTCCCAATACCAACAAACCGCTTCACTTGGGGCATATCCGAAATAATTTATTGGGTTATTCTGTAAGTGAAATTTTAAAATCGGCAGGGTATAAGGTTTACAAAACACAAATAGTAAACGACAGAGGCATTCATATTTGTAAATCCATGATTGCATGGGAAAAGTTTGGAAATCGAGAAACTCCTGAATCTTCTGGCCTCAAAGGAGATAAATTGGTTGGTAAGTATTATGTAGCATTTGATAAAGAGTATAAAAAACAAGTTCGTGAATCTATTGATTCTTGGTTAGGAGACAAAGATGCAATGCCAGAGCCTCAAATTATGAAGGAGGCGCAAGCTATGCTTAAAAAATGGGAGAGTGGTGACGAGAAAGTTATCAGTCTTTGGGAAAAGATGAATGGCTGGGTGTACAAAGGGTTTGACGAAACTTATGCTCGACTGGGAGTCGATTTTGATAAATTGTATTACGAATCGAATACCTATTTGTTTGGCAAGGACATAGTCAATGAGAATATTGAAAATGGAATTTTCTATCGCAAAGAAGATGGATCTGTATGGTGCGATTTAACTGAAGATGGCTTAGACAATAAGCTGGTTATCCGTGCAGATAGAACCACTGTTTACATGACTCAGGATATTGGAACCGCTTTATTGCGCTTAAAAGATTATCCTAAAATAAGCAGGCTGATCTATACCGTGGGTAATGAGCAAGATTACCACTTCAAAGTACTCTTTAAAATTCTTGAAAAGCTTGGTTACTCTTGGGCTTCCGATTGCTACCACTTATCTTATGGCATGGTTGATTTACCAACTGGAAAAATGAAATCGCGAGAAGGTACGGTCGTAGATGCAGACGATTTGATGGAAGAAATGAGTCAAAAGGCCGAAGAAATAACTACTGATTTAGGGAAGTTAGAAGAGCTAGAAGATGCAGATAAAGTAGAGCTATACAATTCAATTGGTATGGCTGCACTAAAATATTTTATGCTCAAGGTAGATCCTAAAAAGAAGATGCTGTTCAATCCTGAGGAGTCGATTGATTTTAATGGCAATACGGGCCCCTTTATTCAATATACCCATGCTAGAATTCAAGCCATTCTTAGAAGAGCAAAAGAACGCACGTTAGTGCCGTTTGTCAAAACTGAACTGCATGAAAAAGAAAAGACTGTATTGCGTTTGATTAAAAAACTTCCTGAAGTTATTGAAGAGTCCGCCGTAAACTATAGTCCAGCTGTACTTTGCAATTACTTATACGATGTGGTAAAAGCGTACAACTCATTTTACCAGTCAATGCCCATATTTGACGACGAACATCCCGCTCAAGAAAGTTTTCGGGTTGAATTGACTAAGCAGTCAGGAGCAACAATCGCCTTTTGTTTGAACTTACTGGGAATTAATGCGCCAGAGCGCATGTAGTCTAGCGATAGCTTCAAGCAATTCAAAACATGCTCATTCTTAAATAGTATTTTCTTTAATTTGATACTCTAGTTGATTAGTATCTTTCGGGTGCGAGGTAATTTAGATTGGCTTTGGCATGAGTCTACTTGTTTTATTTGACCTTCTCGCCTTTTTGTTAAACAACAAATTGGTTCAAAGTAACGGCATTCGTTATAAGGATAGTGTTGACAATAAGTTTAAGGACATTTTAACCCAAATGGCTCAGTTGAAATTGGCCATGAATACTCAGATTTACTACTTTTGAAAACCGCAGTAGAGCCAATAAAGTAAAGTAATAAGGCACAGATTTATGTTTGAAAATTTATCAGAGAGATTAGAGCGTTCGTTCAAGATTTTAAAAGGTCAAGGTCAGATAACCGAAATCAATGTAGCAGAATCATTAAAAGATGTACGTAGAGCATTACTTGATGCCGATGTTAACTATAAAGTAGCGAAAACATTTACGGAAGAGGTCAAGGAAAAAGCACTGGGCCAAAACGTATTGAATGCAGTTTCTCCCGGCCAATTGATGGTAAAAATAACCCAAGAAGCTTTAGCGGAGTTAATGGGGTCGGAAGAGGTTGAACTGAATCTTTCCAATGCGTTTACGGTAATCTTAATGGCTGGTTTGCAAGGTTCCGGTAAAACAACGCACACCGGTAAATTGGCACATTACCTTAAAACTAAAAAAAGTAAGAAACCACTTTTAGTTGCTTGTGATGTTTATCGACCAGCAGCTGTAGATCAATTGCATGTTGTTGGAGAGCAAGTTGGCGTAGATGTTTTTTCGGATAAAGAAAACAAAAGCCCAGTCGATTTAGCACAAAAGGGAATTGCCCATGCTAAGGCAAATGGAAACAATGTGGTAATAATTGATACCGCTGGTCGTTTGGCGGTTGATGAAGAAATGATGCGGGAGATTGAAGAAATCAAACGCGCTATAAATACTGTCGAAACTCTTTTTGTGGTGGACGCAATGACGGGTCAAGATGCTGTAAACACTGCTAAAGAATTTGACGAACGTTTGAACTTCGATGGTGTAATTCTAACCAAATTAGATGGAGACACCAGAGGCGGAGCAGCATTGTCCATAAGAAGAGTAGTCGATAAACCGATAAAATTTGTTGGTACGGGTGAAAAGATGGATGCATTGGATATTTTTTATCCAAAGCGTATGGCCGATCGAATTTTAGGAATGGGCGATATTGTTTCATTGGTTGAAAAGGCTCAAGAAAATTTTGATGAAGAAGAAGCGCGAAAGAAGCATAAAAAAATTGCAAAAGATCAGTTCAATTTCAACGATTTTTTAAAGCAAATACAGCAAGTCAAAAAGATGGGTAATCTTAAAGATTTAGCGGGAATGATACCCGGAATGGGTAAAGCGCTCAAAGGTGTGGACATTGATGACAATGCATTTACTCCAATTGAAGCTATGATTTACTCTATGACTGACCAAGAACGTGAAAACCCTACAATCATAAATGGCAGCCGTAGAAAAAGAATTGCTAAAGGCAGTGGTGTAGAGGTTCAAGAAGTAAATAAACTCATTAAGCAGTTCTCTGAAACTCGAAAGGTGATGAAGATGATGGGGAACAAAAACAACATGTCTAAAATGATGGCGGGCCTAAAAGGCGGAATGCCAGGTAAGGGAATGTAAAACTTAGTACTATGATTTTATTAGATGGTAAGGCGACGTCAGCAGCAATCAAAGAAGAAATTGCGCAACAAGTAGATCAACTCAAAAGCAAAGGTGCTAAGGTTCCGCATTTGGCTGCAATTCTTGTTGGAAGTGATGGCGCAAGTCAAACTTATGTTAATGCAAAAGTAAAAGCTTGTGAGCGAGTTGGTTTTGAAAGTACCTTAATTGAACTTCCAGCGGATACAACTGAAGATAAACTCATGGAAACTATTGATCAATTGAATAACGACGATGCAATTGATGGGTTTATTGTTCAACTGCCTTTACCAAAGCATATTGATGAAGACAAAGTAACACTGCGAGTTGCTCCTCATAAAGACGTAGATGGATTCCACCCAGAAAACGTTGGAAGAATGGCGCTTGGACTGCCAACTTTTTTGCCAGCTACTCCAAATGGAGTAATGGAAATGTTGGGTCGATACAATATTGAAACATCTGGAAAACATTGTGTAGTTATTGGAAGAAGCAACATTGTCGGAACACCAATGTCTATTTTAATGTCACGAAATTCTAACCCAGGAAATTCCACAGTAACCTTAACGCACAGCCGAACTGCTAACTTAAAAGAAGTTTGCTTGAGTGCCGATATCATTATAGTTGCGTTGGGTAAACCAAAGTTTTTAACTGCTGATATGGTCAAAGAAGGCGCTGTAGTAGTTGATGTTGGCATTCACAGAATTGAAGATAGCAGCAAAAAATCTGGATTCAGATTGGTGGGAGACGTTGATTTCGAAACCGTTGCACCTAAATGTGCTGCTATTTCTCCAGTACCTGGTGGAGTAGGGCCAATGACCATCGCTTCCCTATTGCAGAATGGACTTAAAGCAGTGCTTAAGAATTAAATGCATTGAAAAATCTTTTTATTTTATTAGGATTAATAGTTCTTTTTGGTGCGTGTAAAAAGACGAACAATTACCAGAACTCCCAATAGTTGAAGAGCCAGCTAAACCGAGGTACAGTTTCAAGGATCAGGTTGTTCAAGGTGAGTTTGAAGGAGAGCCTTGGAAGTTGATATCGGCTACAGCTTTTTACGCGCACGTAGGGGTTGATTTCGACTCCTCTGAATTTGCATATAAGGTTGACTTACTGTCTGAGCAGGATAGTGGAAATTGCACCTTTTATCAGCCCACTAAGAAATACGTATCCTGTAAAATTCCTCTTAAAGTTGGGTTGTATGAGTTATTGGTTCCTTTTGGTGAGGTAAGATTGCAAGGTGCGACATTCAATAATATTAGTAAAAATGGAGCCAGTGCAAATGCTGGCGCGATAAACGTGCTTGAAATTGACACCATCAAAAAAGTGTTGATTTTTGATATTGACGCAAGGTACAATGAGGCATATTTTATCAATGGAAGATGCACAATTCCTATTTGCAATTAACTAGCACAGTGAATACAAAGTGTGTTCTCAGGTATTAACATCAAGCGTCCTTCTTGAATAGCATTTCCGCATCTCCTGCAATTACCGAATTCGGATTCGTCTATTTTTTCCAATGCTAGATTCAGCTTCTGAAATTTGAACTCCATTTGGCGCAAAGTTCTTTCGTTAACCGTTTTGTTATTGATTGCGTCCATTCGACTTATTCGTCCAATTGCATTTTCTGGTGAAATGGGTTTTGTAAGTTCCTTTAATTCTTCTATTCGAAGTTTGGTTTATTCCAATTCTGAAATAATTTTTTGCTTTAGAATGGCTTTGTCCATTGTGCTAAAGTAATACAAGTATATTCCGTCTATTTATCATGCTGAATTTAGTTCAGCATCTCAATATTTTATTTAGTTCAAGTTCAACTATTTCGTTATTAAATGTTTGAGCTTCAAGATTTGCCAGAAATACCAAGCTCAAACGGTGTAAAAAGATAAATCCCGTATTATTTAATCGCCGTCATTCCCATGAAAATGGGAATCTCTTATGTCTACCTTCATATTCAAAAAGAAATTCTATTACCATTCATCTAATACTTCATTATTTAAACTGCTCATAGATGAATTGACTTTCTTTATAAGTTCTTCCTTCCATTTTCTATCCCATTTCTTCAGAATCTTTTCTCGATGAATTGCCTCTTCAATATTTTGGAATCCTTCGTAATACAAAAGCTCAGTACAATTATACTTTGTTGTAAAATCCGATCCTTTTCCAGACTGATGGTCAAAAATCCGTTGACTTAGTTTAGAAGTTACTCCAATGTATAAGACCGTTTTAGTTTTATTGGTCATTATATAGATATAGCCTCCTCTTTCTATTACATCAAAATCAAAGGTTGATAATAAGTTATTTAAAAAGTGTGGTTAATATTTTTTAGATTCCCATTTACATGGGAATGACGTAATAGTTTTGATTTGAACTTTCAACATAATTTGGTAACCCATAATCCTTGTTTCGTCAATGCGCCTGAGCGGGAAAGACGGTAGAAAAGAGCTCTGTTTACCAAAAAAAAACCTCCACTGCAGAGCAGGGGAGGTTTCAAATCAATTGTATTTGAATGTATTAGTCAGTAGCTAAACCAACATAAAACTCAATTAGCTTTTCAGAGGTGTTACCCAATTTATCTTTAGCAACAACTTTAACCGTGTACTTAATTTTCTTCTTTAAAAAACGGTTTCTTTCCGAAATATCCAACGTTTGAGCAGAAGAATACAAGGATAATGGTGCATCATTAATGCTGTACATAATTGATTCTGTACCAACATGATCATCAGTAGCTCCTAGATAAATACGAGTATAATTCGGATAAACTTTCAGGTCTTTTTTGTTTCCAATTGGCTGAATACTGAAGTTATTGTAAATTTCTGGAGCAACATTATCAACAAAACAATTTGAAGTTTTTTCTTGCTCTACATTATTTACGTTGTCTGTTGTTTTGAAGTTAATTGAATGGTATCCATCCGCAGGAATAGCGAATTCACTATACGTTTTGTAACCATCACCGTCAATTTGATATTCAATTTTTTGAACTCCAGATTCGTAATCCTTAGAGAATAATTTTATTGCAGTTGATTTCTTGATAAACAATGTATCACGTGCAAAAAACTGTGGAGAACCATATTTGATTCCAGTCGTTGGCATTACGTTGTCCATATAAACATTTACATATTTATTAGGAGAAAGGTTCTGCACGTTATCGGTAGCATCATATTTTACAGAATGAGAACCTTTTACATCTGGAAAAGAAATGTCTGAAGAATAATCAAAACGCTCTTTACCATCTGTTCTGTGGTAAATTTTATTAACCCCAGCTTTATTATCCGTTGCCGATAAACTTACCGTAGTTCTGTTAGAAACATAAGTAATACCATTACTCGCTTTGTATTGGTCTCCGTTTATAGTATGCGTTACTACTGGTGGAATTTTATCCAGGTAAAATTTGAAAGCTTGTTTCTCTTCGGTGTTCTTTACATTATCAACTGAGTAATAGTAAAGCGTATGCTCACCGTCTTTTAAGTAAAATACTCCAAAGTTGCCACCGTAAGTATTTTCAGCTCTTCCATCAAAACTGAACTTAGTTCTATTAACTCCAGAAAGGTTATCCGATTTAGCTAAATTGAATTTTGTACTCGGAGCGATTATCGTTCCTTGATATACGATACCCACTATTGAATGATTTGAAGTTGGCGCTGAAAGATCAACAACAAATTTGTCACTTTTCAAATCTTCAGCATTACCTACGTTATCGTGCGCATACCATGACAAAGTAAACTCACCTTCGTTATCAAGGTTAGCAGTTGATGAGTAATCCGACCAAGTAGTTGAGTTAACTGCAGCATGAATTTTCTCAACACCTGAAACACCATCTTTAGAAGTAAGCGTGTAGGTTAATCCTTTTCCAAAATAAGTGCGATCACTTCTATAACGAGGCGCACCATCAAACTTTAAACGAGTTACCGGAGCTAATCCATCAGCATATAACTCATACATCACTTCTTGTTGAGGTTGTATTGTTTTCTTCGTGTTTTGATCAACAGCATATCTACTTCTCATGTAGTTAATACCTTCAGTATCCAAATACATCGGGTTAGCATACTTCGATGACATTTTACTAGTAAGATCGTATTGTTGCCCACCCGGAGAGGTAGAGAATTTGAAATAAAGTGGAAGACTTTTTTGAACATAAGTGTTTCCGTCATTGATATAAACTTTCTTTTCGTGTTCAGGAACCGTTGGTTGCTGAGCACTTGCTGAAATTTGAATACTAATAGATAGCATCAATATAAAAAACAGTCGTAATCCTTGTTTCATAATTATTTGATTTAGGGCGTAAAAGTAGTATATTTTGAAAGTTGTTAAATACCTTAAACCAAATTTGTTAAATATTCATTATCAATTCATTATAAGTTATGTTTAAAACTGAAATAAAATCGAAAAATATGAAATGGAATCTAGGAGTTATTTTAATCGTTTTTGCTGCGGGAATTATGGGTTGTAATCCCAATCAAATTTACAACGAGCACTTCGAAACCGGAGAAGGATTTCAATGGTTCAAAAAGGATAAAAAGGTCTTTAACGTAAACATTGCAGACGCTACTCAAAAATACAATGTCTATCTAACGTTTCGCTATGCAACTGGTTTTGCAAAGAGAGAAGCGCCTGTAACTTTATCTCAAAAAACGCCTGGAGGTGCAACGACTACAAATGACTATGCGCTAAAAATTAGAGACGATAAAGGAGACTATCTTGGAGAGCCCGGTGGTGATATTTGGGACAGTGAACACCAAATTCTTAAAGGGATTTCTTTAGAAGCTGGAACTCATGAATTTATTCTAGAACACAATAATGGTGAAGGTACTTTATTTCCTGTATTGGATGTTGGGTTGATTGTAGAGAAGGTTGAAAAGTGATAAATAATAGCTTCTACTTGCTGCTGGAAGCAATTCTTTGGCTGTTTTAGGAAGTATAGAAGTCCTGGCTCCCTTATTATTGAATGAGCTGATTAGATTTAATTTGAAGAAATTAAATCGAACGCGATGGAACCGAGCTTGGGAGCTCAGCGAAGCTAATCGCTAACGAGCAATGGAGAGAATTTGATGTTCAAAAAGAAAAGTTAGCGTTTGAAAATTGAATAGAAACTGGCTCCTCAACAAACCAATTATTTTGACTTAAAACCAAGTGAATTTTTAATTTTGCTTAGCTAAATTGGGTGGACCTCAGACTCGTCGTAGTTTGCAACTACGACGGCTGTAATAAATATTGTTTTGTTGCTATTAATGAAAAAGCTTAGTTAAGAACTACGCCTAATTCAGGGCTGATTGTTTAAAAAGTAGAATAGGTTTCAACCTCCAGTGTGCTTAATGATAGACAATTTTTTTAATGGCAATAACGCTTCCTGCTTGGTCGAGAACTTTTGCAAAATAAACCCCCTTAGCTTCTAACTCTTTAAGGTTTACTTCAAGTTTAGTGTTATTAAATTTCTTTCTCAGGGATTCTTTACCTAAAACATCTACAAATGATATCTGCCCGTTGATTACCTGCTCAAAATCAATTGTAATAATTCCACACGTTGGATTTGGGAAAATTTTAATAATAGATTTTACTACTTCGCTTATGGAGGTAGAGTCTGTTACCTCGTTTTTCGAACTATCACAAGCATAGGCCGGTGCATCTGTACTCCAAGTAGGATTACCGTTGATAATGCTGATATTGTTATTTAAAGATTGGTCAACAATTGTTGTAGCTGTACCTTGATCAACATTCCAATAACCTATTAGGCAATTTCAGCACCAGTTGGAGGGCAGTTCATATACTGTGTAATTTCTGCTGAGGTTAAAGCCTTATTCCAAAACGCTATATCATCTAATTTTCCTTTGAACAATCTGGCCTTTGTGCCATTTGATTCTACTCCTCCTATATTTAAATTATCGTGGACATTAATTTTAGAAGTATTGATAGTCATAGTAGCTGAGTCATTTAAAATAGCGTCGATGTAAACTTTGTACGACCCGTTTGAAAAATCAACAACTATAGCGATATAATGCCAATTATCATCGTAAAAAGAGGCATTAGAGTATATTTGATTGGCATTAGACCCTTCGTCAATTATTGACCTAACCTTCCCATCGGCTTCTAAACGAGACCAAAACCCAGCACTATTTGAGTCTCTATCAATCAGATATTCACTAGGGACAGTTACAATGTCAGTAGACTTCTTTTTGAACCACAAGTGATAAGAAAAATCAGTATCTCCTATACTATCAATTACTGGAGAGTTTAAAACGGTAATCATATCATCTGTACCATCAAGCTCAATTGAATAGTCATTTTTTTGAGCTGTTAAAATGAAAGACGTAAGTAATAAGAAGCAGAGCGATAGGTTTTTCATAATAATAAGTTAAATCAAAAATAACATTTTACTTATTTACCATTTGCAGATGTCTTGTATAGCGACTGGAATTTTGCCAGTCTTTTACAACAAAAAAGGGGCGTTAACGCCCCTTTTTATTTGTCTATCAAATTGTTCTTACTCAGCCGGAACTGGAAACCCACGATCACGCATAAGTGCATCAATCTTAGCATCTCTGCCTCTAAATAATCTGTAAGCTTCAGCTGGATCAATAGAGTTTCTTGCCTTGGCCTTTAAAAAAAAGAGCCTTGAATGGCTCTTTTTACTTAATAAAATCTAACCTTAATTAGTTTGAACGTTTAAAATAGAAGCGAGTAACGAAAATCCCATGACTATCGTCCGTAGACCCTACTGATTCAACTCCAGCCACAATATTGACAAGTTCCCCATCCTTCGTTTAACATAGACGTAACCTTGCTATTTACAATCGCATCATTAGCGGCTATGTTTTGAAACCTAATTCCAGCAATATTGAAAAAGTTAAGCAATTTGGTTTCTTCGTAATTGTGCACTCTTATTTCATCTCTATCAGATTTATTTCTAGAATTATCTTCTGCTGACTTCGTAGTTGTAAATTCCTTATAATCTCTTTTTTCATTAGAACTGAGTATTCGAGATCTTCCAACACCATTTGGTATAATAGATTCTATAACTGTAAATGAAGTGAATTCAAAGTTTTGGGAATAAACGGGATTCCATATGTTTGAAAGAAAAATTGTAGCAAACAAAGTAGCTACGATACCGAATTTATTACTTGTTTTCATAAAAGCTCTATTTAATTATTAATTGCATTTTAACAGCTAACTTAAATAAAAAAAAGTTTCTGCAAAAAAAAGCGAATCCAATTGGAACCGCTTTTAAAATTAAGTTGTTTTTTAGATTATTTAGCCGGTACCGGAAAACCTCTATCGCGCATTAGAGCATCAATCTTAGCATCTCTGCCTCTAAATAATCTGTAAGCTTCAGCTGGGTCAATTGCGTTTCTAGGAGCAAATAAAAATTTAACTGCCTTTGCGGCCAGTTCCTTGTCGTAAAAACCATTTGGAGCTTCAGCAAATGCTTCAGAAGCATCAGCAGTAAGCACATCGGCCCACATATAACCGTAGTATGCAGTTGCATAGCCTTCACCTGAGAATACATGACCAAAATGAGGTGTTCTATGACGCATAGGCAATTCCTTCGGCATATTCATTTCAACTAAAGTTTCTCTTTCGAATTTATCAATGTCAATAGTTGCAGGATCAGCTAAATGTAATTTCATATCCATAATGGCTGAAGCCAAATACTCAGTAGTAGAAAATCCTTGATTAAACGTACTTGCTTTTTTGATTTTCGCAACTAATTCTGCCGGCATAGCTTCGCCCGTTTTGTTGTGTACCAAGTAGTTGTTAATCACTTTGTCAGTCGCTAACCATCTTTCCAGTAATTGAGATTGGAACTCTGTGTAATCTCTAACTCCGCTGTTAAGAGTAGGGTAGGTTACGTCAGATGAAAAGAAATGTAATGCATGTCCAAATTCATGGAAGAACGTCGTTGCATCGTCCCAGGACACTAATAATGCTTCACCTGGAGCAGGTTTTACAAAATTTGAGTTATTTGAAGCCAATACATTCTTGTCACCATCAAAACTAGACTGACTTCTATAAGTTGTAGCCCATGCACCTGATCGTTTTCCTTGCCGTGCATATGGATCTAAATACCAAAGTCCAACGTTTTGTCCAGAAGTGAGATCCGTTACTTCCCAAACCTTAACGTCTTCATGAAATACTGGAACCGAACCTTCCGGTACAGGTGTGAATTTGAAATTGAATAATTCTCCTGCAACCATATGCATAGCTTCGGTTAACTTATTCAACTGTAAGTATTGTTTTACTTCTTCAGAATCTAAATTGTATTTATCCTTACGGACTTTCTCAGCATACAAACGATAATCCCAAGCCTCGATAGTAATCTTGTCTCCGTTTTTGTTTGCAATTGCTTGCATATCCGCAACTTCTTCGGCAACTCTAGCAATTGCTGCTGGCCAAACAGCCATCATTAAATTCATTGCATTTTCTGGAGTTTTTGCCATTCTATCCTGTAACCTCCAATCAGCATAGTTCTTAAATCCAAGTAGTTCTACTTTTTTACGTCTTAGTCTAAGTACTTCGGCAATCAGTTCATTGTTGTCAAACTCATCTCCATTATCACCTCTAGAATAATAATTGGTCCAAACTTGTTTGCGCAATTCTCTTTCAGTAGAATAGGTTAAGAATGGATCCATTGAAGAACGGGTGTTCGTAATAGCGTACATTCCTTCTTTGCCTTTATCAGCAGCAATTTTTGCAGCAGATTTCACAAATCCTTCTGATAAACCACCCAACTGATCTTTTGTCAAATAAGTCACATAGTTTTCCTCATCATGTAAAGTGTTGCTCGAGAATTTGGTATACAAACTAGAAAGTTGTTTGCTCAATTCAGCATATTCTGCTTTTTTGGTCGAATCCAATTCAGCACCTTTCATCGTAAAGCTGATATACGTTAAATCTAAAACTCGTTGTTTGTCAGCTGCTAATGGTGTTTTTTGAGAAGCATCATAAACCGATTTAATGCGCTGAAACAATTTTTCATTTTGAGTAATCTTCGACGAGAACTCAGAAAATTTAGGTGCCATTTCCGCTTGAATTTCTCTAAACTCTGGAGAAGACATATTTCCACTAAGAATTCCGTAATAATTAAAGGCTCGATTTAAAGGCGCACCCGCTCTTTCCATTTCAACAATAGTATTCTCGAATGTTGGAGCTGCTTCATTGTTTGCAATAGCATCAATATCAGCAAGATTCATTTCCATACCTTGAAGCAAAGCAGGCTTTACATCTTCCAATTTCATTGAATCAAACGCCGGAACGCCACCATAAGGGCCTGTCCATTCTTTAAGTAAAATATTGTCAATCACAGGTTCTGTTTTTTTAGTTTCTTCTTTTTCATTGGATGCGCAAGCAGCGAATAACACTGAAGCGGCAAGTGGAATTATCCACTGATTTATTTTTCTGGAATGTAGCATACGTCGAATTTTTAGCAAATAAATTTTGCGACAAATGTAGTTGAGTAATTGAATACTCAAAATAGATTAAGGATAAGTGGGAGTTTCCTTTTTTAAGGAATGCGATGCTTTATATTAATTAGTCATGCTGAAATAAATTCAGCATGACAGCAAATGGGTAAAAGGCTTCTCGATACAACCTCCTATCGGTGGCCACTCGAAAGGACAGTATTAATGTTTTTTATTGCTGAATTGAATTGAACTAAACTATTCTTTAATGTCAGTTTGAGTATTCCGCTTTTCGCGGAATGTATCGAGAACAAAAGGACAGAAACCAACCAACCAACCTACCAATCAATTGGACGGTAATCCTTCAAGAATTTCCCGCACCAATGTTTGCCGGTATTGATACCGTCAAACAGCGGATCTAATACTCTTGCAGCACCGTCAACAATATCTAACGGAGGTTGAAAATCGTGCAAGTCTTCTTTACGTTTTGCCAATTCTGCTGGATCTTCATCAGTAACCCAACCGGTGTCTACGGCATTGGTATAAATTCCAAATTTTGCAAAATCTGAAGCAGAAGTATGCGTCATCATATTTAAAGCCGCCTTAGCCATGTTGGTATGCGGGTGACGGTCTTCTTTGTGCCAACGGTGAAATTTACCTTCCATTGCAGAAACATTAATGACATGCTTCATTCCGGTATTTTTCTTTTTCATGATGTTTACCAAACGGTTCACCAATACAAAAGGAGCCACAGAATTAACGAGCTGTACTTCCAGCATTTCATTGGTGTGAATTTCGCCCAATTTCAGTCGCCAGCTGTTTGTTTTTCTCAAATCAACTTGCTGCAAATCCGCATCCAATTCTCCAACAGGAAATACTTCTTCGGTTGGTAACGAATTATCAATACTGTAAGGTATTTGAGAAAGTTTAGCCGAAGCACTTAATCCAATTCCGATTTGATTTCCGTGCCAGCTAACTGGCAAGTTTTTTTCTTCCTTTTCAGAAAACGTCGAACTCAAAGCTCGAATTTCACTGATGCAGGCATTGTGATCTTTCAATAATTCTTGTGCGAACTGAGGCAATTGATCTGTAGGCAATTCTTCATTCGCCATAAGGTGTTTATAGAATCCAGCAGGACGCCTTACCGTTTGAGCAGCGTTATTGATTAGAATATCCAATCGTTCGTATTTCTGCTCAATAAAATTGCAAAATATTTCCACACTTGGAATATGCCTTAAATCTAAGCCGTGAATTTTGAGGCGATTGCTCCATTTGTGAAAATCGAGTTCTTTTGCAAATCGGATGGCAGAATCCGCTGGGAATCGGGTAGTGGCTATTACAGTGGCACCAGCACGTAACATTAGAAGAGTAATGTGGTAGCCAATTTTAAGTCGTGAACCCGTAACTAGAGCAACTTGATCGGTTAAATCAGCAGTTTGAAAACGTTTAGCATAATTAAAATCGCCACACTCCTTGCACATTGTATCGTAGAAGTGATGCAAATAATTAAATTCTTCTTTACAGACGTAGCAGTTTCTTGGAGAAGATAGTTTAACCGCATTCTCATCTTCTTTACCCGTTAAGGCAATCATCAAGGGAGCTTCGAATATATGCGCTTCTCGCGCAGAACGAATACCCGTTGCATTTCGAGCGTGTTTATCTTTTTCCTTGGTTTTTCGTCTTTGAACTTTTTTAGCGGACTTTTTACGTCTTGCAAACTCTTCTCTTCCAGGTCGAGAAAATCGACCAGCAGCAGTTATTAAGGCAACTCTTTTATTTTTTGGAATTTCAAAAATTTGGTCGGTATCGGAATTCAGTTGTTCTAAAACCTCAAGGCATTTGTCAATTTGCTCTTGACTGATTTTTACTGATTCTTCCTCCTTAATTTTTTCGGCCATCAATGATTTCTTCTAACAACTTGGAGTTGAACTGTATTCTGGATTTTACTTTATTGTTTAATTCCAATAACGCAGATTAGCCTTCTCATGAGAAAATGCAAATCACTTTCAGAATTAATCTGCAAAATTAGAGATATTGATTTTCTTAAGCCACTTACTTTACTATAAATAATTGGTTAAACCTACTTCGCTGAAGTATTGACCATTGGTTATGCTGCAGGAGCTTTTTATTGGTCAAGTCAATTAAGGCTCTAACCTAAAAGTGTCACCACTTAAAACCATATAGCGGCCCATAGCATCATTTGTTGGCGGCTTGGTAATTGTAAATTCCTCTTTTATGAAAGCAAACTTAACGGTCAAAGTATTATTCTTGATCTTTACTTTTCCTTTAATTTCTTTTTCTTCAGAAGATGTTGAGGTAGAATAACCACTGGAAAAACTAGAGTAGGAGTATCGGTAATATGTTGCTTTTCCACTTTCTTCGAAAGTCATAGTAACATCTCCCGGCAGCCAAGTCTTTACATAGGTAGAGCTCGTGTCAAAAGGGTCGAACAAAAAAATCCCGTTTTGGCTATCTAATTCCATGTAGGTCTGCCCGTTCGTCCATGTTCCTTCGTACAACAAGTTTTCTCCTTTCAGTTTTTTTCTACATGAAGTAAGGTTGGTAGTAATTAGAAAACTAAGCGCAAGTACTACGATAATTTTGAATGTTTTTTTCATAGTGTAACTATTTAGGCGACCAAAATAACATCAATTAATTAATCGAAGCAGCTTTATGCGTTTGGTATTTACAAACTCGAATCGGCCTATGCTACTGGTTTTACCCGGAGCCATACTTTTAACGGTTTCGCGCAATTGTTCAGGTACCTCAATTTCTACTTCGTCAAAGTAGAAATAGGTGCTATCGTCGAGTTGCTTTAAGGTATTGTTCATGTGCGCCTCATATCCCTCCAATTCGTAATAGTAGCGCTGAGGGTCAATGGTTAAGTTAAACTGAGTAGAATCGGCAACCTTAGTTTTAGAAACTACTTTAATAAGCTCGTATTCGTATTCAGTCCCATCCGATAAGGTTTCACTCAATTTGGTTTCTTTTACCAACACTTTTGTATCATAACCCCACTCAAAATTGAAGTCGCTCAAAAACTCAACTCGACAGTCGGGAGAATTCAGAGTAAGGCGCTTAAAGTGTTCGTAATTCTGGAAGGAAAGTGTTGGGCCGATTGAGATTACTTTCTCAGTAGTTACTTGGCTTAAAGATACTAGGCTTATAAATAAAAGCGAAGTTGCTAGGAGTGCTTTCATTTTATCAATTTTCCCAAAGGGTTTCAATGAAAATAGCGTTTGAAAAATCTTCGCCGTTAATTTTGTTGTTGCCGGCAATACCACCTAATGTGCCTATTGTGTTGCACTCGCTATCAATAATATCGGTGGTTTGATCAGCGCCACAAGTTCCTAGGACCAATGCATAAACAGTTTTTCTTTGAAAGGTATAGCGATCAACTTTAGCGCTGAATCGGCAGGCTTTAGTTAGGTCAAATTGAACGATAGCGGATTCTAAACACTGGGGAGTAACAGGAGTATCTTCCTCGTCTTTTTTGCAGGAATAAACTGAAACTAGCACTGCAATAGCAAGAAGGGGCAATGAAGGTTTTATAGATTTAGATAAGGTCATAACTACATTTGAAAGCAAGTGTAACGCAAACTGTTCTATTTTTAGTATGCCCCAGTTATCAAATATCTGAATGGGTCAATTGCTTTCTTTAATGGTGTTTGTAAGGACACAAAATGGCAGTAATTTCAATAAACGCTTAAAGCTGGTTTAATTTGCAAGTTCTACAATGACCTCATTCTTCCTATTTGCTATTTCGTAAGGCGCGTTGTAACCTAAAAAATAGAAGCGTTGTGTGTAGCTTATCTTTTGAGCTTCTAATGCTTTTATAAGCTCTTTTTTGTAGCGCTCAATTTTGTCGTCATCTGCCCAGCCACCAAATGTGATTGCAGCTACCCTTTTTTCTGGTTCCTCATGGAATTTGACTTGAGACTGATTTGGCTTGGGTAAATCTTCCTTTTTGTATTGTTTAGGCACCATAAACATCATGGTCATTGAATCTTCTAATGACATTTGCACAGGTGACGTCATTGCAATTTTTTCATTGCTTTCATTACCACCAAAAATGTAACCAGCAAGCAATCTAAACCCCTGTCCAGAAGCGGTTTTATATTCGCTTGGAGGGAGTTTTACCATAGTAAAAAGACTTGCTTCGTAACTGCGAATTTCAAAGTTGTCGAATTTTTCTTCTACGGTGTAGGGATAGGTTTCAATTCCGCTTTGTCCTTTCATGGCATATAATTGAAAAGCAATAAAGGCTAAAAGTAGAATACCGAGTATGATGAGTATTGTTTTCATTGTTTGAGTTTGTAAGGTAAACAATTGTAAGTACAGGTTGGTTGAATTACTTCATTAAAATAGCGGCACTTTAAGGAATCAATCAAAACCTAAAGTAAAGCTGGGTTTCCTTTTACGCTGACTTTTTTGGCTTCAATTTTCTCTTCAGTGAAGTATGCTCTTCTTTTATTCAGCCAGTAGATAGCCACTTGCTTTTAATCCAGTTTGTACTTCTTTTTTAAAGTTGAAATAAGCTCTGCCTCGCTTGACTTTTTATCGGCCTCTTTCGAAGTTTCTTTTAAGCGATTGTATTCATTTTGAACGGCTACTGCCAAAAAAGTAGATTTCCAGTTGATGGAATTTTCCGATTTGTATTTTTCGATAACACCCTTGAAATCCAATAGATAATTATCCAAGGCCACTTTTTTAGTGAATAGTTGAAGGGTCCATTTGGACACCTTCTTAATTTTTATGTCTGGACCATCTTTTTCTCCTATTCTCCAATCTACTGTGTTTCCCAGTTTATTAAGAGGTATTCTGTATGAAAAATCGACATTTTCAATAGAAACGTGCACTAGGTTTTCAATAAGCGTGTGCTTTATCATGGTAAAAAGTGTTTCAATTGTTAAACGGCGAAATTACAGTTTTTGCTTGTATGTAGACTATTTGTTGAAGTTGTTTAAATGAAATTATGATTGGCGCTAAGAACTCACCAGGCAAGAGTTAGGGGTTTATAAAAGTGTGCTTAAATTTCAAAATAGTATTCTGAGTCAACGTTTATTCTCTCCTGCGCACTGCAACCCTAAAAAAGTGTAATCGATGTAAATATAACTTTGTAAAGGATGTTTATATATCGTACCGAATAGATTATATCACCCTAATGATCAGTAAATTGCGGGATAAATGCTTTTGGAAGCGTAGGCAAAATATTCATTCCTATTGCGTTTTGATTGGGTGCGGCTGGAACCCTGCCTGGCCGGCAATACACTTACTGCCCTTGGCAGACTCTTCGGAACTCGGGAAATGGTTCTTAAATTTCAATTGTTTCAAATTTACACTATCGCTAGCATTTGCCTTTAAGTTGTTGTTAGCAAGCGTGCTTTGTTATAATATCAGGGAAATATCCTGTCGACCAACAATTGCCATGATTTCGACATTATCTTTTTCGGTTCGGTAGAAAATACTGTCAACACCGCATAAACACCTTCGGTATCCGGGTTTAATGAATTCGACTGATTCAAAGGCAAGAGGCCTCTCTGCAATTAATTCAAAGAACTGATTAAAATAGTTGTCTGCTTGAGCTTCGCCAAATTTTCTAACTCCATATTGCTGAATTCGAGTAAGGTCATTTCTGGCTTCTTTACTCAGTTTGTAGTTAGGCATTCAATCTTGCTTTGGATGCTTTCAAAATAGCTTCCTTGCTTTCTGACGTAAATCCACTAGCTTCTGCACTCTCAAGTTTATTTCTCAGCCAATCAACTTGGGCTTGCTGGTTTCTAGCTTGTCTCACTAAGTCATTAATAACCTCGCTTTTGCTTGAATATTCTTCATTGGCGACCTGACTCTTCAGCCATTCGTCGTTTGGATTTGTTAGTGAGATACTTTGTCTTGCCATAATTCTAAGTTTGGTGTAAATATACACCAAAAATGAATCGGTTTGTATTCCAATTCTATCCCGGGCGCAATACTTGCTAACGTTGGCAATATGAAAATGTTGGGTAATTTAAACACAAAACTTTCAAACTACCACGCTGTTTATTTGTTGTTAAAATATTCATATTTAGCACTATCTACCCAATTTTTTATATTGCGTGTTACCAACTGACCTTTCTTCCCATGTATTTCCTTTTGTATTTCATTCAATTTGCTATAATTCTTTTCTTTTTGACCACTTGCTATGTGGGAAGGGCTGGAAGGCTCTTTGGTAAAATTTGGTCGAGCGTTGGCTCTGTGTGTTTTGACAATTTGCCTTTCAGCGAAGGTAAGGTGTGTTTTCCCTTATCCTAAATGTTCACATTACTACTTTTAAAATTCTATTATCATTGTTTCGCTTTATTTATTGAATATACAATTAAAACAAAAATCAATAATAAAATCCCGTTAGTAATTACATAACTTGGAGTTGAAAACTTAAAAATTGAGAATACTAAATTACTTGCTAATGCTAGTCCAAAGAAAATACCCGATACAACTCTAATATTTGTTGTTGTTCGTGATTGCTCAAAGTTTACACCTATACTTAAAGCCAGTGTAACTGATAAAAACACAAAACTGCCAATACTTAGAAGCATTTGGTTTACACCATTGTGAAAATGATACAAGCCATAAGCGATAAGAGCACTTACTGCTATGGCTATTATTGTTTGTACAAAATTTATTTTCATAAGCTATTTATTTTGTTGAAACGGTGGTGGAGATAATGCAACCAATTTTAAAACTTCTGGTATTTGTTCTGCCATTTTCCAGTTTGGCATTGATGGCATCCATATATAAGTTTCTTTTGAAACTTTCTTTTCAGCTATCAAGCGAGCCAATTCTTGTTCAGAAAATGGGCCTGCTTGATTGCCTTCAATCATAGCATAGAAAAACTTTTCTTTTGGTTTCTCCATTGAGTTCATTGCACCTGGAATGTGCATATAAGTCATTGATTCATTCATGGTTTTTACCATTTGTTGAGCAACAGCCATACCCATTCCGAATTCTACTAATCTGTCTATTGAAAAAAAACTACTATCATCCATAATATTTATTTTATTGATTGATAAATTAAGGTGCTGGCGGTGGCGGAGGAGGAACTGCCCCAAATAATGATGATAATTCCTGAACATTTCCTGCTAATTCCCAATTTGCCATACCCTGCTTCCATACATAAGTGTCTTTTGTAAATTGTCCACTTTGTACCATCTGTTGCAATTGTTGCCAACCAAACGGGCCACTTTGTTGTCCATTTACTGAAATATTATATTGAACTTGTGGAGGAGGTGGTGGTGTTTGTTTTTGCTCGTTCATTCCTTGCATCATCCCACCGACAGCACCTGCCATACCAGAGCCGACTGCACCGCCCATTGCCATACTTGCCATCATTGAGCCGGGATCCATCATACCGCCTCCGCCTCCAGAGCCACCACTACCACCAGAACCCATTTTCCCCATGCTTTCTGCTGCTGTTTTAGCAACTTCTGTTTGTTGGTTTAGTTGGTGAGCAGAAATATTCTGAGTTTCTGTTTGTAGTTTTTGAGCTCTTTGTGCTTCTTCTCTTTGGATACGAAGAGTTTCTTCCATATTCTTAGCATTAATTTCTTGCGTATCCTGTAGATTTTTAATATTTACGTCAGTTTGAGCACCAACAGTTTTTGTCGTTTGTTCCGCTGTAACTTTTCTTAATTCAGAATAACCTTCAGCTTCTTTGTCAACTTCAAGTGCCGCAATATCCAAACCTTTCATGTTTACACCAAAATCTGTTTCAAGTCTGCTACCCAAATACTTTGCAACTAAATCATTAATCTCAAGTATTTTCCTTTCCATTTGTAAAACAGGTATACCATTGTCTGCTGGTATGTTCGTTACAACACCTTTAATATATTTGGTTACAGCATCTTTAATTTGCCTTTTAAAGTCGTCTAATTCAAAGTTTATTAGACGGTTTAATTTTATAAAACCTTTGTAGTCTGTGACATTAAAGGTTATAGTACCTCGCACAGCCATTGGTACAGCAAAATCCATAAACCTTGGGTCGAAAACATCAAAATAAGGCACACCAAAACGAATTTGAATGTTACCAGATAAGTTTATAAAATAGACTTCTGCCTGAAAGGGAGATGAGCCACCAAAAGCAGCGCCAACAATACTTGTTAAAATAGGGAAGTTTGCAGTTTTTATTGTTTGGTCATGTGGTCCTAAAATAAAATCTTGCATTTCGCCATCTTTTTGTTTGTAAACAAAGACGGCAAGTTCTCCATCTTTTATACGTAAACTGCTACCATAACGTATTGCATTTTCTTTTTTTGTTGAATTGACTTCGCCTGAAGGTCGCCATTTCCAAACAAGATATTCTTGTTCATCACAGCGGATTACATCCATTAATCCGCCTTCTGTTTTTTTCCCGAATAGTGCCATATTATTTATTTTTTATTTCGTAAAAGTTGAGTTTGTTATTTACTGATTTAATTTTAAAATGGCCACCAGTGTGCGCCAAATATTCTAGCTATCGTTGCTATCATTAAATATGTAATCAAGCACCATGCGATAGATCCAAAAACCCACCTTATAATGTAACCTAAACCATTCTTAGACTTCTTTCTATTCATTTGATTCTCTATTTTGTCTAGCTGATTCATTAGTGAGAGATCATTAGAGCATATGAGTCTCAATTTAGAAATTATCTCAATAGCTCTTCCCTGATATGCATTAATCTCATCTGATACAGTATTTACAGATAACACTTTACTACTCATATATGTAAGAAATTCAAACATAGTTTCCTTATCATTAGAAATTGGGTGGTCTTTTATTATATTCACTCGTTTCGCTTCATTTTCGTAGCTTTTTGTATCTCCTTTTATACTTGATAATTTATTCATTAAATCAGTTAAACTATTATTACCTTTTAAATTTGAAAATTCATGGTCACAATCCGAACAGCTAAGTGACATTGCCTTTACTGAAGCACCGCAAGCAGGGCATGTTTTTATATTACCAACTTTTTCTTTTTGCTTTGGCTTACTAACTTCTAATTGATGCCGTTTTCCATCAAGAATCATTTCTACCTCATCAATATCTTCACCTAAAGCTTCGGCTTTACGCAGTATAATTGCTTTTTCTTTTTCTGTCACGACCCCATCGACAAGAGCCATGTTAATTAAGTTTTCTAATTCTGGTTTCATCTTAAATAAATTTTAATAATTATTTGCTAATAGAGTTTTCTCAATATCTTAAAGTTATTTCACTATTTCTTTTTTATGTTGCATAAAATATCATCTTCATTGTGTCATTATCTTTTTTGGCTTGCTTGTAACGTTTCTAGGCTACACTTTCGTGCCGCCTCTCGAATATAGGGAATTTAAGGCATGAAGTGTAGCCTATGTTATAAGCATTTTTATATTTTGGCTTTACAAATATTGCAAAGGGTGTCATCAACATTATCGACTGTTTTTATCGTTTCTGCGGCATCTCTTAAAACACAAGTTTCGCTGCTGGTACAATGTGGAAGTCCAAAGTTGTGACCTAGCTCGTGATTACAGACTTTCTTGATCCTTTCCAATAACAGTTTGCGATTTGAAGTTCCAAGGCGAAATGTTGAAACGATTGAACTACAACCAGGCCTATAACCTAAACCAAAAACTCCCCAATCAGAATACCTTGATTCTGGCTTAAGAACATTCCCAGATTCATCTTTTTTCGTGGTAGAAATATCCAAATTAGTTAGTCCTATTATAAAATCAATACTATCTGGTTTATTCGATTTTTGGATTTGTAAAATACTATCGGCCCTATATCTAGGTGATTTAATTTTTACGAAAGCCGAGCTAGGTATTTCCTTTCGATCTGCAATGAATACATCAAATCCATATGTGTTTTCAATAGATTTCTTTATTTCTTCAATTAATGACTGCTAAATATCGCCATATGGTTGGATCAGCACGGATTTTTTTGGTTTATGACCGCACCCTGCAATAATTAAAGCTATGAGGAGAATTACGTAGTATTTCATATTGCTTACACGCTGTTGTACGCAGCCTTAGTGTTTCAATCGAGAAATTCCATAGACAATCAAAACGTATAAGATAGTCAGACCTCCGGTTACTAAGACATAAGTGGGTAATAAGAAAGCATCCATGAACACGAAAACTATTTGACTCACCAAAAGCAATGCGAAAAACACTCTACATTATTTTAAACTGGCCTAAAAGTAATTTTTAACAATATAATAAACTGCCAAACTAACAACTAATAATACTGAAATTAAGATCCAATCCTTAGAATTATTTTTAGATATTTCAGATCTTTTTTCTTTTAAGATATTTTCAATTTCGTTTGTTAGCGCCTCTTTTTTTATCTTATCAGAACTGTCCGATAACCTTAATTTTGATAAACATTCCTTTGCTTTTGCCTCCAAAGCACTAGAATCCTCCCTCCAACTGTTTGCGGAGGAATCTATCGCATTTGCACAATATACTCCAAAATCATATATATCATACATACTACTGGGAACTGCATATGATTTCACAACATTAGCAAAGTATTGTTCGTAATCACTATCACTCGCATCTAATTTTCCTAATTTAGTTATCATTGAATTTAACAGTTCTGATTTAACGCCTTGATTAAGTTCATGGCCACAGAGAGAACAAACAAGTGCCATTGCTTTTACTGTCTCCCCGCAAGCAGGACAAGTTTTAATGTTTCCAACTTTTTCTTTTTGTTTAGGCTTATTAGCCTCTAATTGGTGTAATTTCCCGTCTAAAACCATTTCAAACTCGTCTTGATCAACACCAAGCTCCTGTGCTTTTTTTTGAAGCACTTGTCTTTCTTTGTCGGTAAGTATACCATCTGCCAAGGCAAGTTCAATTAACTTTTCTAATTCTGGGTTCATATTAATTTATTTTTAGTTATACGATTTTGTTTGTCAAACCATTTTTTAAGTAATGAAGTTAGTCTATATCCTTCTTCTGATGTTTTAATTGCATATTGAATGTAATCATTAATGTCCATTTTTTGCATGCCAGGGTTAGATTTAGCAAATGAGTGCAATATATTATTACGTTTTTTTGAAGGCTTCAATTGAATATGGCAAATTCTTTTCTGATTTTGCTGATTTCATCAAAGTAAATGCCTGTTTATAAGCATTATACTTTGTCATATTTTTTGTTTTCTCTTTCATTTTTCTCAATCAATTTTTCTAATTGTTTGTTATACATATTTTTGTGTAAATTAATTGCTTTGGCTCCTTTATTGGTGGTAACTTTTACCATATTTATATTCAAATAATTTCTTATTAGATTAACAAAATTATCATTATAAACCTGAGCGTTAGCTAAAAAAGCATGTGTGTGGCTGTGTAGGGAATTTTGCAGGGAAGGGAAGCTACACTCTTGCTTTTGTGGACTGGATTTCCTTTCTTCTTTGTCTTTATGCAGCAAAAATAACTTTTTCATTATGTCAGTCTTTTTTTCGGCTTGCTTGTAACGGTTTTGTATATGATACGTTGCGTGACTTAGCACATAATTTAGCAAATAAAAACCGAATAGAAAATCCGTGAGGATTTTCGTAAGTAGGCTCTAACTAGCAATGGATTATATACGTTGTTGGCAGTAGTTATTTTTTATCCTTGGGTCAATTTGTTTTTCTTTTTCTAACATTACAGTTTCATCAAAATATTCAATAATAGTTCTATTTTGTTCAAACTCATTCATTAATGCTCTCGTCAATTCTTCGATTTCATTCTTTAAAAATTGAATTTCTAATGGAAATTTCGGATAATTTATAAAACTCAATACTAAATGAGGTTCGATTTGACCACTCATAACAATATTACATTCCGAAATTGAAACGCTTAAGAATATATCTTTATTTTCAATTAATTCATTTTGAATTTTTTGAATGTGTTTTATAATTTTTGTCTTTTCAATTAATTCACGTGTATAACCTAATTCAAGTCCGATTGTGACCTTTGCTGAAAATGATTTTATAGATTTCTTACTAATTTTCATATTATAATTCTGAATTTACNAAGGCTATATATTCTTGAACTACTTTTTTTGTCTCTTTATAATTCTTAGATTTTTCATTTGTACCTTCTTTTAGATATAATTTTCTATTTATTTCGAGCATTATAGATTCAACCTTCTTATCTTTTTTGTAATACTCCATTGGAACGATTGAACCACTAAAAGGATAATCAATTCCCAGTGTGAATTTTTTTTGTTTGAAAAAATCAGTTGAAATATCTATTAGTCTTTTTGGAGTATGAAATTTATCAGTTCCAATATTAAAATCTGGTCTTGGTACAATTTTATGTTGACTTCTTTTCATTGGAATATCTGGAAAAGAATGGCAATCTAAAATTAATGCTCGATTATTTAGTTTTAATTGCTCTTTGACTGCATCATTTAATTTTGAATGATGCTCAAAATAATATTCATTTAAAATTTTACTTCTTAATTCCTTTGAAATAACCCTCATAATTTCACCATCATCTGTTTTCTCATATAAAGCACCCATTCCTACTTTAGCCATAGGTTCTCTTGAATCATCAGAAAATCGCTCAGGGTCACAGAAAATTCTTGAGAATTCAAAAATTATACTTTCACAATTTTTAGCACTATACAAGTCTTCAGTATGCCAATCTGTAAGTTTTAAAACTTCGTTTTCTAATACTTTTTCTTTTAAAATATAACCTTCTTTTAATGGAATTTTATTAGATGAATGAGGTATATGCAATATGAGTTTTTTCATAGTGTAATTATCTTTTATTACCCATTGGTGTATAGATAGTTCTAACGCTATTCATAGTTCGGTCGAATTCAGCCCCTTTTAGATTTAGTTTCTTTTTCTTTGACTTAGGGTATATAACTTTAATTCCATTTTCTTTCAAAAATGTGTGATGTTCGTTAAGTTTTTCTAATATTTTTCTTGTTTGTCTTTTAGAAGATTGATTATTTATATTCTCAATTATTCCTGGAGAGACTTTATCTTTTAAAAGTTCAATAATTTTTTCTTGAAAATTCTTTACTGCTGTTCTCTTTTTCAAAATGTTGATTTTAATTACTGCCAACGGTTAGTATATGGGCCGTAGCGGATTAACTGCTACTCATTTTCAGAAAGCAAGATACTTATTAAATACAAATAGCGGTTCAAGTTTGCACCTAAACCGCTATTGCTCATATACCTTGTTAGCCACTTTTATTTTTCTTCTTGCATTTTTCTTGTTGTCTTAAGAATCAT
>PAME01000002.1 GCA_002707155.1 Crocinitomicaceae bacterium | reverse complement strand
ATCGATGAAATGAATGTTGGCGATACCGCTTGGGTTTTTAGAATAGACAATACTGGAAGTATATTGTGGGAGCAGAAGTACAAAAACACCAATGAAGCATAAGTGGGAATGAACTTGTTGGATGCAGGCAATGGCTACTTTTGGTTACTCACCAATATTATCAACACCCAAAGCGGCAACCAAGTACGCATTCGCAAAATAGACAGTGTGGGAAACACCCACACCACTGCAACCCACGGTAACTCTACGGGAGATTTGTATGCCTATGAATTGATAGAGAACAAGGATAATGACATGGTGTTTTTGGCAAATGACCTAAATGGCACAGCCACACCAATGTTATATGAGTTGGATGATGTTGGTGCTGAAATAGCCAATTACAGTTACTCACAAACCCACCCAACTCGCGCCTTTGGATTAGACGAATTACCACAAGGAGGTTACGTTTTTGCAGGAGAATTTGATAATGGTGCCGACTTAGGGGCAATTGTTATAAAAACAGACGACGCATTTATCGAAGACTATGTTTTTGAACGGGACAATGCCGACGACGAGTATTTTAGAGATGTAATAGTAGATAGTACTGGAGCCATAGCCGTAGGAGCAACTGAAAACATGGGTGAAGGTGGTTTTGATGGTTTTATAGTACACTTAGACACATTAGGCGACTCTGTAATGACCGAAACTTTGGGAAGAGCATTAGATGATGTACTCATGACCGCTACCCAAAGCACTCAACCCAAAGGAGGTATTTTAGCAGGAGGGCAATCGCTTGGAGTTGGAGGAAATGGGTATTTAATTAAGGCCATTAAATATGGCGAGATTCCTTGTCAATTGCCAAGGTTTTTGTTTGTGGATGGGTTTGTTTCAGGAAATAGAGTGTCAATTGATGATGCCAATACGATTTTGGGAGATGCCACAAAAGAATATAACCTTATCCAAGATGCTAAATATCATAATGTTGGGCATCTATGCTTGTATGGTGTTAATTATCTATTCGAACCCGGTAATGCAAATGCAACCAGAGGTGGATCACGATACGACTCTTTATTGAATGAATTTTTGACTTATGCGGCAAGAGAAGGAATAAGTTGTGCAATGATGAGTGTCCCTGACACTGGTACAAGTACTTTTCACTCGGCAGGATTGTACAATTTAAAGCTATCTGTGATTCATAACAACTACAAGCAAGCAGGAAAAATCGACTATTTCCAGTTGGAACATGAGTTTTGGAATGCGAATGGTGTAGTTGCAAAATCTGGCCCAACAGCAATTTACGATGAAAAATCACTAAGTTCGATTCCAGGAAATATGCGTAACACACATTTTACGTCCGTATATAATGACCACAAAAATTTCCTTGACACACTGAATACCTTCCGCTTTAATGATGCTAATGTACTTGCTGTTTACGATTATATTGATCGTCTATTCTTTAATTGGGATACCAATTCAACATTAAATCATTATAAAGATACAAATGAAATTGCAAGATCATTAAAAGCTAAAGAACTCGAGAAACGAACAAATGCAATATTCTTATCTCACTACAGAGGTCACAGCAGCAGTTATAAAAGTTTACGATTTTTACATTATGACTCAACTTCTTCAACCGTAAAGCGGTTTACCAAACGACTTTCATTTTTTGGGCAGAACACGCGCAAAACATATTTATTGCCCTTATTCTCAGGTGAATATTATAACTTTCCTGATTCGTGTGGCGATGGTTTAGAAACTAATTTTTTAGGCAATTATTTTCGAGATAATATGCTTTTTGATAATGATTTTCACCATGTAGAAGATTCCTTTATCTATCAATACAGTGGTATGAAGTACGATACTTCTAACCAGTATATCGACAATGTAAAACTCTCAGGATTTGGTTGGTTTAAGTACACCTGCCTGGAAAGTTTGATTTTTTTTAATACCGACCTAAATGAGTGCCCGGTATATCCATTATTACTCCGTGTATCGCCCAATAAAACTCTAGAGGACAACAATATTATTGATGTCGCTCAAACGGTTTCAAGTGCAAAATCTATTCAACCCAATCCAACTACTGATCTATTAAGTATTCACGGACTTCAAAAAAACGCCCAGGTTTCGGTTTTCGACATTAAGGGCAAACTACAATTTCAAAAAATAAGCACAGAAAACACAGTCGAGTTGTCCCTAATAGAATTCAAACCCGGTATTTATTTTATTGAAATATCGGAAGAGAATTCAGTAGAAACCTTCAAAGTGGTAAAACAATGAAAAGGCTCATTTTACTTCTTTATCTGTTTTTTTCAGGTACGGCAAGTAGTCAGTCTATTACCTTTTTTTCTCAAAATCAAAACGATTTTGGAGTGGATAAAATACGTCATGAATTTTTACATGAATTTCCTTATGGAGGTTTTGTCTCTGGTTATCAGGTTGATTACCGCACTCGAACAAGACTAGCTTATGAGTACTTTGGTAAGTATGGTAAATACGAAAAAAAGTTTATTCCTAGTTTACCTTACGGTAATCCGCAAATTGGGTTTACACAGGTATTTAAAAACAAACAAGTATTTGTAAGTGGTGTAGGCGAAACCGATAAAGGAAACCGACGATTTAGTTATTGTTTTGATAGTACTGGAGCCATTAACTGGTCATTTAACGATTCACTATTTATTTTATTAATTCACCAAGAAACTGATTCAAACTATTTCGCGCAATTACACTCGTCAAAAGATACGGGTGTTTTGGTTCAAGGAATTAATTTAGTAAGACTAGATTTCAATGGAAGAATTTACTGGTCTAAACCATACGATAATTTGTATCAACAACTGTTGTTAGATAGTGGTATAGTCACTCCACTTATTTTGGATATTCAGCTGTATAGAGGAAATTTTGTATTTCTTCTATCCAATCAAAATTTGGAAGACACTAAAATTGCATCTTTTGATAAAGATTTTAAGTTGAAGAGGCAATATAGAAGTAGGTATACTAATTCTAGTTTGTTATCGGATCAGGGAGTATTGATAGATGAAAATGTAGGTGAATTGATATTTCCTCGATTTAAAATAACTCAATTAGATTGGGATTTCAATAAAGTTTGGCAGATGATTCCGTCAAAAGATAGTTTGAGTTCATTAACACAAACCGGTGCAATTAAACTTGGATCCAAAATCTGTCTTCAAAGTTTTTATCAAGACTCGTCATACAATTGGCTGGATGAGCGATTAGAGTTTTATAATTTTCAAGGAGAGAAAACTAGAGAATGTCGTTATACATACTTGTCTACCTTTGGTATTACCCCCCATAGTGCAACAAATGATAATGGTTTACTAGCGTCTGCCACAGCTACTATTTGGCCAGAAACTAAAGTTGGCTTTACAAAAACCGACTCACTCGGCTTAGTTTACAACACCGATATTATTTGCGATTGCAAAGATTTTAAGGTGGGGGTTTCAGAAGTAAAAGTACCCGAACTGAATGTTCAGGTGTTTCCAAATCCTGCCACCGATAAAATAAACGTGTTGCTTTCCCATCAGCAAAAAGCCAGCATAACGTTGCGTAATTTAAATGGGCAAATTGTAAAATCGCAGCAAGCAGAATTTAACTCCAATATTATTGATATCAGCGATTTGGAAGCTGGGGTTTATGTGGTGGAAGTAAAAGAAGAAAACAGCAGTAAGGTGCTAAAGGTGGTGAAGCAATGAGGTATTCGGATAAAATTTAATAATCTAACTTTACCCCCAATTTCTTCATTTGCGCTGAAAACCCTTTATTCCCCTGTAACCCACCGGTATGCAGAGCAACAATTTTAGAGTGTGGTTTAAATTGGTTTTTACGAATCAGATCAAACAATCCGTAGAATAGTTTGGAGGCGTAGATGAGGTCTAGTGGAATTTGAAATTGTCGGTAAAATGCATTTGCAAACTCGACTAACTCCGGAGTTATTTTGGCAAAACCTCCAAAATGGTAGTCGGTAATTAGGTTGAGGTGTTGCAGAATATCGTCGGTATCTTCCGAATTATAGGTAGTGTAGTTTATGAGATGTTTTATATCATCTTTAAGGAATTCCCCACCTTTTAATCCTGAGAAAACCATCACTTTTTGATGTTGGGTTGCAGAAAGTAAAAGCCCTGTTGCTGTAGTTCCAGTTCCGGCCGAAGTAGCGAAAAAATCAGGTTGAACATCGAGTTCTTTTGCAATTTCCATACATCCCATTACTCCATAATAATTAGCTCCACCTTCTGGCACCAAATGAAAGTTTCCAAATTGGTTACGCAAACCAAGAATGAAATCGTCGTCTTTTTTGAGTACGTAAGCTGCTCTAGATACGAAATGCAATTGCATGCCGTCTTTTTGCGCTTTTACAAGGGTGGCATTGAGTGGTTCTACTTTCTCACCACGAATAACCCCAATCGACTTTAGACCTGCTTGTTTGCATGCAAACGCCGTTGCTGCAATGTGGTTGGAAAAAGCACCCCCAAAAGTGAGCACTGTCGACTTTTTATTGTCTTTGGCTTTTTCGATATTCCACTTCAGTTTTCTCCATTTGTTTCCTGAAATGGCGGGATGGATAAGGTCATCGCGTTTTATCCATAATTCAATCTGCTTTTCGGAAAGCAATTCACTTTCTAATTTTTGAATAGGAGATGGTAAATTCATTCTGGTAAAGAAAGTAACTTTTTAATTCTTTTACATGGTATTCTGTGCTAGTGTCATTCTAAACTTGTTTCAGAATCTCGTTCATAAAGAGTAGTGCGATGATGAAAATACTGAATTAAATTCAGCACAAGTATCAGCATGACCTGTCACACTAATGGTTGGATTGAAAATATAAAGCCCCTATTTCGAGAAATAGAGGCTTTTACACAAATAAGTTTCTTTTAGTTTATTGGGTAATAAATTTCAGTAACCCATTTAGTTGGATCTTCCTCTGTTCCTGGACCCACCAAATATACTTCCCAAGGAACACCGGTAATTTCAATGTCATTTTCTTTGGCGTAATCTGCAATTGCGTTGTGGGGCTCCTCGCCATTATCGTAGCTTCCTAATAGTATTGTTTTAAGCGCAGCACCTGCGTAGGTTGCTCCACTCAAAATACCATCGGTGCTCGCAGTAGAATTATCGGCTACTGGAATGCCACATTCCATTTTAGCCGTTTTTCCATCCCAAGCATGGTAAATAGTGAACGGTGCGCCATCGGGTTCTATTCCGTTTGAGCTGGTAAAAGCCATTAAAGCGCCCATCATTTTTCCAGTGCTGTTTTCAATTTCTTCTTTAGCAATGCTGTCTATCATTGAATAATAGGGCTTTGCTTCAACGGATACTTTTTCAACAGTGTAGCTTGTCTTCATTGTTTCGGCACGTTTTTCTACCAAAGTCTTTAAGTCTGCAAGTCCACTTTCAAAATCTGGCCCAACTATGCTGTCCATCATTTTTCCAACTGGTCGAGCAAAGAAGGAAAGCTCTCCAGTATCGTACCATCGAACGGTTGTTTGTCCATCAATGCTGGATACATCAAATCCGTTTTTGGAAGTCATTTCCCAAGGCTTCACAAACCAGAGCTCAAAGGTTGCTTTATCAGCCGTTAGTTCATTGAGTATCATTCCTCCTTCACCAATTTGGTTTTCATCGTCTGGAGGAAGGCTAGTAACCCAGCTCATTTTAGAGCCGATAGCTCCATCTTCGCCTTCGTAAGTGTATTTAGCATCAGGGTCTTTTGCCTTCCAAGGGCTCCAATTATCCCATTCAGAAAAATTTGCCAAGTGTTGCATAACCAATTCTTGCGGTGCCTCAATGGTAACGGTTCTATCAATAGTGTAAGTAGATGGTAACATAGCCAGGTAACCAAGGCCCAGTGCTATAACAAGCACAACTATTCCAATAATAATTTTGAGTACTTTCATGAGTAGAGTTTTTTAATTTGTTGTCTAAAGTAGTTAATTATAGCAAGTTATAATGAAATTGTAGACTGAAACTCAATAAAAGTGAGTAAAATATTTTCCTTAAAGATTTTAACTGAAATTGCTAATAGGATTATTCCAAAAACTCTGCGTAGCACCATAAATCCGCCGGGCCCAATTTTTCGCTCCAAAAAATTGGTTGATTTTAGCACTGCGAATATGATAATGAGGTTGAGGATAATTCCAATTAGAATATTGCTAGGTTCATACACCGCCCGCAATGACAGTATTGTAGTTAGTGTTCCGGCCCCAGCAATTAGCGGAAATGCTAGAGGCACTATAGAGCCTATTCCTTTGGCTGCTTGTTCTGCTTTAAAGAGGGTTATTCCCAATATCATTTCAACAGCAATAAAAAACATAATAATTGCTCCGGCAATGGCAAATGAATGTTGATCGAGCCCAAATAGCTTAAGAATACTTGCTCCCACGTAAAGGAAAACAATCATTAAAATACCCGAAACAATGGTTGCTTTTAAGGACTGAATTTCGCCCTCCTTTTTACGCAAATCAATCACAATTGGAATGGATCCGACAATGTCAATAACTGAAAAAAGAATTAACGTAACCGATAGAATTTCTTGCACGCTCATAGCCCTAAATTTTTTGCAAGATTATGCAGGTTTTTTAGATGTATTGCTACATAAAACCCACAATTTTTAATAAAAAAACTTAAGTATTAAATCGCTGATTTACAAGGCATTGTTAATTTGTAAAAGCGTTCCAACCTTGCGCAGTCAGTTTAATAATGTTTTCGCCTTTACCCACCATATTAAATCCAGTGCTTAATTCTGTTACGTGACCAATAATTGAAACTCCGTCAAGGGCTTTTACGTGCTCAAAGTCGGCTTGTTTTACCGTAAAAAGCAATTCATAATCCTCGCCACCATTCAGGGCTGAAATTGTTGGGTCTAATCCCAATTCTTCCGATGTAGAAACGGTCAATGGGTCAATCGGTAATTTGTCTTCGTAGATGGTCATTCCTTTATCGGAGTTTTTTCCCAAATGCATAAGCTCTGATGCTAATCCATCCGACACATCTATCATAGAAGTTGGCACAACTCCAGCATTTTCCAACATTTTTTCAAGACCTTTTTTAGCTTCTGGTTTTAATTGACGCTCTAATAAATAGTCTTTGCCAGAAAAATCAGGCTGAACTTTATCGTCTTCTTTGAAGATAGATTTCTCTCTTTCTAACAGTTGCAATCCTACGTACGCAGCGCCTAAATCACCAGTAACGCAGATCAAGTCGTTTTCTTGGGCACCAGATCGAGTGGCCAATTTGTCTTTTTCTACCTCTCCAATTGCGGTAATAGAAATGCAAAAACCAGCAAGAGAGGAGGTAGTATCACCACCAATTATATCAACGCCATAAATTTCGGCAGCAAGCTTTGCGCCTTCATAAAAAGCATCTATTGCTTCAAGAGAAAAACGATTACTTACGGCTATCGAAATGGTAATTTGAGTAGCCTTTCCGTTCATAGCATAAATGTCAGAAAGGTTTACGATCACTGATTTGTACCCCAAATGCTTTAATGGTGCATAACTCAAATCGAAGTGAACACCCTCCATTAGCATATCCGTAGAAACAAGCAAGTATTTATCTCCAGCATCTATAACTGCGGCATCATCACCCACACCAATTTTGGTGGTTGCCTGTTTGTTCTCAAGATCCTTAGTTAAATGGTCTATAAGTCTAAATTCACCTAAATTTTCTAATTCTGTGCGTTCTGAATTTTGTTCAATCATTTCCGTCAAGTTTGCGTTTGCAAAAGTAATAGAAGGAGCAACCTGAAGAGTTCTGCCAAATATTATTTAAAGTATCTTCTATTGAAACGACAAATGGGGTGTACTGTTTTTGATTTAAGTGAACAAAATCTAACTAAAATTTTGATTTACATATATTCGTTAGGGGATATAAACTGCATTAAAGCACTACTTTCTGAAGTAATGCAAGAGCCTAATCAGAACCAGCAAAAAATTCTAGATGAGGTATTTGAACAGTGGAGAAACTATTTAGAGGAAGTTGATGACCTTTGCGTTATAGGGGTTATGATTTAAAGAAACAAAGTAATCAAAAAACGAAGGATTTAGCTGAGCGCTTGATACACTATAAGTGCTAATAAATAGGCGCTTCCAGTAGAAACTACAAACTGAATACTTGGCCATTTCCAACCTCCAGTTTCTTTGCGCATTACCGCCACAGTGCTCAAGCATTGCATAGCCAAAGCGTAAAACACCAACAAAGAAAGTACTACAGCTAGTCCGTATCGAGGATTGCCAGATTCATCTTTATCCGATTGCATTTTTTCAACGATAGAACTGGTGTCATCGCCAGCATCTTCTAGCGCATAAATCGTACTCATGGTGCCAACAAAAACTTCTCTGGCAGCAAATGAAGTAATTAACGAAATTCCAATTTTCCAGTCGTAGCCTAAAGGTCTTATAGCAGGCTCGATAAACTTACCCATTTGGCCAATGAGACTATTTTCTAGCTTAATCTGAGCCAGTTCATTTGGAGTAAACTGAGCTACAAATTCGGGTTCATTGGCTTCAATTTTAGAAAAGGTTTCGTTAAAACCGATATTCGATAATAAATAAAGCACAATTGAAATCAGTAAAATTATTTTACCAGCTTGAAGCACAAAGGATTTGCTCTTTTCGTAAATCGTAATTAGTACGTTTTTGAAACTCGGAACCTTGTAATTCGGCAATTCCATAATGAGTAAGGACCGGCCTTTATTTTTCATAACTGTATTAGCAGCCAACGCGGTTAAAAAAGACATGAATGCTCCAAACAAATAAAGCGCAAACAGCACTAGACCTTGCGTATTGAATATGCCAACAGTGGCTTCTGAAGATACCATTAAAGCAATAAGTGTGGTGTAAACCGGAATTCGTGCCGAACAGGTCATGAATGGAACGACCAGCATGGTAATGAGCTTTTCTCTTGGATGTTTTATGGTTCGTGCAGCCATAATTGCAGGTATTGCACAGGCATATCCCGATATAAGCGGAACAACGCTTCTGCCCGAAAGTCCAAAAGGACGAACAAGTCTATCCATTAGATAAACCACACGAGTCATATAGCCCGATTCTTCAAAGAGGGCGATAAACAGAAACAAAAATGTGATTTGAGGTACAAAAACCAAGACACCGGCAAGTCCCGGTATAATGCCGTCGCTAATAGCATTAGTAAAGAAGTTAGAGGGCAGGTTGTTTTGAAAAACGCTGGATAAAACGCCAAATCCATCTTCTATCCAACCCATAGGGTATGCCGACCAAGTAAAAACTGCTTGGAAAATAAGGATAAGCAGAATCCCGAAGATGATATAACCCCAGAATTTATGCATGAGCAATTGGTCAAGATTTGAGGTTTTGTTATCAGAGTCTTTGGATGAGTTTTTATCCTCAATTTCCTGATTGGATTGCAATGGAAAACTACGATCTATATCTTCTAATCTTGCGCGTAAATCCTTAGTGATTTTTAAAACCAACCCACTACCGGTAGTGGCATTTGCGTCTGTTATCCAAGAAGTAAATGCCGCAATTGTTTCATTTTTTTGACCCAGTTGCGCTTGTTCACCGAAGCTTTTCTCTAACGTTTGCTTTAATTCATTTACACCTTCACCAGAGCTTGCATTTACAGCCCGAAAAGGAATTTTGTATTTAGCTTCTAATTTCGCAATCCAATTATCGACTTCTGCATCGGTTGTTTTTTTGCGGTAGTTAAAAACCCCAATTACAGGAAGACCAAGTTCAATAATTTGTGAAAGCAGCAGTAAATTCTTATGCGGGTTTTGTATGTCGACCATACACAGCGTAAGCGGTGGTTTTTCTTGCTTTTGGAAATCCAATAATGCATTTACTGCGATAACTTCATCTTCGCTACCAGCATACAAACTGTAAATTCCAGGAAGGTCATTTATCTTACTTTGCCTGCTTCCAATTGCAATTGATCCTACTTTCTTGCTAACCGTAATTCCAGGATAGTTTCCTACTTGTTGATTCAATCCAGTCAATCGATTGAACAATGAAGTTTTGCCACAATTGGGGTTTCCTGTTAAAACAACTTCCATGGGCTAGACTATTGAAACTTCAATCATCTGGGCATCTTCACCTCGTAAAATGATTTGAGTTTTTTCGTTTCTAAGCGTTAATGGTCCATTAAAGGGAGCTTGACGCAGCACGCTGAATTTGGTTTGTGTATCAAAGCCTAATTCCAATAACTTAATTTCTAGATCAGCATCTAGCACTTGAGTTAAAATGAGGTGTCTGCCAAAAGGCGCTTCGGTTAAAATCATTACAGGTGCAAATGTGCATTGCATTCCTCAATTTAGCAATACCTACGATTGGGTATAACTTATAGACCTTTAATAATTTGCTAAATAAATTTTTTGGGACACCATTTAGACTAGGAAAAGGAAAATTGAGGGCTTGTAATCAATAGATATTTAGTTCCTAAAATTAGAAGGCCAGCAAAAAGAAAATGGAAATTACAGTTACGCTAGCGATTACAACTCCTAGCTTTTTTAAATATACTCTTACTTTTTGTCTTTTGTTTACCATACTTACAGGACAAGATAATAGTTAAATCGTTCATTCTTAATACGTTTTGATTGTGTTTTTGCTAAACAGTTTAAGCCTGCTTTTCTTATAAGAAGGATCTGAAACAAATTTGGCAGTTGAGTGTTCTAAAATGCACCAAGCGTGTTAGTTGTACTTAACGTCTTTGTAACAATTATGGCAAGAAATAAGGAAAAGGTTTTCTTTATTCGCGCTCAAAATAAGTACGCATGGATTTTATATTTTCTTCATGGCCTTGGTACGTTTCAGGCCCTCTTATTGGTTTGATGGTTCCAGCCATGTTATACATTGGAAACAAATCTTTTGGCGTGTCTTCAACATTGCGATCAATGTGTTCAATGTGCGTTCCTTTACATGTAGACTTGTATCGAAAAAATGACTGGAAAAACGACATTTGGAACCTAGTTTTTCTAGCAGGAATACTCATGGGAGGAATCGTAGCAGGAAACTTTATGACTGATGGAAGTCCGATTGTATTGGGTGAAGCGACAGTCGAGCGCCTGTCTAGTATGGGAATAACAGATTTAAGCTCGCTATTGCCTCAAGAGGTTTTTAACTGGGATGATGTTTTTACGCTTCGCTTATTTATAATTGCCATCGTGGGTGGCTTTTTTGTGGGGTTTGGTGCTCGTTATGCAGGAGGCTGCACATCAGGCCATGCTATAATGGGGCTGTCTTTGTTTCAGTTGGCTTCGCTCATTGCTGTCATTGGATTTTTTATTGGAGGTTTGTTTATGACCTATTTTATGCTCCCAACCATTTTATCACTATAGAAAAATGAAGTACGCAAAATTTTTATTACTCGGTATTAGCTTCGGGATTCTTTTGATAAAAGCTGAGGTTGTTTCTTGGTTCCGTATTCAAGAAATGTTTTTGTTCGATTCTTTTCACATGTATGGTGTAATTGGTAGTGCCATTGTTGTGGGTGCTATTTCCATACAAATCATTAAAAAATTCAACCTAAAGTCGATCGATGGAGAGCCAATAGTTTTGAAACCAAAGCCACTTAAGAAAGTTGGAAACCTTGTTGGAGGAATTTGTTTTGGGTTGGGCTGGGCGCTTACGGGTGCTTGTCCAGCTCCATTGTTTGCATTAACGGGTGCGGGTTATTCCATAATGATTTTAGCCATAATTGGAGCAACTATTGGGACGTTTACATACGGCTTAGTCAAAAATAGATTGCCGCATTAAATAAGCTTAGCTCGTTTTAAAGATTCGCTTTTTCAAGAACTGCTCTAAAAAGGAGTATAGGTTGAAAATTAAGAACCCACGTCTCAAGCTGATCTACTTTATTGTTAGCGCTTTGTTATACCGCTTTTCACACATTTCTTGAACGCTAAAAAAAAGAGAGAAAAGACAACCTTAAATTCTGTCGTCATTTCGCCCTTTTAAAAATTATTGAAAATTTTGAATTAACTCTTCAACTTATTTTAGATCATTGATTATTTCATTTAAATCTGAGCTAGTAATCTGTTTCATAAATATAGAATTTAATGCATTTGGATTTGGTGCATCTTCTAACAAAACAAAATACAGTTTACTATCTGAAATAGTATAAACCAAATGCAATGAGGGCAGCGATGGTATTATTCTGTTGGCAGTTATTCTAGCTTTTCCTCCTGCTTCTGAGTACTGAGCTCCTCCTTGGTAAACAGAATGAACACCTTTCACTATTCCAACAAATCTTGTATTTCTTGGATCTAGTTTAGGAAGATTTGTAACCTCAAACTCACAGGTAACAGTTTGGCCATTATGTAAGTATCGATCAATGTTTATCCAGCCTAAAATCCCAAGTTTTATTTCATAAAGCGATGGGGGTGAAGGTGGTGGGTAATTAAAACGAGAAGTGGTATCCGTTGAATCTACAGGTGTCCATCTTGCGGTGGTATCTGCACTTTGTCCACCAGTAAGAAGTTGCATTCCTGCCGTTGTAGATTGTGCAGGCATTGAAATCGCTAAGGATTTACCTGGCGCCACTTTTAAAGGAGCTCCATTGGCTTTGGCATCTATAAAAAACTCGCCACCTGATTCTAAAGGAATTCCATACGATTCCGTATATACTTCAGAAGTAATAATATCCCATTTGCTGTAAATTTCTTTTATACGTACTACAATGTTTCCAACAGCTGCATTTCCTGAGTAGTCGACAAGTGAATTTGGAGAAACTTTTATTATCATACCTTTTGTAGTATTAAAATTTCCACCTACAGATGCATCGAAGCTAAACGTCTCGAATGGTATTGCGTTAGCTTTTCTAAAAGCATCAAGAGATGCAAAAGTCTCTGTTATGACGTTTTCCTTATCGGTTGAGTCTTTTGGATTAATTGGGTCGGTAGGATCAACAGGGTCTATAGGATCATCAGGATCAGTTTTCGTCGGATACAAACAAGTGCCGTTATCTTTTTTTGCTTTCGAATTGTAATTAGTTGCTGTTGAATCAGTACAGCCCTCTTTTTTACAGGAAAGAACTGTGATGGACATTAATACTAATAGGCTCAGGGTAATTTTTCTTATCGACTTCATAGTTATATATTTTTAGGTTACATATAAACGACCTGAGCCAAAATCAATAGTTGGGATTTTATTTTTAGATGATTTAGTTCCTAACTAATAGTAGGTATATTATTAACCTATTTTCTTTTTATTTAGAACTAATCTAAATAACTTTGCAATCATGCGAACTAAGGAGTTTGCCTAATTGTTTTATAACTATGATAAAAGTATCAGCAGAAGCAAAAGAAGAAGTCCTCCGCCTTATGGCAGAAGATAAGATTCCTCAAAATGCCGTAATTCGTGTTGGTGTTGAAGGTGGCGGTTGCAGTGGCCTCACCTACCAAATGGATTTTGAAACCGAATCTAAAGAAGACGATAAAATCTTTGAAGATCAAGGCATTAAGATAGCGGTAAGCAAAAAGAGTTTCTTGTATTTAGCAGGAACTGTTTTGGAATACAGCGGTGGTCTTAACGGTAAAGGTTTTGCTTTTAACAATCCTAACGCTTCGCGTACTTGTGGTTGTGGTGAAAGTTTCTCAATTTAATATTTGTTTAAATGTTCGATTTCGGCGTTATACTCATTAAAAAAACTCATCTCGCAATTACGGGGCTCATTCGTTTTGTCCTTCCCAACGGGGAAGGTGCCGCAGGCGGAAGGGGTTCATTTTATTCAATTTTAAACCGTTACTAAATGGCAGATAAATTAGCACAACAAGACGTAGCGCTTGACGAACACATAAAGTCAGAATACAAATATGGATTTACCACCAATATTGAGTCTGACAATGCCCCAAAAGGATTGAATGCAGATATCATTCGATTTATTTCGGCAAAGAAAAACGAGCCTAAGTGGCTGCTCGATTTTCGATTAAAAGCACTTGAAAAGTTTTTCTCTTTAGAAGAGCCAGATTGGGCCCATGTTGAATACCCTAAACCGAATTTACAAGAGCTTATTTTTTATGCAGTTCCAAAGCCAAAGAAGAAGTTAGATAGCTTAGATGAGGTTGATCCAGAATTGTTGGATACTTTCAAAAAACTAGGAATATCGATCGATGAGCAAAAGCGTCTGACTAACGTAGCTGTTGATATTGTTATGGACTCAGTTTCTGTAGCAACAACATTTAAAGAAACATTGGCTGAAAAGGGAATTATTTTCTGCTCATTTTCTGAGGCAGTTAAGAATCATCCCGATTTGGTGCAACAGTACATGGCCTCTGTAGTTCCAATAAACGATAACTACTATGCTGCTTTGAATTCTGCTGTATTTACAGATGGTTCGTTTTGTTACATTCCTAAAGGCATCAGATGCCCAATGGAATTGTCTACCTATTTCAGAATTAACGAAGCAAATACGGGTCAGTTCGAAAGAACGTTGATCATAGCCGATGAAGATAGTTACGTAAGTTACCTAGAAGGTTGTACAGCTCCAATGCGCGATGAGAATCAGTTGCACGCTGCAGTTGTAGAAATTGTAGCGCACAAAGGTGCTGAGGTTAAATATTCTACCGTTCAGAACTGGTACCCAGGAAATGCTGAAGGTATAGGAGGTGTTTTTAACTTCGTTACCAAGCGTGGGCTTTGCGAAGGTGATCATTCAAAGATTTCTTGGACTCAAGTTGAAACAGGTTCAGCAGTTACTTGGAAATATCCAAGTTGTGTATTGAAAGGTGATTATTCTGTAGGAGAGTTTTATAGTGTTGCAGTAACCAATAATTACCAGCAAGCCGATACAGGAACGAAGATGGTTCACATTGGTAGAAACACCAAGTCGACGATCATCTCAAAAGGAATTTCTGCAGGAAAAAGTAACAACTCTTATCGTGGGTTGGTGAAGATAAATAAGAGCGCAACCAATGCGCGTAACTTCTCACAATGTGATTCATTGCTTTTGGGAGATACTTGCGGTGCACATACTTTTCCTTACATAGAAACTTCAAATAAATCATCAAAAGTGGAGCATGAGGCTACCACTTCTAAGATTGGTGAAGACCAAATCTTTTACTGCAACCAACGTGGAATCGATACTGAGAAAGCAATTGGTTTAATTGTAAACGGTTATTGTAAGGATGTTTTGAATCAATTACCAATGGAATTTGCAGTGGAAGCTCAAAAATTATTGGATATCTCTTTAGAGGGTTCTGTAGGATAGACTCGCTGCGCTCGAATGATGAATTATAAGTTTTGAATGTTGAATTAGAAGTTTAAGAGGAAAAGAAAAAAATCTGCGGTTTTATCTGCACAATCAGCGGAATCTGCGGGAAAGTATTATGGATATTAAAACAGGAACAAAAGTCGATCACGAACGCTACGGAGAAGGAGTAATTACTGCTAGTGGTATTACTGGTTTTACTGTGATATTCGAACGTTCTGGAAAAATGGATTTCTCAAGATTGACCGAGGAATTCGAGATTCTTGAAGAAGGGGATGTAGAAGCTCCGACTGCTGATGGAAAATCGGTAGATGAAATCGTTGGATTGCTGAAGAACGTTTTAGAAGAATTCAATGGCATAAGTGAAATCGTTGAATTGGGCGAAAAGTGGGAAGGTGGAACTATGGTGCTTAATCCTGGAAATCCTGATTTGCAATCAAAAGAAATTCCTATCGAGCAATTCTTTCACAAAATAGTGATGGTGCGCGATAGATTAAGAGTACTAGAACAAAATTTAAACAGTCACGATAAGTTATCGGACGAAGACAAGGTGCACATGCAGCAGTATATAACACGGAGTTATGGCAGCCTTACCACCTTCAATATTTTATTTAAAAACAAAGACGATCAATTCTCAAGTAAATAGTTTACTGTGAAAAATAAAAATCTGCGGGTTGAATCTGCGAAATCAGCGAAACCTGCGGGAGATAAATAAAAGCTATGTTATCAATAAAAGACCTTAAAGCAAGTGTAGAAGGAAAAGAAATCCTGAGAGGCTTAAACTTAGAAGTAAAAGCTGGTGAAGTGCATGCTATCATGGGGCCAAATGGTTCTGGAAAAAGTACTCTAGCTTCAGTATTAGCAGGTAGAGAAGACTATATTGTCGATAGTGGAACAGTAGATTTTGACGGAAAAGACATGTTGGATTTAGCTCCAGAAGAACGAGCTGCAGAAGGGTTATTCTTAGCTTTTCAATATCCAGTTGAAATTCCAGGAGTAAGCAATATCAATTTCTTGAAAACGGCAATCAATGAAATCAGAGCTTATAAAGGCGAAGAGAAAATGGCTGCTAAAGAATTCTTGAAAAGAGTAAAAGAGAAAAAAGAATTGGTTGAATTGAAAGACAATTTGGCTAGTCGTTCGGTTAACGAAGGATTCTCTGGTGGAGAAAAGAAAAGAAACGAGATTTTCCAAATGGCAATGCTGGAGCCTAAGTTGGGAATTCTAGATGAAACCGATTCAGGATTAGATATCGATGCATTGCGGATTGTTGCAAACGGGGTTAATCGTTTGAAAACTAAAGAAAATGCAACAGTGGTAATTACACACTACCAGCGCTTGTTAGATTATATAGTTCCTGATTTTGTGCATGTATTGTATCAAGGCCAAATTGTGAAAACTGGAGGAAAAGAATTGGCACTAGAACTGGAAGAAAAAGGTTACGATTGGTTGACAAAAGAATTGGTTTAATGGAAGCTGTAATTGACAAAAAAGAATTGTTTTTAGAGCAATTCAGAGTTTCAGAAGGCCTATCGGGAGAAAGTATTGCTGCCCAAAAAGCATTGCACAATCTTGATTTTCCCTCTACTCGAGACGAGTATTGGAAATACACACGATTGACAAAAATCCAAAACAGTAGGTTTTCTTTAGAAGAATCAACTGAGGATATTGCTATTGAATCTATTAATGAAGACGCAGCTCATTTAAACTGTATCAATGGTTTTTTTAGAGAGTTGATTGGGGAGTTACCAGAGGGAGTTTCTATTACTCCACTTGAGCAGGTTAATACTTCTTTAATCGAGTATCAGCATGAGTTTTTTGCGGCATTAAATACTGCATATTTTACACCCGGCATCAAGATTACGGTTGATTCTGGAGTAGTTATGGAAAAAGCGCTACAGTTGAATTTTGCAAATAGTGCAAGTAACTTACAAGCTCAACCCAGAGTTGAAATTAAAGTGGCTAAAAATGCCTCAGCACAATTCATTTTGAATTTTCAAAACCATGGAAATACCGGTAATTTCTGGAACGTAGTTTCTGAAATGAAAGTTGCGCAAAATGCCGAATTGAACATTCATCAGTTGCAACAAGGTGGAGATGAAAATTTCTTGGTGAATACAACTGCGGTTCAGCAAAAAAGAGATAGTCGATTTGCAATTCATACCATTTGTTTGGAAGGTAAAATCCTGAGAAACAATTTGAATATTGCTGTTGAAGGAGAGAATTGCGAAACCAAATTAAATGGAGTTTATTTAGCTTCTGGTTCAGAGCATTTTGACAATCATACTTATGTTGATCACATTGCTCCGAATTGTAATTCTAGCGAAAACTACAAAGGCATTATCGACGATAAAGCAACTGCGGTTTTTAACGGAAAAGTAATGGTTCAGCCTGACGCTCAAAAGATTAATGCTTTTCAAAGCAATCAAAATATTTTGTTGAGCGACGATGCAACCATCAACTCAAAACCAGAATTAGAGATATACGCAGATGACGTTTTATGCTCGCACGGTTCAACTACTGGGCAATTGGATGAAGAAGCCGTTTTTTATTTACGAACTAGAGGTGTAAGTGAAATTAGCGCAAAGAAAATGATGATCAGAGCATTTGTTTTCGAGGTTTTAGAAGAAATAAAATTAGAGTCCTTTAGAACGCACATTGAGGACTTAATCGACGAAAAATTTAAGGTTTAACAGTGGTAAAAACAGAGTTGAACATAGAGCAAATAAGAAAGGACTTTCCTGTGCTTCACCAAGAAGTGAACGGCAAACCTTTGGTTTATTTTGACAATGCAGCTTCTACTCAAAAGCCAAAAGTGGTAATTGATAGAGTTGCTGATTATTACTCCAATGAGCACTCCAATATTCATAGAGGAGTTCATTCACTATCGGCTGCTGCTACCGAGGAATATGAGTTAGCAAGAAAAACAGTGCAAAGCCACCTTAACGCGTCTTACGATCATGAGATCATTTTTACGAAAGGGACTACGGACGGAATCAATTTGGTAGCAAACGGATTTTCTAGAGATTTTTTAACTGCAGGAGATGAGGTCATTGTATCTGAATTAGAACATCATTCCAATATTGTGCCTTGGCAAATGGCATGTGAACAATCTGGTGCAATACTCAAGGTTATTCCTATTACTAATTCAGGTGAATGGGAAATGGAGACTTTTCATAGCCTACTTTCTGATCGGACAAAATTGGTTGCGGTAAATCATATTTCTAATGCTTTAGGAACAATAAATCCTGTTCAAGAAGTTATAGCAGCCGCGCACTCAAAAGGAATTCCTGTTTTATTAGATGGTGCTCAAGCGGTACCTCACATGGCAGTTGATGTCCAGCGCTTAGATTGTGAGTTTTATGCATTTTCTGGACATAAGTTGTTCGGCCCTACAGGCATTGGTGTTTTGTATGGAAAAGAAGAATGGTTGAATAAACTACGTCCTTATCAAGGTGGTGGAGACATGATTAAGTCGGTGTCTTTTGAGAAAACTACTTACAACGAATTGCCATTTAAGTTCGAAGCAGGTACACCAAATATTGCCGGTGTTTTAGGGTTAAAATCTGCAATTGATTACGCAAACCAAATTGGTTTTGATGCTATTGCCGATTATGAGCAAGAGCTGCTTGAATATGGAACGGAAAAGCTGAGTCAAATTGAGGGTCTTACCATTTATGGAACCTCAAAGCATAAGGCTTCCGTAATTTCATTTTTATTGAATGGAATTCATCCATACGACACAGGAACTATTTTAGATAAATTAGGAATAGCGGTAAGAACGGGTCACCATTGTACAGAGCCAATTATGACCAAGTTTGGTATTCCAGGAACTGTAAGAGCATCATTCGCTTTTTACAACACCAAAGAAGAGATTGATGCTTTGTATGAAGGATTATTAAGAGTCAAAAAAATGTTCAATTAGTTGCCCGCTGATTTCGCAGAAAATCGCAGATGACTGAGAACGAAATATCATATGAAATTAGAGGAGCAATTTTCGATGTATACAATGAGCTTGGGCCCGGCCTGCTTGAGTCTGTTTATCAAGCGGCGTTGATGTTTGAGTTATTAGAACGAGAGTTAAATGTTAGAAAAGAAGTTCCTGTGCCTGTTAAGTAAAAAGGCGAAAAGTTGGATTTAGGTTACAGGCTTGATTTATTGGTAGAGGATAAAGTTTTAATTGAATTAAAATCAGTTGAAGTTGTAATGGATGTTCACCATAAACAAGTTCTAACCTATTTAAAATTGACAAATTTGCAACTAGGTATTCTGGTAAACTTTAATGAGAATAATATTAAGGATGGTATTTTTAGAAAGGTAAATGGGTTAAAGGAATGATTCAAGTTGAAATAGACATATTAAATAAAGAATCTGCGGTGAAATCTGCGTAATTGGCGCTATCCGCGGGAAAAAAGTATGACGATTAACGAAAGACAAGACGAACTTATTGAGGAATTCACCATGTTCGATGACTGGATGGAAAAGTATGAGTACATCATTGATTTGGGTAAGGACGTTGAAGGAATTGCTGAAGCGGATAAATCTGAAGATTATTTAGTTAGAGGATGCCAAAGTAGAGTGTGGTTGATTCCTTCTAAAGAAAAAGAAACTTTGCACTTCCAAGCAGATTCTGATGCTATTATTACCAAAGGAATTGTAGGGATGGTTGTTCGTGTTTTGAGTAATTCAACAGCAGATGAAATTCTGAAATCAGATTTATATTTTGTAGATAAAATTGGATTGAAAGAACACCTCTCACCAACACGCTCAAACGGATTGGTATCAATGATTAAAAAAATAAAAACATACGCCTTAGCTTATTCAGCAAAAGCAATTTAAGATGGATAAAAAAGTAATTGAGAATACAGTAATTGAGGTGGTAAAAACGATTTTTGACCCAGAAATTCCGGTGGATATTTATGAGTTAGGATTGATCTATGATATTGCTGTTAGCGATACTGCACAAGTAGATGTTTTAATGACCTTAACATCGCCAAGTTGCCCAGTTGCAGAGAGTTTGCCGGCCGAGGTGGAAGAAAAAATAAAAGGAATTCAAATTGTAAGCGATGCTAAAGTGACTATCACTTTTGAGCCTGCTTGGGAAAAAGATATGATGTCTGAAGAAGCTCAATTGGAATTAGGTTTTATGTGATTTATTGCCCGCAATTCTTGCAGATACGTGCAGATTTGAATATCCATACAAAACTTAATATGCGGAAAAATCTGCGAGATTTGCGTATTCCGCGGGAGAAAAATTATGAATAACGAAATAATAAATAAAGTTGCAAAATCTGGCTTAATTCAGCTAGATATGGCCGATTTTTTTCCAATCGAAGAAATAATTGAGTACGATATTGCCCAAAATCTTTGGCAAGAAATTGCGTTAAAAGAAAAAGATTTCAGAGCTTTTATTAAAGAAAACGATTGGTCGACTTATCAAAATAAGCATGTAGCACTGACCTGTTCGGTTGATGCAATTATTCCAAGTTGGGCATACATGTTATTGAGTTCTGCATTGCAAGAATTTGCAGTAACGATTCATTTTGGAAGTAAGCAAGAGGTAGAACAGCAGCTGTTATTGCAAGCTATTCGATCAATCAATTCTAATGAATATCAAGATACAAGAATTGTAATAAAAGGCTGCGGAGATAGAACCGTTTCTGAAGCTGCGTGGGTTGAAATTACAAATAAGTTACAACCCTTTGCTAAGTCTCTCATGTATGGAGAGCCTTGCAGCACGGTGCCAGTTTACAAACGCCCAAAGTAATTTCCACTTACTTCCATAAATCAACCGATTATTTATTAAAAATCAATTTCTGATTTTATTCAGCTTCTAGGATTTGGTTTTATAATACTTTAATCTCACCAATGAGGATTCTAGCTTTCATAGTTGCTTTTCTTTTAACGTCAAATTTATTGACTGCTCAAGATGCTTTGTTCAATCACTACGGAAAATCAGAAGGGTTATCCAGTAATGAGATTTATGATATAGCGCAAGACAATGCTGGGCCTCAAACTGTTACCGTTCGTATTTATACCATTAACGGAACACTGGTAAGAACTTTAGAGAAAGATGACGATACAATAACTTTCTTAGAATGGGACCTTAAAAATCAATCGAGAGTTCCAATTGCATCGGGAATGTACATATACCACATTGATGCACCAGGAATCGGAGAAACTATCCTTAAATGGATGGCTGTAATGAGACCCATTGATTTAGATAACTTTTAAACTCAAATTATGCCTTGGTGAATTAAGAAGACCAAGGCATTTTTTTGAAGTAATAACTGTGCTAAAATCGAGTTTATCTAAAAAAACCGAATACCATGCTTAAAAATATATCCTTACTTGGATTCATAATTTTTCTATTTATTGGAGTTATCTCTTGTGACAATAAAACCAATAAAAAGTCAATTGTAATAAAAGATTGTACGGGGGGTTATTTGCAAATGGAAGGTGGAGATTTCAGAGTTTGTAATCGAAGTAAGGTTGAAAATATTCCAAATGGAACAGAAGTTATTGCTACGTTTAGGTCTTCCTCAACCTGTGAAGCAGATGACGAAATAGTTTGCATGATGTATCATCCAAGTCAGGGAGATATTAGAATCTCAAAAGTTAAGACTAGGTAACTTTAGGAAAAGACAGTGAGAAGGTTGAGCCTTCTCCTGCACTAGAGGTGACAGATATGGAAGCCTTTGCAGCATCCAGCATTCCTTTTACCATAGCCAAGCCAAGTCCGGTTCCCGTTGATTTTGTTGTAAAGTTAGGCTCGAATATGCGTCCCAATTTTTCAGGTTCAATACCAATACCATTGTCAGCAAGTAAAACGTCAATATCATTTTCGTTAACAACTACCGTAATTTTTAGTTGCCCTTCGACTCCTTCACCAATTGCTTCAATTGCATTGGTAATGAGGTTAGTAAAAATTCGATTGAAATGAGTTTTATCAATTAAAATTTCGGTCTTCCTTTCTGAGCTTGAGAATTGAATATTTATGGATTCTCCATCAAAAAGTTTTATGCAATTTTTTAAATCTTCTGTAAGGTTAATTTTTTCAGGTTTAGACTTATTGAGTTTGGCGAAATTTGAAAACTCGGTAGCAATATCTGATAAGGTATCAATTTGCTGAGTCATTGTTTCGTTAAAGCGTTTCATTCGAATAGAGAAATCTTCTTTTCCATCTTTCCAGCTCCGCTCCAATTGCTGAACTGAAAGTTTCATTGGTGTTAACGGGTTTTTTATTTCGTGTGCCACTTGCCGTGCCATTTCTCTCCAAGCACCTTCACGTTCACTTTTAGCCAATAGATCAGCGCTTGACTTTAACTCTCTAACCTTTTTGTTGTATTCGTCTATCAGCTCTCCGATTTCATCATTTGATTCCCATTGAATCTCTTCGTTCGCCTCTGTCAAACTTAACGACCTAATTTTTTGTGTAATCGACTGCAGGCTTTTGGTAATATAGTTTGACAAGAAAAATGCAATAGCTAGTGCCCCTAGCATCAATAGCAAATAGATTTGACCAAGTCGATACAGTAATTCAAATGTTTCTTCTTTTTGAATCTCATTACTTGTAAAATAGGGGATACTCACCAGTGCTATTGGCTCTTCGTAAGCTCCACGTAAAAAAGTAAAAGCGGTTAATAGGTCTTCATCACCCACATAACGATCGCTAACATAGTGTCCACGATTATCAAAAATAGTTTGCATGAGCTGGTCGTCAAGAATTTCAGGTAAAATACCTTGGTCGAAATAATCAAAATTGGAAGATGCAATCCACTTGCCCTCCATATCGTAAAGGTTTACCTCTAAGCCATGAATATCTGCTAACTCGACAATTTTTTCATGAAAACTTCTCGTATATAATGCATAAATATCTTCTTCCTTGTCTTCTAAAAAGTAGCTTAAAGCAGCAGTAATGGCCTTTTCTTTTCGCTCAAGTCGCTGGTTGTGATAGCGCTCATTTTCTATGTGTGTGTACCAAATAGTAACAGCGCCGATAATTATAAAGCTAATTACAACCAAAAGAGTAAGGGAGATGTAAATGCGATTGCGTAAGCTTAGTCTATCTAAAATCATTTTCATGAACAAAAGTAATTTTTCATGCCTTGTGCTATTGTGGTTTTTATTCCGTTATGCACACCAATAAATATGCCCATAAAAATGGTGAACAGGAAAATCTGGAATCATTGTCCTTATTGTACTTTTATCGTTTATTATAAGACCCGTTTTAGTGGATATTATTCAATTTAGAGCATACTGTTTATCAAAAAAAGGAACAACTGAGGATTTTCCATTTGATAATAAAACATTGGTTTTTAAAGTAGTTGGAAAAATGTACGCTTTGTGTGATGTCGATAATTTTAGAAGCTATAATTTGAAATGTGACCCTGAATTGGCAATTGAACTGCGAGAGGAATTTAGTGGAATTAATGCGGGGTTTCATATGAATAAAAAACATTGGAATACAATAGATGTAGTATCTGATGTGGATGATAAGCTTGCTAAAAAAATGATTGATCAGTCGTACAATTTGGTTGTAAAAGGATTAAGAAAAAAGGACCGAGAAAAACTAATGCAAGATGCTTAAAAAAATAGGAACATACTTTTTACAAGGTGTGTTATTTACTGTTCCATTGGCTGTTACCTTATATGTAATTATTGCATTGTTGGGTTTTATAGACGCTATACTCCCGACTATTCTTCCTTTTAAAATTGACATTCCAGGTTTAGGATTGGTTATTTTGCTGGTCATGATTACAGTTATCGGTTTTTTAGGAAATACTGTAATCGCAACTCCTATCAATTACTGGTTTAAGCGTCTCCTGAATAAAGCACCAGTTATTAAATCAATTTATACTTCAATTATGGACTTTACAGAAGCCATAGTTGGAGGAAAGAAAAAGAAATTCTCAAAACCTGTCCTTGTAAAGCTAAGCCCTGATGTAGAAAAGCCAGGGTTTATAACGCAATCTGACTTGAGCAATTGGGGAATAGAAGAGGAGAAGGTAATGGTGTATTTGCCGCACAGTTATGGGTTTACCGGTAATATATTTATTGTGCCTAAAAAAAACGTGACACCGTTAAAAGTAAAGCCAGCCGAAATGATGAAAATTATTTTGAGCGGTGGAGTAGCCGAATCTCAATCGGAACAGTAATCGATGCTCAAAAATCTAATTTTCGATTATCGCTATCAACTGGCGCTCCATATAACGGTTTTTGTTTGGGGGTTTACTGGAATATTGGGTAAACTGATAGAAGTTCCCTATTATTCAATTGTTTGGTATAGAATGTTGATTGCTTCAGTTGGTCTGGTAATTTATGCCATAGCAACAAAAGCTCAATTGAGAATACCACCTAAAAAGGCAGCAACCTTTCTGTTTGTAGGTTTTATTGTAGCGGCACATTGGAGTACATTTTTTCAAGCCATTAAAGTTTCTAATGTTTCAGTTGCACTAACCACCCTTGCTTCTGCATCTCTTTTCGTGGCATTATTGGAACCCATTTTCTTTAAAAGAAAATTAATTTTTTACGAATTGTTTTTTGGTATAGCTGTTATTGTTGGGCTATCGCTCATATTTAATTTTGAAAGTCAATACACCTTGGGTATTCTGCTGGCACTTGCCTCCGCTTTTTTAGCGGCCTTGTTTAGCACCATAAACGGCTTATTAATTCGAGAAAATAAAGCAAGAATTATTACTTTTTACGAGATGGTGGGAGGAGTATTGGGTATTTCATTGTACACTCTTTTATTTGAACAACCTACGATTGCTGACTTTTCGCCAGGAATTAACGATATTATTTATTTGTTGATTCTTGGGTTGGTATGCACTGCAATTGCATTTGTGGTAAGCGTAGAGGTAATGAAAGAACTATCACCTTTTACTGTAAGTATTAGTATAAATATGGAGCCTATTTATGCTGTTGTTTTAGCGTTAATATTTTTTGGCGAAAGCGAACAAATGACACCGGGCTTTTACCTTGGTGCGCTTATCATATTTTCTACTGTTCTTGGAAATGCTGCTTTGAAATCGATTCAAAGGAGAAGAAAGAAGAAAGCGGCGCAAGGGGCTTAATAAGGAAAGGTCAAGGGGTGTTGAGCCAAAATTTAAAGCCCTTTGGATAAAATATATTTGTGTTTGCTATAAGGCGGATATATCTACCGGTGGATATATCGAATTGTTGGGCATAATTTAAAATAAGTGAGACAGATACTCTTATTAACTGCATTCCTAATTCCACTATTCTGTTATTCACAAGAATACTTGCAGACTAACGAGAAGTCTGTATTTGAATTTGAAACTGTAAAAGGTAAACGGCTAGTTATTGCTCTCGACACAAACGAAAAATACTTAGTGTACAGATACGGTACAGAAAAAAATATTGAACTTGAATTTCCTAAGAAACTGTCGACTAGTTGGAATGAATTCCAGTTTTCATGGTATTTGAGAGGTGGCGGAGTTCAAAACGAGGGACTTGATTTAAACTATTTGTATTTCGACAGCGGAATATATCGCTATGTTGTCTTTCAAGAATATTCTGCAAATTCACAAAGAACTGACTATGGAATTAAGGTCATAAATCGTGAGACAAAAAATAAGACAGTGATTGAGGCCAATCCAACAACGGTTGAAGGGACTTTATCAAATTTCCGAGATGTGAAATCAATCAAAGAAGGAGACGAATTATTTGAATAAGAAAATAAAAAACTATGCCCAACAAAGCATATAGCTAATGGCGGGTAAGGCATTGCCATGAAGGCTTTCGCTCCGCACCTAGGTTTGGTTTCGGTGGACAGAAAAGTACTTCGAAACCTCCACAAGCCATATGCAAACCGTTCCAACAAGCACATTGGTTTACCTAAAACACTTTACTTAACCCAAGCCGCAACTTTCTCTGGATGTGCTTTCATCCAAGCCCTTATTTTAGACTCAATGTCGGCAGGTTCAGTTGCATCTTTAAGCACTAATAGGTAATCTGAAAACTCATCGTCGGTAAAGAAAATATTTGAAAGTATTTTAGCGGCCTTCGGGTAAGCCTTTTTAAAACCAGCTTTTGCATACTTATGTATTTCATCGTTTTCAATAAAAGAATTAGAAGTATCGGCAAGAAATTTAAGTTCGTATTGCTTAATTTTCCAATGAGGTTTCCAGGCCCCTGTTACAAAATTTTGTTTCTGATTTGTCATTAATTCTAACTGTTTCACCAATTTATCTTCTTCCATACTGACAATTCTAGGATTCATCTCATATTGTTTTAAGGCTGTGATGGAACTAATCATAACTCCGGCATCTTTTGATATGCCATAAAATACGTTACCATAAATTGATGAATCCCGTTTTAAGTCAACGATTGAGTCAATGTCAAAGTAAGACGGCACAGCCATTCCTAGGCGGCAACCTTTGTAAACAGCACCTAAGTCTTCTACGTCATTATATTCGTATAAATACACATCGTGCCCAGCTATCCAAGTATCTAAGAAAAGGTCAATTTTTCCTTTGTTTAAATCACGATAAATATTTTCAATATCGGTATTTACGATTTCAGCGGGAATACCATTTTCCTCAAGAATAATTTTTCCTAGATAGTTTAAAGAACGACTAACTGCCCATTGCTCATTTCCAATTTTAATGGTCTTACTAGCCCCATCTCCTGAGCAACTATAAATTGAAAAAAGTAATGCTGAAATAAGTAAAAATCCGAATGCTTTTCGAGTCATATTTTGTATTTTAATTAGCTGCTACGAAGGTAATAGTTTTATTGGCTCTAATACGATACTGAACGCAACATTGAACGCATGCAAATCATTACTTTTGCCCCGCTCGAAAAGCATTTATTATGAAGGTTTCTTACAATTGGCTTAAAGATTATTTAGATTTTGATTTATCCCCAGAACGTGTTGGTGAATTACTTACTGATACCGGTTTAGAGGTGGAGGGAATTGAGGCATTTGATCAGGTAAAAGGCGGTCTGAAGGGTTTGGTTATTGGAGAAGTTGTTTCTTGTGAGCAACATCCGAATGCGGATAGATTAAAAGTAACTGAGATTAATATTGGAGCAGCAGCCACTCTTCCAATTGTTTGTGGAGCTCCAAATGTTGCAAAAGGTCAAAAAGTTGTTGTCGCCACTGTAGGAACTCAGCTTTTTCCAACTGAGGGTGAGGGCTTCGAAATCAAAAAATCAAAAATCAGAGGAGAAGTTTCTGAAGGAATGATTTGCGCTGAGGATGAAATAGGGCTAGGCAAAAGTCATGATGGAATTATGGTGCTCAACGCTGATGCTGAAGTTGGAATTCCTGCCGCAGATTATTTTGATTTAGCTTCTGATTTTACAATTGAAATAGGCCTTACTCCAAATCGAGCTGATGGAATGAGTTATTATGGTGTTGCTAGAGATTTGGCAGCTGTATTGCGGCATAAAAACATTTCATCTGGAAATATTACCCTACCTGAAATATCGAGCTTTAAAGAAGGGGCTGATAAGCTCAATATTGAAGTAAAAGACGTTGAAGCATGCCCGAGGTATGTTGGTGTGAAGATTTCAAACATTAAAGTTTCCGATTCTCCTGAATGGTTGCAAAATCGATTAAAGTGCATAGGGCTGAATCCTATCAATAATGTGGTTGATGCTACAAATTATGTCTTACACGAATTAGGGCAACCACTCCATGCTTTTGATGCAGCGAAAATAAAGGGAGATAAAGTTATTGTTCAACAACTAGCTGAAGGGACTGTTTTCGAGACCCTAGACGGAGTTGAACGTAAATTATCGGATAAAGACCTTATGATATGCAATGAATCAGAAGGAATGTGCATAGCTGGAGTTTTTGGTGGAAGTAAATCAGGAGTGACGGAAAAAACGACTGAAATATTTTTAGAGTCTGCTTATTTTAATCCAGTTTCAGTTCGTAAAACAGCAAAAAGACATGCTTTAAATACTGATGCTTCTTTTCGTTTTGAAAGAGGAATTGACCCAGATATTACTGTTTTAGCAGCAAAACGAGCGTCTCTTTTGATACAAGAGTTGACGGGCGGAGCGGTAAGCTCTGAGTTGCTCGATCTTTACCCTTCAAAAATTGAAGCGACAAAAATTGAATTTTCTTACAGTTACTGTGATACACTAATTGGCAGCAAAATAGAGAGACAGACCATAAAATCGATTTTGGAGAGTTTAGATATTTCTGTTTTAAAAATGAACGATATAGGAATGGAATTAAGCGTTCCTGCTTATAGAAATGACGTATTGCGACCAGCAGACATAGTTGAGGAAATCTTAAGAATTTACGGTTACAATTCAATTCCATTTCCTGAGCGAATGGGCATTTCTATTTCTCCTTCTCCAGCTATAAATGTTGAAGTATTAAGAAGAAAATTGTACGATCATTTAACCTCGCTGGGCTACTCTGAAATGATTCATAATAGCCTTACGGCAAAAGAGTTTTATGACGAAGGCAGCGATGTAATAAATATCTTAAATCCATTGAGCAATGATTTGTCGGTTTTGAGAGCAAATATGTTGTTTCAAGGATTAGAAACCATCGCCTACAATCAAAATCGAGGGCAGTCTGATTTAAAAGTTTTTGAATTTGGAAAAACTTACCACCAATATTCCGATAAACGCGAAGAAAAAGAATGGCTAGTAGCCTATTTGACAGGTAGGCAAGCAAGCAGCAATTGGACTGAAAAATTAAAGAGAGCGGAGTTTTTCGAATTGAAAGGAATAGCAGAAAATTTACTTCTTAAAATTGGAGTTTCACCATTGGCCTCGAAAACTAAGCCTACTAAAAATGCTGCATTAAGCTATGGTTTAGATTTGTTTTCAGGTAAGTTAAACCTAGGTTCTGTTGGACTGGTGAACCAGAAAAATCTAAAAGCTTTTGGTGTAAAAGAAGCGGTGTTTTATTTAGAGTTGAGTTGGGAGAATATTGTAAAAGTACTTTCAACGAAAAAAGTAAAATACAAGCCGGTTCCTAAATTTCCAGGAACAAGAAGAGATTTAGCCTTGGTGGTTGATCAGAAAGTAGACTTTCAGGACATTCGCAATGTAGCCCTACAGGCCGAAAGAAATTTATTAAAAGAGGTTTCGATTTTTGATGTTTATCAAGGAAAAGGCTTGGAGGCAGGAACTAAAAGTTGTGCATTAAGTTTTGAGTTTTTAGATCCAAATCAAACACTCACGGACAAAGTAGTTGACAAGTCAATTAAAAAGATTTACGATCAACTTCAAAAACAAGTAGGTGCTCAATTAAGAGCAGGGGAATTATAAAAAACCCCCAATTTGCATTGAGGGCTTTCTATCGTAGTGGAGGGTTCTTCAAGCCCTCGGTATATGAAAATCTTTAAGATTTATGCAGCTTCTATTTCTGCAGTTTCTTGTTCGCTATATTTTAGTAAAAATAATGCTGCTGTTACCAACACAAAGTTCTTTACTATGTACTGTCCCGTTAAGGTTAAGCCATAAGGAAAGAAATTGAATACTTCCTCTGGTGCTGTAAATGCTGGCATAATGGTACATAGCATATGTCCAAACATTACAGGAATCATAAGCTTCAATTTGTAATTCAATAAAAAAGCAACACCTAGCATTACTTCCCATCCAGCAAGGAATAAAATATACACGTGTCCTTCAACTAAATTAAAAAAAGCCATTTCAATTGCGCGTTCCGCCAATAGTTCTGCTGGGCTTAATGCTGGAAAAAACTTTAACATTCCAAACCAAACGTATACTACGCCAATGCTAATTCGCATAAGGTTAATAGCGTTTTTAAGAAACCAATATTTTGTGTGTTTTACCATATTATAGACATAATAAGTATGCGACTAAATCTTCTTTTTCCTTAGTGTTCAAGTCTAATTCTAGAATAATATTGAAAAACTCAACCGCATCATGCAGTGTTGGACAACGTCCATCGTGCAAGTAAGGTGGAGAATCTTTAATTCCGCGTAAAGCGAATGTTTTTATTGGTCCTTCAGGTCTTCCATGATAGAATCGCTCTACTTGCAAATCGTGCATATAATCGTCTACAAATTCAGGTCCACTGTGACATTGAGAACACATTGCCTTTCCCCAAAATAAGGACTCGCCTCTTAACTCTTGTTCATTTGCTTTTTCTTTTAATAATTTCCCAAGTGGCCCTAATTTAGGAGCAGGCGGAAAATCAATGATAGAGTTAAAGTCTCCCATTCTATTTGCTACTTGTTTTTGATGCGCACGAGGACCAATTGCTTGTTGCATCATTGGGTCACCGTCAAAGTATTCTTCAATTTCAGCAAAGTGATCCATACTTCTAACGGAACGTTTAGAAGCTAGAAGCTGTAGGTTATAATTGCCGCGCATCGTTGGCGTCTCTACTCTTAATCTTGCCAAGTTTGGACGTGCATCTGGAGCAAGTTCAAATGCAGCATTGGTGTGGCCATTAACGTGACAAGAAAAGCAAGCACCTCCGGCGCTTGGCGCTTTGGTAATTCTATGCGTAGTCTGATTAAACCACGTCGTTGGAGAGGGGCGTAGTAATTCTTTTAAGCCTTCCATTTGCTCGGGAGTAAGTAATCCGTTGAATAGTTCCCAATAGTTGGTGATTGTTATTTCTTTTCCGTTTGAAACATCGCCCAATTCTTTGTATGTAGTAAGAAATAATGGTGCAGGAAATTCAGGTAAATACTCATCTGGAAAATCATGATCCATATCCATTCTATTGTGCTCTGGGTGCACTTCATTCCATTCATCAGGAAAAACCATATGAGCTGTGCTGTGTATTGGATGGGCAAGTGGTTTGTAAGGAAAAACATCCTTTTGCTTTATTTCATCAGCGGTCATATTGTTAAAGTCTTCATAGCTAGAAACTCCATTTGGCAATATTGCAATAGGACCTTTCATTACTGGTTTTCTTAATCCCGATTGCATGACACCTTCAATTTCAGCACCATTAAAGTTGTACCGATCAGCCATGTAAGCGTCAACTTTTTTCATAAAACCCTCTTTACGAGACTCATTCATAGAAACTCAGTTTTCCCACGGCATTGGAAGTTCAGGCATAGTAAAAGAAGTTTTTCCTTTACCTCCATAATTCCATAAATCAAATGGAGTTTCGTCGCCAGCTTTTACTTCTGGAAATTGCTTGAGATTATCGATATGACCATCTCCTAAATTGTAATCGGTTTCAGGAATTTCTTTAAGGTCTTTACCAGGACTTTGCAACATGCTCATTCCTGGTTCTCCATCAAGATTTTTCAGGTTATTGGTACGGGCATTTATTTGGTAAATCACCAAGATCATAATCCCAATCATACTTATTATCCAATTTTTATTCATATCCAGACCAATGTATTTATTTGTTTCACTAGAATTTGGGGTTTTGTACAAAAAGGGTAAATTGCTGGACGAATTCTAAGTATAAAAGGATAAATGAATTGCTTAATTGTAGACGATGACCCGCTAATATGTGACCTGGTTGAACATTTTTGTTCTAAAACAGAGGAAGTAACATCAGTTTTAACCACTCAAAGTGGCTTTGAGGCAGTTAATTTGATTCAATCCAATGCTTTTGATCTAATTTTTTGGACTTTGATTTGCCTGATATTACAGGAAAAGATATCCTAAAGATGTTGGATGAAAAAACCAATGTAATTATGATAACCTCAAAGTCAGAGTTTGCAGCTGAATCTTACGATTTCGAGCAAATCGTTGATTTTTTAGTAAAACCAATTGACTTTGCCCGATTCTACAAGGCTATTCAAAAGTTAAGGAAGAACGAGAGTAAGGAGCAGTCGAGTGTGGCTGATCGTCTTTTTGTTAAGGATGGGAATAAGCTGGTAAAAATTGTTCTAAAGGAAGTGCAATATTTTAAATCTGAATCGAATTACATAAGTATTGTTCTTGAGGGTAAAAAGGTAATGACGCTTATGACCATGAAAGAATTAGCTGAAAAAATTCCAGATTACTTTAGCAGAGTGCACCGGTCTTTTATTGTCAATTTGAATAAAATTGAGGCGATTGAAAGAGGAAATATTTTAATAGGCAAACAAGAAATTCCAGTAAGTGAAACCTATGAAAAGGACTTACTTGAAAAAATTAAGCTGTTAAATTAGTAAGCTGAACTGCCCTTATGCTGGCAATGTAAAACGCAATAGCACCCAATATTTCGGAATGTTGATCGGTAGTTAAATTAGCAACTGGTGTTTTTATTACAAGTTCTAAATTACTAAGCTTTAGTTGCTTTACATGAACAACGAGTCGGTGCTGTATTGCTTCCCATTCTGGTTGATTTTTAGTTATAACCACTTGAGAAATGCGCTGATAATATTGTTCGAATTCATCCTTTAAAATGGAAAAAACTTTGCTGAGTTTGACGTTATCATTGTCGTAATCGTCAAATATTTTGGAAAAATCGGGTGTAGCATATTCCGTTTGATTCCATAAAGAAATCACCATGGCTTGAAGGTCGAAATTGTTAAATGGCTTTAGTAATGCGCCATCAAACTGATGAGTATTAATTAATTCCTCAGCGGATAAAATAAGCACAGGCAAATTGAATTGTTCTTTAAGTTTTTGCAATTGATTGGCTACAAACCCTTCAGCCAAGTTCAAATCGGCAATTACTAGGTCAAAACTGTGTTCATTCAATAATGAGCTTGCCTCTGCAATTGTAGTGGCAACTTGAACTGTTATTGAGTTGGATGTTAAGAATTGGTTTACAAGAAGTTGGTTACTTGTATCATCTTCTATATGCAGGATAGAAAGGGTTTTAGAAAAATAAAACTCAGGTGTTTCGTGCGCATTCTTTATTTCTACTGGAGTCGTTTTCGCAATCGGTATTGATATTGTGAAATGTGTCCCACTCCCTTCAATTGATTTAACTTTTAAATTTCCATTGTGCAGGCGGATTAAATCCATGACAATGTTCAATCCTAAGCCAAAACTATTTTTAGAGTATTCTGTGAAGTTATTATCTGCTGTATTTAGTGAATTGAGAGCAGCGACTTGCTCTTTTTTCATTCCAATCCCTGAATCCTCTACTTCAAGAATAAGCTGCTGATCAAGAACATTTAGCGTAATATTAATAGCTCCTTTATCGGTACATTTTATGGAGTTGATTATCAGATTACTTAGTATTTGCTCAAAACGAAGTGGGTCAATTAGGTAGCAGTTCTTGGCTAAGGATTCGTCAATGCCAGTTTTTAATAGGAGCTGTTTCGAAACCGCTTCAAATTGATATACGGATACACAGCTTTTAACCAACTCACTCAATTGAATTGGTTGTAGATTTAGTTCAATATTGCCTTCAACCAACTTTTTGTGATCAAGGATATCGTACACTAAGCCCGAGAGGTTTTTAGCGCTGCGTTCCAAGGCATCAATGATGGGTTTATTCTGCTCATTTTTAGCATTTTTCTGAAGGAGTTGAGTCATTCCAGAAATCGTATTTAGCGGTGTTCTGAGCTCATGACTCATGTTCTGAAGGAAGTTATCTCTATCCTTTTTTGCTTGCTCAGTCTCCTTGAGACTTTGTTCTAACTCGCTTACTTTTTCGTCTATCGTTCCTTTCATTTTTAAGAAACTATCAGAGAGTAAATCAAGCTCATCGTTATTGTTTTTTGGAAGAGGAAGACTAACAGACTTCCCATTGGCATATGAACCAATTGCTTGGGTAATATTTTGAATTCTTTTAGCAAAAAAGCGAGAATAGAAGAATACTAATGCGAGAAAAAGAGCAATTATCAGAGCAATTATTTGCACAATTTCGTTACGTATATTCTGGGCGTTTTTTAAGACTAAATCTAATGGAGTGAGTAAAACTAAACTCAGTTTTTGACTTGGATTAAAGTTGAATAATTGATGTTCTTGAAATACAAATTTGGATTGAAGGTCATTTTCATTTAAAACACTTTTAGCATAAGTGTTTGATCGTTCAACAGTATATTCAGTATTAAAATTAGCATCTTTTCCAAGCTGTTTTCCAAATTGTTTATTGCTATCCGCATTGAAGACATAATCTCCATTTTTGTCAACGATTAATACGGAATGGTCCTTACGTATGGATGACCGAATTTTTTCGAAAAGCGGCTTTAAGTCTACATTGATAACCACAATGCCCACTGCACTGTTACTTTCGTCGTAAAGAGGGCTTGCTGCTCTTATCGTTGGGATGTAAGGTTGTGTTACTATTCCATATTCTTGATTTAGATCAATGGGAGAAAAGTAGATTTTACCTTCGTTGAGTTTTATGGTCGATTTAAAGTAATTACGATCTCCTTTTTCTTGCAATTCCCTGTTGGGTTTGGCAACTATCCCGTTGCTTGTCTTATCTAGCCTTATGAGCTCTCTTCCACTATTAGCTATTCCAATAAGTCTTATCTGGTAGTAATTCTGCTTATTGTTTAAAAGGGCCCTAAAAAGGTCTTTAGTAGCAGTTGAATCGTATTGGTTTTTAGTGAAGTTTTTAAATGAAGGACTTTGTGCAATAACTCCAATGTCATTTCTTACTTCTTTAAGCAGGGCTTCGAAGGTTTGTTTTGCTAATACCGATTCGTGCTCTAATGTATTCTGTGTTTCGCTGAAAATGTTTTTTGCAGCACGGTTAAATGCCATATACCCAGCAATTGAAATCGATAGTACGATTAGAACTGTAAAGAACAAAGCAAAACGCGTAACTATTGAATTCCAGAAGTGCATGCAGACCAAAAGTAATGTTTGGCGGAAGTTATTCGGCGTTTTGAAGCTGTCTTAGTCCCTCGTAAACCACAATTCCAACTGAGTTGGCAAGGTTCAAACTGCGTATATGTGGGCTATATAGGGGTATCTTGAATGTTTTATCCTTATTATTTGCAATCAATTCTTTAGGTAATCCCACGGATTCTTTTCCGAAAACTAGAAACATATCCTCCTTAAAATCAATGGAGTAGAAGTCGTTTTCGCCATGACTACTCATAAATGCGAATTCCGCTTTAGGATACTTTGATAAAAAAAGCTCCCAGGACTCATGGACTTGTAAGTCAACGTTCTTCCAATAGTCCAATCCTGACCGCTTTACTCGAGCATCATCTATGTTAAATCCAAGTGGCTTAATTAAGTGAAGTGTACTTCCAGAAGCAAGACTTAATCGGCCAATATTTCCCGTGTTGTTAGGGATTTCTGGTTCTAGTAATACAATGTTTAGTGCCATAACGTTTTAATTTGAGGGCAGCTGGATTAAGCTGGAGTCTGAATGAAAGAAATCATTTTTTATAGCTATAAATTCAACGTTTTCTATTTGAGTATTTCCAAGCTGTTTTGTAAGTCCGCTGTCTGCTCTCCAAGCCCAGAACGCCCATTTATGTGCTATTGGAACACCGCTTACTAGTTTATAATTTAGATACTGAATTGCATGCGGGTCTTTCTCTGCTTCTTCTTTAGTTTTATTTGCGGTAACAATATAGGAGGCCGCCTCTACCAAATTTGATTTTTGGTTAGCGTATATTTTATACCAATCGTCTGGTGCATCACCTATACCAGCATTAAAACTTAGATGGTACACGCTCTGTTTTGAGTCACCTAAAGATGGTAAATTCAATGGCCTCCAATTAGTCCCTGGATCACTTAGTTTATAGGGAAGTAAAAAGAAATAAGACCAAGTGTAAGCTGCAAAACGTAGTTTGCTATCACTTCCCATGCTATCAGAATGGAATATTCCTTCTTTATTATAAAGCAAGACATTCCCATTTTTATATTCAATTTTTCCTGCTGTAGAATTTGTAGCTAAGGTCATTTTTCCAGCCAGTCGTTCTTTTCCACCAAAGCTTAAATTAATTTTAAATCGAATGGCTTGGTTACTTAAAAAAGCAGATTTTTTATGCGCTTTTTCTAGGATTACCCGATCGTCATTTCCCTTTATTGTTTGCTCCTTTTCAGAAGTTATAAGCTTTGTTTTTGGAGTATCGTTTTCGCAAGCAGAAAATAATGCGATACATATTATGGCAATCAAAAAGTTTGGAGTTTTCATAGTTCAAAGGTGCATATTTATTGATGTGCCATTTGTCAATTAGCGCTCATTATGCTTTTAATCTTTGCTGAAGGTATCTCGCCACTGCATGATCATCACAATGCCCTATACTATCAGTAGCTATTGATTTTAATTCATTTCGAGCATTAGCAGTTGCGAATTTTTCATCTGCTATTTTAAACATGGATATGTCATTTAGGTTATCTCCAAAACAGATTAATTTTTCCGCGCTCAGATGGTTCTTAAGAAAAGAAACGCCGTCTTTTTTTGAAGACTTTGGAGCGGTAAACTCTAACCAAAAGGCATTTTTATAATAGACATCTTCAGCAAAATGAATTTGAATCTCCAACAATGCCTCAATACTTTTTTTAGCAGCTAAAAGGGTTTTTTCATCCCCAATTGAAATGATAGTTATTACATTTTCTGTGCGTGCTTTAAAAAAATTTTCTACTTGCTGAAATCGTCGGTCTTTTTGGGAGAGTCTGGTGTTTATGTATGTTGCCATATTTGGGTTATTAAGCTTTCTGTAATATGCCGAAGGATGATTAGCAGCATCTAGAGTAAATACAATGGGCTCAATACCCTTCTTTAGTAAGCAATTAAGAATGACTTCTTTGTGGTCAGCTTCAACAAAGTTAGAATGAATATTGACTTTTGAAATAGGGTCATAAACCAGAACCCCATTGTACAAAACCATTGGTAACTTCAAGTTTAACTTTTCAATTAAAGGACTTGCAGAATCAAAAGAACGAGCTGTAGCAATAGTAAAGTTGAGCCCGTTATTGATTAAGGAATTAACAATGACAGCGCTCTTTTCAGATAAGCGACCCGAAGAGTTTAGCAGTGTTCCATCCAGGTCTGAAATGTAGAGTTCTTTCAAACGTCTAATCTAGTAAGGAGTCATCAACAATATTTGGCAAGGTAACTTTCAGCAAGGGTTCATTTTCCATGGCGCGTTTTATTGCGAAAATTGCAGGTTCGTTTCTAGCCCAACTTCTTCTTGCAATTCCATTGTTTACATCCCAATGCAACATCATTTTAAGCCTTCTGTCCGAGTCTTTGGACCCATCTAGAAGCATTCCGAATCCACCATTCATAACTTCGCCCCAGCCAACGCCGCCGCCATTGTGCAGGGAAATCCAAGTAGCTCCTCTAAATCCATCTCCAACAAAATTCTGCACGGCCATATCAGCAGTGAATTGAGATCCGTCATAAATGTTGCTCGTTTCTCTGTAGGGAGAATCTGTTCCTGAAACATCGTGATGATCTCTACCTAAAATTATTGGTGAAGATAGTTCTCCATTAGCAATGGCGCTATTGAAGGCTTCGGCAATTTTCATTCTACCTTCTGCATCTGCATATAAGATGCGCGCTTGAGAACCCACCACCATTTTGTTTTCTCCTGCAGCTTTAATCCAGCGAATATTATCTTCCATTTGTTGCTGAATTTCAATAGGAGAGTGGGCTTTAATTTTTGTGAGCACGTCCGCAGCAATTCTATCTGTAATTTCCAAATCTTTTGGATCACTGCTAGAACATACCCATCTAAATGGTCCAAAACCATAGTCAAAACACATAGGTCCCATTATGTCTTGAACGTAAGAAGGGTATTTAAAGTCACCGTCTTCCTTAAGTATGTCAGCTTTTGCCCGGCTTGATTCCAACAGAAAGGCATTTCCATAGTCGAAAAAGTAAGTGCCATTTGCCACACATTTATTCACTGCAGCAACGTGTCTTCGCAGTGATTCTTGAATGTGTTCTTTAAATTTACTCGGGTTTTCGGCCATCATTTCGTTGGCTTCCTCAAAAGATAACCCGACAGGGTAATAACCACCTGCCCAAGGATTGTGAAGCGAAGTTTGATCGCTACCTAAGTCTACTTTTATGCCTTCTTCCGCAAAACGTTCCCACACGGAAACCACATTTCCTTGATAGGCAATCGAGACGATTTCTTTGTTGGCCTTAGCGCTTGTTACTCGAGTCATAAGTTCGTCAAGGTTATCAATCACTTCATCAACCCAGCCTTGTGAATGTCTGGTTTGCGTTGCTTTTTTGTTAACCTCTGCACAAATGGTAATACAACCGGCAATATTTCCTGCTTTTGGTTGTGCACCGCTCATTCCTCCAAGTCCCGCTGTTAAGAATATTTTTCCTTCAAGTCCTTCGCCATTTTCTGAAATCATTCTTCCGGCGTTCAAAACGGTAATTGTAGTTCCATGCACGATACCTTGCGGCCCTATGTACATAAATGAACCAGCAGTCATTTGTCCGTATTGAGTAACGCCTAAGGCATTAAATTTTTCCCAGTCATCAGGTTGAGAATAATTTGGAATCATCATGCCATTGGTTACGACGACCCTAGGAGCGTCGGTGTGAGATGGAAATAAGCCCATTGGATGCCCTGAATACATGGCCAAAGTTTGCTCATCGGTCATTTGAGCTAAATACTGCATGGTTAATAAATACTGCGCCCAATTTTGAAAAACTGCGCCATTGCCTCCGTAAGTAATGAGTTCGTGAGGGTGCTGAGCAACAGCATAGTCTAGGTTATTACTTAGCATAAGCATTATAGCGGCTGCTTGTTTCGATTGATGCGGAAACGCTTCAAGAGATCGAGCTGTTATGGTGTAATCAGGACGAAAACGGTACATATAAATTCTGCCGTAATCTTTTAGCTCTTGCTTAAACTCTGGGAGCAGGGTAGCATGATGCTTTTTCGGAAAGTATCGCAAGGCATTTTTTAATGCAAGTTTTTTCTCTTTATCATTAAGTATTTCCTTGCGCTTAGGAGCATGATTTATTGTCGCATCATAAGGCTTTGGGTTTGGTAAGTTATCTGGTATTCCTTGAAGTACTTGTTCTTTAAACGTCATTCTTCTTTATTTTTCTGTTTTTCTTAAATCCGTAGGGGCAATGTTTGCAGCCGTTTTTACAGCAATATCCGCGTTTTAGGTGATACTTTTCAGTAAAAATAATAAAGCCATCTGGGTGCTTGTAAAAGTCCTCAGGGTCTAAGCTTTTAAATTGATCAAAGTCTCCCATTGCAATGCAAAGTTCGCAGATTTTAGTAAATAGATAGTAGAGACAAGTAACTAGTTGGTTGAGTTTAGGTCAAACTGGAAAAGACTAGAATTCAGGTCCAAATGCGTCCTCTACATGATTAATGTCGGGCTGTTGGTTTTCGTTTAATATTCCGATTATATCAAACCGAAATTCTTTATCAATCTCAAATTGATCGATATATGCCTCCGCCGCATCAATTAGGTTTTTTTGTTGCTTATTAGAAACTGACTGAATGGGGTCTCCAAAGTATCCGTTGGAGCGGGTTTTAACTTCTACAAAAACGATTTCGTTTTCTGATTCGCAAATAATATCTACCTCTAAATAAGAGTGACGCCAGTTGCTAGCCTTTATAATGTAGCCCTTTGAAATAAGAAGGTCTCGAGCAATCAATTCACCTTTATTTCCAGTGGATTTATTGTCCATTACATGCCAATTAATACAAAGCTACCCCAGTATACAGGCTTCTGGTATTTCTCTTTTATTTTAAGTTTTGCACTTTGGAAGGCAGCTCTTTTATCACCGGTTGCTAGCCATTGAGTATAAAAGTCACTCATCAGTTCCTGCGTAACTTCATCATTTACCTTAAACAAGGTCATTATAACATTTTGTGCTCCCGCAACAATAAATGAGCGTTGCAAACCATAAACACCTTCGCCAGATTTAATCTCTCCAACCCCTGTTTCACAAGCACTCAAAACGACCAATTCAGTGTGATCTAAGTTTAGGTTCATAGCTTCATAGGCGGTTAAAATTCCATCTTTTTTGTTGAAATCATAAATGTTGTTTTTGGCTAAAAGTTCACCAACACCGGTAAATAACAATCCTGACCGTAATAATGGGTTATCAGCGAAGTCTCCAGTAATTTGACTTTTCTTATCGTCTTCATTGGATTCTTCCATAAAGAATCCATGCGTTGCAATATGACAAACTCTTGGGCTATTCATTTTTTTCAAGGCTTGTTCGGTAGCTTCGCCTTGCACTTTAACTTGAGTTTGCCATTGATTGCCATCTAATAACTTTGCTACTTTTTTAATCTCTTCTTCAGCTCCCGGCAGAGCTTCAATTGAACTTACTTTATTTCCTAAGTCAATGTCTGTTCCGCTTGCAGCAAAACTTGGGTTACCCATTAACATTGCTGTTGACTTATCGTAGGTTTCAATAAAGTCTTCTCTTCTTGCTATTACTAAGTCTTTAGAGTTACTAAGGTTATATATTTCATTTTTTTCGATGATATATTTACCGTTTTCATCCATTAAGGTTTCAATATTAAGCTGGTTAAACACACCATCTGCTGAAACAAAAACTTTAGCCCCGTCTTCAATTTCCTCATCTATTGCTTTCCAAAAATTAGGATAGCTGTACTTGTCTTTGTTAACCTTATACTTGATACTATTTCTATATCCTTTAAAGTATTTTTTTTCCAACTCACTTCCGTTGTTTAACAAGACAAGCTTAGGGCCTTTGGATTTTTTATTTAAGATAAGTGCTGCATATAATACGCTGTCGGTAAATTGTTTATCAAAATGACGAAAACGTATAATTTCAATAGCGTATTCATTTTCTTTCAAACTTTTCTTAACGTCCTTCCAATTATACTGTTCGCTGTCGAATGCGCCTGCAAAGTCTTCTGATTCTTCACTCAGTTGTTTTTCTAGGGCATTAATTTGTTTACTCAATTTTGACATTTCAATTCCATTAACCTCGCGTTCTTCCGGAGACATTGCGAGCCCTTTTGTCAACATATCTTTTTTGTCATTGTATTGGTCAAAACGATAAATTAGATCCCCATCATTTGAATTAACAATTCTTGATTTAAGCTTCGTTGAACTGCTTTGAAGAACGGCTTTGGTTGAAAGTTTGAAATTGTAAACGTTTCTAAGTGCTTTATTGTTTTTTTCGTAAGTGGCAAGTGCTAGAGAATTGTAAATTTCAAAATCTCGTTTAATAGAGTTCCAATATTTTCCTTTTTCTGACTCAGACAATGCAGGGAAATAATCCTTCAAATAACCTAGGTAGCTTTCGGTTGTTTCGTCGTAAACAGATTTAGCTTTCATTAATTTACCAGCTGCATAGTAACTTTTAGCTTGCTTGCTTTTAGCTTCTAAATAACCAGGATGCAGGTCGTTGAACAGCGACTTATAAGATTGAGCAGCCTCTTCATAGCTTTTTTCGGCTTCTTCATATTTTTGTTGTAGGTATTTTAAATCACCAACTAGCATTTCATTTCGAGCCGTATTAATGTGGTTTTTACCAAATTTATTGAGCCATATGAATTGGGCATCTTTTAGCATTAGATCCGCCTCTGGATATTTTTCAAAAAGCATGAACACTTGTCCTTGATATTCAAGCAACGCACCATAATCAGGATGCGCTGGGTTAAAGCTTGTAATTACAATGTCTTTTGCATGGTCTAGGTAACCGTTAATGGTTTCAAGGTTTGCATCATCAGACCTAAAGTTTGCATCCGCAAGTGATTTTAAGATATCAGCTTCACGAATATTTTCTTCACCGAATTTTTTACGAATTAGTGATAAGGCATCTTTGTATATTTTTTTTGCATCATCATAATTCCCCATTTTCACATAAACATTTCCAAGAAGCATAAGGTTATCCATATATGCAACACTTGTGTCTCCAAGACTTTTTTCAGCAATATCTATTGCCCTATTTGCTCTTTTTTCTGCTTCGATATATTCACCTAAAATCAAATACAATTGAGCATAAAGGTTTAGAGGTTTTACCAACTTAAAGTGATTCTCTCCAAATTTTGATTCATTCGCATTAATGGATTGTAAAATAATATTTTCAGCATCCTTATATCGTCCAGTAGTCATATATAGCTCTGCCATGTCTTCCGATGACTTGATATCCATTTCTCCACCTTCGCCTGATTTTTTAAGTAATTTGAAAGCCTTTTTGTAGGTGTCTTTAGCTTCTTCATATTTGCCGTTAATCATGTAAATATCTGCAAGGTTTTTAAGCGAAGTGTAATACGCCATACTCTTCTTGCTAGAATTATTATTAATGATCTTTGATGCTACTTCAAGTTGAGATTCCGCTTGATCGTATTCTCCTTTTAGAATATTGATTTCACTAAGCTGTATTAATGCCAAGGCATACTGTTCCGACTCTGGCCCATATTTTTCATTACTAATTCTTAAGCGCTCGCCCGCTAAAAGATAGGCTGCGTCATATTCGTCTGTGTATGTTTTTAGTAGGCTAAAAGATTTAAGAAATTCACTATAAAGAGGGTGGTGAGAATGGAATTGCTTTCTAAACACTCCATCGAAATGCTTATCAAATACGGATTTTGCATCAGCAAATTTGTCTTGATTTAAGATATTGAATTCTGCCAGTTTTATTTTTTCTGCAGAATAATAGGGCGCATCTGTACTCATATTTAGACCCGCAAGCCATTCGTTGGTTTCTCGCTCAATTCTCGCCTCTTCAACTCGGTTATTTTTAGAGTAAAAATTATAGAAATGGTCGTTAAACTGGAGATGGGCTAGATTGTCATAAGGAACAACCTGCTCAATGCCTTCTTTTAGTTTATTTTCTTTTTTTACGGCTTTTTTATACCTCGTTTTCTTGGAAGTATATTCGTTTTCAAGCATTATGGCTCGGAGGTAATAGACGCTTCTAGGGCTGTATTTATGTTGGTTATCTAGTTTGTATTTTAAATATAAATTACGTGCTTTTTTATTTTTATCTTCCATTAAATAGGACTCAATTGCCTTTTCTGTAACTTCATTATAAAACTTGTGGTAGTTAGATATTTGCCCACTTTTAATAATTTGTCTTTTGATCTTTTCATAGTATTTATAAGGTTTTTCTAAGCGTCCATCGCTTTCCGCCATCGCGGTTTTTCCATAATTATTCTGGATGTAGGGAAGACTTTTTTTAGAGACTGATTTTTTAAAAGCAATTCCATTATCATAATATAACGTAGCTGCTTTCTGGTAGTTTCCAGATAATCGGTGGAAATCAGCTTTCAAAACAGATAAAGCAGCTAAGTCCACGTTTCTTTTCTTAAACTCTTTCTTTGATATTTTTATAGTTGGTTTTTTAGCAGTAGTGTCAACATTTGGAAAAGTACGTTGTGCTAATTTATTTTGGTATACAATAAGGGGCTCAACATCTCCCGAAGCTTCATTAAAGAAGCCAAGTTGCATTTCAATTCTAAGCTTTAATTTTTTAATGTGATTGTATAAAATCGAATCGGTATTATTTATGGGGTCTGATAGGTAAAATGCTCGATTTTTTCGAGCCCTTTTAATGAGTGTATCAGAAAGGGTTAAGGGAGTTGCATTATTAAGTCGCTCTTCTATGTTTTCTTCAACCCGCTTTAAATATTGATTCGCCTTAACGTAGTTGCCAGTTTCCAAATAAGACTCGCCAATTGCTACAAGACTAGGAGTAAAAAATGAACTATCGGGGCTTAAAAACATGTTGAAATAAAAAACCCCGTTTTCTAGGCTATCTCTAACTTCCATTAAACGACCAAGGCCTTGAAGGTATCGAGTGTTTAAGAGAGAGACATAGGTGTAATACTGGGAGGACATATTCCCTTGTTTTCTCATTTTTTTGAGGTAACGAGACGCGCGAATTTCTGCAGTTAGGTAATCTCCTTTTTTATAGTCTGCTTCACTTTTTTCAATAATTTTTTCGCCCTTTTTGTCCCATTTAGATTGGGCCTTCATGTGAGTCGCAGTCAATAAAAGCACTGCACAAAAAGCCAACAGTTTGAAAGTTGAAAGTAAAGATTTTGTCATTTTAGTTCTGGCTAAAGTTGTTTCCAAACGTGAGATTTATTCCAAATCGGAGGTGAAAGTTCTTGCTTTGCTCAGGTAACATAAATGCGATTACGTTATCTGTAATTGTATACAACTGTAAAGGACCCAAATTAAGCGTGAAACCGGCTCCAACATTAGCGGCGCTATTACCGTAAACGGAATAGTTTAAGGTAGCCATTAGAAAGTTTCTAACACGTTGAGTAACACCAAAGCGCAAAGAAGTTTTGAATCGACCGTTATATAGTTCATTGAAGGTAAGTACGGATAAGTCTGTTTTGGGAAGTATTTGATAATTTCCGCCTGCGTATATTTTAATTGGTAAAGTGGTCGTAAAGGATTCTTGTTTGTCATCGAATTCGATACCACTTAATAATGTGTCTAGAGTTCCAACAATACTTTCAGCTTCATCTTGGCCGCTAGTAATATCTGAAACAGAGATTCCTTCATAGGTATAACTAATAGGTTTAGAGGTTTTTGTGACGGCAGAGGCAGCCCAATTTATTATTCCTACATCAAGAACAGAGGCGTTGAAAGAGATTTTTTCATTGAGTCTATAAGTTGCCCCAATATCTAGTGCTCCTCCATGATTACCAGATCCAGCTGCGGTTAACTGATCGCCAATATTACCGAAGCTAAGGCCATTAAAATTCAATAAAGAATCAACCACCAATCCGGCAATTCCAGCTGCTTGAATTTGCAGTTCTCCGTCAAGAGTTATAGCATAATTTTCAGCATTTGTGGTAATGCCAAGACTGCTTTGAGTGGTGCGCAAAAAAGCTTGACCGCTTAAATATTTTGCCTTAATTCCAAAGGTCCAATTTTCATTAAAATCGCGTGCATAGCCAAATGCAAATTCAGTGTATTGCATATAGTCAACGCCTAAACCATCAAAGCTGGCTCGTTGACCAAGAAACTTTTCGTCTGCGTTCCCTAACCAAATAAATTCGGCCAAAGTTTTGGGAACGGTAAACCTACTTGACCCTTTGGTCTCAACTCCAAAGGTTGCAAAACCGGCGCCCATTCTAAACCCAAAACCCAATATAGGAGCTTTAAAGTCGAAACTTATGTTATTTAAATCTTTCATTTTATCAATAGCTTCATTGAGTTTTATGTCAATTGATCCATTATCGTTCAATTGAAAAGCATCAGCATAAGTAAAACCCTCACTATTTATCGAAGCATAACCCCCACTTAATCCTGGCAGTAAAAGATAGCCTTTGCAAAGTGGTATTTTGGAGGGGTTTAACCCATTCGATTGTGGCGCGGCTCTAAATTCGTATAGGGTAAGGTCTTGTTGCGCGCTTCCGTTTATTATAAACGAAAGAAAAAGGATCAAAGCGCTAACTATTTTTCTCATTTCTTCTTTGTTAAGTTAACGTTTCCGGTGATTTTAACTCCAACTCTAACTTCTAAATTGTAGTCAGACTGAATTTTTACTACATCATTACCAAAGTTTGTGGTGTTCATTGATGCGCGCATTTGACCATATTTAGCCAATGGTAAACTTGCCAATACCTCAACATCCAATAGCTTGTGCTCAGAGCTAACTATCATACTTTCTGTAACAATGCTATTTCCATCAACATTTGCCGCTGCGGTGAAAACCTCGTTTAATAGCGTCATTGTGGTTCCATCTGCCTTGCGCATTAGTTGACGATTTTCATCCATTAGTAGAATGGTAATTTTTGTGTCTAAAGGAAAACCATTATTGGTATATGTTTTTATAAAAAACTCCTTGATGAGCGTTAGGTCATTTGTTATTTGCATGTCAATAGTATCTAATACTTCAAATGCCGAAACTCTCCCTTCTAAAGGCAATTCTATGTTCATTTCTAATTCACAAGAAGAGTTTTTGAAAATAGTGTTTGGTGGAGTTGACCCACCGATTAAACCAATTTCATGAGACAAATATTTAGGGGTAATGCCAATAAAGTCTCTAATATTTGAATTGTCTCTGTCTAGCCTTATTTCACTTTCAACAACTCCACCGGCTGAGGTTCCACTTTTGATTGTTCCAAATTTTCTTGGATCTACTACAAGCTTATTGATGTCTCCTGAGGCAGGGTTTGTGGATTCTACTTTGTCAAACAAAGGTTTTAGATCGAAACCTATACTGTTTTTTGCTTTGATAGATAGAATTGGGTTTGAAACTGTTATGCTCCCTTTAGCGGCAATGTTTTTAAAAACATAGAGTTCAAATGAATCGCGAGGTAGGCGCAAGGTTCCTGTGTTAAAGTCCCCTGTTGCACTAATAAAGTCGAGCCCGGTTAAATAAAATGCAGCATTGCAATTACCATTTCCAGTTGCCGAAACCGTGAATCGGATAGTTCCGTTATCTGGAGTAATTTTATGATTTGCCAATCCTTTAGTTGCAGTATTACCCGCAATAACGTTTAAAACTAAAGGTCGGCTTTGTGCATCTAGAATATCTAAAAATGTAAAGGTAATTTCGTCTGAACTAGACTGTCCTGAAGTTGCAATGGTCATTTGGCCTGCAGAAAGTTCAACCTCATCTATTTTATTAAATGTGCTATCTAGCTGAATTGGAGGTGCAGCAACGCTTGTTGTAGTGTAAACAATTGGTGAGCTCGGTATGGTAACATCGTCAAAAACTAAAACCTCACCCATTTTGAGACGTACTGTTTTACCTTGATAAATCAGACTTACATTTTTACCATCAATAGAAACTGCGTTACTATCCGTTGCGCCAAATAGGTTGTATACCCCAACATTCGCCTTTAATAAAGGAATAGCTAAATTAGGGTTCCAGGAGGCGTCGTTTATGTTGTCTAATTTAAAGTGGTCTTTGTTTAGACAGGCATTTGTAAGCACAATAAGCATTGAGAATGCTAGTATTGATTTAAAGAATTTCATTTAACTTGTTTTAACAAATTTACACATTGCATGCTAATAGTAATCAACTCTATTTTTTAGCTGTTTAAGACACTAAATTAGCCTGTCAATTCAATATGTAGCAGTATACAGAACCTTCTTTGCTTCCAATAACAAGCTCAAATCTACCGTCAATATTAACGTCAGATATTAGCGCAGCGTCTAATCCATAAAAAGGACTTCCTTCTCGAGGATTTTGATTGCCGTCAAAAATATAGGCTGCGCTATTGGCATCCGAAAAGCTAATGAAGCCTGTTGACTCTCCTTTTTCTTGGTAAACTTTTAAAGAAGGAAGAATGTTGCTCTTAGCCTCATATTCCCAAATCAATTTAAATTCTGAATTGTAAACTTTAAGCGAGTTTTTATCGGTAAAACAATAATCTAGTTTACCATCAAAATTTATATCCAATAAATCAAATGCATCCAGCCCTTCAGTTTGTTTTATTTGCGCCGTTTCTAACTTATCTTTAAGACTCAAACGATATACCACTCCATTACTATCCGAACAAATGATGTAAGTGCTTGAGAGGTCTTTTCCTTTATCGATGCTAAAACTAGAGTTTTGAAAAGTTTCTAACTTTCTTTTCAATTTTAAACGAGGTTCACCTTTTCGGTTCACCACTTTTACAGCTCCATTTTCCTGCAAACCAATGAGGTAGTCTTTCTTACTGATTTTAGAATAAAGTAGCGGTTTAATAAGGGGTTTGCTCTTTTTAAAATTCCAGCCGTTTACAATTTTTCCAGCTATATTGAAGCATTGAATTGCGCCATTGGATTGAGGTGCAAATATTCGGTACTTTCTATTGTTATCGTAATCAAAAACCGAAATAGGCTGGCAAATTTCAGTTTTGAACTTCACGGGATACCCTTCAACATTTTTTCCGTTACGATCAAGCATGTATAGATTGTCTTTTGTGTTAAACAGTAGTTGGTATTTTTCGTTCTTATAACGGTCTATCTCATGCACCTTTCCCATTATTGAAGCACCCAATGCTCTTGACCATAGCACTCGACCAGTATTGGAAATAAGGTATATTTTCCCTTTTGCATCTTGAACCAGTATGTCCTTAGCTTTAGTATAATGATTGGTAAATGGCATTGGAATACTTGCCAAAATAGTGTCCAGTGGCACCTCCCACAAGCTACTTGAAATCTTTTTGTAGCTTGGATTATGCTTTAAATAAATACTGTTGTAATACAAGTTGTTTTTTCCCTTTTCAATTTGCAAAGAAACTCCTCCGAACTTTCTGAAAAAATCGAGGTTATTTTCAATTGAATCGGCGTATGAGCCTTTTAGAAAGTAGTGGAGAAGTTTAGGGCTGCGGGCGATATTGCTATACAAAGTAATGTTAGATTGATCCGATAGGTTTTCTTTAAAGCCTTCAAAATGTTCATCGCTCGCAAGCGTCTTATTGCCTTTCCAGTTATTTATAAAATCGCGCATTGCAGCCAGTTGGTCGCCGAATACAACATAATTATTGGCAAACATTAAATAGTTGCAAGCTACGGCTTCAAAAGGTCGCCCAAAAGCTTGGCGCATAAACCCACGATACCGCATGGCATAAATCTCAACATCGCGGTAGGTTGTGAGCGAGTCTGCTTCACCGTCTGAGCTTAAGAGAGGCCGCATACTTTCTAAAAAGGCTGTTTTATTTATTATTCGAATGAGCCCAAATGTTTTGGATTGAATAGCTCCAATTCCTTGGCCTTTTATATCGGTTTGAACTTCAGAAATACACATAGCAACCTCCCCAACCATATGCTTTGCTAATAATTCGCTGGTATTCACACCAGCGGATTTTAAAGTTTCTAAAGCTTGATTTCTTGAGTTGAGTTTATTGCGAACCATGAGATAGTTTTGATAGGCCACATCATAAGATTTATAATCGCTAATGCCATAATGCAATAAGAAGGATGTTGAAGCGGGAAGAACATCAAGAACGTCAATGTTTTGCGAAGTTTGGTTGTCGAATACGGTTAAAAATCCACCCATAGAATCAATGGCGTGGCTGTAACCGTTCAGTAAAATTCCGTTAGATTTTGCGATAATATCCAACTCTGTCCAACCGGCAAACGATTCTAATCGGGAGAAAGCGTTTTTTCCATTTTGTTCGACATACTTGCTTAAGAATTGAGAAAAATATTTTTGATTGATGTATAAATTAATGTCTTTTGATTGCCCTGCAGTAGCGTATACTTTTTTGAATCCAGCATCATCAACTTTTAAGCTAATATCACTGTTGATTTGACGCACAGCATCTTCTATTCCCATTTGAGCATCTGATACCAGCAAATAGTTTTCGTAAATGGATACAAACCAAGTTTCATTTTCTTTGGACGTGTAGGTTTGGATAGTTGAACCATCGTATTTTTCTTCTTGATTTAAAGCACCTTGCCCGAACAGTTTATTGACCTTGTTTTTGAGCTCCTTGTTAGAAACCTGATTGGGAATTAAAACTGAAAAAAGCCACGAGTGCTTATCTTTTCCTGTTGGGACAAGAGAGGCAACTAACCGTGTTTTTTCCCAACGCAGATCGAAGAAGAGGTCACTTGATATTAAGCTGTCTAGTTTCTTGAGTCGAGTATCAATTTTTTTCGTCCAGCCAATTTGCTTCAATTCGTCATATATAAGATTGGTCGTTGAAATGGATTGAAAAAACTGTTTTGGGTTTTTAATATCATAAACCATTGCTGCTTGGTAGGGTACTGCTGCAAAATAGTCTTCGGTGGTGCGCTTGTTTTCGTTGAATCTGGTGTACATAAAGAACACCAATCCGCCAAAGACTGCAAGTAGAAGAAAAAGTAAGATTTTACGAATCATAAACCATAAGAATTCAGCGTAAAAGTATAATTAGGCATTGATGGTTCCTTATTAATCGTAAGGAGTTATTAAACATTGACGTTTGATAGAGAATGTATAGGATATTAATTTGTAAAGACCCAAATGTTCAGTCATGCTGAATTTATTTCAGCATCTCTTCATGGTTATTAATTTGTTTAGTTTCTCTGACTCATATTGAAAGAAATACCGTCGTCTCTATTGCTAATTGGACTTATTTTTACTTTAACTAAACCTTCCTCCACTTCCGGCAATAAACGAAAAGTCATTCTATGGTATTTGCTCGGGCCAAATTCACGAATTCCATTTCTATGCTGTTTGGTAGGGTATCCTTTGTTCTTTTTCCAATGATACATTGGGAACTCCATATCCAACTTTTCTAGGTATTCGTCTCGGTAGGTTTTGGCTAATATAGAGGCCGCTGCAATACTCAAGAATTTAGCATCTCCTTTGACCACTGTTGTGTGTGGAATAAATTTGTAGGGTTTAAATCGATTTCCGTCAACAATAATGTGCTCTGGTGTAATAGCTAATTTATCTAACGCATGGTGCATCGCCAAAATGGAAGCTTGTAGAATATTGATTTCGTCAATTTTTTTATGATCCAAAAAAGCAACGCCAAAAGCCAATGCTTTTTCCTCAATAATATGGCGTAGTTCGTTCCGGTTTGATTCCGTTACTTGTTTGGAATCGTTGAGCAGTTTGTGCTTAAAATTCTTTGGGAGAATAACTGCAGCTGCGGTTACAGGTCCAGCCAAACAGCCTCTGCCAGCTTCATCGCAGCCTGCTTCTATTAATCCTTTTGTAAAATAGTTTTTAAGCATTTTGTCAACCCAATAAGAACCAATGCTAACTCAAATTTTTAAGAGCTACTAGAAAATAAAAAGTAGTCTACGCCTGCTGTTGAACAACGACCCATTCGCCAGTACCAATCAGTGGCTCAGCTTGTTTGTATTTCAAGGTTTTTTTCTCACCTGACATTACGTGTTGTATATCAACTTTATCGTTTCGGTTTATTTTCTTTTCTACACGAACAGGCTCTCTTTTCTCTTGTCGCTGCGCTGAAGGATCATTGTAATTAGATTCCGTAGGTAATTGCTCTGGAGCATTAGGAACAGAACCTCGTCCAGTTTGAGTTCTTGGTGCCTGAGTTCTTGGTGCTTCACCTTGTCTTACTGCGCTATTGTCTTCGGGTAAGGAGGCTTTTGCCAAAAAGGAAGTTACCTCGTTGTTTACTTTAGCCAATACCTTTTTGAACAATTCAAAAGATTCGAATTTGTAAATCAACAATGGGTCTTTTTGCTCATAAACCGCCGATTGTACTGACTGTCTAAGGTCATCCATTTCTCTCAAATGCTCTTTCCAGTGTTGGTCAATCATGGCTAATATCACACCTTTTTCAAGTGCTCTTACTGCCTCAACACCTTCGGTTTTTACTCCCCGCTCGATGTCTGCTGTAACCTGAATAGACTTGCGCTTGTCTGTAAATGGAATTACAACGCGTTTAAAACTGTTGTCTTTTTCTTCCGCAATACCTTTAATTACTGGAAATGCACTTCGCGCAATTAATTTGGACTTTTCTTCATAAGAAGAACGTACTTCTGAATATAGTTTTTCGCCCAATTGTTCGGGATCCGTAGACAAAAATTCTTGTTCGCTAAAAGGTGATTCGATTCCAAAAACCTTAACTAACTCCAGTTTAAAGCTCTCGAAATCTTTAATATCTGAATAAGCGTAGGCCATATCGTAAGCCACATCATTCATCATGTTGGCTACATCTACTTGGATTCTTTCTCCATATAGCGCATGCTTTCTTCTGGTGTAAATTACTTCACGTTGAGAGTTCATTACATCATCGTATTCTAACAATCGCTTACGCACTCCAAAGTTATTTTCCTCTACTTTTTTCTGCGCTCTTTCAATTGATTTTGAAATCATGCTGTGCTGAATAACTTCACCTTCCTCAAGACCCATTCGGTCCATAAGTTTAGCAACTCTATCCGATCCAAACATCCGCATCAAGTTATCTTCTAATGAAACAAAGAATTGAGAGGAACCTGGATCTCCTTGACGACCTGCACGACCACGTAACTGCCTATCAACTCGACGAGATTCATGACGTTCTGTACCAATAATGGCTAAACCACCAGCAGCTATAACTTCAGCAGATAATTTGATATCTGTTCCACGACCAGCCATGTTGGTTGCAATTGTAACCGTACCACCTTTTCCAGCTTCGGCAACAACGTCCGCTTCTTTTTGGTGCAACTTAGCATTCAATACTTGGTGTTTAATGTTTTTTCGTTGCAACATTCTACTTAATAATTCTGAAATCTCAACAGAGGTAGTACCTACCAAAACAGGTCGACCTTCTTTTACCAATTTCTCAGCTTCGTCAATTACAGCATTAAATTTTTCTCGAACTGTTTTGTAAACAAAATCTTGCCTATCGTCTCTCGCAATTGGCCGGTTCGTTGGAATAACAACAACGTCTAGTTTGTAAATTTCGTGGAATTCACCAGCTTCAGTTTCCGCAGTACCCGTCATTCCAGCTAACTTATGGTACATTCTAAAGTAATTTTGGAGGGTAATTGTTGCGTAAGTTTGAGTAGCGGCCTCAATTTTTACGTTTTCCTTTGCTTCAATAGCTTGGTGAAGGCCATCTGAATAACGTCGCCCGTCCATGATACGACCTGTTTGCTCATCAACAATTTTAACCTGATTTTCCATCACGACATATTCTACGTCTTTTTCAAACATAGCATATGCTTTAAGCAATTGGTTAACAGTATGTATACGTTGACTTTTAGCAGAATAATCGCTAATTATTGAGTCCTTTTTAGCTAATTTTTCTTCATCTGAAAAATCAGATTTTTCAACATGATCAATCTCAACACCTATATCAGGCATGATAAAGAAGTTGGCGTCTTCTGACTCCCCAGTAACCAATTCAATGCCTTTTTCAGACATTTCAACAGAATTCTGCTTTTCATCAATAACGAAAAACAACTCTGAGTCTACAAAAGGCATTTCTTTTCCTTGATCAGCAATATAAATTCCTTCGGTCTTAGTCAATTGAGCCCGAATTCCTGGCTCACTCAAAAATTTAATGAGCGCTTTGTTTTTAGGCATTGCGCGGTATGCACGGTATAATGCTAATCCACCTGCTTCACGTGATTTTTTATCAGCGCCATCAGCCAATTTTTTCTTTGCTTCTGCAAGCAAAGCATTCAGTAGTTTCTTTTGATGGTTGACTAAAACTTCAATTCGTGGCTTTAATTCCATGAATTCATGTTCGTCACCCTTTGGTGTAGGACCAGAAATAATTAACGGTGTTCTTGCGTCATCAATTAATACTGAATCCACTTCATCAACGATAGCATAATGTGGTTTTCTCTGAACCAAATCTTCAACCGAAGTAGCCATGTTGTCTCTTAGGTAATCGAAACCAAACTCATTGTTAGTTCCATAGGTGATATCAGCAGCATATGCTTGTCTTCTGTCTTCAGAATTGGGTTGATGTTTGTCAATGCAATCGGTGGTTAATCCATGGAATTCAAAGATAGGTGCGTTCCACTCGGCATCACGTTTCGCTAGGTAATCATTAACCGTTACTAAGTGAACTCCTCTTCCAGTCAGCGCATTTAAGAAAACGGGCAAAGTAGCCACAAGGGTTTTACCCTCTCCAGTTGCCATCTCAGCTATCTTGCCTTGATGAAGCACCATTCCACCAATGATTTGAACATCATAGTGAATCATATTCCAAAGAATTTGAGTTCCAGCTGCATCCCAACTATTTTTCCAGCTGGCTTTTTCACCGTTTACTACAATGTGTGGTTTTGTGCTTGCTAATCGTTTATCGTTCTCAGTTGCCACCACCTCAAGGCTTTCGTTTTCGGTGAATCGACGAGCCGTCTCTTTAACAACTGCAAAAGCATCAGGTAAAATTTGCAATAAAATCTCTTCTATTTTTTCTAATATAATTTTATCCAGTTCATCAATTCGAGCATATGCAGCTTCTTTATCTTCAATTGAGAGTGCATCGTCGTCTTGAGTTTTTGTCTTTAAATCATCAACTTCTTTTTGTTCTTCGGCATAATGAGCATGAATTGTTTTTCGCAATTCTTGAGATCGAGCGCGCAATTCATCATTGCTCAGGGAAGTTAGTTTGGAATAGGCAGCGTTGGTTTCTTCAACGATAGGTTTGATTTCCTCTATATCTTTTTCGGATTTATTCCCAAAAAACTTAGCGACTATGTTCGTTATAAAATCCATTATTTGGAGTATGTTTTTACTTTAAAAAAGGCTGCAAAAATAGCAGTTTTGGCGGGATAAAAGCCGTGTTTTCATAGGTTTAATATGGTAAAAAAGAACAATTTAGATATCGTAATATGCTTTGTTACTTCTTATAAAATTACTTTAGATTCAACCTACAAAACTTAAGGGCTATCTTCTAATAACTCATAGTACTTTTGCAAGATGGAAAAACGTGGCGGTAAACGAAGCGGTTTAAAAGGTGGGGGCAAGATAAGCCGGAGATCATCTAGCGGCATTGGTAGAAGTAATGACGACAAAAAACCGATTGGTAATCCAAATTCGAAACGCAGTTCAAGAAGGGAAGCTGCAGAAGGTGAAGAGAAAGACAAAAAACCATTTAAGAAGTTTGAAAAAAAACCATTTGAGAAAAAGAAAGTTGAACGCGGTTCCAAAATTGGCGATGGTAAAGGAGGGCGATTAGCAGCTCCTAAGTCAAGGTTTAAGGATGAGTCTAGTGGTGCGGATCGTATTCGCAGACCTCGTTTAAAAGGTAAACCCGCCACAGCTAGACCGGCTCCGAAATCTCAAAAGTCGGCAGAGTCTGATGTACATGAAACTCGATTAAATAAATATATAGCATCAAGCGGAATTTGCAGTAGAAGAGAAGCCGATAAGTTGATTAGCGAGGGTATGATTTCTATTAATGGTGAGGTAATCACTCAACTAGGAACTAAGGTAATGCCAGGGGATGAGGTCCGATATGCTGGAGAAAAGCTTGTATTTGAGCGCTATATTTATGTTTTACTGAATAAACCTAAAGACTTCATTACTACTGTTGATGACCCCCAAGGCAGGAGAACGGTTATGGAGTTGGTGAAAAATCATATTCCAGAACGAATTTACCCAGTGGGCAGGTTGGATAAAAACACAACAGGGCTGCTGTTATTAACAAATGACGGTGATTTAGCAAAGAAGCTTACCCACCCTTCTCATGGTGTTCGAAAAATATACCATGTACATACCGATAAGCCGGTTAGTAAGTCGGAGTTGAAGCAATTGTCAGAAGTTGGTGTAGAGCTTGAAGATGGTTTAGCAAGATTTGATGCTATTGCTTATGTAGGTGATGGTGAAAATAAAAAGGAACTGGGTGTTGAATTGCATTCGGGTAAAAATAGAATTGTAAGAAGAATATTTGAAGCGCTGGATTACAAGGTGGTAAAATTGGATCGAGTGAGTTTTGCTGGGTTAACCAAAAAGAACATTTTAAGAGGTAAGTTTCGTCATTTGAACGAACGGGAAATTGGGATGTTGAAAATGATTAAGTAAATTAGAGAAAGCAACAAAAAACGTTAAAAAAATGATGTTGATTCTGTCAAAAGCAACCATTGAAAACGTATACGCGTGTTTTGTTCTTGCCAATGGAGCAAGAATGGAAGGAATCGAATCAGAAATTTTTTGTACATTTTTTGGTTTAGAAGCAATAAATAAAAAGAGATTGGACCACTTGCACGTTGCAACCGTAGGGAATCCTGCAATGCATATTCCAACTATGATAGGAGGACTGCCAGGCATGGAAGCCGTTGCAACAAAAATGATGATGGCCGAAATGGAGAAATTGGACATTCCTCCGGTTGGAGAGTTTCTAGATATACTAAAAGCCTCCGGCACTAAACTTTGGGCCTGTAAATTAGCCATGGACATGTTCAAATTGAAAAAAGAAGACCTTTACGATGACATTGATGGAGTGCTTACCGTCGGGGACTTTTATACGAGAGCTAAAGGTGAAGGTACACATCTGCTTTTTGTCTAGGGCCTGAAACGCGATATCTTCAGATAAGTGTTCTGAAAATTAGCTTTGCCTTTTGTAATTATGAAAAGCTAATATTCAATTCAACGCTGCAGTGTTAGCAGAATACTAAAAGGTGCAATTATTAAGTTATATAGCCTTCTAGATTTGCTTTATGCGATTTTTTCGATATTTCATTTTTACAGTGCTCTTTTTAGTAGTGGCATTTTTGGGAGCCGGGTGGTACTTATCTCAGAAGTATAGCGGAAAGATTCAAAAAATTGTACTTCAAGAATTAAACAATAGCCTCAATGCTGAAGTAAGCGTTGAGGCTATTGACTTTTCATCATTTCGTAAAATCCCTTATTTAAGCCTCTCCTTTACCGGTGTTTTAATAAAAGAAAGTAATGACTTTACCACCAACCCAGATACGCTGCTTTATGCCGAGAATTTGAGTTTTCAGTTTGACTTGTGGGATATATATAACGGCAAGTATAAGTTGCGGCATTTGGATGTAGAATCGGCCAAATGTTACATGAAACAAAATAAGTCCGGCACTCCAAATTACAAGATTTGGAAACCAAGCCAAGAGACGGCCTCGGTTGATATTTCATTTCGATTGGATGCGGTTAATTTGAAAAACATTAAGTATCTGTATAAAGACTCTCGAAACAGAATTCTTGTGAAATGCGACGTGGAGAAACTCAAGGTTCAAGGAGATTTTTCATCGGACCAGCTAGAGCTTAAGTTTAAAGGAAATGCTCAAAACGCAACCGTTTTAGCAGCAGGAGTTTACGCGCTTAAAGGTCAGTCAGTTCAAGTTAACTCAGGAATTACTTACCACAATAATGAAGCTACGTTTGAATTGCAAAATGGAGCAGTAATAGTAGACCAAACTGTCGATTTGACCCTGGGTGGATTTGTTGCACCAAAATCTTATCAGTTCGTTGCAAAAACGGATAAAGCGAACTTGGAGCAAGTGCTTAATTTATTACCTGACTCTTGGGATGAATATTGGACTAGTTATGCGCCAACGGGCACTGCAAAAATCAACTTTAAAATAGCAGGAAGTTCTTCTGAAACCCCTAAAATTGATATTGGATTTGAGTTGTTTAATGGAAGTTTAGTAACTAAAAGTGATAAAAAAATTGAACTGAGTGCTTTGAATTTATCGGGCTCATACTCAAATGGAAAGCGAAGAAACTCGAGAAGTTCTAGCGTAGAATTATCTGGAGTTTCTGGTCAGTTTCCTTCTGGAGCGTTTAACGGAAATGTAAAGGTTTCCAACTTTACAGACTTGAGAATACAAGGAAATATTGAAGGAAGCCTAGCATTAAATGAACTTATGCAGTTTCTAAATCTAGATAAGATAGAGAGCTGCAATGGAGCTGTGATTTTTAACATTGGAGGCGATATATATTGGGATAGGATTCTCGAAGAGTCAGTAGTTCTTTCTAAAAGTAAATTAGAGGGTTCGGCTCAATTTAATGATGTTGCGGTGAAGCTGAAGTCTAGTGTTTCTGCTTTGAAAAACTACCAAGGAAAAGTAACCTTTGATAAGCAGCAAGTGCGTTTTGAAAAAAGCGAGGGTCAATTAAATTCTACCAATTTTTTACTGAATGGAAGTGCGGATAATTTTTTTCAGTGGGTATTAGAAGAATATGAATTGCTTAGAATTGTTGCAGAGGTAGAAGCAGATAACGTGATATTGGAAGAGTTTTTGTCCGTCTCAACAGCATCTGAGGAAGGAACCACACGTTCACTTGCGATACCGGGAATAGAGTTACAGCTTAGTGCAAAAATTGGTAGGTTAAGCTATGAGGGTTTTAAGGCTCAAAATGTTGAGACCAAATTGTTTGTAGGACAAAAAAGCTTGAAAGCTAATCCTGTAAAGTTAAATGCGATGAATGGGACGGCACGAGGTAAACTTGCCTTAATTCGATATGAAGAGGGTTATATTATGAGTTTTAAGGGTGATTTTGAGTCGGTAGACATCAATGAATTATTCACACAATTTAAAAATTTTGGCCAACAGGAAATTAAGGCTGAAAACATTTCAGGTGTAACGAATATGAAGCTGAATTTGGAAGGGGAGTTAAATGATAATTTTGAGATATTACCAGTGTCAGTTGCAGCTAATGCGCATATCGATATTTCAAACGGGAAACTTACAAATTACAATACCTTACAAAGTATCTCGGATTATTTTAAAACCAATATTGTACTTAAAAAGATTTTTCACGCTGATGATTTATCAGGGCGTTTAAAAGAAGTGAGTTTTGATCGATTGGAGAATGATTTATTTATTCGCAATAGCGCTCTTTTTATTCCTAAGGTTCAATTGAAATCGAGTGTTCTAAATGTCAACGTTTCAGGTAAACATAGTTTTAATGATAGCATTGACTATAAAGTAGATTTTGATATTTCAGATTTGCTAGTTAAGGATAGAAATTTCGATACTGAAAATGGAGAAGTGGTGGACGATGGTACAGGACGCTACCGAGTTTTTATGTTGGTCAAGGGTACAACAGATAACCTAGAAATTGAGATAGATAAAACTGCGAAAAAAGCGTACAAAAAACATCAGCGTAAACAGGAGGGTCAGGAATTTAAGCAGGCATTAAATAAAGAGTTTGGTTGGTTTGAAAAAGATATAACTTTAAAAGATGACGGTCGCAAAACAAAATACGATATAGAATGGGAAGAGGCGGAAGACGATACAACCACTTTTTCGAAAGTTGAGGTTGATTCAAAAGATGCGAGGCCTAAGAAAAAAAGGAAATGGTTGCAACCAAATGAAGAGGAGAAAGAGTTTTTTGAATTTAAAGATGAAGATTTTTAAATTTTCTATTTCTTGCTCTGCTTTTCCTTCTTATTTTTCTTTTTAGCTTTCTTTTCTTTTTTCTTTTTGTCCTTTTTTAAAGTCTTATCTTTTTTAGTTTTTTTCGGCATTATAGGGCAGTCAGAGCAGGCAGACTTTCCTTTCTCTTCAAACTTTTTGCAGCATTTTTTATTTCGCCCCATTTCTTAACTATATATCTTGCTGGTGGACTCCATAGGTCTCGTTTTCCTCCACATTTCCAAGTGGTTCAAAGTGAATCATAATATCATAAACGTTGTCTAAATTAGCTTTAATTGCATTTTCTACCTCAATACCTATTACATGTGCTTGTTTCATGGTAAGGGACTCATCTAATTCGATGTCTAAATCAATCATTAATAAATTTGATAGTCTTCTGACACGCAAACGGTGAGGATTGTTCGCTTCCTTCACTGAATTTACAGCCTCAAATATTTGAGCGTAAATAGCGGTATCATCCACACTATCCATAAGTTCAAAGCTGGTTTCTTTAAACAGTTCGAAAGCAACTTTAAGGATCCAAAGGCCTACCAATAAACCAATAAAATGATCCAGCCAATCTTGTTGGAGCGCGTAAGAAAAACTTACCCCAACTAATACGCCTAACGAGAGAATAATATCGTTACGCATGTTGTGTGCATTCGCAATGAGCATTTTACTGCTGATTGATTTCCCTTCTTTCATTTGCCAGTAAGAGAGGATAAGTTTTACCACAACTGAAATTAAAGTTACCACAATAGCTCCAAATGCAGGAATGTGGCGCGAAGTGCCATTCCATAAATCAATTACAGAAGAAAATACCAGTTGAGCTCCAATGAAAAATATAAAAAACGAAAGTAGCTTTGTAGCCACCGCCTCTGCCCGATTATATCCATAGGGAAATTTTGGGTCAGGCGGTCGAACCATAATTCGAGCAGCAATTAAGGTAATGAAGTAGGTGCCAACGTCATTTGCACTGTCTATGCCATCTCCAATAACAGCCAATGAATTAAATACATAGCCGCCAGCTATTTTAGAAATAGCCAAAAGTGAGTTAACCCCAATTCCAATCCATGAGGCTCGAATAATGCGTTTCTGGCGATTCATTGAGTTATTTCACCAACTTAGAAATAGCTTTAAACTGCTCTGTTCCTGATATTTTACAAAGCTCAAAAAGTATAGACTCTACCGTAGTTACTCGAATTCCTTCTGAAGCAAATCGTTGAAGCGCTATTTCCTTATCGTAAGGATTTCGGCTAGAAACGGCATCTGCAACAACTATTGGAGTATGTCCAGCATCTAACAAGTCAATAGCAGTTTGTAAAATGCAAACATGACTTTCAATTCCGCATAGAAGAACGTTTTTAATAAAATGCTCCTCAATCTTTAGGTTGAAATTTGGCTCTCCCATGCAGGAAAAAGTCATTTTTTCAATAGGCTCAAATTGGCCAAGACTTTCGGCAATGGGTTCAATTGTTTTTCCCAAACCTTTGACATATTGCTCCGTTACTATCGTAGGAACACTGAGAAGCTTTATCCCTTCAATAAGTGTCTGGCATTTTTTAAGCAGTTGTTCATTGTTATCGATAAGTGGGAACAGTTTTTCCTGAATGTCAATAACAACCAATTTAGTATGTTCTTTTAATATTCTCATGTTATCAAATAATGTGTGACATTTGTATTTCAAAATAACGAATTATGAAATCGATTTTAACCGTAGTCTCAGTTTTTCTTTTTCAATCTGTAATAGGTCAAATTACAGTTGATAAAAATTTCATGCCTAAAAGTGGCGATAAGGTTTTTTATACCAATGCTGAACTGGGCAATAGTAAAACTTATGAAGCTAAAGGTGCATCAGTAAATTGGGACTTTTCAAATTTGAAATTAGCCTTTCAAGATGCTGAGGAGTACAAGTCTGCGAGATCAATTAACTTTTTCTTTTTGACAATGGACTTTGGTGTAAAAGTGGCAGATTCATTGGGCTTTGGCACTATCATGATGAGAGATATTTATGACATTTACAATGTAACGAATGGCGCATTTAGAGCCGAGGGTCGAAGTATAAAATACAATGGGTTTCCAATTCCGCAGAATTACTCAGATAAGGATGAAATTTACAAGTTTCCATTGGATTACGGAGATATTGATACTTCTACTTTTAAAGTAGCTTTCAATTTACAAGGATTAGGCTCATTGATTCAACAAGGCACTAGAATTAATGAAGTAGAAGGTTGGGGCAGTCTTCAATTACCTTACAAAACGTTTTCAAATTGTCTAAAAATTAAAACAACCATTAATGGAATTGATTCATTAAAGTTTATGGGGATTAACTTACCAATTCCAAACAGAAGAATAGAATATAAGTGGTTTGCTCCGGGTATCAAGAATCCAGTTCTAATCATTGCAGGAACCGTGTTAGGAAACCGATTCACTCCAACTAATGTCAAATTTCAGGAAGCAGAAAAGGAAATTGTAGGGTTTTATGCCACAAGGAAGGAATTGTTTGTCAATGAAACCACCCAGCTTAATGATACGTCAAGCATGTCTGGAATTTTCAGACAATGGGAAATTACACCATCAACCTATTCACTTGAATCTGGTGCTAATCTAGGCGATAGTGCTTTGCTTATAAGCTTTAATGAAATAGGTAAATACTCCGTAAAGCTAACTAAGCGAAATAGATTTGGAACTAAACTGAGCACTAAAAACGACTATATTGAGGTAAAAGAAAAGCAAGTTATTGATGTAACTTCAATAGCTGATGCCGAAGCAAATAAGGAAATTTTGATTTATCCTAATCCTTTTTCAAATAAACTAAACATTGAAACAGACTCTAAAATCAGTGCTCTCAGAGTGATCGATAATTTAGGCCAAACCGTTTATTTGGATAAGTTAAATAAGGGAATTTTGGAATTGGAAGATATTCCAGTAGGAGTCTATATTCTTAAACTTACTACTGAAAAAGGAACAGAAACGCGCAGGGTGATTAAGCAGTAGTCTTTTTTGCGAGATTAAAGAGTTCATCGTTTGTAAAAATGGTTACGCCAGGTTGGCAATTCTTGCTTAAATTAAACATAGCACTTGCAACAGTTTGTGCCTGAATGCTCTTGTACTTCTTAAGTGGCCCAACAAAAAAGATATTTAATACACTCATTAAGCCAATGGCTATTTTTTCGCCTAGCCTAAACTCAGGTCGATTACCCATGAGTAAACTTGGTTGTAAAATGGAAACTGAGGGAATATTAAGGTTTGATATAGCTTCCTGCATTTGCCCTTTTACTTTACTATAAAAGACAGATGACTTTGGACTGGCGCCCATTGCACTTACCACTACAAATTGATTAGCACCATTGACCTTTGTCCAATTTGCTAGATTTACCACATAATTGTAGTCAACCAGCTTAAATTTTTCTTGAGTACCGGCTTTCTTAATGGTTGTCCCTAAGCAACAAAATACAGTATCAATGGAAGTATTGATTTTGAATTTTTCTAGGTCTGAAAAGGCCACAATGTGTTGTTCAATTTTTGAGTCTTCAATTTCTAGTTTACGCCGACCAATTAAATGAATAGATTTTATCTCAGTATTACTTTGTGCTAACTCAAGCAGCTCACTACCAACCAAACCAGATGCTCCCGCAATTAATATATTCATTTGTTTTCTATGCAGGTTGATCAACCCAATCTCCGTGTTCTTGAATTAAAGAAATAAGGTCATCTACAGCTTGAGCTTCAGGTACATTGCGCTTAATAACTTCTTTTTCTTTGTATAGTGAAATTTTCCCAGGACCAGTTCCTACATAACCGTAATCAGCATCAGCCATTTCTCCAGGCCCATTAACTATACAACCCATTATGCCTATTTTCACACCTTTAAGGTGCTCTGTTCTAGAGCGAATTTTAGCCGTTACCTCTTGTAAATCGAATAAAGTTCGCCCGCAACTTGGGCACGATATGTATTCAGTTTTTGATATTCTAGTTCTTGTCGCTTGCAAGATTCCAAAAGCAGTTTGGTTAATCATTTGTTCCGAACCACAATTCTCTGCCGCTATAAAAACACCGTCTCCAAGCCCATCAATTAGCAATGCTCCCATATCTGTTGCACTTTGTAATTGAAGTTCATCTGCAGTCAAGTTACCATAAGCACGACCAATAATTACTGGAGTTAGGCACTCAGCATTTATTAATTCAATAATCAACCTTCGCTGTTCAGCCATGCCATGTTGATTGTCCGTATCTAATAACAATACAGCGGTTTTATCTAATTTTAGTTGTGAAATAAATTTTTCACTTAAATCAGAAATGCACGCATATATAAAGTTTAGTTTGGTTGACTTTTCTTGACCCAAGAGGTATTCAGAGGCATTCAGAAAAGGGAAATGACGTGGTTTTTCGCGATTTTTTAACCATGTTCTGTGTGTTTGCACAACACCTAAGGTTCCTGGAATAGCAAAGTTTACTTCATGATTATTTACGAAAATATAATCTGCGGCTTGATCGGTTATATTCCATTTGTCTAGTGGTACAGAGTATTGGTAGCCGTATGCAAATAGACTCGAGGGCTTGATTTCCTTTTTCAGTGATAAATCTGCTAGAACAATTGGTGAAGATTCAGAACCTATATTTACAACTTGATTCGTTGCTCTTCTTTTGTATTCAAAAGGTTCAATAGGGTAAGTTTCAATTTGAATAATGGAATTGTGACCAACACGACTACTGTAACGAGCGACCAATGCTTCTGCAACGGGAATTTCAAATTCAGGCTCCTCGGTTAATGAAACACGAACGGTGTCACCCAATCCATCTTCTAATAATGTTCCAATACCAACTGCCGATTTTATTCTACCATCTTCTCCTTCACCAGCTTCTGTAACACCGAGATGAAGTGGGTAGTTCATTCCAGCTTTTATCATATGATTTACCAACATTCGATAAGCCTGCACCATTACTTGAGTATTGGAAGATTTCATGCTTAAAACAATATTGTGATACCCTTCAGATTCGCATATTCTCAAGAACTCCATCGCAGACTCAACCATGCCAAGCGGTGTGTCTCCATATCTACTCAAAATTCTATCGGACAAAGAACCGTGGTTGGTGCCAATTCTCATAGCCGTTCCATGTTCTTTACACAATTTTACTAGGGGAAGAAAGCGCTCTCGAATTCGAGTTAGTTCTTTATCATATTCATTATCGGTATACTCAATATGCTCAAACTTCTTTTTGTCAGCGTAATTTCCGGGGTTAACTCGAACTTTTTCTACAATTTTAGCTGCTATTTCTGCTGCATTTGGAGTGAAATGAATGTCCGCAACCAGTGGTGTATTATAACCGCGTTTTACCAACTCTTCTTTTATGTTTCTTAAGTTTTCAGCTTCCCGTTTGCTAGGTGCAGTTATTCGAACAAGTTGACATCCTGCATCAATCATTCGTATCGATTGAGCAACAGTTGCTTCAGTATCCATAGTGTTGGTTGTTGTCATTGACTGAACAACAATTGGGTTTTCACCTCCAATTTTCAGATTCCCAACAGTTACCTCTCGTGTTTTAAATCGGTTGTATTGTGTGAGTGAATTACAATATTGTTCTTTCTTCATTTTCTTTTGTCGGAGTATAGTAATAGTTAGGAATTGTAATTATTACAACATCTTAATCGTCAGAATAGTTTTCGCTTTTGACTTTAATTATTCCAAACTTTAGCAAGTATTTTTCAGTGATTGGACGCAATGAGCCTGCATAGAGTTCAGTTAAATCGCCACTAAGGGCTACAGCCACTAGTACAAATGTTAAGTGGATTTTTATTTGAAACTTAAGCATAAGCATTACGATGACCCCCATAAACAGGGCAATTTCCACTAATTGTATCGTTTTCGTAATTAGATCAAAATACATTTTTCTTTTATCGGCAATGAACAAGAATAATGCAACGTTGAGGTAAGTAATAACCACAAGTAAAAGCATTGTCATCCATTCTGGAGTTTGGTGAATATATTTTTTGTCCATGATCATGGAAATTATGTTTGCATGCACAACGACTCCATAAGTGTCGGGGTATGTTCTTCCTGCAACACGAGGGTTTTGAGGAGTGTAGAAAATATCCACTAGATCTCGGTCTCCAAGCTGTTGACCAATGTAGCCCATTAAAACTATTTTGTCTTTCATTACAGAAAGATCTCCTATTTCGCCTAGAATTTGATGCGCATCAAAAGCGGTAAATTTCCTGTAATTCCCTGTCCAATTTATAGTTTCGGTAAAGTGGCCTCGCGCTTTGAGAAATTCAAAAGCTTCTGGCTTTGCCAATTCAACAATTTTTGTTGAGAAATTTGGGTATAATGAGTCAGTATTACCTAAATATTGAAATGGATAAAACTCCTTTACAGTTCTGAAGCCTTGACCTTTTGCACTGCTCAAAACATTTGCAAAACCATTGTTTGCCGTTTCGTTAAACATTGGATTTGAGAATTGAAGAGAATCAAAAACATCCTTAGTCTCATCGGTCGTTACCAGTTCGTTTACTAAAACCAAATTTTTTGTTTGTGACAATGCCATTGCTAGAGGAAAGTCTTGAGCGGGGCCTTTCTCTTTCCGAAAAAACGCATCAATTCCCACTACCTTAGGCTCATATTTATTGATTATGTCTAACATTTGAGCAATTTCTGCTCTATTTTTAAATTGAATATTAACTAACACCACATTAGTGTCTCTTGCAATTTGAGATGGGTCGCGCAAATAATCGACTTCATCAGAGGATAAGTTTTCGTCTACGGGTGGCTGAGAGAATACTACGTCACTCATTTCGAAGTCCTCAAATGCCTTTGCAATAGGGTCAAAAAGATCGGTTTCGATAGGAAGATGAGTAAATACAAATACGAATAAGCCAATGTATCCAGTACATAACAGCGTGTTCAGTCCAAATAAGTATTTCATTTCATGGAGATTTTGAGAAAAACTAAAGTACTTAAATAACCTTATTTTTTGGTAACATAATGTTTATTTTGTGCGTACAACGTGTAATAGTATAATTGTAATAATAAATCTAAAATCATGAAAATAAAATTGTTATCCCTTGTTTGTTCCCTTTTTGTTGTTGCAACTAGTATTGCTCAGGGAACTTTTACCGTTTTATCTGCCAAAGGTGAAAATGTTGTTCAGAAAGGTGCAGAATATGAACCATTAGGCCCAGGTATGAAGCTACCAGCTAACGCTAAAATTATGTTAGGCGAAGGTGGTGCAGTTGAGTTAAGTAGTGCAAGTGGTAGTAGTGTCAATTTGAATACTCCAGGTATCTATACCATGAATGATGTAGCTGGTAAGTTTAAAGCTGATAATTCTGGATTGGCTCAACGTTATTTGTCCTATGTTTTTAATGAAATGACAGCTGACAATGGCGGAAATACTAGTAACATGTCAATTACGGGTTCGGTTGAAAGGTCTTTAGAGAATAATGGAATAAGTCTGTTTTCTCCAGAAAGCACTTACTTTATGCAAAAGGCTACAACTATTCAATGGTCTGCTGAGGCTGATTTAGGTGAATGTAAAGTACAAGTTTTGAACTTATTTGATGAGCCTGTAATTGAACAGATTGTTTCTGGTAACGCTGCCACTTTGGATTTGTCAAAAGTAGAATTTGAAGAAGATGCGATTTACAAATTGGTTGTAGTTAGTAATGCAAACCCTAATATGAAGTCGGGTGAATTAATTTTAAGAGTTCCTTCGAAAGCAGAAAGAGCTCAATTTGAGCAAGACTTGAACGAAATTGATAAGAGTAAAGACGAAGCGTCTCCTTTGTACCATGCTTTAATGGCAAAGTTTTGCAAGGTAAATGGGTTATATGTTGATGCAGTTGCTCATTTTGAAAAAGCTTTAGCTTTAGCTCCAGAATCTGAAATGATACGTATAGAATATGATGCATTTCTTGAACAAGCAGGCGTAATTGAATCAAAAAACTAGTTTACACTTTATAGAATTGAAAGCCGTGTTCAAGTAATTGAATGCGGCTTTTTTGTTTAAGAAAGTTCCAATGTACAAATAGAATCAGCGACATTTAGGGTATAATTTGCACCTAAAATGAGAGGAGTGTTTATGCTTGTGTGTCCAGCTGGAAAACCAAAAGCTACTGGAATGTTTAAATCCATTAAATGCTGTGCGATTAAATCATAGCTAGCAATTGAAAACTAATTAGAAAGGTCAGTCATGTCTGTAAACCCGCCAATCAACATTCCTTTTAGGTTAGCGAATTTTTGACTTTTTTGAAGGTGAAACAGCATCCTATCTAGTTTGTAGTTTTCTTCGCACAAATCTTCAATAAAGAGAATACTTCCCTCAGTTACAACATCACTGTTGGTGCCAATTAAATCAGATAAAACGGATAAGTTACCTCCCACTAATTTTCCTGAAGCTTTACCCAATTGATTAAGCGCATGAGAATCAAAATCTATTTGTTGCCGTTCTCCAAAAAGAATGGTAATTAATTGGTTTGCAGAACTTAACTCCTCAGGTCTATTGATGATATTGAGAGGCATTGGCCCATGAATGGTCATTACAGAATAGTTTGAGTTGATATGACTATGAAATACCGTAATATCACTATAGCCGACGATCCACTTTGGTTGTTTATTTAAAGATTCAAAGTTGATTTGGTCTATTATTCTAACAGAACCGTAGCCACCGCGAGCACAAAAGATAGCTTTAACATGATTTGAGTCTAGAGCCCACTGAAAATCATTTGTTCTTTCGGAGTCAGAACCTGAGAAGCGGTTCCAAGAATTAAACACATTTGGACCGAGTAGCACTGTTAAGCCGTGTTGTTCCAGGAAATCAATCGCAATTTCAATTTCTTCAGGGGCGATTTTCTTTGCTGGGCTTACAATGGCAACGGTGTCTCCTTTTTGTAAATATGGAGGTCTAATCATAGGATTCAGTATATTTTTGTTTCTTTTTTTGAATCACGATAAAAGTAGCAAATAGCTATGAGCGAACATACCAAAAAACATCTTGTTACTGCAGCATTGCCATATGCAAATGGACCATTACACATTGGTCATATTGCAGGTGCTTATTTGCCTGCTGATATTTATGTGCGTTACCTTAAATCTATTGGAGCTGATGTTGCCTTTATCTGCGGTTCTGACGAACACGGCGCTGCAATAACTCTTCGCGCTAAAAAAGAAGGGACAACTCCAAAAGCTATCGTTGATAAATACCATGAATTAAATAAACAAGCCTTCTCTGATTTTGGAATTGAATTCGATAACTACAGCAGGACAAGCAACGAGATTCATCACAAAACGGCTCAAGACTTTTTTACGGTATTAAACAATAAGGGTGTATTTGAAAAACAAACTACTGAACAATATTTTGATGAAGAAAATCAGCAATTTTTAGCCGATAGATACATAATGGGTGAGTGTCCGAATTGTCATTCAGATAGAGCATATGGCGATCAATGCGAAAAGTGTGGTAGTACATTAAGTCCTTCGGATTTAATAAATCCTAAATCAACCATAAGTGGAAACACTCCAATTTTGAAAGAAACTTCGCATTGGTACTTGCCCATGCAAAAAGAAGAAAAGTGGCTTACCGAGTGGATTGAAAACGGTGTTTTGGATAACAAAATTCAGCACGACCCAAAACTTTGGAGAAATCAGGTTATTGGTCAGTGCAAGTCATGGATTGATGGTGGTTTACAAGCTAGAGCTATGACGCGAGATTTGGATTGGGGAGTAAAAGTGCCAATTGAAGGCGCTGATGGTAAAGTGCTTTATGTTTGGCTTGATGCTCCTATCGGCTACATTTCTGCCACAAAAGAATGGGCCGAAGAAAACGGTAAAAACTGGGAAGATTATTGGAAAGGAGAAGATGTAGAACTGATTCATTTTATTGGTAAAGACAATATTGTGTTTCACGCTATTATATTTCCAATAATACTGAAGGCCCACGGAGATTTTGTATTACCAACGAATGTACCCGCAAATGAGTTTTTAAATCTAGAGGGAGATAAACTTTCAACGAGCAGAAACTGGGCAGTTTGGCTGCATGAATATTTAGAAGATTTCCCAAATAGACAAGATGAATTGCGCTATGTTTTAACCTCAATAGCTCCTGAATCAAAAGACAGTGAGTTTACCTGGAAGGACTATCAAGCAAGAGTTAATAACGAGCTGGTAGCTATTCTCGGGAATTTCGTTAACCGTGTGGCAGTATTAACACATAAATATTATCAGGGAGAAATACCACAAGTCCAATTTGCTAGCGAGGAGATTGATGTTTTGGGAAAAGCTAAAAGTTTAGCTCAAAAATCGGGAGATTTAATCAAACAATTTAAGTTTCGCGAAGCACAAAATACCGCAATGGGTATTGCACGGATTGGTAATAAATACCTTGCAGATGTTGAACCTTGGAAGTTGTATAAAACTGATCCAGAGCAAGTAAAAGTTATTATGGCTTTAGCAATAGAAATTGTTTCGTTGCTTGAAGAAACATTAAAGCCTTTTCTGCCGCAAACATCAGGTCGATTGAACCTACTTTTAAATGATAGAAAGAAATTGAATAATGCTGAGTTACTATTCCAAAAAGTAGAGGATAAAGATATTGAGGTGCAAATTAAAAAGTTAGCAGATAATAAAAAAGCAAATGCTCTGGAGCCCGAAAAGGCGCCTCAATTACCATCAATAAATTTTGAAGATTTCACTAAATTGGACATAAGAGTTGGAACTATATTAGAAGCTGAAAAAGTTCCTAAAGCAGACAAACTGCTTAAATTACTGGTAGATACTGGATTGGATGAACGTACGGTTGTTAGTGGAATTGCTGAACATTATTCGGCTGAAGAAGTAATTGGAAAAAAGGTAAGCATATTGTTAAATTTAGCGCCTCGAAAAATTCGTGGAGTTGAATCTCAAGGAATGATTTTAATGGCTGAAAATACAGAAGGTATGCTGAGTTTTATCTCTCCAGAAAAAGAGGTGGAGAGTGGTTCAGAGATTAGGTAATTTAAATTCAAGACCCTACACAGTAGATAGTATTTAAAAGGCCCCGTAGTTCAATGGATAGAATAGAAGTTTCCTAAACTTTAGATACAAGTTCGATTCTTGTCGGGGCTATTTTATGTTGATTATCAGCTATTTATTTTTAAAATCTGTAACAGATTTTAATTTTAATAGAAAAACTTATGTCATTTTTAAAGCTTTTTTTTTCAGAAATACTACTGTCATTCACGGTAACGAGTTGTAACACTCTTGGGTGTATGGATGAAACGGCTGAGAACTATAAGGCTAATGCTACTGAAGATAATGGAGAATGCGTATACATAAACGGTTGTACTGATGAAAATGCCTTGAACTACAATGAGGATGCGACCAAAGATGATGGTACATGTCAGTTGGATACGACTGGGAGTGTCATTTTTTGGACGGATGGACCATTCATGGGCGGAACTAGCTCTATTAAGGTTGATATAACTAAGGAAGTTGCCAGTAGTGCCCTTGGTGGTGCTGCTGAATTTAAAGAAAGTTTGGAGATAAGAGAATATCATGGAGAGTCACCAGGTTGTTCGGGCTTTAAGCAGATTTTTAAAGCAGCTCCGGGAACATATAAATATACAGCCTCTTCATCAACGTACTTTGACGAAGGTTGGGAAGGGGAATTTACAGTTGCTCTTGGTCAATGTAAAAATAAGTTGTTAAAGCATGTCCCAAAGATTAAATATACTGGAACGTATGATAGTTATAAAGGAGGAAGTGATAATAATGAGATTTACATTGTAAATAAGTATAGTTATGAATACAGAGTTTATGCATTTACTATAGCAGGTTATGATGTTAGTGTTAAAGGGAATTCTACAGCTAGAATCCGTAATTTAAGTGATAATGGTGATTGGAAAATCAGAATTTCAAAAAATTCAAAAGAAAGAGGAACTGGCAACTGTGAGGGATTTAGTGCAGATCTCATCACAGGAGTAAACTTTCAAAGTGGACTCGTTTACAAAATTGTTATTGGCGAATAGCTTTTTGCTAAGTGATTAGAATTAGGCTAAGGTTCCTTGGCAACTACTTCCTGCTCCTGCGGTGCAGCCAAAGCAATGGTTGTTTACCTGAATATTCCTTTCTTTTAAGGCCTTAAGATTAAATTCTGAAATATGTTGACTGCCTTTTCCAGCCGTTTTCATTTCTAACATTTGGTTAAAATCGCAATCGTACATATAGCCTTTCCAGTCAATAGAAATTGTGTTTTTACACATTATACCTTCCACTGCAACAGAGTTAAACGCTCCAACTAGCTTTTCCATATAATCTTCATAGTTCTCAGAAGCTATAAGGTAGTCCAGAAATCTAGATATAGGCAAATTGGTAATTGCAAATAAATTATCGAATTCGATATCAAAATCTTCTTTTAGTGCAGCTTTAAATTCCATTTGAAGCCCATTTTGATCCCCAGGTAAAAAAGCGCCGCTTGGGTTATAAACTAAATCAAGGATTAAGCCTGTCTCAGGATTAGCATAACCTACCTGGTTAAGCATTTGCAAAGCTTTAATAGACTTGTCGAAAACCCCAACTCCTCTTTGGCGGTCTGTTTTTCCTCTTTGATAATAAGGCAATGAAGATACAACTCTTACTCTATGCTTGGCAAAAAACTCAGGAAGATCATGGTACGCTGGATTCGCTAAAATAATGGTAAGATTCGACCGTACAATCACTTCTTTAATTCCTGCTGCAACTGCATTTTCGACGAACCATCTGAAATTCGGATTCATTTCGGGAGCACCTCCCGTTAGGTCAAGTGTATGTATATCATTCCTAGCTATTACATTAATGCATTCTTGCATGGTTTCCCTAGTCATGATTTCTTTGCGATCAGGGCCTGCATCAACGTGGCAATGCTTACAAACCTGGTTACACATATAGCCAACATTCACCTGAAATACTTCCAAATCGTTTGGCTTTAATGGCCATTGATTTACTTCTTTTAGATGCGCTTCAAAAGATGCTAATGAACCTGTTTCAAAAGCACCACTATTAAGCACCTTTAATTGTTTTTCAGTAGCTGAAAAATCATGCTTTCTATCTTTTAACGATTTAATCATAAGTGCACTTTTTTTACTTATCTGAGTTTACATACTCAGTTTTTTGGCTTTTTTCATCATTTGCGTTCCATGTACCATTGTCGCGCCGCCACGAATTGCACCAGCCACATGCACGGCTTCCATCATTTCTTCTTCATTACATCCCTTTTCTAGAGTATCAACAGTATAGGCATCAATACAATAAGGGCACTGAACCGCGTGTGACACTGCTAATGCAATTAAAGATTTTTCTCGAGCGGTGAGCGCTCCCGGTTGAAATACATCACCGTACCAATCGAAAAACTTATCACCTAAATTTTTATTCCACTCTGTGATTTTTCCAAAGTTTTTTAAATCTTCGGGATCGTAGTAACTTTTTTGACTCATTGCGTTATTCGTTTAAATTCCAATTATAATCAAGGTAATCTACATTAGCGTTCTCAGGGATTTTTACTGAAGCATATTTGTTAATAAAGTCAATAACAGTTTGCCCTTCCAGTTTAAAGTCCCCACTGTACCAGCTAAATAATTTGCTCAGTTTAGGCTGGCTTGGATCACTTAAGTCATTTTTAATTTTGAAACTTAAAAAGTATTTAGTTTGATCCGTAAGTTGAGCGTCCAGTTTTTCTGCAGTGTACGCCTCAAAGCGCAACCTTGGACAAGATACAGAGGCACAGTTTACTGCAAAATGAATTCGTGGCTCCTTAAATTGACCTCTAATTTTTTGATGTTCAATATTATTTAAGTCCAATTCTTCGTAGCCAATTTTGATAAACTTTATATCCCAAGAAGTATTTACTTTATAGATGGAGCCTCCTAAGTCTTTTATGCTTTCCACGGGGTAATGTTTAATAATAAGCTGCACAGTAAAGGCATTATATGCATTAATCCAATACGCTAAAGTTTCGTCTTTTGTCCAAGAAGATTTGGGCGGGTTATTTGATAATAGAGTAAGATAAGAAGTTAAGTGTTCTTTATCCTGAATAATTCCTTTGTAATTAACATTTCCGATTTCACTGACATGCTTCTTTACTAATTGGTCCCATTGCTTATGAGAAACCTGTCCCGATAGGTTTAAGGTGAATGCCCCAAAAAGTAAAAATGCTAATAGTTTCATTGCAAAATAGTTTTTACAAACCTAAAGTTGTTTTGTTTGCATTCTTGTAACTTATCTTACAAACGGGCTAAAAGCAGGTGAAAGGAAATGGGAAAGAATTTCTATTTCAACAGTGCGGTTTGCAATTATGCTTGCTTTTCACTGCAAAATGCTAATGATAAAGAATCGAATCTTCCATAAATTCTGCAGATGAGTACTGTGCTAGTTTTCCGAAAACTATTGTTTACTTTTTCTTTTGAGGGGTTAGTTTAGCCTAAGGCTTCCGTCTAAATTTGTAACTATGAATAAATTGATACTTCTATTTTTCTCGGTTTTTTTAGCGCAAACCTCGAATGCACAATCCGTTTTTAAATTCACCGATTTTCACGACAAGGATAGTACAATTAAACGCAGTGAAGGAACTTACTACTATGGGCTAGAAGAGGGGCTTTGGAAATTCTGGTACCAAGACGGAAAGATTAGGGAAGAGGCAAACTATACAGAAGGTAAGTTGAATGGGTCGGTAAAAATTTGGTACAATAACGGTGAGCCGCAAAATGAAGGTTTTTTCCGATTCAATATTCAAGATAGTAGCTACACTTCATGGTTTAAAAATGGCCAAATAAAGTCTAAGGGTCAGTTTGATTATGGTTTTAAAGATAGTTTGTGGAGTTATTATTTTCCCAATGGTAACTTATATAAGCAGGAGTTTTGGGATAAACGAGATGTTAAAGTATTGGTTGCAAATGCACGAGATGGATCTCCAACTTTAGCATCGGGTAGTGGTTATGTAAATAAATATATAGGTGACAAAATAGTATCTGTTTTAAACTATTCCAATGGTATTTTGAATGGCGAATTTGTGTCCTACTATGATTCAGGAGTCAAAAAGGAATCCGGAAACTACAAGAATGGTGAAAAGTCAGGAGATTGGATTGTTTTTTATGAATCCACTCAAGTAAAGAGAAGAGAAAGTTTTGCGCAAGGTGCACGCGAAGGTAATATGGAGGCATTTTTCGAAGATGGAAACAAAAGAGTCGCCGGTGCTTATGTGGAAGGAAAGAAAAATGGATTTTGGAAGTTTTGGAGTGAAAATAATAAGGTTTATATGCAGGGTTTCTTCCTGAAGAATTATCAAGATAGTATATGGACTTATTTTTATGAGAATAGTGAGCAAAAAGAATCTGAAGGATTTTTTAAGGAAGGGAAAAAAAATGGAGAATGGAGCTTTTGGTATAAAACGGGTGAAATTTGGCGAAAAGGAGTCTATTTCAACGGACAGAAAAGCGGGCTGTGGACTACTTGGTTCGAGTCAGGTCAAAAACTTCAGGAAGGGAGCTACTTAGACGGAAAGGAGCAGGGCTTGTGGACAAGTTGGTATGAATCAGGAGCTAAAAAGGACGAAGGTAACTTTGAGGCTGGTTTGATGGAAGGGCATTGGAAGGGCTGGTATGAAAATGGAAAAATGAACTATGAAGGAAACATTGAAAACGGATTAAAACAAGGCGATTGGGCATTTTGGTTTTCTTCAGGTCGTGAGCGTGAAAAAGGCGGATATGATAAAGGGTTTAAAGATGGTCACTGGCAATATTTCTACCCCAAAGGAGGTGTTAGGCAAGAAGGAGCACACAAATACAACCGCCAAGTTGGTGAATGGAAATATTACCTAGACTACGGTCAACTTCAGAGAGTAATGAATTATAAGAAAGGAAAGCTTGATGGAAAGACGGAAATCTACTATCCAGGCGGTTCCACTATGGCTATTAATTATTATAAAGCAGGCAAGCAGCATGGTACTTGGAAAATTTTAAAAGAAGATGGTTCTGTTTTAAAAACGATCAAGTACGATAATGGTAAGAAAATCAGAAATTAAGGGTTAAAAATATTCAATAAAAATTGTACATTTGCGCCGTTAAAACGCTAAGGCAATTAAAGAAAGAGGGTTTTTTTCCCTCTTTTTTATTGGTTAAAAGTCTGGTTTGATTACGAAAGAAAAAATAGAATCGTTAATAGAAGAAAAATTGGTAGGAACTGATTTTTTTGTTGTCAGTATTGATATTTCTACCGCAAACAAGATATCGGTTGAAATGGACGGTGATAATGGCTTTCCTATTAGTGAATGTATAAACTTTAGCCGTCAAATCGAGAAAAGCTTCGATCGAGAAGTTGAAGATTTTTCACTTGAAGTAAGTTCGCCTGGCCTAAACAAGCCCTTTAGATTGACGCGTCAGTATTTGAAAAACTTGAATAAGCCAGTTGTTGTTAAAATCAACGAAGGTGATAAGGTAAAAGGAGTGCTGACTTTTGCTGATGACAATAAAATTAGCGTACAGACTTCTCGCAAAGAAAGGCTGGAGAAAAAGAAGAAAAAAGTAGAAATTGTTGAGGATGTAGAAATCCTTAGAGAGGATATATTAGAAACAAAATTGGTTATAGAATTCTAAATTAGGTTGTTATGAATACCATTGAATTAATCGAATCCTTTTCGGATTTTAAGGATTTAAAAAACATAGACAGAGTAACTATGATGAACATTGTAGAAGATGTTTTCAGAAGTGTACTCTCGAAGCAATTTGGTGATGCTGATAATTTTGATGTAATTATTAACCCGGACAAGGGTGACCTCGAGGTTTGGCATAACAGAGTTATAGTGCCAGATGGAGAAGTAGAAGATCCAAATTCTGAAATCTCATTAACAGATGCTCAAAAAATTGAGCCCGATTTCGAGGTTGATGAGGATGTATCAGAAGAAGTTCAGATTGAAGATTTTGGCCGAAGAGCAGTTTTAGCGCTCAGACAAAATTTAGCTGCACGTATTCATGATCTTGAAAAAGATGGTATATACAAGAAGTACAAGGACCGTGTTGGAGATATCGTAACTGGCGAAGTTTATCAGATTTGGAAAAAAGAAATTCTGTTGTTAGATGATGAAGGTAACGAATTAGTGCTTCCGAAAACGGAACAAATCCCTTCTGATTATTTCAAAAAAGGCGATACTGTAAGAGCAGTTGTAACTAAAGTAGAAATGAGAAATGGCTCGCCAATTATCGTTTTATCTCGAACTTCTCCAGCATTTTTGGAGCGTTTGTTTGAGATGGAAGTGCCGGAAATTTTTGATGGGTTAATTACCATTAAAAACATTGTCAGAGAACCAGGTGATAGAGCAAAAGTAGCTGTTGAATCTTACGATGATAGAATTGACCCAGTTGGAGCGTGTGTTGGTATGAAGGGTTCGAGAATTCACGGTATTGTTCGTGAATTGAGGAACGAAAACATTGACGTAATTAACTATACGTCGAATCCAACGTTATATATCACCAGATCATTAAGTCCAGCAAAAATCTCTAACATCACCTTTGATGAAGAGAATAAAAAAGCAGACGTTTTCTTAAACGCCGATCAAGTTTCATTGGCTATCGGAAAAGGTGGATTTAATATTAAACTAGCAAGTAAATTAACAGGGTATGAAATTGATGTTTATAGAGAATCAGACGCGGATGCTGATGATGTAAACCTTGATGAATTCTCTGATGAAATAGAAGGATGGGTAATTGATCAGTTGAAAGGCATTGGCTTAGATACGGCCAGAAGTGTTTTAGATCAGGACCCTGCTGATATTGTAAAAAGAGCTGATTTAGAGGTGGAAACGGTAGAAGATGTAATTAAAGTCTTAAGATCGGAGTTTGAATACTAGTGAATAGCATTTAAACAGAGTTTTATATTTGCAACAATTGGTATTAGCGAAAGCGTAACAAGTATCGGAAAAGTTTTATATGGCAGTAGCGCACAGATTAAGTAAGGTAGCAAAAGAGCTGGGAGTAGGCGTAAACACAATTACTGATTTTCTAAATGAAAACGGAGTAGTATGTGATGGAAGACCTACGGCCAAGATTGATGAAAATGCGTATAACCTTCTTCTTGATCAATATTCAACAGACAAGAAAACAAAGGAAAAGTCGAAAGAGCTAGCCCAAAATCGCGAAGAACGCGTTACAATAACTATCGAAGACCAAAAACTTGATGCTAAAGAAGAGCGTTTTGAGGATGTGGACGAGATTGTCATTACAAACACCCAAGTAAAACCAGTCGTTGATCTTCCTAAGGAAGAAAAGAAGGAAGAAGAGCCTCCTTCTCAGGTAGCAGAGGAGCCTAAGCTGGAAGAAGAGTCTAGCGATGGTGGCCCAAAGGTTTTAGGTCAAATAGACTTATCTTCAATTAATCAAAAAACTCGACCGTCAAAGAAAAAGAAGGAGGAGCCTAAAGAAGCTGAAAAACCTAAAAAAGAGGAAAAGAAACCTGCTGTAGAAGACAAGAAAGAAAGTTCAAAAGAGCTTGAAGCACCAAAAGAAGAAAAGAAATCGACTACTAAAATAGAGGATAAGCACGAAAGGATTGAAACAAAAGTTGAGAAGCTAGCAGGTCCTAAACATACTGGACAGGTAATCGATCTAACGAAATTCCAGAAGCCGAAGAAAGCAAAACCAGTTGCATCTTCAAACGAAACTAAGGATACTGAGGCAGGCAAGAAAAAAAGGCGAAAGCGTATTCAGACAGGCAAGCCAAATGTTATTCAGTCTGAAAAGCATAGAAAGGACACTCGTGGTGGAAAAGGTAGAGGTCGAAAGAACGAGCCGCCAGCGGAGGTTTCCCAAGAAGCTATTCAAAAAGAGATTAAAGAAACGCTTGCTAGATTAAGCGGTGGTGGAGGAAAATCAAAGTCTTCAAAATTCAGAAAAGCCAAGAGATCTGCTGTTAGTCAGCAGGCTGAAGAGGAATTAATTAAAGCAGAAGAAGAGAAAAGCATTTTAAGAGTTACCGAGTTTGTTACGGCAAATGAACTTGCAACTCTCATGGACGTGTCTGTAAATGAGATTATCTCTGCTTGTATGTCATTGGGATTGTTTGTTTCAATAAATCAGCGATTAGATGCAGAAACGTTAACGGTTGTTGCTGATGAATTTGGTTTTACCATTGAGTTTACTTCTGGTAAATCTGAAGAAGGCGATCTCATCGAAGAAGATAATGAGGAAAACCTTGGCACAAGACCGCCAATTGTAACGGTTATGGGTCATGTTGATCATGGCAAGACATCTTTACTTGATTATGTTCGCCGTGAAAATGTAATTGCAGGCGAAGCAGGAGGTATTACTCAGCATATTGGTGCGTATAAAGTTCAACTGGAGAGTGGTGGTACCATTTCTTTTTTAGATACTCCTGGTCATGAAGCATTTACCGCAATGCGATCTAGAGGTGCGCAAATAACCGATATTGCGATTATTGTGATTTCAGCGGATGATAGAATTATGCCGCAAACTAAAGAGGCTATAAACCATGCTCAAGCGGCAGAGGTTCCAATCATTTTTGCAATTAATAAAATTGATAAAGATGGCGCAAATCCTGAAAAAATAAAAGAAGAATTGGCTTCTATGAATTTCTTAGTTGAAGATTGGGGCGGTAAATACCAATCGCAAGATATTTCAGCGAAGAAAGGAACTAATGTAGCCGAACTAATGGAGAAAGTGGTGCTGGAAGCAGAGTTACTTGAACTTAAGGCTGACTCTAAGAAAAGAGCTACGGGTACTGTAATCGAAGCTTCTCTTGATAAAGGAAAGGGATATGTGTCTACTTTATTAGTTCAAGGTGGAACGCTTCGAATTGGAGATATTTTCTTAGCTGGGGCGCATACCGGTAGAATTAAGGCCATGTTTAATGAACGTGGAGTTAACGTAGAAGAGGCAGGACCATCTACGCCAGTAAGTGTATTGGGACTAAATGGTGCTCCAAGTGCTGGTGATAAATTTACGGTTATGGAAGACGAGCGTGAGGCAAGAAATATTGCACAAAAGCGTTCGCAATTGCAGCGAGAGCAAGGAGTTAGAACTCAGAAGCACATTACACTTGACGAGATTGGAAGGCGTATTGCTATTGGAGATTTCCAAGAATTAAATATCATAGTAAAAGGTGATGTAGATGGTTCTATAGAAGCTTTATCGGATTCTTTACTGAATTTGTCTACAGAACAAATTCAAGTCAATATTATACACAAATCAGTTGGGCAAATAAGCGAATCTGACGTTTTATTGGCTTCGGCGTCTAATGCTATTATAATTGGGTTTCAAGTTAGACCTTCTACCTCAGCACGAGCATTGGCAGAGAAAGAAGAAATTGATATTCGATTGTACTCAATTATTTATGCTGCAATTGATGAGGTTAAGCAAGCCATGGAAGGTATGTTGAAACCCAAAGTAGAAGAGCGTATTGTCTGTAATATTGAAATTAGAGAGACTTTCAAGATATCGAAAGTGGGCACTATAGCTGGTTGCTTTGTATTAAATGGAACAGTTAATAGAAATACCAAGATTAGATTGATTCGCGATGGGGTTGTAGCCCATACTGGTTCACTGGGCTCGCTAAAGCGTTTTAAAGACGATGTAAAAGAGGTTAAGAAAGGTTTTGAATGTGGTTTGAACATAGAAAATTACAACGACATTAGGGTTGGTGATATTATCGAGGGTTATGAGGAAGTTGAAGTTAAGCAGACACTTAATTAGTCTTGTTTTTCGATTTCATTCAAACGCAAAGGCGGTAATTCGACATCATCCTTAACTATAAAAGCATCCGGAAAGCTTTCTTTTAACTCGATAAAGAATCGCTCTGCTTCTAAGCGAGTTCTAAAATCGCCTACTCGCACTTTGAACGCAGGTTTTTTGTGGACAACATATGCAGGAACTTCATTGTAGATTGTTAGGAACTCCGTTTGAACTTCATTCGCCTGATCAAAGCTATTGGGTCCAGAAGATGAAAAAAGCTGCAGTCTGTAACCCTCAATACTGCTTTTGTTTTCATTGATAGTAATCATCCTTTCCTCCATTTCTTTGAGCCGCTCATCACCAATTACCTCATAGGATTCGTTCTTTTCTATAGATGTTTTTGCCGGGTGGTTTCCTGGAACTTGAGCAGAGGCAATTATAATTGGCAACTGGAGGCAAAGAGTAGCGAGAATTTTTATCATAATAATCTGTTTTAAACTAAAAAACGAAGGTAGTTTTTTCATTAAACACAAACCATTCCTTTTTCATGGTATTGAATTTGAAACACTTGTGCTTTTTTCTTATTTAGACTTATTCTAAATTAATTAGCTTAATTCAAAAACAATACTGCACCGAGATGTAACTTAACGTTTGTTATAAATTTGTCAACTAAGTAAAATTGGGGTTATTTAAAGATGATTTCGGTTGAAAACCTTTAAGAATATGAGCAAATTTCAGGGGATGTTTAGGATTGTAACCTACTCACTTTCAGTTGTTTTAATTACGTTTTTGCTGTCTAATTCGGCTGCCGCGCAAGACGGTGAAAAGCTGTTTAAAGCAAATTGTGCGTCGTGCCATAAGATCAATAAAAAGCTTATTGGCCCTGCGTTAGCAGGAGTTCAAGAGCGTTGGGAAGACCAAGAGGCGTTGTATGCGTGGATTAAAAATTCGCAGGACTATTTGAAGAAGAATCCTGATGATTCCTATGCTCAGGAATTATTCATTGAGTATAATAAGTCGGTAATGACTGCTCAAGCAGTTTCTGATGCGGAGATTGGGGCTATATTAGATTATATATCAAACCCTCCAGCGGATAAAGTTGCTCCAGTAGCCGTAGCGGCATCTGATACTGATTCCGCTCCAGCAGAAGACTACTCGACTTATTGGTTGTTGGGTTTAGTGTTGATTCTCGTAATCGTAGCTAAGATTTTATCTGGAGTTAGGGGGAGTTTAGAGCAAGTTAAACTTCATGCTGAAGGAAAAGATATTCCAGAGCCAAGAGGTCCTCTTGCTGCATTGAAAGATTGGGTTATTCAAAATAAGAGATATACGGTGTTGATCGTTATTGTGATTTTAGCATCTTTTTCAGTTAAGGGTTGGTTTGTATTGAAAGGTATTGGTGTTTATCAGGGATATGCTCCAGAGCAACCTATTAAGTTTTCACACAAAATCCATGCAGGAGAAAATGCAATCGAATGTGCTTATTGTCATCATTCTGCATATAAAGGTAAAAATGCAGGAATACCTTCGGTTAATGTATGCATGAACTGTCACAAAGGTATTTCAGAAGGTAAGGTCGATGGTCCTGTTGAGATTGCTAAAATTTATGATGCTGCAGGATGGGATGCTGATGAGCAAGCTTATACTGGAGTTGAGAAGCCTATTAAATGGATCAGAATCCACAATTTGCCGGATTTTGCATATTTCAATCACTCACAGCATGTTGTGGTTGGAAAACAAAAGTGTGAAACATGTCATGGTGAGGTAAGTGAGTATGGATATCCAATGAAACAATATTCAGAGTTGACTATGGGTTGGTGTATAGACTGTCACCGAGAGACTTCTGTAGCGATGGAAGGGAATGAGTACTATACCAAAATTCACAAGGAACTACTGGAACGGTACAAGGATGAGAAAATAGAAGCGTTCACCGTAGAGCATATCGGTGGATTAGAATGTGCAAAATGTCATTATTAAACATAGATCACCACGAATTATGAGTGACAAGAAATATTGGAATAGCTTAGATCAATTAGAGGATTCACCTTTATTTATTGAAGAAGCGCAGAAAGAGTTCTCTGAGGCAGTGCCTGTTGAAGATTTTTTAAGTAAATCGAACTTGACGGATACGTCTGCTTCAAGAAGAGATTTCCTCAAATTTATGGGGTTTAGTTTAGGTGCAGCTACTTTAGCCGCTTGCGAAACTCCTGTAGTGAAATCTATACCTTATGTTGTAAAGCCAGAAGAAGTAACTCCTGGAGTTGCTAACTGGTACGCTTCATCGTATGAAAGAGGCGGGGATTTCTCAAGCGTTTTGGTAAAAACTAGAGAGGGAAGACCAATCTTTATAAAAGCAAATGACGCATACCCAGAAGCAATGAGAGGTGTAACTGCTCGAATTAACTCTTCTGTAATTGAGTTGTATGATGATAATCGTTACCAATCTGCCCAGAAAGCTAGTACAAGTGTAAGCTGGTCAGAAGCGGACAGTGAAATAAAGTCTCAATTAGCTGCGATTAAAGCTAAGGGAGGAGTAATAAAGGTAGTTGCCGAATCAACAAGCTCTCCAAGTACTAAAGCTGCACTTGCGAAGTTTGATGAAATGTATTCGGTTGAAAAGGAAGTAGAACTTTTCGATGAATTCGGCGATGTAATCGGAGTAGAGGTTGTCAAGGAAAGCGCTATATTAACTTATGATGCAATAAATTATAACGGAATATTAAAAGCAAATAAGGCCGATTTTGGTACTGCGATAATTCCTACATATGATTTCTCTAAAGCTAAAACGATAGTTTCTTTAGACGCTGATTTCTTAGGGGATTGGTTAGATAGTGTTACTTACTCAAAAGGGTATACACAAAGAAGAAAACCTGACGGAGCTTGGATGTCTAAGCATTTCCAGTTTGAAACGAACATGACTTTGTCGGGTGCTAATGCAGATGTTAGAGGTGCAATAAAACCTTCTGATTTAGGGAATATTGCCAAAATATTACATGGTGCAATTGCAAAGTTAGCACGAAGCGCAGGTGCTTCTGGCTCTATATCTGATGACGATAACGAGGTTTCAAGTAAACTAGCAACGGCTGCAAAAGCATTGTGGGAAACTAAGGGCAAGTCACTTGTTGTATGTGGTTCAAATGACACGAATATTCAGCAAGTAGTTAATGGAATTAATGATTTGTTGGGTAATATTGGAGGGACTATTAGAATGGACCGTCCATTTAACGCTGTTCAGCTTAATCATTCAATGACTGAATTGACAAGCTCCATGAATGCTGGAAAGATAGACGCATTGATTTTTATGAATACCAATCCTGTTTATTCTAACGCAGCATTTGGAGCCTCTATAGGTAAAGTAGGGTTGAAAATTTCGTTATCTGATAGACCAGATGAAACTAGTGCAGTTTGTGATTTTGTTTGTCCAAACCATTTTTATTTAGAAACTTGGAACGATTATCAGCCATATGATGGCTTGTTCACAATGCAGCAACCTGCAATTCGTCCATTATTCAAAACAAGAGCAGCTCAAGAATCAATTTTGAAATGGTCTGGAGTTGAATCTTCTTATTATGATTTTATTCGAAGTACTTGGATGTCTACAGCGTTTGCTGGAATGGATGCTGTATCATTCGAAAACAAATGGAATAAAGCGGTGCAAACAGGAGTTTATCTAGCGCCCAAAAATGAACTTGAAGAAAGTATATCGTACACTAATAATGCCGCTAGTGCTGCAGGAAAGATTGTTTCTAAATCTGGTGCATTAGAAGTTAAGTTTTACACTAAAAATTCAGTAGGTACTGGTGCGCAAGCAAATAACCCGCACTTACAAGAAATGCCAGACCCAATTTCAAAGGTATCTTGGGATAACTATGTAACCATGAATCCTTCGGATATGGAAGGTAAATATGAGACTAGAACTGCTCAAGCTACTCCTGCAGATATGGTAACTGTTACGGTAAATGGCTATACCATGGAACTGCCAGTTGTTGCGGTTCCAGGTCAAAAGCTAGGAACTATTGGTATCGCCTTAGGTTATGGAAGAACAGTAACTGGGTCAGCTGGAAAAGTGGGAGTTAATGCTTATCCAGCTCTAGGATTAGTGGGAGATAACCTGTCTTACGGCAGCTCTAATGTTACCATCGCTGATGCTGGTAAAACTTATCAAATTGCTTCAGTTCAAACTCATCACACTATGATGGGAAGAAAAATTGTCAATGAAACTAATTTGGCAACTTTTAAGTCTATTGATAAGAACGATAAAGCAAATGGTTGGAATAAAGATACTGCAATTCCTGATGCTTTTGGAGAAGTAAGACCTGTTAAAGAATTGAATCTCTGGGAAGACTTTGCGATTGATAAAGGCCATAGATGGGGAATGTCAATAGATTTAAACTCATGTACAGGTTGTGGAGCATGCATAACTGCTTGTCATATTGAGAATAATGTTCCTGTAGTGGGTAAAGATGAAATTCGTAGAACGCGAAGTATGTTCTGGTTACGTGTTGATCGATACTTTACAAGTGACATGAATAAGGAAAAGGGCAAAGAAGAAGGCGTTGGTATTGTGAGTACTTATAAGCAAATGGAAAATGCGTCTGCCTATCCTCAAGTAGTTTTTCAACCGCTAATGTGTCAGCATTGTAATCATGCTCCATGTGAAACGGTTTGTCCTGTAGCTGCAACAACACATAGTGAAGAAGGCTTAAACCAAATGACCTATAATCGGTGTGTTGGTACTAGATATTGTGCAAATAACTGCCCTTATAAAGTAAGAAGATTCAATTGGTTCAATTACAATAAAGACTCGAAATTCACTGGAATTAATCCAGCACAAAACGAATTACAAAGAATGGTATTGAATCCAGATGTAGTTGTTCGTTCAAGAGGTGTTATTGAAAAGTGTAGTTTCTGTGTTCAAAAAATCCAGTCTGGTAAATTGGTAGCTAAAAAAGAAAGTCGTCCAGTTAAAGATGGTGATGTTGTTAGTGCGTGTTCAGAAGCATGTCCAACAAACGCTATTCAGTTTGGTGATTTGAACGATGGAAGCTCAACGGTAAGAGGAAACTTTGATGATGATAGAGCTTATCATTTAATAGAAGAAGTTGGTACACAGCCTAATGTAGCATACATGACTAAGGTTAGGAATACTGATAATTTAGCATAATAGAATTAAGAAAAATAATAATCAATGCATAAGGAATCAGAAATAAGATATCCGCTTATAATCGGAGACAAGACGTATCATCAGATTACTGAGGATGTCTGTGCACCGGTTGAAGGAAGGGCAAACAAGCTTTGGTATGCTTCATTTACAATTGCTGTAGTTGTTGCACTTTGGGGCTTAGGTTGTATTATGTATACCATAGGAAGAGGTATCGGAGTTTGGGGTTTAAATACTACAATCGACTGGGCTTGGGACATTACTAATTTTGTTTGGTGGGTTGGAATTGGTCATGCTGGAACACTTATTTCGGCTGTGCTTTTGCTTTTCCGTCAAAAATGGAGAATGGCAATAAATAGATCGGCTGAGGCAATGACCATATTTGCTGTTATGATGGCGGCATTATTTCCAGGAATTCACATGGGACGTATATGGATGGCTTATTGGGTTCTACCCTTACCAAATCAGTATGGTTCATTATGGGTAAACTTTAACTCACCGTTACTTTGGGATGTATTTGCAATATCAACTTACTTCTCCGTTTCTTTAGTATTTTGGTACATAGGTTTAATTCCTGATTTTGCGACAATTAGAGATAGGGCGACAAGAATAATTCCTAAATCGATTTATTCGATATTAGCCTTTGGTTGGAGTGGTAAAGCTAAACAATGGATTCGCTTTGAAGAAGTTTCTTTGGTTCTTGCTGGTTTAGCTACACCATTGGTATTTTCTGTTCATTCTATTGTATCAATGGATTTTGCAACTTCAGTTGTTCCAGGGTGGCACACAACAATATTCCCACCATATTTTGTAGCAGGTGCAATTTTCTCAGGTTTTGCAATGGTTCAAACTCTTTTGATTATTGCAAGAAAAGTAGTAAGTCTAGAGTCTTATATTACTAGAAAGCACATTGAATCAATGAATATTGTAATTGTGATTACAGGTTCAATGGTTGGTATTGCATACCTTACCGAATTATTTATTGCTTGGTATTCAGGAGTTGAATTCGAACAATATGCATTTTTGAACAGAGCTACTGGTCCTTACTGGTGGGCTTACGCAATGATGATGACCTGCAATGTAGTTACACCGCTTATTTTCTTTATTGAAAAAGTAAGAAAAAGTATAGTTATTTCTTTTGTCATATCAATTTTTGTAAATATTGGTATGTGGTTCGAACGATTTGTAATTATCGTTACTTCGCTGCATAGAGATCATATTCCTTCAAACTGGACTATGTTCCATCCTACGTTCGTAGATATTGGGATCTTTATTGGAACAATTGGTATTTTCTTCGTGCTATTCTTATTGTATGCAAGAACATTCCCAGTGCTGGCATTGAATGAATTGAAGTCTATACTAAAGTCTTCAGGTGATAATTATAAAAAACAACAACATTAAAATTCGACTTTAAAATGAGTGTTGGAAAGAAAATATATGGTTTATACAATGATGATGCTATCCTTGTTGAAGGAGCAAAAGTTGTTGTAGCCAAGGGAATTAAAGTTAGTGATACTTATTCCCCATTCCCAATTCATGGAATTGAGAAGATTATCGGAATTAAATGGACTCGAATAGCTATTTGTGCGTTTTTGTACGGTTTAACAGGCTTAGCCTTAGCTATCACTGGAATGTATTACTTCATGATAATTGATTGGCCAATGTATATTGGAGGGAAACCAAATAATTACTTTCTTCAAAACATGCCTTCATTTGTTCCAATTATGTTTGAATTCACAGTTTTGTGTGCTGCACATGGAATGGCTTTGACGTACTTTTTAAGAAACTGGACTTTACCCGGGGTATCGGCAAAAAATCCTCACCCAAGAACAACAGATGATCATTTTGCAATGGAAATTGATCCTTCAGAGAATACCTCAATGAGTGTTGAAGAGATTCATTCTTTGTTAAAGGAAACTGGAACCGTAGAAGTTTTTGAAAAATAATAACATGGCAAGAACAAATTATACCACAACAGTTAGCAGCACATTAAGATTTTTCTTAATGATTGGATTTTCAGGCTTGCTTTTTGGCGCTTGCCAATCAGACCCGAATAGTCCTGGGGTTGAATATATGCCTGACATGTATCGTTCTCCTTCATTTGAAACTTATGGAGAAAATGAGATTTCAGGAAATAAGATTATGAGTGCTCGTATTCCTGCAACAAATACAATTGCAAGAGGATCGGATAATTTGCCTTATCCATATCCAAATACATTTGAAGGATATGAAGCAGCTGGTGCAAATTTGAAGAATCCACTTGAAGCATCGGAGCAAAATCTAGCTGAGGCGAAAATACTTTATACTAGATATTGTGTTCATTGTCATGGTAAGAAAGGCCAAGGTGATGGTACAGTGCCTAAAAATAGTGAATACCCTTCACCTCCCTCATATTCAGAAGGCTTAAAGGATTTACCAGTTGGAAAGATTTTCCATACGCTTAACTATGGTAAAAATTTAATGGGTTCTCACGCTTCACAAATGACAAAGACCGAACGTTGGAAAGTGATATTGTATGTGCAAACACTTCAAAACCCGGGAGGAATTCAGGCTAAGGCAGAAGAGACAATCGTAGAAAATAAAGAAATAGAAGAATCTAAATAAAAGCGCTTTTTCAATGGAACAATTTACTATACCGAATAAAGTCAAAAGATGGTCAATGATTTTTATGATCATAGGCGGACTTGCGCTAATAATGGGTATTGCCTCATTGTTTATGGGAGGTGATGAACATGCTCATCATCATGCAGTAGCAAGGTTTTGGTCGAATATATTAATTAATGGTTTCTTCTTTTTTGGAATAGCTGTATGTGCAACATTCTTTATGGCGTTAAACTATGCAGCAGAATCAGGTTGGTGGGTTGTAATAAAGAGAATTCTTGAAGCTATCGGAAGCTTTATGCCTTATGGCGCTGTTGTTTTATTCATTGTTCTTTTAGCAGGAGCAGCGCATATGCACCATTTATACCATTGGATGGACCCTGCTGTTTCAGACCCTGATAGCCCTTTATTTGATGAGATAATCGCCGGAAAAACTGCTTATCTTAATGTTCCTTTCATGATCATTCGACAGTTGTTAATTATGGGAGGATGGATTTGGATGTGGAAACGTTTTAGAACAAGATCTCTAGAAGAAGATTTAGGTTTTGATAGAAGTCGACATTTTAAAAATGTTAAAGAATCAGCTATATTTCTAATTGCATTTGGATACCCTATTTCAACATTTGTACCGTGGGATTGGATTATGTCTATAGACACGCACTGGTTTTCTACTCTATTTGGTTGGTATGTTTTTTCTGGCTTGTGGTTAAGCGCAATGATTGTTGCAATTTTGATGGTAGTATGGTTAAAAAGCCTTGGCCGTTTGCAAGAAGTAAATGATAGTCATATTCATGATTTAGGAAAGTGGATGTTCGCTATTTCTTTTTTATGGTCTTACTTATTCTTTTCTCAGTTCATGTTAATCTGGTATGCAAACATTCCAGAGGAAGTGACGTACTTTCAAGCAAGGATAAATGAATACCCAATTTTGTATTGGGGAATGTTTTTCGTGAACTTTATCTTCCCTATGATTGCCTTAATGGACAGAGATAAGAAAAGAAATAGAATGATGTTAACGATTATGGGAATTATCTTGTTCTGTGGCCATTGGGTTGATGTATATATGCTAGTTACCCCAGGAACAATGAAACAACATGGACATATAGGATTGTTGGAAGTTGGAATGGCACTTGGTTTTGTGGGATTGTTTGTATTTGTGATAACAAAAACACTAGCAAAAGCTCCTCTTGTGGCTAAGAATCACCCATTCTTTGATGAAAGTGTTCATCATGAAATTCATTAATTGATTAACGGTTTAGATTTAAAAAACAAAAATTGACATGACTGCACTGTTACTTTCTTTAGTCATTATTCTGGGAATCGTTTCTATAGTTCAAATGCTTAGAGTGTTTGATTTATCGAACGCGATTAAAGGTACTGATGAAATTCACGTAAATAATCAAGAAACCAATAATATCCGTTGGGCATTTGTTGTGTTTTTTGTAGGTTTTTTCGCGTTCTTTATTTATTTAGTTGCTGAATTTGGCGATCAATTATTACCGCAATCTGCTTCAGCTCACGGAGTTGATTATGACTGGTTGATGAATTTTAACATGTTAATCATCACGATAGTTTTTGTAGTTACACACACAATCTTGATGGTTTTTATTGTGAAGTATGCTAAGAACGTCAGTCCTAAAGCGACATTTGTAACTCACAACAATCGATTAGAATTAATTTGGACTACAACTCCTGCGGTTGTTCTTACCATAATTGTGATTTATGGAATTTCAACTTGGAATTCCATGCTTATGGATAAGCCAGAAGACTCAATTAATATTGAATTGTATGCAAGACAATTTGACTGGACTGCAAGATATGCAGGTGAAGATAATATTCTGGGAAAGGCTAACTTCAGAATGATATCTGCAACCAATGCATTAGGAATAATAAACAGCTCAACTATTGACGATAGACTTAATCAGTATGATGATCAAATTGCGGAACTGGAAGCTAGTCGTGAAAAAGTATTCCCAGGTGGAGTGAGTGACGAAGAGATACTGGATAAAATCATCTTAGTTAAAAAGAATAGGTCAGCTGTTTTGAAGTACGAGGAACAAAGTAAGAATGAAAACTTCGACGTAGCTGATGATGATATTCTCACCAAAGTGGAGTTTCATATTCCAGTAAATAGATCGATAAATTTCTCAATAAGGAGTCAAGATGTACTTCATTCAGCGTACATGCCTCATTTTAGGGCACAAATGAATGCAGTACCTGGTGTAATAACGAATTTCTATTTTACCCCAATTGTTACAACAAAAGAAATGAGAAAGATTACTGGTAATCCTGATTTTGATTATTTGCTTTTATGTAACAAAATTTGTGGAGCTGCACATTACAATATGCAGATGAATATTATTGTTGAAACAGAAGAAGAGTATAATAAGTGGTTGCTCGAGCAACCAAAGTTCAACGTTGCGCAAGCACAATAAGAATTAAATAAGCGGAAAGAAAATGGCTGGACATAAAGAGACGTTTATTACAAAGTATTTATTTAGTTACGATCACAAGATGATATCTCGTCAATTTTTATTGACAGGTACTGCAATGGCATTCGTAGGAATGGCTATGTCGTTATTGTTTAGACTTCAGTTAGCTTTCCCAGGAGAAAGTTTTGCAGTTCTTAATTTCTTCCTAGGGGATAAATGGGCTCCAGATGGAGTTTTAGATCCAAATATGTATTTGGCTTTAGTAACGATTCACGGTACAATTATGGTGTTTTTCTTACTAACGGCTGGTTTGAGTGGTACTTTTGCTAACCTATTAATTCCGTTACAGATTGGTGCAAGAGACATGGCTTCGGGAATGATGAATATGTTGTCATATTGGTTCTTTTTCCTGTCTTCCGTAATCATGATTGCATCACTTTATGTTGAAAGTGGTCCAGCAGCAGCTGGTTGGACAGTTTACCCTCCTCTGAGCGCGCTTCCGCAAGCAATGCCAGGTTCTGGAACAGGAATGACACTATGGTTAGTAAGTATGTCGTTATTTATTGTTTCGTCTTTACTAGGAGGCTTAAACTATATCGTTACGATAATAAATTTAAGGACAAAAGGTATGAATATGCTTAGGTTGCCACTAACAATCTGGGCTTTGTTCGTAACTGCAATTTTAGGAGTGCTTTCATTTCCAGTATTATTTGCAGCAGCATTATTACTAATATTTGATAGAACTTTTGGAACATCGTTTTATCTATCTGATATTTATATAGCTGGCGAAGCATTAGATCACACAGGTGGTAGTCCGCTGTTATTTCAACATTTGTTTTGGTTTTTAGGGCATCCTGAGGTATACATTATTATACTCCCTGCTCTTGGTATCAGTTCTGAAGTAATTTCAACTAACTCAAGAAAACCAATTTTTGGTTATAGAGCAATGGTAGGATCTATTTTGGCTATAGGTTTTCTTTCGTTTATAGTTTGGGGTCACCATATGTTTGTAACGGGTATGAACCCTTTCGTGGGAGCTGTATTCACTTTTACGACATTGTTAATTGCAATACCTTCAGCTGTTAAGGCGTTTAATTATTTATCAACTTTATGGAAAGGTTCGATTCAGTATACACCTGCAATGATGTTTTCAATTGGAATGGTGTCAACGTTTATAACTGGTGGTGTAACTGGTATTATTTTGGCTGATGCAGCTTTAGATGTAAATCTTCATGATACATACTTCGTTGTAGCGCATTTCCATATTGTTATGGGACTGTCTGCTGTAATGGCAATGTTTGCTGGGGTTTACCATTGGTTTCCAAAAATGTGGGGAAGGATGCTAAATAAGAAACTGGGTTATGTTCACTTTTGGCTCACTTTTATCACTGCATATGGCGTTTTCTTTCCACAGCACTTTCAGGGTTTAGCTGGTGTTCCAAGAAGATATTATGCAAACACTGAGTTCCCGCTATTTGATGGATTAAGCGATATCAGTTACATGGTGACTATGTTCGCAATGGTTGGCGGGTTAGCTCAATTTATATTCTTGTTCAACTTGGTGTATTCAATGTTTAAGGGTCCAAAAGCACCCCAGAACCCATGGGGAAGTAATACATTGGAATGGACAACTCCAGTAGAGCACATTCATGGAAACTGGCCTGGAGACTTACCAACTGTTCACAGGTGGGCTTATGATTATAGTAAGCCGAGTAAGGATGGTAGCGATTACAGAATTCCAGGTCAAGATTTTGTTCCTCAAACAGTTCCCTTAGAGGAGGGTGAAATTGACGGAGAAGGTCATTAAGTGGCCAATTAACTTATTTGAATGTCCTACTTCTATTAAGATTTAGGACATTTTTTTTGTCTTAAATTTGGTTACGAAAAATTACCATGAACGATAATTTGAATCCAGAATCAGAACATTTAAACTCTACCGATAGGGATATAGAGAAAGTACTGCGACCTAATCGTTTTGGTGACTTCACCGGGCAAGAAAAAGTATTAGATAATCTAAAAGTATTTGTAGAAGCAGCTCTTCAAAGGGAGGAAGCTCTGGATCATGTTCTTTTGCACGGCCCTCCAGGTTTGGGTAAAACAACACTTGCGCACATCATCGCCAATGAATTAGGTGTTGGAATAAAAATTACATCAGGTCCTGTTTTAGATAAGCCTGGTGATTTAGCGGGGCTATTAACTAACCTCGAGGCTAATGATGTGCTATTTATTGATGAGATCCATAGATTGAGTTCTGTAGTTGAGGAGTTCTTGTATTCAGCTATGGAAGATTATCGAATAGATATTATGATTGATACAGGACCAAACGCAAGAAGTGTCCAAATTGATTTAGAACCTTTTACCCTTATAGGCGCCACTACTCGATCAGGATTATTAACCTCCCCATTGAGGGCTCGGTTCGGTATAAATTCTAGGTTGCAATATTATAATGCGGAAATTCTGACAAAAATTATTAAGCGAAGTGCGCAAATATTAGGCATAGAAATAGAAGATTTAGCGGCCAAAGAAATTGCAAGTAGGAGCCGAGGTACGCCTAGAATCACAAATGCACTTTTGAGAAGAGTTCGGGATTTTGCTCAAATAAAGGGAGATGGGCATATTGATCAAAAGATTTCTAATTATGCGCTTGATGCGTTAAATGTGGATCAATCAGGTCTTGATGAAATGGATAACAAAATCTTGATGACCTTGATATCTAAGTTTAAAGGAGGTCCAGTGGGAGTGAATACTATTGCTACAGCGGTTGGTGAAGATTCAGGTACCATTGAAGAGGTTTATGAGCCGTTTCTTATTCAAGAAGGATTTTTAATGCGCACTCCAAGAGGTAGAGAAGTAACAGAGAAGGCATATACGCATCTTGGAGTCTCTCCACAAGCAAATCAGAATACACTCTTTTAATGCTTAAGCAAACGCGCTTAACACATTTAATAAAATCTGAGGCTCAAGAACTAGGGTTCGAACAAGTTGGTATATCGAAGGCCTCCAAACTTGAAAAAGAAGCTCCTCGACTTGAAAAATGGCTCCAAAATGGGTTTCATGGAACTATGTCATGGATGGAAAATCATTTTGAGAAAAGAATAGACCCAACAGAGCTTTTACAAGGCGCGAAATCAGTAATTAGTGTTAGCCTCAATTATTTCCCCGATGAAGTTCAGAAATCCGATTCACCTAAGATTTCAAAGTATGCTTATGGTGAAGATTACCACTTTGTAATAAAGCGAAAACTGAAAGAATTGATTAAGATTATCAGTTTAGAAGTAGGTGATGTAAATGCTAGAGCTTTTGTTGATAGTGCTCCTATTATGGATAAAGTATGGGCGGAAAAATCTGGTTTAGGCTGGGTAGGCAAAAACACCAATTTAATTCATCCAAATAAAGGGTCATTCTTTTTTATTGCAGAAATTGTTCTTGATGTTGAATTGGATTATGATAGTCAAATAAATGATTACTGCGGAACTTGCACAAGGTGTATCGATGAATGTCCTACAGGCGCAATTGTTGAGCCTTACGTTGTGGATGGAAGTAAATGTATATCATACTTCACCATTGAGTTGAAGTCAGAAATACCAATAGAGCAGCAAGGCAAATTTGAAAAATGGGCATTTGGGTGTGATATCTGCCAAGATGTTTGCCCATGGAATAAGTTTAGCGCTCCTCATGAGGAATCCGCCTTTAAACCGCATCCAAAACTACTTTCCTTTACTGGAAAAGATTGGGAAGAGTTGAGTGAAGATGTATTTAAAGAAATCTTTAAAAGATCTGCAGTAAAACGCACTAAATTCGAGGGGCTAAAAAGAAACCTTAAGTTTATTGGGAGTTAAAAAGTCCAATTAATACTTGCGCCAATTACGGAATTGAAAGCACCACCAAAAGTGCCATAGGGAGTAACTGCAACCGTTGAAACTGTAGATACTAATGATTGGTGCACCCGCACATTAACAAAAACTTTTTCACTGATATAGTAATTAATTCCTAGCATCGCATCGACTTCCCATTGTCGCCAATTGAAACCACTAGCCGGAACAACGCCAAAAGAATCCTCCTCCTTTGTATTGAATAACACTCCTAAACCTGGTCCAATTTCAAATAGAAATTTTCGCCATTGGTATTGATACAGAAGTGGTGCCTCAATGTAATCCAATTGAATTCTATAAGTCGTAAAAATTCCATTATCGGGATCACCAGGGAACCTTGACCCTTTTTGAATGTAGATTATCTCAAACTGAAGTTGCCCCTTTTCCTTAAAGCTTTTTTGTAAAAAAAAGCCTGCTTGAGGGTTTATTTTGTTGAAACCAGCATAACCATCACCAGCCATTTGAGAAGTGTTTATGCCTGCCTTTATACCTGCTTTAAATTCGGTTGATTTTGAGCTTTCTTGAGCGGAAATATAAAAAGTTAAGCAAGTTGAAAAAAATATCAGCGCAGTTCTAATCATTATTCACTGGTTACATGAACTTCTTCTGCTTGATAAATTTGGCTATTGTTAGAATTACCTATAAAAATAACTACTGTGCATTTATCAGGGTTCCATTCTTCTTTTAATTCATAGCAGAAGGAAGCACTCTTTTTTTGATTCAAAGCAACATCACCGCTAATGAAACTCGCCCCAAACGTTGGGGTGGCAGCAGTTCTTATGACATGTCTATGGTCATAGTTATCTACATCTTCTGGATTTTCACCGTAGTATTTCTGCTTTGCTAAAATATTATCTTCGGTTATATAAACACCAATAGCGAAATCAATCCCAGAAAAACTCTTTAAAAATTCAATATCAAGGTCAATTTTTCCTGTTTTAATGGTTTCATTATAGATATTTCGAACTTTAAATTTAACCACAGGATCATTATAATATCCGGATTGGTTTAAAGAGTCCAACAATTGATCCCATTGACCGGCTGAAGCTGGGTTGTTTGAGCGATTCATCATTAAACTTGGAGCTGTATTTCCTCCCTTATACTTTTCCTGTAAGTCATTCCCTTCAGGCGTTGTAAAGTCAGTAGTATATCCCTTAGATGGCACTAATGCGGCAAAGTTAGCCGCATGAATACTCATTACAATGACTTTTCCATTTAGCTCATTTTCAGACTTTGCAACTAGCTTTTTAGATTGAGGAGGGCAAAAGCCGCAAAGGTGACCTGTGAATTCTTCTAAAAGCACTTTTCGAATATTCAATGTACTATCATTATAAGTAGTATCGTTTAATTCACTGTCGTATTCATCAAAACCACAGAATGCAATTGCACCCGAAGTATCAATAGGACCTGTTGGTTCAGTTGGCCTATCAATTCCTTTATAAGGGTCGTCAACTTTATCGCAACCAATTAATCCAAGAGAAACACTAAATATTATGAGGCAGATCTTTTTCATATACATTTAAAAGCTTGAAGTTACGTTAATTGATAGTCCGTTTGACGCAGGAACTACTCTGCAAACTCCTCCAACACAAAATAGGCCAGCCTTTTGTCTTCCAAAGCCAAGAGAAATACGGTTACCTCCATTTATATATCCAAAAGTTCCATATGGATAGTGAATTTGATTTTTCTCAACAGAGTTACCGTAATTATATTGATCCATTATAGCAACAAACCAATGAGGGGAATAAGTATATTCTAAAACAATTGTACCCCAGTCTCCCATATCTTGATCACTCCATAAAGCTTGGAACTCAGCTCTAAGCGCATGTTTAGGTTTGATTTTATACATGACATCTAATACTGCTATATCGGCATATATTTTACCGCCAAATGAGCCATTCAGACCACCATATCTTGTAATAAGGTTATTTACCATCATATTCATATACATAGCTTTCACCTTAAAGGTTTTGTTTAATTTCCTTTCAACTGTAAGGTTTATATCTTGAAAATACTCCTCTTTTCCTGGGGAGAAAAATTTAGCTGTATATCCTTGACGTGTGGTATTAAGGTCATTTACTCTTGTAGAATCTAATCCGTATGCAACCGAACCATTTAGTAAGATTCGAGTTCCGTATTTACCACCATACCAAGTCTTTTTCTTTAATCTAAAAACAATATCTCCTTGAAAGGCAATTTCTCCAGTTGGTTGAGTTGCATATGGATAGAGTGTGGCAGCCAAGTTGTAAGTGTGTTGTTTTGTTAATGCTGGTAAATAATTAATCGTGAGATTATTAAACCCCTCCGTTCTATCCGACCTGAAACTCATATTATCTATATGTTTAGCAGATAAATTAATTCCAAATCCTTTTTGTGAATAGGAAGCGCTAACAAATAAGCCTTGGCCAGGTTTGTATATATTGGTATTATCTGTAGATGGGTCATTTTCTTTGTAAGCATATTCACCAGTAATGGAAAAGTCAGAATATCTAGCAGTTATTCTTCCGCTGTACGCTCCAACATTTTCTGGCAATACTAAGTCAGGATTATTGTCTTCCTGATATTTACTTATAAAATTGGCGCCTACTAGAAGTTTTAATTTATTGTCTTTCCAGCTACTAAAAGCTTCATTTAAATTTACTTCTCCATCGATAGCTCTCACTATACCATCACCTTTGTCAAAGAAATACCTTTGCCGCCCCACTAATCCTTTAAATCGAATACCATTTCCGAGGTCATATTTAACTCGTATTCCGTCCATGGCATTATCAAGGCCTAAATCTCTTTCCTCATAAGAACGAAACAGCATACCCGTGCCGAATTGCTCATAGAAATTACCCACTGTTACACTTAAGCCCTTGTTGTCAAAAGAAAAATAACGGTAGGGAAAGCCACTTCCTTTATAATTTGGATCGAATCCGAGCAATGCGTTTTCATAACTTTCGTAACGCGCACCTGCGGAAAATGCGCCCTTAGTGGCAATCACATTTGCATAACCATTCATTAAGAATTTCTCAGGAACCGTCGGTGCAGCAATTACACTATCGGTTAAATAATACTGACTAATTACATTGAAATTTCCATGAACTTCAAGAGGGTCTTTCGCTGCTTCTTGAAGCACATTTTGTGCATGTATTAGGTTGGTTAAAAAAAACAAGCAAGGAAGTATTAATAATCTTTTGGGCTTGTGCATTTGTAATTTTTAATTAGGATAGAGAGGCCTTAGTCAAGGACATCTCCGTTTGCTAATTTTTTTATTTTTTCATACAATTCAATCTCATCTCCTTCTTGATAGGAAGTATGCTGATGAACAATTTTACCATTTTTATCCACTAAGAAAGAATGAGGTACATTAACTACTCCCATTTGCCTTCTAAAGTCAGCGTTTACATCCAGTAATACTTTATAATCCCAGGCTACACCATCAACATAGGGCTTTACTTTTGGAGCATTACGAGCATCGTCAATGGAAACAGCATAAATAACAACGCCAGTTTCATCTACCCAGTCATCATAAACTTCCGCAATATTGTTCAGTTCTCTTTTACATGGAGAGCACCAGGTGGCCCAAAAATTTATCAGTATAGGCTTGCCCTCGTTCAGTATTTCTAAAGTATTAAATGTATTTCCATCAATATCAACAAGGTCTACAGAGGGAATAGTTCTAGTTTGACCAAAAGCAGCTATGGAGCTTAAGGTGATAGTGACAATAAGAATTAAGTTTTTCATGAGTAAAATTAAGTGAAGCAACGAATTTAATGATTTCAAATCAACCGAAAATAGTTATTCTAATTATCTTGGTTTTTTATTCCCACTAGTCAAATGCTGTACCAAATTTTTCATGCCCATTGAGGCGTTTTCCTGAATTAGGGTGAAATTTTCAGGTAAATTTAATTCTTGAACATTTGGGTCTATTACAAAATGTTGGCATTTTCTTGGTGTTTCAAAAACCAAACTTGCTGCTGGATATACGTTTAGAGAACTTCCTACAGTAATCATTATATCTGCTTTTTTTACTATTTCGATCGCATCATTCATTGCAGGTACGGCTTCACCAAACCACACTATGTGAGGCCTGAGTTGAGACCCGTCTTTTGCTGTGTCTCCAACTTCTATATCCTTAAATCCGATTTCTTCAATGAATTTATCACCATTACAGCCTTTAGCTTGAGTAATACAGCCATGAAGATGAAGGACATTTTTGGACCCCGCTCTTTCATGCAGATCATCAATGTTTTGAGTAATAACAGTTACATGTCCTATTGAATCTAATAATGGTATTTGCTTGTGCGCATTATTTGGAAGTGCATTTTTAATATTTTTTCTGCGATGATTATAAAAGTCTAATACCAGTTTTGGGTTTCGTTGAAATGCCTCAGGAGTTGCAACTTCTTCAATTTTATACTGCTCCCAGAGACCCCCAGAATCTCTGAAAGTTGCTATACCGCTTTCTGCAGAGATTCCCGCACCACTAAAAATTACGATTTCCATGTTTTATAATTAAGCTATCAGCATCTACCTTTTTAAAAGGCTTTAAAACTGCCAATGTATTACTTTTACGGGCTTAATTTCACGCTATTATTATGCGAAAAACAAGAAAGCAAGAAGCTCTGGATTATCACTCACAGGGTAGAAAAGGTAAAATAGAAGTTAAACCTACAAAACCCTATTCTTCTCAGCGTGATTTAAGCCTGGCTTACTCTCCGGGTGTTGCTGAACCGTGCCTTGAAATAGCTAATAATCCGGAGATGGTATTCGAATATACTGCCAAAGGTAATTTGGTTGCCGTAATATCAAACGGAACAGCGGTGCTTGGTTTGGGAGATATTGGCGCGGCTGCATCTAAACCAGTAATGGAAGGAAAAGGCTTGTTGTTTAAAATTTTCGCTGATATCGATGTGTTCGATATTGAAGTGGATACAACTGACGTCGATGAATTTGTAAATACAGTAAAAAACATTGCAATAACTTTTGGAGGAATAAACCTTGAGGACATTAAAGCTCCAGAGGCATTTGAAATCGAAAAAAGATTAAAAGAAGAGTTGGATATTCCAGTTATGCATGATGATCAGCATGGAACTGCGATTATTTCTTCTGCTGCGTTAATTAACGCCTTGGAATTAAGTGAAAAGAAAATTGGCGACGTTAAAATTGTAGTTAGCGGAGCTGGTGCAAGTGCTATTTCTTGTGCTTCGCTATACATAGCGCTGGGAGCTAAGCGCTCCAACATTATAATGTGCGACAGTAAAGGAGTCATTAAACCATCGCGTGGTGGTTTAGATGAGTATAAATCGCTATTTGCAAATGAGGTTGAACAAAATACACTTGCTGAGGCTATGGTTGGAGCGGATGTATTTCTTGGTTTATCACGAGCGGACTTGGTTGATAAAACTATGGTGCAAAGTATGGCTAAAAACTGTATTGTTTTTGCACTTGCAAACCCAAATCCAGAAATACCTTATTCTGAAGCTATTTCGGCTAGAGAAGATGTAATTGTTGCTACCGGAAGATCTGATCACCCTAATCAAGTTAATAATGTATTAGGATTTCCTTTTATATTTCGGGGAGCACTCGATGTACAGGCCACAGCAATTAACGAAGAAATGAAATTGGCAGCAGTTAAAGCCATTGCTGAATTGGCCAAAGAAATGGTGCCAGAAGAGGTAAATATTGTCTACAAAGAAAAAATATTGTCCTTTGGAACAGATTATATTATTCCAAAACCAATGGATCATCGATTAATTACTAGGGTATCGCCAGCAGTAGCAAAAGCCGCCATGGAATCAGGCGTTGCCAAAAAGCCAATCGAAAATTGGGAAAAGTACCAAGAAGAACTGGAGCAAAGACTAGGCCTTGATAATAAAATCGTTACCAGTTTAGTAGATAGAGCAAGGAAGGACCCAAAGAAGGTTGTTTTTGCTGAGGCAGATAACTATAAGATTCTAAAAGCTGCACAAATCGTTAAAGACGAAGGAATAGCTGAACCTATTTTATTAGGTAAGGTTGCACGTATAAAGGAATTAATTGAAACGTATGAGTTAGATCTAGAAGACGTTCCAATTCTTGATCCCAGAAGCAGAAAACAAGAAGAACTGCGTGATAAATTTGCTCAGAATTTTTACGAGTTGCGACAACGCAAAGGTTACACATTATTTGAGGCAAAAAAGATAATGCGCGAGCGAAATTACTTTGGTACTGCTTTAGTACGTTGGGGAGAAGCTGATGCCTTTATATCTGGTATTACAAGGAATTACCCCGATACTCTGCGTCCGGCTCTCCAAATTATAGGTTCAAGTGCAAAGCATAAAAACATTGCGGGAATGTATATCCTGAATACCAAAAAGGGGCCATTGTTTTTAGCAGATACGACAATTAATTTCAACCCTACGGCGCAAGAATTGGTTAATATCACTGTTTTAACCGCTGAAGCTATCAGAGGGTATAAACTTAAGCCAAGAATTGCAATTTTAGGCTACAGCAATTTTGGTTCATCAGAAGGGGAAGATTCAAAGAAGGTTCAGGAAGCCATTAGAATCCTGCACAAGGACCACCCAGACATAATTGTTGATGGTGAAATACAAGCAAACTTTGCATTAAATCAGCAAATGACTGGCGAGCTATTTCCTTTTTCGCTTTTAGCAAAACATAGGGTAAATACACTTATTTTTCCAAATCTTGCTTCTGGAAATATTGCTTATAAGCTCATGCAGGAGATAAGTGATATTGAGACCATGGGTCCTGTTTTACTAGGAATGAAAAAACCAGTGCATGTTCTTCAAATAGGAAGTTCGGTTAGGGAGATAGTTAATATGGTTACTATCGCTGCCGTAGATGCGCAGCAAAGAGATCACAAAATACAAGAGTATAAAAAAGCAAAGAGAACAGTTTTATGATAGAGTATCTTAATGGAAGACTGATAGAGAAAAATCCGGCATATGCTGTGATAGAGTGCAATGGAGTCGGTTACTACATAAATATATCCCTTCAAACGTTCGAAAAGATGGGAAGTTCAGAATCGTGTAAACTGTTCATTCACATGGTGGTTCGGGAAGATGCTCATTCGTTATTCGGATTTGTAGACCCCCAAGAAAGGCAATTGTTTCGAAATTTGATTTCTGTGTCCGGAATAGGTCCAAATACAGCTCGAATTATTTTATCCTCCTATAAATCTGAAGATATTTTTGCAGCAATTGCTAACGAAAATGTTGACCTTCTCAAAAGTATAAAAGGTATTGGCGTAAAAACTGCTCAAAGAATCGTGATTGACCTGAAAGATAAAGTTGCCAAAGATTTACCACAATTAGAAATTTCTTCACTTCAAGACAATACAACGAAAGAAGAGGCGTTATCTGCCCTTGCAGTACTTGGCTTTGATCGAAACCGAAGCACCAAAGTGCTGCAAAAAATCTACGGAGGAAGCTCTTCGGAACTCTCTGTAGAACAGGTGATTAAAGAAGCTTTAAGGCTATTATAAAAAGACTACGATTCTGTCGTTGTGTGGGTAAACTGGCGTAAAAACGCACTTCTATTATTGGGCATATTGCCCTTATTTTTATTTGGCCGGACTGGTTCCGAGGTAAAGCTGAATAATTATGCCTTAGAACTAGAATACCAAACTTTCCCACTTGACTCTGGAGACTCTGATGAAGTTAAGTTGAAATACCCCATCTCCAATTCGCCAGCAACCGCAACTGGTGACGAATCCTCAAAAATGGACCTTGATGATCCTTCAAATATCAAATCAGAAGTGAAGTACAATCCAGCCACTGGAAAATATGAGGTTTCTCAAAAAATGGGTGATCGCATAAATTACAAACCACCTACTTATCTCGATTTTGATGAATATCTGGAAATGCAGAAGAAAAAGAGCATGGCAGATTATTGGAAGGATAAAAAATCAGCAGAGAAAGAGTTTGAGGAAGAAGGTAAAACGCCATTTGCCCCGCAACTAAAGATTAAGTCCAAGGCATTTGATAGGATTTTTGGTGGAAATAACATTGATATAAGGCCTTCAGGATCGGCAGAAGTTTCTTTTGGGGGTAGGATTTCGAAAACTGATAACCCTGTAATTCCAATAAGAAGTCGGCGAATCACAACTTTTCAATTTGACCAGAATATGCAGCTAAATCTGATTGGTAATATTGGGGACAAGCTAAAGGTGAGCGCTAATTATAATACACAAGCGACCTTTGATTTTCAGAATCAATTTAAAATTGAATACACAGGTTACGAGGACGAGATTCTACAGAAAATTGAGTTGGGTAATGTCTCTATGCCGTTGAATAGTCAGCTAATTACAGGTAGTCAAAGTTTGTTTGGTGTAAAAGTAAAAACACAGTTTGGAAGGCTCACCATGACAACAGTTTTGTCGCAAGATAGAGGCCAGAAAAGTGAAGTTGAATCAAAAGGCGGAGCACAAATAAGTGAATTTGAGGTGCAAGCTGATAATTATGAGGCTAATAAGCACTTCTTTTTGAACGAATTATTCAGAAATAATTATGAAACTGCAATTGCAGACCCTCTTTACCTGCAATCGGCCTTTGTCGTTACTAGAATTGAAGTATGGGTAACCAACACACGAACAGACCCAACCGCTCGAGATGTACTCGCTTTTCAAGATTTAGGAACTGCCAACCCAGATTTTATCTATAGAGATATTAATAACCCCTCTCAAACTACAAATTATGTTGTGGCTCCCTCTTCTCGCTCAAATGGAATTGCTCGAAATGAAGCTAACAACTTATACGATGACGTTTTTAGAAATTTCGGTGGAATAACGGGTAGAACTATTGAGTCAACGATTCCAGTGCTTCAATCTCGAATGGGTCTTGACCCTAGGTTAGACTTTCAAAAGGTGGAACTGGCCAGACTATTAGGTCCAAATGATTATGACTTAAACGCTCAGCTAGGATATATATCTCTTAAACAACAAATTAATTCGAATCAAGTGCTAGCCGTAGCTTATGAATACACCTTCCAAGGTGAAGTGTTTAGAGTAGGAGAATTTTCTAATGAGGTTGCACAGCCAACGCCTCTTTTGGTTAAAATGCTTAAAAGTACGGAGCTAAACACTAAAGTTCCAATGTGGGACTTAATGATGAAAAACATCTACTCTATTGGTGCTTATCGAGTAAAAAAAGATGGATTTAAATTTAATGTTTGGTACCTTGATCAGGACAAAGGTGTTGATATTAATTTTATTCCTCAGCCAGAATTGAATGATAATAGTCTTGTTCAATTATTAGGAATGGATGTAGTTAATTTTAATGGACAGCCGCAACAAGATGGAATCTTTGATTTTGTTCCAAACATTACCATAAATACAAATACAGGACGGGTAATAATTCCAAGACTTGAGCCTTTTGGAGGTGGAATGCGACAAGGTATGCTGGATAAAATTGGTAACCCAACGCGTGTTGATGAACTAATGGAAATCTATGGTTTTGATAGTCTTTACGATAATACTCAAGCAGATGCTAAAGTACGTTGGCCCGATCGTAATCGATTTAGTTTAAAAGGACAATATCAATCTGAATCGAGTAATGAAATATCATTGAATGCACTCAATGTTCCCGATGGTTCGGTTTCCGTTACAGCCGGAGGACGGCAACTTACCGAAAACCAAGATTACACTGTGGACTACACTTTGGGACGGGTAAAAATTATTAATCAATCTATAATTGAGTCTGGAGTACCCGTAAAGGTGGCGCTGGAGAGTAATCAACTATTCGCGCAGCAACAAAAGAATTTCTTGGGTCATAGAATGGATTTTAAGGTTGCAGATAATTTTGTTGTTGGAGGTAGTTTATTGCACTTGTGGGAACGACCATTGTCTCAAAAAATTGACATTGGTTATGAGCCTATTTCCAATTGGGTTTATGGTATTGACGCAACATATAACACCGATGTTCCTTTTATTACAAGAATGGTTGATGCAATTCCTTTGATTGACACTAAGGAAATGTCAACGTTTTCTGCTACAGCTGAGTTTGCTCAAATTTTACCTGGACATTCCAATGCAATTGGAGAAGATGGGAATGCCTACATCGACGATTTTGAGGGAAGTCAAAACACTATTGATTTACGTTCTTTTAATACGTGGTTTATTGCAGCTACCCCAAAGTTTCAGCCAAGTTCTTTTCCCGAAGGAAATTTATTTAATAATCGTGCTTCTGGTTTTAATAGAGCGAAGGTATCTTGGAGAATAGTAGACCCAGTATTTTATACTTCTGACGCACCGCAAGGAACAAATGATGAGGTAACTTTATCTAACCACTTTATGCGACAAGTACTGGAAACGGAGATATTTCCGAATAAAGAAATTCCTGCAGGGCAGCCTACTAATACTGCCGTTTTGGACCTTTCTATTTATCCTCAAGAAAGAGGGATGTACAATTATGAAACCGATGGATTAGATAGATTAGGAAGAAGGTTTTCTGCTGGAACAAACGATGACGGAACCTTAAATGACCCTGAAACTCGTTGGGCTGGTATTACGCGTAGAATTGATCAAAATGACTTTGAAGCAGCTAATGTTGAGTATATCCAGTTTTGGATGATGGATCCTTTTAACGAAGATTACGAAGGAGCACCAGCTACAAACGGCCAATTGTATTTCAACTTAGGAAATATTTCAGAGGATATCATGACTGACGGGCTAAACCTCTATGAACAATTGCTCCCAGATAATGAAGCGGATGCAAATGCTGTGATTAACGATACGAATTCAGTTTGGGGAAGAACCACTAGGGGAACTCCATTTGCTGATGGTTTTGATAACCTTGCTGGATCGAGATTGTATCAAGATGCTGGTTTAGATGGATTACATGGTGGAGAAGACGGTGGGCCAGAGCTTTCGTATTACCAAGATTTTATTGATGAAATATCAACTATTATTACTGCAAATTCACCTGAGGCTCAAGCAGAGTTAGCTCGTATTCAAACAGACCCGTCCTCAGATGATTACAATTACTTTAGAGATGATGATTATGACGCTGAGGGTTTAAATATTCTTGAACGCTACAAAAACTTTAACGGAACTGAAGGAAATTCACCTACTCAAGAACAATATCAAAATCAAAATGCAGGAGGGTACTCAACTGCAGCAACCATTCGGCCTGACAAAGAGGATATCAATGCCGATAATATTGTTAACCCGGTTGAAGCCTACTATCAATATGCAGTAAATATATCTGAATCGGCATTAAGTCCTGAAAACGTAGGTTCAAATTTCATCTCTGACGTTCTTGAAACAACCGTTTCTACTAGAGATGGTCGCAAAAGACAAATTACTTGGTACCAATTCAGAATTCCTGTAAGAACTCCAAGAAAAACTAGACATGGAGAAATAAATGATTTCCGCTCCATTCGTTTTATGAGAATGTTTATGAAGGGGTTTTCTGATCCAATGCATTTGAGATTTGCGCGTCTTGAGCTGGTACGTGGAGAATGGAGAAAATATTTAGGTGAAATTGATAATAACCCGGAGGGGATTACCACTGATTCTGAAATTGATTTTAATATAGGGGCGGTAAATATTGAAGAGAATGCAAGTAAAATTCCAGTAAACTATGTACTTCCACCTCAGATTGATAGAGAGCAAAATGTAAACACAACAAACCTGCAACAGATAAACGAGCAAGCCTTGCAACTGACTGTTTGCGGTTTGGATGATGGTCAGGCTGTTTCAAGTTTTAGAACAACGACATTAGATTTAAGACAATACGGAACTTTAAAAATGTTTGTTCATGCCGAAACACTAGCAGATAATGACCCAATAGAAAACGGCGATATGAATATTTTTATTCGTTTAGGAACAGATTTCACAGACCATTATTATGAGTATGAATTGCCTTTAGTAGTTACTCAGCCTGGCCGATACATTAATGATGTTGAGTCTAGTCAATTGCAAGTTTGGCCAGAATTAAACAATATAGAAATTGACCTAAAGGACCTTACAGATTTAAAAATTGCACGAGATAAAGTGATATTAGACGGTGGTTCAGAAACTAATAGAAAACGCCGATTCTTTGGGTCCAATGAAACCGGAACTATGTACGTTGTTGGTAACCCAAATATGGGAGAGATTAAAACAATAATGATTGGAATTCGAAACCCAAGACAAACTGAAACGACACCGAATGATGATGGATTACCAAAATGCGCAGAAATATGGGTAAATGAACTGCGTATGTCCAATTTCGACAGAACGAAAGGATGGGCAACTGTTGGAAATGCGAACTTGAAAATGGCGGATTTGGTTAATTTTAATGTCATAGCGGGTATGAGCACACCTGGCTGGGGAAGTCTAGATAAAAAAGTTGCGGAACGCCAACAAGAGACAAAAAAGCATTTTAGCACAACGGCTGCAATGAACTTAGACAGATTTTTACCAAAAGACTGGGGAATCAAAGTACCGATGTACGCTAGCTATGGAATCGAAATTGAGCAACCACGATATTCTCCACTTGCTCCAGATATTGAATTTGAAGATTACGTTGATGCATGGGAGACCAGGCAAGAGAAAGATTCGGTTAAGAGAATCACTCAAGATAGACTAGTTAGACGTTCCGTAAACTTTACAAATGTTCGAAAGGAAAAAGCAGCAGGAAAGGACAAAAAATCGATGCCTTACGATATTTCTAATTTTTCAGCAACTTATGCTTGGTCCGAAGAGTTGAGAACCAATTTTGAAGTTGAACGAGACCTTACAAGAAATCAAAAACTAGCCTTAACCTATCAATACGCCTTAGCTCCTAAACCAATAAAACCGCTCAGTAAAGTAAAAATGCTAAAGGAATCGGACTATATGAAGCTGGCAAGTGAAATGAATTTTTATTTATTACCCAAGTCCTTTTCAATGACGTCGAGCATGAATAGATTGTACAATGCTTATAAGGTTCGAAATAATAATCCCGGATTAACCGCCAGATTACCGGAGTTTTACAATAAGAATTTCACTTGGAATAGATCCTATAATTTTAAATATGATTTAACCAAAAACCTTAATTACACCTTTACTGCCAATAATAACGCCTTGATAATGGAACCCTTGAATGGACCTGCTGAAAAATCACAAAACGATACGCGACCCGGTTTTGAAAATGGCTATTGGGACCATTGGAAGGATACCGTGTGGACAAATATTTTAGCACTTGGCGTTAATATGAATTATACCCATAACTCTAATTTTAATTATAAAATTCCTTTGGATAAGATTCCGGCTACGGATTGGATAAACTCTTCCCTTGATTATTCGGCAGGTTATACATGGACAAGAGCTCCACTGGGAAGGGGAGTTGAAATTCCACACGATGAAATTCGAGACTCCACCGGGGAAATAGGAAATACGATTCAAAATAATAACACTATCAATTTTTCAAATAGCTTTAACTTGAGAAAGATATATGGTAAGTCGGATTACTTGAAAGGAGTTCAAACACGTCAAAGAAGATATTTACAACAAAAAGCGAGAGAACGGGCTCAGCGGCAAAGAGAAAAAAATACTGAGCCAGATATTACGCAAAATGCGGATGGAGATAAAGCCGACGATGCTGATGATAAAAAAAGCAAGAGAGACCCTAATAAGTATACGATCATAGATAGAGGGGTTAAACTGCTCATGAGTTTTACCAATGCGAATGTGACTTATGGACTCGGCAAAGGAATGATGATTCCCGGTTTTAGACCTAACAGTCAATACATTGGCGGAGATTGGGATGAGTATGGAGGTGAAGGTGCACCGGGTCTAGGTTTTTTATTCGGTAAGCAAACTGATTTTGGAGGAGAACAAGGCAACCAGTTTTGGGAGTATGCTTCAGAAAAAGAGTGGTTGGTGCGAAATCCTAATATCAATAATCAGGTTTCAAGGTTAAGCAGCAATCGACTTACGCTACGAGCAACTGCCGAGCCCATAAAAGACCTTAGAATAAACTTTTCGGGGAGCTATAATAATACACAGAACACGGTTATGTTTTATCGCTACGGAAGAGATTCATTATCTAATGAGTGGGGCTGGCGAGAGCAATCTCCTGTTACCTCGGGGAATTATAGTGTATCTTATAATATGATTAGAACTAGCTTGGTTAAGGATGATGAAGAAACAAATGGGAATGTAATTTTTGATAATATGCTTGAGTATAGAGAGCTTATGTCTGACCGAGTTGCTCAAAATTCTGAGTTGTCAGAATTTATTCAAGGTGAGCATGAAAAATATCCTGGATATGCTCAAGGATATGGTCCCACATCTGCTGATGTTCTTATTCCAGCATTTTTAGCTGCTTATTCTGGAAAAGACCCTAATCTGCAAAAATTAAATGTACTTGACGAGTTACCAAAAGTGAATTGGCGAGTCACTTATAATGGATTAAGCAAGATTCCGGCATTAAAGAAGTATTTTAAAACAGTAACAACAAGTACAGGGTATACCTCAAATCTCACCGTAGGCGGCTACACAAATAATCAACGCTATAAAACATCTGATGAAGTAAGTGAAGAATTGCAACGACAACAATTAGATGATATTATCGAACGCGATTTAGACAGTAACTTTATAGGCAAATATCAATTCAACAGCGTTACCTTATCCGAACAGTTTTCTCCACTGGTAAATGTTGATTTTCAATGGAAAAACGGAATAAGCACAAGAGTTGAATATAAAACAGGAAGAACAGCCGCTCTTAATGTTGGAACAGGTCAAATTATGGAACAGAAAAACAAGACCTATACAATGGGTGCGGGTTATAGCTTTCCACTGTCGCTTCCTTGGTCAATTAATGGCAAAAAACTAAACTCAGACTTAAAACTAAGAGCCGATGGAAGTTATCGAGAAAACAGAGCAATAGTAAGGCGTATAGCTGAAAATGAGCATACCCCTACGTCTGGTCAGAATGTTTTTTCATTAAAGATTACAGCTGATTATGCACTTTCAACTAATCTTAATTTGCGACTGTTTTACGACTATGTACTTAACATTCCAGTTATATCGAATAGCTTTAGAACAGCGAATACAAACTTTGGGGTAAGTTTTAGGTTCACAATCGGCTAACATTTTAACAACCGGGAGTGCAGCATTCTAGCATAAAATTTATATTTGTCCACCTTATTAAAATCGAGAAAGAAAATGAATATTCCAGCAGAATTAAAATATACTAAGGATCACGAGTGGATTAGACTTGAAAGTGATGGAACAGTGACGGTAGGTATTACCGATTTTGCACAGGGCGAATTGGGCGATATTGTTTACGTAGAAATCGAAACTGAAGGCGAATCATTAGATCAAGAAGAAGTTTTTGGGACAATCGAAGCTGTAAAAACAGTGTCTGACTTGTTTATGCCAATTTCTGGAGAGATACTTTCGTTCAATGGTGAATTAGAAGGTTCGCCTGAAACAGTGAACTCAAACCCTTATGATGATGGCTGGATGGTTAAGATTAAGCCAAGTGATGAGAGTCAGCTAGAAGGACTTCTTTCTGCAGATGATTACACGAACATAGTAGGTTAAGAAAATGTAAAGGTTTGGCAAGAATTGTGTGGTACAATTTTTCTAATTATCTTTAACTAAATTTTGAAAAATGGAAAATAAAAAGAACCCTTCAGTCGACCTTGAGAAAAGAAAAGGTCTTTTGTTTCAAGTGGGGTTGGTTTTTGCTCTTGCACTAGTTTTGGTAAGCTTTGAGTGGGCAATTTTTGATAGAACCAATTCTGATTTAGGATCACTAAATTTAGACATTGAGGAAGAAGAAATGATTCCACTTACACAACAAGCGCCACCGCCACCGCCACCGCCACCACCACCACCTCAAACTACTGTAATTGATATTGTAGAGGATGATGAGGAGATTGAAGATGAGCTTGAGTTAGAAGATACGGAGATGGATGAAGATACCGAAATCGAAATTCAAGAAATTGAAGAAGAAGAGGAGTACGTAGAGCCAGAAATCTTTACCATCGTTGAAGAAAATGCCGAATTTCCTGGTGGTGAAGCTGCCATGAATAAGTTTTTAGGTGAAAATTTGAAGTACCCTAAAATGGCTCAGGATGCAGGAATTCAAGGAATTGTATATGTAACATTCGTAGTTGAGCCTTCGGGAGTAATAACTAACATTAAAATTTTAAGAGGTTTAGGTGGCGGCTGTGATGACGCCGCAGTTAATGCCATTAAAAAAATGCCTAAGTGGAACGCAGGAAAGCAGCGAGGAAAAGCTGTTCGGGTTCAGTTTAACTTACCTGTTCGGTTCAGGTTGAGTTAAATAGTTTTAGAAATAATGAAAACCCCAATGCTGAAAAGCATTGGGGTTTTTTCGTTTATAGCACTGCCCTTTTTATACTTTTACTTTTCAAATAAATTGGATGAATTTGGTAAACAGAAAATCGCCTTCGGTAGATCAAGTTGGTATTGAAGATAGAATTGCGCGTATAACTGCGCGAAGCATTAAATCAGAGATGAAAGTCGAAGGACTAAAAATGGCTCTCAGTATGATTGATCTTACCACCTTAGAAGGGGCCGATACAATTGGGAAAGTAACTCAGTTGTGTACCAAAGCGCAACACCTTTGCGATCAGTACCCTGAATTGCCAAACGTTGCGGCAATTTGTGTTTATCCTTCAATGGTGGGTTTCGCAAAGAAGGCTCTTGGTAAATCAAACATAAATGTAGCATCAGTTGCAACAGCTTTTCCTTCAGGGCAGTCCTCGTTAGAGGTTAAGTTACTTGATACTAAATTGGCCCTGGATAATGGTGCTGATGAAATAGATATGGTTATTTCTCGTGGTAAATTTCTCGAAGGAGATTACAGTTTTGTTGCTGATGAAATTTCCGCAATTAAAGAAGCTTGTGGAAAAGCTAGACTGAAGGTTATCATAGAAACTGGTGAACTAGGAAGCTTAGATCAAGTTCGCAAAGCCAGTGATATTGCCATATACTCAGGCGCAGATTTTATAAAAACGTCGACAGGAAAAATTCCTAAAGCCGCAACGCTTCCAGTTACATGCGTGATGTTAGAAGCGATTCGCGATTATTATTTTGAATCCGGAAAAATGATCGCAATGAAACCCGCTGGTGGTATTTCAAAATCTAAATTGGCATTGCATTATTTAATGTTAGTAAAAGAGGTGCTGGGTGACAAATGGCTTAACAATGAATGGTTTCGATTTGGAGCTTCAAGCTTGGCTAACGATGTTTTAATGCAGTATGCAAAAACCAAAACAGGGGCTTATCAATCACCAGAATATTTTTCAAAAGACTAAGAAATGACTGCAAAAAATAAAAGTTTATTCGAGTTTTCACCTGCTCCAGAAAGTACTGGACATATTCAGCTAAAGAAGCAGTATGATTTATTCATTAACGGTAAATGGACAAAGCCAAAAAGTGGAAAATACTTTAAGACCATAAACCCGGCAAATGAAAAACTAATAGCTGAGGTTGCTGAGGCAGGGGAAGCAGATGTAAATATGGCTGTTTCTGCAGCTGAAAAAGCATTTAAAGGATGGTCTTCTTTATCTGGTAAAGAAAGAGGAAAGTATTTATTTCGATTGGCGCGCTTAATTCAAGAAAAAGCACGAGAATTAGCTGTAATTGAGACACTTGATGGCGGAAAGCCGATTAGAGAATCGCGTGACATTGATATTCCATTGGCCGCTGCTCATTTCTTTTATCACGCAGGTTGGGCAGATAAATTGGAATATGCTTTTCCAAATCGAAAAACCGAACCATTGGGTGTTGCGGGACAAATTATTCCATGGAATTTCCCGTTGCTTATGGCTGCTTGGAAATTAGCTCCAGCATTAGCTTGCGGAAATACAGTAGTGTTAAAACCCGCTGAAACTACTCCGTTAACGGCTTTAAAACTGGCAGAGATTATTGAAGAAGCTGAATTTCCTCCCGGAGTTGTAAATATTGTAACGGGTGCGGGAGCTACCGGAGCCGCTATTGTAAACCATCATAAAGTGAATAAAATTGCTTTTACGGGTTCCACTGAAGTTGGTAAAATAATTCAGCGAGCTACTGCAAATACGGATAAAAAACTTACACTGGAATTAGGTGGAAAGGCGGCTAACATCATATTTGAAGACGCTGCCATAAACCAGGCTGTAGAAGGGATAATAAATGGCATTTATTTTAACCAAGGTCACGTTTGTTGCGCCGGATCTAGATTATTTGTTCAAGAATCGGTGCACGATGAGGTTATTCAAAAACTAAAAGCTCGAATTGAAAATTTGATGGTTGGTGACCCAATGGATAAGAATACCGATATAGGGGCAATTAATTCAAAAAGCCAATTAGAAACGATTAATAAATATTTAAAAATCGGAAAGGATGAGGGGCTTGAACTATTTCAATCCAGTTGTTCGGTTCCTAAAAAAGGTTTCTGGTGCAAACCCACCATTTTTACGGGAGCAGCGCAAAGCAATAGGATAGTTCAAGAAGAGATTTTTGGTCCTGTTTTGGCTGTCCAAACCTTTAGAACGATTAGCGAAGTTGTTCAAAAAGCTAACAATACTCCTTATGGTTTATCGGCCGGAGTATGGACCGATAAGGGATCTAAAATATTTAATCTTACGCAGCAATTAAGAGCTGGAGTTATTTGGGCAAACACCTTTAATAAATTCGATCCTACAAGTCCTTTTGGAGGATATAAGGAAAGTGGGTTTGGTAGAGAAGGTGGAGTTCATGGATTGGAATCGTACTTAAAATTAAACGACTAATTATGTCACGTTTGGAAATTAAAAAAACATACAAAATTTATATCGGCGGTAAGTTTCCTAGAACGGAGTCTGGGAGGTTTTATAACCCAAAAGGAGTTGATGTAAATGTGTGCCTCAGTTCAAGAAAAGATTTTCGAAATGCTGTTGTAGCTGCTAGATCCGCTCAGTCAGAATGGGCAGGCCGCTCGGCATACAATCGTTCTCAAATATTGTACCGTATAGCGGAAATAATGGAAGGCCGTAGAGCTCAATTTATAAGTGAATTAGAGTTACAAGGATTAACAAAAAAACAAGCTGAAGAAGAAATAAGTGCTACTATCGATAGATGGGTTTATTATGCCGGTTGGTGCGATAAGTATCAACAAATTTTTAGTTCAGTAAACCCAGTAGCTTCCAACCATTTCAATTTTTCAATATTGGAACCAATGGGGGTAGTAGCTTCCACTGCGCCAGAAGAAAGTTCTTTGTTGGGTATTTCAACAATTATTGCTACAGCTATTGCTGGGGGAAATTCGGTGATAACAATCGCATCTGAATCGCTTCCTTTATGCAGCGTAACACTGGCTGAAGTGTTGAACGATTCTGATGTCCCGGGTGGTGTTGTAAATATACTTACGGGTAGTAAAGATGAATTATTACCTCATATTGTGCAGCACATGGATGTAAACGCACTGGTTTATTGTGGTTCTGATAAAAAAGTGATAAACGAGTTAAAAGAAAAGTCGGCAGAGAACTTAAAACGCATCTTGCATTATACCTCAGGAAAAATATTGTCTGAAGACGGTGAATCTCCTTATTATTTAAAGTCTCTAAACGAAGTAAAAACAACTTGGCATCCTATTGAAAAAGTAGGAGCTGCAGGTTCAAGTTATTAGTAGTAAAGATGAAAACAGAAAATCAATTTGAATAGCTTTGCAGCAATATGAATAAAGTCGCATTAATTACAGGAGTAACAGGTCAGGATGGAGCATATCTTGCTGAATTGTTGCTAGAAAAAGGATACACCGTTCACGGATTAAAACGTAGAAGTTCTCTTTTTAATACGGATAGAATTGATCATCTGTATCAAGACTTTCACAAGAAAGGAGTGAAGTTTTTTCTTCATTATGGGGACTTAACGGATTCTACCAACTTGATTCGCATCATTCAAGAAACTCAGCCCGATGAAATTTATAATTTGGCAGCAATGAGTCATGTGAAGGTAAGTTTTGATTTGCCTGAATACACTGCAAATGCTGATGGAATAGGAACTTTGAGAATTCTTGAAGCGATTAGGATTTTAGGTTTAGAAAAGAAAACTAAACTATATCAAGCATCTACCTCTGAACTTTACGGAAAAGTTCAAGAGATTCCACAAACAGAAAAAACTCCATTTTATCCTAGAAGCCCTTATGGAGTAGCAAAGCTTTACGGTTTTTGGATTATCAAGAATTATAGAGAATCTTATGGAATGTTTGCTTGCAATGGGATTTTATTCAATCATGAAAGTCCGTTAAGAGGTGAAACTTTTGTTACCCGAAAAATTACTAGAGCAGCCTCGCAAATAAAGCTAGGGTTATCCGAAAAACTATTTCTAGGAAATATGGATGCGCAAAGAGATTGGGGGCATGCTAAAGATTATGTGGAAGGTATGTGGCGCATGCTTCAACAAGACACTCCAGACGATTATGTGCTTGCAACCGGCAAAATGTATACTGTGAGGGATTTTGTAAATAGGTCTTTTAAGGAGGTTGGAATTACGTTGGAGTGGACTGGAAAAGAGGAAAATGAAAAGGGCACTTGTTCTGAAACCGGGAGAGTTTTAGTTGAAGTTGACCCTCGATATTATCGCCCTGCTGAAGTGGAATTATTGATAGGCGATGCCACTAAAGCCAAAACTGAATTAGGTTGGAACCCTAAGCATGATATTGATGCTTTGGTAAAAGAAATGGTTGCTGCAGATATGGACTATTTTGGGCAAAAAAAGTATTTAATGGAAGGTGGACATAACGTAAACTTAAGTCAAGAATAAATTGAACTTTTCAGACAAAATATATGTTGCCGGACACAATGGAATGGTAGGGTCTGCTATTGTGAGAAGGTTAAATTCATTAGGCTATACTAATATTGTAGGAAAAACATCCAAAGAACTTGACCTTAGAAATCAGCAATCGGTAAATAACTTTTTTGAAGTTGAAAAACCAAATTATGTTTTTTTAGCCGCAGCCAAGGTTGGGGGAATTCAGGCTAATAATGTATATCGTGCTGAGTTTTTGTACGATAATTTAATGATTGAAGCAAACATTATTGATGCCTCGCATAAAAACAAGGTTACCAAATTGTTGTTCTTAGGTTCCTCGTGTATTTATCCGAAAATGGCACCACAGCCATTAAATGAGGATTACCTGTTAACTGGAGAGTTGGAGCCAACAAACGAACCTTATGCAATTGCAAAAATCACTGGTATCAAACTATGCGAAAGTTATAGAAGTCAGTACGGTGCTAATTTTATTTCTGCAATGCCGACGAATTTGTATGGGCCAAATGATAACTACGATTTGCAAAATTCTCACGTTCTGCCTGCACTTCTTAGAAAATTTCACGAAGCAAAAAAAAGCGGAAATGCTTCGGTAGAAGTTTGGGGTTCTGGATTGCCAAAAAGGGAGTTTCTGCACGTTGACGATTTAGCAGAAGCATGTGTTTTTTTAATGACACAATATGACGGAACAGAATGGTTAAATATTGGTACCGGTGAAGATATTTCAATAAAAGAGTTGGCACTTTTGATAAAATCCATCGTCGGTTTTGAAGGTGAACTGATATTTGATAGCTCGAAGCCCGATGGGACTCCAAGAAAGTTAATGGACGTTTCAAGGCTTCATAAATTGGGCTGGAAACATAAAATAGATTTGAAAGAAGGAATTGAACGTGTTTATTCAGAATTTAAGCAATCAGAATTGGCTTAATTTGCACTGTGCGTCTTCTACTAATCGTATTGCTTTATTTTGTCAGCATTCAGCTAGCTCCTGCTCAGGTTAGTATTTCGCCTTTTCAGCACAATTCTAATTTAAATTTAGAACGAAAGATTTACGAATATCAAATTGTGAAACACCCATCGGTACAGCAATGGGTGGTGCAGTTTCCTGATGATACCTTGCGAGAAATGGATCACGAACGCTGGCAGAAGCGTCGTTATGAAAAATGGCTCGGTAGAAAGCTTTGGAATGAGGACCTATTTTCTGTTGACACATCAAATTTTACGCTAAAAATCAACCCCTTAGTTAATTTTCAAATAGGCTCCGATGCAGCTGATAGTTCCAATCAAACACTAAGCACAAATTCAAGAGGAATTCTAATAGAGGGAACCCTGGGTAAAAAGTTTGGCTTTTACACTTCAGCATGGGAAAATCAATCATTTTTTCCAACTTACCTCTCAAATTATATCAATTCAACCGGAGCAGTTCCAGGTCAGGGAAGAGTAAAACCGTTCAAACAATCAGGTTTTGATTATGCACGATCCAGTGCGGTAATGTATTATCAACCGGCTATTTGGTTGAGTATCCAAGCGGGTCATGGCAAAAACTTCTATGGTAACGGTTATCGTAGTATTCTTTTGTCCGACTTTGCATTCAACTATCCTTACCTAAAAGTGGGTTTTTCAATGTTTGGAGCAAAGTTATTGTACCAGCCGTCAATAGCGAGTTTACAAGAGTTAATAAGGTTGCCTGCAACTGGTGCAACAGAAGCTCAATTTCAGCGCAGAGCAGGAACCTTTCATGTTTTAAACTTTCAGCCCAATTCTAAGCTTGAGATAGGTTTGTTTGAAGGTGGTGTTTGGCAAAATTGGGATACGACTGGTACAGTAAAACTTCCAGCAAATTTTTACGCGCCAATAATATTCATGAACTCTGGAATCAATGGATTGCAGAGTGACAATTACAAAGGCATTGTTGGTTTGAACGTTCGATTAAACCCATTTAGAAAACTAGCACTCTACAGTCAGTTGGCACTAAGCGAGGATAATGTTAATAAGCTAGGAAGCCAATTTGGCGCAAAATGGTTCGATGCTTTTAAAATTGAGAATCTATTTCTTCAGGCCGAATTTAACACTATTGAAAATGGGTTGTATTCGAATTCGAATTCCGGATTTAACTACTCACATTATAATGAAGGTTTGGGTAACCTTTCACTTCAAGGAACTCAAGAAATAATTGCTAGAGTAAATTTCTCTTGGCACGATATATTCTTCCGGTTTAAGTATAATAATCAAAAAAGAACGGTCGCAGTTAATAGTACTAGTGGAGCAGTAGTGGTGGTTTCTAATGTTGTTCAAAATGTGTCAATAGCCGCTGTTGAATTGGGTTACCTAATGAACGCCTCCAACAATAGTATGATTCTTATTGGTATGCAGCAACGCAATTCCGAAATACCACTAAGAACTGATGAATCTCAGTGGTTTTATTTAGCTTTTCGCACCGAGTTGCAAAACCTATACTTCGATTTTTGATACATTTGAAAACTATTAGAACACAGAGATTTGATTAAAATATTACTTGCAATAGCGACCTCATTTTTAGTTGTTTTAATAGCAACTCCAGCTCTTATTAGAGTTGCTCACCTTAAAAAACTGGTTGATGCACCCGGTGATAGTCGTAAAGTCCATAAACGACATATCCCAACAATTGGTGGAATTCTAATTTTTGCTGGAACATTGTTCTCGTACTTGCTTTGGTATCCGGTTGTTGAAAATGCTGATTTTAAATACATTGCGGCATGTATGATTATTTTGTTTTTTATTGGGATTAAGGATGATTTGGTTGGAACTGCACCTGTTAAAAAACTAATAGGCCACTTAGTAGTTGCATTTATTTTGGTGATCATGGCAGACATTCGAATTACTGACATGTATGGGCTTTTTGGAGTTTATGATTTACCAGACTGGGCCAGTATACTGTTGTCAGTTTTTACGTATACAGTGGTAGTTAACGCTTTTAACCTTATTGACGGAATTGATGGTTTAGCGGCAGGAGTAGCAACAATTTCTTGTGTCGCCTATGGGATTTGGTTCTATTTGGCAGGATCAATTGAAAATGCTATTCTAGGTTTTGCACTTGCTGGCGCTCTGATTGGCTTTTTGGTATTTAACTTTGAGCCTGCAAAGATTTTCATGGGAGACTCAGGTTCATTAATTATTGGTTTAGTAGTATCGGTGCTTGCAATTAAAGTTATTGAGTACGATACGAATAAACTTCCTGCAGAGCTATTATTGATTTCAAAACCAATATTTGCTATGTCAGTTATCGTCTATCCTTTGATGGACACCTTGCGTATATTCATATACCGAACCTTTAGAGGGAGAAGCCCCTTTTCGGCAGATAGAAACCATATTCATCATAAGTTAATTGACTTAGGCCTCTCTCATCGCGCTTCTGTTGCTATTATTTATACCTACACGTTACTTGTAATAAGTCAAGCTGGTTTATTGGTTATGGAGGCTAACCGAAAATTTGTTTTTATGACAATCGTAATTGTGCTACTTGCGCAACTTCCTTCTTATTTGGTCTATCGAAAGCAAAGAAATGAAAAGGGTAAGTCATAATTTAGGTCTTTTTTTATGCTGTACTTTTTTTGGGATTGCACCTTCTCTGAAGGCTCAAGATTATGATATATTTCTAAGTAGAAATTACGATTACAAATTCCAATCTCATCTTAATAAACAAGACGTTAGTTTTCATACTTCAATAAAACCTTTGAATATAAATGATATTAAAAAGGGAACTGTTGATTATGAATATGGTACGCCATTTAAACGGTTTAATAAAAAAGCAGAACAAAAGCCAAAAATTCAACTTGGAATTTACCCTTTAATTGAGATTTCAGGCACTGCCGTTGCAGATATCGTAGACACATGTGCTTATAATTTTGGAATAGGTGCAGCGGGAATGTTAAGAGTAGGAGAGCAGTTAAATGGGAGAATAGAATTTACTGGTAGTAGGTTTCAATATCCAGAATATTTAAAAAATGAAGTTGAACGAACTCTTGTAGGAACCGATGGTCAATTATGGCATCAAGAGAATACAGGATATCATAGTACTAACCTCAATGGATTCCTTGATTACAAGCCTGGTCAAGTATTTAACTTTAGGGTTGGACATGGAAGAAACTTTATCGGAGAAGGCTATCGTTCTATGATGTTGTCTGATAATGCTGGCAATTATAGTTATGGGAGAATAACCGCTGATATTTGGAGGTTCAAGTATATGGTTCTGTATGCCCACTTAAAGGATGTTGGAGCAAGCAGATCTCGTAATTTTCAAGATTTCGATAACAAATTTGCGACGGTTCATTACTTAAGTTGGAACATTACTAAATGGTTCAATTTAGGTTTTTTTGAATCTGTTGTTTGGCCTGGAAGAGATACATTACTTGATCGCGGATATGACCCTAATTACTTAAACCCGATAATTTTTATGCGGCCTGTAGAATATTCAACCGGATCTTCAGATAATTCCTTGCTCGGTGTTGCTTTAAATTTTAAACCAAAAAATGGGTGGACAATTTATAGCCAACTAGTTTTAGATGAATTCTTATTAAGTGAATTACAGGCAGATGCAAAAGATTTTGTTAGACCAGACCCAGCGAGAAGAAGCGGTTGGTGGGCAAATAAATATGCAATTCAATTGGGAGTGAAAGCCCATAATATTTTTGGTGTCACAGGTTTGGGAGTTCAGTTAGAATTTAACATTGCACGTCCATTCACCTATTCTCATGGTAACTCAGTTCAGAACTATGGCCATTTAAATAGAGCTTTGGCTCATCCATTGGGCTCGAATTTTTACGAATCAGTATCATTTATGAGCTATCAGCGTGGTAATTCATTAATTGAAGGTAAAATGCAGTTTTTTCAGCAGGGTCAAAGCACAGATTCTACCAATTTCGGAGAAGATGTATTTCAACCTTACCGATCAAGAAACAGTGAATATGGACATTATACCGGTCAAGGTGTAAGCAGAACGATTGCTGCTGCAGGTGTCAGTTACAATTACATTATTGTTCCTGGGTCAAATTTGAGACTCTTTGCTGATTTTACAATCCGAAATCAAAAATGGGTTACAAATAGAACGGATATTTTTCTTTCGATTGGCATTCGGTCATCCATAACAAATCGTTACTCTGATATTTAGTTAAATCTGTCTAACTCCGTGTCAAACTTGCTAGAAACATTGCTATTTTTGCCTTTCAATTTTAAGGAATTTGAGTAACGAAAGTACGGTAGTTTTAGAAGAAGTAAAATCGCATTCTAAGGTTAAGGACTTCTTGGCACTTGCGAAGTTGAGACTTACATCTTTAGTGGTATTTAGCGCTGTCCTAGGGTATTTTATGGCAGCCACTACGGTGAATTTTTTAAGCTTAGCTTACCTAATTATAGGAGGATTTTTGGTTACAGGCTCTTCGAACGCTTTTAATCAAGTAATTGAAAGAGAAGCTGATAAAAAAATGAATCGAACCAGTGACCGACCTCTTCCAGCAGGTAGAATGGGTGTTTCTGAGGCTTCAATTATGGCATCAATTTGGGGTGTTTTAGGTATTGCACTATTATGGTTTGGATTAAACCCATTAAGTGGAATTCTAGCAGCTTTGAGTTTGTTTATTTATGTCTTTTTATACACTCCTCTAAAAAAAGTTGGTCCGATAGCAGTTTTTGTAGGTGCTTTTCCTGGTGCAATTCCACCTATGTTAGGCTACGTGGCGGAAACAGGTTCATTTGGTTTGATTCCAGGGCTTTTATTTGCCACTCAGTTTATCTGGCAATTTCCGCATTTTTGGAGCATCGCATGGAAACTTCACGACGACTATGCAAAAGCTGGTTATCAATTGCTGCCAACTCGAAAAAGGGATAAAACCAGTGCAATGCAAATTGTAATTTACGCCTTGTTTTTGATTCCTATTTCATTAGCTCCATTTTGGTTTGGAATTGGCGGTTGGGTTGGGTTTTCAATTGTGCTTTTCGCAGGGGTCATCTCGGCTATTTTGGCTGCTCGTTTGTTTTTAAAGAGAGACATGAAAAGTGCTACCGTTCTTATGTTTAGCACTTTTATTTATTTACCAGTTGTACAGCTGGCATATTTAATGAGTTTTTAAAATGGAAACAGTAGAATTAAGCAATTTAGAAAAACAGGAAGAGCAATTAGAAATCCGTAAAAAGACATCAAAGAACCTGCTTTGGGTCGGTATTTTGAGCATCATAATGCTTTTCGCAGGATTAACGAGTGCATATATTGTAAGACAAGCAGAAGGTCAATGGTTAGTATTTGACCTTCCAAATGCTTTCTACTTGAGCACTTTGTTTATTTTGTTGAGTAGTGGAGGTCTTATTTGGGCGAATAGAAGCGCAAAAAGTGACAATTTTGATGGAGTTAAAATGGGATTGATGCTGACTTTTGTGTTGGGATTGGCCTTTTCTTATTTTCAATTTGAAGGTTGGAGCCAGTTGAGAGCGCAAGATGTCTTTTTCGCTGGAAAAGAAAGCAACGCGGCAGGATCATTTATGTATGTAATAACTGGTCTGCATTTGGCTCACCTTTTTGCTGGATTTCTCAGTTTGATTTATACATTTGCTCAGTCGACGCAAGGAAAGTATAATTCTGATGGTAAGTTAGGATTGGAATTATGTTCCTTGTACTGGCACTTTTTAGGCCTGTTATGGGTTTATTTATTCTTTTTCTTATTGTATATCAGGTAATTAAAGTAAGTAATGTCGGGAGAAGTAGGTAAAGTAATTGATCAGAAAACGTTATGGGAAGGTGGTCGTTCACCCCTAAGCGTGAGTTACGGTAAAATGATGATGTGGTTTTTCCTCATCTCTGATGCATTAACTTTTGGTAGTCTTTTGGGCTCACTTGGGTTCATGCGTCACAAATACATAGATACATGGCCAATAAGTGAGGCGATTTTTACTCACTTTCCATTGACTCACGCCCACTTGCCATTAATGTATGTGGCATTTATGACTTTTATTCTTATTGTGAGCTCTGTCACTATGGTACTAGCTGTTGAGGCGGGTCATAGAATGGACAGAAAGGGAGTCACTAAGTGGTTGTTTTGGACTGTTGTTGGTGGTGTTATCTTTGTTGGTTCTCAAGCTTGGGAATGGTCGACATTTATAGCTGGCCCTGATGGCGATATTACAACATGGGCAGATAATGCAACCTTAACTCAAAACTTTTATGGTAGAGGGTTTAGCGCAGATAATCCAATTGCAGGTCCTGTTCAATATTCCCAATTTTTCTTTTTTGTCACTGGCTTCCACGGCACCCATGTTGTGAGTGGTGTTGTTCTTAACTTCATTATTCTTTTGAATGTTTTAAAAGGAAAGTATGAAGGGGTTGGCCATTATGAAATGGTTGAAAAAATTGGCTTGTACTGGCACTTTATTGACCTTGTATGGGTATTTGTATTTACTTTTTACTATTTGGTATAATCGATCTATATTGATGAAATTATGAAAAGAGACGACATAATAGAATACTCTTTAGGAGCCGGACACAGCGAAGAAGAAGGTAAGAGTATAAGAAAAAAGATTTGGTTTGTTACAGCATTGCTATCGGCAGTCACGTTGGTTGAGGTATTACTGGGGGTGTTTTGGACAAATATGGGTCTAGAATGGACAGTTGTAAAATTTGCTTTTATTGTTATGACAATGGTTAAAGCTGGTTACATTGTAATGGTATTCATGCATTTAGGCGATGAACGTAAATTGACGAAATATTTTATTTTATTGCCTTATGCAGTTTTCATACTATACCTATTGTTTTTGCTCTTTTTTGAAGCAAATGCATTAGTTCCTACCCTATTGACATAAGAATAATATGAAAAAAATATTGAATGGGAGGTCGCTTATGCTTCTTACTATTCTTTTGTTTCCTTCTTTGCTTTATGTAGTGCTATCTACAGGGTCTCATAATTTTATCAAAAGGCCAATCTATGGCCCAAAAGAGTTGTCTCCCCAAGGTGATTCAATTTATTATCAGTTAAATGGACTGACCTTTTTAAATTGCAAGACACAGGAAGTAGAGCTTTCTTCTTTTCAAAAAAACATTGTTTTATACCATTTTTTTGAAGGTAAAGATTCAGTTCTAGAAAAGAGAAAAGCCAGTCAGCTCATAGCTCTCCACGATCGATTCAAAGAAAAAACAGACATAAAAATTATTTCCATTATTCTAGGAGACTCAGTAAGAGTCTGTGATTTTCAAAATGAATACAATTTGTTAAGTCAGCAATGGCAAGCAATTGGATTTGAACGGAGTAAAAATTTTGTGAGGGAGAAGTTTATTCTCAATATTCCAGAGGAGTTACAAGAAAACCAATGGACTAACTTGTTTGTTTTAGTAGATAAGAAAGGTCGAATTAGAACCTATAGAGACGGTGTTCAGTATGTAGAAGAAAAGGCCCTTATTGATGACATTAAAATTTTAAAAGCGGAAGAGTTTATCCCAAAGAAGAAGAAAAAGGATGCGGCCGAACAAGAATATAATTAGAGGGATATATCTATTCTCCGCATTGGTTTATGCGCTGGTTATAGTATTGCATGAGCTGCCTGGAGCTGAAGTCGCGCCAGAATTTATAGTCTACCAGCCACTTATGCACTCTATTATCAATGGTACTTGCTTCATCTTATTGCTACTATCACTTTCTTTTATAAAAAGGGGAAATGTAGCCATGCATAAAAGATTAAATACAACCGCAATGCTATTGTCTGTGTTGTTCCTATTGAGCTATGTAGTTTATCATTATTTCGCGGGAGATACGGCCTATTTGGGCGACTATAAGGGATTATATATTTTTATTTTAATCACCCATATTCTACTTGCAGGATTATCACTTCCCTTTATTTTATTGGCTTATTATCATGGTTTTATTGGTAATATCGTTAAGCATAAAAAAATGGTTCGTTTCGTTTTTCCCGTTTGGCTATATGTCACATTTACTGGAGTAATTGTTTATTTATTTTTAGCCCCTTACTATGCATAGAAATCTAATCACGTTGTTGATCTTGGTTAGTATAGTTTTAGCTCCAAGCATATTGGATGCTCAGTGCAGTATGTGTAAGCTTATGGCTGAGAATAGCTATAAAAGTGGTTCTGAAATAGGACGAGGCCTCAATGGTGGAATAATGTACATAATGGGTATCCCCTATATATTGATGCTCGTAGGAGGATTTGTTCTTTTTAGGAAGAATTTTGGTAAATAGACTGAAAGCTCCACTGTTTTTCTGAGATTGTACTTACCTTTGCAAGGCTTATAAAGAAAGGTGGAGGGAATGGCCCTTTGAAACCTTGGCAACCTGTAAATTCTAGATTCAAGGTGCCAAAACCTAGCTTAGTGCTATGATAAGTGAAGCGATGATTAGAATTGCTGCTTTTTCACACACTTTCATTTTTCTTTTAAGTATTTAAACGCAAATACTATGGGTAAACCAGATATAAGGGAGTCACTAAAAGAAAGAATATTGGTACTTGATGGTGCAATGGGCACTATGATTCAGCGCTATAAATTAGAGGAAGAAGATTTTCGGGGGGAGCTTCTCAAAGATCGTCCCGGAAGTTTGAAGGGGAATAATGACCTTTTGTCTTTGACTCGACCAGATGTAATTAAAGAAATTCATGAAGCATATTTTGCTGCGGGTGCTGATATCGCAGAGACCAATACGTTTAGTGGAACTTCTATTGCCCAAGCAGATTACTCTTTAGAAGATATTGTTTACGATTTGAACTGCCAATCAGCGAAAATTGCAAAAGAAGCGGCAGATAGATTCACAGCTAAGGAGCCTAATAAACCGAGGTATGTTGCTGGTTCAATTGGTCCAACAAATCGATCAGCTGGATTGTCTCCAGATGTGAATGACCCTGGGTTTAGAAATGTAACATTTGATCAGTTAGTTGAAGCATACACTGAACAAATTAAGGGTTTAGTTGATGGGGGAGTAGACTTATTGTTGGTTGAAACCGTTTTTGATACCTTAAATGCAAAGGCGGCTTTATTTGCGATACAACAATACTACCTAGATAATAGTATCGAACTTCCTGTTATGGTTTCAGGTACCATCACAGATGCAAGTGGCCGAACTTTATCGGGTCAAACAACAGAAGCATTTCTGATATCTATGTCTCATGTGCCATTACTAAGTATTGGCTTAAACTGCGCATTAGGAGCAAAGCAATTACGACCCTATTTACAGACCTTGGATGCAAAATCATCATTCTTAGTTTCTGCACATCCCAATGCCGGTTTACCAAATGAGTTTGGAGAGTACGACCAAAGTCCGAATGAAATGGCAATACAAATTGAAGATTTTCTTCAAGAGGGTTTGCTCAATATTGTTGGTGGATGCTGCGGAACTACGCCAGATCATATTAATGCAATTGCCCAAAAAGCGGCAAATTATAAACCAAGAATTAAAAAAGATAATTATTATGGCAAAGCTGTATAAAGAAATAGACAAAGGTATTTTGAAGGCAATTCCAAATCCTTCTAAAGAAGCATATGAAATCAAGGTTAAAATCCCAGAGTTTACGTTTTTGGGCGTTAGTGAGCAACCAGATTTTGCAACTGTTTTTATTACCATGTATCCTAGTGATAAAATCATTGAATTGAAATCTTTGAAAATGTATTCTTTTCATTTGAGAGATATTGTCGTCTCGTATGAACGTTTAATTAATATAATGTATGACCATCTCATGGAGGTATATAGCCCAGAGCGATTAAGGCTTTCTATGATATGTAACCCCAGAGGAGGGATTTCTGCCAAACTTGCTATTGATAGTGATTGGGAAGTACGTGGAGGAAAAGAGGCCTTCAAAGATTGGACTGGAAGCAGTAACATTGATGACTGGAGTGTAATAATGTAACCTTGAGAAATAAAATGAATATTCCTTCTTTGATTTTAAGTGGTCTAGAGCCATTGGTGATTAATTCGGATGCTAACTTTATAAATGTTGGAGAGCGCACGAACGTCACAGGATCGCGAAAGTTCCTTCGCTTAATAAAAGAAGGGAATTACGAAGAAGCGATTTCTGTAGCTCGCCACCAAGTAGATGGTGGTGCTCAAATACTAGACATAAATATGGATGAGGGTATGCTCGATGGCGTCGATGCCATGCGTACTTTTTTGAATTTGATAGCAGGAGAACCTGATATTTCGAGGATACCTGTGATGATTGATTCCAGTAAATGGGAGATAATTGAAGCTGGATTGAAATGCGTTCAAGGAAAGAGTGTTGTAAATTCTATTTCCTTAAAAGAAGGTAAGGCGCCATTTGTAGATCAAGCCAGAAAAATAAAAATGTACGGTGCTGCGGTAATTGTAATGGCCTTTGATGAAGATGGTCAGGCAGATACCTATGATCGGAGAATTGAGATATGTAAAAAGTCATATGATATTTTGGTTAATGAAGTAAACTTTCCTTGTCAAGATATCATTTTTGATCCGAATATTTTTCCAGTTGCAACAGGAATAGAAGAGCATAATAACTATGCAGTAGATTTTTTTAATGCCACAAAATGGATTAAACAAAATTTACCTGGAGCAAAAGTTAGTGGCGGTGTAAGTAACGTTTCTTTTTCATTTAGGGGAAATCAGACCGTTAGAGAAGCAATGCACTCGGCTTTTCTTTATCACGCCATTCAAAATGGAATGGATATGGGGATTGTAAACCCAGCTATTCTTGAGGTTTATTCAGATATTCCTAAAGAATTATTAGACAAAGTAGAGGATGTATTGCTAAATAGACACTCAGAAGCTACTCAAGCTTTGTTAGATTTTGCTGAGACAGTGTCAGGCACTTCAAAAGAAAAAGGAGCAGCCCTTTCCTGGAGGGATAATCCAATTGGAGAAAGAATGACGCATTCTTTGGTAAAAGGAATTACCGACTTTATTGAGGAGGATACCGAAGAGGCACGGCTTTCTGTTGAGCGGCCATTGCATGTAATTGAAGGTCCTTTAATGGACGGAATGAATGTAGTAGGAGATTTATTCGGGTCAGGTAAAATGTTTTTGCCTCAAGTTGTAAAAAGTGCCCGGGTAATGAAAAAAGCTGTAGCTTATTTATTGCCGTACATAGAAGCTGATAAAAGAGAAGGGGACAAAAGTACTGCTGGTAAAGTACTAATGGCTACTGTAAAAGGAGACGTGCACGATATTGGAAAAAACATTGTTGGTGTGGTTTTGGGTTGCAACAATTATCAAGTAATTGATTTAGGAGTTATGGTTCCTGCTAATAAAATATTGGAGGCCGCAATTGAGCATAATGTAGATGTAATTGGATTAAGTGGGCTCATAACACCTTCTTTAGATGAAATGGTTCATGTAGCAAAGGAGTTGGAACGCGCTAAAATGAATATTCCTTTATTGATGGGAGGAGCGACAACATCTAAAGCGCATACTGCGGTAAAAATTGATCAACATTATTCCGCACCTTCTATTCATGTATTAGACGCTTCACGTTCAGTAACGATTGTAGAAAAATTGCTTGGTGAGAAGAAGGATGTATTGATGTCGGAAATAAACCTAGAATACGATCGGGTTAGAGAACAGTTTTTAGAAAGACAAGCAAGTAAAAAACACTTAAAAATTGAGGCTGCAAGGGCAAATTCATTACAACTAGGCTTTAGTAGTGACGAAATCGTTACACCAAATTTCATAGGAAATAAAACCTTCGAAAACGTAAGCCTTCAAGAAATAATTCCTTATATAGATTGGACTCCATTTTTTCAAACTTGGGAATTAGCTGGAAAATATCCGAAGATTTTATCTGATGATGTAGTAGGGGAGCAAGCAACGCAGTTGTTTGAGGATGCTAAAAAAATGCTAGCGACTATAATTCAAGAAAAATGGCTTACGGCAAATGGTGTAATTGGGATTTGGGAAGCAGAAAAAAGGGGAGATGATATTAAGGTGCAATTTGAGAATCAAGTTGAAGAATTTCATTTCTTGCGTCAACAAAACGAATTCAAACAAGGAAAACCGAATCGTTGCTTAACTGACTTTGTTGCTTCTAAGGACGAATCAGCTAAAGATTATTTAGGTGGTTTTGCAGTTACTACTGGTATTGGAATCGAGAAGCACTTGGAGCGATTTGAAGCCGATCATGATGATTATTCTTCCATTATGCTTAAGGCATTGGCAGATAGATTAGCAGAAGGTTTTGCTGAACTAATGCATAAAAAAGTAAGAACAGAGATATGGGGTTATACTGCTTCAGAGGACTTAAGTAATGATGATTTGATAAAAGAAAACTATCAAGGAATTCGTCCTGCGCCAGGTTACCCTGCTTGTCCCGAACACACTGAAAAAGAAACCTTATTTAAGTTATTAGATGCTAATTCCATTGGAATGCAACTAACTGAATCTATGGCAATGCAGCCAGGCGCTGCCGTTAGCGGCTTTTACTTTGCTCACCCAAATGCAGCTTACTTTAATGTTGGGAAGATTGGAAAAGATCAGGTTGCTGATTATGCGGCACGAAAAAATTGGTCAATAGAAATCGCAGAAAAATGGTTATCACCTATTTTGAATTATTAAATTTGATCAATTATTAATTTAAACTCAATTTATGAAAAACGTAAAGTTATTTTTAGCTATGTTGGCTTTTGGAGCTTTTTCTTTAAACTCCTTTGCTGGCAATTACAAAATCGACGAATCAGCCGTTGAAGAAACTATTGATCAAGCTGAAGAAATTAACATCAACTCTTTCGAGTCCATTTCGGCTCTTGGATTAGCTGGAACATCTACAGCATCAATTAAAGCTGGTGGTGAGTCAAAAGCGGTGTTTTTATTAGCTGCTTGTGTATTAGGTAACTTTGGAATTCATAGATATTATGCTGGCGTAGATGGCCTAAAATATTGTGGGTTTTATTTCTGTACTGGTGGTATTGTTGCTCAAATTGACTTGTTTCATGTATTATTTGGAGGAAGTGACGTAAGCGATTACGGAGCTGATGAATTCATTGTTTGGTAGTAAACAAAAAATATTTTATTTTAAAAATCCGGATTTTTCCGGCTTTTTTATTTTAAGGAGTTTTGTAGCAATTGAATTTGGCTTACAAATTGTTTTGTATCCTCAAAGTTCCTTTTTTCAGCTAAGAATTGTGACCTTTTTACGCCTCCTTTATAAAATCGTTGAAAAATTCCCAAACCAACAATTCCACCAGTTATGTAATAAGTTGAGTAAATTCCATAGCCTAGAATTGCAAGACCAGCCAATTGAAATGATAAATTAGCTGCTCCCTCCCAAAAATATCCAGCATAAAATTGCCCAGTGCCTGGAAGGTACATGCTCAGTAATTTTGCTTTTTCAGGATCTTTAAATTTTGGTAGGTTCTTTTTATCGAAAATCGTTTTCAGTTCTTCAAATAGCTCACTTTTCACTGATTTAGAGATTGAAAGTTGATTAGCCCAAAGCTCAAACTGTAATTCTGCAGCTTTGTACTCGTGAAGATTTACTAAAGTAAGCCCCGATAAAAACGTAATTTTTTGGACCAATGAGCTGTCTTGAATAAATGCTTTTATTTGGATAAGTTCAGAATTGGCTGATTGATAGTTTCCTTGCATATAGTATGTGGCTGCGAGGGCATACTGAGTTTTAAATAACAATGAGTCGCTTAAATTGATTGTGTTAATTCGTTGTAATGCAATTTTAGCTTGACTGAGTTCATCTATAGCCCAATAGCATTCGGCTTTTTTGAGCAAAAAATTGGCTTTTTCGGTATTTAATTCGGATAAATACACACAGCGCTCATAGAGTAAAGCAGCTCGAGCATAATTACTGTTTTTCTCTAAAGCCTCAGCTTGACTTGCATATTTTGACGTTTCGTTAGTCGAAAAACTTACGAATGGGAATATGCAAATCAACCAAAATACTGTTGTCGATTTTTTTATATGAATCATCTTTATACGTTCTAACACTAATCACACTGCCCCAAATATTTCCAACATAAAACAAACCAAAAATTGAAGCAAAAGTGATGAATTGAAAACTATCTGGGCTAGACTTAATGTATTGTTCAGCTGCTACGGCACCAAAAAGGAAGCAAGGAAGCGCAGCACCTAATGCTTGGCCTTTAAATCCAGCATAAAATTTGCCACTTCCAGGAATTACAGCGGAAAGCACACCAGCTAAAGCGGGCGATTTGGACTTAACTTTTATCAGGTCATTTTTATGGGTTCTAAGATTCAATAGCCCTTTCGAAATAAGAAAATTACTCGAGTCCAATTGTACTAGAATACTATCGAATTTATCATATTCTCTTTTCAATAAATAATTTCCAGCATACTGGAACTGCAGTAATTCTCTAGCATTGTTCAGATTAGGATTAAAATAGATTTTGTTTAGAGTTGATTCCGCAAGGTCATGCGAATCATTATAAGTTTCGCAATAAGCAGCATAGAATTTTGACTTTAAAAATAAACTGGAGTTTTGAGTGACCGCATTTAGCTTATAACTAGCATTTTCAAGATTTTTTAGTCGATAGTCTGCCCAACCTGAATAGAAATTCAGACTATCTATGAGTTCAATTTTACAAAAAGTTGACAAGTCTAAGTCACTCGAAACTTCAACAACATTTTCGAACTCTTCATTCTCAATCAAATGTTCAATGAATTTTATTTCTTGTTTTAAAAATTGATTTTTAACTTTACAAGTATCAACTTTAGATTGACCCAATAACAGATTACTTATGGCTAACGAGGCGATAACAAATACTAAACGTGTTATTGTCATAGTTAATTGTGGTCGTGTTTAAGTTGTTTGTGGCGTTTATGGTGCTTGTATTTCTCAATTGGATCAATGATTTGGTTGTTTTCGTTGAGCCAACCTGCATGCATATCGACACTCGTAAAGCCAGTGCACCTGGTTAGTCTATCCGAGGTAAGAGCAGTTCCTTTTATAAGTCCGTACTCTATAATACATTGTCGACTAAACTCTGAGCAACTGATTTCATATGGACAGTGCGAAGCTAGTTGCTGAGAAATTACCTTTTGATATGCATAAAGCAGCCCTCCGAAGGTTAGCGAAATCGGATTGAACTTTATCAAAGCGGAATTGTGATCCGTGAATAAATACGTGACCTTTCGAGGTTGGAATTTTTTTTCGTTAGCCAGTTCTTTATTAATTACAATGTTATTTACTTCAATAGTTTCCTGACCAATCAATTCTGAAATGGTAAGGATAAAAAGAACTAGAAAAAAAGAAGAAGTTAAATTCCTCATTTACCATTTACTTTTATCAATTTGGCATTACTTGGAATAACGAAATCTAAATACTCTGAATTTACCTGGTTATTAATTTGAGGATTCGAATATTTTTTTCTGGTAATTGTTGAGTCGGACCCACCTTCAAAATAATTAATTTCTGTAATATTCATCGGCATTTTAATACCTCCAATAATTTGATAATTAGTGTAGTACGTTTTAGTCTCCGTTATATTGTTTTTACTTAAACTCATATATATAGGGAATCTTTTTTCATGCACCAATTCAATTATGCTACCGACATGTTGATTAAGCTTTCCGACGTATTTCCACACTGTAACTACCATGCCGTTATCAATTTTTGTTTCTGTAAGTTCAAACCCGTTCTCAGGCAGCCCCATATCATTATGTTGTCCAGTCATAAAGTGATAAATAAACGACTGTTTAGAGCTATATTCTTCACTAATTTTTTGCCAGAGACTATTTCTTGTAATATCATAACTCTGCATCTCACCTAATGCGTTTGTGATAGATACTAATTCCATAGGGTAGCTGAAATGCGTAACCAACTTACCATTACTGGATCTGTAATAGACCTCACCTTTTGTGGCGATTTTTTGACCCTTTGTTACTGTTTGAATTAACAAATCTAGTTGTAGTTGGTCAATTTTTAAAGGCGTGTTAAAACCAAAGCAAATCAACAAAAAAGTTAAAGCTACTGGAGCGAAAAATTTACTTGATTTTAGATTTTTCATGGCCAAACAAATGTAGTTTATTTGCATTTATATTTTTCAAGATGATGATCCGATTTGAACGGATATTAATACCTATCCTATTCGTTTTTGCCCAGAATAATTCACAGGCGCAGGAATTGGTATACGATAAGTTTTTTAAGCCGCTTTATGAATTTGATTTGGTGGAGGCCGAGAAGCGAATTGAGACAGATTTTTCGAATGTAGCAGAGGGAGATCGGATTCTATTTACAATACATCTGAACTGGTGGAAATTAATTTCTGGATACTTAGAGGAGGATGGATTTTTAGAGGAGTCAAACCAATTAATAGAAAAGCATATTAAGTGGTTAGAAACGTTTAATGAAGATAAGAGCATTAACATCCAGAAGCTGAAGTTATTAAATGCTTATTTATTTCGATCAAGAGTGCAGCTTTTGGATGATAATTATCTTACAGCATTAAGTGATTTGCGAAAGTGCATTTTGGTTATGGAGGATTTAAATAAACAAAACTATAATTCGGACGAGCTAAAGTTAGTAAATGCCTTATACAATTACTATCATGATTTTGCATATCAAAATTATTTTTTATTGCGTCCAATTTTGATGAGCTATCCGAAAGGAAACATGCAAGAAGGCTTGGATAGTCTAAAATACCTTTCAGAAAACAGTAACTGGGCGGTAGAGGCAGAGGCCACCTATTTTTTAGCTAAAATTTATTTAGAGTCAGAGGAAAAACCGAATGAGTCTATGTTTTACACCAAAATTCTTTTGAGCAAATACCCAAATAACATTATTTACTCAGTGAAGTATGCGAAAGCACTTAAAGCTGCTGAAATGGAAGAGCGTTACATTACATATTGCTTAAATGAAGCACAACGTTCAATTAACCTAAAAGGAATACCTGTTAGAAGCAAAGAGCACTTAAACCATCTATTCAATAAAATGGCTGAAGATTATTAGAAGCCAATCATCCTGATTTGAACCCAAAGATGTAGTTCATTTCCCCATCCATTGAAATTGCTTATTTAAACCCAATTCTATAATTAGTTTTGTCTTTCAATTAATTATGAGAACATTTACACTAGTTTTTTTCCTTTCTATCGCTTCAGTTTCCAATGCTCAAGTGCGTTTGTCTTTGGAAGATTGTATCGGTTTAGCCTTAAAAAACAACTTGAACGTTCAAAGAGCATATCTAAATGCTGAATTAGCTGAGCAGGATCTAGTCGGAGCTAAAGGGCAGCACTTGCCATCTGTTAATTTATTCTTGAATAGTGACCTGAATTTTGGACGAACGATTGACCCATTTACCAACACTTTTGCAACCGATGAGGTAAGGTCAGATGCATATGGAATACAAGGACGTTGGGATGTGTTTTCTGGGGCGTCGAGATATAATCGCTACAAGCAAGCGAATATGAGTGTGCTCGCTTCTCGCTATGACACTGACAAAGCTAGAAACGATGTGTCACTTTCTGTAACCTCGTCTTATTTGCAAATTCTTTTTAATGAAGAGTTGTTGCGAATTGCTGAACAGCAGGTTAGTTTGAGTGAAGGTCAAGTAAAAAGAAGTAAGAAATTTGTTGATGCGGGTAGAATATCTCAAGGAGAGTTGCTCGACTTGCAGGCGCAGCTTGCTAGAGAGGAATTAAACGTGGTTAATGCCTCTAATAATTTAGATATTTCTAAGCTTCGTCTATTATTGTTAATGAGAGCAGATTCAATTGAGGAGTTTTCTATAGTTCGACCGGCACAGGCTGTTGATGTTTTGAAGAAAAACGAAGCAACATCATCATTCATTTATTACAAAGCTTTAGAAAATTTACCTGAAATAAAGAGTGCTGAAATAAAATATGAGGCTAGTTCCAGAGGCTTGAATGCAGAACGTGGGAAAATTAGTCCAACATTGTCATTAAGGGGAGGCGTTGGTTCGGGCTATTCAGGTAAAAACATAGACCTGGTTACCAGGGAAACAAAAGACTTTGGTACTCAGGTTACGGATAACTTTAATCAATCAATTGGTGTTTCTTTAACTATGCCTATTCTTAATTCACTTTCTACTCATACTGCTATAAGCCGTGCAAAGGTTACTCGAGAAATTAGGGAGTTGGAATTAGAACAAGCGAAAAACCAAGTAAATGAGACGGTTAAGCAAGCTTATTTCGATGCTGGTGCGGCAAAGAAAAAGTACGAAGCCAATGTGAAGGCTGTTGATGCGACCAAGGAGTCATTTAAATACGCCACTAAAAGGTTCGAGGTGGGAAGCATAAATGGTGTTGAGTACAATCAATCTAAGACTAATCTTGCAAAAGCTGAAGCTGATTTAGTTCAGGCTAAATTTGATTATCTCTTCAAATTCAAAATCCTTGAGTTTTATCAAGGCAAACCTTTAAGCTTAGATTAGAATGAACAAGAAATTTATAATAGGTTCGGTAATAGTATTATTGACATTGTTGACAGTAGCGATTATAAAAAGCAACAGCAGCGACAGTATTGCGGTAGATTCAGAGCCCATAGAAAATAGAACAATTGTAGAAAAAGTTGCTGCTAACGGAAAAGTCCAACCAGAAACGGAAATAAAAATTAGTTCGGAGGTAAGTGGGGAGTTAATCGAAGTAAATATTATTGAAGGTCAAAAGGTAAAACAGGGAGAACTGCTTTTGAGAATAAACCCTGACTTACTAACGGCGGTTGTTCAGCGTGCTAGTGCAAATTTGAGTTCAAGTAAGGCTAACTTTCTTAACTCAAAAGCAAGGTTGACTCAAGCAAAATCTAGACTTAATCAATCGCAAAAAGAATACGATAGAAGCGTTAAGCTATTAAATGGCGGGGCAATTGCTCAAGCGGAAATGGATCAAATTACGTCAAATTTTGAGGTAGCAGAGGCTGATGTTCAAGCGGCAAGTGAAAGTGTAAGTGCTGCTGAATTTAATGTAAAAACAGCGGAGGCAACGCTAAGAGAAGCAAATGATAACCTAGGGAGAACTGCAATTTATGCGCCTACCAATGGGACAATATCAAAGCTTTCAGTAGAAGAGGGGGAGAGAGTGGTAGGAACAGCGCAAATGGAAGGTACTGAGTTGCTTCGGATAGCAGACATGTACAATATGGAGGTTGCTGTGGAAGTAAATGAAAGTGATATTGTAAAGGTTTCTTTAAATGACAGAGTTGAAATTGAGTTGGATGCATATTTAGACCGTGTATTTGAAGGTAAAGTTTCAGAAATAGCGAGTTCTGCAAAAGATAATCTTGGAGGAGCAGATCAGGTAACAACCTTTGAAGTGAAAATTCATATTCTTAATAGTAGTTATGCAGACTTGGTTGATTCTACTAATAATAAAAAATACCCACTACGACCTGGTATGTCCGCTACTGTTGATGTAATCACAAATACAGAGAATGGAGTGTTAAGCGTTCCAATCCAGTCTGTAGTTCTTAGGCCGGATACTTTTAAAAAGGGCGAAATCCTATCCGCAATAGATCAAGATAAGCTGAAGGAATGTATTTTCTTGATTGAAAATGAAACGGTTAGAAAAGTTTTTGTTCAAACAGGAATTCAAGATGATGATTATATTCAAATTCTTAGACCTAACGACTTAACTGGGGATGTGGTCAGTGGTCCGTATGCCACCGTAAGCAGGAAATTGCGAGATGAAGATGTCGTTGAAATTTCAAAAGACCTAAAAGAAGAAAAGTAATGGTAAACCATTATTTAGGTATAGAAACATCATCTACCAATTGTTCGGTGGGGATTTTTCAGAATACTGAATTAATTGATTTTATAGAAATAAACGATGGTTATTCTCACGGTGAAGTACTAGCGAAATCGCTTGATACTTTATTGAAGCGGCAGAATTTAGCGATTAAAGATGTTAAAGCAATCGGAATAGGAAAGGGCCCAGGTTCTTATACAGGCTTACGAATTGGAGTCGCTTTTGCAAAAGGACTAGCATTTTCTAACCAAATAAAGCTTATTGCAATTGACAGTTTGAGGAATATGGCTTTGCAAGTTATCCAGAAAAATAGTAGAGAAATAACTAAAGAAGACTTGTTGATTAGTTTGATTGATGCAAGGCGAGACGAGGTTTACCTCCAAATGTTTAGTGGTTATGGTACTTCAATTAGTAGAACAGAAGCTCTAGTTATTGATAATTCAAGTTTTGCAGAGTCGATCGCTTACGAAAAGGTGTATTGTTTTGGAAGTGGCTCCAAGAAACTCACTATGCTCAATGAAACATCTCGTCGGTTTAAACATAGTAGCGATATATTCCCCTCTGTAAAAGGAATGGCTTCTGTTATTCATTCTAATTATTTAGGCGGAATATTTGAAGATTTAGCCTACTTCGAACCGTTTTATCTAAAGGAATTTATTGCTGGTAAGCCTAAAACAAACCATTTGATTCCTTGATTTTAGTTGTAAGTAATTGAATTTTAGGAGCTGAGCATATTCTGTGTTTTTTATAGAAAAAAGTGCTTAAAAACATCTATTCATTATTAAGAAAACACTTACATTTGCCAACCGTTTTTGAAACGGATAGTTCTTAAGAATGACACGGTAAAAAAATATTTTTAGTTTCTTGTTGAATTTAAAAATAAGTATACTTTTGCCGCCCGCTAAAACGGGAATAGTTCTAAACCGAGATATTAAATGAGTTTTAATTTAGCTGGGAAGTTGGATTGGGATTTAGATATATAAAT
>PAME01000001.1 GCA_002707155.1 Crocinitomicaceae bacterium | reverse complement strand
CGTTGACGAAAGCTTTATTCATCCAACTAAGAAAAGGTTCTTGATTATAGCTGATTGGTCTGACAGTAAAGTTATAGGTTCATTTTTTATTCAGTATTCTAAAGTTCAAATTGAGAATGAGTGGTAACTGATTATAAAAATAATAAAACTCAATCAAATGAGTAGGTTTTATTGCCAATGGACATCTCCGTCCTTATTTCGATTCTTGTTAGAAATTTTTTTATAATTTCGTAGGCAAAAATTAAAACATTGTAACGTGAATAATAAATTTAGTAAAATAATAACAAAAGAAATTATTTCATTCTTCTTATTTATTACTACACTTAATGTAAGCTACGCTCAAGGATACATTAGCAAGACTATACAGCATGATGGTTTAATAAGGGAATATAGCATTTATGTTCCAGCAAGTTATGATGGAACTACAAATTTTCCTTTGCTATTTAATTTACATGGAGGAGGTGGTACAAATTCCGCTTGGCAAGTATCTGCTGACATGCGACCTATTGCCGACACTGCTGATTTTATTCTAGTTTATCCCCAAGCACGTCCTGACCCAAGTGACGGAAACTCTTTTAACTGGATTCCTAAAGTCCCAGGTACTTTTAATGATGTGCCCTTTTTTAGTTCATTGATAGATACGATTGCTAGTAATTATCAAATAGACCAGCACAGAATATATGCTTGTGGGTATTCCTTAGGAGGAGATATGGCCTTTGAACTTGGATGTAAGCTCAATAACAGAATTGCAGCTATAGCTCCGGTAGCCAGAACCATGCAAACCAATCCAAATAGTTTTTGCTCTCCGGTGCATCCCACTGGAGTTCTTACAATACTTGGTACGAATGACTTGGTTTCACCATACAATGGAATCGTTTTTGGGGGTATAGAATATTATATTTCCGCAGCAGCAACACATAGATATTGGGCAACGCGTAACAATTGTGACACAACTGCCACCATGAGTGCTGTAAGTCCAAGTGTTGAGCGATATACTTGGTCCACTTCATCAGGTTGTGCCTATGTAGAGGAACTAAAAGTGATAGGCGGAGGGCACGATTGGCCTGGGAGTTTTGGGAATATGACGATTGATGCGAATGAAGAGATTTGGCAATTTGTTTCTCGTTATGACATAAACGGTTTAATTGGATGTGCGACAACTTCAATACATCAAAATAATAGTATGCTGGAAAATTATAGGGTTTATCCAAACCCTGTTAATACACAGCTAACGATAGATCTGGGGTTAGCGGAGGAAAAGGAATTTAGATTATACAATCCAATTGGAGAATTGGTGTTGAGTGGAGTTCTGAATTCTCAAATAAGTATAATCGATTTATCTTTTTTAGCTCCTAATGTTTATATTTTGAATATTGAAAATCAATCCACAAGGCTGATAAAAACAAAATAAAAGTACATAATAATGTGTATAGTGCATAGCCCCCTTCGGGTTGCTACGACACCATACACGAACCGTTGGTGGTAATAACAAAAAAACCGTGACAGTTAAGAATATCTATAACCAATATAAAACCTTGGTATTCAATCTCGCATTGCAATACTGTCAAAACAGACAAGATGCTGAAGAAATCACACAAGATGTTTTTGTAAAAGTTTTTGATAAGTTGCAAACTTTCAGAAAAGATGCGGACCTTAAAACTTGGATTTACCGAATTACCATTAATCAATCGCTTGACTTTTTAAAACATAAACAACGTAAAAAACGAAGTTTTATCATTTCACTTTTAAGTAGCGAAAGTTCATACGAAGAAAACCGCCTACCCGACTTTGACCACCCAGGCATTCTAATGGAGCAAGATGAAAGTCTAAAAATTTTAATGCAAAAAATATATCGTCTTCCTAAAAATCAAAAAACAGTCATCATTTTATTGAAAATTGAAGATTTACCACAAAGGGAAGTAGCTGAAATAATGAAACTAACCGAAGGAGCGGTCGAGTCTCTGTTTCAGCGTGCAAAAGCATCTTTAAGAAAAATGCTATAACAACGAAGGAATACTATAAAACTATCGTCTAAGTAAATATGGAATCGGAAAACCTTGATATACTCAAAAACATAAAACGTGTAGAAGTTCCTGACGCACTTTATCACACAATAGAAAGTCGTCTTGAAATGAATAGAGAAAATATGATACCGCTATACAAAGTTGGTATTGCTGCTTCTTTGGTAGTAGGTCTAATGTTGACTCAATTTTATTTTTTAGGTCTTTCAAGCAAGATTGACCAAGCTAACAATGAGATTGGATTAGTTGAAGTAAACAATAATTCACTATATTATGAATAACAATATTTTTTATCTGCTCCTGATAGGGCTATTGCTCATATCTAATTTGGCTACGCTGTTTTTTGTGATGCAAAAGGGAAAACACAAACCCTTTCATGATGGTCCGAAATCTATAATTATAGAAAAATTGGCTTTTGACGAAGACCAAACATTAGCCTACGAAAAATTAATTGACCAACACAGAACAAATATTAAAACATGCGATAAAAAAATAATTCAACTAAAAAAGGAATTATATAGCTTACTCCAAACTCAAAGCAATGAGCAATATGTAGATTCTCTAACTTCCGAAATTAGTTTTATTCAAAAACAAATAGAAACTATTCATTTCCATCATTTTAATGATATTAAATCTCTTTGTAAACCTGAACAAATCTCTAATTTCAATGTGTTGGTTGGTGAATTAGAGATTCTGTTCAATAAAAAAAGTCTTCCGAAAAAACAGAATAAATGAAGCTGTATGTGTTATTTGGTTTGTTGTTTATGAGTTTTCAATCGGACGCTCAGAATGCTGTGAAAATTGCTTTTCAACCAAAGTTTAAGGGAGAGAATTTGGCTTTAAATAAAGTCTATTATTTTAAAAACGATACCCTAAACATAAGTAATTTTAAATGCTATATCAGCAATTTAACTTATTACAAAAATGACTCTATTGTACACGCTTCTGTAAAAAAAGCACACTTGATTGATGCCAAAGATAGCAGCACGTTTGTCATTTCAGAAAATGTTTTTTTTAAGTATGATGAAATACGTTTCAATATTGGGGTAGATAGTTTAACAAATGTTTCAGGCATTTTTGAAGGAGATTTAGACCCTGCAAATGGTATGTATTGGACTTGGCAAAGTGGTTACATCAACTTTAAACTAGAAGGAACATCCAGCCTTTCTCCTGCACGAAAAAATAAGTTTTATTGGCATATTGGTGGATATTCCCCTCCATTTAATACACTAAGGCAGGTCGCTTTAAAAGCCAATGGGAAGGTTTCTATACAATTAGAGAAATTGTTTGAAGAAATAGAGATTTTGGAAGATTATCAAGTAATGTCTCCCAATGATGATGCGGTGCAGATTGCTGATAAATTAGTCTTTCTTTTTAATACAACTCATTAAATGTGAAAAACAAAGTTATTCTTGGTGTATTTGCATTTATGATGCTGTCCTTTGTTTTAATAAAGGATAATCACTTTTTTGCCCCACCTGATTATTTCCCAAAGCCCGTTTATGATTTTCAACAAAACCCTTTGGACAGCAGTAAAGTAGCATTGGGTAGAGCTTTATTTTATGATCCTATACTCTCTGCAAACAACACAATTTCTTGTGCTTCTTGTCATTCGCCTTTTAACGCCTTTGCACATACCGACCACGATTTAAGTCACGGTATTTTTGATTCCATTGGCAATAGAAATGCACCCACTTTATTCAATTTGGCTTGGCAAAAAACGTTTATGTGGGATGGGGCTATAAACCATTTGGATATGCAAGCTTTAGCACCTATTTCGCATAGTAGTGAAATGGGTAGCAATATAAACGAAGTGATTAAAAAGTTAAATGAATCTAAAGCATACAAAGAATCATTTTTAAATGCCTTTCAAGATTCCACTATTAGCACTGCAAAAATTTTAAAAGCCTTATCACAGTTTCAGCTTACCCTTGTTTCCGCAAATGCAAAATACGATAGGGTGAAAATGGGTAAAGAAGTATTTACAGAGCAAGAAAAAAATGGGTATCAACTATTTAAAAAAAATTGTGCAAGTTGTCATTCCGAACCTTTATTTTCNAATTANAATTTTGAAAACAATGGNTTGCCNATTGACCCNACACTCAATGATTTGGGGAGATNTGTNATTACANAAAATGAAAATGACAAAGNAAAATTTAAAGTGCCAAGTCTCCGAAATTTATCCTTNACCTATCCGTATATGCACGATGGANGATTTATGACACTTANAGGAAGTGATAAACCACTACACTTCANACATTGAANATTCGNNAACGCTTTCGTCATCNATTNAATNANNCAATAGANCTNTCCTCAAATGAAAAAGTAGACCTTATTTCCTTCTTACTTACCTTAAACGACAAAGATTTTGTTTTTGATAAAAAACATCAATTCAAAAAAATAGCAGACCAAGCGAAGGAATAAATATTTCTTGTCGTCTAACCTTTTATAGTCATTAAAAATATTTAACAATGAAAAAAATAACAGTAGCCTTTGGGGCATTATTGATGAGCATCACAGGTGTGTTCGCTCAAACGAATCCAGCGATAACCTCTTGGTTACAAAATTCCACAACAACAGGGTCTTATTATATGTCTGGAAATTCAACTACCATTTCCAACAATATATTGGTAAATTGTCAATTGGTAGAATATTCAACAAATAATATTTTTATCCATACAAAAGGAGTACCCGCCTATCCAACAGGTCCATTTTTAGATGGAAATCCTTCACAAGCACAAGATCAAAATGCTATATTTAAATTTCCTTTAAATCCTGTTCAAAATACAGGAACACCAACTTCAACAACTGGAGGAAATATTGGTGTATTTATCAACGGTGTTGCTTTATTTGATTATAGAGATGGTGTAGCTTGGAATCCAACGACTAATGCTTTGTGTGGAGGGCCAGGAAATCCACCGTGTCCTGGAGGCCCTGGAGCCACAATGAATTGGAATAGAGACGCTGTTTTAGCAGAAATGTCGGGCTTCGATTGTTCTAAAGGTCACCCAGCAATGGGCAATTATCATCATCATCAAAACCCATCAGCATTCGATTTAGATTTAAATGTTGTTTCTACTATATGTAATCTTTATGATGCAGACGGATTATATGCTATTAACCCATCCCAACATTCGCCACTTCTTGGATTTGCCTATGACGGCTTTCCAATTTATGGTGCTTATGGCTATGCAAATGCTAACGGAACAGGTGGAATTTCCCGAATCAAATCAGGGTATCAATTGAGAAATATAACCGTGAGAACACACCACGCAGATGGTTCTGATGTTCCTGATGGACCTCCCGTAAATGCTGCTTATCCTATTGGAACATTTAGAGAGGATTACGAATGGACAGCCAACACAGATGAGAGTTATTTAGATGAACACAATGGACGATTTTGCATCACACCTGAATATCCAAATGGTATTTATTGCTACTTTGCCACCGTTGATAGCAACTACAATTCAGTATATCCTTATTTGGTTGGTCCAACTTACTATGGAAACGTGACAGGAGAAAAAGTTACCTCGATCAATGAAGCGACTACCGTTTATAATAATCCGCTATCTGTTACAAAAAATGAGTTTAAAACTTTAGATATAAACATATTTCCCAATCCTGCATCAGATCTTATTGCTGTACAAATTGGAGGATTAAACAACCAAGATTTGGTCATAAAATTATTTGATATTCAGGGAAAATTACTTCAGGAATCAAAGATTAACAAAGGACAAACCATTAGTTATTTTGATATTCAAACGGTTTATTCAGGAACTTATATTGTTGAATTATCTGCTAACGGATTAAGTGTAACACGAAAAATAATTATTGAGAAGTAAAAATTACTACCACCAACAAGGTATAAAAGCAATAGCGGTTCAGGTGCAAACTTGAACCGTTTCTGCGTTTAATTAAGTATCTTGATATCCGAAAAGTATGTGCATTAAATCCGCTACTGCTCTTATACTAACCGTTATATGCAAGCCCACGGAATAACTAACCGAGAGCTTAATACTTTTCTTGATTACTAAAATTTTTAGCTATTTAATCATTTATTATATTTATTACCGATGAAGTACATTTTCATTTTATAGCATTAAATTTGCGATATACACCACTTATAATTAATAGATAAATTAAAAAATGAATAAAATAGAGTATATAGAAAATAAGATTTCTGAATTGAGAAATGAATTGAAAAATCATAAACTTTATGAAAACTTACATAACATTAATGATGTGAAAATTTTTATGGAAAATCACATATTTGCAGTATGGGATTTTATGTCTCTTTTAAAAAATCTTCAAATAAACCTCACTAAAGTTCAAACACCTTGGACACCACCAAAAAACCCAAAACTATCAAGATTTATAAATGAAATTGTTCACGGAGAGGAAAGTGACATTAATGAATTGGGAGAACCAAAGAGTCATTTTGAGATGTATTTAGATGCAATGTTCCAAGTAAATGGAAATACGAATGAAATCAATGATTTTATTAAGCTTATTGAATTGGGAAATTCAGTTGACTATTGTTTTAGTCAAGTTAATGTCGATAACAGAGTAGCTGATTTTGTTAAATTCACATTTTCGATTATTGAAACAAATAAGCCACACCTCGTAGCTTCTGCATTTACGTTTGGGCGAGAAGACGTTATTCCAGATATGTTTATAGAAATTCTTAAAAATTCAGATTCTGAAAACAAATTATACAGCAAAATAAATTACTATCTCGAACGACATATTGAACTTGACGGAGATGAACACGGTCCTCTATCTCTTGAGATGATTTCTGAATTATGTAAAGATGATGAGCAGAAATGGAATGAAACACTAACTGTAGCGAAACAATCATTAGAAAAACGAATTGAACTTTGGAATGCAATATCTGATTTAATACAGAATAAAAAGCCTGCATATAACACCGTGTATAATTAATTGCTTTGGCAAGTGCTAATGTGGAAAATTCCGCTGGAATTTTCTCTGGTTCGTTTTTGTTTGCTAAATTAGTTGCTTAACCACGCAACTAACCATACACCAAACGTTGGTATTCCAGCTTTGCAATTCGTTATGAATGTCGAGCCAAAACTGCCAATTGGAAGAGGAGTTATTCCGCATTACGAAGTAATCCCGACATTTGAAGAGTATGTAAATGAAGAAAACTCATCGGTAAAATATATTTTGACACAATTGGAAAATGAAAAGTAAGGAATTGACTTCAAAAGTGATTTATTATCAGATAGGCTACTCCATATTCGTTTTATACCTCAGTTTCGTCGGGTAACACTAAAGTGATGATTTTTAAAAATACAGTAATTCTCCTAGCAGTAATTTCATCTGTATCTTGCGTTAGTAGGATTAAAGAAAAAGGTAATCTGGATACAAATGAATTAAACGTTCGATATGATGGTGCATTAAAAAACATAATGCACAAAGGAGATTTAACTGCAAAAGCTAATTTAAAAGACCTTGAAGACTTTGAACATTTGTACGCACTTTGAGCATTAGAAAACCTCAAAGGTGAAATCCAAATATTTGACAGTGAGCCATACAACACAATTGTTGTCGACAGTTCACTGTATTTTGACAACTCCTATAATAAAAAAGCGACACTGCTTGTTTATGCAACAGTTAGTAAATGGCAGTCAATTAACATTCCTGATAGTGTTTTGAATTTTAAACAATTAGAGCATTTCGTGGCACAATCTGCTAGAGCTAAGCAAATAAAAATTGATCAACCTTTTCCGTTTTTAATAGAAGGTAAACCTACTTCAGTAGACTGGCATGTAATTAACTGGAAAGCTGGGGATACAGTGCATTCGCATGATAAACACATAAGTTCGGGACTGAATGGAATCTTAAAGAATAAAGAAGTTGAAATGTTAGGGTTTTACTCCAATGCTCATCATGCAATATTCACGCATCACACAACCAATATGCACATACATGTAAAAACAGTTGACATCACAATAGCCGGACATGTTGACGGTTTGACTTTAGGTCAAGGTATGATTCTAAAGTTACCGAAAACTTCAGCTACCAGATAAAACGAACTAATACTTCTTAAACTATTTTAGTTGTTTGCTGCACTCGAACCATAAGAACAGTTTCAGGAAAATGGAGATAATAGACTTGCATAATCTTGAAGCCCCTTCTGGGATAGAAATTATTAAACGATTGTTGCGAAATAAACTCATAGAAGAGTTTGCAGATGAAGAGGATAGAAGGGCAAAACGAATTCAAATAACTAAAAAGGGAGCTGAAGAACTGGAATCAATTGAACCACAAATAACCAAGATATTTACTAAATTCACGGAGAACTTGGAGTTAGATGAAAAATACAAATCGTCGGTATATTGGATAAATTGATAAAATAAAAATATAACGAGTCACAAAGCACATGCGTTAATTTGCCTAATAGTTAAATTACTTATACGCCAGTCGTTGGCAACCATTAAAACAAATGACAGCACTAAAAATCATATTCGATAATGTCTTCCAGCAATTCCCTGAAGAAGCTGTAGCACTGTTTGCAGAAGCATTTACCGTTAAAGAATTAAAGAAAGGAGCGTTTTTTCTCCAAGAAGGACAACAGTGCAATCACATCGCATTTATTGTAAAAGGAGATATAATGTGCTACTACAATAAAGATGGTAAAAGATATATCGATGAGTTTTCACTAGACTATGAGTTCATAACTGACTACTCAAGCTTTTTGAATCAAAGACCATCCAATAAAAACATACAATGCATTGAGAACACCGCTATTTATATCATTTCTCGCGATAAGCTTAATGGTTTATACGACAAAAAAAATGCTGACTTTGAACATTTAGGTAGAGAAATGGCAGAGCAATTGTTTTTGCAATGGCATGAAAAGAGTAAATCGTTGCTAATGGACAGTGCGACCGAACGTTACACTAAACTCATTGAAAACAGATCTCAATTACCTCAAAGGGTTCCGCAATACCTCATTGCGGAACACCTAGGAATAACCCCAGAATCGCTAAGTAGAATACGTAAATCATTAGTTCAATAAGGAATTTCATTTCTTACCATACATCAATGACATTGCAGCTAGTCTTTGTCAACTTTAAGGACCGTTTCTTTATTGAGCCTTCTATTGCCATTACGCACCGCCCCTATCAATCGAAAATGCCGGTTGGTTTCCAACAAAAAAATGACAAATGGTCAGCGTTCTTTTTTGGCGAGCCGGGTTTTCATTTTGGGTTTAACTTTTAGATCATTACTAGACTTGAGTTTTTAGCTAATTTGAGTATAACAGCAAAAAAAAGGGGGCCGAAGCCCCCAATTAAACCAACCATGAAAATCCTTAAATTATTTTACCATCAACTTGTGCGATTCGATACCATTATCCGATACCACATTAATAATGTACAAGCCGCTATTAAACTCATTCGTTTCTATTTCGTAACTATTATTACCAAATTCTGTGTTCGATAATTCAATGGTCTTACCAGTGATGTCTACAATCTGAATATCTTTAATTTCAGCTGAAGCAGAAATATTTAAAGTCTGTCCAATTCTAATTGGATTAGGACCGATCTGAGAACTACTTGCAGTAGCATACTCAAATACAGAGGTTGCAGCCGCTTCTCCGGTTGTAAGATCCAATTTATAATTTCCTGAAGCAATACTATCAGTACCTGCATAAGCGTGTACTTTCCACATTAATTTTACAGTATTTCCTTCCGTTACTCCTGCTCCTACCAAAATGGAATAGATAGTAGAAAACTTTAGGGTTAAAGCAGTATCAGCACCTGAATTGTCTGAAGCTAATCCAGCTACTAATGCACTTGAATAATCTCCAGTAGCGACATCTAAGAACCATTTGTAGGTTGCGCCTTCGCCAGCATTATTCCACAATACTGTTAATTCTGTTGTACTGTCGTTATCAATTGTAGCTGCAAAACCATCATTTGGAAAAGCCAACATAAAATTGCTGATTACCGCACCTCTAGTCAAATCAATGGTGTTTTCCATACTTGACGCTTTGTCCAAAGTTCCAGTTTTGGCTAATACTCTCCACTTCAAATTGGCTATTCCGCCTATTGCAACTCCCGCTTTAGCTAACACTGAATTAATTGTTGCAAAGTCTAGTGTAAGTACTGTATCTGCACCCATATTATTGCTAGGCACACTTACTAATGGGTTTGAGAAATCACCAGTTGCCAAATCTAAAGACCATTCGTAAGTTGCATCTACTTCTGAAGCTTCCCACCTGATATCTAGTTCCGTGTCACCTTTTCCTTCAATAGTAGCTGCAAATCCCATTCCCGGGAATACTAGATTAAAATCGCTCAATATCGTTCCTCTGGTCAAATCCAAAGTGAAACTAGAAGTAGAAGCAATACTATCCATTCCTGCATATGCATGCACCTTCCACTGCAGATTCGCTGTTTGACCTTTACTTAAACCTGCACCAGCTAGAACCGCGTCAATTGTTGCATAATCTAACGTCAACACTGTATCCATTCCCATATTGTTACTTGCCGATGGACCTACAACTGGATTTGAAAAGTTACCAGAAGCTACGTCAAGGAACCAAGCATAAGTTGCTCCTTCGCCGGCTGATTCCCAAGTTATATCTAAAGCTAATTTATCATCTCCTTCAATAGTTGCTGCTAACGCATTTGTTGGAAAAGTTAAATCATATGCAGTAATTGAAACTCCTCGTACCAACATTATGTTGAATACATCTGGTGAAAAAATAGTAGAAGTACCATTCGAAGCCGTTACTGTCCATTTTAAAGCTGCAGTATCACCGATTTGAACTCCAGCGCCAGCTAATACAGCGTTTACTGTTGTAAAGTCAAGTGTCAACATGGTATCTGCTCCCATATTATTGGCAGGTACAGAAACAATAGGAGAAGAAAAATTTCCCGACAATGCATCTAAATGCCAAGTGTAGGCTACGTTGCCCATCAGTGTGTTTTGAGATGTCCAATTAATGATCACTGGACTTGAACCAAGTCCTTCGGATTTTAGTAAAGCATTGTTCGCAGGGCTAACTAAATTGAATTGTGCATATCCAAAAAAGGACAATGCTAAAAAAGCTGTAAATAAGGTTAAGTGTTTCATTTTTTGAGTTTTTGTATAATGTTTGTATAATGTTTGTATAAAGTGTTTAAACAAACACTAAGAGGGAATGGTTTATTTTACAAATGTTAAAAAGTGTAACTAATAAAATGACATTCTAAAAAGCCCCTTTCTTGCTGCGTAATGACGTCAATTTCATTCTAAACTTCTTCATGAAAATTGAAAAAAAGAATTGAATCAGCAGAAATAATATACCCCAGTAATTATTCGAGAACTGTGACAATTATCGCCAATCACAATTATTTAGCAATATACCTTTGCAAATGAGTAACTACTTTATCATCAAACATAATAATTGGTCAAATGAAGAATAAACTACTTTTCCAAATTTCTCTATTGGTTATTATTATGACCGGTTGTTCAAGTCAACAGGAAACGACAAAACCTGTAATTAAAAGCATTACTGAAAGCGTATACGCATCTGGTTTTATAAAAAGTCAAAATCAATACGAGGTATTTGGAAAATCAAATGGTGTGATCGAAAAAATATTTGTTTCCGAAGGCATGGAGGTAAAAAAGGGTGACCCCATTTTTCAATTGGACAATAAAAATTTGAGAATTGCTACTCAAAATGCTAAGTTAGCATCAACCGCCACTGACTATAAAGAAAATAAAGCCAAGTTGCTTGATGCAGAAAAAGCAGTTATAATGGCAATGAAGCAACTCACCAATGATTCGGTACTCTACCAACGTCAAAAAAAACTTTGGAATCAGAACATAGGAAGCAAAGTGGACTTTGAGTGAAAGGAATTGAATTATGAAAACTCGATCGTAAATTTAGCTAGGGCCAAAACTAATTATGAAGATGTTCAGCGTCAATTAAAACTAGCTTCAGACCAAGGCAAGAACAATTTAGAAATAGCTCAAATAATGGAAGATAATTTCATTGTAAGAAGTGAAGTAAATGGAGTCGTTTATAAAATCAACAAGGAGATAGGAGAGCCTATTAATGGACAAGAACCAGGAGCTATAATTGGCACAGATGCTTTCGTAATAGAATTAAATATAGATGAGTTCGATATTGTTAGAATAAAAAAGGATCAGCAGGTCATTATTAAAATGGACAGTTACCAGTCCGAGGTATTTGAAGCTAAAATCATAGCAATAGAGCCCATAATGAATATACGAACACGTTCGTTTCAGGCAGAAGCTATTTTCACTAAAAAACCGGACGAACTATTTCCAAACCTAACAGTAGAAGCGAATATTGTCATCAATACAAAAAAAGAAGCACTCACTATTCCAAGGAACTATTTACTAAACGACTCCAGCATTATACTGAAAGGGGGTGAGGTCCAATTGGTTAAAACTGGATTAATGGATTACGATTTGGTAGAAATTAAAAGCGGAATAGATACCAATTCAACCATAGAGTTACCCGAAAAATGAAGATTAAGCACATCACAGAAATAGCTGGTGCTCTTATGCTTGCGCGCTGGAAACAAACGCTTGTAGCAGCTATTGGTGTAACTTTTAGTATCGCCCTTTTTATATCGCTTCTTGGCTTTATGGAGGGTCTAAATCAGTTACTCGATGGTATGGTTTTAAACCGAACACCTCATGTGCGTCTATATAATGATATACTTACATCTAAAGTACAACCAATTGATCTTGCTAAAGAATACAAAAATTACTACAATTTTATAAGCTCTGTAAAACCTACTAACAGAAGAAAAGAAATCTATAATGCTCAAGCGATTATTAAAAAAATAAAGCGAGACGACCGTGTTTTAGGAGTCGCACCAAAAATAACTTCGCAAGTATTCTATAACTTAGGAAATATAGACCTCAACGGTATGATTAATGGCACTGATCCTGAACAAGAAGCCAAACTTTTTGCCTTTAATGATTATATAATTATGGGGAATTCTAAAGATCTTGAAACTATTTCGAATAGTATAATTCTAGGTAAAGGCGCTGCCGATATCATGCAAGCCAAAATAGGAGATAGAATTATGGTAAACTCTCCCCAAGGTGAGCAATTTTCATTGAAAGTTATCGGCTTTTTTGAATCGGGTATGGCGGAAATGGATAAAGTGCAAAGCTTTGCCAGCTTAACGACCACGCGAAAATTACTTGGAGAAAACAGCAACTACATTAGTGATATTCAAGTAAAGTTAAAAGACATGGCAATTGCCCCTGCCCTAGCTCTTAAATTTGAAAATTTTTTCAAACTAAATACCGAAGACATTCAAACCGCCAACGCACAATTTGAAACGGGCAGCGGTGTTCGTACCATTATTTCTTATGCAGTAGGGATTACTTTGCTCATAGTATCTGGATTTGGTATTTACAACATCCTTAATATGTTAATTTATGAAAAAATGGACACCATTGCCATACTTAAAGCCACTGGTTTCGCTGGTGCAGATGTCAATAAAATATTTATTTCTATTTCCTTAAGTATTGGTTTCGCTGGTGCTTTTGCTGGGGTGCTTTTCGGATTTCTAATTTCACTTGGGATTGATGCAATTCCATTCGAAATCCCTTCAATGCCTACTGTAACCACTTTCCCGATTGACTATGGTATTCACTATTATTCAATAGCCGTAATATTTGCCCTACTCACGACTTACATCGCGGGATGGTTGCCCGCAAGAAAAGCGAGCAAGGTAGATCCAGTAGTAATCATTAGAGGAAAGTAAAATGGCTGAAAGAATTGTTTTAGAAGCGCGCTCTGTCTACAAATCATTTCGTGATCCAGTTAAGATAGATGTACTAAAAGATATAACCTTTAATGTTACGGCCGGTGAATACATTGCCGTTATTGGTCGTTCGGGAAGCGGCAAGTCTACGTTACTCTATATCCTCTCGACCATGGACACTGATTATACCGGTGACTTAATTATCGACGGAAGTAAAATCGGCAATAAATCTACTGATGAACTAGCTGCCATTAGGAATGAGAAAATTGGATTTGTTTTTCAATTTCATTATTTGCTGAACGAATTCACTGCATTAAAAAATGTAATGCTGCCCGGATTTAAACTCAATAAAGTGAGCGAAGCAGAATTAGAACACAATGCTTATGAACATCTAAAAGATCTTGGAATAGAAAAATTAGCGCTAAAAATGGCCCATCAACTTTCGGGGGGTGAAAAGCAGCGTGTGGCAATTGCTCGCGCTATGATCAATGATCCACTTATTCTAATGTGTGATGAACCTACAGGCAATTTGGATAGTAAGAATGCTGATGTAGTTTTCAATATCTTTAAAGAACTCACTGAGAGTTTCAACAAAACCTTATTAGTCGTAACCCACGATCTAGAATTCGCCAAAAAGACAAGTCGAATTATTGAAATGGACGACGGTAGGATTATTTGAAAGCAATAAATTGGAAAACTGTAAACTCTATTTTAAATAGAAAAATCAATTACAACTACGCAATGCCATTTCATAGCCAAATAATCCAAAACCAGAAATAACTCCTTTGCAATTTTTAGCCATTAGCGATTGGTGTCGAATGGTTTCAACGCGTGCATAAACATTAGAAATGTGAACCTCAATTACCGGGGTTTCAATTGCTGCAACAGCATCTGCAATTGCAACCGAAGTATGCGTATAGCCACCAGCATTAAAAATGATACCATCATAGGAAAAGCCTACTTCCTGTAGCTTATTGACCAACTCCCCTTCCACGTTACTTTGGTAATATTCAAGATCTAACTGTGTGAAATTGGCTTGCAATTCTTGAAAATAATCTTCGAATGATTGATTCCCATAGATTTCAGGTTCTCGTTTTCCAAGTAGATTTAAGTTAGGTCCATTCAATATCAATATCCTCATTCGCTTGTTAACGTTTTAGTGCAGCCAAATGTAGTATAAAGGTCTCAATCCCTTTTATTTGAGTTATGGATTCAGCTGGATTATTAAAAGGTTTTAAGCGTTATTTAGCATTAGAGCGCTCATTATCTAAGAATTCGGTAGAAGCCTATGTTTCTGATGTCAAAAAGCTGTATCAATTCCTAAATCAAGACGAATCTTCTTCCAGTATTTTGAAATTAAAATTAGAAGATCTACGCTCTTTTTTAATATGGTTAAACGAGTTCAACATTTCAAATACAACTCAAGCTCGAATTGTAAGCGGAATTAAGTCTTTCTATAATTACTTAATACTCGAGGAAGTAATAACAACTGACCCGAGTGAATTATTGGAAACACCAAAAATTGGCAGAAAACTCCCTGTTACTTTGAGCATAGATGAAATTGATAAAATAGAATCTGTGATCGACCTCAGTAAGCCTGAAGGCGCAAGAAACAAAGCCATTATTGAAACCCTGTACAGTTGCGGATTGCGAGTTACTGAGTTGTTAGAATTGAAACTGAGTAACTTATTTGTGGACGATGGTTTTGTTCGCGTAATTGGAAAAGGAGATAAAGAACGCCTAGTACCTATTGGACAATCTGCTTTAAAATATATTTCTATTTATGTACAAGAGGTGCGCGTTCATATAGCAATTAAACCAAAAAACGAGGACTTTGTATTCTTAAATAAGCGCGGCACAAAACTTTCAAGAATAATGATCTTTAATATTGTAAAAGATTTGGTAGAAAAAGCTGGCATCGGCAAAGTGGTTTCACCGCACACCTTTCGACACTCTTTTGCCACACATTTAGTCGAAGGTGGTGCAGATTTGAGAGCGGTACAAGAAATGCTAGGTCATGAATCAATTACAACAACAGAAATTTATACACACTTGGATAGACAGTACCTTCGCGCAACAATTACGGATTTTCATCCAAGACAAATTCAAGAAAGAAATGGATAAATTAATTTTTACGCTCACTACGCTTTTCATTACAACTATATCTATTGGTCAAACCGTTGAAGACAGAGCCTACTCTGCTAAACTTCAAAAATTATTGAGTCATACCGTACCCGAAGTTAGTGTTCCGGAAATTGATACTGCGGAATCTATTTTATTTATTGATTCTAGAGAGGAAAATGAATTTGAGGTTTCTCACATAAAAAATGCAATCTGGGTAGGTTACGATAAATTGGATTTATCCAAATTAAAAGACACTCCAAAAAACCAGAAAATCGTTGTGTATTGTTCTGTTGGTTATAGAAGTGAAAAGGTGTCCGAGAAATTAATTGCTCAAGGATTTACCGATGTATTCAATTTATACGGAGGAATATTTGAGTGGAAAAATTCAGGCAGACCCGTTTATAAAAACGAGAATTTAGCTACTGAAAATGTACACGCCTACGACAAGAATTGGGGTCAATGGCTTAAAAAGGGGAAGAAATGCTATAAATAGGAAATAGAAAGCCTGTGTTTTACCGATTGGTTATTCTCCTGAATAAACCACGCAATTTCTTTCTGTTTCAAAGAGCGTGATTCGCAAGTCAAAATCTTTATCAAGCACCTTGTGCAATCTGGTCCATATTACAAAGGCAATGTGCTCTGCTGTTGGATTGAGATCAGAGAACTCTTCAACTTGTTCGTTCAAGTTCTTGTGATCCATATAATTGCACACTTGCGCATTGACATTATCTTTTAGAACCTTCATGTCAATTACGTATCCTGTTTCTGGGTCAATCTCTCCTGTGACCTCAACCCAAAAATCATAATTGTGTCCATGGTAATGTGGGTTGCTACACAAGCCAAAAATTGCTTCGTTTTTTGCATCACTCCAATCTTTTCGATACAGTCGGTGCGCTGCATTAAAATGCGCTTTTCGTTTTACAGTAACTCGCATAATTAAGCTAAATATTCTTTTACTTTAGGAAATGCAATTTTGAACCATTCGGTATATTGCTCTGGATTTTCTTCTATTCCCGATTCGATATCAGCAATGGCCATAAACTTCCACTCCTCTACTTCTTCAGGGTTTGGCGTGGCAGAACCATTGAATTCACCAATCAAAACATGGTCGTATTCGTGTTCAATCATGCCATTATCAAATTCCGCTTTGTAGGTAAATTGAAAAGCAGCACTCATTGGGCAATCAAAACCCATTTCTTCTTTCATTCTTCTATGAGCAGCATCTCTAGTTTCTTCACCTTTGCGCTGATGACTGCAACACGTATTCGTCCACAATCCCGGGGAATGGTATTTACTCAAAGCACGCCGCTGAAGCATTATTTCTCCATAGGGATTCACCACAAAAACGGAAAACGCTCTGTGCAAAACTCCCTTTTCATGAGCCTCCATTTTGCTCATGAGTCCAACACTTCGGTCGAATTCATTCACTAAAATTACTTCGTCTTTATCTGTATTCACAGTTTCCAATTCGGCTATCATAATATACCAATATTATGACGCACATATGAGCTTACGAATAAGCCATATTTTCCAAAATTAGGAATACGAATTCGCTCTTTTTTAATTTGACTACTTGGCGTATTCTGAATTTTTTTGAATAATCCAAAATAATATACATAAGCTAGGTATACGCCAAACCTTGCACTCTTAGGAAGTTGCAATATACCTTCGTAACCTGCTTCAAAATCTGCCTTTATATCTGATTCAATTTCAGCTTTTTCCTCGTTAGTCATATTCGCAATGTTCACATTTGGAAAGTAATTCCGACCCAAATCTTCAAAATCATCCTTAACGTCCCGCAAGAAATTAATTTTTTGGAATGCCGAACCTAATTTCATTGCATTTGGTTTTAGCTTCTCGTACAAGGCCTCATCACCTAAAACAAATATTTTCAGGCACATTAGACCAACTACTTCAGCAGAACCAAGTATGTACTTTTCGTAATTCGCTTGAGTGTACTTTACATCGTGCAAATCCATCTCCATACTGTCTAAGAAAGTATAAATTAGCTTATGATCGATTTTAAAATCATTAACGGCATGCTGAAAACTATTCAAAATAGGGTTTAGACTAATTCCTCTGTCAATAGCCTTAAAGGTGTCTTGACGAAATTCTTCTAACAGTTCTTTTTTGTTAAAGTCGTGAAACGAATCAACGATTTCGTCGGCAAAACGCACGAAACCATAAATACCATAAATCGGGTTTTTAATGTTAGCATTTAAACAGGCAATACCCAATGAAAATGACGTCGAATAAGCTTGAGTTGTTTGTTGTGATACTCGCTGAGAAACGTCATCAAAGAGTTGTTTAGCGTCCATGGACTAAAGTTTTTTGTTTAACATAAAATCGGCAACTACCTGCCCCGAAATAAGGGAGGGAGGAACTCCAGGACCTGGAGTTGTAAGCTGTCCTGTGTAAAATAAGTTTGGAAGGTGTCGGTTTTGTAATTTAGGTTTTAGAAATGCGGTTTGGGTTAACGTATTTGCCAATCCATATGCATTTCCTTTGTAAGAATTGTAATCCGATTTAAAATCTTCCACGCAGTATGAGCGCTTGGAAGTAACGTGGTTTTTAATTTGTTCACCTGTTATGTCTTCTAAGCGATTCAGCAAGATATTGAAATAACGCTCACGCATTTCCTCATTATCAGATAGGTCTGGTGCAATTGGCATCAATACAAACAAGTTTTCACATCCCTCAGGAGCGACAGTATAGTCGGTTATTGAAGGAACGCAAACATAAAACAAAGGGTTTGACGGCCACTGTGGCTCATCGTAAATTTCTTCGGCGTGTTTTGCAAAATCAGTATCAAAAAAGAGATTGTGGTGCTTTAAGTTAGTCACCTTCTTATTAAGGCCAAGATAAAAAAGCAACGAAGAAGGTGCCAACACGCGATTATCCCAATATTTCTCGGAATACATACGCTTATTTTCTGGCAATAAATTTTTATCAACGTGATGGTAATCTGCTCCTGCAATAACGGCTTTACTTTTTATTTCCTGACCCTTCACCTGCACACCGCTAACTTTTTTTTCAGTTAAGCAAAGCTTTTCCACCGGAGAATTGTAATGAAATTCAACGCCTTTTTCTTCCGCCAACTTCACCATACCTTCAACAATTTTGTGCATTCCTCCGATTGGATACCAAGTACCCAGTTCAAGATCAGCATAGTTCATCAAGCTGTATAATGACGGAATATTTTCGGGCTTTGAGCCAAGGAATAGCACGGGAAACTTTAAAATTTGACGTAGCTTCTCGTTTTTAAATTGCTTATCAATCTGCTTTGCAATTGAGGAAAAAAGATTCAATTTTAAAGCACCTCCAATTACTTCTGCATTTGCAAATTCCATAATTGAAGTGGATGGCTTGTAAACCAATTTATTTACTCCAACCTCATATTTATATGCTGCGTCCTTCAAAAATTTGTTCAACTCTTGAGCGCTGCCTTTCTCAATCGATTCAAAAAGTTCAAAGAGCTCTTTTTTGTTAGCGGGTACGTCAACAAAATCTCCCTTACCAAAATAAACACGATAAGAGGGTGAAAGTCTAACTAAGTCATAATAGTCAGAAACTGATTTTCCGAAGCGATTAAAGTATTTCTCAAAAACCTCGGGCATCCAATACCAACTGGGCCCCATGTCAAAGGTGAAACCGTTCGTTTCAAACTTTCGGGCACGACCGCCTGCGGACTCATTCTTTTCGTAGACATTAACCTTTTCACCGGCTGCAGCTAGTGTTGTAGCTGCTGCTAGTGATGCAAAACCAGACCCTATGACAGCAATTGAATCAGACATTTCTATTAAACTCGGGCAATTGACTCATCAATTGTTTTCTTGCTAGAAAAATTCTACTTTTTACCGTTCCAATTGGAATTCCCATTTCATCTCCTATTTCCTTGTACTTATAACCTTCAAGCTTGCGCTGGAAAGGAATCTTATAGTCATCCGAAAGACCTTCTATTGCCTCTTCCATGTTTAACACATTAATTTTCTTATCCGGCGGAATAGAAACATTTGACGAACCCGTGCTTACGTAAGCCTGAGCCTGCATTTTATCCATGATTTGATTAAACTTAGATCCTCTTCTGTACTGATTTATGAATGTATTTTTCATAATGGTATACAACCACCCTTTAATAGATGACTTAGTCAATAACTTATCTCTATACGTAAGTGCTTTCAACATTGTTTCTTGCAAAAGATCTTTCGCTTCTTCCTCATCTGCGGTAAGCTTTAAAGCAAAAAATTGAAGTGGACTTTTGTAGCTTACTAATAACTCGTTAAATTCTAGTGTAGACATTTTGTTTAATGTTTAATTGTTTTCGTTAAACAAATATACATTCTATTTTACCCAAAACAACATTTTGTTTAGACTTTTTAATAAAATGTTAAACAAACTAGTCACAGCGGCTAATTTAAAATAAAAACCCTCGCGAAAATAATTCACGAGGGTCAAACCTTAACTAAATTTTGATTTTTTCTTTTAAACGGGAACTTTATTTAAGTGCTTGATAAAATCATCAGCCCCCTGGATCACAAGCACGTTACTTGGAGGTTGCCAGTTTATTTTATCTAAGTAATAATTTAAGCCGCTATACACCAATTTAGTATGCTTGAAAGCTGCATCATATTCTTTTAGCATTTTCTCATATTCCTTTGGAGTTCTAGCTGCAGTGAAAATTGAGAGCAAATGGCTTGGATTAGCTTCTTCCACAACCTGCTCAATGTCTCTTAACGGGACATCTTGCCCTAAATAGATCACTTGATAACCATGGCTTCTTAAAATATAGTTTGCCAAAATAAGCCCTATCTCGTGCAACTCGCCTTGCGAGCAAAACAACACATATTTATGTCCGTTTTTTGAATCCGCTTGAATAGGCAGCTCATTTATTCCTGCTATTAGTTTTTGACGTATGAGACAACTAATAAAGTGTTCTTGACCAGGGTTTACTTCGTCCATGCCCCACATCATACCCACTTTTACTAAGAAAGGGTAGATATATTCTGTGATTGCGTTTAAAAAACCCTTCTCGTTTACTGCTCTTGCAAATAAATTATTAAACCGCGCTTCATCCACTTCCAACATAGCTACTACTAGTGCTTGAATATAAAAGTCTGTCTGTTCGCTAATTGATTCGCCTTCTTCAATGTACTTGGTTATCTCCTCTTTCAGCTCAGCACCATTTAGTTTGCTGATTTTAGAAATACGTATTCCCTTATCAAGGAGCATTGAAACATTCAACAATTTCTTGAGGTCGCTATCGTGATAACAACGAATGTTGGTATCAGAACGCACTGGAGACAAAAGACCATAACGCTGTTCCCATATTCTAATGGTCCCGGCCTTAACTCCTGAAAGTCTTTCCAAGTCTTTTATAACATATTGTCTCATGATTCTGTTTAGACTTTAAACAAGCTACATTGAAAAGGGTTTATATTTATTTTAACAAAAATCACGTTTGTTAAATTTTAGCCGAAAACTTCCAATTCTTTTCTATTCTTAATTTCGAGCTTTGAAACACTCCCTTGGAGCCCTTGAGCATTAGATGAGTTCCTACTAATCCCACTCCAGTTCCAAATACGGCTCCCAAAGCACCCCATATCACATAGGTACTATTCGGATCGATTTGTTGAAAGGAGAAAATAGCAATTCCAGCACCGACGGCCGCTACTCCAGTTCCAATTGCAAAACGAGTTAACCCAACTGTTCTCCAACCCATAGTTTTCACAAACTTCTTTTTAACCATGACCAAATTGGCGATTTTGACGCGTTTTCCATCAATTTTGACGTACTCTTTATCAATTTCTTCTATTTCTCCCCTTAAAACTTTATTATCTGTTTTTGTCTTAAAAGCAACTTTTTCTCCTATTTCGAATTCTCGCACCAGCTTTTGTTTAGAGTTGGTAGCAAGCAAAAAAGGTCCTTCCTTCTTAACTTTTACTTTCTTTTTCGCTTTAGGCTTTTTGTCTTTTTTTTTTTTCCTTCTTCAGGAGCAGCCTCAAGCATCATAGTATTCTCTTGATTATTCTCAACTTTCTGCTCTGTTACTTCTTGAACTGGGCTATCTGGAAGCAGCACATCTTCTTGCCCAACTAATAAGTGAACATTCAAGAAACAGCAAAGAAAAAATACGATGAACTTTACACTCATAATTAAATGTATCCGGCAATTTTATAACTAATCAAACCCAGCCATTCGTGAATTATTATATTCCATTTAAAAAGAGTTTCCGCGTTTGGTATAAAGAGGTGATCGAGGTAGAACTTTCTTTCTCCTGTTAAACCGTCCACTCGATATTCATCATATTTAATAAGCTGCTTGTCGAAACACGCTGAAGATCTTTTCATATGAGTGGTTGAGGTAATTAGAAGTACATTACTCTCAATTCCCAAACTGTCTATTATTCTTTTCGCTTCAACGGCGTTTTGATAGGTATTTCTAGACTTGGGCTCTACTATTATATGTTTTGATTTTACTCCTATTGATTTCAGATACTCAGTTATATATTCTGCCTCTGCACCATTAAAGTCATACAAATTTCCAGCACCACCAGAAAGCAATATTCGTTTTACCTGACCCGATTCATACAAGGGCAATACAGCATTTAGCCTATCGGCTGTAGCTCCAAAGTTTACTTGTTTTACTCCTGGGGCAAAATCGGAATAGCCTCCTAAAACAATTGCTAAATCATATTTTTCATGAATTGAAACTGTATTCATTTCAGGCTCCCAAGCCCCAACAATCTCATCGAACACAAATGAATTTGAGAAAAGATAAAAGGTTGCAAAACCAGCGATTAGAAAATATTTTTTACGCTTTGTATTCTTTACCGTGACAGCAGCAATAAAAAGTATGAAAATCCAAACTATTGGAGTAGTGAGGACAAATAGAATTTTAGAAACCACATGAAACATGCTGCAAATGTATGTTAGGGCTAAAAATAGCTTCCTACTCTACTTAAGTATTTACAACCAATTTTTTGGTCATTTTAGAAAACTCACTTTTTACTTCAAGATAATAAACCCCTGATGGTAAAATGCTCGCATCTATTAGGGTAGCTTTATTTGAACTATTAATTTCTCCTTCCAGCTTTAACCTTCCAAGCTCATCAAACAAAAGGTAAGATGTGAGCTGTTCGTTTGACTTTTCCCAATTCAAGTTAACCAACCCTCTACTAGGATTCGGGTAAACACTAACATCTAAATTATTTGTAGATAGATACTCCTCTTTGCCAATTAATGAAGAACTGCTTACGTTAACACCAAATATACCGCTGCCATGCGTTGCGATTGCTAAATAGTTATCGGAATCTCTAGTGTCCATTTTATCAACTATTGCATTTCCAATAAGGTCTGGAGACTGTTGACTCCATACCGTATTTTCCCCATCCAACTTGTTCGTTGCAAAAAGTCCAATGCTTGTTCCAACATAATATGCTGCCCCAGAATCGGTTTCAAGAATAGCAGCACATCTTACAGAGGGACCATTGCCCAACCCTAAAGCCGCTTGAGGTATACCTGCATCCAGCTCGTCTTCTAAATTACCTGCAGCCAACTCCCAAGTGTCTCCTCCATTTTCTGAATAAAAAATACTGTATGCACTATAATTTGAATAAACAGCCAAGACTTTATCAGCATCATCTGGATGCACTGCAAAATCACTAACATAAGTGCCTTTCAACACTTGAGGAAGAGTAGATATTTCCGTTACTACCGTTGTGCTTAAGTCGTTCGCTTTTTCCACTCGGTACATAGATCCATTTGAAGTTCCAACATACAATCTATGTGCAGGGTTAGAACGACTGCTTACCATAGCAGTAATTGACCGAGGAAATGCAAAGTTCATGGTTGACCAATCATTACGAGTCACATCCGTGTTGTCTATATTTATTGATTTTAAAGAATTGTGAACTTTAATTCGAGACGGCCCACCAGCGCCATCTTTATAAAGCATATACATCACGTTATTATCTACATAGTCTAGTTCGAAGGGATTTATAAAGTCGAAATTTGCGGATCTATTGAATTGATTTGCAGCCGTTGGGTCTAACCTTACCGATGCTGTTTTATCACCACTACCGTTCATTCTAATCCGGTAGGTTCTGCCATATTGACTTGAGACATAATAAACTCCTGAACCATCAGACAAAGTACCATCCTCAACGGCGCAATATGAACCATCGGATTGCAGAGGATCTTTCCAATCCTTTCTGTTACTTGCACTGTTTGTGTAAAAGGTACCATTATCCTGTAAACCACCAAGAATTGCATTGTTCTTTACGAGGTGATCTATTGCAACTGTGTGGAATTGGGAAGTAAAATATCCACTGTTCTTAAACTGCCACTCTACCTCGGCAGCTTTAATGTTATTTGTAAAAGAAACTCCACCGTCTGAAGCTGAAAAAGCCTCACTGGAATTATTAGGTAGAAATATTAAATTATGCTGATCGGGATGCTGATTAGGGTATCGGTATTCGGCTGGTTCTGTAAATGCTTTTGGATTGTATCCTCCTATTTGAACGGTATTATTTCTAGTGGTAAAACCGTCAGTTGACCGAAATAGATTAGTCGAACCTATGTAAACAATACTTTTATCAAAAGGGTCAATTCTAACGATCATATTGTAATTACTTTGAGTATCAAACGTGTAATATGCGTTTGTATTGGAAGGGATATTGGAAGAAAGGTTTGTCCAAACACCACCAGAGCCGCTGCCATCTCCGCTTAAATAATTGTATTTAAACAAACTGGAGTATTCGTTATCAGTTGAAGAAGGGTCTGCTTTGGATCCAGAACCTGGAGTTCGAGTTAGAAAGACCAATTCATCTTCGTCAGACCCTGCAATATCAAATACAATTCTTTCGTAATTACTAGGCCATACAGCTCCAGTTATGTTTACCCATGTTTCCCCATCAACAGATCGGTAAACACCAGGATTTGGTTGATTGATATGTCTAGATAGAGCAGCATAAACCACTCCAGTCGATGTTACTTTAACATCAGCATAAAATGAAGCAGAAGAGTTGTTTCCTCCCAGCACTTTCTTCCAAGTGGCACCGCCATCTATACTTTTCATGATAACTCCATTAGCCGCCGCATATACTTCATCTTGTGAAGTATTACTCGGGTCTATTGCTAAACTCCAAATTATTCCCCAATCTCCAGCATTATTTACTTTTTCTACTTGAGTTGATGCCAAAGGGGTCCATGTTACCCCTTTATTCGTTGATTTTAATAACCCATTTCCTAATAGCGTGAAATCATTTCCTGTTAGTGAACCTCGACCTTCACCCGTTCCAGCATACCAAACATCTTTTTTTCCCGGTCTCGAATCTTGAACGATACAGCTAATATTCTGCACATAATCGTTACTGGATACTTTGCTCCAGGTTAGGCCAAAGTTTGTACTTCTCCACATACCACCAGAAACACCACCAGCTAGAATATTAGAAGTATTTGACAAATCAACCGCAAGCGCTCTTGTTCTTCCGCCAGCATTCTGCGGGCCTCTCCTAATATAGCTCAAGGAGTCGTCTGCTCTGCTGCCCTTTGAACTAAATATTGACTTTGGTAAAGTTTTAGCAAAAGTCAATTCTCTTTGTCTCATGTTTACAGGAATTTCTCCTGTTTGAGGATCAACCAATCGCGAGCGTAACCATTTTGCGCGAGCTTCCGCGTGTCCATCAACATTTTTAAACTCAGTTGATTCGAGGCTCTTATCTCTATTGACAAAAAACAAAGCAATTATTCCTATAGCTATTCCTAAAAGTCCTATTCTTATTTTAATCATACTGCTACTTCAATTTTCTATATAAATCTACCTGATAAAGCTTTTCGGAATTCATTTCTCCGACCAGTTTTAGGGTAGCTATTATTTTATCATTTTGCTTCAGCGCAACCAGCTCGTATTTTAAACCATTATGCGTGCTGCTATCGGCTCCATCAGCACCAAAAGTAAAATATGCATAAATCGGCTTTTCTTGTTCGAAGTTTTTAGTGAAGTCTTGGCCGGTCTCTTGAACTTTTTCAATTTCTATTTTACCGAAACAATGTTCACTCCCACAGTTCGCTCCTTCTGCTGGGCTATCTTCAAATTGCATTAATTTACCAATAACAACTGCCTCATCTCTCGACGCTTTTATTGCTGAAAGATTGCTGACTTGATTACTCTTGCAACCCACTATTAACAGTAAACAAAAAATAAAAATTCGAGCTATCATGTATTAAATTTTTACGAATCGACTAATATAAGGTTTAGCATCAATTGGCAGCCTAATAATATAAGTTCCTTTTGGTAAGTGAACTATATTTCCAGAAATAGTGTTTCCACTTTTTCGCCAATGCACATTTACATTGCTCCCGTTGCCATTATAAACTTGAATTTTTTCAATATCAAATTTTACAATAGAAGCTAAATTTAATGAAATAATGGATTCCGATGGATTGGGGTAAAGTGTTACTTTTTTCCCTTCCTTTTCTGAAATATCTGCGATCACATTATCAGATTGAGTTACGTAAGAACTAAAAACGCCTCCACCGTGTGTAGCAACTCCTAAATACCCATCAGCAAGTCTATAATCTATCGCTGTTACAATATGAGTTCCTATTTCACTTTCGCTCACTCGACTCCAAACTGTATTATTGCTATCAATAGTTAAGATACCAAATAAGCCTACGCTGGTTCCCAATAACAGCCAAGTAGCATCTCTCAATTCAACAAATTTTGCAACTCTGCAAGATGGCCCATTATTTATCTGTGCAAACTGAGCAGGAATTCCAGGCTGAATAGTACCTTCAATATTGCCCGATATATTTTGCCAAGTTTCCCCTCCAGTTTCAGAATAGAAAACACTGTAAACGTTGTAGTTGGAAAATACAACCACTACTTTATCCGCATCTTTGGGGTGAACGGCAATTGAAGAAACGAAGCCGTTAGAATTAGGAATAGTGACCACTTTATGACTGTAATCAGCATTTGAGCTATCTACACGAACTACAGCTCCACCGCTCGTTCCAAAATACAACACATTTGCTGGTTGAGTACTCACCTCTACAGCACTTATTGCTCCCGATATGCCCGAAATATTCAATTGTTCCCAATTCTTGGTCTGTTTTTTAAACTTATTGTCTAGCGGAAAGGCTGAAATATCACTATTTCGCCACAGTGCATTTCCATTTGGCAAAAACAATAAATTGTTATCATTAGGATCGATCGTATACGGATTTATAAAAAGATAATTACTGGCAGCAACTGGGTCAAGTCGAGCAAATCCAATCCTACTACCTGAGCCATCTACTGCAACCTTAAATAAACCCGCCTGTTGTTTTCCAGCTAAGAAATAGGGCGAATTTTTTAGAAAATGGCAGTAAGCCCCATCATAATCTACAGGCATACTCCAAGAATTGAGGCTATCTTCTAAGTAATACAAGGTTCCGTTATCCTGCAGTCCTCCAATCATCTTTTGAGAACCTACTTTTTTATCCAAAGCTAAGGTGTAAAATTGAGTAGTAACGTAGCCATTATTCAACGATTCCCAAACCACTTGACTAGCGTATAAATCTCTACTTAAATGAACTCCACCGTCTGAGCCTGTTAATATAATTTTAGGTTTGGTGGGGTGGAAAATAACGGTGTGCACATCGGGGTGATGGTTAGGGTAAATTTGGTAAAATGGGGTATCTAATTTATGGTAGTAACCACCAGCAAACTTGTCGTCACCAGCAGTAGAAAAACCGTTGTGACTGATATTCAAATTGACTCCAGCCAGCGCCACTGTGTTACTATCGTAAGGTGAAACTTTAATATCCATACAATAGCCCGTTTGAGAATAATAATCATCAAAAGGCCAAATTCCTTTGGGAAGGTTCAAGGACAGATTTTTCCAGTTTCCTCCCAATCCACTTCCATTTCCAGAAATATAAGTGTACTTAAAAAGTGAATGGAATCCAGTACGCCCTAAAAACTCGCTTTTCAGACCTGAATTCGGACTTTCAAATAACACGAACATTGAATTTTCATTCTGATTGTTCAAGCCTATAATTCCTCGTCCCAAATTAGCCGCGGGCGATTTAACCAAATTAAAAGATAAGCCATCTGTGCTTCTAAATAAACCACTGGAGCTTCCAATTCCTGCACTTATTGTCGCATACCAAACTCCAGATTTAGTTTGCACTATGTCTATAACTTGATTTGCATTACCTCTTCCATGCACATTTAACCACGTTGCTCCTTGGTTTTCGCTTCTAAAAATTCCACTTGGAGTAGCCAGCATCAATATGGTGCTTGAGCTTTGGTTATCCACCAAAATTTTCCAACTTAAATCCAGACTATCTTGCCGCTGGGGCGAATCATTAATAAAGCTCCCTAATCGATTCCATGTTTTACCAAAATCGTTTGAAACCAAAACCCCGTCTCCGCCAAAATGTGCCGAAAAGTTAGACGCCCCTTGCGATGCTCCTCTAGCCTCTCCAGTACTGGCATACCACCTATTCTCTTTTCCTATACGTGGGTCCTGGGTTATCCAAGTTATTGAAAGATTATGTTCGTGAGTAGATACTTTCTTCCAAGACTTACCCTCATTCTCGCTTAAAAAAATTCCACCCGAGGCCGCCCCTGCGATAATTCTATTCGTATTTGAACGATCAATAGCTAGCGCTCTTGTTCTACCTCCAATATTAAATGGCCCAATGTTTTTCCATTCCAGTTCGCCCGATCTTGAACCCTGTGGAAAGTTTTCCGATACAAAGTCTAAGTCAGAGTTGCGAATGTTTCTTGGTATTTCGCCCGTTTCAGGATCTTGTAGTTGCATTTTCCACCAACTTGCACTCGCCTTTTCTGAAATTGGGTAAGTCATTTTTGGCAGGTTTACCGAGAAGGGTCCAGCTAAAAACCAAACACATACTACCGTGAGCGCGATTAACCCACTAACTAAAACTCCCCTTAAACCCATAAACTGATTCAAAGTTAAGGCGAAACCGCTTTAAAAAACTGATTTTATTCCTTTTCTGAAATTGCTTCAATTTGAATTTTCCCCTCTATTTTTTCGTACAAATGAATATCCCTCACATTTAAGTGAGTAGAGCCATCTCTGTATGTTTTGTATGCAGGCAGAAACTTCGCATTAAACACAATATCTCCTTTTGTATAAGAAAATCGAGAATGCACAACTTGACTAAAAGAATCATCAAACCCTTTAAGAAGCACCAATACCTCAGGGTTTAATTTCATTATTTGAGCTGGTGACTTTTCAAAAAAAGGGCTTTCTTCATCAATTGGGTGGACCAAGGTCCAATTAAGCGGAAAAAAATCAATTTGAGAAATATCCAATTTCAATCGGCTGTATGTTCTTCTGAACTCACCGTTTACTTCTTTGGTTGTTGCCAAGAGCAACTTTGCTTCCATTTCCATAAGCACGTTATTTCTCATGTTCACCGCTCTAAACATTAAACTATAACCGCCTTTAAATGGACTTAATAAAATGTTCTTGCTGTACATGATTATGGCATGTGGTTGAGCAAACCGACCATATAAAACACCCGTTGCAATAGAGAAACTCATAAACCCAACCAAAGCTTGAAAGGATGCTATAATATTTACACTAATTCCAACTGGAGCCAATCCACCATATCCTACGGTAGTAAAAGTTTGAAAACTAAAAAACAAGGCCGTTAGGAAATCGCTACCAAATTTATGAGTGCGATATCCTTGAATACCTTCTACTCCAACAGCCATATACGAAAGTGCAAAAAGCACATTGGTTACTAGGTAAGCTACAAGAAGGATGGAAATAAATTTCAACCAACTTATATTCAAAAAAAACTGATACAAGTGTCTTATGGCTGGCCCTAGGCCTTCTCTATAAATATTAAAAGACCCATCAGGATTAATTATTCGCTGAGTCTGCTTATCGTATCTTTCTCCCAGCCCGGGATCACTTACATACTCTTCTGCCATACCTCAAATATAGAAATTCGAAGCCCACTGTCACGCTTAAATTGTGCATTAAACGTAGGTTAAACGAAACCCAACACCATGCACATTTTCTATTTTTATTGAAGTATCTGGACTCAAATATTTACGCAGTCTACTGATAAACACATCCATACTTCTTCCTAGAAAATAATCGTTTTCACCCCAAACCAATTTTAGTGCAATTTCTCTTTCCAAAACATTATTTTGGTGAATGAAGAGCAGCCTCAGTAACTCCGCTTCTTTTTTGGTGAGTTCAGAAACCGAACCATTCGAGGTCAATTTCAAGTTTCTATAATCAAAATTAGTATTTGCCAATTCGAATAATTCTTTCCCTTTTACCTCGTCCACTAACTTTTTTGTGGACCGACGCAGAATAGCATTTATTCTGGCCAATAACTCTTCAAAGGCAAAAGGCTTTGTCATGTAATCATCAGCTCCTGCGCCGAAACCCACAACCTTATCTGCAACCATACTTTTGGCCGTTAAAAAGAGAATAGGCATATCCAAGTTAATTTTCCGGATGTCTTTTGCTAAAGTAAACCCATCCTTTTTAGGTAGCATGACATCCAAAATGCAAATATCAAATTTGCCATCGTAAAAAGCTTCAAATCCGGCAACGCCATCTTTTGCAAGCATAACTTTTGCACCTGCATCAACTAAGCTGTCTTTAATTACAAAACCTAAGTTGGCGTCATCTTCAACTAACAATATTGACTTTCCTTCAATCATTTACTTCTTGGAATTTTTAGAATAAAAGCACTCCCAATAGGTTCATTTTTTTCTACTGAAATAGAACCATTATGAGCTTGCATAATCACTTTTGCATAATACAACCCTAAGCCAAAACCCTTAACATTATGGAGATTACCAGTAGGAACGCGATAAAACTTATCAAAAATATATTTTACTTCAGACGGCTTCATACCTATTCCGTTGTCCTGAACATGAATTTCAATATTATTTCCTTTTTCATAAACAGCAATTTCAATTTCAGGATTAGTATCACAATATTTTATTGCGTTGTCAATCAAATTACTTAACACATTGTAAATGTGAATTTTATCTAACTTAACCTCAATATTCTTGTTTGCAATGTTACTTGTAATTGTTCCTGATTTCTCTTCAATTATTGTTTTGAACGTAGAGACGCTATCTGAAACCAATTCGAATAAATTGCAGGTTTCGAATTGCATTTCAACCTTGTCTTTATCTAAACTAGCGATTTGCAAAACCTTTTCAACTTGAAGCTGCAAGCGTTCATTTTCTTTTTTAATAATTTCCGCATAATTTCTAATTCGCTCCGGCTGATTTTCAATTCCCGGTTTCAGCAAAACATTGGTGGAAAGTGAAATTGTAGAAATAGGTGTTTTCAATTCGTGCGTCATATTATTTATGAAGTCATTCTTTGTGTCACCTAGTCGCTTTTGTTTAAGTATGATGTTAATGGTGTATGCAAAAAATGCTGCTAGTACCAACAAGAGAAAGGACGAGAAAATCCAAAAATTTAATCGATCGATAACCATTTTGGTTTTATTGGAAAAATAAACCGAGAAGTAGTGGCCATCATCGCTGCGCCAATTAACCACCGTCGAGGGGTTTTCTTTTTCCACCGCTTTTCCTTGATCAATTTTTACCGCTTTGGTGAAAATTACCGAGTCGTTAAAACAGTTGTATAGATTATACTCAAAATCCAAATTAATTTCTTGTTTTTTGAACTCTTGAGTTAACAGCGCTTCAATATAATCAGGGTCAGGATTTTCGTTTGTTTTAACGATGAATGTCTGGTCTTCTACTTGTTTTACGGGATCTAGCAGTAAGGTCTCATCACCTTGGTGATTTTGAATCGCTCGAGATACTTGAATTAATGCCTGAGTAATGTCGTAATTAAGCTGGGTTACTTGCAGCTGATAGGCACGTTGAATCCAAATTAACTGCACGGATATAATGCCCACCAATAAAATAGTGGCTATTATAATCAAAAGCCTTATGCTAGAATTTTTCACGAGGTAAAGCTATGAATTCTAAAAGTGACATTATAAAGATGCTAATCCATCATCATAATTTCATTCAGCCCTTTTCTAATCTTTTCAAGGTGAATCAAATTCAATACTCCAATTTTGTCGATCAATCGGTCTTTAGCTATTGAACGAAGATGAAGGTTCATTACTTCAGATTTTTCTAACACCCCTATTCCTTCGTTAGCTTCCAGAATCAAATTGCCGTGATAGTTTTTAATTTTAGAAGTAAGTGGAACTACCCATAAAACTGGAGCGTATTTATTAAGTAAATCCCCACTTACAATTACAATTGGCCTAAAACCCGCTTGCTCACTTCCATGAGTTGGACTTAGATTAGCCATCCAAATTTCACCTTTTTTCAAAGCTCTGTTTGTTTAAGATAATCCACCATACCTTCTTCAGCCATGTCCATAATATTGACATCATCATTCATTTGTTTGTACGAGTTTATGTACTCCACCCTGGTCAATTGATTTAGGTATATCCTCAATGCCTTTTCTATCAATTTATTTTTAGGTAATGATAACTTATTTGCGGTTTCGGCTAATTGAGCTAACAATTCATCGGGTAATGTACTTGTAAAAGTAGACATATAATATATATTTATAAAACACAAATATAAAAACAAAATATAACTTAAACAAAACTTCTCAAAACTCTCAAATCAAATTATCTTTGCCAAATGGGTATGGTAAATAATTTCATAAATGAAGTAAGGCATGAATTCAGCAGTCAAAAGCTGGATGAACAATCGATGGCATCTACGCCAATCAAACAATTAGAAAAATGGCTGGTGGAAGCAGTTGACTCGCAAGTTCTTGAAGCAAATGCAATGAGTATTTGTACCGTAGACGAAAATGGGGCGCCTTCTTCTAGAGTAGTTTATGCCAGAGGTGTTAGTGAAGAAGGAATCGTGTTGTATACCAACTACAACAGTCAAAAAGGAAAAGATTTAGAACGAAACCCCAAGGTGGCGCTGTTATTTTTCTATCCAGAATTGGAACGCCAAATAAGAATTGAAGGGGAAATTCAAAAATTACCGGAACAAGAATCGGATGACTATTTTGATGCGAGACCTACTGAAAGTAAACTTGGAGCTTGGGCAAGTGAACAAAGCAATGCTATTGAATCTAGAGCCACTTTAGAAGAACGCACTGAATTTTTCAGAAAAAAATTCGGCGAAAATATACCCCGACCTCCTCATTGGGGCGGTTATATTGTGAAACCGATAAAATTTGAATTTTGGCAAGGCCGACCTGCTCGACTCCACGATAGATTAGTTTTTGAAAAAGACGGTGAAAATTGGAGCATTTATCGAGTCGCCCCCTAACATGAAAAACCCGTATTTACAGAAATTTGGGTTTATTAATGCTCAAATTTCAGAGGCACCAATTGCAGGAACTGGTTTGTTTGTCGTTATTCCCTGTTTTGATGAGCCCAACTTAATCGCTACTTTGAGTAGCATTAATGATTGTATTAAACCGAATTCACACGTTGAAATTATTACTGTTATCAATGCGAGTGAAAACGACGATGCTTGCGTTAAAACAAGAAACTCGGAGACTTTAGTTGATGCAAAAAAATGGGCAGCGGAAAATAAAAAAGCGGGATTTACCTTTCACTTTATAGACCAGCAAAAGCTACCAAAAAAACATGCAGGAGTTGGCTTGGCGCGGAAAATTGGAATGGACGAAGCCGTTTACAGAATGGACCTGTTGAAATTAGACGATGCGCCCATCATTTGCTTTGATGCTGACTCAAAATGCGACAGCAATTATTTAGTCGAAATTGAACAAGCTTTTGTTAAAAATCCAAAAGCTAAAGGAGCTTCAATATATTTCGAACACCCGATTTATGGAGATGAGTTTCAGCCGAGCATTTACAATTCCATTATCGACTACGAATTGCATTTGAGGTATTATAAAAATGCGTTTGAATATACTGGCCATCCTATGGCGTGTTTTACCATTGGAAGCAGTATGGCAGTTATGTCTAGCGCCTATCAAAGTCAGGGTGGTATGAACAAACGAAAAGCCGGAGAGGATTTCTATTTCATGCAAAAAATTGTGGAACGTTACCCTATAATTGAAATCAATACCACCCGCGTAATTCCTTCACCAAGGCCGTCACATCGCGTTCCATTTGGAACAGGCAGAGCTATTAGTGAGTTCCAGGAGGGAAAAAATTCAAATGAAACCTATGCCTTCAAGAGTTTTGAAGATCAAAAGTTGTTTTTAGAAGTGCTACCCGAGTTTTATAAAAAAAATGAACTGAGTAAATTGAAGGATGACAGTTCAGTGCCTAAAAGTATCCGAGCTTTTCTTCAAGATCAGAATTTTGAGGAACGTATTCCCGATTTGTTGGAATACGGGAAAACATGGGAGACTTTTCAGAAACGATTTTTCAATTGGTTTAATGCCTTTCGCGCATTAAAGTTTGTACACTTTGCAAGAGATCATTTTTACGCCAATCAGCCATTAAAAGGTGAAGTCGAAAAACTATTTGATACCTCAAAATTAGCGGCTGGTGCTGTAAGTTCTAATGCTGAATTTTTACGGTTAATTAGAGAGCACGACAAGATTCACGACTAATTCCGTTTAAAAATACCCGCTATTCCTTCAAAAATTTACTGACGGTATGTTGCTCCGCATTGTAAACCCGAATAAAATGAATACCCGATTTTAATTGCACTACGTTAATTGGTTCACCTGCATAATTTTCTCCAGCTTGCATCGTATTTCCAGCACTATCCAATATTTCATATTGAAAGTTAGTCGTCAACCCTTCTACGTTCAATACAGCTGAAGCGGGGCTGGGGTAAATTTGATGTGCAAATTTTGGTTTCTTCTGGCTTAGTCCAGCAGGCGCATTGTGACCTGCATTCATTGATTCATCCGCTTGGATTAGTGTTTTATCATCACTTTTTTGAAGGATTGCAATGACCTTCATGCGCTCTAAGTCCCAACCACTATTAATGTCTATTGAATACCTTTCAATGACTGAATCGTTCGTAGTCTGAGAAATCACTATGTCGTCTCCCGCTTCAGAAGTCAAGGCCTTTCGGAATACGTTATAATGTTGTTTTTCACCATTTGGCGCATCATAGAAAACGGTGTCCTCCACCAAGAAGACCGTAAGTTTTTCTGTATTAAAGCTATTTGCAGCTTCGACCTTAACAATTACTTCTATTTCTAATTTACTGCCTGCAATTAATACCTCAGAATTCATTGATATCGCAGACATGTCCCCCGTAAAATTGTTAAACAAAGTAGCGCCACCAAAATTGGTACTAGTAGGTTGTATTACTCCATTTATCACCAACTTGGGAGTAGAACCGTATAAACCATAGAAATTAGTTCTAGCATCATTTTCAGAGGGGTTGTGATTATTTAAAAAACAATCGGAGTAAGGTGCGCTGGGATGAACACTCACATGTAGGACATCGGGATTATTGTTGAAGTTTTGAATTAAACCTGGATTGCGACTTGCACAGATGCTACATTTAGTATTGGTAAAATGCTCTGCCAATACCTTTTTAGCCACTTGAGCATCGGCAAAAAATACCGTCAGTATTGATACAACAATCAAATTAATTTTTTTCATGTTCAAGATGTCTTAAGGGTCAAAGAAACGGAAATGACGCTTCTATTTTTGTCCACATTCAGACAATTGATTTAGCAATACTAAACCTAAGGTATTTGCATGTATTTGTGCGTTTGCAAAGAAATTTGCCAGTCGGGATTTCCCTTCACAAAATTGATCACCTCTGGAAGCATTTCCTCTTCTCTACTCCACTCTGGCTGAAAATACAAAGCGCATTCCGATGAAACTGATTTTGCATGCTCAACCGCCCAATCAAAGTCCATGGTGCGCACCACCACTACTTTTAATTCACTGGCTTTTTTTAAGCTTGACGGCAAACAGGACTTTCTGCGTTTAGGAGAAACAACTATCCAATCCCAATCTCCTGTAATTTCGTAGGCGCCTGAGGTCTCTATCCAAAGGTTAAACCCTGCCGATTTCAATTTACTGGTAAGCTCCGACAAATCGTACATGCAGGGTTCGCCACCCGTGATAACAATATTCTTAGCCTCTGCTTCGCTGGCGCAATTGATAATTTCTTGTATCGTCATTTTAGGATGGCCATCGTCCCAGCTTTCCTTTACATCGCACCACGGACAGCCAACATCGCAACCGCCTATTCTAAAAAAATAAGATGCTTTACCCGCATTTCGCCCCTCACCTTGAATGGTGTAGAAGTGCTCCATAATTGGAAAAGAAGTTGGGGAAGAATTCGCCATAAACTGAGGGCAAAAATAACATTAACCCAAGCGCTAACTAGAAATCAATTGGGATCTGAAAAATCTTTATTGGTTAAGAAATCAGGATCGCTTAAGGCCTTTAAAAAAGCCACCAAATCCGCTTTTTCTTGCGAGGTCAGATTCAGCCCTCCAGCAATTCCACTGCCTGTGCCGTTAATGGTATCACCAAAAACCATAATTGGTTCAATATTTTTTGAATTTGCTCGAACGCCAGAATTATAGAACTCTACGACTTCTTCCAAGGTCGCAAACCGACCATCGTGCATATAGGGTCCAGTATGCTCTACATTTCGCAAAGTAGGCACTTTAAACTGTCCTCGATTTATCTCATTTCTTGTAACATTAAAAAAGCCAGGACTCGGATTATCGTCCAAGCCATTATTCATAAAATCATTGTTGGTAAACAGCATATTATCGGTTGAATGACAATGAAAACAGTCTCCTCCTCCTCCGTTTCCGCTAACCTCTCCGTTGAATATTCTAAACCCTCTCGAAATTTGTTCTTCCCCCGGGCCAAATTGTGGACCAATGTTGGGGTTGTTTCCGGTTCTATCGACCGCTTTATCATAAGTGGAATTGCCAGAGATGAGTGTCAATTCAAATTGAGCGATGGCTCGAGCAGCATGCGTAGAATCGTAATCGGCGGTACAAAATGCTTCGTAAAACATTCTATTGTAATCTTCTTCGCCTTTCAATTTAATGATTGCATTTTTCCATGTTTCGTGCATTTCTACCGGATCTAATATCGGGTCGATTGCTTGCTTTTGCAATGTTGGACTTCTACCGTCCCAGAAGAAAGCAGGAGAATAAGCCAAATTAAATAAGGCCATTGAGTTCTTGGTACCCGATCTTCTATCTATTCCAATTGACAGTCTTCTTTTGTTATCGGTAAATGCATCTTTTTGGTTGTGACAACTTGCACAAGACATGGTATTATCACCACTCAATTTTGTTTCGTAAAACAACTTACGTCCCAAAGCAATGCGCTCTTCCGTCATTTCAATGTTTAAGATAGGTGTTGGAAATGGCGGGAAATAATCAGGTTGAGTCAGATTATAAGCCGTTGTCTTGCATTTATAGCGCGATTCTCCTGTTGTATCGGCAACTTCAGGAATTAGTGGAATTTCAATTTCATCCTTCTTGCAAGAAGAAATCACAAGAAAAAACAACCCAAAAAACGCGAATATTTTTATCAGCTTACTCAATGTTCAATAATTATTTTGTTTCTAAAAATTTGATTATCAGCATTAAACTGCAACACATACATCCCATTGGCTAAGCCTTGAGTTTCTATGAATGCATTTGTGCTTTGAATGTCTTTCTTTAAAATTAGCACACCTTTTAAATCGTAGAGTTCTAGAATACCAAAGGATGTTGTCTCAAAGGTAAAGCTTCCTTTACTTGGATTTGGATAGACTCTGGTGCTAATTGATAAACTTTGCTTAATATTTGTTGAAAGTGGCGGGGCAGCCTGTGCAAGCGAAGTGGATTTAAACAGATCCAATCGACCGCCACTTGCAGTTATGTCTTCAAATTCGGGAAAAAGTTCAACACTTTGTTTTAAATAAGTTGCGCTTTTCAAGGCCATGGAGTCCGCACTTGTACTGAAAAAACGTTGCGGATAACTCGCATACATTAAGCCCAAAGCTGCAGCAGCCATAGGAGCGGCAAAAGAAGATCCTCCCGCCTGACTTGTTGAATTGATTGGTGAAGTGGTAAAAATCTGCTTTCCTGGAGCAGCAAGGTCTATCGACTCTTTTCCAAATCCGCCGCCAAACAATTTATCTTGTTCATCACTTCGTGTAACGGTTACGAGGTAGTCTGATGGGCAAGTGCACGGAATATCACCAACATCGTCAATATCCACAACACTATTTGGCCCTGCCGCTATACTCACCACACCTGCTTTTCCCAATTGATCGAACAAATCGCACCAAATTGGGAATTGATTCGGAAACCTTCTATCGACGCCAAAAGAAGAGTTTTGGGCGATAATAAAAGCACCTGAATCTCCATTCGTTCGGTTGTAGGTTTTTCGCATTTCAAGGATGTAGTTATAGGATTTAATGACAACGGCTTCCTCGGTTGAGGAACCTTGCACAGGCAGCATTTTTACTGACCAGTTTATACCCGCTATATCTCTTCTATTGTTCCCTACACCGCCAATAATTCCCGCTATTTGAGTACCGTGTTTGTCGATAGACCCGAGTGGTGTTTTTGCAGAAATATACCCCGTATCTTGGTACACGTTCCAACCATCGTAGTCGTCGATATAACCGTTCTTGTCATCGTCAATTCCGTTTAGGGCTATCTCGTGTTTATTCCTCCAAAAGTTCTCTTTGAGGTCATCGTGCGAAATTTCAAAACTCACGTCAACAATCGCAATTACAATTTCTTGGCTATCAATTGTACTGCCTCCAGTGGTAATGTCCCAAGCCAATGGCGCATTTATTTTATCCAAATACCATTGCCCTATTGCATTTGGATCATTTGAAGATTTGCGCATTTCAATATTCGTATGATTGGGTTGAGCAAACTTTACCATGGACTGCTCCTTCAACAAGGAAACCGCTTCTTCAACATTGATTTGACCGTTTAAAAAAGAAAAAGCATAAATATTAGCGGAAGGAACCAAGGCTTCAACGCGATTCACCTGCAGCCCCGTATTGGTTTCCAGCTCATTTAAAAAGTAATTGACATCAACTTCTTGCTCCAAGGTAACGAGCACCTCACCTGCTTTCCATTCGCTTTGCGCAAAGATTGCATTCGTGCTAAAGACAAAAAAACAGAAGATGGAGAAAAGAAGTTTCATACAATAAGAATACGCAGCAAAGCGAAAAGGGTTTAGTTATCTGGATTTAATAAACCCAACTATTGCTAATAAAAGTATACCGACGCTTAAAAACATAATACCTAATCTTATTGTTCGGTCGGGAATAAACTTTCTGCGGTACCTGCCCAAGGTAAGATTGTTTAATTGGTTGCTCGTATTTTCATCCACGCGCTTTATTCCAAAATAATAGACCAGTCGATCTCCTTTTTTTTCATTGTAGCGCTCAAAATGCAGCTTGTATTCTATAAGCAGCGTTTCAAAATAATCGGCCTGTTCGGGTTTGGTAAAATGGTAAACATTGTAACTCTTATCCGAAGGGTGAATGCGATAATTTGTTAGGTCGAATAAATGATCCATTATATTACTCTAATTTTTTGTCCTACTTGCAATGGCGTATTTCTTCGGATCCCATTCATTTTGCACAAGTCGTTGCACGTAGTGCCATATTCCTCGGCGATTTTAAATAAATAATCTCCCCTGCGTACCGTGTAGTATTCTACTCCATCTGGTATGGCTGTAAAACCCCATGAATTTTTGATTAAGGTGATCTTCTGGGCGACTAAGGCTTTGTTCTCGAAATCGATGATTTGATCTGGGTTCAATGCTACCCCTTTATAACGCACTTCGAAATGCAAATGACTGCCCGAGCTGTTCCCAGAACTACCCCCAAGGGCAATTAGATTTCCAGCCTTTACATCATCACCGGCCTTTACTTTAAAGCGATGCAAATGCGCGTACAAGGTTTCCAGCCCGTTATCGTGTCGAACGACTACCACTCTTCCGTAGCCTCCAAAATAACCGGCAAAACGCACTTTGCCTGAAAAAGCACTTTTTACTTCATCCCAAACTTGCAAGTCCAAATCAATTCCGCGGTGCGTCTTTCCCCAGCGATGTCCAAAACGAGAAGTAACCACAATTTTATCTACTGGAGAAACGTAATCCCCAAAACTTCTATCTACCAATTTCAGACGCTGTGTGGTATCGGTTTTATACAATTCTGGACTGTAGGGATGTGGTTTGGTCGTTATCCATGAGCCGTAGATTAATTGTGCTGGATAATTGGAATTGTGCTCTAAATAAGCAAACTCTTCTTCCGCATCTGAAAAATCGTGATCGATTAAAAAGAGATTTATTTGATTGATAAGGGCGTAATGCTCGTCTCCAGAATCAAACAAACTGTCCAACAAAAGTGCTGCTTCTAATTTGGTTAGGGTTTTTACCGTCAAAAACAATTCTATTTGACTCATAATAAGCTGCGGAGGGTTTGCTAGCTTTTTTAGCGAATCGTAGTGCAATTGAATGTGCTCATCGTCTAACTGCTCCAAGGTATTAAACAGTGTTTGTTCCCCATACATGACCACTGCTTTTTTTACCGGCTTATCCGACTTTGTGGGCGGCTCTTTTTCCGTTTCCACTGCAGCAAAGGATATGCTACTTAGCACAAGCACTAAAAGCACAAAATAATATTTACGGAAACCCATCACTACTCTGCAAATTTACAAGATTATTATCGGAAGTATTTATAGACTCAAGAGTAGCGCATTTTTTATAGTCTTCCTGTTCTATTTTTGCAAAAAGTACACATTGGAATATTTAAAAATAATTGCAGTAGGAATTTTTACGCTCTTGGTGGCTTACCTTACTATTTGCGTTTTATCGCCAAAAAAAGTTGCTGCTTCAAAAACCATTGTGGTGCATCACTCCGAACAAAGCGTCATTGAGGATTTAAGCGATCTGGAATTTTGGCAGGAATGGCATCCCTACTTAGATTCGGCAAAAGAAGGCAGCATTGTTACTAGTACCAATAAGATTGAGTGGATAAGCAGCACCAATACGGGAGGGAAAATTGAAGTGGATTTCCATCCAGATAGTGGGCGCATCTCTTTTACCACGGCATTCGAAAAAGCAGGAGTCTGGAAGGCTTACCAAGGCGAATTTTTACTGGAAGGAAACGAACGGGAAACGAAAATTAGTTGGATTTATGTAGGTGAAGAATTTCCGTTTTTTAAACGCCCAGCAAACTATTTTATCAAAGAAGTGATTGAAAAAACCATGGAGTTAGGGCTCTTTCGATTGAAAAAATCGCTTAGACAGAAAGATTATCCCAATCTAGAAAATAACAATTAACGGTCAAACTACTTGAGGCTTTAGCTAAAATCTTTATGATAAGTCGGATTGCGGAGTGACTTTTACCGCTCGCGATTCGGAGCTATAGCCTGCTATAAGTGTTTATAAATTGGTGGATGTTCCCGTTGGGAATGGTATTGAGTTAAAAAAGGTAGTGTGGTTGAATTATGTGGGAAATGTAAGTAATACACTCTCTAGCCGTCATGCTGAAATAAATTCAGCATGACCCCTCATTATTCTACAACATCGCGTTAAAAAAGCCCTTAGCAAGGTTGGTGTTGAAGAGACAATTGCCAGATTAGAGCGTTAAAGTACCTTGAGTAGCGTACTTTTAATTAAAGTTGATTTCTCGGAATCTACTTTGGCTTTTTTTGAAAAGTAATCCCAATTATTGATCGTTTCCTGAACTTCTGCAATAATTCCCTTCGCGCGTTTAATATTCATGGATTTTCCAACAGCAATAAAATCTTCAAGCGTAATGTCTTCCCGTTTGCCATTGATGCTCAGCGCATGTTGACTTACCCAAATGCTACCTGGACGATAGGCATAACAAATATCATAGGCAGGAGCTAATTCCCATTTTCCTTCTTTTTTTAGCAGAAAGGAAAAGTTTTTAGTGTGATCATCGCAATTCCGAGCCAACACGTTAAAAACCATTCGTTTAAACATCTGCTCTGCTGCTTGGTAATCCAATCGAAGTTCACGCATAGTTTGAAACAACTGCTCATAACTGTAGCTAGCTACTTCGTTAAAATCAACATGTTTGAGTGCACACCAAGTCTGAGTATGATGCTTTACATTTCCCTCCCCTCTATCAAAACGTTTGGTCATAAAGTGAACTCGGCCATTTTCCTCTAAAAGCTTACTTGGCATCATTTCTATTCCGCAATCCAAGGCCATATAATAATAAGCCATTTCTACCCTGCCGTATCCTTCGGTATCTCCTAACTGAACATCACTAACTCCGTCGAGTTTTAACAACCAATGCTCAAAACCTTTCGAAACTTTGGCTTGACCAGATCGCACTTCTCCCGTTTCTTTATTGTATGCAATAACCGCTTTTGGTCTTGCTCCACCAGCTGAAGTTCCTATGCTTATCAATTCTTTTATTGCCGATGCTTCTGAAGCATCAATATTACTTACAAAGCCTTCTTTTTGAGACAGCATTTTACGAGCAATATCCACTAAACTGTCCATTTCTAGTGTAAATGAACTTTGCTTTCTTGCCAAGTTAGCAGGCTCAAATTCTAATGCTCCCATTGATCTTGAGCCCAGAAAACAAAGTAACTCAACAGGATTTACACTGTCTGCTTTTCGCCCTTGCTGTGCAAGCCAAGTATTGATCAGCTGGTTACCGTATTTATCCGGTAAAGCATCTGCAATTAAACCCGGTAAGCCTCTAAACGTATCGAATTCATTATTGCGCTGCCTTCTCAGTTCAGGAAAAGAAAACACCCTCCTACTTGTGTTTATGGGTAACATTATCGGAGATAAATCCCAACCCAAATCCAAAAAACTGTTTTCATACTCAAATACCGCCAATTGCTGTTGTTCATCCCACAAAATAGCACCAACAGTTTTACCCCATATTTTAACGATTGCTGTTCGAAGCATTACCAAGAACTTTTATAGGGCTCGTTTCCTTTATTTTTTTTACGCGCTCGTTTCATTTTTTGTTGATCTTCTTTTGCAAGTTGAATTGGACTTACTGTAGGCATAATTTTAAAGCCTTCGAATAATTGCAACAATTCCAAAACACGCAACACCTGAATGAGTGTTGCTAGGGTTATGGGTTGGCCCCTTTCTAGAAGACTGAGTGTCGATCGGCTAATGTTAGCCGCAAGAGCAACTTCATCTTGTGTTTTGTTTTGTAGCAATCGATGGTGTTTTACAAATTGACCTATGGCATTCGTTATTGCCAAATCACTCATTGAATACATGTCTCCGTATGAAATATCACTCATAAAGATTAAAATTAACTATTAACGTATGAATTACCATTCAAAAGTAAGCATTATATAGCTGCGATCAAAACTAATTCGAATGAATAATCATGCATTAATACCCATAAGTATTCTTAATGCATGATATACAATACAATTGGTTTGAAATTGGTGGGTGATTCCTGTTCGGTATGGGACTGAGGTTAAAAAGGCTTTTGCAAGGCCCCGGCTGAGGAAGAAGTGGCTTAAATAGATTCTCCGATACGTCTAAACGACTTCTTTAGAAGAGCTGAGATTTGGCGAGAAGAAGAAATCCTTACTAGAGCGAAAGAACTGGCTACTAAGGCTACCGGAATATGGATATCGCCAGACTTAAACGATGAGCAACTCGAGTACTACAAGCCAGAAGAGAAATCTTCTGCTACCTACTCCGTTGATTCTTACGACTATTTAAAGGGCGATATGGTAGAACTATACGAAGCTCTGAAAAAGCGAATACTAAATATCGATTCGTCTGTACATGAAGAATATAAGAAATTATATATCGCCTATAAGTCATCTACAAACTTTGTAGATATCGTGCCTCAGAAATCGAGATTAAGGTTATCGCTAAATATTCCATTTGCGAGTATTATAGATCCTAAAGGCTATTGTAAAGATATCACCGACTTAGGACGTTGGGGAAATGGAGACGTTGAAGTTGGATTTGAAAACTTGAATCAACTAGACGATGTAATGGAACTAATAGAGCAAGCCTTTGACAAGCAAAATGGAAGCGGTATAGTGTAAATAGAACTCCTATTTATTTCGCTTTTCCGCCGTTTGTTTTTACTTGATTCCACCCCGTCAAATTTATCGGGGGTCGTTTTCGGGGTCTTTTTTTAACGATATCTCTAGGGGAGAAAAGTATATAAACTAAAAAAGCCTTAGTAAAACTAAGGCTTTTAAAGGCTTTGCGTGGATTTTTTAGTTCCACTTAGCGGTCCGGACGAGACTCGAACTCGCGACCCCCTGCGTGACAGGCAGGTATTCTAACCAACTGAACTACCGGACCTTTTAAATGTCCTGTGGACATTTAAAATGACTACTCTTCCAAGCAGTCTAAAAATCTATATTAAAGAACAAAATCCAACATCAAACGAATTTGACAGTGGGTTTTCAAAATGACTACTCTTCCAAGCAATCTAAAAATCTTTGTGGTTTAAAAGAACGAACGTCTGCTTGCAAACGAACGGCAAAATTAATCGAATTTAATCTCTCTACAAGGTATTCAAACTATTTTTAAAAGAAAAATCACTCACTTTTTTTAGCTTCACTCCAAATTGCATCCATTTCAGTTAAGGTCATATTATTCAATTCCTTACCCTCTTTTTTAACTTCATTTTCTAAAAACTGGAACCGTTTGATGAACTTTCTATTCGTTCTTTCCAACGCCATTTCCGGATCTACATCAATAAATCGCGCATAATTTATGACAGAAAATAAGACATCCCCTAACTCATCCTCAATACGATCAATACTCGCCTTAGTATCAACCTCGTCTTTTAATTCACCCAACTCTTCCTCAACTTTAGCCCAAACTTGCTCTTTATTGTCCCAGTCAAAACCTACGCCCCTGGCCTTTTCTTGTATTCGGTTTGCTTTTACCATGGCAGGCAAAGACTTAGGGACCCCCTGCAGCACCGATGTTTTTCCTTCTTTCAACTTTAACTGTTCCCAATTGGCTTTTACTTCTTCTTCATTGGCCACTTTAACATCGCCGTAAATATGAGGGTGTCGATGCACGAGTTTGTCGCAAATTGCGTTGAGTGCATCAGTGATATCAAACGCTCCTTGCTCTGAGGCTATTTTAGAATAAAACACCATGTGCAGCATAATATCACCAATTTCGCCTTTTAATTCCTCCAAATCATTTTCAACAATTGCATCGGCAAGCTCATAGGTTTCTTCTATGGTAAGCTTACGCAAAGATTCAAGTGTTTGCTTATGATCCCATGGGCATTTCTCCCTAAGGTCATCCATAATGTCTAATAATCTTTTAAAAGCAGTGAGTCGCACATCCATAATTATAATTGATAGTATGTGCACAAAAGTCATCCAATTTAAAATTGTGTAACTAAATTCGCCAAACTATTTCAGCAGTTTGAACCAAAGAATCTACTTACTACTTTTTCTGTTGCTATCGCAGTTTTATGCTGTATATGGTCAAGAACAAGACAGCGCTAAATTCCGCCTTATTACCAAGGCAAGCTATCACAATGGCGTGCTGCTCCCTCATCGAATTGCGATGCAACACATGCCTAAGGAAACAACAAATGGATTTGAAGTAAATTTTGAAAAATCTTCCAGTGATACAAAAGACTGGGAAAGGTTGTACAATAGCCCAACATTTGGAGTTTCTTTATTGTACACCTCAACGGGTAATTATGACCTACTTGGGAATGCTTTTGGTGCTAATGCTTATTTACTACTTCCCATCTTTAGCACTGCTAGATTTAGACTTCAAACCAGCTGGGGTTGGGGCTTAGGCTGGGTCGGGAAAAAGTTTGACCGATTAAATAATTACAAAAACAACGCTATTGGATCAAAACTGAACCTGTTTGCTTCTATCAAAATAAAATCTGAAATCTATTTAAACCCAACCAATGCAATTCTGCTTGGTGCTGCATTTAATCATTGGAGTAATAGCGGAATAAGACGACCCAACTTAGGTATCAATATTCCTACATGGAGCATTGGGTTTCTTCATAAATTTTACGAGCCAACAACTAGACCCGAACGACTTACAAAACTTGAGCAAAAAGCCTATGCCCCTGAACAGCAAAATGAATTTACCGTTATGCCAATTGTAGGATTTACCTCGATAAGCATTCACGATCAAAACATATACGAAGCCTATGCATTGCAATTTAATTATAGCCGATTGTGGAGTGCCAAATACAAAATCAATTGGAGCTGGGATATGTTCTACAATACCGCTTTCAAAGAGTTAATGGAGCGCAACCCGCTAACACAGAATCAAACTGCATTTCAATCGGGAATTATGGTCTCTTACGAGCAAACTATTGGTGGTTTTGGAATTATAGCGGGCTGGGGAACGTATCTATTCGACCAAACACAGCGTGGCGACCCTTTTTATCATCGATTTGGAACCCGTTTTAAGCTCGGAAAAAATATTATTATTAATACTACACTGCATACACATTGGGCTGTATCTGACCATTTAGAAATAGGTGTAGGTTATCAATTTAGAAGGTAAATGAAAATACTGATTTACTCATTTTCTATTGTAATTTTAACCCTGATGCTTGGTTGTGAAAGGTGTTTAAACAAAAAAGGGGTTGTTCAAACCTACAGTCATCCGATGCAACCTTTTAATGAACTAGATATAGAAGGCAAGTTCAACATTACCTTGATTCAAAGCACAAACAGTAGAGTAACTTTTGAGGGGCATCAAGGTATAATAGATTTGCTTCGGTATGAAGTGTCAGAAAATAAATTCACACTAACCAACAACAACAAATGCAGTAATATTAATGGCTACGATGACTGGGTTGATATTAGAATTGAAATGGACTCACTATCTTATGCAAGGTTCTCTGTTCCAGGAAAACTGGTTAATGAAGGGACGTTAAAATGGAAAACTTGCTCACTTTTAATTGATAATTGTGATCTTGAAACCAACCTAAACATTGATATGAATCAATTTGAAATTAGCATGGATGGAGGCACTTCAACTGCAAACATTGCTGGAAAAAGCGGTAGAACCGAGTACAATAACAATGGAGTTGGACATATTTATGGCAAAGATCTTATTAGTAAAAACCTCTACATATATTCCACGGGTACGGGTATTCACGAAGGAACAGTAACGAATTACTTCGCTACTTCATTACATGGGTCTGCTGTAGCACATTATTACGGAAACCCTGCAGATGTTAATATTGAAATTATTGGTAATGAAGGGGCTGAAGCAATTAAGTACTAATCCACCATTTGCATTCCCGTATAATTGTGCGGAGTGATTTGCTTAAGTTCTATTTTCACAGCAGCCGAAACATCCAAATCTTCAACAAAGTCAGCAATTGATTGCGCTGTAATCTTATCGTTTTTTCTCGTCAGCGCTTTCAGTGCTTCATAAGGTTTTGGATAGCCCTCTCGCCGCAACACCGTTTGAATTGCCTCTGCAACCACCGCCCAATTATTCTCTAAGTCTCGCTCTAAAGCTGCTTCATTAAGCAACAACTTACCCATTCCTTTAATCAATGACGCATAAGCAATCAAGCTATTTCCAAAAGGGACGCCCACGTTTCTTAAAACTGTAGAATCTGTTAGATCTCGCTGCAATCTTGAAATGGGAAGTTTGGCAGATAAGTGCTCGAATAAGGCATTTGCAATTCCTAAATTCCCTTCTGCATTTTCAAAATCAATAGGATTCACCTTATGAGGCATTGCCGATGAACCTACTTCTCCTTCTTTTATCTTTTGTTTGAAATAATCCATAGAAACATAGGTCCAAATGTCTCTTGAAAAATCAATCAGAATGGTATTAATTCTTTTTAAACAATCGCACAGTGCAGCAAAATGATCGTAATGTTCAATTTGAGTGGTAGTCTGGCTGCGGTCTAAACCCAACGCATTTTTTAGAAATGAATTTCCAAAATCAGCCCAATTTATTGAAGAGTAGGCTACAACATGCGCATTAAAGTTACCGGTTGCTCCCCCAAACTTTGCCGCTACAGGTATAGCGTACAAATATTCCAATTGTTCTTTTATGCGCTCAGAAAACACTTGAATCTCCTTTCCCAATCTCGTTGGTGAAGCAGGCTGACCATGCGTTCTCGCTAACATTGGCACATCCTTCCATTCTTTAGCAAAAAGGTCCAATTGATCCACAATATCTCTAATTTTCGGACTTATCACCTCATCAAGGGCATCTCTAATCATCATCGGGTTCGCCGTATTGTTAATGTCCTGAGAGGTTAATCCAAAATGAACAAACTCTGAATGGCTTTCCAAACCTAAAGCTTTCATTTTATCCTTTATAAAGTACTCCACTGCCTTTACATCGTGATTAGTAACCTTTTCAATATCCTTAATTTCCTGAGCCTCTTCTAAAGTAAATTCAGTATACATTTTTCTAAGTGCTGGAAAAACTGATTTTTCAACTCCTTCTAATTGTGGAAGCGGCAACTCACACAGGGCAATAAAATATTCCACTTCAACCCAAACCCTATATTTAAACAGCGCATATTCAGAAAAATATTGAGAAAGAGCTGCTGTTTTACTTGCGTATCGACCATCTATCGGGGAAATTGCTTCTAATGCCTTCATAATGTTAAAATAGGGCGGCAAATTTAACCGAAACTCAAGCGTTCGATCGGTAAAACCAACGAAATCTAATAATTACTTAAAAACCCTATGCTATTCTAGAAACCAAGTCACCAAATGAAACAGTTTTTCTTCGCGCAAGGCCTGATGCAATAATAGACCTGGATAGGCCGTGCAGGTTGCAAAATAGAGAATGTAAAACCCTACAGAGTTACTTTTATAATAAAAGAGAAAGCCCGGAATTAGAAAGAAAAATGGAATAATAGGGTAAAAAGTAAAAAGGTTAAACTCAGTATCAAATCGAAATATTTTCCCATCTGCTTTTCTTATACTATACCCTGTAAACTCTTGAAGCATTCCGGTGAAGTTTACTAAAAACGTATCACCTCGGCTCACCTTCAAATGAACCTTTTCAGGCACATCCACTGAAGCACCATCAACATAAATTATTGTATTCCGATTGAAGTATTCGTAATAAACTTTTGCCTCTACTTTGTTTCCTATTTGCTTAAAAGGGAGCCAATAATCAAATAAAAGAGCCAAAGCAAACAAACAGGAAAACGCAGCTGCGACTCGAACTGCCTTCCAAGGCCAACCCGTTGTAAGGGTAACGAGCACTCGCTTTTCGATTTCCTCTGCTTCTTTTTTATGCGCAGCTGCATACTCTCTAGCACGCTGGCGCATTTGCTCTTTTACTTTTTGTCGAGCTTCAAATTCATCAGTAGCATTTTGGGGTTGCTTTGCACTACTTCCTTGAGATTTGTATTCTGAATACATATCTGAAAGTTGGTCGCCCTCATTTAGCAGGTATTGATAAGCTTTGAGGTAATTAATAAATTGAGTTTTAGCGCCTGGATCCGCGTTTACATCGGGATGATACTGCAAGGCCAATTCTCTGAACCGCTTTTTAATATCCTCTAAGGTAGACCCATGAGGCAAACCCAAAACATCTAAACAAAAATTCCGATTCATGAACTATTCTCCTGCTGAAGGACAGGAGTCGACTTCTTTAACATTTAGTTTTTCTAGCTCTACTGTGAACTCCCCACTATTCTCAGGCTCGAATAAAAATCTATACTTCACCTTTTTATTCGGAGCTAAGCACACACTTTTTTGTTCGCTCATACTTTCTGCTTTTCCATCAACATATAAGTACAACTGAAAATTTAACTCTTGGTTTTTTTCCGTGGAATTCTTAATCTTTAGTTTCAACACTTGATTATTCGTCTTTTTATAAGGCTTAAGCTTACTTTTAACTTCAAATCCCTTTTTCTCTAGCGGTTCTAAATTCACTTGAGCAATACCATTAGTAAAGGTAAACACAGTCGCCAAGGTGAGTAAAATCTTAATTATTAGTCTCATATCTCGTCTACTTCAACCATATTAAATGGCATTGAAATTATAATATCATAATCCTCTCCAGCTTCTAACATATCTTCGTCATCAGTTTCGTGATACCAATTCACTTTTACAGAACTGGAATTGTCTTTTTGTAAGCGCTCCACTTTTTTAAAAACATCCAACAAACATTTAGAACTACTCGTGTTAAAGTATTCCAATCTAATTTCAACTGTAGTGTTGTCTTTGGGTCCAGTGGCGTATTCATCTAACCACTCGTAAATTGGCTTATAAAAATCAACAGCATTTTCAGGAATACATCTTCCACTTAACGCTATAGTTCCTTTTTCAGCATCTAATTTAACTGTTGGTGTTTTTGACCCACCTTCTATTTCCAAACTATTCAACCTTGTATATTTTTACGGTGAAGGTGAAGTAAGCAATATCTTCATTCACTTTTGAAAAACTATAATTTAACGGTTCTCCTGTTTTTCTGGCAATATCCATTAATCCTAAACCACTTCCACCTGCCTTAGTGCGGGCGTTATTGTTCAATGTATTTCGATAACTTGTCTTCAATTCCTTTTCACTTTGGCCGTTAATCTGATCCATTTTAGCTCTTAAGCCATCAACCTTTTCATTTGTGATATAATTACCTAAAATCAATTCATAGAATTGCTCTTGACGCAAAAAAACCATAGTTATTTCTTTAAAGGAATCGTCGCCTAACACAACCTCGCATTGGTGTTTGTAGGAGTTTTGTATCGCTTCCATCAATACTCTAAAAATTTTACGCTTTACACTCGTTTTTATGGTTTGCTTATTAAGTGCACTTTCTGTTAATTGAAGTAATTTTTTTACTCTTTCATCGTTAACAGCGCCTTGATAGACAAATATCAAGTCCTCATCAGGAGTATTATTCGTTATTTCCTTTAAATTAATCAATGCACTCAGACTGTCTACTACAAAAATATGGTTTTGAGGCCCTATCACCATCACAAGTTTTGACCTTTGATAACAACATATTACCAATCTTGACTTTTATTCTATAAGTACAATTATGAAAGCACTATGTTTGCCGACGTTTTAAAAATCAGAAGGATTATGTTAAGAAAAGGAATTTTATTGTGCGCTACCATAGCGCTAATGTTTCAGCCAAATGCAAAGGCTGACGAAGGAATGTGGCTACCTATGTTAGTTAAACGCCTTAACTATGTAGATATGCAGAAAGCTGGACTCAAATTGACTCCAGAAGAAATCTACAGTGTAAATAACGCATCACTGAAGGATGCTATAGTTGGATTGGGAAGTCCGGCGCGTAATTTTTGTTCTGGAGAAATCGTTTCAAAACAAGGGTTATTCATTACTAATCACCATTGTGGTTTTGGAGTAATTCAAGATAACAGTACCACTGAACACAATTATTTGAAAGATGGTTTCTGGGCAATGACCAAAGAAGAAGAAATTCCAGCAGGATTTTCTATTTCCATTCTTCACCATATGGACGACGTTACTCCAATGATTTTGGAAGCAATGAACGATACGATGAATGAAATACAGCGTGCTCAAGCTGCTCGGCCAATAATGGATAGCCTTTCAAAAGCGAATAGCGAAGAAGGAAGATTTAAAGCAGTTATTAAAAGTTTTTTTGCAGGAAATGAATATTACATGTTTGTTTACGAAGTATTTCCTGATGTTAGATTAGTTGGAGCTCCTCCTTCTTCTATCGGGAAATTTGGTGGTGATACCGATAACTGGATGTGGCCTCGTCACACAGGCGATTTCACTATGTTCAGAATTTACTCAAATGCAGAAAACAAGCCAGCTCAATATTCCGCAGAAAATGTTCCTTACACGCCTAAACATCATCTTCCAGTAAATATTAAAGGAACTAAAAAAGACGATTTCTCTATGATCTTCGGTTTTCCTGGTGGAACAGATCGATACATGAGTTCTTTTGGTGTAGACCATAAGGTGAATGTTGACTACCCAGATCGAATTAAATTAAGAAGAACTAAACTAGACTTGTACGAAGAAGGAATGAATTCTAGTGAAGCGATTCAAATTCAATACGCAAGCAAGCATGCAGGTGTAAGTAATTATTGGAAAAACTTTATTGGTATGACAAAAGCGCTGAATTCGCTTGGTGTTGCTGATAAAAAACGTTCAGAAGAAGCTGATTTCGAAAAATGGTCAACCGCAAATTCAGATAGAAAAGCGAAGTACGGAGAAGTGTTGAGTTTATATAAGAATGGTTTTGAGGCAATGAAGTCTAGCCAAACTAAGTATAACTTTTTTGTAGAAGGGTTTGCTTCTCAAGGAGTTGAAATGAGTGCGTTGGCTCGTAATTACGGGAAATTTGCTGCAATGCTTGAGAAGGACGATACCGATCCAAAAGTGATCGATGAAATGACTCAAAAATTAAAAGATCAAAACGCAAAACACTTTAAAAACTACAATAAAGCAGTTGATATCAATGTAATGGCTGCAATATTCGAAATGTATGCAGAAGCTATTCCTGAGGCTGATCGTCCTGAGTATTTTCAAACCTTGATTAAAAAATCAAAAGGTGATTATATGAAATTGGCTAAATGGGTAGCTAAGAAATCAATGTTTGATGATGAAGATAAAATGGAAGCTTTTCTAAATAAAGCAAATGCGAAATCCATATTGAAAGATCCAGCATTTAAAATTTCAAAAGCAGTTTGGGATGACTTTTACAATACAGTAGTTCCGGCTAGACAGCAAGCAAGTATGGATATCGCCAAGGCAGAGCGTTTGTATATTGATGCAATTCGTCAAATGAATCCAAACAAGTCATACTACCCAGATGCTAATTCAACGTTGAGATTGACTTATGGAAACATACTTCCTTACGAGGCACGTGATGCAGTGTTTTATGAGTATTACACAACCGCAGAAGGTATTCTTGAAAAGTATACTCCTGGTGATTTAGAGTTTGATGCTCCCTCCAAATTAATCAAAATGATAAAGGACAAAGACTTCGGTCGTTACGGTAAAGATGGAGAATTGAGAGTATGTTTTCTATCTAACAATGACATTACCGGAGGAAACTCTGGTAGCGGAGTAGTTAATGCTGAAGGACACCTTATTGGTACTGCATTTGACGGTAACTGGGAAGCGATGAGTGGTGATGTTGCATTTGAGCAAAACCTACAAAGAACTATTTCAGTAGATATCAGATACACCTTATTTATTATCGACAAATTTGCCGGTGCTGGTCATCTTGTAAAAGAAATGACTGTAATCGAGTAATTACAACTTTAAGAAATTACTTTTGAAAGCTCTCCCAATATGGGGGAGCTTTTTTTATGGAAAAATGTAACAAAAATTGGTTTTCAGATTGGTTCAATACTTCGTATTACCACCTGCTCTATCGCGATCGCGATGAAAACGAGGCAACGTTTTTCATTAAAAACCTGATTGGCCATTTAAATCCAACATCAAATTCAAAAATTTTAGATTTAGCTTGTGGAAAAGGTCGTCATTCCTTGATCATTAATCAACTGGGATATGATGTTACCGGTATTGATTTATCAGAAAATTCAATAACTGAAGCGACAAAAATGGCGGACGAAAACTTGCACTTCGCTGTTCATGATATGCGCGAAGCATTCCGCACTGAAGCATTTGACTATGTTTTTAACCTATTTACGAGCTTTGGATACTTCAACGATCAAAGTGATAATCAAAAAGTACTAGACGCAGTTGCCAAGAACTTAAAAAGTAAAGGATATTTCGTGCTGGATTTTTTAAATTCAGTGAAGGTGGTTAATGAATTGATTCCATACGAGGAAAAAGAAATTGAAGGGATACTTTTTAAAATCACTAAAATATTTGAGGACAATGTGATTCACAAAAAAATTGAATTCAATGACCATAATAGAGACTACAGTTTTACTGAACAAGTAACTGCATTTTCAAAAAAAGAGCTGGAGCAACTTTTCGCCCAAAGTCAACTTGAAATCACTCATAGTTTTGGAAACTACAAATTAGATACGTTTAATCGAGATACCAGTGATCGCTTAATTATAATTGCACAGAAAATCTAAGGCTTCTAACGTTTAGCGTGAACTACTGAAAAGAAAGCTATAACCCCAAAGCCAAAGGCTAACATAAGGTGAAAAGGCATTAATCCACTATCACCAAGGTATACTCCAATGCCTATTGCAGCTATAAAATAAAGGGACAAAAACAACTCAACATAAGTTAATGGATTAATCTTCCTTGAAATGTATTTGTTGTTTTTCCATACTCCATCATTTTTAATCAAATTAAACTTAGGTGTTCGTACAAAAGGACTTTTTTTACCTGCATAACCCTCAAAAACCGCCAGCGCATTATGTAAGGATAACCCCATATATACTGAAAGAAAAATTGGAAAAGAACCAATAAATTTCAAAAAACCTTTGGTCTTATTCTCATAATTCATTGCAGTTGATGTCCAATAAAAAAAGGCGAGGAAAACAAAACTCAGTGAGAAAAACGCTGCTAGTTGAAACAGATATCCAAATTCGAAATATATGCTCTTAATGTACATTAAAGGCCCTGAAAGTAAGCCAGTAAGAAGAATACAAACAAAAACAAAACTGTTCATCAAGTGAAAAATTGCATAAACTTTTGTTGAATTCGAAACGTCTTTTGACTTAATTACTTTATCCAAATTCTTTACAGCACATTCCGCGGCTCCTTTATTCCAACGATACTGCTGCGTTTTAAGCGCGTTCATAGCAGCAGGCAATTCAGCAGGTGAACCAACTCCTTCAAGGTATTTAAACTCCCACCCTTTTAGTTGAGCCCGATAACTCAAATCCAAGTCTTCGGTTAGCGTATCGGATTCCCAGCCACCGGCATCATTTATACACTCTTTTCTCCAAACTCCAGCAGTTCCATTAAAGTTAATGAAATGTCCTGCTGCATTCCGTCCACCTTGCTCAACCGTAAAATGAGCATCTAAACCAAAGGCCTGCATTCGGGTAAGGAAATTATAGTTCTTATTCAGATGCAGCCACTTGGTTTGCACCAATCCTATTTTGTTTTGTGTAAAATGGATCAAACTGTCCATTAAAAAACTCTGCGATGGTATAAAGTCAGCATCGAAAATAGCGACATAATCACCTTCACAAATCGCCAATCCTGCTGACAATGCTCCAGCTTTGTACCCCTGTCGATTTACCCTGTGTATGTGTTTAATATTAAACCCGTCTTGCTGCAAAGCACCTACTTTATTAGCAATAAGTTCAAAGGTTTCATCAGTAGAATCATCCAATACTTGAATTTCTAATTTATCTTTAGGGTAGTCAATTTTCGCAGTGGCGTCGATTAGTCGTTCACTCACGTATTGTTCATTAAAAATGGGCAATTGTATCGTGACCATTGGAAACTTGTCCAGCTTTTTCAATGGCTGCGCACCCTTATTTTTGTTCGCTTTTCGATAGTTCAAAGTCAGCGTAAGCTGCGTTAGCGAATACAGGAAAATGAAGCAGCTTAGCACTCCATAAATGATGATAATAGCCCAAACTAGAATAAGCATATTAAGCGTATTTGAATATGGTTTGAATTATTTTATAGCCTGCCAATACAGTCCCTTTAACCGTTCCTGATATTTTTGAAACCCCCACCCTATTTTTATAATTCACTGGGACTTCGGTAGTTTTCAAATTCATTTTAGCCGCTTTCACTTGCATTTCAACTGTCCAACCATAGGTTTTGTCTTGCATTTGTAAGCTATTTAATGCTTTTGTTGTTATCGCTCTAAATGGGCCCAAATCTGTATAACTGACACCAAAAAATACACGCAGTAGTTTCGTTGCCAACCAATTGCCAAAAATTTGAGGAACAGTCATTGAGCCGGGCTCTCTGTTCCCCAAGGCCCTTGATCCAATAACCATATCCATTTGCTGAGTCAATATTGGCTCTACTATTTTGGGGAGTTCTTCTGGAAAATCAGAATAGTCAGCATCAAGAAAAACAATAATATCTGCTACTATATCTTGATCCATCAAATAATTTATTCCGCATAGACAGGAGGCTCCATAACCTTGAAAGGGTTCTTCAAGAACAATTGCGCCATACTCTTTTGCTTTTTCCTTAGTGGAGTCAGAAGAGTTATTATCCACCACAACAACACCATCCACCCATTCTTTCGGAATATCATTTAGTACCTTTCCAATTGCATTTTCTTCGTTAAAAGCAGGAATTACAACGGCAATTGAAATATCGGCAGGCTTATTCGTCATCTTCAATTTTTATAACTTGATCGAATCTACCATCTTCTTTATAATAACGCCATTCTCCAGTTGGTTCGTCGTTAAAATAATAGCCCTCTGTCTTTAGAAGACTATCTGCATAAAACGTTTTATAAAATCCGTTTTTTTGGTTATTTGCGTAATCGCCTTCTTCTAAAATATTACCATTTGCATCCCAAAACCTCCACCAGCCCACTTTCGTGTTGTGAGAAAAAAATCCCGTTTCTTTAAGTTCTCCGTTTGAGTAGAAGGATTTCCATAGTCCCGTTTTTTGATCGTCTTTAAACTCACCGACCCAATTCAATTTACCGTTTTCAAAATACCTTTTTGCCCAACCGGATTTTAGACCTTGATTCCATTCTAATAGTAATTCAGTTTGACCATTTTTATAAAAAGTTTCCCAAAAACCATGTTTCTCTCCTTTCAAATAGGCCCCTTTCTTCTTTATGTTGTTATTCGAGTAATAAAAGTTCCACCAGCCAATTTTATTACTATCCAACAACCTACCCTCTGCTTTGAGCACACCATTATCAAAATAAGTTTTACTATAAATCGGAGTAAGGGACCAATCAGTTGTTGCTAGGGTATTAACTGCTAAAACTTCCGGCTTAAAAGAGCTGTTAATAATTGCTGCGGCAATCAATATCGATTGAACCAACATAAGTATCAAATACTTTTTCATTCAGCCTAAATCACCTCTTTATTTAATTCTGTTTTCTCATGACCAATCAAAATTGGATTATCGTTTACACGATTTTCCTCAGGCCCATTTTCTAATTTTAAAACTCCACGCGGACAAACTGCTGAACACACTCCGCAACCAACGCAAGAAGCACGAACTATATTTTGCCCTTTTTGAGCATAGGAGCGAACATCAATTCCCTGCTCACAATAAACAGAGCAGTTGCCGCAAGAAATGCATTGACCGCCATTAGTTGTAATCCTGAATTTTGACTTAAAACGTTGCACGATTCCCATATATGCAGCCATAGGACAACCAAACCTGCACCACACTCGATTGCCTAATAATGGATAAAATCCAACCCCAATTATTCCCGAAAAAGCAGCACCAATAAGAAATGCGTACGGTCTTCTGAAATAAGTATTGACATCGAGCCCCAAAAATGAACTTGAATTCGTAAAATAGGCATACAATACTACCGCAGTTACCACGCTTATATATACCAAAACTCCATGAATTAGCCAGCGTTCAAGCTTCCAAGATTTAATGCTTTTATCAGACAAATGACGAAATGGGTCACCAGCAGTTTCAGCCAAGCCTCCGCAACCACATACCCAACTGCAATACCACCTCTTGCCTACGAAATAGGTGATAATTGGAGTCAAAACTGTAAAACCGAGAATTCCCCAAACCATATAAAACATGCCCATTGCGCCTGAAGCTTGGTCCGTCATATTATTTAGATGCCAATCTTCAAAGAAGTAATAATTGAGTGGCCAGAAATACTTTAAATCTTTCGCGAAATATGGCTGGTCTTGGTTCATCCCTTCTAATATTTCCGGAATAAAATAAGCAAGAAACAACTGAGCCGCCATTACCGAAATCGTTCTCCACAATTGATAGCGGTTATGAATGTATTTGAAAACAAACTTAACTCCCAAGCCTACAATACAAATGGTGTAAATGGTACCGTAAACAAACCATTGACTGGCCGGAGCTCCTTTAATTGCATAACTCAAAGGATCGAAAAAAGCAATCATTCCAGTGTTGACTCCTTCGCTATTTAAACCTAGAAGTTCTGGATACCAATACAGTTCAATATAAAATCCAGTAATTACTACTCCACTGACCCAAGCTAGTAAACCTCTATTGGTAAGGCTATTGGTCCAAATTCCATTGTTTTTTATTCCGTCCGATTCACCTGCATAAGTTGACACCCCAAATACCATCATACCTGTAAGCAAACTCCCTAAGCACAGCCAAAGAAATATAGGGGAAAGACTTATGCCTAGCCAAGATAATATCAAGATAGCTAACCCCAAAAAACTGAGTACTAATCCAGCTGGAACTCCTACTGTATTCAGCAGGTTCTTTTGATTTACACTACTCATTTTTCAAGTATTTCATTTTATAAATAAACGCAGCACTTCCACCAAAAGATTGCCCAACATTTCGCCCTGCCAAAACAGCATAAGCGCCAAAAGCTAAACCCATTTTTCCGCTGCTAAACGGCTTATAAAAAGTTCCTCCTAATTTATGATAAGATACTCCCAGACTTGTAAATGCTGGATTTGTTCCGTCTAGATAGTCTGCACCACCTTCTGTATTTTGAAAATCATAATAAATGTCGAAGTAATAATTTTCTGCAGCTTTTCCGATTTTTGCCGCAACGGGAGCTGAAGTTGGTGTTGGATTAGACCGACTTGTGATTCCACCTTGAAGCATCCCAAACCAGCCAGAGTTTGCAAAATACTGCATTATCAATCGTGCATCAACTGCCGTTGCTTGCTGCCCAATTGCATTTAATCCTTGAGTTGGGTAATCTGAAATTGGAGTGCTGAATCCACCTGAAATTAAGGTGGAGAATGTTCCTCTATTTAATGATTTATTTAATAACCTAGCTTTCAAAAAAAGTGAAACATCTTGCAAGTTTGACCAATTGGAAGCAGTCATTACGTACGGAAGGTTTACTTGTGCATCGAGCCAATTCGTGATCCCCGCTGCAGCAAAAATACTGGCGCTTGTAGTCGATCGACCTACCGGAACTAAGCCATTAAAAGCATGGTATTTAGAAAAGGTATCGAAGTTTATACCTCCAACCAAATCCAAATTGCCTTTTCCTTTCATGAAACCATCAACTGCGGGCTGAGCCAGTGCAATTTTGGATAACACCAAGCATAAAGTCACTATGAAAATATTCTTGCCCATTTCTTTTTCTTAAGCTGTATTTTTTTTTCGAATTGCTGGTTGTAGGCACTCACTATTTCGCTTCCATATTGTTTGTACAACTCAGGATCGAAGTTGGCATCCTCCAGATGCTCCATTACAAAATCAATTGATTTTGATTGAGTTAGCCAATTATCAAATAACTCGTGACGCATTCTTATTCCAAATGTATTGATACCCAAAAACTGCTCACTTGCTTTGTTAAAAACGAATTTCACTCCAATTTTTCCGTCCTTATGTTCCCAATAAAAGTGTTCATTTTCTACTTCTATTTGCGCGGAAACCACTCCATAAGTTTGATATTCAATGTCAAAAAATTTGGCAGAATTAAACCAGTTACCCGGTTTATATGCTGTTTTTTCGCCAATTATCGTTTTTGCCAATACTTCTCCCATCATTCGGCCGGTGTACCAAACCTGTTCAATATTTCTTCGGCCTTTTGGCGCCACTTTGAATTGGGCGCAATCTCCGATCGCATAAACATTTGGTTGATTTGTTTCTAAAAATTCATTCACCACTATTCCCCGGTCGGTTTCTAATTGCGTTTCTTTTAAGAATTCAATATTGGGACTTACACCTGCGGTTAGTCCAACAAACTGACATTCAATTTCTCCTTGCGAATCGGTTTTCACAGCTCTTACGCGTCCGTTTTCATCAGCTAATATCTCCAAGAGGTTAGTTTCAAAAATTAGATTTACCCCATGATCCTCAATGTGTCTGCGCACTAAATCGCCTTCCTCTTTTGGTAGCACATTGCCCCAAAACCGATTTTCTCGAACTAAAAAATCAACTTCAATGTTTCGACTTCGAAGCATTTCTGCCATTTCAACTCCAATAAGTCCACCACCAACAATAACAGCTTTACGCAGGTGCTTAGCGTTCTCTTCCATTAACTCTAAGTCATTGTATGAATACAATCCCTGCACTCCTTTTAAGTCTTGACCCGGCCATCCGAATTTGTTTGGCTTAGAGCCTAAAGCAAGTATCAGTTTGCTATAATTGGTTTGTTTTCCATTTGCAAAATGAAGCTTTTGATTGCTAAAGTCAATGGTGTTAACATGTGCAAAACACAATTCAATCCTATTCTTAGCCCAAAAATTATCTTCATAGGGTTTCATGTGCTCCTTCCTCATATGCCCCATGAAGGCATACATAAGGGCAGTACGAGAAAAAAAGTATTTCGTTTCTGATGAAATAACTACAATTTCTGCTTGGCTATTTCGCTTACGAACATGCCTAGCAGTAGTTATTCCAGATATCCCGTTTCCTATGATTACAATTCGTTCCATGCTCTTTACAGAACTACAAAGAAAATCAGTTAATCGAACCATCGATGTCGTTTTAGGGACAATGAATCTATTCCGTTAAACAATTTCTTCAAAATGTATGATAAGTAACACTTTTGAATGCTTAGTTCGTCCACTTTTGTTAAAAGTTCAATTTTTAATAATGCGCATTGTTTTAGTATTTACGTTTATTGTCTTAACCGTATCGGTAGCGGCTCAAGATTTCTTTGGAAAAAGCAACGCGTTCTTTTCAACCTACGTTTCAAATAGTGCAGTCGATTATGCAACTCTAGCTGAACACCCAGAAGAGTTAAACATATTGGTAGCGCAGATAAAAAACCAAGATATTTCGTTATTAAAGGAACCAAATAGAAAAGCCTTTCTAATAAATAGCTATAATTTATTGGTCATCCACCAAATTGTAAAAAACTGGCCAACGAGCTCAGTAATGGATATTAGTGGTTTTTTTGAAGCAACAAAAGTTGTTATTGGTGGAAAAAAAATGACCTTAAATAAATTGGAAAACAAGGAAATAAGAAAAGTATATAATGATCCTAGGGTGCATTTTGTCTTGGTTTGTGGTGCAATAGGTTGTCCCCCAATAATCAACAATGCATATTTACCTATAACGTTAGATGAACAACTAAACCGTCAAACGAAAATTGCAATGAATAACCCAGCCTTTATTCAACACAATGTGTCGCATTAATAAGCGATTCGGTAGTTTTTAAAGTGGATAATGAAGAACCAGGTGCTATTCCAAAACGGAAAGTTTACCAAGCCCAAAAGTCGGAAGGAGAATGGAAATTAAAAGGGGAAGCAGATATTGCAATAAATGCCTTGAATGACAAGAACATTGGAAGCTTTTCTCAATCTGAGGATGGAAATAGAATCTATTTCACTTCCTGCAAACCCAATTGGAAAAACCAAATTCGCTGCAAGTTATTTATGCTTCGAAAAGACGATGCTGGAACCTGGAGCGAACCGCTAGAATTGCACGAAGAAATAAACAGTAACAAATACACGAACACTCACCCCTCAGTTGGGAAAAGTGCAAAGCCCGATCGAGAAATCATTTACTTTGTCTCTGACCGACCTGGAGGAAAAGGTGGATTAGATATTTGGTACACTCGTTATAGAATTAGTAAAAAACGATTTGATAAACCGCGGAATTGTGGTACAAAGGTGAATACTATGGGCGAAGAAATGACACCTAGTTTCGACAATAAAAGCTACAAATTGTACTTCTCCTCTACTGGTTGGCCATCTTACGGAGGGCTGGATGTTCAGTACTCAACTGGTGAGGGCAGTCGGTGGAATGGAAAGGCAAAAAATGCTGGAATCGAAGTAAATTCTCCAGTCGACGATATGTATTATCAAATTTTTCCGAATCGGAAGGATGCAATTGTAGTTTCGAACAGAGAAGGCAGTATTTCATTAAAACACCCACACTGCTGTGACGATTTGTTCTTACTCGAATGGAAAAACCTAATTCGTCACGAACTCACCGGAACCATAACGAATGAAGAAACCAACAAACCAGAACCTGGAGTTGAAGTGCGGCTGATCATCAAAAATGATGAAGAAAATACGGAGTATTTAGCCGACAAAGTAATTACCGATGAGAATGGAAACTACAAAATACTGCTTGAAGAGAATACGGATTATCGACTGGTATACCACAAAGAAAAATTCTTCAATAACGCCGATTCAACTACAACGGTCAATATAAAGGAACCCTACAATATCGAAAAAAATCAGACCCTAAAACCTATTCCGGATGTTGAAATTGTAATTCCTAATATTCTATACGCTTTTGACGATACTTCATTAAATGCTGCTGCCATGCAAACGCTAGATACTTCTATTTACCTTTTGTTAATTGAAAACCCAAGCTTGATCATTGAAATTGGTTCGCATACCGATAATAAAGGTTCGGATGATTATAACCTCTCTTTATCTCAGCGCAGAGCAGAATCGGTTATCAATTACTTACAAAAAAAAGGCATTGATAAAAAACGAATTCAAGCCAAAGGATATGGAGAAACTAAACCCGTTGCAGCCAATATGAATACTGATGGCACAGACAACCCAGCAGGGAGAGCAAAAAATAGAAGAACATCTTTTAGAGTAGTTGGACAGATTGATATTTCTCTGACTTACGACGATGATGAGTCGAACGACTAAGGTTATTTTCGCACCTTAATTTCAACGCTCATTTTGCACCCACTAGCACAAATTTCGTACAAGAATATCTTAAGCATTGCTGTGCCTATGATGATTATGGGGCTTTCAATGACGATGGTTAACCTCACCGATACAGCCTTTCTTGGTCAATTAGGTCCCGTTGTATTAGGAGGCGCAGGAAACGCTGGTTTAATCTACATGTTATTGATTATGATTGGAATGGGTTTCTCGTCTGGTGTTCAAATAATAATTGCTCGCCGAAATGGAGAAAAGCACTTTAATGCAATTGGAACACTAGTGCATCATACGCTACTATTTCTGATGCTTTATGGTATCCTTCTTCAACTCTTTTTAATTCTTGGCCTACCCTCCGTTTTGCCTTTTATTACCGAATCGGATGCTGTTGCTGCCATTATAGAGCGCTTCCTCAATTATCGTTCTTGGGGATTGTACTTTAATTTTATCAATGTAACCGTGATGGCCTTATTGGTAGGAACAGCAAATACCAAAATACTTGGTATTGTAATGCCCATTGCCGCTGTACTGAATATTTTTCTAGACTATTGTTTGATATTTGGAAATTTGGGCTTTCCTGCACTTGGGGTTGAAGGAGCTGCTATTGCCTCTAACATTGCTGAAGGAGCGAGCAGCATAATGCTTGTTTTTTACCTGATATTCTGCTATCCACATCAGAAATATGAGTTGTTTTATAAGGTAAAAATTCAACTGAGTGTATACTTCAGTGTACTCAAAACCGCCAGTCCACTTATGATTCAAAACTTCGTCTCTTTCTTTTCTTGGTTTGCTTTTTTTACGCTCATTGAAGGGCTTGGCGAGCGGGAATTAGCAGCTTCACATATTTGCCGAAGCATTTATATGGTGCTTATTATTCCAGTGTTTGGTTTGGGCGATGCAGCAAACGCATTGACAGGCAACCTAATGGGAGAAAATCGATCGGATCTAGTGTTAAAAATGGTGGGCAGGGTTTGTGCGCTTAGTGTTGGGTTTGCGTTATTATTTCAACCTATAATTTGGTTTGGAGCTGCGCATCTTTTAACGCCCTTCTCTAACGATGCTCAAACCTTAAATTTAGCACTACCTGTTCTTAAAGTTATTGCTTTTGTTTTGTTTCTATTTGGAGTTGTTATCGTAGGATTTAGAGCCGTATCTGGAACTGGAAGAACATTGACTGCTTTATTCATTGAAGTCGCCGTAGTGGCTTTTTACTTAGTGTTGACCTATTATTTGACCACAAAAAGCGGAATAGAACTTTACCAGGTATGGTATGCTGAATTTGCCTACTTTATTGCCTTTGGCATTCTTATTTTTGGCTACTTGTGGAAAGGAAATTGGCAATCATCTAAAGTTTAAATCGTACACATGAGAATTGTATTTATAGGAACTCCCGAATTTGCAGTGGCATCACTTGAAGCACTTATTGAAGCTGGTGAAAATGTTGTAGGGGTGATAACTGCTCCAGACAAACCAGCAGGACGGGGAAAGAAACTGCAAGGTTCCGCAGTAAAACAATGTGCCGAAAAACACGGTTTAAATTTGTTGCAACCGCCCAATCTTAAAGACGCTGATTTTCTAGACGAATTGAAAGCATTGAATGCCGACTTGCAGGTTGTTGTTGCCTTTAGAATGATGCCCGAATCAGTCTGGAATATGCCCAAACTAGGCACCTTTAATCTTCACGGAAGTTTGTTACCACAGTATCGGGGTGCAGCGCCAATTAATTGGGCGATAATGAACGGAGAAAAAGAAACGGGGGTAACTACCTTTTTTTTAAAGCATGAAATAGATACTGGCTCGATTATCGATCAAGAAAAAGTACCGATTGACCCCGATGAAAACGTAGGCGATTTGTACGAGCGATTGATGAACGTAGGGGCAAATCTGGTTGTAAAAACTGTCCGAAAAATTAAGGCGGAAGATTATAGTTTAACCAATCAAGAAGATTTGCTGAAAGATTTAACAGCAGTAAAAGACGCTCCAAAGCTGAACAAGGAAATTTGTAAAGTTGACTGGAGCCAATCTATTGATAAATTGCACAATCACATTAGAGGATTGAGCCCATACCCTTGTGCTTATACTGAAGTATTCGTAGATAATAAGAAACTTAAATTGAAGATATACCGTACTAAAAAAGAATCCGAGTTAAAAAACGCCTACCCTTCCATTATTACCGAAAAAAAGAGAATTGGAGTTAGCAATTCTACCGGTACAATTTGGATTACAGAATTGCAACTGGAAGGCAAAAAAAGAATGGACGCTGTTAGTTTTTTAGCCGGTTTAAAAACGGAAATTTCATTGGACCTATGATAAAATCGATGATTTCAATTTGTACTGCACTTCTTTTAAGCGTTACTATACAAGCACAAGAGTATTTCAACTTAAATGTGCTCAAAAATGCGGCTCCCGACCACAATGTAAATGTCCATTCACTCTGCTCTGATAGTTATGAATCCTCCTACATTATTTGGGTTCAAGATTCTGTAAAACCGCATTATCACGCTGAGCATACCGAATTGGTATATGTGCTTGAGGGAAAAGGGCGGTTCTTTATTGGAGACACCAGCTACCTTATAAAACCAGGAGATTATTTGCGGATTCCTCAAGGAAAAATACATTCCTTTAAAAACAATACGGAAAACGAGGTCAAGGTAATAAGCATCCAAACTCCTGAATTTAAAGGTAAGGACAGAATTTGGGTAGAAAAGCAGGAGTAGATTACAAAAACAAATTCTATAATTTACTTCGCCTTCAAAATACCTTCATCTACGAGCACTTGAAAAGCATCTTCCATCGTTTCTCGTAAGGGTCTAAAAGACATTCCTAGCTCATTTCTAATTTTACTCGTATCTGCTTTCCATGGAATGTTTACGTTCTTTTTGACAAACGTTCTGGTAAACGCCTTATTAGTTAATGGTCCAACTAACATCACCAACCACTTCGGTAAAGCCTTTTTAGGTAGCGGGAATCTGTCTCCAAATTTGGGGAGCAGTACCGTCCCCATTTCTAAAAAATCTGAATTATGTCCAGAAGTTATATACCTACCTTTCGCCTCTGGGGTATAGCCTGCTTTAAAGTGTGCTTCGGCCACATCGCGAACATCTACTACTCCAACCCCCATTTTGGGAGCGCCCATTTTCATATCTCCGCCTCCCAATGTCTTTAACGTACTCAATGATTCAGACGGAGCATGTGCGTTTAATGCTGGACCCATTACAAATGAAGGGTTGATAGTTACCAAATCCCAACGATCTTGTGCTTGAACAATTTCCCAAGCTTTTTTTTCGGCCAAGGTTTTTGAATAAGAATAGGGTTGATAGTCCAATGATGACGTTGTATTCCAAAGTTCCTCTGTAATCGCACCGCCGGGTGCATTTACGGTGTCAATTGCATCAGTATATATTGCAGCACAACTGCTAGTAACCACAACACGCTTTACCGAATCAACTTCGTTAGCGCTCTGCAATACATTGGAAGTACCATTTAGTGCAGGTTCTATTAAATCTTTTTGAGGATTTTTTACTTCAAGAAAAAAAGGTGACGCAGTATGGTAAACCAATTCGCAACCTTCCATTGCCGCTTTGTATGATCCTGACGACAACAAGTCTGCTTTAAAAAACTTCAATTCACCCTTTGAACTTTCTGCAATATCGAGTAAATGTTGAATCTTAGCTTTATTAGCTGGATTTCGAACTGCGGCATGAACAGTTATACCTTCATCCAACAACCTTTTTACCAACCAGCTAGCAACGTATCCGTTTGCTCCGGTTACCATTACTGGTTTTGTTTTATCGATTTGTTTCATAGTTCCTGATTTTTAAAATGAATAATGTGCTTATCTCTTCTTCATTTGATAACTCAAAGTAATTGTAATTTAAGCTAATAGCTGTAAAACTTTACGAAGAAGTTTAAACACAAATCTGGGTGAAAAATTAGCATCCAACCGCTTTGAATCCCAGCTTCTATTTTTTCGGTTTGTGTTATGACTTGCCCGGGTTCATAAAAGGCTAAAATACCTTCTTCAAAGTCGCAATGACTTCTTCCGTACAACATCCCACAATCGTGATCTTTTAAGGAGATCATATACATTTCGCTAGACATTCTCACTCCCACAAAATCAGCATTATTCTTGAGTTTCTTTACGTCAATTACCGTTACGAGTGGGTGTTTTGGTTTTTCATAACCAAACATTTCATGAAGCTGGGAGACGGTATTAATAGTAATGATATCATTTGCCATAGTGTACCTCCTATTTTTACGCGGTGTTGTAGAATGATGTGGGGTCATGCTGAATTTATTTCAACATGACGGCTAGCGAGTGTATTCCTCACATTTCCCACATAATTCTGCAACACTACCTTATTTTATGCAAATATCCAATATCTCTTTTTGTCAGTTATAACACATATCCCAATATCAATAACACTTTAAAAGGCTTCTATTCTTATGAGCTCTTCAAAGAATTATTATTGTTTCAGCCGCTTAAAGTTTCTTTTTCACAAAAAAAGCCTCCTTGAATCACTTCAAGAAGGCTTTTCTCTTAATTTTTTATTTTGACTATCCTTTCAACGCTTCAGCTAATGTCGAACCAATAGTTGCTGGAGAAGCACTTACGTGAATTCCGCACTCAGCCATAATTTTCATTTTTGCTTCTGCCGTATCTTCAGCTCCACCGATGATTGCACCAGCGTGACCCATTCTTTTTCCAGCTGGAGCAGTTTGACCGGCAATAAAACCTACTACAGGCTTAGGGTTTCCAGCTGCTTTTATGTAACGAGCTGCTTCTGCTTCGTAGTTTCCGCCAATTTCTCCAATCATTACAATTGCATCCGTCTCAGGATCTTCCATTAATAACTGAACCGCAGCTTTTGTTGACGTTCCAATAATTGGATCTCCACCAATGCCAATAGCAGTTGATATACCGAATCCTGCTTTTACAACTTGGTCAGCTGCTTCGTAAGTAAGTGTTCCTGATTTTGACACGATTCCAATTCTACCTTCCTTGAAAACAAAACCTGGCATAATACCAACTTTAGCCCCACCTGGAGTAATAACTCCTGGGCAGTTAGGCCCAACAAGTGTGCAGTCGTAATCCTTCAAATATTCTTTTACACCAACCATATCAGCAACGGGAATACCTTCAGTAATACAAATGATTACTTTGATTCCTCCATTTGCAGCTTCCATTATTGCATCAGCAGCAAAAGCTGGCGGCACAAAAATTATGGTTACATCAGCGCCAGTTTCTTTGACAGCATCTTCTACGGTATTAAAAACTGGACGATCAAGGTGACTTTGTCCGCCTTTTCCTGGAGTAACACCACCAACTACATTAGTTCCGTATTCAATCATTTGACCGGCATGAAAAGTTCCCTCTCCTCCAGTAAAACCTTGAACAATTATCTTTGAATCTTTATTTACAAGTACACTCATCGTATATATTTATCTGTGTTTTTGGGTCGTCAAAAGTAAAGCAATCAAAACTTTTTAGCCTGATGCTTTTGCATTAATTAATCCTCTAATTCTAAAATTACTGGACAATGGTCAGAACCTTCCATTTGAGTCCAGATATCGGCTTGCTTTACTTTAGGCATAAGTGCTTCACTGGCCAAAAAATAATCCAAACGCCAGCCCACGTTCTTTGCCCTTGCTCCGCCACGCATACTCCACCAGCTATACTTTACCTCATCAGGGTGCAAAACTCTAAACGTGTCTAGAAAACCATTACTGGTGTAGTTATCCATTCCATCAATTTCTTTTTGAGTGTATCCAGCAGATTTGTTGTAGTTGGCAGCTGGACGAGCCAAGTCAATATCTCTGTGGCAAACATTAAAATCGCCACAAATTATTACCGGTTTCTTTTCTTCCAATTTTTTGATATAGCTCAATAAAGCAGCATCCCAGTCTACCCGCTCTTCTAGACGCGATAAATCTCCTTTTGAATTTGGAACGTAGGTTGTTCCAATAAAATAGCTCTTGTATTCTATAAATATCAAGCGCCCTTCTTTATCATGAATAGGTTTTCCTAAATCGTACATTACATCAATTGGCTCTTCCTTGGTTAAGATAGCTGTTCCCGAATAGCCTTTTTTTACTGCTGAGTTTGAAAAAACATGATATCCTTTTAATGCATCAAGAGCCTCCGCAACTTGATCATTTTGCGCTTTGGTTTCCTGCAAACAAATTACGTCAGCATCCATGTCGTATACCTTTTCTATAAAGCCTTTTTTAACTCCAGCTCTTACCCCATTTACATTCCAAGAAACTAACTTCATGTATTATTTTTAAATCAAATTTGCTAATAACAAGGTTCTTTCTATACACCACAGCGCAGCTAATCCGCCTACTAAAATTGACATTGCGACGCTTAGCTTCTCTATAGAAACTGTCTTTTTTATAAGTTGATACAAAAGAATCAATATTGCGATAAAAAACAATTGACCCAGCTCTACTCCTATGTTAAATGAAATTAACGCCTGCCAAAAAGCTGAATCGGGTAAGCCTAGTTCTTGCAAGACTCCTGCAAAACCCAGCCCGTGCAGCAGTCCAAAAACAAAAGCAATAGTTACTGCTCTTGGAGTAGAATGCTTGGTCCCTTTTCGCATTTCCAGCGCGAGGATTAATATAGATCCAGCTATCATTGCTTCTACCCAAATTGCACTTAACCCCAAACTTATTGGAACTAGCCAACCTGAAACTGCTAAACCTAAGGTTATACTGTGTGCCACGGTAAATCCCGTGATGGTCCACAATATGGACTTAGCCCTTACAATAAAAAGTAAACCCAAAGCAAATAGTAAATGGTCAAAACCAATTAATATGTGCTCAATGCCCAATAGCAAGTATTCCTGAATAACATTGGTTGTATTAACCTCCTGTTGTAGATCAACTTTAAAGTGGTTTTTGGGAACTAACCAAGTAACAAGTTCGCCATTTCTAAAAAGTTGAATTGAAGTCGAGCGCCTGTTATTGCTTTCTATTTCTATCGGATGATCGCTGGTTTTTGTATAAAACCATTCTTCTATCTGTTGGTTTTGAAAAGTAGATGTATTGTTTTTTTCGAGCATCCACGATGCTTCTGTTTTAATTTCAAAGTTGGATAATGTCGAAGTTGAAAATGATTTTCCATAAACAGAAACTGTCTGACCTTCAATGGTAATTACTAATGTATTTGGGCTTTTATCGTGAGCAAAACCCGAAAGCATTGAACTTAGGGCAATAAAAACAAATGCAGATTTTAAATTTCGAAATCGCATATCAGCCTAATCAACAGTTTCCACAATTTCTGTTCTACCTCGTAACTCCGTCAACATTGAGTCCCTAAAACTGACCAGTTGCTGCCTTCTGAAATCCGTCAATACTTTGCTTCGAACATCGCTTAAATTGGCAATTTTTGCATCTACTGCAGAGTCAACCACTACAACGTGAATACCGAACTTTGAGGGTACAATTCCTCTCCAATTTGCGGGTTTACCTTGCAAACTATCTGAAAACAATACGCCAAAATCTGAAGCAACTTGCCGGTAAGACTTATTAGTTTGGTTGGCAGGTATTTCTATAGGTTCAGACCCTTCAATTTCTATTTCTTTGGAATCAAACAGTGACTTTTGTGCAAACATTAAATCCTGTCCAAAAAAATACTGACGAAAACTGATACTCTGCTTGGTCAAGTAAACCTTATCGCTTGTTTTCATGAATTCCTCAAGCACATCGTTTGAAGGCTCTCGAAAATCTACTTGAGAAAGAATAAACTCCTCCGCTGTCTCTATCATCGCCTTTTTCACCAAATCACTCTGCTGATACAGTTCATTTTCTACTGCTATACGGTACAATAACTCTTGTTCAATCCACTTTTCTTTGGCCACATTTAAAATCAACGAATCAGGCTTTACCTGCCATTCCGTTTCAAGTTCCCGCTTCAAATGTTCACGTACTTGATTGTCTATCTGAATAGGTTCATTAATTGTTGAGTCTTTTGATACTTGTTGAATTCCAAATAACACTATCCCCAACAAAACAAATTGAACCAGCGGCTTTTTTAGTAAGTCCATCATAACATACAGCTTTGCATCAAAGTAAAGCTATATTGGTAAATTGCTATTCCAATAAAACTATTTTTTGCTTAATTGACTGCTTGCTCCCATTTTGAATTGAGTAAAAATAAACGCCAGATTGCATACTAGATAGGTCTAACCTTGTATGACTTCCTTGCAGATTCGCGCGCATTACTTCAATTCCGTTAACATTAAAGAGCAAAAAACTATAGTTACCACTTTGTTCAGCGCCAAAATCCGAAACTATAGTTAAGGCTCCTTTGCAGGGGTTTGGAAACACGAATAGCTCATTCGCCTCGAGCTCTAATATTGCATTGGGCTTCACCACGGTCGTATCTTTTGCAGAGTCTGGGATATTCTCTTCATACATGGTCGTTATAACCTCAAATGTGGTGTCTAACTGATGGCAGCCGACATAGGAGCTAACATTCACTGCAAAAGTATCTGCTCTACCGTAAATATGCACTGGACTGATATCTTGAGATTGACCTCCATCTCCAAAGTCCCACTGAACCCAAGATAATGATTTAGTGTCATTTATAAATGTTACCGTATCGTATAAAGCTACATAAAACACATCGTTTACCAAGGTGTCGTACTTAATATTCCAGGTGGCAAGGCTATCAAATACTATGAAATTTGCTGCCTTTTTTAAGGAGTCTAAATCAGTACTATTTAATCCTGCTGTATGAGTGACTTGTAGTGGTGATTTCTCGAATATAGCAGCGTAAAAAGTACTGGCAGAAAGGTACATACCCTTTATGGAAGGATGACTTTCATCAGCATCGTATAACTCAATTGATGGAGAATTCGTTCTTGCATGTCTCCACGCCATACCAACTGGACATACAAATGCGTCGTTATCAAAACCCATTTTAAGGTAATTAGTACGCAACCTCATTTGCATGCCTTCAAATGTGCACAATGGAGGATAATTGTTACAATTTGAAGCATCTCCATATTTCCTTCCCCAAGTCATGTAAAACATTGTTTTGCCACATAGGTTATATTTCCTTACACTATCCGCTAAAATTTTAGCATATGGAAAAACATTAGCATTTACATAAGCATCTCGAAAAGCTCCTTCTTGACTCTGGCATTGAATGACAACATAATCCCAATGACCAGAAGAAATAGCTGTAAAGCTGCTGGGCGAAGTTGCATGATCTTTTATCGTTTGGCCAGCGCTGGCATCGGAAAAAATTAAAGAGTCGCCAGCAGACGAAGCTAATTTTGAAATGAGTTCTGGCAAACCCGCGGTGTAACTGTTTCCAAAAAACAGCACTCTTTTTATTGTACGCTGGGCAAAAGTAACTTGTGCAAAAAGCAACAGAACTGCCAAAGAAATTATTGAAGTATAAATTTTCATATTTATCTATTATTGTGCTCGTCAATATTAACGGATTAAGTTGCCATTCGGTTAGTTTAATTTTGGGAATTTTCTAACCTTCTTATCTCATAAAACTAGTTGATCGAAATATGACTGAATTAAACACAGATACAATTGTTGCTTTAGCTACTCCGCAAGGAGTTGGAGCTATTGGAGTAATTCGGCTTTCTGGAAGCAAATCAATTGATATTCTATCAAAGGTTTTTTCAAAAGACCTCCGCAATGCAAACAGTCACACTGCTCATTTTGGCCAAATAAAAGATAAGGATCGTATTGTAGACGAGGTACTTGTGACGCTATTTTTAGACGGGAAAAGTTATACCGGCGAAGAGGTTGTAGAGGTTTCTTGTCATGGCTCTCAATACATATTGCAGGACGTGATTCGATTGTTTGTCGAAAATGGAGCCCTGCCTGCAAAACCGGGCGAGTTTACATTACGCGCCTTCCTAAATGGAAAACTAGACTTGAGTCAAGCAGAAGCTGTTGCCGATTTAATAGCATCTAACTCTGAAGCTGCACATAAAGTGGCTATGCAACAAATGCGAGGAGGGTTTTCTGAACAAATCAAAAAATTAAGAGCTGACCTCATTCACTTTGCCTCTATGGTTGAGCTTGAACTGGATTTTAGCGAGGAGGATGTTGAATTTGCTAATCGAGATGAACTCAAAGCGTTGATTTGGAATATTCATGTGGTTATTCAGGCTTTGGTTTCGTCCTTCAAAAGCGGGAATGTTATAAAAAATGGGGTTCCAGTTGTAATTGCGGGAAAGCCAAATGCGGGAAAGTCAACTTTATTGAACGCTTTACTAAATGAGGAGAAAGCATTGGTTACAGAAATCGCTGGTACGACTCGAGACGTAATTGAAGATGAGGTAATTTGGAATGGTGTTGTATTTCGATTTATAGATACTGCAGGAATACGAGAAACAGAGGATTTGGTTGAATCTTTAGGCGTAAAAAAGACCTTAGAAAAAATGCGTGAAGCAGCAATTGTCTGCTACTTGTTTGATGCTGCTAATATTGAAACCTCAGAACTTAAAACCATAGTTTCTGCACTTAAAAACGATGTGGAAAAAACAAATTCGGAACTGGTTATAATAGCGAATAAATCGGATCAACTCAGCAAAGAGAAGCGCTCGTTTTTAGAACATGAATATGACCCAATATTCTTGTCTGCCAAAGAAAAAAACAACTTGGAAGAATTAGAAAATCACCTTATCGAATTGGTCAATTTAGGTAAGATAGGCGAACAAGATGTTGTGATTACGAACTCTAGACATTACCTAGCACTAACTTCGGCAAATGAAGCTTTAATGCGAGCTTATAACGGTTTATCAAATGAACTTTCTGGCGATTTATTAGCCGCTGACATTCGGCAATCGCTGTTTCATTTGGGTGAAATTACTGGGGAAATAACAACAGATGATTTATTAGAGAATATATTTTCAAAATTCTGTATTGGAAAGTAACTACAACAAAACAAACATTCAAAAAACATATTAGTAACAAGCACTAAGCCCTGTAAATAGGGCTTTTTTATTAAAACAAAGTTATTGTTTATTTTGTTATGTTTTGCGTTGTTAGGTACATATTTGTACCTTCGTTGTACCTGAATACTTTTTGCAGGGCTTATTTGTACCTCAAAACGTTTTTTAGGGTAATTGTGGCACACATAGGCACATAATGACACGCTAAGGCACACACAGGCACAAAATGAGTAGTGGTTCTGTTGCATTAACTAACGCAAGTTACATTATCTTTAGATTCGTACTTGAAAACTACTTCTATGTTCAAGCGTCACAGATATCCAAAATCAATTATTCTTCAGGCAGTCTATTTCAAAGTCAGATTTACTCTTAGTTACAGAGATGTTGAAGAGATTCTGAGAATAAGAGGGGTGAAAGTGGACCATACTACAATTCAAAGATGGGTTTTCAAGTTCAGTCCGATGATTGAAGCGAATATGCACAGGAGAAAGAAACAAGTATGTGATAGCTGGAGAATGGATGAAACATATATCAAAGTAGGAGGAAAAGATAGATATTTATATAGAGCATTAGACAAGCATGGGAGTACCATTGATTTCCTGTTAACAAAGAGGAGAATGAAGGGTTCAGCACAGAAATTTCTGAATAAAGCAATTGGTAATAACGGAAAACCAAGGATCATTAATATTGACAAAAGTGGAGCCAACACATCAGGTATAAGGACAGTAAACAAGCGAAGTTTATTCGTAAATAACATCAAGATACGAAGAGTCAAATACTTGAATAATATCGTTGAACAGGATCATAGAACAATCAAACGGCGGATATCCATATCAACAGGATTCAAGGAGTTCGAATCAGCACAAAGAACATTGGCAGGAATAGAAATAATTAATATCATCAGGAAGAATCAAATCAAGGACTCAAAGTCAAATTGGTTTGCTACTTTTAAATCTTTAGCAGCTTAATAAACATCGAATTTGGTTACTTTTGGATTCAGGGTAAGTTAATGCAACTGAACCGTTGTCAAGGGCTAATCATTTTTCAGCAGTTTGTGGCTGCTAAAATTGCCTTCATTTTCTAATTTCACAGTGTAAAATCCGTGTGGAATATTGGAAACATCAATCTCTTGTACATCTAAAGCACTGAAGATTAAGGACCCTTTACTATCGAATATGGTCACACGTTCTTGTTTTGAACCAAAATACACGATGCTGTTTGTAGGGTTGGGATAAAAATCGATACCCAACTCGATACCCAACTGGTCTTTTGTTCCGGTATTCATAGAACTTCTGGACAAAAACAGAGTCCGTTTAAATTCCAACTTTTTTGTACCTGTCGGGCTTGTGCTTATTACGTAGTAATTTTCCATGATAGGTAGTGGATAATCTCCAAGCCAAAACTGTTCAAAGTATTCTTCTATTGTAAGGGTCACACCCAAAATAGAGTGTGGTCCTTGGATGGAAGTTCTTTTACCTTTCGTTAATAATACGTCCGAGTACTGCTCACCATCAGGAAGTCTTAATGATCCGAAATTTACGCCTTCCACCTCAATTTTGTCCTGCCAAGGTTCTGTTGTTCCAGTTGGTACAAAGTAGTGAGTGGTTTTAATTTCCTTTGTCTGTTTGAAAGTATTATCAAATGGATAAGAAAAAATCTGAAGCCCTTTATCGTAGCTAACTTCTATATTATCAGTCACTCTGCCCATTGAATACATTCCATCTTTTCCGTAGTTCCAGAAAAACTCGCCATTTTCACTTTTCAATACATGTGTTGCGTTTGGGTAATCTGAAGCATGTTGAGATTCTTTTATTGGCAACATAGACATCTCGTAGGATCCAGTAGGTTCAATTTTTGAAAAATCCCAAGGACCCTGATTATTAACGGTTAACGTATCAAGGATTTGGTCGAATTTCATGGTTATACCATCACCAGGAATAATTAGATTATCAATCTGTTGAGCTTTTGTGAAAAGTGTAAAATTGATAACAGAGAATGCAACAAGAAGTAGTTTTTTATTTTTCATAATTAGTATCTGTTTTTTTAATTAGTTGTTTTAACAAACATGACAGGATTATGCGATTCAGCAGTTAACTTTAAACAATATATGCCTGCTGATAATTTTGAAATATTGATTTGGTTGGTGCCCGTATGTATTACACCAGATTGCAAGATTTTTCCATTTGCATTACATATTTGGTAACCACTCTCCAAAAGTCCCTTAGGTAATTTTAGATTAAGTATTTCCGAGCTCGGGTTTGGGTAAACTTTTAAAAGAGAACGCTTTTTGCTGATGTTCTTTAGAGGGAGGCCGTTAATAAATTTTGTCACTAACACGTTTTGAAAACCAGGAGGGCATGGCCCTGTTTGGGTCATAATTCTGCTTTCTATTACAGGAATGGCATAACCATCCGTCCACCATTGGTAGACATCCATGTTGGTAATACATGCAGATGATCCAATTTGTCTGTCAGACCAGGTACGCCTGGCTCTAACCAATATGGCGTTTTCAAAGACTGTTTTATAAGGCATAGAGAGCTTATGACAAGCAATAGTAGTAAATAGATATTGATAATACGCATAAACGAATAATATTTTTTTTTGATTGTTCGGAAAGTTGCAAGTTAGTTTAAAAGGGATAAATTGGAAGAAAGAATAATGATATGAATATTATCAAGTTTGTTGAAGAATTTCCAGACGAGGCAGGTTGCAGAGAGCATTGGAGAGTGATTCGTGAAAAAGAAGGTGTTGTATGTAAACGTTGTAAATGTGAGAAACATTGGTGGTTAAAGAATCGTGAGCTTTGGCAGTGTAGCCAGTGTAATTTTCGGACTTCTCTTAGGAGTGGAACAATGATGGAGAGTTCAAAATTGGGTTTTCGGGTATGGTTTACAGCGATGGGTCGTTTTTCCAGTTGAGCACACGAACCGATTAAAATAAAAGTCGGTTGCCAGCCTTTCTTGAAGCTGTTCTGTAAGGGTCCCCTAACTTGTACCCCATTTGTACCTCATTTGTACCTCTAAAATGTAAGTCACTGATAATCAATATAGCTTACTTTTTGTATTGGAAAGTAAAAAAGAAAGGGGGACTCCTCCCCCTTTCACTCTAACCATGAAAACAAGTTGGCTACTCCTAACCAACCCATTGGCCACTAAACCAACTTTGTCTCTCAAATAGAAAAACAAGCTATATCTTGAAATGTTCAGAATAACTTGATTTTTTTTAAAAATAATTTAGCATACCTAACGTGGAAAACGAAATTCTAAAATCTTTACTAGTGGATAAGATGCCTTATGGAAAGTATAAGGATACCATATTGGCTAAAATTCCCGTTTCTTATTTAGAATGGATGGCGCGAGAACAGGCTTTTCCAAAAGGAAGATTAGGCATGCAATTGCATACGATCTATGAGATTAAAATAAATGGATTGGAACGTTTGTTACGCAACTGACTTCCCGGCAATTTTTTTAGCTATAAGGCTGCTTATTATTTCGCTTTCCGCCTGGAGCTAGTTCTGGTTGTTCTTTTTGAAGTTTTTTAAGCGCTTTTTTACGTTCTTTGGCTTTTTTCTTGCGGTAACGCTTAATTTTCTTTGGTATGTTCATGCTTGTCTGTCGACCATTTTCAATTCCATAAAGCAAGGCAACTTCATGTGTTCCTGAGTGATAAGAACCTAGCTTTGAACCTATTTGAGTATTAAATGCATAGCCTATCTTAAACAATTTACTAATTCTATAGTTAGCCATTATGTTCACTGCTTGTGTCGTACGATAAGACAAACCAAACCCAATAACCTCGCGATATTCTGCCATTGCATTTATGTCTATTTGCATTGCAGATGCAACTTCATACTTTAATAAGAAAGACGGCTGAATACTAAAAAACTTGCCTAAATCTTTTTTCCATCCCCCTGTCAAATTCAATGGGATTTGTTTTATGTCAAACCCAATTGTTCCTTTATTCTCTGTTCCAGTTGGCTCAAAATGATTGTAGAGCAAAGTTGGAAGCGCTAACCCTGCAAAGAACTTTTTATTAATATAATAAGCTCCAGCACCCATATTTACAGAAAACATTGAAGTAGCCGATCCTTGAAATGTTGGATCATCGGGAAAGTCTGTTTGAATTTGAGTATAATCGCTTTGAATAAATTGTAAACCCGGAGCCGCCGAAAGCGAGAAAAAACTTTTACTATCTATTCTAAATTTATGCGCATAAATAGCAGAAAGTCGCCCATTATTATGAATTCCTATCCTATCGTTTGAAAGCAATATTCCTCCAAAACGACTTGCAGATTTTAGCGGCATATTATAGTTCATAAAAAAACTCGTTGGTGCACCCTCATATCCAAGCCACTGCTGTTTAAATATTAACGCCCCATTTTGTGCGCCAGATTTCGCAATTGAAGCAGTATTCACAAAAGGTTGGTGAATCACATACTGAGACACCTCAGGAGACTGCTGCGCTTTACTTCGAAAAGAAATGAAAGCCAAAATAGATATGAAAAATACAGTTACTCGCATCAATTTGATTTCATTTCGATAGAACCTTTGATTGGTTCTCCATCATTCGTAATTAATACATAATAGAAAACTCCGTCACCAATTTTATCGCTACCACCTATTCCTTTGTTGGCCTGTCCAGCCCACTCATTTAAATACGGAGCTGCCTCAAAAATTAAATCTCCCCATCGGTTATAGATGTACAATTCATTTTCAGGATAGGCTTCTATTCCTGGAATTACCCAAGTATCATTCATGCCATCTCCATTTGGACTAAAGCCATTGGGAATGAAATCATAGGGGTCTCCCAAAACATTAAAAATAAGTCGAGCCGTATCGCAAATATTAGTGCATACAATATCACAAACTCTGTAATCTACCGTATCTTGCCTTCGATATTCTGGATCCGGTTGATAATATACACTGGATAGAATATCTTGTTTTTTACCTTGTTCTTGATAAAACTCTGCTGCATTAGTAGGGGTATTTAACATTGTTATTTCACCAATTAATTCTACCGTGTCTGCGGGATAATTGTCCAACACATCAATCGTAACATCCTCCCCTTTTTTCAAATCAGTGGTCTTTCCCTTTCCTGTAATAATTGATCCATTAGAAAGCGATACTAAAACACTTGCAGAATCTTTACAACTATTAATATTGGTTACAGTAACGTTATACTTTGTAGCGGTATCCTGAACTATAGGCAAGGGATTAACAGTACTCTCGTTATCCCAGAGATAAGTAATCCCACCTTGCGCTTCTATTTCGAAATCAATTCCAGCACAAGCAAACGCAACAGGCTTAATAGAAGCAACTGGACTGTAAGAAATGCGGAGGAATTTAGTAGCCGTATCAGAACAACCTGTAGCGCTGTAATCATATATATATTGGAGCCTAGTTAATGTAGAAGTATCGGAGGCGGGAGGTAAGTATTTTTCCCCTCTAAAAATAGAAATTACATCACCATATTCATCAACGAATTTCCCTCCATTTGCAGGCGGTGGAAAAAACAAAGTATCCCCCATTGCAAATAAGTCTATTGAGTCATTATTGCACAGTCTATTTAATGTCAAAGCAGGGTTAAAAACAATACCATCTAACCTTCGAATTAAAAGGCTTGAAATGCCAATAGAAGTACAATTATTAGTATCCGTATAGGTATAAACTACTGAATCTTGCGCAACTCCTGGGAGTGCAGGAAAATTAGAAGGATCGAGTAATCCGTTTGTCAGAACTTGACCTCTTAAAGAGTAAACTCCACCTATAGGTGAACCTCCAGTAATTAATCGAGATTTTTCGTTTTCACAAATCGGAGGTACAGCAGCCATACTCACACCGGGCAAAGAATTGACTGCTAAATTTTGAGTTACTGAATCTTTACAACCTTGAAGGTTTTCAAAAACATAAGTTACCGGATGAGTGCCCACTCCCGATAATCTTGGAAAGAAATTACCTGAACTCACCCAAGGACTTTTGTATTGTCCATTACCTAAAGATGACGGCGACCCTCCTGTTAATGTAATCAAAGAATCACTTGAGCATATTTTAGTAGTGAAGGAAAAAGTAACGTCAGGCACTGAATCAATATTTAAAGCCACAGAAGCAGTATCGGCGCATCCGTTGTTATCCACAAAAGAAAAGTGAACGGTATCTAATTGACTCGTAGCTGAAGAAGGAGTATATCTTGCATTAGAAGAATTAACCGCTTTTCCCGAATAAACTCCTCCCGTTTGATTTCCTCCAGTCAATATAAAAGGCAATGTGTTATTACAAAGCGGAATTGGTGGAGAAAAATTAAATACCACATTCGGTATTGGGTTTATTACAATAAATGCAACCTTCTCGCTTTCGCAGCCGGCCAAAGAATCAATTGCATGATAAATTACCGAATGACCAGGAGTTTGGTTTGGGGGTAAAGTATCGCTTCTAAAGACTACGCTATCTTCAATACCATATGCATTCGCTCCTGTAATCTCATAATATTCGCTACTTAAAGGCACATTTGCGGAACCAAATTTCAGCGTATCCCTTGGGTCTTTTTCACAGTAAATGGGCAGCGTAGTAAAAGTAATTAGTGGATTTGCTCGAACTTCGTAAATAGCTGTATCGCTTCCCTTGCAACCTGCTGCATTTTCATATACATAAATTAGCGTATCTACTCCAGCACCCGCAAATACACTAAAAAATTCTCCCGTACTTTGATTAATTCCTGGGCTGCCAGTTAAGGAACCCCCATTTGTAGGTGAGTATGCAGGAGAAAGAGCAATTAAAAATTGCCCTGTACTGTCACAAACTATTGTGTCAGTAATTGAATTGAAAGGCTCTGCTTCAACATGAATTTTTATTGAGCGCGACGTATCTGCACAACTTTTAATGTTGTCTGAAATAACTAAGTAATAAGACGCTGTAGTTTTCGCTTGGAAATTTTGAGAAGTTGCTCCTGTAATCGCAACTCCACCTTCATACCATTGGTAGCTAAAAGAAGCAGAAGAACCCAAAGCACTCAATTGACCTGAATCCGCAAAACAGAGCAAGGCACTATCTCCTTGAACTCTCAAATTAGTTGCTAAGGAAACACTATCGTCTATTGGACAATAAATCTCTTTTGCACTAGCGCTTGCTAGGTAGCCGTCAAAGAAAGAAACCGCTCTTGAAATAAATGTTCCTGCATTTTTAAAGTTTGCAATCCTTCTAAATTGGCCTGAAAAATACATTCTACTGCCACCCAATTTCATGCTTTTTGCTGTTACAACATTTGATCCCGGTCCCGCAATTGAACCGTGAGCTGAGAACTCGGTAAGCGCATTGTTCCACGAAAGTAAAAATATGTCGATTGTTGAGTTTGAAGTTGCCAAATAACTCCCGAACGTGAGGTTAGCTCCAAATTCACCAAAAGCAAAAAGATTAGCATTTGCTTCAAGTTGAGTAATTCTTTCTGAACTAATACCTCCATAACTTTTTAAAGCAGTTCCAACAAGGCTCGTTGTATTCAATTTTCCAATGAAGATATCTTCACCCCCTGCAGAATTAAAACTTCGTGTACCGTCTGTTATTGCTATAGTATATCCTCCTCCAATCGCTATTTCACTATTTGAGAGTATTACTAAATCCGCAGCTTTTATATTCCCGTTGCCATAAAAAGGTCTGGTATTAACACCTAGAACACCATTGGTGTTGTAAGCTGCCACAAACACATTAGTAGCACCTGCTGAGCTAGGGCTTAAAAATGCGCTACCCGAAAGCTGAATAGTTTGACTAAAATTCCCTAAAACCAGTAATCTAGCATTTGAATTGTCGTACTCTAAGCTAACCACCTCTTCATTACCAGCACCATTAATTGATTTTAACCATAACGCGTTGCCATTAGCATCGTACTTGTAAATAAAAATGTCGTTGTTTATACCTTGAGAAGTAATCGTATCAGTACCAGAAATCATTGTTCCTTTAAAAATACCCGCAACGTATATATTACCAGTAGCATCAACGGTAACAGCTTGCCCCTCACTGAGTATATTGTTGGTAGTTGGAACTACCCAATCCGCAGTTCCAGAAGCATTAATTTTAGCTATAAAAAAACTCCCAGCGCCATATGTTTGAGCTACAGTTACAGCACCTGTAAGAGTACCATGCAATTTTCCAGTTACATAGGAAACATTTGAACTACCTACGGCATCATTTATGGCATCATTTGCACCGGTAGATATAAAATGAAGTGGGTTGAAATTCACACCTCCTCCTTTATTAGTTCCTCTTACAAAAACGTCCTTACCTCCACTTGCAGATCCAGTTCCACCAGGCAGCGTACCACAAAAAAAACCGCAACCAATTACCACAGTGTCGTTAGTTGTAATTGCAAGTGCAGAAACTTCATCTGACCCACCTGAAGTCCCTACTTGTTTTGCCCACTCGAATTTTTGGCTCATTAATGAACCAGAAAATAGAATAAAAAATAAGGAAATTACTATTCGAATCATCTAGTCTATTACCTATCGGTTAATTACGATTTCACGAGTAATTACAGTTTCGTTTTGAATAAACTGAACGTAATATAAACCGCTGCTAATATTTGACAGAATTATGGAATGCATTGACCCTTGCAAGCTAGAATCAATACCTTTTTGATACCTGATTTTCCCCTGTGCATCGTAAACAACTAATTGACCTTCTCCAGCATCAATTCCATTCAGTTTTAATTGAAATGAACCGTTGTTTGGATTAGGCCAAACTAGGAATGCAATCTCTTTTTGAGGCAGCTCGGAAACGCCAACTAACTTCACTCCATAATCGCGACTCAAATTAGAAATAGTAGTAATTCCAGTATCGCCGCAATTTGTCGCACCTTTTATTCCTATGTAATAATAAAGAACGCTGCTTGTGTAAGGTACATTATAATCGATGTAAGTATTAATACCACCCATGCTATCCAACAATTGCAATCCTAACTGTGAAGAATAGCGATAGATGTAATAGTCTCCAAATGAATGGCCTTGATAATTACTCCAATTCAATTCAATAAGTGTGCTATCCGTTTGCTTAGTGTTTAACAAAATGCTTTTGTGCCCTGGACTCAATACACTTTCGTTTTCACAAGCATCAATTGCAACCAAAGAATAGGTTCCTATCGAAGTAGAATTAGTGAGCGCTGAATCTACGAAACTCGGCGCAGCATTTCTTCCAATTGTTGCCAATTTAAAATACTGATTTTTTACCGCAGACTCTCTATACACATAGAAGGAGTCGGCGGGAGAACCAGTTGTATCCCAGACAAGCACATTGGCAGATAACAAGGAATCATTTGTCACTGTACAAATCACTGGCATTGTTGGCAGCACTGCCTCAATATCGTATTGCTCAATTGCCGAACAACCATTTACGTCACTTGCCGTAACCGTATAAGAACCAATAGATAAATTCTGAATTGATGATGTTGTATCCCCATTGGACCAATTAAAGGAGCTAATCGGGTCAATACCAGATATCGTTAATGCCCCATTATTTTGACTACAATCTGCAAACTGAATTGAATCTAATTTAATTTTTGGAGCAGCAGCCGTATTTAATGCAACGACAAACGTATCCATACAACCTTTGTTATTTGTAACAACTAAATTATAAGTTCCTGAACCTACACTTTTAAGCGTGTCTCTTGAAGCTTGACTTAGCCATTGATAACTAACTGAGTCCAGACTATTAGACAACTTCATAAAAATAGACCCATTTGTTGAATCACAATCGGGCTGTTCTATTACAGCTTGATATTCATAAGCTTTTGGACTTGTTATTTCAAAAGACTTAAATGAACTACAACCATCTTCGCCAATAACAGAAAGCTCATAAATACCGCTTTTCAAATTCGTCAACTTTGTGCCTAAAGCCCCATTATTCCAAAACAGCTGGTAAGCTGAATTACTGGATATACTAACTTCAATTTCGCCACTTTCATCTCCTGCACAAGTATTGTTTACAAGAGAAGAAACATTAATTATTGGTCCATCTTCATTACTAACTCCAATAACACCGTACTGAATACAACCATTTTTATCATTCACCGTTACTTGATAATTGCCTGCGTAAAGCTGCCTTGCTGTTGAAGTTCTCTCGCCGGTAGACCACAAGTAATTGTATGGTTTTATGCCTCCTGTTACCGAGGTAAAAGCGGTTCCATTTGCCGTGTTACAAGCTGCATCAATTGAAGAAGTATAAACCGTAATTTGATCAAATACAGTTACTCCAATATTCCGAATTGAAGAACAGTTAAAACTATTGGTGGCAGTTACGCTATAGTTTGACGTTCGTAAAGGACTTACCTGAATTGTTGAAAGGTAGTCACCAGTATTCCAATCGTAACTATAGTTACCGGAAGCAATTAACTGAATTTTATCGCCAAGACAAATACCCGTATCCGAAGAAACCTGAAAATCAGGAAGTGGTCTAATCACAATGGTATCTTTTGCTGTGGTGGCACAATTATTACTGTCAGTAAACACATAGCTCATCGCAAAACGACCTGTGTCTAACAAGCTTGCGTTAAAATTAGAACCAAAAACATTGGCTCCATTAAATTTACCACCAGAAGGGCTAAAGTAGGTGGAAAGGTCTAGAGAAGCTGTCCCTTTACAAATATCAGGAACTGGAGTTGCAGTAACCACAGCCGAAGAATCAAACGTAATAAATACGGTATCAGAATTCTCACAACCAAATCCATCAATAAAGTTATAAACTAAGGTATCACCACTTGAAGAAACCTTTGCTGGATCATAAAAAGAACCTGAAACTCCTTGCCCAGAATAAACGCCTCCACTACCAATAGGCGAACCACCTGTCAATGCCATTGGTGCAGCATTATCACAAAACTTATTTCCAAAATTTAATTGGGTTAATGGCAATGCGCGAACTCTTTGCGTTTGAGCAACTTTATTTTCACAACCATTTGTATCAACAAAATTGTAGGTAATGCTCCAAATACCAACGCTATCAGGTCTAAATGCGGATGTTGCACTATCAACATTAACTCCACTGTAAAACCCACCAACAGGTAAGGCACCGGTTAATGTTTTTATGGTATCGTATTGACATAAGTCTAAGAATACCGCGGCAGTCAATACTGGCAAACCATTAACAACTACAATCTCAGTGTCTGAAACAGAGCAATTGTTGTTATCTGTAAATCTATAAACGACAGGATGGCTTCCTACTTTTGCAATTGAAGGGTAAAACTGAGTTCCAACAACTCCACTACCCGAATACACACCAGTTCCACCAACAGTAGGGCTTCCTTTTGTAAGCGCTATTGGAGCATTATTAACGCAATAATCTGGGAAGGTATCCAAAACTGTATTAGGAATAGCACGCACCAAAATTGTTTTTGATATTGTGTCAGAACAACCTGTACTTGTTAGTTTACCGACATAGCTTAATGTATCTAATCCTACTGAACTTAAGCTTGCTAAATATCTACCCGATATCGCATTTACAATACCCGTTGACCCATAGAAGTAACTAGAATCTCCAGAAGTTGAAGTCCCCGTAAGACTAAATGTGTCTGCATTAAAGCAAATTGCAGACTGCGCCCCAAATTGAGTACTTGGTACAGAGTTTATTGTAAACGTAGCAGTTGCTTGAGAAACACAACCGTCGGCATTCGTCAATGAATAAGTCATTGTTCTAGGCCCAACTCCCGCTACTGCCGGAGAAAAGACTGTATTATTCAACATACCACCACCGGAATACTTGAACGTTCCTATCGAAGGAGTGCCACTCGTAAGCGTTGCAACAGTATCATTTAAACAGAACGTTTGATTTGTAAATGAAACTGGTGTAGTTGAATTAACAACAATCGTATCAATTATTTTACTGGTACAATTATCACTATTTGTATAAGAATATGTAATTAGATTATTACCAAGTGCTGCGTTAGCAGGAGTAAATTTATTTCCAACCAAACCACGACCTGTATACACCCCTCCAATTGGAGTTGCAGAAGACAAGTTAAAAGTAGGTTCATTATTACAAACTCTAGATCTAGCAGTGTCTATAGTGAAAGTTACAATTGTAGTGTCTAACACTTCAATCGTTTGAGATAAACTATCCATACAACCCAAAGCATCCGTGTATACATATGTAATTGTATCTATACCTGAACCCGCTAAACTTGGCATGTATTTACCTGCAGTTAACAATCCTAGCGTATCCGATTTGTACTGATAATTACCAGTATTAAACTTACCTTCTGTAAACGTATACTCAACACCATTTAAACATTGATCAGGAAGAAGTGCCAGGGTAATTTGCGGAACCGAATCCACTATAAACGTATCAATTACAAAATCAGAACATCCATTTGAATCGGTGTAAGTATACTGAAGTGTTTTATTCGCACCTACGCTTAGCACGCTAGGATTAAAGTATCCTGAAGTACTAATTCCAACTCCTGAAAATACACCACCTGCTCCAACCGGAGTAGCAAATACAGAATCAGGAATTTGGTTCTTACAAATTCTTGCAAATGGAGTTGTAAAAGCTGGTTCAGGTAAACCATAAACTTGTATTTCATCTGTTGTCGAATCTGCGCAACCAAACTGATTTACATATTTATACTGAATGACATGAGTTCCCGTATCGGCTACACCCGCGAAAAATCGATTTCCCGATACGCCTTTTCCACCAAAAGAACCAACACCAGCCGAAGCTGCTGTTATAGGGCTTTGTCCTGTAAGTACAAAGCTGTTTGCATCAATACATCTTTCGGTATTGACCAATGGTAATGTGAAACTAACTGCAGGAATTTGACGCACCAAGAATACAGCTTCGGCAGTGTCAGAACAACCTCCAGCAGTATATCGATAATGTACCTCATCTTGTCCTACGCCGGCAGAATCTGGATTGTAGTTTCCTGTTTGAAGAACACCTTTACCAAAATAATAAGTTCCTCCTACTGGTGTTCCACCATCCATAACCACCTCAGGGCTGTTTATACAAAAGGTATCTGTGCGCAGTTCAACAACCGGAATTGCCTTAACATCAATAGCTCTATATGCAGTACTCGTACAGTTATTAGCGTTAGTAACCTTATAGGTAAGTGTTTGTGAACCTGTATCTGCAATAGCAGGATTGAATCCATAACTTCCAGTAACCGAATTATTTATGTTCGTATCTAAATAATAACCGTTAAGACCCGCTGTAAAATTATCTGGTTTTGATAGGGTTATCCTACCGTCATTAATACAATAGCTAGCCGCAGCAGAAAACTGGATGTTGAAGGTGTCATTAACAGTAATCGTATTGGTAGCAAAAGCCGAACAACCCGTTATTGAATCTGTGTAGGTGTATGTAATTGTATGTGTGCCTGTATCAGCAACAAAAGGATCAAAAATTCCAATACTATCGTTTACAATTCCAGTTCCGGTAAACCTACCATACACTATATCTATAGGGCTGTTTTCAGAAATCGTATAAGGCGCTTCGTTTATACACAAATCACCAATTGTAGACACAGTAACACTTGGTCGCTTATGAATTACAACAGAAGTATCGGCAAAACCTGAACAACCATTGGAATCGACATAAGAGTATTTTACTGGATAATTTCCAAAGGCTTTTGGTGTAAGTGTATCTCCAGAAACATTGAACCCTGAATACGTTCCACCAGCTCCTCTTGGAGAAGCGTGGCTTAACAAAATTGGACTTCCAAAAGCACATGCAGCTTGAATTGTTGAATCGAACTGTACTATTGGATCATTGTAAACTGTGAGCTCAAACGTATCGTAAACCACACAATTATTTTGGTCTGTAACTTTTACAACAAATTCAAATGAAGAATCAACTGAAATTGTTGGTGTTGTTTCTCCATTGTTCCATAAGTATGCGTATTGCGAATTTTCATTTGCGGTAATTGAAGTATCTGTACTAGAACAAATTGAAAAATCAGCCGGTAATCCAATAATAATTGCACTATCTAAATTCACTGAATTAGAATAGGTAGCAGAACAACCTGCAGAATCAATTACTGTAACCGTATAAAGCCCTTGCATATTTGCTGTATCTGGATTTACTCTTACTACAACATTTGAAGTATCAGTAAATGAATTAGGTCCGTCCCAACTGTAATCTACGCCTCCAGAAGCAATTAGAACAATAGAATCTGCTGCACATGCTTTTTGAATAGTGAAATTAGCAGCGGGATTTGGGCGAACAGAAACGGTATCTATAATAAAGTTGTTACTTGGATCGTCGTCCAAGTATCCTCTCGATCCGCTTCCAGTAATGGTATCGGCAGATACGCTGATTCTAAAATCAGTATTGGCAGTAAAATCGATATATCCAACAATGGCAGAATCAATTGCATTTTTAGCCAAACTACCATTATAGTAGAATACTGAATCTTGCTCAGAAGCATTGGTAAGATTTACAGCACCAATATTAATTGCAATCTTTTTTATAACCGAATCACTTGTATTACGGAAATAAGCTTTTACTTGCTGCGTGCCGCTGCATAGCGTATCGACCGAAATAGAATCAATGGTTACATCGAATACAATAGGATCAAATTCATAAGCACCCATATCCGGTGGGTTCGTTCGCGTGGAATCGAGAATATTTTTAGGAATGTCTACAATTGTCATTCCCGAGCCATTCAAAGCAGATCGATACGGTTTTAAAGAAGTATCCGATAAAAAATAAGGGTTAGCAGAAACTGAATTGGAATCTTTGCCAGCCGATTGTAAGTCAGCTAACGCAGCATAACTCGTACTTCCTAATTTTACAATTGAATCATTCTCTGTATAATAATTGTTATTAGAAGACGAAATAACTGCAGTGGAGTGTGCTTCAAGTGCCAAGCCAGCATGTTCAACAAAAACATTATTGTTGCTGACATTATAGTTTCCACTTCCAATACCAATAGCTTTTCCACCAAAGGACTTATTAAAGCGCTTCATATGGATGGTATTGTGATGAATGAATGAATTATCACCGGGTTTAACACTTACAGTTAATGCATTGAATGTACCGTTTATATTATTTCGTTTCTGTGTAAGATTCAGCACATTGTTGTACACATAAAAACTTCCAACTGGATAGCCATTGTTTTGTGTTCTCCGTTGCACTGTGATGCCATGAAAAGTTGATTCAGTTCTATGGTAAAGGTTATTATTATATACCTCGGCTCGATTTGCCCATATTCCGATTTGACGCGTCCAGCTATTGGCTGCATCTGCAGATGTCGTGTTGTTATTCACTCTTGCAAACCCAACTGATAATTGAATCGCCAGACTTGTATTCACAAAATCGTTGTGGTGAACCCAAACAGAACTGTTCATCGTTGCAGGAGGAAAAATATCCATCCTTCCTCGCTCCAATTTACAATTAGATACTTCTAAACTATCGAGATGACCACTAAACGTAGAAAGGGAATAGTTCCCCAAGCCAGTTCCATCAAAACTACAGCTGTCGATAAGTACGTTTCTAACGGTATCTGTTCCATCAAATATTATCAAGGCTTTTGTGACTCCGCCTCCAGTTACTCCAGTAAATCGTAGCTTTTTAAAAGTTAAATTCCCTTTACCTCTTAAACTTACTAAACCATTAAGAGAAGCATCAACAGTATCGGTAATCAATACTGTATCTGTAGCTGCATTGCTAGGATCAGCCTGGAATATTACTCTTCCACTATCTCCAGCATTGTATATTTCATTGAATTGTAGTGATCCCTTATAAGTTCCTTGTCGAATATTAAACGTTACATCATCGCAAATACCTATCTCATTCAAATGATTAACAGCTTCAGAAATAGTAGAATAATCTGGGGTGGTTCCTCCAATTGTATAGGGACCGGACAAAGGTGTTCTGGTGATATTAACCGGATTATCCTCCCCTGTATAAATGGAATCTCTTGATCCAGAAACGAAAGCAAAGACTTCCAAATCGGCAGGGACAATTGGAACTTCACCTACAGAATCAGGTACAGTCCAAGTATAAGTTCTTGTCCAAAGTGTTCCTTTTTTATAGACAATTGAATCAAGATGTTCTCCCCATTGCCCCGTTACCAAATGTCGAAGTACATCATTATGAGTGTAAATACCAATGTTAGCCCCATACCTTGCAGGATAATTGGATATATTTCCATTTTGTGGCCCAATAATGTTATCCTGTTTAAAACCAACATTGACGAAAGTGCTATCCGCTAAAGTATCCGTAAAGTAAACCTCTACCATTGCAGTGATGGTTTTTGTTTGACCATTATAACTCGCAGTGACCCCAACATTTACCGGTGAAGGTTGGTTTAGAATAGTATCTCGAGCATCTTCCCACAAGCCTCGGCTCATGGCAGTTCTAGCAGTGACATTTAATGAAGGAAACAAAGATCGGTTCACTGACCCAGAAGGCCAACCTTGAATTCCAGCCTGAGTTTGAATTGCAGGGCCAAAAGATGACCGATAGTCAGGATAATAATATGGGCCTGAGGTTCTAGGCCCAGCGTAAAATCCTTCATAGGTATTTATTATAGTAAATAATGTAGAATCCTTATCACGCAGTGTGTCTGCAACATGATCTGCAAAACCACCAAAAGGGGTCAAAGCACCTCGATATACTTCTAGAACGACCTTTTTATTTTGGGCGGTAGTATCTGCAATCGTTTGTGCATTCACAATCTGTGAACTAAACAATAGCCCTAGAACTATAAAAATTTTCTCAAGTACTTTTTTCAACTTCATACTCTTACCTAATCACTTGAATTCTCTCCATAAATACTTCATCTGCTGCATCAATTCTCAATTGATACATTCCGGCTGCGTTGTTCATTAAGTCAATTGGAAGGGTTACCACCCCAAAGACATTGTCCAAATTCGCATTCCACACTACTCTCCCGCTCATATCCGTGATAAGCAATCCTACGTTAGTCTCGGCATTAAATCCTAGTTGCAATGTAAATTGTCCACCGTTAGGATTAGGATATAATTTACATATTGCAAGATTTCCTGGGTGATCCACATTGATATTGAAGGATCCGTAATTAATTGATTTATTAGACCAAGAATAATCGTAGTAATCTGTTGGTCCACAACTTTCTGGTGCTGCAACTCTGATAATGTAATAAATGTTGGCTGCACCAAATTCTTCTCCAGAGATAATAATTTCATTGGTTCCAATTCCAGCTCTACCGTATTCCGACATCACTCCATTTGCAACTCTCATGATTTCATATTCCGAGTATTTGAAGCCAGCATAAGCTGTCCAACGCAGGATTATATTGTTGTCTTTATCCAACTGACTGGTTAAGTAAATGGTTTGATGTAAACCACTCAATTCACTTACACTTCCACAACTATCGGTTGACTTAATTGCGTAGCTGTATGACTTATCAATGAGCGTTGGTAAACTATCGGTAAATACATTAACGTTTACTGGAGCGGAACCCAATACACTAAAGTCTTTTCGACCCAATGCTTTGGTAAATACTTCAATTTCTTTAGCTCCTGTATTCGACCAGACAACTTGAGCAAGACCTGTAGCTGTATCAATTGTTGCAACGCAAAGTTCTTTTGCTCTAGGTGTAATGCTGTTAAGTGTAATATTCGTAAGTCCTCGACAACCCGCAGTGTCAGTTGCAGTTGCTCTGTACACTCCGTGCACCAAGTTTTTAATAATGTACGTGGAGTCTCCAGTATTCCATCTAAACTGAGCCAAGGTATCTTTATTGATATCAATGTGTATTTCACCATTGTTTGAACCACAATCTGGTTGAATAACTTTAATAAGTGAAATAACCGGAGCACCCGAATCACTTACCACCACCTCAATGCTATCTGTACAACTATTATCGTCTGTAACGGTAACTTGATACACACCAGCACCAGCGGCTAAAAGCGTATCGTTTGAAGTACTGTTTGACCAATCATATCTGTAAGGGAATACACCTCCTGTTACGTTAAGTGTAACAGAACCATCGTTGCTTCCACACTTCGGTGCCTGCACAAGTGCATCTATTTGCATGGCATCAGGAGCTGTAATCGTAAACTCTTGAGTAGTTATGCAGCTATCGGCAGCAATTACTGTAAGAATGTACTTACCTGGAGATAATCCATTAATGTCTTCTGTAATAGCTCCATTTGACCATTGAATTGAAAGCACTGCACCTTGAATATCCAAGGCAATAGAACCATCAGCAACTCCAGCACAACTTGCATTGGTAATTCCGTTTACAACTACGTTTGGACCATTTGTGTTTTTGATAACAGCAGAAGCACTGTTGTTACAAACATTGGCATCAGTTACTGTTACTTCGTAGAATCCAGCTTTTAAACCAGTTGCAATTGCATTTTTACTACCACTTGTCCATAAATATTTAAATGGAGGTAACCCACCAGCAACGGAAACATTTGCAATACCATCCGATTTGCCACAACCCGCATTTTGACTCGACGTTGTCAGTATAATTTCTGGAAGCACCTCAACTCGAACCGATTTCTGATCCGAACAACCGTTGGTGTCTAATCCAATTACCGAATAATTGGTTGTGTTACGAGGAGAAACACTAATATTTGGATTTTGCACTCCTGTACTCCAAGTGTACAAAGCACCCTTTCCTGCTCCAGCTGCAAAAAGGTTGACCAATGAGCCCGCACAGAGCACAGTATCGTTACTTATATTCAATACAGGATCTATTGCTACCAATAATTTAGCGGTGTCTGAATTATTGCAATTGTTTGAATCTGTAAATTGATAAACAATATCTAAGTATCCCGTTCCTGAAGACTGCGTGTACAACTGATTTTGGAATATTCCTTTACCAAGATAACTTCCTCCAACAGGAGAGCCTCCTGTTAACCTCACCAAATTTTCACTGTAACAAGCAACAGAATCTCCTAAAGCAAAGGAAACATTAGGTTGCGGAAGAATATTTATAACCGTGCTGGCAGAATCCCAACATCCATTAGCATCAAAATATTGGTATATTATTTTTTGAGATCCAGCAGTATCATTGGCAATAAACCTATTTCCAGCAAGCTGATTCGAACTCAATAAGGTATCTTCATAGTACAACCCGCCTTGTGGAAGACCAAACCCTAAAATTCGAGCAGAATTCAAACACAAGCCCGCTGCGTTTTGAAGCGCAACTGTTGGCGAAGTATTAACTGTAAGAACATGAGTAGAACTATCGGCACAAGTGTATCCAAAACTAGTATCGAAATAAGCTACTTGAATATTATGCACACCTACTCCAGCAGAATCAACATTAAATATTGAGTCGTTTGTTACTCCCGCGCCACTATAAATACCATATCCATTTCCAACCGTATTTGTTGCAAAATCCAAGGTATCTATGCCATCTTTATCGCAATATTTAAGTGCACTGCTTACTTGAATGCTTGGTGCTGTTTTAACTCTATACGAGGCTATCGCTGTATCAACACAACTGTTGCTTGCAGTGAAAATATAACCCATTGTATCTATGCCTGCACTTGCGAATTGTGGGAAGAAGGTGCCGCTAAACACTCCACTTCCTCGATAAACTCCTGTACCACCAGTTTTAGGGAATCCCTCAGTTAACTGGTATGGATTTTCATTGGTACAGAACTTAAGCGTTGAATCAAATAATTGAACAATTGGCTTAGCTAGCACATTGAAAACTCTGCTTGCTGAATCTGAACATTGAGCAGTATCAGTAAAGGTATAGGTTACTTTGTAGCTGTTACCAGCTATATAGTTAGCCGGAATAAATACGTCACCCGCTATGGCTAAAGAGTCAACTGTATACTTTGAGGTATCTCTTCCGTTAAAGCTAATTTGAGAACCACCAGACAGTTTAAAGGAAGAGCCATTTTCGCAAATATCACCAATCGCATTTAAGCTTACCAACGGAAGCGAATTCACTAAGGCAAATTGTGAAGTGGAGTCACTACAACCATTTGCTGTATCGTTAACAACATACCATAATTCATGCACACCAGTACCTGCAATGGAAGGATCAAAAATTGTATTTGACACAATGCCTTTTCCTTTAAACACCGTTTCATATGGACTAACTGCTCTTGGAGAAACTCTATTTTCCAAGTGTATGGTATCCGCATTTTCACAATATCCAGTAGTATCTAATCCACTAAATAGAGCATTTGGAGCTGCTTTGATGTTCATTGTATTTGAAGCACTATCAATACAGCCAAATGTATTTTCGTACAAGTACCAAACAGTGGCAATTCCCGAACCAACTGCAGTAGGATCGAAATAACCATTCTGCACGCCATTTCCTTTGTAAGAACTGTTGATTGAGTTTCCAACAGGTGCGCCACCGGTAAGGTAGAATGTATCCAAGTTTTCACAAATATCAGTGAACTGAGGCAATGTAACAATGGGTTGAGGATGCACTACTATACTAAATGACTTTGTGCTGAAGCATCCCACATTTTCTAAGTTATAGGTCACTAAGTGAGTTCCTGCTTTTGCCGAATCAGGCAAGAAACTTAAACTGTCTGCTCCTATTCCTCGTTGTCCTGTATAGAATCCATTTCCATTACCTACCGTTAACTGAATAGAGTCATCAGCAGCACAGAATACCGGACTTGAACCTAAAGTTATTACTGGTATAGAATCTATGTGAATGAAGTCCGTATCTGAATTGGTACAACCGTTTGCATCGGTATAGGTATAAGCAATGGTATCGTTTCTCGTTGTATTTGTATCAGATAAGTAGTTATTATTACTTACTCTACCATCAACATTACTGAATATTCCACCCAATAGATTTACACCGCTTAATGCAATCGAAGAACTACCATGACATAATGTATCATCGCTACTTGGTAAAGTAAATATTACATCTGGCAAGGAGTCTATACTAAATGCTTGAGCAGCACTTCCAATACAACCATTAAGATTGGTGTAAGTGTAAATTATAGTATCCACAGTTCCACCAGAATCCAGTGTATTTAGATAATAGATACCTGATAATGTAGTATCAATTCTATTAGGACTGGTAGCGGTGAATACTCCTCCAAGAGGAAAGCCTCCATTTAAATGAACTGTATCAACATCTTCACATACTGGGTTAAACGCAGCAAGAGTAACTGTTGGCACGGTATCAACTCTTATTGTATCTGCAATAGAAGAAGAACATCCATTAGTATCGGTAAACTCATAAGTAATATTAAATAGTCCCGTTCCAGAAATTGCCGTAATTATCGAGTCATTCCGTACACCATTTCCAGAGTAAACTCCAACTTCACCTGCTACAGTTGCTTTAGGTATTCCAAAGTTTATTTTCTTAAACTCTTCGTTGAAGCAAATATTACCTAAGCTTGGGTTGAATGAAACCACTGGAGGGGTGTCTACATAAATAGAACCAGCAGCAGTATCAATACATCCGTATTGGTTATCAACCACATAATTCAATGTATTTGATTGTTTGTCTAATGAAGTATCAGCAACAAAACTGGTATCATTTATAACACCTGGACCATAGTATTTACCTCCAAAAGGAGTCGCAGCTGTAAGCGTAAACGTATCGGCATCGGCACAAACATCTTGCAAGGCATTAAACACGATTGCTGGAGTCGGTCGAACTACAATAGAGAATTGAGTATCGGCTTTACAACTATTTAAATCTGTAAATGAATAGGCTATTTGATGCGTTCCAACACCCGCAACTGCAGGATTAAAGGTTAAACTATCTACCGTAGAAACTCCACTACCAATATAGTTCGGTTGATTAGGAATCCAAACACTATCTAGTGAGAATGAGGTATCATTAACGCAAATATCACCTAATAGATTCGGCCTTAATATCGGCAATGAATCCACGATAATTGTAAACATTACAGAATCAGAACAACCCGTTAAAGTTTCGGTGAATTTGTACTGAATATTAGCAGTGTCATTTCCTGTAACCGAGGGGAAATATTTATTAGCTACAACTGAATTGTTAGCGGTATCAATATAAACTCCAACTCCATTTAGCTTAGGACTTCCATTGGTTAAAACAAACTCTGATGCATCAAGACATACGTTAGGAACAGCAGCTGCTGTAACTAAAGGAATTGTATCAACCGCGATTACTTTAAATGCCGAATCTGAACAACCAAAACCATTTGTAAATACATAGTTAATGGTATCATTCAATGCTGTATTGGAAGGGTTATAGGTAGCACTATCTGTTACAGATACATTATTTCCAAAGAAGTATCCATTTGAGGGAGAACCTACATTCAATAATAGATCTGGAGTATTCGTACAAATAGAACCAATGTTTCCAATAGACGCAATTGGATTTGGATTAATTCTTATCGTATCAGTTGTATCTGCTATACATGATCGCTCAGTTCTGGTATACGTTATTACGTGTGTACCAACTGATAAGCTTTTTGGATTGAGAGCATTATTTGAAACGCCATTTCCTGAAAATACACCGTCATTTGCTGGTAAACCTAAAAGCAATCGAGAAGTGTCTTTATTACAAATAACCGAATCAGGAAATGTGAAAATCGACCTTAACGTATCGCGCGCAGGCAAGCTCACTGAAATAGAATCAACGCATCCAAGGGCATCTGTAACAGTAACCCCATAATTACCTGGAATAAGTTTAGTTATAAGCGTATCTGTTTGGGAAAGATTATCATTCCATAAATAAGTATGTGTTCCAGTACCACCATTGGAAGTAACTTTTACTGACCCAATAGTATCCAAAGTACAAAGTGGTTGTACCTTATTGAGAATACTCAATGATAATTGAACTGCAGGTTCAGTGATTAGTTGAGAAATAGAATCAGAACAATTATTAGAATCAGTTACCACTACCTGGTAGGTTCCCGCTCCCAAATTAACTGCATGAGAATCAATTTGAATTTTATTATCATTCCAAGAATAAACGTAAGGAGAAACGCCACCTAAAGCAACGACAGAAACTAACCCTGTGCTATCCGATTTACAGAATACGTCTCGTTTAGTTCTGATATGAACGTCAACAGACGTAGACGGTTCTGTAATAGTAAATACTGTTCTATTTTTACAGTTATTGGCATCAGTAATTGTTACTTTGTATGAACCCGCAGCGAGAGTTTGAGNAACTCTATTTCCCATGCCAGATAGATTAGAAGAAGAAACTAGCCAATCAAAAGAGTATCCTGATTTTCCACCGATTCCATCTAAGTACAGTGATCCTGTTCTGTCTCCTTTGCAAAGAACATTCAAAGTAGTGTCCCTAAACTGAGGAACTTCAAACGTATCAATGTCAATTGTATCAATATTGCTACAAGCGTTTGCATCAGTAATGCTTACGTAATAAATTCCCTTAGAATTTACTTCTAAGGTATCAGAAGAAGAAGAAGAAGAGTTATTCCAAATGTAATTTCCTTTATTAGCCCCAGCACGAATCGTGTAAGCTGCGTTCTTGCAGAATGCAGTATCAGGACCTAAATTAACAGAAGGCAAAGAATCTATTTGGATGAAGATAACTGTCGTATCGGATAATTGTCCCTTATCTGTGGCAATAATAAACACAGGTATGCGGGCAGTTAATGAAGTATCTGGAAGTGACACTCTAAGAGCTCTAATTGTGTCCTTAGAACTATTATTGTAGAAGGTGAATGCAGCGCTTGGAAGTATATTCGTGTCTGATGCAATCGCCGTTAATTTCATAAGCTCCAGATCACCAACATCAACATCCTTAATGGAGAATAGTAGTGAATCTCCAATTGAGCCAGAGCATATCGTGTCATTTTTAATAAAAGAAATTTTAGGAGCCTTATTTGACAATTCGTAATCTACAAACCCAACAAAACTTCTTGGGTAATAATTTGCTTTGCCGCTATTTTCAATACCAAAACCAACATTGGGACCTACGGTAATTTTACACTCATTATTGTTGTGCCATGATTTTGGAAGAGAACTGTTGTAAGTCATATAATTCATGCTAGTGCCAGTTTTTGAGAAGATTGCAAATCCATAAGTCTTATTAGCAGGAATAATTAAATTGAGTCCCTTATTAGTTAAACTGATCGGAGCAGAGTTGTTACCCGTAGAAGCAAAAGTCCCTAATTTAATCCAACTATTAGCAGACAAGCTTTCATTTGAGGATGTTGGAGTTGTTGTTGGATAAGAGGATACTGTTGAAGCTAGAGCGATTCTACCTACACTTCCGTCGCCACCTCGACCACCGCCTCCATTATTTCCACCTCCAGTTCCAGCTAAACTTGAAATTGTACCCGATGCACTATTAAAACTAGAGATTATTTTTACTGATCCTCCAGCGCCACCGCCACCGCCAGCCATACCACTACCCCTGCCATTTGAGCCTTTTGGGTTAGAGTTTGTTCCAGTTCCTCCATTTGCTCCATTAGCAGTAATGCTTCCATTGTTAGTGAGGCTTGCACACGAAATCATAATGATACCGCCACCGTTTCCGCCAGCACCGGGCAAGTGTCCATCTTCATCTCCACCGCCTTCACCACCGGCTCCACCCATTATTAACTTAGATAGGTTTGCAATACCAACAGCTATTCCTCCTGTTCCGCCAGAATGGCTACCCCAATTTTTTCCATTTGTACCATTAGCAGCATAAGCACCACCGGCTCCACCACCAGAATCTTGACGTCCAGTGCCGCCGCCGCCACCATTTCCGTTTGCACCATTCCATGTGGCATTATTAGCTCCACTCGAATTTCCTCCCGCATATCCTGTTCCATAAATTCCCTCACCCTGAGCTCCATTCTTATTCCGCCAATGAGCATTTCCAGACAGGGAAGATGCGTGACCAATACCCCTATATCCTTTTTCAGAAACAGTAATTGTCCCCGAATTAGTTACAGACCCGTTAGCTCTAAATGCTAAAATACCCCCAGAACTTCCGTCCCAAGAATGACAAGTTAATGTTACACCAGAAGCAACAGTCACACTTGTATAATTAGGCACTTTAAGTACCTGATGTTTTTGAGAGCTTGATGCTGTGTAAGCATGTGTTTTATTTGATGCAAGAGTTATTGTATTTCCTGAAATACTAATAATAGTGTTGAATTCGTGCTGCCCAACCGTATTATTAGAGGTTGCTTTATCAACCATTGTTATAATCAATACTTCGTCACCAACCGAAAAGCCAGTGGCTGAGGAAGTAACCAAAGTACTAGATCCAGCCAAATTCGTTCCAGCAACCGTTGTTCGGACATTATCTGTATACACAGTGCCAGATGTTGCATTTAGGATACCATCAGATCCATTGCCATAATCGGCTCCCACTGTACCTGCTGTAAGTTCAACAGTATCTCCAACACATATGGCGCCAGCGCTAGCAGTCAAAAACCCGGTAGTGTCTTGAGCCTGACTATTTATGGTAAGGATTAATAAGGATAATAAAATTAATTTTTTCATTGTTTTGATTTTTGAACTAAATAGATTTGAATTTTAATTTAGGAAGAGTAAAAGAGCACTAATGGAAACTAGTGTTATTAGGAAGATTAGGAATGAAATATTTTACTGGTAAGATTTTTAAGTTAATAGATGTCGCAAATTTAAAACATCTAAAAAGAATAAGCACTCAACAATGTTGAGAAATAGCAATTATTGAAACCTATTTTTCACTTCTTATTCTGCTTAATTGAGTTGGAGTTATCCCGATCATTGAAGCGATAAAACGCAGTGGCCAGTTCTTTAACAAATTGGGGTTTTGCTCCAAAATGAATGTATACCGCTCTTTTGCTCCGCCAGTAAGAAAACTAATCTGTCTTTGAGTGAGATCGAACAGTCTTTTTGACATAAATTTTCGAACAACTATGTTCATGACGAGATTACGTTCTAATATTCTAGTAAAAATATTAAAGGAAGTAGTAAATAAAGTAAGATCTTCCATGCATATTATTCCTAAATTTGATGGTATTCCCTCGTGATTATTAGAAGCTTTACCTAATCGAAATACGTCAACAATAAATGCCTCTTCTTTAACAATATTTCCTGTTACTTCTTCTCCATTATCCTTATAGATTACCATTCTAACCGCTCCTTTGGAGAGAAAAGCTACTTCTTCTCCAATAGTAAATAGTTCTTTGAAAAAATCTCCTTTTTTGAATTTCTTTTCCTTGAAAATAGAAAGAAATTCATCGATTTCAACTTCTTTTGGAGAGGTTACCTGCTCTCTAATAAATGACTCTAAAGACTTTTTGATAATGTAGTATTTTAAAGATTTATTACTAATAAAATAATCCTAGTTTGTCTTTTATTTATTGACTCAAATTTTATTTACACCAATTGAAATAAAAAAGTGCAATCTTACTTTTCAAAGTGCTAGAGAGCAAGAGTTTTATATTTCTAAATCTGCTAATCCGCATGTTTACTAGTAAGATGTAACCTTTGCAAAGGTATGTCTATCAAAAAGTCAGACTCCTGTGTTCCCTCGATTTAATTTGCAATAGAACCCGTCTATTATTTGCCTTTAATTACAATTCAACTGCCTATTAATGAGTATTTTGAATTAATAATAGCGGTTTTAAAAAATAAAAAACCTATACACATATAGATTTTTTTGGCAGTACAACGGTTTATATTGCATTTCACCGTCATTTTTTCAGGTACTGTTATGCGATGGCGTTCGCTTCGTTTTATAAGTTTTGCTGTTTATTAGATCTATTTTTCACTTACATGTATTTCAATTTAGTTTTTGCTTTTATCAGAAAACACAATTGCTTTATCATCAATATTATCGGCTATGCACTTATTAATACTAGTGGCTTTATGGTTTGAAAGCACCTTCATTATGAAATAGCTTACATGTTTGGATATACCTCGTTTCTTTTTCTTTTAATGGTGTGGATTCGACCATGATAGCCACATTCACCTGTCGTTGACCTCCCCTGCCTCTATTTAGTTTTAAATTATGAGGTATGGCTTTTTCAAAATACCCTCCGTCAAACTGTAGACTATTATTTAGAGTGCAGAGATCATCCCGCTTCTTAATGTTGCTCTAAAGGTGCTGTTCTTGCATTCCCATTGCCTCTTAGATTTAAGCCAATAGTGTTTTTGATAACCCTATTTTTTGGATTTCACACCCTCAAGTTCTCTTTGTTTTTAAAATCTGCCTTGCAGCTCTCTTCTGTAGAAATCTCTCAATAAAATCTATACTATTCATGTCTCTTAATTTTCTACAAATCAAGAGTCTCGCAACGTGATCAATTTACGCGATGGTATAATTGCGGATTAGCAGAAATTTAATCATGAAAATAGTTTAAACATAAATTTAAAAATATGATTACCCGCTAACACCCCCGTACGAACCACGCCAATGCAATTGAAAGCCTCTCAAATAAGCGGTTAGCGAAATATTTGCGATTTAGTTTGTAGCAAAATTCATTTAAATATAGCTGAAGGAATTTTCCTTCAATCTTGTGGTAAAACCTAGAAAATTGCGCTTTGCATTACTTATTGCAATATGAACCCATTTTAATGTAAAGTTGGTCGTTTCTTTGGTAGATTTCTCTGTGTAATGTGCCTCAACAAAGTCTGAAATATCCACATAACTCTTGCTTTTATCAGAAAATACGATTGACATAATCATTTATATGCTCTTCCAAATATTCGTTGATTGAGTCTGCTTTTTGTGTTTCTAGAACTTTCATCTTGTAATAGCCTGTATAACTCGTTTTCTCAACTGTTTCATTTTTTTGTTTCTAAATTCCTTTACCTCTTTTTAACTTAGTACCTTTTGGAGTGGCTATTGAGAAAAAACCTTCGTCCATTTCTATACTATCATTGAGGTTAAACAGTGCCATCTCATAAACCCATAGCTGTCCTTATTTTATGCAATAATGCCCAAATGGTATCATACCTCGAATGACCAAGTTGGCGTTGTAGTTCTGTAGTTGAAATCTGTTTCTTTGAGAAGCTCATGAATGCCATAGGCAAATACCATGTGCAAATCGGTAATTTTGAGGCTTGAATTATTGTTCCTTGTTTTTCAGCCAGGAACGGCTCTTTGATTTACACTTTTTGCAAATTACACCTTCTTTTTCTCGTAATTCCTTAAAATTATACCGACAACTTTGTTCAAGTGGATAAATCGATACAAATTTTAATATATCCATGATTCTTACTTTTTCACAAATAAACTATCACACAACATAATTTATTTACGGTGGGGTATCTTTACGGGGAATCATTTTATTTAATGTGATACCTATAGTCTTTTCAATAGGAGAACTAAAACCTTTGCTATAAACTTACCTGTTTATATTCACCCCCCTCCTTTGCTTGTCTGTATACGGCAAGTAGTATTCATTAACAATATAGACAGTAATGGCTCGTTACGCCAAGGTGTAAAATAAGCCTGTTAAATAGTTGATGTAATTAATTGAATGGTTAGCAATGATTAATCTTGAGTTAATAGCTTATCCTATTCCCAACAATTAATGCACTGACACTTAACATTGGTAATTACAACAATCAAAATTTGACCTATCGATTGTGCTATATGCAAGTAAAATTATTGGATAGTAAAAAAGTGATTAACAGTAGCCTGAAATTCGTATTCAAGATTTACCTGCAAATACTTGTATGGTGCTCAGAGTAGAAAATGAATCCTTAATCAAAACCTTTAGAATCATTAAAAACTAATAACACCTCATTAACTTTCTTTAGAATAAAAAATAGCTCCGAAATATCAACTTAAGGAATTGAAAAAGTAATAAAAGAGTGTGAAATTTAATAAAGTAGGGTTCTAATCCTTCCAGATCATCACTTTTTGCTGTAAACCTCTTAAAAAATCAAGAGGTTTATTTGTTTAAATTCTTATCCTATTGATATTTTAGAATATTAATTTTACGCAGTGCTTGCAAATACTACATGTCACCCAGTTGGACTGAAAATTAAAAAGGCAAAAGGCTGTAAACTCATTGATGATTCTGGAAAGGAATACCTTGATTTTATTGCTGGGGTATCGGTTAATAATCTGGGACATTCTGTACCTGAAATTAATGATGCAATTATTAAGCAACTTGAAAACCATGCGCATGTTATGGTTTACGGGGAATATCAACAAGAATCCGTTACTCGGTTTTGTGACACCCTAAGCTCCTTATTACCCAATGCGTTAAACACAGTTTACCCTTTAAACAGTGGAACCGAAGCGATTGAAGCAGCTCTAAAAATTGCCAAACGACATACGGGAAGATCAAAAATAATTTCATTCACGGGAGCCTATCATGGTAACACACATGGCAGTATGAGCGTAAGTTCAAATGAGTACAAAAAAACAGCTTTTCGTCCGCTTCTGCCGGGTGTTGAGTTTTTGGAATGGAATTCAATTGATGCTGTAGAAGCTATAGACACTGACACCGCTTGTGTTATCCTTGAAACTATTCAAGGAGATGCAGGAGTAAGAATACCTTCATCTGCTTTTATGACCGCCCTAAGAGAGCAATGTAATGCATGCTCTAGTTTATTAATTCTCGACGAAATTCAATGCGGATACGGCCGAAGCGGTCAATTCTCCGCATTTAGTCAATTTGAAATAACGCCGGATATCTTATGTCTTGGTAAAGCTCTTGGAGGTGGATTGCCAATAGGAGCAGTTGTTTCCAGCAAAGAAATTCTTGATTGTATACAGTCAAAACCTGAGCTAGGCCATATTACCACTTTCGGTGGAAACCCCGTTGTATGCGCAGCTGCAAATGCAGGGTTATTAAAATATAAGCTGTTAGAACGTTCATTGGAAGTCGAAGAAAAAGGGCAGCTCATTGAAAATCTGCTATCGGAACATGCTAAGGTAACTTCGTTTAGAAGAACTGGATTGATGATAGGAATAAACCTAGAAACTGCTAATCAAGTTTCAGAATTGATACAAAAATGCCGTGAACGTGGGGTATTACTTTTTTGGTTTTTAAGCGTTCCGAACGGATTTAGAATTAGTCCTCCTCTTGTTATTTCCAAAGAAGAAATAAAAGAAGGATGCGCCATTATTTTAAATGCATTGAACGAATTGCAGTAATTCAACAGATTTTACTTCCAATCCTCTTAATTCCAATGGGTAAAAGGTAGTTTTTTGAATAACAAAACTTATTCTTATGGTCAACTACTAAATCAAAATTAAATGGAAACTATAGAAATTTCAAATATTGACAAATACTCGGATAAGGCGATTCAAATGTTAATGGAATATGGCCCAAAAATGATTTTGGCACTTATTGTACTCTTTGTGGGTTTACAAGTCATCAACGGATTTGTCAAACTACTATCAAAGGGGTTCGAGAAAAAGGAGTAGATGATACTTTAAGACCGTTTATCCTCAATATGGTAACCGTGATTTTTAAGGTTATGCTTTTTGTAAGTGTTGCCAGTATGATTGGTATAGAAACTACCTCGTTTGTTGCAATTATCGGAGCCGCTGGTTTGGCGATTGGATTGGCATTGCAAGGTACACTCGCAAATTTTGCAGGTGGTGTTTTGATTCTCCTCTTCAAACCCTACAAGGTAGGTGATCTTATCGATACTCAAGGACACTTTGGCCATGTTTTGGAAATTCAGATTTTTATTACCAAAATCAATACTCCAGATGGTAAAGTGGCAATTATTCCAAATGGCGCTATATCGAATGGCAGTCTAGTTAATCTTAGTTTAAGAAATCAATTACGTGTAGATTTAACAATAGGCATAAGCTACGATAGCGATATCAAAAAAGCAAAGGACTTATTGATTGAAATCATGGCTAGCAATCCCAAAGTGCTGAAGGACCCAGCGCCAATGGTTGCGGTTAGTGAATTAGCCGATTCTTCTGTAAATTTAGCAGTAAGGCCATGGGCTACTCCCGAAGATTATTGGGACATTTACTTTGAGACTTTAGAAAAAGGAAAAATTGCATTGGACGATGCTGGAATCACCATCCCTTTCCCACAGAGAGATGTACATATGATTCAACCCTAAATTTTGAACCTATAGTAATAATATGAGGGGCTTTTGCCCCTCTTTTTTTTGCCTACTTTGGCTACCTTTGCCCCTTAAAAACTGCTATGGTTCTGTTGATGCAAAAGCTATGTATGGTTAGGGATATCGGTATCCATGGCAATCTTTTTGGCGGAACTATGATTAGCTGGATCGATGAAGCTGCAGCGAGTTATGCTGCCCAAATTTGTCATACACCAAATATGGTGACCGTTAAAATAGAAGAAGTTGTTTTTCAAAAAGCAGTTAAAGCTGGCGAACAAATAAAAATCTACGCAGAAGTGAAAAAAGTGGGCAATACTTCTATTGCGCTTTCTGTAGAAGCTAGACGATATAATGTTTACAGCACTGAAGAAAGTGTTGTTTGTAGCACCCATATAGTATTTGTGAGAATTGATGAGTCTGGTGAAGCTGTTCCTATTCCACAAATTGTAAAAGATAGGTATACAAATGAATGAAGATAACCTTCTATTTGCTTTTGCCCTTACCACTTTAGCGGGGCTTAGTACTGCAATTGGTGCAGCCATTGCCTTTTTTGCTAAAAAGACAGACACAAAATTGCTTTCAACTGCGATGGGCTTTTCTGCGGGAGTAATGATTTATATATCCTTTGTAGAATTGCTTGCTGAGGGATTTAGGACCGTCGGAGAAGAATTAGGAGAATCTATGGCTGGTTGGATTGTTTGTGGCGCATTCTTCGGAGGAATGCTAGTAACGGCATTAATAGATAAACTCATTCCCAGTTTTGAAAATCCGCATGAATTTAACGATGATCCGGAGCCACCGCCCGAAGAACAGAAGTACAAGAAGTTATATCGTATGGGAATTTTTACGGCTCTTGCAATTGGCATCCACAATTTCCCTGAAGGCATAGCAACTTTTCTTGCAAGTATGAAAGATACTAGTCTTGGACTTTCTATCGCGGTTGCAGTTGCCATTCACAATATTCCAGAGGGAATTGCAGTTTCTACCCCGATTTTTTACGCAACGGGAAATAAAAAGAAAGCTTTTTACTATTCTGTTTTATCAGGACTAGCTGAACCTGTTGGGGCTGTATTCGGTTATTTGGTGCTCAGAAACTTTCTTTCTGATGTGCTTATGGGAACGGTGTTTGCCTTTATCGCTGGAATAATGATTTTCATTTCATTCGACCAATTACTTCCCGCTGCACAAAAATTTGGATCGCATCACAGATCATTATACGGTTTAATTGCTGGAATGGTGGTTATGGCAATTAGCTTGCTTGTGGGTAATTAATGGGAAGCTTTTGATTTCTTTCTTTCTGAAGCAATAAATCCAAAAAAGCTAAGTAAGCCTCCGGCAATAATTCCTCCGATTGCTCCTTCAAATACTTGCCAGCCTAAATCAAACAATATATGCGCTAAAGTTGGATTAGAATAGAAGCTAATTCCAAAAACAAATGCAATTAAGTAGATAAACAAACCTACGGGTGCACCTACAATTAATCCTTTAATGTGCAACTTTTGGTCAAACGGGAGCACCTGAGCAAGAAAAGTAAGAGCAAAGGAAATGCAGAAATATACTGCTGCTACTAAAATCAAAAAGAAATTCTTGGGGTAGGAAATTCTGCTTAAATCATTCAATATTACTCCATGCCACAAATAAGACAATGCGTAAAGAAATACGAAGGTGAAAATCCAAGCCATAAAGAATGGCATTTTCAATTCAAGTTTAAGTTTTGTGTTGTCCATAGTTATGCTCCGATTCAAGCAATATCCGCCTGCAAATTTAACCTTTTATCCTCCATTTAAATTTCTATTTTTACCAATTATGTTGTTGAGAACTAAAAACCGATTTTTAATTGTTGCTTGTGCTCTGCTTGTGATGGTTTCCTGCAAGAAAAGAAAGGAAGGCTGGCCAATTGACGCATTGGTTCCTATTGTCGATAGCCAATTAGACCTCCAAAACATCTTTGAAGATGATCTCATTCAAGTGCGGGATAATGATTTATTGCATTTGGTGTATGAAAACGAGATTTTAGATTTAAAGTTAGCCGACGATTTTACCATTCCTGATACAACGCTATCACAAGTTAATCCTGGTCCTGCATTTAACCTCGCGTGGGATAAAGCAAACCCATTGATTTCTGATACGAATGAATCAAAATTCGAAATATCAAATGCTAACTTAACCGATGCGCTTATTAAAAGTGGAACTATAAAATTCAAAGTATCTTCAACCATTACAGAGCCAACTATCATAACCTACAATATGAGTTCTGGAGTAAAAGATGGTAAAACACTATTATTATCAAGAAACCTGCCTGCAGGAAGCCCTGGTAATCCTTCTGAAGTTGTTGATGAAGTGGATTTATCAGGTTATCTTCTCAACCTTAGAGGTAAAGATTTAAACGACTACAATACCATCTTCTTTTATTTTACGGTGCGGTTTGCTAACCCTACATCACCTTCAAACCTTTACAACTACACCAGTGCAGATATAGTTACCATAGAAAATAGCTTTCTTGAAATTAAACCAGAAATGGTAAAAGGAGTATTTACCACCACCACTGAAAAGCCCGATGAATCCAATTCGGAGTTTGATGCTTTTAATCAAATACGTTCGGGTAGCTTCGATGTGCAAAAAGCGAAATTCTCTTTTGAGTTTGAAAATAGAATTGGAGTGGATTTACAAGGTACTGTGAATAAACTTACGGCTATAAATTCCAAAACGGGAAATTTTGTTGACCTTAAAGGAGACTTTATCTTTCAATCCTTAAATTTAGCTCGCGCAAAAGAGGATTACTCGCTCTATCAGGTTCCTATAATTCCTTCATTATCGAAATACGAACTAAATGAGGCAAACTCAAATATTACCGAATTCATTAGTGTTATGCCAAATGAAGTTCAGTACGACATGGACTTTACGATTAATCCTTTAGGAAACATCTCTGGAGGAAATGATTTTCTGTTTTCTGATTACGGTATTAAGGCAAAACTTAATATGAGCATTCCGCTCAATATAAGAGCGAATAACTTGCAATTAATCGACACTGTTGATTTTGATTTGGGCGAACCCGATGAAGGCGCTGAACTGATCGAAGGTGGATTTGTGAACGTTCATGCTTATAATTATTACCCATTTAGGGCTGGCATTCAGATTTACACCATAAATGAAGACAATGTGATTTTAGACTCCTTAATGGAAGTTGGCGCTGAGATTTCGGCAGGAATTCCAATTAATAAAAAAGTGCTAGAACCGCAGTATTCTGTTTTAGCTGCTCCAGTAAGTGTGCCTAAAATAAACTTATTGTACAAGGCTGAAAGAGCAATAGTGAAGCTGAATTTCAATACCGACGATTCCGATTATAAAGATATATATGCCAGTTATAAAACCGAAGTAAAAGTGGTGGGTGACTTTAAATATCGACTTGTAATAAAATAATATGCGTCGATTTATTCTTTTGACTCTTACTTTCCTAGTTGGTACTTTAGCTAAAGGACAAACCGATTTCTCCATTTCTCAATTGGCCATCTCCGATTCATCTAAAGCTAAGCTTGGTATTTGGTTTGAGCAATCCTTCAATTCAAATGCTATAAATAACTCCGTAGTCTTTAACCTAGCCAATAAAAATGGGCCGACCTATGAGTCCATGCAAAATTTACGGAATCGTGTTCAACCAATAAACCGAGCTGGTTATAATGGTTATGAGCGTATTTACTACAGTCAAAAGCTAAAAAACAAAAGGGATTCGGTAAATTCGACCGGATTCATAAATGTATATACGCACCGGCAATTAAGTACCGTTTTTGGTGAAGATCCACTTCGATTAATTGCATTCGGGAACAAAGAATTTGCCGGAAAAAACGCTGATCTTGACCAACTTGATTTAACCTTATTACAATACACCACCATTCAATTTGGGTATGCAGTAGAAAAAAACGGCTATACCCTTGGGGTTGCACCTGGTTTGGTCATAGGAAACAAATACGGCTCTATACAAAGTGATGGAGGCTACTTGTACACCTCACCCATAGGAGACAGTTTATTTGTTGATGTTGCTGGTCAGTGGACACAATCGGACACTGCATCAAAATTAATATACGACCCAAATGGAGTTGGCGCATCGGCTGATTTCTTCTTCTCCATGCCCTTTGACCTTTTTAAGAAAAATAAAAATACCGGAAACATCACTTTTGAGGTAAATGACCTAGGCTTTATTGTTTGGAATAAAAACACCTTGAGCTATAATATTGATGGTGAATACGGTTGGGGTGGTTTTAAAGCTCCTTCTCTATTTGACCTAAATGATTCTTTAATTGACTTGCAGCGCCCCAATGACGTGCAAGAGAGTTTGTTGGACAATACAGAAAAAGGAACTAAAAACACATTTATGCCAATGCGAATTAGTGTTCGATACCAAGAACAACTCTCCGAAAAGGTGTTATTAGTTGCGACATTGGAGCATCGCTTTATGAGTCAGACTTTTCCGTTTTTAGGCTTAAATCAAGAAATAAGAATGAACGATATCTCTAAAAAAACGGGACTAAATCTTCGGTTTTATCAATCCATTGGAGGTTATGACTACCTAGGACTAGGCACTGGAATTTCTGTATCAAACCCCAAATTTGATGTTATTGCCGGTACCAGAAACTTAATTGGATTAATGAACACAGAATACTATAGCGGATTCAACGTTCATTTTGGGTTTCAGTGGAAATTCTATTAAATTCTCTCATCCTTGCGCAGGCAATTTGTAGTCAATATTCTTTTTCTAATAAGTCTAAACTTACTTATTAAGCCCTTCTGGATTCTGGGAATAGATAGAACTATTCAGAATACCGTTGGTTCGGCAGCCTATGGAATTTACTTTGCCCTTTTTGGGTTTAGTTTTCTATTGAATACACTCCTCGATTTTGGTGTTACGAATTACAATGCGTGGTCCATATCACGCGATCCTAATTTCTTAAAAATTGGCTATAAAAAACTCGCCCTATTTAAGCTGCTTTTTGGAGTTATCTACTTAATGGGCACACTTGGTATTGGATTTTGGGCAGGCTATAAAGGGTTTGAGTTTCAACTCCTACTCGGCCTTGCATTGAGCCAATTTTTGTTGAGTTTTATTCTATTTCAACGTTCCATTCTTGCTGGTTTGCAAATCTTTTGGATGGACAGTATATTTTCGGTGTTGGACAAACTGCTCCTTATTATTACCTGTAGCTATTTGTTGTGGTTTAATGGCCAGCAACCATTTCAAATTGAATGGCTGGTTGCAGCTCAAATTGGCTGTTATGGTTTAGTATTAGTGCTGTTAATGTTGATTACTCAGACAAAAAGAAACACATTAACCAAAGCACTGCCTGAACCAGCAATTGACTTTACAACCTTATTCAAGAAGAGTTATCCTTTTGCATTGATCATATTGTTTATGACCTTTTACTATAGAATTGATGCTTTTATGATTGAACGACTCTTGGAAAATGGCGCTGAAAAAGCAGGTGCTTATGCTCAAAGCTTCCGCCTGTTTGATGTAGCCAATAATTTTGTGTTTTTGTTTACAGGCCTGCTTTTCCCAATGTTATCAAAAGCCATTTCTAAAAACGAAAACATAAGCGCAACCGTGCAAATGGTTGCACAAGTGCTGCTCATTCCAGCTGTCCTATTTATTCCCTTGAGTTTTGGCTACGGCTCGCAATTATTAAACCTACTCTATCATACCGTGTCTATGGGTTCCTTGAAGGTCTTAATGTTATTATCTATAGCTTTTGTTGGACTTGGATTAACCGCTGTATTTGGCACTGTTTTAACTGCAGCGGGACGGTTAAATGACATGATTAAAATAACCTTCGTCGGCTTTGTTTTGAACCTGACTCTAAATCTATTGCTGATACCTAGTTATGAGATTGCCGGCGCTGCAGCTGCGAGTGGACTCGTACAAATTGCAACGGGAGTAGTTATGTTCTTAAGCTGTACTAAACTTCGATTGATCAATTTCCCGTTCCAATGGTTTTACAAGTATGTTTTGACGATTGTATTGTCCTTGGTGTTGGTTTATTTTATCAAAGACAGCATGGAAATAGTTGTTGAATTGGTTGTCGTGCTTTTTATTCAACTGGTTTTAATCCTCGGCTTTCAACTCTTCGATTTTAAACAATTCAGGAATGCAAAATTCATAAAATAGCTGGATTACCTTACTCTAAAGCTGGCATTGAAGCAGCGAAAATTGCATCCGACCTCAGCGGAGCTTGTAAATGGGTGTATCGGTTAAGCATTTGATTAGCACAGCTTAGCGTGTTTTCGAGAATAACCCATCTGCGAAATAAGGTAAACTTTTATGGAAAAGTTTACCTTAGCGACTAGTTAGGTGCAATAGCATCGTATCAGTATCGTACATTTTCATATCATATCGTATCATTTCTAATTTTACCCTAAAGTATCATTATCGAATATTTTCGTATCATATCGTATCACGAGTATCGTATTTAGATATTTTTGTAACCTATGAACAAAGTACACACACTCATATTAAGTATCGAATGGAACCTAATATCCATTATTAGTAAGATAGATCGATTTGATGCAGAGTGGAGTTCAATAGAAAAAAAAGAAGGTCAAAGCCTAAAAGAGCTAAAATCAATAGCTACTGTAAGAAGTGTTGGGGCTTCAACAAGAATTGAAGGCTCCAAAATGAGCAATGAAGAAGTTGATGTACTTCTAAAAGACCTGAGTATTGAGAAACTCGAAGATCGAGATTCTCAGGAGGTAGCTGGATATTTTGAAGTGATGGATATTATTTCTGGATCATTCGGAAATATTGACATAACAGAAAATTCAATAAAAAACCTTCATAACCAGTTGCTCAAATACAGTGAAAAAGATGCTTGGCATAGAGGAGATTACAAACAACTAAGTAATAGTGTTGAAGCTACCTTAGCAAATGGTACCAAACAAGTTATATTTCAAACCACCCCCCCGGCCATTGAAACAAATAAAGCCATGGAATCTCTCATAGAATGGTACCACAATGATCAAGAAACACATCCTCTTGTCAAATCAGCCATCTTCTGCTATGAATTTGTGAGTATCCATCCTTTCCAAGATGGAAATGGTAGATTAAGTCGACTTCTTAGTTCACTATTACTCCTAAATCATGGGTATAAATGGATTCAATATGTAAGTTTAGAACATGAAATCGAAAGTCGTAAAACTGAATATTACCAAAAATTGAGGGATTGTCAAGCTCAAAGGCCTAATGAGGATGTCTCCCAATGGATAGACTTTTTCTTTGATGGCCTATTAAATATTCAAGAACAATTAAAATCGAAGTTAGAAACACAAGGAATAGAAACCAAATTATCACCTAAAGAAAAATCTATTTTACACATCATTGGCGATAATGCAGGTATCAAATCTGGTCAAATTGCTAAAAGGCTTGACATACCGAGTCCAACGGTAAAAAGAATCCTATCACATCTTGTTTCCCAAAACCTAATTGAAAAGTTTGGGACCGGGCCAGGAACCAACTATTCCATAAAATAAATATCTACAGCAACTAAAAGGAAAATGCTAGCGATAGCGTAAATTTAAAACTGTATGCCTCGAACGAAGTTATTATTTAAATCCGAAGTTAAACTCTTGTCCTCCGCACTTTCCTGAGTTGCGTCGCGGTTGTATGCCATTGAAAAAAGAAAAGCTAACCGTTCGTTCAAGAACATTTGTCGCTTAGTGCCTAGCACCAAAAGAGCTTTCACTTCCCCAGCACCACCCAAACATAATGATCATTTAATTCTCATGTAATGAGGGATTGTTTCGCTGCGCTAAACGTCTGCGCTTTGCTTCGGCACGAACCCGGGGGGTCTCACCCTCATTTCCTTAAAGTAAAAAAGGGCTTACCATTCGGTAAACCCTTTTCTTAAACTTTGGCGGAGAATGAGGGATTCGAACCCCCGGACCTGTTACAGTCAACAGTTTTCAAGACTGCCGCATTCGACCACTCTGCCAATTCTCCGCTGCGAAAGTAGTATTTCTTACTATCTCGCCAAGCATCAAATTGACTTTTTTAAGTGTTTTTTTTCGGATCTAATTCAAAGCGTATTTAATGTCCATTTTATCAAGGGTTTCAATGAGCGGATCGGTGATATAAACCTTCTTCCCTCTAAGCAGCCCATTGGCATCTAGCCCTTCTCCTTTGTGTTTAAATTTCATAATCACTCTACAATTTCCTTCGTTCTCATTAATCAATGCATCCAAATCATCAATAAAAGTGTCGGTTACTTGCTCAAGATTAACGGTAAGATTAATCTCCTTGGCAATTTTTTCGCGCAAATCACTCAACAAGGAAATCTTAGAAACCTTAAATTCAGGCTCGTTTCTATACCCGCTCATCATGACTTTACCAGACACGAATAAAAAGTAATTCGGATTTAAAAATTGCTGGTTATTCAAATAATCATCTCCAAAAAGCAAAAATTCAAAATCGCCTTTGTAATCTTCTAATTTAAATTTACCCCACGGTTTGCCTTTTTTGGTTTGCAGGTGCAAGGCCTCTGTAACAATGCCTGCAAACTTCAATTCCCCTTTTCCCATTAACGCCTCCATGTTATCAGCAAATAGTCCAATGTGAAAATTCTTTGTACAAAAGTGACTGATCTCTAATTTGTAATCGTCTAAAGGATGGCCAGATATAAAAACTCCTACCAAATCGCGTTCTTTTGACAATTGCTCCAGGGTTCCCCATTCATCGCAAACGGGAGGTTGCGGTTCGGGAATACTAACGTCGCTGGCCTCTCCAAACAGGGATACTTGCGCTGAGTTTTCGCTTTCTTGGTGGGAATAACCAAATTTAATCGCCTTTTCTAAAAAGGTAGTATTTCCTTCAACGTGCATGTATTGAGCCCGATGGGTCCCTGTAAAAGAGTCAAACCCGCCAGCAAGTGCTAAACTCTCCAACGTTCTTTTGTTGCAAGCCCGCAAATCAACGCGTTTGGTAAAATCAAAGATTGACGTGTAATTGCCATTTTCCCGTTCATTAATAATTGCTTCCACGGCGCCCTCTCCTACTCCTTTTATAGCGCCCATTCCAAATCGAATTTGGCCTTCTTCGTTCACGGCAAAGCGATACTGAGATTCGTTAACATCAGGACCGAGCACCGACATACCCATGCGACGGCATTCATCCATAAAGAAAGTCACCTTCTTTATGTCGCTCATACTGTTGGTAAGCACAGCAGCCATAAACTCGGCTGGATAATGTGCCTTTAAGTAGGCGGTTTGGTAGGAAATTAAAGAATAAGCCGCCGAGTGGGATCGGTTAAACCCGTATTCGGCAAATTTTTCCATGACCTCAAAAATCTCAATCGCAACCGATTCATCGATATCGTGCAAGCGTTTGGCTCCTTCAGCGAAAACTGCCTTCTGCTCCTGCATAACATCCATTTTCTTCTTTCCCATGGCTCGTCGCAGCAAATCTGCTCCACCAAGTGAAAAGCCTCCAATAATTTGCGCCGTTTGCATAATTTGCTCTTGATAGACCATTATACCATTGGTATCTTTCAGTATATCCTGCAACAATGGATGTGGATATTGAACTTCTTCCCTACCGTGTTTTCGTTCAATAAAAGAGTCAATAAACTGCATAGGACCAGGACGATACAGCGCATTCATCGCAATTAAATCCTCTATATCAGTTGGCTTTAATTTACGCAAGTGTTTTTGCATTCCGCCAGACTCAAACTGAAAAGTTCCGTTGGTTTCTCCTCGCTGGTACAATTCAAAAGTCGTTTGGTCATCAAGTGGTATTTCATCAATATCAATCTCAATTCCATGCTTCTCTTTTACTAAGCGAATGGCATGTTTAATAACCGTCAGGGTTTTAAGCCCCAAGAAATCCATTTTTAGTAATCCAGCGTCTTCTACTACTTTATTGTCAAATTGAGTAATCAATAAGTCAGAATCTTTACTGGTGCTAACGGGAATATAATTGGTTAGATCGTCGGGAGCGATAATCACACCACATGCATGGGTTCCCGTATTTCGAACAGAACCTTCAAGAATTTTTGCTTGTTTTATCAATTGCCCAGTAGAGTCATCGCCTTCCCAAAGCTTTCGAAATTCATCAGCCTGCTGCTTTTGTTCCCCATTAAATTTGGCGGATAACTTTTTATCCACCCCACCATCGGCCAGCACTTTCTTTAAAGATGCACTGAGATGATCGGGAAAAGCCTTACAAATTGCATTTACATCGGGCAAAGGCATGTCGAGTACCCTTCCAACATCGCGCAAGGCAGATTTTGCCGCCATGGTTCCATAAGTAACTATTTGTGCCACTTGCTTATAACCGTATTTATCCACTACCCAGTCAATGATAGAGCTGCGCCCTTCATCATCAAAGTCAATGTCAATATCCGGCATGGAAACTCGCTCTGGATTTAAAAATCGCTCAAAAAGCAATTTGTATTTAATGGGGTCAATATTGGTAATACCCACACAGTAAGCTATGGCAGAACCCGCTGCAGAACCCCTTCCTGGACCCACCGATACGCCCATTTTTCGCGCTTGAGAAGTGAAATCTTGAACTATGAGGAAATAGCCCGGAAAGCCCATTTCTTTTATAATTTTCAATTCATAATCCAGTCGTTCTTTAATTTCTTCCGTCAGCTCTGGGTAGCGCTCTTTAGCGCCTTCGTATGCTATGTGTCGTAGAAAATCATTTTGATCTGTAAACCCTTCCGGTAAAGCAAATTCTGGCAATAAAGGTTCTTTTTTCAGCTGGAATGGGGTGACACTTTCCGCAATGCGCTGGGTATTTGCAAGTGCTTCGGGGTAATCCTTAAAAATAGTACGCATTTCATGTTGCGTTTTAAAGAAATATTCTTGATTTTTCATTCCGAATCTAAAATTCCTTCCTCTACCAATTGGCGTCTCCTTTTTCTCTCCATCTTTAACACAAAGTAGAATGTCGTGTGCATTTGCGTCTTCTTGATTGAGGTAAAAATTGTTGTTAGCCGCAACGGTTTTTATTGCATGCTTTGCAGAAATATCGATTAATATTCGATTCAAGTGCAGCTCTTCATCGAGTTGATGATTAACCAGTTCTAAATAATAATCTTCACCAAAAATAGAATGCCAATACATTGCTGCTGCCTCGCCTTGTTCTTCCCCAACATTCAATATTGTACCCGACACCTCACTGTGCACCCCGCCAGATAAGCAAATAAGACCCTCTTTGTACTTTTCAATTACTTCTCGACCAACACGAGGATTTCCAGCATAGAATCCATTAATGTATCCTTCAGAAACAATTTTGGTAAGATTGTGGTATGCCGAAATATCCTTTGCTAACATCACTAATGGGTACTTCCTATCCGGATCATCTTTCGTGAATTTTAAGCGTTTATAATCTTCTGCTACATAAACTTCACATCCTACAATGGGTTTAATGCCCTCGGCAATACAAGCTTCTGTAAATGCAAAGGCACCATACATATTCCCTCTATCCGTAATTGCAATTGCTGACATGCCATCGGCTTTTGCCTTTGCAACCATTGCGTATATATTGCTAGTAGCCTGCAGTACTGAATATTGGGTGTGATTGTGTAAATGACAGAACTGCACATCGCCAACCTCAGCAACAGAAGGAGTATTTGAAATCACTTCACGCTCTTCACCTTTCTCAACCGCTTTGGAACTGCTTTTTAGTTCTTTCGGGTTATAAGGTTCAATATTTAAACCAATTAAAGCAATAGGATCTGGGTTTGCAAGCAAGAAAGCAGCGTACTCGTCATCTGCCAAAGACACCATTTTAGGTGTTACAATTCCCTGTCGGACAATCTCTAAAAAACACCTTGCAGTTGCTTCTACATCAGCAGAGGCATTGTGTGCTTCTGCAAATTTCTCATGGAATAGTTTTTCGTGAAGTTCAGTTAAGGTTGGCCATTTAAATTTTCCACCTCGGCCTCCGGGAATACCAACAAAATTTGCAGTTTCTTCTGACTTTGTATCGAAAGGAGTAATTTCTGCAAGTGGTGTTTTTATATCTTCTCTGAAATACTCAGCCCCAGCAATGTTGACATCAAATTCAATATTGTGTCCAACCACATACTCCACTTTAGCCAGCGCTTTATTAAACTCCTCAAGAACATAATCTAAATCTACCCCTTGTTCTTTGGCCCTTTTGGTTGAAATACCATGAATTTTAGAAGCGTTAAATGGAATGGTATAGCCCTCTGGTTTCACAATAAAATTCTGAACTTCAACTAAAGCACCTTCTTTATCGTGAATTTGCCAAGCCAATTGAACCATTCGAGGCCAATTATCAGAATCGGAAACTGGAGCATTATAATTCTTGGGGAGTCCAGTAGTTTCAGTATCAAATATTAAATACATAGGCTAAAAAATAGTGTAAATAGTTGCTTATCAGCACCTTAATTCAATCTTATCGCAAAGAATAAAATTATACTATAAACGAAAAAGTTCAACTGAATTAATGCCTCAAGTTTCATTTGTTGTTAACAGAAGCGAGCACAGCTATATCAACACATATATTTAATTATTATCATTGTCCTAAATCTTAATAATTGCTCAACACGGGATATACTCTGACCATCTACCATGTTATTTTAGGGATAGCTGCCCTTGCAATTACGGGTTTTCTTTTCTTCATCAATCGCTTTGGACTAGATTTATCTGATGAGTCTTTCTACGCTATTGGATATGCGTTTAAAACTGAACCTGTTGTAGCTTCTACTCAGTTTCATTTGCTCTACAAGAAAACGTTTGGCTTCCTTAATCTCACCTTAGTTCAAATTAGAGATTTTCGGTTAATTGCTCATGTGATATCCAGCTTACTATTAACCAAGGGTATCGTCGATTTTTTGAAAATTCCAAAAGAACCTTTCCATCAACGAATTTCTGTTGGTCTTTTTATAATTATCGGTGCGTATGTCTCGTATGATTTCGGGCCCCTTACTTTTTCTTACAATACAATTTCTGCTGTTGTACTTTCAAGTATTGCTGGTATTTGGTTAACATTAGCTTCAAAGTCACATTGGAATATAAACTCTGGAATTATGGCAATAGCTCTGGGTTTTTTATTAGGAATTGCGTTCTACAACAAATTCACAAATGCAGTAATTCTCGTTCTCGTTTTACCAGCTGGTGATATTGTGAACCAGTATATCTCAGTTCAAAAAATAAATTGGCAGCTAATTCTAAAGCAATGGCTTTCGTATTTAATAGGTTTTATCTCCTGCGTTTTATGGTTTACCAATTACCAACTTGGAATCATTGGAAGCCTTAAAAATTTTTATACAAATATTTCAGGAGGAAGTGGAGACAGTCATTCATTTGAAAAACTAATTGACAATTATATTGACAATTTAGAATTCCTAAATTAAAACACTTGGTCATTTTATCTACCCCTAATAATTATCATTTTAATAGCTAGAATACTTTCAAAATGGGTGAATAAAAACACATTGGATAAAGCATTAGCAGTCATCACCTTTTCAGTATGCCTATATTTTGTTATAGAAAACAGCTCATACATTGGTGGAACATATCGTAAATACTCAATTTTTAATATCTACTATATTGTTTATATCTCAACCCTGGTTTATTGGATTGCATTTTCTAAAATATCGAGTAAACACGTTGCTTTTATGCTTCTATTTTTTGCATTTCCTTTTATAGGAGCGGTTGGCACTAACAATGGATTTACAGCACAATTTCTTTTTTATATGCCTTTCGTATTTGCAGCTATTCACTTATTTCTTTTAACAGGTAATCTCATTTTGAACGCTACAATAAAATGTGGATTGGGCATCCTCGTATTGTTTCAATTGTATTATGGGACAGTAGAATTCAATTACCGACAGGCTCCAATTGAGTTCGATAAAATGGAGAATCACGAGTTATCGCCTTTTTTATCTGGCCTCAAAACACACAAAGAAATGCTAACCTTAAAGTCAGATTTGGCATTTCTGAAAAATTACGAACTCTCTAATTTATTCCTTTTTTCAACCGAGGGTGGAATTTCACTTCTAACCGAATTAGAACCTGTACCATTTGGGTGGCTGCAACCTGGTAAAGAGTCAAATGCCTGCGGTGTAATTTTAGAAAACGATTTTCCCGAGGCCTATAAGTATGCATTTATTATTCCGGAAACAGCCGAAATCGGTCCAGAATTAGAGGATTGTTTACGTAAAAAAGGGATTGATTTTTATGCTGATTTTGAGCTAAAGAAAAGTATAGCCTATTTTAATAATGCGTACAAAAAAGAACAAATACTATCGGTGTATTTGCATAAAAAATCCCGCTCTTTGGAAGCGGGATTTATTAATTAATTGTTGATGTTTTCGATTTGACCTATCCACTTGGATTTCTTTATCTCAAGTGATTTTGAATAATTCAATATTGAGTTTATTGAATGGACTTTAGGTCTAAGTGTTTTATCTAAACTTTGTGTTAATTCTAACTCTTTGAGTTCTTCTTGTATTTCTTCAAATTTTAGATATTCTTCAGGAGAATAAATGTGTTGCATAGGCGTCTAATTTTTTAACTAACGCCTTAAAGTCAATTTATTGTATCCTGCATTTATTTTTTTAGAAACTTAATTCAATATTTCTTTCTTTCACCAACTTTCTAAGGTTCATTAATGCATAGCGCATTCTTCCTAAAGCAGTGTTAATGCTGACATTCGTCTCTTCAGCTATATCCTTAAATGACATTTCAAAAAACAAACGCATTTTTAATACTTCCAATTGATCTTTTGGAAGATGTTCCATTAGCTTAACAACATCAGATTTTACCTGATCTGAAATTAATTTTTCCTCCATGTTTTCATCTTCTTCACCAAATAGGTCGAAGATATCATAGTCATCTCCTCCAGAAGTAGTTGGCATTCTTTTCTTAAACCTAAAATGGTCAATAGCCAAGTTGTGCGCTATTCTTAAGGTCCATTGAATGAATTTACCTTCTTCGTTGTATTTACCTTTTTTCATGGTATTTACAACTTTCATAAAGGTGTCTTGAAAGATATCATTAGCAATATCGTGATCTTTTACGATTAGATACACATATCCAAAAACACGATCTTTGTGTTTTAAAATTAGTTTTTCTAAAGACTTTTCGTCTCCTTCTAAATAGCTCCTAATAAGGATGCTATCGTCAATTTTTGTGATTTTCATACACTTACTCAATTTTGCTCTTGTGCGAGCGATTCAACAATTAATTAATCTTAGGTTGAGCGAAAGGCGGTTTTAATTGTTAAGAGTAAAAGTGTATCCTATAGGCTTATTTGTTTTGTATTATTAATTAACGCAATTTAAGTGCGTTAGTTGGGCAAATATGATAAATAATTAATAGACCAGCAAAACTTTATTCATGCCGAATACTTTTGCAGACAATATTTATGGCTAAAAAGCAAAACAATATAGACAAATTAAATCCTCAGGATTATATCATTGTAAAAGGGGCTAGAGAGCATAACTTACAAAACATTGATGTCGCAATACCAAGAGATAAATTCGTGGTTATTACCGGTCTTTCTGGAAGTGGAAAATCTTCACTAGCATTTGACACGCTTTACGCCGAAGGACAGCGGAGGTATGTAGAAAGCTTAAGTTCTTACGCAAGACAATTTTTAGGAAAAATAGACAAGCCCGCAGTTGATTATATCAAAGGTATTTCTCCTGCTGTTGCTATTGAACAAAAAACGGGATCCAACTCTTCACGGTCCACCGTGGGCACCTCCACTGAAATTTATGATTACTTAAAACTGCTATTTGCTAGAATCGGTAAGACGATATCTCCCATTTCTGGCAAAGAAGTAAAACGAAATTCACCAAAAGACGTTTTCAATTTCATTCATAATTTAGAGGAAGGCAGCAAAATAATGTTGTCTTCTCAGCTGGTTTTGCGGGAAAAAGAAACCGTTGTATCCCGCCTCCAAATACTTCAACAACAAGGTTTCTCAAGGGTTTTACTTAAAAACGAAGCTATTAAGATTGAGGATCTCATTGCTAAAAAGCCAAAGAACAAAAAGGAAATCAGCATTCTCATTGACCGATTTGCGGTTAAAAAAGAAGACGAAAACAACCAGAGTAGAATTGCAGATTCAATTGAATTAGCCTATTTCGAAGGGAACAATGAATGTCACCTGCATATAGTGGGAGCAAGTAATACAGAAATTAAAACATTCTCCAATCGATTTGAATTGGATGGAATGCAATTCGAAACACCATCGGATTACTTCTTTAGTTTCAATAATCCCGTTGGAGCTTGTAAAAAATGCGAGGGACTTGGGAGCATTATTGGAATTGACCCCGATTTGGTAATTCCAGATAAATCGAGATCTGTTTATGATGGTGCTGTGGTCTGCTGGAGAGGCGAAAAAATGAGTCTTTGGAAAGATGAGCTGGTTGCAGCATCGCACAAATTTGATTTTCCGATTCACAAACCAATTAGTGAGCTCTCTGAATCGCAAATAGAACTCTTATGGACTGGGAATAAACACTTTCCTGGAATAGTTGATTTCTTTACAATGCTAGAGCAAAATTCTTATAAAATCCAATATCGAGTCATGCTCTCGAGGTATAGAGGAAAAACTACTTGCCCCGATTGTAAAGGAACTCGACTAAGAAAAGATGCCAACTATGTAAAGATTGGAGGGAAATCAATCACCGATATCATCTTGACAGAGATTAAAGATTTGCCATTGTTCTTTGAAAAACTGAAATTATCTAGCAGCGATACAGAAATTTCGAAGCGCATCTTAACCGAAATTAAAACGCGATTAGGCTTTCTAAATCGTGTAGGGCTTGGATATCTGCAATTAAACCGATTAGCCTCTACGTTATCCGGTGGCGAAACGCAGCGCATAAACCTTGCAACTTCTCTTGGCAGCAGTTTGGTAGGCAGTATGTACATTTTGGACGAACCAAGTGTTGGATTACACCCCAGAGATACAGAGCAATTGGTTTCAGTGCTTCGATCGCTTCAAGAATTAGGAAACACGGTAATTGTAGTTGAACACGAGGAAGAAGTAATTCGTGAAGCAGATATGATCATTGATCTTGGGCCGTTAGCAGGAACCGAAGGCGGCAAGCTCATGTTTCAAGGCAATCAAAAAGAACTAGAAAAAGAAAACGTAAGTCTAACTGCACGCTATTTAACAGGCAAGGAAGAGATTGCTACACCGTCAACTCGCAGAAGTTGGAAAAAGTCAATCAACCTTACAGGAGCAGCTGAAAACAATCTAAAATCGATTGATGTTGCCCTGCCACTAAACACATTGACAGTAATTACAGGAGTTAGCGGCTCAGGAAAGAGTACGCTAATGAATAAAATACTCTACCCTGTTCTTAAAAAAATTCATGGTGGAATTGCTCAAGCAAGTGGTAAACACAAGTCAATTGAAGGAGACATAAAATCCATTGGAAATGTAGAATATATCGACCAAAACCCAATAGGAAAATCTTCACGATCAAACCCAGTGACTTACATCAAGGCATTTGATGATATCAGAACCTTATTTTCAAATCAAGGGTTGGCAAAAATGCGTGGTTATAAACCCGCCTCTTTTTCATTCAATGTGGAAGGTGGACGATGCGAAAAATGCAAAGGAGATGGATCAATAACTGTTGAAATGCAGTTTATGCCAGACATTCAATTGAAGTGCGACGTTTGCGAGGGAAAGCGATTTACAGAGGATATTTTAGAGGTTAAACTTCGAGGAAAAAACGTTTTTGATGTATTGACACTTACAATAGACGATGCAATTGCTTTTTTTAGAGCGGGCGAAGAACGTGTTTCTCAAAAAATTGCAGACAAACTCACCCCGCTGCACGAAGTAGGTTTAGGTTATGTTCAATTGGGACAAGCTTCCAACACATTGAGTGGAGGCGAAGCTCAACGGATAAAACTTGCTTCATTTTTATTAAAAGGCCAAGCTAGTTCCAGCAACGACAGAACCTTATTCATCTTTGACGAGCCTACAACGGGGTTGCACTTTCACGATATCAAAAAACTGTTGAAAGCCTTAAATGCACTGGTAGATTTAGGGCATTCAATAATTGTGGTAGAACACAATATAGATGTTATAAAATGTGCTGACTGGGTGATTGATCTGGGTCCAGAAGGCGGCAGTGCGGGAGGATTTTTAGTATTTGAGGGTACTCCAGAAGACTTGATTAAGCATAAAAAATCATATACCGCCAAGTATTTAAAAGAACGTTTGAAGCTAAAAAAGAAGTTATCATGAATTTATACGCAATAGAAACTGGACTTTTTAAATTAGACGGCGGTGCTATGTTTGGAGTAGTGCCTAAATCCTTGTGGAGCAAGCGTTACGAAGCAGACAGCAACAACATGTGCACTTGGGCAATGCGCTGCTTACTCGTCGAATACAGCGATAGATTAGTATTGGTAGATACTGGTATTGGCAGCAAACAGTCCGAAAAATTTTTTAGTCATTACTTCCTACATGGAGATGCGACATTAGATAAGAGTTTGGCCCAGCACGGATTTCACAGAGATGACATTACAGATGTTTTTTTAACCCACCTTCACTTTGATCATTGCGGCGGAGCTATTGAACGGAACCCCAAATCAGACGCTTATAGACCTGCATTCAAGAATGCAAGGTATTGGAGCCACGAAGACCATTGGAAGTGGGCTACGGAACCAAATGCGCGAGAAAAAGCTTCCTTTTTAAAAGAAAACATACTGCCTATTCAAGAAAGTGGACAATTAAACTTTGTCTCCAGCAATGGAAATTTTACGGAAGAGTTATTCCCTGGGTTTAAGGCGCTTTTGGTGCACGGACATACTGAAGCCCAAATGATTCCGCACATTAGTTATAAAGGTCAGGCAATAGTATTTATGGCTGACTTACTACCCTCACATGCACATGTTCCATTGCCATGGGTAATGGGATACGATACTCGACCTTTGTTAACCCTTTCTGAAAAAGAAAAGTTCTTTAAAACAGCTGTAGCTAATGACTACACTCTAATGTTCGAGCACGATTCAGTTCATCAATGTGGTAAACTAACGCAAACAGATCGAGGCATTCGATTTGACAGTGGTTTCGACCTATCTGAATTTTTATAGCTGATTAGCGTATCCTTGAAAGCGCTTAGCTTCGGCTTCGTTTCCTTCTTGCTTATATATTTGGCTAAACATCTGATATGCAGGCTTAAAATTAGGCATGCCTTCAATACATTTTTGCAAATTTTGTTTAGCACTATTTAAATCCCCAGCTTGAGCATAAGCCACTGCCATAATATAGTAAGAGTTGTCGTATTTAGGGTTCTCTTTCAGTACTTCTTTTGAAGTTTCTATAGCTTCTTTTAATTTACCCGAATTCACATACAACAGCGACCGCATGTACAATGCTTTGTCGTAATTTGGATAAACCTTCATTATATCTTGAGTGGCTTTCACCCCTTTGTCGAATTGCTGAATATTCAAATACGCTTGCGCTAAATTCAAGTAGGCAATCTCTGACATTGGGTCTTCTTCGATGGCTTCAGTCAATAATCGGATTGCTTTTTGATTGTCTCCAGCTCCAAGTGCATTGGTTCCTAAAAGATCTTTTCTCGTTTTACGTTCAATTACCGCGCAAATAGCAGTATTATCAACTTTTACGGAGTAGGCAGTATTTGTTGGAGGCCACAAACCTCTTTTCAATTGACCTGGATTTATATAACTGTTTACACAGATGTAGTAATCCCAATCTTTTGTGCCTCTATCGTAATAACGGACATAACTCAATAAGACCTTGTCCTTAATTTCCTTCCTTGCAAAATACCTAACCGAAAATAGTCCGTTAGTAGCAATTTTGAGTTGATTCTATTTTGAATACTTAGACCAATCAATATTGTCGTACAACCATAAATAAGCCTCTCTTGTACTGTGGTAATAGTAATCGGTTTCGTACTTTGATGCTGCAGCATCAATCCCGCCTATTACCTCGTTAAAATATTGATACTGAAACGGATGGTTAGAAAACGTATGCTTTAATGGATGAAAAGCAATTAGAACAACTCCTATAACCGCAATTCTTTGAACCCATTTGGATTTAAAAAGCGAAACCAATTGATCGTATCCTATTGCAGCGCAAACGGCAACTGGCGGATAAACAAACAAGGCATGTCTCCATCCTCCGTATACGTTACTGCTTTTGTAAATGATGTAGGCTATCGGAAAAGCAGAGGCAAAAAATACCGTAAACTTCCAAAACAGCTCTAATCGATCACGATACTTAAAGTAAAATACAAAGAACAGAATAACGCCAAACCAAACTACAATTGGCGTCGTAATTAAAATGTATTTTGATATATAGTACCACGGCAAGTAATCACTCCAAACTATCTCACCTTCAAATAATTGTCGAATTGAAGTTCCGTAACTTGTCATTACATTTAAAGACTCTAGCGGATTAGCGATTGGATCAATTAAGGCATAAGGCCAAAGGATAATACCTGCAATATATCCGAGCACGACTACTCCTCCTAAGGAAGTGAAAATCGGTTTCAAATGTTTCAAGTTTTCGCTTTTAAATGCTTTTAAAATTCCACGACTCAATATGAGATAGTACAAGCCTGTAAACAAAAACAAGTAGGCAAATAACAACAACCCCCCTATCCGAATACCTATAGAAAGTCCAATTGCCATTGCAACTAGCAACACATGTTTGAATTTAATTTGATGCAGATTTCTTAAATAATTGAGAATAAAATACAAGCCAATTATATAACTCATCGCAAACGGAATATCCTTAGGGTTATTCCAAGAATGCCCTAAAATCCGTGGTGAAACAAAAACCAAAAACATGGCCAGCAAGCCTGCTCTCCAACCTTTAATTTTAACTGCAAGTAATCCGCAAAAAACAACTAACAACCAGCCAGTTAATGAATTTAATACGTGGCGCCATTCGTATTCGTTTTCGATATTAAACGCCCGATTAAATGCCGCAGTAACAACATCAAATGAACTACCATACAAATGCAATAAGGTCTTTGGATCTTCAACTGCAGTTCGATTCTGATCAGTGACTTCACCAAAGTTCAAAAACCAATCCAGCACCGCCTTACCTTGTTTATACTGCACAAACTCATCACCTGAAATTCCGGAATTATATGCGGCAATCGGCATCCCAATTAGCAGAATGAGCGCAAACGCCATGAACTTCATTCGATAAAAAGACTCTTCAAGTATAAACGAATACCTATCTACCGGACTGCTTTTCAGCTCTTTGAGTGGTAAAACCAAATACCACCATAACCAGCGCTTAACATTTTGAGGAAGGGTTGTAGAAACTTTCGCGTCAAAAGGGCTGTTTTTTCGCAGTTCTATTCTTTCCGCCTTAATTGATAGCTTTTTTACTATAAAAGCCACCAAATCGCTTAATTCTGTGTTTTTAGGCAATATTTCAACTGCATAGCTCAACACATCTGCGCCAACAACATCAAAACCTGCATTACTTTTAGTCTCGTTTCCATCTTGACCGATATAGCGCACCTGGTATAGAGCATCTTCGCCAAGAGGCAACTTCAACAAATCTTGAAACTCAAATTTCTTCGTGAGTACTCCCCCATCTGCAACCACTATAAAATCAGCTTCTTTTTCAGCTTGAATGACTTTAACCGCATTTGAGGTCGTTTCTTCCTTGTATTGCTTAACGTTAGCGGGTAATTCTAGGTCAGCACCGCCACAAAACAAGGAAAGGCAAATTCTATCTTGAGAAGCACTATCTATTTTAGCAAAACTTCCAAGCAAGTCTTGAATTTGCTCCTGATTGGAATTGGTAAGAATGAAGTTGATTTTTGAACGCTGATCAACTTTCCAATCGCTGCCTTTTTCTTGCTCAGATAGTTGTTGTTTGCCTTTTTTTGCCATTGTTGCTCGTTGTGGCTGACTAAAGTAATTATTTGGCCAAAATGAACCCCTAATTATTCATTCATTTTCTATTGATTTCCAAACGAGGGACTTGAATAATTACAACTTTAAAAGTTTCCTATAGACAGCATAACTAAGGTGCATGCTTCAATAGGCTCCACTCCATTCTGGGTAGCTAATTGTTTAAACTCCTCATTTTCAGTACCTGGATTGAATATTATCCTTTTGGGATTTAAACTTAAGATGTAATCGTACATAGCTGGCTGTCGCGAAGCCCCTAAGTATAATGTGACGGAATCAACATCAGAAACCTTAGGAGTTCCAGTTAATATATCCACGTTATCAATCTCACCTTCTCGCAAACCAATTGGAATTGGAATGTATCCCGATTTTTTTAATGCAACGGTTGCCTTATAAGCATATCGATCTGGATTTGTGGAAGCGCCAATAACCACCACTCGCTCGTGTTTTTTCATTCTGCAAAGCTAACGTGTTATTGACTTTGAGAAAGTAATTCTCTATACAAAAACGGCTTTTCTGGACTTGATGCTTTTTTATACAAGTAATAGACATAACCATTTTGAACTTTTAGGTTTTCAGTAAATTGCTTTTCAATTTTAAACTCACTTAAAACACCACCCATTTCTGTACTTATGCCCTTCAAGTAGTAATAGCCATTTTTAAGAAAAACGCCGTAAAAATCACGAGTCGCTTCATCAAAAAGCACTTTATCCTTCCACCTAAAATATCGTTCGCTCTTATGGTAAGTAATCTTCAAACTATCTACGGTTTGAAAATTTTTCAATTTATAAAGCATTGATTTCGAGTGGTCAAAAATAAAAAGGGAATCATTCAATACAAATAATGGAGCACTCACAGGTTTGTAATACATCGTTTTATGGAACCCTGTAAAAACCGCACCAACATCCTTTTTATCCATATTCGGAATAAGCTCAGCAAGTTCTCTTGCTCTCCGCTTTTCTTCAAGTGGAAGTTCGTAATACTCCCAGCGATACATTTTATTCACTGCTTCATTTTCTAGATATTTAAACTTAAAGAAAACGGAGTCGTGTGTATCGAACGCATAGTAATTCATTCTCGGCAAGTACTCCTGATAATCGTTAAACACCACGTGATTATTCAGCGAGTCAACACAATTATTAATTCTAAATTGATATTCCTCTGCATTGACTTTTTCAATACCAATAGAATCGCCAAAAATCGGAAGTCGAAATAAAGAATGTTTTGTCTTTAAAAATAGTTCTCCTTTGTAATCCTTGAGCAAATCAATTGGCTCTGCTCCAATTTCCATTTCAAACAATATCTTTTGATCTATGGAGCAAAGCACCACTGCAGCATCCTTTTTTAAGCTTCGATTGAATGTAATTAACACCAATTTATCCTCTAGAATTTCATAATCGTGCACATAATGGTAGTTGGAATGGAATACGGTTTCTAAGCTTTTAGCATTTAAACTAAATGGTTGCAACTCATACAATCGCGGTTTCAAAACAATCCTACTTTTAGATTGCAATTTATATCCCGCAATACGCAATGTATCGTAAGCCAAATGAGTAATTATGAGGTTTTGCCTCAATGACCATGCAGTAAAATCAACGATTCCTTGAGCATCCGACACAAAGCTAATTTTGCTATTTTCAACCATTACATGAGCACCTTGAATCGGCTCCATTGAAGTCTGATCCACCAGCACTGCGCTACGTTGCGCGTTTAGTTGAACACTAAACAGTATTGCACTTATTACCACATATATGATTATCCTAATCAATTTCTGAAAGCTTTAAAGTTGCTTGTTTCTTATAAAACCCATCTTCCTCAACAACGTGCGTTAGTACGATCTTCGCCTTGTCAAACTTTTTTAAGTTACACAAGGCCAAAGCCTGATACCACTTAGCCTCTTCGTGAAAAAAACTATTTTCAATAGCTAGCAATCTCGCCCAGCAGTGCATTGCGTATCCAAAATCCCCGTTCTTATAATACACTAACCCACTGTAAAACAATGTGTTTTGATCTTTTGGAAACAAGTATTTAAGGGCAGTAAACAAAGTTAAACTTCGTTCATATTTACCTTTTGACATTAGGTATAACGCTCTTTCTAACTTCCTGTAATAGTGAAGTTCAATCACTTGCTCTTGATCTCGGTCTAGCTCAACGTTAGCAGTATAGGCTGGAGTTCCACTTAAAAACCGAAAGTCATTATCTATTTTTTTAGTTTCAAAGTTCAATACTTTGAAGTTTCTCAAATATCGAAAATCATACTGACGTCTATGTTTGGTTAACTCAACTGGATTTTCAATTAAAGGAATCTCAGAAACGGTACTTAATGGCATTTCTGAATAAACCACAGGATTACTGATCACTCCATCTTCATTTACAGCAGTCAATTGACTCACTCTACTTCTTATTGAAGGTCTAGAGTAATTTGCTTGCTTTGCTCTGTTTGGAATTGCATCAAGGGTATTTGAAGCCAAAGTTACTTGCTTAAGATTTGTTTCCTTTTTACCTGGAAACGACAAAACCAAATAGCTTAAGAACCCTAAACCTATGAACACTGCAATCGAAATATAGTAGTTTAAAAAATTACTCGGTTGTGGCTCCAACTTCGCGTTAACGCATTTTTCTAGATTAGCCACTTCTTTATCTGAAACCAAGTCCAGTGCATCGTCCATAAAGTCCAATCCTAGAGCTTCAGACTCCAATGCATGCCAATTTTCTTGAACTGAATCACCAGCCGAAATATCAGACTTAAAAATATCCTTAAGCTTATTATTTTCCATGATTCCCGCTTTTCAGTAAGTAATTCTTTAGCATACGCTTTCCGTTTTGAAGATGCGTTTTGACCTGCTTCACATCCATCCCTAAAACCTCTGCAACCTGCTTATACCTCATTTTTTTAAAGTAAAAATGTTCTACGCAAAGGCGTTGTTCTTGGGTAAGTAATTTCATTCCATTTAGCAAATCCAGCTCTTTTTTATTTTTGAGTATTAATTGGTTGTTCTTTTCCTCCTCTACTTCTAACTTAACGATATCTTGATATTCGATAAGTATTTTTTTAGACCTGAGCTTTCCCAGAGCGGCATTTTTAGCAACTACAAACAAGTAAGTTTTGAGGAATTCAATTTCTGAAGAAGACTTCAAGATGTCTGCGCATTTTTCGTAGAGCTCCATTACCAGGTCTTCTGCATCTTCTGGAGACTTCAAATAACGCTTACAGGTTCCCAACAACAAAGGCAGGTACCTTTTGAGAAGGATACCAAAGGCCATTTTGTCGTTGTACTGCCGAAATCGCTTCAACAATTCATCATCAGCAATATTTCTGTAGTTCACCTTCATTTTTACTCCTAGTGCTTATACATATCCAAGTAACTTTTAGTTTCAATCACCACTATTCCTCCAATCAAATCGCCGTATTGCGCTGGAATTCCACCGGTGTAAATTCGCATAGAGCCAATTGATGAAGAAGGGAAATTTTCGTTGGCAGAAAATGATTTAACACCATCTATTAGGTATACAACTGATCCTGCCCTAGCTCCTCTAAAATACATGGGCTCACCTTCTTCAGCCTGAAATATCTCGGAACTTTGTGCTGCTATCATTGACCCTAGGTTTGTTTTGGTGGCGGATTGTGTAAAAGTTGCTGGCAAAACATCAATCGCACTCGGTTCTATTTTATTTATTAATGGCTGCCTGTATCTGGTTACTGTGACAACTCCAAGGCTTCTGTAATCCATTTGCTGATTCTTCAAGAAAACCAAGCCATCGCCGTTTACTTTAATTCCCGCCAGTTTTATGGTATCGAATGAACTGCTAGTTATGGTTAAATCGTAAGTTCCAGATGGTAACGGCTTTAAAGTAAAATACCCATCGATATTTGTAACTGTTCCTCTCATAGTAGAACCTACATATGTAAAGACATAAGCACCTATTACAGGTACCCCTTCTGGATCTATTACCTTTCCCTTAATTGCTCCATTTCCAAGTGCTTGTACTGAAAACCCAGCGATTAAGAGCAATACTCCTATTCCAAATTCTTTTAGTTTCATAATTTCTAGTTTTAACCCTCATGTTGAGGCAGTTTCTACTTACAGGATGCAGAAACCCTAAAAATTCCATAAGAAATTTTGAAATAAATTTTAATTCGTTGAATTTAAGTGCTTTAATATAACTTGAAACCCTTACCGCTCCGCGAAAAGCGGAACACCCCGAAGGATCGGGGCAGGCCCTTCCGCGTTGGAAAGGACCAAAAAAAGTATGGTCAAATTTAAAACCTAGCTCAGAAGAATACTAATCAATCTATTGACTTGATAAAATTTACAACCGAAAGGGATAACCTATCAGATGATTTGCTTTATCAATCTTAGCTTGTGTGAATAGGTATTGGTATCGACATTGTAAATGCCTTGGTGGTCAATTTTATCAATACGAACTTTTCCACTTGCGTGAATGATTTCGTTTTCATTCATTAAAATGCCAACATGAATGATACTTCCTTCATCGTTATCAAAAAAAGCTAGATCGCCATCTTCTGCTTCTTCTACAAAACTCAATGTTGTTCCAATTTCGGCTTGCTGGTAGGCATCGCGAGGAAGCTTTTTTCCCGCTATTTTATAAACCATTTGAGTAAGACCAGAACAATCTATTCCAAATGGTGACTTACCTCCCCATAAATAAGGTGCATTAATATAAAGCAATGCATTCTCAAGAATCTTTGATCTTGAAAGCGTTTCTTTACTATGCGCTGTATTCCCTTCAAAGGCAAAATGCTCTGAACCTATTGTAATAATCTTATTCTTAAAAAAGGGAAGAACACTGCCCATTGCAATGGGTTGCATTTCATTGTTATTGGCATTTTGGATAATATTCACAAGGTCAGTGCAGCTCGTCCATTCTCGAGAAGTTTCCACTTCTTCAAATATTTCCTTGCTTACTTCAAACACTTGTTTGCGATCAATCCAACATTCGTACTTATCAAATGCGATTCTGATTTTAACCCAGTTAACACGCTCATCAATAATTTTATAATGATCCCCAAAAAGCAGCTGAGTAACCATCTCTGCCTTATCACTAGCCTCTTCCCTACCGGGAACTACACTTAATATGGAAATACCGTATTTCACTACATTTATATGAAGGCAAATAAAAGACTTTGCCCATTGGGATTAGAACGGTTCTGCTTTTAGTTTTTAACGAATGGAAATTGAATTGTTGATAAAGGAGTTATTAGTTAGGAGTTATTAGTGGCGAGTTGCTTAGTTCGAAACGTGTTTATTGAGTTATTTAATATCCGAGTCGTTAATTATTAGTCTACACTCACAAACTCCTCCTTGTTTAAAAGACTCTTCCAATACATTAAAGAACCAATTTGAATTATCATTTAAATCTATTGACAGATTTAAAGGTTTATCAGAAATTACATTTCCAATCAATATCATGACCACTTAGATTCATAATTATTCTCTGATAGTCTAAACCAGGATCACAACTAAACAGAACAAATACAAAGGATAGTATTACTAAAAAATCATGAAACTTAATATATCTCAAATAACTTTAAATTAGTTTCTTCATTGCCATAATATACCCCAAATGCAAGGCTTCATGAATATTATTGAAGTTAATTGCTTCTTCAATATTTCCTAATACAACTCCGTAGCTTGTTGGGTATTCGTAAAATTCATTGAGCTTACCAGCATTGTAGTTTTCTTCCGTTAAGTCAATCAGCTTGTAATAGTTCGCTTTGAAATATTCGAAATCTTCTTTTGGATTTTTGATATCTGCACTTCCACTTCCTTTTCGATACGTATCGATAAGAGTTACAGGAATTACGGGGTCTTTACCGGCTAATTTAAAACACAACAAATGCTGCGTTACCGCAATGTGACAGAAATTCCAAAGCATATTATTATTAAAACCTTCTGGGGATTTGGTAAGCTGACCAAAGCTTAGTCCTTCAATTGCGCCTAATATTCTTTCTCTTGTAATTCTATTGTTCCTAAATTGTAATTCCATGTTATTCAATGGCTTTATCATTATATGCACTTACAAAAAGTGTATTACCTAAATTAGGTAAATCGTTAAATAATTCAGCACCTCTTTGGTCAAGAACAGCACTGCTGTATCCCAGTATAGTTAAATCAGCATCTCCAGATTTCTGCTCGATGGTTCTGGATATTAGCTCTCCTTGTTGAGGAATTAACTCAATATTCTTTGGTGAAATGGGCAACCTTCCTGTTGCTATTAAATCAACAAGCGCTTGGCGTTTAACATCATACTCCCCTTTCGAGTAGCCACTAAATATTTTAATTTCTGCTTGTTTCCAATCTGGATGCCCAGTAAGAATGTAGGCGAGTAAAATCATGAGGTTAGAATTCTCATAATCTTTCGCCGAGATCCAAACATGAATCGATTTTTTGTAACCAAAGCCCTTGTATGTGCTGCGGAGAATACAAACGTCAAAATTTGTAGCATGCAGTAAACCGTAATTATCTATTACTTCCTTAAGTTTCGTTTTATCCTCATCGCTATATTCAAACAAGATAAGATTGTTACCACTTCCAGAAACACCACTTAACTGTATACTTTGTGCAATAGCAGAGGTGTACGATGGCGAAACGATGGTATCTAAATAAACGCGACTGCTGGTTCCTTTTATTAAAGAAATCAATCTCCGCTTAGTTTTCAGAGACTCACCGAATGATTTATTATCCAAAAAGCCTTTGATAAAGTGTATGTAAGTTCCAAAACCGTATTTATGAGAGAGCCAACGCACAAAATCCAAAGAGGTAGTCCGCTTAAACGTATCGGCAGAAAGACAAATTATAAAAGGTCTCCATCCTTGCTCATTTGAACTTGCTTTCTTTTGGATATACACCGAAAGTCGTCTATTCATTTGAAAAAGAACTCCACGAAGTAGCTTTGCAACATCGCGTTCAGTATTTCCAACCGATATGGCCCAGCGATAAATTCCAGCCATAATAGCAATGGATAGGAATGCATATGCCGTATTCATTTTAAACATGAGGTAAAAGCAGAGTATTGCTCCAATTAATGAAAAGTACCAACGCGACCTAAAAGTTGGCCTATAGCTGGGATCAGCTGCAAAATGTTCTAAAAATGAAATGAGACAAATAGCACCGTAGGTTACCATAAAAAACATTGAAATAATTTCAGCAACAAAATTTATATCGCCAATAGCAACGAAGAAAAAACCGAAAAAACTAGTGACTAATGCTGCGTTAAACGGCTCTAATTTGACTCCTTTTCCTTTTGCAAACCAAACACTTAATTGCATTGGGAACACCTTATCAACACCAAGAGCCTGCAAAGTTCTGGGAGCTATCATCATGCTTCCTAAAGCAGAAGAAATTGCTGCACAGCCCAAACCGATAGGTATAATGGGCTCCCAAATTGCAATTTTACCCATAACAAGAACATCGGTATTTGCGAGGTCTTCCGGACTCGCAGAAAGAAAAAGCTTAAAAACTACCGCTATGTACACTACTATTCCAACTAGAGTTGCCCACATAGTGCCGGCTGGAATCGACTTTTTAGGGTCTTTGAGGTCACCACTTAAACCGAGTCCAGCTGCAATACCAGTAAAAGCTGGAAATATGATGGTGAAAACATAGAAAAAATCATCTGGGTTATCAATATGAGCAGTAATATCTCCCGAGGAAGGAGAGTAAGCGCTTCCCATAAAAAACATCCCTAGAGATACTAACAAAACCGCAACAACTACGTACAGTGCCTTTACACCAATATCAGCTCCTTTACTCAACATTAATAAGGCCAGCAAAGCCATGAAAATAAGCCCTGCCATCCTATTATCGACATAAACTCCATAATGATGGAAAATAATATCTGCTAAAGGTTCAAAAGATACCGCAAACGCAATCACATAAAAAGCAACACTAATAGCTTGTGAGAGAAATAACGCAATACCAATAGAAGCGCCAATATTGAGGCCAAAAGATCTTGAGATCATATAATATGCACCTCCGCCCTCAACTTTACTGTTGGTGGCGATTTCTGCGACGGCCATTGCAGTTGGTATAGTAACTAAATGACCAAGCACAACAATTCCGAGTGTGCCTATAAGTCCAACGTGACCAACGGCATAACCAAATCTCAAGAAAAGAATTGCACCTAAAATGGTACTTAATGCCGTCATAAAGACTGGCATTGTCCCCATTGTGGACTGTTTATTTAGGTTTTCTGACATTTTAACGGTCAAACTAAATCTAGTTTGCGACTTCACTCATGAATTTAATCCGCATCAAACGAATTTCTTCTTCCGAATAGTCTTCATCCTCCATTTCTTTTATCGCTTCTTCGATAGTTCCCGTTTCAGCATCTTCCATAAAATAATCGTAGATTTCATCCTGCTTGTCCTCATCAATCGCATCATTGATATAATAATCGAGATTTACTTTAGTCCCTGAATCAACGATATTTTCTATTTCTGTGAGAATTTCTTCCATTGACATATCTCTTGCCTTAGCAATATCCTCCAGCGGTCTTTTCCTATCAATGTTTTGAATAATATAAACCTTAGTACCAGATTTATTCACTACCGATTTAACTACAATATCTTGAGCTCTTTCGATATCATTTTCTTCGACATATTCGGCAATCGTTTCAACAAAAGCTGCTCCATACTTATTAGCTTTTCCTTGCCCAACACCTTGTATGTTAGCCAGTTCTTCCAAAGTAATAGGATATTGATTAGCCATATCCATTAATGATGGCTCTTGAAATACCACAAATGGGGGAACATCATTATCTTTTGCAACAGATCTAGTAAGTTCTTTTAATACTTGATAGAGCTTATCATCCATCGCGCCGCCCTGAGCTTTTGTGTTCAAAATAAGGCCATCGTCCTCAGCTCTTTCTGTATAATCATGATCAAGAATGACCGTAAATGGAGTAGGATTTTCAATAAAAGCTTTACCGGTATCTGTTAACTTTAGCACTCCATAGGTTTCAATATCCTTATTTAACAATTTAGAAACTGTCGTTTGACGCACAACAGCCATCCAAAATTTAGGATCCTTTTCTTTTCCAGCTCCAAAAGTTGATACTCTGTCATGCCCAAAGGACTTTATTTGAGAATTACTCTTTCCTGTGAGAATTTCGATAATGTACTTTGCTTTTGCCGTTTCCTTTAATTCCGCAATACAATCCAATAACATTTTAACCCATTTTGACCCTTCTTCTCTTGGTCTAGGATTAACTGCGTTATCATCCATCTTGGCGCCTTGACCGTTTACTTCGTCAAATTCTTCACCAAAATAATGGAGCAGAAATTTTCTTCGGCTCATAGCGGTCTCTGCGTATGCAACCACTTCCTCCAATAAAATCCTGCCTACTTCCTGCTCAGCAATTGGTTTGCCTTGCATGAATTTTTCTAGTTTCTCAATGTCTTTGTAATCATAAAATGCCAAGCAGTGTCCTTCTCCACCATCTCTACCCCCACGTCCGGTTTCTTGATAATATCCTTCTAAACTTTTGGGCATATCGTGGTGAATTACAAAACGAACATCTGGCTTATCGATCCCCATTCCAAAAGCTATAGTTGCAACAATAACATCAACATCTTCATTTAAAAATGCATCTTGATTTTTTGCACGAGTTCCGGAGTCAAAACCAGCGTGATAGGGCAATGCTTTTACTCCATTCACCTGCAATGTTTCAGCAATTTCTTCTACTTTTTTTCTACTCAAACAATATACTATGCCTGACTTACCTTGTCGTTCTTTGACAAATCGGATTAATTGTTTCACCAATTCTACCTTCGGGCGAACTTCGTAAAACAAATTAGGCCGATTAAACGATGCTTTGTAAACCATTGCATCTGACATTCCAAGATTTTTTTGTATGTCTCCTTGCACTTTTGGAGTCGCGGTTGCCGTTAATGCCATGACAGGAATTTGGTCATTAATTCCTTTAATCATTTCCTTAATTCGGCGATATTCAGGCCTAAAATCATGTCCCCATTCAGAAATACAATGTGCCTCATCAACAGCCACAAAGCTTATGGTTAGTTCTCGAAAGAAATCAATCGTTTCTTTTTTATTTAAGGTTTCAGGTGCAACAAATAAGATTTTTGTTCTACCGGCTCTTAAATCGTCTTTTACAATTATCTGTTCGGCTTTATTTAATGAAGAGTTTAAAAAGTGAGCAATATGATCTTCTTCAGAGTGACCGCGAATGCTATCTACTTGATTCTTCATCAATGCAATTAATGGTGAAATAACAATTGCAGTACCCTCAAGCAATAAAGCGGGCAATTGATAGCAAAGGGACTTACCTCCACCTGTAGGCATAATAACGAAAGTATCTTTCCCGGCGATAACGCTTTTTATTATCTCTTCTTGGTCACCTTTGAAGGCATCAAAACCAAAATTCTTCTTGAGAGCGGCGTGTAAATCCATTCTTGTATTTAAATTTTATAACGGCGTGTTACTAAAAAATTAAAAATAGAACAATCTTGCATAAATATTGGTTTATAAAGAGTAGAAAAATCATCAAGTTTCGAACGCTATTCATCTTGTCAACATGAATACTTAAAACATTGATTCAATAGTCAGCTTTTAAAAAGCCTTATTGTTATTTTTGCATCAAATTATAGAGTTATGAAAAAAGGAAATTGGATTTTTATTTTCGTGTTAATATTAATCGCTGGATTGTCTAGACTGCTTCCACATCCGCCCAATTTTACTGCTCTTGGAGCAATGGCTTTATTTGGTGGAGCTGCATTAAGTAATAAGATCTTGAAGGTGCTACTTCCTTTAGTTGCTCTTTTTATAACTGATGTTATTTTAAATAACACGGTGTTTGCTGCGTCAAATCAAGGATTCACTCTTTTTTATCCTGGAGCTCTATGGACGTATGTAGCTATTGCTTCGATTGCCTTATTGGCTCCTCTTCTAATAAATAAGCTATCCGTTCAAAAAGTCGTTTTGGGAAGTTTAATGGCTTCTGTTGTGTTTTTTGTCATTTCAAACTTCGGTGCTTGGGCGTCTGGGGTTCTTTATCCAATGACTTTAGAAGGTCTTGCAACATGTTATATAGCAGCAATTCCTTTTTTCGCAAACACATTAGGAGGTGATGTTTTATTCAGTGGAATATTGTTCGGTGGTTTTTATTTAGCTGGATTAAAAATGCCTAAGCTTGCTTTAATCAAAAACTAGATACTAAAGTTTTAAAAAGTAAACCTCAATAGGCCCAGCTTATTGAGGTTTTTTTATTTTGTCTCCTTTTCAAAAATGAGCTGTGTAATTGGGTTTCCGTTTCGGAAATAGTAGACCCCGCCCCAATTGTATTTTATTTTTTGATACTCTATTCCTCGGCCTTCTTTTACCATTATTATTTGTGTTATCTTTTTGTTTCCTTTAGAACTGTTATTTACAGTTTTACCTTCCGGATATAAGCTAGCAAGCTTTGATTGAAATTCAGTACTTTTTTTATCCATTTTATCTAAATCAACAGCTTGTTCTGCCGCTTTAGGTTTTTGTGGCGCCTTTTGTAACAATGCTAGCGCGGTATTCACTTCTTTAGATTCAGGTTTGAATCCTTTGGCCTTTTCGTAAAAGAAAACAGCTTCTTGGTTTTTTCCCTCTGCTTCAGACTTTTTTGCGAGATTTAAGTAATTCGCATATTTACTCTCTTTTTCCCTCTCAGCAGCTATTGCTTGTTGTAAAGCTAATTCTTCTTTTTTCTTTTTATTCTCTAAAGCAGTTTCTACAATTAACATTTCAGCAACCAACTTTTCATCTTTTGGTTTTATTGTTTCTGCTTTGGCCAGAATCTGTTTAGCTACTAGCAAGTTGCCTGTTGCACTAGCCGCCTTGGCTTCTTCAATCAAATTATTGAACTTCTGATCAACTGCCAATTGAGCTTCTTTTTCTTTTGACGCAGTTATCATAAAAGTTACAGTAGCCTTTTCATTAATAAAGGACTCGTCGTTTGGCCTAAGCGTCTCCGCCTCATCTAACATACGTTTAGCCTCTGCTAATTCTCCCCTTGAACGAGCGTTTTTTGCCTCTACCATTAAATTATTGAATTGCTCATTTACTGCATCTCGTTCTTCTTTTTCCTTGATTTTGGTTTCACTAAATTCCAGTTTCTTTGTTGCTAATAATGCATCGGGATTTATAGCTAAAGCCTTTTTGTAACTAGCCGCTGCAGCATCATAATTTCCATCTGAATAAGCACGATTTGCAACCGCTATGAAATTATTAAATGCATTTGCTTGTTTTTCTTCTTGCTTGATTTTTTGGGATATCAATGCTATTTGTTGAACGGGAAATTGAGATTCGGGTTTTAATGCAGAGGCAGATATATACTTTTCCGATGCTTGTTGTAATTCTCCTTTTTCATATGCGTTTTTAGCTTCCGCGAGCAAAGACTCATACTTCTCCTCTCTCTGAAGTACCGTATTGATTGCTTTCAACTTGTTTTTTGCTTCACCTTCGGCATTAAGAACTATTGCTTTTTCAAAATACTCTTTTGCAACTTTAAACTGCTTATTATTCAGCGCTTGGTTACCCTTAACCACCAAATCTTCGTACTCTTTTTTATTGGCTTTTTCAACAACGGCTTCCTCCTTTTCGAGCTTTTCTACTTGTGCTTCAACTCCGGCTAATTCCTTTTTTCGCTTACCCGTGTATTTATAGTCTATCGAAAATTCATACATATCCGTTTCGTAATGAATTCTGGCTACAGGTTCTTCGAGTTTGGTTAAATCAATCTCCTTATAAGATTTAAAAAGTTCAATTTCCCCAATACTCCAATCGTGAACCGTTGTTTTTTCTGACTCTGGAATATTAGAAATTAAATCTAACTCAACAATCTTGGTCGCCATGCCTGCTCCAGTAAAATGAAGTTGATAGACAAAACCATAAGGTAGTAGGTAAGAAAACTCACCCTGCTGATCTACATTGATTTGATCGAGAAAAGAATTATTTTTAAACACCTTTACCAGTGCATCAGTGTAAGCATTGGATTTATGATTGACGGTAATATTGAATTTTACCCCTGTATCTTCTTGGGCTAAAACCACTAAGTTCAGCAATAAAGCGCTCAATATGAGATAAAAACCTCGGAGCATAAATTAGTTTTGTAGCGCTTCTTTTTGCCAAGTAAAACGGGTAGTTGGCTTTCCATTTTTAAAGAAATAATTACCCCCCCAGTTGTGAACAACATGCTTGTATTCAACTCCAATATCACCTTCCACAATAATTCGACGAGTAATAGACTTGCTGCCCTCCATATATTTTTCCTCCGTTAAGCCTTGAGGATATTTTTTTGCTAAATCAGAGCAAAACGCAGCCCGGTCACTTGAAATTTCTACACCTTTTAAGCTTAGGTTTACATTTTCTTTTTTCGGAGACTTACTTTTAGCATTTTTTGCAACTAAAAGAGCATCTATCTTTTTTATTTGATCACGAGGATAAGCATCAGTAGTGTTTACTTTAATCGCAGCGAGGTACATTTTCTTTGCTTCAGCATTTTCATTCAGCTCATAAGCCTCATCTGCTTGCGCTATTAGTGCTTTGTATTTTTCATCATCAGCCAGTTTTCCATCTAGCAGACCATCAATTATTTTTATTTGAGTTCTAGGGTATTCTGCCAATGGCTTAAGCTTCATGGCTTCTTTGTAATAAGACTTAGCCAATTGATAATCCTTCGCCTCAAATTCAATATCGGCATCTCGAATTAAGATATTATACTCTTCTTGCAATTCATCTTTCTCTTCCTCAACACTAGCAATAACGGATTGATTCGCTACTTTTTGCTTTTCTATTTGTTGCTTTCTATTTTTTAAGTAATCTCTATCTAAAGTCACCATTCGAGTTCGGTTATCGAAATAATACCTTGCAACTGGTATGTTGTATTCTTGAATATCCATTCCTTCGGTATAGCGAATCATACTCATTTGAAATCGCCCCAAATCATAACCTTGACTTTTAGATTCAGTCGGCATATTTGTCAAGTCTATCTCAACATATTTTGTTACAAATCCAGCCTTTGAAAATTTCAATAAATATTTGTAATCAAACCTCAAATCTGTTTCAAAGCCGCCTGTTTTATCGGTCAGCATAGAATCTACGTTAGACTTATTGAGCTTCACTTCCACTAGAACATTTGCTACAGTCCTTTCCCCTTCTTTAACAAAAGCATCCTTAATTACCAGATTCTTTTCAATTGCGTTACTGTCATAGCCTCCCCAAAGCCTTTTTGAAAGCGGGGTTTTCTTTTCTTTTTTTGTTTTTTCATCCTGTGCTTGAACTCCACATACAACGAAAAACACAATTAAAATGGATACTATCGATCTTACTTGTTTGCTCATATCTAAAACTTAATTATATCTGGTTGAACGTCGGCCTTTTTAAAGGTACTTTTTACTTCCTTTTTATACTTCCTATCCATTACAAAATTTACAGCAATAGGATCGTACACAAATTTTGCAATTGGTTTTTTGTAAAGCCCAATAGGTATTTCATTGTTCAATTCAATCATACTTAGCTTAAATAAGCCAGCATCATACCCTCTAGCTCTATCTTCTTGAGGCATATTTCGAGTATCAACCTCAATGAGCTTGGCTACATAACCTTCTTTGTAAAACTTTAAAGTAACTAGAGTGTCAAAGCCCACCTTTAACTGAAAAAAACCATCGTTTTGGGTTTTGGCTTCTTTTATAACTGACCCTTTATGCACTACAAATACAGTGACATTTTTTACTGGCTTTCCGCCCAAAAGTACTTGTGCATCAATTAACAGATTGGTATCAGCAGCAAATTCAGTATCATCCCCTAGTTTCAGAACCCCTTGTCCCAACGCAGCAAAACTACTACACAACGCTACTATCAAGACTACTAAAAATATTTTGGCGACACTCATATTTATACAAAAGTACTGTTATCTGAATTGAATAAAAACCTTGAAAAAGATTATTCTGAATCGTTTGTAAACAATAGTCTTGCCGAAAAAATAATCGTCGGTTTGATTGTAAATTTTACTTTCGTTACTGAATGATGAAAGATCTTTTCCTTAAAATTCAAAATAGCCACGATGTCATATTTAAGGCTTTATTACTAGCTCTTTGCGCTGCAGTAATCATTTATGCATTGCCAAAAGAGGGAAAGTTTAAATATGACTTTAAGCAAGGTAAACCATGGTTGCACGAAAACTTATATGCCCCATTCGACTTTGCAGTGCTCAAATCAACACAGGATTTGGAGCAAGAAAAAACAGAAATTCAAAAAAATAGCCCGCTATATTTTAATCATTCTGACTCTATTTCAACTATTGCAATTCGTGCATTAAAGAAATCTTTGGAGCAAAACTTGACTACTTCTAAAAAAAACAACTTAGAGGTAATAAATTCTTCACTTAAAAAATTAACGAGCATTTATGCTCAAGGAATCGTTCAAACAATAGAACTAGAAACTGAAATTAAACCCGAGGAATTAATTGTAATTCAGCGAAATGGCCATTTTGAGGAAATTGAATTTGGCGAACTAATGTCGATTAGTGAGGCAGTTCTGGAATTAAAAAAAGACAGCTCCAACCTGACTGGTGAAAGTGCGCTAAATCTCCAAGACCTTTTAATAAACTCAATTCAACAAAATGTCTTTTATGCTGCTGATAAAACTGAGGCAGTTAAACAGTCGAAACTAGAGAGTATAATTAATACGCATGGTAAAGTTGAGCAGTCTGAACTCATAGTAGCAAAAGGTGAGTTAATTAATGAGGAATTATATTGGAAGTTAAGCTCCCTAAAACAAGAATTTGAGCACTCTAAAGGAGACGATGCGTCGATTTACTTTGTAATGGCGGGAAAAACAATATTTGTATGCCTGATTTTCTTTGTCTTAGTTTTATTTCTAGGAATATTCAGAGAGCATATTCTTAACGTTAATAACCGAGTAGTATTTATACTGATAACCTTTACCTCAGTTGTGCTTATGGGAATTGCCCCAATGCATATTGAAGGTCTGAATATTTACTTGCTCCCATTTTGCATTTTACCCATAGTAATTAAAGCTTTCTATGATGAAATTATGGCGGCATTCATTTATATACTGGCCATGATTCTTATCGGATTTTCAGTTCCAAATGGATTTGAGTTTGTTTACATAGAGGTAATGGCAGGTCTGATTGCAGTATTTAGTTTAGTGAATCTAAAAAAGCGATCACAGCTTCTAGGAACCGCAGGTATCATATTTATTACCTATTGTATCGCGCATTTATCCGTAATAATTATGCAAGAGGGTACTTGGCATAATATTGAACTGAGCAACCTTTACGCTTTTGGTGGAGCTGCAATCCTAACGCTTCTCTCCTACCCTTTAATCTATGTATTTGAAAAGCTATTTGGATTTCTATCTGATGTTACTTTAATGGAACTTTCTGATACCAATTCAACCTTGCTTAGAAATCTAGCTACCAAAACACCAGGCACTTTTCAGCACAGTATGCAGGTTGCAAATTTAGCCGAAACAGCCATTCAAAAAATCGGAGGAAACCCATTGCTGGTAAGAACTGGTGCCTTGTACCACGATATAGGAAAATTAGAAGCTCCTCAGTTTTTTATCGAAAATCAAGTTAGCGGCTTTAATCCTCATGATGATCTCGAACCTAAAGAAAGTTCCAGAATTATTATTAATCATGTTATCAAGGGAATTGAAATGGCGAAAAAGCAGAAGCTTCCAGAGGTACTTATTGATTTTATTCGCACACACCATGGAACAAGTCAAGTAAAGTATTTTTTATTCAAAGAAAAAGAGGAGCATGCCGGTGAGGAGGTTGATGCATCAAACTTTACCTACCCAGGACCAATTCCATTTAGTAAAGAAACCGCAGTTCTTATGATGGCTGATGCCTGCGAAGCAGCTAGCAGAAGCCTTAAGGCATACACCACTGAATCGGTAAACAAATTAGTTGACGGTATTATTGATGGACAAGCAAAAGAAGGACAATTTGCAAATGCCGATATTACATTTAAAGATATTACGACGATTAAGAGTATCTTCAAGAAAATGCTCTTAAATATTTATCACGTGAGAGTCGAATATCCAAAAGGATAAGGATATCAATCGACTTACCTAGGTGTAGGTTTTAAGCAATAAATAGCGTTATTGAGTTGGTTAATCCTATGGATTTAGTTAAAAAAAATAGCCAGCCTATTGATTCTAAAAATTTTAAAAGTGCAAGCAAAGCATCGTGAAGTTCTCTGGCATTTTAACAACACTTTATGTTGGTCAAAATAGTTTTAATTATACTTTTGCGGTCAGTTCTTTAAGTATTTATTGAATTTCGGAGAGATGCCTGAGTGGCCGAAAGGACTTGTTTGCTAAATAAGCGTACCTCAAAAGGGTACCCAGGGTTCGAATCCCTGTCTCTCCGCTAATCAAAAGCCTGATTCATTTGAATCAGGCTTTTTTATTTAGTACCTGCCTTGTTCGATAGCAACTACTATATCTTCAATGTATTTATCTTCTGTGTTCGCGTCATATTCAGATTTTAAGTCTTGACTAAATAACTTTGCGATTCCCTGCCAGAAAAAAGCAGTTACTCCGCTTCTAAACTCTTTAACTAGCTCATAAGACGTTCGTTCCGTTTCTCGATCAATGAGCTTTATGAGAATTCGCCCTTGACTCGTCGTCATTTCCTTCATATCAGCTCCGTACTCAGCAAGTAACTCCTCCTCTACTTTTTTATAATATTTCTTTCTTTCACGTGGGTTCTCTTCTGCAGCAATTTCAGCTTCGTATTTCGCTAGAAGTTCGTTTGCTTTTTTTGCATAAGGGTAAACTATCTTCACATAGCGCTGAAGACGGTTGTATTTTTTTTCTTCTCTTTTTGATTTAAATACACGTTGTTCCCAAACAGAATAAGGATTCATAAAAACCACAGGAACGGTATCACCATCAATAACCGTTGCATAAAACAAATGCCCAGCAGAAGAATCTTGCTGAGCATTTAATTTGGAGAAAGCTCCAAATATTATAAAAAATATGATTAATGTAATTCTCATCGTTTTATACTACGTTGATAAAATTACAAAGTTTGTGCCTAATCTCTATTTAACTTCATTAACAACCTTAGAATTTCTAAATACAACCAAACTAAAGTGACCATTAAACCAAAAGCACTAAACCATTCCATATACTTTGGAGCTCCTTGTCTTGCGTTTTTTTCGATAAAATCGAAATCCAACAATAAGTTCATTGCGGCAATTCCAATAACTAATAAACTAAATCCAATTCCCATAAGCCCACCTTCGTGCATCATTGGCATACTTGAACCGAACATAGACATGACAAAATTGATCATATACACCATGAAAATTGCACCCGTGGCTGCTATTATGCCAGACCTTAGTTTCTCTGTAACTTTTATTAAACCCGATCTGTAAGCAAAAAGCATCACAAACATTGTCCCAAAGGTTAAAATTACCGCTTGAAAAGCAATCCCTGGATACATACTTTCTGCCAATGCAGAAACCCCTCCTAAAAACAAGCCTTCAAGAGCAGCATAAATAGGTGCACTGATAAGGGCAACAGTTGGCTTAAAAATCGTGACTAGCGCAGCTATAAAACCACCGATACCTCCAATCAATAAAAAACTAGTTGTACCCGATCCTGCTAAAAACATATCAAACACATAGTATGCAGGAATAATGGTGCAAACAAATAATATGAGGGACTTATTCACTGTCCCTTGAACTGTCATGCGCTGCCCTTCTGCAGCAAAACCTTGTTTGTCAAATAACTTACTGCTAAAAGCAGGATTTGATGATTTCTCTATAAATGCCATCTCTTTATAATTTAATTTCTATTGTATTTCCAATTGGTTATCTCTTGATTTGGATAACCGTGTGATTTATTTGAATTCGATGCATCAAACAACTTACCAATTACCACTGCTGCCAATTCTTCCTCTTTTTGGTCAAAATGATTCAATACCTCAGGTGTAAAATACTTATCTACAAAGTGTGTATCGAAATTTCCACTAGTGAATGCTTCATGTTGAATAGCAAAACGACAAAAAGACAGCGTAGTAGAAACCCCCTCAATTTTATAATCGTCTATTGCCCTAACCATTCTATCAATCGCCTCTTGACGATTGTCTCCAGTTGCAATTAATTTTGAAATCATTGGATCATAGTAAATTGGAATTTGCATTCCCTCTTCAAAACCATCATCTACTCTTATTCCTGGTCCTTCAGGCTTCCTATACCTGTGCAGTGTTCCTATATCAGGCAAAAAGTTATTTTGAGGGTCTTCAGCATAAACCCTTACTTCCAAAGAATGCCCAATGATTTTAAGGTCATCTTGAGTAAATGCCAGCTGCTCTCCTCGAGCTACTTTAATCTGCTCTTTTACTAAATCTACTCCAGTAATTTGCTCTGTTACAGGATGCTCAACCTGCAATCTGGTATTCAATTCTAAGAAATAATAATCCTTATTGTTTTCTAATATAAACTCAACGGTCCCTGCTCCAACATAATTACAGGCTAGTGCAACTTTTTTGGCACACTCGCCCATCTCATGCCTTAATTCGGGAGTAAGCACAGAACTTGGTGCCTCTTCAATTACTTTTTGATGTCGGCGCTGAATACTGCATTCCCTATCAAATAAATGCACAACATTTCCGTGTTTATCTGCTAGCACCTGAAACTCAATATGCCTTGGTGAGGTAACGTAGCGTTCAATAAATACAGAACCATCTCCAAAAGCAGAAATAGCCTCGTTCATAGCAAGTTTTAATTGCTCTTCAACGCTCTCTGCTTCGTGAACCGTTCGCATTCCTTTTCCGCCGCCCCCTGCCGCAGCTTTTATAAGAATTGGAAAGCCAATTTCTTCTGCTACTTTCTTTGCTTCTGCTAAATCTTTAATTGCCCCTTCTGTTCCAGGAACCATTGGGATGCCAAAAGCCTTTACTGCTTCTTTAGCTGCTAATTTATTCCCCATTACCTCTATAGCATGTGTGCCTGGCCCAATAAAAGTTACTCCTGCTTCTTCAACCTTACGCGCAAATTCTGCATTCTCACTCAAGAATCCATATCCAGGATGAATTCCTTCAACATCTAATTTTCTAGCTACATCTAAAATGTTGTTCATAACTAGGTAAGACTTGCTAGAAGCAGCAGGTCCAATACAAACAGCCTCATCGGCATGCCTTACAAAAGGTGCGTCCCGATCTGCTTCAGAAAAAACGGCAACAGTTTTGATACCCATTTCATGACACGATCGCATTATGCGAAGAGCTATTTCACCACGATTTGCAATTAGTACTTTTTTCATAATGTTCGATTCAATTAAATAAATTTGCATTGAGGCATTAGCCTCCAAAGCTAAAATAAATTGGTGCCTTCAACTTTGTTAATTCGGTATAAAATTTTACTCCTTCTAGTTCTCTTCATGGGAGTCAATTGTGCTAGCGCTATTGGCCAAGAATATGTACAAAAAAATCTAGATGGTCAAACAGATTATAATTCAGGTGATTTTGAAACTGCTATCAAGGATTTTAAAGCTAGCGTTGTCCTAAAGCCTGATTACCTGAAAGCCCACTTCAATTTAGCAATGGCTTATTACAAAATGGAATATTTTGACTCTGCTGCTGTTTCTTTTGCTAAAGTTACTGAACTAGATAGTTCAATTTCCCTCCCTTTCTATTATTTGCCCTTTTGCCATTATAACAATGCAGAAAATGAACTCGCTCTTAATAGCTTTAATGTTGCGATTGAAAAATTTCCAAAAAAACGAGAACTGTATTATTACTTAGCCGCAATTCATGCTTCTAATGGAGATAAAAATTTAGAATTACTGACTTACAATAAACTACTTAAGCTATACCCAAATGAGCATAAAGCTATAATTCAAAGGGCAAACCTTCATAACGAACTGCAGCATTTCGAACTTGCAGTTAAAGACCTTAATAAGGCTATTGAATTGAATGAATATGAAGGAGAAGCGTATCTGCTTAGAGGTATAATTAACATCAATACCGCCAGAATTAAAGAAGGATGTGCAGATTTAAATATGGCCGAAGCAATGGGAGAAGAAGCATCTGCTTTATTCGAATTGCAAAAAATGCATTGTGAAGAACCTGAGCCTAGCGAATAATCTTTAATGCCGTTAAGATGATTACTTTAAGGTAATTTCCGAACGAAGGGTCTTCAATAAACTTCTGGTTCAGTTTCAATTTTTCAGGCATTACCTCTTTTATATAAGCCAGTTCTGGGTTATCTGAAGCAGATAGAATATCGTTTTCATCCACAAAACTAATTGAGGCATAATCGGTAATTCCAGGCTTAACATTCAGCACCGATTTCTGTTGACTCGTATATTCATCAACATACCTGCGCACTTCTGGTCTCGGCCCAACAAGACTCATTTCCCCTTTAAGCACATTAAATAACTGAGGAAGTTCATCGAGTTTATATTTTCTTAAAACATAACCAGCACCAGTTATTCTCGGGTCTCTTCCACCAACTGTCAGCTGGCCAAGTGCCTCAGAATTGACTTTCATAGTCCTGATTTTATGAAGAAAAAAATCTCTACTCCATCTTCCTACTCGTTGTTGGTTAAACAGTATAGGGCCTTTTGAATCAATTTTTACCCAAATTCCAATTAATAAAAATAACGGCGAAAGCACCAAAATACCAAGTAGGCTAAAAATTATATCGGCCAATCGAATCACTACATTACTTCTTCAACAGCAGAAACTAATGCATCGATTACCCAACCAATTTGCTCATCGGAAATGTCGTAAAAAACCGGCAGGGATATTTCCTGCTCGTAATTTTTCCAAGCTACAGGGTAGTCCTCCATATTAAAACCAAATCCCTTATAGGCACTCAACAACGGAATGGGTTGGAAATGAACATTTACAGCCACTTTTTCTGCTGAAATCTTATCTATTATTCGGTCTCGCTGTTCTTCAGTTGCATTATTTATTCGAAGCATATAAATGTGAAAAGAGCTTTGCTTATCATCGGTTTTATAAACCGGAATATTTGCCCATTCATATTTGCTCAATAATGCATTGTATTTATCAAAAATTGACTTGCGCTTAACCAACATATCGCTATCGTAACGCTCTAACTCCACTAGACCAAGTGCCGCATTAATGTCCGTCATATTGCACTTATAGCCAGGTTCTGTAATGTCATAACGCCAACCCCCAGCTTTAGTTTTTTCTAAAGCATCTTTTGATTGGCCATGTAGCGATTTTACCTTAAATTGTTTTTGAACGGCTAAACTATCAAACTGTTCAGGCAAGTTGATTATTACCGCACCGCCCTCAGCAGTTGGAAGATTCTTTACTGCATGAAAAGAAAATGAACTTATATCAGCAAGCGTACCAGAATTTTTTCTTTTGTAAGTCGCCCCAATAGAATGAGCCGCATCTGCTAGAACCATAATTCTACCTAACTTTTCTTGCTCAATGCTGTGGGGTGCAAATTTTGCACGAACGTCACTCTTAGCAAGCATACTATGTAGTTCGTCATAATCTATTGGCATTCCTGCAATATCAACGGGCATTATAACCTTTGTCCTGCTCGTTATCGCGGCTTCAATTTTTGAAACATCAATATTAAAATCGCCTTTTACATCTACTAAAACTGGAGTGGCTCCGCAATGCATTACCACATTTGCTGTAGCGCAATAAGTATATGCGGGCAATATAACTTCATCTCCTTCTTTAACTCCAAACCAACGCAAAGCCAGTTCCAACCCCGCAGTAGCAGAATTCAAACAAACCGTAGCTTTACCGCCAGTATACTTAGTAAGTTCCTCTTCTAGCTTTCTGGTTTTTGGACCCGTCGTTATCCAACCTGAATACAAGGTATCGACAACAGCATCTGCCATTTTTTTATCCATTCTCGGAGGAGAAAAAGGTACTCTCATTCTTTTAATTGTTTTCGTTTTATTATAAGAGGATTATCTATGAAATTTGTTCCGTAATCACTCCGCATATTTTGTGCAAACAGTGTTGCAAAGAAAGTGTAAAAAACAACCCCTGCTTGTACTTCAAATACAGATTCCGTTACACATGCCACCCCAACTATAATAGAAAGGAATATTGCCAAGAAATGTAATCGTTTCCAACTGAAAAATAAAGGTGATAAAAGCATTAGAAATAAAACGATTGCTGCGGGGATACCAAGAGCTGCTGCAGTTTGCAAAAATTGATTGTGAGAGTTGTATTGCCTTTGAACTAGAATAGGATATCCCTCTTTTTCATAAAGGTTTAGTAGTTCATCTTTTATATCTCCTGTTCCAACACCTAAAAGAAGATTGGCTTTAATAAGGTCTAATGAAAAACTCCAAACGAGGATTCTCAAAGAACTACTAGTTTTATATTCTTTAGGAGGTGCTTTACCTTTCTTTACAGCAGCAGTAACCTCTTCAAATCCATGAAAATTTAGCGATGAACTTTTGTGGTCTTTTAAAACAGAAGAAAATACAATCCAAAGAATAGTACCAATGGTTAAGAAAATCATCCACTTTCTTGACTTGATCAAAGCATATATAACTACAATAAAAAGTACAAATAACAAGGCCAATAATCCATTACGAGAAGTGCTTAAAAACACTGAACCGCTGAATAATAAAATCAATGATATGCGTAATACATTCTGAATAGTATATAAACTTCTTGAGCGAAAATAGAGCCTATAAATTAAAATAATGACTGCAAAATTCATGTACATAGCGAAGTACCCGATATGTAAACTTGGTGTAAGGTTTTCTGCATATATTTTAAAAAAATCATTTATTCCAGAATAATAATTATAAAAGGCTTGAGCCAAACCAACTAGTACCGCTGTTAAGCAACCAATAATATAACCCGAAAGCGTTTTTTCAAAATCTTTAGAATCCAACCGTTTGGAAAAATAAAAAACTAAAGGAAATATCAAGAGAGAGAGCTTTATCTGAATATCAAAGAGTCCAAAATCGAGGTTGCTAGACCAAATCAAACCAAGTAGGTGGATAATGTAAAAAAGTGCAATGAGTACAAATTGAAACATGCGATTATCTTCTTTTCTTTTATCCAATGTGAACCAATTCACTAAAAGAAGTACAATAAAAATTGATTGTAAATTTTGATTTACTGGAATAGAAAAAGCCAACAGAGTAATCAACCAATGATGCCTATACGCAGCTGATTTAATATTTTGTCCGAAGCTTTTCATGTAATAATGATCAAATTAACTGATCCTTATTCTCCTTCAAAAAGAACAGATATTTCTCGGAGTTGCTCTTATCCAAGGGTATGTTTAAAATGTGCTTTGATAGATAATTTGCATTTGGAAAATCATCCGTATTTAACTGCCACATCTCAAAATGTTCTTTCACTGGGTGAATTGGTGAAATAAACCAATCACCCAAAGGTAAGCCCATATCTTCTGCCCTTTTCATAAATACCTCTCGATCCTTAACCAATATAGGGTATATCAAAAATGAATGGTTTTTATGCAATTCACTAGAAACAAAGCATTTATTATTCTCCTTAAGAAATACATCGAAGACTTTTGCAGTTCTCTTTCTCAGTTCAATTATCTCAGGAAGTTTGACTAGTGCTTTTACTCCCGTTTTGCATTGCACTGCGGATGATTTTTTCAAGAATCCTTCAGGTAGTTTTGGAGCTTCAATTTCTTCTGGAGAAGAGGAACCGACGACAAGATTAAGTGCAGTCAACCTCCTATAAAGCTTAATAAGCACCCAATAGGTGGTGTCATTAAGTAAATATTTCCGAGCAGTAATTAACGCATTTAAAACCAAGGTCTCTTTTATACTTGGTTGTACCGCTTGTTTATCGACTTGCTTAATACTCTCTATGTAATCACGGTTATTAACTCTTAAAACACCTCCAACTCCTGTGGAGAATGGTTTATTCCATTGAGTACTATAGAAAGAGAAGTCTGCAATGCTTCCATTCGACTTTTCATTATACATTCCTCCAAAGCCATGGGTACAATCTTCAATACAAATGATTTCTTTGGTCTTGCAATAGTTAACGATTTCCTCTACTTCGGTACTTAAACCAAACGTATTTTGAATAACTACCACTTTAGTTTTATCACTTACACGTGTTTTTACCCCTTCTAAACCCATATTAAAGGTTTCTGTTTTAACATCAACATAAATTGGGGTAGCTCCGGTATAGATAATAGCATTTGGAACAACTACACAAGTAAAAGCCTGAAGCAGTACCTCATCTCCTTTGGTGACTCCCAAAGCTTTTAAAACCGTATAAAGTGCAACTCGACCTTTCCAATACAAAAAAACCTCATCTTCTTGGCAATTTAACGCACTAGAAATCTTTTGCTTATATAAACTGACCGCACTCATCTTTTACATTAGTTTCTTCAATGAAAACAACCCTACTAATGATCCTAAGCCATAACCAAAGTGAAGTACAAAAAAGCAAAGGAACGCATAGAACACCGATGCTCTGCTATTCTCTTTTTTAATTTTTAAAGCTTGGCTTAGTACCAAAACGGAATACATTAGCAAGGATAGTGTACTTAAAATGGCAATCCACGAAAACAATAATCCACCAATCAATGGCAGCACAATGCTCATTACAAAAACTAGGGGTATGAAGTGCCTTAAACTTAGCGACGAAAATTTCTTAGTGATATAGACCGTTTTTATATTCCAGTTTCCGTTACGGAAATTGTTTTTATAAATACCTGTAAATGTTTCGCGTGCATAATAATAACACTTGGGTTTGGGAACAAGAACAATCTTATGTCCGAGAGCCAGAATACGTTTTGACATTTCGATATCATGGTTCCTTATCAATCGAACATCATACCCACCTATAGTTTTGAGCATCTCTGTTTTATAAATACCAAATGGAACAGTATCTACTTCGGTAGGTTTTTCAATCCCCACCCGAAACATTGAGTTACCAACTCCAAATTTATTTGACAAAACAGCAACGATTGATAATGACTTCGAAGTTTCATTCAAAACTCTAGTTTCCATTACGCCTCCAATAATATCTGCTTTAATATCATTAAATTGAGTAAGTATTGAGCTAATGTAATCAGCGTCAAAACTTGAATGTGCACTTGCAATAAGGGTGTAGGTGCCCGTTGCATGCTCAATTCCGAGATTTAACGCGAATGGTGTTTTCTTTTTGGGGTTATCAATTATTCGAATAGCATTAGGATATGTTGATTGTTTTTTCGCAATCTCTTTTCGAGTACCATCAGAACTCATTCCATCTATAACAAGCACTTCAAGGGAAATCCCTTGAGCATTTTGAAAAAATGAATCGATACATTGTCCAATGTAATCTTGTTCATTATAACAGGGAATAACTATAGAAACATCTAAAGGCATTGTTCTAATCAAAATTTTTATAGATAGAAATCAACTTCTTAGATTCAGCTTCCCAACTAAACTGCTCTGTAACCATTTGAAAGCTTTTATTCCCAATAGACTCTCTCAATTCAGGATTTTCAATCATTTGCTCAAAAGCGTCTTCTAGTTGCTTTCCATTGTCTGGCTCAATAAATATTGCACATCCATCAAACGACCTTACCCAAAAAGGAAAATTAGACATAATTTGAGGTTTTGTTGCCGCCATATATTCAAAGGCCTTTACTGGTAGAGATGCAAGGTGGTTAACCGTGGGATTTAAGACTGTTAAGCCCACATCTGACGCTTGAATGTACTGGTAAACCTCAGGCATTGGTAATAGTCCAAAATATGTCATTCGATTGCTTTCGTCTGCGGCAAAACACTCTTTTTCAAAATCCGAACTTTCCCATTTTCCAAGAAGCCACAATTTACCTTTTTCAAATTTCTGAATAGATTTCACGAGCTGCAATATTCCTCGCTCTCGTGTTAAACCTCCCACATATATAAAAACCGTTTTACCATCTTTATCGATTTGCTTTGGTGACGTATCTTTTATGTTACCTACCAAAGAATAGTTTCGCACTATTTCAACCTTGCTTTTGTATTTTGAATAAACAATATCTGTATAATCTGATACCATTTTCTCAGTAACCACAATAATCTTATCAAAATTCTTGAAAGCTCTTAATTCAAATTGAGCATAGGTTTTTTCCATTAACCAACGCAAAGGTTTTGGAATCCATTCTTTACTCCTAATCATAAGACCTACTAGCTCATGCATATCGAAAATAACCTTATAGCCTCTTTTCTTTAATTTAAGTCCAACGGGCATCAACTCAGGGTCATGAAAATGGTATACATCGCCATCTAGCTCAATTGCCTTCTGATAGGCTAGCTTGTTACCATCAATTATTCTATTAACTCGCCCTGAAAACGCAGGTAGATGGTGTATTTGAACACCGTTAACTGTCTCATCTTTATCGTGTTGAACAATTAAGTGAACATCATATCCCGCACGGGCAAGTGAAACACACTCTTTGTGAAATATTCTACCATCAAAAGTTGGGTGAACCGTTGAAATGTGTACGACCTTCATTATTGCAAAAATAGTTTTGGAGCAGATAGAATTGTTGCAGTTCGAACTAAGCTTTTACATTTTACATGTTAATTAGTCTTCTTTCGTATTGAACCACCGCAAAAATGATTAGACCCAAATAAATTAGATAAGGTACAACTTCAGCTATCACATAATTAGTTACAAACCCATCTAATTCTTTGTTTCCAAAACTGAATAGCAATAACATTGAAATAAGATATACAATTGGAAAAATGGAAGCAAGTTTAACTTGGTTGATGGCATGTAAAATCATGCTTAATGGAGAAACCATAAACTGTATACCAAATGCAAAAACAAGTTTTTTACTTATTGATGCTGATAATAACCACTCTGACCCAAAAATGAAATCAAATAATTCAACTGAAAAAAACACAACAACTAAGCATACTATAGTGGACAAGGACGCCAAAACGGCAAAAAGTATTTTAAGCTCCTTAATTACGCTCTGTTTATTTTTAAATTTTTCTGACATTCTTTGAAAATAAACCTGCGATAGACTTACTCCCAATATGCTTAATGGAACATACAAATACTGCTTAGAAAAGGAGTAATGACCCGCAATCTCAGTTGAGAAGTAGTAAACAAAAACGTAAAGTCCTAACTGAGATGCTAGACTATTTAGGACTGCAGGTACTGCATTAAATTTTGGATAATTGACATATTCTCTTAACTGCGAAGAAGTCACCTCTTTGAGATTAACGAAATCTCTAACTATTGGCGTAACGCCTTGCCAAAAAGTAAAAATTCCAATAAACACCCAACCTAAGCACATACCTATAACCAATCCGTTCAATTTAGAATCTGCGAAATAAACACCAACTAATATGGTGAAGAATACAGTTGAAATTGACTTGGCAAATTTGTTATATGTCATCTTTAAGTACTGTTTTTCACGAATGAAAAAATAATTCATTGGCTGCCAAAACGCTATACCTATAAGGCACACAAATACCAAAATTGAATCAAAAAAAGTAAAAGCTATTTCAAAATAAGAGGATATTTCTTGTTTAAAGAGATTAAGTAAAGCAAGGATAGTTACAGAAATTATTAAACCGATGCCCCATGTTCCAATAATTAAAGCTCTAGCTTGCGAAACTTTTTTAGGTAGCACAACAGCTAACTCATACCGTCCGTTCACAATTACAGAGAGAATATTCAATATTCCCATTATTGCTGCAAATTCGCCGAAACTTTTAGCATCAAAAATCCGAGCAATCCACGGTGCAAACAACAATGGTATAAGTTGGGCTAAAACAGTTCCGCTAGAGAGGAGGGAAATATTCTTTAATACATCAGACTTCGCCATCTAACTCTCAAATCGTTTAGGCCGGTAGTTTCTTAACGTAAAAAAACCAAACAACACAAGTAACCAAAGACCATGAGTTAGCACTATAGTCGGTAATGCAGAAGAACGCAGTAAATTAATTAAAAGAAAAAACAGGCCAAAAAACTTTGCATCTATAGATATTTTATCAAAGAACTTAATGACAAAAGCAACTATTGAGGTACTTATCAGCATTCCTAAAACACCAAAATTTATATAACCATCACTCATAAAGCCATTATTTGCATTTAAAATTCTTCCGCCAAAGAATTCTCTGCCTATTAAAAAAGAAGGGTTCAAATCATATGGATAATCAAAAACACCTTTTAAAAAGCTATAACTGTAGTATAGATTTTCACCTTCAAAAAAATCGAAATAAACGTGGTTCAAAAAGGCTGGCACAAAAAAGTATCTCCGCAGCACCAGTGACTCCAATAATATCGCATCTGACGTATGGGTTAAGTAGGCTCCAAAAATTAGAAGCAAAAGAATGATTCCGGCAAGTACAGATACTTTTCTTAATGGATCTTTAAAAAAATAGAAAAACAGAATGACAAAAATGCCTAGAAAAATACTCTTCTGGGGAATCATGAGATACATCAGTATAGTTAAACAAAACGCAATAACCGTTAAGTAAAATTTCTTGGAAGAAAGTCCGTAAATGGCAAGTATTGGTAGGATAAATTGAAATAATGGAGATAGCATATAACCAGTAAACAAGTTTCCTTTATCACTTAAACCTGCTCTAATAGCATAAATTTTTTCACCGAGTAAAAACAATTCAGGGTCAAGATGCACTTTGTAACTAAGTAGGAAAGGAATAAAAATAAAAACAGACAAAGCGAGATATACAAATGGCCTATCATTTTCTTTTAACACAATTGTTCTAGGAATTGCAAAACTCCAATTAGCATTTATAATTAACAGCAACATTAATGAGCTAAACACAAACCAACCCCCAACATCACTAGCAAACTGATACAGAACTAGTATCGGCATAAAAAAAATCAGAATAAATAGAGCCGTAAACCCTCTAATAAACCTTGAAACTTTGAGATATAAAAGCAAATGGGACAGTAGATAAACAACAAAAGCAAGCCCCGCTTTTAAAAGGGAAAAATCTCCAGGAAATCCCATATATCTATATTGCTCAACTACAAAATTCTGATATTCTACTACTGCAATTAGATAAATACAAATAGAAAAAAACAAAAACTGGATACGGGAATCATTAAGAATATTGATAAATGTTCTATTTGCCTCCAGCGCTTTCATTATATGGCGAAAGTATCAATAATTAACTTTCTTTGTGTCACTAAACAATTGATTAATGAAAGAGGAAATATCCCTAGGAGAACTGATAGTTATTTGTCTAAGGTTTACTAAAAAAAATATTTTTTTATTTGTTATTGCAGCAGCAATTGGAGTTGCAATAGGGTATTTTAAAGAGTCAAAAGTTATTCCGACTCACAAAAGTGAAGCTGTGATTTGCAGTGACATTATAGATGGGCAGCGTTTGCAGGATATCATTAGTGATTTAGAATCGGCGACCAAAAATGGCAATTATGCCTATTTATCTAATGCACTTAACATTAGTAAAGATAGCGCATCGTCTATTAGCTACTTTAATATTGAAGTTATTGAATCCGAAACTCCTTATCGATCTGACTTGGATATGACAAAAATTAAAACCCATCAATGTATTAAAGTAACCTGCAGTGCCAAAGCACCTGGGGTTTTTGCTGCAGTTGAAAATGCAATTTTGTCAATATTATCTAACCACTCAGAAGTAAAATCAATAGTTGATTTCAGAAAAGACTCATACAGTAAAAACATCAAGAAAATTAAAGAAGATATCGAATACTTGAGTGATCAAAGAAGGAAAGTATATGACAAACTTGTTAATGGTTCGGGTACAGATATTAATCAATTTGACAACCAAGGTCAATTCATTTTTGCTTACCAAAAAATCACCGATTTAGAGGAGCTTTCTTTGAGAACCAAAGCTGCAGTTTTAATGAAACCATTCAATACCTCAACCGTTGCGCGTCATTCAAAAACAAAAGGAATTACAGTAATGGTCATCTTATTTTTAGCACTTGCATTTGCCGTTGCTGTATTTAGAGAGATTAAACTTTAAAAAATACAGTTCCTTTACCCAAAATTCACTTTTATGAGAACTATTATAATAACGCTTATATCCGTATTGTGCTTTCCTGCATATTCGCAAGACGACAATAAAAAAGACATTTCTTTAGAGCAAATATGGGCTTCGGGCACATTTAGACCCGATTATGTTTACGGGCTAAATTCAATGAATGACGGAGTGCATTACACCCTGCTTGATAATGATAGAGGGAGTACTCAAAAAATTAATCAGTATGCATATGCAACTGGCGAATTGGTTAAAACTATAGTCGATTTATCAACGGTAGAAGTATCAGAATTAAAAGGTGCACCATTCAGAGTTGATGGTTATTCGTTTTCCAGTGATGAGCAGAAGTTATTATTCAGTACACAAACTGAAAAAATCTACAGACACTCGACTCGGTCAAAAAACTTTGTATACGATTTGGCAAGCAAAAAAATCACTGTGCTATCGACTGGTAAACAACGTTATGCTACTTTCTCTCCCTCAGGTAATCAAGTAGCTTTTGTAAGAGACAACAATCTTTTTGTAAAAGACCTGGAGTCTGGAAAAGAATCTCAGATCACTAAAGATGGTAAAAAGAATACAATTATTAATGGTGCAACTGATTGGGTTTATGAAGAAGAATTCGCTTTTGACAAAGCCTTTTTCTGGTCACCCAATGGCAATTACATAGCTTATTATCGATTTGATGAATCTAAAGTACGTGAGTTTAATATGCCTACTTACGGTTCTCTGTATCCGCAAGACAATCCGTTCAAATATCCTAAAGCAGGTGAGGATAATTCTAGTGTTTCCGTGAAAGTGGTAGAAATAAAAACGGGCACGTCAAGTACTTATCAAACGAATGAAAACACGGAATATATTCCAAGAGTAAAATGGAGTGCAAATGAGGAATCGGTTGTAATTTATACAATGAATCGACATCAGTCTAGTCTTGAACTTATTAATTACAATCCTAAAACTAAAGCAGCTAGCACCTTATACAAAGAGGAAAGTTCAACATACATTGACATTACCGACAACTTTTATGTAGTTGGAGATAACTCTGGCTTTATTTACACTAGCGAGAAATCAGGTTACAATCACCTGCATTACCAAAACTGGAGCGGAACCAAAAACAAACAAATCACCAAAGGCAATTGGGAAGTAACAGAAGTTTATGGATACGAGCCCAAGAGTGGATCAATATATTTTCAGGCAGCTAAAAACTCACCTATGGATAGAGAGGTGTATCGCACTTCTATAAAAGGTGGAGAACCTAAAAAAGTAACTCAGCTTGCAGGTTGGAACGAATCTACTTTCAGTAAAGGGTTTAAATATTTTATCAACTACCACTCTACCGCAACTTCACCATATTACATTTCGTTACACAAAAACAATGGAAAAGAAATTCGTGTACTGAAGGACAATACGGTGTTAAATCAAACGCTTGCAAAGCTTGATATTTCGAAACCAGAATTTATGACCATACCGGTAAATGGTGAAAAATTAAACGCTTCTATTATTAAGCCAAGCAATTTTGATTTTTCTAAAAAATACCCCGTCCTAATGTATGTGTATGGAGGACCAGGTTCTCAAACGGTTAAAAATTCTTGGGGTGGAGCCAATTATTTATGGTATCAAATGATGACTCAAAAAGGTTATATCGTGGTGTCTGTTGACAATAGAGGCACTGGAGCAAGAGGAGAAAAATTCAAAAAAATAACTTACAAGCAATTGGGCAAATATGAAACTGAAGATCAAATATCTGCTGCTAAATGGTTAGCTAATGAGTCTTATGTCGATGTTGATAGAATAGGAATATGGGGGTGGAGTTATGGTGGTTATATGAGCTCTTTGTGTTTATTTAAAGGTTATGATGTATTTAAGACTGCTATGGCTGTTGCGCCTGTTACCAATTGGAAATATTACGATTCGATTTATACCGAGCGCTACATGCAAACACCTGAGGAGAATTCGGGCTACGATGAAAATTCGCCAATAACACACGTAGATTCTTTACAAGGAAACTATTTACTTGTTCATGGAACAGGAGATGATAACGTTCATTTTCAAAATTCTATTGAGATGGTGACCGCTTTACAAAAAGCAAATAAGCAATTTGACTTTATGATGTATCCTAACAAAAACCACGGTATATATGGTGGTAATACTCGATTACATCTTTTTCAAAAGCTTACCGATTACGTTGAAGAAAACCTATAGACAAAGACGCTTATAAAATTAGCCTCTAATTTGACGGACAATTATTTTATATTCGTCAGCTTCATTGAATTAATAAAACAAATAATATGTCTGATACTGCTGTAAAACAAGGACACCCAGATGGGTTAATGACGTTGTTCTTTTCGGAAATGTGGGAACGTTTCTGCTACTATGGAATGCGAACATTATTAACGCTGTACCTAGTAAAATCTTTATTAAAAGGAGATGCAGAAGCTTCGTTAATTTATGGAGCATATACTGCGTTAGTTTATGCCGCTCCAATCTTAGGAGGCAGAATGGCAGATAAATATTTAGGTTATAGATATGCAGTTTTATTAGGGGCAATACTAATGGCTCTTGGAGAATTTATAATCTTAGGCGGCACAGAACATATGTTGCTAATTGGAATGGGTGCATTAATAGTTGGTAACGGATACTTTAAAGCCAATATTTCGACAATTGTTGGTAAGCTTTATAAAGACGGAGACCCTAGAAGGGATTCAGGTTTTACAATATTTTACATAGGGATTAATATTGGTGCTTTTCTCGCAACTACTGTAGTTGCTTACATTGGAGAAACTTACGGCTTTAAATATGGTTTTGGATTGGCTGGGGTAGGTATGCTTGCTGGGTTCTTTATTTTCTGGTCTGGTCGCAAAAACTTTGAACGAGCTCCGGGTGTAAATATACCTGAAGCGGGTTTGGCGAAGGCGTTTGGCCCTCTAAATTGGGTACAGGCGGTTACTCTTGGTTCTTTACTTCTTGTTCCAGCTAGTTACTTTTTAATAAAAATGAGTTCTGCATTAGGCGTTATTTTAGTGATTTTGTTCATTATTATTTGTGTTCAGTTAATTATGGCTGGAATCAAAGCAGATAAGGAAATGATGGCAAAAGGTGAACTCGATTCTTTGTTAAAAGAGAATGGAGAAACTCAGCCTAAGCCAGTTTGGAAAGACCGAATGTTTGCTCTGATTATATTGATGTTAGTGAATATAGTATTCTGGGCATGCTTTGAACAAGCTGGAACCTCCCTTACATTATTTGCCGATAGAAACGTTGATCGTTTAATTTTTGGCTGGGAAATGCCCGCTTCAATGACACAATTCTTTAACCCGCTTTTCATTGTAATCTTTGGCTCAATTTTCTCAGTAATGTGGTTAAAGCTTTCCAAAATTGGAAAAAACCCAAGTATTCCAGTAAAATTCTCATTGGCGTTCTTGCAAATTGCAATTGGTTTCTTGGTAACAAAAGCGGCGCTTCCATTTGCGAACGAAGCTTTTCAAGTTCCTATTTTAACGGTGGTTTTCCTATACTTATTTCATACTACCGGGGAACTATTTATTTCTCCAATCGGGCTTTCAATGGTAACCAAAATGGCTCCTAAAAACATCGCAGGTACTGCTATGGGTGCTTGGTTCTTAAGTTTTGCAATGGCAAACTTCACTGCTGGAATTATTGCTTCAATGACTGGAGGCGAAGGAGGAGTTTCTTTGGAAGGTGCTGAAGCTTTAGCAAAATATACTGATGTCTTTGCTACACTTGCTTATGCATTATTAGGGATTGGGTTACTAATTTTCCTATTAAATAAACCCATTCAACGGCTCATGCATGGAGTTGACTAAATCTTATAAACTTGAAAAAAAAGCGGACTTGTACCGCTTTTTTTATGCCTTAAATTCTGCTAAAAAAAGTCATGTTTTGATACGGCTCCAAATCAAGGCTAGTTTAAAATTGATATACTAATATATTTGCAATTCAAACATAAGAAATGAAAAAAATCCTATTCCTTTTCATATTCGCTGTTTCAATTCAGCTAAATGCCCAAGTGGCAGCTAGTATTAATTGGGTGACCATAGAAGAAGCTCAAGAAGCTATGAAAACTCAACCAAAGAAGATCTTTATTGATCTTTATACCGATTGGTGTGGTTGGTGCAAAAAAATGGATGCAACAACGTTTAAAGACCCGAATGTGGTGCAGTTTATGAATCAATACTATTACGCCGTTAAGTTTAATGCTGAGCAAAAAGACACGGTAAACTTCAACAACTTTGATTTTTATAATTTGAACCCAGGTGGTAAAAAAGGAACTCACTTATTTGCGTATTCACTACTTGATGGTCAAATGTCTTATCCTTCCTATGCCCTACTGGATGAAAATATGAGCAGAATTCACGTTATTGCGGGCTATAAAGAAACTGCTCCTCTTGCAAGTGTATTATTGTTCTTTGGAACAAACCAGTACCAACAATATCACAACTACTTAGTGAAACAAATTCAGCAAGAAATGCAGAAGAGTCAAGGCCAACCAACAAGTCCACAAAATAATAATACACCTAATAAACAGTAATGGATTTTAGTAGAGGACAACTTCAGTTTGCAGGTTTTTTCCTGATCGTTTTCGCGTTAGTAATGATTTTTGCCTATTGGAAAGACCGCAAAATGATCAAAACTCATTATAAAGGAATTTCCAAACTCTTTGTGGTCATTTTTCTCGTGGTGGCTTTTTATTGGGTGATAGTAAAAGTGTTATAACTGCTGTTCACTCAATTTGAGTTAAATTAGGCTCATGAGGTTACTGCTATCAATTTTCTTAATTCCATTATTTATTAGTTCGTGTTTACCAAAGCAGGAGCGTATTTCGGAACCTAAAAGCTATTCTTTTGATCTCGATTCTATTAAAAGTGGCAATAAATTGGTGGCATTGGTCGACAACTCTACTACCAGCTATTTCATTTACAAGGGCCAGCCCATGGGGTTTGAATATGAATTATTAGAACGTTTTTCTAGAGAACTCGGTGTAGAACTTGAAGTTAAAGTAGTTTACAACTTGGATAGCATGATGTACTATTTAAATCAAGGCGTGGGTGATGTGGTTGCTGCTAATATTACTTCAACCATAAACCGTAAAAAGCATGTTGCTTTTACTGACCCCATTCATAAAACACATCAGGTACTTATTCAACGAAATATTCGAGACTCACTGCTCACTGGACTTGAACAGCTCTCAAATAAATCCATTCATGTTTGGTCTGGGTCTTCGTTTTTGGAACGGTTAGAAAATTTGAGTGGTGAGCTAGGTGAACCCATAAATATTGTACCGGTGAGTAGTAACGATACAGCTGTTGCTTTTAATATGACTCTGCAATTGATAGAAGCTGTTTCAGAAGGAAAAATTAAGTATACCGTAGCTGATGAAAACGTGGCCAAGGTTCAAAAAAAGATGCACGGAAATTTAAATATCGACCTAGACATCAGTTTAAAACAAAACATAGCTTGGGTATTCCGAAAAAGTGATACGGCGCTACTTTTAGCTGCTAACAAATGGCTTAAGGTAGAAAAAGAAGAAACAGACTTTTATACCATTTATGCAAAATACTTTAGGGCCCGAACCAACCTTAAGCAGAAATTACAGAGCGATTATTCTTCGGTTTCTGGAGGCCAGATCTCACCTTATGACGGTATACTTAAAGAAGAAGCTTCTGTCATTAATTGGGACTGGAGGTTACTAGCTGCCCAAGTGTATCAGGAATCAAAATTTAACCTTAAAGCCGAGTCTTGGTTGGGAGCATACGGTTTAATGCAATTGGTTCCCCACACCGCTGCAGCTTATGGTTTAGATAGCTCTAACATTGAAAGCCCACAGGCAAATATTAAGGCGGGAGTGCAATATTTAAAATGGATAAATGAATTTTGGGAAAAAAGTATCGATAATAAAGTAGAACGACAAAAGCTTGTACTTGCTTCTTATAACGTTGGGCTTGGGCATATCATTGATGCTAAAAATTTAGCAGATAAATATGGTGCTGATCCTACCATTTGGGATGAAAACGTAGAAAACTATGTACTTAAAAAATCAGAAGCTGAGTTCTATACTGATAAAGTGTGCAAGCACGGTTACTGTCGTGGAAAAGAACCTTATAATTATGTAAAAAACATAATGGAAGGTTTTGAGCATTACAAGAACTTAATCCCGGCGGAATAAACTATTTTTTTTCCTCCGATTTAATTTCTTCCTCTCGAGCTTCATCTCCTTCTTCAGCCTTTTTGGCCATTACAGTTCCAGCAACTATTTGCTGAAAGAAATCATTCATTGCTGCCGGAGAATGTGGAATCATCAGTGTATTGCTTTTGGAACTACTCCCAATGTTATTTAACGTATCGAAGTACTGTGTCATTAATACAAACTGCATAATCTCTTGCGCATCAATTGAATTTAATGCCTTTTGAAAATCCTCTACCGATTCTTTAAATCCTCTAATAATTTCAAGTCGTTGTTGTGCGATACCTTCACCTTGCAGTCGTTTGCTCTCAGCATCAGCTTCTGCCCGTTTTACAATCGTTATTTTCTCACCTTCTGCCTCTTCTCTTGCTGCTTCCTTATCTCTTTTAGCAGCATTTATTCGATTCATAGAATCCTTTACGCGTCCATCCGGATTTATATCGGTTACCAAAGTTTTAACAATCTCAAAACCATAGGTATCCATAGCTTCTGACAAATTTCGTTTTACTGCGATTGCAATATCTTCTTTTCTAGAAAAAACGTCATCCAACTCTAACTTTGGCACCTCTGCTCTAACGTCATCAAACACATAGGACGCAATTTGTTGTACCGGATCTTCCAATTTGTAAAAAGCATCCCAAATTTTTAGCGGTTGAATTACATATTGCACCGAAACTTTCATATCCACAAATACATTATCCATGGTTTTGGTTTCAATATCTACGTCCAATTGCTGAATCTTCAATGAAATAGTTCCGGCTACACGGTCTAATACTGGCAACTTAAAGGTTAACCCTGGACCTGCGATACGCTGGAATTTACCTAAACGTTGAATAACTCTAGAAGATTTTTCTGGCACAATTACTACAGAATCAAACAGTGCGAAAACGACAATTACTAAGACTATTATGGGAATCATGTTGTTATTATTTTTATGATTTTACGCCCTCTAAATTAAAGCATAAGTTTCAATTAGTCAAGAGCAGCAAACAACTCGACCAATAATTACAAAAAGAAGTTGATTATTGAGTTACAGACCATTTAAGAGTCTTCTGATTAACTCTTAAAAAATAAAAACCTGCTTGTGGCTCCTTAAGCTCTATTTGAACATTCGTTTCGTTTTTTTCAAACGTAAAAGGAACTTCGCTGCCAAAGGAATTAAATAGTTGAATAGATTTTAGGTCAATTTTATCGGCGGACTGCAAGCTTACTTTGCCAGAACTTGGATTTGGGTATAAAGTGAATTCTTTCGTTAATATTTCTTTCAAACTCATGGGCAATTCTCCATTTTCTTGATAAAATGCACTATCGGCATTTTCTAGTAATTGAGTAATATTATCGGCAGCGTGAATCGCAAAAGAAACGCTGAGCGAATCTCCAGCTTCAATGGTATGCGGTCCCGTGCTCAACAACTGAAGTACATCTGCTCCTTCTCCACTTTCACCAGCATTTTCTCTGAAATTAGAAAGGGCTTTAAACTTCTCTTCTTTACTAAATACATCGTTATCGGTAAGGTCTATTCCTCCTTCCCCTCCAATTAAATGATCGAAAGAATAACAACGCCAATCAGCATATTCACTCAATAATTGAAGACCGGCAACTGGAGCATTAGGTGCTTCTGAATAGGTGTAAGCAACATAACGCTGACCGTTGTATTTAGCTTTATTTTTTTCAGCATCATCTATATCCCAATCGGCAAAAAGTCCGACATAGATATTCTCTAATTTTTGACTCGCCTTCGATTTTATAACGTAATCGATAATTACATAACTCTCATGACCTAATTTATTCCAAGCTCTTGTAGATTGGTCAACCACAATATTTATTGGGTTTTTAGCTCCCTGATCATCAAATTGAGAATAGAATCCTAAATCTGAGCTTGGAGGAGTTATTTCTTGAAGTCCAGCTGTTGTTCTAAAGTCAGTTTGCTCCACATCTCTTACTCCGCGTATTCTATCCACTACTTTAGAGTTTCCTTCAACTCCCTGCCCGATAATTAACCCTCCTTCGTATAGCAATTGATCACCTCCGTCATAAGTTACTCCAATCCCTTTCTTTTCGGGATATTCGTAATATCCAAAAGTGCCACGACTACCAATTGTAAGATGCAATTTATTAACGGTTATAGCTCTATAGGTTGGATTTACAATAAATGAAAAACCGTGGGTAAACGTATCACTCGAGGACTGAACAATCAATTCAAAATCCAGTGCCTCATTTTGCGGAATAAGTGCATCTAACCTTAATTTAAATGGGTTGCTCTCATTGTTCTGCTGCTCATCTTTTAGTATAGAATTAATCTCCCACACAGAATCCAAAACGCTAGCATAGTTCGACAGGTCGCGCAGAATGATTTTAATAATATTTCCAGCTTGTAAGTAATTCGTAGCTTTCAACCAAACCTGAACAGTATCAGCCTGTTCAATAGCACCACCCTCAACATCGGAAGCCATTACCTCATCAATTTCTATCCAATTTCCTGAATAGTTCATTGCGGCAAAAACATCTAATCTTCCAGCTCCTAATTTATTCTTATAAAAAGAGTTCTGTCCGTTTTTGTATACATCTGCAGCACTGGCTTTCAAGATATTTTTTAAATCATTTGGCCCCAAAGCTGGTTTGTAACTTGCCAATAAAGCAGCTGCGCCGGAGGTCAATGCGGTGCTGTAGGATGTACCTGAGTTTCTGTTTAATCCATTTATTGGAGTTGTAGTAATTACATTTAAACCAGGTGCAGAAATATCTGTGTAATAACCAATGTTTGAATTGCTTACGCGATTGTCATTTAAGTCGGTATTTGTAACTCCCAATGCATTTTTGTACTGGGCTGGGTAATTATTGTCTTCCTTTCCTTGGTTTCCTGCGGCAGCAATAACCAATGCACCTTTTGAAAAAGCATAATCAACCATTTCTTCACCAAACTTAGAGAACGCTTTTATGTTCCAAGAGCAATTAATCACTTTACAACCTTTATCAGCTGCGTATTTTATTCCCTCATATCCATATACGACTGCTGAACCATTGGTAACTTTTACACCCAGCATTTTACAATTGAACCCAATACCCGCTATTCCAGCAGCATTATCAGTATTCGGAGCTATAAGACCCGACATTTGAGCACCGTGATCTATTCCTCCAGAAAGTTGAACGTTTCCAGTTTTCGATTTAAAATCCCATCCCCAATAATTATCTATAAAACCATCGTTGTCATCGTCTAGACCATTGATTGGGTCCGCCACATTTTCAAAATATTTTCCTCTTAAATCATAATGACTTGTGTCAATTCCAGCATCAACTACTCCAATTAAAACTGATGAATTTCCTTTGCTTAAATCCCAAGCTTTTTCCGCCTGAATAAGTTGCAGTGCATATTGGTTAGCATAGCCGGGGTCATTAGTCGAGTAGGCCAATTCACCAATATATCGTGGTTCAACGTATTCAAATAATCCTGTTTTCAAAAGAATATTAGCTGCTTTTGGAACGGAAACTTCTCCATTCAAGAAAATCGAATGAAAGGATGCAAAATCAGTTTCTTCTATGTTTCTAATACCGTGTGGGTCCGTATTCTGAAAAATTGAAGCCACCTCAATAATCCCAATAGAACGTTGAGTTGATTTAGGGATTTCAGAAATAGTGGTATTGGGTTTCAGTTTGCCTATTAGTTCGTTATCGACGTAGTTATTTTGCGCAGAAATATCACTGAAAACCAGCAGAAAAGGAAGAAGAAAGACTAATCTAATACTTAACAAATCGATATTTATTTGAGGCTGTCTTATAATTCAATTCAAGAATGTACCATCCGGATTGAAAGTGAGAAACATCAACTTGGATTATCTCCAAACTCACCCCACTTTCTAGTTTTCGTTTTAGCACAATTTTCCCAACAGCATTCATAATTGTTAAATCTACTCCAACTGACTCTTTATTGAATCCTTCAATCGTTAAATAGTTATTTACCGGATTTGGAAAAATGGTAAACGGCAAGTTTTCGTTATCATCAATTCCAATATTACAGCGGTATTGCGTCAAAGCAATACTATCGTAACCTACGCAGTTATTTGAATCTTTTCCCGTGAGATAAAAGACACCTGCCTCATCCACTATAATTGAATCTCCATTTTCTTTGTTACTCCACAAATATGTTGCAGCACCAGAGCCTTTTACCACTAATTCTCCTCCAACACAAAATGAATCTGTTTCTGAAATTACTGAAACAACTGGAATTTCAACACCTACAGTAACTAAAGTGTCAGATTTACCAATACATCCCGAATTATTGGAAAAGGTCATATACAAGGTGTCGGAGTTATTTACATATCGATCCAAACTTGAAATCCCATCGTTCCATTTATAGGTTGGATAAACTGAGGACAACAGTACTTTTATTGAATCTCCTTTACAAATAACCGTTTTACCCGAAACTAATAAGCTATCATTCAAATTACTACTACTCAACGTGGCAAATGCATCTACCTTGCCCGATCCAAATACATTGTTCGGAACAACTCCCGTATACGAGTCTGAAAAGGTGTTGTTTATAAGCGCTTTTCTTACTTCTTCGCTTGTTGTAGTTGGACATTTCTCAAAATACAACGCTGCAATTCCCGCTACTGCTGGAGAGGCCATTGAGGTTCCTCCATTACCAAAATGGTAACCACCTTTAGCTAATTTGTATCCGTTGGTCGCATTAGTTTTTAGATAATTCAAATCCTGAAAACGTCCTGCTCCCATGGTATAATTCCCAGGAGCCATCAAATCTGGTTTGGTGTAGTTTAAACGATTGGGCCCTCTGCTACTTGTTCCACCTTTTTGACCGACAACAGCTGCTGCATAAATCACAAGACTATCAAACTGGTTTACATAACTTTTTCTGTTTTCGTAATTTCCAACACTGATAATATTTGGAGAACAATTCCAACTACTTACAATACTTTGATTAGTATCCGGATAAATGTATTTGGAAATATTAGGATACTGACCAATTGTTGGTGAACCAGTCCGAACAATATCAGACCAGCCTAACAAGCTTGTGCTCCATATATCATGCGTACCAGAGCCTACTGTAAACAAACCATAAAAGTGCTGCGGTTGAGGGTTTGTACAAAGTACTTGATACAAGACCACCCCTCCTTGAACTTCTGAAAAAGTCAATAATTGACTATTTCCACCCAAAGAAGTTGTCATTAGAGTATCAAGTCGGTTTGCAGTTGGTTCTAGATAGAAAATAGAATCACTCCACAATGTTGTATCGGTATACCCAAAACCAATTTTCAGGTTTTTCATAGCTGCGGTATCTCCCCAAGCTTCAATAAATATTGCATTGCCAAAATTTGAATTTGTGTTCGATTTAAAATAAGTAAAAGCCGTATCAGACACCACCTCAGTTCTAAGATGAAAAGGGCCAATAGAACCTGCATTTCCAGCTGCACCAACTACAAATCTTCCAGGTTTTGCAGCTACCATGGAATCAATAACTTGTGCAGCCAAGTCTTTTCCATCGTGGCTTCCTGAGTACGTTCCAACACTCAAATTTACAACACAAGGCAAACCTAACTTATCAGCTTCAGAAAAAATCCATTCAATAGATTCAGCAATTGAAAGTGTCCAATTTGCACGATTAAAATCTGTATTTACACAGATAATCGTAGAATTTGGAGCGTGTCCAGTATAGTCTGCAATCGAATCTGGAACCGAATTTCCATTTCCCGCACCCATGCCACAAACCTGAGTTCCGTGGCCATTGTTATCAACATGAGGGCAATTTCCAGCATTTATCATTGCTGAGTCGTAAACTTCTCCGTAACCAAAACTTGGGCGCACTGTTGAATCCGCATTTTTAGTTTGATCCCAAATTTTTACAATTCGTGTCGATCCATCTTTATTTTTAAAATCGGGGTGTGTAAAATCTATCCCAGTATCTACAAAGCCCATTACAACCCCACTCCCGGTATAGGAAGGATGCCTTTGAACTGCACCTTGATGCACCCTATCTGTTTTGGTGTTTATTAAACTCGTATCGCTTAAAATTTGCCCTTTCCCCCCTTCTATTCTTATAGATGAGCACCATTCCAACTGAGATAAGTGGATTAGTTGTTGGCCTTTCAACTCAATTTTCGACCACCCCCTAAAAGTTGAAAAATAAATTCCACCATTTCTATTCAAAAAACCACTGAGTTGCTCTGTATCCGCTTTGACATAACACCGAACATTCTGATTTTGGAAAAGGCCAAGTCGAAGATTAGAATTTCCAAATTCTTGCTCCGAGTTTGATGTTCCCAGCGTCAAAAGAAAAATGGTAATTAATAGATACTTCATTATATAGTTTTAACTAAATCGAACTGGGGTAAGTTGGGCAAAAAATGAAAATCTTTCTTTTCAAAGTCAATTTTACAATAAAAGTGTTCCAAACCATTGGTTACCGCCAAAAAAGGAACTTTTAATGACATATTGTATCGCGCAATTTGGTCAAAGGTTTTTTGAGTGATAGAAACCGTTGGTCGTTTGCACTCGACCAAAAGAACGGGGTTCCCCGCCTGGTTATAACATAGAATATCACTGCGCATATTCATGGTATTGTATTTCAATCCTCCTTCAAGTTGCATAAGTGACTGAGGATAGCCAAACTCTGAAGATAAGTAACACATAAAATTCTGCCTTACCCATTCTTCAGGAGTTAACACAATGTTTTTCTTTCGCACTTGATCCCATACCAAAACTTGATCGCCACTTTTAGAGAACTTAAAATTATATTCCGGTAAATTTAAACTTTGCACCCTGCAAAGTAAATGATTCAAAAGCATAATTTAGCCCACTGAAAATTGAGTTTTGGCAACAATAGACTATCAACAAATATTAAAGTCCATAAAAGAAAAGGATATCAAGCCTTTTTACTTTTTATCAGGTGGAGAGCCTTACTTTATTGATTTAATTTCAAACTATATAGAAGATTCAGTTTTAGATGAATCTGAGAAAGCTTTTAACCAGACCATAGTTTACGGAAAGGATGTACAGTGGGATCAGCTCATAGAAAGTCTAAAACGCTTTCCAATGATGGCTGAGCGCCAAGTTGTAATTTTAAAGGAAGCACAGTCAATACAAAAGATCACTGATAAGCTAATGCCATACTTAGATCACATTGTAGACACTACAGTTTTTGTTGTATGCTACAAATACAAGACTACTGCTGCAAAAAAATTTATTGCCAAGGCAAAATCGAAAGGTGTTTATTTTGAAAGTAAGCCCTTATACGAAAATCAAATTCCTGATTGGATACACAATTACCTCGCTCGTAAAGGGTTTAAAATCACTCAAAAAGCCAGCTTATTGCTAACTGAATATTTGGGAAGTAACTTAAGCACAGTAGCCAATGAGTTGCACAAGTTAACCATTGCAATTGATAAGGGGACTGAAATAAATACTCAGCATATTGAAGAAAACGTTGGGATTAGTAAAGATTATAACATTTTTGAATTTCAAGATGCCTTAGCCAAGAATGATGTTCTCAAGGTTAACCGAATAGTGAACTATTACGGAGATAACCCTAAAAATCATCCAATGATTGTTACTGTAAGCAGTTTATACGGTTTTTATGGGCGGTTAATGAGTTTTCATTATTTACCACATAAATCAAAAGATGAAGCTATGCGCTCTATTGGCATGGCTCCATATCCTGCAACCAAGCTGGTTAAACATGCACAGCAAATTGGCCCAGGACGCTGTTATAAAGCATTAAAACTTTTAAGAGAATACGATCAAAAATCTAAAGGCATTAACAACACCAGCACTTCAGACGGTTCTCTGCTTAAAGAACTTGCGTTTAAACTACTTCACTAAACAAGTCACCATTTATCCATTAAATAAACCTCTAAGTCAGTTTATAAGCAATTGGCAATAATTAAAAATAATAGCATAGCTATATTCATACTTTTGCAAGCTTCTGAAAAATGAAAATTCAAATGCTACAAAGATTACTTCTTGTTACCCTACTTTTTCTTGGGTGTTCGACTACAATTTTGTCTCAAACGGGCGGAATAAAAGGATTCGTTACTAACGAAAAAGACGGTTCTGCAGTTTTATACTCTAACGTAATTTTAAAAGGCACCACCTATGGAATTGCTACCGATGGAAATGGGTTTTACTCTATTAGCAAAGTACCTGCAGGCGACTACACAATTACCATAAGCGCAATGGGATTTGCGACTTTCGAAAAAGCAGTAACTATTGAAGCTAATAAAACAGCAACCATGAATATTGGCGTTAAGGAGTCTTCTGTTGACTTGAACATATTTGATGTTAACGGAGAAAAACAAGAGTCGCAGACGCAAGTAAAAATGTCTGTTACTAAAATTACACCTCAAGAAATAAATCAACTACCGACTATTGGTGGTGAAGCAGATTTTGCTCAATACATGCAAGTTGTTCCGGGAGTAATTTTCACTGGTGACCAAGGTGGACAATTATATATCCGAGGAGGATCTCCTGTACAAAACAAAATATTATTAGACGGAATGGTAGTTTATAATGCCTTCCACTCTATCGGTTTATTCTCCGTATTCGACGCAGATATAATGCAAAGTGCCGATGTTTACACTGGTGGTTTTAGCGGAGAATATGGAGGACGAGTTTCGTCTATAATGGATATTACTACTCGTGCTGGAAATAATAAAAGATTGTCAGGGAAAGTTTCGTTGAGCACTTTCGGAGCAAAAGCATTGTTAGAAGGCCCACTAAAAAAAGCTAAAACCAAAAATGATGGAACCATAAGTTACATTCTATCTGCAAAAACATCCTATTTAGATCAATCGAGCAAAACACTTTACAGTTATGCTGACTCAAACGGATTACCTTACAAATTCAATGATTTATACGGCAAAATAAGCTTTGCAGCACCATCAGGTTCGAAAGCCGATTTATTTGGGTTTAATTTTACGGATGACGCATCATACCGGAATGGAACTTCCATAGGTTGGAGAAATTTTGGAGGAGGCGGAAGGTTTCTTTTGCTGCCAAAAGGAAGTAGCGCAATTGTTGAAGGAAACTTAGCGGTTTCAAGGTATCTTATTCAAATGGATGAGCCTTCTGCAAGAACTCGAAAAAGCGGTGTTAATGGCTTTAACTTTGGAATAGGATCTACTTATTTCACTGGGGACAATGAGTTTAAGTTTGGAATTGATATTGTTGGATTTACAACCGATTTTGAATACACCAATAAATTTGGAAGAGAATTTAAACAACAAGAAAATAATACTGAATTGGGGATGTTTGCTAAATATAAATTAACCTTCGGTGATCTTATTATAGATCCCAGTATTCGCATACAATATTACGCCTCTCTTTCGACCATATCTCCAGAACCTCGGTTTGGAGCCAAATATAACATCACTGATGATTTTAGGGTAAAAGGCGCAGTTGGAATTTATTCTCAGAACTTAATTGCAGCAAATTCAGACAGAGATATTGTAAATCTTTTTTATGGGTTTTTAAGTGGGCCTGAAAGCTTACAAGAAGAATACGTAACTAAAAATGGGGAGACAAAACCACTCAATAACCGTTTGCAAAAAGCAAATCACTACATCCTTGGTTTTGAATACGATTTATGGAAAGGCATAACCATTAACTTGGAAGGTTACTACAAACAATTCAATCAACTATTAAACATAAACCGCAACAAGTTGTACGAAGATGCGGATTACAATGCTGACAAGCCAGATATTCTTAAAAAGGATTTTATAGTTGAAACCGGAGATGCATATGGAGCCGATTTGAGCGTAAAATGGAGCTACAAACAGTTTTATTTATGGTCGGTTTATTCTTTGACAAAAATTACGCGTTGGGATGGCATACAAGAGTATAGTCCTGTTTTTGACAGGCGTCACAATGTTAATTTAGTTGGAGCTTATACGTTTGGAAAAGACTTGAATTGGGAAGCAAATGTGCGTTATAATTTTGGCAGCGGATTCCCTTTTACTCAAACCCAAGGGTTATATGAAGAAATTAATTTTGCCGAAGGATACGATCAAGATTACAGCAGCGCAAACGGCAATTTGAATGCTTTATACTCTGATTTAAATCAGGGACGGTTGCCTGCTTATGCAAGACTTGATGCCAACATAAAGCGTACCTGGACGCTAGGTGCTTTTAGTGAATTTGTAGCAGCAGCTGGAATTACCAATGTTTTGAATAGGGCAAATATTTTCTACTACGATCGTTTGTCAAACACCCGTGTAAACCAATTGCCCTTTATGCCGAATGCAAGTGTAAGTCTTACTTTTTAGTAATTTCAATAACACTAATTGGCAAGCTAGCTGGCTTCATTGTTTTTAATGCAATTATATTTGCACAAAAGTTCTCTTGACTTGTTATAAGAGAAAACAAAAAGAAATGGCACACGAAGAAAAATTGAACGGACTGGATGTCGATGTAATCGGCGACAATCACTTATCCGCGAACACAGAAACTCCGCTAAGGTCAGATGCATTCGAACTATCGAATGCTGATAAAATTGAAAAAATTCAAGCTGATTTTGCTAATATCATGTATACACTTGGCTTAGACATGACCGATGATAGCCTCAAAGGAACTCCAAAACGTGTAGCGAAAATGTTTGTAAACGAAATTTTTAGTGGTTTACACCCAGATAACGAACCAAAAGCCTCAACCTTTGAGAATAAATACCAATACAATGAAATGCTTGTTGAGAAAAACATAGTGGTTTACTCTACTTGTGAGCACCATTTTTTGCCAATTGTTGGTAAAGCACATGTTGCCTACATGTCTAACGGAAAGGTTGTAGGTCTTTCTAAAATCAACCGAATTGTTGAGTATTATGCTAAACGCCCTCAGGTTCAAGAAAGACTAACCATGCAAATAGTTCGTCATATGCAAAAAGCGATGGGAACTGAAGATGTTGCCTGCATAATCGATGCAAAACACCTTTGTGTAAACTCAAGAGGAATAAAAGATATAAATTCGAGCACTGTAACTGCTGAATACGGTGGACAGTTTAAAAATAAAGATGTAAAACGTGAGTTCCTGAACTATATTCAGATGGAAATTCAACAATAAACCCTAAACTTAATGGCCCTATATGATCAATACCCTGTTGAGGTATTTAATTCACTAGGAAAAAAGAAAGAAAAGTTTGAACCTTTAAACCCACCTCGCGTGGGTTTATATGTTTGTGGACCTACCGTTTATAACGAAGCCCATTTAGGCAACCTGCGATCATTTTTAACCTTTGATATTGTTTGGCGCTACCTGGAACACTTGGGTTACAATGTTCGTTATGTAAGGAACATTACCGATGTGGGACATTTGGTAAATGACGCAGACGAGGGGGAAGATAAAATTGAAAAACGCGCGCGACTAGAGCAAATCGAACCCATGGAAATAGTACAGAAGTACACCAATGGGTTTCATGCGGTGAACAAAGTTTTTAATCTAAAAGAACCTAGTATTGAACCCACTGCCACCGGCCATATCATGGAGCAAATAGAGATGGTTCAAAAAATCATTGACAACGGATATGGATACGAAGTAAACGGCTCGGTTTATTTTGACGTTCAAAAATTTCAAGAAAAATACGATTACGGAAAACTCTCTGGAAGAAAAGTTGAAGATTTACTTGAACAAACCCGAGATAACCTAGCAGGTGGATCTGAGAAAAAATTCTTTGCAGATTTTGCAATTTGGAAAGCTGCTTCTGAGAATACCTTAATGAAATGGAAATCGCCTTGGGGAATGGGAGTTCCGGGATGGCACTTAGAATGTTCGGTAATGAGTACAAAATACCTAGGCGAACAATTTGATATTCACGGCGGTGGAATGGATTTGAAATTCCCACATCACGAATGTGAGATAGCGCAAAACATTGGCGCAGGTGGTGAAGACCCTGTTCGATATTGGATGCATGGCAACATGTTGACGGTTAATGGAACAAAAATGAGCAAATCTTTGGGGAATGCTTTTTTACCCAGAGAATTAATTGCTGGAGATCACAAATTGTTGGACAGAGGATATTCTCCGATGACCATTCGTTTCTTTTTGTTGCAAGCTCAATACAGAAGTACGGTTGACTTCTCTAATGACGCACTTAAAGCAGCAGAAAAAGGATATAAAAGATTGACCAATGCTCTGCGCTTGGTTTCCAAAATGGAAGCTGTTGAAGCAGGAACCATGAATGCGGAATTGGAAAAAGAAATAAACCAATTGTGCGATCAGCTTTACATTGAAATGAGTGACGATTTCAATACCCCAAAGACGATAGCAGTGTTATTTGATTTGGCCAATAAAATCAATTCATTTGCAGATAATCATTTTCCATTATCCTCAATTGGAGTTGAAACATTCAACAGAATGAAGAAAACCTTTATCACTTTTATGACTGAGGTTCTTGGGCTGTTAGATGAGGCTGAAGATGGTTCAGATAAACTGGATGACGTGATGCAAATGCTTATTGAAATGCGGGCAGAAGCACGAGCCAATAAAAACTGGGATTTATCGGATGAAATCCGTGATAAATTAAATGCCGTTGGCATCGTGTTGAACGACGGAAAAGACGGAAGTGAATATCAAATAAAATAACCCATGATTCTTTCTGGAAACGAAATAAAAAAGCAACTTGGTAAAAGTATTTTTATCAACCCATACGATGAGAAACGTTTAAATCCAAATTCGTACAATTTGAGTTTACACGATAGGCTTTTGGTTTACGATACTCCTATCTTGGAAATGAAAAAGCCAAATGCAACTAAGGAATTGTTTATTCCTGAAGAAGGTTTGGTGCTAGAGCCCGGTAAATTGTACCTAGGCAGAACTACTGAACATACTAGAACGGAGAGTTACGTTCCTATGTTAGAAGGACGAAGTAGCATTGGTCGTTTGGGATTATACATTCATGTAACCGCTGGTTTTGGAGATGTAGGTTTTTCTGGTTTTTGGACTTTAGAAATTCATTGCGTGGAGCCGATTCGAATTTACGCTGGAGTTGAAATCTGTCAGATTTACTATCACTCTATTGAAGGAGATTACGATAAGTACGTATCTGGTAAATACCAGGATAATAATGAGGTTCAGGCAAGTATGTTGTACAAGGATTTTGAGTAAATTGATTGTATTACGTCTAACGTACAACGTATTACGTCAGACGTGATACGTGAGACGTTATACGTTGTACCCGTACTAAACAATGAAACTTCCTCGTAAAATAATATCGTTTCCATTTCTAGCTCTGATTAGAATCTACCAATGGACTATTTCTCCGCTGCTGGGTCAAAATTGCAGACACTCCCCTACTTGCAGCAGGTATACCTACGAAGCAATTGAAACACATGGAATATTAAAAGGTGTTTGGTTGGGATTGAAAAGAATTTCTAAATGCCATCCTTGGGGAACAAGTGGATATGATCCTGTTCCTCCAAAAGATCAATGATCGTTTACTCTGTCAATGTGATAAGGTTCTATAACGTTTCCTTCATCATCTTTAATGGTTGTAAACAAATCAAACTCAACCGAAGAGATTGAAACATTGGCATTTTTAAAATAGTAAACTCCACCCCAAGGGTGTTTTACTCTCCAATAAATACTGCCCATTCCATCCTTTACAACTACTCTTTCCAAGATTTCTTTATTGCCCTTCATATAAACTTCTTCTGTAACTCCAATAGGATACTCTTTCGCAATTTCTTCGTGCACACCAGGTTGATTCATGTTCCAATCATGATGCTCATGGATACTAGTTGTTTTGGGGTTTTGAGCAGCAGCAGCCTGATCTAATTTAGCATGAATATCATTATGCTTATCTTTAGGCTTTGTTACCTTTTTAGCAGTAGCATGTAACTCTTTCTTTTTTTCTGCGTGTTCTTCCTTCTTAGCAATTGCTGCGGCAGTACCCGCAGTTGCTTTAGGTTTTGAAACTGCAACTGCAGGTTTCTTTACCGGTGGCTTAGGAACGGACTTTTTAACTACTTCTTTCTTTGGTTCAGGTTTCTTTTCTTCTTTTTTGGGCTCCTCTTTTATTTTTTCTTTCTTTTCGGCAGCTTTAGTTTCCTCTACCTTTTTAGCTTCTTCCGCTTTTCTCTTGGCATCATCTTTTGCTGCTAATTCATCAGCTTCCTTTTTATCTGCAGCTTCTTTAGCAGCTTTTTCTTCTTCTAGAGCTTTTTCCTTTTCAGCTTTCGCTTGCTCTTTTTCATTTGCTTTTGAAGCCTTTTCTATATCCGCAGCTTCTTTCTTAGCCTCTTCTGCTTTCTTCTTAGCTTCTTCCTCTACTAAAGCAGCAGCTTCTCTTTTCTTTTTTGTTTCAGCTACAATTGAAAGCTTAGTTTTAACAGATGTTTGATCAGGCATAAGTTTTGCCGCTTCTTCATATTGTTTTGCTGCCTCATCAAAATCTTCAGATTTTAACGCTTTATCACCATCAGCTACTAATTTATCAAATTCATCTTTTTTCGCTTTTTCAGCTTCCGCAGCGACCTTAGCTTCTTCTGCAGCTTTTGCGGCGGCTTCAGCATTTTTTGACTCCTCTTCTTTCTCAGCAACTTTCTTTAAATTATTAATTGCAGTTTCATCCTTAGGCATTGCCGCTAAAGCTGCTTCGTAACTCTTTTTTGCTGTTTCAAAATCACCTTTCGCCAATGCCTTATCTCCAGCTGCAGTATTCTTAGCATATTCTTTTTTCTTCTCTTCGAGTTCATCAACTAGCTGCTCAATTTTTTCCATTGCCCTAAGCGTGTAGTCGGCATCCCAATCAAAGCATTCTATCTCTGGATCATAAAAAATTTGACCAACCGATTTGTCTAAGACCGAGTAATCAATCCCTTCAACTTTTTGAATCATACTCACTTGAACTTCCCTTGGTCGGCAGCCAATTCCAACCATTTCCGCTGTAACATTTTGCAACAGAATGTCCACTTTTTTAGTTGCGTATCCTTGCTTTACAAAATGCAACTCGTAATTTTTACCGAAATCCAAATCAAAATCGAAAGTTCCGTTACCATCGGCAGAAACGCGTTTTAGCTTTTGACCATTGACATAAACAATAACAAATGCACTTGACATGTCGGTAAAACCATCTTTCATGTCTCCGTCAATGTGGTATTTGTCCATTTGAGCGAAGGCCGAGTTTAGGCCCATTAATAAAAATAGTATGGTAAAAATTCTTGTCATTATTTGCTTCACATTCGGGCAATAAAATTAACAGAAATACTCAGTTTAAAATTGCTCATTACTAGCACAGTTATATCGATTTTTATAGTTTTAACTGTTTATCAAAAAAATGTTCGGACACATTAGGTTCTTGCATTCTTTTTCTATCCATATGAGTCATATTTGCAAAAATCGAAAAGCATGAAATCTGAATTCAATATATATGTTACAACTTATCAAGGTCTCGAAGAGATTTTACTTGAAGAACTTGTAAAAAGCAAAATTGGCTCCAAACATGAAATCCGAAAGAGAGGTGTTGCTTTCGCAGGAAACATTGAGGATGTTTATCGAGCAAATTATTTAGTTCGTTCGGCTCTAAGGGTATTAATTAATCTGGTCTCATTCGAATTAAACGAAGCCAATGATTTATATGATTTTGGCAAAAAGGTGGAATGGGATAAATGGTTTTTTCCGCAAAAATCGATTGCAATTGATGCCATAGTTAGAAACGAACATTTTAAAAACAGTGTTTATGCGGCTCAACTTTTAAAGGATGCCATTTGCGATCGCTTTGTCGAAAACGGATCTGAACGACCAAATGTAGATTTGAAACTAGCCAATGTGAGGATAAATCTATTGATCGCTGGAGCTAGTTGCACTATTTCTATGGACAGTTCAGGAGATTCTTTGCATAAAAGAGGTTACAAAACCGTAAGCGGCGTTGCGCCATTAAGTGAAGTTTTAGCATCGGGTATTCTTAAACTGAGTGGATGGGATGGTAAATCAGAATTATATGATGGAATGTGTGGCAGTGGTACTTTATTGACCGAAGCTTTCCTGCTTTCTAAAAATACACCTTGTGGAAAATACCGTCAAAAATTTTGTTTTCAGCAGTGGCGCAATTTTGATGGTGATAAGTGGAAAGAAATAAAAGATGAATCAAAAAGAATAGAATCTGATAATGTAGCTCGTATTAGTGGCGGAGACAGCCACCCTTATGCTATTGAAGATGCAAAAATGAATATTGCAGCAGCTAGTATGGACCAAGATATTGATGTTTTTCAACGAGACTTCTTCAATTCTCCAGCTCCTGCAGCGTCTGGTTTTCTTATTATGAATCCTCCTTACGATAAGCGAATAACACTAGCCGATGCCAAGCAGTTCTATTCGGAAATTGGGGATAAATTAAAAACCGATTATAAAGGTTGGACAGCAGCTATTTTTAGTGCGAATATTCCCGCTATTAAAGCATTAGGATTAAAACCAAAACGAAGAATTCCGCTTTGGAATGGACCATTAGAAGGAAGGTTAAATATCTATGAATTGTACTAGTTGATTTTTGTAAATTTGTTTAGTTAAAACGACTATTCCTTTTTTTCGTTTGATAATTTGACTTTCTAGATTGTTAATCAGCTTCTTAGCTTTATTTACAACTAATAAAAATCATTTTTTCGAAACCTTTTCGTAAGGTTGTTAGTCGAATGAATTTGTAGTTCAAAAATCATTAATGAAACTTAAAAATATTATCCTTCTTATAGGAATTTTTCAATTCTCCTTTTGCGCATTTTCTGCCAACAGGTATTGGATTGGCGCCACCAATAACAATTATAACCGTTAACCTAGTCCTTCCTTATACCTATCCAAAGCCCTTTGCCGAGCAAACTTGTGCTCAACAATTGGTTCAGGGTAGTTAGTTGTACCAAACTCAGGAACCCATTTTTTAACGTATTCCTTTTTTTTATCAAATCGTTCTAATTGCGATGTAGGATTAAACACTCTGAAATACGGTGCTGCATCCGTTCCGCAACCTGCAGCCCATTGCCAACCTCCGTTATTTGAGGCTAAATCAAAATCCAGCAACTTTTCAGCAAAATAAGCTTCGCCCCAACGCCAATCGAGCAACAAATGTTTTGTAAGAAAAGAGGCTACCACCATTCGCACTCGATTGTGCATAAAGCCCGTTTCGTTTAACTCCCTCATTCCGGCATCAACTAGTGGATAGCCAGTTTTACCCTTACACCACGCTTCAAAGTGCTCTTCATTCTTCTCCCACTCTACTTTTTCGTATTTCGACCGAAAACAAGATGTTTCTACATGTGGAAAATGGAACAATATGGATTGGTAAAAATCCCTCCAAATCAGCTCATTCAGCCATGTTTCACTCTCTAAATCCATTGCTCTGCGAACACATTCCCGTATGGAAACTGTTCCAAATCGTAAATGGACACTTAGTTTCGTTGTTCCTTCTTTAGCAGGGAAATCTCTTTGTTCTTTGTAATTAGTGATTGTCTTATCGTCAAAATTTGGAGCAGTAAAAGAGTGATTCGTTTTTATAAAACCATGATCATAAACACTGTCCCATTGAATAGCATCGGTAGCATTAAAATTATCAGCATATTGCTCAATCGGATATGCTTTGAAATAATAATCGCTAAGGTTGTTCTTCCAAATTTTACTATACGGAGTAAAAACGGTATAAGGTAAGCCGTCGCCTTTTACTACCTCGTTCTTTTCAAAAACTACATGGTCTTTTTTTCCAATAAACGGAATATTTTTTGACTTAAGAAATTCATAAATATTGGAATCTCTATTCTTAGCATAGGACTCATAATCTCTATTGGAATACAATGCTTCTACGTTGTATTTACTCGTCAATTCTTTAAAGATATCCTGCGGATTTCCATAAAACACCCAGAGACGGGCCCCGAATTTTTGGTAGGCTTCGTTTAGTTGTTGTAATGCCTCATCAATAAAATCGATGCGTGCATCCTGCTTCGGTAAATGGTCTAAGATATCCGTGTCAAAAATAAAAACTGGCTGTACATTCTTATGATTTCGCAACGCAGCATGTAACCCAGCATTGTCGTAGGCTCTTAAATCACGCCGGTGCCAAAATAAAGTCAATTTTTCCATATAAACTTCAGACAATACTAAGCCCTGAAAGTTTGAGCTTATTCCTCAAAATATAAATACATTACAGACATGGCTGAAAGAGTATCTGAACTTGTATTGTGATAAAAAGAAGCTAGTGCATATTTATTTGAGGGATCCAGCCAAATATCCTCAGTAGGAATATATACTTGAATTTCATTTAAACCTATCCCTTCTTCTGCCTGCTTCATTGTTAGAGATACTATTTTTTCCTGTGTTGTTTCATTCATCAAAGCAATCTCTGTGCAAAATGGATGAACGTGAGCCACCGCCATTACTAATTTTCGTTTTTGATTTAGATTCAGCATCCTATCCACGTTCATTGCTAATACTTCTTTTCCAGGATTTATCTTCCAATGCCCCGTGTACTTTCTGCCGTAGTTATCGTAATACATATCCACGCCATTTAGCGATTTGTTGTTGGCCAACATGTCTACACCGCACGTGGGCTGTTGTGCCGGATGGTAATTATCCTTACCTATTGACTCTACTTGCAAAGCATCTTCTTTGGGTTTTTCACCCATACTTCCTAAGGGACCTTGGTATTGTTTTACTACATAAAGCGTTTGCATGTACAATGGCTTTAATTTAAAGTCAATTTCAGAGTCTAAAAAATAGGCTATAGTAACTCTGTGTTTTATGGTGGTATCTACCTCCGGATAGTTGTGGTTCAAAGCTTGGAAAATACTTTTAAAACCTTGTTCTCCCGGTATCGGCACACCGTATCCTTCTGGAAGCGATAGCTCCGTTGCACCTTGGGTTAGCGTAAAAACTCTATTCTGATAATCAAAATTTTGAGATTGCCATGGAAATCGGCGAATGCTATCCAAATTCAAATTATTGTGACATATAAAACCAGGTTCAATAACCTCTCCTTTTGAGTTAATCACCTCAACTTTATAGCCCGTTAGCCAAACAATGTCTCCAGAATCTGCTAAATAAAAAGTACTTTCATCAATGGGTCCTTTCATTGAGCGATAAATCGTGTCGATTTTAAAATCCGCTGAAAATACCTGATGATTGCGCTTCTTGCTATTATCAAAATTCCCATTTTTTGTAGCAGAATAATGGTCAGAAAACTCCTTTTTACCTTGCTTTGACGCGCAGCCAGCAGCCAAAAGCGACAATACTACAAGGCATATGTATTGGAAATTTTTCATCTCACTCTTTAAGGCACAATATATCACATACTCATAAATAAAAAAACCCCGAAACGTTACCGAATCGAGGTCCTATATCTTTAATACTAACTACTAATTAAGCAGTGTAATATCCTTTTTCTTTTGCTTTTTTGATCGCTACAGAAATTCCTAACTTATCGATGTTACGAATGCCCGAAGCCGAAATCTTAAGTGTTACCCACTTATCCTCTTCAGGAATATAAAATTTCTTAACCTGTAAATTCGGTTTGAATTTACGTTTAGTTTTATTCATTGAGTGAGAAACGTTGTTTCCCGTCATTGCTTTCTTTCCTGTGATCTGACAGATATTCGCCATTTTTCGTCTGATTTTTTGAGGCGGCAAATATATTGCTTTTTGTTCAAAATATCAGCGCCTATTTCAATAATTCTTTTTGCAATAAATGTAAGGCTGTTTGAGAAGCCCTAAGTATGTTTTTCTCTCTATCGTTTCCAAACTGAAAACGCTCGCTTAAAACGCCTGCAGGTGTTGCTACTGCTATCCAAATGGTTCCGACTGGCTTGTTAGCACTTCCTCCATCGGGACCTGCAATACCTGAAGTTGCAATGGCACAATCAGTGCCCAATTTTTGCCGAACCCCAGAAACCATTTCTTCAACCACCTGTTTTGACACTGCGCCGTGCTTTTTTATGCTCTCCCAACTCACTCCCAAAACCGTTTCTTTTACTTTATTAGAATAAGAAACTATGCTTCCCTCAAAGTAAGCCGAACTACCAGCGATGGCTGTGAGCATATGAGCAATATTACCTCCCGTGCACGATTCTGCAGTGGAAACTGTCCAACCCTTTTTCTTTAATAAATTACCAACCTCAACTTCCAGAGCATCCGTTTCATGTCCTACATAATGATCGGGTATTAGTGCTGGTAATTGTTTTACGTAGGTGGCTATTTTAGCTTCTAAAGCAATACGACTGCTGCCTTTTCCGCTCACTCTAAGCCGAACTTTACCTGCAGCTGGCAACCATGCCAATCGTAAGTCATCATTAAGAACTGTGTTTTCCCAGCCTCCTAAAATCTCCATTAGAGAGGATTCTCCTATGCCTTGAGTCAAAATGGTTTTGTACACCAATTCGGGAGTTTCAAATTCAGTTTTTACTCTTGGAAGTACTTCCTGCTCCATCAAATATTTCATTTCATACGGAACCCCAGGCATGGAAACAATTACTTTATTATTTCGACGAAACCACATCCCCGGCGCTGTTCCCTTTTTATTCATTAGGGTTATGCAAGTACTCGGAACTTCGGCCTGATGTCGATTAATTGCTGGCATTTTTACTCCATAAGAATCAAAAAGCGACTTGACTTGATTAAAAACGTCTTGACGAAATTCCAAGTGATCATTGAAGTAGGCACACAAGGTATCTTTAGTGATATCGTCTTTCGTTGGACCAAGACCACCTGTTATCAAAATTAAATCGGCTCTAGTTTGAACGTCGTCAAGGGCATTTACAATGTGGTTTTTTTCGTCGGTTATAGAAGTGATCTGCGCTACCTCTATTCCATGATTATATAGCAAATTAGCCATCCAAGCCGAATTGGTGTCAACAATCTGACCGATTAAAATCTCATCTCCTATAGTTATTATTTCTGCTTTCATTTCATTTAAAAATGACTGGATAAAAGTACTTGACCAATCTACAACTCTATCGTTTAAAAACAATATTTGAACATACATTTGTAACATGAACAAAACACTTTCTTTTTCGCTCATTGTTCCGGTTTACAATCGGCCCGATGAAGTTCAAGAACTTTTAGAAAGTTTGAGTCAACAAACAGACAAAGCATTTGAAGTTTTGATTATTGAAGACGGTTCAAGTATACCCTGTAAATCGGTTTGCGAAAAATTCAGCGATAAAATCAATATCATTTACCACTTCAAGGCAAACTCTGGCCCCGGACCCAGTCGTAATTTTGGCATGGAAAAAGCCAATGGAAACTATTTTATCATCTTCGACTCCGACTGTTTGATTCCGCCTCATTACATTGCAAATGTTCGCAAAGCATTGACAACGGATTATGTAGATTGTTTTGGAGGACCTGACGCTGCTCATGCATCCTTTTCGAATACGCAAAAATCTATCAACTACGTAATGACGTCCTTTTTTACAACGGGCGGAATTAGAGGCGGAAATGAAGCACTGGGAAAGTTTCAGCCGAGAAGTTTTAACATGGGTATTTCTAAAGCAGTTTTTGAGACCGTTGGCGGATATGGGAAAATACACCCCGGAGAAGATCCAGACTTGAGTTTTAGGATTTGGATCGCGGGTTATAAGACCAAGCTTATAAAAGATGCTTTTGTTTACCACAAACGCCGAATCGATTTGCGAAAGTTTTCGAAACAGGTCTACAAATTTGGAGTTGTTCGAGTAATTCTAAACAAATGGCACCCGGGAACTTCAAAAATCACCTATTGGTTTCCAACTCTGTTTAGTCTCGGGTTTATTGTTTTAATTATTAATGGAATGAGCATTCCCATTTTTGGTTTTTTGGCTTGTGCTTATGTGCTTTTACTTTTTGCCGATTGCCTTATTAAAACCAAAAGCTTGAGTATCGCTTTAGGCGCTGTAATGGCGGCATTTATCCAGTTTTACAGTTACGGTTGGGGATTTTTGAAAGCGCAATGGATCATCAATGTGCTCAAGAAAGATGAACGCAAGGCTTTGCCCGAGTTTTTCTTCAAGTAACCCCTAACGTACAATCACTAAACGTTTGTATTGGGTTTCATCCTCGCAGTATAAACCTACTAGATAGGTGCCTGAAGGTAAATCGTTTAATCGGTATTCGAGGTTAAATGGATTTTCTTTCCAATGGCTCACGTCGCTTGTTATTATCGCTTGCCCTATTTCGTTAAAGATTTTTACCTGCTTTACTTGTTTGTCGTTGTTTGATGCCGAGATAACAAAGTAGTCGCTGGCTGGATTTGGGTCTATTCTAAAATCGCACAGCAAGGGTGGAATGTTCGGGTTTCTCAATACTTCTATGGTATCTCGTAATGTGTCTGCACAACCAAATGGGTTTTTGGCAATCAACATTATCGTGTGTTCACCATAGCCGATAACTCTTTCCCTCAGGTTTGTAGTAGTTCTTTTCTTATCGGAATCGATCCACCATAGATATTCCACTGCTCCTTCTGATAAATTGATTGCGGCTACTTCAAACGGAGAAATTCCTTCTTTCTCATTCAAGGCAAATGCAGCTTGGATAGGGTAGTAATTTGGAGTAATGTTTAGGGTGTCTGCTCCACAAAAGTTACTTACGATTAACGTGTAAACTCCTGCTACTTTTAAACTGATACTTTGACTGCTATCGCCTGTACTCCATAAATATTTATCGTTTTCATTTGTAGAGTTGCCGCTCAATGTGAGCAATGTTCCGGGGCAATATTTTCCTTTTAAGTTTATGGTGGCTGAGGCTTTTGGGGTGTTCTAATAAGCCACGTTTATGCTTCCGCTGTTTGTACCACATGGGTTGGTTATCGTTACTGCGTAAGTGCCTTCTTTTTCTATGCGGTTTTTAGGCTGGGTAGATCCGTCGTTCCATTGGTAACTAGATCGGGGTTGAGAAGCGTCTGGCTCCCAAATGGTTTGATTACACAATATCGTATCAGCAGCTAGGGTAAATTTTGGTGGCGGTAGTTCGCCTACCTTAAATAATACGGTATCTGAACCACAGCGGTTTTGTGCTCCTACTCCATAAGTGCCGTAATCTTTTATGGAAATGCTTGGATCGGTTGCGCCGGTACTCCAACGTATTTGGGCGGAATCTGCTCGGGCGGTTATTTGTATCGAATCGCCCTTGCAAATAGTAGTATCGTTCATCTGTAAATTGGGGGCGTTGAGCTGGTATACTTTTATGGAATGTGTCTGTATGCCGCATCTATCGGTAACTTCTACGGTGTAGGTTCCGCTGGCATTTACCACTACACTGCTGTCTGTACTGCCGTTATGCAGCCAACGCCAAATCAGATTTTTGTCGTTTGCTCCAGCATTTAGGATTAGAGGCAAATGGGCGCAGGTGGCAGTGTCGTTTCCTAGATTTACTTGGGCTGGGCGAAGGGTATCAACAACTATTGTATCACTTTGTGTTCCACAGCGATTAGACACTTCTACCCAATATTTTCCGGGTTGAGTAACTAAGTTGGTGTTTGAAGACCATCCGTTAAACCATTTATAGCTTACTCCGCTGTAGTTGAGTATAAATACCAATCTGTCTCCAATACACGTTGCGGTGTCTTTACCCAAATCTGGAAATATTGTATCCTGAACCGTTATATTAATTTTATCGCAGTCTACTCCACATTTATTGGTTACGGTGACTTTATACAAACCCGTTTTTGAAACTGTAAAAGTGGAGTCTCTCGATTGATCTTGCCACAAGTAAGTTGAGTTTTTCCAAAAAAGCGTTCAACCGTAAGCTATCCGCACAAAAAACTGTATCTCGACCTAAATTGACTTTTGGAACTACCGCTGAATCTACCACCAAACTATCGTACCATTCTCCACAGTGATTGTAACTCGTATACCAATATGTTCCTGAGTTACGCACTTGTAAGGTATTGTTGAACGTAGAATCGTTCCAGAAAAAATGTTTAGCAGCCCTTGTATTCCACAAACTCAGTGTATCACCATTGCATAGAGTGTAGGTAGAATCGCTCAATACTGGAATTTGAATAGTATCAATTGTAATGACCTCGGTAACGGTATCTCTTGTACCTCTGTAGTGGGTTAAATAGCCTTTTGCTGTGAACACTCCAGTACGCTGGTAGGAATGTTTAACGGTATCGGTTGGATTTGCAGATTTAAGTGGTGAAGCATCTCCAAAATCCCAAATTACATTTGCGACACTACCAGTGTCTAGCAAAGAAAAGCGGGTTGAATCTGAGAAACATTTATTTTCTACGTGAATATTAGAAAACTTAAAATAACCGCTAAAAAAATTGGGAAAACTTTCAAAAAAATGAAAGGTATCGTGTGGAAAAACGAAAACGGAATCGGTAAAATTACTTCCTGCCCTAGCAATATTAGGTCGGTTAATTCTACCTATCGATTTTTCACTAGTCTTCCAATAGATTTTTCCGTCTAAACCCAATTGAATATCTGAAGCACCTATTTTTCCGTAATGTATATTGCCATTGTATCTCCATATGCGTGAGGAATCGGGACTTTTAAATTGGTGCTTTTTAGCCTCAATACTATCTTTATGGTATACAGATATATCTAATTGCGTTAAGTGATGAGTATTAAGTGATTTTCTTGTTTGGGGCTGTGTTGCGTCAAACACCCCATAATACAGCATTTTACCATCTGGAGAAAGACATAAATTACCACCACCAATTCTACCATTATTTTGAAAGTACCTTAGAGGTCTAGATTCAATCTTAAGATCCGAGTAACACTTGCCTGTTTTATTATCAAATCTTGCCAATAGAAAATAATGTTGACTTTGGTAACGACCACTAACAAAGCCCTGATATTCATAGCCTTCAGAAATTGCAATTACATCACCTTTAGGCGAAACTTTAATTTCGCCTGGACTTTCATCAATAAAATTATTTAGAGAGCTATGAATTGTTGATTGTATACCTGCGGATGTTACTAAAAAAGCAACTATACGATTAGATCTTTGGACTCCACTACCCACATACCTCCCAGTCTTTTGAAAAACCATCCAAATGTCTTTGTCGTTGCTGTGATACGTAGCATCTACCTTAAATGCATTCGACTGAAATAAAATTCTATTCTTAATCGTAACTGCTCCTAGCCCCCCATTTAATGACATATCTACAATGCTGTAATAAACGTTGCGAATTGCATTGGATCCTGGAAATACGTTTTTAGAACATGAATCCTGATGAAAAATATAATACTCTTCGTTATTTTCAGGTTTTTTTATGATATTGGATGAATTAATAAAATGAAAAGAGAGACCTACTTGCTTATTCAATATTCCAAGGCTATTGGCCATAATTTGGAAATTGGAATTACGAATAAACCCACTGTCAACTGCGAATAAAAATTTACCATTTTTATCGCTAATACATGCCGAAGAAGCAGTATTGTAATTTGTGAAAGCTGCACTAGTTTGCATTGAAGGAGCTGCTTTACCCTTTTTAAATCTATAGAAAGTGAATCTCCAAAATACCACCAGTTGGATTCATATTGGGCAGACCCCGTAACTGTAAAAAACAAAAAAAGAAGAAAAATCAGTTGGCGCATACCCAAAGATAACCAATTGATATTCAAATCAAGGCTTACCTATTGAAGCAACTTTAAAATCGGGAAGCTTATTTGGTTTTGAGGTAACTAAATCTCCTCTCTAATCTTGTATTCGTTGCGCACAGGGTTGTTTCTTGAAACCAATTCACCTAAGAAGCCAGCTAGGAATAATTGCGTACCTAATATCATAGAAACCAAAGAAATATAGAACCAAGGATTATCTGTTACCAATCCAGGAAGAACTCCCTGACTCAAATGATAGAGTTTTTCCAAACCAAGGAATAAGGCAGTCATGAATCCAAATATGAACATTAGCATACCAAAAGAGCCAAATAAATGCATTGGCCTCTGCCCAAACTTAGACACAAAAGTAATGCTCAGCAAATCCAAAGGACCATTAATAAAGCGCTCTAAACCAAATTTGGTGGTTCCATATTTGCGTGACTGGTGGAGCACAACTTTTTCCCCAATAACAGCATAACCTGCTCTCTTTGCCAAAATTGGAATGTAGCGATGCATTTCGCCATAGACTTCAACGGCTTTTACGACTTCATTTTTGTAGGCCTTTAAACCACAGTTAAAGTCGTGCAAATAAATGCCCGTCATCTTTCGAGTAGCCCAATTGTAGAGTTTGGTAGGTATGGTTTTAGAAAGTGGATCGTAGCGTTTCTTTTTCCAGCCGCTCACCAAATCAAAACCACCTTCTACAATCATTTTATACAGCTCTGGTAATTCTTCAGGGCTATCTTGTAAATCGGCGTCCATAGTAACCACCACATCGCCAATGGCTTTTTCAAATCCACGATTTAAGGCTGCACTTTTACCGTAGTTGCGGTTAAAACGAATTCCTTTTAGATTCGCATTTTTTGAAGCTAAGTCTTGATAAACCTTCCAAGTAGTATCTGAGCTACCGTCATCAATTAAGATAACTTCATAAGTAAGCTTGTGCTCATTGAGCACTTTATCTATCCACGCGCAAAGCTCTGGAAGCGACTCCTCTTCGTTAAAAGCAGGTATTACAATTGATAGGTTCAGCATTTATACTTCTTCAGAAAATGGATTTGGATTTTCATTCTTTATAAAAGCAGAAACAATCGCAGAGATAATTAAGCCCATTACTAAAAAGACCAATAAAGCTATAAGAGTCATTCCGATAGGAGTCATAAAAGGTTCTACCATTTCTAATTCGGTGATTGCCTGTTCAGCACTTTTTCCATTTGAGATTGCACTTTCATAGGCCTTTTCCTTAGCCTTATCAATAGAACTTGGGTCAATAAATGACAAGAAAACCCAGTTGTAAAAAGCAGTAATTACTCCACCAAAAAATGTAAGTAATATTCCTAATCTAAAAGATGTTATAAATGAAATGAAACCAGCTCCAACTTCCATCTTATACTTATTCATAAAAAAATACAAAGCTCCGATAGTGACAGCCAGATTAATGAGGAATACAAAATTACCATCATTTTCAATTCCTAAAATATATAATATCAGCGACATAGCAATTATAACGATACCGTATATGGTACCATAATTCATAATTGCATTCGTATTTATTTTCGCACTCATAGCTTTAACTTTTAGAAGTGTCCGCAAATGTAGAATAAAAGCTTAGGCGAACATTTATTCTATGGACTGGAATTGCAAAATGCGCTGGAGATTTAACCGCTTGAACTTTCGGGCAGGTTTCAGCTTCTCAATAATAGTCAGGAATAGCGAGTTCAGTTTCGATGAGCTCCTTCGTCGGTTCTAAAACGAGTTCAGAATTAGAACTAGCGGGTGTGCAATGTGCGTCTAAGAATTTTCACACCTTGTGCTGCATCACTGCATAAAAAAACGCAGGGTTGTAGAATAATATGGGGTCATGCTGAATTTATTTCAGCATGACGGCTAGCGAGTGTATTACTCACATTTCCCACACAATTCTGCAACAAAACGCATAAAAAAAGCCCTTTTCCAAAAATTGAAAAAGGGCTTTCAAACCTTCTATTCTAATCTAATCAGCTTACTTTTTAGCAGCAGTTTTTTTAGCCGCGGTTTTTTTAGCCGCTGGCTTCTTAGCTGGCGCTTTCTTAGCTTCTGGCTTTTTTACCTCTTCAGCTTCAGCTGGCTTTTCAGCCGCTTTTTTAGCTGCAGTTTTTGCTTTTTTATCAGCTGCTTCCTTTTTTGCTAAGTTCTTTCTTTCTGCCTCGGTAGTTATATCTCTTCTTCTTTTACGCGTATTGCCATAAGACCCAATAGTTCTTTTTCCTTTACCCGATTTTTTATCTCCTTTACCCATGATTTATTTCTTTTTTTTTGACAACAACCAAAGTAGTCATTTTAGTTATTGTGTCAAAATGAAGTACTATGAAACTGTAAATTTTACGATTGCCAAAAGTAGAGCAAACCAATGTGCTATTCACAACGGAGCAATATTTCCAATCTAGTTTTATTAACTAGTTCCTAAGTTTACTGCTCTTGGCAATTAAATTGAAGAAATTTCCGTAAAAATTTCCATAAAAAAAACCTTTACTAGCGAGCTAGTAAAGGTTTTAGTAAAAAAAGACCTTAGCTTAGTTTACAGAGCCAGAAAGCTCAGCACCTGCTTTGAATTTTACAACGTTTTTAGCTGCAATTTGAATTTCTTTTCCTGTTTGAGGATTACGACCTGTTCTTGCAGAACGATTAGATACAGAGAAAGATCCAAAACCTACTAGTGCTACTCTTCCACCACTCTTTAAAGTTGTAGTAGTTGCTCCAATAAATCCGTCTAGTGCTCTTTTTGCATCAGCTTTAGAAATTCCTGCGCTATCAGCCATTGCTTCGATTAATTCAGACTTGTTCATCTTAATAATGTTTTTGTAGTTAATAATTTATTTAATTCATGACCAAAAATATAGGAAATAGTACACGGCCAAAGGGATTGCGGACAAAACAAGCCTTTTTGTTAATAAGTATAGGGTTTTGTTAATAAACATGCCTGTTTTTCCGACAAAACAAGGCCAATCAAGGCATTCCTTGCTTCAAAACCGACTCTTTTGTTGTTCATTGCAAAAGTATTAATGTCCTTTACACGATAATTTCACACAAAATGATGAAAGGCAACTGCATCAATTCCTATTAAAAAGTGAATTGCTTAGCTTCGCAAAAAATTTTGAAACTATGAAACGATTCAGTTTAGCACTAATTATTCTTGCCTGCAGTCTTTCCTCATTTGCAAAAGAGGGAATGTGGATTCCTTCTCTTATTAAGAATCTGGTAGAATCGGATATGCAAAGTATGGGCATGAAACTTTCGGCCGAAGACCTGTATAGTTTTAATAAATCAAGTTTAAAAGATGCCATCGTACATTTTAATGGTGGCTGTACTGCCGAAATGATCAGCGATGAGGGATTATTGCTTACCAACCACCACTGTGGCTACTCGCTCATACAATCGCATAGTTCTGTAGAAAACGATTACCTAACGGATGGCTTTTGGGCAATGACCAAAGACCAAGAACTGAAAAATCAAAATCTATATGCTCGATTCATAGTTAGAATTGACGATGTAACTAAATCAGTGCTTAAGGGAGTTACCGACGGAATGCCAGAGGCAGAAAGACAAGCCATTGTAGATTCAAACATTAAGGTTATAGGAAAGGCGGCTATCGAAGGTTCGCATTACGAGTACATTATTCGTCCATTTTATTATGGCAATCAGTATTACATGTTCATTACTGAAACTTTTAACGACGTTCGATTGGTAGGTGCTCCACCTTCATCAATAGGAAAATTTGGTTTTGATACTGATAATTGGGTTTGGCCGCGTCACACAGGCGATTTTTCAATGTTTCGGATTTATGCCAATAAAGACAACAAACCTGCTGAAGTTTCAGATGATAATGTGCCTTACCGTCCAAAATATTCGCTTCCCATTAATATGAATGGAACAAAACCCGGCGATTTCACCATGATTTATGGATTTCCTGGACGCACTAGCGAGTACTTGACTTCTTATGCTGTTGACTATACCATCAATAAACAGAACCCGAACCGCATTAAAATGCGCGATATATCATTAGAAATTATTGGAGACGCAATGTCTAGTAGCGATAAAACTAGAATCCAATACGCTGCAAAACAATCTAGAATTTCAAATGCTTGGAAGAAATGGATTGGTCAGAACAAAGGATTAATAGCCAATGATGCGGTAATTAAAAAACAAGAGCTGGAAAAACGTTTTTTGGCGAATGCCAATATGAGTATTCCTAAATACGGATTGAAATACACCAAAATTCTGGATAAATACAAAACGCTTTACGCTGAACTGGAGCCTTATGCTTTCTCTTGGGATATGTTCATCGAAATCTATTATTACGGCCCCGAGCTTATCCGTTTCGGAATGAATATGGAAAAATTGAATCCCGATAAGTTGAAAGAAGAAGATGTAGAAAAAATGAAAGCGGCTCTTAAAGGCTCAGCGGAACGCTACTTCAAAAATTACGACGTAGAAACCGACAAAAAACTATTGAGCGCTATGCTCCAACAATACTTTTTGGTCTTGGATGATAGTTTAAGGGCTGATGTGTACACTGCGATTCAAAAAGATTTTGGAGGAAATTATGAAGATTATGCCGCAAGCCTATTCAAGAAATCAAATTTTACTTCTTTAGAAAAAGTAAACGCGTTTTTGGATAGTTATAAAGGTGCTAAGTCTTTTAAGAAAATTCAAAAAGACCCTGCTTATCAACTCACCATGAGTTTATACAATAACTATCAAACAAAAGTGCGCCCGGAATTGGTGCGCTTAAACAACGATCTGAATTTATTGAACCGAACCTACATGGAAGGGTTGCAAGCCTTATTACCAAAGGATAAAAAATATTATCCCGATGCCAATAGCACGCTGCGTATTGCCTACGGAAAAGTCGACAGCTACAAGCCTAAGGACGGTGTGGTGTATTATCCATACACAACTACTGAAGGAATTATGGCTAAACGGGATACCACTAAAGAATTTACTGTACCAGAGCGCTTGGCTCAATTGATCAATGATAAAGACTACGGCAAGTATGCAGATGATGACGGAACAATGCACGTATGTTTTATTGCATCAAACCACACTACGGGTGGTAATTCTGGAAGTCCAGCTTTAAATGGGTCAGGCGAGCTGATTGGATTAAATTTTGACCGAACTTGGGAAAGTACGATGAGCGATATCATGTTCGATCCAACTATCTGCCGAAACATTATGGTTGATATTCGCTACGTGCTCTTCATTGTAGACAAGTACGCCGGAGCTGGGCATTTGGTTAAAGAAATGAACTTGGTGGAGTAAAACGTCGAAATTTATTCGATTTTGATGATAATTATCATCTCTTTTTAAAGGTTCAATATGCTTCTTTGCAGAAGTAATGAATAATTCACTTGTAACTAAATACAACGTTCCTGGCCCTAGGTACACCTCCTATCCTACCGTACCATATTGGGGAAGTTTGGAGGATTTTAATGTCGATTTGTGGAAACAAAACGTCCTAAAAACGTTTGAAGCTACAAATAGTAGCGAGGGAATTAGCCTTTACATTCAGCTCCCGTATTGCGAACATTTGTGTCATTATTGCGGCTGCAACAAAAAGATTACGACCCAACATTCCGTCGAAGCACCGTATGTAAAAAGAGTGCTCAAAGAATGGGATTTGTATTGCGACTTTTTGCCCGCTAAACCTATCATCCGAGAATTGCACTTTGGTGGTGGAACTCCAACATTTTTTAGTGCGGAGAATCTTGAGTTATTGATTTGTGGCATCCTAAAAAGAGCAGGAATAAACAATCGATCGGAGTTTAGTTTCAAAGCGCACCCAACCAGTACAAACAAAGAGAAATTAGAAACGCTTTTTAACCTTGGCTTTAAACGGCTGAGTTTGGGTGTTCAAGATTTTAGCCCCGAAGTGCAGCGTGTTATCAATCGCTACCAAACTGTTGATGAAGTGCAAGAGGTGGTCGAAAATGCTCGAAATATTGGATACAAAAGCATAAATTTTGACCTGATTTTTGGATTGCCCAAACAAACTAAGGCTTCTATTGAAGATACAATTGAAAAAACAATTGAACTCAGACCCGACCGAATTGCTTACTACAGTTACGCGCATGTGCCATGGGTGAGCAAAGCACAGCGTTTGTATTCGGAAAAAGACCTGCCGAGTAATGATGAAAAGCGTAATTTGTATGAATTGGGCAAGGCCATGCTAGAAGACGCCAATTTTATTGAAATTGGAATGGATCATTTTGCATTGCCGTCTGATGATTTGACCAAGTCTGTGCAAGATAAAAGTCTGCACAGAAACTTTATGGGTTATACAACAGCTCATACCCAGTTGATGATTGGCTTGGGGGTATCGTCTATCAGCGATAGCTGGACTGCATTTGCTCAAAATGTAAAAACCATAAAAGAATACGAGCGACTTATCGATGCAAACGAACTTCCTGTTTTTAAGGGCCATTTTTTAACGAAAGAAGATCAGGTTATTCGGAAACACATACTTAACCTTATGTGTCATTTTGAAACCGAATGGTGCGATACTGAAAGCAATTTACTTCACTTTGACGCAATACTTGAGAAATTGCATGAAATGGAGAACGACGGTTTGTGTTATATTGAACACAATAAATTAGTTGTCACTGAAAAAGGCCAGAAATTCGTTCGAAACATTTGCATGGCCTTTGACCTCAGGCTGCAAAGAAAACAACCCGACCAGCAGTTGTTTTCAAGTACCATTTAGCATTAATAATCTGCTAAAGATTGAATTTTTTCCTTCAACTTTTTCTTAGCCAAAAACCCTTCTTCCAAAACAGGAGCAAACGGAACGGGAGTATCTAAACTGCCTAACCTCGCCACTGGAGCATCCAGTAATTCAAAACAACGCTCAGCAATTTGTGCAGCTATTTCTGCCCCTATACCACCTGTTTGGCAGTCTTCGTGAAACACCAATACTCTGCCCGTTTTAGTAATCGATGTTTCTATCGTCTCCCAATCTAATGGACTCAAGGTTCTTAGGTTTATAACTTCTATTTCTTCCTGCTCAAAAGTCGAAGCAATCTCCATTGCCCAATGCACGCCCATTCCGTAGGTAATCACGCTGATTTTTTTACCCGACTTCTGGACTTTAGCTTTCCCCAATTCAAGGTTGTAGTAATCGGTTGAAACGTCTTCCTTTATGCTTCTATACAAGGCTTTGTGTTCGAAGAATAATACTGGATTTGGGTCTTCAAACGAAGCAAGCAGCAAACCTTTCGCTTCCTCTGGGTATGCAGGGTAAACGATTTTAAGACCTGGAGTATGAAAAAACCAAGCCTCGTTGCTCTGAGAATGAAAAGGACCCGCAGCAACTCCAGCGCCGGTTGGCATACGAACTACGACATCGGCGTTTTGCCCCCATCGCCAGTGAATCTTAGCCAAATTATTTACAATTTGGTTAAACCCACAAGTTACAAAATCGGCGAATTGCATTTCTACCATCGCCTTTTTACCTGAAATAGAAAGCCCTAAAGCAGCTCCAACAATGGCAGATTCGCAAAGCGGTGTATTTCGAACCCTATCTTTTCCAAATGCTTCTACAAACCCTTCGGTTGCTTTAAAAACGCCACCGTATTCGGCAATATCTTGACCCATTAGAATCAAGTTTTCGTGCTTCTTCATGGCTAACTTTAATCCGTTGTGAATCGCATCAATTAAGCGCATTTCAGTTTTATTTGCGCTGCACGGAACATCTACATGCTTGTGCTGAGCAAACAAATCTGCTACTTCTTTATCTTCATCAAATGTAATTGCCGGCAATGCATCTGCTGCTTCAACCGCTTTTTTAACCTTCAAGGTATAATCTAATTTCACCTTCTCATTGTAACCAGCATCAATTATTCCTTTATCAATGAGCCACTTTTCATAATTGACCAAGGGATCTTCTTTTTCCCAATCGGCCACCAAACCTTCTGGGTAATATTTGGTGCCACTCGCCTCTTCATGCCCTCTAATTCTAAAGGTTTTACACTCAATAAGAATTGGCTGCGGATTTTTCCGAATCTTATCTGCAGCGGTTTTTACCGTGTGGTAAACTTCCAACAAATTATTTCCATTGCAAGAAATGGCCTCCATACCGTACGCTGGTCCTTTGCTCACAAAACTTTCAAAATTAAATTGCTCTTTGCTCGGGGTACTTAGTCCCCAATGGTTACTTTCAATCAAGAAAATAACTGGAAGTCCCCAAACAGCAGCAACATTGAGCGCTTCGTGAAAATCTCCTTCACTAGCACCGCCGTCGCCCGAAATTACTAACGTTGCTTTTGGCTTTCCGTCAATTTTGTTGGATAAACCAATCCCATCAGCAATCCCCAATTGAGGACCTAAGTGCGAAATCATTCCCACTAAATTGTGTTCCATAGTTCCAAAATGAAAAGAACGGTCTCTTCCTTTGGTGAAACCATCCTCCTTGCCCTGAAACTGAGCAAATAATCTTTTTAAAGGAACATTACGTGCAGTGAAGATTCCGAGGTTTCGGTGCATGGGCAGTATTATCTCGTCTTCCTTCATCGCCAACGTGGCGCCAACCGAAATCGCCTCTTGCCCCCAACCGCTAAACCATTTCGAAATTTTTCCTTGACGCAACAAAAGCATCATTTTTTCTTCAATGGTTCGGGGCAACAAAAGCGCATTGTAAAATGACTTTAACTGATCATTCGTGAGCTTTTTGGGGTCAAAATTCATGTAACACTGTTTACTTCAAATGTAACCTTTCGGCTTTTTGGCAACTCCTTAAGCAGCTATTTTTTTTAACCAAATTATTGAAGACAATCTTTGACGAACGAACGCTAGGAAAGTCATTGTGCTAATTTTGTCCAAGATGTTTTCTATAGACATAAGAGTAATCCAATACTTTACACGCGTATTCCTATTGTTTGGGCTATACAGCATGCTCCGCGTGTTATTTCTTTTATTTAACTGGAGCTTCTTTGAGGATATAGGAATTGGGGATTTTCTTGTGGGCTTGCGTTACGATGCAGTTTCTATTGCCTTGTGGTTCTTTCCCTTTCACGTTTTGAGCCTCATCGGAATTTGGTGGAATAAGGCATTTCTTCATAGAGTTACTGAGTTCTTTTTGCTGTTTGGAGCGATTCTATCCATTCTTTTAACCGCCGTTGATTTTAAATATTTTGAATTTACCTTGAAGAGAACTACCAGCGATGTGCTTGTTTTTTTTGGAGATGGTGGGGATATTTGGCCGTTAATTCCACAATTCTTAGTTGATTTTTGGTACTTATTTTTTCTGGCTGCCTTTCTAATCTATGCTTGTGTGAAATTCTTTAAAAGTACCTTCAGTTTAAATTCGGAAAACTTCAATTTAGGAAAGTGGCCGTTGAATATTTTCTTCTCCATTTTTATAGTGGGAGGCTTTATTCTAATGGGCAGAGGTGGCGTCCAGCTTGTTCCTCTTAAAAGTATCGACGCGGCGCTCTACACCAAACCGCAAAATGTACCTTTTGTTTTAAATACCCCGTTTACGTTAATCAAAACCCTAGGAAAGTCTGTTATGACTCCCGTTAACTACTTTTCAGAGCAGGAGCTACCCACAATTTTTAATCCCGTACATCAGCCAGAAGTAAATGATACGCTCCCATTCAAGAAGCTAAACGTTGTCATAATTGTTTTGGAGAGCTTTTCCAATGAGTTTGTCCACTCGGAAAGGAGTGCATACCTCACCCCGTTTTTTAATAGCTTAAAACAACAATCGTTGAGTTTTGAAAATTGTTTTGCCAATGGAAAAAAATCCATTGAAGGTATTCCGAGTATATTTTCTGGAATTCCAACTTTGAGTGACCACCCACTTATAACGGGAACCTACGGAGGCAACAAACTCAACAGTCTAGCTACTTACTTAAAAAAAGAAGACTACGCCAGTAGTTTTTTTCACGGTGGAAGAAATGGAACGATGAGTTTTGACTCCTATGCAAACGCAACCGATTTTGACGCTTATTATGGTTTGGACGAATATCCAAATCAAGAAGATTTTGATGGTACTTGGGGAGTTTATGATGAGGAATTCTTTTCCTTTTTTAATGCGGAATTAAATGCGTTTAAAGAACCCTTTTTTAGTGGAATCTTCACCTTGTCTTCACACCACCCTTATTCTATTCCAGCAAAACATCAATCTAAATTTAATAAAGGGAAGCGCCCAATGGAAAATGCAATTGCCTATGCAGATTATTCCCTCAAAACATTTTTTGAAAAAGCAAAAACAACATCTTGGTATAAAAACACCTTATTTATAATTACAGCAGACCATACCCCAAATACAAAAGATAAGGAATACGCCTTAAATGTTGGACAATATAGCATACCACTTTTAATGCACTATCCTGGTGATACTTTGCTATCTGGAGTAAATTATAGCTATACACAACAAACGGATATTCTTCCCTTCGTTTTAGAATACCTCAACTATCAGCATGCTTATTTTGGGTATGGATCATCTCGGCTTATGGATAACAATGCTGGGTTTAGTATTCAGTATTTGAACGGTGTTTATCAGCTGATTGCGGATGATTATATCCTACAGTTTAGTTCAGAAAAGACCATTGCTCTCTACGATTTAAAAAATGACAAAGCATTTAAAAACGACTTAAAACTGAAAAATCCTGCTATTGTAAAAAAGCTAGAGCGGAAATTAAAAGGAGTGATTCAGCAGTACAATAACCGAGTAATCAATAATGAGCTAAGCGAATGAAATACGCGTTTATCATAAATCCAATAGCCGGGTCGATAAATAAAAATTCGCTCGTTGAAGAAATCAAAGCGGAGTTACAACATCGGAACCTAGAATTTGAATTTCACTACTCAGAGTTTAAAGGACACTCCATAGAGTTAGCCAAAAAATTGAGGGATAATGCCAACACAACTGTAGTTGCCATTGGCGGCGACGGCACGGTAAACGAAATTGGTAGTCAACTGATTAATAGTAATACCACTCTGGGGTTAATTCCATTAGGATCGGGAAATGGATTAGCTCGGCATTTAAAATTACCCTTACATCCAATGAAAGCCTTAGCAGTGATACTGGAGGGGAATTCAGCTAAAATCGACGCTGGAAAACTCAATGAAAAGGTGTTTTTTGTTACCTGCGGATTTGGTTTTGATGCAGAAGTAGCGCATAACTTTAATCAGCGCAATTCTCGCGGATTAATTGGTTATGTAAAGGAGGTAATAAAACTGTTTCCATATTACACCGCAAAGCAATACCGGCTAGAATACGATGGAATCCTAAAATCTAGAACTGCTTTTAATGTTACAGTTGCAAATGCTTCGCAGTACGGTAATGATGCTTTTATTGCCAAAGACGCCTCCGTTCAGGATGGCTTACTGGATTTGTGTGTGATTAAAAACTACCCAAAATTATTTGGCCCCCACTTGGGACTTAGCCTCTTCCTGAACAACTTGCACAACTCAAGCTTCTACAGAGCCAAAACCGTTGCTTCAGTGAAAATTGAATTGGAAAACAACACCGAATTAATACATGCGCAAATAGATGGTGAAGCACTTGACCTGCAACTTCCTGCAAGAGTAGAATGCTTACCAAAAGCACTGCATATTTTAGTACCAAAAAACTGGATGTAACATGGGAAAAAACAAAAAAAGTAAAGAACGAGTTAACGTAGTTTATTCAACGAACAGCGACTATAGCTACGAATCGGAGAATGACAACGAACAAGAAACGCTGCCACCAAACGAACAGGTACTGCGCGTTTATATCGAAAAAAAAGGCAGAGGTGGAAAAACAGCTAGCGTTTTAAAAGGATTCATTGGAAGCGATGAGGATAGAAACGACTTATCTAAAATGATAAAAGCGAGTTGCGGAGTTGGTGGAACAGTAAAAGATGGCGAAATAATTATTCAAGGAGATCAGCGCGATAAAATCGTGAAACTGCTTTCTGCTAAAAATTACGGCATAAAAAAAGCCGGAGGTTAATCCAGCTTTTTACTGCTAATTCTTTCTATTTACGCATTGGTACATTGGTATCCATCAGCTTCTTTAGATTCTAGTTCTTGCGGACTTGCAGTACAAAAATCTTCTTCCTGATATTCTGTAGTTGTGCCGCCAGACGTTCTAATTTCCACTGGTGCTTCACAAGTGTAACATTTTGAGCAAGAGCTCATTCCTAATCCTAAAACTAAAACCGCAGCTAATAAAATTGACTTTTTCATAATTGTAAATTTACGAATTCATTTCAATGACCATACCAAAGCTATTGCGAAAGTACATTATTGTACAAATTTTCATAATGCGGTAATATATTTTTAATATCAAACTTGTTGGCCTGTTTAAAAGCTCCCGCTCGAAACTGTTCTAAGCTTTCATCATCTTTTAAAATCTTCAAGGCATTTTTAGCCATATCGTTTACATCGCCAACCTCACTCATGAAACCAGAAACACCTTGCTCCATAACCTCTGGTAATCCTCCCGCATTTGTAGCAATAACAGGAACTCTACTAATCATAGCTTCTAAAGCTGCAAGACCAAAACTCTCCGTCTGAGAAGGCAGAACAAATAAATCTGCAATGTCAATTACCTCTTCTACGTCTTTTACTTTTCCAAGGAAAAAAGTGTCTTGGCAGGTTCCTAATTCCCGGCACATTTTCTCGGCAGAAAACCGATCGGGTCCATCACCAACCAAAATCATTTTAGCTGGAATTTTTTCTCTGATTAAGGCGAAGGTCTTAAGTACATCATGTACTCTTTTCACTGGTCGGAAATTACTCATGTGCATTATAACCCGCTCACCATTAGGCGCATAAGTTTCCTTTAATTCCGAGTTGTCAATTACTTGATGCCACTCTGGACATATAAAATTTGGAATAACTTGAATTTCAGGCTCAACATCAAAGTTCTTTAAGGTATCTCCTTTTAAGGATTCAGATACTGCAGTTACGGCATTGCTGTTGTTGATGGAGAAGGTAATCACGGGCTCAAAAGATGGGTCTTTTCCAACTAAAGTAATGTCGGTTCCATGCAAGGTGGTTATAAAAGGAATATTGATTCCTTGTTGTTTTAAAATTTGTTGAGCCATGTAGGCAGCAGAAGCATGTGGAATTGCATAATGCACGTGCAGCAAGTCTAATTTCTCGTGCTTTACCACATCCACCAATTTGCTCGTTAGCACCAATTCATATGGAGTATATTGAAAAAGAGGGTACTGCGATACCATGACTTCATGGTAAAAAATATTCTTTCCCAATTCACTTAGCCTCACCGGCTGATCGTAAGTAATAAAGTGAACCTGGTGCCCTTTATCTGCTAATGCTTTTCCTAATTCTGTCGCTACAACGCCACTTCCTCCAATTGTTGGATAACATACTATTCCTATTCGCATATCGAACGAAATTACACCATAAAGCAGGCGTGCGTATTTTGTGTAGTCAGAATTAAAAGGATTTAACCTTCAGCTACTACTTTGTTATTTGCTACAGCATCATAAATTACTTCCTGAATTCTTGTTCGAATATCCAAGTTCAGTAACTTGGTATTGGAAGCATCGGGGTAGACGCGATTTGAAAGAAAGATATAAACGATTTCTTCATCTGGATCAGCCCAAGCCATAGTTCCTGTAAACCCAGTATGGCCAAAACTCTCTAGAGAAACGCAATTGCAAGTAGGTCCACCAGCGCCATTCCGAACGGGTTTATCAAAACCTGCACCTCTTCGGTTGTCCTCTTCGCAAAATTGGCAGCGCACAAATTCTTTTACCGTTTCCTCCGATATGTAACGCTTTCCACCATACTGACCAAAATTCATAAAGCACTGCATGATTTTAGCCAAATCGTTGGCGTTAGAAAATAAGCCGGCGTGCCCAGCAACGCCACCCAGCATAGCTGCTCCAGGGTCATGAACATCTCCATGCACCAATTGCCTTCTAAACGTCTTATCGTTTTCGGTTGGAACTATAATTTCCTTTGGATGTATGTTCATGGGTTTGTAGGTAGTAGTTGACAAGCCCATTGGATGGTAAAAGTTTTTTGCCACATATTCATCTTGTTGAATATTCGATTGCTTTTGAATGATTTGTGTCAAAAAATAATAACCTAAATCACTGTATTTGTATTTCTTCGATTCACGCAAAGGAGTATTTAATAACTCACTCAAAATTTGATTTGGATAATCTTTGTGCATAAACAAGTTTTCGGCAACTCTAAACGGATAAGTTTCTGACTGAACCAATGAATAGTAGTTATACTTCGGGTAACCGTTTGCCAAGGTGTTTTTGTAAAAAGGAATCCAAGGCGTTAATCCAGCCTTATGACTTAACATATCTCTAAGCACTATTTCACTGTAGGGATGAAATGCTGAGTCGACTAATTCAGGCAGGTAATCGCAAAGGTGTTTGTCTAAATCAAACTTCTTTTCATCGTACAACTTCATTACGCTAAGGGTTGTTGAAGCAATTTTAGTTATGCTGGCTAAATCGTAAATCGAAGCATCGGTAACTGGTTTTTTATTCTCGTAAGTATAATAGCCAAAGTTTTTCTTGTAAATTACTTTTCCCTTTATAGCAACAAGCACTTGGCAACCTGGGTATGCACCGTTTTGAATCCCCTCTAATGCAATCGAATCAATTTGATCAAAATCAGCGCTTGGAATATCAATTTCTTCGGGCTGAGTGTATTTATAGGTCCCCAACGATTCGGTAGAAATTCCCGTTCCGGCTGGATAAATATCCGATACCGATACTGGAAGTTTACCTGTAACATCAATAGCTCCAAACAACGCTTGCGCAGCATATTCCTGTTGAAATTCGCCATCGTGATAGGCCACAAGTATACTTTCAATTTCATCCAGTTTTTCCAAATGCTTTAAACCATAGGGGTTTCCAAAATAAACAAGTGCAACTTTTCCTTTAGCTTCCAATAGCTTAATAACATCGACCATTTCCTTGGTGATTCCAAAATTTCGACCAGGGTATTGTCTGAGTCCATGCAGACTTACCACAATGTGATCAAAAGCTTCTAAGCTATTGTTCAGTGCTATTATTTCATCAAATGTGGGTGTGCTTAAAATACCAAAATGCGTTGCTGGAGCATACAAATCAATTGTTTTTTGAAAGGTATTTTTTTCTGCTATACTGGCCAATCCTCCAATGGCAATCGTTGCCAGCTTAATGCTGTCTAGTTTATTAAAAGGCAGCATGTCATTTTGGTTCTGAATCAAGGTCAGGCTTTTCTCCACTACTTTCCGGTTAGTCATTTGCATGGTTTTCGAATTCAAATCCTCGTAAAGACCACCTAATGCTATGGGCTCAATTTTATTCAGTTGTAGCCAATGTTTTGTTTTTAGAATTTTCGCGCATCGCTTAGAAATTTCCTCTTCTGAGATTTCTCCTTTAGCAATGGCCTCTTTTATTTTTGATATTGCCTTGGGTACATCTTCAGCAAACAAAAGGACATCGTTTCCAGCAAGTAAAGCGCGAACATCCACTTCACCCGGCTCAAAATAACTACTCACTCCTTTCATATTAAGCGCATCGGTAAAAACCAAGCCTTTAAACTGCAAATCGTTTTTCAACAAATCGGTCACTACTTTTGATGAAAGCGTGGTTGCTACATTCGGCGTATTGTCCAGCGCGGGAACAAAAAGGTGAGCGACCATCATACTACCCAACCCTGCATCGATCAATTCACGAAAAGGATACAATTCTAAGTCTTGCAACCTTTCCAAATTATGATTTATAGTTGGTAAAGATTTATGTGAATCAGAGTCAGTATCTCCGTGTCCTGGAAAATGTTTACCGCACGCCAGTACTAAGTTGTCTTGCATCCCTTTCATATACGCAATACCCTTTTTCGCAACTAGGACTTTATTCTCACCAAAAGATCGGCTATTTATTACAGGGTTATTCGGATTGTTATTAACGTCAATTACTGGTGCAAAATTTACATGCACTCCAATGCGCCTGCACTGCTTGGCCAAGGCAGCGCCCATTTCGTAAATGGCATCGTTGTTTTTTATCGCTCCCAATGCCATTTGTCTTGGGTATCCAATTGTGCTATCCAAGCGCATGTCTAAGCCCCATTCAGCATCCATAGCAATCATAAGCGGAACTTTAGCTTTTGATTGATAGCGATTGGTTAATCGCGCTTGACGAATTGGACCTCCTTGAAAGAAAATTAAACCTCCGATGCCCTGCTTTGACACCAATTTTTCAATTTCATTCGCATGACTTTCTCCTCTATTTGAATAAGCCGCAACCATAAAAAGTTGACCAATTTTCTCATTCAAACTCATGGATTTCAATTGACGATTCACCCAAGTATTTGAAGAGTCCAGTAAAAATGGCGGTGTTTTAAAGGTTTTGAGGTAAGGTTGAGCTGCATCACTTTCAGCTATTTCACTAAACTGAGCAATTGCAGTAGTGCTGAAGAATAAAAAAACGATATAAAAAAGTGTTGTGAAGCGCATAATTAAAAGAGAATTGACGTTGCAATAAAAGTACCATTTGCCCTTGCCAAGTTCGGGGCATACACGATAGCTTTTCAACATTGGATATTGGATTACGTAATCTTCTTTTCTTACCAATTTTTAGGCAAATTGAGCCTCTGAAATCGCAAGACAACCCAGCTAAAGTATATATCTTTGATTTGTATTTTATGAGAAACAAACTTCCATCATTCATTAAACTTCCGAGGTACAAAAGGTTTAATTACAAGCCTGTTTATTACGATGCCGAAAAGGAAGAGTTAGCACAACGCATAGCTCGTATTGAAAAAGAAGTAGCTACAGAAAAAAGAGGTGAACTCGATAGTGAATTGTTGAGAAAGCGCCTTCGATCGGTCTGGGAAAGAGGCAGTCGCCAGGGAATTATACAAAAGTCAAATATTAGAGTGGCGCTAATCGCTGCCTTCCTATTTGCAGTAATCTACCTTTACCTCAATAGCTAATGGAAAACGTTATTAATTTATTGCCCGACAATGTGGCCAATCAAATTGCCGCTGGTGAAGTCGTTCAACGTCCGGCATCTGTCGTCAAAGAATTGCTGGAAAATAGCATTGATGCTGGGGCAACTGAAGTGAAATTAATTGTCGAAGACGCCGGTAAAGCACTTATACAGGTTATAGACAACGGAAAAGGAATGTCTCCTACCGATATTCGAATGAGTGTAGAAAGACATGCAACATCAAAAATTAAAAATGCAGAAGACCTGTTTTACATTACTACGATGGGTTTTAGAGGCGAGGCGCTTGCGAGTATTGTAGCGGTTTCCGAAGCTGAAATAAAATCTAAACGAAGTGATGACGAACTGGCAAATTTGATAAAAGTTTCGGCGAGTAAAGTCACCAAACAAGAACCTTGCAGCAGTCCCAATGGAACTTCTATTTCGATTAAAAATTTGTTTTTTAATATTCCTGCAAGACGAAAGTTTCTGAAGAAAAACGCGGTGGAAGGCAGGCACATTATCGATCAATTTGAACGTATTGCCTTGGTTTATCCCGACGTAAAATTTCAATTTTACCAAGATGGTGATGAGCTTTTCCATTTAGAACAAGGAACATTCAGACAGCGTTTAGTTGCCGTTTTCGGAAAAAATTTTAACGATAGGTTGGTTCCAGTTCAAGAAACCACAGACATTGTATCTATCAAAGGGTTTATTTGCAAACCTGAATTTGCTAGAAAAACTCGGGGAGAGCAGTACTTTTTTGCAAACAATCGATTTATAAAAAACCACTACCTGCATCATGCAGTTCAGCAAGCATTTGAAGAGCTTATTCCAAAAGGTTACCATCCCTCCTATTTTTTAAAAATGGATTTGGATCCTAGCTCAATGGACATAAATATTCATCCGACTAAAACGGAAATAAAATTCAAGGATGAAAAATCGGTTTACGCCATCATTCGCTCTTCGGTAAAAAAAGCACTCGGCGAACACAACATAACTCCTTCCCTCGATTTTAATCGCGAAACCTCCTTTGACCAGCTTAAAAAAAATAAAGATGTTTCCATTCCCGGAATTTCTGTGGATCCAGATTACAATCCATTCAATGCGCGTAAAAATGCCAGTGGAATTAGCCGTAAAATGGATTACAGTGCGGTAAACCCAGCTTATTCAACTCCAGTAGATCATTGGGAAAGTCTATTACAAAATACAGACTCTGAACTGCAATCTAGCGTGGATTTCGAATCTATGGAAAATGAATTTGAGCAAGGTGCCAATTTGGTAAGTTCGAGTGAAACGGACTCAAATTCAGCTGCAGAAGACAAAATCATTCAATTGCACAATCGTTTTATCATCATTCAAATAAAAACCGGAATGATGCTTATTGACCAGCAGCGTGCGCACGAGCGCGTTCTGTTTGAGCGATACTTAGGCCAATTGGCTCAAGGCATCGGCATTGCGCAACAACTCATCTTTCCCGAGAATATAGATTTAAACCCTAATGACTCAGATTTGTTAAAAGAGTTGTTACCTCAATTAAGATGCATGGGTTTTGATATTGATGTTTTTGGAAAAAATGCTTTCATTGTTAGAGGTATGCCTAGCGAAATAAAAAACGGCAATGCCCTGGATGTAATTGACGGAATAATTGGGAATTACAAACTGAATGACACGGAATTAAAATTAGATGGACGCGTAAACCTAGCCTATTCATTGGCACAAAAAAGTGCGGTGAAACCCGGTAGAAAAATGGATAAACTCGAAATGCAAATGTTGATTGATGAGTTATTTGCCTGCGAAAACCCCAATTACAATCCTGCTGGAAAAAAAATCATCGTGAATCACAGTATTGAACAACTCTTAAGCTCTTTCGAATAATGCAAGGGCTAGGTGGTCAAGGGTTTTCAATGTTACCTCCGGTTGTAAAAAACTTACTCATTATCAATGGGTTAATGTTTTTAGCAACACTTTCATTTAATGTTTCACTAAACATTGATCTTTCAAATACCTTAGGCTTACACTATTTTGAATCGGAACTCTTTGCGCCCTACCAATTAATCACTTACATGTTTATGCACGGTGGTATTTCCCACCTTTTCTTCAACATGTTTGCAGTTTGGATGTTTGGCAGTCAAATTGAAAATGCTTGGGGGCAGAAGCGATTTTTGATTTATTACTTAATCACAGGAATCGGAGCCTCTTTATTACACTACGGCATAGTGTACTTCGAAATAGTGCATTTAGAGGGCCTAATGACCCCAGAAGCCATAGCCTACGTAAAGCAAGGAGGAGCAGATTTAATTGTTACTGGCCGCAATTATATCGATCCTAATATGGGTAACTTAAACGCGCTTTACAATACGGGACTTGTTGGAGCTTCGGGAAGTTTATTTGGTGTTTTACTGGCCTTTGGTATGTTGTATCCAAATACCGCATTGTACATGATATTTATTCCTATACCAATTAAAGCAAAATATTTTGTGGCTGGTTATGGAGCATTGGAACTTATAAATGGAATTCAGCAACGACCCGGTGACAATGTGGCGCATTTTGCGCATTTGGGCGGAATGTTGTTTGGCTTTTTGCTCATTAAATATTGGCAGAGAAATGCCAAAAGAAAATATTTTTAGAAATGGCAAACTTCATTCTCGACGACTTTAAACGAATTATTACGGGAGACAATCCACTCTCCAAAATCATTGTGGTAAATGTTGTTGTTTTTCTAATCACGGAATTATTTGGCCGATTTATTCCTATCGTAAACTGGTTTGCATTGCCTGGCGATGCTGCTTCTTTTCTACTGCATTTCTGGTCGATTATTACCTATATGTTTTTACACGCCAATCTAATGCACATTTTATTCAATATGCTCTGGTTGTATTGGATTGGAAAGATTTTGCTCGAATACCTGGGACCTAGGCGGTTTGCTGCTATTTATTTTTTAGGTGGAATTGCGGGTGGACTGCTGTATTCTTTAAGTTTCAACCTATTAGCAATGTCTGGTTCATTCCCAATGGGAGGTTTACTTTTGGGCGCATCAGCGGGTGTAATGGCTATTGTTGCTGCTTCAGGCACATTGTTGCCTGATTACCGAATTAGCCTTTTCCTCATCGGACCTGTTCCGCTAAAGTACCTTGCAATTGGTGCTTTAATTCTAACCTCTGTATTGGATTTTTCGGTAAACATGGGCGGTAAACTCGCGCACATTGGCGGTGCTGCATTGGGTTTTTTCTTTGTGAGAAATTTACAGCAAGGAAAAGATTGGTCCGTGCCATTCTACAGTTTTCTGTTTGCGCTTCGCAATCCTTTTATGAAGAAGAAAATGCGCGTTGTATCGAATAATACCTCAAAAGCTAAAAGTGAAAAAAGTACTCCTCCTCCCAGCTCAGGATCAAGCAATATGTCAGAAGAACAGCAACAGCAACTAATTGATACCATATTAGACAAAATTGGAAAGTCGGGTTACGATTCACTTACCGAAAGCGAGAAGGAAATTTTGTTTAAAGCTAGCGGACGAAGGTAAGAAGGCTTTAAAAGTTGTTCAAAACCTGCTCTGCATTCAGGAACAATTTCAGGCTCATTTATTCATCTTTGACTTTACAATAAGTCATGCGAAAAACAGCTTTATCTATAGTTGACAAGACAATTTATGTCTTTAACATAATAGCGGCATTAGCCTTGCTTATTTCTTATGCAGCTCCCTATGTTAACCCTGCAGACTACTGGTACATATCCATTTTCGGATTGGCATATCCACTGCTCATTATTTCTAATGGAGTATTTATCTTGTACTGGATCATCCGGTTAAGAAAGCACGTATTTCTAAGCACAGTGGCAATAGCACTGGGTTACTTTCACTTTTCGAAATTTTACCAGTCGCATGAGGTCAGCGAATATCCGCCTGTAAACAGCATTCGTATTTTATCACACAATCTAAGAGCACTTGGACTCAACGGTCCTGAATTCCAAACGGAGGATAGTAGAAAAGTATTTGAGTTTTTAGATGAAGGGATTTACGATGTCTATTGCTTTCAGGAATTTTTCGACACAAAACGAAAGGGATTTGCTCCTTACGATTCTATTAAAAGGATAACACATGCCAAGTACAGACATGTTGAGGTATTGGTTGAATTTCGAGGAAATTCTTTCGGCATCGCAACTTTATCTCAATACCCCATCGTAGAAAAAGGCATCGTTGATTTTGAGCGAGAAGGCACCAATATGTGTATTTATACGGATATTGATTTTGACGGAACCATTATTCGAATCTACAATATGCATTTACAAAGTCTGGGATTGGGTAAAAAAGACATGAATGTGTTCCAATACAACGGCGAGTCTCAACAAGAAAAACTCAATGACGCCAAATCGGTTTTGGGTAAACTAAAATCTGCCTACTCGAAAAGACAAGAACAAGCAGAAAACATAAGACAACACATATACGATTGTCAGTATCCAGTAATTGTCTGTGGCGACTTTAATGACACTCCATTATCCTTTGCTTATCAACAAATTAAGGGAGACCTTAACGATGCTTTTGTCGAATCTGGAACTGGGTTTGGGCATACTTATAACGGTGCCTTTCCACTTTTAAGAATCGATTATATGATGTACAGCAACAGCATCAAAAACCATCATTTCGAAGTCGTTAAAAAGGATCTCTCGGATCATTATCCCTTGGTGGGTTATTTTACGGTGGACTAAATTTCAAATTCACAGAACTTGGTTATTTTGAAGTAGTCAAGCAATTCTGTCTAACTGGGCCAATCAAAACTGAACAGCTAAAAGGGAATAAAATCTAAAATCAATCGAAAGTGTTGGCTTGTCGACTAGCTGAATGCCCTAAATATTGAATCAATATTTTTCGAATATCATTTTCATTTTCCGCTAAGTCCTCTGGCTGCTCCCATTCAAATCCTTTCATAAACTCTAAATTCTTTTCTCGACCAAAACTTACATAATCTGTTGTAACTACGAAATACATTCCGTATTCAGAAATGTCTTTTGGAAATTGCAGAACTTGTAAATATCCACCAGAACCCGAATTTTGCTCACTAGCTGCATAAACCCTCAATAAATCGGCACCGCTTAAATACGCTCCTTTAATTCCTCCGCCAAAAGGCAATGCTTTAAGAACATCACCTTCAGTAAGCGCGTTCAAGATCAAATCGTCATAGCGAATAGAGCCAGAATTCAATACCACTGCATCCGCGGTGTCATATTTAGAGGCCATGGCTTCGCAAATTAATTTACCAAAATCAGTTTGCTGACTTCGAATGGATTCTTCTCGAGCGTCGAGTGGTCGATCAATATTCACAAGGACATTTGTCATTTCGTAGCCTTGCACCGACGTTTTCTGACTTGCAAATTGATTCCAACGCTCTATCACTTGTTCAACTTCAGCATTTTTCTTAATTGCGCTGTTAATAGGAATCAAAACGGGTTTACTCAAAAACTCTTTTGAGGCATCATTCCACGAGACGTAGTGTATCCAAGCTGTTCGAGCGTTAGCGTCCGCTTTAGTTACATAGCGCTCACCTCCTACAGTATCACAAAAATTATAGTGATCGTGCCCTCCCATTATCAAATTAATGTTCTGAAATTTTTCACCCATGATATTGTCCTCTTCTCTATTTAAATGGGATAATAAAAAAACGCCATCGGCTTTTTCTTCTAGACCAACCATATTAGTTTGAATGGCAGCACTTACTTTTTCATAATGCACATAATTTTTCAAATTATAGGGCAAAATGACCGACAGCAGGGATAAGGTTTTAATTCCAGATTCGGTTTTGACTGAAAAATTCTTGTAGCCTGAAATGCTTCTTTCCCGCTGACGAAAAGGACGCATACCTATTGAGTCTTTAAACAATAAATTTGCGGAAATCATATCGAATTCCATTTCATTCAAACGTTTTTGCAGGGTAGGATAGTTTAAGTCTATTTCATGATTTCCAAATGCCACTGCATCAAAACTCATAGCGTTCATAACCTCAACCATTTGCTTTCCTTGAATTTTTTCACCATCCTCATCTTTTAAATTTCCAATCAAGGATGGATTCAAGAAATCACCTGCATGAACCAATAAAACTTGCGGGTATATTTTTTTTAAACTGTCTACCAAGCCTTGCACTCTAGATAGATTTCCTTCTTTTCCTCGATTTACTCCAGCGATTTCATAAATGTCATTGACTTGAACAATAACCACATCTGCTGTTGGTACTTTTGGCACAGTTGATTCGCATCCAGAAATAAGTGCGAAGAGAACGAGATAAAAGAAAATATTGAAGCGTTTCATAATGAAAAAAGCGAAATTTGAGCAAAAGTATATCGCATTCCTCTAATATGACTAAAAGCAGTGTAAAAGCTCATGAAGTAAATAAATGGCTGAATAAGAAGTCCACCTTAACTCCAGATGTGCTGGCGGTGGAAGAACCATTAGAAATACGCCTAAATTATCTACAACAAACTGAACGGATTGAGCGCCCGCTTTCAGTAACTATGCGAACACCTGGTCACGACTTAGAGCTTACCCTTGGTTTTTTATATTCTGAAGGAATAATAAATAATTATGCAGACATCAAATCAATTCGCCACTGCGAAACGGTTGAGAAAGAAGAGGAAAAAGAAAATGTGGTAAAAGTGCTGATTCAGGATAACCATGAGTTGGATCAAGACACCTTTCAGCGAAATTTTTATACTACTTCGAGTTGCGGAGTTTGCGGAAAATCCAGTATAGCAGCCATTGAAGTAGAATGTCCCATAAATCTATCCTCCCATTCCGTTAATGCTTCAGTAATTACCGATTTACCGCAAAAACTTAGACAAGCTCAGACGGTATTTGAATTTACCGGTGGCTTGCATGCCTCAGCCTTGTTTGATACTGATGGAAATATTAAAATTTTGCGCGAGGATGTGGGCAGACATAATGCATTGGATAAAGTTGTTGGTGCACGGTTATTCGCAGAAAGTCTTCCACTAGAAAACGAAATTTTATTGGTCAGTGGCCGCGCTAGTTTTGAACTCGTTCAAAAAGCTGCTCGCGCTGGAGTAAGTATAATGTGCGCCGTGGGAGCTCCATCCTCTCTTGCAGTTGAATTAGCAGAAAAACAAGGAATTACATTAATCGGATTTTTAAAATCCTTATCGTTTAATGTATATTCACACCCCAAAAGAATAAGCAATTAAGACATGAGAAAATTATTGATTATTACCCTTACCATTTTTTGCCTAGGCAGTATTTCGGCACAAAAAAAAGGAGAACGAGAAACCATTAAAATTAGTGCAACCATTAACGAATCGCCTGAATCAGTTACCCTTTCTTGGGCTAAAATCTCTACCGTATCTAATTACAGGATATATAAACGAAATGATTTAGATACTGCCCAATGGGGAAGTCCTGTGAAAGTAAACATGGTTAATGATACTACTTTCACCGATTCCGACGTGCTAGTTGGGGAAGGCTACGAATATTACGTAACAGCTGGCAGTGGCAATTCGAGTTTTCATGGCTACGCCTATAGTGGGATAAAAAAACAAGCCGATTTTTATATGGGAAATACTTTATTGTTAATTGATGAAGCCTATAAAAATGCATTGTCCAGCGAGATTTCTAGATTGGAAGAAGATTTATTAAACGAAGGTTGGAACGTAACTTCGCTATTCATTCCGCGCACTATGAGTGTACAAGATGTGAAATCCAGCATTGATATTGAAGCCAAGAACTTGGATAATCGATTAAAAACTATTTTCATTATTGGCCATGTTCCTGTTCCTTACTCTGGGGATTATGGTGGAGATCTTCCACCACCCGACGGTCACGTTGTTGGCAGTGGAGGCCATACAGGAGCCTGGAGTGCCGATACGTATTACGCTTGTTTCGATGGCAATTGGACAGATACTAGAGTAAATAATACAACAGGATCAAGAAGTAGAAATTACAACATTGTTGGTGATGGAAAATTGGATCAATCTCGCTTGCCAGGGAATGTAAATTATGAATTAGGGAGAGTAGATTTATTCGATATGCCGGCATTTAGTAAAAGTGACACCGAACTGGTGCGGGATTATTTGAATCGCAACCACAGTTACCGAACGGGAAAAGCACAAACAATAAAACGAGCGTTGGTTGACGATAATTTTGGAAGTTTAAATCTTTCATCAACAGGCTGGAACAATTTCACCTCCTTTTACACCCCTGACAGCGTGACGAGTAAAGACTATTTTACAGAAATGAAGACTGCTCCTTATCAATGGAGTTACGGTTGTGGCGCAGGGAGCTACACTTCATGCAGTGGTGTAGGAAGAACAAGTGACTTTGCAGCAGATTCTTTGCAAAGTATTTTTACCATATTAGCGGGAAGTTATTTTGGAGACTGGGATATACGGAACAACTTGCTAAAAGCCCCTTTAGCTAATTCAGCATTAGTTTCTTTTTGGGGAGGAATTCCAAAATGGTATATCCATACTATGGCTTTGGGAAAAAATATAGGTTTTGGAGCAAAGGAATCTATGAATAATCGAGGTGACTACTTCACTGGAAATTTTAATAGCAGTCATAACGGCGCGCACATGGCATTAATGGGTGACCCAACATTGAAGCTGAACTATATTCAGCCGCCAACCAATGCATCTGGAACAAGTGCTGATAACAAAATAACACTGAGTTGGAACGCTGCACCTGGTCAAGTTGACGGCTACCATGTCTACAGGGTATTTGATTATCAAGGCACTACCACTCAACTTTCGAAGACACCTATTACTGAACTTAGCTTTGTAGATTCTACAAACCGATCAGATGGCAGCTATTCTTATATAATTCGGGCAGTAAAATACGACACAACGAATTCGGGCAGCTACGAATTATTGAGCCCAGGAATTAATACCGCTGTTGAGTTTAAGTATGAAAATACGGTTGGAATAACAGATCTAAATAAAGATAATGTTATGGTGTATCCTAATCCAGCAAGCGATGTTGTTCATTTAAAATTAGTGATTTCAAAAGACCAAACGGCCTATGCCAACTTGTTGGACATCTCTGGAAAAATAATCTTGAGTCAGCAAATAAATGCTGAAACCACTTCGGACATTGTTGTTTCTGGACTTCAAAATGGTGTTTACCATCTGGCAATAAAAGTGGGAGCACAGACTTTAAATAAAGCCCTTGTGATTTCAAAATAACTTTTGAGCCAAAAGCTCTTGTTATAAGTTAAGTTCAACAAAATTCTATCTATGAATGCATTTAAGTGGATTGGCCGAATTGAAGGCTTTTCGTTTTTATTTCTTCTGTTGATTGCTATGCCCTTAAAATATATCTGGGACGAGCCACTAATGGTTAAATATGCCGGCTGGGCGCATGGCGTTTTTTTCATGGGCTACCTTGTCGCAGCACTTTATGTCTTTTTTAAATACAATTGGAAGTTTACAAAACTGCTTCTTGCAGGAATAGCAAGCTTCATACCCTTAGGACCTTGGTTATTCGAAAAACGATTGATTGGGAAAGATTAAAACTGACTTTTAATCGATGCGCCAATCGGTAAAGTATTCCATTGGTTTTCTGGGCGTTTTTCTTGGCCATTCGCCAGCTGGATACCCTAAAAATAATTGGCCTAAAACCTGATCTTCTGCTTCTAAACCCACATGCAACTTCATTTCTTCGGAAAAGGTCATCCCTCCTGTTCCCCAATAAAAAGCCAAGCCATATGCTGTTGCCATTAAAGCCATGTTTTGAACCGCAGCAGAAGTCGCCGCAATTTCTTCCAAGAAAGGGACTTTATTGAAAGGGTCTTTTTTAACTCCGACTACAATAATCGCAGAAGAAAGCTTTGCGCGGTTCAATATCTTGTCGTATTTCATTTGACTAAATGCATCGGTTGGTGCATTAGCTTTATAAAGTTCTGCGTGAAACTGACCAAAATCTCTTAAGCCTTGTTCCATAAAAACCGTAAAGCGCCAGGGTTGAGTCAGCCTATGCGTTGGAGCCCATTTAGCAGCATTTATTAATTTTTCAACCTGCTCTTTTTGCACTTTCCGATCTGAAAACTGCTCTGGAAAAATCGTTCGTCGATTTTCAATAATTTCATTTAACTCACTAAGGCTATACTTCATACTCTATAAGTTATCGGTGAGGTCTTGAACAATCTTAAATTGTGAAAGAAACTCTTTTGCTATAATTCTAATTACGGTATAAAGTGGAATGGCCAATATCATGGAAGTAATTCCTCCCAAAGTGCCAGCTATAGAAATAACCAAAAAGATTTCCAATGGATGGGCATGCACACTATTCGAGAAAATATAAGGCTGGAAAATAATATTGTCCAACAGTTGAACTACCAGAAATACCAGAGCAACAGTTCCTGCTAATGGCAAAAGTCCATTCATGGGAATTGTATCTAGGCCAGTAGTAACAACGATTATTATTCCTACAAAGGCGCCAATAAACGGCCCGATATAAGGGATAATATTAATAATGGCAGCAAAAAGTGCGATAAGAAATGCGCTTTTAACATCAAGCAGTGCTAAGGTTGAGAAAAGAAAAATAAATATGACAGTAATTTGTAAAAGAACGCCCAAAAAGTAACGCGATAACAAGTTCTTACTTTTAGACATTACAACATCAGCTTCCGCTTTATACCTTGCTGGTATGAGTGCAAACAAGATGCTCATAAACATTCCTTTTTCTTTAATGAAAAAAAACGAAATGAAGGATATTGAGAAAAATGCAACGAATACATTACCTAAACCATTTAATACTGAAGAAAACACCAAGGCCAAATCAGAAACATTTAGCATCTCCTTTACCCGCTCTTTGAGTATGTCAACACTTTGCTCACCATCGCCTGCCAACACACCAAACTGGCGTAATTGAGCATCAAAATTAGATATTGGGCCTTTCAATTTGTGCCAAATATTATCGTAATCTAAATTAGAAAGCACGGATATTTGTGATGAGAATATAGGTATTATAATACTCATTACTCCGATGACTATTCCCCAAATTAATATCAGCGATAGTATAGCAGATATGCCGCGTGGGATTCTTATTTTCTTATACTTTAATCGGTCACAAAACGCGACTAAAGGATTGGCTACAATAGAGATGATTCCAGAAATTAACACATAAACTATAAGCGTTTGAAGGTTCCAAACCAAGTAGATTAAAACTACTGCAAGTAGAATTAATAATATTCTTTTTAACCAATTACTTTCTCTTATCATGTGCCAATTCCTTTAATAATTTGGAATCTATTACGTGCTTGCCTTCAAAGGTAACCAATTGATAATCAATATTCGCATTCAAAAATAAACTCTCGTTCATTAAAATTTTTGATGCTTCAAAAAACTCGTCACTATTACCAAATACGTAGGCTATTTCGCTTGAGTTAAACTTATTCTTATACTGATTAAAGTTTAGATCGTTTGCCAATGAGCCTGCCCAAAAAACCAACTTCTTGGCGGAAAACCTTGACTCAGCGTACCATCTGCAAGCGGTAGCTATACCCTGCGAAAAAGCGAACACATTGAGTTCATTTATTGACGGATATTGCGTATGAATAGATGTGATGAGTTCTTCGAGGTAATTCGTATTATCTTGAATATCTGCTTGCCTATCGTCTGAAGTCATCCAAGTAGCTCCAACTCTACCATTAAACCCTTTGAGGTAATATCTATTTAGCGCTTCGGGAATAACGACCAAGGTTTCCTCATCCAGCAATGCTTCAACTTTTTTTGAAAAATATTTTCCCTGCTGCCCGTATCCATGAATTGCCACCCATATTTTAGTTGGGTTTAGCGTATTTCCAAGTAAGTAAAATCGAGCTGTTCTTGGAGTAGTAAAAAAGCGTTTTTCCAAGCTACAACATTAATTTAAGAGCAGATACAGCTTTAGCAATACCTTCACTAATTTCACTTATAGATGCCTCCATCATGTAACAAGGTGTGGTAATAATCTTATGTTCTGTATCAACAGTAAGTTCGCGTACCGATACTTTTTCTGCCCTAGCTCCAATTGATTCCATTCCAGCACTAATTGCTTCAATTTCGTATGGTGTGGCTTCTTTATCGCTTCCAACGGTAAGCTTAGCAGAAATCGTGCTTCCCTCTAGCGACTTTGCAATTACTACGGGAGCCATACACATAGCTAAAATTGGCTTTTTCAATTTCACTGTCTCAAGAATAATGGTTTTGATTTCCTTCAAAACGCTTCCTTTTGGGCCATCAAAAGCCCAAGTTGTAAAATTTTTAGCAGCACCAAAACCGCCTGGAAGGATTAAAGCATCATAGTCTGCTATGGAAACTTCACTTAAATCTTTTATATCTCCGCGCGCAATTCTGGCCGCTTCTACCAAGACGTTACGCGATTCCTTCATCTCCTCACCATTTGTGTGATTTATGACATGGTACTGTTTTATGTTTGGAGCAACGCACTGGTATTCAATGCCCTGCATATTGAGGTGCAGCAGAGTTAATACTGATTCATGAATTTCGGAGCCGTCGTATACTCCATTACCAGAAAGTGCAACAAGAGCCTTCATAAAATAAGTTTATAGAATTTCTGAAATAATTTTCTCAACCGAGTAACCATCTGCCTCGGCTCTGTAGTTGCGCACTATTCTGTGACGCAATACTGAAGCTGCAACTGCCTGCACGTCCTCGATATCTGGAGAAAATTTACCATTTATCAATGCATGACATTTAGCACCGACAACAAGATACTGCGAGGCTCTTGGTCCTGCTCCCCAACTTAAATACTTTGAAACAAGCTCCGGTGCATTTTCATTCGGCCTTGTTTTGCCCGCTAATCGAACAGCATATTCCATTACATTATCTGCAATAGGAATTTTTCGAACCAAATCCTGATACTTTAATATTTCTTCTGCACTCAATACTCTTTCTGCATTACTAGAAATATTTGCTGTCGTTGCTTTTACAACCGCTAGTTCCTCCTCAAACGAGGGATAATCGACCCATACATTGAACATAAAACGATCCAATTGAGCTTCCGGCAAGGGATAAGTTCCCTCTTGTTCAATAGGGTTTTGAGTGGCTAAGACAAAAAATGGTGCATCTAATTTGTAATGGTGCCCATTTGCAGTAACCGATTTTTCTTGCATCGCTTCAAGCAATGCAGCTTGTGTTTTAGGCGGAGTTCTGTTTATTTCATCAGCAAGAATAATATTTGAAAAAATGGGTCCTTTAATAAACTTAAAGTTTCGGTTTTCATCTAGAATTTCAGATCCAATAATATCCGAGGGCATTAAATCTGGTGTAAATTGAATTCTACTAAAATTTAATCCCAGTGCTTCTGAAATGGTATTTACCAATAAGGTTTTAGCCAAACCAGGCACACCAACTAGCAAGCAGTGTCCTTTGGAAAAAATTGAAATGAGTACAAATTTGATTACCTCATCTTGTCCAACGATAACTTTGGCTATTTCCTTTTGAAGCGTTTTGTACTTAACTCCAAATTCCTCAACTGCCTTTACATCTTCACTCGTTACTTCACTCATCTTTTTTATCTGCTTTTGCTGTGGTAGAAATCCAGTTGTACTTAAATTTACAAGTATTGTAACGCTCATCAACTTTTAAATAAAATCGATTTACATGACTTGAAATCCACTCGTTCATTACCTCAGATTGTTTCTTGTTCAAAGCTAAAGTTTGAATGAACTGATAATCTTGTTTGAGGTTTGCTGTATGTGCATCTGTAACATCCTTTAACATAACAATTCTATAAACTCTAGAGCCATCGCGCATTTGAGCCAATTCGGGTCCAGCAATGTCACCAACTTTTAGTTTGTCTATCATCAAATAAAGCGAAGGATCAATTTGGGAGACTTGCTCCATTTCAAATTTTGCTGAGCCCGATAAAGGATTGACTATAATCCCACCACTGAAACGCGTTTCTTTATCCTCAGAAAACAATGTTGCAGCAAGCTCGAAGGTGAGTGTGTCTATGGTTTGAATGCTGTTCTTCATAGAGTCCAGAAAAGACTTTGCCGCTAATAAGTCACCAGAAACTACTTTTGGTGAAATAAGAATATGACTCACACTTACCTTTTGCCCACTTCTTTCATTCATTTTAATAAGGTGAAAACCAAATTCTGTTTCTACGACTCCCGATACTTCCTCTTTCTCCAAATTAAAGGCAACAGCTGCAAACTCAGAGACTAACTCTGAACGGCTCATAAAGCCCAATTGACCATTTTCACGCGCACTTCCAGGATCTTCGGAGTATAAATACGCAAGTGTTCCAAAATCTTCTCCTTCGACAATACGTTTTCTGAATTCAAGCAATTTATTTCGTGCTTTGTCGCGCTCTCCTTCATTAATCGGTGGTTTTCTAACAAGTTGGTTCAATTCAATTTGAGCACTAATTTCTGGTAAACTGTCCTTGGGTATTTCATCGTAAAATGCCCTAACTTCTCCAGGTGACACAGAAGCATTTCCAGAAATTTGTTCTTGCATTCGCTGAGTCATCAACTGTTCTTGAATTGGATCATGGAACTCAATTCGTATCTCTTCTACTGACTTCTCGTAAAATTCTTCTAGCTTTTCTTTGCTTCCAAATTGAGAAATAAAATAACGCAATCTCCTATCTATTTCACTATTGATCTGATCCTCACCCACAAACAAACTGTCTTCTTCAGCCTGCCCAAGCAATAGCTTAGAAAACAAAAGCTCCTCGAAAAGTTCACAGCGCGTATTGTCGTTTACTGGCTTTCCGGATTGAAGAAAACTTGCATACTGCTCCTCAATTTCACTTTTGAGAATCATATTTTCTCCGATAACTGCGACAACGCCGTCGACCAGGTTCTCATCTCCCTGAGCAAAAGAGGAATAGCCGATTAAAAGAAGTACATATAGACTTAATTTTTTCATTTTATCAGGATCTGAACTTCATTTCTATTCATAGCTTCAGAAAGAATTCCACCGCGCATATTTTTCAGCAAGGTCATTCTTCTTTCGTTAATTATAGCATTAATTATTTTTTCACGTTCTACTTGAAGTGGAGAAAGTGTATTTATTAATCGATAATCGTAAATGAACAAAAAATATTTAAAGGGTGGACTATAAATTTCCTTGTATTTGGTGTTTACTAAAAATGCTTTTGGATCAATTACATCCAAGGGAATGACATTAAGCAGGTTTGACAATTGAATCCATTTATCTTCTACTAAAAATGTGGTGGTATATTGAATGCAATACTCCTCTAATTCCAATAGATCTTCAACATCTGAAGATGTTATCCATTTTTCAATTTTTTTCAGCTTTGGTGCGTTTTCATCAATTTTCAAAAATCGCGCTTTCAGCACGTAATCTTTTAATTGAAAATTTTCTGGTCGTTCATTATAGAATGCCTCAATTTCACTTTCAGATACCACCGTGTCTAATTTTTGTCGAATATATTCTTGCTCATACTCATAGGTAATTAAAGACGCCCTAAACTTTTCTATTTCCTTTTGAAAATCTTTTTGTTCTTCACTCAAATTTAGTTCAGCTCGATTGAGCAGCGCTTGATCCTCCACCCATTTCCGAACTACATCTTTTAAAAACAAATTGTAAGACGCCGAATCTAAACCAGTTGGAATTGCTCCCGTTACATCTTGCAGGTATAGACTTTTGTCTCCAACTACAGCAAGTAAGTCCTTATCTGGCTGGGCATGTTCAGAAAAATAGGTACAGGCACTGTTGAAAAACAGCGCAGTGAGTAATAAAATATTTAAGGAGCGTATCAACGTTTACTGAAGCACCTCTCTAAAGACTTCAACCTTGTATTTACCGTTCAAACTTTGCAACCACTCTTCTTCCAAATAATCTTGATAAGCAGATATATAAAGCCCTTTAGCTTCGGATAGTTTTTTAGGCTGAGTAGGCAAAAAGCCCCTTACATAAGCAAATCTGAATTTATCATTGTCCGATTTAATCTTTGTGAACCCCGTTGAGTTCCAATCTAATCCGTCTACATATCCGTTTAGACCTTTCTCAAATTTTTCTTCTTCAATTTTCAAATTCAATTGACTTTCTGAATTGATGAACGCCAAAAGTGAATCCTCGTTATAGGTGTTCGTCTTCATCATTTTCTTTGCCTTTTTATAGGTCTTTTTAGCCAATTTTTTATCACCACAGTTAAAAACAATAGCGTCAAGTCTATCTGGCCAAACGTGCTGTGTTTTATTGGCTTCGTAATATGCTTTAAGACCGGTGGTATCTTTTACCGCTTTGGACCATACTTTTTGATCCATTAAATCAAACAATAATATTCCGTCGTGGTACTCCTTCATTAACGCTCCAAATTTTGGATACTTTTTCTCCAGCCTTTTATCCTCGAATGTGGTTAGAATTTGTTTCACATAACCATCAAACAATTGATCTACAATTATCATTGGATCAGTTTCAGGAATGCGTTGAAATTTTCGGTTTTGCTCAACATAAACAGCAAAGTCTGCTTGCGTAATCGTTTTCTTTTCTGGTAGATATTTTGTGTCTTCCAAGGTAAAGATTGGCTTGCGCATTCCTTTTGCTTTTTCTCTTGCCGTCCATTTTCTCTCATAGTAATCCTTGTCTATGATTTTTGCTACGGCCATTAAATTCTTTTGATTGATTTGAAAGTTATACTCTTTTTTGACCTTAGCATAAAACGAAGATTTACTCTTCTTTCCTCTGCCATCACGAGTAACTTTTTTCTTGAGTTCTTCTTTTATTGCGTCAAACTCTGGCGTTTTTCTCACTTCCAATCTTTTGATTATGTGCCACCCAAAGCGACTTCGAATTGGCTTAGAAAAATCGCCATCATTTTCGAGGCTGAAGGCAGCATTTTCAAAAGCAGGCACCATTCTACCTGTTCCAAACCAAGGCAATTCGCCACCATCACGCGCTGAACCCTTATCATCGCTAAACTCCTTGGCTAAATTTTCAAAATCAGCCCCTTCGCTCAGTTGCTGATATAATTCATTCGTCTTCTTTTCAGCCAAGTTAACTTCTTCTTGATCATCCGCATTTTCAACCTTCACCATTATGTGAGCTGCGCGTATTTCTCCTCTAGCAGGTCGTTTATCTTTTACGTATATAATGTGGTAGCCAAATCGAGTTCGAATAGGGTCAGAAACTGATCCTAGACCTGTATTAAAAGCTGCGGACTCAAATGGGTAGACCATTTGAAAGGCACTGAAATAGCCTAAGTCTCCTCCATTTGTTGCAGCAGATGGGTCTTCAGAAGCCGTTTTTGCTATTTTCTCAAAATCTGTTGCAGGATCATTGATTTTTCGGCGCAAGTTTTGAATTTTCTTTAACGCAGCCAAAGTGTCTTTTGGGTTAGCATTTTCATCCACTTGAACAAGAATATGGAAGGCATTAACATCAGATTTGCTTCTATCGTATGCCTCTTTAATTAGGTCATCTGTTACCTGCTGATCCGTCAAATAAGGTTCTGCCAATTGTTTTCTATAACCGGCAAGTTCATTGATAAACTTTCGACTGGTATCCATACCCAATGCTTCAGCTTCGGCAACTTTTAGTTTAAAGTTAATGTACAAATCCAAATATTCGCTTTTGCTTTTTGGATCAATCGATTGAGCATTCGAATTGTTCTTATTGTATACCGCTTCGAATTCAGAAAGTCGCACTTCCTGTCCTTCTACCTTTAGTAAAATGGGGTCTTTTGAGGTTTGCGCAAAAGCGGTATATCCAACACAAAGAATGGACAACAAACTAACTACTTGCTTCATAATAACTTATTTGATTAAATCGATGGATTAACGTGAATAATTAGGTGCTTCTCTTGTAATTGCAATATCGTGCGGGTGACTTTCTGTAACTCCTGCAGAAGTAATTCTTACAAACTGCGCTTTTCTAAGTTCCTCAAGCGTTCCAGCACCACAATAGCCCATTCCAGCTCGAATACCTCCAATAATTTGATAAATCACCTCTGACAAGTTTCCTTTAAATGGAACGCGCCCCGAAATACCTTCTGGTACAAGTTTACTTATGTCGTCTTCCGCATCTTGAAAATAGCGATCACTAGAGCCTTTTTGCATAGCTTCTATAGACCCCATTCCTCGGTAGGATTTAAATTTTCTACCTTCATAGATAATGGTTTCTCCTGGTGATTCTTGTGTTCCTGCAAACATTGAACCGGCCATTATCGTATGTCCACCAGCTGCTAATGCTTTAACCACATCACCCGTAAATCGAATGCCGCCGTCTGCTATAATGGGAACTCCTGTTTCAGCCACTGCCTGAGCAACGTTCATAACTGCTGAAAACTGTGGGACACCTACACCAGCAATAACTCGGGTAGTACAAATTGAACCCGGTCCGATTCCTACCTTAACGGCATCAGCTCCTTTATCAATCAGCATTTTTGCCGCTTCTGGAGTGGCAATATTTCCAACCACACAATCAATGGTGGTAAACGTCTTTTTTACTTCTGCAAACAAATCAATCACTCCTTTTGAGTGACCGTGAGCGGTATCTACAACAACAGCATCTACACCTGCTTTTACCAAGGCCTCAACTCTTTCAAACGTATCACCAGTAACTCCAACGGCTGCAGCCACACGCAAGCGACCATATTGGTCTTTTGCAGCATTTGGTTTGGTTCGAAATTTAATAATGTCTTTAAAGGTAATTAAGCCAATCAGTTTGAAATCTTTATCAACTACCGGTAACTTCTCAATTTTGTGTTCTTGCAGTATTTGTTCTGCTTGGTCAAGCGTAGTTCCCTTGCTGGCTGTAATAATATTTTCTTTGGTCATTATATCACGAACGGGCTTATTGAGTTGTTTCTCAAACCTCAGGTCGCGATTCGTAATTATTCCAGTTAATTTTCCATTTCCATCAATTATTGGAATTCCACCAATGGAGTGTTCTTTCATTAAACCCAGCGCATCGCCCAATACCGCATCTTCCATAAGCGTTACAGGATCCTGAATCATTCCACTCTCGTAACGTTTCACCTTACGCACCTGATTTGCTTGTTGCTCAATACTCATATTCTTGTGCAGTACAGAAATTCCTCCTTCTTGAGCCAAGGCTATTGCAAGCGCAGACTCAGAAACTGTATCCATAGCAGCAGAGACAATTGGAAGATTTAAAGAAATATTTCTTGAAAACTGGGTGGAGATGTTTACATCTCGCGGTAATACTTCAGAATAGGCCGGAATCAATAATACATCGTCGTAAGTAAGTCCCTCAAATAGAATTTTTTCAACACTCATACTTCTAAAGTTTACCCAATTTTAAAATTTCACAAAAGTATATATAATGGTGTTTATGCGGTTGTTAAAGCAATTTAATAAAGTGGGTGTTGATTGAAAAGGACTATCGCACTAAAGTGAAAGTTCCTTCTCGCTGTATCTGCGATTCCGAGTAGCTTAGTAACTTGAATTTATAGATATACGAACCTATAGGACATGGCTCTGAGTTGTGTGTTCCATCCCATCCTTCATTTGGATCATCGGTTTCAAATACAATTTTTCCCCAACGGTCGTATATCTGAAGTAAGTATCCTGTTCCAGCCTCACCGTATATAATTTCTGGTTTCCAGATTTCATTTACCCCGTCAATATTCGGTGAAAATGCAGTGGGAATATGAAATTCAGGTTCAAATAAAAAGCACTCCATGTTCGAATAACTGATATCTTCTTTTGGGTATAATGTACTTGCTTGTTGAATTAGCTCGATTTGATAACAGAATTCGTTGCTGTAAATAGCATCACTGACAAACGGATGCTCCAGCCGAGTTCCGGTTCGAGAGGAACCAAAATAATTAGCCTGCAGCTGCCGATTCATTCCATAATAGGCATAATAAGCGGGCTGAACTTGTTCAATAGTGTCCGTAATTATGGCTAAATTCCAATTCAATTCTGTTTTAAAATCATATTTACTTCCTACTGCCTTTAGGTAAGTTGTACTAATGGTATTGCTCTTAACAATAGGCTTGCCGCATTCATCAATTACAATTGCATAGTAAAATGCTTTCAATTGATTATCCAAGGGAATAGTATCCTCAATGGTTAAAAATGAATCTACTCGATTACTTGGAACAAACTTTCTTATTTTTTGATAAGTCCCTTCTCTACTGTGCGATCGATACAATGCAATATGATCAAACTCAGCTTTTCGATCTACCAAACAATTAATTCCAACCGAAGTGTTTTCATTGATAGTTGCGGACCTCAATCTTATGTGTTGGGTTTTATCCGCTATGTCAAATTTTGTCCCCAATAAGTTGGAGTTAGAACTTACTCCTCCCGTTCTACTTCGTGCAGTAATGTAAAAAGCGTAGGTATTAATGGCAGAAATATTTAATATACCATAGGAATTCACTGTACCATCAACCTCTCCTTTCAGCACAAAAGGGCCGTTATTAGTACTCATATACACATCGTATTGCTCCACTCCGTTATCCCAACCATCATATGGCGTCCAATTCAACGAGACTTCGCCTTCGCAGGGATCAAAGGTTCTGGTTAAATGCATGGTACAATGTGTACTGATAGCACCTTGCGTTTTGCTACAAGAGTCAATTGGTGCAATTCTGTAACACTGCGCCGCTAAAAAAGAAGGGCGTCTTACATCTAAATCTTTGTATGAAAAAGTTGAGCTGCTTACTGTATCAATTATTACTGCTGAACCATTTGCATCAACATAAAAAATGATGTAACCAATCGTTTCTGGCTCTGGGTGTTGGTCCCAAAATAACTCTGTATGCCCAAAATCCTTATTTACTGAAATTGCACTAAAGCTCATTGGAGCGGGGCCTGCACTTTTCACCAACACCTGATTTGCAATTGCAGATACACTTTCACAACCGCTGTTATCTTGCAGTCTTACCCGATAAAAAACTTCATCATCACAACGCGCAACATTATCATTAAAAAATTCATCACCTAAATTTGGGGTAGCAAGACCGTTCGTCCAATTCGGCACAGCACCTGAAAACCTTCTATCGACATCGTATCTTGCAGCAGAACTTGGCAAATCGGGCGTGTGAATCGGATTCCACACCAACTGGCCCGAAACATTTTGATTGACCGTCAAATTGGGAACAATAGGTCGTAAAGTATCCGAAGGCAAGGTGTTTTTTACCGTTCCATCGTCGTATTCCGCAATTATATAATAACGGTGGTCTGAAGATGGGGCTCCAAAATTTGCATTGATGTGCGTGTAAGAGTTTTGGATGCGGTTATTGAGGTTTGCAACGTTTACAAAAGGGCTCATTCCAATGGACTGAAAAACTTCATACTTTGTAAACTCCCCTGAGGGGTCGTTTGAAATTACCCAGTCTAACTTAATTTGTGAGCCATCTACCGAAATGCAACGCAATGACGGCGCAGTAACCTGTGCTGAAACAGAGCTACAAACCAACATTAGGCTCGCAATGATTAATAGAATGGATTGATTCACCTTCATGAAACGCGAATTTAGTTATTTATTATTTTAGTCACCCACTTAAAATGCACTCCTGTTCTAGGGCTTTCGTTGAAAAACTCCAACAACATAAGGTTCTGGTCAACCGTAAATTATACGGATAATTTATTATTTTTGCCAGAACTATAGTAAAGCCTGAAATGAAACTCGAAACAATACTATCAAGGCTTATACTGCCTGTATTAGTTGTTTGCAGCATGCAAGTATCTGCTCAGTACGGCCAGTTTAACAGTAAAGACTTTGGTGTTAAGTTTGGCGCAGCTTTGTTCCTTGGAGACATTGGAAAAAGCGGTGTTGGGGTAGATTTAAACCAAATGCGCTTCCACGCTGGTGGATCTTTTCGAAATTTTTTCTCTCCAAATTTTGCACTTCAAGTAGGAGTAAACTACGGTCAAGTTAGAGGAGATGATAAAAATGCTGAAAGCGACCCCGCTTACTCAAGAAATTTAAGTTTTAAAAATGATATCATTGAATTGAGTGGTAGAGGGGAATGGCATTTTTTAATCATTCGTGATGTAGGCAGAACCTACACTTACCGTTTAGACTTCAACCTTTTTGCGTTTGGAGGCATTGGTGCGTTTTACAACAATCCTAAAGCAGAACTGAACGGAAGTTGGGTAGCACTTCAACCGCTGCAAACCGAAGGTGTTAGTTATGGTAGAATCCAACCCGCAGTGCCAGTAGGTATTGGGTTTCATTTTAGGGTCAATAAAAACCATTTGATTGGTTGGGAAGCAGGCCTAAGAAAAACATTTACCGATTACGTGGATGATGTTAGCTCACGTTATGTTCATCACACAGAGTTTACCGATCCTACAACCTTGGCTTTACAAGACAGAAGTATTGAATTAGAAGGGACAAACGATCCCCGTTTTATTGGAAGCGAAAACTTTAGCTATGGATCAGATCCAGTGGGTACGGCGCCTCGAGGTTTTGCAGACAATAAAGACTGGTACGCATTTACAGGCATTACTTACAGTTATGCTATAAGAGGTAAAAAACGCTCCTTTAAGAAAAGTAGGTATCATTTCTCTCGAAGAAAGTACAAGCGTAAAAAATCTCGAGCGAAATTCTAAGTTTTACTTTTTTAAGAATTGCAACAATTTTGAGGCTGGTTTCATAAAAAGCGTGTACCATTTTGGGCGTATTGAATTTACCACCCACGCTTTTCTATCTTCTTTGTTTGCTGCTAATCTGTTTTTCAAGCTATTGTTACTCACTCCTCCAACTCGCATTTTTATTAAAGTTTTTGGCAAGTAAACAGCACTCAACTTATGCTTGTATAAAAAGCGCAACATCAACTCGTAGTCTGCGGCTAGCTTAAAATCAGTATTAAACACGCCGCAGCTTGTGTACAATTCTTTTTTTACAAAAAAAGTAGGGTGCGGAGGCATCCACCCCGATAAAAATTTATTGGATTGAAAGTTTCCCGAAACCCACTTTCGCACCACCTTTTGTAGGTTGTCTTCCGCAACATACTCCAGATCGCCGTATAAAGTATCGGCAGATGAAGCTTTTAAGAGCTCTGCAACCTCTGAGAGCACTTCTTTTGAAGCGTATACATCATCCGCGTTTAAAATTCCAATATAATCGCCCGAGCATGCTGCTATTCCTTTGTTCATTCCGAAATAAATACCGCCATCGGGTTCGGAAACATAATGAGCTATTTTATCCGAGTACCTTTCAACTATCTCCAGCGTGCCATCGCTAGAACCACCATCAATGATAACGTATTCAATGTTCCCGTAGGACTGATGAAATACCGACTGCATCGTTTCTTCTATGGTCGCAGCTGCATTGTAGCTTACCGTAATTATGGAGATTTTCACGACTTAATGATTCGTTCTTTAACCGCAACAGCTGGGTTTCCTCTGTAAATGGTATAGGCCTCTAAATTTGCTGACGCCACTGAACCTACTACCAATAAGGAATGCGATTTACATCTCACGCCTTGAGTAACCGCCGCATTTGCGCCTATCCAAACACCGTCTTCTAAGGTAATGGGCTTTAATATTAAATCGAATGCAGAACGTTTATAATTGTGATTTCCGCTGAGTAACAAGGCACCTTGAGACACGCAGCAATTTTTACCAATCGTTATTTGGTCCAGATTATCTATCCAAACCCCTTCCCCTATCCAGGTATTATTTCCTATACTCAAAAACCAAGGGTATTTGATGTTTACAGCCGGTTTAATAACTACCCCACTGCCAATTTTCGCCCCAAACCATCTCAATAAAAGCAATTTAGGAGCAATAAACACAAACAAGGGATTCTTGAATACCAGTAAGTTTACTACATACCAAATCAACCTTTTAAATGGGTTGCCTGGTTTATACCAACTGTTATTAAAGGTACTTAAATCCGTTTCTTGCATCATTGCAAAAGTAATTTCAACTGAACAAATTGACGTACTCTTTTATTAAATAGTCTTGATCGAGTTTTTTCTGACCAAAATTCCATGCAGATTGACGCATCGGTTCGTATGCGCTATACGACATCTCTGCAAATTGCAGCAAGCTTTCCTTCCACTCTTCCTTTTCTTCGAGCGGTATATCTGCACCAATATTTTGCGCTTTCAAGTTGAGCCAAGGCGTGTTGTTGGATAACAAAAGCGGTAAACTACTATTCAACGCCTCTAAAATGACATGGCCAAAATTTTCGTTTAAAGTCGGCAGCACAAATAAATCATAGGCGCTGAGCACACTGTGCGAATTATTTGGTTCAAGCACTCCTTTGTATTGAGCCTCTGAGTTGGCATCCAATAGTACCAAACATTTTTCCCAATACTCGGCATCTTCTAGAGGACCGTAAATATCTAGACTAATTTTTTCTTCTCCGATTTCCGATAGGAGTTGGAGTAAAAACAACAAATTCTTCTTTACTGAAATTCTGGAAACGAAAACCATTTTCAGCCGCCCTTCCTGCTTGCTGCTCTCTACATATTTGGCGGGTTTGCAAACCGACAAATTCTCCAATGCAGTCACTTTAGCAGCTGGAAAAACCTTCCTTATTTCTGTCGCTTCTATTGAAGTAGAGGCATGCCAAGTCACCTTATTGTACAAACCAATGGCTTTTGCTAGACTAAGAAATACTTGCTTTTTTAGCGCCTTTAAGCCCAATGCACCTGCACCTAACATTCCTCTAGGAGCAATGACCACTTTACTTTTAGCTGCAGTTTTTAAACTTCTCAGCGCTAGAATCGTGAAAAACTTAGAGAATAAACTATTCAGATAGATTTTATCGTAATCCTTACCGACTTCCGCTTTGATGGTCTTTTTATTAGCATCAGGAGACAAATATTGCAATCGATATCCGTCCTTGCTCAACCAAACATCAGTTTCAATGCCCGGAAAAGAGTGGTCATCTCCCACATCTCGATCCGACGTTAGCACCGAAATTTCAAAGTCGTTTTTTAATGCCGTAACAATAGCCGCAACACTGCGAACGGGACCACCCGCTTTTACGGCAGGTAAATACCAATCGCATAAAACAAGGAGTTTTTTCTTAGTCAATTTCATGCTTTTGCATCCAAGCGCCTAAGGTAACCAAAGGCCATACTCTGCTCCAATTAATGCCGTCTTGTTTGTTTTCAAAGCTCGTTTTTAGCTCCATTATAGCCATTGCATCAAAATGACGCGTGCTACTTAAGAAAGTAAAACTACTATCGAGTAAGGACTTTAAGTCATTTCTCAGCCAATTTTCCCAAGGCAATACAAAACCCATTTTTTCGCGATGCACCACCTCGTCCGGTAAAAGGCCTTCAAAAGATTCAATCAGCAGTGATTTTGGGTACTTTGGGTATTTCAATTTATCGGAAATACTCAAACAATGGCTGACCAATTTGTGATCTAGAAAAGGCACGCGAACTTCCAAGGCATGCGCCATACTCATTTGATCGGTATCGCGCAACAATACGTTTTGCATGTAGGTTCCCAATTCAACCAGTGATACTTTACTCAATTCTGGCAGACGACTTCCAAAAGTTCCAAAAGCAAAAAGATCGTTTATCTCTTCACTCAATACATCCCTTTTCGTCTCTTTTCCCAAGAGTTTTGAAATCCAGTTTTCAGCCAACACCCTGCGATTTACAGGATAGGTATAGGCCAAATCAAAATAAGGCAAGGATAGTGTTTCTGCTATTTTTTGACTAGTGGTTCCCGGTTTTACTTGCATTAATAGTTTACCGATAATTCCTCGAATAAAAGGAGGAAAACTCAATAGGTATTTCTTCTGTTGCAAATCTAAATGTCGCGTGAAAAATGGATAACCTGCAAAAAGCTCATCGCCGCCCAATCCCGATAACGCTACCGTAATGCCTTGCTTTTTTACCGCCTCAGCTACCGTATAGGAGTTGGGGCCATCTCCGCTAGGGTGATCCATGGCATCCAATGCCAAAGGAATTTTTTCTTTAAAGTCTTCCGAGGATAATTCAATTTCGTGGTGTTGGGTTTGAAAACGTTCAGCGACCATTCTGCTATACTTGGCTTCAGAAAATTCTTTTTCCTTAAAGGTTATCGCAAAGGTGTCGATGGGTTTATTGAGTTCTTTTCGAATTATGCCTACTAACAGCGAGCTATCAATACCTCCGCTCAAAAAAGCGCCAATACGCACATCGCTTACCAAGCGACGATCCACCGCCTCTATGAGCAACTGCTTGGTTTCCGCTTTTACAGAAGCAGCATCTACTTTCCGTTGTGCCACCTGTTCTTCTGCTTTCCAATATTGATGTTCGGTAACGGTAGCATCTGCTATTTTCAAATAAGATCCCGCTGGAATTAAAAAAACATCTTTAAGGAGTGTTCTCGGTGCGTGCACCGTTTGGTATTTTAGGTACTCGGCTAAATGTTCCGAGGCTAATTTTCTTGGCACTAGGCCGGTATACAATAGCGCTCTTAATTCGCTTCCGAACACAAAGTTTTTATCGCCTTGGTAAAAATAAACGGGCTTAATCCCCATTCTATCGCGGACAATGAACAACTCTTTTTTTGCTTTATCCCAAATGGTAAAAGCAAACATTCCATTAAAACGAGAGAGACAATCAATGCCCCATTTCAGCCACGCTGCCAGGAGCACTTCGGTATCTGATTCCGTGGTAAAGGTGTAGGAGGATAATTCCTTTTTAACTGCTTTGAAATTGTAGATTTCACCATTAAAAACAAGCACGTATCGGCCAGCAGGGTCTTTAAAGGGTTGATTCGATCGTTCATCCAAATCGAGGATACTCAATCGCGTATGCACCAAAACTACCGACTCATCCGTATACGTATTGGATGCATCGGGTCCACGGTGCTGAATGGAATTGGTCAAGCCTTTGGCAAGCCCTTGCGCATCCGCTATTCCTTCTAATCCATAAACACCTGCAATTCCGCACATAAATTAGTCCTCAATTATTTTCAACACGGTATTTACCCAATTATTTGCATTTATGTAATTACCTTTCTCATGACTAATTTCGCCCATTTTCAGTAATTCACCATCGCTCATTTTTTCAATACTAAACATTGCTGCTGCAATTAGTTCCGGAGCTTTTTGAGGAAAACTAAAGCCATTTTTTCCTTCCTCCAAAAAAGTACTTATGGACCCCACTTCTTGACTCAGCAACAAAGGCAATCCAGCAGCAGCCATTTCATGTACGCTTACGCCCCAGGGTTCCTCGTGGCTGGGTAAAACATAAGCGCCGGATTTTTCAATCAATTTGGGCATGTCCTGTGGCTGCACAAAACCCACGTGTTCAATTCCTTCTGCTATTGCGCGGTTATCCCATTGATCACCAGTTCCAGCACAAATGAGTTCCCAGGTTCCGCCTTGGTTCCTGTACTGCTCAAACCCCTTCCACAAATCAAATATGCCTTTGTACGCTACGTAGCGTCCTAAATACAAAAAACGCTTAGGGTAAATAGTTTGCTTTGACGGACGAGATTGATCGAACACGCCATTAAAACGTTCAAGGTTTGCGGTGTAAAAACCCATATAAATGTTGTCTTCTGGAAAGCCTAATCGCTGCGCGTACTCCTTTTGTTTTGCTCCCGGAACCCAAGCGTATTTAAAATACTTCAGAAAACTATATTGCGCCCCCAAACTGGCAATGCGCTGTTTCAAATTCCCTTTCCAATGATTATCTAAATTAATTACGGTAACCGTTTCTTCCGATAAGGCTTTTACCACTTTCAAATAACCTTTATCCATCCAACCCGAACAAAAAACCACATCGGGCTGTATTTCCTTTGCCTTCTGGATGAGTGCTGGCGTATCGTATTGTTGGCGCTCTAGAATATGCACTCCTTTTGGTACTTCAAATTCAAAAGGTGCTGCGGAGTTTATTGGCCATCGTACAATAAATACTTCCGCTTTTTCAGCTAAAGCCGAGCAAGCAGCAAGAAAATATTCCGCAATTTCGGTATATAGGAATAGTACTTTGGGTTTATTGATCACCTCTTCAACTTACTTTTTAGATTCATTACAACAAAAATGACCAATAGACCAACTAAAACTCCGTACCAGAAGTACCTGTGAAAAATAGTATTTTTTACCCAAAGCGGTATCAAGCGGTAATTGATTTCCAACGGTGCTTCGTACGTTGTGAACTTATCCACCGTATAGTCCTCAAAAGCTAGTAACTTCTGACCAGTGAGCGAGTGCGTCTGAAAATTCAAACTACCATCCTTGTAATGTGCCAACAATACGGCATCTTTATCAGCACCTCGAATTGCCGTTATGGCATAATGTATATGCTCGCGCTTTTGATAAAAGAAAGCGTAGGGCTGCGCTCCCATAGAACCTGAAAACCAGTACACTTGTTTGCCTGAGTTTATCTGTTGCAGTAAAGGCTCAACGTCGGTTTGGAAATTACTACCAAAATCACTTTGTGTATTGTCACTGAACACGCGTTGAAGCACACTATCTTCTTCGGCCCAAATGGGACGATGTGAATAAATCATCAAATATGATGCGGTACTTTCGTTAAATGCGTTTATCCCTGCTTTTAGACTGTTTAGCTGTTCTCCTTCGATGCTACTGTCGTCCAGTTCGGTGTCCAACACAATATGGTGCACCCCAAGTGTTTTGAATCGATAAAATGTTGGCGCTATGAAATCTTGATAAAAGCTTCCAGATATGTCGTGGTTTCCTACCGCATTGAGCAGCGGCTTTTTCAGTTGGCTGTAAAAATGTTTCTTGTAAAAAGTGTGATCGTATCGGACATCGCGGTACAGATCACCCAAGCACAGGGTAAAATCCACCGAATTGAGTAATTCAATATTGCCCAATATCGTATTGGCAGGATAATGCGTTTTATTGAAACCATCACCGTAAAAATGACCACTAATTATAAAAGTATATTCAGGCCGTTGTGCAAGGCTAGAGTCCCAACGCAGACTATTGACGGAGTAAGGTTGAGCCCACAATTGATGCGAACACAAAATAAAAAGTAGTAAATACTTTAGTTTGTTCATGGTTTATTTGGGGTTTGCTCCACACCATCAAGTACCAAACTGTTGTCCTTTTCCAACACGTAGGTTTCTTTTACCTCCACCAATTCCACTGCCGCACAAGTTGCCTGAGCTGGTGCATAGCGATTACCTTTTCGATGCACCTTTATGAACAATTCAGCATTGGACACCTTACCCTTAGACCATGTCAAGAGCGCGCCATCTTGAACCTCCACTCCTAGTTGCACCCCATCCATAGTTACCGCCTCCAATTGTACTTGGTCTTTGCGTTTGGTTTCTATTCCTTTGGTAAGCTCTCGAAATAGGCACTGTTGAAGTACGAGTGTGCCCGCTTTTGAATCGATGCCTTTATTCCACCCTACAAAACGCAAATCTATTCCGCTTGCTTTACAAAACGATAACTCCAACGCCGATTTTGTAGCGGACTCAAAAGACGAATGACTTAAGCTGATTTCGGTATTGAACGCTTCGATAAACGTTTGGGCACTCCCCCTCATTTCCAACTCAGAGGCTGCAAAAGTAACCCCATAAAGCAGGATGCTACTGTTCGAGTTTAGGTTACAAATCACCCTTTTCCATTCTGAGGGACCACCTCCGGGCATTATTGACAACCAATTAGGTGCCGCACTATTTACCGCTACAACTATTGGCTCGTCCTCAATTCCTTTAAAATCCAAACTGCCTTCCACTTGAAGGCTTCCTTGTGCACCAATTGTCAATGTTAGCGGAGCTGTTGCTTTCAAGGTCCAACCTAGTGGTACTGCAAAAGCTTGGTCCAATAAGGCATCAGAGCGATTAATGAAATAGGATTTAGTGGTTGAATCAATCGTAATAAAATCCTGCGCCTTTGAAAAAACCACAGGCAGTATCGCGTTACTTTTTTGTTGGTTATAAGCGTGTATCTCGTAGGGAAATACCTCACAGGAATGTTTTGCTGTATCTCCAAGTAAGCGATAAAGTACCTCCAAGTCTTTGCCGCGCTCCGTATCCACTTCTACAGTGGAATCCAATGCCCATTTCAAGGTTTTGAACACTGGACGATGCTTCCTTCCTAAGGCGGGCAATACAACTGGAACTGGCAGCAAAAATACTGTACCCTTTACCCGAATTCCGAGTACCTCTGTGGGCAAGCTCTCTATGACCTGCAATTGCAGCGTTATACTGTCTCTGCTTCTACCGCTTAGGAAGGCATGAAAGTTTTTAGGAGCCTCTAAGGTTTTTCGTATGGTTTTTAGGTTGTGTCGAAATACCTCCAAATTAAAATCTTTATAAGGAAATTCGCTGTATTGAATCGCTACACGTTTATCCAATTCTTCCTGCACTGTTGCGAGTACCGCTTCAAAATACCCGGGTTTAGATACCGTGCGCAGGGCTTGTATGTATGCAGCAAAAAAGCTGCTGTCCGAAAATATGATGTCGTGATAATCGTTTGGAAAAGCTTCTTGAGTGTCTGTAAATCGGTAATTACCAATAATGTGATCGATAAAACGCGGACCAAAACTTTCGTAAGCCACCGGTTCTATTTTTTTTAGTACAGGGTTGTAATAAAACTTTACATCGCTCCAATCGACACTGTGGTAACCCCCACACAAATCCAGCAAGGCGTATCGCATGGCCAACTTTTCAACATCAAAAGCATCGGCAACTTGTACTTCGCCCCAGCGCACCTTGTTCATTAAAATGTTTGCATCGATAAATGATTCTTTTAAACTGGAGTCGGTAAAGGTTTCCTTTTTAGAAAATGCCTCCACATGGGCATGCTGGAAATTGGTAAATTCTTGCGCTATGTACACCCGTTGCATAGCATTCAATCGAGCCTGCCAATAGAGCGTTGGATTAAAACGAAACACAGGTCCCTTAGGCCTATTATTGTTTTGCACTAAAGGCTGACCAAAGTTTTCTTCAACCGCATATACTCCTAAATTATCTCCGTTCACTGTAAGGTTAATAAACTCATAACGCAAAGCAATAATTCCCTCGCGCTTGCACATCTCATGGTGCAACCACTCATAAACGTACCCTCTCGTTCCCGGGTGTTGTAGGGTAAACCGCTGCATACCCATAAAGGCATCGTTCTTTTTTGTTTTTACGCGAAAGGACCATTTCTTACCTGAAACGTGATCCGTCATTTTTCCCTTAAGCCTAATTTCTCCCTTTATAATTCCTCCTTTATAAGTTAATTCACAAGGCACATAAGGGTCTTCAGGTTGAATAATAACACCTCTTTTTAATGCATCATTTCTAACCTGCTCAATCTTCTTAAAATGTTTGGGTTTTATCTCAATAGAAAGCTCCAATTTAGCGGGTTGCCCCTGAATAACGTGCATGACAGATAAATTCAAAAATGAGAATATGGAGGAGTAGCCTAGATGAACAACGAAAGCATTTGATAAATATGCCATTGCAACAAGAGCAATAATAATTAATGCAATAAATATTTTCTTGAAACTTATTGTAATCACTTCTTTGATCGAATAGAATTAAGCAGCGAAGGAAAGATATTTTGTGCAATTGACTTATGGCCTTTTGCATTTAAATGAATGTTATCTTCATAAGAATTGGTTAAATAGCCTTGTTCCAATCCATCCACATATGAAATACCATTTTCATCAAACCATCTAATTAGTTTTTGGCCATTCAATTTCCATCTTCCTTTTTCAATTTCTTCCTGCTCAGGATGTAAATAGACCAACATTGGAATATCATTATCTTGAGCATAAAAATGGAATTTATTCCAACCCGGACTCATGCCAGTGTCAATTACATTATCTAGATAGTGTAGCTCTTCAAAACGATAATTAAACACCTCTCCGAGTTTATATTTTAGCCATTTTGACCATAAATCATCAATTGCGCAATGTGGTTGTTCATTGGGCCAATTAGGATGGTTTCCTACTACATTTTTAAAATGCATATTATCTGAATAATCGTGCGAGCTAAATACCAATACAATAAAATCGGGATTTAATTCTTTGTGATCCTGTAAATATTCAAAAGCATTCTCAGTACCCCAACTGCCAGACGAAATATTAAGAATCGTATTTTCTATCACTAATTTACTTAACGAGTCTGATACTAAACTAGTCACATTATTTTCATCAGATACTTTTGCGCCTCCATTTAAAACCGAATCACCAAATTTTAAAATACGTATTCCCCTTTTGTCTATTTCTGGGCTAGCGCGCATTCCCAAAGAATTAGTCGAATAATGGTGTCCGAAACGATCGAAGTTTAAATTAGCTATTTGAAAGTATTCATAACGACTATTTTCCTCATAAACAATCCATTGGCCTAGTCCATAAATCCGAAGTCCCACTTCAGATGCTATAACTAAAACTGCAATTAAAAGGCACATTTTAAAAGCTCTTTTCACTTGGGTCAAGATAATTCCATTTCTTCATTTGAATTCTCAAACACAGACTTTGGAATAAGAATGCCGGTAAGAGTGATTAAAAACACAATAGTATATGGATTTAAACTAGCTGCCAGCCAAGGTTCAAAGCTTATTGAAAACAAAACTGTGAACAAAAAAGGAAAAGCAAATAAACTATTGGCAGAAGCTTTGATAAAAAGATAAATCAAGGATCCTAGAAAAAGCAACAAACCAATTATACCCGTATTTAACCAAATAATGAGGTAGGTATTGTGCACACCCCCTTCGTGTCCCAATTTAGAGAGGTAAAATGCGTTGGAACGCATTAAATATTCATCAAATCCAATACCTCTTCCTAAGTAAAAGCTCTCTTGTATGTTTTCCCATGCAAAACGCCAAGCAATAAGCCGGCCCGACCCTTCAGCAAGGGTTTCCACCCTAAAAAACTCCTCTAATGATAAAGCATGAATAATTTCAACTGCATTAGCAGTCACAAAGTTTAAGGCAATGACGATAAAAATTGAAACAATCATCCCCAAATACTTGAAATTTTTGAATGCGAAGTCAAAAACATAAAACAACAATATCGATAACAACGCATTCCGAGAACCAGAATATAGGCTTGCCAATCCAAGTAATGTCAAAAGTCCATACCTTTCATACCTCGAAAGTAATGAAGGCCTTTGCCACATGGTAAATTGGTAAAACAAAAAAGAAACAATAATAAAGAGACCTAGCCCATTTGGGTTACCGAAAATTCCACGCATACGAAATCCATGAGAAGAACCTACTTCAGGTAAAATGAAATAAAGAATTAGCGATAATAGAAGGACTGAACCTATTAAGTAATTAAATGACTTTAAGAAAGTTTTTCTAGTTCCATATAAATAGTTAGCTAGCGTTGGACCAATGAATAGAAGCAAACCATAACTGACCGTTTTCTGGATACCGGGTAGCATTGAAGGACTCCAAATCAAGCAAAGTAAAGCTACTAACAAATAGGGCAAGAACGAAGCAAATATTTGAAATTTCACACCAATAATACTCCGGTTAGAAACGACCAGCAACCCCAAAAAAAGAATGTAAATAGTCTTCAAATTACCAGCAAAAATAAGTGCGGGTTCCAAACTATCTGAGAGAATAAGAGTAACAATAAACCCTATAAACAACTCTTCATAATTCTCTTTACGCAACCATAAATACCATGTAACAGGAGCCACCAAAAAAATCACCGGGCCTCCAAATGCACCAATCAGAATCCAAAAAAGAACCACTAAAACAAATATAAACGCACGTCTTAAATCCATGTTGAGTGACTAATTATATTGTTCTAAGTAATCAATGTATTTGCTTTTTCTAAATTCGAAACTATCCCTAACCGAAAATAAATAAGTATCTATTTCTTTAATAGAATACCTACCCCATCGATTTGTCTGAATTTCCGTTTTTGGAGAAAGACGGTTTCGATATTGATCTAATTGGTTTTCAAAACAATCTTCAACAAAATAGGATTCAACCATTGACATATACTGATTCCTAAACTGCCTATTTCTCATTAATTTCAAAAAGAGTTCAAAAAAGACATTTGAATTTGTTGCATATAAATCCTTGAAACCACCTTTGGATAACTCAAGAGTGAAAGCCAAATCTAAATCTTTAATATAAAACTTAGCCTTCCTTTCAGCCGATAACTTAACAGCCATATTGCCTCTTGGCCAATCCTTATTCCCAAATAAGGTATGAATAAAAATCATGTAGCTAAAAGACTCCAGATCAAGCTGTCTATTCGCCATAGAATAAAACAAGGAATCGTCCATTTCACTGACCAGCACGTAAAGGTTATCAATTAGTTTTTTATACTCTGAAGTAGAAGGCTTAATAAGCTTAGTTCCTTGCCTTTGCTCATCGACAGAAAGTTCAATCTTATTTCTTAAATAATAAACACCCCAATCTTGATCATTTAATAATAATTGAACAGGCACGGCACGTATAATAATATCCTTACGGGGAATAGATTCCTGAATTATCGCATCAATAGAATATAAATTACCCCAATTCGCTCCTAGATTACGCAGTACCAAGGTACGATATTCACTTTTCTCATCATTATTAAACGGACTGCTCATTTGTTCTATTCCGTACTTATTTCGAAAACACAAACGAAAAGATTTTTGTGGAAATGCTCGCGATGTATTTCCGTTTATACGAATCCCCAAATTTTCATCCAATAAAAACCGACCCTTTGAATCTTGAACTTTGAGGTTAGCAGGCCTTTCCCATTTCTTTCCACGCTGATGATAATTGGCATTCCAATTCCACCATGCCCTAGAAAATTCATTTGGCATCAGAAAATTTATTCCTAAAGCAGAAATTCCATTGAAAAAGGAATACATGCCATAGTTAGAGGTGGTTAAATGCACTTTAGGAATTGAACTAGAGAGGTTAAGAGACTCTCCTCGGCCATGATTAGGTTTAGGGAAAATTGGACGAACTGAAACGGGGTAGTAAGTAAAAATTGGCTGAACTAAAGCTTTAATAGATGACACATCGGATAACTTAAGAATACCTTCATGCAGTACAATAAACAATACAAAGAATACCAGCAGCTTAATAAAAAAACGCAACCGTTTGTTTTGACTGATATTATTCTTGGTCATCAATATCTAATTTATTCGAATATTATTTTAAGTGATGTTTCTTAAAATTTACCAGATAGTCGAGTAGACGATCCATAACTTTATGAGTTTCAAATTCTACGGCTTTTTTAACGCTTTGATCTTTCTTAATTTCTAACTCTTCACACTTAATTGCTAATTCTATTGCTTCAATCAATCTATACTGACTCCTCGCTGGGATTAGCCAACCATTTTCTTTATTTACCAGTTCACTAACCGCACCAACATCTGTAGCAATAATTGCCAATCCTCTTGCCATAGCTTCTAATATCACCGTTGGCATTCCCTCACTGTAGCTTGGACAAATTAAGACATCATACTCATCAATGATTTGTTTTAATGTTTGTTCATCTTTAACCAACCCGTGAAATTTACATCTTTCGTTTTCAATCGTGTGTAAATTTCCAACAAAGCCAAAAAATGCATTGTTCGAATTAATCAATGGAATTGAGCCTAACAACTCTTCAATGCCCTTGCGTCTTTCATAACGTCCAATAAATAAAAATTTAATGTTTTTATGATTCTCTGAGCGCTTATATTCTTTGAACCAACTTTGATCGATAAAGTTTGGTACTTTCCAAACAGTAGTTTTTTTAGAAGTATTTTGCTTAATAAGACCTGTCAAAGTTCCGCCCAATGAAATATTAATATCACTGTTATTTAGAATATATCTTGCAATAGGTTTAAGTAACCAATTTTTCAATTCAGATTGCATATCTGCAGCCCCTTGAAACATTTCTAGCCCATGTAAGTTAGAAATTATTGGAAGTTTTGGAATTTTTCTTTTTAAAAATTCATGTGCAGTGAAACCTTGAGCGTACACAAAATCAAAGTCCATCAAATTCTGCTCAACAACTTTGAATACCTCTTTACTATATAATTTACTGTTTCGAATATAATGCCCAATAAATCGGTCTTTACTCGGGAATGGAATAAATGTGGTTTTTAATGCTTTGTGATGAGAAAATGTATTTTCCACCTCTGATGATTGTGGTATACTAGAATCAAGTGTTGTATGAATAAGATGGATTTCTACACCTTTTTCAAGAAGGCATTTAACCATCTTAGTTGAGTGCTGTTGCATCCCACCTATTACAAAAGGAGAAATACCATCGGTAATAAAAAGTATTTTTAAGTGCCCCATTGACAAATTATTGCATGGATCGCTCTAGCCCTTCCATTAAACTCAATTTAGGGGTCCAAGATAACTGGGATTTAGCTTTCGATATATCGGCTCTGGTTTCCAAAATTTCGTTTTTTCTACTTTGCCCGATGACTTTAATGTTTTTTTTCACCCCAAGTAACTGCATTATCTCCAAAGCCAATTCTACAACAGAAAATGATTCCCCACTTCCTACATTAAAAGTTTCATTTAAATTTTGTGAAATTAGAAGTACTAAGAAATCGATAAAATCATCAATATGAAGATAATCTCTTTTGGGTACATCATCTAGAATCTCGATTGTCGATTGATCCGATTTAATTTTCCTGAACAACTCAGGAATTAAAAATGACTCACTTTGTCCAGCACCAAAAAGATTAAATGGACGAATAATTGTTGCGTCAACCCCGTATAAATCGATATACTTTTTTATCAAATGTTCAGCCAGGTGTTTTGAAGCAGAATAAGGGTTATTAGTTTTAACAGCTTCCCGCTCAGAAGTAGGAATTATGCTGTTACCATATAAATATGAGCTGAGATATACTAATCTCGCATTTTCTATTCGGCAATATTCCAATACATTTAAGGTGCCATTAATATTAGTATTAAAATAATCATAAGGGTTATTCCAACTTTCCGGCACAAAGGTTTTGCCTCCAAGATGAAAAACAATAGAAATTTTCTTATTCAAAAAACTAGCCAATGAATACTCTTTACTTATGTCACTCAGTGCAGAGCTATGTTGATAAACAGAATCAACATTAGCCATACTGCTTAATCTTTGAACTAGGTGCTTTCCAACAAAACCAGAAGCACCGGTTACTAGAACATTAAGCATGCAAAAATCTATTGGGATTTTCCAAAAACACCTCAGTAGCAGACTCATAATCATCCGGGCGCCCAATATCTAACCAATATCCCTCGAATTGTTTCACAAAAGGTTTGTCATTAGATTTAATCATTTCAAGCATCAAATGGTCAAAGCCAAAGGGTTCATTGACTGGAATGTACTTCAAAACCTTTTTGTTAACTATGTACACCCCCATACTAACTTCAAAGCGACTAATGGGTTTCTCTCTAAACCCAGTAAGCTCATGATTTGAATTGGATTCCAAAACGCCATATAAATTCACATGTTCGCGTACAAAAGAAGATACCGTAAACGAATTGTTATTTTGTACATGAAAATCGAACAATTCACCGTAATTCAAGTCTGAAAGAATGTCTCCATTCATGACCAAAAAATTCTCAGGCAAATCATTTATCAACGCCAAGGGCCCCATAGTACTCAAGGGCTTTTCTTCATAGGAATAATCAATTTTAATGTTCCATTTAGAACCATCACCAAAAAACGCTCGAATAATTTCCGCCTGATGGTTCACAGTAAGTGTAATGTGATCAAATCCACATTTCACCAATTTCCGAATAACGATTTCTAGAATAGGTAAGTCTCCAATCGGCACCAAAGGTTTTGGTAAAACTACCGTATAGGGTTTAAGTCGAGTGCCTTTTCCTCCAGCTAAAATTATTGCACGTTTAGACATTGTAAATGTTTGATTTGTATTTGGCTAAATTTTCACTTTTAGAAAACCACTCAATTGTTTCTTTTAACCCGTTTTCCAATCCAAATTTTGGCGAAAAACCAGTCAATTCAATTAATTTAGAATTGTCTCCAAACAATCGAAAAACTTCCGATTTACCTGGTCTCAATCGTTGAGAATCTTCAACAAATTCCACATCAGAATTCATCAGCTTTTTAATTAACTCAAGCGTGTCTTTAATGCTAATTTCAAAATTAGAGGCTATGTTTACCACTTGCCCGATAGCTTTATCGCATTCGGCCAGTTTAACAAAACCCAGTGCGGTATCTTTTACATAATTAAAATCACGCGCAGGGCTTAAGTCACCCAGCTTAATAGACTTTGCTCCGTCAGCAATCTGAGAAATAATAGTAGGAATTACAGCCCTTGCCGACTGCCGTGGTCCATAAGTGTTGAAAGGACGAACGACTGTTACCGGCAAGTCAAATGCATTGTAAAAACTCAACGCCATGTTATCTGCCCCAATTTTACTAGCACTGTAGGGAGATTGAGGTTGAAGTACGTGATTTTCATCAATAGGAACATATTGAGCCGTTCCGTACACTTCTGAAGTAGAAGTATGCAGAAACTTTTGAACTCCATGTTGTTTGGATGCCTGCAGCATATTGACTGTACCTTCAACATTGGTTCTAATGTAGGAAGTAGGGGCAACATAAGAATAAGGAATGGCTATTAGAGCTGCTAAATGGAATACAACATCAATACCTTTACACAACTCTTGACAAAAATGAGGGTCTCGAATGTCTCCATTAACGATTTCTAAATTGGGTTGATTTTGATAATTTTCAATGTCTTCTAACCAGCCCCAATTATTAAATGAATTATACAAATTCAAAGCTCTAACCTGACATCCTTTAGACAAGAGCAATTCGGTTAAATGAGACCCAATGAATCCATCAGCTCCAGTTACAAGTACTTTTTTATTATTTATATCCATTAGTATTCAACTATTTTATTCAGTATTTGAACTAATTTATCTTCAGAAAATGTTGTATTCATCCTTGACAAAGCATTAGTCGTGAGATCTTTTCGCAAATCTATATTTCTATATAATTCCAACAGGTTTTCAGACAAAGATTCTATTGGGTTATCATTTTTGGTAATTAAACACTCCACCTTATCGCGAAATATATAAGTAACAGTTGGAGTTTCAGGAGCTATAAAAGGAATACCAGCAAATAAGTATTCAAAAAGTTTAAGCGGACTACCATACCAATTTGAACCCGGCATTACTCCTATTCGAATTTTCTTTCTCCACTGTCTCAATTCACTTAGAGAAACATATCCAGTCAGTACAATTCTTTCTTTTGCGGGGCTTCGCGAAAGAATTTCTTCAATTCGTTCCCACTCTTCACCTTTGCCAATCAAAACAAGTTTCGCCTCATTCGGTAATTCTGATACAATATCTTCGAAAGCACTAATCAACAGTTCTACCTTATGCCAAGATAAAAAGGAACCAATAAAACCAATGTAATTTCTGTTTTCAAAGTTAAACTCACTAAGTATACCATCATCAGGTATAAAAGTTGGAAAGACCCTAATTTTATTTGAATCTACCTTATAGGTATTTAAAATGAATTCTTTGACTGGGTCAGAGTAGCCAATTATTTGATTTGCCAATCTTAAAGCTTCTAATTGCCTCCGGTTAATTTCTGTTTTGTAATATGAGTGCAAGCTTGTCACTTCAATACTTTGGTCATAGACTGGGCAATCGTAGAATACAGTATAGGGTAGATTTCTCTTTTTAACCTCTTTGTACAACTGAGAACCATAAAAATAAAATTCTAAGATACCATCTGGGTTCGGATATGCTTCAAAAAGCCTTTTTACAAAATTATCTTGCTGCCTCAGCAATAAAAAATCAGATAAGGTTTTCTTGAGCTTCGGAAAAGGTTTGAACAATAAAGCCAGAGCAACTACTATAGGTGATCTTTTATTATTCTTTTCAGTTTTAGATTTTGTTTTATGGGGAAAAACATGAATATCAACCTCAGTATTACCACTCAAGGTGGATAAATAGGTTAAGTAGTTATATACCGCAGAATTCCTCTGATTTCCTAGTAAATCAGGAATGTTTGCAACGAGTATAACCTGCTTCTTCTTCATTAAGAAAAATGTGCATTGTTGGTAAATATCAAATTTTCACCCTTGTGGCTAAAACTAAAATCGTACTGGCAAATAGCACTAAAAACACTTTTGGAACAACCAGGTTTCATTCTATCGTGCAATTCCACTACGAGCACTCTTGTTTTGGGTAACCACTTCTCATAACCATTTTCAAATAATTCTTTCTCTGCACCTTCAATATCTATTTTTAACAAATCAATCACGGTAATATTATTATCCTTCATTATTTCCGAGATACTAATGGTTGGAATCAAGGATGAAGATTTTTCTAGATTCTCCTGACTAACTTCTTTCGTCATAAAACCCCAGTTTCCCAGTCCAACGTCTTGTATCTCGATAAATCCACCATCATTAGCACTTAATGCACTATTAAATGCACTTACGTTCGGATAGTTTTTAGTATTCAGTTTTACCATCTCAAAATTAGATGGTTCAGGTTCAACAGAATATATCCTTGCGTTTGGGTATTTATTTGAAAAGTAAACAGCCGCAAGTCCAATATTCGCTCCTCCATCAATTATTGTTCTGGGCTTAAAGTCCAAACTAAACTCATATTCACTTTCATAAAAAAGTTGCTTAAAAGTAGGTATATCACTCGTGTTCGGCCTTAAAGAAATCGAATGTTTAATGCCTGGAACGAATAACTCATTGGTAAGAGAAGAATTTAATTTCCTAAACAAATTCCCACCACCTTTACCAAATTTTTTTCGGTAATAGTACATTCCTAGTAGACTATACCAAAGTTTTCTCATATTCTTTCTATACTATTTCTATAAAAATTGATAACCGTGTCAATTACCTTGGTTTGATCATAAGTATCTAAATTATAGTAAAACGGAAGTCGAATCAACCTTTCAGTGTATTTATCAGAATTAATCAATTCATTACCCGAATACAACCCCTCAAAATAAGGACTTTTGTGAAGACTCAAATAATGAAATACAGCCCCTATTTCATTAGATTTCAAATACTGAAGTAATTGGTTTCTTTCAGTTCCAGTATTACAAACAAAATAAAACATATGTCCATTATTGGTTGCATAACTAGGTATATATGGCAGGTTAACCCCAAAAGCTCGTAACTCTTGTAATCCTTCGTAATATCTATTCCAAATGTTAATACGGTTATTCTGAATTTCATTCATACTCTCTAATTGAGCCCATAAAAAGGCAGCTGTCAATTCTGACGGTAAAAATGACGAGCCAATATCTACCCAACCATATTTATCAACCTCTCCACGCCAAAAAGCAGAGCGATTAGTACCCTTTTCCCAAATTATTTCGGAGCGTTCAATGAATTTCTCTTCATTTACCGATAACAGACCACCCTCGCCAGAAATGATATTTTTTGTTTCGTGAAACGAAAAGGTGCACAAATGACCTATGCTTCCCAACGATTGATTTTTATAATAACTATCAATGGCTTGTGCTGCATCTTCAACCACAAATATGTTGTAACGATTAGCAATGTCCATAATCACATCCATGTCACAAGCCACTCCAGCATAATGAACGGGTACAATAGCTCTGGTTTTGGGAGTAATTAATTCTTCAATTTTCGATTCGTCAATTCCAGGATGATCGGCTCTAGAATCACAAAAAACAATGGTAGCGCCTCTCAATACAAATGCATTAGCAGTTGACACGAAAGTGTATGACGGCATAATTACTTCATCACCCGGTTGAATATCTAGCAATATGGCACACATTTCCAATGCATCAGTGCAAGAACTGGTTAAGAGCGCTTTTTTACACTCAATTTTTGCCTCAAAGAATGACTGACATTTTTTACTAAACGGACCGTTGCCAGAAAGTTTAAGGTTTTTTGCTGCTTCAGCAATATAGCCAGTTTCTTTTCCAGTAAGGAATGGTACGTTAAAACCTATTTGACTCATTTTTTTATAAATAAGGCTTCGCCCCATGCTGGAAAAACAGTGTCTCCTTCATAAAGCGTATGAACAATTTCTTCTTCAACCTCAAAGCTTAAAAAAGATAAAAGCTCCTTAATTTTGTCATCATTTTTAGAGTCCTTATATAAGGATATGTAATTCAATTCTGTAATTATGTAATCAAAACCAGTTAACAATTCTTTTGCCCCAAGCAATGCCAAGTAATCCGCACCTTGAATGTCAGAAACTAATAAATTGAAATTCTTTGGATTTAAGTTATTTTCATCCATAAACATTGGAAGTGTGAATGACATAACATCTATTTCTTCAACTAATTTCAAAGTTGATACTATTTTATCAAACTGATCAAAAGGCAATATACTACTCGATTCTGTATTATTAGTTCTGCTTGCATATACTCTAAATTTGCAAGGTTCAGTTTTCTCCGATATAGCGGCGTTAAAGCATTTTACTCTAGTGTCATTCTTAAATTTTTCTTTTAACTTCAAAAAAGTTTTAGGGTTTGCCTCAACAAATACAATTTCGTTGAATCCAGATTTAAAGTATAGTTCAGCTTCTTCTCCAAGGTGAGCACCTATATGAATCACGCCCTTTTTATCAGTCTTGTCGGGGATTTTGGATAATAAAATCGCGCTATCCTCTTCATGATTATCTTCTTTAACTTTTACCATATTTTCCTTATTAAAAATCTGGGTCTATTTTTCACTTCCATATAGACACTTGAAACATATATTCCTACCAGTCCAGTTGCCATCATATTTAAGCTACCAAAAAATATCAAAAGAGTTAAAATTGAAAGCCACCCTGAATAGTAGTCAATAAAAATCTTTGAAAAAACCAAAATAGCACCAACAAAGAAGGACACAATAAAGCTAATTAATCCAATGAAAAACAAAAATTTTAGTGGTTTAACAGAAAATGACGTAACCGCATCAACCCCTGAGGTAATTCTTTTCAGCATTGAATAGCTGCTGGTTCCTTTATAACTTTTTTGAACAGGTAAATAGACCTGTACAAATCCTGCAATAGAAAATAGTCCTGCAGTAAATCTTAAATATTCGTTGTATTCAAGAAATGCATTTACAAATTCCTTTTTCATAATTCTAGCCCACAATTGATTAGGTTGAATTTCAGTATCCGATAATTTATTAAATAATTTGTAAAACCATTTACCAGATAACCTTGCAATGGAACTCGATTCTCTTTTTTCCAAAATTCCAACCACAGTATCAACCTCATCCCAATTTGCAAGCAAATGTTTATAAAATCTGGATATACACTCTGGTGGTTCTTCGAGGTCAACATCTATTGTGAAAATGGTATCCAATTTTGCACTTTGTATACCTGCTAACATAGCAGCTTGATGACCGAAATTTTTAGTCAACTCAATTAAAGACACATTTTTATCTGATTTAATTAAGTCCTTTACCATTTCATGACCAGCATCAGTTGGACCGTCCTGAACAAATATTATTTCATATTTACAGCCCAGTTTATTTATTTCTTGAATTACTCGATTATAAAACGGAGTTATATAATCCTTAGAATAATAAATTGATGTTACAACTGATATGCTAGGAGTTAAATTCATAGAATTACGAGACTTGCTTTGGCTTAATATTATCCTCCCAATTATAATCAGAAGTAACAAACAGAGGTAAAATCATCCATCTTCCTGTGTTTTTATCCCAAGAATATGGTTCGCTCGGGTCAATAGGATCAACTCCATGATGTATATCCGGAGAAATTACTAATAGGTCTCCCGGTTCAAGATAATCGTCTAAATAATACTTTACCCCTCCTTTTTCCATCCTTCCAAAGACTCCTCCATTCTGAAAATCTACACCTTTTTTAGAAGCGCAAATAAGTGTTTGAATTCGAGCAAAATCTCGTGCGGGGTCAATATGTTCCGCCTGATATCCACCACCTACTGGATAATGATGCACGTTAATTCTTGCAACCAGTTTTTCTAGAGGTACGCCTTTTGTTGAATAAACAGCATCAGATAAATAATTCTTAAGCTCAAATATTTCAGAAAAATACTGAAATAATTCTTCATTCTCTTTTAAATATCCGTGATGATAAAAGGCATGGAACTTTTGTTTTACATAAGCTCTTGGATAGTTATCATGCAGTCTGTGGTAATCAGGGCAACCTTCTTTAAGAGGATGCCAAGTGGATACAGATATAATTCCGCGGTCAAAGCACAAATTTCTAAGTTCATGGATTTTTTCGCTTGGATAAAACTCTCTTATTATTAAAGCTTCAGGAGTATTTAATTTTTCTAAAAATCCTTCTTTATCGTTAAATACGAAATCTAGAAAGTCTTTTTTATTGTATTTATTTACCTTCATTATAGTCTCTTAGCTATTCCAAACCCTGTTTTACCATATCCATTGCCATTATAGAGCATGTAAACTGAATTATTCATTGAAAAAACAAATGGATAACACTGCATTTGAGAGTCCCAACCATTTGTACCTAAGTCACTTTTAAAATGATTGTCTTTTCTTTCCCATTTTAAACCATCAATAGACTCAGCATAACCTATTTTATAACACCTATTTGATTTACTTCCTCTGTGTGAATACCACATTTTATAAATGCCATCTTCACAAATTACTCTAGGCACAGATATAGCATATTCTTCTTTATCCTTAAAATCTATGGCTACTTCACCTTTCCTTTTCCAATCGACACCGTCCTCAGAATAGGCTATTTTTATGTGGTATTTATGTTCTAACTTTTCTGGAGTTTTCAGCCAAGAGACGCAAGAAAGGTAATACATTATAAAACCATTATCGTGCTTAATAACATGCATACTGGCAACAAAGCAAGGATCAAATATAGATCTATCCAATATTGGGCCTGAATGCATTTTTTCAAATGAACCATCTGCTCGTTGTTTTGCTAACCCAATAGAGTTTCGAAATGGCACATCAGTACCAAGGTTCCATCCAATATAGTAAAGCAGCTTTTCACCATTAACATCAACCAATTGACATGGCATAACACCGCTAGAATCAAAGGAACCAATGGGCCCTGAGCTTAGTAAACTGGAATCGGCTTTTTCAACAACAACAATTTCAGAATTATTCTTTAGGGCTAATTTTACGCTTTGCAAAAACGATTTACCTTCATTATCTCTGTTTGAAAAATACACATCAAACTCATCACCCTCAATTGAGCCAATGAATGGAACTGCTGCATAGCCCATTGAATTGTCAGAAAAGGGAGTATAATTCCAGTTAAGTTTTTGCCACTGGTTCATAGTTTAATTTTATCGCTGGTTTTATCAAGCTTAACCGATCGCGCTGGCACATAAACGCCATTTATTTCGGTATCTTTACTTATGATGGTTCCTGCACCTAATAAAGTACCTTCATTTAAGGTAACTTTATGTGCTAAAGTTGCATTTACCCCCAAAAAACAATGAGAGGCTATCTGACAATGTCCGGATATTACAACATGAGAAGATACAAAATTGTGCGACTCTATGTTGCTGTGATGCCCAATATGATTTCCACTCCACAACGTAACGTTGTCTCCAATTTTCACAAAAGGCTGAATCGTATTGTCTTCTAAAATAAAGGCGTTTTCTCCAGGAGGGTATTGAGAGCGATATGTGCATGATGAACTAATGTAACTCGCCAAAGCATAACCCTTTTCCTTTACAGCGTTAAAAATTCGTTCTCTTAATCGATTCATATTTGCATAGCTTACTGCGACAAAAACATCAACCTCATCAGGAACGTACTCATTCAACAACTCTTCAAAGGGAACTACGGGAAGCTCTTCGAAGGTGTCGCTTACCATGTACTTCGATTCAACAGTAAAAGCAACGGGCGTATAATCCGAATCTGTATCGAAATAGTACTTTGCAATTTGGGCAATATCACCCTGTCCAAAAATAACTAGTGGTCTCATTTACGTACAATTATGGTAAATTCATACAATTGATAATCGTGGAGTAAAGCAACGTCTTTTGAAAAATGTGTTTTGCAATATTCAAAAAGTGCCATCGGGTTGGCGTAATATAGGTAGTCTCTTTTAAACTCTTCATCGGAAAACGAAGTGAGTACATTAAACGAAAAACCCTTTTTTGATACGGCATTCATTTGATGCAGCGTGTCGTGAATATAAGACAGCCATTCAGCATCACCCACTTTTTGCCTCACATTAAACACCCCCGACGCGATGGTGTAATCCGCTGCATCATAGGCGTTAATATCGTCTCCAAACTCATGTGCAGGATACTTTTCTTTGGCATGCTTTAGCATAGGTTCAGAAATATCGATACCGATGTAGGCAATATTATGAGGTATGGACTTCAAAAAATCAAGGTAGGCTCCGTATCCACAACCGAAGTCTATTAATGAAAAAGACGCAATGGCGTCCTCAACATCCAAAAACACTTTCGACAAATGGTAAAATCGCTGATATTGTGAGTCTTCACCATTCCAGTCCACACCTTGACTTGTTGCACCATATTGCTCAACTTTAAGTGAATAATACCTCGCAACCTGATCTTCAATTCTCATAAGCTCAATGATCTTTCTATAATATACAAAGGTCTATTTTTCGTTTGATTAAATATTTTACCAACATACAGCCCTACAACACCCATATTCAGTAATATTAAACCAGTCGAAAAGAATATTGCAGTAATCAAGCTTGCCCAACCACTTTGAAAGCCATTATAAAAATACATAACCACAATAACTAGAATAGCGAAAAAAGATGCCAACGCAATTAAGGTACCCAGAATTATAGTAATGTGAAGTAATTTATTAGAAAATGACGTGTAACCTTGCAAAGCAACATTTAACAACCTGGAAAAAGAGTAGCTTGACTCACCTTCAAACCGATCGTTATGAGGTACCGTTACAAATGTCTTATTAAACCCTACCCATTTCAATAATTGTAAATACAATCTATCTGCATCATTTATACTCAAAAAAGCAGTTCTAACAGATTTTGAAAAAAGCACTAGAGTACCAGCGTCAACATCAAATTCTTTATTACCCACGTACCTAAAGAGTGAATTAAACAAGGCAGCTGAAACTTTTTTAAAGAGCGAATGTTTACGCATTGCTCGCTTCGTAAAAACAATATCGAATCCTTTTTTGTACTGTTCAATTAATGAAGCAATGCTCTTTGGATCATCCTGTAAATCACAATCCATAAGAACAATAACATCACCAGTACTTTTTTCAATACCTGCAGTAATAGCATAGTGCTGACCAAAGTTCCGACTTAACTTAATCCCTATGAATTCAGTATGTTTTTTACAAGCCAATTCTATTGCCTCCCAACTTTTGTCTGGACTCCCATCTTCTATTAGTACAATTTCATATTCTTGTGTAATCTTTTCAAGAACCGATTTGATGCGCCGTACCAATTCAGGAATAATCTTTTCTGCACCATAGACGGGGCTTACCACTGATATTTTCATGACAGTGGGTTTGATAGATAATTTAACTCATCTAGTGCACAGTGAAACATCACATCCCAAATGGTAACACCATGCTCAAAAGGAGGGTGGATTTGCTCATAAATCGGGTATTGGCCGTAATCCGCATACACAATTTCAATCCCTTTTTGATTAAAGGGCGCTTCATCCATGTAATTTTTTGCAGCTGGGCCTGTAATATAGGTGCTTGCTTGCAACTCCTCGCATAGCCCAACCAACTTTTCTGTTTTGTCGCCTTCCAAAAGAAATTCTCGGCTATCCCTAACTTGTGTTTCTATGCCCAGTTTCTTCATAACGGCCTCAATAAAGTGACGATTGATCTCCGTCAACCATGGTGTCGTGCAATCACAATAAAGTGACTCTGCCCAATCCTTGTGCTCTGCAAAAAGCGGCGCTTTACGGTAGTGATTAGACAAAGCGTTCCAATGCTTCAGGTTCCATTGCATATCACTTACTTTCGTTTCGTTTATTTTCTGAAAGTACTTTCCTTTCACCTCGACAGGAATACTCAACCATTGCAATCCATTTGCCGTTTTGACCTTGTTACGGTTTCGCCAATCACGCTTGGTATATTGCATATCGTCGTAAATAATAAACACATCGGATAAAGCTATGTTATGAAAATATCCCTTCCAAGGTATATAGTTAGACTGAGTTATTAGAACTTTCACAAATCAAATTTAATCTTAAATTTAGAGCAAAAAGGTATTAACATTCAGTATAAAATTTAGATCTAAATATAGATATAGAGGAATATTTTACATAAAGATTTTCAATTAAGATTATGCTAGTCCGCATGTATACATAAGCTCGAAGCCAGCGCAATTGTGATTCTATCGAAAAGCCTATCTCCAAAGTATCTTCTGTTTAGTTTATAGCAAAATTCGTCTAAATAGCATTGCAGATTTACTCCTCTAATTTTATGGTACACACCTAGTAAAGTTCTTTTGGCGTTGCTTATAGCCATGTGAACCCATCTCAGCGACTCATTTGTTGATTGCTTGTCTGACTTTATTTTCACATGACCTTCTACATACTTGGCAATATCAATATAATTTGTGGCTTTATCAGAAAATACAATGGCCTTTTCATTGATACTTTCCCGTAATTCTTGGTTTATTGAATCGGCTGTGCCAGTTTGAAGCACTTTCATTTTGAAAAACCTACAATGAGAACTCTTTTTACCTGTATTTACGTTTTCTAATGGTGTGCTTTCTGCCATTACCAACACATTTTTCTTTCGTTGACTGCCTTTACCTCGTTTAAGTTTTATAGCGATGGGCGTAGCTTGTGGGAAATACCCCTCATCTAACTCTACACTATTGAACAGCTCATACCGCTTGTCTCTTTGTCCCATTGCCTTTCGTATTTTGTGCATCATAGCCCAAACAGGTTCATAACGTTTCATGTCCAATTGTCGTCTCATTTCATGGGCACTCATGGCTTTTTTTGTCATTCCCATAAATGCCATACACAAGTACCATGTTCGCAACGGTAGTTTACTATCATGCATTAGGGTTCCACTTCGAAGAGTTGTTCTAAAACCACATCCCTTACAATGCCACTGATACCGTTTGCTTAGCCAAGTATGTTCTTTGTGGAAACATCTCTTGCAAATTACCCCTTCTTTTTCTCGCTTGAGCTTAAAATCTATACGACAACTGTGTTCATCTGGAAACCGATCTTTGAATTCTGTTATTTTCATGTTTGTTATTTTACTGTAAAACAACAACTTGAAAAAATAATCTATTTACGGTGTGCATACAAGCGGATTAGCATAATTAAGATAAACGGAAGTTTACAAACTCCTCTTACTCGCAAATATTAACAAGATTTTTTTACTTGCTCTAAATCATTTTACTAGGAAACAACTTTTGAAAACTTCCATCTATTCACTTTATTAAAACTCTTTGCAGCGCGGTGCTATTTATTTCACTAGTAATTTTCGAAAAACTTTCTTCACCATTAATTCTATTGAGTTTCCATTCCGCATTTTGTGTATAATTATAGCAACCTTCATTTCTATATACTAATTGGTAGTCAAACCAGTTTTTTAAAATAATGTTATCCAAATCATTTTTTGGAACACCAACAATCTTCTCTTTTTCAATTGAATCGTGGTTTATTGTTATAATGGTCCATCCATCAGAAATAAAATACAAATAGTATCCCCAAGGCTGTACATTGTTTGACAAATCATAAGCATATTTAATATCATTTTTTGCGATATATCTTATTACAGTCTTATTCTCTGTATTATCAACTTTATTATAAACGTCGTTAAGAAATTCTAGGGAATAGGACGACATAATACCATTTAAAGGTTGAAGTGGCATACATTTTAGTAAATATGTACTTGAAAGTAAAACTAAAACAACTTTAACAGACAGCTGTATCTTTGTATTTGAGACACATTTAAAAAATTCTACAAGAGCTATTAGAGCTAAAATTGTACAAAATGGAATTATAAAATTATAAACAATTTGACTGCTTTCCGAATAAGGGTGCAAAATAGAAGCACCAATTGATAAACCAAATAACACTGTAAAACCTAACCCAGTAATAACAAATAGCTTGACCCTTGTTGATTGGAAAAGCGCCCCCACAATCATAGCTCCCAACCAAACCAAATAATAATTTTGAAACGGCCAACCCAAATATTTCACCAAAAAATGAATTCCTTTTTTTACATGGTTGATATTAGTAGAATAGTACTCGAATAAATAGTTAAAATCAATACCTGTAGAAAACTCAATATTTCCTTTTAATAAAAAGAAAAACACTAGTAACATAAGGCAAAAAGAAAGATTTATAGAAGCTGCAAGAATTATCACCTTAAAAGTAGTGTATCGCATATAAAGGAAATAAGCACCCAATACTACAAAACAAACTAAACTAGTTGGCAATAAGGTCAAGTTTATTACGGTATAAACACTAAACAGTGATAATAAAATTAAGAACCTCTTCCGTGTAAAAAGAAACAACTGAAACATCATCACAAATACCACAGGCACAAGTTTAGGTGTACTTATTAAATAAGGTCTTGCCCCTTCTATTATGACGGAAAAATCAGGTAAATAAACAACAACTAATGTCACTAAAAGAGCCTCTATAAAGCTTAAATAATTACGTGCATATGAGTATAAGACTAAAGCAAGAATTGAATATAATATGGGGACTGTAATAAAATCAAATGCATGTAAATGCAATATACTTGTAAGGTTTGCAACTGCAGTATTTAACCACAATTCAATGTAATGATAAGGGGTGACACCAATCAATTCAAGGTCTAACAACCAATCTAAATTGAAACTTTCTAGACCAGTTTGTGAAATAAAATTACTCACATTGGAATAAAAAACATGATCCCTTCCGGTATTGTAAAATGGAAAGCTATTTAAACTTATCAATTTTAGCCATGTTAGGAAATATACAAAGAATGGTAAAATCAGAAGGCTTTTTAATTCAATACTGGAAGTCAACTCTTTAGCCGCTACTTTTAGCTTTCGATTTAAGAAATACCCAATCAGAAAGAAAATAAAAAAAAACACCATGGATGTTTTAAAATCAGCATAATAAGAAGCTGTTCCTAGCACTACCAGAAACAACCCCATCATAATTACAGAAACATTTAATTTACCTATTTCAGGATAAAACAAACGCAACGACTGTCCCAAAAAGATAAATAACACTAAGAAGGAATAAAAAACAAAAAGTGATTTAAATGAAAAAAGTAATAGAGGAATGAAATCAGAAAAATTTTCCATTTATTATTTATAAGTTTCATTTTTCAATATATTCATAATTTCATTCTTAAATAAACCATTTTGATATGACCTTTCAAATATTCGATGGGGCTCATCAAAATTTTTCACATCTATACCTTGAACATAATCAAAACTGGAAAAGTGATCTCCTATTTGGTACTCACAAATTAAATCAAAAGCTTCTGAGCGAGATTTAAGCCCACAAAAAATCACTGGTTTTTTATTTTGAACGTATTCGTACATTTTAATTGGCAAATACTCCTGATCTCTCCCATCCTTTGAAAGTACCAATAATGCAAATTCCGAATTGGAAATCAATTCCAGAGATTCTTCATAAGTTAGGTTTTCTTTAATTTCAAGATTTAATAAATTGTATTTAGTTTTTAATCCTGTAAGATACACGAGGTCCTCTTGGTTGAATATAGCAAATTTTAAATCAAATTGATCTCTGAGTTCTTTTTGATAATGTTCTAAAAATTCATCACACGAACGCTTACCTCCATACAGTGCTCCGCTATGGACAATATATTTTTTAGCAATGCTTTTCTTTTCAAGAAGCGGTGTATCCGAATCAAATCCATTGTAAATAACTTCTGTGGGACATTTTATTTCAAACTGCTTTCTTAAAGCCTCAACTAATTTTTTAGAAACACCTATAATCAATGATGCTTGATTGATAATATTTTGCTCTTTTAAAGCATAAAAAAACTTCCAAAACCCCAAATGCCTCATGGGATTTAAAGATAATTGATCTCGATAATCTAATATTAGGTTAATCTTTGGATGTCTCGACTTAACCTCAAAGCCTAACCTAAAAACATCAAAAGGGCCATATGAACAAATTACAAAATCGTATTGATCCATATTCATATGTGAGATTTTTTTTAAACCATGTTTGTAAAACTCTCCTCCTTTAAGCTCAAACCAAAATTGAAGCTTCAAAACGTCATAAATGATCCAGTTTTTAAGTTGTTGAAACCAACTTAAGTTGGATTGATAATGACTATAATCAACTTTGGAGCCCTCCCGATGAGTGTAAATGTGTCTTACACCTTCAATGGGCTTGCCTTCTCTTTTTGGACATAGTACATCTAACACAGTATCTTCTGTTTGGTTGAAGTGTCTCAAAAAAGCACCGGTCCGATGGGAAGCCGCACTATTTAATGGAGGGAGCCAATAACAGATTAAAAGACCCTTTGTTTTCAAAGCTGTTTAATCAATTTTGCTGGGTTACCCACATAAACTCCTTTAATAACAATATCCTTTATAACCACTGCACCTGCTGCAATTACAGAACCATCTGCAACAGAAACAGGTAGTATTGTTGCATTGCTGCCTATTGAAACATTATTACCAATTTGTGTTCGTTTATACAGTTTTGTATTACCTCCCGCTGGTTTACCTTCTTGAAAAAGATCATTAATAAACATTACTCCGTGCCCAACAAAGCAACCATCACCAATGGATACCAAATCACAAATAAAGCTATGGGATTGAATTTTCGTTTTAGAGCCAACTTTAGCACCTTTTTGTATTTCAACAAAAGGTCCAATAAAACTATCATCTCCTATTGAACATCCATATAAATTTACGGGTTCAACAACCACAACATTTTCTCCAAACTCAACATCCCCTCGAATACCAATATGCAACGTTTTATTAAGCATTGTATATTTTATCAATAATTTCAACCGTTTTCAATCCTTCAAATCCATTGGTAGCAATGGTCCCTTCATGTTCAAGAACATCTATTACATTTTGATATACCTTATCATGATTACTCATAGACCCTTGGTATTGACCGTAATTATTCGCAGGGTTTCCTTCAGGTAAATCCTTAATTTCATAGTCTTCGATATTTTGATACTCCAATTCATTTAGATATTGTCCGCCAATTTTTACCGTTCCTTTTTCACCGAATAGGGTTAAAGAACCTTCCATATTCTTGTTGTAAGCATTTATACTGAAATTCATAGTACCAATTGCACCATTATAAAATTCACAAGCAACAACAGATGTGTCCTCAAATTCAATGTCAGTTCTTTTAGTTACATTTTTAGAATAAGCTTTCACCTTGCTAATGTCACCAATAAGCCAGTATAATAAGTCAATAAAATGACTGAATTGAGTATACAATATACCTCCATCCAGGTCTTTGGTTCCTTTCCAAGTGTTTTTATAATAATCAGGGTTTCTATTCCAAAAACAAGATAGGTGAACGGAAAGAATCTTTCCTAAACCATTTTCAGCAATAATTTTTTTGAGAGCAGCAACTGGGGGATTATATCTATTTTGTTTTACGATAAACAATCTTTTATTTGCCTGTTCAGCAGTTTTAATCATTTCACCACAATCATGCACTGAAAGCGCCATGGGTTTTTCGCATAAAACGTGATAACCAGCTTTAAGACTTAAAATCGAATGCTCTGCATGAAATCCATTTGGAGTGCAAACAGCAACAACATCTGCTTTAATTTTCGCTCCTAAAAGTTCATCTATTGAGCTAAAATAAGGTACATTATATAAGTCAGAAACCGATTCTCCTGATTCCTGATCTGTGTCACATACAGCCATTAATTCGCCTAATCTGTTTATGTGTTCGGCGTGTCTTTTACCTATTCTTCCCGCTCCTACTAATAATACTTTCATAACAAAGTTATTGGCCAAATCTAGACAGAAATATCTACATAACTATCGTGACTAACTTTAATTAAACACTTTAGGAATACTTAATTTAATATGTGTCTTTTAATAAAGTCGGGGTAATTATTGTCAGCTGAAAAATTTTGTTCCCAAATTCTCCGAGATGCAATACCAAATTGTTCTCTCAAAGCTTTAGATGCCAGCAACTTGTTTATCGATTGAACTGCCTCTTCAATTTGAAAATTAATTGGTAATACAAATCCATTAACACCATGACTTACAACTTCCCTCGAACCTCCGGCATCTGTGCAAATTATAGGAAATCCCATTGATGCAGCTTCAATTAAAGACGTTGGCAAACCCTCTGTCTCACTCAAATGAATAAAAATAGCGTTATTGTGTTCATTGTAGAAATCATACAGTTTACTTACATCGGATTCATGCGGATAGAACTGATAAGTACTTTCATTCAAAAACGATTTTGCTGCAGAAAATGCTCTTACCTTGTCCCTACCCTCATCTCCCCAATGCATCCAAACAAGTTTTTGATGTAGTTTTTGAACAATAGGTGGAATTAAATACACTCTTTTTAAATCAATTAAACGAGACGAGGAAAGCAACACTAATTCAGCCTTCTTATTTCTCTTCTTATTAATATCATTAGTACCTAGGTAACTCTTTTTAATTCTAAGATTAGGATGCTTTGCGTTTACATACTCTAAAGACTTCAAACTATTTGGAAATAACTTTTTCGCACCCATTAAACTGAATCTTCGCCATGGGACAAAGCCGTTAATATGTCTTTCTTCGTACACATCAATTCCTAACATTCTAGAAACAAATTGTTTCTCTTTTCCAAAATCAATTAATGAAAAAACGGACAACCATTCAAGAGACCAATAGCTATAAAAAACTGGCTTTTCTATAGTGGATATATCAGTTTTAAAGAATTGAAGCATGCCTAAAACTTTATTCGAGTAAATAATCCAGTATTTTATATTCTTAATTGTTTTTATCGCTCCGTAAAAGTTCAAGTCCAGAACAAAAGCTGAAATAAGAAACTTAATATTAACAAGTAATTTCAACCACGAAACTCCCTCTTCAATTTTATGTCCATGGTGTATGACCTTAATTTTATCCGATAAGACTCTCTGTAATTCGATTTTCCCTGAGTAAATTGGGTAAACTCTTATTTCATCAAATTTTTGAAGTAAAAAAGGAAGCTCAGCCATCAAAAATTCTTCTGAATTTCCATCCGGAAAGTTCATCGTGAATAAACACAAGGTATTTCTCGATTTACGTTCCATTACGGTTTAATGCCCAACACCCTAGTTAAGAAATATTTAATAAACAAGAAGTTTAAAAAACCCGACCGAAAAGCCAACACAAAACCTTTAAATGGCCTTAAATCGACAATCTTATATAGCATTCGTTTCCACTTTTCATTTAATACTGGCTGTAAGTCGTCATTATCTACAACCATTTTAAACTGTCTGAGCCAATTAAGTAATATGCTTGGAGAGTGGTGCAAAATATTTCCCGCTGAAACTTGATACAAAATTTCACTAAACCGACGGTTTGGGACAAAAGTTCTCGAGTCAACAAGAATATAGGATTGAATTTCAATTAGTCTTTTCTGAAAAGAACTTCTATTCAAGCCTGTGATATTTGATTGATGCAATCTGTAATTGAATAACACTTCAGGCACAATGTAAAAGCTAGTAAACTTACTCAAATTATAAAAAAACAAGTAATCTTCCATATGCGGAAAATCACTTTCATATTGAATATTAGCTTCTCTCAAAACTGAAACTCTAAACATGGAAGCCGGATGAGGTATGGGACTACCAAACCATAATTCTTGCTTAAGTTTTTCATTCGTATCATGGTACTTCCATAATTGCTTATCCCTACCAAAAGTTTCCATCCAAGTACCAACAACACCAACTTCAGGGTTTTGAAAAAAAACATTCATGCATTTTTCAAAACGCTCCGGGTGAGAAATATCGTCACTATCCATTCTTGCTATAATCCCCCCTTTGGATTCATTTATAGCTGTATTCAATGCATTTACGATTCCTCCATTTTTTTTCAGTTTAATTAATTTAATCCGTTTATCTTCAAACGATTCAATAATTTCTACCGAATTATCTACTGATGCGTCATCAACTATTATTAACTCAAACTCGGAGTAAGTTTGTTTTAGAATAGAATTTATGGCTTCAGATAAAAAAAGCCCTCCATTGTAATTAGGTAGGGCTACGCTAATTAATTCCAAAATTAATGCTTAATGAATTGTTTGGCCTTTATTTCACCATTTTCATAATGAGCTCGCAAAAAATACAAACCTTCAGGTAAATTTGAAATATTAATTGATTGATTATTTGCATAAACCCCTTGATAAAGGACATTTCCTAAGATAGAAGTTACAGATATCTCAAAAGGAACCTCTGAATTAAAAAATACCATATTCAATAAATCAGAAGTAGGGTTAGGAAATAAATAAAACGACTCCTTCTTTTTAAATAAATTTTCTACATGAGTAGTATCATTAGCACCACTATCATTTTTACAAATTAATGCCTTCAATTCTAATTGGATTGTGTCATTTGAATTTTGATTCATAACGGATAGTGAAACCTTATATTTACCAGAATCAACAGGTGCAAAATTTAATACAGTTCCTGAATAATTCTGTATCCCTGAAGGGCTAATTACTTTCCAAGACACTGTATCTAGCTCACTATAATAGGGACTACGAATGGAATATGAGGAATCCACACATATTTCCTTATCGTAAGAAAAATTCTTCAAATCAACTTCTTGTCTAAATTTAACAAGCACTCCATAATGATTATTATTAAAATGTCCTTTACCTGAAAGACCAGAAAAATTATAATCTCCCGAAAAAGCTCCAGTTACGTATATCGCATTACTTGATTCATCAATATCCAAATCATGAGCGCGATCGCCCAATCCAGCCTCAACAACATTAAGAGAATCGCCACCAAAATGCCTAATCTGAGGCGAAATACCATTACTATTTATTTTAGTTATAAAAATATCAGAGCCGCCTTTTGCATAAAACGTAGAATCCTTAATCGAAACCGTATCTTGAAACATTCCACTAATCCATGGCACTTCGTTATAATCAACTTTCAAACCACCAAACCTAGAAATACTTGATTTTATTGATTCCAAAAACACAAGGTTACCCTCTAAATCCGTTTTTAGAACAAATATGTTTTGCTTATTATATAATTGTGCTGCAGAACCTAATGTGTCACCGGCATTTATATTTTCGCCCAAGAATTCTGACTTTCCCGTGAATGTTCCAGCAATGTACAAGCTATTCTTAACCTTTTCTATTCTTATTGCGTTTTCAGAGTAACTCGTTCCCGAGTTTTTTACCCATTTGACTGTGTCATTTTCGATACATCCAAGAACAAAATCACCCCATTGATTGTTAGTTGCTTGTATTGAATAATTCCCCAGTTTAGTCAGATAGTTCACTCCGCCAGTGAAAAAAATAGTAGAATCCTGAACGCAAATACCCTGGAAAGAGATGGACCCCTTAGCTGACTTTGAAGTATCGGTTATTCCCCATTCAAAATTACCCATTAAGTCATACCTGTGGATAAATCCACCTCCGCCGTTAACGGTGTCACTATTATTAAAAACTAACATCTTATCTGTATAACCACCAGCTACATAAACCTTTTTAGCTTCAATTCTAATATCGTTAATATATGCCCCGTTGGGTGAACTAAACCCCTTTAACCATTGACAATTTCCAGATGTATCGAATTTTGCGAGAAATGAATCGTGCTTTCCTAGACCATAAATAATTTTATTATCAATGTTCAAAGAATCAAAATATTCACCCTGAACATAAATTCCCCCTTGGCCATCAGAAGTAATGTTCCAAACCTGTTCCGACTTGGAAGTACCATAATGCTTCACAAAAATCTGCTTACCGGTACTCTTATTGTATTTAGCAAAATAAATATCGCGACTGCCATACCATTGTGGAATAAAAATTGAATCGTTCCCACTCACATAGTAGCTTGGAGAACGATGCCTACCCCCTGAATAAACATAATCTCCTTCAATGGTTAAGGCTCTTGTATAATTATTCCCCGTTGTTACTGTTTTTGCAACCCACTCAGCCTGTTGACCAAAAACATCCTGTTTAATTAACAATAAGAGGATTAGGGTAATAAATGCCAGTGTATTTTTCATAATAATTCTTTAAACATAATTCCATTCTGGGTAGAGATAAAATTGCCCATGGTTTTTTGAAAGCAATCTATTTACCTTTTTAGAAGATTCTAAAATTTCAAATGCCATAAATAAATCCGTGGAAATTATCTCATGCAACCAATCTGGACTAGCAATGAAGATTTTAATGAAATATTTTCCAGGGTATAAACGAATATCATTCAGTATAAATTCGATTTTACCTGTAGACTTATGTAAGGGCACGAACATATTTCTATCTGATATTGCTTCATTACAAAGGCAATTTTCCTCTTCATCATATATTCTAAATGCAACATTAAAATTCTTTAATTCCAAAGTATTGTTTAGCAAATAATCAAATTGGACTTTCAAATTATCACCAATTTCCAATATCTGTTTTTCTTGTTGATTAGAAAAGATTCTAATTTTATTAATTTGATTTTCTCCTACCGAAAAAACCAAATCATTGGTAGCTTCAATTTGGCTCTTATGAGCAACATCAAGGTATTTATCAATAGCTAAATCAGTATTTCCAGAAAAAACAACACTCCCTTTGTCAATGACAATTGCTCGGTCGCATAAATTTTTCACCGCCGCCATATTATGACTAACAAACAAAACAGTCCGGCCAGATTTACTGACTTCGTCCATTTTTCCCAAACATTTCTTTTGAAACTCGAAATCACCTACGGCTAATACTTCATCTACAATTAATATTTCTGGTTCTAAATGCGCCGCAACTGCAAATCCTAGACGTACTAACATTCCTGAACTATAGCGTTTTACCGGCGTATCAATGTATCGTTTAACACCTGCGAATTCAATAATTTCATCAAATTTTTCTTGAACCTCCCTGCGAGTCATACCTAAAATTGCACCGTTCAAAAAAACATTTTCTTTTCCAGTCAATTCAGGATGAAACCCAGTCCCTACTTCCAGAAGAGCTGCAATTCTTCCGTTGTAAACAATTTCGCCTTTAGTAGGTCCCGTAACTTTTGATAGAACCTTTAATAAGGTTGATTTACCTGCGCCATTTTTACCAATGATACCTAATACCTCACCTCGATTCACTTCAAAGCTAATATCACGTATCGCCCACACGCACTCATTATTGTTTTCTAACGTCCGGTCATTTTCTACGCCAACTTTTAAAAATGGATCTTCTTTTCCTCTAAGTTTTGCCCACCATCGATTCAAATCATGAGAAATCGTTCCAAATCCTATTTGCCCAAGTCTGTATTGCTTACCAAGGCCAGCTACTTTTAATATTGACTCACTTTTATTCAAAAAAAAGACAGATTTAATTTTAAACAGAATCCATGAAATTTTTCTCAGTTCGATTAAATACAAATATCCCAAAAAAGAATAAAACTATAGAAACAACAGCCGTATATAAAAGAGCATAATAAGGTATTGATCCAGTTCCTAAAAACATAAATCTCGATGTTTCAATAATTGAACTCATCGGATTACATAAAATAATTAATCTAAACTTACCTTCCAAACTAGATAATGGAAAAATCAACGTTGAAGCGTACATTAACAGTTGTACGCTAAACTGAATTAAAAATTGTAGGTCGCGGTATTTGGTAGTCAAAGAAGAAACTAAAAGACCAATTCCTAGCCCCAACATTCCCATCACTAAAACTAACAATGGATAAGCTAGAATGGTGATATTCGGTTCAACCTGCTCTCCTTTTACCAGGTAGATTACTAGTATAAACCCAAACAAACATAATTGTATGCTGAGTTTCAATAAATTGGTTATGACTACGGCCAAAGGAGTAATAATTCTCGGAAAATATACCTTTCCAAAAAGCTGTGCATTCTTAGTAAAAGTAGTCGATGTTTGGTTTACCGCATCAGAGAAATAAGTCCAGGTTATTATACCACATAAGTAAAAAAGAAGATAAGAACTACCGTCCGATGAAAGGTTTGCAACCCGACCAAAAATAAATACATAGGTTAATGTCATCAAAAGAGGTTGAATAAAAAACCATAATGGACCTAGTATAGTTTGTTTGTAAAAGGCAATAAAATCCCTCTTAACAAAAAGAAATAATAAGTCACGATATCTATAAATATCGCCAAAACCAAAATTAATCGTCTCGGTTTTACAAGTTATTCTAGATTCCCAAACTTTAGTAACGCTCATAAATTACAAATTGGGTTTAAACTCTTCCATCTTTGGATTCTTCCCCATAGCCATAACCGTATCCGTACCCATATCCGTACCCATATCCGTATCCGTATCCGTATCCGTATCCGTATTTAGAATAATAGTACTTCAACTTACTGGATTTTATTCCATTCAAAACAAAACCTGCATTTTGCAATTTATTTTTATGCACAAAATCTGTAATCATTTGAATGCTGCGATTGAACGCATTCTTTTGATTGATTACAATTAGAGCCACATCTGCATGTAAAGTCAATGAAAGCGCATCAGACAAGTAGCCCGCAGGAGGTGTGTCAATGATCACAAAATCAAATTTACTTCTGGCTTCATTAAAAAAATCTTGGGTTGATTCCCTCACTACCAATTCAGATGCATTGGGCGGAATAGGACCAGAACTAATTACCGATAAATTTTCAAAAGGTGTACTTTGCACCACCTCATCCAAGCTTTTTTGTTTGATTAAAACATTACTAGTTCCATATTTATTAGAAAGACCTACCGCTCGATGCACTCTTGGTTTGTGTAAATCGAAATCAACTAACAAAACTTTTTTACCTGCTGCAGATAAAATCAATGAAAGATTGAAAGAGTTAAATGTCTTCCCTTCCCCGGGTAACATGGAAGTAACCAATACCACTTTAGAATCAAATTCATTTGAAGCCCCATCCAACATAAATTTAATATTGCTTCGAATGATTCGAAACGATTCTGCCAAATTACTTTTTAACGATTCGGTAACTTTAGTATAGCCTTCATCTTTGTTAAGGAACGGAACACCTCCAAATACAGGAACATCCGTACGTTCTGTTAACTCCTTTACACTTTTAGTTTTATCGAAAAACAAACTTTTAATGATAGCAATTGCAAAGGCTAAAGCCATACCTATTAAAACAAAGGTTGTCTTAATTTTACTTTTGTTGGGGGAAAGAATTCCCGAAGTTTTAGCCTTTTCTAAAACTCTAACCTCCGAGACAATTCCTCCTTCGGATATTATTGTTTCCGCTCTTTTCTCCAACAAAAACAAATATAATTTCTCATTAACTTGCAAACGTCGTTCTATGTTCAATAAGTGTCGTTGATCTTTTGGCACCCCCATCAGTTTGCTTTCAAATCTTTTAATTTCCTTATCTACGTCTTTAAGTTTGTCTTCATATGCTTTTTCTGAGTTTTTCAAATAAGTCAACAAGTTAAATCTCAACTGATCAATTTTCCCATCCAATTGACGAACACTAGTATTTCCTTCTTTCGCAGAAATCATCATTTCGCTACGTTCAATTTGAATGGAATAAAACTCATTTATTGATTTTTTCAAATATTCATCACCTTCAACAAGATATAACGCCGGAGGCAGCAAAGCATCATCACCTACATTCAAAATATAAGTCCTTAAGTCTTGTATAGAATTCAAATTCAGCTTAATATTCGATTTCAAGGACTCAAATTCCAATAATTGATTGAAATATTCATTCTCTTCTTTATTTAAATTTAAAATGGATTTAGATTCTCGATACGTTTCCAAGTCTTGCTCAATTTGATCCAAAATTTCAATTACATCGCTTATTTGATTGTCAATAAAGTGTTGGGTCTTGTGGTTTATATTTAGTTTATTCTGTAAATTGTAATCAATATAAACTGCGCCTAAACTGTCTAAAAAAGCCGAAGCTCTAGCAGGAATAACATCACTACATTTCAACTCTATTATACTTGTCCAATCCAAACTTTCTACGGCAATACTAGATTTGTACTTATTTTCAAGTATTCCTAAATCATTTATAACAAACTCATAATTTAAATCTATCAAAGAAGTCAATGCTATCTCATTGATAAAAGGAGCCTTGTCAACTCTAAAATTAAATCCATAATCATAAATGACTTCACCAAAACGATACTGCTTGCGCAATTCCTCTCCTTTGTGAGTGAAAATTAATTCGTAAAAATCTTTATCAATAAAGCGAAAAGCAATCGCCAGATTCGAAATAGCGGTTCCTTCTAACCCAGGGTATACCTTAAATGGTAGGTTTGCGTAGACCTCCGTTTTTTTAATCCGCCCTACAATAAAATAAGAAACATCGACCCCTAATTTCCTTAATGCCTTTCGAATTAATCCGGAAGATAATATTACACGTTTTTGGCTTTCTATTCTATCGTAAGAAGCAAACGAATTTCCCATTCCGAGACCTTGAGTCAATTGGTTCTGGTAATCGTAAACCTCTTCTGATTTCAATAAAATCTGAGATTTTGAAGAATAAACAGTAGGTTGACGATGGATGTAGAGCAATGATAGTAAGAACGCCATCAATGGTAAAATAATAAGAACTAAGGCATTTGCCGAAAAAAAATTGAGAAGCTTGTAAAAATCTTCAACTTCAATTAAGCTCGATGTTTGCTTTGACATAGTATCTGCAATAATGTGCAAATATAATTTAGCCAATGAATATTATTCCATTTAATTCTGGAGCATTAATTCTTTTAAGAAATTTCATCCAAAACAAACTAATATACCCAGTGCTAATAACCTAATTCAGACCAGAATTCTTACTATATTTGCATTCATACAAATTTGTGAACACATTATGAAAACATCAATTTTAACCTCCGTTTTTATTTTATTAATAGGTATCAGTTCAACAGCCAAAACCACGCGATCTGTGGCCAGTGGAAATTGGAATACTTCAGGAACTTGGGATAATGGTGTACCCGTTCCTGGTGATGAGGTGTACATTGAAAATGGTGATGCGGTGACACTTACTGCAACCACGAGTATTTCAACTTTGTACATAGAAGGCAACAGTACTTCATTTACTATTAATACTGGAGTGGTACTTTTTGTCTCAAAGAATGTTGTAATGATTCCTACGGGTAATTCACAATCAAACAACTTGGTTATCAATGGAACTTTATACTCATCAAAAGGAATGACACCTCGTACTGTTGGTGGTTTTACGGGTTATACGGCAAACATAAGCGGTAGTGGTTTAATGCAATTAGTACAAGATTTATATAACTTCTCATTATCCGATGGTACTATGACTGTTAATTTAGGTTGCGCTGTAGAATGTCGGGACATGTATAATTACTCAACAGGGGCAGCTTCAAGTATGACCCTGAATTTGACCGATTCGATTAACGTTAAGCGAAACATAATTCTTCAAGCTCAATCAGTAGCAGCTACTAGTCTTACTATTAATATGAACAATGCCTCAGCGAAAATTAGAATGGGTGGTGTTTTTGACATCAGAAATAACGGTGGGCAAATTACTCAAGGAACGGCTGAAAGTATATTTTATTTTGGTAATCTTTCAAACTATTTGGTTAATGCAAATATTGATTACCGTAACATCGGTATCGAGTCACAAACGCTTTCTGGCAATGTGAATATTAGTAAGGTTACCAATAATGTTATAATCGATGGAGGTAAAACACTTACTACTAACGGTAATGACTTATTAATTTCTGCAGGAAACCTAGTTATTAACGGAAATATATCCGCAAGTACAGGCGATGTACTGTCAATGGCAGGTTCTACAGCTCAAACAATTACTGTAAACAGCGCTGCTAATGTCTCAGTTTTAGATATTTCTAATACTTCTGGTGGAGTATCTATTGCGGGGTCGGGTTCTTTAAACGTAACTACAGGGGTTACATTTTCAACTCCAGCAGCAACCGCGCTCTCCACAAATGGCAAAGTGGTGCTTAAAGACAACGGCAGCGGCATGGCAAGCTTAGGTAACCTTAATTCGCATACGGTTTCCGGCAACGTTACTTGTGAGTTTCGCACTCAGACCTTATCTAATATTGAATACAGATTGTTAACTGTCCCTATAACTGGTGTAACATTAGGAGATATTGATTATAACGCTAGTAATTGTGCAGATTGTTTATACACTTACGGGTTTCCCGGTTCAAATACACCTTCTACTGGCGGAATTGCTTCTACTTATTCTTATAATAACGGAAGTGTTTCAAGTGACTTTGATGAAGGTTGGACTGCAGCAACAAACGTTTCAAATACTATCAGTCCACAAAATGGCTTAACTTGGTATATTGGACCAGGTTCAGGTTGGGGTTCAAGATCAGCATACAGTATAGACGTTACTGGTGCTCCTAATGTTGGACCATACACCATTAGTGCAGCAAATGGATCTACCATGACTTTTAGTGGTTCAGGGGCTAATTTCAATTGGGCATTAGTAGGCAACCCTTTTCCTTCGACAATAGACTATTCGTCAGTCACTCGTAACAACGTATCTGGTGACTCGTATTTATTTAAGGCCGACAACGGTGGTTATGCCCTAGATAATATTATCCCACCTTTTCAAGCATTTTTTGTGAAAGTCACTGGCGCATCTCCAAGTTTAGTGTTTAATGAGTCGGATAAATCCACCACTCAAAAGGTGTATCAAAAGAACGTAAAAGATAACGACGAAATCCAAGTTAAATTAAGTACTCCACTTTACCCCAATAAATTTAATTACACGTATTTGAGGTTTAACAAAGGGGCTACTGCAAATTTCGATGCTGGTATGGATAAATATCAATTTTCCAATCCTTACCCCTACCCAAATGTTAGTTTTAAAGCAGCTGATGACACTGCTACTTATAGATATGTTACCGGTCCTGATCAAGGCCATATTGAAATCCCATTGAATGCGCACGGTTATGTCTCTGGAACTTACGAATTATCCTTTTCTAACTTAGATAAAATTAACGGCTGCGTTATTCTTGAAGACACCTACACTGGAAACTCAAAAAATTTAACGGCCTCCGATTCTTTATATAGCTTCATACTGAGCGATACTACGACCAATGCGCGTTTTGTGTTGCATGTGTACAATTTTGCTAAAGAAATGCTTACTACAAACTCAAGCTGTTATGGTGAAAATTCAGGTTCAAATACGCTTGAATTTTACAATCTTGGAAACTATTTTACTTCATGGATGGATGAAGATCAACAATATGTTGGAGGTTCATTTAATGCCAGTATTTCAGAAACAATTAGTGATTTGGCTCCTGGGAATTATTCCATAGAAATTCAAAGTATGGATTTAAATTGTCCTGCGGTTACCGAATATTTCAGCATACACGAACCTGCTGAAATGAAAACAAACTTTGGTTTTGCGAATCAATTGCTTTCATTTAGAACCAATAAAGAAATTGAATTTAAAAATCTTTCTACTGGTGGCATCGCTTCTTATTTGTGGGATTTTGGAGACAATCAAACTTCTACTGAAATGGAGCCTAAACACAGTTATACAGCAGCAGGTGTGTATGAAATTGTATTGACAGCAGAAAACGGGAACTCGGATTGCAACGTAGCCTACAAACAATCCATAGAAGTTGCTGAGGCTACTGGCCTGAAAGAATTGTCCAATTCCGCTGGCTATCAATTGGTGCAAGAGCACGGTCAGTTTAACGTTCATTTTACTCAAGCGGCGGTAAGTGACATGAATTACCGCGTTTTTGATGTTCAAGGTAAGTTACTCAATAGGGGTACGATAGAAAAAGGAAGTATGGTGGAGACCATTGAGGTTAAGGGTCAAGGTATCGTTTTGATCAACATGCACTACAACAACCAAACAGAAACCGTAAAAGCAATGAAGCAGTAAGCGCTTCTGTTTATTCATAAAGTAAAAAGCCAGTGCAAATGCACTGGCTTTTTTGTTTTCAGAATTTGTGTAATTTTAAACTTCATTGCATAGTATGGAAGAAGCTGAAAATACCTGTCTGGATTGCGGTAAAACTTTATTTGGTCGCATTGATAAAAAATTTTGCAACGATTCCTGCAGAAACGCGCATTACAACAAACTCAATCGGGTTTCAAACAATCACGTGCGGCAAATCAATCGAATTCTAAAAAAGAATCGAGATATACTCGCGCAGTTAAATCCGGATGACACGACCAAAACAAAAGAAAAAATACTCACCCGTTTGGGTTTCAATTTTGAGTATTACACTAATGTTTACATCACCAAAAAGGGCAAGACCTATTTTTTTTGCTACGACCAGGGCTACCTGCCCTTAGAGGGAGACAATTATACCTTGGTGGTTAAAAAGGAATACGTGTAATGAAAACAAGGAACCTCATACAAGAGTTGTATTTCAATGTGGATCCGTATGTTTTCTATACTGCGCTGTTAACGAAGAAAGAACACGAACTATTTACAGGCAGTGAGGCTAATATTAGTGATGCTTTAAATACGGAGTTTAGCGCCTACTCCAATTACATTAAAGGAAGAAACGTACTGTTGGATCCAGGAAAACTAATTGTACAAGAGTGGCGCGCAGTAGAAGAACATTGGCCGGACTATCACTACTCCACGGTTCAATTTAAACTCAAGAAACTCGATAATGGAACCCACCTTACTTTTATTCACAAAGGCATTCCCGAACTCTATTTCGAAAGCATTTCAAATGGCTGGAACGATTATTATTGGGAACCGCTCAAGAAATACTTTAATAGATTAGCTGCCCAATAAACGCCAACCTCGAATTACTATGGAAAGGTCATTGCGCACATTAAAATCCTTTGCATACATAAGGTTCATTTGAGTGATTTTTCCTTCATTTTTTTCACCTACAATTTTCGCCAAACTCAATACGCCCGGTTTTATGGTCGGCAAGTCGTATAAATTCCCTCCATTTTTCTCGTAACCCACCCAAGTTTTTTGACCAAACAATACGGCGAAAACATTGGAAAACAACTGCCACGGTTGCTGAATGAAAAAAGCTAAAATTGGAAATAAAAGAAGGAGCAAAACAGACGTTACCAAATCTACAAGTCGTTTGTTCCTCAGGTTTTTAGGTTTGCTGATTGCATTGATACTTAACACTGAATACAGTTCTCCACTGGTATTAATAGAATTGGAACCGATAACAAACATACTTTCTGGCGGGGCAATCTTATAATCCAATTTTGCACCATCCAGCTGAGACATTTGCTCTAGAATCTTACTGGTTTCGATACTTTCGGCGCAAAATATCACTTCTTCAATAGTAAAAATGCGCGTAATTTCACGCAATTGATTGATATGGCCGACAAAATTTTCATCCAAATCGTCAATTACTTGATCGGAAACCTTAGCAATAAAATTAGGCTCAATAGTCGTTTGACGCATTAATTCGATCACCCTTTCAATTTCCTGAGCCGAGCCAACAATTGCAAACCTCCGTTTCGTAGAGTTCCCAAGTCGAAACCCAAATAAGTTGATCTTATCTAAAAGTAACTTCACCCCTACACCTAATAATAAGGAGACAACGGAACCGATTAAAATGACTGCTCGAGAAAATCGATAGGATTCAGGCAGCAAGGAGTACAACACTAAAATAACCCCAGTTCCGATAAGTGTTCCGCGTACAAAATTTCTCAGCAAATAGGGTCTGTCGTAGGCGCCATTAAAAAACGAACTTATCACCCAAATCAAGGCGTACAAGGGCAGGAAGATTTGAACTAAATCTGTTGGAGTTTCAATACCTGTGTATTGCTGGTAAACCATTAATGTAGCCAATAGTCCAATTAACAATACACCAAAATCTAAAAGAGCAACATAACCTAATCGAATAAAATTAACTGCCAAGGTAACCATCGCCCGCAAGTATATTGCGCCATGTATGAGCAGCCCAAACAATAAGGCGTTGTTCTTGGTAAAGTGTTTCTTCGCAAAAATTGCCATTGCTCTGTAAAACACAAACACGTAATTGACACTTGTTTTCTTAGTGCTTTCGCCTTTATAATGGATGATGGAGGTATCGGAGAAGTAAACGTTTTTATATCCTCCCAGCTGTATTCGGTAGGATAAATCTATGTCCTCTCCATACATAAAGAAGGTCTCATCCAACAATCCAATTTTATCCAATACCGACTTTCTCAGTAGCATAAATGCACCCGAAAGCACATCTACCTCATGAGTTTCGTGTTCGCTTAAATAGGATAAGTGATAGTTGCCAAATTTTCTGGATTTAGGGAAAAGTCTGGATAACCCAAACATTTTATAAAACGCAACGGTGGGTGTTGGAAGTCCACGCTTTGATTCAGGTAAAAAACGCCCTTTTCCATCCAACATTCGCACTCCCAGTCCACCAACATCATCATGTGATTTCATGTAAGAGAGCACTTTTTCAAAGGTGTCTTCCTCCACAATAGTGTCTGGGTTGAGCAACAAAGCGAAGTTAGCTTTGCAATTTTTTAAGGCCAAGTTATTTCCTTTTGAAAACCCTAAATTGTTAGGGCTTGCAATTAGGCTTACTTCGGGAAATTTCTTCTGAACCATTTCTACTGAACCGTCCAAAGAATGATTGTCTACAACAATTATTTCAACCTTAAGGTTTTTGGACGCGCGCTCAACCGAGATAAGGCATTGCTCAAGAAAATGCTTTACATTATAATTTACAATAATGACCGACAGTTCGCATTCAGACATGTCGGCGAAATTAAATTAAACAAGACATGTATGAGCAAACGCAGACTGCATTGCTTATTGTGTTGAGTGTATTCTTATGAAATACTTTTCCAGCTTCCAGCATTGTGCACTTCCAACCCTGCCTGCGCTATCATTCCCTTTGCTCTGCCGCTGCGCATACCCGAAGCACAACAAACAATGATGGGCTCCTTCATTTTCTTAATCTTATTCATTTTCGAAGGAATTTGATCCAAAGGAATATTTATTGATTTTGCTGGATTACCCGATTTAAATTCTTGAGGAGATCGAACGTCAATTATCGTCGCGCCATTAACAATTAGTTCCGCGAAATCTACTTTTGGTCCGAATCCGAATATATTTTTTAAAAAGCTCATACCTGTTTTATTTAAAAGCAAAAGTAGAAGTCTATTTGCTCTTTTAACGTAACCCCTATCACAAAGCACTTCCGAGGTAAGCCGCTGCATCAAAGAGGGTAGTTTAGAACTAGTTATTGTCGTTATGAATCTTCAGCATCAGTATCTATTTTTAACCCGCTAGTATCATGCGGTCCCGGGTCTTCGGAATCAGCAACTCCTATTACCCTGCTATTGTCATGCTGAACTTGTTTCAGCATCTCACCAAGTAATAATGTTAGTATTATCCTCGAACTGGAGACCATTAACTCCAATTAACCAGAAAGAGTCATGCGGTCCTGAGTCTTCGGAATCAGCAACTCCTATTAACCCGCTAGAGTCATGCTGAACTTGTTTCAGCATCTCACCCAATAATAATGTTAGTAGATATCCTCGAACTTGAGACCATTAACTCCTATTTACCCGACAGAGTCATGCTGAACTTGTTTTCAGCATCTCAACCAATAATAATCCAGGCAGTTATAATACAACTAATCATCCTCGAATTTGGAGACAATAGCTCAGCCTAGTACAATTCAAATAGTTACCTGTGAGATCCTGAACTAAATTCAGGATAACGGTAACTGAGGATTGCACAACATAATAGTTTTACTTCCTTCTGGTTAGAGAATTGAAATCATCAGCTATTATTAACCAGAAAGAGTCATGCGCCACCGAGTCTTCTGAATCAGCAACTACTATTTAACCCGCTAGTGTCATGCTGTACTTGTTTCAGCATCTCACCAAGTAATAATCCAACTAAATATCCTCGAATAAATCTCTAAACTCTGGATTAAACTCCTTTATCAAATTTAATTTCCATTCACGATGCCAGTTTTTAAGTTGCTTTTCTTTAGCAATAGCCTGCCCAGCAGTTTGAAATCCATCATAATAAAGAAGCCTATTGACATTGTATTTTGCTGTAAACACCGAACCATGGCCTTCTTTATGTTCAGCTATTCTTCGTCTAAGATTGTTGGTCATTCCAACATACACTACTGCACTATCTTTATTTCCAATAATGTACACCCAGTATTCCTCCATTCTAAATCAAAATTACATAGAACCTACAATACTAAGCTCCAAATCCCAAATCTTCGGAATCAGCAACTCCAATTAACCAGAAAGAGTCATGCGCCACCGAATCCTCGGAATCAGCAACTCATACAATAATAATCCAGGCAGTTATAATACAGCTAATTATCCTCGAATTTGGAAACAATAGCTCCGCCTAGTACAATTCGAATAGTTACCTCTGAGATCCTGAACTAAATTCAGGATGACGGTAACTGCGGATTGGACAACATAATAGTTTTAATTCCTTCCGGTTATAAATCGGAATCAGCAACTCAATTAACCAGAAAGAATCATGCGCCTCGAGTCTTCGGAATCAGTAACTCCTATTTAACCCACTAGTGTCATGCTGAACTTGTTTCAGCATCTCACCGAGTAATAATGTAGGTATTACCCTCGAACTGGAGACCACTAACTCCTATATACCCGCTAGAGTCATGCGCCCCGAAATTTCAGGGTCAGCAGCTCAACGAGTAATAACGCATTTAAATATCCTCGAATAAGGGACAGGAATACGACAGTAACAAATTGCGCTTTCGCGCAACAACTTTATTCTATCTTCAGTCACCTAGCCTAATTTTTAGCGCTTGGATACTATTGTAAAACGTATATAATTTGCTTTTGAATATGCTTCGCTAATTTGCTATTTTTGTACTCTAAGAAAAATCGTATGAAAAAATATGCATTCAAATTAATAGCAACGTTTTCTTTTGTAGCTATGATGGCACTTGGCACTGATGTTTTAGCCTCGCCTCCAGGTGGTGGTGGTGGACCAGGTGGACAACAGGGTTGCATCCCCAGCCCATGTGTTCCAATTGATGGCGGTATTAGTCTTTTAATGGCAGCAGGTGTTGCTTTTGGTGGCAAAAAAATATTCGATTCTGTAAAAAACTAATTCGGCTCTGCCTGAATGAATTTCAAAGAGTTAGTCAAAAACAAATTGGTCAGGTTTATCCTGACTTCTTTTTTTCTATTCGTTTCCTGGTTTTTCCTTTACGATATTTGGCTGAACCCAGCCAAATTTGCGGATACTTTTATCATAAACATTATTGTTCAAAATAGCGATTGGTTATTAAAAGCTATGGGTTTTGCAACGATTCCTACCGACCTTCATGGAGCGTCGATGCGCACAGTAGGCATAGATGGTTCCCATGGGGTTTGGATCGGCGACCCATGCAATGGACTTTCATTATTTGCCCTATTTACTGGGTTCGTTCTAGCCTACCCTGGCCCAGTGAAAAGTAAACTTTGGTTTATTCCTCTTGGAATTCTAACCATACATATCCTCAATGTGCTTCGGGTAACTGCACTCGCAATGATTCAGAACTTCTCGCCCGATTCCTTAGAATTCAACCACACCTATACTTTTACTATCGTTGTTTACTCCTACGTATTTTATCTTTGGTATCTATGGAGCAATAAATTAAGCGATGTCAAAACTTAAAATAGTTGCTGTTACTTTTGGTTTATTCGTTTTAGGCTTCTTTAGAGAATTCTTATTCGAAAGTATAAATGGACATTTGTACTATTTATGGAAAGAACAAACTAACCCCTACCTACCAAAAAGTCTTTTTTTTCTGGAAAATGTATCCTATTGGAGCCTTTATTATGGAAAGTTTACGCTTATTCTCCTCTTTAGTGTATTGTACTTATACGCGTCCTTAGTTTTGATTCGATTGTTTTTTAAAGAACAACTTTATCAGAGAATTACCATTGTTTTCTTTGTAGGGATTTTCTCCTTGGCAGCGCTCATTTTTGCTCTAGGGTTTGCCTTTGGAGCCGAGCATGAAGGATATGGAGTAGCTAGAAAGTTAATTGAATTTATACAATCGCCACTGGCTTGCTTTTTCTTGATTCCTGCTTTTTTACTGTATAAAAAAGAAAAAAATTAGGCCAATAAAACAGGAGCTGCTTGCTGATGAAAATTTCTCAGCACCCAATGTCTCAACTCCTTTGCTTCGCGTTCAGATAGAGTGCTTAACGCTTTTGCAAGTTCCTTTTGAAATAATCGAGCATCAAAACTTACTTTTCTTAAAATAGTCTTGCTGTAGATTAACATTTTTCGTCGTGACATAACTTTGGGTTTTAAAATCAACGATACAAGGTAAATTTTTATACATTACCAGCTGTGTTAAAAACTCAATATGTTATCAACAACATGAAGAACAGTAAGATACATTTGTTCTTATGAAATTGAAATTAATTTTAGGATGTTTGATACTGCTTATGGTCGTTTCTATAGATGGTTTTGGCCAGCGAAAGAAAAAGAATCCTTACGAAGGCTATTGGGAACAACAAGAGAAACAAGAACAGTTTGACAAAATAGCAAAAGAAGCTCTTGTGCTTTTTCAAGCTAAAAAGTACGAAAATGCTAAAAACAAATACAGTGCAGCGCTAAAAATAATTCCAACGGACCAAAGAGTAATTGCAAAAATTAGAGATATCGACTTGCTCATTGAGAAGCAAAAGCATGCTCAAATGCAACAGCAATCGTTTACTCCTGAGCACACCATTGAAGAATCAAAAGAAGAAGAAGAAGAAGAAGTGCCCGATACCTTAACTCTATATTTAAACACACCAATACAAACCGAAGCAGAAACGACTGATACCAGTGACGCTTTGGCCCCGGTAATCAATAGTAAACCCACGGATAAACCGGTGGAAAAAGTACCGGAAATTGTTCCTAAAAAACCTGTGGCAAAAAAAGTCACTACACCTCCTACCCCTAAAAAAGAAAATCCTAAACCCTATAAAAATACCGACAACTACAGAAAATACTTGGCTACAATTTACAAAGCAGGCTGGACGGAAGAAAAGTATACTGAAGGCAAAAAGGAAATTATCAAACGTGTTTTTGTACAGGAAAAATACGGCGAAGAATACCTATCGGTAAAACACCATTATGGAGCTGTGTATTATTTTAAAAACGGCGCTAGTATTTCTTACGCAACATGGGTAGCCGAAACTGAAAAAGAGGCTAAGTAAAGACGAGGTGCCTCGCTGCCCAAGTTTCTGAAAGTGCAATCTTCCAAGCACTGTTTATGGATGCAAGTTCAGTGATTGTATTGTTGAAGGTCGTGGTTTCAGCTTTAACCACTCCTGAATTTACCTTTTCCTCCAGCTCTTTCAAAGCAAGTATTTCATACTGGCCTTTCACTTCGACCACCAAGTTCATTCTATTAAAAAAATCAACTTTCAGTTTAGATCCCAAATCTGTAATAAAGTGAACGCTTTTATCAATAGAGCAACCAGTAGCGTTGGCAACTTGCTCATCAACCGCCAACAGTATGAAACAGCCATGCTTCACTTCTATTCCGGCTTCTAATGCGCTTCCGTGAGCTGTCCAGTTATCCAGAAAAATATTGCCTGCAGTTTCAACTTGCTGAACCTCTTCTTCTGTAAGGAATCTATCCGCTTGATAAATCCAAATTCTCGAGCTCGGTTTGAGGTTTTCTAATTTCATTATTTAAGCGCTTTGGGCTTCTGCAATCAATTCTGCTAAATCAAATATTTTTATCGATGCCTCTTTATTAAAATTTTTCACGCCATCTGTCAACATGGTGTTGCAAAAAGGGCAGCCAGTTGCAATTATATCGGGTTGCACTTCTAAGGCATCTTCGGTGCGCTCAATATTCACTTCCTTGTCTCCCTTTTCAGCTTCTTTAAACATTTGAGCTCCGCCAGCTCCGCAACAAAGGCCTTTGGTTTTACATCGCTTCATTTCGACCAATTCACTGTCCAATTGGCTGAGTAAGTTTCGCGGTGCCTCGTATTCGTTATTCGCCCTTCCTAAGTAGCAAGGGTCGTGAAAAGTGATTCTTTTACCTTTAAAACTTCCTCCTTCCACTTTTAAGCGCCCTTCGCTCATTAACCCAGTAAGAAACTGAGTATGGTGCATTACTTCATAATCTCCACCCAATCCAAGGTATTCGTTCTTTAGGGTATTAAAACAATGCGGACAAGTAGTTACAATTTTCTTGACACCATATCCATTCAGCACTTGGATGTTTGACATCGCCTGCATTTGAAATAAAAACTCGTTACCGGCTCTTTTTGCAGGGTCTCCAGTACAGCTTTCTTCGGTGCCAAGTACCGCAAGCTTTATGTCAATTTTGTTGAGAATTGAAACAAAACTTCGCGTAATCTTCTTCGCCCTATCGTCAAAGCTACCGGCACATCCAACCCAAAATAAAACTTCTGGTTCTTCTCCGTTGGCCAGCATTTCGGCCATTGTTTTTACTTGTATTTGATCACTCATTTTTTAAAAACTTGAACAGTTGCTTCCATTTCAACTAAATCTGTAAACTTTCCTTTCTAACGTGTTGCTTTTACCAGATGGTTATCGATCCAATGGTAATTTCCTCCTCTAGGCTTACCAAACAAAATCCCTGAATAGTTAAACCCTTTATCTTTTAACCAACGTTCGGTATACGCCCTCTGTTCTTCTATTCTACTGGTAAAAAATGTAATAACGTGTCCTTCTTCATGCCATTTGTTAATGATTTCTTTTGCACCTTCAAAGGCTTTTGCTGTAAGCATTCGTTCTGGCTCTTCGTTCGGAATATCATCACAAATGGTTCCGTCAATATCAATCATAAAATTTTTAACTCCTTCGGGAAGAGTCGGACTGATTCGAGAATCACCTTCTTTTGCTTCTTGGAGTTTAGGCTTCATCTTTCCAATTTAAACGATCTGCCTGAGCAAATTGCCACGGAGCACCGTTATTTTCTATATTGGTAAACATATTATTTAGCTCAGCAGGAGCAGCAGATTTTTCCATCACCAAGTAACGTCTCAAATCCACAATAATGCTCAATGGATCAAGATTGATAGGACAAGCTTCTGTACAAGCGTTGCAAGATGTACAAGCCCACAATTCCTCAGGAGAAATGTAATCGTATATCAATGTTTTTCCATCTTCTGCATCTGCACCATTTTTATCGATAGATTTTCCATATTCTGTTACCCTATCTCTGGTATCCATCATTATCTTTCTTGGCGATAATAATTTCCCCGTTTGGTTTGCTGGACACTCAGAAGTGCATCTACCACATTCGGTACAACTGTACGAATCCATCAATTGCTTCCAAGATAAATCTTTAACATCCTTTGCTCCAAATGCTTCTGGAAGTGCATTTTCATCAGGTTCTGGAGGTGCAGAATAAGGATCAGCACTGGGATCAAACATTAACTCCACTTCCTTTTTTACCGAAGCAAGATTGTCAAATTCGCCTTTTGATTTAAGGTTTGAAAAGTACACCGCAGGAAAAGCAAGAATTATGTGCAAATGTTTTGATATGGCTAAATAATTTAAGAAGGCCAATATTCCAAGAATGTGGAACCACCAACAAAATCGTTCAATGATATGAAGCGTCGCAGTATCGGAAGGAAGCAGTCCCGCAATAAATGAACTCACTACAAATCCATTACCCGTCCAATTGATAGCATATTTATCCAGTCCAGCCGAAGCCAATGCTTCTGCATTTGTTTGCATCAACAATACGTCGGCTGCATCCATTGTCAAAAAAGCAGCCATGAGCAAAACCTCAGCTACTAATATCAAATTGGCATCTGAAGCTGGCCAACCTTTCATTTCTGGTTTCCAAAACCGTGCGATTTTTACTACGTTTCTTCGAATTAAAAAAATTACACAAGCCACCAAAACCAGAAAGGCAAGTATCTCAAAACAATTTATGAAAAAACGATAGGCGTCAACTCCTATCCAACTTGAAAATATTCGGTGAGTTCCAAAGATTCCATCAATAATAATTTCTAGAATTTCAATATTTATGATTACAAAACCAACATAAACTATGATGTGCAGAAACCCTGCAACTGGTCGAACGACCATTTTTGATTGTCCTAAAGCTACTCGAAGCATGGTTTTCCAACGCAGTGGAGAATTATCGCTTCTGTCTACATCTCGACCCAATAAAATATTCCGACGAATTGTACTTACGCTGCGGTAAAACAAAAAGGTCGCAGCTCCCAAACATATTATAAATAGAATACTTCCAATTGCCATAGCAACGTTATTTAATGACTACTTCTTTTCTGACTTTTCCTTCTTTCCAAATACAGAAAAATGGACGTAACGTTTAGGGTTTTCCTTAAAATCTATAAGCAGTAAATCTAGATCTTTACTTGCCGACTCGAGATACAAATAGAGTGAATCGTTATTCACCAGTTTACCCATAGTTCCTTCTCCCGAATTAATTTTTCCTAGAATTGCATTTGCATTATCTAATGACGCATTAACTCGATGAATTGTTTCGTTAAACTTGATGTCTTTTAAGGAATCGCTAATCTGAGCAAAATCATTGGAAACCTTGCCCAGGTTCTCTATGACCTTTTTAATATTTGAACTTTCAGAAGCAATTAGTGATTTCAAATCTGCAGATGTAGCGTTGAGGTTATCCATCGTTTCTGCAACATCTTGCATACTACTCTCCAGGTTAGTTCTGTTTTTTTGATTCAACACCACTTGAACCAATTTCATCACCGAATCAATGGAAACCACAGCTTCCAATGCTTTCTTTTCAAAAGGTTCCAAGGAGCTACTTAAGGAAGAAAAAATATCTTGTTCAGTGCCAGAAGTAATCGTATCTCCATCGCCTAAAAAAACCGAACTAAAACCCATTTCTATGTCAATCTCCTTTCCGCCCAATAAACCAGTATTGGCGATAATAGCTCTTGAATCTTCTGGAATATTTAAGCCAGAATGCGAAACTTCCAACTCCAATACCACAACATCCTCATCAGGGATTAAAGTTGATGATCGAATTTTTCCTATTCGAAATCCGTTGACTGAAACAGGATCATCATTGTTAATTCCAGCTACGTTTCCGTATATCGCGTAATAGGTTCGGCCCGAAGCAAAGAGGTTGCTTCCTTTTAAGTATCCAAAACCAAAATAAAACAGACCAACACTGGTGAGTACTAAAATTGCTATTAAAATCTCTTTTTTTCCCTTCAAAATACGCTACTTATTTTGCGTTTTTAATGATTTCGAGTGCTTGAGATATTGGAATACGCTCCCCTTTATACATGCTAATTAGAAATGCGTCTTTATATCCTTTTTCTCGAACTTTGCCTTGCAAACTTACACCATCTTCAAAGGACTTCTCATTTCCAACCGCGTATTTATAAGAGTTATTGATTTTTATTTCCTCAACACCTTCGATACCTTTAAAACGTTTAGCATCTGTTCCCACTGATTTTGGAGAAGAAGTGATTTGAACTTTAAATCGAACTCCATGGTCTATTGATTCTTTATTATTGAGCTGCTTTTGGTTGTTTTCCTTAGTTGAGGCTGGGGCATACAAGATGTCAATTTCTTCTTTGTATTGATTAAAGGCGGTTACAATTCCATTTGAAATTAAATTCCTGTTTTCGGCCTTATTCAAAAACCGTCCTTCTTTAGTGTTTGTGATAAAACCAGTTTCAATAAGCACACTGGGCATTGTTGTTTTGTACAACACCATAAAACCCGCCTGCTTCACTCCCCTATTCCTCCTTCCTAAAGCAACAAACTGGTCCTGGACTTTAGACGCAATGCTCAAACTTTGTGCTAAAGAGTTTTGCTGCATCAGCCCAAGTGCAATCAAGGATTCATCAGAACTTGGGTCAAAACCTTCGTATTTAACTTCATAATTTTCTTCCAGCAAAATGGCTTGATTTTCTCGTTTGGCAGTTTCTAGGTTTTCTTTAGAACGATGCAGGCCTAACGCAAACGTCTCTGTACCATACGCCTGTGTAGATGCAGCTGCGTCTGCATGAATAGACATAAACAAATCGGCATTCATATGATTTGCAATTTTAGCCCGTTCGCCTAAACCAATAAAAATATCCTTATCTCTTGTGTAAACTACGGTAACATTCGGATGTTGTTTTTTTATTGCAGCACCAACTTTAAGCGCAATATCCAGAACAATATCTTTTTCTTGAATCATATCTACCCCAATTGCACCGGGATCTTTTCCTCCATGTCCAGCATCAATTACCACTTTATTTAAACCGTATTCTCCTGGTCTAAATGGGTAAAACGATGTCAACATTAAAAATGAAATAAACGCAGCTAAACAATTAACAGTTACCTTCTTCATGTTTTTTTTAGTGAATACCAATTCTTAACGCTTTTTCTGAGGTTCTATTTCTTAATTTTGACGCTTAATATGCTGAGCAAAAATAGCATTATAAATTGCCTTCGCTTCCGCACAAACTCCGATTATTACACGCATTCTTGTTGATAATACTCTTCAGTTTAAAAGCGTATACCCAACAAAAAATCGTTCCAAACTTTCCCGAATCGGCGAAAATTAGTGACAACGACACCTCCAGCGCATCTTTTAAGGACACCTCGGGCATTTTACCCACTGATTCGCTGCTTAATGATTCCTTAGTCAATGATTCGCTGAAAAAACAAAAACCCCTTAGACCAAAGGCAAAGGAAGGTAGTTTTCAATCTAAAGTGGATTACAAAGCCACCGACTCTTTGCGCTTTAATGTAAAAAAACAACTGGTATACTTATATGGAGACGCTGAAGTAGACTATAGAAAAACCAATTTAAAAGCAGATTACATTGAACTTGATTTACAAAAAAATGAAGTCTTTGCTCGTGGAACCGAAGATAGCACCGGTAAGGAATATGGAACACCCATTTTTAAAGATGGAGCGCAACAATTTGAGGCCAAAGACATCCGTTACAACTTCTCAAGCGAAAAAGGATTGATAACCGAGGCGGTCACTCAACAAGGAGACGGATATGTAAAAGGGAAAACGGTAAAACGAATGCCGAATGAAGTAATCTATATAGAAGATGGGCAGTTTTGTCCTTGTAAGGACAGGGATGCAAAAACCTATATCCTTGCTAAAAAAATAAAAATCATCCCCGAAGACAAAGTAGTTACTGGGCCTGCTAATATGAGAATTGGGAGTATCCCAACTCCTTTAGTTTTACCCTTTGGTATTTTCCCAAATTCTGAAGGCGCTTCATCTGGACTGATCATACCGAAATATGGATTTAGTCCCGGGCAAGGATACTTTTTACAAGAGGGCGGTTATTATTGGTCGGTAAACGAATACATGGATATGTCATTTACGGGCGATATTTATTCTCGTGGAAGTTGGGGCGCTGGTTTTGCAAGTAATTACAACAAAAGGTACCGAAGTAATGGGAATGTTGAGTTGAGATACACAGAACTTAAAACGGGTTCTGAAGAAACCCTGGATTTATCCAAAGATCAAGTCTATAAATTATATTGGAAACATATCCAAGACAATAAAGCACATCCCAACAGCAGGTTTAGCGCCGATGTAAACATTTATAAAAACAACCAATTGGATATAAACAGTTCAAGCCAAGAGTTTTTAACCAATACCTTTAAGTCTAACATAAACTTCAACTATAACTTTCCAAACAGCCCTTTCAGAATTACTTTGAATGGAAGTCACTCTGTGAGTAACGCAAATAGCGCTGAAGTAATCTTACCTCAAGCTACTTTAAACATGGATAGAATTTATCCTTTCAAAAGAAAGTCTAAGGTAGGTAAAGACAAACTCTACGATAAAATTGGACTTACCTACACCACGAATTTCATGAACAAAATAACAGCCCATCCAGATTCACTATTTGGACCTAAAGCCCTAAGTGAAATGCGCAATGGGATAAAGCATGATTTTAGATTAAATACAAATACCAAGGTATTAAAAGTGGCTTCTTTGGAACCTTATGTCAACTACAGTGAATTTTGGGAATTCGAACAACTCAACCAAGAATTTTCAACTTCCGAGAACGGCGTTGTAAAGGACACAATTGGGGGATTTGGACGTTTTGGAAAAGTAAGCGGAGGAGCCAACCTAACGACTAAAATTTACGGAATGTATCTTTACAAACGAGGACCGGTAAAAGCTTTACGACACGTCATTACGCCTTCTGTTGGTGTAAATCTAACGCCTAACTATGAGGGTTCTTACTACATCAGAGAATATCAGCGCGATTCAATGGGCAGCACAGGTACATACACTCTTTACGACAATGGTGTTTATGGCCGACCAAATACCGGAAAAGAAACTGGAACTGTATCCTTCAATTTAATGAACAACTTTGAAATGAAGGTTAGAAACAAAAAAGATACAACGGAAGAGGATGCCACGAAAAAAATCAAATTAGTTGACCAGTTGAATTTTGGAACAACCTATGACCTTTTTGCCGACTCGCTCAATTGGAACAACATCGCCATTAGAACATCAACCACCTTATTCAACTTCTTTCGAATTCAATACACCTCTGCACTAGACCCATACGCGCTCAGAAAAGACAGTAGTGGCGTTGCTTACCGGGTAAATAAGTTTGAATTTAGCGAAAATGGTATTTTGGGAAGATTTGTAACTCACTCACTTGGGGTTAACTTCAGATTGAGTAACAAAAAGCAAATAGCGAAGAAAAAGAAAGCGATTGACGAAATGAAAAAGAGCTTGAATACTTATGCTGTTTTACCATGGAGTCTTTCGGTGGGTTACAACTACAATTACGCTCGACCTAACTTTGACGTTTCTAAAAACATTACTCAAGCCATTATATTCACTGGTGATGTTCAACTTACCGATAATTGGAAGTTTGAAGGGCAGTTAAACTATGATTTAGTAGCAGAAGACATTGCTTATACTCGGTTTTCCATTTTCCGGGATTTAAATTGTTGGGAAGCTCGAATCTCTGTGGTTCCAAAAGGTGGACAACAGAATTACAATTTTGCGATTAACTTAAAACCTTCAATGTTTAAGGATTTAAAAATAGAACGAAAAAGAAACTACTACGATTTTTAAGATTATGAAAAAGGTGATTTTTACAGCTAAAGCTCCTGCGCCAATTGGGCCATATAACCAAGCTATTCAGCACAAGGATATCGTTTATGTTAGTGGTCAAATTGCGATTAATCCTGCCACGGGCGATTTAGAAATTGATACATTGGATCATGAAACACATTTGGTCATGAAAAACCTCGGTGCTGTTCTCAACGCAGCTGGAATGGACTACACTAACATTGTAAAGTGCTCAATTTTCTTGAGCAGCATGGAGTCTTTCGGAATTGTAAATGAAATTTATGGGAGCTACTTTACCGATAATTTTCCAGCTCGAGAAACCGTTGAAGTTTCCTGTTTACCTAAGCATGTAAATGTGGAAATATCTTGTGTTGCTGTGGCTAATTAGTAGGCTTCTGGTGCAATAATACCTCTAAGCACTGGAGTTAATCCGCTAAAGAAAAACTCTACTGCAATCACCATTACGATTAAACCCATTAATCGAAGCAATACTTTGTTACCCGTTTCGCCTAAAACTTTAAGTACCTTAGAGGAACTCCATAATATCATTAGTGTAATAAACAGGACAAGTATGATACTCACAATTAAAGTGATTTTCATATCATAACTGGACGCATCGCGCATTAATACTATTGCATTTGTAATTGCTCCGGGACCGCAAATCATAGGGATTCCCAACGGGGTAACCGAAATATCATCAACGTACTCCTTAACATTTGACTTGTCAATCTTTGTTTTCGTAAGTCGTGCTTGTAGCATATCCATTCCCATCAGAAAGAAAATAATACCACCAACCATTCTAAGGCTATTGACCGAAATTCCAAAAAAATCAAATAATATATTACCCGAAAAAGCGAATATCATGAGCGTAATAAATGCAACAAAAATCGCTTTTGTTGCCGTTCTTCTTCGCTCCTTTGCGCCCAATTCTTTGGTCATGGCCATAAAAACAGGCATGGTGCCAAAAGGATTCAACAAGGTAAGAAAGGACGTAAAAGCCATTAAACCAAATGCTAATAACTCGTTCATTGCGTGTAAAATTCTACGGTACCATCTAATGCACCGCTTATATTAAAAGAAATTAATCTTCTTTTTTCTTAGCCTTCTTTTTTGCTTTGGGTTTGGAAGGTTTCTCTGTTGCTGGTTTGGAATCTTTTTTCTTAGCAGCTTTTTTAGCTTTAGCTTTAGGTTTCTTTTCTTCAACCGCTTCTTCGATTTCAGCCTCTTTTCCCTCAACCTCAGGTTCAGCTTCAATAAATCCTTTAGCTAATAATGTGTTGTACCAAGACATTACTTTTTTAATGTCGGAATTGTACACACGTTCACCATCAAATTCAGGCACTAAATCTGAGAAATAATCCCTAAGCTCTTCTCCTTTTTCTTTTGGAGAAACACTGGTAGCTTTTCCACCCTCAACATCATACATTTTCTGAAAAATGTCTCTTAAGGGCACATCGTCAATTTTGCCGTAAATGCTTATTTCCTCTAACGCCGAAACTTGCTGACTCGAATACGTTGGTGATCTTTTTCCGTCCAATAAAGATTCTACAATTACCCCGTTGTTAGTTTGACCTACAACTTGATACAATCCTGGTTTTCCTGAAATGGTTAAAATCCTGCTAATGTCCATTGACCTGTTCTAAATTTTGGGCAAATATACCGTTTAGATAAACGCAATAATGCGGATGCTTAGTTGGGTTCATTTTTTTATTAACGAACATTTTAGTTAATGCTGAACGATTCAATAAATTGACTCTTTACTATTGCAGTAAAAAACTCAAGTATGAAAAAGGTAATTGTTTTAACAGGAGCAAGCAGTGGAATTGGAGCAGCAACAGCAAAAGCTTTATCAAACTCACCGCACGTGCTGGTAATGTTAGCACGCGATGTAGAGAAAATGAAAGCAATTGCGTCAGAGATAGATTGCATTTCTTTGGTCATAAAAACCGATGTCACAAAAGTTGAGGAAGTAAACACGGCGATTGAAACTGTAGTCGAAAAGTTTGGTGGAATTGATGTGCTTATTAACAATGCGGGTATTGGCTATTTTGACCCAATCGATGAAGGAAAGCTGGATGAGTGGCATACCATGGTTGATGTGAACATAAAAGGATTGCTTAACATTACCCATGCATGCATTCCGCTGCTAAAAAAGAGTGAAAATGGCCACGTCATTAATGTAACCTCGGTTGCAGCCCACCAAGTTTTTCCAAATTCAGCGGTGTACAGTGCAACTAAACATGCAGTACTGGCTATTAGTAAAGGCTTGCATCAAGAACTTCAAAAAGATTTAAAAGTTACTTCTATTTCACCGGGTGCAGTGAATACAGCTTTTGTTGACCAAACCACGAATCAAGAAATGATTAGCGATTTGAAGGCGTATTTTGCAAAAGGCATGCACCCCGATACCATTGCACAACAAATTATCTATGCGATTGAACAACCAAAAAATGTTACAATTAGTGAAATTATAGTTCGCCCAGGAAGAAGTTAATCCAATTCTTTTACAAAAACATTTTCGGCAAACTTCAAACTAACTTGGTGTTCTTTTTTACCAATAACTAAGGTTCTTGAAGCATCAAATTGGTGGAAGTTTTTAACCTTAATTTCTGTTTGTAAGCCTATACCAAGTTTCGATACCATTTGCAAAAAGGCTACGCTGGCATCTTTAACAGAGACGACCATGCAGGATTTCCCCTCTTCTATTTGAGCTAAATTTATCTTCGTCTTTTTACTAAATTTTCCACTTTCATCGGGAATGGGATCACCATGAGGATCAAAATCTGGATTGCCTAAAAAACCGTTCAGCTGTTTAATGAGTTTGTCTGATTTAATATGCTCTAATTGCTCAGCAACTTCGTGCACTTCGTCCCAAGAAAAATTTAAATACTCGTATAAAAATGTCTCCCACAGTCGATGTTTACGAATAAGTTGAATAGCAATTCCCTTGCCCTTGGCAGTCATTTCTAACTTTCCATAAAGCTCAGACTTTACTAATTTTTTTGCCCTAAGTTTCTTTATCATTCCGTTAACGGATGCAGGCGAAACACCTAAGTTCATAGCGAGCTGATTCGTTCCAGCCACTCCTAGATTGTTTTCAATAGTGAGCTGAAAAAGTGCTTTTAGGTAGTCTTCTTCATTTTTGGAAAGTAATGCATCCATCTTTTTTTGTTCTTGGTTTAAGTAAGTCCGAAAATAAGACTAACCTGCACATTATTTTATGTTCATTTAAAATAAAATATTAGGCAAGACTAACTTATTATATTTGCACAATCAAACTTGAATTATCAAAGAATATTTTGCGTAATACATTGCTTTCATTTCTTTCCGTTTTGGGGTTTATCCAAATTGGATTTGGACAACACAATTTATCTGGAAATTTAAGCTACGAAAACGAGGCAATACCTTATGCACAGCTGCTGATAAGCCCAATCCAAGCCTCTACCGTCGCTGACTTTGAAGGAAAATTTGAGTTCACTAACCTACCCAAAGGAAGTTATACATTAAAAATTATCGCTCTTGGTTATAAGCCAATTCAAATGGCCATTTCGATACCATACAAAAGTCCAGAACTTTCCATTACTATGGAAAAAGATGTATTTGGATTAGAAGAAGTTACCGTTACAGCGAATAGAAACGAAACGAGTAGAAGAAACTCGCCAATTCCGATAAACGTAATGAGCAGTGCTAAGCTGGAACAACTCAGTGCGAATTCGATTGCTGACGGAATAAAATTTTCACCGGGTTTACGAATAGAAAACAATTGCCAAAACTGCGGGTTTTCGCAGGTTCGAATTAACGGTTTACCTGGGGCATATTCCCAAATTTTAATAGATGGAAAGGCAACATTTAGTGCATTAAATAGCATTTATGGCTTAGAGCAAATTCCAACCGATATGGTAAAGCGCATTGAAATCATAAAAGGAGGTGGTTCGGCACTCTATGGCTCAAACGCAATTGCAGGAACTATTAATTTAATAACCAAACAACCAGTGAGCAACAGTGCATCAGTGAAAACCGAGTCGTCACTAATAGGGACAAAAAGCTGGGAGCAGGTTGTTGCTGGAAACGCTTCCATTGTTTCAAAGGACTTAAAACAAGGGGTAACTGTTTTTGCGAATTACAGAAACCGAAACCCCTACGACCACAACACAGATGGTTATACGGAGTTACCTAAACTGAATAACCTTGGAATGGGTGCTAAAGCTTTTCAAAAAATAGGAAAACAAGGCATTTTACATCTAGAAATACACAGTTTGGAAGAGTATCGAAGAGGGGGCGACCAAATAAACAAGGCACCCAACGAAGCTAATATTGCTGAGGAACTAAAATCATCGGTTTATGGTGGCAGTATTTCGGTGGACCTAATTAATAGAAATCAAAAGAACAAAACTTCGATTTATAGCGGGTTGCAATCTACAGAAATGGATAATTACTACGGTGCAGGACAAGATGCAAAAGGCTTTGGAAAAACAACTGACCTCAGCACCATTTCGGGCATTCAATTTATAAATGAATCGAACAACAAAATTTCAGGAAAAGGAGAGTTCTTAACTGGAATTGAATATCGGACCGACAATATGATGGATGAAAAACCCGGCTATAATTTGAAAATAAATCAGGAACTTAAAACTATTGGAATTTACACGCAATACAATTGGCAACTCACTGGCAATTGGATTGTAAACGCTGGAATACGCGCTGACTGGTACAACTTAAATAATGCATCAAATGTAAGTCCTCGTCTAAACCTATTATACAATCCAAGCAGCGATATTACTTTAAGAGCGGGATACTCAAGAGGATTTAGAATTCCTCAAGTGTTCTCTGAGGACGTGCATGTAGAATTGGTTGGTGGTGAAATTCAAGCCATTCAATTGGCACAAAATCTAGACACAGAAATTTCTGACTCATATACGGCTAGTGCTGATTGGGATAAAGATTGGTCGAGTGGAGTAATTGAAGTTATTGTAGAAGGATTCTTCACGAAAATTCACAATCCCTTTATTTTAGAAGAACGAAATGACAATGGCACCTTCTCGATTTTAGAAAAACGAAATGGAAGTGGCGCCCAAATACTTGGAACAAATTTAGACTTCAAAATATCCGATCAAAAATATTACGCACTTCAAGCAGGTTATACGTTCTTGCAAAGTGAATACGACGCTCCGCTGCAGTGGTCAAGTGAAACAGAAAATGATCAACTAATAACTGAATTCTTAAGAACCCCAAATGCATACGGAAACTTGATATTGGATGTGTATGCAATTAAAAATGGAACGATTACACTAACATCCATTCACACAGGCAGTATGCTTGTTCCTCATTTTTCAGGCTATATCGAGAATGATGTGCTTAAGAAAACGGAAGAGTTCCTAGAAATTAATTTGAAAATAAGCTACGATTTCAAACTAAAAAAATCCAAGAAATTAACCACCTATTGTGGCGTAAAAAATATCTTAAACAGTTACCAAAGCGATTTCGATCAAGGTCAATTTAGAGATGCCAGTTTTGTTTATGGACCAATGACCCCGCGCACTTATTTCGCTGGCATCAAGTGGAGTTGGAACAAATAAAAAAGCCGAATAGGTTTCCCGATTCGGCTTTCAATAAAAATATATCTAACGATTACAAATTGAATTCAGCTTTTACCTTATCAACATAATCCAGTTTTTCCCAAGTAAATAATTCAACTTGCATTTCTTTAACCACTCCATCAGGGGTTTCGAAACGCTTTGTTACAACTTCGTTTTTTCTTCCCATGTGTCCGTATGCTGCCGATTCCAAATACATAGGAGAACGCAGTTTCAAACGCTGCTCAATTGCATATGGACGCATATCAAATATTTTTTCAACTTTTCGTGCAATTTCGCCATCGCTTAACTCCACATTAGCTGTACCGTAGGTATCTACAAAAATGCCCATTGGCTCAGCTACTCCAATTGCGTATGAAACCTGAACCAATACTTGATCAGAAAGGCCTGCTGCCACCAAATTTTTTGCAATATGTCGAGTTGCATAGGCAGCAGAGCGGTCAACTTTACTTGGGTCTTTTCCTGAAAAAGCACCTCCACCATGCGCTCCTTTGCCACCGTATGTATCTACTATAATTTTCCTACCAGTTAGACCAGTATCTCCATGAGGTCCGCCAATTACGAATATACCTGTAGGGTTAATGTGGTATTTTATTTGATCGTTGAATAAAGCTTGATTATCTTCAGAGAGTAACGCCTTAACTCTTGGAATAAGAATGGCTTTTACATCGCTATTGATTTTATCCAGCATTACTTGTTCAACATCAAAATCATCGTGCTGAGTTGAAACAACAATGGCTTCTATTCGCACCGGCTTATCATTGTCGTCATATTCTAAAGTTACTTGAGATTTAGAATCTGGACGCAAATAAGTCATTTCTTTACCTTCCTTGCGAATCGCTGCAAGTTCTCTCAAAATCATGTGAGAAATCTCAAGCGCCAATGGCATGTAGCTTTCCGTTTCATTGGTGGCATAGCCAAACATCATTCCTTGATCACCGGCACCCTGCTCCATTGGGTCTGCTTTTTCAACACCTTGATTAATATCTGGCGATTGCTCATGAATAGCTGACAGTACGCTACAGGAATGGGCGTCAAACATATACTCGCCTTTGGTATACCCTATTTGAGTAATGGTATCTCGAGCAATTTTTTGAACATCTAAATAAGTCTTAGATTTAACTTCGCCGGCCAAGAAAACTTGACCTGTTGTTACCAAGGTTTCACAAGCCACTTTTGAAGTAGGGTCAAATGCTAAAAAATTGTCAATTAGTGCGTCAGAAATTTGATCTGATACTTTATCTGGATGTCCTTCTGAGACTGATTCTGAAGTAAAAAAGTAAGACATTAACTCAAAGTTTTTTAAGATGAAAATTATTAAGGTCTGCGAATTTAAACAAATCCGCGAAAGGAATCTAACCCCGCACTGCTATCCACAAAATTTATGCTTTTTTGTATCTCATTTGCAAACCTCAGCATGATTACGAAAAGGTTCTTCAGTGCAGTATAATGCCGTTAATTGAGCTCAAAAAGCTAAACCAAATTACCTTTTGGGTTCAACTAACAGTATATAAGTTAAACCGTTAACGATTTAAAAACATCCTCTAAGCTCTGCTCCACTTTCTGGATTTCGAGTACAGATAAATCTTGCTTTACCGAAAATTTAAAAACTGCATCGCGAATGTCTTCAGAAGCACCCAACACCCAATTATTTCCACTGACATTATGTGCCTTTACAACACCTTGTATGGCGGTTAGTTGCTGCTCAGTCACGGCGCTACCAAACTCCACTTTTAAAACAAACTCATTATTTTTCGATTTTGATATTTCACCAGAACTATCGTCTGCAACAAGGTTTCCTTTGTTTACAATAATCACCCGGTCGCACACCGCCTCTACCTCTTGCATAATGTGGGTGCTCATCATTACCGTTTTTGACTTGCCTACTTTTTTTATCAAATTTCGAATTTCTTCTATTTGATTGGGGTCTAATCCAGTGGTTGGCTCATCCAAAATCAACACTTCCGGGTCGTGAATAAGTGCCTGCGCCAAACCGACTCGCTGACGATATCCTTTTGAAAGTGCACCTATAAGCTTGTGCTGTTCTACTTGCAAGCCTACCTGCTCAATAATTTCAGCAACCCGTTCTTTTTTGCCCTCAATTTTATGCAAGCCCGCGATAAATCCCAAATACTCCTTTACATACATATCCAAGTACAGCGGATTGTGTTCGGGTAAATAACCAACGCGTTTCTTTACTTCCATTGGGTCTTCAGAAACGTCAAAACCACACACTTTGACACTACCAGAACTTTGTGGAAGAAAACAAGTAATTATTTTCATCATTGTTGACTTTCCCGCACCATTTGGCCCAAGAAAACCAACAATTTCTCCTTTTTGAATAGAAAACGAAACAGTATCAAGCGCCTTTTGACTTCCGTAAATTTTGCTAACCTCTTTTACTTCTATAGACATGCGAGCAAATGTAAAATATGATTTGGGTTCATTGAATGCTTCATGAATAACTCTTATTAGAAGGCGCATTCAAAAATGTAAATTTGCAACAATGCGAGGAAGAGTAACGAAAAGTACGGGGGCCATTAATTTGGTTAGAGACGAAAATTCGGAAATATATTCTTGTACGGTTAAGGGTAATTTTAGAGTAAAGGGAATTCGCTCGACCAACCCTGTGGCTGTGGGAGATTGGGTTGAGTTTCAGGAAAAAGATGAGCATGAAGGTGTGATTACCGCGCTCGAAAAAAGAGAAAATTACATTATCCGAAAGTCCATCAACCTTTCCAAACGCGGGCATATTCTAGCCGCGAACATTGATCAAGTGCTAGTTTTTGTGACGTTAAAAGATCCTGAAACTACTTTTGGGTTTGTAGATCGAGTTATCATTAGTGCCGAAGCGTACCACATTAAGCCTGTATTAGTGTTTAATAAAGCTGATTTACTAGGTGAAGAGGACAGGGGATTGCTCGAAAAATGGTTAGACACATATATGGCGATTGGTTATGAGTGCATTCAAATTTCAGTAACTGAAAACGTAAATCTTGATTTGATTCAGGGAAAAATGAAAGGAAAAACGTCTATGTTAGCAGGGCATTCGGGTACTGGAAAATCATCTTTAGTGAATGCGCTTGACCCAAAACTAAGCCTGAGCACAGGCAAAATTTCTGATCATCATAGACAAGGAAAACATACAACGACATTTGCTGAAATGCACCACTTAAGTTTTGGTGCAGATATTATCGATACACCCGGCATTAGAGGTTTTGGAATAATTGACATTGATAAAAAAGTTTTATCGCATTATTTTATCGAAATGCGCGCCGTTTTAGAAGGCTGTAAATTTAACGATTGCCAGCACGTTAATGAGCCGCATTGTGCCGTTATGGATGCTGCAAAGCAAGGACTAATCGATCAATCGCGTTACAAAAGTTATTTGAGTATGCTGGATGAGGACGACGAACAAACGTTTAGAACAACTAATTATTAAAATGAATTGCTTTCGATTCTAGTCATTAGATAGGACATTGGCTAATAAATCAGCATTCTCAAAAAATACAAACTTCCTTTATAAACAACCGCAACCTAATAAATCCTAGCGTTAATTACTTCCTGCAATGACCAGATTTTTACCTTCGTTTCAAAGGTATTGAGGTAATGAAAATACAAGAGCATTTTTCTTTAAAAGCATATAACACCTTTGGCATTGAAGCTAAGGCAAAACTATTTTCAGAAGTAACTTCCTTAGAAAACCTCAAGGAAGTTTACGCGCATTATTCCAATGAAAAAAAACTTCCCTTAGGTGGAGGTAGCAATATCTTGCTCACAAAAAACTTCGATGGCTTGGTTACTAAGCTTAATCTGCTTGGAAAAGAAGTTTTAAAAGAAGACGAAACGCACATTTGGTTAAAAGTTGGCGCAGGCGAAGTATGGCATGAGTTTGTTTTATGGGCAGTTGAAAACGGCTGGTCTGGCGTAGAGAACATGTCCTTAATTCCAGGTTCGGTAGGCGCTGCACCGATGCAAAATATTGGCGCATATGGGGTTGAACTGAAAGATGTTTTTATAGAATTAGAAGCTTGGCTACCCGAAGAAAATACATTGGAAATTTTCAAGAATACAGCGTGCGATTTCGGTTACCGTTCGAGCATCTTTAAAAAACACTTGAAAGGTAAAGCCATTATACTGAATGTCACTTTTAAACTCTCGAAACAACCCAAGCTCAATACCTCTTATGGCTCAATTGAAGATGAATTAATTGCGATGCATGTATCCTCTCCAAGCATTAAAGATATTAGTGATGCTGTTGTTCGTATTCGTCAATCCAAATTACCTAACCCAGCCGAAATTGGCAATGCTGGAAGTTTTTTTAAGAACCCCGTTGTGTCTATTGAAACAGTGCAAGATTTATTAAAAAAGCATCCTTCTGCACCCAACTACAAAGTGGGAGATAATCTGTATAAAGTTCCCGCTGGATGGCTGATTGAAACTGCAGGTTGGAAAGGAAGAACCTATGACGAGCGCTTCGGTATTCATAAAAACCAAGCTTTAGTTCTTGTAAACTATAAAAATACCTTGGGGCAAGAAATTTTTGATTTGTCCGAGAATATTATCGAAGATATTGAAGATAAATTCAAAATTGAATTGGAACGCGAGGTGAATATAATCTAGTTACCTACCTTTTATATCGTCATTCCCACGCAGGCGGGAATCTGTGGGAATACTGATTTAGATTCCCTCTTTCGTAGAAAAGACGTTCTTAAAATATTCTCTACATTTTTTAAGAACAAATCTTTCTCTTTATCAACCCAATGATTACTTTTGCAGCTGGGTAAGTCTTTTACGACCAGCTCCCATTGAATTCCCCCAGGATCGGAAGGTAGCAAGGGTAAATGGTTGTAGCGGTGCGATAAAAGTAGCTTACCCTTTTTTTATTTCTTTTTTTTGTGAAATATGAAAACTCCAAGACCATATGTAATTGCAATTGCTGGTGGCAGCGGAAGCGGGAAAACCAGTATTATTAATGCGTTAAAAGAACACTTTCCCAGCACGCAAATTGCTGTACTTAGTCAAGACGATTACTATTTACCCATAGAAAAGCAACCACTGGATGAAAGTGGCGAAGTAAATTTTGACCTTCCCGAATGTATTGATTGGCCTTTACTAGAAGAGCATTTAACCACTTTTCAATTGGGAAATTCAATATCAAAAACAGAGTATACCTTTAATAACGATGCAAGAACTGCCAAACAAATAACTATTGCCTCTGCTCCTATTTTATTGATTGAGGGCTTATTTGTAATTCACGAAACGACCTTACAGCCATTCATTGATTTTAAAGTTTTTATTGATGTTGACGAAGCGGAAAAATTACGCCGTCGTTTAAATAGAGACAGCAAAGAAAGAGGTTATTCTAAAGAACAAATTCTCTATCAATGGAATGAACATGTTTCTCCTGCTTTTTTCAACTTCCTAATGCCATATAGGGCACAATGTGATTTATTGATTGATAATAATATCTCTTTTAAAAAGGGAGTTGAAGATTTAATCGAGGTAATTCAACAAGAGCTCAAAAAAAGCAAGCCCTCGCTTTTGTGAATGCGTGAATAACTTGTTCATGCTTTTTTCATTGCTTTCAATAGTATCTAAAGTACTTTTGGAAACTCAATTAAAAAGCGAAATTCAGTATGAAATTTTTTATCGATACAGCAAACCTTGCTCAAATAAAAGAAGCACAAGAATTAGGTGTTCTAGATGGTGTAACTACCAATCCTTCGTTAATGGCGAAAGAAGGAATTACTGGTCACGATAATATTTTAAAGCACTATGTTGATATCTGCAATCTTGTAGATGGTGATGTAAGTGCAGAAGTGATTTCAACTGATTTTGAAGGCATGGTTCGCGAAGGAGAGGCATTGGCCGAATTGCATGAAAATATTGTTGTTAAAATTCCAATGATAAAAGATGGTGTAAAAGCACTTAAATATTTTTCCAACCAAGGAATAAAAACCAATTGTACGTTAGTCTTTTCTGCTGGTCAAGCGCTATTAGCTGCTAAAGCTGGTGCTACTTACGTTTCTCCGTTTATCGGTAGGTTAGATGATATTTCTGTAAATGGCCTAGACTTAATTGCCCAAATCAGAGGCATTTATGATAACTATTTGTACGAAACTCAAATTTTAGCTGCATCCATTCGACACACCATGCACGTTATAAATTGTGCTGAAATAGGCGCTGATGTAATGACGGGGCCTCTTTCATCGATTACGGGATTATTGAAGCATCCACTCACCGATAGTGGTTTAGAAAAATTCTTAGCAGATTACAATAAAGGGAATCAGTAGGTTTCTTTTAGGGAATTAGAAAAGTTAGTTGCTCTAAACACCATGTAACACCGTCATTCCGTAAGATTAGTTGAGTTGAGTTTCCGAAGGAAAAACAATACGAAACTTCTATACGGAATCTAAATATTAATTAGCTCTATTCTAATAGTTATTAGATTCCACATAGCTATTTCAAACAATCCCCTTTGGATTGGTTCAATTGCGCTTCTGAAATGACGTTAGTTTAGAACTTAATGCTCGCATTCATTACCTTTACCCAATGGAAACAAAGTACCTACGAATTAATCCCGATAATCCAAATGGCGATGACATCGAAAAGGTTGTGCGTTGTTTGGAAAATGGCGGTATTATTATATACCCTACAGATACGGTTTATGGTATTGGTTGCGATGCCACAAATGGGAAAGCACTCGAAAAAGTCGCAAGACTTAAAAACATAAAGCTTCAAGATGCAAAATTTGCTATAGTGGCTTCTGATTTAAGCAATCTAGCGGATTTCGCCAAAGTGCCTACAAACATTTTTAAGGTTATGAAAAAAACATTACCTGGTCCTTTTACCTTCATTTTGAATGCAACCAATAACGTACCTAAACTCTTCAAAAACAAAAAGAAAACCATCGGGTTACGTATTCCTGACAACATGATTCCAAGAGAGATTGTTCGTCAACTAGGAAACCCTTTAGTGACTACTTCTGTTGTAAACGATGATGAAATTTTAGAATACACCACTGACCCTAATATGCTGTTCGAAAATTTTAGAGGAAAAGTAGATATTGTTATTGATGGTGGTTACGGGAATAATATCCCTTCAACTATTTTAGATTGTACCAGTGACGAAGTGGAATTGATTCGTGAGGGGTTAGGGAATTTGGATGATTATGGGGTTTAGAGACATTGTAGAAAAACTTTCACAATACAAATTTATAGCACGGTTTTGAAAATCAAAGCTGGGCTACAAGCCTAAAAAATTAAACGACATCTGCAAACCAGCTTTTAGCAAAAGTTTTAAACTGTTTGACCTATTGAACGTTGGAGTCACTCAACAACTGCCTCACCTTTTTCAAGTCATCAATCGTATCTACTGGAACGGTATCGTGATAGGTAAGTTCCACATAAATTTCGTTTCCATTTTCTATCCAACGGTTTTGCTCTAAAGACTCTACGCGTTCTAATTTTGAACTAGGAAGATTGGCAAACTCCTTTAAAGCATCATAAGTGTATGCATATAAACCAACATGTTTGTAAAAAGTATGATGCTCTAGCCAATGGGTTTTGTGAATACCTCTAATATGTGGAATAACAGAACGGCTGAAATACAATGCCCTTTTGTTTTTATCGAAAACCGTAAATACTTCACTTTCATTGAACAAATCTTGAGCAGATTGAACAGGACTAACCAAAGTAGAAAAACGTACTTTCTTATTTTCAAAAGGTCGCACGAGCTCAACCAATTGAATTGGTTCTAACATAGGCTCATCACCTTGAACATTCACAATTACATCAAATTCTTTACCCAGTTTTGCAGAAATACGCTCAAACGCCTCTAAGCACCTAGTAGTGCCGTTTTGATGGTCGGGCGAGGTCATGATCACATTGCCGCCGAACTCAATTACAGCTTGTTTAATCCGTTCGTCGTCAGTCGCAACAAAAGCATTGGGAATTGATTTAATTGTCTGTTCGTAAACCCTCTGAATCATAGGCTTTCCCAAGATATCTACAAGTGGTTTACCTTCTAATCGTGAGCTTCCAAAACGTGCAGGAATAATTGCGATAACCTTCATTTGGTATAGAATTTTGCCACAAAGATAGAAGAATAGAATATCCTACTTTTGCCAGCCTATTTATCATCATAAATAACACAATATACAATGCCAGGATTAGAGCTTTTTGGAGACGAAGAAAGAAAAGAAGTAATGGATGTTTTGGACTCGAAATGTTTGTTTAGATACAACCATGAGCACTTAAGAAACGGACATTGGAAAGCAAAAGAATTAGAAGCGGAAGTCAGAAATTTTACTGGTGCTAAATTCGCTCACGCAGTTTCAAGTGGATCTACTGCGGTTGCTTGCGCAATGGCAAGTGCGGGCATTGGGTTCGGCGATCATGTTATTGTCCCTCCATTCACTTATATAGCTACAATTGAAGGCGTGATTTTCGGCGGTGGGGTTCCTGTTTTTGCTGAAATTGACGAAAATTTATGCCTATCCGCTGCTGGAATTGAAGCGGCAATAACACCAGAAACAAAAGCCGTTTGTTTGGTGCACATGTGCGGAGCTACCGCAGATATGGATTCGATAATGGAGGTCTGTAACAAACATAATCTTACACTTATTGAAGATGCAGGACAGGCGCTTGGCTCATTTTATAAAGGAACTTCGGCAGGTTTATTTGGAAAAACAGGAGCATACTCATTTGACTTCTTCAAAATTACTACAGCTGGTGAAGGCGGGTTATATGTAACTAATGACGAGGAGTGTTACAAACTGGCAGATTCATACTCTGATCATGGTCACGACCATATTGGAGCAAATCGTGGAATGGAACAACACCATATTCTTGGATTCAACTACCGATTGAGTGAGTTGCATGCTGCTGTTGGATTGGCTCAAATGCGAAAAATCAACACTATTCGCGACACCAACAAAAAGAACAAAACTTATCTAAAGAATTTACTGGCAGGTACAGAAGGTCTTTCTTTTCGACCAATTCCGGACGAAGAAGGCGACAGCGGAACCTTCCTAAACTTCTTTTTACCGGATACGGAAACGGCGCAAAAAGTTATGGCAGAATTCGGTAAAATGGGCATCGGTGGATTCAACTATTGGTATACAAATATGTACCACTTCATCAACCAATGGGATCATTTGAAAAACCTAAAATCTGCGGCTCCATTGCATTTGCACAAAATGGATTTACCTCAAGACTATAACAACCTTGATTTACCTACATCTCAAGAAGTAGTAGGGCGATTAATTTCATTAGGAATTAGCACGCAATGGACTGTTGAGCAAATGACTGAATTGGCGGCGAATATAAAAACGGCTATTGCGAACTCTTTGTCCTAATGATTAAAGTTTCAAGAAACAGGAATCATATCTTGCATCCCGAGTATTGAATCCAAAAAAACAAAACATGCAACACATCAATTTCAATAACATCGGTAAAATCTGCTACGGATCTGGTAGTTTTCTTCAACTAGGAGAAATTATTGAGCCTAGAAGAGCAGACAATAAAGGTTACATGGTTTTTGTGGTTGACGATTACTTTGAAGGCAAAGCATTGGCTGCTCAAATTCCTGCATTAGAAAACGATAGAGTCTATTTTATTGATGCGAGTCACGATGAGCCAAAAACTTCCCAAATTGATGCTTTACGTGATGAATTATTAAGCGACCAAGGGCTTCCTGCTGGAATTATCGGTATAGGTGGTGGCAGTATTATGGACATCGCAAAAGCACTTTCTCTAATGGTAACCAATCAAGGTTCCTCAGTTATCTATCAAGGATTGAATTTGATTAAAAACCCCGGCATTTACCATTGTGGTGTGCCTACAATTTCTGGCACCGGAGCTGAATGTTCTATGACTGCTGTATTATCAGGGCCAGAAAAAAAACTTGGGTTAAAGTGCGAATGGACAGTTTTTAATCAAGTCGTTTTAGATCCAACTTTGACTGCTTCTGTTCCTACAGAGCAATGGTTTTATACTGGAATGGACACCTTTATTCACTGTATTGAAAGTGCAACAGGTATAAAGTATAATACCTTTTCAAAGGCATACGGTGATCAATCTATTGAGCTTTGTAAAGAAGTTTTTCTAGGAGAAAACGCAGGTCAAAGTCCAGAAAATGATGAAAAATTAATGCTAGCGTCTCTTTTTGGAGGCCTTAGTTTGACGTACTCAGAAGTGGGCGTTTGCCACGCACTTTCTTATGGATTGAGTTTTGTTTTTGGAACACGACACGGTTACGCAAATTGTCTAGCCTTTAACCACTTAAACGATGTTTACGGGGAAGCAGTAGATGAATTTCACGTTATGCTTGAGCGCTTTAATGTTAAGTTGCCTCAAAACCTTTCAAAAGATTGGACCAACGAAGAGATTACTGCTATGGCTGAAATTGCAATCCGATTGGAACATATGTGGAATCACGCTTTTGGACCAACATGGAAAGACACCGTTTCCATGGAATATATTGAAGGATTGTACAGAAGAATGTAAGCTCTTCCGCACTTAAATCTTAACACGACCTTAATTTACAAGTAGCCTAAGTTACCTTGCTTTGTCCGCGAACTTTATCAATACTTATGAAAACCATTTACATAGCTAGGCATGCAAAATCCAGTTGGAGAAACACACAGATTATTGATGTTGACCGTCCGCTAAAATCAAGCGGAATAATTGCTTTGCAAAAAATTGCGGAACGACTAAAGGAATCAGAACCTGAACTTGATGCAATATACACTAGTCCCGCAGTGCGGGCTGCGCACACTGCTTTAATACATGCTCGATATTTAAATTTTCCTGAGAACAGAATTGAAATTAGAAATTCAATTTATCGCCAAGGCAAAGAAGGTATTTATGAGCTTGTGAAGTCGGTAGAAAACAATCTAAATGCCATAATGGTAGTTGGCCACGACCCTTCCCTGACCCATTTTATAAATGATTTCCTTACCATTCCTCTTGAAAAAATGCAAACTTCATCGGTTATGAAAATCGAATTAAACGCAGAAAACTGGAGTCAAATTCGATTTGCTGAAGTGAAGCAATTAATTTACTTTAATCGCCAAGAAACTAAGGAATTATAGTATGGCAAAACAGGTAGTTGAACGATTTATAAATAGGGAATTAAGCTGGTTAAGCTTTAATGAACGTGTACTTCAAGAAGCTGCTGATAGTCGGAACCCACTTATAGAGCGCTTACGTTTTTTGGGGATTTATTCTAACAATCGCGACGAGTTTTTCAGAGTTCGTGTAGCAACTGTAAAGCGCAGAATTCAGCTTGAAAAGAAAAACTTCGACCCGATTGAAGGAAACCCAAGGCAACTGCTGGATAAAATTCAATCGACAATTATCAAGCAACAAAAGCGTTTCTATCGAATATATAATGAAATCATAAAAAGTCTCAGAAATCAGCACGTTTATTTGCTGAATGAGACTCAAATGAATGACGGACAAAAGCTTTTCGTGGAAGACTATTTTACCAAAAATGTTTATCCCGAATTGGTGCCGATTATGATTTCTAACACTCGTAAATTTCCTACGATGAACGATAAGTCGGTATACTTTGCGATACACATGATTCGCAAAGAAACCGATAAGGGAAAGTATGCTATTGTTGAGCTTCCAACCTCTCTGCCACGTTTTGTTGAACTTCCCACGGAAGGTCGAAATCGTTTTGTCATGATGATTGATGATGTTATTCGTCACAACTTGAACTACTTATTTGGAATGTATGGCTATCACAAAGTTGAAGCTTACGCCATCAAACTTACTAGAGACGCTGAAATAGACTTAGATGCTGATGTTTCAAAAAGCTTCCTTGAAGCCATGCAAGAAGGGGTTTCTGATCGTAAAAAAGGACAACCTGTTCGTTTTGTCTACGATGAAAAAATTTCTCCGTCACTACTAGAATACCTTAGAAAGCGCCTAAAATTAGGTACTTCTGACAATATGATTGCGGGTGGTCGGTACCATAATTTCAAGGACTTTATGAATTTCCCGAATATCGGTGGACGGCTGTTAGAATTTAAAAAATCACCACCAGTTCGACACAAAGATTTAGCACCTTTTTCCAGCGTAATAAATGCCGTAAAGAAAAAAGATATTTTACTACACTACCCTTACCAGACTTTTGATCATTTGATTGATTTTTTGAGGGAGGCAGCGATTGACCCCAAGGTTAGGTCTATAAAAATGACCTTATATCGTGTTGCTAAAAACTCTAGAATAATTAACGCACTGATCAATGCAGCGCAAAATGGAAAAGATGTGACCGTTTTGGTTGAACTTCAAGCACGTTTTGATGAAGAGAATAATATAAAATTCGCTAACTTATTATCTGATGAAGGCATTAAGGTATTATTTGGTTACAGAGGACTAAAAGTACATTCTAAAGTATGTTACATTAGTCGAAGAGAAGAAAATAAACTAGTTGGTTATGTGCACGTTGGAACGGGAAACTTCCATGAATCTACTGCTAAAATATACGGTGACCTATCGCTCTTAACTCGAAATTCAGATATTACTGATGAAGTTCGCAGAATGTTTGAATTACTAGAAGGGAATTTCACTCCTTATTATTACAAACATTTATTAGTGAGCCCGCTAAATATGCGCCCGAGATTAGTGCGTATGATTAACCAAGAAATTCGAAATGCACAGGCTGGGAAAAATGCATACATCCATTTAAAACTGAACAATATTATTGATCCAGATTTAATGGAAAAACTCTATCAAGCTTCTAAAGCCGGCGTTGAAGTAAAAATCAATATTCGAGGTATTTGCGGTATTCGCCCGGGCATGAAAAATTTGAGTGAGAACATTGAAGCAATAAGTATACTTGGAAAATACTTAGAACATGCTCGAATCATGATTTTCTGCAACAATGATGACCCAAAATATTTTATCGGTTCAGCAGATTGGATGGAACGAAATCTCGATCGTAGAATAGAAGTTACTTGCCCAATCTATGATAAAAACATTCAAGACGAATTGCGTTTTATATTCGATTTGCAATGGAAAGATAATGTGAAAGCGCGACAAATAGACGCTAATTCTAAAAACGAATATCGAAAAACGGGTAAAAAAGCAAATACAAGAGCGCAAATGGAATTTTACAAGTACTACTCAGAAAATCAATAAAATTTGAAGCGAAAAAAATACGGTGCAATAGACATAGGATCAAATGCAATTCGGTTATTACTAGTAAATGTATTTACCGAAAATGAAGTTAGTACATTTAAAAAAGTATCCCTTACACGTGTGCCACTGAGACTGGGTGAAGATGTGTTTATGGACGGTAAAATTTCTCAAGAAAAAGCGATTGACTTCGAACGCACTATGATTGCCTTTGAGCAATTAATGAAGGTGCATAAAGTAGACGAATACAGGGCTACAGCAACAAGTGCCATGCGCGACGCATCTAATGGACCAACAATTGTGGAAGGTGTGCGAGAAAGGACTGGAATTGAGATTGAAGTTATTTCTGGCGACGAGGAAGCTAAAATTATAAGAAGTACGCATGTGCAAGAACGACTTAGCGCTGGTCATGATTTCCTTTATGTTGATGTTGGTGGTGGAAGCACTGAAATAAGTCTTTTTGTAAAAGGGGAAATGCAGGCAAGTCGCTCGTTTAATATCGGAACCATTCGTTTATTAAAGGATCAGGTAAATGAAGAAAAGTGGCACAAAATGCACGATTGGCTTAAGGATATAACCAAAAACCACAAAGGCCTTGAGATTATTGGTTCTGGTGGAAACATAAATAAGATTTACAAGATTTTAAACAAACAAGACTGGCAAGCAATAAAGTATTATGAACTCAAAGGAGTATTGAAGGAATTATCAGACCTCACCTACGAGGAGCGTATTATGAAATTTAGATTACACCCAGATAGGGCCGATGTAATAGTGCATGCAGGAAGAATTTTTCAGCGCATAATGAAATGGACTGAAGGTGCAGAAATTCACGTACCAAAACTGGGGTTGGCTGATGGTTTGGTGAAGTCTATGCACGGTGAATTGTCCTTCAATGATTATTAGCTTTTAAACCACAGTAGAATTTAAACAGTATAGAATTTATCATTTAAATCTAAATAATGAAAACATTAGTTATAACTTTTCTGACTGGACTATTTGCAATAAGCACCATTAATGCTCAGAATAAACTAGACAATTATGTAATTCCAAATATGGGCGACACCATTTATGGGAAATATGATGAAAGTGTCAATCTAAACGGAGTCTTTAATGTCTTATTTATTGACGAAAAAGGAACTAAAATAACTTACAAACCTGGAGAGTTAATAGGATTCAGAAAAGACAATATAGACTATGTAGATCGAGAGATTAGAACTTTGGGAAGAATAGATCACGCTTATTTAAAATTAGTAGTAAAAGGATACGTTTCGGTTTATATGTCTATTCTAATTGGTGATGGCGGACCTGGAGTGGTTCAATTAGAGGAAAAATACTACTTGGAAAAAAATGGTTTTACAGAAAAAGTTGATGTAGTTGGTTTTGCCTCAAAAATGAAAAAATATTTTGCTGATGACCCAGAAATTGTTTCAAAACTAAAATCGAGAGCTTACCAATATGCAAATACCCCAGCCATGGTAAGAGCTTACAACAACAAAAAAGCTGAATAAAATTCCTAAGAAACTTTTTTAGTGATAATGCACAGCCAACAATTGTCATAAAAAAATCTGCGGACTTTTCCTAATTTAGTTAAAAGTTAGTGGTTTATTCACTAATTACAAAAAAGTATAATGGGATTTAACGAGTAACAACTTCTTGGCGCAAAAACCAGAAATGACCTTTTAGCGATAGCTAAAAAAAATAACATTTCGGTCAATAAAGTTTTAAAGAAATTACAATACGAAGCCGAATTGCACGAACTGCAATCCGAATTAGTAAACCTTCAAAAATGGGTAGCGCGCAATAAAATGCGAGTAGCGATAATTTTTGAAGGCAGGGATGCCGCTGGTAAAGGAGGAGCAATAAAACGATTCAAAGAACACTTAAACCCCAGATCATCCCGAGTTGTTGCCCTCACAAAGCCAACAGAAGTAGAAAAAGGACAATGGTATTTTAGAAGATACATTCAGGTACTGCCCAATCCAGGTGAAATTGTTTTTTTTGACAGAAGCTGGTACAATCGCGCAGTAGTTGAACCAGTAATGGACTTTTGCTCAAAAGACCAGTATGAAAAGTTTATGGTTCAAGCTCCTGAGTTTGAGCATTTGCTATACGAAGACAACGTCAAAGTCATAAAATTTTGGTTCTCGATTTCTAAAGATGAACAGAAAAAACGATTCGATGGGCGAATGGGAAATCCTTTAAAAGTTTGGAAATTTAGTCCAGTAGACATGGAAGGGCAAAAGCTTTGGGATAAATACACACATTACAAAGAACAAATGTTTAGCAAAACGCACAAGAATTTTAGTCCTTGGATTATCGTAAAAACTAACGATAAAAAGCAAGCCCGATTGGAAAGTATGCGATACGTTCTATCCCAATTCGATTATGAGGGAAAAGGACAGTCTAAAGCTCCAATCCTGCATGACCCCAATGTAATTATGCGTTACCACAGAAGTGCAATTCAAATTGATATATAAACACACAATGAGTACAATTAATCTAACATCAGAAGATTTGAATTTGCTAAATTCAAAAGACGGAATGCATGCACTTTTAAAAAGCAAAAAAGTAAATTTAGATAAAGCACTTAAAGTGTCCAGATATGATGATGAGCTTAAGAAAAAGCAAGAAGAATTGATAAAGCTTCAGAATTGGGCAATTGAAAACAACAAAAAAGTTGTGATAATTTTTGAAGGAAGAGATGCTGCAGGAAAAGGCGGAGCAATAAGACGAATTACGGAGTATATCAATCCTCGCCAATATCGAATTGTAGCATTAAATGTGCCTACTGAAGACGAAACACTGCAATGGTTCTTTCAACGCTATATCAATCAATTACCTAAACCCGGAGAAATCGTATTTTTTGATAGAAGTTGGTACAATCGAGCAGTTGTAGAACCTGTTAATGGATTTTGCAGTCCTAAAGAATACGAGACATTTATGTCTCAAGTCAATGAATTTGAGAAAATGCTAATAGAGTCAGATACCTATTTGATCAAACTCTATTTCTCCATTGCCAAGGACGAACAGTCCAAACGTTTTGAAGAAATAAAAAACAACCCCTTGAAGCGCTGGAAAATAACACCAGTAGATCTTAAAGCTCAAGAATTATGGGACGATTATACTACCTATAAAACCAAAATGTTCGATCAAACAAATACTGAACTTGCACCTTGGAAAATTATTGATGCAAACGACAAATACAGCGCACGATTAGAGGCGGTTGAGCATATTTTAGAAAAAATACCTTACAATTAATGTATAAAAACTGTAAATAGCCTTAAGCGAGTGACTTTAGCACGATTACTTAGGGTCGAGTTATTATTTAGAATCAGTAACAATGTTTATTATTCTAAAATAAAAAACGACGAAGACCATAAGGCCTTCGTCGATTCAATTTTTAAAGATGTTCAAGCTATTAACTCATTAATAACAAACCCCCAAACAAAAAATTAATGGAGTTTGGAAAGCTAGAATTTGTGATGAATCGCGAATTGCAATTATTATGGACAATTAGTAAAGTTCATTAAAGAAATAAGAGGAAGCTAGTTTCTAGCTTCTTCTCCATAGTTTTGAGAACTTGAGTATTCTTTTAATTCAAAAACCTTTTTACCCTTTAGCGATTGCTCTAAAACCCATTTATAAATTAATCCGAAATTTAAAACCATCAATCCAATCCATAACTGTTGAAATAACAAATCAGTTTCTATAAAGCCACTAATTCCAAAGGAAATAGCTAAGAATAAAGTCACCAAAATTTTCGCTTTCATCATTTAGTTTTTATTGCCCTTGACCCAAAGAATAGCCTGTTTTACCGTCAAATTCATAAAGGTTTTCCGTTTTTATAACATCTACGTTTACCTTCAATGCATTTGTGAGCACGGCCAATATATCAGCTTTTCCAATTGCTGAGTTATCTTTTGGCATAAATCTGCATCTCCAGTGATTTGTGCAATAGGTTTCATCAAAACCATTTGGCCAAACTTTTACTCCTCTATTTGTAATCATTAGTAACTCCAAATCGTTTGCCTCTATAGCCTTTAACCTTTTCGCTACTTCTTCTGGATCTTTATCCGTATCATCAACAAAAACGTCAACACCTACCAATACCTTTTTAGCCAAGGGTCTTTGTTTCAATTTTGGAAGTTTAAAGGCTCCTTTGCCACCAGTATTAGATACTATTAATGTTTTTGGCGCTTGACCTAAATTAGCGATTACAGCATCGGCAAACTCTTTGGTGCCTACTTTTTTAGTACTTGACCCTTCTCTATAGATATCTGGAGTATGCGTTCCATCCTCTATAGTTTTGAACCAAGCTTTTTCAATTTTAGAAGCCGCTTCTCCTTCACCAATATGATTCAACATTAAAATTGCTCCTCTCAGTAAACCTGAGGGATTCGCTATGTTTTTTCCTGCAATATCTGGAGCAGAACCATGAATTGCCTCAAACATTGCAGAGGTTTCTCCAATATTAGAAGAACCAGCTAAACCTACCGAACCAGTAATTTGAGCAGCAACATCAGATAATATATCTCCGTATAAATTCTGCATTACAATTACATCAAATGCCTCTGGAGTATCCGCCAATTTTGCTGCACCTATATCTACAATCCAATGTTCATTTTCAATATCAGAATATTCCTTAGCTACTTCGTCAAACACTTTGTGAAACAATCCATCTGTTTGTTTCATTATGTTATCCTTAGAAAAGCAAGTCACTTTTTTTCTTCCGTAATGTCTAGCATATTCAAAAGCATATCGAATAATTTTTTCAGAACCAGGACGGCTAATCAATTTCAAACATTGAACGACATCATCCGTTTGCTGATGCTCGATACCTGCATATAAATCCTCTTCATTCTCTCTAACTATTACCACATCCATTTTTGGATGTTTAGTCTGAACAAAAGGGTGCAAGCTTACACATGGCCTTACGTTAGAATAAAGTCCTAATGACTTACGCATGGTAACATTTAAACTTTTGTAACCTCCGCCTTGTGGTGTTGTGATTGGCGCTTTCAGAAAAACCTTATTTTCTCGAATGCTGTTCCAAGCTTCGGTTGTAATGCCAGAAGTATTACCGTCTAAATAAACCTTCTCTCCAATTTTAATTTCATCAAACTCTACATTGGCTCCTGATGCTTTTATAATACGCAAAGTGGCATCCATAATTTCAGGACCTATACCATCTCCGTGTGCAACTGTAACTTTTTTCATGTTCTAAATTTTGCCACAAAAATGTGTTAAAATTTACATTTGTCTTAATTTATATTATTTATAAAATCCATAAACAATACTTATAGGTCATTTAGATGATAAAAAAGTAGCATCTCCTTATTATTGTTGACATGGAAATTAGAACTGCGGTACCATCGGATGCAGAAGAGTTAATTGAACTTTCTCAATCGTCAATTCTAAAAACTTGTAGGGAAGATTATACTCAACCGCAATTAAAAGCTTGGGCTAATGGAATTAATCGACCAAACCGATTTAAAGAAGCTATAAAAAATCAATACTTTATTGTTGCTGAAATAGATAATGAAATTGTAGGGTTTGCTTCCTTAGAAAACGGAAACTATATTGATTTTCTTTATGTTTCAACCCAGCACCTGCGAAAAGGCGTAGCTCAGTGTCTGTACAATTGCCTATTGAATAAAGCGCTTGAAAGCAATCAACAATGTATTCTATCCGATGTAAGTATAACTGCCACTTCATTTTTCAAAAAGCAAGGTTTTACAATCGTTAATAAGCAAGAGCATACAATTGCTACTGAGTGTTTAGTGAATTATAGAATGAAGTATAGGATTAGTGGATAAAAATTCATAACCTTGAAGTATGAATTGTTGTAAGTCAATCATTTAGTTAATCAAATGCTATTTCATTCAAAATAAACTAAAACACCCAAAATAATGGAAGCACAAAAAGTAGATATGTTTATTATGGCCAACGGAAAGTTTTTCGAAAGCCACCAAGTTGCCTTGATCAGAGATCGATTATTGGAAGTTGATGATTCAAAATGGGGAGTGATTCAAACACTTCAATTTAAAAATCCAACTACCATGTTAATAGTTTCATTGCTTGCGGGAAGTTTAGGAATTGATCGTTTTATGATAGGCGATACAGGCTTAGGAATAGGAAAATTACTTACCTGCGGAGGATTAGGCGTTTGGGCAATCATTGATTTATTCATGATTATGGGGGCCACTAGAGAAAAAAATATGGCACAACTCCAAACTGTACTTTAACACATGGCTATTTCCAGCAAACAACTGTACCTGTTACTGGGTGTATTGTTGATTGCTGGTTATAGTTGGGTTATTTACTGGAACGTTCTTATTCGATCAAGACACTCAACATTAGAGGTTTGCATTTTTAAAAAAGTAACTACCCTACCCTGCCCATCTTGTGGTGCAACTCGTTCGGTATCAGCATTTTTAAATGGTAATTTCATTGATGGAATCATTACAAACCCTCTGGGTTTAGTGGTATTAATTATTATGCTAATCGCCCCTTTTTGGTTGCTTGCAGATATCCTTATGGGAAAAGAAACACTGCATAAATTCTATCTGAAGGTTGAAAAAACATTAAAGAAAAAGGCAGTCTTTATTCCCCTTATAATTTTGATGTTGTCTAATTGGATATGGAATATTTATAAAAATCTATGATTACAACAAAACAGTTTGATTACGTGCCTGGTGAACATGAATCCGAAAAGGCTTCAAACAGTTACTTAATGTCTCTGGTTGCAATTGTAGTTGGGATTCCTTTACCTATTATAAACCTGATTGCGACTTTCGCTTTTTATATGGGAAATAGAAACGGAACCTATTTTGTGCGCTGGCATTGCACGCAAGCATTGCTTTCTCAAGTCTCCATGCTGTTTATTAACAGTTACGGCTTTTGGTGGACAGTTTCCATTGCCTTTACAGCTGAGGAAATTACCAATAACTACATCGCCTATATTTTTGCGGCCATAGCTTTCAACCTTACAGAGTTTATCGCAACAATTTACACTGCTATCCAAACGCGCAAAGGAAAACACGTAACATGGTGGTTTTATGCTGCAATTACTGACCTAATTTGTAAATCTGATAAATGAAAAAACCTCTAATACAAGCACTTATAATTGTTTCGAGTTTTTTATTGCTTTGGTTTTTACTGAATCAAATAAGTTGGGTGGATCTTTTTGAGGTTAAAAAAAACGGAACCCGAACCGAAGAAAAACTAGGCGAACTCTACTGGAAGTCGATTAAAAGTGCAGAAATTGAAGTATCAAATAAATTCATTCTGAACTCGGTAGACAGCATAATTGAGAAAATATGCCTTGCAAATGATATTGACGTAGATAAAATCAAAGTACATGTTCTTCAAAATAGTGAAGTGAATGCTTTTGCATTGCCAGGTGGCCATATGATAATATATACTGGGCTAATTGCTCAAAATGCAAATCAAGATGCAGTAACGGGTGTTATTTGCCATGAACTTGCACATTTAGAATTGAACCATGTTATGAAGAAGCTGGTTAAAGAAGTTGGTCTTTCAGTTTTGTTATCGAGCACTGCTGGAGGCGGTGGTGAAGTAATTAAAGAAACCGGAAAACTACTTTCATCATTGGCATTTGACAGATCCTTGGAAAAAGAAGCCGATTTAAAAGCTATTGAATACCTTGAAAATGCAAAAATTGACCCTGAGCCACTCGCCAATTTCCTTTACCTATTAGCTGATGAGGAAGCTGCATTAATGGAGCAATTGGCTTGGATAAGCACTCATCCTGTATCAAAAGAACGGGCAGAATATATAATTGCCGAAATTAAAAGTAAAGGAGAATACACATCCGCGATTTCCAATTCGACTTGGCAGGCTCTAAAAACAGAAATACAAGATTTAGACTAATTGGTTTCGCTCACCAAGCGCTTTAATATTCTAAAAGCAGTCTCTGCCATTTTGTTGCCTTTATTATCCAATAAGGGATTTATTTCTACAAATTCAATGCAGACTGTTTTTTCAAGGTTTAAGAAGAATTTTAATATTAAAAAAGCTTCTTCTTCATCAAGACCTTTTTGAACTGGCGTGCCTGTGCCGTAGGAAATTAAATCGCAATCCATACTATCCACATCAAAACTGATGTAAATAACATCGCACTGGCTCAAACTCTCTTCAGCTTCTTTGAGGCAAACATTTAATCCTCGATATCGAATTTCTTCGACTTTATAATTTTTTATGCCGTGTTCGTTTGCCAAATTATCTTCTGGTTCCTCCGTATCTCTAACCGCAAAAAACACTATATCAGAAGGTTGAATTTTGGGCTTTATTCCCCCTAAATTCTTTAGTTCGTTCCAAAGCGTTTTTTCTTTTTCAGAAATATCGTTGATTTGATTCTTCAAGTTATCAGCACCCAAAGAAATTGCCACGGGCATTCCATGCATATTTCCCGTTGGTGTGGTGTATGGGGTGTGCAAATCTCCATGAGCATCTACCCAAATCACTCCTACTCTTTTGTTTGGGTTAGCAGCTTTAATTCCTGCAATAGTTCCAGCTGCATTGGAATGATCTCCAGAAAGTACAATTGGGGATTTTCCTTTTTCCAATTCACCTTTTACACCATTCATTAAGGTTTCTAACACTTTTTTTAGCCCTTCTATTCGAATAGCATTTGGCGTATCAACGACCTCATGTAGTATATGATTTTGGTCCTCTAAATCTAAAGAATGGACATCGCGAAACAATGTGTTTTTATCATTAATCGCTGCTATTTCCAAAGCATCAATTCCTAAACTTGCCCCTCTTGTACCAGCCGCAATTTCTGATCGGATTTTTACGAATACCTTTTCCTTTTTCATATGCAACAAATTTAATTCATTCTAAATTGTATTTCTAGACATTAGCCTTTGACTAATTTTGGTTCTATAGAAGAAAACAAAGCTATCATTCAAAATTTATACGCTTTCTTTAAATCAGGAGAAGGAGCTAAAATCGCAGCAATTTTTCACCCAAAAATAGAATGGAAACAAATGGAGGGCTTTCCAAATGGAGGGACATATATTGGCACAAAAGAAGTCTTTAAAAATGTATTTAGCCAATTTGCAAATCAATGGAGTGGTTGGGAAGCAGTGGCTGAAGAATTTATACCTGCAGGTAAGCGTGTTTTTGTGCTTGGTTATTATAAAGGAAAGAGTATCGAAGCGGGTAAATATATGGAAGCACCATTGGTGCACATCTATACGCTCAAAAATGGTCTGATTACCCATTTTCGGCAATACACCGATACGCATGTTGTTCAGAATGCATTAAAAAAATGAACGAAGCCTTTATAACAGAAATTAAATTTCGGTTAAACGAAAGCTTACCGCGGATTGATAAATGTTTGAATTTATTAACCGAGAAGCAAGTTTGGCACAAACCCAACGAACAGACTAACTCCATCGGCAATTTGATATTGCATGTAGCGGGAAATATTAGGCAATATAGCATTGACGGATTCTCTAATACAGCAGACAATAGGCAACGAAGCTTGGAGTTTAGCGCTAAAAGTACACTCAACAAAAAAGAGTTATTTCGTTTAATTAGTGAAACCATCGCTGCCGCTTGCAAAAGAGTCGAGCAATTAACTGCAGCAGAGCTTGAAGCAAGCTATTCCATTCAAGGGTTTAATCTAACTGGCATCTCAGTTGCTGTTCATGTTGTCGAACATCTTTCTTATCATACTGGTCAAATGGCTTTTATTACCAAAATGATTACCAACAAAGACCTTGGTCTTTATGCCGATATGGATCTTAATATCACCAACTAAAACTCTAAATTTTTCTAATTACACCAATTAAAGCTTGTTTGTTCATAGGAATTCAATATATTCGCTTCAAAGGCGTTTACAAAAATGCTTTAACTAATAAGAAAACAGAGATTACGTTATGGGAAGACCTCCTACAAAACCGAAAAGCCTAAAAGATGGCTGGTATTTAGAAGTAAGAAATAAAGGTTCAAAATCGGGAATAAAAATCCGAAGAGATACCGAAAAAGATATGAAAGCTGCCATTGAAGAATATACAAGAACCAAAGAAGTTATTGTTCTTGGTGAGTGTGTTAAAACAAAGTTTGTGAATCCTTCAAAGGTTGCAAAGAGTAAAGCTAAGCCGAAGCAGACTAAATAAAATAGTTACATACATTACAAAAAAGACTTTCCATTTCGGGAGGTCTTTTTTATGCTCAATAATTAAGCAAAATGGAAGCAATAAACCTTAAAGAAAAACTCTCAAAATTCAGTGATCATTGGTCGCCAAAAACGGTAGGAGAATTGAATGGACAAAAGGTATTGCTTGCCAAATTGAAAGGTGAATTTGTATGGCACAAACACGATAATGAAGATGAGCTTTTTCAGGTTATCCGCGGGGTTTTGAAAATTGAATTTGAGGATAAAACGCTAACTCTCCAGCCAGGTGAAATAGTCATCATTCCAAAAGGAACATTGCACAAACCCATTGCTGAAGAAGAAGTTGAAGTAATGCTCTTTGAGCCCATTGAAACGCTCAATACCGGTAATGCAGTTGATTCTGGGTTGACGAAAACTGAGAATCCAAAGATTTGAAATATTAATTGAATCCTGGTTATTTTAGCAGTCATGCTGAACTTGTTTTAGCATCTCAAAAATAATTATCCTATTTACTTGTAGTGTATTGCTAGTCAAAACTATCAGTCATTCTAACTGGAAATAAAACTTTCCGTCATTCCCTTGAAAAAGGGAATCTGGGCCTTATTGATTAACGAAATTTTATTCATTTTACTGTTAGATTACAGCAAAAGTCCGCAAGAATTCAAGCCATTAAAATTTAATTGCTATGGTCATTACATTCTGTTAACTAATTCTGTTAACTAACTGTATTTTAGATTCCTGCCTGCGCGAGAATGATGTAAAAATGACATTGACTTATAAACATAAAAAAGCCTTCTCAATTTCTTGAGAAGGCTTTCATATTCTGTTATTTAATAACCTCTAAATATCGATATTAGCGTATTTCGCATTCTTTTCGATAAATGCTCTACGTGGTGGAACTTCATCCCCCATTAGCATTGAGAATACCCGATCTGCTTCTGCTGCAGAATCAATAGAAACTTGTCGTAAGGTTCTAAATTCAGGATTCATTGTCGTGTCCCACAATTGAATCGCATTCATTTCTCCAAGACCTTTATAACGTTGAATTTTAACTGAGCTTTCATTACCAGCTCCTTTCAATTCACCTATCATTTCATCGCGCTCTTCGTCACTCCAACAGTATTGTTCTTGTTTTCCTTTTTTCACCAAATAAAGTGGTGGAGTCGCAATATAGATATATCCAGCTTCTACTAGTGGTCGCATAAATCGGAAAAAGAAAGTAAGAATTAATGTAGCAATGTGAGATCCATCAACATCAGCATCACACATAATAATCACTTTGTGGTAACGCAAGCCTTCCATATTCAATGCTCGTTCATCTTCTTCAGTACCAACGCGAACTCCAAGAGCTGTATAGATATTCTTTATTTCTTCATTTTCAAAGATTTTATGTGGCATAGCTTTCTCCACATTCAAAATCTTGCCTCTAAGGGGCATTATAGCCTGAAAAACCCGATCTCTTCCTTGCTTTGCAGTTCCGCCTGCCGAATCTCCCTCAACTAGGTAAATTTCACACTTTTCTGGATCGCGTTCTTGGCAGTCAGCAAGCTTACCCGGCAAACTATTTGATCCTAAAACCGTTTTACGCTGAACCATTTCACGCGCTTTCTTAGCGGCATTTCGAGCTTGAGCAGCAAGAATGATTTTTTGAACGATAGTTCGAGCATCTTTAGGATGTTCTTCCAAATAATTCTGAAGCATTTCGCTTACCGATTGTGAAACCGGCGCTGTAACTTCTCTGTTGCCCAATTTGGTTTTTGTTTGACCTTCAAATTGAGGCTCTTGAACTTTTACTGAAACAACAGCCGTAAGTCCTTCTCGAAAATCATCACCGCTAATTTCGAACTTCAGTTTTTGAAGCATACCGGAATCATCAGCAAATTTCTTAAGGGTATTGGTAAGTCCTCTTCTAAAACCAGCAAGGTGAGTTCCACCTTCATGGGTATTAATGTTATTTACATAAGCGTGAATATTCTCAGAATAGGTATCGTTATACACCATGGCAACTTCAACAGGAATACCGCTCTTTTCACCATCCATATAAATCACATCATCAATGATCTGATTTCTATTTCCATCCAAAAAGGTTACAAATTCCTTAAGTCCACCTTCAGAATAAAACTCTTCTCTTGGGTGCTCACCTTCTTCGTCAGTTACTCGCTTATCTGTCATAGATATGCGAATTCCTTTGTTTAGGTATGATAGCTCTCGCATTCTATTTGCAAGCGTATCGTAATTATAAACACTTTCTTCAAAAATTGAATCATCCGGCATAAAGGTTACAATCGTACCTCTATCGTCCGTTGTTCCTATTTCCTTTACTGGAAATGCTGGAATTCCTTTAGAATACTCTTGAATGTATTTTTTACCATCTCTATGAACCTCTGCAGTTAACTTAATAGAAAGTGCATTCACACATGAAACACCGACACCATGCAGCCCACCAGAAACCTTGTAGGTATCCTTATCAAATTTACCACCGGCATGCAATACAGTCATTACAACTTCTAACGCAGATCGTTGTTCTTTTTCGTGAAAATCTACTGGTATACCTCTACCGTCATCTTTTACAGTAATAGAATTGTCCTCATTGATCCAAACATCAATAACATTACAATGTCCCGCAAGTGCCTCATCAATAGAGTTATCTACCACCTCATACACCAAGTGATGCAAGCCTCGAACACCAACATCGCCAATGTACATCGCAGGTCTTTTTCTTACTGCTTCTAGTCCTTCTAGTACCTGAATATTACTGGCACCGTAATCGTTCTTTTTATCACTCATAAATAAGCTTAATTTCTTTGGTATTAAAAAGGGCTGAATATCCAGTATTTATAGGTATTACAGCCACTTTACACAAAGATATTTCTTAAGGGTGTTGATGTGCCATTTCAATTGATAAAATACCCTGTATTTATCAACATTAAATTAACAGTAAAACGAGGGAATTAAGCTGCTATAATTCTTGAGTTTTTAAATGCCGAAGTTGTTCTTCTAATGCTTCACAACCTTCAGCACCTTACTACTTGTAGGAGTACTCACCTCCACAAAATAAACCCCAGCGTACTTGGTTGCCGCTTTGGGTGTTGATAATATTGGTGAGTAACCAAAAATAACCGTTACCTACATCCAACAAGTTCATTCCCACTTCTGCTTCATTGGTGTTTTTGTACTTCTGCTCCCACAATATACTTCCAGTATTGTCTATTCTAAAAACCCAAGCGGTATCGCCAACATTCATTTCATCGATATCGGCATAACTTAAGGAACTTCGTCCTGCTATATAATAGCCTCCATCACCAGCTGGAAAAATAGAGTTTGCATTTGCTCGCCACTAGTGTTGTAAGTGTATTTGTTTAGGAGTACTCCAATACTGTCTATTTCATAAACTACTGCTCTTTTGTTTCCGGTAGCATCTTCTTCCCAACCACAAGCAGCGATCCCAAAGCTGGTATTGGTTAGCCCAAGAATAGTTTCGTCGTATTCGCCTCCATAACCTTGTTCAAATACTTGGCCTCTTTCGGGCTGTATGCCACCTAATACTTCGGGTTCGGGATGTTGATTTTGACCTAACACAATCGCACTATTTGCTAGCAATAAAAAAGTCAGTAGGGCTGGTAGTTGGAGTATGGAAATTTCATAACGATTTGATTTTGAATAACTAAAAGTAGTTAATTCTATAGATTAAGAAAATGAAATCTAAATAGAAATCCGATTCATCCATTTAGTTTTAGAACGATTAAGTAAATTAATAATATTGATTCTTACTCTTAACAGACCGCTGTTCGCAATACCAACTGCTTGAAGTGCAGCTCAGAATGCACCTTTCTATTTTTGTAGGTTGGGTTGGTTGGTTGATTAGGCATGGAAATAGCTAACTACCTCTTAAAAATGAACGCACTAAAGCACACCATATCACTTTCGATTGCATTGACCATTTGCGTGTTGTCTTTTGCCCAAACCCGTCAAACTCCAACACAATACAAAGAAAAATTTGACCAAGACGCTGTTGCTGAAATGATTAAGAGCGGCGTTCCCGCCAGTATAACGCTGGCTCAAGGAATGCTTGAAAGCGATTATGGCAATTCTGCATTAGCAAAAAAGGCACGAAACCATTTTGGAATAAAATGTCACTCCAATTGGACAGGTGGAAAATACTACATGGACGATGATGCTAAAGACGAGTGTTTTAGAGTCTATTCAGCAGTCTATGAGTCTTACGTGGACCATTCCGACTTCTTGCACCGTAACCGCCGCTATGCCTTTTTGTTTGACCTAAAAAAAACCGACTATAAGGGTTGGGCAAAAGGTCTTAAAAAAGCGGGTTATGCTACCAATCCCAAGTATCCAGACCTTCTGATACGATTGATTGAAGAAAATGAATTGTACAAGTACGACAAAATGGATAAGGGCGATATGAAGTCGCTTGGGTCAAGTTCAAAAGGAAGTTCTGGAAATCCTGACTTAACGCCAGTAGAAAACCCTAACAAACAAGCAAATGCAAGTGCAGGAAGTTCAAGTTCTAATTCAGGAAGTGGCATCCAAATCTCAAAAAACAAGATCAAGTTTGTAAAAAGTCAAGCTGGAGATACCCCAGATATTCTCGCAAAACGGTACAATATGGGGCGATGGCAAATTTGCCACTACAATGGCCTAAAAAAGAAATCAAAAATTCCAACAGGAACTATAATTTATCTGCAACCCAAACGCCTAAGATTTCATGGTGATGAAAAATTCTATACCGTAAAAAAGGGGGATAACTTATGGAAAATCAGTCAAATGTATGGAGTTAAGCTTGGAAGTATTCGACGAAAAAATAAGCTAGAAAAAGGCGCAGTGATAAAGGTTGGTCAAAAGATAAAACTGAAGTAATTATTTTTTCATACGTCATTCCCGCGCAGGCGGGAATCTATCTATTTAGGCACCGGACAGATTCACCTATGTAGAGAATGACAAATAAGGAGAGTTCACCGAACTTGTTGGTCTATTCACTTCGCGTTTACTAAGTGGAATATTCTCAAGACCTACAGTTATCATAAAAAGTACTTATTGAAGAACAAAAAAAAGAACTTCTCTTAACTGACAATATTCATGTTTTGAATAGAATTTGAGTAATAAAATTAGACATCATGAAAGAAAAAGCAATATATATGAGAGACCTGCATTTCGAACACGAAATGTGGAAGAAGGAATTAATCTTTTGCGACGACGAATTAAAATTCCTTACAAAGCGCCTAAAAGAAGTGACATTTTTCCATGAAGATGAGAAGGATATGCTGCGTGAAGTAGAGCACTTTAAAAATCAGTTTATCGTTCAAAAACAAAACATCGATACCTTCTTACACGATATCAATGCAAAAGAACATAAACTGGCTGAATTTGCTAAAGATCATCCGGTAGCATTGAATCATGTGCACTTTGAGGATCATGTGAAAATCAGAGACAATATGGAAGGTTTTGCACGCATTTATAACGACATGAAATAAGAGTTTAGAAAATTCTTGGTGAAGTGGAAATAAATTTTCTGTGAATCTTCACGCTAATTTACTTGTCGTCATTCCGGAAGAATAGGTGAGACGATTAAGGAACGAAATCGAGTTGAACCTTCTATCCGGAATCTCGGTTTTTCTTTTGTTTAACTGCAGTAAAACTGTTCATTTACGTTTACGGAATGACCCTAGATTGAAGAAGCGCGGCTAAAAGTTGGCCCTTATTTTCTCAAGAAGAAAAAACGATAGTTTTTCATAGCTCTCTGTTGTCCAACCCGCAACATGGGGTGTGAGAAGGGTTTTGTTGCTTTTCAAAAGGTATTCCAGCGGCACTGGAAGCTCTCCTTCTAGAGTGCTCTCAAATGAGCTGCTCTCGTATTCTAATACATCTAGGCAAGCTCCTTCTACCATTCCCGATTCAAGTCCCTGCACTAAAGCGGCTGTTTCAACAATTTTCCCCCTGGCAGTATTGATCAGGTAAAATGACTTTTTGCAATTTTCAATAAAAGGTGCATTGAAATAATATTGAGTTTCTTCAGTCAATGGAGTATGAAAACTGATGACATCTGACTTTTCTTGTAATTCTGCCAAGCCAACTTCTCTTACTTTCTCATTACCAAAACCCTGAACGTATTTATCGTATGCCAGTACCTCACACTCAAAACCTTGTAATCGTTGTGCAAACGCTCGACCCATATTTCCAAAACCGATGATTCCAACAGTTTTTCCTTTCAATTCTATCCCTCGATTGCCTTCTCTGTCCCAAATTCCTTTTCGAACTTGAGCATCAGCTTGGTTTAGTTTCTGAAATAAACTCAGTAACATTCCTAAAGCTTGTTCTCCAACTGCATCTCGGTTACCTTCAGGTGAATTAAAAATCTTTATGCCTTTGAATTGCGCGTAATCCAAATCGATATTTTCTAGTCCTGCGCCAGAACGAGCAATGAATTTCAACTTAGTTGATAAGTCAATCACCTCATCATTCATTGGAAATTTGGACCGAATTACAACGCCATCGTATTCACCAATTATTGACTTTATTTCCGCTACGGAATCGTCAACACACCAATCGCATTGCCAACCATCACGCTCTAATCCATCTCTTAGAATAGAGTGAACAGAATCGATAAATAATACTTTTCCTTTTTGAGGCATGCAGCAAAGATAGGGAAGGTTTGTTTGCAGGTATAGCATTACGTCCTACACAAACAGGATAATTACTTCTTCCGCTCAAGCCTCGAGGCTTTCACCTTTGCCCAAAACCGCAAAGGTGAACCAAAACTCTTCTGAAGGTTTTAAGGAGCTTGGCAAGCCATCGCTCGTTATTTGTTCTTCACACTTTTTTCTGCCTCAGCAGAAAGCGATTACGAACTATAACTCACTAGCTCTGGAAAAACCTTCTTCCTAATAATGAAATTTAGTGCTACGATATTCTACTCCAATTTGGTCGCTCTTTTAAAAACCGTCTGAACTGCAAATTAATCTGACTATGCTCTGGTTTAGCAAGATTCGGGTCATTATTCAAAACCTGCAACGCTTCTTCTCTTGCCGCTACCAATATCTGATTGTCCTTTGCTAAGTCCGCTATTTTCAAATCTAATAAGCCACTTTGTTGAGTCCCCATTAAATCTCCCGGTCCTCTAAGTCGAAGGTCTTCTTCAGCAATCTCAAAACCATCATTTGTTCGCACCATAATCTCCATCCGCTTTTTGCCCTCGTTAGACAGTTTATTCCCCGTCATTAGGATACAAAAGCTCTGCTCTGCTCCTCTTCCTACTCTTCCTCGCAATTGATGCAATTGCGAAAGCCCAAAACGCTCTGCACTTTCAATAATCATAACACTTGCATTGGGAACATTTACACCAACCTCAATAACAGTTGTCGCGACTAATATTTGCGCCTGACCCGATACAAATCGTTCCATTTCATAATCCTTATCGGCGGGTTTCATTTTACCATGTACTATAGCTACTTGGTATTCGGGATTTGGAAACGCCCTTGCAATGGATTCATAACCGTCCATTAGATCTTTGTAATCCAGTTGTTCTGATTCGTTAATTAGCGGATAAACCAAATAAACTTGTCGGCCTTTTGCAATCTCCTTTCGCATAGAACCAAAAACTGCCAATCGACCAGCATCGGTTTTATGAATGGTTTTAATCGCTTTTCTTCCAGGTGGTAATTCATCGATAACCGAAACATCCAAATCGCCATATAGTGTCATTGCCAAGGTTCGTGGAATTGGTGTTGCAGTCATTACCAACATATGCGGCGGACTCGTTGGTTCAGCACTTTTTGCCCAAAGTCTAGAGCGTTGAGCTACACCAAAACGATGCTGTTCATCAATAATGGCAAGTCCCAAATTTTTAAAGACCACTCTGTCTTCCAACAAAGCATGAGTACCTACTAGGATTTCTAATTCTCCTTCCGCTAAATCCCGTAAGAGCTCTCTTCGCTCCTTTGTTTTAGTATTTCCAGTCAATAGCTTTATGCGAACTGGTAAGCCAACCAAAAGCTCTTGCAAACCCTCGAAATGCTGGTAAGATAGGATTGAAGTTGGAGCAAGCAATGCCACCTGAAACCCATTGTCAATTGCCATTAACGCAGACATAAGGGCCACAATGGTTTTCCCACTGCCCACATCACCCTGAAGTAGGCGGTTCATTTGAGTTCCTGAGCGCAAATCAAATCTAATTTCTTTCAATACGCGTTTTTGAGCGCCTGTAAGTTCAAAGGGTAAATTGTGTTTGAAAAAGGTATTAAACTTATCTCCTATTAGGTCAAATACAAAGCCTTTAAACTTGGCCTTGTTCGCCATTTGAGTTCGTAAGACTTGCAACTGAATAAAAAAGAATTCCTCATACTTTAAACGCCAGCGGGCTTTTTGTAACAACTCGGGGCTCTCTGGAAAATGAACTTCTTTAAACGATTTTCTTCGAGATATTAAATGCCATTTTTCTATTTGATCGGCCGGCAGTATTTCTTGAATTTCTTTAAAGACATCAACCAGCAAGGTCTTTTGCAAGCGCTCAATTCCTTTGCTGTTCATTCCTCTTCCGCTTAGCTTTTCGGTAGTTGAATAAATGGGTTGCAACTTGGCATTGAGCATTTCCTCTTCAGCATTAAATTCAGCTAGGTCAGGATGAGCAATGTTTATTCTTCCATTAAAAAAGTTGGGCCGACCAAATGCTACGTATTCGGTATCGGGTTTTAATGTCGGTTTTATAAATCGAATGCCTTTGAACCAAACCAAATCAATAGACCCTGAATCATCAATAAACTCAGCTACCATCCTTTGCTTAGGAGGCCTTCCAGAAATTTGGATTTTCCCCAGTTTTCCTTTTACTTGAATAAGCGCATCCTCTGGCGAAATCGCGTTGCTCTTATGATATTGGGTTTTATCTACATATCGGAAAGGGTAATATTCCAAAAGACCTCGATAGTTGAAAATACCCAATTCTTTGTTCAGTAGTTCGGCACGTTTTGGGCCAACTCCCTTCAAAAATTCTATAGACGTATCGAGTAAAGACAAGTACTTGTTTTGCTACAAATTTAATGGAGCAATGGACTGAAAATAAAAAGAGCGGTTAAAGAAATTAACCGCCCTTTTTGAAATTTTATATGAAGGAAATTCTATTCGATCACAACTCGGTAGGTATTCGTTTTTGAAGAATTTGAAACCCTAAACGAATAAACGCCAGCCGGCAGTCTTGAAACATTTATATCTGCTTCAACCTTTCCAGTTTCAGCATCGAAGTTGAATTCATCAACCAATTGGCCCGTCATAGAAAATATAGAAAGTGAAATATTCTTGTCCGCGTTTTCCATTTTTAAATGAATTCGATCTCGTGTTGGATTTGGATACAATTTAGCTTCAATACTTGTTTCTAATTCCCCCAATCCAACACAACCCGAAATGTTCACCGAATCTTTAGTGTCGCAATATTTATAAGAAGCAGATACTTTGTAAACACCTATTTTGGATACTGTTTTTTTGGTATTAGTAGAACCATCATTCCAACTAAAGGCAGCACCGGGTTTATTGGTGGAAACTTCTAACTCAACTTTACCATCGTTGCACAATGACCCTGTTTGTGTAAGGTTCAGTTTGAAATTATTATCCATAAATATAGAAGTAGAATCAACCGAGTAACAGATACTGTCAGTTTTCCAAGGACGGTAAGAAATAGCAGTTCTATAACTTATTGGATAACCATTAGGGGGTAAACTGCAAAACCTATGCGCACAACGGTCTGAAAAATTCATCCAGAAATATCCGTTCCAACGAGTAGACCCAATGCCCTTAAGTCCTGTCCAACCCGTATTTGCAGCGGTTGCGTCTACTACATCAACATAGGTCGCTGGATTCGAATTATCAATTTTGGTAAAAGGATATTTTGCTACTCTTACCAATAGAGTGTCTAATTGTTTGTTTGCTGGAACATTAGAGCCTATGCAGTTGCCTGGAACCTTAAAACAAAAATCTTCCGATAAAATTCTAACTTCTGGTGCGGCATTTAGATCAACAAAAAACCGACCTTTTGCTCCACAAAACCCATTGTTTTCAACTTCTATTTCAACCTTTCCGTTTACACTTTTTGTTACCAATGATGGATTAAATATTCCGTTTACTGAATCTACAATGGCGCTTTTGTTTTGCGGATCAACCATTCTCCAAATCGGATGCTTGCCTCTTACAGCTAAGGTATCAGAACCTGATGTAGCACAAAATTTATCCGTAAATATTGGTAATCCATTATTGTAAACCCCTAAATAGGTGGAGTCCCAATGCGCTAATACAGGAATTTTTAAAAGGGTATCTTTTGTACATGAACCTTGTTTCACAATATGTCGAACTACTGCTGTATCTGATTTTCCACCTGAGGTGTTGTATTTAGTTCCGTCGATAAAATATGCAAACGCACCTCCTTTTAGTACACGGTTCACCCAGGTTCCGGAAAAAGAACCGCCAGAAGTAATTCCTTTTAATTCATGCTCCGATACGGTACCTTTTGACCCACAGATAAAATCTAAATTCAATAGCCCTCCGTTTGGTATGGGTAAAATAGTAATCTCGGTGGAGTCTTTTGACGCACATCCATTACCGGTTATTTCATAGTAGACTTTAAAGGTTCCTACTCCAGATTTTTTTCTATCCCAAGTTCCATTTCTACTGTCCACAATTCCGGCACCAGTCCATTTTCCGCCAGGGGTGGTAACATTATTTGGAGTTGGAGCTGTTAATTGAAACAACCCATTTGTTTCGCAAAGTGGTGGCATACTATCTGGTTTCGTGTTGTATTTGCTAAGTAACTGAACTGCAGTAGGTATTTCCTGCATGCATGCTCCAGAAGTATCCGATAGGGTTACTACAAAATCTCGCGCAGTGTTGGAACCTAAAGCGATTCGAATAGAATCTGAAGTTGTATTGGAGATAAAACCACTTGTTTTACCAGTTGTTGTGCTCTTCCAGCTGTATTTATAATTTGAATTCAGTACACCTGAACAAACTCCAAATTGAGTATACGGTAGCATAAAACTGTTTCCGCCTAAACTATTTTCAGAACATGCTGTGCTGTCTGTTCCGGGAGTATAAGATCTTGAGCTTGCATATCCTGCTGAATAAAAATCCATTTTTGGGTGGTAATTTTGTTTTGCAACAGTTACCCAACATATTTCTACCAAGATGTTCGAAGTACCATCCCAAGCAAAATCTTGATCGAATTCATGTGTGTTCCAACCTGTGTTTGGTGTGTAGTTTTTAGGTGAATACACTTCAGACATATTGGCAAGTAAAAAACTATTAATAGTACTGTTCCAAACGCAAGACATTTTGATGGTAAAGTCCTTATAATTGGCGTTTACAGAAGGGAGTGCAGCGACATTAAAACCCAGTGAGGTGATGAGTCCTTTCTTTAAACCATAGCTTTTAAGCAAGGTCGAAGTATATAGAAACTGCATTTTACCACTCTTTTGTGTGGAAGAATATACTAGTGGATATAATAAAGAAGTTGTGTCGCTAGTAAATGATGCGGTACCCACCGTTTTTTTGTTTGGACTTCCTAAACAAGGAACCGAAGTAGCTGCGCAACTTCCATAATCAATTTCACCTAAATTTAATTTAAGATCTATAGTATCACCGTTGCATAAGAAAGTATCCAAATTCGTTATAAAAGATCCTTTTGGAAATGGCGGAGCAGCCAAAACATTTACAAATCCAACTCTTGAACAACCAGAATCTGAAGTGACCGTAACGTTAAACAATTTATCCGAATTCAAATTCTTCAACATTGGATTTGCTATGGTATCGTTAGTTAAATGATGGGCTGATGACCACTGGTAGGTATAATTTCCCAATGGCTTCGAAGTATTAATATTCAAGAAATTCGTATCGGGTAAACACAGAATGGTGTCCAATACATTAACTACCGAAAAACTATCGTTAGCAAGGATAGCTAAAGTATCTGCCAAGGGGATTCCTTGCACAACTCGACCGCATTCATCTTTTGCTTGTGTAACTCTAACGGCCAATACGGTTGTTTGTGTAACAATTAATTTTGCAGTTGCTCCGGTGTCTATTCCTGGGTTAGTATCTAAAAACCAATTAACACCTTGTACCAGCTGATTTCCACTAACTCGAGACCAAGTAAAGTGTGTTGCTCCATGTGCAGCTAATTTAATGGTATCGCCCATACATGCTCTTATGCTGTCGCCTAGTCCTATTTCTTTTCCACCATTGATATTAACCGCGATTCCTACTTTAAGAGTTGTGGCTGTAGCTGAATTCCCTATGTATTCACAAAAATCATCATTAAAGAACGTTGAAAATATTTTTGTTTGATTTTTACCAGCTACTGCCGTCCATGTATACCTAACAATCACTTCATTTTTTTTACCCGTGGAGACAATTTTATAGGTTGCTCCCGGAAGTGCTTGTGAAACAGTTGATTTTATGTGAATAGAATCGGTGATATTGGAATCGGCAAATGTTTCGTCCCAAGAAATAGTTTCGCCCACACCAACATGTATTACTCCCTTGCTATCTCGGAAAGCGTTTCCCTGAAGGTTGCTAAATTTATTAGAAACATAGGGTACTTTATTTGAGCATGCTATGACACGAACTTGAATATCACGTAAGGTTTTAGCTTTTAATTTTCCTGAACACTTATCATATTCTTTGACCCAGTATGCAATCACTCTTTTTCCAGCACTTACAGGTGTAAAAGTCAACAATCCAGTATTGGTGTCCATTCTAATTCGAGGGATAGGAAAAGCTGCCGAAAATCCTGTGTTGTAAGTAACACATCGCATTGAATCTTGCATGGCGCAAGACAATTCAAAGACTAAGCTGTCCCCATCAAAATCAGTTCCTCCAGCAGCATAAGACGTTTCTTGCCCAACACAAGCGGATACATATGGTTTATATTCATCGTTAAAAGCTGGTGCAGAATTATTAGGGTAGTCTTTTGTGTTAATAAATGAGTGCATATACATTCCACCGGAACTTGTATTACTACTACCAGTATTCCTACAACAAACTGGCGAAAAACCCAATCGCCAAGAGTCGCATGACGACAGCGTTATGATTGCAGAAAATTTAAAACGCATATATCCTTGTGCTGCACTGGCTCTGTTTCGACATTTGGTACTTGGCGAACGAGTAGGGTCCAATAACTTATCGCAAACGCTAGAAACCTCTTCAGCTACCACTGGATTTGAACCGCTAGTTACTATAATTCCAGCATAGGGTCCTCCAAAAGGTGTTGGAGATGGTGCTACAAAGGCTAAATGTGAAACAGTATGAACAGTCCATCCAGCTCTCAGGTTGCTAGTACAAATAGCATCTACCGTTTCGGCCGTTGAACTATAACTTGCACCATTGCAATCTCGAAGAACAAATGTTTCAATATAATATCGACCACCTCCCAATGCCTTATAGGTAATTCCACCTCCGACTATGTGTGAAGCTGAAAGTTCAGGACTAAAAAGGGTAATCGTTAAAAGCACTAATACTGCTTTTAATACATTTTTGGAATATGATTTTAAACTTTTCATCTGATTAATTATTAGGTTAAACGTCTGCCGAATTTTAGCTTGTTCCTGCTATTATCAATACTATTTCACCTTTGGGAGGGTGTTCTTCATAATGTTTAAGCACTTCAGAACATTTTCCTCTTCTATTTTCTTCGTAAACTTTGGTCAATTCCCTAGAAACACAAACCGTTCTATCCTCTTCAAAAAACTCGATGAGTTGCCCCAAGGTTTTTACCAAGCGGTGCGGCGATTCGTATAAAACGATGGTTCGTTCTTCTTGAGCTAATAATTTCAGTTTGGTTTGGCGGCCCTTTTTATGAGGCAAAAAACCTTCGAAAACAAATCGATCGCAAGGCAAACCACTATTAACCAATGCAGGTACAAATGCGGTTGCTCCCGGGAGGGTTTCAATTTTAATATCGTTTTTTATACACTCCCTTACTAATAAGAACCCTGGATCGGATATCCCTGGAGTTCCTGCATCACTTACTAATGCCAATGTTTCACCACCTTGCATACGCTCAATCATTCGCTGTAAAGCCTTATGCTCGTTGTGCTGATGAAAGGCAGATACTGGTTTTGAAATTTCGTAATGCTTGAGCAATTTAGAAGTCTGTCTCGTGTCTTCAGCCAAAATGCCATCCACTTCAGACAACACTCTTACCGCACGGTAAGTCATGTCTTCTAAATTTCCAATAGGTGTAGGTACGAGTATTAACATAAAATTCTAGTTTGCTGCAAACTTAGATATTGCATTGCAGCTCTAATGCTCTTCTAAACTAGAACGTCTTTTTTTAATAAGTCGGTTGAAGTTTGCGAATGAGAATTTTGGGTTTGTCGTGAGAGGCAACCATAAATTATAACCTCATTTTTGTAAAAGCTTAACTGTATCGCCTTTTAATAACAGTGATAAATTCTTCCGCTATCTCATTATCCTCCTTCCAACCAAATTGGGGGATAAATTTCGCCGAAAGCAGTCGCTTAGCATCTTCAAAAGACTCGAGGTGGTTAAACTCATTAATAGCTCGCACAAATTCTTGCCCGTCTCCGCCAAATAATTCATTGGTAAAATAAAAACGTTCGTTTAAACCAAAGGCACTTCTCAAATCATCAATTGCATTGTTTGCCAACATTTCTGCCACTTCAATACCGCTAGATTGTTCTCGTTTTGGAGCTGGAGTTTGAACCACTTTAACCGGATCTACATCTTCTACTTCAGGAATACGCTCTACTGTATTCTCGATTTCCAAAGATTCCGTTTCAGGTTGTTCTTCAGCAACTGTATCATCAGGAACTGGTTCGGGGATTAGTTCAACTTTTTCCTCTTCAACATTTTGTAAAACTTGAAAAGCAGCAACTGCTTTTAGAAGTTCTGTGCTAATTCTAATATAAGCCTGCAAATCATCGATTTCACTTTTTAACTCAACACTAGGCAAAGCCAAGAGTTCCTTTTTCAAGGCTTGAATTTGCTGCTTAAGTTCTTCGATATTGTGTTGCATAGTTTATTTAACGCTCAGATGCACAAATTTATTTTAATTCTGATGATGGTTATCGCTTTATGTAATCAAAAAAGTCGCGGATTTTTTTGAGTTGATTAGCTTTGCATCTGCACAATGTTTTTAGAAAATAAAATAGAAAAAGAACACCGCGTAGGTTGGATAGAGGTCATTTGCGGCTCAATGTTCTCAGGGAAAACAGAGGAATTAATTCGAAGAATGAGAAGGGCTCAATTTGCGAAACAGCGCGTTGAGATTTTCAAGCCACAAATTGACACTCGATATTCAGAAAAAGAAGTTGTGTCGCACGACGATAATGCAATTCCGAGTACTCCTGTTCCAAGTTCAAATAATATTTTATTGCTCGCAGATAACGTAGAAGTAGTTGGTATTGATGAAGCTCAATTCTTTGATGATAACCTTCCCAGTGTTTGTAATCAACTTGCAAATTCTGGTATACGCGTAATTGTTGCGGGCTTAGACATGGATTTTAAAGGTGAGCCTTTTGGGCCTATGCCACACCTCATGGCCATTGCAGAATACGTAACCAAAGTACATGCAATTTGCATGAAAACAGGAAAGCTGGCAAACTACTCGCACAGACTCACCAACAATGAAGGTTTGGTAGAATTGGGTGCAACAGAAAACTACCAACCACTCTCACGTGAAGCTTACTTTGAAGCTTTAGCTGCAGAAGAAAAAGCCAAAAGTGAAAAATAGATGGCTGGATTTAGGGATTCAATTGTAGAAATTAGTGAAGCTGCACTTTTAAAGAACCTAGAACATTTTAAGGGTTTAATACACAAATCATCGCATCTAATTCTCGTGCTAAAAGCCAATTCTTATGGCGCAGGAGCAATACCTGTTGCCCGACTTTTTGAAAATGAAGAAAGAGTTGAGTATTATGCAGTGGCCAGCATAGACGAAGGAATAGAACTTAGAAAGGCTCAAATAAAAAAACCAATTATTATTCTTAGTCCAGATGCCGACCGCTTTAAAGAAGTATTGTTGAACAAACTGCAGCCCGTGATTACTAGCCCCTCAAACCTAAAAAGTTGTATTCGCCAATTGGGTTCAATAACAAACTATCCCGTCCACTTAAATTTTGATACGGGTATGCATCGAGTAGGATTTCGTTCAAACGAAGTAAATGCATTAATTCAGTTATTGCATGCCACCAATTGCATTAAAATCGAAACTGTTTTTTCGCATTATAGTGGCTCTGGTAGCGCTAAATTTGATGCATTTACTATGGAGCAAGCTGAGGAATTTAACACTATGTTTTCTGAGTTAACTGCTCATCTTGATTATCAGCCCAAAACACATTTAAACAACTCGGGTGGGTTAGAGCGTTTTAATAATGACATGAATGCACTGCATAGACTAGGTATTGGACTCTATGGCCATTCTGTCGAAAAAAGTGCCCTCCAAAATGTGTTTGCTTGGAAAACCAAAGTCGCCCATATTCAATGGGTAGAGAAAGGTGAATCTGTAAGTTATAATAGAAGTTGGATAGCACCTAAACGGAGTAAAATTGCTACAGTATTTGTAGGTTACGCTGATGGCCTTAACCGCAGGTTGTCTAACGGAAAATGGCATCTAAAATCAGGCAATCATGCGTTACCAATTGTTGGAGATATCTGTATGGATTTGTGCATGGTAGATGCAACCACAGTTGAACTAGAAGTAGGCCAGGAACTTATTATTTTGAACACTGCAAAGGACATAGAGAATATGGCTGAAACGCTTGGTACAATCAGCTACGAAATACAAACGTCAATTTCTTCAAGAGTAGAAAGAAGCTACGTTTAGTTTAGCCCTCACTTACTTGACTCTGAAACTCCGCAGCTAAAGTTTCCTTTTGCTTATCGGTTAACACGGGGCTCAAAGTTTCTATTATTTCAGTTGCAAGCTGCTGCTTACTCATACCAACTAACTCTATTGAAGCAGCTCTCGCTACAAAGTAGATAATGTCTTGTTCTTTTTTAAGCAAATTTTCATCTTTATCACTAGGCTCGTTGGCCAAGTTTTTTAGCCCTTCTTCTACGTTAGCCTTACCTTCTTTGGTATTTCTTCTTGTAAGTTGGGCTAAACCTAAAATCAATTGAACTCGTGGATCTTCAGGAGCTAACTTGTATACTTTTTTCGCATAATAAGCCGCCTTTCTATATTTACTTTCGTGGTAGTAATACTCAGCCTCATCCAAGCCAATAAACCTCATTTTCTCAACATCTACTGAATAATAAAGGTCAAAGTCTCCCGGATTTTCTTGTTTATTTTTATACTTCACGTACTTATAACCATACTTTAAAGCATCTTTCAGCAAGCGGGGGTTATTTTCCATAAACTCTCTATCATCGAGCAATTTAATTGATGACCGCATAGCAAAAACGTACACCTCAGGACTAGTTCTGAACTTATCTTTTTCCATTCGTTTTAGCGATTGGAAATAGCACTCCTCGTTCTTATCCATTATGTACAAGTCGAATAACTTCTGAAAGTCAGAGTTGACAACTTGTGCGTTTAAGAATGATGTTGATAGGACAATAAAAAACAAGGGTATAAACCGTTTCATAGCAATTAAAATTTAAGGTGTAAAAAAGAGGGAAAACTAATCCTGTACTAACTATTCGTTAGGTCAGATACAGCTGTGAAATTTCATGAAATAGACATCGGCGGACTGCCTTTGAAGGAGACTTAACTTAGTATTTCTTCTTTTTAGTCTGTCTAAAATCACCATAAAAAGGTAATAAAATTAAAAACTTCAATCAAAGTGATACGTTAAAGACCGCTAAGACGGCTACTTTATATGTTTGGCACAGTATTAGACTAGTTATACTTGAATAAAATAATTACAGTTATGAAAACACTTAAAAAACCATTAATAGGATTAGCAGTATTAGCGCTATTTGCTTTTGATAAGAGAATAGTGTTAGAAGAAAAACCAGAAAGCTTCGAGCATCAAAAGTTATCTAAAGTAAAACCGTTTAAAGAAGGTGAAAAAATATCTTACCGAGCACATTATGGTTGGTTAGATGCGGGTACTGCAGATTTAACTATCGTAAAACAAGATACTGCTATAGATGGTAATCCAGTTTTTCATGCGGTAGGAGAAGGAAAAACACTAAATGTTTTTGAGTGGTTCTACAAAGTAAGAGACGTGTATGAAACTTACATGGATGAAAGCACTCTTGCTCCCAGAAAATTCAAACGTCGAGTAAATGAAGGTGGATATATAATAAACAGAGATTACCACTTTGTTCCAGAAAAAGGAGAAGTAAATACTGCTTCAAAAGGAACCATAAAAACTCCGAGTGACGTTCAAGATATGTTGAGTAGCTTTTATTATCTGCGTGCTCTCGATTTCAGTAATGCCAAAAAAGGTCAAATCTTTAGAATCAATGCTTTTATGGATTATGAAATGTGGCCTTTTTATGTGAAATATAAAGGAATTGAAGAAGTAAAAGTTAGCATGGGTACATTCAGATGTCACAAATTCGTTCCTGTAGTTCAAGAAGGACGAGTATTCAAAAGTGAGGAGGATATGAACGTTTGGGTAACTGCTGATGCTAATAAAATTCCAATCTTGTTACAAAGTAAAATTCTAGTTGGAAGCGTAAAAATGGAAATTAGCGGCTACAGCAACTTAGTTGCTCCCATTGCAAAAGTTGAAAAGAAAAAAAGCAGTTGGTTTTAGCTGATAATCGAAAATAGAGAAAAAAAGGCGAGTATTTCTACTCGCCTTTTTTTATTGCCTTTCTTTGATGCAAATTAGAAAAAATGAATCAAACCATTCATTGGAAACAAATTTGGAGCCTTATTGCGTTAAATGCCGCAATAATAATTTCTTAGATTGCATACCACAATTATCAACCTCAATTACTTGAGCAGTTTAATTACGAGCATTATGAAGGTTTTTTACAAAAAGCCAAGCTCGTAATTCTTCTAATAATTCCACCCCTAGCAGGTTTTCTTGCCGATCGTTTTTTTAAACCAGGCGATCGCAGAGTGCCTCTAGTTACGGCTGGTGTAAGCTTTACCGCTTTGGTATTTATGTTGGTTGCAAGTTTAATTGGGGAAAGTCCACTTTTCAATTTAAGCGAATACTTACCCCTAATGATTGTGATTTGGCTAGTTTCAATGAATGTATTTTATGCACCTGCACTTGCCATGTTAGAAAAGTTTGTGCCTGTTGCGCAATTTACCTTGGTAATGGGGGTATATGTATTGGTAAGTGATATTATTTACTCCTTGGAGCCTGCTATAGTTGGTTTGGTTCAACTTTTTGGAGCACCTTTTACCTTCCTTTTTGGAGGGGCAATAGTATTAGCTTCAGGATTATGGTTTTCTAATGCTTATAAAACTTGGAGCGCCACTGAGCAGCAATCCGCAAGTGTTCAAAGTTTGACTACAGTTGGTTTAAAGCCATTCAAAATTTGGATAACAGCATTTCTCTTTGGCCTTGCAGTAGCGTTTCTGATAAACGTGCTGCCTAGTCAACTCGAAAGCAAACTAATTCATGCTGATCTTGGCGAATATACAGGAGAAATAATCGTGAGTGGTTTATTATTGCTAACGGCTTTAGCCGCTTGGGCGCTTTCGAAAAGAGTTACTGTGGACAATATGACCAACACCTTTTTTGTCTCCTTTGTGTCTATAATCCTTTTGTTTTTTGTGAGTATGTTTCTTGATGGTGTCGCGACACTTTTTCCCCTTATTTTAGTTGTACCTCTGCTTGGTTTGCTGTCGGTTAGCGCCTTTCCTATGGCTATGTCCAACGCTGGGTTAAAACATAAAATGCTTGCTGCTGGACTCTTTATTTCTGGTGCGGAATTTCCAGATAGTTTCTTAGAAATGTATTTCTAGTTATCAACTCTAGTGTGTCCAAATGTCATTATTGGATAATCAATTTCAGTCGACTCCACAACTCCTTTTTTGTAATTATAGGTAGTTTTTCTGCCGGTTTTCTTATCAATTATATCGTAAGAATTTTTATCTGACCGCTCCAATTTATTAAAATAGCCGTACAATTCAGCGTAATTGTGCGCAAACCGCACGGGATCTTCTGGCTCAACAAAAAACAACATGGAAGAGGTAACAAAAATTGCCGGAATATTTAGTATTTCATCTCTGATGTTCTTATCCTCATCTACCCTGTAAATACTGTAGTTAGTTCCTTCGAATTGAGTGTGGTTAGATTCTCGAAGCTTACCATTTACGAAAACTTCCACATGGGATGTCATCAATGTATCTTTATAAAATTCTGATTTAGTGATAAATATAACCTCATGGCGACTTAATAAATAGGAAACGGATACTTCACTTTTCCCGCTGTAAATAGTTGAATCACCTTGTACTTGTTTTGACAATTCATAGGTCCCTAGATCAAAAAAACCTGCACCTATAGTGTAGTTTAATGTCGAAGTTTGAGCCTTACTGCAAACGGCCAACATCAAAATTAGAATTGAGGTTGAGTACAATGATTTTTGCATACATCTAAAATAAACAGATTTCTGTTTACAATAAGCCGACCAACCTGAAATTCCCTGGTAATTAAACAACATTTTTGAGGCTATGCTAAGAGGTCTAAATTTTCTACTGATTTTTTGTTCGCTTGTGTTCCTGTTTGGAGCTTGCAGTGGAGACGAGAATCTAGCCGATGTTTCAATTCCTAAAGACATCCTCCCTGAAGTAAAAGTAAACATGGCTTATGGCTTAAACCTAGATTCATTTATTGTAAAAGAAGGCAAAATCAAGAAGAATCAAATGCTTTCGCATATTCTACTCCTCAACCACATTCCTTGGCCAGAAATTGATCGTTTGGTCAAAAGGTCAAAAGATATTTACGATGTCCGTAAATTGAGAAGCGGGAAAAACTATACGGTTCTTTGTAAAAAAGATAGCACTGAAAAAGCAGAATATTTCATTTACGAAGCAAATGCGATTGACTATGTAGTCTTTGATTTGCGAGACAGCATGAACGTGACTATTGCTCAAAAAGAAGTTACTGAAATACGCAGGGAAGTTGCTGGTGTAATTAATTCATCACTTTATCAAACGCTCATTGACATTAATTGTAGCGCAGGACTAGCAATGGAAATGAGTGAAATTTATGCTTGGAGTATTGACTTTTATAGAATTCAAAAAGGCGACCGTTTCAAAGTAATTTTCTCCGAAAAATGGGTGGGTGATACCCGTGTAGGAATTGGTACTATTGAAGCTTGTCTATTTGAACATCACAACGAAAATTTTTACGCATTCCCGTTTGAACAGAATAATGTTGTAGACTATTTTGATGAGCAGGCCAAAAGCCTAAGAAAGGCGTTTTTAAAGTCTCCCCTTAAATTTGGTCGCATTAGCTCAAGCTTTACTATGAGAAGATACCATCCGGTACAAAAACGCTGGAAGGCGCATCTTGGAACCGACTACGCCGCTCCAAAGGGAACTCCTATCTTGGCTGTTGGGGATGGTAAAGTAATAGAAGCACGTTATAAAAAGTTTAATGGAAATTATGTGAAGATAAAACACAACGGGACTTATACTACTCAGTATTTACATATGTCAAAATTCGCAAATGGTGTGCGATCTGGGAAATATGTAAGGCAAGGCGATGTAATTGGTTATGTTGGCTCTACTGGTCTGGCAACTGGCCCCCACGTATGTTTTAGGTTCTGGAAAAACGGCAAACAAGTCAATCACCGAACTCAAAAACTCCCTGCTTCGCTTCCAGTGAAAAAAGAGCTCCTGCCACAATTTAAGACTACAATGGATACCCTTAAACTGCAATTGGATGTAATTCCTTTTGAGGAAAAAGCGGCTGCCGAATTGGCTCAAAAATAATTTTTTTATAAATGTGGTTTATTTTATAAACTAGTTTATATTTGTCAAAATTATAATCATGAAATTAGAAAGTGGAAGTGCAATTGCGGGAGGGTCTATATTAGGAATGGGTGTGGGTTTTTTATTTGATAACATGCTCCCCTTTCTATTGATTGACAATGGAGTGGGATTCTTTATCGAGTTTTACTTCAAGAATAAAAAAGAAAAAAACGATGAACAATAATTTTACTCCCGAAGAAAGTCTGTCGGTTATCCACCGAGCGATTAACCAAACACATCAAAACATAAAAGAAGATAGTATCCACTTTTTGATTTGGGGTTGGGCAACTTTGATTGCTTCTATCGCGCATTATATTTTACTTACCATAGTTCACTACCAACATCCTTATATAGCTTGGACCCTTATGCCAATAGCTGGAGTTATCGCTGGAATTGTTGGTTTTAAAGCTGCTAAAAAGGTAAAAGTAAAAACTCATATTGACCGAATTCTCGGCTACCTATGGGGTGGCTTTGGAGTTTACCTCCTAATTTTACTTGTTTTTATGCCTGTTATAAGTTTTGACAAGACTTATCCTTTGATTATCGGTTTATACGGACTAGGAACTTTTATTATGGGGGGTATTATACAATTCAGATCATTAATAATTGGCGCTATAATATGCTGGGCCATTGCAGCACTTTCTTTTACGCTAAATTTTCCAAATCAATTATTGTGTATTGCAGGTGCTATTGTGGTTGCTTATTTAATTCCAGGTTACCTCCTGAGGTTTTCAAATAAATAAAATACCAATTGTACATAATAAGTGGATAAAAAACTTGACCCCCTTCTACACAATGAATTAAGGCTTTCCATAATGAGTATCCTTGTCTCGGTCGAATCAGCCGAATTTGGTTACTTATTGGAGAAAACTGCTGCTTCTAAAGGAAACTTAAGTGTTCAATTAACGAAGCTTAAAGACGCTAAATACATTTTAGTTACAAAGTCATTTAAGAAAAACATGCCTTTGACTACCTGTAACATCAGTAAGAAGGGAGAACAAGCCTTTAAAGACTATGTAAATCAAATTTCAAAGTACTTAAAACTTTAGTGCTACTCTGACTGGAGGTGATCAGTAAATAGAATCCCGTTCAAATGATCTATTTCATGTTGAAAAATTACTGAGGTAAATCCCGAAATTTCCTCAATGTGCTTTTTCCCATCTAAATCTACATATTCCACAACAATTTTAATTGGCCGAAATACTTCAGCAGTATAATTTGGTATCGAAAGGCAGCCTTCTTTACCTAATTTCTGCTCATCAGAGCAACTTTTAATAATCGGGTTTATATAAATCTCGAAAGGCTCATTTGCCTTATCAAATCGCTGAACGAGTATTATTTGCCTTTGTACACCTACTTGAGGAGCAGCAATTCCTACACCCATATTTTTTGGGTCTTGAACGGTCTTTAACAATCGCTTTGAAAAGTAAATCGCCTCATTTTTATTCTTATCCAAATTGACTTTTTTAGACTGCTTTCTAAGGAATACTGAGTCTTTTTTATTCTCAATTGTCAAAACTTCAAATGGCTCGTAGGGCAATTTTTCTTCGATGAGCTTTAACTCCTTCCGTTTCAGCTTTTTTGCCTTTTGACCAAAAGAATTTACGCAAAAAAAAAATAAGAAATGCCAAAAAAAACTTTAGCATCTTGAATTTTGGAGCGACGATAATTAAATTCACTTCTTAATCCAGAATAAACTCTGTAATCCCTACTTCATGATTATCTGCATAAGCATAAACGATGTATTTACCAGAGATAACTGATGTTTTAACGTCCCAATACAAACAAACATCAATCTCCTTATTCTCATAGTTTATCTCCTTTTTAACGGAATACAATCCTCTTATACCATCAAACTCAAACATATTTGCCTTGTCTTCGCTAAGGGTTAGTACTTTTCCAGAAGGGCCAATTATTCTAACATAAACCATTTTCTTACCCGCTTTTGCCAAGTCGTTTTCTCCTACGGTTATGCAAGTTTTAATTTTCTCTACCGCTTTTGCTCTTTCCGTGCGTTTATGAATGTTGTTGTTTTTAACTTTTTGACCGTAAGATTCTATAAAAACGGCTTGAAGTTTTTCTCCAATTTTAACCTTTTCAGCCAGCTTACTTTTCTCCGACTCTAATAGGTTAGACTTATCTCTTTCCTTTCCTAGTTCTCCTTTTATGTTTTTATTCTCAGCCATTAATTCGATATTGGCCGTATTCAAAGAGTCAATTGTATGCACGAATCCTTTCATGATTTTACGCAAACTTTCGGTTTCTTTTTTGAGCTTATATATGGTCCAATTACCGCTTTTAACTTTCTGTATCATCTCCTCAACACGAGCCCTTTCGCTTAACAATTGCGCATTAAGTGTATCGTTATCAGATGATAAGCTGTCGTATTGTAACAGCATATCGTTTAGCTCTAATTCCAACTCGTTTTTCTCCGTAGTAATTTCAACATTCTCACCAGTGAGCTGCTCAGTCTTTCCTTTTTCATCAAACAACATAATCATTAGCCCAACATTAGCCAATATTGAAAGGGTTAAAATAGCTATTAGAACTTTATTGGATTTTTCTTGCTTTTCAGATGTTTCAGTCATTTTTTACTTTTTGGTATTTTTATAGCAACGTAACAAAGCTAATTATACAAGCAACAGCGAAAACCAATGCTAAAAGAAATTATTTCACTTTTCTATCCACAAATATGCGCAGGATGTCAAATGCCTGTTCACAAAAGTACCTGGGCAATTTGCTTGAATTGCAGGATAAAAATGCCTAGAACAAAATTTCAAACTTTCGAAGAAAACCCCGTTATGAGACTGCTTCAAGGAAAGTGCGATATAGAACATGGCTTTTCATTTTACTACTTCAAAACTGGCAACACTGTGCAAGACTTGATGCACGCTTTAAAGTATAAGGGGATTATCAAAGTAGGAGAAGAGTTTGGGCAGATTATCGGGCAACATCTTTCAAGAAACAAACGTTACAAATCAATCGATTATGTAATCCCTCTTCCACTGCACATTAGTAAAAAACGTTTGAGAGGATATAATCAATGCGATTCAATTGCACAGAGTATTGCATCAAAGCTCAATACGGTATTTGAAAATAAAATGGTTATACGTATAAAAGCAACTGCTTCTCAAACTACGAAATCACACTTTGAAAGACATGAAAACGCCGATAAGATTTTTAAGATTAAACGTCCAGAAATTTTTGAAAACAAAAGTGTCCTGCTCATTGATGATGTCATTACCACTGGATCCACGCTATCCTCATTAGCTGCTGAGTTTAATACAATTCCAAATTGTAAAGTTTACGTGGGAACAATAGCCATAGCAAACTAGGAATTTACACCATTATTCTTGGTTCAATTAAACGAGAGATTGTAAATTAGCCCCCTTCTATATTGATTCATGCTTAAAGATTTTGCCAAAACAAGTCCCGTAACATTTTTTGCACTTCCTGTAATTATTATTGGAATGCTCGTACTAAGTTACTTCTTGTGCAGTACCTTAATTACCAATCAAATTGATTCACGTCAGCAATTTGTTGAACAGCAATTAAAACTATCCACAACACATTTAGAAACTCAAATCATTGAGTTTAAAAAAGAGTTTCTAGATTTATCCAAACTAGATGATTTTAGAGAGGTCTTTGACACTAGCGATATTCAAAGTGAAAAACTACGTTACCGTCTTAAGCGCATAGTCAACCGTTATAGTCGATTTGTCGACACTGTTTATATCTATAATAAAAGCCTGTTTTATTATATGAATCAAGATAGTTTAGGAATAACCCATGAAGGAACTGGCCAATTAGAAGACAAATTATTGCCGCTTCAATTTACAAGCAAGCCTAAAATACTCCACTTAGAGGGCAGCAAAGTGCTATTAATGAGTTTGTTGCATGTTAGAGAAGAGCAAGAAGTCTATATAGGTGCCGTTATAGATATTATTAAAATGATTAAAAACGAAGCCTATAAACAATACACTGGAGAATTTAGTTCTAAAGTAATCTTTACCGAAAATATTGGCTTTAAGACATTGGATCGCGGTGAACAATTTGAAGCGGAATTTCAACTTTACGATCATAAAAAACAAGAAATAATAAATAATATTTTGGACAATAAGGCGGGGTATTTATTACACAAACTGCCAAAATCTTCATTTGTATACATGACGAGTTACCAGCCCTTTAAGTTGTTTCAAGAACGTTTTGGACTTTTATTTGTAAATTCTGAAAATGATTTTGTAGCTCCGATAAAAGCGAAACTTCAAATTATTTTTCTATCCTTTTTTGCTATGATTGGTTTGGTGATGGTTGTTTTTATTATTAGCCTTAAGGACATTAGCCAAAATAATGAGGAACTGTATCAAAGTAAAAAGAGTTTATCTCAAACCCTTACTCAGCAGCGGTTTATACTGGAACATGGAGACACTTTTTCCTTTACTCTTGACAAAGAGGGCGTACCTATATATGTAACCGATAATATTGAAAAGGTTACGGGCTACAACAAAACAAAATGGTTTAACGAATTACCCAATTTATTGACGCAGAATAAAATCAATCAAAAAGTTGCTTCTGATTTCAAAAAATTCTCGAATGAAAAAGGGTTTGAATTAAATTATAATCTTGAAATTAAACAACCAACAGAACAAAACTTAATCATAGAATTTAGAGAACGCCCCTATTTTAATGAAAAGGGAGAGTTTGAAGCAATTGTAGTTACAGCCAAAGACGTAACCGCTGATTATTATAGACAAGAAGAGTTAAAACGATCACTAGCGATTCTTGAAGTAGAGCAGGAAAGCAAGAAGCCTTAAAGACGCAATTCTAACAAAACCATTTCTTGCAATAACCATCTTCTGCACGATGCAGCAAAGTACGCTGAACGCGGTTTAGTTTAGCTTTGATTTAAGCAATTGTGAGGAAACTTCTTGGCAATAGGGCAAAGATTTGGGTGATGCTAGGAAAAAGCAGCCAACGCTGGAATAGACAGCTATTGTCTAGTTATGCAGCCCCGTGAATTTGCCAGATATAATTGAAAATTGTAAAAACAAAAAAAGCCACTCCGAATTATCGAAATGGCTTTTATTAAATGTCGTTTAATAGCGTAGCTAATACTCGTCTTCGTTAAAGAAGAAATCTTCTTTAGAAGGATAGTCTGGCCAAATGTCCTCGATTGTATCATAGGTATCTCCCTCGTCTTCAATCTCTTGAAGGTTTTCTACAACCTCAAGCGGAGCCCCTCTACGCAACGCGTAATCAATTAATTCTTCCTTGCTTGCCGGCCAAGGAGCATCTTCCATATATGAAGCTAGTTCAAGAGTCCAATACATTCTACTTGTGAATTAGGGTTATAATTTTTGCAAATGTAATTTTTTTACGCTCACTTGCAAATCTATTTATCGATAGACCTAAACTCGTGGTTTCCATGGCGTTTCAGTTGCGTTTTTATCCAAAGTAACCTTTCGAGACAATACAAATAAATAATCGCTCAATCGATTTAAATAACGAATATCAATTTCATCAACCTTACTTTCTTCACTCAAACGAATTACCATTCGCTCAGCTCTTCGACAAACGCAACGCGCTAAATGACAATATGAGACTATGACATTACCTCCTGGAAGTACAAAAGATTTCATTTGAGGCAATTCTTCATCCATCCTATCCATTTCCTCTTCTAAGAAGGTAATGTCTTTATCTTCTATTAGAGGAATATTTTTTAATGGCTTTTCTGGGTCACTTGCCAACATTGATCCCAGAGTGAACAAGCGGTCTTGAATCTCTATAAGCACTGCTGTTTGGGCTGAATTAATATCTTGATCCCGAATTAATCCAATCCACGAGTTCAACTCATCAACTGTTCCGTAGGATTCTATTCTTAAATCAGATTTTGAGATTCTTTTGCCTCCAAATAATGACGTTTGACCCTTGTCACCCGTTTTCGTATACACTTTCATTTAATCTTGGAATATGAGTTTGTATTTAACCTGAACATTATTGATGTTCACATTTAAAATATAAACTCCAGCGTTGAGTTTATTTATTAGCATAACACTTTGCTCTCTGAATTGTTCTTCGTGAACCAATTTTCCCGCTATGTTATATACGGAATAGTGTCCAGAGGTAGCAGTGCTAAAGTCTAAATACATCTTTCCTTTAGAGGGATTTGGGAACAAGTTATACCGATTAGGGCTCACAACCTCATCTTCAGCAACAACGCCAGCTAATTCGCCCAACTCAGAAAATTCACAACCATCAGCATCAGTTACTTCAAGTGTGTACTTGCCTTGGATTAATAAATCCGATAGATTTTTTGTACCGGGATTTCTAAATCCAGTTGGACCCGTCCACTTAAAGTTTAGCGGTTCATTACCTCCACTTACTGCAGCTTCTATCGCACCTACATTTCCAGTATCCAATACATTTAAATTTATAACAATTGGGGTTGAACCATTGACCCGAACTGAGTCCACTAGCGTGCAATTGTTTGTATCAGTTATAGTTAATCGATAGGTACCTGACATCAGCCCTGAGTTTACATTCAACTTTTTAGAAGTATCCTCCCAAGCATATTTATAGTTTGGAACCCCTCCAAACACATTTGCTCTAATTGAACCCATCGTATCATTAAAGCATTTGTTGTCTTCAACCACAAAGTCAACAGAAAGAGGTGCTTTTGGCCCAGAAATAGTGAAGTTTTCTATTGTTTTGCAACCGCCTCCGGTATTGTCTGTAAGTGTAAGCGCATAGCTGCCCGCCCTTAAATTTTGAATGGTAGAGTCTGACTGCCCATCACTCCAAGCGAAAGTATAAGGTGCGATCCCAGAACTTGCAGAAACAGAAATACTGCCTGCTAAGTCCCCAAAGCAAATTTCATTTGTGCTGTTTTTTAGACTAATGCTAGGGCCATTGGTATCTGAAATTGTTACGGGCAAAGCTAGGCTGCAACCCAAGGTATCGGATACGGTAACTCCATATAAACCCGATGATAAACCAGCAATAGAATTTAAATTACTACTTCCAGCATTTTGCGACCATAGGTAACTAATAGGTGCTGAACCTCCTGAAACTGTTACTCCCGCAGAACCTGTTGTTCCCCCACAAGTTGACTTTGTTGTTGTAACTGCGGCATTTATTGCACAGCTTCTGGATTTGAGGTTTAACTTAACGCAAGGCAAATAATTGCTTGACGCGTATCCTGTACCAATATTCAAGAACGATACACCATCCTGTGACTGAGCTTCTGATACGCCAACCAGTACTTCATCTCCTCTAGTACGGAATCCAGTATAATATTTTCCAGTTTTCAAATACGTATCTGGAATTTTAAAGGTGTTCCAATTTCCCAACATCTTTTGAGTAACCTTTATTTCTGTTCCAACAGGCGGAAATACTGGAGGTACAACATTATCCTGAAAAAATTCATTCAAAATCATCACGTCAAATACAGCACCAATTTTTGAGCTAGAATGAATAAATACTGAAACAGAGTTAGCTGTATCTGGTGTTTTGATTTCAACCAAAGAAGACAAGTCAAAAGCCTGATTCGGGCCGAACCAGAAACCACTTGTTGGGTTTTCATCACCTACTCTAGAAATAACCGTATCGGTAATGTTGAGATTAAACTTTAAGGAGTCTTTAGATGTTTCAGATTCTACAGAATCTGATTTATTTACAAATAACATCTCGTAATTCCCTATCCCACTTGCTGGAATATAATTGGGGTGAAGTGTAACTAAAGTGTCTGAATTAGGAAGTAAAGAAAGTGGCAGCGATGTTTGTCTTGAAGAACCATAACCACTTATTGTAAAATCGACCTGTGCATTTGTTGCTGAGTACCTCCCAAGGTTGATAAAGTTAGATTCAATTTTCAAGGGCATTTTAGAAGCATGATGAGCCGGATATTCCCTGTACGCATTCGAACTATTTAGTCCGTTAAAAGATATAGATTCTAGCCCTAAATTAACTCCTTGGGGAGGTTCGCAAATAGCAATATTATCAATTGCTAAGCCTCCACTCCATAAGCCACCATCGTTATACACAAAGACAATTTGTGTATTTCCAGCCAACCCAGAAAGAGGAACAATATACTCCTGCCAACCGCTAGCACTTTTTACAGAGCTCAGTGCAGTTGTTTTTAACCCATTTTTGGCAATAACAAAAGCTTCTTCTTTGGCACTTAAAGCATCAAAATAGACACTAAACCTCAGCTGATATACTTTTGAAATCAATAGATTTTGAATTGGTATAATCAAACTGTCTTGGGACTTATTGCAATTGCACGCATCATCATTGGTGTATACGAACTTAGTGTTCGCAGGCACTTTCCATACTTGCCCTGTACTTGCTGTTGCTGAAGTTCCTATCTTAAACCCGCCATCAGAAGCCGCAGTAATTACAGCTATTCCTTTTGCCGAAAGCGAACTTGCTGATTCAAAATCTTCGGAATAGATAATATTCGTACCCGCTAAGGTTCCATATGTTGGAGAAGCTTGCTTAACCGATTTTTTAGAGTCTTTTACAATTATTGGCCTTGGATAATTTTGTCCAAAAACCAATTGTGTTAAGAACAAAGTAAGTAAGGTTAGTGTGCGTTTCATATGGTGAAAATAAGCAAAGAAAAAGGGAACGCGAACGCTCCCTTTTTATTTCTTATAAAGTAATTTTATACTCTTGATCTTCGTAATCCTCCAGAGGAGGGCAAGCGCAAATCAAATTCCGATCTCCAAAGGCATCGTCAATTCTAGCAACTGGAGCCCAATATTTATTCATGAGCAAGTTTGGCATTGGGTATGCCGCTTTTTCTCTAGAGTAAGGTTTATCCCAATTTGAACTAATTATTTCCTGAGCTCTGTGCGGCGCATTTTTGACCACATTATTTTCTCGATCAGCAGTTCCATCTTCAATTTCAGCTATTTCCTTTCGAATACTAATCATTGCACTACAAAAACGATCTAACTCTGATTTGCTCTCACTTTCAGTAGGCTCGATCATAAGAGTGCCTGCAACTGGAAAACTTACTGTTGGAGCATGAAATCCATAGTCAATCAAACGCTTAGCAATATCAACCACCTCTATTCCTGCGGTTTTTTTGAAGCCTCTACAATCCAAGATCATTTCATGAGCAACTCTACCACTCTCTCCTAAATACAGCACAGGATAGTAATCCTCCAATCGATTCTTGATGTAATTCGCATTTAGAATGGCGTATTCGGTAGATTCTCTCAATCCAGTTTTTCCCAACATTTTACAATACGCATAGGAAATCAACAAGATAGAAGCACTTCCATAAGGTGCACCACTAACGGCGGAAACGGCATCTGGGTTTTCGGTTAGTCGAAATGAATGACCCGGCAAAAATTTTGCTAAATGTTCCGCTACTCCAATCGGCCCAACACCTGGACCACCTCCACCATGAGGTATGGCAAATGTTTTATGCAAATTCAAGTGACACACATCTGCTCCAATATTACCTGGACTGGTAAGGCCAACTTGAGCGTTCATGTTGGCGCCATCCATGTATACTTGACCGCCGTTTGCATGAATAATATCTGTCATTTCAATAATAGACTCTTCGAAAACTCCGTGCGTTGAAGGGTAAGTAACCATTAAACAAGACAACGTGTCTGAGTACTTTTCCGCTTTTTCCCTTAAATCGTTAACATCAATGTTTCCGTTTTCTAAACTTTTTACTACCACAACTTCCATTCCTGCCATAACCGCGGAAGCAGGGTTTGTTCCGTGTGCAGACGAAGGTATTAAAGCAATTTTACGCTGATGGTCACCATTTGCTTTATGGTAAGCTCTTATGGTAAGTAAGCCAGTATACTCTCCTTGTGCTCCAGAATTTGGCTGAAAAGAAATTGCCGCAAATCCTGTGATTGCACAAAGCCATTCTTCTAAATCCTCAATTACTTGATCGTAACCAGAAGTCTGATCAGCCGGAGAAAATGGGTGCATGTTAGCAAACTCTGGCTTAGAAACTGGATACATCTGCGCAGCTGCATTCAATTTCATAGTACAAGAACCCAAAGAAATCATGGAGTGCGTAAGCGAAATATCTTTATTCTCTAATGTTTTCAGGTAACGCAACATTTCACTCTCGGAGTGGTAGCTATTAAACGTAGGATGGGTCAGAAACTTAGAGGTTCTATTCAAGTGAGGAGGTATTCCAATACTGCATTCACCAATGTTTACATTTTGACCTTTAACTTTAGCAAAACATGTTACCAAATCAGCTACGTCATCACTCATAACTGTTTCGTCCAAGCTCACAGTCACTGTACCCTCGCCGTACCAGAGGTTTATTTCTTTGTCTTCAAAGATCCGCTTTACGTTACTTTCTTCGGCTTTTATAGTAAGAGTATCGAACCAACTATCGTTTACCAATTCGTAGCCTAAATTTTCTATCGCACAGGCAAGTCTATTCGTTCGTTCATGTATTCTAGAGGCAATTTCTTTTAAACCTTCAGGACCATGATATACGGCATAGGAACCAGCCATATTGGCTAACAAAGCTTGAGCAGTACAAATATTAGAAGTTGCTCTATCTCTTTTTATATGCTGCTCTCTGGTCTGAAGCGCCATTCTGAGAGCTCGATTGCCGTTTCTATCTTGTGAAACACCAATAATTCTTCCTGGGATAAATCTTTTAAACTCCTCTTGTGTAGCAAAAAATGCCGCATGAGGTCCGCCAAAACCCATTGGCACGCCAAATCGTTGTGAATTTCCTACCACCACGTCAGCACCCCATTCGCCTGGTGGTTTCAATTTTATTAGTGCCATCAAATCCGATGCAACGGCGACTCTAGCACCGTTTTGCTTAGCTGCTTCTACAAACCCGGAGTAATCTTCAACAGCACCCACTTTATTGGGGTATTGCAAAAGAGCACCGAATGTTTTTTCAGTGAACTTGAAAGACTTCCAATCTCCAATTACCAATTCAATATTCAATGGATTGGAACGCGTTTCTAAAACCTCAATGGTCTGAGTGAAGCAATTTTCATCCACGAAAAACTGAACTTTTCCAGACTGTACTTCATCTCTACTTCTTGCATGAAACAACAAAATCATTGCCTCGGCAGCAGCTGTAGACTCATCCAATAAAGAGCCATTTGCAAGCTCCATTCCGGTTAAATCGGAACATACCGTTTGAAAATTTAGTAACGCTTCTAATCGTCCTTGCGAAATTTCAGCTTGGTACGGCGTATATGCAGTATACCAACCCGGATTTTCAAACAGATTACGTTTAATTACGGAAGGAGTTATTGTTCCGTAATAACCTTGACCTATATATGATCTGAAAAGCTGGTTTCTTTCCGCCAGACCATCAATATGTCTCAAATATTCAAATTCACTAATTCCCTCCGGTATATCTAAATCACCCTTCAATCGAATTTGAGCAGGTATCGTTTCATTGATTAAATTATCAATAGAATCAGAGCCGACAACTTCAAGCATTTCTGAAACGTTTTTGCCTCTAGGGCCAATATGCCTTCCTTTAAAATTTTCCATTTACTAAAAAGGTTTTATTTACTAAAAAATGTGTACAAATATAGGTCTAATCACAGCCCCTATTGTATTCGATTAAGACCACAAAGTCAGCATTTTGTTTAGTTACTTTTGAAAATTCTAAACGAAAAACAACATGATTCAAAAGATTTCTTCGATATTGCTGTTATTGCTTGTATCGATTAATGGTTTTGCCCAAATAAATCAATCCATTTTGATGTTAGGTGGACAGGAAATAATCGGTGTTCCTTTGGATCAATCGCCCGAGGAAATTGTGCTTGAAACCACTAAAAAAAACGGTAAAGTAAAAATTCTACTTATTGATATTAGCAGGGTTTTTTCGGTAACGCAAAATGGCCAAGAAGAGGTTTGGTATAACCCAGATAGCAGTGAAACGGGTTACTCAATAAAAGAAATGCGGTATTACATAAAAGGACAGCAAGACGGCAGAAATGAGCATAAAACTACGCTTCCTGTAATTACATCATTTCTAGTTAGCGGAGCACTAGCTGCACTTACGGGTAGTCAAGAATTAGCCGTTGTTGTTCTTTCTCCAATTTCAGGAACCTTAATAGGAAGTTTGACTAAAGGAAATATGCCGTCCAATGAAAAAGCAAATGGAGGCGAGCCAATGAGTCAAGCTGCCTACATTGCCGGGTATAAACAATCGGCCAGAATGAAAAAGATATTCCACAGCATCTTGGGCTCGGTAGCAGGAACTGTTGCTGGCGGAATAATAGGATTAAGCATAGCGTCTAGTAATTCGTGAAAAGCCTTTTAAAAAACGCAAGCAACTTTCTGTTGTTTAGCAACCTCTACGTTGCTATTCCTGTAAGTGCAATTAGCTGCATTTCTTACTTCATTTTTAACCTTCCAATAAATTATAAGTTGTTGCTATTTATATACTGCAGCACTTTATTTATCTACAACCTGCACCGTATCGTTGGCTTATCTCAAATCGATGAAAGAAGTCTTTCCGCGAGGCATGTCTGGGCAAAAAAATACAAGTCATTTTTATTTTTTCTTATTGTGCTTTCTGGCAGTTCTGCGCTTGTGTTAGCCTTAATTCTAGGCACTTCATTTATTGCCCCTATTTCCATTCCAACACTTATTGCGTTGGGGTATAGTATGCCAATTGTGAAACGAAAAGGAAAGTACTGGAGACTCAGAGATGTGCCATTTGCCAAGGTGTTTTTAATTAGCATAACGGTTAGTTACGTGAGTGTATATTTGCCTGTATTCGAATCCTTTGAGTTGTATACTCAACCCGAGTTATTCTATTATTTCTTAAGTCGTTGTTTCTTCATTTTCGCCATCACTATTCCTTTTGATATTCGTGATTTGGAATTTGATAAGGGTAGTTCTTTAAATACCATTCCTATGATGATGGGTATGGATAAAGCCAAACAGCTTTCCTTATTGAGTTTGGCTTGCTTTTCTTTTATTGTAATGATTTTGTTCAGTCAAAGCGCCTATATGAGTGTAGCCCATTTGGTTGCTGCAATTTTTGCGGGGTGGGTAATCACACTTTGCAAAAAAGACAGTTCAGAGTACTATTATTCTTTTTTGGTAGAAGGCACTATGTTGGTGCTCTTTGGGTTGGTTTGGATCGTTTCTTAAGTCTTTATTCAAATTAAAGGCCAAAACTTAAGGGACAACAAACTATGGAAGAGTTGTTCGAGATACAGTTTCGCCAACACACAATCACTCGAACTGAACCAGAATGAATAAGCTGTATAAAGCAAATTAAACCTTCATCGGTTCAATAATCCCAAGAACCTCTTCCAAGGTTTCCACCCCTTCAAAAACAATGTATAAGCGTTCTTTGCGCTCCTTCATTTGAGTTTTGGCCGGGTTCTTATTTACGTATTGCACTATGTAATGGAATTGACTGGATTGGTAAAATCTTGATTTCTGATTGGATACCAAATAACAAAGCAGTTTTTTGTTTTTCAAAACAATCTTCTCTATTCCTAATTTCTCTGCTAACCATTGTAAGCGCACACCACTGATTAACTGGCGCGTTTCCTCTGGAATTGGTCCAAAACGATCAATTAAATCCTTTTCAAATTTTTCCAATTGATTTTCGGTTTTTACATCCGAAAGTTCACGATATAATTGTAGCCGTTCATTTACATTACGCACATATCCGTTTGGAATTAGAATCTCTAAGTCCGTATCGAGCTGGCAATCCAACACGAAGTTTTGCAATTCGGCTTCTTCAGCCTTAAACAAGTCTTTAAACTCGTTTTCTTTCAATTCGTGAATGGCTTCGTCCAGTATCTTCTGGTAAGTCTCAAACCCAATATCAGACATAAAACCGCTTTGCTCTCCCCCCAATAAATTTCCAGCGCCACGAATGTCTAAATCGCGCATTGAAATATTGAACCCCGAGCCTAAATCCGAAAACTGCTCAATGGCAGTCATTCTTTTTCTTGCTTCTGGAGTCAAGGAACTCATTGGCGGAGACAACAAGTAACAAAATGCTTTTCGATTGCTACGACCAACTCTTCCACGCATTTGGTGCAAATCACTCAATCCAAAATTGTGTGCATTGTTTATGATAATCGTGTTAGCGTTAGAAATATCCAATCCCGACTCGATAATGGTGGTGGCAATCAATACATCAAACTCATGCTCCATAAATGCATACATGGTTTTTTCGAGTTCGTGTCCTTCCAATTGTCCATGTGCAATACCAATGCGCACTTCAGGAACCAAACGCTGAATCATTCCCGCAACTTCCTTAATGTTCTCCACTCTATTGTGCACCACGAATGCCTGACCGCCCCTGCTTACTTCATAGTAAATAGCGTCGCGAATGGTCTCTTCGTTAAAGGGTTTTAGAATGGTTTCCACCGGTTGACGATTAGGCGGCGGGGTATTGATTACACTCAAATCTCGAGCTTTCATCAATGAAAACTGTAAGGTTCTAGGTATTGGAGTTGCGGTCAATGTTAACGTATCCACGTTTTCTTTAATCGTCTTCAGCTTGTCCTTAACTCCAACTCCAAACTTTTGTTCTTCATCGATTATCATTAGACCCAAGTCTTTAAACTTGACGTCTTTTCCAACTATGCGATGCGTTCCGATTATGATATCAATTTTTCCCTCAGCCAGTTTTTGTAAGGTTTCTTTTTGCTCTTTTCCAGTTTTAAAACGATTGATATAATCGACGTTGCAAGGCAAATCAGCTAACCGATCTTTAAAGGTTTTCCAATGCTGATAAGTCAAAACAGTTGTTGGAGCCAAGACCGCTACTTGCTTGCTATCGATAACTGCTTTGAACGCCGCACGAATTGCAATCTCCGTTTTACCAAAACCTACATCACCACAAATCAAACGATCCATTGGATGCGGCTTTTCCATATCTCCTTTTACGTCAATTGTCGCTTTTTCTTGGTCGGGAGTATCTTCATAAATGAAAGAACTCTCCAGTTCGTGCTGCAAATAATTGTCGGGGGAAAATGTGAACCCAGGGGCCGCTTTTCGTTTTGCGTACAATTTGATAAGATCGTAGGCAATCTCTTTTACTTTCTTTTTGGTTTTTTGCTTGAGAATTTTCCACGTTTGCGTTCCCAGCTTATTCATTGTGGGAGCCGTGCCATCTTTTCCGGTAAAGCGAGCAATGCGATGCAAGGAATGAATACTTACATAAAGAATATCTCCATCCTTGTATAACAAACGAATAGCTTCTTGTTCCTTGCCATCGTTTTCTATTTTTTGAAGCCCATCAAATTGACCTACACCATAATCAATGTGGGTTACATAATCTCCTTTCTGAAGACTCGTAAGCTCTTTGAAGGTAATGGCTTGTTTGGCTTTATTAAACCCTTCTTTAAGACGGAATCTATGGTAGCGCTCAAATATTTGGTGATCGGTATAACAGGCAATTTTAAGGTCCGCATCAATGAAGCCCTCGTGCGCCATTTGCAAAATGGGTGAGAATTCTACCTCAGCATCAATGTCCTCAAAAATGGCATGCAAACGCTCCATTTGTTTTGCCTGACTGGACAAAATGAAATTATTGATTCCAACTGTTTTGTGTGCATGTAAATCTTTAGCCAACAAATCAAATTTCTTATTGAATGTAGGCTGCGGTTTTTGGTTGAATTCTACTGTTTTAGTAGCTGAAGTTTCAAAGGTTCCTCCGTATTCCAAAACTTTGTGCTTTTCTAACCCCAAATCAAAATGCTCTGGTTTTATATATAAATCTGAGGGTTTGGATTGTAAAGTATCGTTCGAAAGTTTGCTAAAAGCCTCCTCGGCAACAGCAAAAGATTTGCGAACTTGTTCTTTAGAAACTTCGCGTTCTTTCAAATACAAATAAGAATTTGCAGGTAGAAAACCTAAGAAACTTTCACGCGATTCCATCAAATCATGATCCTGAACATTGGGCAAAATGTGAATCTTCTTATAGTTCTTTTTGGACAGTTGACTCGCCGGATCAAAGGTTCGAATCGAATCAATATCATCTCCAAAAAACTCAACCCGATAAGGGTCGTCGTTTGCAAAAGAGAAAATATCTACTATTCCTCCGCGTATTGAAAACTGACCGGGACCCGTCACAAAATCAACCCGTTCGAAATGATATTCGTAAAGCAACTCATTGATAAAATCGATGGTGATTTCATCACCTACCTTTAGTTCAAGAATGTTCTTTTTGAGTTGCTTTTTAGTAACTACTTTTTCACTCAGAGCCTCACCATAAGTTACTACCACCAACCAAGATGGTTTTTTGACAATCATGTCCAGCGTTTCAGCACGCATCAACACATTGGTATTGTCAACCGATTCTTGTTTATAGGGATACTTAAACGGTGAAGGAAAAAAGAGCACTTTATCGTTCCCCAATTGATCCTGTAAATCATTGAGTGCGTATGCAGCATTCTCTTTATCATTGAGCACAACTACATGAATGCCATGCACTTGCTTGGCCATTGTTGCAATAAAAAATTGAGAGGCGCTTCCCCTAAATCCTTTTAAATGTACGAGAGGGTTTTCGGTTTCCTTACAATGAGCTTGCACTTGTGCCAACTGGGGCCAAGTGCTAAAACTGGTATTAAATTCTTCTTTGGTAACTGACATTTACACTTATACAATCGAGGGCAGCAAATGTAGTTAGGTATGATAATTAATCTTTGAACTTTAGTTCTAATATTCAAGATTGAGAATCCTTCCCAACGGGGAAGGTGCTGAGGTACGAAGCGGAAGGGGTTCATGGCAAAACAATTCAGTTCAAGGCTTTATAAAAAGAACCCCTTCCGGCTCATTCTTCGCCACCTTCCCCGCTGGGAAAGAGAAGATATCCAACAATCAATCTCAGTATTTTTATAGTTAATCTCAACAGCAATCCTGAATTGCCCCAACTGCCTCAGCTGCAAAAGGCATTGCTCCACCACAGCCTTCGAAAATTCCGTAATGCGTATCCCAAGTTCCATGAAAAGTGAAATAGGATCTAAAGCGGGTATCGTGCACCATTTTGTAACTGTTTCCACAAACCGCCATGACCTTTCCTTTAGGAAAATAATGGTGATCGTCTAATTCAAATCCGTGCTCTTGACCTTTAATTCCTCCATTGTAAACCAATGCTTGACCGTAATCTTCACAATCAGATTCTAAGCCTTCTATTTTAAACAAACGATAGGTAACCGAGAAGAACTTAAGGTCGCCTACTTTTTCTTCCAGTTTTTTATTTTCTATGGTAATCGGTTTATTCTCAACAGCTCTAGGATCGGTAAACCCAGCTTTTTTGGCGAAATTCAAAAAATCGTTCCAGTACAACGCCCCGCTCAAACATTCGCCCCAAAGTACAGGGTCGTTTTGCAGTTCTTGAGAAACTCTGCGATCGCTGTATACATCCGAGAAGTACATCTCTCCACCGGGTTTCAATAAATCAAAAGCATCATCCAATACTTTTTGTTTGTCTTTGGCTAGGTTTACAACACAATTGGAAATGATTAAATCGAAGCTTCCTTTTTCTAACCCAAGCCTATCTAATTCTTCAATATTCCCTTTTACAAATTCAATATTTGGCACGGTGTATCCAAACTTTTCGGTGTGGTAATCGATGTGCCGATTCGCAACATCCAATTGCTCGTCAGTCATATCAACCCCAACAACATAGCCGTTAGGCCCAACCAACTTACTTGCAATGTAACAATCTCTGCCACTTCCAGAACCTAAGTCCAAAATGCGCAATCCTTCAATATCAAAAGGAATGGTTAAACCACAACCGTAATACTTCGCTTGAACTTCATCATGCACTTCACGAAGGGCTTCTAAGATGTATTCTGGTGGAGCCGTTAATGTGCAACACGCGTTGGTTTTCAAATCTGCTGAAGAGGCTAATTCTTTTCCGTAATAATCTTGAACTTCTTGATGTAAGGTTTCCATAAACGAGCTATTAATTGAGTTTGCAAAGGAAGGTAATGAATTGGAATTTAAATGGTTTTAAAATGACATTGTGAGGGTTTTGAATAATCCTAATTGTTCCAAAAACCCTTTCCGTCTCTCCCAATATTTATCGGAATCGACACCTTCCCAGTTGGGAATGACCTAAAACAAAAACCCAGTTGGTTCCTAATGCGGGAGGGTTTTTCTAAACTATTTCAACAAGCCTTCAATCTCATCCACCATATTCTTTGAGCCCACATAGTAAGCACAACGCTGGTGCAATTCAGTTGGTTCAATCTCCATAGTTCTTGTATAACCATCCGAAGCTTTTCCGCCTGCTTGCTCAGCAATAAATGCAAGAGGATTGCATTCATAAAGCAAACGCAATTTACCGTTACGTGCTTTGCTTGTAGAAGGATAAAGATAAACTCCACCTTTAATCAGGTTACGATGAAAATCTGCCACCAATGAACCAATATATCGAGCCGTTTTTTCCTCTAGTTTACACTTGTCCAAATAGGTTTGAATGCCTTTGTGAGAAAGGTGGTAATTCCCTTCATTCATAGAAAAAATCTTCCCATCGTTTGAAGTTTTCATATCAGGATGAGACAAACAAAATTCACCAATAGAAGGGTCTAAGGTAAAGCCATTTACTCCACTTCCTGTTGTATAAACCAACATTGAAGAAGAACCGTACAGCACATAACCAGCAGCAACTTGCTCTGTTCCTGGCTGAAGAAAATCTTCCATCGTCGCTTTGGTTCCAGCTTCTGTTTTTCTTCTGTAAATGGAAAAAATGGTCCCGATAGAAACGTTTACGTCAATGTTCGAAGAGCCGTCCAATGGATCCATTGCCAAAACGTATTTTCCTTGAATGGATTTTTCGTTTTCAAAAGCAATGAAATCATCTTTTTCTTCCGAAGCAATTCCGCAAACTTCTCCGCCATGCCTTAAAGCTTTTATAAAAACCTCATCAGCAAATACGTCTAATTTTTGTTGCTCTTCTCCTTGTATATTTTCAGAACCATAAGCACCAGTAATATCAACAAGACCCGCCATATTTACTTCTCGGTGTACTATTTTAGACGCAAAGCCAATGTCTCTAAGCAATCTAGAAAGGTCTCCAGTTGCGAAAGGAAAATCGTCTTGTCTATCAATTATAAATTCGTCGAGAGTAGTAACTGCAATCATAGCTTTTGTTTCAGAATACAAATATAGTTGGGTTGGTTGGTTCAACAGTTGGTTGAAACTATATTTGGCCTTATGAATAAAAACAATATTCAACTTAGAAAAGGAACCCCATCAGACATTCCAGAATTACTGAACCTCATTAAGGAATTGGCTGCTTATGAAAAAGAGCCCGACGCGGTAATTGTTACCGAAGAAATCTTATTGGAAGATGGGTTTGGAGAAAATTCAATTTTCGATTTTATAGTTGCGGAAAAAGACGAAAAAGTAGCCGGAATTGCTTTGTATTATAGCAAGTACTCTACTTGGAAAGGCCGTTGCCTTTATCTTGAAGACATTATTGTAAAAGAAAGCGAACGCATGAATGGCATAGGCAGTTTGCTGCTAAAAGAGCTTATCGCTATTGCTGATAAAGCTGGAGTTAAAAGACTCGAATGGCAAGTATTGGATTGGAACGAACCCGCAATTAACTTTTACAAAAAACACAAAGCTATTATCGACGGCGAATGGTTGAATTGCAAAGTGGAGTTTGAATAGGGATAGGATTACAGTCCGTCATGCTGAACTTGTTGCAGCAATTCCACTTAGTATAAATCGATTTACGTCAGAGACCCTGAAACGAGTTCAGGGTGACGCTAAAAATATCAATTACTTTTGTCACCCTTAAATTAACACCCATGAAAGGAATTATTCTCGCTGGAGGATCTGGCACTCGACTTCATCCGCTTACCTTGGCAATTAGTAAGCAGCTTATGCCCATCTACGATAAGCCGATGATTTATTATCCGCTTTCGTTACTCATGTTAGCTGGAATTAAAGACATTCTTATTATTTCCACTCCACACGATTTACCACTTTTTGAAAAATTGCTAGGCGATGGGGAAAATTTGGGTTGCAATTTTGAATATGCAGTTCAAGAAATTCCAAATGGACTTGCTCAAGCATTTGTCATTGGGGAAGAGTTTATCGGTAATGACAATGTAGCCTTAATTTTAGGCGACAATATTTTTTATGGTACCGGACTACCTCAAAAGCTCCGCGAATGCAACGACCCAGACGGTGGAGTTATTTTCGCCTATCGTGTTTCTGACCCAGAGCGATACGGAGTAGTTGATTTTGATGAAAACAACATTGCACTTTCTATTGAAGAAAAACCTGAAAACCCGAAGTCTAATTACGCTGTGCCCGGGTTGTATTTTTACGATAATTCGGTAGTCGAAATTGCAAAAAACTTAAAACCATCTTCCCGTGGTGAGTATGAAATAACCGACGTAAATAAGGTGTACCTCGAGCAGGGAAAACTTCAAGTAAGTATCTTAAACAGGGGAACCGCTTGGTTAGATACGGGTACAATAGATAGCCTAAATCAGGCGAGTCAGTATGTTGAAGTAATTGAAAAACGACAAGGCACAAAAATTTCTTGTATCGAAGAAATTGCTTGGCACATGGGTTTTATTGACGATAAACAACTTGAACAAATTGCTCAACCGTTGGTCAAAAGTGGATATGGAAAATACCTATTAACACTACTCAAACACTAAATGTCAAGCACTTTACCCCTACAGCACTCAATAGAGGAGTTAAGAAACTACTTCGAAGAAAAAATTCAACTCACCGAGTTTACGAACCAACCCGAAAAATTGTACGAACCTATTCAGTACATTATGCAAATTGGTGGCAAACGAGTGCGGCCCGTTTGTACCTTAGCAGCCGCAGAATTATTTGGCGCTAACCCAGAAGCTGCTATTAATCAAGCGATTGCCGTAGAGGTTTTTCACAACTTTACCTTAGTTCACGACGATATAATGGACGAAGCTCCGCTAAGGAGAGGACAAACTACGGTTCATAAAAAATGGAATGAAAATACTGGGATTTTATCTGGAGACGCTATGATGATATTGGCGTATCATTACCTCAGTAAAAATACCGATGCTAAATTTCATAGACTGTTTTCAAACTTTAATCGCACGGCAATTGAGGTTTGCGAGGGACAACAACTGGATATGGATTTTGAACAAAAATCTACCGTTTCGCTTAATGACTATCTGGGTATGATTGAACTCAAAACTGCAGTTCTTTTAGGCGAAAGCCTAAGAATGGGCGCAGCCATAGCTGGAGCTTCAGATGCAGACGCTAATTTGATGTATGAGTTTGGTAAAAACTTTGGAATTGCCTTTCAATTACAAGACGACATTTTAGACCTGTATGGCGATCCTGAAAAATTTGGAAAGCAAGTGGGAGGTGATGTATTAGCTTGTAAAAAAACGTACCTGTTTGCCAAAACCTATTCTATTTCAGATGCTGAGCAGCAAAAAGAATTAGTTGATTTATACAACAACACAAATCTACCCCACCAGGATAAAATTGAAAAAGTTAAAACGGTTTTTGATGCCTTAGATATTCGAAATAGAGCCAAAGCGGATATGAATACTTTTTATCTGAATGCTGGAATTGCCTTGAATAGCGTTTCTGTAAATAATGGAAGGAAAAAAACGCTAAAAGATTTTGCTGAAAGTTTGATGGTTAGAGAGCTGTAGATTTTTTCTTCTAGCATTTTTATTTCAAGGCTTCCTTCAAAGCTAAACTCACTTTAGGGAATTGAAAGGATAACCCTGCTTCTTCTAATTTCTTTGAAGACACATGTGCTCCATTCAACAACATTTCATCCGCTTTTTCCTTACCAAGGATTATCCTCAACACAAATGAAGGAACATTCGGCGCCCAAAATGGCTTGCCCATTTCTTGAGCTAAGGTTTTAGAAAATTCTCCATTGGTGACGGTTTCAGGAGCTACAGCATTAAAAACACCATTCATTTTTTGGTTATTTATACTATGGATAATTGCATTGGTAAGATCATCAATATGAATCCAAGGAAAAGGTTGTTTTCCTGTTCCCATGGCAGAACCAATTCCAAACTGAAACGGCATTTTTATAGGGCTTAATGCGCCACCCTTATCACTGAGTACAACACCTATTCTTAGCACTAATCTGCGGACGTTATACTTTTCAAAGTCAGCTGAAGCTTGTTCCCATTTTTCAGAAACTTCAGTTAGAAAACCTTCTCCTGCCTTGGCACTTTCGTCGTAAATTTTATCGGAATTATCAAAACCATAAAAAGCGGTTCCGGATGCAGAAATTATTGATGTTGGAAAAGCTTTTAGTGCTTGACACTTTTTAAACAGCAACTGAATAGAATCAACCCTACTGTCGATTATTTCCTTTTTATACCTCTCGCTCCATGGACCATCGGCAACTCCTGCTCCTGCTAAATGCACAATACTATCAACGCCTATTAATGCATGATTGTCAATTTCATTATGGCCAACATTCCAGCGGTAATAATCGATCCCGCCTTTTGAGCCAGTTTTACTTCTGCTTAGAATTCTAACCTTATGCCCTTTTTCGATTAGTTTTTTAGTCAAATTATTTCCAACAAGACCAGTTCCACCGGTAATAAGTATAGTAGCCATATCTTTATAACTTCGTTTTAATTACTGAACAATTAGCATATACAAAAGTTGAAAGCTACAACAACAGATAAAATTGACCTCAACGGTTACAAAACTCGTAAGGAAGTTCTTGAAAAATTGCTGCAACAAATCAATAAAGATTTGGAACTCAATCTTCAAATTGAATGGGAAAAATACGGAACCTTACTTTATCAAGAAATAATAGATCAAGTTGCGCCTGTGATCGAAAAACTAATTCGACAAGGCAATGGAAGAGTAGAACAGCTTTTATATAAAATTGACGTGTCGGAATTGAAAGTTAAAGAAGCCATAGATTCTGCTTCGGAAACGAACCCTGCTGTTATATTTACTCACTTAATAATAGAGCGAGAGTTGCAAAAAGTAGTGTTTAAATTGGTGTACAGTAAATCAATTAACGAATGAGGATATTCCTTTTTCTGCTGTGCTATTGTGCATCATTTTCAATATATGCACAAAACTTTTTTTTAACCAATTATGGAATTGATCAAGGCCTTCCTAGTAGTCAAGTTTATGATGTAGTTCAAGATCATAGCGGTTATATCTGGATTGCTACAGATGCCGGTGTATCGAGATTTGATGGTGCTGAAATGGTCTCCTTCAAACAATCTGACGGACTTTCGGACAATGCTATTGTTCAAATGCATGTAGCCTCTGATGGAACGATTTGGTTTTTAGGCTTCAACAAAACCTTTACACTTTACAAAGATTCTTTTTTCCATTATGCTCACAACCAAATACTTAACGAGACCTTACAAAAAAGGCTCATCACATCATTTTATCCAAATGGAAACGATACCCTTTTACTAGGCCTAAATACTTCTTGCGATGATCCTTTTTCAGGAATTCAAATTATTAATGGTGCCGTCTCTACTATTGAAACCACAAATAAAAACTGGATTGACCCATCAAAAAATCTATTTCATGTTTCAAACTGTAACAACAGCTCGGCGTTACTGCCAAAACAAATACGTGCAATAAGCAGTCAAAATGATAAGGTCGTTGTTTCGGGAAACAAAAGTCTCACCATTTTAAATGGTCAAAAAATTGAGACACAAGCTCCTCTGAACATAAGATTAACAAAGGCGCTTTTGCTTGATACTGAGCAAAACGTTTGGGTTGGTACCTACCAAGGATTAAAATACTATTCTTCAGGAATTTTGACCGACCCACCGTTAACTATTGAAAGCAAACAACCTATTTCCTGTATTTTAGAAGATAAGGATGGAAGTATCTGGTTTGGGACTTTTTCTAATGGACTTTATCAAATTCCTTCTTCAAAAATTCAGTATTATTCAAACCTTTCAAGCGATGGTAACAATGACTTTAGAGGCCTTTTAAAAAATGATAATGCGCTGTATTCGTACAATAGGAATAACAGTATTGTCAATTTATCGGTTTCAAAAAAGCTGAATAAGGAGCGTGAAATAAATATTAACGATAATATTAGCCAGCTGATATTCACCAAAAAAGGCCTACAAGCACTTACCGAAAACCAATTTGATGAAAGTGATTTTGTCGCTCCATTTAAAGGAATTGCATTTGCCCAAAGCATAGAAGAAAACACACACTGGATTGGAGGGTTGTACTATTTCAGTAAAATGCAAAACGGAACAGAAGTCTTTAACTCTGTCCAAATAGACTTTCAAGAACGAGTAAACTGTTTGATTGAAGTTGCTAAAGACCACCTTTGGTTAGGCACTGTAAATGGCCTCTATGAATATAAAAATGAAGAAGTAAGGCTGATTGAATCTACTTACAATAAAAACATTTCCTGCCTATCGATACTAAACCGTGCTATTGTTTTTGGAACCAGTGGTTATGGATTGGGGACTTTAGAAAATAATCGGGTTACTTGGGTAAATGAATCCTCTGGTTTAAGTAGCAATTTTATAAATGACCTATTTGTACAAAAGGGCACCTTATGGGTGGCGACTAAATCTGGACTTAATCAAATTGAAAACGATTCTATTTGTCAGTTCAATCGCTACAAAGGACTTGTTTTTGAAGACATTACAGCAATTGAATCAACAGAGAAGCACATATTGCTGTCAACTTCTAAGGGCATAGTCACTCTTGAAAAAAAGTGGCTAAACCAAGATATACCCTTAATTGCACCTCAGATTAACCTCAATGGAAAGGCAGTGTCCACGGCAAGCGAATACACCTTTAATTACGACCAGCAAAATATAGAAATTCGCTTATTGGCCTTTGATTATTTCCAAAAGAATAAGTTAAACTTTCGCTACCGATTAAACTCAGATACCTCTTGGTCCTCTGCGCAGCAAAGAACTATTCGCTATCAGAGTTTACCACCTGGTGATTACACATTTGAAGTACAGGCACAAAACAGAAATCAAAAATGGACAAACCAAAGCGCTTCCTTTGCCTTTGTTATTATTCCGCCGTTTTACCAAACCACCTGGTTTTATGTACTAATAGCCTTAATTATTGCGGTTGTTTTTTACGCTGTTCTGCGCTGGCAGTTGGACAAATCGCAAAAAAGAATGCAGGTAGAAAATGAGCTGTCTGCACTGAAAATAAAAGCCTTAAGCGCCCAAATGAACCCTCATTTTATATTCAATAGTCTCAACTCTATTCAAAATTTCTTGATTGATAGTGACATTAGAAAATCGAATAAGTACTTATCTAAATTTGCTAAACTGATGCGTTTGGTGCTCAACAATTCCGATAAAACCTTTGTTCCAATTAGAGATGTTTTGTCTAGCTTAGATTTGTATTTAGAGTTAGAGAAGTTGAGATTTAACGACCGCTTTGAGTATACAATCAATATCGACCCAAAGATTGAATTGGAAACAACACGTATTCCTTCAATGCTTATTCAGCCTTTTATCGAAAATGCCATTTTGCATGGAATTCTGCCTAGAGAGGGCAAAGGAAATATTGAAGTTTCGCTGAAGTTTCTTTCAGACAATTCCCTAATGTGCACTATAGAAGACGATGGTGTTGGCCGTGAGTTTCATATTGGCAAATTGGGCAAGAAACACAAATCGCAGGGACTTAGAATTACCCAAGAGCGGCTAACTGTGTTCAAGCAATTATTCAAAAACGATTTTCAATTTGAATTTCACGACCTCAAAGATGAATTTGATAAACCGAAAGGAACCAAAGTTGAACTAAGCATACCTAGCCGATAGCCTAACAGCCGCAAGGCCTAATTATATTATCTACATTTGAGAAAAGGATAAATTCAGAGTTATGAGTAGTTCTCAAATTACATGTGTATTAGTTGACGATGAAGAAAACGCAACTAAGGTTATGTCTAAGTTCTTAGAAAGTTACTGTCCCGACGTAAATGTGTTGGCAATTGCGCACAGTATGGAAGGTGGCATAAAAGCCATTGAAGAACATAACCCGCAATTGGTCTTTTTAGATATTGAAATGCCAATGGGCACTGGGTTTGATTTGTTAGAAAAACTAGGTGACCGTAAGTTCCATGTGGTTTTTGTAACGGCATATGACCATTATGCGATACAAGCAATAAAGAACCAAGCAATCGACTACATCTTAAAGCCGATTGATATTGATGATTTAGTTGCTTCTGTTGAAAAAGTAAAAAAGAAAATTAAGGAGCCATCTTCGGTTAAAGAAGTTCTAAAACGGGTGAAAATTGAAGAAAAAGCCAAACTTGCCGTGCCTACTTTATACGGGCATAAGTTCATAGACCCTAAACACATAGTCCATATTCGAGCCGAAGGAAGCTATTCAGTTATTTATACTGAAAATGATGGGCAAATCATGATCTCTAAAAACCTTAAGAGTATTGAGAACGCCCTTAAACAAGACAATTTTTTACGTGTACACCGATCACATATCGTGAATTTAGATAAAGTGACAGAATTTCATAAAAACGATGGCGGCTATTTGATCATGGAAACTAAAGAACGTGTTGAAATTGGCTCCTCTAATCGCGCTATGATAGTTGAAACATTAAATTCTAGACTGAATTTTATTTAATTCAGAGGTTGAAACTATGATTAGAACTACCAACGGTAGTTCTTGAGGATTACAATTCAAAAAAAAGCTTCAAAAGCTCTTACAGTTGCTGGGTATTAAAATGGTTCTTAGTCGCTCTACATGATTAGCAAAGTGTCCCAGCTAACCTGAACCTTCCTTTTCCTATTTTCTTTTTAATTTAAAAAAAGCTTTGAGAAGCGAAGCTGCCTCTTCCGCTTTTACTCCAGAAATCACCTTTGTTTTTTTATGCAACAGTGGTTCTTCAATAAGTGAAAACCCTCTTTTAGTATCCGAAGCGCCAATAACAATTTTGTCAATTTGTGACCAAGCCAAAGCACCAGCACACATCACACAAGGCTCTAAGGTTACATATAACGTGCACCCAGTAAGGTATTTGCCTCCTAAATAATCAGCAGCAGCGGTAATCGCCTGCATTTCAGCATGTGCCGTTACGTCATTTAATCGCTGAGTCAAATTGTGTGCGCGCGCTATAATTCTTCCTTGCGCCACTATGATTGCTCCTACAGGAACCTCTCCCAATTCTGCCGCTTTTTCTGCCTCCATAAGAGCCATTTCCATAAAGCGTTCATGTTGTTTATTAATATCCTCCATATTGGCTTCAAATATAGACTCGACACTTCAATTTTGGCGAAGAAAAGCTAATTTCGCGACTCATTAATTTAATAGAAAAATGTACAGATCACATACTTGCGGAGAATTGCGGATAGAGGCTAAAGAAACCGAAGTTACTTTGGCCGGTTGGGTTCAAAAATCACGCGATTTAGGTGGAATGACTTTTATTGATTTGCGCGATCGATATGGCATAACTCAATTGGCCTTTAATTTAGAAGTAAACAAAGAACTCTGCTTAAAAGCAAGAGGGCTTGGTCGTGAATTCGTTATTCAGGTTGAAGGAAAAGTTGTGGAGCGAGAAAGCAAAAACAAAAAAATGTTGACGGGTGAAGTTGAAATTAACGTTTCAGCGCTTACCGTTTTAAATTCGGCTAAAACTCCGCCGTTTACTATTGAAAATGACACCGATGGAGGAGAAGATATTCGAATGAAATATCGCTATCTAGATTTAAGAAGAAATCCACTTCAGGATAAAATTCGATTGCGCCATCAAGTTGGAATTCAAACTAGGAGTTACTTAAATGATATTGGCTTTTATGAAATTGAAACGCCCTACCTAATCAAGTCTACTCCAGAAGGAGCAAGAGATTTTGTAGTGCCTTCTCGCATGAACGAAAATGAGTTTTATGCACTTCCTCAGTCTCCTCAGACCTTTAAGCAGCTGCTAATGATAAGCGGATTTGATAAATATTTTCAGATTGTAAAGTGCTTTAGAGACGAAGACCTTAGAGCGGACAGACAGCCAGAATTTACTCAAATTGACTGCGAAATGAGTTTCGTAGATAGAGAAGATGTTCTGAACACCTTCGAAGGATTAACTAAGCATTTATTCTCAAAAATCCGTAACGTAGAATTACCCGATTTTCCCAGAATAGATTATGACGATGCCCTAGAAAACTATGGTATTGATAAACCCGACGTGCGTTTTGAAATGAAAATTAAAAATCTTGCTGACGTTGCTAAAAACAAAGGTTTTCAAGTATTCGATGCTGCCGAATTTGTTGGTGGTATATGTGCTAAAGGTTGCGCAACTTATACCAGAAAACAATTAGACGGCTTAACGGAGTGGGTAAAAAGACCGCAAATTGGAGCAAAGGGGTTGGTTTATGTTAAGTGCAATGAAGATGGAACATTCAAATCTTCAGTTGACAAATTCTTTGATCAAGAAGCTCTAAAAGCATGGGCAGAGAAAATGGATGCAAAACCTGGGGATTTATTGTTGGTGTTGAGTGGAGAAAAAGATGCCGCATTAAAACAATTGGGTGAATTACGGCTAGAAATGGGAAATCGATTGGAATTGAGAGACCCGAATGTATTTAAACCACTATGGGTGATCAACTTTCCTCTGGTAGAAAAAGACGATGAGACCGGTCACTGGCATGCCATGCATCATCCTTTTACCTCACCAAACCCAGAAGATGAGCATCTTATGGCAACAGACCCCGGTGCAGTGCGAGCTAACGCTTATGACATGGTTATTAATGGTGTTGAAGTTGGTGGAGGCTCCATTAGAATTCACGACAAAAGCTTGCAGCAAAAAATGTTTGACTTGCTTGGATTTACTCCCAAAGAAGCAGCTGATCAGTTTGGCTTTTTAATGAATGCATTTGAATATGGCGCGCCACCTCACGGTGGAGTTGCATTTGGTTTTGATAGGCTTTGTGCACTTATGGGCGGAACAGATTCTATTCGAGATTATATTGCCTTTCCAAAAAACAACTCGGGTAGAGATGTCATGATTGACGCTCCTTCTTTGCTTTCGAAAGAACAATTAGAAGATTTAAAAATTTCAACGGTAAAAGAGTAATGTCTGTTTCGAAGCGTTTTATTTTATAAAACCGCTTAACTTAGCTTGCATGAGAATTTCGAGTTTACTGCTTCTATGTTTTATGCTAAGTGTTTTTGGGAAATCCCAAAATGTCGATAGCTTAGAGCGTGCATTAACTTCTGCAAATGACACACAGACTGTGCAGATATATTAAAAGCTATTGCGGGCTTATGAATATTCTGAACCAGAGAAAAGCCTCGATTTTGCTCAGAAAATTCTGAGACATCCTCTCAATCAAGAACCTTATTACCGAGCAAGGAACTATATTAATCTTGGAAAGCTTTTTAAAAATTTAGGACAATTTGATTCTGCCGTTTCGAACATGTTAACGGGTATTCAAATTGCAGAAAAAGTAGCGGATTTTAAAAACATGGCTATGGGTTACAATAGCCTAGGCCTAATTTATAAAACAAATTCCGATTTCGAAAAGGCTTTAAAATACTATCGACTGTCTAATATTGAGTGCACTAAGCTCAATTATCCTAATGGTATGGCAATGACCTTAAACAACATTGGAACCATATTGGACGCAATGAATAACACGGATAGTGCACTTGTTTATTACAATAACGCCGCGAAAATTGCAGAGGCCAACGATCTAATCGGTGCAAAAGCAGTTTCTTACAATAATATTGGAGAGATTTACTCAAAAGCAGGCAATGATGCTGAAGCATTACCCTACTATTATAAAACCCTAACCTGCGATAGCATTACCAACAATATGATGGGTATGTGTTATACCCTTTACAACATTTCAACTTCGTACAAATCTCTTGGCAAACTTGACAAAGCCTTTGAGGTTCTAAAAACTGTTGAACCCATAACAAATCGATTAAACAGTCCTCAAATGTTCATCTTATACGAACGTCACGTTTCAAACCTTCATGAAGAAGCTGGAAATTATGAGGAAGCATTGCAGGCGCATAAACGATTCCATACTTTGAGTGATTCAGTTTATAACTCAGAAAAAAGTGCGCAAATAGCTGAAATGCAAACCAAATATGAGACGGAGAAAAAAGAACTTGAAATCCAAAATTTATCTCAAGAAAATGAAATAAAAGAGCTAGCCATTCAACGAAAAAACGGGCTTATATTAGGTGGAGCCGCCGCAGTAATCTTAATGCTATTACTCATCTATCTGTTCGTAAAACAACTTCGAGCCAAACAAAAGCAAAAAATGATAGAGGCAGTTTTACTAGAGCGAGATAAAGGAATTGCAGCCATGTTTAAAGGAATTGAAGAAGAACGAAAACGAATAGCGCAAGACCTTCATGATGGAGTGGGTCAACAATTAAGTGGGCTAAAACTTTCTTTGTCTCATTTACAATCTAAATTGTTTAAAAAAGATACTCCTGAAAACGAAAACTTTGAAATTCTAGTGAAAAAACTAGATACCACATGCACAGAAGTAAGAGAGATCTCACACCAAATGATGCCAAAAGCCCTTATTGAAAATGGGGTATTGAGTGCCATTGAAGACATGCTGGAAAACACTCTAGTAGGAACGGGAATCAGTTACAATATTGAGCATTATCAACTAAAAGAACGCCTTCCAGAAACTATTGAACTCACACTATTTAGAATTTGCCAAGAGCTAATTAACAATACAATTAAGCATGCAAAAGCAACAGAGATTATTGTACAGTTGATTAAAAGCAAAAAAAACATAGTTTTAATCGTTGAAGATAATGGGCAAGGTTTTGATCAAAATAAAAGTTCAGATGGCATAGGCTTATTAAATTTGACAAGTAGATTAAACACTATAAATGGTGAAGTTAGCTATGAAAGCAGCTCCAATAGTGGCACCTCTGCAACAATTAGAATTCCATTAGTATGAGTAAAATAAAAATATTACTTGCTGATGACCACCAAATTGTATTGGATGGGTTAAAATCATTACTGTCTGACATTAATGATTTTGAGGTTATTGGAGCGGTAAGCAATGGAAAAGACGCCGTTGACTTTATTGCAACAAAGGAAAAACCTGATATTGCAGTTCTAGACATTGATATGCCCGTAATGAATGGTATTAATGCCACTCGGGAGATTAAGAAAAACTTTAATGGGGTTCGTGTTTTAACCTTATCCATGCATAATGAAAAAGGTGTAATTCAAACGCTTATGGATGCTGGAGCCGATGGGTATATCCTAAAAAATTCAAGTAGAGAGGAGCTTGAAAAAGGCATTCGAGCTATTTGTAGAGGAGAAACTTTTTTCTCTACAGATGTTACCATGAGTTTGCTCAATCAAAGTACCGAAATTACAGCCAACAATGAGCTACCAGAGGAGGTAAAAGACCTCACCGAAAGAGAAGTCGAAATTTTAAAATTGGTTGCTGAGGGTTATTCAAACAAAGAAATTGGAGAACGCCTGTTCATTTCTCATCGAACGGTTGACACCCATCGCACCAACCTCATGAAAAAAATGGATGTCCACAATGTTGCGGGTCTGATTCGGATTGCACTTAAAAGTGGGCTGGTGGATTAGGGTTGGTTGGCTAGAATCAATCATATTCAATTGTATTATCTACCCTTCGTTAATACATTCAATTAACTCCCCTAATCGTCGTGCTGAACTGGTTTCAGCATCTTTTATGGTTATCAAGATTTAGATTCTGACCCTGAAGTTTCGGGACAGAATGGCAAATGAAATCTTAAAACAAAAAAGGCCTTTCGGCCTTTTTCAATTGTTATACAGTAAGTATTTCTTTTTCTTTTTCTTCGAGCAAGGATTCAACCTTTTTCGAGTGATTGTCTGTCATGGTTTGTATTTCATCCTCTGCTCCTTTCGCTGCATCTTCTGGAAGGCCATCATTCTTCAATCGCTTAATTTCATCATTGGCATCCTTTCTCGACGTTCTGATAGAAACTTTAGCATCTTCTCCTTCAGCTTTAGTTTGTTTTACCAAACCCATTCTGCGTTCCTCAGTAAGTGCTGGAAGATTAATCATAATGAACTCACCATTGTTATGCGGCGTCAAGCCCATATTTGAATTGATGATAGCCCGCTCAATAGGCTCTAGCATTGGCTTTTCCCAAGGTTGAATCGAAATCATTCTAGCATCAGGAGTATTTATGTTCGCAACCTGATTCAACGGAGTCATGGTACCGTAATAATCGACCATAATTCCATCCATCATACGCGGTGTTGCTTTGCCTGCTCGAATTTTACTCAATTCTTTTACTAAGTGGTTTATAGCATCATCCATTGACTCCTTAGCCATATCAAAAACCATTTCTAATTCTTCTTCCATCTTCTTTATTCTTATCCTTCTACAATAGTTCCTATTTCCTCACCTACAACAACTTTACGTAAGTTTCCAGGTTGATTCATATCAAATACGATTATTGGCAAATCATTTTCATGACAAAGTGTAAATGCAGTCATATCCATCACATTTAAACCTTTATCCATTACTTCTTTAAACGTAACCGAATCAAAACGTTGGGCACTAGGATCTTTTTCAGGGTCAGCAGTGTAAATACCATCTACACGTGTTCCCTTTAAAATGACCTCAGCGTTTATTTCAACCGCTCTTAGAGCAGCAGCTGTATCGGTAGTGAAGTACGGATTACCCGTACCCGCACCAAATATTACTACTCTGCCCTTTTCCAAATGCCTAACTGCTCTTCTTTTAATAAAAGGCTCCGCTATTTGTTCCATTTTAATGGCAGACAACAATCTTGTCTTAACTCCAGCACCTTCTAAAGCACTTTGCAGAGCCATTGAATTGATAACTGTTGCCAACATTCCCATATAGTCGCCTTGAACACGATCGATAGCGCTATTGTCTTCTTGAACGCCTCTAAATATATTACCGCCTCCAATAACAATTGCCACTTCTACTCCTGCCAGTTGAATTTCTTTAATGTCTTGAGCATATTTATACAATCGACTGTGATCTATTCCAAAGTCTTTTGCTCCCATAAGGGCTTCACCGCTCAATTTTAATAAAATTCTTTTGTACTTCATTTGTTGTATTTGATTGCGAAAATTAGGACAAAAAAAAAGAGAATTTTAAAAATTCTCTTTTCTTATTAATTGTTTTATGAAAGGGTTATTAACTTAAACCCTTTTACTTGAAGATCACTGTCGACCTCCGAAAGATATTGTTTAACTGATTTCTTAGAAGTCTTTATAAACTCCTGATTCATCAGCGTTTTTTCTTTTAGGAATTTTCCCAGTTTACCTTGAGCAATTTTTCCAGCCATTTCAGCTGGTTTGCCTTCAGCGATCGCTTGTTCAGTTCCTATTTCAATTTCCTTCGCTTTAACTTCTTCAGAAACTTCAGATTCATCTAATGCAATAGGATTCATTGCAGCAACTTGCATTGCTAAATCTCTTCCTACTTCAGCATTATCTTTAGTAAGCGCAACTATTGCAGCTGTTCTGTTTCCTGGGTGATTGTATGCAACTACTTTTTCAGCAGATAACATACCGTAATCAGAAACTTCAAGTTTCTCACCAATTTTACCCATTTGCTCTTCAATAACTTCAGATACAGTTCTTCCGTTCCAATCTGCGTTATTCAATTCCTCTTTTGTCGCAGGCAATTTAGACAATGCTAAATCCGCAAGTCCTTCTACAAAATCAACAAATTGCTGATTTTTAGCAACGAAATCTGTTTCACAGTTCAACACTAAGTTGATACCTGTTTTTCCATCTTCAGTTGTTTTGGCAATTACATACCCTTCAGAAGCTTCATTATCGCCACGCTTAGCGGCAATTTTTTGACCTTTCTTTCTAAGTAAATCAATTGCTTTTTCAAAGTCACCGTCAGTTTCAACCAACGCTTTCTTACAATCCATCAAACCTAATCCGGTTTGCTTTCTTAATTTGTTTACGTCTGCTGCTGTAATAGCCATCATAGTAATTCGTTAAAGTATTGTTTATGCTTTTGCTTCTTCTTTTGTTTCTGCAGCTACTTCTTCAGCTTTTGGCTTAGCCTCAACTTTCTTTTCTTTAGTAGCTTTTCTTTCAGATAATCCTTCATTCACTGCTCCACTAACTATTTCCATAATCTTGGCAATAGATTTAGCAGCATCGTCATTTGCAGGAATAGGAAAGTCGATCAACTTGGGATCAGAATTCGTATCTACAATTGCAAATGTTGGGATATTTAAACGCTTTGCTTCTTTAACAGCAATGTGTTCTTTCTTTACGTCAACTATAAATAAAGCAGCTGGAAGACGGTTTAATTCAGAAATTGAACCTAAATTCTTCTCTAATTTCTCTTTTTGACGCTTAAGTAATAATCTTTCTTTTTTGTTTACTCCAGTTGCTTCTGGATCATTCAGCACTTTTTCGATTTGACTCATCTTGCGAATTGCCTTACGAATAGTAACGAAATTCGTTAACATACCACCTGTCCATCTTTCGGTAACAAACGGCATATCCATAGACTCTGCAGCTGAAGAAATAGCTTCTCTAGCTTGCTTTTTAGTAGCCACAAACATTACTTTCTTTCCAGAAGCAGCGATTTGTTTCAAGGCATTACATGCCTCATCTAATTTTGCAACGGTTTTGTGTAAATCGATTACGTGAATTCCGTTACGCTCCATAAATATGTAAGGAGCCATGTTTGGATTCCACTTTCTTTTTAGGTGACCAAAGTGTACACCTGCCTCTAAGAGGTCTTGGTAATTAGTTCTCGCCATTTCGACTGAATTTAAAAATACCTAGAATCTGCTAGGCCAGGTTATCGCTCACTTTCCGTCGACTCCACTAATTAGGAGCATCACGCTCCCGATAGCTATCGGGACGTGATTGGATACTAAGCTTAAAAAAATTTTAACGCTTACTAAATTGGAATTTCTTACGCGCTTTTTTCTGTCCTGGCTTCTTACGTTCCACCATTCTAGGGTCACGAGTCATAAGTCCTTCACCGCGAAGTATTGTCTTATCTTCCTCATTAATTTCTACCAAAGCTCTGGATATACCCAATGCTATTGCAGCAGCTTGTCCAGAAATTCCACCACCATGTGCGTTTACTTTAACATCGTACTTACCGGTGTTCTCAGTAGCAACAAATGGTCTGTTGATAATTTGAACTAGCATATCTGATGAAAAATAATCTTTTACATCACGCTTATTAATCGTGATTTTTCCTTTTCCTTCAGACAAGTATACTCTCGCTACCGATTTCTTTCTTCTGCCTAATGTGTTAATAACGGCCATATAAATTACTTAATGCTGTTGATATCAAATTTTGCAGGTTTTTGAGCTTCTTGATTGTGCTCAGTACCAGCATATACTTTTAAGTTTCTGAAAAGAGCGCTTCCTAATTTGTTTTTAGGTAACATTCCTTTAATAGACTTTTCTAACACACGGTGTGGGTGTTTTTCTAACATCACCTTTACCGAAGTACTTCTTTGACCACCTGGATATCCAGTATGACGTAAGTACTCTTTTGTGTCCATTTTATTTCCACTCAACACAATTTTTTCTGCATTGATAACGATTACGTTATCGCCACAGTCTGCATGCGGTGAAAATGAAGGTTTGTGCTTTCCTCGTAAAAGTTGAGCAACTTTAGATGAAAACCTTCCTAATGTTTGTCCTTCTGCGTCAACTAACAACCAGTTCTTATCTGCTGTCTCTTTGTTAACGTATGTCGTTTTATAGCTTACTGTATCCAATTTCCTTCGGTTTAAGCGTAATCAATAAATAATACACCCCCAAAAATGGGAGTGCAAATTTAGAATTTATTTTCGATCAAAACAAGACTTTATTTCGCTTAAAATACACTTGTTTATTTTGACCCGAATTAAAGGTGAAAAATTCATTGAAATTTCACACATTCAACTAGTTGCAGCTCTTATCCAACAGGGCTACGATGGAGATATCAACAGTTGGCCAAAGCTTTGAAATACCATCCTCGCCTTTATGAAGGTCGTCACAAACTTTGTTTAAAGCGGCAATTGCATCATTTCCGTTCCAGTTTCCAACATCAATAGTCCCCATTAAACTTACCTGAGCTCCTTCGATTTTGTAATTAACCTCTTGTTGAAACGTTTTATCGTTCATGGAAAGGTTGACCATAGCAGTTCCCTCTTCGTTATTTCCCTTCGCACTAACAATATTTCCAGAAATCATCTCTGTATTCGATAGCGTACCAAAAAAGTATTCGATAATTTTCATGTCTCTATCGGGGTTATTGGTATTTGTGGAACTAATTGGTATTTCAAATTTCAGCTCACCAAGCATCTTCTCTGGAGAATCAACCGAACCACTAGTCGATACGATTACAGAGTCAAATTTTCCGCCAACACCTGCTTTCTCTGTGAATTTAAACGCTGTCCAAGATGCTGTAACACTCTCAGCGTTATAAGAATAGTTGCAAACTTCCTCTGCTAACTTTATTTCTTTTTTTTCTGTTTTTGATGCTTCATTTCCGCCTTCTGAACCACAAGCCGCGAGGGCCAGGGCTGCTGCGAATAATATTCCATTATTTAATTTCATAATTATTTTTTTTATTTTACAAATTTACGATAGTTAGGCAGCACGTTAAACAGTCCTAAGTATTTTAGCAATACTTGTTTTCCTAACTTTTTACAAGCACATTTGACTTTACATTTTCACGAATTTATGCAATCTATAGGAACTTTTTTAGTACTGCTTTTTCTCCTTCTTGGACAAACGACTCAAGGTCAGGTTTGGAATGTGGTTACTATCCAGTTTGAAAACCTACAAACTAATAATGGTTCTATAATGTTATTGGTTCAAAATGATTTTGAAAAAGAGGTGCTTAAACTTGTAATCCCTATTGAAAACAGGGCGGCAAGCGCAACCCTGAAACTTCAGGCCGGTGGTTATGGGTTTTCTGCGTATCAAGATGAAAACTCAAATAAAAAACTTGATTTAAACTTTTTTGGAGCCCCAACCGAAGTTTATGGCTTTTCGAATAATGCTCGGGGTTTTTTCGGAAAACCCGCTTACGCCGAAACGCTAGTTAAGATAGACTCTAGTCAAACCATTAAATTTAAACTTGAATGAATTTAATCTCGATAGCATCGGCACTCGAAAAGATAATTAGTGAAGTAAATATTGGAGAAGTGGTTTCGCAACAACTGATAGACTCTAATAACAACTATTTAGCAGAGACTATTATCTCCCCTATCGATTTACCTGGGTTTAATAATTCGGCAATGGACGGCTACGTTTTTCGGATGGAAGACTATGAAAACGGAACCCGAAATTTCATTCAAACACTGGAAGTTAAAGCTGGGGATGTTATTCCCACTGAACTTTTAAAAAATCAATGCTATCGCATCTTCACTGGAGCTCCTGTTCCTGCAAATGGAACATTGGTAATTATGCAAGAACACATAAAAAATGCCGGCGACCAAATTACCATTGAAGAAGAGGGATCGGCTTTTTTTCAAAATATAAGAAGCCAGGGTGAGCAAATAAAAAAAGGCGAAATAGCCCTTCAAAAAGGTGAAAAATTAACCCCTGCAGCAATTGGCTACCTAGCTTCATTGGGTCTTAGTAAGGTCAAAACTTATACTAAACCTAAGGTTTCAATTCTTACTACTGGTAATGAATTAATTGAAGCAGGAAAACCGCTTGAATCTGGAAAAATATACGAGTCAAACGCTATTGCTTTGGCAAGTGCTTTTAGAAATGAGGGCGTTCAACCTTCAATTATAAGTGGAATTCCAGATAATTATTCTGCTACATTAATTGCCATTGAAGAACAAATTCAAAAAAACGATTTTATAGTGCTTACTGGTGGAATTTCAGTTGGGGACTATGATTTTGTGGGCAAAGCACTTGACGAATTGAAGGTAGAAACTCTGTTTTACAAAGTGAACCAAAAACCGGGAAAACCTTTCTTCTTTGGCAAAAAAGGATACTGTAGTATCTTTGCATTACCGGGAAATCCTGCTGCAGCTATGACTTGTTTTTACTATTATTTGAGGCCGGCTATTCAAAAATTTGTTGGTGCTAGGTACCCTAAAATCCGGCCACTGCGACTTCCGCTGAGTTCAAGTTTTCAAGTAAAGGGATCTAGAGAACTGTTACTAAAATCGAAGATAGAAAATGGTAAAATCGAAATCCTTGACGGACAAAGCAGTAATATGATGCACACCTTTGCGTTGGCCAATGCAATCACTCAAATTCCTGCTGACAAAAAGCAGTATGAGGCTGGAGAACTCGTCTCCGTTTTTCCATTTTAAGTCGCCCAATTCTCAATGTTAAAAAAACCTCTGCTAGCAACAAATTTGTCACCTCTACTTTTACACCTTTGAATGGTTAGTGGGATAGGTTTCATACAACCAGATAATCGTCCTAAAATAAAGATATAGCTTGGCAGAAATCATTAAAAAATTAGCTGGACAAACAGCACTTTACGGATTGAGCAGCATTTTGCCTCGCTTTTTGAACTATGCTCTAGTTCCGCTGCATACCGCGCTCTATTCCACCAATCAATATGGAATTATCACCGAAATGTACGCTTATGTTGCCTTTTTGGTAATCCTTTTGACCTATGGAATGGAAACTGCCTATTTCCGTTTCACCAATAAAGAAGGCAGTGAAGAATCGTTGGTGTTTGGAACCATTATACGATCCATTGCCACTACCAGTTTGATTTTCATTGCTACGGCAATCTTCTTCCAACAAGGTATTGCAGATTGGTTAAAATACCCCAACCACTCCGAATATGTAGTCTGGTTTGCAATCATTATTGGTCTAGATGCTATATCGGCCATTCCTTTGGCAAGGTTAAGGCACCAAAATAAACCGCTTCGTTTTGCCAGTATTAATTTAAGTTCTGTTGTCGTAAATGTGGCTTTGAATTTCTTTTTCTTGGGTTATTGCATGACGAGCTATCAGGCCGGAGAAACAAATTTTATTATTGATGCACTATACAACCCAGAGATTGGTGTTGGCTACGTTTTTATCTCCAATTTGGCAGCAAGTGTTTTTAAAATACTAATGAGCTTACCCACTTTTTATGGAATAAAATTAACCTTTAATCTTTCCTTGCTAAAGAAGCTATTGATCTATGGCTCTCCCTTATTGATTGCTGGGTTAGCGGGTATTGTTAACGAAACACTCGATCGTATTCTATTAAAATATTTACTTTTTGATACCCTTGGCGAATTGGAAGCCATGAGTCAATTAGGGATTTACGGCGCATGTTACAAATTATCCATCATTATCACGCTCTTTATTCAAGCATTTAGATACGCCGCCGAACCGTTTTTCTTTGCGCAGGCTAAAAACAAAGATGCGCCCGAGGTGTATGCAAACGTGATGAACTACTTCGTAGCAGTATGCGGCCTTATTTTCCTTGGAGTTACTCTATATCTTGATATCATCAAATTTTTTATCCCTAACCCTGAATATTGGGTAGGATTAAAAGTGGTTCCAATTCTGTTGTTGGCTAACATTTGTTTGGGTATTTATTTTAATCAATCGATTTGGTACAAAATGACGGACAAAACAAAATACGGGGCATACATAGCAATTGGTGGTGCCATTATTACCATTGTTTTGAATGTTATTTTAATTCCGATTTTGGGCTACATGGGTTCTGCTTGGACAACACTTGTAGTATATGCATTAATGGTAATTAGCTCTTATCTACTTGGGCAACGTCACTTTCCTGTTCCTTATAACCTCAAGAAAGTTGGGAGCTACCTTGCACTGGCTCTTGTACTTTTTTACCTTGGAACATGGATGCAAAATGAATACGGATTTCAATATTTGATTGCTACGTTTGCCGTCCTGCTTTTTGTGGGCTTTGTCTATTGGTCCGAAATAAAAATGACTAAAACAATTACAAATGAATCTTGAGGTAATAAATAAAAGCAAACATCCATTGCCAGCATATGCAACTCAACAATCGGCTGGGCTAGATTTAAGAGCAAATATCGATGCGGCAATAACGCTAAAACCCTTAGAGCGAGCCCTTATTCCCACAGGTTTGCACATTGCTTTAGAGCCTGGTTTTGAGGCGCAAGTCCGACCTAGAAGTGGCTTGGCAGCGAAACATGGAATTACAGTTCTGAATTCACCAGGAACAATAGACGCAGATTATCGTGGAGATATTGGTGTAATTTTATGCAACTGTTCAAATCAGAATTTTATTGTTGAAGATGGTGAGCGAATTGCGCAGCTCGTTGTAGCAAAACATGAAACTGTAGAATGGAAAGCTGTTGAAGTTCTTTCAGAAACTGAAAGAGGTGATGGCGGATTTGGTCATACTGGAAAAAAATAAAAAGATGAAAAGATTATTCAATTTAGGTATTATAGCACTGCTGGTCGTGTTCTCGAGTGCTTGCAACAAATGCAGGAAGTTAGATTGTAAAAACGAAGCTACTTGTGAAAAACGAGAAGGCGTTTGCAATTGTAATTTCTTATACACTGGTGAGTTGTGCGAAGAGGAGATTCGAAAGAGTTACGTTGGAACCTACGACGGAGTTATTTCATTTCCGAACCCATCTAACCCTTTCAAAACGGAAGAAACCGATTTACCAGTAAACATATTTATTCAGGGAAGCAATGCTAATGGCTTAGGTGTAAACTTTACCTTTTTAGATACTAGGTACGAATTGACTGGCGAACTTACAGCAGAAGATGCTTTTACGTTTAATGCTCAAAAAATGACAGTAGATGGTTTTGGGGACATTACTGTTCTATCCACCAGTAATGGAACTTTCAATGGAAATGCGCTAAATGCTACCATTAACATTAGATTGGAGGATCTTCCTGAGTTTCCATTAAAGCTAACCTTTGCCGGTTCAAAGTAGAAGCATCTAGTGGTTTCTAAAAAGCATATTGAATCTGCACATCAACGGATTCAACCCTATATTCACAATACACCAATATTAACAAGCTCGATACTGAATGGATTGACTGGAGCAGCGCTTTACTTTAAGTGTGAAAACTTTCAGAAAATTGGTGCATTTAAAGCTCGAGGAGCGCTAAATTTTGCGCTACAATTGAGCAAAGAAGAACTGAAAAATGGACTTTGCACACACTCTAGCGGAAACCACGCCCAAGCTGTAGCGCTTGCAGCTCAATTATTAGGCACTAAGGCCTACATTGTAATGCCGAAAACTGCTCCGCAGGCTAAAGTTGATGCAACCAAAGGATACGGAGCAATAGTTACTTTTTGCGAAGCAATACTGCAAGCAAGAGAAGACACTTTAGCAACAATTCAACAAAAAACAAAGGCCGTATTTATACCTCCTTACAACCACGATTGGATCATTGAAGGTCAGGCAACATGTGCCAAAGAAATCCTTGAAGAGCTTGATGCTCTTGATTTCGTAATAACGCCAGTTGGTGGAGGTGGTTTATTGGCAGGAAGTGCCTTAGCGGCAAAGTATTTTTCTCCAAAAACTACAGTAATTGGCGCTGAACCAGAAGGTGCAGACGATGCATACCGTTCCTTTCAAACTGGTATTCTAATTACTTCGGAGCATCCAAATACGATAGCCGATGGATTGTTAACATCCCTAGGACCAATAAATTTTGAGATTATAAAACAACACGTTTCAGAAATTAACTTGGTGACAGACGAAGAGATTGTCGCAGCAATGAAACTGATTTATCAGCATCTGAAAATTGTTGTGGAACCTAGCTCAGCAACTGTGCTTGCGCTGGTTTTAAAACGAAAGGCATTTTTTAAAGAAAAACGTATTGCATTAATTCTTAGCGGAGGAAATGTAGACTTGGGAAAGTTGCCGTTTTAGATCTAGTATGCCCTTTCGTTATTTCCTTCGAAATAATACTGATAAGACTTGTTCACTACTCGACTACCCCCTGGAGTAGGGTAATCGCCAGAGAAATACCAATCACCCGAATGGTTAGGACAGGCAATGTGCAAGCCTTCAATAGATTGAAAAATAACCTTTACCTCTGCCTTGCAATCCGGCGGAGTTACCAATTGGGCTACTTTGTCTGAAATTTCCTCCATTTTAAAAGCAGCGTAAATCTCCTTTACAACATTGATTTGCTCATCCATTGGTAAGGCCAACTGTTCTTTTGCTTTTTTGTAAACCTTCTTCAAGATTTTTTCGTTTCCGCGCTCTTTATGCAATTCAACAGCTGCTCTAAAGGCAATAAAATCGCCCATTCTTGCCATATCAATTCCGTAGCAGTCGGGATAGCGAATTTGCGGCGCAGAAGAAACAATCACTATTTGCTTTGGGTCCAAACGATCCAACATGCGTATGATGCTTTTTTCGAGGGTTGTACCACGAACAATAGAATCATCTATCATCACTAGCGCATCTTTTTTAGGAACAATAGAGCCGTAGGTAATGTCGTAAACGTGCGCAACCAGATCGTCACGGCCATCGTCTTGAGTAATAAAGGTTCTTAGTTTGGCATCTTTAATCGCCACTTTCTCTACTCGAATCTGTTGGTTTAAAATCGCCTCAATTTCCTTTTGGGTAATGGTGTTACCCAGCTTTACTAATTTTTTGGCTTTTTGCTCATTAAGCAAAGTGTTCATTCCTTCTACAAGCCCAAGAAAAGAGGTCTCTGCTGTATTTGGAATAAACGAAAACACTGCATTTTTATAATCACTTTCAATGGCTTTCATAACTTGAGGCACTAATGAACGGCCTAAGTTTTTGCGCTCTTTATAAATATCTAAATCACTCCCTCGGGAGAAATATATACGCTCAAACGTACAAGAGGTCTTTGCAATGCTTTTGATGATATTCTCTTCCGAAATACTCCCGTTTTTCTTCAGAATCAAAGCATTTCCGGGACCCAATTCTTTTACCTGTTCTGCCTTAATATTCAATGCCGTTTGAATGGCTGGACGCTCAGAAGCCACTACAGCAATTTCGTCATCTTGATAATAAAACGCCGGTCGAATTCCATAAGGATCTCTAAAAACAAAGGCATCTCCGTGCCCCATCATTCCTGACATTACATAACCACCGTCAAAATCCTCTGCGGCGTGTTTCAAGATTTTAGGAACATCCAAGTTTTCTGAAATCTTCTCCGTAATCTCTTGATTTGAATAACCCAACGATTTATACTTTGCAAACAATTCTTCGTTTTCTACATCTAAGAAATGACCAATTTTTTCCAAAACGGTTACCGTATCGGCTTTTTCTTTTGGGTGTTGACCAAGCTTTACCAGTAAATCAAATTGCTCATCAACATTGGTCATGTTAAAGTTACCTGCAACAACTAAGTTCCTGGTCTTCCAGTTATTCTGCCTTAAGAAAGGATGGCAAGATTCAATGGTGTTTTTACCATAAGTACCGTATCTTAAATGACCTAGAAAGATTTCACCACTAAAAGGTGCATTTTCTTTCAGCCAATAAGGGTCTTTTCCCAATTCATGGTTATCGCCAATTCGTTCCTCGAAACGCTTATAAATGTGTTCAAAAACGTCTTGAATGGGCTTGTTAGAAATCGACCGCTGTCTCGAAATGTATCGTTTTCCTGGAGCAACATCCAACTTGATGTTTGCCACGCCTACTCCATCTTGCCCCCTATTGTGTTGCTTTTCCATGAGCAAGTACAATTTGTTGAGGCCGTAATGAGCCGTTCCGTATTTTTTTTGGTAGTAGTCTAGTGGTTTGAGTAATCGAATGAGGGCGATACCGCATTCGTGTTTTATGAAATCACTCATAGAATTATTGTGGCAATGTTTATAAATGTTGCCCCACAAATTTAGGATTTATTCTAGGTTAGGTAGATTAATGCCTGTTCTAAAATGTATTTATGAAGACTTTCACACTTAACAAAAAACTTCAATCCCAACAGATTAAATAATAGAGATTAACAATCATAAATCAAGAGACCTTGAATGTCGTAGTCCTTATTTAAGTACAATAAAAATTGCATTATTCAACGACAACCAGTTTCCTTGTAGACAACATTCCCTCGCTGTCTAATAATAAAACTGTGTATATGCCAACCGAAAAGCTGCTGATGTCTATCTCCATTGATTGACTAACCTTATTTATCGATGAATAAACAGTTTGTCCTTGCAGGTTGGTAATTTGTAGTGTACTTATTGTTTTTTCGTCTCCTATTTCAAGAGATACCGTGCATTTTCCTGCGACTTTTTAGGATTAAACTGTTGCACCAATAAATTCCCTGCTGCGTCATATATAGCGCCATCAGCAGCATACAATTCTAAAATACCTTGATCGTCATGAACAGCATTTTGGGTATGGTCGGGCGAGTTTGTGGTGGGCAATGGTGTACTTGTACCAGCTTGATAATCGACTATATCATTATTGATGGCCCATTTGGTTTGTTGCGCGCTTACCGTTAAATAAAAGAAGGATAGAAGTATTGATAAAGTTGCTGTTTTCATTTTGATTCAATTAAATTTGGAATGCAAAGAGCGTTTGAAATCAGTTGAATGTCAAGAAGCTGTACTCTATCTTAGAAGCATAGCTTCTAATTAAGTAGCATTACTTCTAAAACCAACATATGAAATCGATACTAACTAGAATTAAAGATTTAAGAATTAAAAAAGGCTATTCACAAGAATATTTGGGAGGCCGATTGGGTCTTTCCCAAAAAGCCTATTCAAATTTTGAAGCAGGTAATTGCAAAGTTCATTGGTCAAGAATTGTCGAGCTTTCTCGTATTCTAGAAGTTGATATTCTGTACTTAGCAAAAGGGGTATTAGAAGAAAAGCCCATTTCTCAAAATGAGCAAGTACTTGTTCAAAGTGACAGGGATGCCACTATGTTTACTTTGATGCAACAAATGATTGAATCACTAAGAGTAGAAATAAACCTGCTCAAGAAGCAAAATGCACAATTATTGGATTTATTATCCGAAAAAAGTACTGTATCAGACAGACAGACAGACAGACAAATAACCCTTAAAGAAGTCTACTTAAACTGATACAACCACTGCGAAGGATTCATGGTGGTTTGGCCTTTCCATAACTCAAAATGAACATGAGTTTGACCCTTTTGTTGGTCTGTTTTTGCTTTACCTATTTCTTGTTTGGTGGTTAGCTTATCGCCTTTTTGCACAAATACATCCACCAAATTTGCGTACACACTGATATACGCACCGTGTCTTACCATTACCGCCTTACCGCTTCCTGGCAACACAATTACTCCAGATACTTCGCCTTCAAATACTGCTCTAGCACGACCGCCTGCATCGGTGCTAATATCTACACCATTGTTATAGATTTTAATTCCTTTTAGAACCGGATGCCAATGCTCTCCGTAATAGGCGGTAACTACTCCTTTTGAAGTTGGCCAAGGCAACTTTCCTTTATTATTCTCAAAATTGCTAGACAAGGCTTTGGCTTCAGGTGTTAAAACGTACTTTCCTTTCCCCCCCTTATTTTGCTTTTTTATCTCTTCATCAATAATCCGTTGTATGGCTTTTTGGAGTTTTCGCGCTTCTTTTTCGTTGTTTTTAATTTCGTCTTTAAGTTCTTTTTCTTTTGAATTCAGTTCATTAAAAAGCTTCTGTTTTTCTCCGATATCTTCTGATAAGGTATTCTTTTCTTGTCTGGTGTTTTTTATTAAAAGTTCCTTTTCAATCTTTCTATCTTCCAGTCTAGTAATTTGCGTGTCTAACTGCAACTTAGTGAGCGTAATTTGCTTTGCCTGAGCTTGTCTAAATTGGCTGTATTGCTGTAAGTATTTTAGTCTTTTGTAGGCTTGGTTAAAATCTTCACTTGCAAAAACAAACATGATTTTATCGTAGGAACTGCGTGTTTTGTATGCATGATATATCATTTTGGCGTACTCATCTTTAAGCGCATTCAGTTCCTCCTCTTTTCGGGAAATTTCATTGTTGGTTTCATCAATCTCACCATCGATTAGTTGCATTTCTGATCTTAGAGTAGAAATAAGGTTTTCGCGATTCTTGATCTTCTTGCGAACCAACACCAATTGATTCAAACTCTTCTTCTTCGTTTTTTTGGTCTCTTTAAGCAGCTGGTTTTTGTAGTCAATTTCCTTTCGAATTTTAGATTTTTCCTTTTCTAGAGCAGTTCGAGATTTTTGTGCATAGCCGCTAGGCATGCAAAAAGCAAGCACAAAGCCAAACGCAAATAGCCTAAAAAAGTGGCTCATACTTCGAGGATATTGATAAAGGATAAGACTGCGATTCTGGTTGTGTGATTTTCAAATTTTCAGCATTAAAGAATACCTCTTCAACACTAACGACCGAATAATTGGCCTTGAGCGGTAGCGCAATTCCATTTTGCATTTTACGCTCAACTATCTCAGAACTAAAGCTCTTTTTCGTTTTTGATTCCGATATTTTGCTTTTAGAAATTAAGAACTTCTCACCTGAAAACCATTCGGTATAAATTTGCTGCTGTGTTTTTACCTCTCCGTTTGGTTTCTTGAATTCCAATTCGCTCAAACCAGCAATAATGTAATTTCCTTTTGAGGTGTAAGAGCGGACTTTCTTATAATTACTCTGATCGTAGGGTTCTCCTAATATGGTCGCTTGTAAAGAAGAAAAATTAAACGGAACGTTGTAAAGGTTTTGGATATAAGTATAGCCACCTAAGTAGTACTTTTCGTTCTTGCGATCTATCATTTTTACGCTGTCTTGTGTAAAAACAAAACGCGCAACTTCTACTTTATAATACGTTGCAGAAATCCAGATGATGCTATCCCTTCTCATTCGAATGTGCATTTTAAATGAATCCGAAAGCTTAGGGGTTTTAAAGTAAACCTTTGATTTTATTGCGAGCTCACCTTTCAGTTTGGGGTTGGTATTGTTTTTTACAAGAATTTCTTGAGGCGTCAATTTTTCCAAATTGCTGCGCTTTCTTTCAATTTCTTGTGTTGTTTTACACGAAAACAGTAAAGCACTAAAGCCGATTAAAAAAAGAAATCCCAGTTGTTTCATCTGCTAAGGAATGTATGTTTTCTTTTTAATTTTTTCATCAATTTTATCTGACGCATCACCCATTTCCTGAGCCATTTTCCAATGTTTCATAGCTCCTTCAATATCATTTAAACGATAGAGGATATCTCCATAATGTTCCACCAATACACCTTGTTGATTGCCTCCATTATTCAGTGCTACTTCCATGTATTTTTTTGCTTCTTCGTATTCCTTATTCATAAATAATATCCATGCATAAGTATCCAAATAGATGGCTGAAGTTGGTTCCTTTTCTATCGTCTTTTTAGACATCGATTTTGCCAATTCCAGTTTCTCCCCTCTGAGCGATAAATAATAGCTGTAATTATTCAGCACCGCTATATTATCGGGTTCTAACTCCAAACATTTATCAAAGTTAGCATCTGAGTTCTTGTGGTCTTCCAAGCTGTGATATGCATCGCCTAGCGTCGAAAACAATTGCACCAAAAGCTGATTATTGTCTAGAATAAAGTCCTTTCCAGTTTCTAGCACTTCAATCGCCCCTTTGTAATTTTTCATTTGATAAGCACCAATTCCAGCTAAATAATACAAGGTACCTTGGTTTGGAAACAGATCAATGGCTGCCATACCATCAGTATACATTGCCAACCAATTTTCTTGGTCGGAGTGAATAAATAATATTCGATTCCAAATCAAAAATTGATTGGAATCTAAGGCTAAGCTCCTCTTGTAAGCAGCTAAACTTTTATCCACCAATTTGCTTTGAAATAGCAAATCGGCTTCAATGGCATGAATTTGTGCATTTTGGGGATGTGCAAACTTCATAGAGTCGATAAGCTCAAACGTAAAATCATCAACCATCCCTGTGCTTTGATCTTGCTTCATTACATTATTCAACAATATTCTTCCCTTGCTTTCAAAATCTAGCTTCGGGTTTCTAAAGGCTTTTCTTAATAGGTCTTCCCCCTTTTGAGTATTGCCATCTTCCAAATAATAGGTGGCCATTGAAAGTTGTACAAATGCATTATCTGGATCAAGTTCGAGTAATTTCTTGTAGGTCTCGGTTGCTTTCTCTTTTTGACCTGCTTTACGATATACATCCGCAAGGTTGTTATAGTATTTCGCGGTTCCAGGTGCTGAATCCACCAATTTTTGGGCTTCAGCAATAGCTAAGTCGTACTTTTTAACCCCTAGAAGCACCTGTTGTTTTTGCATAATCACTGGTTCTAAAACTCCAAATCGCTCTTCTATTTTATCGTAAACCTTGATTGCCTTTTTAAGGTCGTTTTGAAATAAAAACATTCTTGCTTCGCCTTCATAATAGGACAATTCTTTTGGGTTTACTTCTATCAGTCTAGCATAGATTTCAGATCCTTTTTCGTACTGCTTAGTTTGCTCATACAATATGGCAAGCGATTGTAAAAACCATTTATTCTGTGGTTCTAACGAAACTGCTCGTTCCATAAATAATACCGCATCAGCAAACCTAGATTGAGATTGGTAAATACTCGACAATTCATAAATACTTGCGCTGTGATTCGGGTCAATGCTCAAACATTGCTCATAGTACTTTTGGGCTGCAGCATAATTACTCAATGCCTTTTCTCTGCTGGCTTCAAAAAATAAGTTCTTTAATTGTATTTCATCCTTTTGCGAAAGCTCGGTCGTGTTTTTTGACGATAGGCCATCTTTTTTCACATTCTTCGACCCTGAACAAGCACCCAAGGTTATTACCAATCCGATTAAGGCAAAAAATAATTGTATGCTTCTTTTCAAGATACTGAATTAGCTATTTACTGTGCTGTAATCTCCAATGCTTACATCGTCAAATCCCTTATAATACTTGGCAAAATGTCCAATCATTGAGTTATCAATGATCGCTTGTTTTACCTCAGAATTTGTCTGAACAATAGAGTTTTTAATAATACTGTTTTCAATAATCGTTCCTTTACCAACACTTACATGAGGTCCAACTACTGAATTTTTAATGCTAACACCCTCACCAATATAGCAGGGCTGAACAATTGTCGAGTGCTCAATGCTTGCGCTACTTGGAATTGATAATTCACCCGCAATGAATTTCAATACGCGTTGATTACTATCTACCGTTGCATTTTTGTTTCCACAATCCAACCAATCCTTTACTTGACCCGGATTAAACTGCATTCCTTTTGCGGTCATATTGCGAAGGGCATCAGGCAATTGGTATTCGCCGTCATTTATAATATCGTTATCTATCAAATATTGGCATTCATCTCTTAGCGTCTCCCCAGATTTGAAATAATAAATTCCAATCATGGCAAGGTCCGATACAAAGTCTTTTGGCTTCTCTACAAAATCCGTAATTACGTTGTCCGCATTCACTTTTACTACTCCAAATGCGCTTGGATCATCAATTTGTGAAACCCAAAGTACCCCATCAGAGTTTGTATTCATGCTAAAATCGGCACGAAAGAGTGTATCAGCGAAGGCAACTATGGCCGGTCCTTTTAAGCTTTCTTTTGCACAAAGAATAGCATGAGCTGTACCCAGCGCTTCTGTTTGATAATAGATTTTTCCCTTAGCTCCCAAGCTTTTGGCAATACCTAAAAGTTGCTGCTCTACTTCCTGACCAAAATCACCAATTATAAAACCAACCTCATCAATTTTAGAACCTGCAACAGCAGCAATATCTTCGACTAAACGTTGAACAATTGGTTTGCCAGCAATTGGAATTAATGGTTTTGGTACTGTGAGGGTATGAGGGCGCATTCTTTTTCCCATACCTGCCATTGGAACGATTATGTTCATATTGTAAATTTAATCTGCAAAAATATAGTAATTGAATGGGCAGGTTTCGTTGATTATGCAAAGCTTTCTAAAAACAGAATGTTCAGAATAATGCGCTAATTGCATTTCAAAGTACTTCTAGCACTTGCTCAAGGGGGTTATAAGGCTTAATCTTGTAATTGGTTTAAACTAAAGCATTCTATTAAACACCAAAATACGGACTCCGTTTTTTTAGATTGGGTGCATAAAACTAAACTTCAATTCATATGCCGGTTAAGCAAATTGTAATTCTACTGTTTTTAAGCTCCGTTTTTATAGGAAATGCTCAGGTAGAGCCGAAAATTATTACCTCACCCATCTACAAGAACAATAAACCTAGAATTTACATGGAAAAAATGCTTGGGGAGGTAAACGGCGCCTATTATGTATTGTATTCTACCGAGCCAGTAAAAACCTCAACTTTACCCACCTTATATCTCGGAATGCTAGACATTACAGATATGCATTTGATAAAATCAAAGAAATTAATTACCGATAGCCCAAACAACGCGAGCAAATACAAAAATCTGCTATTAGAAAAATATTTGCTTACTAGAAATGGACTGCTCTTCTTTTTTGATGGCCAGGGAGAAAGTGGATATCGAGACATTTACCTAGGTACATTCGATCTTAACCTTAGTTTAAAAAAAGATTTTGAAAAAGTACTTACTTATGACCCCAGCGAACGCGAGTTTGTAGGTTTAACAAATAACAATTACCCTAACATAGTCCTCACAACTTTAAACCTAGTTGGAAAAGACGAAACACAATTCATAGAGTACAAAGAAATTGACGAATCCTTCAATAAGGTGAATGCTGGAAAAATAGATATTGAGACGGAATCTGCCGCCACTGGTTTTTCGAGATGGTTCAATGGCTCTAGCACATTATTAAGCAACTTGTCTCTTTCTGATCAAGGAAAAATAACGGGTCGAATTAGTATTCGGCAAGTTGTTACTACCACCAATAAAAGAGGAAGGGAAAAGGTGGATAGAAATGCCGATCGTTGGGTAAACACGATTTATGTGTTAGATCTAAAGTCAAAAACTTTTGTTGAAGTAGCTATTAAACTTGATGAGAATAAAAATTTGGGCGAACTAAGGACAAATACCGATGGCAATACCATATATGCTGCAGGGTTCCTCTCAGATAGAATACAGGAAAAAAGAGGACAAAATATCCACGGTGTATTCTACATTAGAATTGATGCCAACTCGGGTAAAGTAAAGTTTAAAAAAGCCACTAATTTTCCTGATGAGTATCTATTTAAAATAAACACTCAAAATACCTTAGTAGGACTTTTTGGGAAGAAAAAAGCTGCAAGAAGAGAGGATATTTCTTCCAATACCGAGATTAGTGAACTGATTATAAACGAAAGCACAAAAGAACTTACGGCCTATTGCGAACCCATAAACAACTCTGAAGTGACGGTAACAGACCAAAATGGGATTCCTTCAACAACCTATTATTCAGAAAGAGGTAGCTTGTTTTACTTTAATATGACAGAAGATGGAGAGTTTAACTATTTCAATACGATAAGAAAATATAGCAGCTGGTCTAGCAGCAACTCTTTTATTTGGTATGCTAAATCAGTATATCTGCATAGATCAGAAGATGGAAAAACAGATAATTTGCTCTTTTCCACAGAACGAATTTACAATGAAAATGACAGGACCGACATCAGGGGTTCAAAAGCAAGGTGGAGAAAAACAAAACGAGATTTTTCCATTGCAACCATCAATAATAAAAATGGAAACTATGCTTTAAATTATCCCCAAGAATATAGCAGTAAGGATAGGGCAAATTATGGCTTGTATATTAATTCTATCAGCGAGAGTAACGGCAACTTATACTCCTATGCTGTAAAGAGAAAAATGAGAGCGTCAAGGTTAATTACGGCGATTTTAACAGCTCCAACCATCTTGATTCCAGGAATAATAATTTATAGTCCAAAATCGTATTACCAAAAGATACAGTTTAATCGGATAGAGGTGAAAGAATAGAAAAGGCGCAACAACTTTTTAAAATTGCGCGCCTTCTCAAATCTAACTTATTGCAATAATGGCGAGTTAGCCAATTTCAATTTGCTTCGGCTTTTGAATCTTTGCTTCCGAGTTGGGAATTCTAACCTTTAGTATTCCTTCTTCATATTTCGCTTCTATTTTCTCTTCATCTACATCAGCTGGAAGGGTAAAGCTTCTAGAAAATGAACTGTAAGAAAATTCCTTTCTTGTGTAGTTCAGTTCTGGCTTACTTTCTTCCTTTTCACTTTTAGCTGCTGAAGAAATAATAAGTGTCCCTTCATTGATTTCAATATTGAAATCTGATTTTTTCATTCCTGGAGCTGCTAATTCTAACTCAAACCCCACCTCAGATTTAATAATGTTTATCGCTGGAAAGCTAGCACCGCTTCTCCAATTGTTGCTGTGTAAATTGGCATTATCAAAAAGGTCATCAAAAATTGAATTTACGCCCAATGGTTTTCTTCTAATAAGTGTCATAATATTTAAATTTTTAGTGTTTTTGTTTCACTGCTCTATTACAAGACTATTGCCATGTTCATTCACACTGAAATTATGACCGAATTAACTTTTATTGGCTGCAAAAATGTCATCTAACCAACTGGTTTGCAGACATTATGACTTAAAAAGCATCAAACGTAAGCCTGCATAGAATGACCTTCCGAAAATAGGTCCCCATATCATAGAAGCATCAAACTCAGCATCAAAAGGTTTGTCTGCAGAAATGATGGCATCTGGTTGCCGGTAATCTCCCAAATTCTCTGAGCCTATATAGACTTCTACGTGTCTAAACCTTCTAGTGAGCTGCGTATTCATTAAAAAATAAGCACTGCTTTTTTCCTTTCTAATGTTCTCTGAAGCATTCCCTATTGTGCTCGGTATTCTGCTTTCACCAACCAATTGAGTTGTAAAGTCTGCTTGCCATTTCTTGTTTAACGTCTGGTAAGCCAGAGTTACCATTCCTCTCCAGTTTGGAACCAAAGGCATTTGTTTTTGAACTCCACCATATGTGCTTTGAACATCAAGATATTTGACGGCCGTTCTAACTTCAAAAACCTTCCAAGGCTCATAAGCTACTTCAACCTGTACAGCATTTGAAAATGAACTACCTACTAAATTGTAAAAACTCAATGCTCCTGGGGTTTCTCTATCCACAACTACTTGATTTTCGAATTGCGTGTAGAAATACTCTGCATGTAAGGTAAGATCTCGCTCAGCTATTTCTACTTTTTGCGTTGCGCTAATGCCAGTATTCCAGGCAATCTCTGGCAACAAATTGTTTTGAATAGAAATAATTCGCTGACTCACAAAAGTCGAATTGTTGTCAATAAAAATATTGGCAACTCTAAAGCCCCTTCCTAAAGAAAAGCGGGCAGCTCCTCGCTCACTAAACTCATATTTAAAATTAACCTTTGGGCTTAATTGGGTTCCATACAAATTGTGAAAGTCCGACCGAGCACCTAAAATGGTTTGAATCTTATCTCGCGTATAGGTATACTCTCCATAAACTCCCGGTACGTGTTCTGTTCTCACGTAATTTTTACCATTAAATGTTTCATCATAATCGTCAAAAACATAACTCGCACCCAGCTTGTATTTGTGCTCAGTCGTTTTTATGATGTCCGAGAAAATAAAATTTGAATAAAAGTAAGTTTCGTTACCTTCATAGTTCATTAACCCTGCGAAAAGAGTCTGATCGTGGTAACTTGCTCTTGTAATTAATGCAACACTTCTCCATGGTCTTTTATCGAACACAATCCCGTTCTTGTAAAAGCCTTCTATGTGATTGCCATTGGCTCCGACACCGTAAGAATTTGTTGTTCCGTAATCCCGTTCAGGATCAAAGTTCATTTCTCCACCTGTTTTTTCTTCTGCAATGCCTCTCACACCGAACTGAGCGCGAAAATGTTCTCCTTTGTATTTCCACCTGCTGAATAAGTTGATCTGTTTTTTTAAGGTTACATCCATAAAACCATCGTTGTTATTATCCAATGGAATTTGATTCATATTGCCATGAGCAAGCAAAAGTGTGCTCCATTTTTCGTTGATTTTATCACCAATATGTGCATTGATTTCAGTTCGACCCATCACGTTTCCATACAGGTTTATGTAGACTTTTTCTGAAAGGTCATCTGGTTTTAAAAACTCCAAATTAATTTGACCCGTCATTCCCTCATAGCCATATACAACCGATCCACTTCCCTTAGAAATTTGAATGCTTTTTACCCAACTACCCGGAATATGTGCCAGCCCATCTAGGTTAGCAAGCCCGCGCACTAAAGGAATGTTTTCAAATTGCAAGCTGGTGTAGATTCCGTCCAAACCAAGCATTTGAATCTTTTTAGCACCAGTAACACCATCGCTTGAAACCACATCAACAGAAGCATTTGTTTCGAATGCCTCCGAAATATTGCAGCAGGCCGCTCGGGTAAGTTCTGAAGCATCGATTTGTTCGACTTGTCGAATAGACATCATATCGTATGAGGTAAATTGTTTGCGCTCTTGAACGACAAATTCATCCATAACAAGGGCTGGAGTCAACCCAATATGCAAGCTTTCTTTTGGCTTGTTTACCTTTATAGTATCGGATTTAAACCCAATAAAGGATATAATAAGATTTGATGGAAACTTTGCCGGAGGCGAAATTACAAACGCACCTGTCGTGTCGGTAGAAGTACCCGCAGATGCACCTTCCCAATATACGTTTGCACCAGGTAATCCTTTACCTTGCTCGTGCTGACCTTTTGGAAATACTTCACCTGATATTTGAGCCTTAACTACAAATGCTACAAACAAAAAAGTAAGAAGGAATACTGTTTTTTTCATGAAATTTTTTTTATGCTTTAGAAATATGGATTGGTATTCAGCTGGTTACCAATCGCTAGCATAAAAAACTTTGAAACTTCTTGTATATGGGCTGTTTATGTGGTGGTGGAAGGTTGTATTCATTAGGAATGGGCTGACTTTTTAGAGGAAGCTGTTGTAAGGAAAACTCATTGTTACCAGCTACTGCTGCAATTGAGTTAAGCTGTATTTCCGAGGCTATATTCGCTAACTCATCGGTTTGGTAGGTAATTGAAAAGTATTCACAACAACAAGGCTTAATTCGTTCACCTTTATTATTGCCTTTGCAACAGTCAATATCATTAAAGGAGTATTCCGTATTGCCCGAATGCAAGCAAACCATTTGATGAATAGTTGCTCCGGTTGATGCCGTAAGCATAAGCGAAGCTAATAATCCAACTAATATTTGTCTCGCAATCATAAGGTTACAAAATTATAACAATATTCAAGTATTAATTGACTTTAGCTCCAATGCGCCACTTAAATTTGCATAAAATTCAATTTACCTATCTACTATGGAAGCGACAGATAAAAAAATACCCATTTCAGTTTACGCCGAAAGTACGCCTAACCCAGCAACCATGAAATTTGTTTGCAGTTTAGCATTCACAGAAGCAGGTTCGAGTGTCGAGTTTCATAATGTTGGAGAAACCTCAAAGGCTCCGTTAGCAGCTCGTTTATTCACTTTTCCTTTTGTTACGGGTGTGTTTTTCTCCAATGATTTTATTACCATAACCAAAAATGATTTAGTCGAGTGGCAAGAAGTTTTTGGAGAAGTTCGATCCTACTTATTCGATTATTTAAGTTCAGGAAACGATATTTTTACTGAGAACCCAAAAACAATTACTACTGAAAAACAAGCCGCAGCGGAGGTTAAAACCGACATTCCGAAAGCTAAATTACCAGAATCCGATACTGAAAAACGAATCGTAGAGATTTTAGACGAATATGTGCGACCAGCAGTTGAAAGTGATGGAGGAGCTATTGACTATCACTCATACGACAATAACGGAAAAGTAACCGTTATTCTTAAAGGTTCTTGCAGCGGTTGCCCTTCTTCAAGCGTTACGCTTAAAAATGGAATACAAGGTTTATTCAACCAAATGATGCCCGAAATTACCGAGGTTGTGGCTCTTGAGGCATGATAGCTTCCATTGAACATAATGGAGAAACTTTTGAGGTGGACTTGCTCGCTCCCATTGATATTTCAATTGAAATGCAACCCTCCCCCGAAAGCGTTTCCGCTTGGTATTTAGACGCTTTGACAATTGAACCTGTAAAAGGAGGTGGATTTGTTGGGGCAGTAAACCAAGGAGGATCTGTAAATTTCAGGAATATTGCCTTTAACCCCCATGGACATGGCACACATACCGAATGCCTCGGACACATAACTCCAGAGGTTTATAATGTAAATGAACACCTTAAAACCTTCTTTTTTAAAGCCGAACTTATCAGTGTATTACCTGAAAAAATTGATGGTGATGATGTTATTACAAAAAGTCAAATTGAAAAGGCGTTAATAAACAGCGTTCGTTCAAACGCAAATCCTGAGGCAATTGTAATTCGAACACTCCCAAATGATAACTCCAAAATCAACAAACACTATAGCAATACAAATCCCGCTTTTATCAGTGAAGATGCTGCCTTAACAATACGAAATCGAGGAATTAAACATTTGCTAATCGATACACCCAGCGTAGATAAGGAAAATGACGACGGAAAATTATTAGCCCACCACGCATTTTGGAATGTTCCTGCAAACCCAAGGTTTAATTGCTCAATAACAGAGCTTATTTATGTTCCTGAAGAAGTGCCTGATGGAACTTACTTACTCAACCTCTCTTTTGCAAGCTTCAATAACGACGCGAGCCCAAGTAAGCCAGTGCTTTATAGCATAAAATAGCCTGTTTTACATTCCTCACACAGTAAAACCAACAGTGGGTTTAAATTAACATTTATCGTTTAATGACTTCTTTTCTGCGACCAATAACTTGTATAAAAAGCCGCTACTTTCGAGAAAATTCATCTTATGAAAATTACTTTCTCTATCATTTTGGCTTTGTTTTTTACTTCCCAACTATCCGCACAAAGCAAAAAAGCTGAAAAAGCAAAAGGATACCTTAAAGATGGCATGATGGCATCCTCGGCAATGGATGAGGAATCGGCAATTAAGAATTACAAAAAAGCGGTAAAAACTGACCCAAGCTATAACGCGGCATGGCTGCAATTGGCGCGTTCCCTTTCAAAAACTGGCACTGAACTTAAGCTTCAAAAAGAAGCGTATCAAACTATTCTAACTACAGATTCAACTTCCAAAACTGGTCTATCGGCATACGGTGGTTTAAAAAGCATTTATCACTTTGAAGGAAAATTTGATTCGGTAGCAATTTTTTACAAAAAAATAATGTCTCATCCGGAGTTATCTGAAAGGTCAAAAGCAAAAAATGAGAAGGACAAAAAATCCATTGAATATGCAGCAGCAGCATATAAAACACCGCTCCGATTCGAGCCTTATGTAATGAACTCGAGTGTTAATGATCCTGACGCACTGCAATACTTTCCAATTCTTACTGGAGATGAAAACCAAATGGTTTTTACGAGACGTTATAAAGGTGGACAAAACGAAGACATTTATATTTCTAAAAGAACAGGTTCGTCTTGGCATGTGGCAAAAAAATTAGAAGGAGCAATAAATGGCCCAGAAGGTGAGGGAACTGCAACGATTACTGCCGATGGAAACACGCTAATTTGCAGTTATTGTGGTGATAGCCGCGAAAATATGGGTAACTGCGATTTGTATTATTCAACACTTGAGAATGGCAGTTGGAAAAAACTAAAAAACATGGGCTCAACAATAAACTCAAAACATTACGAAGCACAACCTACGCTGAGTGCTGATGGCAGGGTCCTTTTGTTTATTTCTGATCGCCCCGATGGCATTGGAGGGTTAGACATTTATAACAGTATGAAAGACAACGAAGGAAATTGGAGTGCTCCAAAAAACTTAGGAGCAATTGTAAATACTGCTGCTAATGAAGGAAGCCCCTTCCTTCATGCAAATGGTCAAACCTTATTTTTTGCCAGTAAAGGGCATATTGGCTTTGGAGGCTACGATTTATATGCTACCGATATTGAGGAAGGAAAATGGCAAACGCCACGAAATTTAGGATACCCAATCAATGATCAATTGAATCAGCTTTCTATGTGCGTTTCGCCCGATGGAAAAACGGGGTATTTTAGTAAAGAGGAATTTGATGCAACATCTAATATGGCCAATCAAAGTAGAATATGGAGTTTTAAAGTACCTCCTGAACTAAAGCTTGGGCACCGCAGCAACTATATTACTGGAAATGTGTACGACAACATTACTAAACAACCAATTGCTGCAGCAATGAAATTAATCAACTTAGAAAATGCTGAAACCAAAACTATGGTTGTGTCTAGGCCCTCTGATGGAAAATACATGGTTATGCTAGCTGAAGGCTCCGATTACGCTTTTTATGCTGAAACTAGAGGGTATCTTTTTAAAAGTGTTGCCTTTGAGTACAGTGAAGCAACAAACATAGAACCCATTAAAATGGACATTTACTTGGACCCAATAATTAAAGGTGTAACGGTTCAGCTGAACAATATTTACTTCGAAACAGGTAAGTCCAAACTATTGGAAAAGTCAAAAATTGAGTTGAATAAATTGTATCAATTAATGAAAACCAATCCCAGTATGAAAATAGAACTTGGAGGACACACTGATAATGTAGGTAGTGATGAATTAAATAATGAATTATCTCTAGCTCGGGTAAATTCGGTCATCAACTATTTAAAAAGTAAAGGAATCCCTTCCAATAAACTAGTCGGAAAAGGATATGGCTCTGCAAAACCAATTGCTAGTAACGATTCAAAAGCGGGAAGAAAACAAAACCGAAGGGTAGAATTTACGGTTCTTGAAGTAAATTAAAACAAAAAACCCCCACGTTGAACGTGAGGGTTTTGCGGTGGTGCCTCCAGGAATCGAACCAGGGACACCAGGATTTTCAGTCCTGTGCTCTACCAACTGAGCTAAGGCACCGTTTTGTGGGCGGCAAATTTATATAAAAATACAGACTATCATGAATGAATTTAAACAATTAGATATTCTGACTTCAATACGCGCTTAGACCTACTTTTGTGCCAGGTAAATAAACCAGTGAATTTAGTCATAGACATAGGAAATACCCAAGCAAAAATTGCGCTTTTCAAAGAACGTGAGCTGGCTGAAAAAGCAACTTGTTCTCTTTTTGAGTTGCATTCATTTGTTGAAGTCTTATTTGCTAAATACGAAATTCAAAAATCCATTTTGAGCGCAGTAGCCAATTACAGCCCAACGATTATCCGTCTCCTAGAATCACAAGGCAGCGTCATTATCTTTGACGAGTTTACTGCAATTCCCATTAAAAATTTATACAAATCACCAAAATCTCTAGGTAGAGACCGACTTGCAAATGCAATTGGAGCTGCTCATTTTTTTAAAAATGAGGACGTTTTATCGGTTGATATGGGTACGTGTATCAAGTTTGACTTAGTGACAAAAAACGGGCAATATGTCGGTGGTTCTATTTCTCCTGGTCTTAACATGCGATTTAAGTCCTTAAATACTTTCACCGACAAGCTTCCTCTTTTAAATCTTACTGATAATCCTAATCTCGTTGGAACGGAAACCGATACCTCAATTCAAAGCGGTGTGCAATGGGGAATTAAAAAAGAAATTGAAGGTGTGATTGCGGAATATGGAAGACAATATTCACAATTAAAAGTTGTTTTAACAGGTGGAGATCATATCTATTTTGCTGAGGCATTTAAAAATAGCATTTTTGCGCGCCCAAACCTGACCTTAGAAGGTTTGAACGAAGTTTTAATATTCAATGAATAAGCTAATTATAGCGTTTCTTTTTGTTGCTTTATATCAAGGCGCTTGGGCTCAAGGTACTGAAGGTTCTCCCTACTCCTTTTATGGAATTGGCGATCCAAACAGTTCAAGCTTTTCAAACTACAAAGCAATGGGAGAAGCTCAGACAGCGCTTTCGGAACCCGCCTATATTAATTTAAAAAATTCAGCGTCATTTGCAGGATTGCGAAATCCAACCTTTGCAATAGATTTTACAATGAACTGGTTGAATATCGAATCTCCCAGTTCTTCACAAAATATTTCCAGCCAATACATTAATGGTGTTTCCTTTGGGTTTCCTATCGGAAAACGATTTGGCGCTGCATTTTCAGTGGGTCCATATACAAGGATTGGCTATGATATCACATCACCCCAGATAGACCCAATTTTAGGCAATTATAATTTTACCTATGCCGGTGAAGGTGGCTACAATAGAGCAACGGGAGGTATTGGAGGGATGCCTATTAAGAATGACGAAAATCAACTTATGTTAGGCGTTCAAGCAAATTATTACTTTGGTTTTTCTCAAACTTCTAGAGCGGTAACAGACTTTGTGGACGATGCAACGGTTACAAGCTCTAAAATGATTAACCGAACAAATATTAAGGATTTAGCAGTTGATTTTGGCATACTTTATAGAAGAAAATTAATAAACAAAACATGGATTTCAGCGGGACTAAACTTCAAACCAACAACAAACATTTCTGCGACGAATCAGCAACTTTCTTACACTTACCGACCATCAGGCCTTAACGACCAAATTATAGATACAGTAATTGAAAGCACTGAAGAAGGGAACGTAAAATTACCCAATGAATTAAGTGCTGGATTAGCCATTCAGTTTGACGAAAATTGGATTATATCTTTTGACTACACTTCTACTGCTTGGTCAGAATTGCAACTAATTTCAACTCCAGTATCACTGTCCAATTCGAATCAAATTGCTGCTGGCTTTCAGTACATAGCAAATACCGACGCCGTAGCCAAATTCCTTCAAAGTATTAGATATAGAGGAGGGTTCAAATATGAAAATACTCGTCTGAACTTTGGAGGCACTCAACTTAAGTCAATTTCTGGAACTGCTGGACTTGGAATACCTATTCAAAAAACAAAAATGTTGACCACTTTTAACTTTGGCATTGAAGTTGGTTCAAGAGGACAGGATGGAACGACTTTAGTTAAAGAAAATTTCACAAATCTATACATTGGTCTCTCAATGAACCCGCATAAATTTGACGGCTGGTTTAGAAGGAGCAAATACAATTAAAAAAGAAGAAGAATGAAAAAGTTAATATTGGCAATGACAATCTTGATAAGTGCAAGTGCATTAAACGCTCAGAAGTTTGGAGCCTCTCCAGAAGACAGTCTAGAGTGCATTAAAAACTTGTCTTTATACCAAGATTATTACAGACAAAAACAATATGATGAATCTTTAAAATATTGGAAAAATGTATTTACATACTGTCCAAAAGTTTCAAAGGGTATTTATATTAAGGGGGCTAGACTTTATGAGAAAAAAATAAAGAAAACCAAAGAGGATAAAGAGCTCAAAGAACTTTTGATTGACACTTTAATGATGGTTTATGATTCGCGAATTGAGCATTTTGGAGAACGGGGTATTGTTTTAGGACGAAAAGCCGCAGACTTAATTCAACATAGGCCATCAGAAGTTGAGGCTGCTTATAAAATGTTTGAGGAATCACTTCAGTTACAAGGAAATGACATGGAAGCTGGAGCACTCGTTTATATGTATCAGACCAAATACAAAATGTTTAAAAATGAACTTACGACTAAAGATGAGTTAATCAACCTTTACCCGAAGCTCAAGGCTATTGCGGACTATAATGTTAAGAACAGCACAAGAGAAAAGGATAGAGAAAATTATAAAAAAACTGGGGATAATTTATTGGAGTTTTTCAAACAAGTTGCCGATTGTGATGACTTGGTGAAAGCATTCACTCCCAGATATGAAAAGGATCCTGAAAACATAGAGCAACTGAAAGAAATCCTTTCTCTACTGAACACCAAGGAATGCGAGGACGCTGATTTTTATATCACGATTGCAAAAAAATTGCAAGAAAAAGAGCCTTCTGCACTTGCCGCTTGGAGTATTGCTAACTGGTATGTAAAGAAAAAAGATTGCCCTACTGCAATCCCATATTATGAAGAAGCTTTTACTCTTGCCGCTAACATGGAAGACAAAGACGAAGTAGCTCCTTTCAAAGTGAAGGCTATCTTGCGAGCTGGTTTATGTCAATTGAGTGCTGGACAATATTCAAGTGCAAAGCAAAAAGCATTAAAAGCGCTTTCTATTGATCCTAACTCAGGTGATGCATACATGATGCTTGGAGATGCATACTTAGGTGGAGCAAGCACGTGGGGAGAGAATCCTTGTGAAAAAGGAGCCGGATATTGGGCTGCAGTTGATAAGTATCAAATAGCTATTTCAAAAGACCCTTCTTTAAGAGAAAGCGCAAACAATAAAATTGCAAAGGCAAAAAGTAGATATCCAGAAAAATCAGAATGCTTCTTCGTAGGAAAAAATGAAGGAGATGAGATCAAGGTTGGTAGTTGGATAAACGAAACTACTAAAGTTCGTTTCTAGAATAACGCACTTTGAGCCACTTTGTAAAACTCTTTAATTATGTAGCCGCAACTTTTGTTGTGGCTATATTTTTTATGAGTTGCTCGAGTGAGAATAGTGAACTTCCCAATCTTAATGATGAGGTGCCCAAACCGGTAGAAATTTCGATAAATACAACCATACTCTACAGCGACAGTGCCGTTTTGCGACTGAAGATAGTAACGCCTGAACTGCAACGATGGACAAATTTAGAGACACCTTATGTCGAATTTCCAAAAGGATTAAACCTATTCTTTTACGATAGTTTGGGTAACGTTGAGTCTACATTAAAAGCAGACTATGCTATAAATTATACCGAAGACAAAAGGGTCGAGGTTAAGCACAATGTCGAAGTAGTTAATGGAAAAGAAGAAATACTAAATACTGAGCATCTTATCTGGCTTCAAAAAGAAGAAAAAATTTATACGGAGGAATTTGTTAAAATAACTACGCCCGATGAAATTATTTACGGTGATGGTTTAGAAGCAAATCAACAATTTACTAAATATCGAATTAAAAATATAAAAGGAACTATTGCTGTTGATGAAGACAGCCTTCAATAATAAATAATGGAACGCTATAATAATATCATGCAATATGTTTGGCTAGCAGTATCAATTCTTTCTGCCGTATTTGCACTATACACTTTTTTCACTTTGCCAAGTGACGAAAAACCAGAATACATGATTTTCTTATTGCCAGTAGTTGCAGGATTTCTTTTCTATCTGCGCAGAAGGCATAATGCTGTTATGAATAAGAATAAATAAGAAATCTAGCAGGATTTCTTATCTTCGACACAGCTTAATATTCAATGGAAAGTAGCCCCTGGTTAATCGTTATTATTACCCTCCTTTTTTCTGCATTTTTTTCAGGAATGGAAATTGCTTTTGTTTCGTCCAACAAACTCAAAATTGAGTTGGAAAAAAAACGGGGCATAATATCAGCTCGAGTATTCTCTTTCTTTTTAAAAAATCAAGGCAGTTTTATTTCAACCATGCTCGTTGGAAATAATATTGCACTCGTTATATATGGAATTTTTATAGCCCTCATTTTAGAGCCACCTTTGGCTGTTTTTATTAGTAGTTCATTCATAGTTTTTTTACTTCAAACTATTATATCCACCTTGCTAATTTTAGTGACAGCAGAGTTTTTACCCAAAGTACTTTTTCGTATAGACCCTAATAAAACACTGAGTTTTTTCGCTTTACCAACCGTGTTGTTTTACATTATTCTTTTTCCTTTAGTGCGAATCATCACTATCTATTCTAATTGGATTCTACGAGTAATTATGAAGCAAGATATTGGCGAACTAGAAGTTAGTTTTGGAAAAGTTGATCTCGACCATTTTGTAAAAGAAGCCACCGACTCAATGCACAATAAAGAAGAAATTGAAAATGAAGTTCAAATTTTCCAAAATGCACTTGATTTTAGTGAGCTTAGGGTGCGAGAATGTATGATTCCTAGGACTGAAGTTATAGCCTTAGAAGAAAACGAATCTATTGAAGTTCTGAAAAAAACACTTACCGAAACTGGCTTAAGCAAGATTTTGATTTACCGAGAAGATATCGATAATATAATTGGTTATGTCCATTCCTTTGAATTGCTCAAAAAGCCCAAAACAATTAAAAATATTTTATTGCCTGTATCCTTAATACCAGAAGCAATGTCTGCAAATGAAGCAATGTCAATTCTAATTAAAAACAAACGAAGTATTGCGGTTGTATTGGATGAGTTTGGAGGAACAGCGGGAATACTTAGCACCGAAGACATCATTGAAGAGTTGGTTGGTGAAATTGAAGATGAACACGATAAAGAGGAATACACTGAAAATGTGATTAATGATGAACACTATCAGTTCAGTGCTCGATTGGAAATCGATTATCTTAACGAGAACTACAACTTGACGCTTCCTTCTAGCGAGGAATATGAAACGTTAGGTGGTTTAATAATAAATGCTTCAGGAAGCATCCCTGAGAAGGGTGAGGTTATAAATATAGCACCGTATAAGTTTGAAATTCTGATTGTTGAGGAAAACAAAATTGACCTTATCGATCTCCGTATTGTTGAAACGGACACTTAAATTTAATTTTAAAGACTGTAATTATTTGTTTATCAGATTCTTACAATAATCTTCCAAATTTTACATTAACCATTATAGATTGTATATTCGCAACCCAATTTTAAGAAAGTAATAGAATGGCTGTTATAAATAGCATTAGAAAAAGATCAGGTCTGCTAATTGGCACAATTGGCGTAGCGATGGTTTTGTTTGTAGGTGGTGACTTATTAAGTGGAAACACTAGTTTGTTAAACAAACAAGACACTACAGTGGGTGAAATCGCTGGTGATAAAATAGAATATGCTGAATTCGAAGCAATGGTTCGGAAAATTGGAGGAGATCAAACGCTTACTCCAGAACAAATGGATGATGCTCGCAACAGAGCATGGAACCGCTTTATCCAAAATAAGGTTCTTTTTAAAGAATATGAGAAGCTTGGTCTTTCCGTTGCCCCAGAAGAGTTGTTTGATCAAATCAAGAATAACGATCAGAATAAAGTGCTAAACCAGTTTTTTACTAATCCTCAAACCGGAAGAGTTTACGAGCAGTTTCAAAACCTAGAAACGGGTAGACTCGACAATAACAAGGTTTTACTTTATGTAAAAAACGTTATGGCCGGAGATCAAAAAGACACTTGGTTGCCTATTGAAGACGCGATACGTTTAGATGCGCTTTCAAGCAAATACACTGAACTAATAAAAGAAGGTCTAATTGGAAGCAGCTTTGCTGCGCAAGTTCAAAATACTGAAGAAAACCAACGAATTAACCTTTCTTGGACTGGAATGAACTATTCGGATATTTCTGAAGAAGATGTAACGGTTGATGAGAGTGATTTAAAGTCATATTATAATAAACACAAAAAAGAAAAAGTTTTTCAACAAGAAGAAACAATGCGAGGAGCAAAGGTTGCTGTGTTTTCTGTAAACCCTTCTCCTAAAGATTTTGAAGATGCTAATAATGAGGTGGCTAATCAAATTGACGCTTTTAAAGGAGCTGAAAATGATACACTATTTGTTTATCAAAATTCAGACAATCCTGAGCGTTCTTTTAACCTTTTCGGACGTTATGAATTACCCGCTGGTTTAGATTCATTGATTTTTAACGCTTCAATTGGTTCTGTATTTGGCCCTTACTTATTGCAAAACAGCTATAATATTTCAAAAAAGACCGGTGTTCAATTTGTTGCTGACTCAGTAAATGCTCGTCACGTACTATTAACATTAAAACCCGAATCTGATACTAGCATGCTACAAGCAAGAGCTGACAGCATCAAAATAGAGCTTGACAAAGGAGCTGATTTTGCTGCCATGGCGACTGAGTTTAGTGAGGATTTTGGATCAGCACAAAATGGTGGAAACCTAGAGTGGTTTACGCAAGGAAAAATGGTTCAAGAGTTTAACGACATCTGTTTTGATTCTGAAACGAAAAAAGATGATATCGTAATTGTTACTACGCAATTTGGGATTCACATCATTGATATTTTGGACAAAACTGAGGAAAAAGAAAAAGTTGAGCTGGTAACCGTTACGCGACTTGTAGAGCCAAGTAACGAAACTTTTGATGAGGCATACAATAAGGCAAGTGCATTTTCAATCAACAATAGCAATTTAGAAGCTTTTAAAACTGCATTGTCAGAAGATCAAAGCATAGAATCGTTTGATTACAGCACAATCAAGGAAGGTGACAAAGTACTAGGAAGTATTGAAAACCCAAGAACGGTTATTCGTTGGGTATATGATAACGAAGTAGGAAAAGTTTCTGAACCATTTGAAATGGGAAATCAATTTGTGGTTGCTGCAGTAACAAGTGTAAAAGACAAAGGAACATTGCCTTTTACAGAAGTTGAAGAACTTGTTAGGGAAAAAGTAATTAGCGAAAAGAAGTCGGATGTAATTCTTTCTAAACTGGGTTCTTTTTCTAACCTTGAAGAGGCCGCGCAAAATGTTGGAAAAGAAATACAAGCCTCAAATGATATTTCATTTAATATGTTCTCAATTACTGGAATAGGTCCTGAAAACAAAGTACTAGGAATTGCCTTTGGAATGCCTCAAGGTGAAACCTCAAAAGCAATTGTAGGAGAAAATGGAGTGTACGTTATTCGTCTTGACCTAATAGGAGAAGCTCCAGAAGCTTCTGACCTTAGTTTTGTTCAAGACCAAATCAAACGTAATTACGGATCAAGAGTTGATGTAGAAGTATTTGAAGCCTTAAAAGAATCAGCGAATATTACTGATAGCCGTTCGAAATTCTATTAAGAATCACTAAGAAACTTAAAAGGGAAGCATGACATGCTTCCCTTTTTTTATGGCTAATTTTGACCTAATGAAGCGCTTTTACCTTATTTTCTCTATTGTATTTCTTTTAGGACTAATTGCCTGCAATAAAAAGCGACCCGTGGCATGCTTTGTTGAGCCCTCAGGAATTCTAGAAATAAATGAGCCCATTACCTTTAAAGATTGCTCCGAACTCGCCAATCAATATGATTATCAATTTGGTGATGGCGAATTCTCAAACGAGCCTAGCCCAGAACATACCTATACAAGTGTAGGCACTTATAAAGTTTCTTTGACGGTAAAAGGAGATAAAGGCGAAGATCAACTTACAAGACACATAGAACTTATCAGTATTCCATTAACCAATCTTATCGTAGGCAATTATGAAGGGTCTTTTTTAGAAACTTATCCTATTGATACTGCACTCAGCAACACTTATAATGGTGGGTGCCAGATTTACGCAAAGAACCTAAAAGAGTTTACCGTATTTATACCAAGGGGTGGGTTTGATACTCGAGCAATTGGAACCAATGCAGAGCTTACTTTCTCTGAGCTAAACAACCTTATACCGGCGCGTTTAGCAAATATGAAAACCGTTACTGGGTCTTTTTCTCATGCCTCTGGTAACCTAACGCTGACGCTAACTGGAACAGACCCGCAGAATGAAGATACTCCTTGGGTAATTCGTTTTACGGGTGTAAAAAGCTAGCCCTTCTTTTTAAAGCCGATATTATATTTAACTCCAGCTCTCAGCCAACGGCCTGGTTGCTGAACAAACCCTATATCTTCATATTGCTGATTAAACAGGTTGGCCGCCTCAATATACCAATAGGCCACTTTAGTCTCTTGATACAAACGCAAATCAACCAGAGTATACCCACCAAAAGCAACCTCTGAGCCTGTTGCTGAATTAAAATAGCCTCCTTCACGATATTGATAGCGTACATTCCAAGCCATATTTAATCGACCCGTTAATGAGTGATCAACTCCAACGTTTAGTTTATGCTTCAAATAATCTAACACATAATTTGACTCAAACCCTTCGCTAGATTGGTCGGCTGACATTCCTGTATAGCGAAAGGTAACACCATTAAAGAAGGCATCCTTTGAATTGTATAATTGCTTCAAGTTCATTCGTGCCTCCGTTTCTACTCCGATAAAATTGACGGCTGTTAAATTAGAAGCTTCCGTAATAACCGATCCATTTTTACGCACCCAATCAATCAAGTTTTGGCCTTGGCGATAAAAACCCGTTACGGTTCCTGAAAACCAGTAGTTATTATACTTCAAACCAAATTGATAATTCTGAGATTGCTCTGGAACTAAGTCAATACTTCCAACTGCACCTCCCAAATTATAGTATAAATCAGTATAGGTTGGAAAGCGCATGTTGCGATTTGCACCAGCAAACAAATCAATTTTTTTGGTTAATTCATAACTCACATCAGCTCCAGGAAATACATCGTTTCCATAATCTGAATGAAAATTGGCGAGCAGTCCGGCTGAAATTCTAAACTTCCTCACCTTTACATTATGTTCAAAAAACAAACTTGTATTCTCTCTATCAGCTGCTTTTGTGTAAAGAGCATTGCCATAATCCTCAATCGTATCTGATGGCTCTCCCAAGTTATTACTCCAAACTAGCTCGTGACGGTATTCTCCACCAATATAGGTTTGACCAAATTTGGAAGTATAAGCCAAATTTAACTCGCCAGCTCTTACTTCATTTCGGTGATAATTTGGTCCGCCATACCAGCCGGGAACAGTATCTCTAGCTCTGTCCAAAACTAAAAATTCTCCTCTTTTCTCGTACCATCCAGTTCCTTCTCTAAACAATTCAAAGCGATCATAATGCCTTCTATAGTATGCTCTAGGGGTGATTTTTAATTTACCTAAATCCAGCGTGGTTTGCAAGGAAGCAAAATAAGTTCTAGTAGCTTCGTATTGACTCGGAAAGTTCGCAGTATAAAAGTTCTGTGCTCCGAAGTTTTTATCCGTAATTCCGCCATTGAACTTAAAGGTCATTTCCTTTACATCAACGTTTGAGCTCACAAATAGATTGTTCATGTCAAAATCGGTATTGCTAATATATCCGAAGCTTTGTCTTCGATTAAGACTTACTGTTGTGCTTGTATTCTCTGTCACTGCAGAACCCGATACCCCTGCATCTAAATAGCCAAAATCTCCACCTGACAATCGTAATTGTAGATTACTCGAGTCCGCTCTTTTAGTAATTAGGTTTACAGCGCCACTAAAAGCATATGGACCAAACCAACGAGACCCGCCATTATTAATTTGCTCAATACGTTCAACTTGATCAATAAATAACGGAGCATTCATCATGTGGTGACCCGTTTGCGGATCCGACATTTTTACTCCATCTATCATCAATAATGACTGATCATAGGTACCACCGCGAATACTTAAATCACTTTGAACGCCTAGCCCGCTTCTGCTTCTAATATCAATGCCCACTGCATTATCTAACAGGTCGGAAGTGGATTGAACTGGAGTATTTCTCACTTCAGCATTTTCAATCAAATAAGGGTTTGCTGGTTGATTTAGTAAGGAATCGTCTTGACGAATACCTTGAACTGTAAATGCTTTAAATGTGATGCTCGTATCCACCTCTTGAGCATATACTATTGAAGTACAGGTGATTAATAATGCGTTTATAAAATACTTCATATAATAATTTATTTACAGTACTTACTAAAGCACAATATTGACAATTTTACCGGGAACTACAATTACCTTTTTTGGTGTTTTTCCCTCTAGGTACTTAGCGGCATTATCGGAGGTTAAAACTGCTTTTTCAATTTCATTTTTGTCTAAATCAAGTGGCAGCTCCATCTTGAACCGCATTTTACCGTTGAAAGAAACTGGATAGGCATAATTACTTTCTATTAAATGACTTCCATCAAATAATGGCCATTCGGCAAAAACTATACTTTCTGCATTCCCCAATAATGACCAAATTTCCTCAGTTATATAAGGAGTATGAGGGTGCATTAAAACCAACAAAGGTTCAATGATTTCTTGTTTGTTGCATTTTAAATCCGAGAGCTCATTTACTGCAATCATAAAAGTAGAAACCGAAGTATTAAATGAAAAGCGTTCGTTATCGTCGGATACTTTCTTGATTGTTTTGTGCAAGGTTTTTAGTTCATCTTTCGTCGCCTTTTCTTTAGAAACCAAAAAATTTCCCTCGTTGTCGCGCAATAGGCGCCATAACTTTTTCAAGAAACGGTGAACCCCTTCAATACCCTTAGTATTCCATGGTTTACTTTGTTCAATGGGCCCTAAGAACATTTCGTGCAAACGCAATGTATCTGCTCCATAATCTGTAATTACATCATCAGGATTTACAACATTTCCATAGCGTTTGCTCATTTTTTGACCATCCTCCGCTTGAATCATCCCCTGATTAATCAGCTTTTTAGCAGGTTCATCAAAAGGTACAAATCCTAAATCGCTAAGTACTTTTGTCCAAAAACGGAAATACAGCAAATGTCCAGTTGCGTGTTCAGCTCCACCCAAATAAACGTCCACATTTTGCCAATAATCGATTGCTTCTTTAGAAACAAATTCATCGGGGTTATTAGCATCCATGTAACGCATAAAATACCATGAACTTCCAGCCCAACCCGGCATGGTATTCAATTCGATAGGATATTTCTCCTCGTCGCCTTCTGGAGAATACGTAAAGTCTTTTGCGTGCCCTAAAGGTGGCTGACCGTCTTCAGTTGGTAAATATTTATCTACTTCTGGAAGTACAATAGGCAAGTCTTTTTCCGCAACCGGATAAGGAACTCCATCCTTAAAGTACATAGGAACGGGTTCACCCCAATAGCGTTGACGGCTAAAAACTGCATCGCGCATGCGGTAGTTTACTTGCTTTTCTCCAATGCCTTTTGCCTCTAATTCATAAAGCATTTTTTTGATTGCATCCTTTACTTTCATTCCGTTTAGGAAATCAGAATTCATCAAAACGCCACCTTTATCTTCATTTGCACCTTTTGAAACATCAGAACCTTCAATAACTGCTGGAATAGACAGACCAAAATGGTTTGCAAAGTCCCAGTCGCGCTGGTCTCCACTCGGAACAGCCATAACAGCACCTGTTCCATAACCTGCCAATACGTAATCTGCAATCCAAATCGGTAATTTTTCTCCAGAAAATGGGTGTTCAACATAACTCCCCGTAAAAACTCCGGTAATGTTCTTTACATCCGACATTCTATCCCGCTCGGTTTTGGCTTTGGCTTGAGCAATGTAATCCTCAACTGCCGTTTTTTGATATTCAGAAGTTAACTCAACAACCAAATCATGCTCCGGCGCAATTACCATAAAAGTAGCACCGAAAATGGTATCCGGTCGCGTTGTAAATATTTCCAGTTTATGATTAGAATCGGCCACTTGAAAATGCACTGCGGCACCCACACTTTTACCAATCCAATTGCGTTGAATTTCTTTCAGAGAATCGGTCCAGTCTAGGTCGTTTAAGCCCTGCAACAAACGCTCCGAGTAGGCAGAAATACGCATACTCCATTGTCGCATTTTTCGTTGTTCTACAGGATGTCCACCTCGTTCAGAAACGCCATCTTTAATTTCATCATTAGCCAATACAGTTCCCAATGCTGGACACCAATTCACCATACTATTTGAAATATAGGTCAAGCGATAATCCAGTAAAATTTCTTGTTGGCGTTTTTCAGAATACCCTTTCCAATCTTCTCCAGAAAAAGTATAATCTGCATCATTTGCGGCATTCACACTAGCGTTGCCCTCTTTCTCGAATTTGGATATCAAGTTGTCAATAGACTCCGCTTTTTGGGTTGAATTGTTGAACCAAGCATTAAACAGTTGAATAAAAATCCACTGTGTCCATTTGTAATATTTAGGATCACTCGTCCTTACTTCCCTGCTCCAGTCGTAAGAAAATCCGATTAAATCCAATTGCTCTCTGTATCTAGCAATATTTTCTTCTGTAGTTTTTGCAGGATGCTGTCCAGTTTGAATTGCATATTGCTCTGCTGGTAACCCAAAAGCATCATAACCCATGGGATGCAAAACATTAAAACCGTTCGCTCTTTTGAATCGAGAATAAATATCTGAAGCAATATATCCTAGGGGATGGCCTACATGCAGGCCTGCGCCAGATGGGTATGGAAACATATCTAACACGTAGAATTTGGGTTTCTCCGAGTTGTTCTCGATTCTGTAGACTTTGTCTTCCTGCCATTGCTTTCTCCACTTGGCCTCTATCGTACTAAAATCGTATGCCTTCATACCTGTTTATTGGGGGATGCTTTATTTACAAAAAAGTGTACAAAAGTAACATTACTCCATCTTTAGGGTCGCCGATTAAATTGTTATTTTAGCTGTCCAAGGAATACAAGAAAACCTATGGCTACAGCGGAAGAACGCTTCTCTAAAAAACGATTAAACTCGTCCTATTTCACTGCAATCATCAGCATCAGTTTAGTGCTTTTTATGCTCGGTATTTTAGGGTTAATTTTATTACAAGCCAAACGCGTATCCAATTATGTAAAAGAAAACATTGGCTTTTCTGTAATTCTAAAAGATCAGGTAAAAGAAGTAGACATAGTTAAATTCCAAAAATCCTTAGATGCGGCAAGCTATGTAAAAGCTACCGAATACATTGATAAAGAGCGCGCTGCAAAAGAATTGACGGCTGATTTAGGGGAAGACTTTGTTGACTTTTTGGGCTACAACCCTTTGCTTGCTTCCATCGAAGTTCGATTAAATGCAGAATATGCTAATCCCGATAGTTTGAGTTGGATAGAAGCAGAACTCATGAAAAACCCTCGAATAAAAGAAGTGTTTTATCAGCGTGATTTGGTTTCGTTGGTCAGCGAAAACATCAAAAATATTTCCATGGTGATTATTGTTTTTAGCATCTTATTGCTCATCATTGCCATTGCGCTTATCAACAACAGTATTCGTCTAGCCCTTTATTCTAAGCGGTTTATCATAAAAACCATGCAGCTCGTTGGTGCTACGCCGGGTTTTATTCGCAGACCCTTTGTGTTGCGTGGAATTTTAAATGGAATCTACGGTGCAATGATCTCAATAAGCCTATTAATTGGGTTGTTATTTTACCTACAACAAAAATTACCTGAACTTTTTGCAATTCAGGATGTAGAAATGGTTGCATCTTTGTTTGGAATGGTACTTTTGCTTGGAATTATTATTACATGGATAAGTACTGGTTTGGCGGTGCGTAAATATTTACGCATGACAACAGACAAACTATACAGTTAATATTATGAGTCAAGAAAACGAAAAAGGATTTGTGTTCGAAAAAGCCAATTACATGATGCTTGCGGGCGGTTTGGTTTTGGTAATTATTGGGTTTTTTCTAATGTCTGGAGGTGGTTCAGAAGACCCCAACGTATTCAACCCAGAAGTATTTAGTGCAAGAAGAATTACCGTTGCGCCAACAGTTGTTTTGATAGGATTTGCCGTGGTTATGGTGGGTATTTTCAAAAAACGAAAAGCTCAATAACTCTCTACCCTTTTGAGTATACTAGAAGCAATAATCCTCGGAGTAATTCAAGGGCTTACTGAGTTTTTACCAGTAAGTAGTTCAGGGCATATTGAGCTGGGCAAGGCAGTTCTGAATGTGGAGCTGAATGACCCTCTGTTATTTTCTATTGTGGTTCACGCCGCAACTGCTCTAAGTACTATTGTCATTTTCAGAATGGACATTTGGATGCTCATTCGAATGTTCTTTGAGCCTAGACTGTGGAATGCCGGGAGACAGTATATTCTTTATATCGCAATTTCAATGATTCCAGCTGGATTGGTGGGATTGTTCTACAAATCAGAAATCGAAAACTTCTTTGACGGAAACATCCTTTTAGTTGGCTTTATGCTTTTAGTAACCGCTATGTTACTGTTTATGACTACCAAAATAAAGCGGGAAAAAGGAAAGATTGGATTCGCTTCTTCACTACTGATTGGCGTTATTCAAGCCGTTGCAATTCTGCCAGGAATTTCTCGCTCGGGAGCAACTATATCAACAGCACTAATGCTTGGTGTTAGCCGAAGTAGAGCAGCTCGATTCTCTTTCCTTATGGTAATTCCATTAATTCTGGGAGCTACACTTTTAGATGTAAAAGACTATATTGAACTTCAACAAGCAGGCTTGGCAACTGCCGATACGGTTGAGCCAGTTGCATTAATTGCAGGCTTCATTGCGGCATTCGTAAGTGGTTTGTTTGCTTGTAACTGGATGATTCAACTGGTTAAAAAGAGCAAATTGCAATACTTCGCATTGTATTGTTTAGTAGCAGGTATCGTTGCTATTGCATTTTCCATTTAATTTCTAAACCATGCTAGAACGACCTAACTTTAAGGAAGGAAGTGTTCTATTAGTCGACAAACCACTTACTTGGACTTCCTTTGATGTTGTCAATAAATTGCGTTACAATTTAAAACGCGCCCTTGAGGTGAAAAAGCATAAAGTAGGACATGCTGGCACATTGGATCCACTTGCAACCGGGCTATTAATTATTTGCACAGGTAAAAAAACAAAAGCCATTAACGAATATATGGGTTTACCAAAAACTTATACGGGTACTATTACTCTCGGAGGAACTACACCAAGTTATGATTTGGAAACTGAAATAGAATCGAGTGGAGGTACCGTAACATTTTCTTTAATAGAATTGCAAAAAGCGACTGAACCTTTCGTTGGTAAAATTCAACAGTTTCCGCCGGATTTTAGCGCCATTAAAAAGAATGGAAAGAAGTCTTATGAATTGGCACGCAAAGGTTTTTCGGCAGATTTACCCGCAAGAGAAATTGAAATTATTAGTTATTCCATTTCAACTATTGCACCCAGCAAACATGTTGAAGGAGGACTGGACTGTGCGTTTGAAGTTGTTTGCTCAAAAGGGACCTACATTCGAAGTTTGGCTCACGATTTAGGAAAAGCATTGGGCTGTGGTGGGTTTTTAAGTTCACTCAGACGCACTGCCATAGGGGAGTATTCTGTTGAAAATGCTTTAAGTGTTGAGGAAACCGTTTCTATGATTGAGTCTATAACAATTCCAGATTAAAGCGTTAACGAAGCGAGATTCTGAAACAAGTTCAGAGTGACCTGATAGTATTTCGATAACACTGATTACCTTTACCCCAAATGGACATCTACAAACAAAAACAAAACTGGAAAAAGCTCTTATTGGCCTTTGCTGCTGTCATTATAGCTGCATCTTTCTGGTATACAAATCGTTTGGTCCAAAATATTTCGAAAGAACAACGGAAGCAAGTTGAACTTTGGGCAGAAGCCGTAAAGAAAAAAGCGCGATTGGTGAATTACACTGAACGACTATTTCGCGAGTTAAGAGAAGAAGAGCGCAAGAAAGTAGAACTTTGGGTTGAAGCCAACAAACGCTTATCCAGTTCTTCAAACAACCTTGACCTTCCCTTTCTAACAAAAATTTTAACGGATAACACCACCGTGCCTGTTATTTGGACGGGGCAAGATGGAACAGTAAAAGCAACTCGAAACTTACCCAAAGAAATGAAGGGTGATGACGCAGCGGTTCAGCAAGAAATTAAGATAATGCGTGCGCTTTACGACCCTATTGAAATCAAATATCTAGGTAACCAGCTTGATTATCTCTACTATAAAGACTCCCGATTATTTGAAGAGCTAAAGCAGACTTTTTCAGACTTACAGCAATCTTTTATTAGTGAGGTTGTCTCAAACAGCGCTAGTGTTCCTACCGTAGTTACCAATCAATCACAAAATGATATTTTATTCGCAGGAAACCTTGACTCCAGCACCTTCAATTCACCCGAAAAAGTGGCTGAACTGATTGAAAGCATGAAAGCTTCAAATGCTCCGATTAAAATCATGCTTCAAGATAAAGAGAGTTATGTAATGTATCAAGACTCATGGATTTTAACCCAATTGCGCTACTACCCTTTCATTCAGTTTGGGGTGGTTGGATTATTTATTCTTATAGGCTATTACTTTTTTAGTACCTCTCGTCGGGCAGAACAAAACCGTGTATGGGTTGGAATGGCCAAAGAAACAGCACATCAATTAGGTACTCCACTCAGTTCATTATTAGGTTGGGTAGAATACATTAAATCAAAAGGTGAAGACATGACGCTTGCGAACGAACTCGAAAAAGATGTGCAGCGTCTTGAAATAATAACTGATCGGTTTTCTAAAATTGGGTCGATTCCTGAACTACAACCTTTGGACTTAAAAAAAGTAATTCAGCGTTCAATTGCCTACCACGAAGTGCGCAGTTCCAAAAAAGTACTGTTTAGTATCAAGGACCATACTTCTGGAAATAGGCTCGTTAAAATGAATGAAGCACTATTTAATTGGGTTATTGAAAATTTAGTCCGCAATGCAATTGATGCCATGGGAGGTCAAGGAAAACTTACCCTAAGTATTGTGGAAGAAAATGAAATGATTCACCTTGATATTGAAGATACTGGAAAGGGAATGACGCCTCAACACAGAAAAACGGTTTTTAACCCGGGTGTAACTTCTAAAAAACGAGGGTGGGGACTTGGCTTAACGCTATCCAAACGAATTATTGAAGAATACCACTGTGGTAAAATATTCGTAAAATCTTCCAAGGTGAACGAAGGAACCACCTTTCGAATTACCCTTCAAAGAGCCTAGAATATAGGTAATGGCTGGTATTTACATTCACATTCCGTATTGCAAACAAGCTTGTAGTTATTGTGACTTTTACTTCACCGTTCATTTATTAGATAAACAAGAATTTATAAAAGCACTTCTAGAAGAAATCGAATCTAGAACAGCATACTTGGAAAATCAAACTATTGAGACCATCTACTTTGGTGGAGGAACTCCCTCTCAGCTTTCAACTCAAGAATTGAACTCAATAATTGAGGCCATTCAAATGAATTATTCGGTAACAGGAAATGTAGAAATTACAGTTGAAACAAATCCAGATAATTTAACCGAAGACTATTTAAAACAGCTTTCAGAAATTGGAGCCAATCGATTAAGTATTGGCATTCAGTCTTTTAAAAATGAAGACTTAACGTTGATGAATCGTGCTCATAATGCTGCTGAAGCTAAAAACTGTATTTCTCTAGCCAGAGTATCGGGGTTTAATAACATAAGTATCGACCTTATTTATGGTTTGCCAGATAGTTCGATTGAAGATTGGCAAAACAACATTCAGCAAGCACTGAAACTAAATCCAGAGCACATTTCGGCTTACAACCTAACTATCGAGACTGGAACTCCACTTGCGCATTTGGTTTCTAAAGGACGCGTAAGTATTCCATCAGATGACGAAGTTGTATTGCAACATAATTTATTAGTAGACCTGCTATCAAAAGCGGGATTTGAACATTATGAAACCTCCAATTTTGCAAAACAAGGTTTTCGTTCGAAGCACAATTCCAGTTATTGGAAAGGAATCCACTACTTGGGTTTTGGACCATCTGCTCACTCCTTTAATGGAACAAGTAGAAGTTGGAATATTGCCAATACCAAAAAATACGTTGACCTTATTCGAGAAAATAAAACCCACTTTGAAAGCGAAACTTTATCTCTAATTGACAGGATAAACGAGTTTATAATGACCGGTTTACGAACCGTTGAAGGAATAGATTTGAATCATTTCGAAAATAATTTTGGAAAAAAACGTTTAGCCGTTTTACTGCAAGAAAGTGCTAACGCTCTGTCAAAACAATACTTGGCATTAGACCAAAATCGATTATTCGTTACCCCAAAAGGTAAAGTACTGCTGGATGGAATTACCTCTGATTTGTTTTTTGAGTAACTCCCATTCTTAATTTTCGTCATTCCGTGCAGAAAATTCGCTAGCAATTTCGTTCCTCTTCCGATAACTATCGGAATGGCTCAATTCAACTCACGGAATGACCGTATTTAGAAAATCGCAACAAAAAAGGGCAACCCATGCGAGTCGCCCTTCTACAATCTTATTGAATTGAATCTATTTAGCCGCCACCAACTTCTTGTCCATTTTCTCTTTTCTTTTCTTTTTAGTATCTGATATCTCACCTGTTTCTGCGTAAATGGTAAGATCTTGAATTATTGTAGGAATAGCTTTATTCAAATTAGCTTTAAACATCCCTCCCATTAAAGAGCCCATAAAACGTTTTGCCTTTATAGTAACCGTAATCTCAATTTGCGATTGACCTGGAGCAATTTCCTTAATGGCCCAGTTGCTATTTGTTACGTATACAAACCCCGGTAATCCTTCAATAACGTCAAAAGCTAGAATTCGATCCTTAGGATTCTAAATAGTAATGATTTCCAAAATTTTATCAAACCCTTTTGCATTCAAATCACAAGTGCGTTCGCTACAAGTTGCCCCTTCAAATTTTGGTTCGCCAGCGGTTACCGCGTGATCAACTGAACTTGCCCATACTCCAACATTGCTAAATCCTGGACCGACTATTTCCCATAAATCAACAGCAGAAACATTGATGATTCCACTGGTTTTTGTCATTTTAATCTTTTTGTGTTTTGCTGGCACTTGCGCCATTGCTGAACTTGTAATTGTTGCCATAATTAATAGTGTTAATACCTTTTTCATAATGAGTTGTTTTTATTTACAAGGAAAATGTCACTGAATTTCAGACGATTGTATTGCTGCAAAAGGTCAACTAATTGCTGATTTGGGTCAATTAGGTTTCTTATTATTGTGTTAAATCTTAAATTAATCAACATGAAAAATCTTCTAATACTTCCATTTATACTGATGAGCCTAGTTTCTGCTAGCCAAATTGTATTTATCCCTGATACCAACTTCAAAAACTTCCTGTTAGCTGATACTATTATAAATACAAACAAAGACGGCGAGATTCAAATTACAGAGGCCAGCTCATCTCCCCGGATGAATATTGTTTGTATAAATAAGAATATTAAAAGCGTAGAAGGAATAAAGGCCTTTACAAACCTTGTATCTTTTTACTGCCGTTAGAACCAAATTGATTCCATCGATATAGAAGGAATGGTCAACCTAAGAACACTAGCAGCAGATCGAAATAATATATCTTATATAAAATTGGAGAAAAATTTAACTGATCTAGGACTAAGAGAAAATAAATTAACCAGTATAGATATTAGCACTTTGGATAGTTTAAGGTCTTTCGGCATTTCTGGAAACAGCATTAAAATTTTAGACATTAGTAAGAATAAACTGCTTAACGGTGCCTCAGCAACTAACTGTAATCTAGATAGCATAAAGTACTGCCCTTCTGGATATAAGAATTTAGTAAGTTTTGTTGTAGATTCTAATAACCTCACTCATATTCCTATAAATTTTAATTTGTGGCCAATTATTATAAATTTTATCTGTTCTAAAAATCAAATTAAATCTTTACATATTCCTGGGAGCTTAGCTGGTTTCGCCACTGTAGAAGCATGTGCTGACAATCAAATGACCGATTTGACTTTTGAAGACCCCGGTTCGATTAATAGACTTGTTGTGTCAGGAAATAACATTACTACACTTCAGACTGATTCCATGTTTGATCTTGTCTCTTTCTATAGTATTGGCAACCCTATTAAACATCTTAATCTTTCGAATTCAAAGAAATTACTTGTGTTCTACATCAGTAGTAATGAGCTTGAAACAATTAACATTCAAAATGACAACAACAGCTCCATAATTCATTTTGAAAGTGAAAATAGTCCTTCCTTATATTGCATACAAGTTGATGATACGGCGTACAGTAAACTCAATTGGCGGCAAGTGGATAGTCATACAAAATTCTCACCCCTCTGTGTTATTGAATCTGATGAAACTATTTCTATTAATGAGCCAATTAATCAACATATTAATTTATATCCAAATCCTACTTCCAACCAAATTACTCTTTCAGGTTTTTACGGACAAAAGAAAATTCGAATAATTAATAGCCTAGGTGAAACTCTTTTTGAACAACAAGTAACCTCAAAAGAACAACTAGATATTTCTTACCTAAAACCCGGATTGTATTCTGTTTTGTTAGGAAGTAATAATGAACTTCACTCTACAATATTAGTTAAGCAGTAGCCCTATATTTCGAAGGCGCAACTCCATACTTTTCATGAAAGGTTGCTGAAAAAGTAGTCACATCTTGAAACCCACAATCGTAGGCGATATTTGAAATTGCTTCAACAGTTGAATTGAGTAATTGAGCTGCTTTTTCTAACTTTCTGTTCTTGATATACTTTGCAGGCGACTTCTTATAAACTCGGTTGAACTCACGCTTAAAACTCGATAAACTCTTATTGCACACAAAGGCTAATTCCTCAAGACTAAGGCCGCTATATAGGTTGTTTTCTATTACAGATTGGAAGGATAATACTCCCGGTGAAAAAAGTTCAGACAAAAATTGCTGAACACTTTCATATTGCTCTGACCTTAGCAAAAGCATAACCAACTCTTTTACTTTGTGCAATGCCAATTCCTCATCAACAATTTCAGGGTTGTCGAAATAATCGAATAAGTTGCTCATGTATTTCTCAATCATATCGTCGGCAACAATCTTTGAGGGAGGAATGATTTTGTCTGACTGTTTTAAAAACTCTGGAAGTTCATTTTTGTACAACTCTTGTAGCAAATCTGGATATAGATAAACTGCCACTGCTTCGCATTCGTTGCTTTGTTCCGATCCAAAAAATCGAGCAATGTAATTTCCACATTTTTTCAGTAAGGCTTCTTTGGCGGTAATTCGAAACTTTCCGTTCGATTCAACTGCCTCATAGTTTCCTTGCACAATGTAGAAAAAACAAGCTATGTCTTGAAGGTTATTTAGTTTAGTTCCTGGAGCCAACATTTTTGCTCTTTGAAAAAGCGGCATTCCTCTAAATTGTATTAATCCTGTTTCAGTCATGATATGCACAAAGGTGAAAGATATTACAGTTAAGTACTTTCTGAAAAAGTCCAGAAATGAATCTAAAACCTTTTTGTTGTCCATTGGTTAGAATACAAAGGGCTACTTTGACGGATAGAAAAAAAAAATACCGCATTCAATTTAAGAATCAAGAGTTTGATGCGTCAGAAGGCGAAGTTCTTCGAAATGTTCTGCTCAAGAATAAACTAAGTCCACATAATGGGGCTGCTACATATCTGAATTGTAAAGGATTGGGAAGCTGTGGAACCTGCGCATTGGAAATTACAGGTGATGTTAACCCAAAAACAAAAGTTGAGAAACTAAGGCTTAACTTTCCTCCTCATAAGCCTGAAAATAGGCTTCGATTGGCCTGCCAAATTAAAGTAAACTCAAATTTAAAATTGGTGAAACATGCTGGTTTTTGGGGAAGTCGAATTAAATAAAAAACAAAAGATGCATCTAACGAAACAAGACATACTAGACTCAGATAGAATTAAAAGGCTAAATATGATTAATTCTTTGACTGGAATTAAGCCAGGAAATATTGTAGGCAGTATTTCTAATGATGGTAAAACGAACTTGGCAATAATAAGTTCAGTTGTGCATTTATCGAGTAAACCCGGGCTAATTGGCTTTATAATGCGCCCGCATGGCGAAGTAAAAAGAGATACTTATAATAATATTTGTGAGAACGGCTATTTTACAATTAATCATATTCCGACCAGCCATGCTGAACAAGCTCACTATACTTCAGCCAAATTCGATACTGACATTTCTGAATTCGATCGATGTGGCTTTACGGAACAATATATTGAGGGTTTCAAGGCTCCATTTGTTGAGGAAAGTAACATTAAAATGGGCCTTAAACTAGTGGAAGAAATTGAAATTAAAAGTTCAAATACTAAAATGCTTGTGGGAGAAATTCAGCACGTAATTATTCCGGACAATGCTATAAATGAAACTGGTTATATCAATCTAGAAAAAGCAGCATCTGCAGGTATTTCTGGATTGAATTCTTATTACAAACTAGAGTTTTTAGATTCATATCCTTATGCGAGAGTTGAGGATGTGCCAGAGTTTTAGGTAATGGAAGAATAACTTTTGCTGCCGTATTTCACGGAATTATGGTTTTCAAGTCGAGTAGCGAAACCCTCATGAGTTGCTCCAATGTAATATTTGTTTATCGATGGACTAAAAATGATGTAACAGCAATTCACAACTATGTAGAATAAAAAAACCTAGCATTTTCATGCTAGGTTTCATTTAGTGGGCCCAGCAGGGCTCGAACCTGCGACCCTCTGATTATGAGTCAGATGCTCTAACCAACTGAGCTATGGGCCCTGCTCATGAAAAGAAAATGGTTAAGACCTCCCTCTCTTGAACCGAAGCTGCAAATTTATTTTTTCTTTACATACTACCAACACTCAAAAGCCGCAAACTTTCTTTATTTGTTGCATGAACTTAAATGGCATCAAAAACATCATATTCGACCTCGGCGGAGTTATCCTAGATATTGATTACAATCTTACCGTTAAAGCCTTTGAGAAACTAGGTATTCCAAATTTCAAAGCGCAATATTCCAAAATGAGTCAATCGAATTTGTTTGACAATATAGAAACTGGAAAAATCAGCCCCGAAGAATTTCGCAATCTTATTCGAGAAGTTGCAGAAAAAGATGTTACGGACGCTGAAATTGATCATGCTTGGAATGCTTTGATTTTGCATTTACCTCAATACAGGATTGAGATTCTTAAAAAATTACAAGACAACTATCGATTGTTTTTACTTTCAAATACCAATAAAATCCATTACGATGATTACTCAGAAGTAATCAAACGTGAAAATGGAATTGAAGGCCTTGAACCGCTTTTTGAAAAAACGTATTTATCGCATGAAATGGGCCTTAGAAAACCCAATCCCGAAATATTTAATGTAGTACTTAATGAGAACAACTTAGTAGCAGAAGAAACCTTATTTATTGATGATTCTCCTCAGCATATTGCATCAGCAAAGACTTTGGGAATTGTTACTTATCATTTGGAGAATGAGGATATTGGGGAGTTGTTTTGAAATGCTGAAATAAATTCAGCATGACTGTTACCAACCTATTCTTACGTCCAAACCTGGGTTCCTTCAGTGCAATTGGTGCAAATATCAATTTGATCCCGCGCTGTAAGTACCGATGACCTGAAATCGTTGTACGGTGCAGACTTCCAAAGTGTATTAAAAGAAGTGGAGTTTAAATCACCCAATTGATGGGTTGCGTCTTTATCAAAACAGCAAGGTACTACTTTTCCATCCCATGTCACCACACAGCCTTGCCACATTCTCCAGCAATGGTTAAGCATTTTGTTTTTTAATCGAAACTTTCCGTCTTTGCCTTTTCGATATCGAGAATACTCTTCATTATCTGGTAACAATGGATTTCCGTTTTCGTAATCGTACACCTGGGCAGTTTTAAAACGAACTTCGTCAACTCCCAATTCATTTCCGAGTTTTACAACATCTTCTATCTGATGCTCGTTGGGTTTTACTACCAAAAACTGAAAAATTATGTGTGGAGTATTACTTTTTAGTTCCTTTCGAGCTTCGATTAGATTTTTTGTTCCTTCCAACACCTTATCCAGTTTTCCACGCTTTCGATATTGCTCGTAAACTTCTTGGGTTGTTCCGTCTATGGAAATTATTACTCTTGAAAGCCCACTCTTTACGGTCTCTATTGACTTTTCTTTGGTCAGATAATGTGCATTTGTAGAAGTAGCAGTGTAAACTCCTTTTTTAGAAGCATAACTCACCATTTTTAAAAAATCTTGATTCAAGTATGGCTCTCCTTGAAAGTAGAATGTTAAATACCAAAGCTTAGAAGTAACCTGATTTATCCAACCTTTGAATTGATCCATTTGAGCGTTTCCTGTAGCTCTAGAAAACTGCCTTAATCCGCTAGGACATTCTGGGCAACCCAAGTTACAGGTAGTTGTTGGTTCAAATGAAAGACTAAATGGTTGACCCCAATGCACAACCTTGCCTAACAATCGACTGATTCGAAATGAGACAAGAAGCAAAAAAAAATTCCATACTTTAAGTATAGAGCCTCTTTTTAATATTTCAAATGCATCTTTTAGTTGGCCATTCACAAAGCAAAACTAACCACTCTAACCAAATAAAGTAAATAACTGCTTTTAGTTTGATTGCTCCCTTCTTTAAAGACTATATGATAAGGCCTAATTTAATATTTTTATTCAGCCTTAAGTATTCTCTTTCAATTTGAGCCTCAAAATAATTTCTTCACAAGTTAGGTCATGTTTTGATTCAATTCCTCTTCAAACTTATTGTGAATTATTAAAATAAGCAGGCCGAATACAATTGCCCCAACAATTAGCACTGTATTTAATAACCCACTTACTGAGAAAGATAAGCGAATAAGAATGGTAGAAATGATGAATCCAGAATTACGAATTACTTTATGAAATTTATCCGTGTAATAAAAAGAAGCCAATAGTAAGATTACATCTACTAATATTAAGAGTGTAAAAAACTCATCAAAAAATATGTTATTTATATTTTTAAATGAAACTCCAATCATGATTTCTGGATTAATAAGCGCAGAAATCCAATTTGAAAAACTATAAACAGCAATAATGATAAGCACGGGCACTAAGCAAGTAGCAACCGCTTTTTTAAAAGTAATAAAACTATCGATGTTACTGTTTATCATTTTTAATGGAACCTCTTGCTTTTTTCTACTTTTTCTGTAAAAAAAATAAAGAAGATAAAATAAAATTATCGATGCAATGATATCGTAAGTAAATTGCAAGTCATTTTTAATTTCAAACCAATTAGAGGATAACTTTAAATCTGATAAATCTTTGAAAATTCGCCTTATAATTATTAGCGTGATGATCTCGTATTGCTTACCAATGTATGTGGTGATGGATTTCGGTAGATAATAGATTACAAGATATACCTCATACAACAAAATAAAGGAAAAAGGGGTGTAAACGGCTGCTATCGGACTGTCAAAAAGACTTGACTCTAAATAAATTAATTTAGAATCAACTAAAAAAATAAGAATTAAATGAATAACGAAACTGGCAATCGCGATGCTCAAGATGATTTTTTCGCTTCTTTTTTTTGTTGTTTCAGAAAGAAAAAAAGAAAATATATCCCGAGTCATGTTTTTCACATTTTTATGATTGACTAATTATCAAATAATAACTTTTTAGAATTAAAATACTTACATCTTTAAAAGCTTATGCTGGATTATTTGCCGCACTTTGCACTTTTATGCTTTCTACATCGCGATCAAAAAGATACAAGCCACCTTTGTCGTTTCCGATTAAATTCAGTTTATCCAATATGGTTCTTGCTAGTGCTTCTTCTTCAATTTGCTCGGCAACATACCACTGTAAAAAGTTATGTGTAGTATAGTCACGAAGCTCCAAGCACCTAAATACCAGCTCATTAATGCTGTTTGTGATTAATTCTTCATGCTTTAATAAGTCATCAAAAATGGCTTGTAACGAATCAAATTCAGTTGCAGGTTTTTGCAATTCTGGTACAATTGCTTTACCTCCACGTTCGTTGATATAACGCAAAATCTTCATCATATGAGCACGCTCTTCTTCGCTGTGCATGTATAAAAATTCTGCAGTTCCGCTGTATCCTTTACCTTCTGCCCACGAGGCCATTGCTAAATAATACTGAGAGCTTTCTGCCTCCATTCTTAACTGTTCGTTGAGTTGCTTTTCTATATCTGCTGAAATCATGTTAATATCACTTTACATTGTTAGCGAAAAATTGGGCTTTCCAACTTTTCTTTGTCAAAATTAGGTTTCCTTCGTTAGTAAGAAACCTGAACCAGTTAAATGGTTTTAATAATACTCAATTTAGAATTAATCTAAGCACCCTTGGGAAGAAAAAGACGAAACGAACGCATTGGAAAACGAAAAGGTTCTAAGGGCTCTAAAGGCCAACCCAATTCAATTAAAAAACTAATCCTGGATGCATTTCACGAGCATCCAAAGCGCATATTCAATTACAAACAAGTTGCCCGAAGAATTAGCCTGAATACTAGTCGCGGCAAAGAACAGGTGCAAAATGCATTGTTTAAATTGGTGGAAGAAGGAGCCCTTTTAGAAAATGATCCAGGGCAATTTCAGCTCCTTGTAGTCTCCAAAATATTAGTGGGGAAAATTGACATTACCCAAAAAGGGTCGGGTTATGTGATTGTAGAGGGAATGGACAACGACATATACATTCCATCCTCAGAAACAAATCGTGCATTAAACGGCGATACGGTTGAAGTAAAGGTCACCCCTGAAAAAAAGGGAAAACTAAAGGGCCGGGTTACAAATGTGCTAGAACGTAAAAAAACAGAATTTGTAGGTTCCCTGGACGTGAACGAAAAATTTGCCTTTTTCAGTGCGTCTGATAATAAAATGAACCAAGATATTTTCATTCCAAAAAAGAAATTAAACAATGCTACACACCGCCAAAAAGTAATTGTTAAGCTCACCGATTGGCCTGTTGGAGCTAATTCTCCATTTGGAGAAGTTATAGAAATACTAGGAAACCCAGGTGAAAATGATACCGAAATGAACAGCATTCTGGCGGATTATGGCTTTCCGCTGAGCTTTCCGGAGCGTGTTGAGGAAGACGCTGCAAAAATTGACACCCGTATATCAAATGAAGAAGTCGCCAAACGAGAAGATTTTAGGAAAGTAAGCACCTTTACGATTGACCCGCATGATGCAAAAGATTTTGACGATGCGCTTTCTATCCAAGAATTAGAAAATGGAAAACTTGAAATAGGTGTTCACATTGCTGATGTAACCCACTACGTTCAGCCAAAATCAATGATTGAAAAAGAAGCAGTTTCAAGAGCTACTTCGGTGTACTTGGTTGATAGAGTAGTCCCTATGCTCCCAGAGGTCTTATCGAACGGCGTATGCAGTCTTAGGCCAAACGAAGACAAGCTTTGCTACAGTTGTATTTTCACTTTTGATAAAAACCACAACATTATAAATCATAGAATTACACGAGCCATAATTCACTCCGACCGAAGGTTTACCTACGAAGACGTTCAAGAAATCTTGGAAGGGAAATCAGGAGACTTTGAAAAAGAATTACATACGCTAAACACCATTGCGAAAGAAAAGCGAGCAATGCGTTTAAAAGAAGGTTCAATTGCTTTTGACAAAGTGGAGGTTCGATTCAATTTAGACGAAGAAAAAAAGCCTAGTGGTGTGCTTTTAAAGGTGCAAAAAGATGCGCATAAACTCATTGAGGAGTTTATGCTATTGGCAAATAAAACCGTTGCATCTGATATTGGAAATCCAAAAAACAAAAATCAAAAACCAAGAACCTTTGTTTACCGTGTTCACGATACCCCCGACCCAGATAAGCTAAAAACCTTCTCTCATTTTATAAAACGGTTTGGTTACGACTACTCCTTTGGAGAAGGCGATATAGCTAAAAACCTGAATGAATTATTGCAAGAAGTTCAAGGAAAAGGTGAAGAGAATACCATTGAAAATTTGGCAATTAGAACGATGGCCAAAGCAGTATATACTACTGAAAATATTGGTCATTATGGTCTAGGTTTTTCGCATTACAGTCACTTTACCTCTCCAATTCGACGCTACCCTGATATGATGGTGCATAGATTACTAACCCAATATCTGGCGGGTCAAAACCAAGTTGATCAAGAATGGTTAGAAGGCCTTTGCAAGCATTCAAGCGAAATGGAGCAGCTGGCTACGAATGCCGAACGAGAATCTACCAAATACTTTCAAGTGCTATTTATGCAGGGCACAGAGGGGCAAGAGTTCACTGGAATTGTGAGTGGAATGAGTGAGTGGGGTATTTATATTGAATTGGAGGAAAATAAGTGCGAAGGAATGATAAGGCTGCGCGATATAGCAGGCGACTATTTCACTTATGATGAAGACAATTACCAAGTAGTTGGAAATAATACAAAGACAAAAATCAACCTCGGACAACGGCTTTTGATTAAAGTAAAGGAAGCTGATTTGGTTCGAAAACGTTTGGACTTTGAATTGATAGATTTCGCTGATAAAGACTAAAGTTGGTCTACCCTCGCAAATTCTAAACCCTTCGTTTTAATGATTTCCAATAGCTTCGGTAACACCGTCAATACATTCTTTTTTGCCTTCAAACTATCGTGCATCAGAATTATACTCCCACTCTGAAGGTTACTTGCAACATTATTTAGACACTCTTCTGGTGAAACTGATTTATTGTAATCTTTACTTAAAATATCCCAGTAAATAACTTCATAACCAGCATCTTTTACGCACCTCAACTGCTTTGGGGAAATTCTTCCGTATGGCGGTCTAAAATAGTTACTCTGAATTAATTCATTCGCTTTTTCAATATTCTCTAAGTACTTTTTTGATGTGCTTTTCCAGCCGCTTAAATGATTGAACGTGTGGTTTGCCACCATATGTCCTTCATCCAAAATTCTTTGATGAATATCGGGGTGCTGATAAACATTTTCGCCTACTTCAAAAAAAGTAGCTAGCGCTTTTTGCTGCTTTAGTATATCTAAAATAGGTAAAGTGACCTCTGGAATTGGGCCGTCATCAAACGTGAGGTAAACTTTATTGCTGCTTCTATCTCCAGAAAAAACCACTCCTGGAAATAATTTTTGTGCGCTATCTGGAACCGATACTATCAAGATGAAAAGGTTCCATCGCGATAGCTATCGCAATGGAATCTCACTGTTATGATTTAGCTGTAAACTCTCTTTCTAACCGCTCAAACAACTCCTTAGAATAGGTATTCAATTCCCCATTTGGATTGTATCGATTTATCATGTTATTAATCTGATAAATGATACTGATGTTTTGTTGAGGCGTTTGACCAAGGCTTTTATAGTATTCAGTTTTCAACCCTAGATAGTAATCCAACTCAGACTCATAGCGCTCCAACATTAACTTAGCAATGGCTTCGCCCTTTTCTGATTTACCGACCTTGTAGTAAAGCTCAATTAGTGGTAACATGAAGTAATTGAAAGGAACCTGATGATCTGGCATTTCTAATACCGCCTTATCCAGCAATGCCTCTGCTTTTTCGATATCATTTCTCCGCAACATTTCATCCGCACATCGTGCAAAGTTGTTTCTTAGGTTCATGCACATTCTTAAAATGTTATGATCTACATAAACATTATCTTCCTTTACATTTCCATAGCTAAATTTATTCATGAGGTTATCATACATTTTATCTGCATTTACATAACCCGTTTGACCATCGGAACTAGTGCCTTTAAAAGGAACTAAACGATAAGTAAGGCCTTCCAACTGAAAATACCCTTGCAAACCTATATAGGCATCTGCTCCCGTGGTAATCGCAAAATAGATTGGACGATCCCAGTTAAAGTGAGCCAGTAAATCCAGCATCATAATATCCTTTTTCAACAGGTAGTTTTTACCCACTTTCCAAGTTAATTCACTTAAAACATCACCTGCCTTTTCAGGAGGAACAGTTCCATTAGCAAGCACTTTTGCAGTATCTACAGGCAAGCTGTAAAGTTTTGTAGGAGAATAATTCATCTTACGATTATTACCCATGGAAGCTTGATTTTTATCATCAGAGAAAAACTCCACAATCTGCTTAACATCAAGGTATTTCTCTGTCTTGTTTCTATCAATTACAGGAATATAATCGCGCGTTCCTTGGCGGTATTGATTTGGTTTTAATGTAAATGGTGTCGGCTCACTATCGTAAGCAGCCCTGCTCATTTGATCAATATACCAATCTGTATTCAATAGGCTTAGATTAACCACACGAACATCTGTTCGATAACCTTCTACTTCTTGAGCATACCATAGTGGGAATGTATCGTTATCACCATTAGTAAACAGTACCGCATTAGGGTCACAAGAATCCAAATACATTTTAGCAAAATCCAATGCAGTATATCTATTAGATCTGTTGTGGTCATCCCAGCCTTCTTTAGCCATAATTCCAGGGACTGCCGCAAGGCACACCAGCGTTGCTAATCCTCCAGCTACCACTCGATTTACCTTCACTTTATTAGCGAGTAAATCAATTATTCCAAGAACTCCGAGTCCTATCCATATGGTAAAAGCGTAAAAGGAACCTGCGTAGGCATAATCTCGCTCACGCGGTTGAAAAGGGTACTGATTAAGGTACACTATAATTGCCAGACCAGTGAAAACAAATAACATCGTTACGAGAGCAAAATCTCGTTTCGAAGCATTAAATTGGAAGAAAATACCAATCAACCCTAGAATAAGAGGCAGGAAATAAAACGTGTTTCTGGCTTTGTGTTCTCCAATACTTGGCGGAAGATTAGACTGGTCACCTAGACGCAAATTATCAATCGCATTGATTCCACTTAGCCAATTACCATCAACAATACCATTGTGACCTTGAACGTCATTCTGCCTTCCTGCAAAATTCCACAAAAAGTACCTCCAATACATCCACATTATTTGGTGTTTAAAAAAGAACTTCATGTTTTCGCCGAAAGTTGGCTTGTAAATCGTTTCCATTTTTCCGCCATAGACTTTATAGCGCATTGGCTTCCCTTTAAAATCTGACCAAGATTTATAGGCTTTTATGTGCCTTGCCTCTTGACTCCACATACGTGGGAAAACAGTCATAAACTCAGATGCATAATTTGGTTGTGTATTTTTATGGTGTGTAGATTTTGTATAAACCCCTTTATCAAACTCTTGAAAATAAGTAGGAGAACCATCCGTATAAGGGTTTTTGTTGTCAAGTGGCGTATTAAAATACTGGCCATAAGCAATGGGTTGAGAACCGTATTGCTCACGATTTAGATAACTCAATAAAGAGAACATGTTTTCGGGGTTATTCTCGTCCATAGGTGGGTTAGCGTTTGAACGGACCAAAACCATTGTGTAAGAAGAGTAACCAATAAGAATTACAGAAATACAAAGTAAACCCGTGTTTATAGCTCGATCAGAAATGTTTGGAACCATTACGAAGATTCCAACAATTACAGCTGCTACTGCTAATCCTAAGGTAGAAAAAGAAGCTACCAATAAAGTTATAGCCACTAAAACACCCATCATTTTCCACTTTCTATCACCAGTTTGATGAGTAAGCATTAAACCATATACAACGGCAGCCAACAACAATATAACGTGAATAAAAGCACCCGAGTTGAATGGTAGTCCAAGGCTATTGACAAACAATAATTCAAACTTTCCTGACATTGTAACGAGCCCTGGGATAACTCCTTTTTGTACAAATCCTAAAATGAGAATAGAAACTGCTCCAGTAACACCAATTCCTTTTAAAGTTGGTTTGAATTTCTTGAAATAAAATACAAATGCAATTGCAGGTATGGCAAGTAAGTTAAGGAGGTGAACCCCTATTGAAAGACCCATCATATAGGCGATAAAAATCAACCAGCGATTGGCTCCTGGCTCTTCCGATACTCTTTCCCAGCGCAATATTCCCCAAAAAACAATGGCCGTAAATAAAGATGACATTGCATATACCTCTGCCTCAACTGCTGAAAACCAAAAAGTGTCGCTAAATGTGTAAGCCAAAGCACCTACCATAGAACTACCGATAACGGCTACGGTTTTACCCATATTCCATTCTTTACTTGTTTTGTTCAAGATTTTTCTTGCCAAAGCCGAAATTGTCCAGAATAAAAACAAAATGGTAAAAGACGATGATAGTGCAGATATTAAATTCACCATGTAAGCAGCTTGATCTGGTGCTGTCCACATTGAAAAGAAACGTCCAATCATTAAAAACAATGGCGCTCCAGGAGGATGACCAACTTGCAACTTGTATGCGCAAGCAATAAACTCACCACAGTCCCAAAAACTAACTGTTGGTTCCATGGTTGAAACATAAGTGAACGTTGCGATAATAAACGCTATCCAACCACCTGCGATATCTAAGGTTCTAAAATTCATTTTAATCATAATTTGCCGCGAATTTAAGTAAAGTGTACTACAACAATAAAATTGTTTGTTTTACTTCATTTTTTTTTAGTTTTGCCGCGCTTTGAAACAAAGCTTTTGTTCTTGTCCCATAGTGTAATTGGCAACACGTCTGTTTTTGGTACAGAAGAGTCTAGGTTCGAGCCCTAGTGGGACAACACTAATGTTTTTTAAAACCCTTAATTCGATTCGAATTAAGGGTTTTTTATTTTCTATATACTCCAATTTGGGCGAGTTAATGGACTTGCTCACTTTTAATAAGTTCATTTCTTTATGTTTTGATGATATAAAGCTCAATCCTAATAAGGTTCAATTTTTAGGCAAAAAAAAACCACTTCAAATGAAGTGGTTTTTTTGAGTCTATTAATTACTAAAGTCCGAAAGTTAATACTTTACTTCCTGTTACTGTTGTCTCATTACCAGCCTTATCTTGAGCAACCACTTTTATTGCGCCTTTTTGGCTTTGTGCGTCTGTTCTAGCATAAGTAAATTGATGTTCAGTTTTACCCCATGTTTTTGCGTTGATATCTGTTTCAATTAAACTATCGATAGCTACACTATTATCGGTATCGTAAAGGTATGCTTTAACCCATGATAACTCAACATCATCAGAAACTGCAAGTGTTACTTTCGCTCCGCTAGCAGCACCAGTTCCACTACTCATTGTTCCTCCTATAGGGAATGTTACGTTCGGTTCAGTAATTTCTGGTGCCTGAGCATCAGAAGACTCAACAACAATAACAACTGTAACAGCAGTACTAACGTTTCCGGCGACATCTGTAGCCGTAACTGAAATGGTATAATTACCCGCCTCAGCTGAAGCTGGAATAGTGTATTCTGAATTTCCTTCTTCAGAAGTGGTCTTGCCCAATGTAAGCGTTCCTGAATTACTTACTTCTTTATCTGCAGCATCTAAAATTGCATACATCCAACTAGCAGCACTTGCATTATCGGTAACTGTTGCTGTAATAGTAAGCTTATCTCCAGACTTTACCTTTGCATTTGCAGCAGGCGCAGTTATAGTTACAACAGGCTTTTCAGTATCACTTGTAGGGTCAGTTGGGTCAATCGGTTCTTCAATTACTGGAAGAATACATGAGCCATCATCAGTCTTAGCTTTTTCATCGTAGTTTGTTGCATTTGAATTGGTGCAACCTTCTTTTTTACAGCCAGCAAGTACCAATGAACCAGCAAGCATTAAAAACATTACTTTTTTCATAATCAAGATTTTTTCGTTTTTGTTAAGCCTAGAACTCAAGGCAGATATTAATTCAATCAACGAATATAGTGAATCTTCTTGTTGAGTCTGAAATTTTTAAACGCTAACATCACCAGAAACTCAGTCAAATTAATGCAAAACAGAGATTGATTCATGACAATTCTATGACAAAAGCTGGGCTTTCTAGTAGCATCTTTGTAATTACTAAAACTTTAGAAACTTTACTTGGAATCATTACATGCTATAGCACTAACCCACCAAAACATCGGTGTTGATCAGCTGGGAGAGTTCCATATCTCAGAAGAATTCCAGCAATCGAGGCTTACTCCATTAAAGGCAATAGGTATTGATGAGGTAATTTTTCTTACTACCTGCAATCGTGTTGAACTATTGATTCGATCAAATAAGCCACTTGATAGGGATTTTCTCACTAAAGTTTTTCAATGTGTTTACCCGAAGCTAGGCTATGAGAAACTAGATCTAGCAGTAAATAACGCAACTACTTATTCAAATTTAGAAGCCGTCTTTCATTGGTTTAGAGTAGCTAGCTCATTAGACTCTTTAGTTATAGGAGAGCGTGAAATTCTGGGTCAAATGAGAGACGCATATAACCTTTGTAAGTCCTTCAAACTTAATGGTGATTTCATGCGAATTTTGATGAAAAAAACCATTGAAACCGGCAAACTTATTTACACGGAAACTGAGATATCCAACAGCCCTGTTTCGGTTGTGAATTTAGCATACAAAAAATTAGAATCGCTAGCTAATTTAAAAGACAGTAAGATTCTTGTAATAGGAGCTGGTAAAACAAATACGGCGCTAATTCGGAAAATGAAAAAACACGGTGCAAGCGACTTCACTATTTTCAATCGCACACTATCTAAAGCAGAAAAACTAGCGGAAAATTGCGGTGGCAAAGCATATGATCTTAATACATTAGGCACTAAAAAAATTGACTTTAATGTATTGATAACCTGTACTGGATGTGAACACCATATTTTAGATCACGCTATGTACGAAAACATAAAGCCTAAAACCAATGAGTCCACCGTAATAGTTGACTTAGCAATTCCAAATGATGTATCTGAAAAAGTAAGAACAAGCTATCCTGTTCAGTACATATCGGTAGACGGCTTAAGAGAGCTTGCAGCTAAAAACATGGACAAAAGAAGAGCTCATCTTTCTCATTGTGAGGAAATTATTGCTGCTCAAGTGCATACATTCAGGGAACTTGATAAAATTCGTCAGGTAGAAATTGCCATGCGCACTGTACCCGAACAAGTAAAAGAAATTAAGCGTAAAGCTTTAGAAGAAGTTTTCGCGAAAGATTTGGAAGGAATGGATGTTACCTCAAAGCAGGTATTAGACAAGGTGGTGCAGTATATGGAAAAAAAATACATGAGTACACCTATGCTCATGGCAAAAGAAATTTTGCTAAAAGAAAATATTCGATAATCATTCACTTATGGCGATAATTAGAATCGGCTCAAGAGGCAGTGATTTAGCCTTATGGCAGGCCAACTTTGTGAAAGATGAGCTCATAAAAAATGGCCACGAAGTCTCAATAACCATCATTACAACCAAAGGAGATGCAATTCAGCATTTAAGCTTTGATAAAATTGAAGGAAAAGGCTTTTTCACAAAAGAAATTGAAGACCACTTGCTAAATAATTCCGTCGATTTAGCCGTTCACTCGCACAAAGATTTAGAGACTACGCAACCTCAAGGGTTAACAATTGCCGCTGTTTCTCATCGCGCAAATCCATCTGACGTGCTGTTAATTCGCAAAGAACGCTCAAATCTAAAAAAGAAGTTCCATTTGATGGACAGTGCTGTTGTTGGCACTAGTTCAGCACGAAGAAATGTACAATTAAGGCATTTTAGACCGGACGTATCTGTTAAAGATATTCGTGGAAATGTGCCGACTCGAATCCAAAAATTACGAGACGGAAAATTTGATGCCATTATTTTGGCTCATGCAGGGATTTCTCGACTTAAACTTGATGTTTCTGATCTAGAAATTGTAGAAATGGACATAAAAGAATTCGTTCCCGCTCCAGCCCAAGGCGTTTTAGCACTCCAAATTAGAGAAAATGACGTTGAGCTAAAAAGTATTTTAGAAAAATTGAATCATTCAGAGGTGGCCACAACTATTTCCATTGAACGAAATATTTTAAAAGGATGTAACGGAGGCTGTCAACTTCCTCTTGGCGCGTATGCGGAAAAAGAGGAAAATGGATATGGTGTTTGGGTCTCTTTTGCAAAAACTGTTAAGGAATTACCGAGTCAATATCATTTTTTTGATACAAACCCTGATAAATTGGTCCAAAAAGTTTTGAATCATTTAATTTAGCCGCTATGAAGAGTATACTAATAACAAGAGAACCGATTGAATGTGGATGGCTAGTAAGAAGTTTATTGGCTGAAGGCTTTGACGTGGTTGCATCATCCCAAATAATGTTAGAGGCAGTTGAACCTTTACCAAGTATGCCAAAAACAGATTGGATATTTTTTAATTCACCAAAAAGCGCAAAACTGTTTTTTCAGACGTACAAAGATTTAAATCTTGACGACTATAAATTTGCAGGCTTGAGCACTGGTACTTCTAAGGAGGTAAAAAAGTGGACCAATCGTGTTGATTATACTGGCTCTAGTAGCCTTAAAACGGAAGATATTAGCCTTGATTTCCTTTCAATTGTTGCTAATAGTGATAATGTGCTAATTCCATGTGGCTCACAAACACTTGGAACTCTTAAACAGGCAGATAAGAAGAAACAAGTGACCGAAGTTGAATTTTACAATACGCTTCCTAACAATTGGGTTGCCCCAACTGACTTCGACTTGATTTTATTTACTAGCCCTAGCAATGTTGATGCTTATATTCAAAATCACGAAATTAGATCTGACACTATTTGTCTAGCTATTGGTGAAAAAACCGCTGCTGCAATTGAAAAAAATGGTCTTAAAGCAACCGTTTCTGAAGGATATTTAGAAACTGATCTTTACAAAATGATTATGAGCCTAGCGCGCTAAATCACTTTCTACTACTTCTGTTTGTATGCGGATTGATTCTGAGTGTATCGCTTCGTAAAGTTTGTAAATAAACTCTTTTCTTAGGTTAAGCTTTTCTCCTGCTACGCCTCTAGTTTCAAGGATTTCGTTCCATCTTTCAAGTTGAAGAACAGTTACGTTGTTATCTTTTTTATAACTACCAATTTCTTTTGTGAGTTCTAACCTAGAAGAAATTGCCTGCACTATATCCTCATCGATTTTGTCTATCTGAGCACGCAATTCTTCCAATTGATCCAGAAAGACTTTGCTACCGACCGAGCTAGACTTTAAGACCAATTGCTTTATGATGAATTCTAAACCCTGAGCTGTAACCTGCTGTTTAGCATCACTTAGCGCCGCATCCGGATTCGGGTGTGTTTCAACCATTAGACCAGTTATGCCCAAATCAATTGATTTTTGAGCTACCTCGGTAATTAAGTTTCTACTTCCAGCAATGTGACTCACATCGCACATGATAAATAATTCTGGAAAACGCCTTTTTAATTCTATAGGAATCTCCCACCTAGGAATGTTTCGGTATTTAGATGTCTGAAATGTAGAAAAACCGCGATGTATGGCTCCTACTTTTTTACCTGAGATTTTTTGAAACCGCTCAACAGCTCCTGTCCAAAGCTCTATATCTGGATGAATAGGATTCTTGACTAAAACAGAGGCATTTGTGCCTTTGAGTGCATCTGCAATTTCTTGAACATAAAATGGATTAACAGTTGTTCTTGCACCAATCCAAAAATTAGAAATGTTATGCTTTAGCGCCAATTCAACGTGCGAAGCGTTGGCAACTTCAATACATACAGGAAGGTTTAGTCTTTCTGAAATTGCATTTAACCACGGCAATGCCTGTTCTCCTAACCCTTCAAAAGAACCTGGCCTAGTTCTAGGCTTCCATACCCCCGCCCTCATTGTGTCTACAAGCCCTTTTTGAACCAATTGTTCAGCAATTGTATTGAGCTGTTCTTCACTTTCAGCGCTACAGGGGCCGGTAATTAAATAAGGCCTATTTTTTTCTGTCTTCCACATAGTGTTCAACAAAAATAGACACTAAAAGCGGCCTTTAGGTTTACTGGAATGAATTAAAAAAGCTTGAAAAGGTTATTGTTTGACAATTTTTATTGTCTCAACGCCAGCTTCTGATTTCACTTGCAAGAAATAAATTCCGTTGGACAATTGTGTCATTGAAATCTCCGCATTGTTTGAAACTTCAGCATCTAACTCCAGCTTACCATTTACTCCATATAGCTGAATATGGGCGGAGTTATTTTTACCGTTGATTCCGTTTATTGTAAACGAACTATTTGTTGGATTCGGATATACTTGAATGGTTCCTGCCTTTTTTTTCGTTTCAGGAATAGATGTTGTATCCTCTTCTTCCTTAGCGGGTGGCTGAACAATAATATTTCCACCATCTTTTAGCAAAACAGACAAACCGCCAGTTTTATGTCCAAATATAAAGTCCAATTTTGCATCTCCTGTTAAATCGCCTCCAGTAATACTGGCGTTTCTTGCGTAAACATAAAAGCTGTCCAAGACCGTCGAAAACGTTCTGCTCGTTGTATCAATATCACTTACTACGTAAATATAGCCTGTTCCTGTACCTACAAATAAATATTCCTTTCCATTGGGATCAACCTTGCCATTGGTGTCAAGTTTTACCATAACTGGGGACAGATTTCCCTTACCCCATGGGTCATTAGAAGAAAAACCAGCATAATTATTTATTGCAGTTGTCGGCAAAAAATCGGGGCTAGAACTCGTTCCAACATTTTCATAATAAGTCAATTGAGCCGTTTGATCTCCGCAGACAATGTCTAGCATTCCGTCTCTATTCACATCATACAAAGTCGGTCTAAGTGACTTCCCAAATACCAAATTACTGAATGAGGTAGTGCGAATTACAAATTGACAAGAGTCCGAAGGAGAAGCGGCAGTATTCTCATAATAGTAAAAGTTTCCTTTTTCGGTTCCCATAATTAAGTCTATATCTCCATCGTTATCCATGTCTCCAGATGTTGGATACAACCCTGTATCGACTGCATTGGGAAGGGCAAGAAAATCTCTTGTAATTAATTTAAAAGAAGGATTGGTCTTAGTTCCTACATTCTTATAATACGCTATTCGACTTTCATAAATTCCGATGGTAGAGAATACACCGCGGTTTCCCACAATCAGGTCTAAAAGTGTATCCCCATCAATATCAATTAACAAAGGATGAGCATCTGAACCCAAATCTATCATATCATCCAAAAGAAAGTCGTTGCCTTTAAAGTCTAATACCGGGGCAGTGTTTTTATTAGAGTTTTCATAATAATGAACCTGATCAATATTCGAAAATAGTTCTGTGGAGTTAGGAGCGGCAATAAAATCTTTTTTCCCGTCATTATTAAAGTCTAAATAATAAGCAGCTGGGAACATCTGAACATCAACTGACTTATTGTAGCGAGGGTATGCCGTATCTTGAGCAGTCATTCTTGCATCAGCTTTACTTCCATTATTAAAAGCTAACAACAAGCTATTAAATGAAACATCACCTAAAACTAAATCCTTAAGGCCGTTATCGTCAAAATCATGAATTAAAATTGTAGATCCCGTATGACGACTTCCTGTTGATCTAGTAATAGGGCTTGAGGCTGATACAGGGTTTCCACCAGATTTACAAGAACCAAAATACAAACGAAATGAATTAGCATCTTCCGCAAAGTGACCCCAACATCCACCTTCCCATCTATAATCGAGGCTGTCAGGACGACCATAGGTTTCTTGAGAAATATTTCTATACAAGGAAATACTGTTTGCATTATTTCCAAAAGCCAATATATCCATGTCGCCGTCATCATCAATATCAACTAACCCGGGAATATCTGCATTGGTATTAAAAACATTAGTATAAATGTAACGATTGGCACTCAAATAATATTTATGAGACAGAAAGTCCACATATTTGGTGGAGTCGAAAGGGCTTTTATATTTCTGCAGTTTAAAAGCATGATCCTCAGGATTTGGTCCCGTAGAAACATTTTTGTAAACCATAAAATCTCCATTAAATGAACTGAAAATATCTGTTTTTCCGTCTAAATTATAGTCATAACCCAACGCATAATCTTTCATTAATGGGTATGCACTTTCATACTCTGCATTATAAGTGTAGTCAATCGTATTTGCTGTGCCTCCATTCAGAAAAGTTCTAACTACAAAGCCATCGCGATCAAACACAAAAAGGTCGTCAATGTTATCACCATTCAGGTCAATGGTTGAAAATTGTGGAGTGTTAAATCCACCTGCCCATGGAAACTTATAATTATTTCCAAATGCTTCCACTTGAATAGAATCATATCTACCATAAGACCTGGGATCTAAGTACTGTCCGAAGGTTACAAGATAGCCAAAAGAAAAAATTAAAAAATAAAATGCCTTCATAGGAAAGTATTACGAGTAAATCAAATATATGTATTACGCGAGCGTAAAGTTAACTCCGTTTACCAATTCGACCTTTCAATTCGTTAAGTCATATAGACACATCATAAAAACCTTACTTTTGCGCGCTGATTATGAGAAAAAGCTTCATTCTTTCTATTTTATTTATTGGTTTTGTCAATTGTTTTCTTTTTGCACAAAATTCAGATAAAGAACTGTCAAAGTCTAAAAGTCGCCCAATAAAAAAAGACAACTTTTTAATAGACGTTTCATACGACAATTTGGTTAACGCACCTAATGGGGTAAACTTCAAGTTTGGGTATGGGAACAGTTATCAAGTTTTTTACGATCACCAATTCAAAGCTAAAGTATTGAGCGGTGCAGTGGGTATTGGTTATTCTCACTCCAAGTATTTCAATAATGGATACATCACTCAAATTGACACCGCTACTGGGGCCGACTATTCAACATTCCAAACAATTAGCTCAGTAAAATCTGATTCTTCTTACAAGAGGAACTCCTACACCACTAATTATTTTGATATACCCGTAGAGATTCGATTTAGGTCAACTCCAAATGAAAAAGGGCATAGCTGGAAGGCCTCTATAGGTTTTAAAGTTGGCTTTAGACTAAATTCATATACAACTACTAAAACCGATAAGGGCCGTTATAGCGACTTCATACAGCCTAATCTAACAAGTACTCGATATGGTATTACGGCTAGGTTTGGCTACGGAAGAGTTGGCTTAGTGGGGTACTATGGCTTAACTCGTTTATTCGAAGCGAATAAAGGTCATGAAATAATTCCTTATTCAATTGGATTCACAATATCCCCTTTTTAACTATTAAAATACCTGTAATCGCTCTGGAAATGCATCTTGAATTGAGAGCGCCAGTTCTGAGAGTTTAACTGGCTTGTGAAAGAAGCGATCAAAACCTAATTCCATGTAATAAGCTTCATCTTCGAGCAAACCGACTCCTGTCAAAGCCCATATTTCAGCCGAATCATAAATGGAATCTTTTCTCAACTCTTCCATTACCTCAACCCCATCCATACTATGATCTAACCTGATTTCAGTTAGAATTAAATCAAATGTTTTGCGGTGTGCATAATGTAGTGCTTCAACTCCATTTCTAGCGACAGTTAAGTGAAACTTTTTGTCAAGGATTTTCTCCATAACAAAAATGTTTACCTCATCGCTCTCTACAAGTAAAACTCTTACGTTAGGATATTCTGCTGCCATAATTTTTATTTGAATACGACCAAATTTAAATTATGACACGTTGGAATTGGAACGCCTTTTTCAGCAAATATTCACTCAATAATGTTGATTGAATTATATTCTTCCCATTTGGCCTTTAAGCAGCTTTATTTGGTCGCTTAGCAATTTAGCTTTATCGTATTTCTTGGCTTGCGCCATATAGTTTAAAGCTTCACGCTTTCTTCGCCTTGCCATTGCTATTCCCGCCAAATTCAGGTTTGCCATTGCAATGTCATGATTCATACTTAGACCTGTATTCAGTGCTTTTTTAAAGTGCTTTTCTGACTTTGTCATTGCATTACTCTGGCTTTCAACCAATCCGTTGAGAAAATAATAGTAGGCTTGCTGCTTTTTAGGCATTTGCTCGGGCTTTTTAACCCATGCCAATATTTTTCTAGCACTATCAAATTTGTTTCTTCTAATCTGTAAAAATGCAAGAAGATTAATTTCATGCTTGAAAAGCAATAACACAATGATTCCGCCCAGCAATAAATACATAATACCATTGCCAATATTTACCTGAAAAAACTCATAAACCATTGCCGCAGAAACAATTACGATGAGAATAAATTTTATAATTCGATTAAGCATTCTGTAAGTTTTTGTAGGCTGCAAAAGTAGGTGGAATCAAAGTAACCACAAATGGAAAGCTACTTTTTATATTTCTCTAAGTCTTGCGCAAATTGTCGATCATTAGCTAATCTTGGAATTTTGTTTTGCCCACCCAATTTACCTTTTGACTTCATTGTCTTCATGAATGCTTCTTTGTGCAATTCACTTATTACCAATGGCCTTAGTACTTTTCCTGTGACTAAATCTTTATAATATGGATTCTGGTTTTGTAATGCATGTTCAATCTCCTTTGCAAATGCGTTAAGGTCATTCGGGTATTCTTCAAATTCAATCAACCATTCGTGAAAAGGAAGCCCTTCAGTAGGCTTTATTTGAGGCGCAACGTGAAATTCTTTTATTGAACCTCCTTGTTTTTGCATACCCATTTTAAGCGCCTTTTCAACTTCCTCTCCTATTACATGTTCTCCAAAAGCAGAGGTAAAGTGCTTTATTCTTCCTGACACCACGATTCGATACGGCTCCTTAGATACAAATTTGACCGTATCACCAATTACATAACCCCACAAACCAGCATTTGTATTTAAAACGATTGCGTAATTCACATTTAATTCAACTTGCGATAGATTTAAGCGCGTTGGGTCTTCTGAGCCATATTCATTCGTTGGAATAAACTCATAAAATATTCCATCATTAACCACTAATAAAAGCCCTTCTGAGTTTTGCTCATCCTGAAAAGCAATAAACCCTTCTGATGCAGGGTAAGTTTCCACCGATGGAATAATATCCCCAATTAATTTCTGAAATACTGGTCGATAAGGCTCAAAATTTACACCTCCGTATACAAACAAAGAAAACTTCGGAAATATTGACTTGATATCAGACGCTTCAGTGCTTTTGAGCAAACGCTCGAAATACATTTGAACCCATGATGGGATTCCACTGATTAACCTTAAGTCTTCTGTTTTTGTCTCTTCTACAATTTTATCGACCTTGGTTTCCCAATCTTCGATGCAATTCGTTTCCATGCTTGGCAGTCGGTTTTTTTGTAGATAGCTCGGCACATGATTCGCGACAATTCCACTTAAACGACCTAATTTAATTTTCCCCTTAACATCAAGTAATGGACTGCCTTGAAGAAAAATCATTTTTCCGCTTACAAAGTCTGATTTACCAGTGCTATTTATGTAATAAAGCAGCGCGAGTTTCGCTGAATTGATATGATTGCTAATCGACTCTTTTGAAATAGGAATATACTTTGCACCAGAAGTAGTTCCTGATGTTTTACAGATATAGATTGGAAAGCCCGGCCATAGCACATTCTCTTCTTCATTCATCATTGCGTCTATGTATGGTTTAAAACCCTCATACTCTCGCAATGGAACTTGATTTTTAAAGGACTGGTAATCGGCTATTAAGTGAAATTTGTGATCTCTTCCAAACTTAGTATTTCGCGCTTTTTCTATTAATTCATCAAAAACTTTTTGTTGCGCTTCATTTGGATGCAAAACAGCCTTCTTGGATCTATTAACCAAGAAGGCTGCGTAATGCTTTGCTATGTAAGATTTAATGCCCATTAAGACATCAGATGTAATTCTAAAACTTCATGTTAAGCCCTACGCCCAATACCTCTTTAAACTGGGTTCTTGGCCCTACTGCTTCGGGAATACCATCATTATCACTATCAACGGCAATATCAATATCGTGGTCATAAATCAAGTTACATATTAAACTCGCACTTAACCATTCATTTACTTTCATATTTATCATTAGATCCCAATTAACATCAATATTTCCTGGCTCTTCCAAATAATTTGAGAATAAATTCAACTTTGTGTCTAATTCAACGTTTTTAGCTATTTCCTTTTTGAATTGAAGACTAACATTACCCCCTAATTCAAATCGGTAAGCTGCTCCATCTTTAGTTTTTTCACCTGTAACCTCGTCAAATTCAGCAGCGTCAACTCCAAAAGCTCCAGCATTAGCAAGTGCGGTATTAGTAACAAAAGTGAATTTTCCAGCAACAGGTGAAATGTTAGCTGTGAAATACTCATTTGGCGTATAATCCATACCAATACCAAACGTTAGATAACCCGGAGCCATCCAAGTAGAAATGATATTGGAATCATCTGGAAGCTTAAACCCATCCATAAACTGTGTTCTAAAATTTACAAATGCTGCATAAGACCAAGGACCCTTTGCGTCTCTACTAACCTTAGAGTTAAACTCCAATCTATCATCAGTTTTTTGCCAGGGAATATCTCCTTGTGCCAATCCACCATAACTAAGTGCAATATCATTTTTCCACTTCCAAAGGCCTTTTTTATAATTAGCCGAATACTTCAACAAAGCATTTCCAGAGTACGAGTTTTGTCCCCCGGCAGCCCAATTGATAAGTGCTGTTTGAGAAAGTGAAAGATTAAACAAACCTTCTCTTGTCCACGGACTTGTTTCCTCAGCTGGTTCAGCAGCCGGAGCTGCTGCTGCAGGTGCAGTTTCATCTTGCGCATTCATTGTTAATACAAATGAAATAGAAGCAAGTGCGATTATTAATTTTTTCATATTTCTAACTTGAATTTATGAGTTATGAACATGAACATCCATTTGCGGAAATGGAATATTAAGTCCTTCTTGCCCAAAGTTTTTATATATTTTCTCGTTCATATCGAAGTAAACGCCCCAATAATCTGCTGCATTTACCCAAGCTCTTACGGTAAGGTTAACCGAACTATCTGCTAAGGTGTGTAAAGCGATAAAATGCGCTGGGTCCTTAAGTATTCTAGCATCCTCACTAATAAATTTTTCCATTACCGATTTCGCTTTATCGTAATCATCTCCATAACCTATACCCACTGTCCAATCAACTCTCCGAGTTGGCTCGGTAGAATAGTTTACCATTGATCCAGAGGCTAATCCACCATTTGGGATAATGATTGTTTTGTTATCTGGAGTGTTCATAATAGTATTAAAAATTCCAATTTCTTTAACACCACCTGTATAACCCTGAGCTTCTAATACATCACCAACTTTAAAGGGTTTGAAAATTAATATCATAACACCTCCTGCAAAATTACTGAGTGTGCCAGATAACGCCATACCAACAGCTAATCCAGCAGCACCTAGAATAGCAATAAAGGAAGTCATTTCTATTCCTAAAACACTTAAGGCGCTAATTACGATTAACGCTTTTAGCATTGAATTAATAATGCCGAGTAAAAAAGGTCGAAGAGAAGCATCTATATCTCTTTTTTCAAACCCTTTTTTCACCATTTTCATAACACTTCCAATCAGCCAGAAGCCAATTACAAGCACGGCAACACATGCCACGATCTTTGTTCCAAATTGGATAGCCATTTGATAAATGGTGTCCGTATAATTAGATAAATTTAAGTCCAAATCTTCTCTTTTTAATTTTTTGCAAAACTATGTATTTAAATATGCTCGCATAGCTTTAAATTCTGCCTTTCAGCGAATATAAAATACATTTCATAGTTTAGTTAAGTACTCATCAATTACCTGATAATAAGCTGAATGCTCAATTTTCAAGACTTTAGCTGCGATGTCTTCGGGTAAATCGCTGTCAGCAAGGTCAATTTCCTTTTGAAATAGAATTTTTCCTTTATCGTACTCCTCATTAACGAGATGAATAGTAGGCCCACTAACCTTATCACCATTTTCTTTTACTGCTCTGTGTACATTTATTCCAAACATCCCTTTTCCTCCGTATTTTGGTAAAAGCGAAGGGTGTATGTTTAAAACTCTATTTGGGAAAGCTTGAATTAATTCAATTGGAATCTTTTTTAAGTATCCAGCCAATACAATTGCGAAAATGTTGTTTTCCTCAAGTAGCTCTATTGTTTTCAATGGATCAGAAATTTGATCCTTAGAAAGATAATAATACGGTACATTAAAGTCTTCGGCATATTTAAAAACGCCGGCATATTTTTTATTACTAACCACTAAACCTACTTGAATAAGCGGGTGCGATTTAAAATGCTCCATGATTTTTTGAGCATTACTTCCTCCACCCGAAGCAAAAATTGCAATCCTTTTCATAGAATGAAATAGTGTTTACTTTAGTTGCAAAAATGCAACATTCAGAATCTTTTATTCCACTCGAACATAAAGAATTAAGCAAAGAACAATCTGAAGCAGCTACCTCTGATTTTTATAAGCTATGCGACAGTAGAAGGTCAGTTCGTACCTTTTCTGAAAAAGAAGTTCCCCAACATATAATTGAGACTATTATTAAAACTGCTGGCACCGCACCAAGTGGCGCGCACAAACAGCCTTGGCATTTTTGCGCCGTGCAAAGTGCTGAAATAAAATCAAAAATTAGAAAAGCAGCAGAAAAAGAGGAATACGAAAATTACCATGGAAGAATGAGCGATGCTTGGTTAGAGGATCTAAAGAAATTTGGCACCAACCATATCAAGCCATTTTTAGAGATTGCCCCGTGGTTAATTATTGTTTTTAAAGAAATGTACGAACAAACAGAGGAGGGAAAGTCAACCAATTATTACGTAAATGAATCCGTTGGTATTGCTACTGGTATGTTGCTTAACGCTATTACTTGTGCAGGTTTGGTATCGTTAACCCATACACCAAGCCCTATGAATTTTCTAGCAGATGTTCTTAATAGACCAAAAAACGAGCGTGCCTATCTGCTAATACCTGTCGGTTACCCAGAAAAAAATACCGTAGTACCCGACATTAAGCGTAAAGACTTGTCAGAAATTATGACTCTCTATTGATTTTTGTGACCATTGTTACCGAGCTTCACCTACTTTAATTTGTACAATTGCATTAAATTAAACACATTATGAAAACTCTATTTACCTTAATGTTAAGCGGATTGTTTTTTATCGCTTGCGGCAATAACTCAAACAATTCAGAACAAGATCAAAAACGAATTAATGATGTTGAAACTGAACAAATGAAACAACTCATATCTGAGCAACCGGGAGTGCTATTAGATGTAAGAACAGCTGGTGAAGTTGCAGAAGGGTACATTGCTGGCGCTCAAAATATTGATATTACTCAACCAAATTTTTTGGAAAAAGTAAAATCACTGGATAAAGACAAGCCGGTATATGTGTATTGCAAAATGGGTGGTAGAAGTGCAAATGCTTCTGAAAAGTTGGCAAAAGCGGGATATACAAAAGTCTATAACCTTATGGGTGGTTTTGAAGGCTGGAAATCTGCTGGTTATCCAGTTGAAAAGTAATGAATAGGCTTTTAATCCTATTAATTGGAGTCTTACTTATTAGTTGCGCTAATAACAACGAAAGTGAAGTACCGGGGCTTTCAAAAACGGAAAGAATAGCTGCGGCAGAGTTCGGTCAATCCATGGTAAAAATTGGTTTTTCGGCCCTTTCAAGTGAACTCAAAGCTCAAATTTCTTCTAAAGGAATGGACAGTGCAATTTATGCCTGTCAACTCAAAGCGAATCCAATAATTGACTCTGTAGCTAAAGCCAGTAGCACAAGTATTCAGCGCATTACTTTAAAAACAAGAAACCCTCTTAACAAACCAAACAAGGAAGAGAAACAGCTCTTGAGGCTTATGCAAAGAGCAAAAAAGGCAAATGAAAAATTGAATCCGATTACTTTTTTAATCGATAGTAATACCATCGCCTATTATCATCCAATAACTATTGGGCCTATGTGTTTGAATTGTCATGGTGAACCGGGTGTTTCTATGCAAGCAAGCACCTACGAAACCATACTAAGTGCATACCCAATGGATAAAGCAATTAATTACAAATTGGACGACTTGCGAGGTCTTTGGGCTGTTAAGTTTGATAAATCCGCACTCGACTAATTATGGCCTCTTTCGAAGAAATAATAAACGGCGATAAACCAGTTTTAATTGACTTCCACGCTGATTGGTGTGGCCCTTGCAAAATGCTCAGTCCAATTATTCAAGAAGTGGCGAAAGAGCTCAATGGGAAGGTACGAGTGATAAAAATTGACGTAGATAAAAACCCAGCCGTTTCAAGCAAATTTCAGATTCGTGGTGTTCCTACTATGATTTTATTTAAAGACGGAAAATCAGTTTGGAGGCAGTCTGGGGTTTTGCAGAAAGGGGAGATAATTGATTCCTTAACCAAAGTAATTTCTACGCCCTAAGTATCGCTATTTTAAGCAGAAAAACAGGAAACGAAAACAACTATTGAAGCAACTAGAAAGACTATATTTATATTGATTTTCATGCTCACAATATTATATAAATGAACCGATTAGCTTATGATTTGTAATATAAACTGAAAGATTGGCTAATTCGTATATTTGCTCAAGAATACACTATACTATGGAAATTAAACCAGGTCCGTTGCTAAGTCAGATTAACTCTCCTGACGACCTAAAGAAATTCAAAGAGGAAGATCTTCCTCAAATTGCTTTTGAACTAAGAGATTATATTATTGACCTAGTGTCAAAAAAAGGCGGCCACTTTGGTGCTAGCCTTGGTGTTGTTGAGCTAACGGTTGCATTGCACTATGTGTTCAATACTCCGAAAGATCAGTTGGTGTGGGATGTTGGCCATCAGGCTTATGGCCACAAAATTCTTACTGGCCGTAGAGATACTTTTCACACGAATAGAATTTATAAAGGGTTAAGTGGCTTTCCGAAAAGAAAAGAAAGCCCTTACGATGCAATGGGTGTTGGACACTCAAGTACATCGATTTCTGCAGCTTTGGGAATGGCGGTTGCTAACAAACACAAAGGAGAATTAGATACGCAACACATTGCCGTGATAGGTGATGGTGCTATGACTGCAGGTTTAGCTTTTGAAGGGTTGAATCACGGAGGAGTTGCTAACACTAATATGATTGTTATTCTAAACGACAATTGCATGTCAATCGACCCAAATGTTGGCGCATTAAAAGAATACCTTACCGATATAAGCACCTCTCATACATACAATAAGGTAAAAGATGAGGTTTGGAACTTATTGGGTAAAATTTCAAAGTTTGGGCCAAATGCTCAAGAAATTGCTGCCCGAGTTGAAAATGCTGTAAAGCACTCCTTATTAAAAAACTCCAACTACTTTGAGTCCTTACAATGGCGCTATTTTGGGCCTATTGATGGTCACGATACAATCCGTGTAAAAAAGGTTTTAGAAGACCTGAAAGATATACCTGGACCAAAAATTTTGCATTGTCTAACAACAAAAGGTAAAGGATATGTGCCAGCAGAAGAGGGAAGCCCAACAACATGGCACGCGCCAGGATTATTCAATAAAGAAACTGGCGAAATTGTAAAAGTAGTTCCTAAAACCCCACAGCCACCTAAGTTTCAAGATGTATTTGGACACTCCATAATTGAGTTGGCCGAAAAAAACAATAAAATAATGGGCGTAACGCCTGCAATGCCTTCAGGGTCATCGTTAAAGTTTATGATGGAAGCTATGCCAGATCGAGCGTTTGATGTAGGTATTGCTGAGCAGCACGCGGTAACTTTCTCTGCAGGTCTGGCAACACAGGGTCTAATTCCATTTTGTAATATTTACAGCTCTTTCATGCAACGCGCATATGATTCTGTTGTACACGATGTCGCTATACAAGACTTGCACGTAGTAATGTGTCTGGATAGAGCAGGATTAGTAGGTGCAGATGGCCCAACGCATCATGGAGCTTATGATATTCCATATATGCGATGTATTCCAAATATGATTGTTTCTTCTCCAATGAACGAAACAGAATTGCGTGACTTAATGTACACCGGACAATTGGATAAAAACGCTGCTCCGTGGGTAATTAGATACCCTCGTGGAAGTGGTGTTATGACCGATTGGAAAAAGCCATTTAAAGAAATTAAGGTCGGAACTGGAAGAAAAGTAAAAGCTGGAGAAGACTTGGCCATATTATCTTTTGGTCCAATAGGAAATTTAGCTTCTGACGCCTGCAAAACATTGGAAGAAAAAGGCATTTCTGCCGCACACTACGATATGCGATTTGCTAAACCTTTAGACGAGGTGATGTTGCACGAAATCTTTGGGAAGTTCGATAAGGTTATCACTGTTGAAGACGGTTGTATAGACGGTGGCATAGGCAGTGCTATTGTTGAGTTTATGGCAGACCATGGCTATGCTTCAAAAGTTAAGCGATTGGGAATTCCTGATCGAATTGTTGAGCATGGGTCGCAAAAAGAATTGTACCGCGAATGCAATTACGATGCACAAGCAATGGTTGAGACTGCGGAGGTGCTATTTTCAAAAAAAGCACATACTTTAGCGGGCTAAGCTAAAGTTATCGCAACAGTTTCAATTTATACAGACGGTGCAGCCAAAGGAAACCCTGGAAACGGTGGGTATGGTGTTGTATTACTTTCTGGTACTCATCGCAGGGAACTCTCTGGTGGTTTTCGTTTAACCACTAATAACAGAATGGAACTATTGGCAGTTATTGTAGCCTTAGAGTCACTGAAAGGTGAAGGCCATGACGTAACTGTCTTTTCCGATTCTAAATACGTTGTTGATGCCGTAGAAAAAAAGTGGGTCTGGAACTGGCAAAAAAAGGGGTTTAAACAAAAGAAAAACGTGGATTTATGGAGGCGATTTCTTAGAATTTACCCTACACACAATGTGAAATTTGTTTGGATTAAAGGACATGCCAATATTCCAGAAAACGAACGTTGCGATGAACTTGCCGTTACAGCTGCATTATTGGAAAACCTTCCAGCCGATGCTGGTTACGAAGCCGAATCGCCTAAACTACTCTAGAGGCGTATAGAATCTCTCGCTTACTTATTAAGTACCATGTGATTTAGGACCTGTTTTGCTTGATGCCATTCTAGTCTTGGTCCAAACTGAGTTACTACCTTAGAAGACGCAAGAGAAGCTAACTTACCGGCATCTGCATAACTTCTGCCATTTGTAATTGCGTATAGAAAAGCACCTGCAAACATATCTCCAGCACCGTTGGTATCCACTGCGTTTACTTTATAAGGCTCGATATCAATGAATGTATCGCCATCATAAATTATTGCGCCATTCTCACCTTGTGTAATAACAAAACGTTTTGCATCTCTTTTTAACTCTTCGCGAGCATCCTCCAAATTGTCTGTATCGGTAAAAAGCATCGCTTCTTCCTCGTTGCAGAATAAAAGGTCAACACTAGCACCTACGATATCCTTCATTGGCTCTTTAAAGTACTTTACCATAGATGGGTCAGAGAATGTCAAAGCCGTTTTTACTCCATTTTCTTCCGCCAATTTCTTAGCGTGTTTCATAGCATCCTGACCATTTTCAGAAGTAACCAAATAACCTTCGATGTATAAATACTGGCTATCTTTTAATGTCTCCTCAGAAATTTCAGTTCTGGAGTAATTTTCTGTAATACCCAAAAAAGTATTCATGGTTCTAGATGCATCATCCGATGTCATTACCAAACACTTTCCAGTAAACCCTGTCTCTAGCTCTTGGTGATCCAAATTAGAATGTACTCCGTTCGACTTTAGATCTTTTTTATAAAAATGACCTAATTCATCGTTCGCAACTTTACAAGAATAATAGCTTGAACCGCCAAATTGAGCAACAGCAATGATTGAATTGGCAGCAGATCCACCACATTTCATATTGCTTGACCCCATATTAATGGCATTTGAAATTCGCGTTTGATTCTCTACATCAACCAATGTCATCAATCCTTTTTCGATGTTGTGTTCTTTTAAAAATTGATCATCTACTTCAGTAACGATATCCACTAATGCGTTTCCTATCCCAAATACATTGTACTTCTTGCTCATGTTATGCTATTTTATAAGAATTTCTTTTCTGTGTTTTCTAAACTTGTATTTGCACTGAAAAGACTTCTATTTATTGCTTTTAAACAATCTAAAAACGGCGGCAAATATACCGCTTGAAAGAAAGCGTAAAAAAGCAATCGCATTTTTTTTAAAAAAGATTTGCCGATTTATAAAAACAATTACTTTTGCCGCTCAGAAAATTCCTCCTTAGCTCAGTTGGTTAGAGCATCTGACTGTTAATCAGAGGGTCCTTGGTTCGAGTCCAAGAGGAGGAGCAAAAAGCCAGTCTTTCGACTGGCTTTTTTTTGCTCTGACGATTGGACGAGAAGAGTCCTAGAGGTTTTGATAGCCTGGGGGGCTATCAAAATGTCTAATCAGAAAATCCAGCAGAAGCAATCTATACACGATCCTTAATATTCGGAGACTTTTAAAATGCCTATACCGGAAACCAATCCGAAATTCTAACCGGCCATTTTCTTTAATCGAATAAAAAATAGGAAGACCTAACGTTTCTGACCTTTGTCTGTATTATTACCACATGTCGCAACGAAAAATAAATACAAAACTTCTCCTACCAGAGTTGCAATTCACTACTGCACGGAGCAGCGGACCTGGAGGTCAACATGCTAATAAAGTAGAGACTAAAGTTCAAGTGCGGTTTAATGTCCACACCTCCCAAATCTTATCAGATAGCGAGAAACAAGCTATTTATTCTAAGTATGTAAAGCAGCTAACTAGCCAAGGAGAATTGTTGGTTGCTTGTGAAGAAAAACGATCCCAGCTAAAGAACAAAGAAATTGCGATTAAAAAGCTCAACAGAATGCTGGAAAAGGCTTTTGAAAAACCAAAAAAGAGAAAACCAACTAAGCCCACTAAGGCAGCAAAACTTGAACGATTAAAGGGTAAGAAAATGCTTTCTAATAAGAAGAGTTTGCGTGGCAAACTTGACCCTTCTGATTTCTAATAATTCTCTGAACATAATGAACCAAAGCTTTTCGTACATTTTACGTTTGTTGCAAAAAAGTACTAGAAAAACCTGTTTTCCGCCAGAATTTGGCGACTTATTCCCTGTACTTCGCAATTCGATTATTATACTCGAATTATTAATTTCCAAATTTTAAGCGAAGCCAATTGCATGGATAAAAACGCCCCACCTTCTATAGAGTCATTGTACGATGCTTTGAAGTATTTCAGAAAGAAAGAATTAAATTTTGGAGACTATTTAAGTACTGGGTACCGGCAGCTAAACGAACTTATCATTGGTTTATACCCATGTCTAATTGTTGTGGCTGGAAGACCCGGAATGGGTAAGTCGGCCGGTGCTTGGCCAGGTAACAGCGGAGGTCCTGTTATTGACAAACAATCTTCAAAAGTGATTGGCATTCTTATGTCTGGTTTTGAAGGAGAGGGAAAGGGAATCACATTCGCAGTTAAAATTGATCAATTAATTAATGATGAACAATTGCAAGAACAAAAAATTGATTTGCTAAAATAAATTTCTTTTTTTAAGGAGAAATTCGAAATGAGTTTTTGAGAATAATGAATTTAAAATAACGAGTTAAGCATTTATTGGCTGTCAATTAAACCCTCGTAAGATCTTGGTTTTGGTGCCACTACACAAACCGTTCATCAGTCTCCATTACCTCACCACAATTCTTGCAAGTGCGCAATTCTTCAGAGCCGTAATACTCCCTAAATCGAGGTAAAAAATCTTGTTCTACGTTTAGCAGTTCAAAGTAAGTTTCGTGGAGTTTTGTATTGCAATTGTCACAAAACCAAAGCAAGCCGTCTTTCATTCCCGTTCCTTTTCGAACGCGCTCGATGACCAAACCAACCGATCCTTCCGATCGCATAGGCGAGTGCGGAGTTTTGCCTGGCAACAAAAACATTTCCCCCTCTTTTATTGATATATCAACTGCCTTGCCTTCTTCCTGAATGCGCACGTTTATGTCGCCTTCCAGTTGATAAAACAACTCCTCCGTTTCATTGTAGTGATAATCCTTTCTAGCGTTTGGACCGCCCACTATCATTACGATGTAGTCGCCTGCTTCTTTGTACAAATTTTTATTTCCTACAGGTGGCTTTAGGATATCTCGATTTTCTTCGATCCACTTATTCAGGTTAAAAGGTGCTCTCATTTCTTGTTGTTTTTTGCAAAATAAAAGTAATCATTTTGACATTCTTGGCCGAGGGAACAAACCAATTATAGTCACCAAATGTTATACTCTTGAAAATGGTATTTTTGCCGGCTCTAATAAATAAGATATTTTTTTATGAAAAACATTTTTTTAGTACTCACAATTTTATTCAGCGTTACATTAACTTTCGGCCAGCATGAACATCATGAGTTTAGCGAGCCTGACTTTATGTTGAATGAAAACATTAAAAAAGAACACCCCGAGTGGGCAGACGACATTACCAAGGCAGAAAAACACTTAGACGCGTTTACCCAAAAATATACCGCCTGGGAAAAACAGGAAGGTTCTAGAGCAGCTGAATACGATTACATTATTCCTGTAGTGTTTCACATTCTTCATCAAAATGGAGAAGAAAACATAACCAATAAGGAAGTACACGATGCCATGCGTATTTTGAATGAAGATTTCAAATTAGAAAACTTTGATACGAGTATTACCATTCCGGCTTTTCAAAATGCGATGGGTGATGCTAGAATTGAGTTTCGTTTAGCCCGAAAAGATCCTAATGGAAACCCTACTAACGGTATTGACAGAATTAACACTTCGCTTACCAATAATGCTGGTGAAGGGTCCAAACTAAATGTATGGCCTAGAAACACCTACCTTAATATTTGGATCGTAAAATCTATTGCTAGCGGTGCAGCTGGGTATACCTTTTTGCCTTCTGGAGCACATCGTAACCCAAATCGTGATGGTATCATTTTACTGTACAACTACGTGGCGAGTATTCGTACTGGAGCACCAGGTAGAAGTAGAGCTTTAACGCACGAAATTGGGCACTGGTTAAACTTACCACACCCTTGGGGCGGAACAAACAATCCGGGTTTAGCTTCTAATTGCAGTGACGACGACGGTGTTTTTGACACCCCTAATACGGTGGGTTGGAGAAGTTGTAACTTATCGGGAACAACTTGTGGTTCTTTGGATAATGTCCAAAATTTTATGGACTACTCTTACTGCTCAACTATGTTTACACGTGGACAAGTATCTAGAATGCGTGCCGCGGTTAACACTTGGGTTGCTGAGCGAAATGCTTTGGTTTCTCAAGCTAATAATCTAAAAGCAGGCGTACTGGATTTAGTTGCTGCTGAATTCGAAAGCGATAAGCGAGCAATTTGCACCAATTCGCCTGTTAATTTTAAAGACCTTTCGGATTATGGGGCTACCTCATGGTCATGGGAATTTGAAGGTGGAACACCAAAAACCTCAACGCTTAAAAACCCAGTTGTCTCCTATGCTTTTCCGGGAACATTTAATGTAAAGCTTACCGTTTCAAACGGAATTGTTTCTAAAACATCAACCTATGTTGATTATGTAAAAGCGAACCGGTCAGTAGGCAACTACGTTCCTGTAATAGAAGATTTTGAATCTACCACTGAAAGTAACGAAAACCTTTGGTTAGCAGAAAATGAAGACAACGATGCTATATACTGGAAGAAAATGCAAGGTATTGGGGCGTCTGGAGAGAACTTTTTAGGGCTCAAAAATTTCGATAATCTAAGAGGAATGGTAGAAAGTGTAGTTAGTCCTGCCATAGACCTTAGCAATATTCAAAATCCAATTTTAACTTTTGAAGTTGCAACAGCTGAGCGAGATAGAAATCTTTCTGATGGGTTATTTAAAATGTACGTAAGTAACGACTGCGGTAATACATGGGTTACAAAATTGGCCACAACGCTAGATGTTCTTTCAAAAGGAAAAACGTCCACTACCAGCTTTACGCCAAGTTCAGTTTCTGACTGGGAGCTACAAACCATTAATAACCTTGGTTTTGGAGATAAAGTGGAAAATTTATTGATCAAATTTGAGGTTGAAAACGGATTCGGTAACAATGTCTATATAGACAATATCAATATCTTCGGTACCATTGCTGGTGAACCTTTCTTGGAATTTCCAAGAAATGGAATGGACAGCGTTTCTACAGATATTTACTTAGACTGGAAGTCAGTTCCTTACGTGGATGAATATGAATTAGAGTTAAGCAGGAATGCTAATTTTTCAACTCTAGTTATATCAAATACTTCTCAATACATAAGTGATGATCCTAAAGGAAATGACACGCGCTTTAAAGCTGAGGCATTATCAGTAAATACGAAATACTATTGGAGAGTTCGCTCTAAATCTGGTTCTAATAGTAGTCAATGGAGTTCTGTTTGGAGTTTTACAACCAGCTCTTCCGGAATTGGTCATGAATTTTTAGATGGACAAGAGTTCGTCAGTGCTATTGGTGAGGCTAGTAACATAAAAAACGTTGCAGTTATTCTGTATCCCAACCCAGCGAAAGACATGCTGAATATTCGAGTTTCAAACAGTAAGAATAATGCAAAAATTAGTGTAGTTAACATTTTTGGAGCTGAAGTGATTACCACACAATCAAATGGCCAAAATAGTGTTACTGAACTGGATGTAACCGATTTAGCCGCTGGTTTTTATGTCGTAAATGTTACTGTAGATGGCCAAACAAGTTCTAACAAAGTCCTAATCCAATAACATGAATTTAGATTTATCTGGAAAATCGGCTCTAGTATGTGGAAGTACTCAAGGAATTGGTCTTGCCGCTGCTCAAGAGCTAGCTCAAATGGGAGCTAGCATTACCTTATTAGCTCGTAATGAAGAAAAGCTGAAATCTGCTCTTGCTACTTTAAGTTCGGATTTGGTAAGTCAAAATCACGGCTTTTTAGTTGCTGATTTTAATCATCCAGATAAGCTAAAGTCTATTATTGAAAATCATCTTGCAGGCGGGGTTCAATACAATATTTTGGTTAACAACACAGGAGGCCCTGCTGGAGGACCAGCTATTGATGCTGGTCTAGATGAGTTTAGAATAGCTTTTAATCAACATTTAGTATGTAATCAGGTATTGGCACAGGCACTAGTTAGCGGAATGAAAGAATTAGGCTACGGTAGAATAATTAATGTGATTTCTACTTCGGTTAAAATCCCTCTGAATGGGTTAGGTGTTTCAAATACCATTCGTGGAGCAGTTGCTAATTGGTCAAAGACATTATCAAATGAATTAGGTCAGTTCAATATTACTGTTAATAACGTACTTCCCGGAGCAACTAATACTGTGCGCCTGTCTTCTATAATTGAAAACAAAGCCAAGAAAACTGGTAATAGTGAAAGTTCGATTCTTGAGGGAATGAAAAACCAAGTTCCTATGAAACGCGTTGCAGAACCTGAAGAAGTTGCAAATGCAATTGCATTTCTCGCTAGCCCAGCCGCCTCTTACATCAACGGAATAAATGTTCCTGTTGATGGTGGAAGAACCGGAAGTTTATAAAACCTTTTTTTACTAGTGCTTGATTACCAGAGTTGCTGAATAGGCAGTGTTTCCTATTTCAGCTTGAAGTAGATAAAGACCATTTGAAAATTCGGCGATACTGATTTCAAACATCTCCCCTTGCTGAGTTACGCTACCCTCATCCAAAACTTGTTGTCCCGAATTGTTGAACAATCGAATTTGAACATCGTCTGAATGCTTGGAATCAATTTTCAGTGATACTGTTTTGTCAGCAGGGTTAGGATATAGTACAATACCCTCTCCTATTTCAACTTCATCTCCAATAGACAAAGCATTAACATTCACTAATAATTCTGTTGTATCCGTGCAGCCAAACCCATTTGTTTGAACCACCATTATTTTTCCGTTATTAGCATTTCCCCATTGAACTGTAGTAACATTATTTGCACTAGATAATACGGTACCTCCTGTAATAAACCATGAATAACCCGATCCATTTATAGGATTTACTTGATAATTGTATTTTCCCTTTTTAGTAACATTATTCAGTCCTTGAATAGGGCTGACAACGCTAGCTGGAACCACCTCTACTTCTCTTTTCTCGGTAGCTAAGCAACCTAAAGCAGTTACACTATAGGTGATTTCATGAAATCCTACTCCTGCGGTTGTTGGGTTAAACTGACCTCCAGAGACACCTGCTCCCATATAAGTTCCTCCGCTCGGAGTCGTAACTAAAGACAATGGTGCTTCGTTTTCACAAATCGTATTTGGCATATTCCAAACTACAGTTGGAGACTGAAGTACTGTTATAGTTACAGAAGCATTAGCAACACACTTTCCCGCTTCGTTTGCTGAGTAAATGATTGAGTGCACACCTAACCCGGCCGCTGAAGGGTTAAAAACTCCTCCTGAAACACCTGGTCCACTATATGCGCCTCCCGAAGGAGTTCCTCCAGCAAGCGTTAAAGGACCAGAACTTATACAAACATCTGAAATTGTGTTGTGAGTTACTATAGATTTAGGCTTTACATCAACATTAACCGTATCTGTTCCAAAACATTTTCCTGTGTCCTTTCCCGTTACAATATAAGTTATACTGGTTGCAACAGCACCAAGAGGGTTAGCAATTGATGAGTTATTCAATCCAGTTGTAGGAGACCAAGTGAAATTCGTAGCTCCACTTGCGCTTAATTGAAAAGTATCTCCAATACATAACGCTAAGTCGCTGTTTGCAGTGACTACTGGCGTATTCAACGCAGTAACTACAATTGTATCTTTAGTGGAACAACCGTTATTGTATGAACTTGTCAAGTTATACGTCAAACTCGATGTTATTGCCAAAGAAGGATTTCCGATCGTTGCATTACTCAATCCAGTTGCAGGCGACCATGCATAGTTTGCCGCTCCCGTTGCATTAAACTGAAAGGTTGTTCCTTCACAATCCTGAACTGATTTTGTCACAGAAACAGTTGGAACCGAATCAACAGCAATAGATCTTGTATCACTACTGGTTCCGCAAGAAGAAGTAGTTGTATAAATGATAGTGTGAACACCTGATCCAGCAACATTTGCGTTAAAAACACCACCTGAAACCCCTGGCCCTGAATAAACGCCTCCTGTTGGACTCCCACCTGAAAGTGTAAATACGGTGTCAGCGCAAACAGGCGAAAACGGACTTAATGAGGCCGTTGATCCTGCGCTCACATTTACTGATGTTGTTGCAGAATCTGTGCAACTTGCTGAACTTGTGAAGATATATTTTATGGTGTGCGTGCCTACTCCTGCAACGCTTGGGTCAAAAGAAGTTCCTGTAACTCCTGGTCCCGAATAGTTTCCACCTGTTGGAGTGCCATTCGTTAACGTAATTGCACTGCTTCCTGAACAGAAAGGGCCGACCGAAGAAAGTGCAACATTGGGTTTGGCATTTACCACAATAGAAAAAGCAGCACTATCTGCACAATTGTTAGTACCAGTAACCTTGTAGCTTAATGATTTTGTTCCTGAACCTGCAGTTACGGGATTAAACATTCCAGCTGAAACACCCGGGCCAGAATAAACGCCTCCCATTGGGCTGCCATTCGCTAAACTAAAACTCGGTCCGTTTTCACAAACTGGTGAAACAGCAGTTGCCGTTACGTTAGGTGCCAAATTAATGGTTAATGATTGTGTAGCGCTATCAGCACAAGAGCCCACCTGTACTCTATATTTAATTGTAACCGTTCCTGCTCCTAAAGAGCTAGGGTTAATAGTTGTTGCTGGAGTTCCGTTAACAAAATAAGTACCGCCTGAAGGCGTGCCTCCAGCTAGTACTTGGTTAGGTGAATTTGTACAAAGAGCAGAAAAAGCGCTAAGTCCGGCATTTGGAGCTGCATTAACAGTTATGAAAGCTGTTTTAGTTGAACTATCAGAACCGTTTGCATTTGTGGCCTTTAGCTTTACAGCGTATGAACCAGCTGTTGAATAAGTCACAACCGGTTTAGCTATTGATGAAGTTAGGGGTGTTCCTCCTGTAAATGTCCATAATAAACTTGTAGGATTGTTGGTAGAAGAGTCTGCAAACGTAACAGATTCCCCTACACATATGGTTGTTTTATCAGCGCCAAATTTAACCACAGGAAGTCCTGAAGGTGGAGCTACTGGCGTTTTAAATCTTCCAGTAAAAACTCCTCTACCATGCGTTGATACCATAATTAAAGAATCGCTCGAACGATATTGAAGCATATCAACTCGAACATTTGCCAAGCCGCTATTTGATGCCGCCCATGTTGGACTTGAAACCGAAATATCTGTTGTTGCCCATATTCCTAGCTCAGTTGCTACAATTACTTCTTTACGATTTCTAGGATTAAAAAGCGCCCAACGAATTGGCATATCTGGCAAATTTCCCTCCTTACTAACCCAAGAAGTGCCTCCGTTGCTCGTGTACCAAACGGATACTGTTCCGTAATTAAAAATTGTAACCAATATTTCGTTTTCAGAAGCACCCAGTTCAATGCAGCTTATGCTACCTGAAGGCACATTGTTAGATGCGTCAATATTTGAAATTACAGGTGTTGTACTTGCATTCGTTACCTTAAATAATTGACCATTGTCGTTTCCTACAAAAACGGTACTGGTAGTTCCGCTATAGGGTGATGCAGTAATCGCTGAAGCTTCATTGGTAAGCCCTGTTATTGTAATAGTTGAAGTAGTAACTGACCCGCCTGTGAAATTCGAATGTCGATAAAGGGTTGAATTCGTTTTACTACTGTACAGGATGTTATGTTTATCGTCATAATCACTTGGATTAATGAATTTTCCTGTCGTAAGATCATTAATAAATCGAGTAAATCCGGCACCGCTATTCGTAGAACGATATATTGAATTTCTCACATAAGAAGTAGACTGATGAGTTGGGTTACTTTGGTCAATATGGCAAAAGGCTCCATCACCACTTGTTGCAATTGTGGTACTGTTCATTCCAGCCGAAGAAAAACGCTGAGTTCCGTTATCCTGGGCACCCGCTAACATAGAATTGGATCCAACAGAAGAGTGCATTGCGCCAGCATAAAACTGAGTCACATTATAACCTCTGTTTCTACCAGAAAAATTATTACTGGTCTCAGATGTTTTTAAATTAGAGCAATAGTAAACTCCTCCATCATTTCCGACAATCAACTCATTGGATTTTCCGGGTCTAAATACCAATTGATGCTGGTCTGCATGAACTTGAGAACAGGTTAGATTTCGTAAATTATTATTATTCGACCATTTAGATATTTGTTTCCAAGTTGTGCCTCCATTTGTTGACATAAACAAATCAATTCCACCCACTACGACAGTGTCCTTGTTTCCAGGGCTTACTGCTGCAATTAAATCGTAAAACGCTTGTCCACGAGAAAAGTCGGTGTTTGGAATTCCAGTATCAGCATCACTAGGCTCGGTCAAACTTGAAGAGGTACTAGAAACTAACCAAGAAGTTCCACGGTTTGTAGTTCTTATAATCTCTTCCACTTTATTTGATTTTTCCACAATGCCATAAACGATAGAGCTATCAGTTGGCGCGCAAGCCAGCTCTACTCTTTCTCCACCAGATACAACTGTTGTTGCTGTCCAAGTAGTGCCATTGTCAGAATACAATACTGACCCACCGCCATTACCAAAAGCGTTGTTTCTAGAGCCTACCCAAATACGATTGTCCTTTGCAATTTCGATATCAGCAGGGGCATAAACACCCGATGAAGAAGTAGAAGGCATCACTTGAGACCATGAGTTGCCGCCATTAGTAGATCGGTACATTCCTTCTTTATTTCCATGAAATTTTCCTTTGTAGTTTGCCCTTGTCACTCCAGCGTACACTACTCCTGTTCCCGATTCATTCCTAACAACTATGTCATTCACATAATAGAAATCTGTTGTACTCGTCAATTGTGTCCATGAGCTTCCTCCATTTGTAGTTTTCCAAATCCCCGCTCCTCGGCTACTCGTTCCTCCGCCGCCCCAGCCTTCGCCTGTGCCAACGTACATGGTATTCTTTACAACTGGATCAAATGCAATACAAGTAACGGCAATGTTTGCCCAAAAATCATTAACTGCAACCCACGTAGAGGTTGATGAAGTAATATCATTATTGTACCACAAACCGCCAGTTACTCCACCAGCCCAAACTTTCTTTTTACTATTATCATTTGGGTCAAATAATAAAGCTCTTGTTCTGCCTCCAACATTATTAGGCCCTCTTTCTGTCCATTTATTAGAAGTTGAACTTCCGGGAGCTGCGCCAGCATTTGTATTATTTCCGTGCATTATCCTTAATGCAGGCCATAGTCTTTCCGACATTGGTCTTCCCGTTTTTGGATCTGCAGTCCTTAAAAACTCCTGCTCCCAAGCCAAATCTGGACGATCTTGTTTGTTCATGGCTTTCAATTCCGCTTTAGAAATGTGCTTTCGATTATTGTAGGGATGATTTCTCAGATACTCCCCATATTTTTCTCGATCAATTTTTACCTCGCCATTTTCCTTATACAAATAAGGTAAATCCTGAGCTATAACATTAACATTGAACAGAACAATTCCGGCAATTAATATTTGGGTGTAAAGGAAGCGCTTCATAATAGTAATTTACTCATTTAACGTCCAATAAAATAGACCGTTGGTGTTTTGAGATAGACTTCAAAAATAATGAAAAATCAGCCTTTTTTTTGATTCATTTCACTGGGCTCTAATATGTCTCATAGGAACGAATATTTTTGCATTCAAATTGCAAAAATGAAACGCTCTCTTCTCTTAAATATTCTGTTTCTATTAATCGGCTTTAATGGGTATGCGCAAGATTCAGGCATCTCCTATAAACCAACACATAAAATTTACTCCTCCAATGGGAAGGAAGTAGGATATTTTAAAATGCTGGAATCCTTGAAAAGTGCTGATATTATACTGTTTGGCGAATTACACAATAGTTCAATTATTCATTGGCTTCAGCTTCAAACTACATTGGACTTATTAAAAGACACTGCTGTTTCTTTAAAAATGGGAGCTGAAATGTACTCTACCAATCAGCAAAATGATATTGACGAGTATTTGTCAGGTATAACAAATGATAAAGGTTTCGAAAAGAACACTAAACAGTGGAATAATTATAAAACGGACTACAAACCGTTAATGAAACTTGCAAAAGAAAAAGGGATCTCTTTTATCGCTTGCAACTCTCCAAAAGAGCTTTCCACTATAGTATTCAGAAAGGGGATTGATTCCTTAAACCTGATTAAAGACGATAGTATTCTTCCACTCATTGCCCCTCTTCCTTTAAAAGTAGACTATAATGCTCCAGGTTATAAAGAACTGATGGAAACAGATTTTGGATCAAGTCATAAAATGGACACCAAACTACTAGTAGAAGCTCAAGCCTTAAAAGATGCTACAATGGCCCATTCAATTTTAAACAATATTATTCTTGATGGAATCTTTCTACATTTTAATGGTGACTTCCACTCAAAGGATCGTGGAGGAATTGTGCACTGGTTAAACTATTATAGCGCTAAAAAACTAGACATTTCAACAATAAGCTCTGTAGAATCCTCAAGTTTAGATTTCAATAAAGAATGGAAAAAACAAGGAGATTTTATAATTGTTATTTTAGATAAAGGACTTAAATCCTATTGATACAGTTTATTTTTTGACTCTTGTGGCCTTTAGAATAATGACATCCTTTTTTGGGCGATCATAATTGTTGCGTTCTACACCGCAAATACTATCCAAAACATTTAACCCTTCAACTATTTCTCCAAATACGGTATAACCGCCATCTAGATGAGGTGCTCCTCCGATAGTTGTATAGGCGTTAATTTGTTTTTCTGTAAAATCAGTTTTAGCGCCTTCTCCCAACCGCTCTTCAATAATTGGCTCAATACTCCTAATCAAACTGTCATACTTAAAAGACATTCTTGCAGATTGATAATATTGAGCTTTCTGTAACAATTTTTTATTTTCTTCTTTATACAAATAGCGCTGTAGCTCAGTCATTTTTTTTGCCTGATAGCTATTTTCAGCTACCAAGTCAATTTCGTGTTTTTTAAAAACCCTGCCTTGAACTACATAAAACTGACTCCCTGAACTTCTCTTTTCAGGATTTGAGTCATTTCCCAACCTAGCCGCAGCAAGCGCTCCTTTTTTATGTATAAGTGTATCGACTATTTCTGCTTCCATCGTATAACCGGGCCCACCATTTCCTAAGTTTTTTCCAGGCTTAGCATTTCTAGAATCAGGGTCACCAGTTTGAGCCATAAACTTTGGAATTACTCTGTGAAATAAAAGTCCATCATAAAAACCACTATCCACCAAGGCTAAAAAATTGGATTTATGAATCGGAGTTTGATCATAAAGCCTCAGTTTCATATTTCCATGAGTTGTTTCAAGCAATACTAATTCAGCTTTTGTTTTTTTATTATTGTTTTTTGATAGGAAGCACGAGCTTACTGCCATTGAAATTGTCAAGTAAAAAATAACCTTTAAAACCTTATTCTTATTAACCATAAACTCACTTGAATCTTTAGAATTGATAATTCCTATATTTGCGAACGTAAAATTAGAATTCTATGACAGAATTTTTCAAAAAGATGACATCAAACTTAACATTACTTGCTAGTATAACTCTAGTCGTGGCTTTAGCCTTTCAGTCTTGCAAAGAGCCTGTAGAAAACCCTAAAGCCGAAATAACTATTGTGGATAGCACAGGAACCGCTATTCCAGACGCTAAAGTGGTCTTGTTTTGCGTGCAACGGGCAGATGTTTCTGTAGAGTGTAATGTTGCTGATACGCAAATTACCGATGGTGTAGGTAAAGTAAATTTTGAATTTGCTAACCCCTCTGTTCTTCGGGTTTCCGCTATTAAATACAATACTGTAGAGCGAGATACCGGAGTTTTTCCAGATAATGGAATAATTATCATTGGTGATACTCTTTGTGCTGACGGATTTGTTACCCTAGAAGCTAACGAAGTTACCGAAGAGATTTTCGTTTTAGGAAAATGCGAAACCGATTAGACCTTTTCTAAGTAGTTAATCACCGCTTCTTTCAATAACTTTTGTTGGTCATCACTTTTTAGATGTGGCAGTTTTTGAGTGCGCTTGTAATGAGGCCATTTGTCTACGTCATAGCCTTCGAATTCGTAAAACCCATAATCGCTTAGTAGACGACATACCGCCACATGAAGCACTTCAAGTTTTTGCCTTTTATTAATTCTATGCTTTACAAATCCCAACTCTTGCAACCCAATAATAAATAGTATCGATTGCAAGTCAAGGTCTGCTCCAAAATCTGCCTCTAATTTTGCAACTGCATTGTCCCAGCGAATATCTTTCTCCATCACGCCACAAAACTAATTGGTTTTTAACCCCGATTCCTTCATAACAAAAGAAGTAAACCCGTTTTTTATAGAACGTCCAATCTAATTTTGCTGCCGTGAATACACTTGACATTATTCTGGCGGTTCCTCTCTTGTATGGTCTTTATAAAGGGTTCACTCGAGGCTTAATAGTAGAAATTGCAAGTTTAGTTGGTCTAGTTCTAGGCATTTACGGTGGCGTGCATTTTTCGCAAAAAACTGCGGCTGTTCTTGGTGATCACGTCAACCTGACTGGAAATGCGATGCAATTAGTAGCTTTTATTGTAACCTTTTTGGTGATCCTTGGTGGGGTTTATTTTATTGCAAAAATGCTCGAAAAAGTTGTGAATCTAGTAGCAATGAAACTGCTAAACAAGGCTGGTGGTGCTATTTTTGGATTACTTAAAATGGCTCTTGTACTAAGCGTTTTTCTAATCGTAGTAGAAGCATTGGACCAACGGTGGGAGTTTATTCCACAAAAACAGAAAAAAACATCCTACTTATATGCACTAACAGCTTCAATAGCGCCATTAATAGTTCCCGTTTTTAAAGATGCTGACTGGTACTCTGATTTTGAAATTCCAACGGAACTTCCAGATGCCCCAGAGTTTCCTGACTTTAAACCTGAAAATTAAAAATTCTCAATAGCCGCAACTCCAGGCAGTTCTTTTCCTTCAATTAACTCCAATAGCGCTCCACCACCTGTAGAAACATAAGAAACATGCTCTTTTAAATCGTACTTATTAATTGCGGCAACAGAGTCTCCTCCCCCGACTAAGGAGTAAGCGCCTCTTTCGGTAGCCGAAACAACCGAATAAGCAACTTTTTTCGTTCCAGCCTGAAAATTATCCATTTCAAAAACGCCCATCGGACCATTCCACAAAATGGTTTTTGACTCTTCAATACATTTTGTATAATGTTCTATTGCATTGGCTCCTATATCCAAACCCATCCAACCATCTGGAATCTCAGAAGAGTCTACTGTTTTTCGATTGGCATTGTTGTCAAATGCATCTGCAATTATGGAGTCTTCTGGAATTAAAATACGAACGCCCTTATCTTCGGCGATGTTTAAGATTGCTTTTGCCTCCTCTAAATATTTGTCTTCAACTAAAGAATCTCCAACTCTGCCTCCCATAGCTTTTACAAACGTGTACGACATACCTCCACCGATAATCAAATTATCCAATTTATCCATTAGGTTTTGGATAATTGATATTTTACTGGAAACTTTTGCGCCTCCAATTATCGCCGTAAATGGCTTCGCACTATTTTGCATTACTTTACGAACACTCTCCAATTCCTTTTGCATAAGCAATCCAAAACAAGAATTTCCTTCGAAAAAACTTGCGATTATTGCCGTACTAGCATGTGCCCTATGGGCTGTACCAAATGCATCGTTAATATATATGTCTCCATGCTTTGATAATTTCTCTGCAAAAGCCGAATCGCCCTTTTTTTCTTCATTGTGAAAACGCAAATTTTCCAACAAAACAACCTTCCCCTCACCAAGGTTATTTGTAACCGAATAGGACTGTTCTCCAATGCAGTCACCCGCAAATTCCACTGCTTTACCTAATAATCCTGATAAGGTAGAAACTATATGACTTAAAGAATAATCCGCTTCGTAACCTCCACTTGGGCGTCCCAAATGAGACATAAGAACTACCGAACCCCCTTGCCTTAAAATATAACTTATCGTGGGTAGCGCCGCTTCAATTCTAGTAGCATCAGTTACTTCTTTAGTTGTATTGAGTGGAACATTAAAGTCTACTCTTATTAATGCTCTTTTGCCTTTAAACGAAAAATCCTTGAGTGTTTTCATGCTCTTATTTTAAATGATGTGAGCAAAGATAATTTGGCAATTAAATCACGCACTATATGTTCATCTAAAATTGGCTTTAGCTACTTTTGACGCAAATGGAATTAGAGCGCATATATGGAAACGAAAAAGTAAAAGAGCATTTGCTCGATGCGTTAAAAAACAGCAGAATTCCTCATGCCCAAATTTTTTGTGGCCCGGAGGGCAGTGGAACCCTGCCAATGGCTCTAGCATATATTAAAACCATTATTCAACACATAAAACATGGAAAATGGCAAGACCAACCTAATTCATCTGGGAATTTAAAAGTTGAAAAATTAATTCATCCCGATATACACTTTTCCTTTCCCGTTAATAAAACCGACAATATCAAAGGGTTAAAACTAGTTAGTGACGACTTCATCCATTTATGGCGCGAAGCTGTCATAGAAATGCCCTACATGAATCTAAATGCGTGGTATAATCATATAGGTTTACTTAAAACCCAAGGCAGTATTTCTGTAAATGAAAGCTCTGCTATTATGAAAAAATTTAGCCTTAAGCCCTTTGAGAGTGAATATAAGTTCATGGTAATATGGATGGCTGAGCTTATTAACTCAGCCGCCGCTAATAAGCTACTGAAATTACTGGAAGAGCCTCCTGAGAAAACAATATTTATCCTCATTGCCCAAAGTACTGAACAAATACTCCCAACGATTCTTTCTCGCTGCCAATTGGTTCAATTTTCTCCGATTGACTCCGTATCAATAAAAAATGCCATCAATTCTAGCTATAATTTAAGCGAGATTCAGCTGAATACCATTACTAGGCTCAGTGAAGGAAACCTTAACAAAGCATTCGAATTAATTCGAAACGATAAACAGATTGAATTCAACCATGAGAACTTCTCGCAATGGATGCGATTTTGTTTCAAAAAAGATTTGGCCTCTATTTTTAAATGGCTAGAGAAAATGAATCGTGAAAATCGAGAAAATATGAAGCTTTTTCTTCAGTATGGATTGCATGTTTTTAGAGAAAGTATCATTCTAAATTATGGCGGTCCTGAACTTCAACGCATCGAAGAAACTGAAAATGGTTTTATTAATAAATTCGCAAAATATGTAACCGCCCAAAACTGCCAGGGATTTGTTTCTGCCTTTGAGGACGCGCTCTTCGACATAGGAAGGAACTGTAATGCCAAGATAGTATTGATGGATGTTTCGTTGATTATACTAACCAATATTCACCCAAAAAAATAGAAGAAAATAGCTCCTTGTTTATGATAACTTTGTGGCTATTGTAGAATCTTAGTTGCTTTCTAGAAATAATAGAAAGCACTCAATATATATTGTTAATGGGGTGTGGAAGTTGCTCAAGTGGAGCATGCGGCAGCTCAGGTGGAACTCCTGCAGGTTGCGAAAATAACGGGAATTGTAGTTCCGGTGGTTGCGGAAAATTAGATGTTTTTGATTGGTTAGCGGGTATGGAAAGCTCAGCTGTTAACTCAACTCCTCTAGTTGAGGTGCGCTTTAAAAACACTCGAAAAGAATATTATAGATACGGTACAAGTATAACAACCTCTGTGGGTGATATAGTAATGGTTGAGGCTTCTCATGGCACCGACGTTGGCGCAGTAACACTTACTGGCGAACTTGTAAGAGTTCAACTTACTCGTAAAAACCCAAAAACAAACATTAACACTCTTAGTAGGGTAATTCGCATCGCTACTCAAGAAGATATTGATCTCTGGCAGGAAGTTCAAAAGAAGGAAGACGAAACGATGGTTAAAGCGAGAAAAGCAGCGGCTGAACTCAAATTAGACATGAAAATTTCGGATGTTGAATATCAGGGGGATGGCACAAAGGCTATATTCTATTATACCTCTGAAAGTCGTGTGGACTTTAGGGAGCTTATTAAAAAATTCGCAGGCACTTTTAAAGTGCGTGTAGAAATGAAACAAATTGGAGCACGACAAGAAGCGGGCAGAGTAGGTGGTATAGGAAGTTGCGGTAGAGAATTGTGTTGCTCTACTTGGTTAACTGATTTTAGATCGGTCTCTACTTCGGCAGCGAGGTACCAGCAATTGGCCATAAATCCAATAAAGCTTGCAGGTCAATGCGGCAAACTCAAGTGTTGTCTAAACTATGAATTAGATAGTTACTTAGATGCGCTTAAAGATTTTCCAGAAGGAGACATAAAGCTTAAAACTAAAAAAGGGACTGCATTTCTTCAAAAAACCGATATTTTCAGAAAAACATTGTGGTTCAACACAAAAGAAGACCCTGCTGTTTTTCACCCTCTGAAACTGGAAACTGTGAAAGAGATTTTGGAAATGAATAAACAGAATAAATTTCCCGAAAGCTTGAAGCAGTTTGCCTTTGTTGATGCTCCAGTTGAAGACCTTCCTGATTACGAAAATGTTGTTGGTCAAGATGATTTAAATCGGTTTAATACTAAAGAGAAAAAGAAAAGTAACAACCGAAATAGAAATAAGCGCAAGGGCAAAAGGCCCGATAGCCAAGGAGGTGGTCCTAAAAATGACCAACGTAACCAAAACCAAGGTCAAGGTGGAAACCAGCAAGGTCAGAAAAAAAATCGCCCAAATCAAAAAAGGAAACCTAACGGACAAAACAATCCTCAAAATAAAAAGACGGGTGGTAATAGACCTCCAAAAACAAACTCAAAGCCTAAGTCAGAATAATGAAGTTCGCGTTATTGTTTCTTCCATTTGTCCTGTTTAGCTGTGACTCCAAAAGGGTGTATGAACTAAATACGCCTATGAATGAGGGGGTTTGGGATGTTAAAAAGACTGTTTCTTTCGCTGCTGAAATTACGGAAATAGCAACCTTAAAAAACTTGTATTTCAACTTAAGAAATGATCAAACTTACAAATACAGCAATTTGTATGTGCTTTCCGAGCTTACGTTGCCCAATGGTAAGATTGAAAAAGACACCCTAGAATTTATACTTTGTGACCAATCTGGAAAATGGCTTGGTAATACCTCTGGAGGTTTAGTAACTCACCAAATTTTATTTCAGCGGAAAGTTCAATTTCCTGAACCGGGTATATACAATTTTAATTTTTCTCAAGTAATGAGAGACGATAAACTGAGTGGGATTAAAGAAGTAGGACTACGTGTTGAAAATGCTGAATAAACCTAAAGTTTAACCAACGTTTCGTTTATTGAGCCTTCGGTATTTTGAATTCTATAAACCCCGTAATTCAAGTCAGAAATATCCAATCTATTTTTTCCTTCAATAAGAGAAACGGTTCTAACTAACTCACCTTTTAAGTTTATGACTCTTACTTCCTCGCTATTATCTGAATCGAGCCAAACAACATTTTGAGCCGGATTAGGGTAAACTGATAAAATGGGACGTACCGTTTTGTTATTTATAGAAACCGTAGAATTATCTCCACCCTTTTCAATAAATGTTGCTGAAGCTTTATATATATTGTCACCTGAAGTATTTGACATTGCATCGGTTGCATTACCTGCAGCATAAAAACTTACCACGCCCGTTCCAGAGGCTGGTGCAGTCCATTTAAAAGACCACGCTTTACTTCCGTTTGACCCTGCAGTGCTTGAACTGGTATGACTAATATATTTACTTGTATTATCGAGGCTAGTTCCAGCTCCGGCAGCTAAGGTTCCTAGTTGCGCTCCATCATTTTTCTGAGCAGTAAAAGAAAAACCAAATTTGCTTACACCAGCTTGCGCAACTGTAACGGTAACATTATATTTAGATCCTGGAGTATAACCATCAGCAGGTATATCAGAAGAGATCATGTCGTTGTCAACTGTGGCTCCTCCACCGTGACACCCTCCATTCGTTCCACAAGTTTTTCCATCTGCAGGAGAACCTGTGTAACCCGTGGGTGCGGGAATACTTGAGTTTGATAAAAGTCCGCCAATAAACAGACCTGCTATTGCTGCAATACCAGCTATTCTAGACATTCGAATTGGTGTTTTCATGTTAATTTTTAGTTATTCAAGACCCTTCTTTTACAGTGACCAAATTATTTAAGGCTCTTTAATTTATGTTAACAAATGTAAATGGGAATGGGTTTAAATTATTGTACAATTTTTTACAATCGTTGCATTGCTCTGCAGCAAAAACCAAACATTAATTAAGTGAATTTTTTACTTTTCGCGGTAAATTGTCTCCAAAACTACATTACCAACTACCTCTAGAGTGGTTTTGTCTATCACATTAATATCATCCGAGTGACGGTGATGAAAAGCTCCAAAATCTCCTTGATAAGGGTCGTAGTGTATGATGTCGATACTTGGGATTTTGGCTATTTTGTTTACATAAAGGTGGTCATCAGTTATGCCTCCACTTGCTTCTTGTTGAATGAAGTATTTTCCATAGCCTAACTTATTTGCAAAGTACCAGATTTTGTTTACTAGCTGTGGGTTATACTGCATCGAAACACCTTCTTTTGGGAAAATAGCATCCTTTGCGCCTACCATATCCAATAAAATTCCATACTTAGGCCTAACATAATCCACTGCCAGATGTTTTGCCCAATATTGCGAGCCTAAGCACCATGTATCGCCAGTTTGACCAGACATCATTCCCGATGGCTGACCATAATCTTCAGCATCAAAAAGGACAATATCAATTCCAATATTTGGTTTCAGATCTGAGCTTGAAATTATGCGTGCAATTTCCAAAAGTACTCCAACACCTGAAGCTCCATCGTTAGCCCCATCAATTGCTTCAGTCTTTCTAATTTCATCTCTGTCAGCAAAAGGTCGTGTGTCCCAATGAGCCATTAACAAAACACGAGATTTTTTTGTGGTATCAAACCTTGCTACTATATTTTTTATGGCTATTTCCTTCCCATTAAATGTTACAGCGCTACCCAATTGCAGATTAGTTTGCCAGTTCCATTTTTTGAATTGTTTCTCTAAATATACTGCGGCATTAGCATGTGACTTCGATCCTGGTACTCTAGGGCCAAAAGCCAATTGTTCAACAATATACTGATAAGCGCTATCCGCAACAAATACGGGCTTCTCAACTGGGGTAAAAACTATTGATGAAATTGGCTTCGCATTCTTTGACCTTTCTTGTGAGTCGTCTGCACAACTAAATAAAGTCAATAGAAACAAGCAACTCCAAATAATAACTCGCATAACTATACTTTACCTTTAAGGTTTTCGAGCATATTGTCCACTAACGCATTTAAGTCGTATTTCTCTTTCCACCCCCAATCGGTTCTTGCTGGAGAATCATCAATTGATCTTGGCCATGTAGCGGCTATATCTTGTCTAAAATCAGGGTTATAAGAGATTTCAAAAGAAGGAATTCTTGTTTGAATTTCAGCAGTTAATCCTTTTGGCTCAAAGTTCATTGCTGCGATATTATAGCAGGTTCTAAGTTTAATATCATTTGATGGTGCCTCCATTATTTCTCGAGTTGCACGAATAGCATCTTCCATATGCATCATGGGTAGCTCAGTATCTGATCTTAAAAAACAATCAAATTTTTCACCTCGAAGGGCACTGTAAAAAATGTCCACAGCATAATCAGTAGTTCCTCCACCCGGAAGGCTTTTCCAACCGATTAAACCAGGGTAACGAACACCACGAACATCAACATCGTATTTTTCAAAGTAGTATTTATTCCACATTTCACCCGCAAGTTTTCCAATTCCATAGACAGTATTGGGCTCAATTATAGTTTGCTGAGGAGTTTTGTCCTTTGGAGTTGTTGGGCCAAAAACAGCTATTGAGCTCGGCCAAAAAATCTTTTTTATATGGCCTTCTTTGGCAAGGTTTAGCACGTTAAACTGACCTTCGATGGTTAAGTCCCAACCAAATCGTGGATGTTTTTCGGCAGTGGCCGAGAGTAAAGCGGCTAAATTATAAACTTGGGTTACTCCATTTTTCTTAACTAAATCGAATAAAGCATTTTTATCCAAAACGTCTAGCTTCTCATACCGCCCTTCTATGCTTACCTCATCCTTTACATCAGATGCAATAACATTAGATTCTCCGTACGTAATTTTTAAACTTTCAAATAATTCCTGACCAACCTGACCAAGGGAACCTATTATTAATATTTTATCAGCCATATCTATAAATGATGTCTAGCAAAAATATTATTTAAATGGAGCCTCTATGAATAGAATCGAGTACTAAATATTCTGTGCCAATTTTGGCGTTGGAGTTTGTTTATCAACCTGTAATGATCCTGTTGTCGTTTCAAGAAACTTTACAATTAAATCTACGTCTTCCTCCGATAGATCCTTGTCTAGCTGCACCCTCGCCATTATCCAAACCGCATCACTCAGCTTTTCTATAGAGCCATCATGAAAGTAGGGGTATGTCTCGTTCACATTTCTAAGACTTGGAACTTTAAATACATAACTATCTCCTTGATTTCCTGTTACGGCAAAGCGGCCCTTGTCGCGTTTTTTGCTATTTGTATAGTCCCAATAGTTTGCCGTTACTCCAAACTTTTGATAAGAACTTGCGCCTAATAACTTTCCATTATGACAGCTTGTACAGCCTGTTTTTACAAAAAGTGCTAAGCCTTGTTTTTCTTTATTAGTTAGAGCATTATTATTTCCTTGGACAAATTCATCAAAGCGAGAGGGGGTAACAAGTGTTCGCTCAAATGCACCTATAGCGGTTTTAATATTTGTAAAAGAAATGGGACTTGTGGCCTTAGGAAAAGCCTTAGTGAATAAATTTTGATATAATTTTATGTTCGATAATCTTTCAACTAAAAATTGCTCATTGGGAATGTTCATTTCGATTGGATTCAAAATCGGCATTCCAGCCTGATCTTCTACACTGGCCGCTCTACCATCCCAAAATTGAGCGATATGGTCACCAGAATTCAAAACTGTCGGTGAGTTTCTATCTCCATTTTGTTGCTCATCGCCTGGTGAAGTAGGTAAATTATCTACCCCGTAAGCCTTTAAGTTGTGACAAGAATTACATGAAACACTTCCATCTTTAGAAAGCCTTTTGTCATTAAACAATATCTGACCCAACTCAACAACCTCATTATTTAAAGAGTTTCTGTTCAGCGGATAAATTGCCTCAAAGTGTTGTATTGCAATTTTTGAGGCAGACGCTGATAGGTTAATATTCACAGGTTCATTGAATGTTATTGTTTTTTTCAGTTCTTTATTCGTTTTTGCATCCGGTGAACAAGAAAAAACGGTGCAGCAAATTACAGCGTAAGCAACTCTTTTCATAAATTATATTTTGAATTAACTGCGCAAAGTTATAGCTACCTAATTGAAGCCTAAGTAACCGAATTCACATAAGCTCTATTTCTGACATTAGTCATTTTACTAGAACGCTGCAGTCCATAGATTTGATGCAAAATTTAGCTATGCCTTTTTATCATAAACTAGGGAATTTTCCCAATAAAAAACACACTGTTTTTCGTAAGGAAAACGGAGAGTTGTATTCTGAAGAACTATTTGGTACCATAGGCTTTGATGGAATGTCATCTATTATGTATCACGTTCATAGACCTACCATCGTTAAGGACATTGGTGCTGAAAAAGACGTTTCTCCTAAAGCAGCCATAAACAAAAACATTAGAGCTCAACGATTAAGAGGCTTTGAGGTTAATCCTATTGCTGATCAATTAGATGCTAGGGTTCCTGTGCTATTTAATAGCGATGTTTCCATTCAGCTAGCAGCGCCTTCAAATAAAACCGAAGACTATTTTTATAAAAACGGTGATGCTGACGAAGTAATATTTGTTCATAAAGGTTCGGGAAAGCTCAGAACTCAAATGGGTAATATTGATTTTAAGTACGGCGACTATTTAGTCATCCCGCGCGGAATGATTTACAAAATGGATTTTGATTCTTCAGACAATCGTTTATTTATAACTGAATCAAACAGCCCTGTTTACACACCAAAAAAATACCGAAACTGGTTCGGGCAACATTTAGAACATTCGCCATTCTGTGAAAGAGACTTGAGGCCGCCATCTGAGTTAGAAACTCATGATGAGTTAGGTGACTTTCTAGTTAAAGTCAAAAGAGAAGGTGTAATTTATGACTTTACATATGGGGCAAATCCGTTTGGTGTAGTTGGCTGGGACGGTTATAATTTCCCTTATGCCTTTTCAATTCATGAATTTGAACCTATAACCGGAAGAGTTCATCTGCCTCCTCCTATTCATCAAACGTTCGAAACCAGCACATTTGTAATTTGTTCGTTTGTACCACGTTTATATGACTATCACCCGGATTCAATCCCTGCGCCATATAACCACAGTAATATTGACTCTGATGAAGTGCTATATTATGTTGATGGTGACTTTATGAGCAGAAACGATATCGCACCTGGTCATATTACACTTCATCCTGCAGGAACAGCGCATGGTCCGCATCCAGGTGCAGCGGAAAGAAGCATTGGAAAAACAGAAACAGAAGAATTAGCGGTTATGGTTGACACGTTCAAGCCCCTTAAAGTTACGGAACAGGCCATGGCTATATCAGACAAGGACTATTTTAAATCTTGGATAGGTGAATAGGTAATATTGAAAGAAAAAGAGATGAGTAAAAAAGAAGTAAAGTCAGTTGACTACGGATTAGAAAAAATATTTGCAGGAGCTCAAGATTTCTTGCCACTTTTAGGTACAGACTATGTTGAATTTTATGTGGGAAACGCAAAACAATCTGCGCATTTTTATAAGACGGCGTTTGGGTTTCAATCGCTAGCTTACAAAGGTTTAGAAACGGGTTCAAAAGACTCTGTAAGTTATGTTTTAGTGCAAGGTAAAATTCGGTTAATCCTAACTACCCCGCTGAATAGTAAATCGCCAATTAACGATCACATTGTTAAGCACGGAGACGGAGTTAAGGTGGTTGCTCTTTGGGTTGATGATGCTCGAAAGGCTTACGAGGAAACTACTGCTCGTGGAGCAAAGTCTTATTTAGAACCTATAGTAGAAAAAGACGAGCATGGTGAGGTGGTTAGAGCAGGTATCTATACCTATGGCGAGACTGTTCACATGTTTATTGAAAGAAAAAATTATAACGGTGCCTTTTTACCTGGTTTTAGAGCTTGGAAGTCCGATTATAATCCAGAACCACTAGGGCTAAAGTTTATTGATCATATGGTTGGAAATGTAGGCTGGAATCAAATGAATACTTGGGTAAAGTGGTATGAAGATGTGATGGGGTTTGAGAATTTCTTATCATTTGATGACAGTCAAATCCATACTGAGTATTCTGCATTGATGAGCAAGGTAATGTCGAATGGCAATGGAAGAATCAAATTTCCAATTAACGAGCCAGCCAAGGCCGCAAAAAAATCTCAAATAGAAGAGTACCTGGATTTTTACGAAGATTCTGGTGTCCAGCATATTGCTGTTGCAACAGATGATATTATAAAGACAGTTGCACAATTAAAGGCGCGTGGTGTTGAGTTCTTGCCCCCTCCTCCTCAAGCATACTATGATGGTATTCCGGAAAGATTAGGAGAACATCGTGAAATGATGAAAGAAGATATTAAAGAACTTCAGAAACTATCAATTTTAGTGGATGCAGATGAAGAAGGTTATTTACTTCAAATCTTTACAAAACCTGTTGAAGACAGACCAACACTTTTCTTTGAAGTGATTCAAAGAATGGGAGCGCGGGGCTTCGGTGCTGGAAACTTTAAAGCCTTGTTTGAATCGATTGAACGAGAGCAAGAGAATAGAGGAACACTATAGAAAAAGTCCTCCCAAAAATTTGGGAGGACTTTTTTTTGAATAATTAATCTGGCAAGTGCTAGAATGCATAGCACAGTTTTGACCTTTCATTACATTTGCCATTCCAAAAATTATAAATATGAGAGAAATATTTTCAGGAATAGTCGCTTCTAATTCAGACAATAATCAAATTATTATTTGCAACAACATAAATGAAATAGTAGACCTAAGTGCTAAAGAAATCGAGTTCATCAAAGGGCAGATTGAAAATAAAAACAACTCAATCCACATAAATCGCCTTGACAGCCATGTGTTTGTATATCAAATAGAAGAAGATGCTGACTTCAACAAGGTGCTTGAAAAAGCTAGACTTGCATCTCATGGAATTTGTAAGAAATTAAATGGCCTAAAACAAACATCCGTTATCATTAAAAGCAACGAAAGGTCAGAGATTCTTTATGCCTTTGCTGAAGGTTTTGGTTTGAGCAATTATCAGTTCCTGAAGTACTTTTCAGATGCTGATAAAAGGAAAAACACCATTTCAACGATCAATATTGAAGGGCTTTCTGAAATAGAGTTAACCCAACTAAATGCAGCAGTCAGTTCCACATGCATTGCACGTGATTTTGTAAATGAGCCCTTGTCTTATCTTACCGCCGAACAATATGCGCATGATATGATGGATTTGGGCGAGGAATTAGGTTTCAAAGTTGAAGTGTTCAATAAATCAAAAATCCAATCCCTAAAAATGGGTGGTTTATTGGCAGTTAACCTAGGTTCTGTAAATCCACCAACCTTTTCAATTTTAGAGTGGAACCCTGAAAATGCCAAAAACGAAAAACCATATGTACTCGTAGGAAAGGGAGTTGTTTATGATACTGGTGGAGTTAGTTTAAAGCCTACCGCAAACTCTATGGATTATATGAAGTGCGATATGGGAGGTTCTGCATCTGTTGTTGGAACCATCGCTGCCATAGCGCAGGCTAAATTGCCAATTAAAGTAATCGGTTTAATACCTGCTACTGACAATCGACCGGGCGGTAATGCTTATGTTCCAGGAGACGTAATTAACATGCATAACGGAATGACTGTTGAGGTCTTGAATACTGATGCTGAAGGAAGAATGATTCTAGCTGATGCACTTTCTTACGCTAGAAATTATGATCCAGAGCTTGTAATGGACTTGGCCACATTGACTGGGGCTGCTGCCAGAGCTATTGGTGACCAAGCAATGATTTCTATGGGAAATGCTTCTCAAGATATTCACGATGAACTTATTAAAGCTGGAGCCAAAACATACGAACGATTTGCCCCGTTTCCTTTCTGGGATGAGTACAAAGATCAGTTAAAGTCAAGAGTGGCAGATATTAAAAACCTTGGAGGAGCTGAAGCGGGTATGATTACGGCAGGAAAATTCTTAGAGTACTTTACTCAAGACACCACAACTAAAGAAGGTTACCCTTATATTCACATAGATATTGCTGGCCCAGCATTTAACCACACTGAAAAGAATTATAGAGGTATCGAAGGAACCGGTGTTGGTGTTCGGTCATTATTCGAGTTTTTCAAAACAATTTCAGCATAAACTTACAAATGCACCCTAAAAAAACCCAAAAATCAAATCGAAAAATTCGCGTTGGAATTTCCATTGGAGACTATAATGGTATTGGACTTGAGGTAATCATTAAAACCTTTTCTGATGCGCGAATGATGGACGTTTGCACTCCTATAGTTTACGGGAATTTAAATTTAGTGAATGCTTACAAAAAGTCACTTAATGTAAGTGACTTTAGCTTTTTTTCAATCAAAGATGCGGCTCAAGCAAACCCAAAAAAGGCAAACTTAGTTGAGGTATGGGATGATGATGCGATAATAACATTTGGAGAGTCAAAGAGTGATGCAGGTCAAAAATCATTTTTATCGCTTGAAGCAGCAACAAAAGATCTAGCCTCCAACAAAATTGATGTTTTGGTAACCGCACCAATTAACAAAAACAATATTCAGTCCGAGGATTTTTCTTTTCCAGGGCATACTGAATATTTGGCCAATTACGCCAATGAAGACTTTCCCTTAATGATTCTTACTCATGGCGAATTGCGCGTAGGGACCATTACTGGTCACGTTGCAATTAAAGATGTTGCAAGCCAAATTACTGAAGAAGTAATCCTGAAAAAAATTGAGGTAATGCACAAAACATTACAGCAAGACTTTAGCATAGCACATCCAAAAATTGCGGTTTTAGGACTTAACCCACATTCAGGGGATAATGGAACAATTGGATCAGAAGAAAAAGAAGTTATTATTCCCGCATTAAAAAAAGCAGAGAAAAAAGGCACTTTGGTTTTTGGGCCTTTTGCAGCTGATGGGTTTTTTGGGTCACCAGGATATAAAAATTTCGATGGTATTTTGGCAATGTATCACGACCAAGGATTGGCACCTTTCAAAACCATTTCTTTTGATGAGGGTGTAAATTTTACCTCTGGGCTTCCTATTGTGCGAACCTCACCGGACCATGGAACTGCATATGACATTGCTGGTTTGGGAATAGCTTCTGCCAGCTCATTCAGAAATGCTGTTTTTTCGGCTATTGATATCTTTAAAAACAGAAAACTAAACAAAACACTTATAGAAAACGCCCTGTCCAAGGCATAAACTGCTGGTTTTTAAATGTTTCTATTAAATTTTACTAATACATATTTTATTACATTTGCCGCCTCATTTTTGGCGGGCGATCTATGAAAGATTTTGAACTTAAATTTTCAGGATTAACAGTAGGTAAACACCAGTTTAACTATGAGGCAACAAAAATGTTCTTTGAATCTTTTCAAGGTAGAGGTTTAGAAAGCGAGCTTATTCATGATGGAAAAGTTGCTTTTGATGTCGAGTTGGATAAAAAAGAAAACTTATTGGTTTTCGATATCATATATGATGGTAAGGTAAATGTCGATTGCGATGTTTGTCTAGACCAATTAGATGTTGAAGTTTCTGGTGATTCTAGAATCATTGGGAAGTATAGCGATGAAGATGTTTGGGGAGAAGAAGATGTTATTTACATCCCCTCTAAAGATCATAAAGTCGATTTATCCGAAATTTTTTATCAACTCATTCATCTTTCACTACCTGCAAAAACGGTTCACGAAGAAGGAAAGTGTGACCCGGTAATGCTTGAAAAGCTAAAAGAATATAATGGTGGAGAAGTTTCTTCGAAAGAAGAATCAGACCCCAGATGGAACACATTAAAAGACTTGTTTAAAGATAAAAATTAGAAATAATGGCACATCCTAAACGTAAGCAGAGTACAACTAGAAGAGATAAAAGACGTACTCATTACAAAACTACTGCTCCTACAGTGGCTACTTGTCCTACAACTGGACAACCACACCTCTACCATAGAGCACATTGGTTCGAAGGAAAATTATATTACAAGGGCAAAGTTGTTTTAGAGAAAGAGACTGAAGTTTAGTAATTAGTTCTAATTTAGCAACTAGCTAAATTCCTAAATGCGCCTAGGCCTCGACACTTTTGGTGGTGATTTTGCACCCGACTCAACTATACTTGGAGCAATAGAAGCTCGAAGAGAACTACCTGGTACAGTTGATATTGTGCTGATAGGTAATGAAAAGGCAAGTAGAGAAAAAATTCTATCTGAAGGAGATAACCCAGATGATTTCGAATTTATTCATACTACCGATTTTATTGAGATGGGTGAGCACCCAGCAAAGGCATTTAAAAGTAAACCCAAGTCTTCAACAGGCCTTGGGTTTCATTATTTGAAGAAAGGTGAACTTGACTCTTTTGCAAGTGCTGGTAACTCAGGTGCCATGATGGTTGGATCGATGTTTACTATACAAGCGATTCCCGGAGTAATTCGCCCCTCTGTAACTTCTGCAATTCCTTGCCCCGATGGAAGTATGAATATCTTACTGGACGTAGGGATCAATGCTGACTGTAAGCCCGATGTGCTTTATCAGTTCGGAATTCTTGGCTCTATTTACGCTAAAGAAGTTTTCGCTATAGAAAACCCTAAAGTGGGGCTTTTAAGCATGGGTGAAGAAGAAGAAAAAGGAACTATGCAGGTTCAAGCAGCTCATCAGCTTATGAAAGACTCTCAGGATTTTAATTTTTTTGGAAACGTAGAAGGAAGAGACTTATTTAGCGGAGAAGTAGACGTAATTGTAACAGATGGGTTTACTGGAAACGTGATGCTTAAGGAAGCAGAGGCATTTTATGCCATGATTAAAAAGCGCGGAATTGATGATGCTTTTTTCAACAGACTGAATTATGAAATTTATGGCGGCACACCTGTGCTTGGTGTTAATGGAAATGTTATTATTGGTCACGGAATTTCAAGCGCACGTGCTATAAAAAATATGATTCTTCATTCGCTAGATGTGTCTAAAGCACAGTTAGCTGAAAAAATAAAAAACGCATTTCAATAATGTCAAAAATTACAGCAGCAATAACCTCAGTTTCGGGCTATGTACCAGAAACAAAAATGACCAACAAAGACCTTGAAAAAATTGTTGACACTAACGATGAATGGATCTTCAGTAGAACTGGAATTAAAGAACGAAGAATATTAAAAGAGCCTAGTACTGGCGCGTCAGATTTAGCAGCACCTGCTGTTTTAGATTTGTGCAAAAAACGTGGTATTTCTCCAGAAGAGATTGATTTATTAATTGTTGGAACGGTAACTGCCGATTACAATTTCCCGAGCTGTGCAAATATTGTTGCAGATAAAGTTGGAGCAAAAAATGCATGGAGCTTTGATATAAATGCTGCCTGTTCGGGTTTCATTTATAGTCTGAGTACTGGCGCGCAATTCATTGAAACTGGTAAATACAAAAAAGTGGTTGTCGTTGGTGTTGACAAAATGTCTTCTATTCTAAATTATGAAGACAGAACAACTTGTATAATATTCGGTGACGGCGGTGGAGCCGTTCTTTTAGAGCCAAACGAAGAAGGCAATGGAATTATTGATTTCCAGTTACATTCAGATGGTTCTGGGGTTCATTATTTACACCAACCGGCAGGAGGTTCGGTAAAACCGGCGTCTGCTGAAACGGTAGCCAACAGCGAACATTCAGTTCATCAAGAAGGTAAACAAGTGTTTAAGTTCGCTGTTACCAACATGGCTGATGTTTCTGAAGAAGTGATGCTAAGAAATAATTTGAATGGCGATACGCTGGATTGGTTAGTGCCTCATCAAGCGAATTTGAGAATTATTGACGCAACAGCAAATCGTTTAAATTTATCTCCTGAAAAGGTGATGATTAATATAGAAAAATACGGAAATACGACTGCAGGAACAATTCCACTTTGCCTCTGGGAATGGGAGCCCAAGCTCAAAAAAGGAGACAACATTATTTTGTCTGCTTTTGGCGGTGGCTTTACTTGGGGAGCAGTATATTTGAAATGGGCATACAATAGTTAAGTAAATTTATCTTTTTTGGAACAAGAAAAATTTTGATATGAAAATTGAAGAAATTCAGGGATTAATAAAGTTTGTAGCAAAATCTGGTGTAAGCGAGGTTGAACTAGAAATGGACGATGTAAAACTGGTTATTAAAACTGGTTCAAAAGAAAAGGCAAGCGCACCTCAAATTATACAAGCTGCGGTTCCCGCTGCTGTTGCACCACAAGCTGCACCAGTTGCTCAGCCAACAGCGCCTGCACCAGTTGCACCTGCTGCTGTTGAACCTGCAGAAGACTCTAAATATGTAGAGATAAAGTCTCCAATGATTGGAACCTTTTATCGTTCTGCTTCACCTGAGAAACCTGTATTTAAAAACGTAGGTGATGCAATAAAACCAGGTGATGTGCTTTGTATAATTGAAGCCATGAAATTGTTCAATGAAATTGAAGCTGAAATATCTGGTAAAATCGTAAAAGTATTAGTTGATGACGCTTCTCCTATTGAGTACGATCAGCCACTTTTCTTGATTGATCCTAGTTAATTTTAACTCCCAAATACCATAGTTTATGGCAAGGAAAATAAAATCTAAACTTTTCAAAAAAATTCTCATTGCCAACCGAGGTGAAATCGCCTTGAGAATTATACGTACCTGTAAGGAAATGGGTATAAAAACGGTTGCAGTTTATTCGTTAGCGGATAAAGACAGTTTACCTGTTCGATTTGCGGACGAGGCGGTATGTATTGGGCCTGCCCCAAGCACTGAGTCTTATCTAAAAATCCCAAATATTATTGCTGCAGCCGAAATAACGAACGCTGATGCAATTCACCCAGGGTATGGTTTTTTATCTGAAAATGCGAAGTTTTCTAAAATCTGTGAAGAGCACGGCATCAAGTTTATTGGAGCTGGCCCCGAAATGATTGAGGGTATGGGGGATAAAGCAAATGCTAAAGCTACTATGCTTGCCGCTGGAGTGCCATGTGTTCCTGGTTCTGAAGGACTATTAAAGGATGGGAAACATGCCGTTGAAATGGCTAAAGAAGTTGGTCTTCCGGTAATGATGAAAGCTACTGCAGGTGGCGGAGGAAAAGGAATGCGTGTAGTCTGGAAAGAAGAAGACGTAGCAGATTCACTTGCTGCAATTCAAAGAGAGGCTGCAGCTGCCTTTGGAAACGATGGCGTTTACATGGAGAAGTTTATTGAAGAACCAAGACACATTGAAATACAAATTGCTGGTGATCAATATGGGACTGTTTGTCATATGAGTGAGCGAGATTGTTCTATTCAAAGAAGGCATCAAAAACTTGTTGAAGAAACCCCTTCTCCATTCATGACTCCAACACTCCGAAAAGAAATGGGAGAGGCTGCAATAAAAGCTGCTTCGGCTGTAAAGTATGAAGGTGTTGGAACCGTTGAGTTTTTAGTGGATAAGCACAAAAAATTCTACTTCATGGAAATGAATACTAGAATACAGGTTGAGCATACAATTACAGAAGAGGTTATTGGTTGGGATTTAATAAAAGAACAGATTCTAATTGCCGCTGGTGAAGCCATCTCTGGCAAAAACTATATGCCTAAGGCACACGCTATTCAGTGCAGAATTAATGCAGAGGATCCATCAAAAAACTGGATGCCTTCACCTGGAAAAATCACTGAGTATCACGAACCTGGAGGAATTGGAATCCGTATAGATACCCACGTTTATGCAGGCTATACTATTCCACCTAATTACGATAGTATGGTTGCTAAGCTAATTACAGTTGCTCAATCGCGTGAAGAAGCTATTCAAAAAATGCAAAGAGCACTGGACGAATATATTGTAGAAGGAGTGAAAACTACGATTCCGTTTCACCAAAAACTTATGAGAAATGAGAAGTTCCGAAAGGGTGACTTCACAACCAAGTTTTTGGAAGAATGGGACTATAACTCAGAGCAATAATCTCTGATAAAATTTGTAACAAGAGCCGCTTCAATCTAATTAAGCGGCTTTTGTTTTTTTAAAAAATAATATAATCACTAGGATTTATTGCGTTTCCATTGTGCCACAATTCTATATGTAAATGTGGCCCAGTGCTTAATTCTCCGCTGCTGCCCACAATAGCAATTGCTTCACCTGCCCTCACCTTTTCCCCAACCTTCTTTAAAAGCATTGAATTATGCTTATACACTGAAATCAGATTGTATTTATGTTGAACATAAATAACGTGCCCTTCATCCGACGTCCAAGTCGCTAGCGTTACGGTACCCTCTAAAACAGCTTTTATGGGAGCATCAAACTCAGCCGAAACAATGTCAACACCATAATGCCGAATGGTTGGATCAAACTTTGACGATAAAACACCCTCTAAGGGAGCAAAAAACAAAATGTTTCTTAAGCCATCATCCTCTCCATTGCCCGAACTAAAGCTGAGGTTAAAGCGCTCTTCTTGCTCAACTTCATTTCGCAGAACACTATCCTCCGGAGAAACAACCGTTTGTAACTGATCACTTGAAGACATTGCAGTATTAATGCTTGAAGAGTCTCGCATCACAACACCTCCAGACAAAATAACTTTTAAGTTATCTAAATACTTTATGTTGTTGTTTAATGCATGCTCAAGGCTATCAACTCGCTGTGCTGTTGAAGTTGCTATCCGTTTTGTTTTCAAATCGGAATATCCTGGAATAAACTCTCTAAGTGGAGTAAATGAAATCGTTAAAATGATAAACGTGGTAAAGAGAATTAAAAATAACCCTCCCCATGCAAATACATTTAGTGGAGAAAGAATTAGAGAAAACTGTTCCTCGAAGGTATCATCGTTCATAAGGACGAGTCTAGACTTGTGCTTAATCTTAGAAATTACCTTTTTGGTCTTTCCACTTTGCTTATCGTTTGAACGGTTTTCTTTTTTCATTTTATCAACTACAAATATCCGATTTCTTGGCGTTTATTTTTGAAGCATCCAATTTCAATAATTAGGCATTAAAATAAAATATTTTTGTTAGTTCATAGTTATCTTAAGTTATAAGCAAAATCTAGCTTGAAAAATCGGTTACTACTATTCGTATTTGTGTTTTCCATTATGCTTGGAATTCAGAGTTGTTCTCAAAAGAAGAACAATTTCCTTAATCGGTTTTTTCACAATACCAATGCTCGGTGGAATGGCTATTTTAATGCCACAGAAGCATATAAGACAGGCAAAGGAAAAATAAACTCCGGCCACAAAGAAAACTACAGGAAGCTCTTACCCCTTTACATTTATGGTGACGAAGAAATGGCAACCACTGTCCAAGCGGATATGGATTTGGTGATAAAGAAATGTTCAAGGGTCATAGAATACCATAGCATGGACATTAAAGGCAAAGAATACGTTAAGTGGATTGACGATTGCTGGATGCTCATTGGAAAAGCATATTTCTATGAAAAAAACTACAAAGAATGTATACCGATATTTAAATATGTAACTAAGAAATTTAAAGGCGAGCAAAAATATCAAGCAAGATTATGGCTCATAAAATCTCACATTCAAACCGAAAATTACGACCAAGCGGATGCTTTGATTCGCCTATTGGCAGATGATAATAAAGTGCCCGAGGACATTATGCCTGATGTTAAAGCAACCATAGCGGAATATTATCTCACTCAAGAAGAATACACCAAAGCAATGCTAGAATTAGAAGAAGCTGTTCTCATTCAGAAAGATAAGGATATTGCGACACGTTGGATGTTCATATTAGCTCAATTGTATGCTGAACAGGGCGAATCAATTAGGGCTAATAACACCTATAAAGCCGTTGCAAAAAGACACCCAGAATATGAGATGGAATTCTGGGCGCAAATGAATCGAGCTCTTTCATATAGTGCTGAGGACGGGAGTAGTTATGATATAAAAAAGGTGTTGTTAAAGATGTTGCGCGACGATAAAAACATTGAATATCGAGATAAACTATATTATGCGTTAAGCAAGATATATGATCAAGAAGGAAGCGAAGAGCGACAAATCAGTGCGCTTTTACTGTCGGCTGAATCAAGTGTTGAGGATAATTATCAAAAAGGACTTTCATTTCTTGAATTAGCCGAAATTCATTTTGCCCGACCTGAATATATTCCTGCCCAAGCATACTACGATAGCACGGTACAATACATACCAGAAGACTTCCCCGATCGAGAAGAAATAGTAAACATCAAAAACAGTTTAACAGAACTGGTAGAGAACATTTTAATAATACAGCGCGAGGATAGTTTATTGGCTTTATCAGAAATGCCGGAAGATGAATTGGATGCTCTAATCGATGAAATTATCGAAGAACGACTTGCTGAAGAGGAGGCTCGTCGTCTGGCTGAAGAAAACCAATCAACTACTTTTAATGATGGAGGTTTCCAAAATGAAGTATCAAATGAAAAGGGCGCTTGGTATTTCTACAATGACAAAACTATTGGTTTGGGTAAACAAGAATTTGCTAAGCAGTGGGGAAATAGACCAAACGAAGATAACTGGCGTAGAAGCGACAAGTCAAGCATTAGTCTTGATGAGCTGGGTACGTTTAATGAAACTGCGGTGGATAGTGTATTATCAGGGATTACTGACAAATCAAAATACATGAAAGATATTCCCTTCTCTCCAGAAGCAAAATCAAAGGCAAATGAAAATATTGTAGAGGCTTATTACGCTTTGGGAATAATTTACAAGGAAAAAATGGATGACCCAATGCACGCTATTGGAGCTTTCAGAAACTTGCTTTCGCGCTACGATACATCAAAATATCAAATCAACTGCCTTTATCAATTGTATCGGATGTACCTAAATGATAATAGAATTGATTCCTCAAATTATTACAAAAATTATATTCTAAGTAAATTTCCTTATTCTGATTACGCTAAAATTATCAATGATCCTGATTATGCAAAGGATATGGATTCTAAAAAGAAAGCTGCTCTTGAGGCATATAAAAAAGCTTATTACTATTATTCTCGAGGCTTTTATTCAGCGTGTATTACAGAATGTGAAAATGCTGAAATTAAAATGCCCGATAATCATATTGCGCTTAAATTCAAATACCTAAAGGCGCTGAGTGCTGCAGGCTCAATGGACAAAAAGGGTCTTATTGCCAGTTTAGAGAAATTTAAAAAAGATAATGCCGGGTCTGCCGAAGCGAAAGATGCTGAAGAAAGAATAAAAATTCTAAAAAGTGAAAAGAAAATTGAAGCTAAAGATTTACCACCGCCAGATTATAAATTTGACAAAAACGGCAGGCACTTAGCAGTTATGTTATTGCCAGTAGAAGGCAGCGAAATTGAAAAAATTAAAGAGCGAATTGATAATTACAATAAAGCTTATCACGGTAACTTAAAACTATCAATTAGTGCGGTTTTATTAAACAAGGAAACTCACATGATTTCTATAAAACAATTTGAAAATTCCAAAACCGCTTTAGACTATTTTTCTGATTTTTCAAAAAACCGAACGAGCCTTAAAAAAATTAACGAATTGGAAAATGACTTTTTTGTAATCAGCTACACGAATTACGCTCTATTTTTTCAAGATAAACGGGTAGAAAATTATCTTGATTTTCATAAAAGTACATATGAACTTTAAATTGTTAATAATTTTTATCTTTGCACTAATAGAAAACATCAAATGTTCAAAAACTCAAAGTCCATGGCTAAGCAAACCGAATTAGAAGGTACTAGGAATCATATTTCTTCGGGTACTACAATTAATGGCGATATTAAGACTAGTGGAGATATACGCTTAGACGGAAAACTTATTGGAACTATAAGTAGTAGTGGAAAAGTGGTTATTGGCGAAGGTGGAAAACTGGAAGGTGAAATCATATGTACCAATGCTAATATCTCTGGAACCGTTAAAGGAAAAATTGTGGTAAATGAACTTTTGTCCCTTCAATCAACAGCAAATATTAATGGAGATATAGAGACCGCTAAACTATCTATTGAACCTGGCGCTAACTTCACAGGCGCTTGTAGTATGGGCGCTACGATTAAAGACATCAACCAAAGTTCTGAAAGTCAACAAGAAAAAACTGCGTAAAAAAGGGTTTTTTCACAGTGTTGAGGATTTATCCGAATTAAACCTTGCTGTTTTTTGTTAATTTCTTAAATTTATGCAGTCTTAAAACTGTTAAATTATGGAAATCTTACACAATACGCTTAAGTTACCACTAGAACTGATTCTTAAATATGCCGAGCAATATGAATTCATGTATATAATTATTGCCCTTGTCGCTGCTTTCGGTGTACTTGGACAATGGGTTTTATATTACAAGTGTGATCTACCTGGAATTGCTTCGATTGTTCCGTTTTGGAATGTTGTCGTTTTTCTGAAAATAATGGGCAGGCCTGCATGGCAAGTAATTGCTTTTATAATCCCACCTCCAATAATAATTTACATTGTCTACACTGGAGATACATCTATGGCTGCAAATATTGCTCTTATAAGTATGCTATCCGTGTTTCTTCTATTTACCATTACCTTATACATCGAACTTTGCAAGTGTTTCGGCAAACGTACTTTTATAGATTATGTCTTAGTATTGGTGTTTAACGGCCTTTACGTTATGTATCTGGGTATGTCGGGAGATACTGAATACCTTGGACCTTTGTACGGAAAAAACAAGCAAGTTTCAACAGCAGAAACCTGATTACTGTTCAAAAAGCGCCTTTAATTCAGTCGCTTCGTTTGCATTCATTCTTCCAGCAAGTATAAGACTCAACTGTCTTCGCCTAAGGGCAGCATCGTAGCGCGATTTTTCTTCTTCACTTTCTGGAATAAGTTCTGGGACATCAATAGACTTTCCGTTTTGATCAACTGCTACAAACGTGTAAATAGCTTCGTTGCACTTTTTCTTCTCTCCTGTTAAACGGTGCTCCACATACACATCCATAAATACCTCCATCGAAGAAGTAAAGGCTCTTGTCACTTTTGCTTCGATGGTAACTATATCTCCAAGGGCTATCGGATGATTGAAAGAAACATTGTTAACCGCCGCAGTCACTACCACTCGACCGCAATGTCTATGTGCCGCGATTGCTGAGGTAATATCCATCCAATTTAATAATTGACCCCCCATAAGGTTTCCCAACACATTTGTGTCATTAGGAAGTACAATTCTACTTGAGGTTGATAATGAAGACGATGCTGTTTTTGAATGCATGATGTTGTTTTGAACAAAATTAAATGTTCCTAAGACCAAGAATCATATCGTAGTATAGTTTCGGGTTATTTTTACCAAAAATTATCTGAATGTATTTTCTTTACACAAAAGCTTTTCATTTGATCTTTATAGTAACCTGGTTCGCTGGGTTATTTTATATCGTGCGTTTATTTATTTACCATACAGAAGTACAAGAAAAAGAAGACGCTGAAAAAACCATTCTTTCTAATCAATTTGTAATTATGGAAAAACGACTGTGGTATGGAATTACATGGCCTTCTGCAATACTTGTCCTGATTTCAGCTTTGGTGATGCTCTATCATAGCCCTGGTTTTTTAACCCAAGCTTTTATGCACGTAAAGCTAGCCTTTGTACTCGGGCTGTACTTATATCACTTGTACATTCACAAACTGTTTGTGCAAATTCAATCTGGATCATTTAAAATGAGCAGCAATAAACTGCGTGTATTCAACGAATTAGCTACTATTTTTTTAGTTGCAATTGTTTTTATCATTATTCTTCGAGACCAAATAAGTTGGCTTTGGGGTCTACTGGGAATTTTTGCGTTTGCATTTCTACTATGGGCCGCAATATCTCTGTATAAAAGAAGTCGCAAGAAATCCGATTGACAGCCAACTTTTGAACAAGATTTTACGTCTACATCTTTACAGTATCATGAATAGACTTTTAATACTCACGCTTTTAATAGCTTTTGGTTTTTTTGGCAAAGCACAACAGGCAAATGTTGAGGTTCCTCCATACTCTCGATTTCTTGGAGAATTAGCTGGTTCAAATGCTGAGATTAGTGGAACAATTCTAGCCTCAGGATTACCTGCAGATTCGGTTTGGGTTTCGGTATTCAAGGAGTCTAGTCCAAATACATTACAATTTGTAAAAGCCACGCAAACCAATTCAAACAGCGGCAATTACCGTATTCACGATTTGGAAGAAGGCACTTACTACCTTTCTGCTGAACCAATGACTTATTCTTTAAAAAAGCGATATTCACCAACCTATTATGGAGACAGTGCGATTTGGTCTTTGTCAAAAGCTTGCTACATCCAAGGAACCGTTTCCAACAAAAACATCAATTTAACTCCGATTGTCGCTACTACAGGAAATGAAGCACTTAATGGCTCTATAAAATTCGGTACCGATGTCCCAGGATATAATGAAGGTGACCCCGTTATTAATGCTGCTCTGCTTGTCTATAATTTGAAAAATGAACTAATAGCACTTACTAATTCTGATGGTTCGGGTCTATATGCTTTCTCCGACTTACCCAATGAAGAAGTAAAAATAATTGTGAATTCTCCTGGAAAAAAATCTTCTGGCTATATTGTAAATCCTTCAACATTAAAAAATGAGTTAACTTTTTGGGTTACTGGAACTCGATCTTATGGGCTTACAAATGCATTGGATATTGAGGAAAGTTTGGAAAATCGAGCTACCACAATATTTCCGATACCCGCTAAATCAACTTTAACCGTAATTAATGAAAATAACTATAGTTTATTGAGTATTTATGACATTTCTGGATCCTTAAAAAAGAGTGGTAGCATAGTTATTGGGCGAAATGAAATAGATGTTTCTTCAATGAATAAAGGAACTTACATACTCCGGTTAATTGGCGAAGAGAAGACATTTAGCCAAACAATAATTATAGATTAAATAAAAAGTCAAAATCATGTTAATCAAGAGCTTATATTTGTAAGGTATCAGAATTTACCAAATTGGAAATAAGTAACGAAATATTAGAAGGTTGTATTGCAAACAAACGCAAGTCGCAATTTTTACTTTACAAGCAATGCTATAGTATTCTGCTCAGTATTTGCCTGCGTTATGAAAAAAACAAAGAAGACGCAGAGTTCCTTCTTAACCAAGGTTTTATGAAGATTGTAACTAAGCTAGACTCTTTTAAGGGAGACCGTCCATTTGAAGCTTGGATTAGAAGAATAATGATCAACACGATAATAGACGACTACCGAAAAAACAGCAAAGAGAAAAGTATTATTCAATTTAAGGATATCCAGAATGATGGAACCGAAAATAGTTGGGTAGAATACAATGCAGCCGATCTAAAGTTTGAAGCAGAAGAGTTGTTGGGCTTTATTGATAGGTTGCCTACCGAAAGTAAAAAAGTATTTGTTCTTTTTGCGGTTGACGGTTATTCGCACAAAGAAATTGCTGAAATGCTTGAAATTTCTGATGGTACATCGAAATGGCACGTATCTTTTGCTAGAAAAAAATTAAGAGAATTAATCGCTCAGTCTGTTGAGCAAGAAGCGTTAAGAGCCGGTAATTTATGAGCAGTAAAAGCAACATAGATGAACTGTTCAGAGACGGGTTAAGTAATCCTACTCCTCATGCATTTAATGAAGATGCTTGGGATAGTATGAACGCTATGCTAAATGAGAGGGATAAGTTTTCCTGGATGAGCCTCGGAAAATTAGCTTCTGCTGCTCTTTTTCTAAGTACGATGCTTATTGGAAGTAATATTCCCGATGCTCAGCTAATTGCTAGCTCAGGAAAGTCGATTCAGGATACCGAAGCAAGTTATACGCAAACTAGCTCCGAAAACTCTGGTCAACTTAAAATAGCTGAGTCGAGAAGTTTAGAAAGTAAAAATTCGCTTAACAAAAGCGCTAATATTAGAACTAATCAAGAGCCAAAAATTAACAATATAAATAAAGTATTACTTGCAGTTGCAGGAAACGACAGACAAACTTTGCCTGTAGAAGTTGTTGAAGTAAACAACTCTTCTTTTGAATCGAAAACTGGCGATGTTGTTCCTGCAAATCAACCGAATGAATTTCACTCTAAATACAACGAGGTGAATATCGTTAAGATCGAAGCTAGCGCATTGGACCCTTTAAAAGTCGATTTTGCTGAAAGTGGGTTTGATCCTGTGGACAAATCAAGTATGCCTAAACGAAATATTCAGTCTATTTCAGTATTTGGTGGGATTACGCTAGAAAACGGATTAGGGTCAACTGGTCAATTATCTGCAAACAACTTTTTATATGCAGCTGGCTTTTATTACAATATTGAGGCAACTCAAAATATTTCAATTTCAACTGGATTGGGATATAGAAGTAAGTCTGGAAAAGGAATTGAGCTTATCCGTACTCAAACTGAATACGGATTTGGCAAAACTGAAACAACAGAAACTCTTGCTTTAAACCGTTTACATTACATCGATTTACCAGTAGAGCTTCGTTATGATATCAAAGGACAACACTCGGTATTTGCAGGTGCGAGCTTAAGCTACTTAGCTGGTGTTAAAAGCGCCTTAACTACAACACACGAGGAAAGTTTACAATCTTCTACAAATTCTACAGAGAATACCTGGAACTATCAAGATGGGTTGAATAAATTAGATGCTGGAGTAAGATTAGGATACGATTATAAACTAAATCAAAACCTTTCTATTGGTGGTATGGTGCAATATGGCTTAATGGATATTACCAGCAACGAAGCGTTTGAAGTTCAAGACAATAGTAATAACATGGAAGTGCGTGTTACATTAAAATACACACCTTTTAGATTCTAATGAAATTCCTCGTTTACATAGCGTCTTTCTTAGTGATTCTTGCTAGTTGCAAAAAGGAAGAATTACAACCTGAGGTTATCGGTAATGCAGCTTTTTACATTCAAGGTACAGTAAATGGATTGCCGGTTAATTTAGTCGCAGGAGATAATGATTACTACATGTACAGTTCGTTTGAAGAAAACGAAAACACCGTTCCGAAATACATTGGAGAATTGAAAACCGAAAATTGCGAAACTGGTTGCCCTGAATCTTTTACCATTATTTATACAGGAGAAAAAGAAGCGGTTGAAGGTTTAGCGGTTGAACCTGAATTAAGAACAGGGTTCAAGCCATTTACTAATCCAAATGCGGGTAATGAATATGAAGTTGCATTTAATCCTGAAGAGTCCTTTACCAGTAAAGCTATCGAAGTTGATTATGAATGGGAATTTGGCGACGGTACCATTAGTAAGGAAAAAAACCCAACTCATTTATTTGTTGGTGACCAAGAGTTCTTTGAAGTGAAGTTAAATGTAAAGACCTCTAAAGGTTGTGAAAGTAATATTGAAAATAGAATCTATATAAAGAGTGAAACGACAACAGACTTTTTGATTACGCAAACCCAACGTTCATTGGCATTCGAACCAGACGTTAAAGACATTGCCCCTCAAAACTACCTTTGGGAGTTTGAGAGCGGTAATACGGCAAGCACTCCATATGTTGATTATCAAGCGGATCCTAATAAAGGTATTGAGAAAGTATGCTTAACGGTTACTGATGAAAATGGCGTAAGATCGCAACGTTGTAAAAACTTAATTTTAAAAGAAGAATATGCTTTTTGTGCTGCTAACTATAGTTTTAAAAGCGCATCAAGACAAGATCCAAATGGTGAGCTTCAACTAGGAACCGTATATCTAAAATATACGGATGCAGCTGGTAAAGAGTATTATTCTAGACCTAATTTAAATGATAACAATGAGTTTGAATTGTTATCAGTAGCTGATTATGATGAGAATGAAATGGGAAATCCAACCAAACAAATTACATTTCATGCGAACACAACCCTAACTTCATTGGATGGCCAGGAATTGAACGTCGAGAATCTTTCGGGTTCAATAGCTGTTGCTTATCGTGCCAAATAGCCACTTTTAACTCTAACGCGGTTTAGTACTTCTCTAGCAGTAAGCCTAGCCTTTTCAGCGCCTTCCTTTAACACTTTGTCCAGTTCCCCCCTATTCTCCATATACTCAGCATAAAGTGTCCTTTGAGTTTTATATTTTTCTACAATCAACTCATAAATGTCCCGTTTAACATGTCCAAAACCGTAACCCCCGTCACGGTACTTTTTGCGCATTTCATTAACCATTTCATCAGTGGCCAGTAGATTATAAATTGCGAATGCATTGCATGTTTCTGGATTCTTTGGGTCTTCTAAAGGAGTCGAATCAGTAACTATTTGATTCACTTGTTTTTTCAGTTGCTTTTCTGGCAAAAAGATATTAATGATATTGTCTCTGGACTTACTCATTTTATGCCCATCTCTTCCAGGAATTAGCATCGTTTCTTCTTGAACTAAGTCCTTGGGAATTACAAAAGTATCGCCTTGCTTATGGTTAAAACGGCTGGCTACATCTCGTGTCATTTCTAAATGCTGTAATTGATCTTTTCCTACCGGTACATAATCAATGTCATACAACAATATATCAGCGGCCATTAGCATTGGATACACAAAAAGACCGGCATTCACATCCGCCAATCGATCTGCTTTGTCTTTAAAAGAGTGCGCCAATGTTAGTCGCTGATAGGGATAATAACAGCTTAAATACCACGATAATTCAGCTGTTTCGGGCACATCACTCTGACGGTAAAAAACTGTTTTACTCGCATCTAAACCAAAGGCCAACCAAGCTGCTGCAACACTATATGTGTTGTCGCTTAATTCTTTGCCATCTCTAATCTGCGTCATGGAGTGCAAGTCAGCAATAAACAAAAAAGACTCGTTTTTTGGATCATTTGCCATTTTTATGGCTGGTGCAATTGCACCCAAAATATTACCCAAATGTGGTGTTCCTGTACTTTGTATCCCTGTTAATATTCTTGACATCTTTCCTATTTAAGGTGCAAAGTTAAAATAGGACCAATATAAATACTCATATGATGCTAATAGCACTTTATAAAAATAATATAAGTCTATTTTTGTGCTGCAATGTCAATTTTGGAAATCATTAAACGTCCTTTTATAATCCTTTGGAAAATCTATTTTTTCATTTGGTTTCTCATCTCTATGATTATTGTTTACCCAATGTTTTTGTTCCTATTTGGAAAGAAAAAGCGTTATAAAACCGCGTTTAAACTCAAAAAAATATGGTCTTGGTTTCTGTCTTTAATTACAGGAGTTGTCCTGATAAGACATGGCACGAAAAATTTTCCAGAACCGCCCTATGTTCTTGTAAGTAACCACAGCAGCTACTTTGATATTATTCTGATTTATCCTTTGGTGCCCGATTATTTTACCATAATTGGAAAAGCCGAAATAATGAATTGGCCGCTATTCAACATTTTTTTTACCAAAGGCATGAATATTCCTGTTGACAGAAGAAAAAGAAAAAGCGGACATGATGCATATCTGCGATCAGTAGAAGAATTAAAAAAAGGCAATAGCATGGTTTTATTTCCTGAGGGTACAATTCCCGTTGATGTGCCTAATATGAGACGATTTAAAAACGGGGCCTTTAAATTAGCGATAGAACAACAGGTGCCAATTGTGCCCGTTACGTTTACTCAAAACTACAAGCGGTTGGAAAATGGAGGTTTTCTCAAAGCTCCTGCTTCTCCTGGCTTAGCCCATGCAATTGTACACCCTCCAATAGAAACAAAGGGAATGACCGAAAAGGATATTGTAGATTTGCGCGACCAAGTATTTGAAATTATTCAAAAGGCAATTCCAAAGCGATGAAAATTAATAACGAACTTATAGACAAAATAGCTAGTCTTTCAAAACTTGAATTTGAGAGAGAGGAAAAAGCAGCAATTAAAAGCGACCTAACTAGAATGCTCGATTTCATCGAAAAATTACAATCCGTTCCTACAGAAGGGGTTGAGCCTTTAATTTATATGACGGACGAAAAAGGTAAAACGCGTTTGGATGAAAGTAAAGTCACCATTTCGAAAGAAGAAGCTTTGAAAAATGCTCCCCAAAAAGACAGTTTTTACTTTAAGGTTCCTAAGGTTATTAATAAGGGCTAGTATTCATATACCACGGGTTCAGTGAAGTTCTGAACGCGAATAATCGCCTTCCCATCTCCACCAATTCCTTGTAGTTTTTTGATATCAAATTTGAATTCTTTTTCTAATTCTGCTGTGCTTTCACAATTCACGTCTATAGGTCTTAGCATTAGATTAACCTGAGGCGGAAGGCTCTTCATCACCTTACCATTGTGAATTAAATCAAAATTGGAGTTCTCGCATCCATTAAACTTAATCCGAACTAACAAACAATCGTTTTCCATAAAAACTTTGGTCACCTCAATGTTTTCTGAAATAGGAACAGTAACATCTGGAGTAATCACAAGCATTTCTTGGCACTCATCAACGAGTTTTGTTGATTTTGACCCATTCTTGCAGCCAAAAAATAAAGCCACACCTATAATTAATAATGCTATTCTCATTTTACAATTATTTTTTTGTTTATCAGCCCTTGCTCAGCAGTTAGTAGTTGAACCAAATAAAAACCTTCTGACCATTCCGAAACATCGAAAGTAAGCTCTCTTATTCCTCTACTATCCATATTGATTAATTCAACTCCTAGACTATTATGAACTAGGACTTGCTTAACATTTATATTCCCAAAACTTACAATAACATCATGTTGTGATGGATTGGGGAAAATAGAAATTTGACTTGCAAGACCCTCTTGAATATCTTGCAGCGCAAGTGGCTTTTCGTTGCAAGGCCAGTCAATTCCTTCGATACTACCAGCATAATTACTGCCATCTAAATATGAAAATAAGGTAGACTCAGTATCAGATCCTTCGTATCCAAAAGCCAGACTAAATTTCCCAAAATAGTCTGGAAAGCTTGGACTAACTCCTTTATCGGTATCTTCTTTGCATGCTGATGCACCACCAGTTAATTGGCCAATTACAAGTCCTTTATCGTTCCATAATGACGAACCGCTAGATCCTGGCTCCGAAACCCCAAAACCGTTATCAGTCGACGACCAGTAGACCTGCCAGTGTGTGTCTTCACCAAAATTAGCATCCCATTCCGATTCAATGATAGCTGTCTTATACGTTGAGATTTTTTTTATGTCTCCTGCTGGATGGTGTATCATAACTCCACTTGGGCTTATCTCATCATAGTTTTGCCAACCCGCAAAAAAGGGTGAATAAAACTGATCAATATCACTCGATAGCTTGAGTAATAAAGCGTCTGCTCCGCCCGAGCCCATTCTTTTTGTGTTTGCAATTTTTTTACATCCTGTCAGCGAACCAATTGAAACATCGCGCTCTCTGGGGTTTTTGCATTCGGCTCCTTCATAATTAAAATAAAACTGCCAGTCATCATAGTTCCCCACGCTTGCTTCTTGCCCCTCAAGTTCTCTGCAATGGTCGGCAGTAAGCACATAGGGCGTGCAATCTTGTTGGGTATTGTTCATTATTGTTCCAGTGCACCAGCCTTCAAAGTTTTGAATTCGCATTTTAATTCTTACTACTGCTCTTTGTTGCTTTCTCCAATCCTCTCCTTCAGTGCAATTCGCATTCACTTGACAGCTCTCTGAGTCATCAAAATCTCTCGATCCAAAATCAACTAAAGGTTCAGTAAGGTCTCCAAAATTAAAACCCAGTTCATTTATAGAAAAGCTGGGCTCAACTGAAATATGCTCGGGATAAACAGTTGTAATTCGCAGAAATGCTCCATCAATCATAGATGGAGTCAGCTTTTCATTCCGGACGTCATCAAATGTAAAAGGACCTTGTATTTGACTACCATCAGCATTACTGACATACAGTTTTGAGCTTATAGGCAAAAACACCTCGGTCAAATAGGCGGTAATGCCTTTTACTTTGCCGGTTTTTATTTCAATCGTTTTTCTAATCAAGTTACCCTTAATTTGTTCTCGTCTTCCTGCAGATTCATTTATGGACACCGCAACAATTTTTCCCATAGGAACCAGTGTTCGGTTCTTGATTGCAGAATTCTGCATCGCCAATAAGTCAGCCGTTTCTGGAGCTGCAATTTCAATCACCTGCTGTTGCGCAACTTCAATTTGTTTGATGAAATCAGGCGCATCGGGTTTGTTTACCTGCGCGAATAGAGCAATAGGAGTAAACAGTAAACCTAAAATCTTAGTTTTCATTCTGTACTATTTGCTGTAAAAATACGCACAATGCAACAGAATCATTCTTGAAAATTATATTTGTAAAAAAGTCAAAATCATGGAAGGAAAAATAAATTCACACAAAGCACCAAAAGCAGTTGGCGCATATCCACATGCCCGAAAAGTAGGCGATTTATTATTTCTTTCTGGTGTTGGACCACGAGTTGCAAAATCGAATGAAAATGATAGCGCTGTTCCTGGGTTAAAGCTAGATCATAATGGCAATTTTGAAGCGTTTGACTTTGAAGCTCAGGTGCACAGTGTTTTTGCGAACGTTAAGGCGGTATTAGAGTCTTCTGGCTCAAGTTGGGAGAACCTTGTAGACGTGACTGTTTTTTTAGTTGATATGAAAAGAGATTTCAAAACCTTCAATAGAATATACGCAGAATACTTTCAAGAAAATCAACCTTGCAGAACTACAGTTGCAATTAATGCATTACCCACGCCAATCGCGATAGAACTAAAGTGCATTGCCACCGTGAAGTAAAAGCCGCTTGGCACCAAAGAAACATTAGGTTATCGTAAAATAGCTCCACTTGTGTATTGTGTGCTGTTATTTAAAGCAAGCTTGCTTTACATTTGATAGGTGAGTGCAAAAAAGCGACTGTACATAATTTGTCAAATTATAGGTTGGGGTAGCTATATATTAATAGCATATGTCCTAAATCAACTCAGCGGTGTTTCACTTTCTGCCCCACTAATTCTGACCCTTGCTTCTGCCTTTACGTTAGGAATTGGTCTTAGCCATGTGTATCGAGAAATCATAATTAGAAATGATTGGCTAAAGCTGAATATTCTTCGCATGATTCCTCGATTTATACTTGGATCATTAGCGCTTGCCATATTATTTCAGTTTGCGTATTCCGGGCTAACATACCTAATCTTTTCTGGGAAAAAAGCGCTAAATACTGCTGTTGTATTTCAAGAGTTGGCGGGTTGGATGATCCTTTTTACGCTTTGGTCATTGATTTATTTTTTCTACCATTTCTTTAAAAACTATAAAGCAGAAGAAATTAAAAATTTGAGATGGGAAGCAGCAAGAAACGAAATAGAATTGAATAAACTTAAATCCCAACTCAATCCACATTTTATATTCAATTCAATGAATAGTATTCGAGCTTTAGTGGAAGAAAACCCAAAAATTGCTAAGCAAGCCATCACACAATTATCCAATATTCTTCGTAGCAACTTACTTATGGGCAAGCAGCGCCTAATTCATTTTTCTGAAGAATTAAAATTGGTTCATGATTATTTGGCAATCGAAGGTTATCGATATGAAGAAAGGTTGAAGGTTTCTTTTGATATTCCTCCAAAAAGCAAGCACATAATGGTACCTCCTTTAATGATTCAGACATTGGTCGAAAACGGGATAAAACACGGTATCGCTCATTTGCCTGAGGGTGGAACCCTAGTAATTGAAGCCAAGTTAGATCCTCATTTTTTAATAATCACCATTACAAATAGCGGACAGTATGACTCAAATAAAATTTCTGAAACCGGTTTTGGAATTGAAAACACGCAGGAGCGATTGCGCTTATTGTTTGCGGGAAAAGCTTCCTTTGAAATAAAAAATAAAAACAAAACCGAGGTTATTTGTGTGCTCAAATTACCCCAAAATATTGACGTATATGAAAGTTAAAACCATTGTAGTTGATGACGAAAGGTTAGGACGAAAAGAATTACTCTCTTTAATTGAGCAGCATTCAAATTTAGAAGTAATTGCTGATTATGGAAACCCTGAAGAGGCAAGACTCGGAATTGAAGAGTTACAGCCAGACTTGTTGTTTTTAGACATACAAATGCCTGGTAAAAATGGGTTTGAGCTACTTGAAGAATTGGAACGAGCGCCCCATGTAATATTTGTTACTGCCTACGATGAATTTGCCATTCAAGCCTTTGAGGTAAATGCAATGGATTATGTACTTAAGCCTGTTGATGAGGAGCGGTTTACAAATGCTGTAAACAAAGCAATAGAATTAATTACAGAAGAGAAAAAGCAGTTAAAACATCCGGACTCAAAAGAACTTACAGGTGATGATCAAGTATTTTTAAAAGATGGTGAACGCTGTTGGTTTGTTCATTTAAGAGATATCGAAAAGTTCGAAAGCATTGGAAATTATGTAAAAGTCTACTTTAATGGAAATAAGCCATTAATATTAAAGTCTCTAAATAACCTAGACAAACGCCTTAGCGATAAGGAGTTTTTTAGAGCAAATCGCAAGTTTATTATTAATCTAAAATGGATTCACAAAATTGAACCCTGGTTTAATGGAGGAATGCAGGTAGAACTCAAAACGGGTGACAAAATTGAGATTTCTAGAAGGCAAGCTTCACGGTTAAAAGAAATGATGAGTTTGTAGTTAGTTTTACAAGTCCATGAAGGCTTCTAGAATAACACTACTTCTTTCCACTGCGACTTTAATTTTCATTACGTCCAACCTAAACTGGTATGGTGAAAATTGGAAAGATTACTTAGAATCTGACGCTAAAGGTTATTTCGCCTATCTGCCGGCCGTTTTCGTATACCAAGACCTCAACTTTGGCTTTTTTGAAGAAATTCAAACTGTTAAATACAAACACAACGGATCAGATTATGACTATAGGATTCCAATTAATGATACCTACGTAAATAAATATTTCTGTGGAACCGCATTAGTGAGCACACCGTTTTACTTAATTGCCCATTGGCTTAGCTCAGTTTGGGGATTCGATCAGGACGGGTATTCCTATTTATATATGGTTTCGCAAACTATTGCAGCAGTTTTTTACTGTTTATTAGGCTTGTTTTTTATCATGCGATTAATGGAACTGTACCGAATTAGTGACATTAATATTGCTATTTCAGTAGTTACCATATTATTTGGGTCTAATCTATTTTATTACACCGTGGGCGAGTTAGGAATGTCTCATGTATACTCCTTTGCATTCATTTCCATCTTTTTATACTCTGCAAAAAGTTACGTTGAGTTTTCTCAGTCAAAGCATTTAATAATTTCTGCAGCAGCTCTAGGGTTAATTACTCTCATACGCCCCGTAAATATCTTAATTGTTTTATCACTTCCTTTCCTAGCGGGGAATTTAAGTTCACTTCTTAGCTTGCTAAAAACCTTATTCCTAAACAAGCGAACCCTCATATTTTCGGTGCTCTTATTCCTTTTTATTGTTTCAATTCAGTTGATTATTTATAAAATTCAAACTGGTTCCTTTTTTATTTATTCTTATCGGCATGAAGGGTTTAATTTTTTGCATCCCGAAATCTTTAACTTTCTGTTTAGTTATCAAAAAGGACTATTTGTTTATACCCCAATTTACTTAATTGCTCTTCTCGGAATTATTCCATTTTACAAGGAAAATAAGTTTCAAGCATTTAGTCTCCTACTATTTTTATCAATTATCATTTATGTGCTTTCATCTTGGTGGTGCTGGTTTTATGGCGGAAGTTTTTCAACACGCGTTTTTGTTGAATTTTTACCCCTTTTCGCCTTGCTAGTTGGTGGGGGACTTCAATGGGCTAAAAAATGGTTTTTTAAAGGCTATGTCACCTTACTATTTCTGGTAATTGTCCTTTGTCAAATACAAACTTTCCAATACCGCTACTACCAAATTCACTGGGCGCACATGACAAAAGAAAAATATTGGGATGTGTTTTTAAGGGTTGATAAGCTGCCTTAAAAAAGAAAGCTCAAATTGAGAGCTCGTAAAATAGTTTCTTTAGAGATTTGAATCTTCCATGCAATAAACATTGTGCTGTTTTTAATTCAGAGCCAGTTAATTAAAAATAAAAAGACTGCACATATCTGCACAGCCTTTCATATTGTAGCGAGAGAGAGATTTGAACTCTCGACCTCCGGGTTATGAATCCGACGCTCTAACCAACTGAGCTACCTCGCCAGAGGTGGTGAAGTTGCGTGTCCCGAACGGTTTAATTTCGGGAAGCTACCTCGCCTTTTTGAGGCTGCAAATATATATTTTTTCACATCCACTTATCAATTGATAATTGATATAAAAAGACCAATTAATGTATTTTCGCTCATTGTGAATTCTGCCTTAAGACATAGCTCCTATATACCGTTTTACATCGCTTACATCCTGTTTCTTATTGGAGGTGGAATATTTCTGCTATCAACTAATCGAGAAAACACTCACTTAATTCTCAATCAATTTTTTTACGAATCACTTCACTTATTTTTCAGAAACATCACACATTTCGGCGATGGACTTGCGGCCTTTGTTATAATCATAGTTTCGCTTTTTGTAAGCTATAAATCAGCGCTTCAAATTGGATTAACTGCAGTGTTCGCTGGTGGTTCTACTCAACTGCTGAAAAACTTCGTTTTTGATGATATCAATCGACCTTCTTGGTTTTTTAAGTACTTCAGTGAAAATAGCATTCAAACTATAGAAGGGATGGACCTGAATATCCACAACAGTTTTCCATCTGGCCACACCACGACAGCATTTGCACTATATGTGTCTATTTTACTATTAACCAAAAAATCCAAGTGGACATTATTCCTAACCCTGCTGGCACTCGTCGCAGGTTATTCTAGGGTATACTTGTCACAGCACTTTTTCGTAGACATTTATTTTGGCTCCCTTATGGGAACCCTATGGGCCTTATTAATTTTTGTAGCGTTGGGTAGGCTAGACAAATCATGGTTTCAGAAAAGTTTGCTGAAAAGATGAAACATATATTACAGTTAACCTACAAACAAAGTGTTGGCCTAATTGGTCTCATTGGACTCATTATTTTCGCTTCATTCAATGGCCAAAGTCACCTTTTTGATTGGGACGAAATAAACTTTGCAGAGGCCGCTCGAGAGATGATTGTTACCGGCAATTATTCTTTGGTTCTAATCAACTATGAACCTTTTTGGGAAAAGCCGCCTTTATTCTTTTGGCTTCAAGCGTTATGCATGAATTTATTTGGCATCAATGAATTTAGCGCGCGTTTACCCAATGCGATTGCAGGGGCGCTAACAGGAATTACTTTGTATTCAATTGGCAGAAAAAACTTCAGCAACTCATTCGGCTGGTTATGGGCCATGGTATATTGTAGCGCTTTACTTCCCATTTTGTATTTCAAAAGCGGAATTATTGATCCTTGGTTCAACCTTTTTATATTCTATGGCACTTACGCAACCTGGAAGGCTATTTATAACTCTGATGGGAAGCACTTGCTTTGGTCACTTATTGCGGGCGCCTCAATCGGCTTAGGAATTATGACAAAAGGACCCGTTGCCTTGCTTGTAATTTTGATGGTATTTGGTGTTTTCTACCTCTGGAAAAGATTTAAGGTTCCTGCTAATTTTTCCCATTTCTTTGGTTTTACCATTAGCCTTTTTGTTGTTGGAGGGCTTTGGTTTTTTATTGAATATATCAGTGGAAGGGGATATATCATTGAAGACTTCATTGAATATCAGATTCGTCTCATGCAAACGCAAGATGCAGGTCACGGCGGACCTTTTTACTATCATTTCATTGTGCTTCTAATAGGCTGTTTTCCGATGTCAATTTTTGCGCTTGGTGGCTTTACAATTCAACAAGATAAGGGAGCTCAGAAAGAGTTTCAACGTATAATGTTGCTGCTATTTGCGTTAGTTTTATTACTCTTTTCAGTGGTAAACACAAAAATTATCCACTACTCTAGCCTCTGTTATTTTCCATTGAGCTTTTTTGCGGCTAATTTTCTGAATGCTCAATTAAACACCAACGACAAGGAAAATACCATTCAGAAAATTACACTTCCACTAATTGGCGGATTATTACTTATCGTGTTCTTTGCACTTCCCTTCATAGGAAACCATATAGATGTTTTGCGCGATGCGACCTGGATAAAGGATGACTTTGCAAAAGCAAATTTTGAAGCAGAAAATACTTGGAGCGCTTTAGACTATTTACTTCCGTTAATATTTGCTACAGGGCTTTTTCTCTTCTTTTCGATTAATGGGTTTAGGCGTTATTTATATTTTATGGCGGCTATGCTGGTTTCCTATTTTATTATTCTCACCGCATTTGTACCTAAAATTGAAGCTTATACTCAACGGGCGGCAATTGAATTTTACGAGTCAAAAGCAAATGAAGATTGTTACGTAACTCCTGTTAATTACAAAAGTTATGCGCATTTATTCTATACGCAAAAGCCAAATCAACAAAATGAAAATCACAGTAACTCAAGTTGGTTAATAAATGGAAAGCCGGATAAGCCGGTTTATTGCGTTCTAAAAATTACTAGCTCAGACGAGTTTGCCGAAAAAAATACTCAGTTCAAGTTGTTGTATAAGAAGAATGGTTTCGCTTTCTTTGAAAAAATTCAGAACAAGTAAATTCAATCATTAAGTAGTTGTTATCCATAGCACTACTTCTTTTATTAAATAAATCAAGATGAACAAATTAAACTTATGGGCAATTGCATTTGCATTTTTAGCTACTGCATGCAGTCCTTCAAAAACAGAGAACTCTGATACAGGTATGAAAATAGCCACGGACGAAAGCGGAAATACTTACAGTTACGTTGAAAACGACCCAATGAAGGTTCGCATATACGAACTAGAAAATGGGTTAAAACTCTATTTGAGTAAAAATACCAATGAGCCTACATTTACTTCGTTTATAACCGTAAAAGCAGGAAGTACATACGACCCATCGGACAATACCGGACTGGCACATTACCTTGAACATTTAATGTTTAAGGGTACTCCAAATCTAGGAACTGTTAATTGGGAAATGGAAAAACCACTTCTTGACGAAATAGAGGAACTGTACGAATTACACAAAAATGAAGCTTCGGCTGAAGGCAAAAAAGCCATCTATAAAAAAATAGATAGACTCTCTTCAGAAGCCGCTCAGTATGCATCTCCAAATGAATTTGACAAGGCTATTAGCTCAATTGGAGGTAAATTCACCAATGCATTTACGAGTAATGAAGTAACTGCCTATATGAATATTGTTCCTGCAAACGAAATTGAAAAATGGGTAATGTTGGAGCGTGAACGTTTTGAAAATCTAGTATTACGATTATTTCATACTGAACTAGAAACCGTATATGAAGAATTTAATCGGGGTCAAGATTCTGATGGCAGAAAAGCTTATGCAGCGTTAAACAAAGCACTTTTTGCAGGGCACCCTTATGGCGATCAAACAACTATTGGAGAGGCTGAGCATCTTAAAAACCCGTCTATGAAAAACATTCGGGCTTATTGGAAAAAGTACTACGTACCTAATAACATGGCCATTTGTTTGAGTGGAGATGTTGACTATGAAAAAACAGTTGGATTATTTAAAAAGCATTGGGGCGATATGAAGGCAACACCAGAATTAAAGCATCCCACTTTTGAAAAATTAGCTCCTATTGCTGCTCCAATATCAGTTGATGTATATGGTTCTGACAAAGAGTTTATAACTCTAGCATATCGACTGGATGGAAAAAAATCAAACGACGCGGATTATGGCGAGCTTATGGCAAACCTATTAAGCAATGGTAAAGCGGGGTTAATTGACTTGAATTTAGTGCAAGAGCAGAAGATTTTAGATGCACGTGCAGGAGTTGATTTTATGAACGATTATGGTAAACTTACCGTGAGAGCAACCTTGCGAGAAGGTCAAACTATGGCTGAAGCAGAAGCGCTTATCATTTCTCAAATAGAATTGATTAAGAAAGGAGAATTTGAGGATGAAACCTTTAATGCAATTGTAAACAATTTGAGAAAAAACGAAATTCAAAGCAATGAGAACAATTGGAGAGTTTACAAGCTGTTGGATGCATTTATATCTGATATTGCTTGGAATGAACAAGCCGAAAGACTAAGTCGATTGGATGCTATTACAAAAGAAGGGGTGGTGAAGTTTGCAAACGAAAAATTTGGAAATAACTATGCAACTATCAGAAAAAACCTTGGAGAAGACACCAATATCGTAAAAGTTGAAAAGCCAGAAATCACTCCAATAAAAATGAATACAGACACTGTTTCAGCTTATTTGGCCGATTTTAAATCGAAAGAATCTCCAGACCTAAAACCAGTGTACATTGATTTTGAAAATGATATTGAACATGGAAACGTAAACGATAACATAACTTTTGACTACATAAAAAATGAAGATAGTGAGCTGTTTAACCTAATGTACATAATTGAAATGGGTACAAATCACGATAAAATTGCTACAATGGCTTTCGATTACCTTCCGTTTTTAGGAACCTCAACATACAGTGCGAGTGAATTGCAACAAGAGTTGTACAAGCATGGACTAGATTTTGGCGTTTACTCAGGAACCGATAGAACGTATGTTGTTATGGGTGGATTAAAAAAATCTACTGATAAAGGTATTGAACTATTAGAACACATTTTAGCAAATGCAAAACCAGATGTTGAAGCATTCAAAAAATTTGCCGAGGGAGAGCTTAAAAAACGAGAAGATGCCAAATTAGAAAAAGGCGCTATTCAAAATCGCTTTATGCCTGCTTATGCTAAGTACGGGAAAGTAAATCCTTATACAAATATTATTTCTAAAGAAGAGCTATTGGCCATAGACCCAAGTGTCTTAACAAATAAGGTCGCTGAAATTTCTAGCATGGAACACCGTATTTTCTACTATGGAAATGACGAAATGGGTGTCGTTAAAGAAAAACTAGAAAAAATGCACCCTAAAAAGGAAAGCTTGACGGCAATTCCCGAATCGATTGAGTTGGTTGAACAAGAAACCAATGAAAACAAAATCTACTTTGTAAACAGGGTTCAAGTTCAAACCGATTTACTGTTTTTGAGCAAAGAGCAACAATTCGATAAAGAAATTATTCCTGTAGCTTCTTGGTTCAATTCATACTATGGTGGTGGGTTAAGTTCAGTTTTCTTTCAAGAAATAAGAGAGGCAAAAGGACTGGCATACACTGCTTACTGTCGTTTTGATACTCCAGATGAACCTAAGAAATCACATTATTTCAGAGGATATATTGGTACTCAACCCGATAAATTGAATCAGGCATTAGAAACTGCAATGGGTTTGTTGACCGAAATGCCAATAATTGACAATCAAATTGAAGCGGCGAGAAACAGCATTCTTAAACAAATTGCCAGTGATCGAAAAATCAAAGATCAGAAGTACTTTTTCTATTTATCCAATCTAAAAAGAGGAATTAACTACGATAATAGAAAAGATACTTATGAATACATTAAAACAGCAAAGCAAGAAGATTTGGTGGATTTCTTTGAGTCAAAAATTGAAGGAAACACCTACACCTTAATGGTAATGGGCAACAAAGAAGACCTTGACCTAGAATCGTTGAAGAAATACGGTAGTATAACCGAAATTTCTTTAGAAGAACTGTTTGGATATTAAGCGGGGTAGAATTCAGCAAGTTTTTATATATATTGCGAACCAGTTACCATTAAGGTAAATAATTGAAATAGAGATGGCTAAAGAAAGAATAGACCTGGAATTTGCAATTCGATCAGCACCGGGAATCCTTTATAATCGATTGGTTACACCAGGAGGGCTTGCTGAATGGTTTGCTGATAACGTAAAACTAAACGACGAGATTTACACTTTTGTTTGGGAAGGAATGGGAGAAGATGCAAAGTTACTTGGTAAAAGAGACCATGAATTTGTGCGCTTCCATTGGATGGACGACGATGAAGATGATACTTTTTTTGAGTTTAGAATTAAGATTGATCAGCTTACCGGAGATGTTGCACTTTTAGTAATTGACCATGTAGACGATGACGAAGTTGAAGCAAGCAAGCAACTTTGGGAAAAGCAAATTGGTAAACTTAAAATGATTTTGGGTTCTTAATCATTTACGATATTAATAGTAAAAAACCTTTTTTCGATGACTCGGAAAAGGGTTTTTGTTTTTTTGGCAAGCCCTAAACAATAGGGACAAACTATATTTGTTTAGCATTGAAATCTAGCGTTTGAAAAAACTACACATCCTTATTTTCAAAACCTTTGTTGGTCCTTTCATCAGCACGTTTTTCATCACCCTATTTATTTTGGTTATGCAATTCCTTTGGGTGTATATCGACGAAATGGTTGGTAAAGGTCTGGGGCTTGGGATAATTGTAGAATTATTGTTTTATGCATCTGCTAGCTTGGTGCCACTTGCGCTTCCTTTAGCGGTCTTGTTGTCTTCTATAATGACCTTTGGTAATCTTGGCGAGCAATATGAGTTGGTGGCCCTTAAAAGCGCTGGAATGAGCTTGCAGCGCATTATGTTTCCGCTGATTATTTTTATGATATTTCTGAGTTTTGGAGCTTTTGTGTTTTCCAATTCAATTTGGCCCAGTTCTAACCAAAAATTTGCCTCTATTCTTTATGACATTCGAAAGAAAAAACCAGCCTTAGACATTAAAGATAACGTGTATTATAAAGACATTGAAGGTTTTGTAATTCGGGTAAAAAATAGAAACGAAGAGACCGAAGAACTAGAAGACGTTTTTATATACGATCACACCGAAAAAAAAGGAAACCGAAAAATAATTAGAGCCAAAACAGGAAGAATGGATATGACTCCCGATGGTCTTGGGTTGAGCTTTCAATTAAATAATGGTTATTTATACACCGATATGGAAGGTGCCAAATATCCAATGCATCGCCAAGACTTTGAGAGCAAGACCATAACCTTTGATCTCTCGGGCTTTAAGCTTCAGCGCAGCGATGAGGAAATGTTTGCCAATAATTTTAGAATGATGAATTTTGTGCAAATTATCCAACAAATTGATACGGTAGAGGCCCGTTATAAAGATCGACTTAGCTATTTCCAAAAAAGAATGAATCATGATATTTACCTTATTCAAGATTCAGTTTTGTTGAGTGAGATAGATATAAGCAACTTAGCAGCAGTTGATCTCGATTGGTTTGGTAAATTGACAAAATCGGACAAATTAAAATATTTGAACTTAGCGGTAAATGTTACGCGTGCTTCAAACTCCTACGCTACCGGATTTGCTAATGATGTGAACAACCGACATAGGCATATTCGAGGGCATTATATAGAGGTTCATCGCAAGTTTACATTGTCTATAGCCTGCCTTATTCTCTTTTTTATTGGAGCGCCACTCGGAGCCATTATTCGAAAGGGCGGTTTAGGTATGCCCGTTGTAATTTCAATTTTATTTTTTATTCTATTTCATATTACCTCATTAACAGGGGAGAAAATGGCAAAGTCGGGTGACGTACCGGTATGGGTAGGTATGTGGCTTTCTAGTTTTGTTCTTACACCTATTGGAGTATTCTTAACCTACAAAGCCACTACCGATTCTGTAATTTTAGACTCCGAATTCTATTCACGCATTATTAAAAAGCTCCGTTTTCTAATCTTTTGGAAAAAATCAAAAGATGAAGTTGAAACCTAAATTACTGGTCCTATTGTCTCGCATCCCTTATCCGTTGGATAAAGGAGATAAACTGCGCGCTTTTCATCAAATCAAAGATTTGAATGCCTCTTATACCGTTATTCTGTGTTGTTTAAGTACGCATACAATCGACCCAAAAACAACCAAAAAATTAGAGGAAATTTGCAGTGAACTGAATATTATTCATTTGAATTATGCGGGTATACTTTGGCGATTATTCTTGGCTTTGTTCAACGATAAACCCTTTCAGGTTGCTTATTTCTATTCTAAAAAAGCACAGCAAGAATTAGATGCAATTATCGAAAAGCACTTACCCAGACGGTTTTTTTGTCAATTGATTCGGGTGGCGGAATACGCAAAAAAATACTCCATTTTCAGTAAGACATTAGACTATATGGATGCGCTAAGTATTGGAATGGAGCGAAGAGCAAATAAAGCTCCCTTTTATCTAAAACCAATCGTCTCTATTGAAGCGAAACGCTTGCGTGCATATGAAGAAAAAATGTTTCAGTACTTTGAAAAAAAAGTAATCATAAGTCAAGCCGATAAAGAACACCTTACGCATTCAAATGCAACAGAAATATCGGTTATTCCCAACGGAATTGACTCGGAGTTTTTTAAATCAGAGCACCGAACTAAAAAAGTAGATATTTTATTTACTGGCAACATGGGTTACCTACCTAATGTGGAATCTGCTCAGTATTTGGTAAAAAACATTTTCCCTATTATAGACCCCAATACAACTGTGCAAATTTGTGGAAAATCGCCGAGTCATAAGGTGCGGACTTTAGCCACTCGTAACGTCGAAATTACGGGTTGGGTTGATGATATTAGAGTGGCATATGACGAGGCCAAAATTTTTGTTGCGCCTTTAATGTTGGGTTCTGGATTGCAAAACAAATTACTAGAAGCAATGGCTATGGGCTTGCCTTGTATTACAACGCCACTTGCTAATAATGCTTTAGGAGCAATTCCAGAAGAAGAAATCTTGATTGCAAACAACGAAGCGGAATTTAAAATTCAAATTGAACGCTTGTTATCAGACGCTAATCTGTACGATAAACTTGCCAAAAACGGCCATGCATTTGTGACAAAAAATTACAATTGGCAAGCTTGTAATAAACGGTTAATGGAGGTTATTGAGCGTTGATTAAGACGAATCGAGGCTCTACTCTACAATTAGTTTCTTAATTATTTTACTGTTCTGAGAAATGACCTCAACAAAATATAGCCCTTTATCCAATTCACTAATATCGAAAATATTAGAATTAAACTCGGCCGCTTGGGTTTTTACTACTTGCCCATTTAGGTTGTGCAGGGTTATGGTGGCTTCCTGCTTTTGCGAGAGTAACACGTTTATTTTATCGGTGGCAGGATTTGGAAACACCTGAACATTCAGTTCGGGTACTTTTACTTCTGAAACCTCCACCTTAAAATCTTTGCAATCGCAAATAATATCTGTGTTGTAAACTAAGCCGAGAGAGTCGGTTTTGACGAAACCTAGCTTTGTATCTCCCCAAAGTATTGATTTTGCTCTTGCTACAAAACCGTTATCTTTTGTTGAAGCTATTAAACTTATACCATGTGTGGAAAGAAAACTATACCTGCACACTCTTTTCTTTGTACCGTCAAGGTTGTACATATTAAACCTTTCATCAAGCCATTTATAAGCCGAATCTTTATGATGAGATAAATAGCTTACCGTTGTATTTGAAGAAAATAGGCGACTGGCAATTTGTGTAAGTGAATCTTTACCTTCAAAAAACTCCCAATGCACTTTTTGATTCCAATCGAAACTCCTTATTTTCAGGCTTGGTAAGTTTATCGAACCTAAATTTTCGTTAACAACGATGCCATTTGTATTCGTAATAATATAAAGTATGGAACTTTCATAACATTTTGATTTTGAATGCCTAAATGTAGTTAATTCCATTTAAACTGCAAAATAGTTTCAGGTATCAAAGCTTCGCACTTACCCACTCCACCACTTTGTCCGCATCAATTAACTTCATGCAGTAAAAATGCTTTTTTGGGCATTTTTTATAACCCAGTTTGGAGCAGGGTCTACAACGTAAATCAGCTACTTGCATTATGGTTGAGCGCTCTGGGTGTTGTGGCATATAGGGGTACATTCCAAATTCGGGAATTGTATTTCCCCAAAAAGATAACGTAGGTTTGTTAAATGCCGCTGCAACGTGCATTAACCCTGTATCGTTTGACAATACTTTTGAGGCCTGCTTCACTAACGATGCCGATTGATTAATGTTGAATTTTCCGCATGCATCAAACACGTTTGAGCCCAATTTTCCAGCAATCAATTTTCCGTTTTCTGCATCTTCTGGTCCGCCAAGTAATACAACAGGTTTTTCAATTCTACGCAATACCTCAACAACTTTATCACTGGGTAACATTTTGGTTGTATAAGAGCCTCCAATAACCCAAGCTAAATATCCATTTTGGTGTGTTTGAGGTAATTTCTTTAAGTCAACCCTATCTTTTTCAGGAATAAAATAATCTAGCCCTTTTTGGTCGTTTTTTACATTGAATTCTGAAAGTGTTTCAAGGTATCGATCTACGATATGAATATTAGGCAGTTTGTGAATTTGTTTAAAATTTACTGCTAACCATTTCTCTATATTCAGCTTGGTAAAACTCTTTGTGGGTAGCTTTAATGCCTTTTTTATTTTTCGTGAACGGAGATTATTGTGCAGGTCAATAAGATGGGTGAACCGTTCTTCTTTTAAAGCCTTTATTACTGTATTAAGGTCATCATTTAACACATGTACCTTGTCTAAATAAGAATTAGCTTCAACAACTGGATAAAAGACCTTTTTGGTTACCAAATGCACTTCAGCTCCCTCAACTTGCTGCTTTGCAATTCTTATTACCGGAGTAGTAAGTACAATGTCTCCAATAGAACTAAAACGAATGATGAGGATTTTTGGAGCCATAGCTATTTCAAAGGTAGTAGAAGTCGAACTTATGGTTGACTCCGAAATTAGCCTTTACGAACAATTGTGCTCGATGCCTGATCGGTACATAAAATAAGCGTATCGGCAATATTTACATGAAGAGGGCGACTGAGCACAAACTCAATAGTTTCGGCTACATCAAAAGCGGTAAGCGGAGTGTAACCTTGATAAACTTTTTCTGCGGCCTGTTTATCGCCATGAAATCGAACCTCTGAAAATTCTGTTTCTACCAATCCGGGGTCAATACAACTCACCTTAATACCATACGGATTCAGGTCTTTTCGAATGCCTTCGGTTGCAGCCTTAACCGCCGTTTTGCTTGCACAGTAAACCGCTCCATTTGGATAGGTTTCTCGACCTGCCAAGGATGCTATGTTAATGATGTGTCCACTTTTCCGTTCAACCATTTGGGGTGAAATAGCTCTAGTTAGGTAAAGTAAGCCTTTTAGATTTATGTCTATCATATTCTCCCAATCATCAATTAACCCTTCATGAATAGAATCTCGACCGTAAGCATTACCAGCGTTGTTTATCAAAACATCAATTTTCTTGAACTGTTCTGGCAGTCCTTCAATTAGGCTTGGAATATTGCCTTTATCTCGAACATCAAATTTTAGAATATGAATTTCTGCTAAATGGCTCAGCGTCTCTTGCAGTTCCTTGAGGCGTTCTTCCCTTCTTCCCGTAAGAATCAAATTATAACCATTTGCAGCCAACAATTCAGCTGTTGCTTTTCCAATTCCCGAGGTTGCTCCTGTAATTAAAACTGTTTTCATAATAGTAAATATTGAATCGTGAAATTAATAATTGGGTTGTTAAATTGATTGGGTTCTAACAAGAATTGTAATTTCCTAAAACCCTTCCGGAAACTCATTTGGATATTCTTCAATAACTTTATCAATCACACCACATTGAGGGCATTCATGACAACGACCAAATTCCCAGGGTCCAACAATTTTTGGATAGCGGCAACTCCAAGTTAGATTTAAAAGTTCTTGAGGCAGCAAGCGCATTACCTCAACCTTAGATTTGTCTTTTAACGGAAAAAAAAATTCTAATTCTTCGAGCGACTTTCCAGTATGCAGACGTAATATCTTTTCAATTTTGTCTAATCTTTCGTCAAAACCCTTTTCCAAATAATCATCGTGAATAGCTCCTTCAACAAATTGCGAAATTTCTGGCTTTGCCTGTATAACAAGGCTTGCAGCAAAATTTACAACCTCGCTGTCCCAAACAGGTGGCATCATTCCAAGCGCAGAATAATCAATTCGTAATTCGCGAAACCCGAAGTTATCGAAACCTTTTTCCTCTAACCAATTCAATATTTGTTCGGTAGCCAAGGCTTCGCGGGTGGTTCTATGGCCGCTAGTTCCATGCACCATATCAATACGAAAAACCAAGTATTTTTTATTTGGGTTTTCTTTTAGTGCTTTGTACAGCGCAGCAGTGCTATCAATCCCTCCCGATAATGGTACGATAGCATCAAATTTCTCGTTAAAATAATCTAGTCTCATTGCACTTCCAAAATAAGGTTCTTTTTATAAATCAACGCAGCACATTTGCAGGGAGGTTTTCCGCAAATAACACAATCGTATTGCTTTTTTAAACTGTCTTCACTCCAATAGTTAGCGCTTTTATCTATGCAGTGATAGCCGTTTTTTTCCAGTAAATCCAGCATTTTACCTTCACTTCCGTTGCACCATATGGAAGAATATACCGTATTGCTATTTTTCTGAATAAAAGCTTCTCCTTTTCGGATTAATTCAGCCCCAATTCCCCTTCCTCTGTTTTCAGGTTTTATAACGGTCATTTTTCGATACCCTAAAAACTCCTCTTCAGGCAGCTGTTCGGCATCAATAAATAAGTGTTTTGAAAACTCTTCTTTCTTAAAAGTCAGCACGATGGAGAAGCCAATAACGACTTCATTTTCCTCTGCTAGAATAATCTTGGAATTATGCGATGCATCAAAACTCAATAAAGTTTCACGATTCAAATAGCTTTTTCCAAACGCTGCTTGGGCAAGTTGAAGTATTTGATCCGATTGTAAAATAGATAACACTACGGATGTAAAATTCCTTGTTCGTTAAGTATAGGAATATTCACCAAAAACTTTTTGCTAATAGAGCCTGCGGTAAAAATGAACTTTTTATCAAATAGCTTTTCCTTTACGTAAAAACTTAGCCAATACTCATTTGTTAAGGCAAAAACCTCCTCCATTATCGGCTCAATTTGTTGTGTTCCTCCTGCAGGTATTTTATCGAAAGACCTTCTTAGCGTGCTGGTTTTTACAGGTTTCTCATTAATTGTTCCGTAACCCTTACTCACTACCAAAACAGTTTCGATAGGAGTCTTATTTTCATTAATAATATTAACTACCCATTGGTCATTGTTTTCGACCTTAGCATGCACAATCGCAATTGAAACGCCTTTTGTCTGCGGAAAATCAATGTCTTTTAACATAGGGAATAGAGAAGAAAGAAAATTGAAACAGAAAAAAGAGATGCCCTATGACTACTGTCAGAATCAAGGCTTTGCAATTTGAATAAATGTGATTTTGGAAAAATCATTTCTTAAAGACGTTTAATCTTTCTGAAGCCGTCGATACGCTTTTAACGAAAATAGAAATAAGCTCATTATTTTCTTGCAATAACTCTTGTAAGGGTTTTTTGTTTTGAACCAAGTCAGTTCTTTCAATAATTCTTAAGCTCATGCGAGTTTCACGAAGCTCTTTTAATGCAATCTTCATTTTATGAATATAGTCTTTCTGTGATTCGGCGGATTGACCTTCAGCAAAATTCAAGGCTGTGGAAAGGCCTGACCTTACAAATTGACCATATAAATAATTTGAAATGTAATCTTTCTCCATTTGCTTAGCAAATGAAATTATCTGTGCTGAATAGTCAATCAGTCGTTCTTCTAAATTGTATTTTTTTCTTTCTTCTTTTTTCACTTTTCAAACTTCATTTTTCTAAAGCGTCTCTTCCAGCCACTTAAAAAACTCTCTGTGCCAAACCAGTCCATTTTGTGGGCTTAAAACCCAGTGACTTTCTTCAGGAAAATATAAGAATCTACTTTTTAAACCCATTGAACGTGCAGCGGTAAAGGCTTCCATTCCTTGAGTTTCCGGCACCCTAAAATCTTTTCCTCCATGAATTACCATTAATGGTGTATCCCAATTTTGAACTTTTTTGTGCGGTGAAAAAGCCTCGTAGCTCTTAGGTTTTGGAATTTTCCAATAAGGTCCTCCAATATCAAAGTTTGCGAAAAACAACTCTTCGGTACTTCCATACCAGCTTTCTAAGTTGAATAAACCACAATGCGATATAAAGGTCTTAAAACGTTTGTTATGCACTCCTGCTAAATAGTAGACGCTATACCCACCGTAACTGGCGCCAATGGCTCCTAGTCTAGAATTATCCACGTAGGGTTCTTTTGCAACTTCGTCTATTGCAGACAAATAATCTTGAATGGACTGTCCGCCCCAATCCTTGCTTATTTTTTCATTCCAAGCCTGACCAAAACCTGGCAATCCACGGCGATTTGGAGCCACAATTATATAGCCTTTAGACGCCATTAACTGGAAGTTCCAACGAAAAGAATAAAACTGAGATACCATACTTTGAGGGCCTCCTTGACAATACAAAATGGTAGGGTATTTCTTAGTGGAATCAAAATCTGGAGGATAAATCACCCAGGTAAGCATTTCTTTTCCATCGCTAGTTTTTATCCTTCTAGACTCCACCTTACTTTTCGAAATCGTTTTGTAATGATCATCATTTACATGCGTTAACACGCGCTTTTTCTTCGATTCAGGGTCTAAAATATAATACTCCGTTGCTCTGTTCATATTCATGCCTGAAACAATTAATTCCGTGCCAAATGTCATTACCGAGCGATAGTCCATAACGTCACTGGTTACCGATTCAATGGTTTTTGCATCAGATCCGTTATGGGTTAGTTTCCAAATTTTATACGTTCCGTTATTTGGAGAAGAAATCCAGATTACATTTTTCTCGTTGCCAAAATCAAATCCCGAAACGGTTATATCCTGCGTGGCGGTTAAATTTACTCGGGTATCTGTATCAAAACTATACAACATAAGGTTGTTTTTATCTGATTCATAACCATCTCTTTTCATTGATAAATACGCCAAGGTTTTGCCGTCCTTACTTAGCACTGGGCTGGTATCGTATCCTTGATTTTTTGGGGTAATGTTTTTAGTTTCCTTTGACTCCAAATCATACATATACAAATCGGAATCTGTGCTTGTAGCGTATTCAACGCCATTCAACTTTTTGCATTGATATATAATCGTATTTCCATTTGGACCCCAAATTAAGTCCTCAGATCCGCCAAAGGGCTTTGTAGGAACATCAAATGGCTCGTTGTCCATAATATCAACCATTCCATTTCCGTTTTTTGCTTCTGAAAGTAATGCATAAGCAGCATGTGAGTGGCTGTTATCATTCCAAGAGCTCCAATGACGGAACATTAAATCATCAAAAATTTTGAAATTACTTTTGGTTAATTCAGCATGCGGAGGGTTTTCTCCAACTTTAATCGAATAGGTAAATAAAATTTTATCTCCTTTTGGACCGTATTTTACGTTGCTTATTGGAAATGAGAAGTCCGTTATCTGAGCAGCATTTGAACCATCCGCATTCATCTCCCAAAGTTGACTCTGAAAAACATAGCCAACTTTTCCGCTTGCTGGGTTAATAATGATATTGCCAATTGCTCCTTCAACATTTGTAATTGCCTCTATCTTTTTTCCTTTATAGTCGGACCGGTATATTTGGGCTTGTCCAGCATTTTTGGTGAGATCATACTTTTTTACGGTATAAAAAACGTCGTCTCCAGCTGCACTTAATACAGGTGCTCCAACTCGTCCGAGTTCCCAAAGTTTTTCAGGAGTTAACGGCGTTTGTGCTTTTATTTTAGACATTAAGCAACTAGACCCTACAATTAAAACGGCCAAAACTATTTTTCTCATAATGCGTCAATTTTTTAATTACAATAGCTTATCAGCTAACAATTTCATTTCAATGGTTGGAGACATTCTTTCATACAAAATGCGGTAAACAGAAGCGCAAATTGGAATTTCAACACCAAACTTTTTATTGATTTCTATAATTCCTTTTGCAGCATAATAACCTTCTGCCACCATATTCATTTCGAACTGAGCTGACCGCACTGAATAACCACGGCCAATCATGCTACCAAAAGTTCTGTTTCGACTATATTGACTATACGCAGTAACCAATAAGTCCCCTAAGTAGGCTGATGATTGAACATCTCTGTGCACTGGGCTAATGGCGTCTACAAATCGTTTAATTTCTTGAATTGCATTAGAAATAAGAACCGCTTGAAAGTTATCTCCATAACCTAAACCATGACAAATACCACTCGCTACAGCATAAACATTTTTCAAAATTGCAGATAATTCCGAACCAAACAAATCTTCACTAACCGTAGTTTTAATATATCGACACGCCAGCATGTCTGCCATTTCTTGAGCATAACTATCCGTTTCACAAGCGATGGTTAAGTAAGAAAGTCGCTCCAGAGCAACTTCTTCAGCATGGCAAGGGCCACAAATAATTCCAATTTGGGAGTAGGGAGTTCTAAACTGTTTGTGAATGAATTTAGCAGGAATTGCATGGTATTCAGGAATAATTCCCTTGACCGCAGAAAAAATGATTTTCTTTTCCATACCAGTTTTATCAAAATCTTTAAAAACATCATTCAAAAACGCAGAGGGGGTAGCAATGATTAATACATCACAGGCGTCTACTACTTGGCGTAAATCAGTTGTAACATTAATTTTATCGCCCACAAAATGAACCGAAGAGAGGTAGTTCGGGTTTCTATGAAATTGATTGAAATGTTCAACCGATGCCTCATTGCGCATCCACCAATGAAAAGAATCTAGGTTTTCGGTTAGTATTTTTGCCAATGCAGTAGCCCAGCTGCCGCCACCAATAATACCTACAGTACGCATATATATTCCGTTTTAACGGCGAAGAATTGTTCCTTTTTCACCTATTACTATTGAGTTTGATTCATCAATAATAAAACAATCATTGAAACGAACGCCCTCATCAACCACAGGTATTTGTTTCCATGTAATACCCGAGTCCAGTGTTTCGAGAATTTTACCCCTTTCGTTGGCTACATCTCGACCTGCATACAACCCTGATGATGAACCAAAGGAAATTCCACCAAAAGCTGTATAAAGCGCTTTATCGTACCATTCTATAGAGTTTCTGGAAAAGAGCACTGATGGCTCTCCAGTTATAAAAGCACGCGAAGATGATAGGTAATGAACATCAATTAGGTTTTTTAGCTCTGGATTGTCATCCGATAGTGAAATTTGAGTCCAACTTTTTCCAAAATCCGATGATAACTGAATGCTATTATCTCCAACAACATACAAAGCATTGTCCGAAGGAATTGAAAAAGCGTAATAACTTCGTTGAGAATCGAAAGAATACTTCACGCTATTCCAAGTAGTTCCACCATCATCTGTATATGAAAGTGCCAGCTTACTTCCGCCAACTATGCCCATTTGGTCGTTAAATAACAATACATCATTCCACTGAACCTTATCTCTATTGCTTATGGTCATATCAATAAAGGTTTGCCCCAAGTCGGTAGATTTTTTTATAAGACCCTTTTCACCACAAATAAAAATGGTATTTCCGCTAATATCAATACCGAACAACTCATCAGTTGTACCTGTATTTGCGGGGCTCCAGGTTACTCCTTTGTCGGTGCTTACTATTAATAAGCCTCCTTCGCCAATCGCTGCGCAGTTAACACCCGCGCACTCTACTTTTTTTAAGCTTACTGAAGTTCCTGAAGCTACCTTATTGAAGGGATATACTAAAGAGCAGGGCGTACAATCACCTCCGCAATCTATGCCCGTTTCGGTTCCACTTTGAATTCCGTCATTGCAATCTGAACAAGGTTTGCAAGGACCACCGCAATCAACTTCTTCTTCCTCTTGATTTTTTTTACCGTCATCACAGGTTTTTTTGCAACTGGTTGACAAAAAACCAGTAAGTGCTATTAGCATTACTAATTGAGCAATCGATCCTACTTTTCTCATGGAAACAAAATTAACGGAATAGCTTCTAAATTTTAGTTAAGACTTTACAAGCGGTTAGCTTATTCTATCAGTCTATTAAATCACAAAAAAAAGTACCGAACCATACCAAACAAAAAAGGTAATTTCCATTAACCATACTTTGCTGGCATTAAGAAAATAAAGTCCAGCTAGAACACCAAATGCAGGAAAAGCGCCGACAATTATGTCTCCAAATCCAGCTGCTGACATTGAGGCTGATACTATACTAAGTGCCGTAAAGCCAATCAGTAAAACCAAGTGGTTTTTAATAATTACCTTATTTATTATAATAGCTTGAAATAGATACCTAAACCCGATAATGAGCACTAGTAAACACCCTCCAAGTAGCACGAATTCGCGTAAATTATTTGGTGCAAAATAGCTTGGAAGATGAACTGAAGTATCTACAATAACTGGAAAGTCAAATAAATAATTTAAACCTATCAGAAAATAATAAGGCAATACAAAGCCAAAAACACTAATAAAAAAACCTCTAATCTGTAAGCTTCCAGAATACAAATACGCTAATATTATTGTTGGAAACACCCACAAAAACTCACTTGAAATCATCCATAAAAGCCCTGCCGTAAAAGAGGCTTCTACAATGATCATATTCGGATTGTTGGATCTTTGTATTTCAAAACATCGATCTATTAATCGGATTAAGAAGGCGGCGCCTAACGCCCATGGAGAAACTGCTCCGGCGTATGCTCCACATGCTAACAATGCGACGCTCAGAATAAAGACAAACTGGTTTCCTTTAGCAAATAATCGATACTTATAATAAACGTATTGAGCGTATGTTGCAGTGCCCAGCAATAAACTTATTCCAAAAAGCTTATTCAACCAATTATAATTATTTATTGGGTTTAAATAAACACTCAAATTACTTTTGCCTGTCCAATCATAAATCTTGATATCCTGCAGTAAAATAAGCACTATAAAAGGCAAAGCGTACAATATTGCTATTGATATACTTTGAGGGGTATTTTTCTTAAGCGCTCTAGGAAGCATCTGTCAAAGGTAAAAAGGAGAAATTCATAACCACTGTTTATCTACAAATTATAAATTTGTCACTTTAATAATAGCATTATGAATTGGAATGAAATGATTTACGGGCTTGGAGACTTTTTTTGGTGGTCATTTGGTGGGCTTGAAGCCTTAGGAAACCCATTTAATTACTTCCTTGTGTGTGTAGGAGGAGGAATCTTGCTAATGTTGATTGGCCAGTTGATGAAATATGCTAAAGAAAATAAAAACACACCTTCAGCAGAATAAATTATAAAAGATCGTTACCGATGTCCTTTCGGTAGAACATTTTTTCAAAAGATACAAGGCTTGCCATTTGGTAAGCCTTTTTTTGTGCTCCTTCTATGCTATTTCCAAATGCAGTGCAAGTAATAACTCTTCCACCAGAAGTGCGCACTTGCTTATTTTCTTGTTTAGTTCCAGCATGAATGAGTAGTCCATCCTTTATTTTTTCCAAGCCTGAAATTTCCTTCCCTTTTTCAAAGGCCTCTGGATAGCCCCCCGAAACTAGCATCACTGTTAATGCGGTTTGAGATAATAAGTTTAAAAGTCTGCTCTCCAGCTTTCCAGAAGCAGCATCAGCACAAAGTTTTAGTAAATCCTCATCAATTCGGGGAAGTACAACCTCTGTTTCTGGATCTCCCATTCTAACATTGTACTCAATTACAAAAGGCTCTCCTCCTTTATTGATTAGGCCAAAAAACACAAACCCACTATAGTCATATCCTTCAGCAGCAATTCCAGCCATTGTTGGTTTAATGATTTTCTCATTTACCTTTTCTAGAAACTCACCTTGCGCAAATGGAACTGGAGATACCGCTCCCATTCCACCAGTATTTAAACCTTTATCACCATCGTGAATGCGCTTGTAGTCTTTTGCTTCTGGCAGTACTACGTAATTTTTACCGTCTGTAAGTGTGAAAATTGAAAGTTCAACGCCCTCCAAAAACTCTTCAATTACAACCGTTTGAGATGCTTTTCCAAACTTACTTTCGGTTAGCATTGATTTTAGCTCTTGCTTGGCTTCGGTTAAGTCTTGAATAATTAAAACTCCCTTACCCCCAGCCAAGCCGTCAGCTTTTAATACATAAGGCGCTGAAAGAGCATCTAAAAACTGGTAACCTTGCTCTAATGTTTCGGCGGTAAATGTTTTATAAGCCGATGTCGGAATACCATACTTCACCATAAATTGTTTTGCAAAGTCTTTACTTCCTTCAAGGGCAGCTGCAAACTTATCTGGACCTAAAACTAAAACCCCTTGTAGTTCCTGATCAGCTTTAATTTGATCTTTAAGTCCCCCTACTAAAGGAGCTTCAGGACCTACTACAACCAAATTTATTTTGAGTCTTAAAATTGCAGTTTTTACCTCTAAAAAATCCTCCGGATTAATTGCTAGGTTTTCACCAAACTGATCAGTACCTCCATTTCCAGGCGCAATATAAAGGTTAGTTAAAAGAGGGCTTTGCTTGAATTTCCAAGCGAAGGTAAATTCTCTTCCTCCTGAACCTAAAAGTAATACATTCATCAACTATTAATTTAATTCAAAGGAATAAAAAAGGGGGCTATGAATAAATCATATCCCCCTTTCGTTTTCAGTATTTATTGACAATTACCCCTCTCTCTTTATACTACAACCCAATGCTGGAGTATTATCAGGGTCTATATCTTTCCCGTTAATGTGATTTGTAATAGCACTTCTAAGATAAGATTCCTTTACCGCTTCTTTGCTGTTCACGTTATCATCAATTTTTCCACTGTATATCAGTTTCAAGTCTTCGTCAAACAGGAAAACATGAGGAGTAGTTTTAGCTCCAAAAGCGTTGGCGAGCTTAGAGTCATAATCCAATGCATAAATCATTTTGTAGTTCATTTTTTCAGCACGAGCAATCATATCCTCCATGTTATCACCGCCTGTAGGCCTTTTCGCTTCATTCGAGTTTACTAAAACAGAACCAATTTTAAATGAAGTACACAATTCGTTAATTTCATTGTAGCGCCCTTCCCAACCTTCTTTATCTCCTGTTCCAACCACAAATGGGCAAGTATTACATGAAAATATTACCAATAAGCCATTTTCTTTATTCAGTTGCTCCAAAGAAACGGTTGAACCAGTGGTTGCTGCCATTTCTAATGTTGTTAATGGTGCTTTGGTTCCAGCACTAATTGTCTTAAAATCGTTTTTCGGATTTATAAACGCTAGTGTCGCAATGGTTAAAACCTTTATTCCTAAAATTAAATATTTCATTATTAATCGTTTAGGATTTTTCAACGATTGGCAAAGCTAAAAAAGTTTGCATTTTAACCTAATAATTTGCCGTTTATCTCTTGACATAACTCTAAAAGAATGCCTCCTGCTGATTTTGGATGAATAAAAACAATCAGTTTATTGTCAGCGCCTTGCTTAGGTTCCGGGTTGATAAAATGAAAGCCTAGCTCTTGCAATCGTTTGACTTCTGCATATATATCATCTACTAAAACTGCCATATGATGAATTCCAGGCCGATTCTTTCCTAAATACTTGGCAATTGCACTGCTCTCATCGGTAGCTTCAAGTAACTCAAGTTTTGATTCACCAAGTTCATAAAAAATAGTATTCACCGATTCACTTTCAACCAACTCCTCTTTAAAGGAGGGTTTTCCTAGTAGTTGTTCAAAAACTTTTTTAGCAGCAGATGCATCGTTAACTGCTATTCCGAGGTGCTCAATTTTCAATATTGCCATAGTAATTTTTCATTCGTTCAACATTTACCTCATCATCAATTGGCGCAGCTTCAAAAATATGATTCACTAATTGATTGGCGTAAAAAGGCGCAAGTAACACTCCTTTACTTCCAAGTCCATTAAAAATAAATAGGTTTTTTTGCACTGGATGTTCACCAATTAAAGGCCTTCTATCTTTTGCTCCTGGTCGTAAGCCTGTTTCATGCAACACCACTTCATACGGAAAGCTCACTAGATTCTCAAAACGTTTAATGAGCTCGTTTTTAGCGCTTTCTGAGGGTTTATAGCTTTTATCTTCCCAATCGTAAGTTGCCCCAAGTTTATACAAATCATTCCCAATTGGCAAAATGAAAAAACCCCTGCTTAAAGTATAATCGCATTTTAAATCCGGACATTTAATAGTAAGAATATCCCCTTTTGTTGCCCCTATTGTGGTATAAGCAAACTCCTTTTTATCCTGTTCTTGATGACCTCTAGCCAAAATGACGCGTGCACATTTAATTGATTCTTCCTTTGAAAGCTTTACTTCTGTTTCCACATCAGTAATTATTTCAACTAATTCATCATTAATTATTCGTTTTTCGCTTTCCAGGTATGCTCGACTTCGCTCTAAGAAATGGGGTAGGTTAACATTGCCCGTAAACTTCGTTTCGGCATAGGGAAGTTCATTCAGTACGCCGGAAATTGGACTTTTTAGTAAAGGTAAATTTATGTATTCATTGAATTTCGTTTCGGCAGCTTTAGCCTCCCAGTTATTTATAGTTTTATAGTTCTCAAAGAATTTCCAGTAGGGGCGTTTAAAAAGAAAATGAGCGTCTAAAACTGCTTCTAACTCTTGGTATTTACTTAGCGCAAAGGGCAGAACATTTTGAACGTTAAACCCTAAGGTGGGTTTTCGAAATACCACGGGGTTGTACAGGCCCGCCGCAACTGTGCTCGAAGCATGTTTGTGATTATTATCCACTACCAGAAAGTCAATCCCTTTTTTCAAGAGCTCAAAAGCAAGCAAAGTTCCTGCTATACCCTGACCTATGATTACAATATCGACTTTTTTCATTTCAACAAGAGTACGAACTAAATCAAAAAAGCCAACTCTTTCGAATTGGCTTTTTATGTCAATATGATTTTCCCCTTATCCGTTAAGTGCTTCTGCACCTCCAACAATCTCCAGAATCTCTGTAGTAATAGCTGCTTGACGCGCTTTGTTGTAAGTCAACTTAAGGTCTCCTAGTAAGTCAGAAGCGTTATCTGTTGCTTTGTGCATAGCAGTCATTCGAGCTCCGTGTTCAGAGGCCAAAGAATCTTTAAGTCCTTTGTAAAATGCCGTTTTTAAAGCCGTTGGAATAAGAACTTCCAACAACTCTTCTTTCCCAGGTTGGAAAATATAATCGTTGTTTTCCAAACTCGCAACTGCGTTTTCATCTGCTTTAACAGGAAGTAAGCTTTCTGTCGTTACCAATTGAGTAGCCGCGTTTTTAAATTGATTGTATATCACCAACACCTCATCAAAGCTACCTGCAGCATAAGCATCCATTACCGGCTGAAAAATATCAGCGGCCTTTTGATAATTCATATCATCAAAAATGGTACACGCTTCAGTATGGTTCATTAGTGCTTCTCCTGAATACAATCTTGCATCTCGCTTAAACGCATCTGCAGCTTTTTTTCCTATTGGATAAAGCGTTACTTCTTTTCCCGCTAATTCAGTTGCAGATAAACGAGCAACTTGTTTAATGATGTTTGCATTGAATCCACCGCATAACCCTCTGTTAGAAGTTATAGCAATAACCAAAACCTTATTTACAGGACGCTCTGTTGCATATGGGTTTTCCATTTCCAACATAGTTTCGGTAAGGTTACCCAACATTTGTTGCAGCTTTTGGGCATAAGGTCTCATTTGAGTAATACTGTCCTGCGCTCTTTTCAATTTTGCAGCAGAAACCATTTTCATGGCAGAGGTAATTTGCATGGTAGAATTTACCGATGTAATCCTCGTACGTATTTCTTTCAAATTTGCCATATCGCCTAAACTATAAGGTTACTATTTCGTTTTGTATTTCAAAGATAAATCGTGACTTACGTCTTCAAGAACATCGGTAATTCCTTCGTGGATTTTACCAGACTTCAACTCCTCTAAAACACTGTGGTGTTTTTCTTCCATAAAGTTCAAGAATTCTTCTTCGAATTCTTTGATTCTATCAACAGGCACTTTACCCAACAAGCCTTTAGTTCCCAAGTAAATAATCGCTGTTTGCTTCTCAACGGTCATTGGAGAGCCTTCTTTTTGCTTCAAGATTTCAACGTTACGCTTTCCTTTCTCAAGCACACGAGTTGTAGCAGCATCAAGATCAGATCCAAATTTAGAGAAAGCCTCTAGTTCACGATACTGAGCTTGGTCTAACTTAAGCGTACCAGCAACTTTTTTCATTGACTTAATCTGAGCAGACCCTCCAACACGCGATACTGAAATACCTACGTTAATCGCAGGTCGAACACCTGAAAGAAATAAATCTGACTCTAAGAAAATTTGTCCATCTGTAATCGAAATTACGTTAGTAGGAATATATGCTGAAACGTCACCAGCTTGAGTCTCAATAATAGGTAATGCGGTCAACGAACCGCCACCTTTTACTTTGTCTTTAAGTGAATCAGGCAAATCGTTCATTTGAGCAGCAATCTTGTCATCGTTTATCACTTTTGCGGCACGCTCTAATAGTCTTGAGTGAAGGTAAAATACATCACCTGGGTACGCCTCACGTCCTGGAGGTCTTCTTAAAAGAAGAGACACCTCACGATATGCAACCGCTTGCTTAGATAAATCATCAAAAACAATCAGTGCTGGACGACCTGTGTCTCTAAAATACTCACCTACAGCAGCCCCGGTAAATGGAGAATAAAACTGCATTGGAGCAGGGTCAGAAGCATTGGCAGCAACCACAGTAGTATATGCCATTGCACCAGCATCATCTAACTTTTTAACGATCTGTGCAACTGTAGAGGCTTTTTGGCCTGAAGCCACATAAATACAATATACTGGTTTGCCAGCATCGTAAAATTCTTTTTGATTAATAATAGTATCAATCGCAACTGTTGTTTTTCCAGTTTGACGGTCACCAATGATAAGCTCTCGCTGACCTCTTCCAACCGGTATCATTGCGTCAATAGCTTTTATTCCAGTTTGTAAAGGCTCGGTTACTGGCTGACGATAAATAACTCCTGGCGCTTTTCTTTCAATTGGCATTTCAAACGTTTCACCTTGAATAGGACCTTTTCCGTCGATTGGATTACCCAATGCGTCAATAACACGACCAACAATTCCTTCACCAACATTGATAGAAGCAATTAATCCAGTTCTTTTTACAGTAGCACCTTCTCTAATTCCTTTAGATTGACCTAAAAGTACAGCCCCTACGTTATCTTCTTCTAGGTTTAATACTATCCCTTTAAGACCTGTTTGGAATTCGATAAGCTCACCAGCTTGCACATTAGACAAACCATAAATACGAGCAATTCCATCTCCTACTTGGAGCACGGTACCAACTTCTTCTAATTCAGCCTCTGTTCTAAATCCAGCTAACTCTTCTCTAAGTATTGCTGAAACTTCTGCAGGTTTTAAATCCGCCATGATGTATTTATTAATTTGGGACTAGCCCTACTTGTTTTTATAATTCGATTCCTGTAATTCTATCTTCAATTCTTGCAGCTGTCTGGCTACCGATGCGTCTATTTGAGCATCACCAACCCTTAACACTGCACCGCCAATTAAGTCCGGATCAACTTCTTCAACTAACTCTATCGACTTGTGGTCCATAGTTGCTACAATAGAAGTAATTTTTGCTCTTAGCGCATCGTCCATCGCAGTAGCGGTTTTAACGTGTGCCACCACAACTTGATTGTATTCGTTATACAAATCTGTTAAGCCAACTGCAATTTCTTCTAGTAAATTAGAGCGCTTATTTTGTGTAATGATTTTTACAAAACCTTTAACTAAGTCACCTAAATCGTTTCCAAATACTCGGTCCACGATATTGAGCTTCTTATAGGTCTTGATCACCGGACTCTTGAACATTGCTCTTAAGTCATGGTTTTCGCCAATCACTTTCTGAATTAACTGCATGTCCATCAATGCCTTCTCAAGCTCGTTAAGCTCTTGAGCTAATAACATTAATGACTTTGCATATCTTCTAGCGACTTTATTTGCAACCATCCTAGTTCAGTTTTAAATCTGCAACTAATTCGTTAGCCAGTGCGCGCTGCTTGTCATCATTAGCTAATTCTTTGCGAATAATTTTCTCAGCGATAGAAATTGAAAGACTAGCCATTTCTGATTTCATTTCAGCAATTGCACCTGCTTTTTGAGCTTCAATTGCAGCATGTGCAGCTTGAACTATTTTGTCAGCTTCTTCTTTTGCCTCTCCTTTAGCTTCACCAACAATCTTATCCTTCAACTCTCTCGCTTCTTTTAGCAATGCATCTCTCTCGATTTTTGCTTCAGCAATTAAGCTTTCGTTTTTTGACTGTAATTCAGCTAATTCTTTTTTTGCGTTTTCAGCAGAATCCAAAGATTCCCGTATGGTGTCTTCTCTTTCAGAAACTGAATCCAAGATTGGCTTCCAAGCATACTTTTTAAGTATGAAAACAAGCACCAAGAATAAAATCGTTTGCCAAAAGAAAAGGCCAACTGAAAACTGTTCGATTAATTTTTCCAAAACAATTTGTTGTTTAAAATGAACTTAAAAACAACACCTCCAGCCAACCGCTGGAAGTGTTGAGTAATAAATTACACTGCGAATAATGCAGCAAATCCGATTCCTTCGATAAGTGCCGCAGCAATTAGCATAGCAGTTTGGATCTTGTTTGTAGCTTCTGGCTGACGACCAATAGCTTCCATAGCCGATCCACCAATTCTACCAATACCCATTCCTACTCCGATAACAACCAATCCTGCACCTACAATAGCTGGAATTTCCATAACAATTTAAATTTAAATTAACAATAGTCTTTATTAATGATGTTCATGTTCTGCGACTGCACTACCGAAGTAGAGAGCAGTTAACATTGTAAATATATATGCCTGCAAAGCAGCAACAAGTAATTCTATAAGTGATATAAACACAGATAAACCAAAAGAAAGTGTACTTCCAATCCAACTGTGGAAAATGAACATTAACCCTATTAGGCTCATCAAAACTATATGGCCTGCAGTAATATTTGCATACAAACGAATAAGTAAAGCAAAGGGCTTAATAAACACGCCTAACAATTCAATTGGCGCCAACAATATCTTCATTGGAACAGGAACCCCAGGCATCCAAAAAATATGTTTCCAATATTCTGATTTTCCATTGACTTGTGTGATTACAAATGTCATTATCGCCAAAGCAAAAGTTACCGAGATGCTATTCGTTACGTTAATGCCTAAAGGAGTCAGTCCAAATAAATTAACCAGCCATATAAAAAAAAACACGGTCAACAAATAACTCATAAAACGTTTATAGTGCTTCTCTCCAATGTTTGGAATTGCAATTTCGTCTCTAACAAAAATGATTAGTGGCTCTAGAAACTTTGCTGATCCACTAGGCACTAAACTCTTTTTATATGATCTAGCAGCACCAGTAAATAAAAGAATAAGCATCAGGGCAAACGCCATTATACTAAAAACGTTTTTAGTAATTGAAAAATCAAGCGGCTTTTCTCCATGAACGTGGCCATCGTGCACCTCTAAAGTTCCTGCTGCATCTGTTTTGTAAATTTTACCGTGGTACAGTTTATAGTAATTGCCGTTATTCTCTGCAACTGATTCGCCATGATGAAACTTAGACGAAGAAAAGATTTGAATTCCATCATCAATCAGAATAATTGGAAGAGGAAAGCCTACATGAGTATTTGTTTCTGTATCTGTGTACAAATGAAAATCGTGAACATCTTGCAAGTGATGCGAGATATGCGCCTTGATTTCCTCTTTCATACTCATTCCTTCATGAGATACTACTTGTGCAGATTCGGTTGAGTCGGACGCAAGCTCTGCGTGACTTGAAGCGTTTAGAAATACCGGTTGGCTCAAAACTAAAACAGCTAGAAAAAATAGGGTTCTTGTGAACTGCATAATTACCTGTCTGATGACGTTTCTAAATTTTGTGCAAAAGTAAATGTTTTTTTTAGTCAACAATGGACTTATTCAAAGCATTCTAAAATCAATTAATTTTTTATATGAAAATTATTTCGAAAGCCTATCAGTCAGACACTTAGTCTGAACAATTAGAGAGGCTGCATAGGGGGTAAAAAAGGTAAAGAATTCGGTACGTTGAATGGCTCCATCTGACTTAAAATTAGAGTAAAACACAAGGAAAAAAAAACCAAACTTTAAAAGGCTGCCAAATAAGAATAAAAAACCAAGACTATCATTGTACATAAGGGGAGCCTTTATGATTCCGACAACAATAATTATGGCCAGTAAAAGGTTGCCTGTATAAGCTGTGAATATTTGATTAACAAAAAGGGGTTTATTCAATAAGAACAACACAAGAATATGAATGCCAAAAGTTATAAGGCAAGTTGCTATAATTTGAAGCGAGTATTTTAGTAGTTCTGACACTTAACCAATAGGGTAATTTGATTTATACAAAGGGAGATTCCGTACAACAGATTCGCATTGGCCTCGTCCCTCGTCCTGCTCATCTATGTTTACGGAATGACGTACTTGGAAGTGTTTCACTTTATTTGTTCCACTTATTCAATGTTCGAATGGTGTATGCGGTGCTAATTGTAACGGAAACGAGAACAAATAATAAAGTAAACCAGCTTTTATCAAGTTGATACTTTGCATCTAGAAGGCTGCCTCCATAAGCCCCTAGACCAATTATAAGAACTGTTTGAAGGCCCAAACCAGAGTAGTTTATTATCGAAAGATTCTTTTTCTCCTCCTCTTTTTGGTTATCGTTATTCTCCATAGTATCACGAGCAAAACTAGGCTTTATTTACTACCTTTGCGCCTTTATTATTCACCGTTTAATACGTATAAAATGGCAATTGGTCCTTGGCAAATCGTACTCATTATAGTTGTAGTTCTTCTTTTATTTGGAGGGAAAAAAATTCCTGAATTGATGAAGGGACTTGGAAGTGGGATGAAAGAGTTTAAAAACGCGTCTAAAGAAGAGGATGCTGATAAAAAAGAAACCGATAAGTAACTCGCTTGCTTAATTGAGTGAAAATCTAAGGGCAGTCCCGATAGCTATCGAGTTGCCCTTTTACGTTTAGTAAAAGATGGAATTTCCTAAAAAACTTACAGTTATTCAATCCAATATTAAGAATGGTGAATACACCCTTCCTGAATTGGTTGATTCATATTTAAATGAGATTGAAAAAACTTCTGATTTAAACATCTATCTGGAAGTTTGGAAAGACGAAGCTTTAGAAAAGGCCGAGCAAATACAAAAAAAAATCAATGCTAATACTGCTGGGCCGCTAGCAGGAATGGTTGTCGGCTTAAAAGACAACATCTGCTTCGTTGGACATAAAGTTTCTGCAGCGAGTAAAATATTAGAGGGGTTTGAATCGGTTTATTCCTCAACCGTTGTTGAGCGGCTTTTGGAAGCAGATGCACTGTTTATTGGAAGGTTAAATTGTGATGAATTCGCAATGGGGTCTTCCAACGAAAAGTCTGCCTATGGTCCTGTAAAAAACCCACATGACCCAACCTGCGTGCCCGGAGGAAGTTCTGGAGGTTCTGCAGCAGCAGTAGCAGCAAATACCTGTTTGGTTTCTTTAGGTTCTGATACCGGTGGAAGTATTCGCCAGCCAGCATCCTTTTGTGGTGTGTTTGGGTTGAAACCAACTTACGGTACAATTTCGAGACACGGCCTAATTGCTTACGCCTCGTCAATGGATCAAATTGGCCCTTTTGCCAATTCGGTGGAGGATATGTCAGCTGTGTTATCAGTTGTGGCTGGGCAAGATGAATTTGACAGCACCTTAAGCAGCAACAAACTAGACTTAGCTGCAGCTTCCAAAAAACACAAGATTGCCTACTTACAAGAATGCTTCGATGCGGAAGGACTTGATCTTGAAGTAAAAACGGCTCACCTAAATAAAATAGAAGAACTAAAAGCTGCTGGTCATACGGTTGAACCCGTTTCTTTTCCTTATTTAGATCAGCTGGTACCTTGTTATAATGTGCTTTCAAACGCTGAGGCTTCAAGTAACCTCTCTCGATTTGATGGAATGCGTTACGGCTATCGTTCGGAAAACGCTGTTGACTTGGATACAACTTATACCAAATCTCGATCTGAAGGATTTGGCACAGAAGTAAAACGCAGAATAATGCTTGGAACGTTTGTATTGAGTGCAGGTTATTACGACGCTTATTATTCTAAAGCTCAAAAAGTTAGACGATTAATTCAGGACAAAACTTTTGAAATCCTGTCGGAATATGATTTTATTTTAACGCCAACTACTCCACATACTGCATTTAAAATTGGTTCACACGGAAACGATCCAATTGCGATGTATCTGGAAGACATTTTTACAGTTCAAGCTAATTTAGCAGGTGTTCCAGGCGTTTCAATTCCTTTATTTACGCACAGCAACGGAATGCCGTTTGGTTTGCAACTAATTGCCCATAAGTTTGAAGAAGGGAAGTTGTTGCAGTTTGCTGAGGAATTAGCCGATTAATACTTCAGATTTCGTCATTCTGAACTTGTTTCAGAATCTAATTTTCAAATTACTAGAGATGCTGAACTAAATTCAGCATGACGGTGACTAGGATTAGATTATTACTTTCAAAATGAAATTTCTCACCCACCTTCATCTTCGCCGTAACCACCTCCGCCACGTTGCGGTCTTTTCTTTTGGTTGAGCCTATACGAAAAGGTAAATACAGTATACCTAGAAACCCATTGAAATTCGGACTTGTCGTAAAAGTCGGGCCCATTGGTTATGTTGATTCTTTTTCTTGTATTCAGTATATCTCGAACAGAAAGCGTAAGCGTTCCGTTTCCTTTTAAAACATCAATAGCCGCAGCCATATCTATGTTGTAACGCGCCAGTTGCTCTCCTTGTGTCGTTTTCTCCTTGGAACGATAGTTTAAAGACGTTTGGTAAGAAAGCTTTTCCCAAATTTTCCATTTACTTACTACTCGGCTAGACCAAGCATAAGTATCAGCAGAAAATTGCTGGCCTTGGTATTCTCCATCGGTAATGGCTCTAAAAAAATTGAAACTTCCGTTCACATTCCACCATTCCTTTAAGGTTAGACTTCCCGATACTTCCAGTCCAAAAGAATTTCTGATACCCAAGTTTATTGGAAATCGAGTGTTGATTCCCGCTGAATCGGCTAATAAAACACGTTCAATAGTTCCAGTAGAGTAACGGTAATAGGGGCTAACCAAAATATTAGCCTTTTCCCAGCGTTTCATGTATCCTACTTCAAATGCATCGGTAAACACGGGGTTCAAGTTTGGGTTTCCCGTTGAAATATTACGATTATCGCTAAGGTTGTAAAATGGATACAAATACCAATGCATGGGGCGTGATATTCTTTTCGAATAACTGGATTGGATAAACTGATTGTTTTGAAACTCATAAGACAAGTTTACACTTGGAAACAAGTTCAAATAATCTCTTTGGTTTCTTTCATTTGTTCTTTTGAATTCCGTTACAATATCAGTGTACTCCAAACGAACACCGAGTTGATAAGAAAAATTCTTGGTTTTATTTCCAGCCATAGCATAAGCCGCATAAACATCTTCGGTGTAAGCCATTTCGTTATTAAAAACGGGATCTGGAACGTACTCAACTCCATCGAATTGTGAAATATCAAAATTGTTGTTGATTGCTCTTAGGTTACCCTTTACCCCCAGCTCTCCTTTACCATCTTCTAGAAAAGGAAACACAAAATCAGACTGCATGGTTAGGTTACTTCCTTCCTCTTCAGTAATTGCTTTTTGGATAATGTTAGGAGTCAGCGGACTGGTGCTAACCTCATTCAAATCAGCGTCTTCAACGCTAAAGTTGGTAAAACCCGAAACATCAATGGTCCATTTCATTTCCTTTTTCTTAAAGGTTTTGGTATAATTCAATTGGCCTCGACTCATATTGTTCCGCTGATCTTCAACTTCATCTCGATTCACCGTTTGGCTGATTTCAGAGTTTATTCCAAAATCTTCATAAATCAATTGTGCATCATTTACTCCTGCGCCGTTGCTGTAGTTTCCTGAAATGGTGAGTGCGTTGTACTTATTGAATTGATAGCTCGCTCCCAATCGAATGTTTTGATTAAATCCATTGCGACTGTGGTTTCTTTCTGATCGATAACCAAAGGTTGTATCGGGTCTGTAAAATTCATGATAAGTGGTTCCTTGCCCTGGTCGTTCACGATAATTCAAGCCATAACCCGTAAAGAAATTGAATTTCTTTTTTCGATAATTCAACGTATAGCTTGCTCCTGCGTTTATTGGAAATCCAGCCCGAACTTCAAAAACCCCATTCAGTCCTTTTTTCTTTTCTTTTTTGAGCACAATATTTATAATTCCAACCTCACCCTCTGCATCGTATCTTGCTGAAGGATTGGTAATTATCTCCACCTTTTCAACCATATCGCCTTGAATCATTTTAAGCGCTTCGCCGTTACTCATTCCCATAAGCGCTGCGGGTTGTCCGTCAATTAGGATTCTTACATTTTGGCTGTTTCTTAAACTCACATTCCCTTCAACATCAACATCTACCGAAGGAATGTTTTCTAAAATTCCAGCAGTAGTCTGACCTCGATTAGTAAAATCTTTATCGACATTATAGACTCTTTTATCCAACTTCAATTCCATTTGTGGTCGCTCGGCCTCAATAGTTACTGTTTCTAAAGAAGTAGCGGATGGATGCATCGTTACTGCCTTCAAATTGATATCTGCATTGGTAACATTTAAGTCGGAAATCACTTCAGTTTCAAAAGACAAGAAACTTATTTGAGCGTAGTATTTACCTGGTCTTACCTGAACATCGAAGAAACCATCTCCACCAGATGCTAATCCAGCAGCTAGTGTTGAGTCTTTGGAGTTGTATACCGCAATAGAAGCATATGGAATTGCATTCCGATTTTCATCCACCAGTTTTCCAAGAATAGAAAATGTATTTCCACCTTTTTTACCGCCTCCCTTTCCTTGAGGTCTTTCGCCTTGAGAAAATGCTGTTTGAGTAGTGAAACTCAACAATAAAATTAGATATAGGATACGTTTAAACACGATGTATTTCTTTCAGGACGCGAAAGTCGTGGTATTTGTTCAATAATCAATAGAAGGTGGTTCGGATTAACTTATTTTGAGGATGGGTGGTAATAAAAAGCCCTTCTAAACTTTAGAAGGGCTTAATGTAGAGAATATGGGATCCTATGATTATAAGATATAAACTGACTAAAAAACACCGATATAGTATCGGGCATCAACATAGTATTAATCCCAGCTATATTTCCAAATAAGGTGTTATTCGTTGCTTTTATAACGAGGATTTTATTCCGTCAACTTACCTAGTCTAGCTGTTGCTTTTACTGTTGTAACATTATAAAACAAACCTAATCCTGGTGCAAATTTTTTGGTTTCAAACTGTGGGTAGAAAACAACATCATAACCGGGGTTGCTTGTGATTAATTCATGAAGAGCATAACTTTTATTTTTATCACCAATAAAGGATCCTATTACTGGAATACTTGCTGCACTTACAGCACTTGCACCTGCTTCACCATCTTTATTAACTTCTCCTGTGTTAACCTTAAAAATTCTTGACCAGTCTATACCTAAAACTTTCACAGTTTTGGCTTCAGCTGAAACTTGCTTGGAAAGAGAAAAATCAGACATGTTTAGAAGTACCCTTGTATTTGGTTCTCTAACTACATTGTTGAGGCTGGTGCAGCTTGCAAGAGTAGCCACTAAAACCGTTAGTATTAAAACTTTGAAAACATTTTTCATTCTATAAAAATTAAATTTTTCCTACTCGTTTGGCTTTTCGGTTTCGCCTCGTTTTTTGGTTTGGGGTCTGAGCTCCCATCTTATTTTCAAAACAGAAGTAATCTTTAATAGCTTATAATTTTCTATAAATTATCTGCTAGTCCGCATGTTTACCAGAACGTAAATTGATTACGTTCTGAGTCTCTTGATTTGTATAAAATTAAGAGCTATGAATATTATTGAATTTATTGAGAAGTACCCTACTGAAGAAAGCTGCAAGTCTGATTTTAAAATTCAAAGAGAATTTGAGGGAGTAAAGTGTAAAAACTGCGGTTCTGGACGTCACTATTGGCTTAAGTCCAAATGGCAATGGGAATGCCAGATCTGCACTTTTAGGACTACCTTAAGAAGCGGGACGGTAATGGAAAACTCGAAATTACCTTTGAGAAAGTGGTATTTAGCAATGGCGCTCATGACCTTTAGCAAAAAGGGGATTTCAGCTTGCGAAATGCAAAGGCAGCTTGGTCATAAGCGATATAAACCGATATGGCTTATGATGCATAAGATTCGTAAAGCTATGGGTAAACGAGACGAACTCTATACTTTGAATAGCAGTGGTGAGTTTGATGAAGGTTATTTCGAAAAAGCCATTCCTTATAGTGTCAAACTAAAAAGAGGCAGGGGAAGTAAACGACAAGTGAATGTAGCGGTCATGGCACAATCCACACCATTAGAGGAATTAGAAACGGGTCATAAGTCAAAACACGTGAGTTACTTTAAAATGAAAGTACTTTCAAACCATAAGGCCAATAGTATTAATCAGTGTATTGCCGATAATATTGATGATAAGGCGATTGTGTTTTCTGATAAAAGCAAAAGTTGCGTTGATATAAATGATTACGTTGAAATACATGTAAGTGAAAAGTCAACTCCACAAACAACAAAAACCTCATTGCACTGGGTACACATTGCCATTAGTAACGCCAAAAGAACCTTACTTGGGATTTACCATAAAATTAAAGGCAAATATCTTCAATCCTATTTGGATGAGTTTTGTTACAAACTAAATCGAAGGTACTTTGGAAACCGCCTCTTTGAAAGGCTGGCTTTAGCATTGGCTAAATCCTACTGGTAAACATGCGGACTAGCAGTATAAATTTAAATAAAACAGGAGTGTTGCTTTTTTTATTGGCTAAAAAAACAACTCTAGTTTTTAATCCCAGTTAAGGCTTCCTATTATATCAACATGACCACCATTCAATATAGGCAGAATAGTAAGTATTAGTTATAACTGTATTTCAATGGGGAAATAAAAAAGGGCTACATTTCTGCAACCCTTTGATCTTTATAGTGGAGAAGATGGGTCTCGAACCCACGACCTCTTGACTGCCAGTCAAGCGCTCTAGCCAACTGAGCTACATCCCCTTAATCATTGAACAAATTTAATCTTTCAATGTATTCAAAATAGCTATTACTTATTTCTAACGCTCGCCGCCTGAATATTCTTGTCGAGAAGGCTAGCCTTTTAGTCAGAAAGGGCAGGTAGCCATCCCGATAACTATCGGGAGAGCTACATCCCCAATTTAATTGGTGGCAATTTTAAGTAAACTTTACTTATTACCTATTACGCAATAGAAACAAGTTGTGAAAAAATCTCTAAAAAAGGGAATTGAAGCCAATGGGCCAATCAAAACGCGTTTCTTTAGATTAAACTTGATTTCATAGTTTGGATTAATAAACCAACGCGTTTTTTTATCCAAACTGTAATTATGCTTCTTTACAATGCTTAAAAACCGCGCGGTAGAAATTCCCGTATCCTTTATTTCAACTAACGATTCTATAACTCTTTCACTTTCTCCAAAAGCCTTCAAGAGCATTTTAAACAATGGCATTGGCAGTAAATGATACCAAGGTGCAACACTCGTTAATTTCTTTTTACAAATCTGTTGATGGCCTCCAAAAGGCATATACCAAGGAGGGAACCCAAAAAAGACTTTTCCATTTGGAGTAAGCAAGCTTTTCATAAAGCCCATAAAACGATCTTGATCGTGAATGTGCTCAATTACATCCCGTAAAATAATGAGGTCAAATTTTTCGTCAGATGATAAATCCCATTCGTAAATGTCTTGGTTAATTAACTTATAGGTTGATCCTGGAAGCGCCTCACTCAGCCACTCTCTTCCCATTTTTAGTTTTCCTTCGTTAAGATCAACACCAATAACATCGCAACCTTTCTCTAAAAAAGGAAGAATATTACCACCTTCACCACAACCTATTTCTAAAACCTTGGTTTCTTTCGTTACGGGAATTACCGCCTCAATATAAGGCACAACATACTTTCGAGTGCTTATTGCCTGCTCATTAAAATACTGTTTTCTATTTGTGTGTCTTTCTTGCATTTACTTTTAGAAATGGATGGCCGAAATTAAAACTTTTACTGTTTCTGATCGACTAATGTGCTGCCAACCAATTCTCACCAGTTCCGCTGTCCACAACTAGTGGAACAGAGAGTTTAAATGCATTTGACATTTTCTCTTCAATTACTNGGGTTACTTCTTCCAATTCTACTTTCGGAACATCAAACACGAGTTCATCATGCACTTGAAGCAGCATTTTGGTTTTTAAGTCTCTTTCCTTCAAAAACTGTTGAATATCGAGCATAGCAAGTTTAATAATATCCGCCGCGCTTCCCTGTATTGGAGCATTAATGGCAATGCGCTCTGCTTGCGACCGAACCGTTCCATTTGCCGAATTAATATCTCTAAGGGGCAGTATTCTTCCCATAATGGTTTCGCAGTAACCCTTTTCCCGTGCTGTTTCAATTGACTGATCCATGTATGCTTTTACTTTTGGATACTTCGTAAAATAAGAATCAATGATTTCTTTTGCTTCTGTTCTTCCAATACCTAGGTTTTGAGCCAAGCCAAATGCTCCTTGACCATATGCAATTCCAAAGTTTACTGCTTTGGCCTTGGACCGCATTTCTCGAGTCACTTCTTTTGAGTCAACCCCAAATACTTTTGCTGCCGTTGCAGCGTGTATGTCTTCTCCGTTCTTGAAAGCTTCTATCATTCCCTCATCTCCACTTAAAGAAGCCATAATCCTAAGTTCTACCTGACTGTAATCGGAGGCTAACAAAGTGTGCTTATCATCTCGCGGAATAAATGCCTTTCTGATTTCCCGACCTCGCTCAGTTCGCACAGGTATATTTTGCAAATTGGGCGCTTCAGAACTTAATCGCCCCGTTGCGGCAATAATTTGATTGTAGGTGGTGTGGATTCTTCCATCTGCATGAACCAAAAGCGGAAGGGGGTCAACATAAGTGTTGCGAAGCTTAACCAGCTCTCTAAAATCTAATATTTTACCTACAATTTCATGGTCTGGCGCATAACGTTTTAGAATTTCTTCATTGGTTTGATATTGGCCTGTTTTAGTTTTCTTGGGTTTACTATCAATTTTTAAATGCTCAAAAAGAATTTCTCCAACTTGTTTTGGCGAGGCAATATTGAAGTTGGTGCCAGCCAGTTCGTATATCTCTGCTTCTACAGCCTGTGCATCAATTACTAGCTTCTCAGAAAGTTCTTTGAGACTCTCCGAATTCAATCGAATGCCCTCTTCTTCCATATCAGCTAAAACTCCCAAAAGCGGTGACTCAATCTTATGGAATAAATCTGCTAAACCAGACGCTTCTAACATCGGTTCAAAAACTCGTTTCAATCGCAAGGTGATATCAGCATCCTCGCAAGCATAGTATGAGATAGACTCTTGCGGAATATCACGCATTGTTTTCTGGTTCTTTCCTTTTGATCCTATACGTTCAGAAATAGGAACAGGAGTATAATTGAGGTAAACCTCTGCAAGATAGTCCATTCCATGTTTACGGGTATTTGGCTCTAACACATAATGCGCAAGCATAGTGTCGAAATAAGGCCCCTCTACTTTTACTCCATATTTTCGGAGAACCAATACATCGTATTTTAGGTTTTGACCTATTTTTTGAATCTTTTTGTTCTCGAAAAGTGATTTGAACTCGTTAACAATTGCTGCTGCTTTTTTAAGGTCAGTCGGCACGGGAACATAAAAAGCCTCAAATGCACTAATGGCAAAAGACATTCCGACCAACTCAGCTTTTAGCGGATTAAGTCCTGTTGTTTCTGTATCGAAGCAAAAGCTATCCTGAAAAGAGAGTACTTGTACTAGTGACTTTCTTTTCTCCAGGGTATCTGTATAATGATATTCGTGGAAGCTGGAAGAAATGTCTGTCGCGGCAAGGTGCTCAGGTTCCGTTTTAGCTTCCGCACTATCTGAAGTGGTCGACTCCATTGGCGCTCCAAAAAGGTCCATTTGTCCACTTGTACTTATTGCAGCTTTTGGTGCCGAAGTTGACCCAATCGAAATTGTTTCTCCTAATACCTTACTAGCAATGTTTCTAAATTCCAGTTCACTAAACAACTCCCTAAGCAAGTCTTTGTTTGGGTCTTCCATTATTAGTTTATCTGGCTCAAAATCAACTGGAGCATCTAATAAAATGGTTGCCAATTTTTTTGAAAGAAAAGCTTGTTCCTTATTTGCTTCCACCTTTTCTTTCATTTTCCCTTTTAGCTCATGGGTGTGTTCATACAAGCCTTCCATGGAATCGTATTGCTTCAAAAGTTTTGCGGCTGTTTTTTGGCCTACCCCTGGAATACCTGGAATGTTGTCCACAGCATCTCCCCACATACCCAAAAGGTCAATAACCTGCTCTGGCCGACTTACGTCAAATTTTTCGCATATTTCTGGTATCCCCCATACTTCAGCTGGTCCACCACTACGGGCAGGTTTATACATAAAAATATTTTCCGTGACGAGCTGACCAAAATCTTTATCCGGTGTCATCATATATACGGTGTAACCCTCTTTTTCTGCTTTTTTGGCCAACCCGCCAATTACATCATCGGCCTCGTAGCCTGGAGATTCAAGAATTGGAATGTTAAATCCCTCTATAATTTTTCGGATATAGGGTTCAGAAAGTTTAATATCTTCAGGTGTAGCATCCCTGTTGGCTTTGTATTCTGAATATTCCTGTACGCGGACATTTGGAGACTTATGGTCAAAAACAACAGATATATGCGTTGGTTTTTCTCGATTTAGTAAATCCAATAAAGTATTCGTAAAACCAAAAATAGCCGACGTATTTAGTCCTTTTGAATTTACTCTTGGGTTTTTAATAAACGCATAATAAGCCCTGAAAATCAAGGCATAAGCATCCAATAAAAAAAGTCGTTTATCTCCATTTTGATCTGTCATAATTATTTTTTGTGGGCTTTCGAAAATAAGGAATTTGGTTTCAATTTACCGGAGCTTACCTCCATTAATGAATTAAAAATTAATATTGCATAAATGAAGGCTTCAATAAGCAAACTTAGCATTGTAATTCCCGCTTATAACGAAGCGAAAACTATTCACCTTTTATTAGATAGGGTGATTGAGGTAAATCTATTAAACAACATTGTTAAAGAGATCATCATTGTGGACGATTGCTCTAATGATGAGACTGGGAAAAAAATCCAAGAATACATAGCTAGCCACCCTAATTCGGATATGCATTACTATTTACAAGAAAAAAACCTAGGTAAAGGAGCGGCGTTGCACCGCGGAATTAAAGAAGCTACAGGCGAATACTTGATCATTCAAGACGCAGATTTAGAATATGACCCACAGGAATACAACCTTTTATTAAAACCTGTTATTGATGGGTTTGCCGACGTGGTTTATGGCTCCCGATTCTTGGGCGGTAACCCACATCGTATATTATTTTTCTGGCATAGCATCGGAAATCAGTTCTTAACTTTCCTTTCCAACATGTTTAACAACCTCAACTTAACGGACATGGAAACCTGCTACAAGCTATTTCACACAAAGACCGTTCAAAGTCTTTCCCTTAAGGAAAATCGTTTTGGATTTGAGCCAGAGGTTACCGCAAAAATTTCGCGTATTCCAAAAATTCGTCTTTACGAAGTTGGAATATCCTACTATGGAAGAACCTATGCAGAAGGAAAGAAAATTAACTGGAAAGACGGGTTTCGAGCATTATACTGTATCGTTAAATACGGTATTTAACCTAGAGCAAATGGTGCGTTTACGGTAGGTTAAACACTTTGATAATAACTTTATATTTGCATTTTAAATTAAAAAAATAATTACCATGAGAAAATTAATAATGGGATTGGCAGTATCCTCAATGATATTAACTGCATGTAATCCAGAACCAGAAGTTACAATGACGGTTCCTGCTACCGCTAATGTTGGAGAAAATGTAGCAATGGCTAATGGGTCAGATGTAAAGAAAACGTATAACGCAAACTGGAGCTTTGGTGACGGTGGAACAGCTTCTACTTGGGATGCAAACCACATTTACTCCGAAGCTGGGTCTTACACAGTAACATTAACCGCTACAAACAAGAAAGGTAACATGGCTACTAGCGCAACACAAGTAATTACTGTTTCTGATAACGGTATTGGTGCTATTGAAACCAAAATGGAAGAAGAAGCTGTTGCGATGGATGAGTGGTGGACCAAAGCTGTTGGAACATATAGTTTTGGAACGGGTTCAATCAATTACAACTATTGTGGCACTAACAGTACTGACTTAACGCTTAAGTCAAGAGCTACTGCTGTTAAAGTAACGATAATTACTCCAAATGGCGACTTCGAAGTAGCTAGTTACATGATGAATGAAAATGGTGAGAAGAATAATTACACGTTTGAGTACATTGACGAAACGCATGTTAGAGTTGGGGCCTTAAGATTCCTTTATACACCTGCAACTGGATCAGCAGAAGTTAATGATCATGCTTCTATGACAGACGGTATTTACACTTATGCTAACACAGGAAGCGTAATTACACTTACACGAATTGAGGAAAACATCGACAATAACGGAGGAGACCCTTGTGTTGATCGAGTAACTTACACTTATACTTTGACGAAATAGTCAAATTTGAAAATATTAAAAAAGCCGTTTTGATTTCTCAAAAACGGCTTTTTTTTGCTCAATAATTTATTTTAGTTGGTCCTAAAACTGTATTTCAGGAATCTCTCCTTCTGCCAGCAAGCTTCCTTCCGTTGAGTTTATTATTTCTTCTACCGATACGCCTGGAGCTCTTTCTAATAGTTTAAAGCCTCCACCTTCCATTACTTCTAAAACCGCTAAATTAGAAACCACTTTCTTTACACAAGCGACTCCTGTAAGTGGCAAAGAACATTCTTTTAATAATTTAGACTCTCCCTTTTTGTTGGTATGCATCATGGCCACAATAATGTTTTCTGCCGAAGCTACTAAATCCATTGCACCACCCATACCCTTTACCATTCTGCCTGGAATTTTCCAATTAGCAATGTCTCCATTCTCAGAGACCTCCATGGCCCCTAAAATAGTTAAGTGAACGTGCTGACCACGAATCATTGCAAATGAGGTAGCTGAATCAAATATTACCGCACCTTTTTCCAGAGTAACGGTTTGTTTTCCAGCATTAATTAAATCAGCATCTTCGTCACCCTCGAAAGGAAAAGGACCCATTCCCAATAACCCATTTTCGCTTTGAAACTCAACATCTATTCCATCGGGAATGAAGTTCGCCACCAGCGTAGGAATTCCAATACCTAAATTCACATATTGTTTGTCTTGCACTTCTTGCGCTATACGCTGCGCTATTTGTTCTTTACTTAAACTCATCTGTGTGTTTTTATCTTTCGCTAATTTAATTTGAATAAATGAATATTCCCTTTACTTGATATAGTATCTCTACAATATATTGCTTTTTCCTTTTCGGTCTTTAACCCTTCACTATGCACCAGCAGGTGTTTTATCCCAATATTTTTAGCGTGCTGAACAAACTCTCCTGTCAATTCTTGATGGTAAATATTTGACAAGCCCTTTCGATTCATGTAGTACAAGCTCACATTTGGTGATGGGTCGTAAACACTCAGCACAGGAACCTCTTTAGTGACTCCGTTTTCATTTAACCAATCGTCAATTAGGGCTAAATTATTGTCCAATTTATTGTAGTAGTTCCACGTATGGCTTCTTGTTTCAGCGGTAACTTGTGCGGTTGAAACATTAGCAGCTACAAAGGGAACCGAAGCCAATAAAAAAAGCAAAAGCGCCAACTTGTTCTTAAATAGTACCTTAATAATCGAGATACCGTACATTAGTAATAATGGTAAAATACCATAAAGGCAAATGATGTAATAATCATGGTGTCTAAATCGTTCAAAAAACAGTAGAACAAAAATCACAGTAATAAAGGCATAAACCACTAGTGGAACCGTCTCCTTTTGCAATTTTTTATACCATAAAAGACCAAAGGCAAAAAAAGGTAAGGTTAACAACCAAAGCGATTTATACGCAAGAAGTTCATTATACCACGTTTCCATAAAACCGGTTTTAACCCCTGTGATTTGCGCTTCAGTTAGGGTCCAATAAGGAACAGTATCCAATAAAAAATAAACGTTATTAATTTGAGCATTGTACCACGCCGCATACTGCACCCAAATCAGGGTTAACACAAAGGGTAAAGACCAAGGAAGTAGTGCTTTTAACGTATTCCATAGTTTTCCTTTTTGAAAAGTAACTAATTCATAAGAAACAAGTGCAACTAACAAAATTCCAGCAGAAACCTTCGTTAATACAGCTAAGGAGAAAAAAAGCAAACCTAAATAAAGGTTGTTTCTAGAGGCTTTTTCTCGCCACTTTTCATAAAAATAAAGCCCACCAAAAGAAAGGGCTAACGCTATAGTATCTGGTAAAAACTCAACACCGTAATACACCAAAATAGGAGGGGTAAAACAAAATATATTTAGCAGAATGGAAACGGAAGTGCTTTTTGTTTTTAGATAAAACCATTGAAATAAAAGGTAGAAGCCTAGAGCCAATATTCCCCACCACCACCAGCGAAATATTTCATTAGAAAAGCCAAGTATTTGATACGTTTTCCCTATCAAATAATAAAAAAGCGGGAACTCCCCTACTGCTTTTCCAGAACCCTCAAAACGCTGGTGTAATTGCGGCTCTAGAAACGGTAAATCGTTCTGTGCATAATTCTGCGCCATAGAAGCACCATCGCACTTTCTCCACATATGGGTGCCTTCTGGAAACCTGTCCATGTTATCAAAATACCCGTAAGAGGCACTTTGCCAAACAAACAATACCAAAAACAACAGGTCTCTAATAAAACGAGTTCCCTTGTCCCACTCAACTATTCTGTGTAATAATTGGCTCAATCTAGGCCTTTTGACGAACCGTTCTCTGCTCTATTCTTTTTTCGTAGTTCGTTCCTTGAAAAATACGTTGGACGAATATTCCAGGGGTATGAATGTGATTTGGGTCCAGCTCCCCTGCTGGCACTAACTCTTCGACTTCAGCAACGGTAATCTTTCCTGCCATTGCCATTAGCGGGTTAAAATTTCGAGCGGTTGCTTTGTATATTAGGTTTCCGGCTGTATCTCCTTTCCAAGCTTTTACAAATGCAAAATCTGCTGTAAGCGCTGATTCAAGAATATGCGGCTTTCCATTAAAGTCTCTTACTTCTTTTCCTTCTCCAACCTCAGTTCCATACCCTGCCGGGGTAAAAAAAGCAGGGATTCCCGCTCCTCCAGCTCTACAGCGCTCTGCTAATGATCCTTGGGGTATGAGGTCTACCTCCAGTTCTCCACTCAACATTTGGCGTTCAAACTCATCATTTTCACCAACATAAGAAGAAATCATTTTTTTTATTTGGTGATTTTGTAACAACAAACCCAAACCAAAATCATCAACTCCAGCATTATTTGAAATACAGGTAACTCCAGATATTCCTATTCGAACCAACTCTTCAATCGCTTTTTCAGGAATTCCACATAAACCAAACCCGCCAAGCATAAAGGTCATATTATTCTCTACACCCTTCAGTGCCTCTTGTACATCAGCTACTTTTTTGTTCATTGCCATATTGTCGCATTTTGAATCTCAAATGTAAAAATTGAAAAAGGAAAACTGCATAAATCCTTAGATTAGATTAATCCCAATCAGAAGGAGTACCCCGATCGTATCGGTTTCCACCGGATTCCGTGACTTCATCACAATTTAGATTAATATCCAATGGTTCCAGCGGTTTTTCAAAATCTCCCTTGCTAATGTCAATTGATTTATCTGCATAAACCTTATTCATAAAATAACCCCAGATAGGCAAGGCCATATTTGTACCCATTCCCTTTGAAAGACTGCTAAAACGAACCGCCCTATCCTCTGCTCCTACCCAAACTCCTGTAACTAGGTCAGGAGTAATGCCAATAAACCAACCATCGGATTGATTTTGAGTTGTGCCCGTTTTACCAGCGATTGGAATTTCCATCGGAAAACCGCCATAAGGACGAATTTCTTTGCTAAAACGCAGGCGAATAGCTGTTCCTCCCGAACTTTTTCCTAAGTCTCTATTATAGTTGTAGGATGTTACTCCCTTCATTAACTCCAGCATTAAATAAGCATCCCGCTCACTCATTACCGAATTCGTCTTTCTGTGAACCAGATTATTATAAATCTCGTTTCCATTTTTATCCATAATTCTTGTAAGAAAAACCGGTTCTAAATACTGTCCTTTATTCGCCAATGAAGCATATGCTCCCACCATTTCCGCAAGAGCAACATCGGCAACTCCAAGACACAATGATGGAACCGCCTCCATTTCGCCTTTAATACCCGCCTTGCGTACAAAGTTTACCACGGCTTGCGGACTAACTTGTTTCATTACATAAGCGGTGATAGTATTCATAGAGTTTGCTAACCCATACTTTAAGCTTACATTATAACCATAGTCACGGCCCGGATTATGTGGTGTCCAACTCTTAAGTAATCCATATTCGCCTTTTTCAAAAGTGTAGGGGACATTAGGAATTTCATCACAAGGCGAAAGGCCTTTGTCTGTGATAGCCAATGCGTATACAAAAGGCTTAATTGTAGATCCAATTTGTCTTCGGCCTTGGTAAACATGATCATAGGCAAAGTATTTATTGTTAATTCCCCCAACCCATGTCTTTATGTATCCATTATGCGGATTTACTGACATTACACCGGCCTGTAAAAAACTCTTGTGGTATCGCAGCTTCTCTTTAGGAGATATTACGGTATCAATTTCTCCCTGCCAAGAAAAAACCTTAGTAGGAACGGGTGTATTGAAGACAATTTTTATAGAGTCCTCTGACATTCCCTCGCTGCGCAACTCTCTATACAAATCTGTTCTCTTAATGGCTCCATTCATTAATCGCTCGATAGTTTTGTCCCTGATTCCATTCGCAAATGGAGGATTCTTTTTTCGCTTTAAGTGTGCCCAAAAGTCTCTCTGTAGCTCCGCTTTCATATGCTGAGTTACTCCATACTCTGCATAGCGCTGCATTCTTGAGTCTATTGTTGAGTAAATTCTTAAACCATCTCTGTATATGTTGTACGGTTCACCGTTTGGTTGAGCCAGTTTGTAGTTACCATCTTCATCTTTAGCCGATGTTAGTTTATGCAAATAAGCACTTAAAGCTTCTCTAAAATAAGGGGCACTGCCATCTTTATGATCCACTTTTTGAAAGTCAAGAATAAGTGGAAGTTGCTTTAATGAGTCAAAAACCTCTTCTTCTAAAACTTCATTTCTGACCATTTGACCCAGCACAATATTTCGTCTTTGAGTGCTTAATTCCACCCTTCTATTTGGATTAAATAAAGATGGGTTTTTTGCCATTCCAACCAAAACTGCGGCTTCATTAATGGATAAACTATCTGGTGTTGTATTAAAATATACTTGCGATGCGGACTTTAATCCCACGGCATTATTTACAAAATCAAAGCGATTAAGATACATTGTTAGTATCTCATTCTTTGTGTATTGCCGTTCTAGTCGAATTGCGATAATCCACTCTTGAAGCTTTTGTTTTATTCGCTCCAGTTTAGTTCTTGGACGTTCACTAAAAAGCATTTTAGCCAGCTGCTGAGTAATTGTACTTGCCCCTCCTTTGGTCCCTAGAAATACAATAGCTCTAAACAAACCCCTTGCATCTATTCCGCTATGATCATAGAATCGCTCATCTTCGGTAGAAACCAATGCATTAATAACATGCGGTGATATTTCCTCAAAATTCATTTGGCTGCGGTTTTCGCTGAAGTATTTACCAAGCAACTTCCCGTCTGCAGTATATACTTCCGTGGCTAAGTTGTTTTTTGGGTTCTCTAATTCTTCAAATGATGGCAGTTCACCGAATACTCCCAAAGAGATCAGATACATTAACAAAGTAAAAAGTGCTAATGGAGAAAACAAAACAATCCATAACCACATTAACAAGCGACCGCGAGTAAGTTTTTTCTTTTTGGTTTCTTTTTTCATCAGAGTGTAAAATTAGGGCTTTCATTCTGCTTGCTCAGTTAACCATACAAACCTTTTAACGATTTTAATGTCAATAATAGATGTCGGAGTTGCACAATGGCCGAAAAACACGATTTGCACAGCTTAATTGTGAGTCGTTAACTAGGTTTCCATGGTATATTTGGGCGCTAATTTATCTTATGATTAAAAGGGGAATCTTACTAATAATTGGAGTAGTTGTATTAACAGCTGTAAACGCACAACAAAAAACTAACGATGACCCTAAATGGATTGAGAGTATGCTCGACCCTGAGGCTAATTTTTTTGAAACTCAACGCCTTTTTTACGACTATTGGTCAGACAAAACACCTGGTAAGGGAGATGGTTACAAGCCGTTCAAAAGTTGGGAGTGGTTTTACGAACAAGAAATAAGTCCAGAAGGAGATATTCCAAACTATAACAAAATCATGCAATCGGTGGCTGTTTTCAAAACAAACGCCAAGGCTAAAGACGCTGACTCTAAATCGGACACATTGTGGACTCTTGTAGGACCTATTTCGTTGCCCGTAGCAAGCTCGGGACAACCAAACGGAATGGGCAGAGTAAATGCGCTCGGAATGCACCCCACAAATGATTCTATACTTTTTATTGGCGCACCTAACGGCGGAATCTGGCGCACTTATGATTTCGGAAATACTTGGGAAAGTAATACGGACACCTTTGCCACAATGCAGGTTTCAAGTATCAACTTTAATCCCAAAAACCCACTCATCGTTTATGCTGGAACTGGAGATAGAGATGTTACATCAAGAACGCATAGAGGAGTAATAAAGTCTATTGATGGCGGTATTTCATGGAACATTAGCAACTCAGGAATGGGCAACGTCGTTGTAGGTAAAATGATAGTCGACCCTGCTCATCCGGATACCATTTTAGCAGCAACAAGTGGCGGAATTTATAAATCCACAAATGGCGCTGTTTCTTGGACTCGCAAAGGATCTGGATCTGGATATAAAGACATAGAGGCTGCGCCAAACGACTTTAGTAAACTATACGCTGCATCGGGTGGAACAATGTGGCACTCTCATGATGGTGGTGAAAACTGGTCAAGGTCAACTGGCATAATGAGCGGAAGCAGAGGGGCTATAGCAGTAAGTGCGGATAAGCCTAACTACGTCTATTTTATACAAACTTCAAATAGAATATTTTCCGGATTGTGCCGATCTACTGATTATGGTAAAACATTTACTACACGATCAACTACGCCAAATATTATGGACTATGACATTAATGGTAACGGAAATGGTGGCCAAGCGTGGTACAACCTAGATATTACTGCAAATCCTAACAATTCTGAAGAAATCTTTGTAGGTGGTATTAATATTTTTAAATCCACTAATGGCGGTAGCACTTGGACAAATGCCGCTCATTGGCTTGGCGCTGTGCACGCCGATCAACATGTATTAGAGTTTAGTCATAGTGGTAATTACATGGTGGTTGGTAATGATGGTGGGGTCTATTACACACCTAACCGAGGAAGCTCTTGGAGAAATATATCAAGCGGATTGCCGATTTCTGAAATTTATAAATTAGGCCAAAACAAGTACAACGAAAATGAAGTTATTTGTGGTTACCAAGACAACGGTACCGCCATCTACAGGGGAAATAATAGTTGGACCACTGAAATTGGAGGTGATGGAATGGAGTGCGCTTTTGATCCCGTTAATCCCTTGTATGTTTATGGTGAACTTTATTATGGTGCAATTAGAAGAAGTTCAAATGGTGGAAGAAATTTTGGCAGTATCACAAACAGCATTACTGAACAAGGGGCTTGGGTTTCTCCTTTTATTCTGGGCGAAGCAGACCCAAGATATATGTTTGCTGGTTATGTAAATGTTTACCGAACAACAAACGTAAGAGGAGGCAATGTACAATGGAGAAATATTACTGGTAATATAAATGGTGCGCCTAATTCAACATATAGGGTTTTAGAACAAAGCCCTGCCAATCCGAACATTCTGTACATTTTAAGGTCGGATGGGTCGCTCTATCGTTCAGATAACTGCAAGGCAGCTACTCCAACTTGGACTAACCTCAGCGGTTCAAAACCATCAGGAATAAGCCCAACAGACATGGAGGCGCACCCAACGCGCGAAGATGTAATTTACATAACAGGGGGCAGTAAAGTTTTTGTCTCAACAGACAAAGGGGCTTCTTGGAGCGACATATCATTGAACCTACCTAACTCAACAAAACGAACTATCGTTTATGATGAATTTAGCCCAGGAGGATTATACGTAGGGGGAACTCCCGGTGTTTATTATATCGATTCAACTTTATCGAATTGGGTTGATTATTCCCAATCTCTTCCAGGAGACGTTTCTGTTACTGAGCTGGAAATTGCTTACAACCAAAATGCTCCTGCAAAATCAAAAATTCGCGCGTCAACTTATGGCAGAGGGCTTTGGTCGGCGCCAATGTTTAATGTTGAAAATCGATTTGCCAAAGCTGAAATCTCAGGAAATAAAGGAAATTTTTGTATTGGAGACACCATAAGTTTTAGTTCAAGTCTTTCAAAAAACGGTAGCTCATTCGCATGGAATATACTTCCAAATACATTTCAATATGTAAATAATAGTTCGGCAAATAGCAAAGATGTTTCAATTGTATTACTTACTGCTGGTCATTACCATGCTTCACTTGTGGTATCCAACTTTTTTGGAAAAGACACCACAGAAATTAGAAACTTAGTCTTTGCTGGGCCGCAACTTTTAGCAAACTGTCTTACAACCACATCTGCAACGGGACGCACGAGTAGTGGAGTTTTTAAAGTGAAAGCGGGCAATCAAGAGTTTAACGCTTTTGGTTACAATGGTATCTCTAGTAATACAAATTCTAGCTGTGGAGAACTATTTGTTTTCGAACCTGATAGTACTTATGCTTTTACCGTTCAAGTTGGCGGCTCTGCAGCAGAGTTCACTCAGGTTTATATCGACTACAACAACGATGGAGACTTTACAGATGCTGGTGAGCGTGTTTATAGCGGCGCAGCATTAGTTGGTCAACATAGCTTCAATTACACAGCACCTTCAGGACCACTTTTAAATCAAAAACTATTGATGCGTGTTGTTAGTGATCGCCAAAATTTAACTTCCGCTTGTGCAACCTTAACGCATGGGGAAAGTAGAGATTATGGGGTGTTATTCGAAAAACCTGTAACCACCATTCTCACTTCAAGTAAGGTGGTTTGTCCTAACGAAGTAATTCAATTGAGTCATAACACATTTGGAAAAATAAACAGTGTAAAGTGGGACTTTGGCTCAGGTGCAAGTCCAAGATACAGTGAATCCTTTTACGACCAAGAAACCAGCTATAAGTGGGGTGGACAAAAAGTTATTTCTTATACTATAAACGATAAATACGTTTTTTATGATACTGTTTTGGTTCGTTTTTCACCGTATTCAAACCTTGTGGTTGACACTTTAAAAAGTAACTTGTGTGAGGGCGGAAATGCTGTTTTACAATTAATTGATAGTTCTGGAGCGGCTAACGCAAAATATACTTGGTATAGAAATAACTCCTTTTTACAGGTTCAGGGAGATACACTATTTGATCAAAAAATATTTAATCGTTTCAATACCCTAGATTTCTTTATTGTGGTTCGCGATAGTTTTTGTACGGACACATCTGACATATTGTACTTAACACCAAAAGAAAAACCCGTTGCCCAAATGGCCGGCTTCCTTGCGATTCAATGTTTACGGAACAACAGTTTTCCATTCAACGACAATACCGTAATGACGACTTCCGGGTTTACTCGTTTATGGAATTATGGAGATGGTGCAACTTCTACTCAGGAGCAAACTACCCACAGCTACAATGACTCTGGTATATATAAAGTTAAGCTTAGTATAAATGGAAATAATGGGTGTAATGACTCAATAAGCGCTCAAGTAAAAATAAACCCAACGCCTGTATCGGGCTTTAAAGCAACCGTTTTAAACAACCTGGATGTCTCTTTTGCGCCTGTTGATACTTCTTGGTTGAATTATGCTTGGGACTTTGGCGATGGAAACTCTTCTAGCTCAAAAAACCCCATTCATAGTTACGGCTCAGCTGGCTTATACTCTGCTGAATTAAAAGTTACTAGTGACTTAAGTTGTGTTTCAAAAACAGGAGAAGAGCTAACAGTTGAAAGTCCTAGTAGTTCTCAAGAATCCTTTGGCTTAAGAAATACCGTTATTTATCCCAACCCATCTAAGGGGGTTTTCTACATTCAGCTTTCAGGATCTGAAGACTATTTTATTACTGTGTTTGATATTATGGGCGCCGAAATAATTCACGAACAATACTCAACTAAAGAAGGCAAAGAGTTTTCGTTTGAGTTGTTTCGATCTGGTGTTTATTTGGTAAAAATACAATCGGGCACAAATAGCGCATTAAAACAGGTAGTTGTCGATTAGTTACGTTTCCACTAAAGTCGTTTTCTTTTTTCATTCTATTTTTGCATTGTAATTGATGTGTCAATGAAGGAAGAAAAGTTAGATTCGGTTATTTATTTTCTTATGGATAAAACCATGAGAATTTCCAAAAAATATTCTTTGAAACGACTTCAAGAGGAGGGTTTCAACATTACGATAGATCAATGGGTAATATTACTTCGAATTCATGAAGAAAAGCAACAAACGCAGGTAGAATTAGCTTCAGCTGTAAATAAAGATACCGCTAGTGTTACTAGAATTTTAGACCTTTTGCACGATAAAAAATTGGTAAGACGGGTGCCTAATGAAAGCGATAAGCGAAAAAGCGCTCTTGTCCTGACAAACAGGGGAACATTATATGTAAAAGAAGGCAAAAAAGTGGTCACGCAAATTCGAGAAGAAGGTTTAAAAGGCACTACCAGGGCTGATGTTGAAATAACCAATCGTGTGCTAAAGCAAATGGCAATTAATATGGCTTAATCGCCTTTTCCTCCATAAGGTTGATCGGTGGATTTTTCCAACAATTCATCTTCATCCCTAAGTATTGCTTTCTCCCTCCTTAATGCTTCTTTCCGTACTTTTTTTAATTCCTTTTTATTGTTTTTTACTCCGGTACTACTAGCTACGCCGCTCATTGCGAGCTTACTCCAATAGTGAAATATTTCCTTAGTTGTGTCCCTTTGAGTATAAATTAATCCTTTTTTAGTGATGAAAAAATGAGGGTTTTTTGTGTATACAACTCTATTGGCAATAAACCCTTTCATTGCCATTCCCAGGCCCTTGCGCATAGTATCATTTTTATTTAAAAACGTTACGTGCAAATCATTATACAATAACTTCATGTCACCTGTTCCAAAGTCATTATAGGCCTTAAAGTCAATTCCTGCATCAATAACCTTTCCGCTCTTTACCCCAACAAAAGCAGTATGCATTAGATAGTTATTCAATGTGCGTGCATCAAACTCTCCAAGGCTTGCGTGCCCCTCAAAATAGTTATTCGGCTCTTTGTTGTTAAACTCAAACGTGGCACTCATTTGACCATCCCCCATAAGCTTTCCCAAAGCGGTTAATCGTGTTGTTTTTGCTTCCTTCTGGTCTTCATAAGTGTTCGTAATATTTGAAGCTCTAGCGCTTAAATCCGTAAAGTAAATTTTTCCAGGAACCACGCCATTCTTAGCAATTTGAATGTGGGTTACATCTCCCTTTCTTAGCACAACTCGCTTAATATTTAGCCCCATATTTAAGTTATCCAAACGCTCCTGGGGCATTGGGATGTAGCGTTCTTTCAGCGGTAGCCTTTTGTCTTTAAAGTTTCTAACCCAAAGACTATCAATGTCTAGGAGTGAAATACTCAATTTGTTCTCGTACAAGAGCTGTTTTCCCTTAAAACCTTTCATGTTTACTGAACTCACAAACATTTCTAGTCTACCCTTTTGCCAACCCGCTTGCTGACCAAACTCAAATATTCCATATTTTGGATCAAGCTTTATTTTATCCAAACTCAGCTCTTCCGTTTTAGAGTCATAATCAACAGAATCACAACTGATATTATAAAAATTCTTTAATACATCATATTGAAAGTCTCCAAAACTGAATGCAAGGTCAATGATTTGTGGAGCTTTTTGAGTGGTGTCTGGGTTAGGAAATTCAAATCCACTTCCGTCAAAGTTTAGGTGGTTAATTGCCAGTGGCTTGGCTGATGTATCGTTGAAGTCCCACTTAATAAAGCCATTTTTAATTTTGAGTGATTTTAATAATGTTTTTGAGATTGCCGTGCTGTCGTTGCCTTTCTTTTGCAGCGACAATTCACGACTAACTTTATCTACATTGTTGTGAAACTGGGTGAATTCTAATCGTGGATTTACCGCATAAATTCCCTTTAAATCAATTGACTTTTCCTTGGTAATTTTAATGGGTTGAATACCGTCAAACTCAACTAAGTCAACGGCGCCTTCCACAAATAATTTACTAGCTCCATTTTCCTTAAGCATATAGCTTCCAGAAACCCCTAAAAGTTTTGTGTTTTTTGAGCCCGTAGAATACTCTACATGTTCAATATTAAGGTCGTTAATAGAGTCTGCAAATTGACGTTTTACATTAAACAGGCGTATCGTATGGTCTTTTGCATAATAAAACCTGCTATTCTTGTTTTTGGTCGTTTTATTAAAATCAAAGCCTGTAGATTGCACCGAATATTGAGAGACCTCTAGCCTTTCTTCTCTTTTCTGTCCAGGGTTTTCTTTCCACACGATACTCAAGCTTCCATTGTCAACAGCAAGCGTTTGGTAGTTCAGTTGATTTATTTGAGTTGAATCAAAAAACCATTTCTGTAACTGAATCATATCATTATTTGTCTTCTGATTTGACGACTTTTTATTTGATGAAGTAAAAAAACTGTAATTGGTAATTGGGCTACAAATTTCTAAATGTCGAGCGGAAAAGCTTTTACCTAATTGTTGGTTATTCGGGTTAAAGCCCGTTGCGTAAAGATTAGCTATTCGTTGCTGAAAAACAGGGTCGCTTTTTTTCGTGTTTTCGATAATTGGGTCTTTTCGTAGGTTGGTTATTTCAAGAATGGAATCTATGCTGTTAAACTTAACCTTCTGAGTAGTAGTTGTGCTGTTTCTGCTCTTGTTTACAGTCATTAGCCCATCAATTGACGCCTCAATTGTTCCATAAGATATTGAGGGCATATTGGAGGCGCTATCTTTAACCATTTTTACTTTCGTTCCAATAAGCTCAACTCCTTTTAATCGAAGATTTACAGTGTCTCCTTTGCTTCTTTTTAAGTTTAAATTCTTCACATCTACTGTTTCAAAGCGCACCATATTGAGTCGCAAACCCTTCTCCTTTTGGTTTTCTTCAACTAGGTTAAGGTCTACATCCTTTAGCTCTAAACTCTTTGCAACCAAAACACTGTTTAGCAGCACTTGATCGTAGTTTAACCCTTTCATTCTAAGTAACCCAAGCTTAAGGTTGTTCGTTTTTTTTGAACTCGGAGTCACCGCAAGGTTTGAAATTACAAACGTTTTCGAGATTGGATCAGCACTCAAACTATTCCAAGAGACTTTATCCTTGGTTTTTGGATTAATAAACTCGCTTTTGCCGCTCTCTATGGCTGTTTTTGTGAGTAGTGTTTGTGCAATTTCATCTCTGCTATTGAGCTCTTTCCAATTCAGATTAACTGCCGATATGTTCGCTTGACTAAATGTTCCATATTTAATACTTTCATCTCTAGAGTTCGTAACACTCACTTTTGCATTTATAATTTTCAAAAGCTTTGTGGAGAGCGAATCCAGCTCATAAGGAAGGTTTGTGTTCTTTACTACCAAACTATCTGGTTTAATTTTATCAGATGTATCGTATGACAAAGCTAATACTGGGCTTTTCAAAACCACTCGACCCAATACGGTTTTTCTTCCCTCCGAGAGTTTGTTTAAATCTAGATCGCTAATAGCAACACCAGCTAATTGCAAGTTTTCTAAATGATAAAGCTGATTGGTGTTTGCCATTTTCTTCTTCAGTTTTAGTTCGTTAGGGCTTATGGCTATTTCGTTACACTTAAATAATTGGGTTATGCTGGAGTAAGCGATATCATTTACTTTAATAAGCAGCTCCTCTTCAGGTATTTGGTGTTTGAGCTCTCGAATGGAAAAGCGATAGTTTTTCTGTAAATCCTCTAAAACAATACGATCTAAAATATTCGTGTCTACGTGTGCTCCAGCTATCTTAAGCGAGAAGCCGTTTACTAAGTACGTTTTTTTATGTTGGCCCCTATTATCATTTACCGAGACGTTTCCCTGACTAATAATTGTAGAATTAACCTCTATTAATTCTAGCCACTTCTCTAATTCATCAATTTGTTCTGGGGTGTGTTTTGACTGAGGCTTATTAACCACAAATTTTATCGCAGGCCTTTCAATCTTTAAGTTTTTAACTAAATATTCATTTTTTAAGTATGCTCTTTCAAAGTCAACACTTTTTAGCTTAAGCGTTGGAACAAATAAGGTTAAATGGTTTCTTGTCGTCGTATCTGGTAATATTGAAGTTACTCTTAAATTGTAAAACTCTATTTGATTTTTGACGGTTGTAATCTTAAACCTGTCGAAGGAAACAACATGAGAACTATCGGGCAACGTGAACTCCTGCTTACCAGAATTGAGTTCAAAATCATCCGTAAAAAAAATATTACTACTTTCTTGAGCGCCCTCTTTTACCCTAAAGTTTGTGAGCTTGAATGAAATCGGGTCAAAATTGAAATGCTGAACCTTAAAGCCCTGTTCAATTGAATAATCGATTATAGCATTTTTTACACTAAAGGTTTTAAGCTTAAGTAAACTCAAATACTGTGTTACCAATTGATAAATATCTCCCGATATTTTGGCAAATTTTATTTTCTGAGTATCCGTTCTAAGTTGATTAATTTTTACCTTAGGAGAGGTTATTTTAAGCTCCTTAATCAACAGTTTTTTATTCAAGAAAACTTCCCACTCCTTTTCAAGCTGTAGATCAACTCGTTCTACATTTACAGCATAAAAAGGTGGGGTAGAAACCTGTACTTGATCTAAATACCTGTTTGTGTCGACAGGATAAATTCGAAAATTACTAAGACTTATGTGCTGGGTAAAAATATTAAACCTCAATTTATCGTAATCCAAGATGTACTTCTCTTTGGATGACTCAACAATCATTTTGCTCAGATTGAGGCGCACTACTTGGTCGGTATAACTATTAACAGCCTTGCGCAAAGGGAAAAATACCCCAAGAATCAGAAGCGCCAAAAAGGCGAACCAGATCCAATATTTTTTTGCTCTTTTTTTCAAGGGTGTAGTTATGCCAATGTCTCAAATTTATCGTTATAGTAGCCTTTTATTACTGATTTTCGTGAGTTTTACTAATAGCATTTTCTTAATAATATTGAAGTTATAAAAAAGCAACTCCTGTGAAAGTTTTAATCGTTGATAATTACGACTCATTTACCTTTAATTTGAAACATTATTTCGAGTTATACTGTGATTGTGTAGAGGTGGTTCGAAACGACTCAAATGAGCTTTGGAATAGTATAGAAAAGTGCGATAGAATTGTTCTTTCTCCGGGGCCAGGTCTTCCTAAAGAAACCTTAAACTTAAACGAGATAATTGAACGTTTTTCAGGCAAAAAGCCAATATTAGGAGTGTGCCTAGGCCATCAGGCAATTGGTGAGTTTTACGGAGCGGCAATTATTAATTTAAACCATGTTCTCCATGGAAAATCTACCCAAATGATCTGTCTAAAAAATGATCCTCTTTTTAACAACCTACCAAAAACATTTAACGTCGCACGATACCATAGTTGGTCTTTGTGCCCAACGTTTTCGGCCAACAGCAGCCTAGACATTATTGCAACAGATGCTGAAGACAGACCTTTAGCAATTCGGCACAAAACTCATAATATTCGTGGAATTCAATTCCACCCAGAATCAATTCTTACCGAACATGGAAAGGCAATTCTAAAAAACTGGGTTCAGAACTGCTAATTTTGTACTGTGCGAATTCTACATTTAATCATCTTCATTACGCTTGTTTTTCCTTCTGTAGTGCTTGGTCAATTAAAAATAGAAGGGACGCTAGTTGATAGTGCAACACAACAACCAATTCCATTCGCAAATGTTTGGCAAAAAGGAACTTCAAAGGGTACACTAACCAATGATTTAGGCCGCTTTATTCTTGAAGCAGATACGAGCTTAAGCGATAGTTTAATATTTAGCCTAATCGGCTATCAGCAAAAAAAACACAACATTCATTTTATTCCTAAGCTACGCCCATTTTGGGTCGAACTTTCTAAAAAATCATTTGAACTAAACACCGTAATTATTACGCCTCTGAGTGCGCAAGAATATATCAGAAGAGCCATTATTTCTTTCGAGAAAAACTACAACATTAGTGGTAGCGAAAGCCGTTATTATTACCGAGAGGTTATTAAAGAAAATGGAAATTACAATCGTTTTACCGAAGCCGTCTTAGATGCTCATCAGCCCCCTTTAAAAGCACAAAAAAACGATACTGCCATAATACGAATCAAAGGAGGGCAGGTTTTAGACAACGCACAGTATATTGAATTTATGCACGAATACGCAAAAAATAAATTTAAAAAAAGTAACAAAAAGAAAGCAAAAAAAGGTGAGCCCACCGAAAAATTTACAGACGCTTCTGAATACATTACTTTCTCAAATCCGTACTTATTTGTCGATTCAAGCCTTACTACTAAAGCTCCAAGTTTTTTAGACTCAGTTCATTTTGAAAAGTATGAATATCAAATAGAATATGGCTACGAATCTCGAGAAAAACAAATGCTTTGCATAAGTTTTAATCAAAAGAAAAAAGTCTATGATAATCTCCATAGTGGCTATATCTACATGGTCGATTCTTCCTTTGCTATAGAGGGTATTGATTACGGTTGGAGTGAAAAAGGAAAAAAAAGATTGATTCCTGCTTGGGCAAAGGCGGCGCTTTGGGTATACCGTTTAGAAGTTGATGAGCCAAACTTAATCGCTAAAATTCGCTTTAGCGAATCCAATGGAAAATGGCAGTTAAATCATTATTTCATTAACCTTTCTGGGCGACTTACCAAAAAATATTTCTTCGATAATAATGAAAGCAGTCAGTTTGAACTTAACCAAAGCTTTGTGTTTATTGAACCGCTCAATGGGCCAAACCAGCAAGACTCCGTGTTGAAACGAAAAACTCCACTACACAATCAAATCAAAACCAGCACTAAAAACCTGGATTGGTCAAAATATCGAAAACTTGAACCTGAAAACCTGAAAGGAAAACAGGCTAATTCATTTTAATTAATGCTTCAGGATTTTCTGTCTGTACAATTCTTGTTCTTCAGAGTAAAGTGAAATAAAATATACACCGCGCTCTAAAAAAGAAATGTCTATTTCACCGTTACTTGTATTGTTTTCTAAAACGACTCGACCTATATTATCCTGAATGATAACAAGTACCTGATGGCCTGACAACCCATCTAAAGAAATTGTATTTCTTGCGGGATTTGGGAAAACCTTCACTCTACTTTTTTCATTTTCAATAATGCGCAATGTGTCCTCTTCTTTCACGACAAAATTAATGTTGCAGTCACTTTTTTCTTTTGAGAAAATACTTTTATAAACAAAATCTGTGTCGTTAAATGCAAAACAGCTCAACTCCCCAAAACCATATAGCTCAGGCCCTACAGCGGGAGTATTTATATAGGATAACCCTCCAATACCTTCTACCCATGTAGTAGTTAAAAACTCATTTGACGTTTGATCGTGCCGGTTTAATTTAATGCGCTTTCTATACCCTTTTTCGGTGTTTATGGAGTCCACTCTAACTACATCATAAAGCCCCAATGAATCTTCAGGAATTGGCGAGTTCGGATTAAAAATATAGATGGATTCATTCAAATTTAATGAATAGTCATACATAAGAACGTCTGTGTCTTTTCGTTGGCCATACAGGTATCTAAAATAAACCTTACCAGTGACTGTATCTTCCCTTACAACAACGGCTTTATTAAAATGGAAATCGACCAAAAATCGGTACCATTTACCATCAATGGTTGTGTCACCCTGACTTGAATAGAAATCAGTAAAACAAGTGGTTTTTTGGCAAAATGTTACATGCCAAGTTGCGGGTTGCTTTAACATTGAAGCGTAGTTTTGCGACTTAGCAGCACTCAATGAACCTATAAAACTGATAATAAGGATTAGTCTTAAAACCTTGTTGTTCATTTATTCAATTTTGCCCAGCGCAAAGTTTACGTCTTTACGTGCAATATACAATGAATTTGAGTTTTACCGTTCCGAAGAGCTAATTGCAATTAATTATCTCTAAGCTTTCTGAGCTTATTTGAGGGCTTAAATAGGGTATTCCTAGGTTCATGCCTCTTAGAATAAAAACAACGCCCATAATTGCGATTAACACAGGAATAAATTTTTTGATTTTGGCGCGCCTTTCTATTGAAATATTTGAACTAAAAAATGAAATTGAAGTCATTAATGGTAGTGTTCCTATTCCAAAAAACAACATAAATAACCCGCCTAAAAACGGATCGACCATTGTTGAGGCGCTAGCTAGTCCCATATAAACCAACCCGCACGGCAAAAGACCATTCAAAAGTCCAATTACAAATAGGTTGCTATTCGATTGTTTTTGAAAACGCTTACCCATACTTTGCTTTACTTTTCCAACAAGGCTGGTTATTTCTGGGGTGAAGCACACCGTTTTTTTGAGTTACTTAAATCTGAACCTAATTTTAGCCTCAAACTATTAGAACTTACAGCAAAAAATTGGGACCACACCTCAAAAATGGTTACCGATATGGCTCAAAAAAAGGCAAAACAACGCCTAGCAGAAATACTGCTATGGTTAAAAGGCACTTTTGGAGTGGATAATCAAAATTGTCTTGATGTAAAAATTAGTCGTGAAGACATTGCCAATATGGTTGGTTCTGCTACTGAAGCGGTTATTCGGTTGCTATCTGAATTGAATAAAGAAAACCTTATTGACCTACAAGGAAAAAAAATATTCATGACGGATATTGAAGGACTGGTGCGATTAGCTGACTTAAAAGATTAATCTTTCTTATTAATCGCGGTTAAAAACTCCTGTGCTGTTTGATCATTTGGGTTTAACTCTAAAGCTGAGGCGAAATTCATTCTTGAGCTGTCAAACTCATTCAAATAATAATAACTCACCCCTTTTAGGGTATACGCATTCGAATACCCAGGAACTTTTTTTGTAGCAACATCAAAGTACTTAATTGCAGCACGATATCGTTTAGTGTCCAAATTAAAAACACCGATATGTTTTGCTGAAACAGCTATATCATTGCCGTTTGCTGAGTGATTTATACTAACTACTTCGGAAAAGCCTTTAAGAGCATCTGCTTTTTTTCCATCCAAAAGAGCATGATTTGCTAAAAAGAAGAAATGCCTAGATCCCCAAAACTTTCTGTTTGAATTAAAGCTTATATAATTTTCATTATTCGTAATTGTGTTTTTTGAATCACTAATCGCTTGCTCACTTTCTAAATATTTTTCCTTTAGAAATTCAAAGTTTCTAAAATCACTCGTCCTACTTTTATCTATGTCCTTTTTTCGTTCGGTTATATAATCATACTCTAAAACAGGGGTATCAAAAGTATTTAGTGTTCCTAATGTATTATTTGTACCAATATAAGCAGAGAGCATTTCTTGCGGAGAAGAAACTCCACTTTCACTTAAGTCTGCAGCCACAGTAGGATTATTTAGGGCTTTTAATACTTGTTCCGACGACATCGGTACTGGAGTTTTTGAAGATAAAATGAAAAGGTTTTTTCTCAATAAAAACAACTCGCTAAAAGGAAAAACAGAGGCTGTTGTAGTTAAAACCGTTTTTAAATGCGCATTTGGTATTTGTGTAGAAATCCACTGAACGAATATTCCATTTTCAGCTAAGTGCTCATAACATTGCTCGTAATAATCTTTTGACAACATGGTGGTATTGGACTTATTGAGTACTCCAAATTTTCCATCTGACGATATAAGATCATATTGCCTTTTACTATAACTCAAAAAAGAATAAATATCGTCAATATAAATATCAACCTTGGGATGGTTGTTTACATCACCATTTACCGTTTTAAAAAAGTCTGCTCCTTTAATAACACTAGGTACTATTTCAACAACATCCAAGTTTTCTACTTCATCATGTTTTAGAATTGAGCCAATTGTTGAACCACTTGCCAAGCCCACAACCAATACTTCTTTTACGCTAGCATTTGTCAAAAACGGCAAATGCCCTATGATACTTTCCTTTTGTTTAAAATCCTCAGAAGCAATTGTAACCCCATCAATACTCATTGATTTATACTTTCCTTCTTTGTTATATACCTTTACTGTAGCCATAATTCCTTCTTTATAGAATATCGGTCTATCTGCATTATTATCTTCTCCTATTGACTCTAAAGAAGCTAAATATTCCCCAGATGAAAGGATACCCGTAATTAGCGTAAAAAGTGCAAACAAAACACCTACTAATACCGACCGATATTTTGATTTAGTCTTAAGAAAAAAGTACAATGCAAGTAATAAATTCAGTACTGCTAATACGTATAAGGTTGTTTTAATACTGCCAAAAGCGGGTATAAAAATAAACACCGGTATGAGCGCACCAAGTATGCATCCTAGCGTGTTAAAAACATAAATTTTACTGATTGCCTGGCCTGGAACTTCGCCTTTAGCTCTATAATAAAGATCCGATATAAATGGAAACGACATTCCCATTAAAACTGCTGGAATTAAAAATACAATCAAAGAGAAAATAAAATTTAACCCTACATTTTCGTACCAATTGGATTCTAAACCATTTGAAATAATAAAAAGATTAGAAAAGCTCTCTGAGTATGCGTATTCATAAAATAAATAGATAATACCAACACTGGCTAATGACAATACAAATTGAATAATGCCTACTAAAATCAAAGGCTTAACAACTCTTTTTAAAAACGAAACCAGTATACTTCCAAATGAAATTCCAAACAGAAATATTCCCAGTACAATTGCAAAAGTATAAGTACTACTGTTCAATAAATAATTTAAACAACGTATCCAAAGTACTTCATAAGCAATACTTATAAAACCAGTTGTAAATGCTGCAATCAAAAAAAAATTAGACCTTGAATTAATCGATTGAGCTGCTTTTCCAGTGTTTATTTCTTCATTTTTTAACGTAGGAATATTAGTTTTTGAAGAACGAGATAGAATCAACACAATTAATCCAATGAAAACATTTAGTATTATGGCAATTACCAATGAATTATTAACTCCTAAGGATTTTATAAAAAAGAAGCCCGTTAATACTGCAGCAAATGCACCACCTAAGGCGTTAATAGAATAAAATTGAGCTGTAGTTTTTCTAAAAGTATTTGATTGCTTAGAAAAATAACTTACTAATAGTGGCAGCGTTGCTCCCATTGCAGCTGTAGGAATAACTAATAAAATAGTTGTAAGAACTATATTATAAATCAAACGAACAACATTAAAACTTAATGTAGGTTGACCCAATAAAGCAAATAATGATTTCGAGTTTGGTAATATTATTAATAATAGTAGCCCAAAAACACCTATGATCAACTCCAATTTACCATAGAGCTTTAGTTCATCTGATATTTTATTTTCGGCTAGTTTTTTACCTATCCACCAGGAGCCTACTAATAAACCCAACATGAATACAGCAACTATAATACTTACGGAAACAATACTGCTACCTAACAGATATTTGAATTGGCGCATCCATAATATCTGATATATTAGACCAGAAAACCCTGAAATAAAAAAGAGCGTTAAGACTGACCAATTTTTAATACGAGGCATGGAAATTATTGTACTTGTTACTTAAAATATTAATCAACTTCCAAACTTAACTCTAAGTTCTTTGTGAGTCATACTGGATTCGAACCAGTGACCTCTGCCCTGTCAAGGCAGCGCTCTAAACCAACTGAGCTAATGACCCTTTTTTATGCGCTATGCAAATCTAATTTTTCTAGTCAATCGTTGGTTTCACTTTAGCACCATCAATTTTAATTTCTTTTCCATCTCTAAAATAAATTTTAACCAAAACACTGCCATCATTATTATATCGTGTCCAAGTATTATTTTTTAAACCATACTCATATTTTCCTTCCAGCATTTTTTTACCATTATCGTAATAATAAGTATGTTTTCCTTCAGGTGATCCAGAATCGTAATTTCCTTTAAAGCGGACTGTTTCGTCGTAATAAAAATGTTCCCACTCTCCATCTCTTTGACCATTTCTATAGTCTCCTATTTCTTTATGATCGTTTAAATGATATAACCAGGGTCCATCTTCTAGGCCTTCAATAAATTCTCCTTCAGATATTACTGTGCTAGAATCAGAATATTCAACAAAAGGACCATTTTCTAACCCATAATAATACACTTCACTTCGCCAGATATTTCCATTATTGTGATACCATGTCCATTGTCCATCGTACAATTCATCTTTTGTAAAAGATCCTTTTTGTTCTATTTTTCCATCGCGATAATAGAAAATCCACTCTCCAAACTTTTGTCCTTTTTCATAATCTCCTTCAGCCCTCAGAACTCCATCATCATAGTATTCTTTCCAATGGCCTGTCTTTATTCCATCTTTATCAGCCATGCCGGTACCCAATAGCTTTCCATCTCTATAAACCGATGCACTCGTAACTGCTCCTGTAGTATCGTATTCGCGACAAATACCTTCTTTATTACCTTGGCCATTATAATTACAAATACTTGCAACTTGGCCTCCTTTATGGAAGGTTTTTCGAATATCTAAAAAATCTACTTCTCCAGCATTTTTTGATAGCTTACCACTTTCATATTTCACGGTGCTAATCAATAACCCTTTCTCATCATAAGATTTCCAATAACCATCTTTCAAATTATTGAAATAATCTCCTTCATTTTTGATTTGTTCATTAGGATAAAAATCCTTCCAGGGTCCTTGTTTTAATCCTTTATTATCTTTTCGATTTATGTATTGCCGATTATAAATAAAATCATTTTTGTACTCAATCAATGCTATAATATCACCCGTCTCATTGTATTCTGTGGATACTCCTTCTTTTTTACCTTTTTCATAAGGTACTTTTTCTTTTACTCTTCCATCAGTATAAAAAGTCATAACGGTACCGTGCAGCGTATCTCTTAAATAGGGTTCTTTTCGCAATAAAAAACCTTCAGTTGTATAGGTTTTTTGAATCCCATATTTTTTTCCTTCACTGTATATTATTTCCTTCTGATTTACGTTGTTTTTGTCGTAAAACTTCCAAGGCCCTTCAAGTAGATGGTTTTCTCTTAATCCTTCACTTTTTAGGTTTCCGTTTGGATAATAATTTTTCCAATTGCCCTCTGGTTTTCCATTTAGTAAAACCCCCTCGCTGGATACTGTTCCATTTTCATACTTAAACTGTGTAAACTTTCCATTGGGAATTGAATCTATCTTTTGAGCAAATAACCCGACCAGACCAAAGGTGAGCAAACAAGAAAGAAGACTGAAAAAGGTTTTGAACACGATAAATAACTCTAAAAAATATTTTAATTATAAGTTTTACTACTATTACTATGCTGTTAATAGTGTTTGTAATTACTTTCCAAAATTATTGCTTTTTGGAGTTGTAAATAGTTAATAACACTCAATGAACAAGTTTGTACATTCAATAGTATTATTTTGATTGATTTCTGAATGGTTTTAAACAAACTGTCTATTTTCTTCGCTAACCGATTTATACTCATAAGTATTTTCATTTTTCGATGTTTATTAGATGAATTTCGATGCTCGTAAATAAAGTTTGTTAGCGATAAATAATCCTTGACTTTTCCAAAAAAAACATCATCCAAAATAGGTTTGGATTGACATTATTTATTCCGTCATCTTTTATGAACCCTTATTAACATCGTTATGAGCGTCTAAATGGGAATAATGTTCATAACCGTAGATATTTTTTTTAAATTATTATTAATCAAGTATTTATAAACTATTTACACTTATTTTTTAATGATTATCTAATGTTTAAATTTCCTGAAACGCAATTTGATATCTGTATTTTTGTAAAAAATTAGTGAGTATGAAATTAGCTATTGGGGGTGATCACGCGGGGTATGATCTTAAAGAAGTTTTAAAAAAGTATTTAACCGAAAAAGGTTTTAAAGTCATAGATAAAGGACCTATGAGTGATGAGCGATGCGATTATGCCGACTTTGCCCATCTGGTAGCTAATAGCGTTGAAAATAATGAAGTTGATTTCGGCCTATTGATGTGCGGCAGTGGTAATGGTATTAACATGGCTGCAAACAAACACCAAGGCATAAGAGCGGCATTATGTTGGAAACCCGAAATAGCTACGTTGGCTAAACAGCACAACAAAGCAAATATTTGCACGATTCCTGCTCGTTTTGTTTCAGAAGAAGAAGCAATGGCAATTCTTGATGCTTATTTGGGTGCGGAATATGAAGGAGGAAGACATCAGGCAAGGATTGATAAAATACCTGTCTAGTATATAGTAATCAGTAAATAGTTAGAAGTTAAGGTGTGAAAATATTGAGACATTTAGTATTAATAGTTTTATTTACTGTTTTTGTTCAAGCAGCATTCAGTCAAGACAATTTCACGGATGAATTTCGAGGAGAAAAAGGAATTCGAATTGCTTTTTATAACGTAGAAAATCTTTTCGATACAGAAAACGACCCTGTAAAGCGCGATGATGAATTTACCGAAAAGGGTGATAAACACTGGGATATTAGAAAATATAAAACTAAGCTTCAACAAATAAGTAAGGTAGCAGCTTCCGTTGGGGGTTGGGAGGCATTGGAACTTGTTGCTTTTTGTGAGTTGGAAAATCGCATTGTTTTAGAGGAACTAATAAGTACTACCCCCCTTAAGGAAACGGATTATAAAATTGTACATTTTGAAAGCCCCGATCGCAGAGGAATTGATGTTGGGTTTATTTATAGGCCTGATAAAATAGAGCTTATCCGAACAGAAGCAATACCAATCGTATTTCCTTGGGATAAGGATTATAAAACAAGGGATATTTTATATGCGCGTTTGGTCATACTTAAAATGGATACCATAGATTTCTATGTAAACCATTGGCCAAGCCGTTGGGGCGGGCAGTTAGAAACTGAAGATGCAAGAATGCACGTAGCAAAAACCTTAATTAAGCACAGATCGAGTTTAAAAGACCCTAAAAAAATGATAGCCGTTGGTGACTTTAATGATGCTCCAACTGACAAGAGTATAAAGGATGTTTTTAAAGCGGAATTAGATACCAATAAAAAGGCAGATTATTACAACCTTATGTACCCGCACTTGGATAAGCAAGGAACCAATAAATACCGAGGTAGCTGGAGTATTATTGACCAGTTTATCGTTTCGGAGTCACTCTTTCATTCCAAAAATGGATTACAGATAAAGAACAAATCTGCTAATATATTTAACGCTGATTACCTCTTAGAACCAGATCCTAAATACGAAGGAATGCAGCTGTATAGAACCTATTTAGGAATGCGTTACAAAGGCGGTTATTCTGACCATTTGCCGATTTATTTGGATTTGGTGAAATAAAAAAGGGAGCCAAATTGACTCCCTTTTCTTGAGGTTCCGAGCGGATTCGAACCGCTGTAGATGGTTTTGCAGACCACTGCCTAGCCGCTCGGCCACGGAACCATTATGGCGACAAATGTAGTAAAACGATGTTTTAAAATAGGTTAAGCTTCAAACTATCTTCTAATCGTTACTTCAACTGCTTTTAAATCAAAATGTAAGGGCGGTTTTTGCTTCTTTACAGTTACCTCAATAGCTGTAACAGCTGCATGAGTTTTCTTAATTATGGTCGCAATTCGCTCTGCTACATGCTCAATTAAGTCTGAGGGAGTTTCCATTACTTGGGTAACTAACTCCATTATTGAAACATAATCAACAGTATCCTTTAAGTCGTCAGACTTACCCGAAATACTTAAATCGGTTTCAATTTGTAGGTCCACAACAAATGTGTTTCCTGTAATTCTTTCAGCAGGAAGATGACCGTGATAAGCGTGAAACCGCAAATCTTTTATGGAAATAAAATCAGGCATTTTTTAAAGCCTCAACTTTACTCAAACCATTATCAATTCTAGAAAGTACTTCGTCTTTTCCTAAAATCGCACATATTGCAGACATGCTTGGTCCCATTCCTAACCCCGTAACTAGCAAACGAAAACCAGGCATTACTTTACCAAACCCGTATTCATTGTCTTCGAGGTATTTTTTAAAATTAACCTCAATATTTTCCTCTTTAAAATCAGCTATTCCAACTAAAATTTCACGCAAACCAGCAATAATTGAAGGTGTATCTTCCTTCCATTTTTTCTGGATGGTTTTTTCGTCGTACTCTGTTGGTGCTTCAAAGTAGAACTTATCCGTCATCATATCTTCGACAAAACCAGTGCGTTCCTTCATCAAACCACAAACTTGAGTGACGAAACTTTTTTCAGCTGTTATTCCAGCCTCAATAAGTTTTGGCATTAATAAATCGGCCAATTCTTCATCCGACTTCATTCGTAGGTATTGCTGATTGAACCATTTCGTTTTATCAGCATCGAATTTTGCACCAGCTTTTCCAACTCTTTCAATTGAGAATGCTTCAACCAATTCTTCTAAAGAAAATAATTCTCTTTCATCTCCAGGGTTCCACCCTAAGAAAGCAAGCATATTTAAAAAAGCCTCTGGAAAGTATCCTTTCTCTCTATATCCACTTGATTTTTCGTTAGTTGTTGGATCTACCCATTCTAATGGAAAAACAGGAAAACCCAATCTATCTCCATCTCGTTTGCTTAGCTTTCCGTTTCCGTCTGGTTTTAAAATCAAAGGAAGGTGTGCAATTTGCGGCATAGTATCTTCCCAACCAAATGCTTTGTACAACAAGAAGTGAGTTGGAGCACTTGGCAACCATTCCTCTCCCCGAATAACGTGCGTAATTTCCATCAAATGGTCGTCCACCACATTTGCCAAATGATATGTTGGCATTCCGTCTCCTTTCAAAAGAACTTTATCATCAATATTATTGGTGTTTACGACAACCCAACCGCGAATCATATCATTCATTCGCATTTCTTCATTTCTGGGTGCTTTCAAACGAATCACATACGGTTCGCCAGCATCAATTTTCGCCTTAACCTCTTCTGCAGATAAGGTCAACGAGTTTTTCATGCTCGTTCTAGTAATGCTGTTGTATTGAAAATTGGGCATTTTCATTTGTTTCGCACTTTCGCGAATTGCGTCTAGCTCTTCTGAAGTGTCAAATGCATAATAGGCTTCGCCCCTGTCAATAAGATCGTAAGCGTATTTAGCATAACCCTCTTTTCGTTCACTTTGTCGGTAAGGACCACAACTTCCAGGATTATCAGGACCCTCGTCTGGGTTAAGTCCACACCACTTTAAGGCATCTTTTACATATTGTTCCGCACCCGGCACATATCTAGTTTGATCGGTATCCTCAACTCTAAGTATAAAATCGCCCTTGTGTTTTTTGGCAAACAAGTAGTTGTAAAGTGCTGTTCTAACACCACCCATATGCAATGGGCCTGTTGGGCTTGGTGCAAATCGTACGCGAACTTTTCTAGACATAAAAATGCTTTTAAATTTTGGGCGGCAAAGATAGGTTTATCAGGATACAGCGCAGCAATTATGTAGTTAATTGATTAATTCTACAGATTTATTTAAGTATCCGTTTTGATTCTAATTTTAGAGAGATTCTCAGTCAAGCTGAGAATAACGCTGTACAAACAACCCGTTAATTTGTACTAAATCAAAACAGTTGAAGTTTAAGACTCTAAAATGTCGCTATCTTCGCTAATTGCCAATAAAATAAGTGGAAAACACAAACAACATATTAAAAGAAAAGTTAGCGCAGTTTATTCGCAAGTATTACGTGAATCAACTACTAAAAGGTGGATTAATCTTTCTTGCTTTTTCGGTGGCCTTTTTTGTCTTTGTTTCTGTTTTTGAGCATTTTGGTCGTTTTTCTACTTCAGTTAGAACGGTTCTTTTTGTTTCATTGATAGTTGTTAGTGGATTTACTTTTTGGAAGTACATCGCTGTTTCACTTTTTAAGTTGTTGGATTTCGGAAAACGAATTTCGAACGAACAAGCAGCTGTAATAATTGGAAAACACTTTCCAAACATTAAGGATAAGTTGTTAAATACGCTGGAGCTTCAAAACCAGAGTTCGGTTTCGGCCAACGCACTGGTAATTGCAAGTATTGACCAAAGAGAGAAAGAACTTTCTCCTGTTCCTTTTTCGGTTGCGATTGATTTTAAGAAGAACTTGAGATATGCGCGATATACAGCAATTCCAGTTTTTATTTTGTTGTTAATCCTAATTATTAGCCCATCAATAATTACAGATAGCACAAGTAGAATTGTTCAATACAACACTCACTTCGAAGCCCCAGCACCATTTGATTTTAATGTTCAGAAAATTCAAGAAAGCGCAATTCAGTTTAGCGATGTGGAATTGGTAGTTGAGCTTTCGGGAAGTAAGATTCCTAATGTGTGTTACGTTCGGCTAAACGATGGTGCTAGTTTGAAAATGGTTAAGGATGGAAATAATCGTTTTGCATTTACGATTCGAAATATTGAAAAAACGCATGAAGTAGTTTTTGAAGCTGGCGGTTTTTCAAGTCGACCTTATATTATTGAAGTAACACCTAAACCAGTTGTTGAGTATATTGCTGCGCAAGCGAGCTTCCCAAAATATATCGAACGAGAAAATGAGCTATTCGAAAACCGGTCTTCTTTCTTAATTCCAGCAGGAACCAATTTAGAGTGGAATATTGAAACTAAAAACACAAATGATTTTTCAGCTGCTTTTAATGGTGAAAATATTGATGTAAATCAAAAAAACGAAAAGAAGTTTACTGCTCAAAACAGAATCTTAAACGCGGGTGAAATGGTGTTTTATTCAAAAAACAGTGATGGAAGTCTGGTAGATAGTTCAACAGTTAGAGTGCAAATTATTAAGGATCAAATGCCTTTAATTACAAATCAACAATTTATCGATACGCTTTCTTCGAAGTTGCTGTATTTCAGAGGAACGATAAACGATGATTATGGTTTTACCGCACTAAACTTTGTTTACCAAGACAATGAGAATAAGCTAAAGAAGACGAAAATCACTATTCCCGGTAATGCAAAGGATTTTGAATACTTCTTTACTTGGAACCTCGCTCAAATGCCCGATTCGTTGCTAAAACCTGGGGTTAGTTTTAACTACTATTTCGAGGTTTGGGATAATGATGGTGTGAACGGAGCAAAAGCATCGCGAACCGCAATAAGAGAGTTTAAGGTGCCCTCTAAAAAGGAGATTCAAGAAAAGTCCAGTGAAAAAGACAAGAAGATTAAAAATGACCTTGAGGCAAGTATTGAAGAAGCTAAGAAACTGCAAGAAAATATAGATAAGTTGAACAAGAAGTTAATGGAGAAAAAAGCCATTAGCTGGGAGGAGAAAAAAGAAGTAGAGAACTTGTTGAATCAGCAGAAAAACCTTCAAAATAGATTTGAAAAAATAAAACGAGAAAACGAAATTAACAACTTCAAAAAATCAGAATTTACCAAAGCAGATGAGCGCATAATGGAAAAGCAGAAGCAGCTAGAAGAGCTGATGGAAAAAGTTATGGATGAAGAAACGAAGAAGCTGTTAGAGGATCTGAAAAAGCTCATGGAGAAAAATGATAAGAAGAACCTCCAAGAAAAATTGGACGAATTGAAGTTGAAATCAGAGGATGTTGAGAAAGAGCTTGACCGTTCTCTGGAGCTGTTCAAACAACTGGAATTTGACCTTAAGATGCAAGAAACGATTGATGAAATCAAGGAGTTAAAGGAAGAACAGCAAAAGCTAAAAGAGAAAACAGAAGAAAAGCAAAATAAAAAAGCGGATGAACAGAAGGCAAATGAAGAAAACCTAAAAAAGCAAGAAGAGCTTAATAAAAAAATGACTGACCTTGAAAAGAAGTTGGATAATTTAGAAAAAACCAATAAGGAATTAGAAAAGCCAAACGACATGCCTGACCTTAATCAGGAGAAAAAAGAAGCTAAAGAAAATATGGAAAAAGCCAAAGAAGAGCTTTCTCAAGGAAAGAAAAAAGATGCCGCGCAATCACAAGACAAAGCGAAAGAGCAATTGGAAAAAATGGAGCAGAAAATGAAGGCTGCTCAAGAGAAAATGGAGCAAGAGCAGCAGCAAGAGGACTTAGAAGCATTAAGGCGCTTAAGACAAAACCTTATGCAACTCTCATTTGACCAGGAAGGTTTAATAGAGAAAATACGAAATACGAACCTAAGAGACCCAATGTATGTAGAGCACACGAAGGAGCAAATGCGTTTGTCTGATAATTCAAAAATGATTGAGGATAGTTTATTTGCGTTATCTAAGCGAAACATGAACATTCAGGCTACGGTAAATAAAGAGATATCCGCCATTAATAATAATATGGAAAAAGCGATTCGTGCAATGGAAAGCAGGAAATCAAGCGAGGTTATGAATCGCCAGCAATACGTTATGACGTCCATAAATAACTTAGCATTAATGTTGGATGAAAGCATACAAAGAGCTCAAAAGCAAAAGTCAAGTAAAAAGTTTGGCAAAAAAAGTTGCTCTAAACCGGGTAGAGGAATGGGTAAAAGTATGAGTGAAATTAAGAAACTTCAAAAACAACTTTCAGATCAGATTAAAGATATGCAGAGTAAAAAGCCTGGCTCTAAACCTGGTGACAAACCTGGTCAGGGAAAAAAACCGGGTGAAAAGGGCTCTGGAAGAGGTTCCAAAGCTGGGGAAGCAATGGCAAAGATGGCGGCTCAGCAAGCAGCGATTCGAGAGGAATTGAGGCGTCTAAGCGATGAAATGGGGAAACCCGGACAACAAGGTGGCGCGGGAAAAGAAATGAAGCGCTTGCAGGACTTAATGGAAAAAAATGAAGAGGACTTAGTTAATATGAAGCTCGATCAAGAAACCATTAATCGTCAAGAGGAAATTATGACTCGTATGTTAGAGTCGGAAAAAGCAGAAAGAGAAAGGGAATACGACAATAAAAGAGAGTCCAAAACAGCGCAGGATATCAGTAGCCCTTCAACCGACTTTCTTAAATACCAAGAAGAAAAAAGGAAGCAGGTTGAGTTATTAGAAACTATTCCTCCAAATTTGAAACCTTTCTATCGTAATTTAGTAAATGAATACTTCAACAATCTATAGCATTGAATTCCTATGAAGAAGGAGCTCCGGTTTTCAGCCGATTTAAATAACCTAGACAGGGTAGAAAAATTTGTTAACTCAATTCTCGAGTTCGAAGAAGTAGACGAGCGTTTATATGGCAATATAATTATTGCCGTCACGGAAGGGGTGACCAATGCCGTGGTGCATGGAAACAGAAGCGATGCTTTGAAAGAAGTTCAGCTTCAGTACAATAGTTCTGACACAGCCATCGAGTTTAGAATTAAAGACCAGGGAAAGGGTTTTAATCATAAAGATATTCCTGATCCAACCTTACCAGAAAACGTAAAGAAGTTAGACGGTCGTGGTGTTTTTCTTATCTCAAGCCTAGCCGATCAAATCAAGTTTCACGAGAATGGTTCGCTTTTAGAAATGCAGTTTAATTTAGCGATATAGTCTCCAAGATGATCAATTTTTTTTCAGAAGATATTGATTTCTCGCTAGAAAATCAAGCACATATTACTTCTTGGATAAACAAACAGTCATTCCTTTATAATGCTGAAATTCAGCTAATTAACTACGTTTTTTGTTCTGATGAGTTTCTTTTAAATATTAATAATGAGCACTTGGGTCACGACTATTTTACCGACATCATTACCTTCGATATGAGAGATGCAAAAGGTCAACCTATTGAGGCTGACATTTTTATTAGCATCGATCGGGTAAAAGAAAATTCGATCAGTGAGGGTGTTGCTTTTTTAAATGAGCTGCATAGAGTGCTAATTCACGGCTTTTTGCACTTGGTTGGATACCCAGATAAGACAGTGCAAGAGGCCGCCGAAATGAGGGCCCAGGAAGAGAAATGCTTATCTTTGCTGGAGCTGTAGTTCTACAGATGTTTCACGTGAAACTTTCCATATAAACAATGTTAGATAAATACGATGTAATTGTAGTTGGTGCTGGACATGCTGGATCGGAAGCGGCGGCAGCGGCAGCTAATCTTGGTTCTAAAACACTATTGATTACAATGGATATGGGGCGAATTGCTCAAATGTCTTGTAATCCAGCCATGGGTGGTGTGGCTAAAGGTCAAATAGTTCGTGAAATTGATGCGTTAGGTGGCCTTTCTGGAATTGTATCGGATAAATCCGCAATTCAATTTAGAATGCTAAACCTGTCGAAAGGACCCGCTATGTGGAGTCCTAGAACTCAAAACGACAGACTACTGTTTAATATTGAATGGAGAAACCAACTCGAAAAGATTAATAATTTAGATTTTTGGCAGGATACTGCTACTCGAATTCTTACCGAAGGCGATAAGGTAATTGGTGTAGAAACGGGAATGGGAATTAAGGTATATTCGAAAACAGTAATCCTTACAAGTGGTACTTTTCTAAATGGGTTAATCCACATAGGAGATAAAAACTTTGGCGGAGGGCGTGCAGGAGAAAAAGCATCATACGGAATAACGGAATGTTTAAATGAATTGGGGTTTGAGTCTGGCAGAATGAAGACGGGAACTCCCCCTAGGGTTGATGGACGCAGTTTAGATTATTCAAAAATGGAAGAGCAATTTGGCGATGAAGATGTCGTGAGTTTTTCCTATCTGAAACCACATAAACTTACAAAACAACGCAGTTGTTTTATTACATATACTAACCCTAAAGTTCACGAATTATTAAAAGAAGGGTTTGATAGAAGTCCAATGTTCAATGGAAAAATTGACTCAATCGGTCCACGTTATTGTCCTTCTGTAGAAGAAAAAATAAATCGTTTTGCAAATAAAGATAGGCATCAAATTTTTGTAGAACCCGAAGGTTGGGATACGGTAGAGATCTACGTCAATGGGTTTAGCACCTCTTTACCAGAAGAAGTTCAACTGAAGGCTCTGAAAGCAGTACCTGGATTCGAAAACGTAAAAATGTTTCGTCCGGGATATGCTATTGAATACGATTACTTTCCACCTACCCAGTTGACGCATACGCTTGAAACAAAAACGGTAAAAGGTTTGTTTTTTGCTGGTCAAATTAATGGCACGACGGGCTATGAGGAAGCAGCTTGCCAAGGATTGATGGCGGGTATAAATGCTGATGCTGTAGCTCAGGGTAAGGATAAGTTTACGTTATCTAGAGATGAAGCGTATATTGGGGTTTTAATCGATGATTTAATAACCAAAGGCACTGATGAGCCATATCGGATGTTTACTTCTAGGGCAGAATATAGAATTTTGTTACGTCAAGATAATGCTGATATAAGGCTTACTCCTATTGGACATAAATTAGGTCTTGCTGGGGATGAAAGAGTGACGTTATTAAATGAAAAATTAAAAGGCACAAAGGAGGTGCTGGATTACCTGAAAAAGACTTCTGCGGAACCTAGTATCTATAATGATTATTTATTAGAAGTCGGCACCGCTGAGTTAAAGCAAAAGGTAAAATTAATCACTTTATTGTCTCGTCCTCAAATGAATTTACAGCCAATCATCGACAGAGATAATGGTTTAAAGGAGCTTATTACCAAATATAATGACTTGCAAAGAGACATTCAAACGCAAGCCGAAATCACAATAAAATACGAGGGCTACATATCTAAAGAAAAAGAAATGGCGGATAAAATGAATAAGCTAGATCAGTATAAGGTGCCGGGTGACATTGATTACTTGAAGTTTTCTTCTCTATCGATGGAAGCACGCTTGAAATTAACGGACATTAAACCAATAAACTTGGGTCAAGCCAACAGAATTAGTGGCGTGAGTCCTGCCGACATTTCTGTGCTAATGGTTTACCTGAATAAGTAGTGCTAAATGGTTGATTTGTTTCACGTGAAACAGCCCTAACAATCTGTTTACAAGATAGTTATATGCTTTTATTTAGTTTTTGATATTCTTTAAATCGTGATGCAGCACGGTTGAGTTGAACATCTAAGTTGGAGCGCTTTCCGAAAGAACCAATGACGAGTTCTGAATGGTAAACGGCTTCTTTTGTGGTAACTGTAAATTGGTGGTTATCAAATTCAATATCGGTAACGGATGCTTCGGCTATGGTTGTGCCGGCTGCCTTAGCTTTTTTGGCTAGTTCAAAGTCAATACAATAGCGACTGATGCTAAATCCGCCCAAGGGTAATTTGGTGCTTATCGAGCGACTACCGGGTGTACTTAAAGTGAAGTCGGTGATGTTTTTCGCTCCAAAGTCAAAGGGGTTGAATCCAAGTGCATTCAAGTAAGGCAGCACCTCATTGTAAATTTACTCGCCGCAGACTTTGTGTTTGGGATAAGCATTTTTTTCTATCAAAAGCACTTTAATTCCCTTTAGCGATAAGTGCAGCGCACTGCACAACCCGCCTAAACCACCACCAATAACGATTACTTGATATTTCATTTTAATTAGCCATAAACGCTATTGCAAATTAGTTGAATTTGATAATCAGTAACATTTTCTGGCGCACCGTTAGGAAAGTTTGTGAATGAGGCCTAACCCTTAGCCAGCCGTTTATAACTTGAAACCACATCAAAAAAGTACACGAGTTTAAAGGTTAAGGTGTTTCGTTGGCCTTGTTCAAAAACGGTGTTGAGGTTATTGAAGTAGGAGGTTCGTATGACCTGCTCGTCCCGCTGTAGGTTGTTTTTGTACACGATATTCATAAAGCTACCAGGAGCAAATTGCCATGTAAAAATGAGGTCGGTATTGAAAGCGTTGAAGTTAAAATCGGCGTTTTCGGTGAAATTAGGATCAGGGATAATGTAGCCCTCTTCGTCAAGGTCGCCGTAATAATCGTATAAGCCATATGACCAGTAGTGACGCATCCTAAGCGTAAGTGCTAGATTGTTTTTGAATAAGTATTTTCCTTGCAAAATATTGGTCAATGTGCGCACATCCCGCACACCGTACTTAGGCGTTCCATTAAAAGTTCCGGCATAACCAGCACCGTTTAAGAAAATGGAATAAACCGAAGAAGGCCTTAAGGAGAGTTTATCGCTAAGTTGAAGAATAGGCTCTATACCGACTTCAAAATAATTATTGACCACGTAATCTGTAAAATAACCTTGACCGTAACCCACCTCAGCATCCAACGCTATTTTTTTACTGTAGTCGGTTGAGACACCGATACCGTTGAAGTAAAATTCTGGAACGATAAATTTTTGTCCAGACACCCGAGACTCGAATAAGTCGATGCCGTTGCCAATTTGAGAGCTCATATTGACAAAAAAGGCATTGAAACTAGGAAGAATAAAGGCCAACCGTCCGCTGTAACTGTTTTTCAAAACTTCTCCTGTCGTATAGTCTTGCTGAATAGTGTAGGTTAAGGTGTTGTAGTTGCCATTCAAAATCCAAAATGGATTGTACCTATTGTATTGCAGCTCTAGAGAGTGCTCACGAATGTTAGTGGCAAAGTTTACCCCAAGGTCGTTTGGATTGTAATTAAGTGACTTATTTACACTTTGTAAATCGAATTTAAAGTTTCCTTTTATTTTCCCAAAACCCAAGGTATAGCTTACACCATCGCCGGGGTCTTCACTGAAAATGTGCGCTGATAAATTGCTGTCGCGCTGAGAAATTTTTACATCCCCATTTACAGCGTATTTTGACTTTTTATTAATTAGATTTAATCCCAAAGAAGACACATTAGCGTCGATAAAATCGCCGTCGCGTGAAGTGTTTAGGTTAATGAAATAAATGGAACTATTATTTCTTAGGTTTTGGTCAATGGCTACCATGTTGTAATTCACTAATGGATTGGTTTGTAGTTCTCTTTTTTCACCCGTTTCGGTGTTTTCGATTATAGCTGAGGCAGGAGCAGTAATCGCGTTCATAATGCCAATTCCAAGTCCATTTTTATCCCGTCCCGAAACCTTGGTTACGTTAATCAAACGAGCGGTATTTGGGTTTTCGATTACTTCGTTTGAATCTACTTCTGAAAACGCATCAGAATAACCTTCAGGAACACCTCCAATGCGTCGAGAATAGAACAAGTTACCGAGATTAAACAAGTCCACCCCTTCTTGAAAAAAGGTGCGTTGTTCTTCAAAAACGACTTCAAATGCCCCTAAGTTTTTTACAATGTTATCGGAACGTACTTGAGAAAAATCGGGCAGCAAAGTCATGTCCAAGGTATAGCTTTCGTTTAGACCAACTTTTAGGTCGGCACCTGCGCCAAATCCATAACTACTTTCGTCATTTTCAAATTCAGCGAAGGAAGACACATAAGGCGAAAGCGAAATACGAGCGGGGTCTTTAATGTCGTTTAAGCTCACTAAATCGCCCCAATAATTAATTTCAGTTTCTACTTCTTTGGGAACTAAAGACCACTGTACCTCTGCTCGAATACGACGAATTTCGCGTAAGAAATTGATTTTCCAAAGCTGCTTATCTCCTTTAGGAAAGCGAATGGAGTAGTAGGGAATTCGAATTTCTGCAATCCAGCCGTCGTCAACGATTTCAACGGCACTTTCCCAAACGGCATTAAAGGATTCGTCAGAAATTCTAGAATCCGATTGCACACCAGATGCCGAAACCTTGAAGGTAAACGCATCGATTTTTTTGTTGTAGGTATCAAAGGAAACCGTAAAATGGTCGGCATTGAGTCGATCGTCGCGTTCGCCCAATTGAGTCATAATACTATCGGGGTGCGGGTCGTAACAATACCCCAGAATGTAAATGTTGTTGTCATCGTACAAAACTTTCACATCGGTTTTGTAAACAGGTTTGTTTCCTTCGGTGGGGTTTAACTCCAAAAAATTGGTGGCAATATTGGCATTGAGCCAACTTTCTTCCTCCATCTTTCCATCAACCGTTATTTTGTCTTCGGTTCTGGAGACTTGCAGCGATTTGTTCTGACCGAACAAACATGCATGGCAAAGCAATAAACTGAATACGTAGAGGACTTTTTTGGGCACGCCTTAAAAACGGTTTTTTGAATCCTGCGAAAGTAAAGCAGGAAAGTGCTTTTAACGTTGACAAATAAGTAGTAGAAAAGACTTTTTAGGACAAGAAAGGTAGCTCAAGTGCAAACAAGTAAAGCGAACGCAGTTATTACTAAAATGGATTCGTCGCCCAAACGTTCAGCTCCGTTACAAATCCTTTGTCACGCATTTCGACAACAGAAACAATAGAATGTGCAATTTCCAATGCTCCTAATTTGTTCGACTCCTCTTCGCGTTCTTTTCTGTCCGTTGCTGCAAAGGCGGTGGCTACTTCGCTTGGGTTAACCAAAGAAACACGGATGTTGAAAGGGCGCAATTCGGCTTGCCAAGATTGGGTCAAACCGCGCACAGCAAATTTTGAAGCTGCGTAAACACTTCCTCGCGCAAACCCTTTAAGTGCTGCACTAGAACCTAGGTTAATTATGTTTCCGTAGTTCTGAGCTTTAAACGTTTTTACTATTTCCTGGGTCAGCAAGGTAAGCCCGAAAACATTAGTGGCATAAACGCTTTGTAAGTCTTCCAAAGTAATTTCTCCCAAGGTTGGAAAAACACCAATTCCAGCGTTGTTTACAAGCACATCGATTCGTCCACCCAAAAGTGAAATGACTTTTGCAGCCATAGGTTCTATTGAACTAAAATCACTGATATTAAACAGTAATGGAATTGCGCCCAATTCTTTTGCGACAGCATTTAACTTGGCTTCATCACGGCCTGTGATAATAACTTTTGCGCCTTTTTCGATAAATTGTTTTGCTGTTTCTTTTCCAATTCCAGAGCCTCCACCGGTAATTAGAATTGTTGAGTTTTTTATTTCCATTTGACGTATCTTCTAGTTTTTAAAACAATCGATTTTCTTTACAGTTTTGAAACTGTAAGATTAGAATTTAAATCTCTTCTAGGATAGATTTTCCTTTCGATTTATTGTCAGAAATCTACTGCCAATTTTCGTGGAGACGTATTTTTATTTTGGCTAAAATTTAGGGTTGAGACGAACAAGTTTCAGCTATTGAAAGTCCCTTCGCTAAAACCAGGCGCATAACAAAAATCTAAAATTAGTGAAGGGCATTTTAAATCCGCAGTTCTTTCTTTACTTTCCGCAAATGAAATTTATACTCTCTGGCTTACTTATCACAGCCCTTTCTTTTTCGCTAAACGCACAACAAAAAGGTGACTCTTTATTTATAAAAAGCATATACAATAATGCACTTACCGAAAGCCCGGCTTATGAAAACCTGCGGACTTTGTGTAAAGACATTGGCGCACGAATTACCGGATCTGCAGAAGCAGAAATGGCCATTTATTGGGGTAAACAACTCTTAGAATCCTACGATTTCGATACGGTGTATCTGCAAGAAATAACCGTTCCGCATTGGGAGCGAGGCACTCAAGAAGCTGCATGGGTCATCAACGAAAAAGGTACGCTGAAAAAAGTCGATGTAATCGCTTTGGGCGGTTCGGTAGGCACAAACGGAGTTTTAGAAGGAGAAGTAATAGGGGTAAGTGGAATTGACGAATTGGAAAAAATAGGAAGAGCTAAAATTGAGGGTAAAATTGTATTTGTAAACAAACCCTTCGACCAAACTCAAATTAGCACTTTCAAAGCCTATGGAGCTTGTTCCAATCAGCGTTGGGGTGGCGCAAAAGAAGCTTCGAAATACGGAGCAAAGGCGGTCGTTATTCGTTCTTTGGCTCAGTCAAATGACGATCACCCGCACACGGGTTCTATGGACTACAAAATGGAAAATAAAATTCCTGCTGCAGCACTCAGCACCAATGCTGCGAATACATTATTGGACTGGTTGAAAGAAGGGAAGGTAACGCTCAAATTAGAAATGGACTGTCGATTTTATAAAGATGAGGTTTCCTACAATGTTATTGCTGAAACTTATGGAAAAGATGATCAGGTAATTACGTTTGGTGGTCACCTCGACAGCTGGGATGTAGGTGAAGGTGCTCATGATGACGGGGCGGGAATTATTCATTCGATTGAAGCTTTGCGTATTCTAAAACAATTGAATTATCGGCCGAAGCACAAGTTGAGATGCGTGTTATTCATGAACGAAGAAAACGGAAATTTTGGCGGAAAGGCCTATGCCAAATGGTGTAGCGATAATAAAGAAAAACACATTTGTGCTTTAGAAAGTGACAGAGGCGGATTTCAGCCACTGGGCTATGATGTCGTTGGAACTGATGAACAACTCAAGTTTGTGCAATCCTTTAAACCCTTGCTTGAGGATTATCGATTGTACAATTTTGAAAAGGGTTATGGTGGTGTAGATATTGGTCCTCTTATGAATTACTATCCCGACATTTTACAATTGGGTCTTAACCCTGTCTCGCAGCGTTATTTCGATTTTCACCACGCCGAAACCGATGTTTTTGAAAACGTAAATAAACGCGAACTAGAATTAGGCGGAGCAAGCTTGGCTACCATGGTTTATTTGATGGATAAGTATTTGATTCCGTAACCTCTTAAGTATGGATTGAAATGCTTGTTGAAATCAATAAGAACAAGGTGATTTTTGAATTTCAACCTTTGGATGAGTTTGATTTTAGCATGGATTTGTATTTAAAGCGATTGAATGGAGCCTTGTCAGCCAGAACAATCTACATAGGAAGCACACAGAAGAAATGGGGCGTTAGCCCCATTTTGTTTTTATTGGTTTTAAACCCTTACATTTGGTACAGCATACCAGAAGTATATGTTTAGCACGAAAATCCTCAGCTGTATTGTTTTATTATTTGTTTTTTCAGGAAATATTAATGCCCAAGTTTTAACCGATGATTTTGAAGGTAATGGAACCATTTCGGCATGGAAAGAAGATGCTTCGACGATTACTAAACCATTTGCCAATCCTTTTAACCAAGGAATAAACACCTCAAACAATGTATTAAAATATGAGGATAGCGGAGGAGACTATGCCAATGTCTTTTTTGACGTCGGTCGAAACATTGATATGGGAGTTAAGCAAGCATTTAAATTAAAAATCTATGTTCCTTCAAGGTCGATTTCGGGCTCATCTCCTAATCAAGTATCATTGAAATTGCAGGATGGATCTATTTCTTTACCATGGTCCACTCAGTCGGAGATTGTAAAGTCCATTCAGCTGGATGTATGGCAAGAGTTGACATTTGACTTTAAGAACGATAATTTTATTAACCTTGATGCCGGCTCTTCGGATCCAATTGATCGAACAGATTTTAATCGGGTTCTAATCCAAGTAAACGGAGAGAATAATAAAGATAAGGTAGTTGCTTATATTGATGATTTCGAGTTTTATAAGTTAGCACAAGGACCAACTGGTAAGGTGTATAACCATCTCGTGTGGTCTGACGAATTTAACGGTTCAGGGAGTTTAGATGCATCAAAGTGGTATCATCAAACAAAATTGCCTGATGGTGTTAGTTGGTACAACGGAGAAATCCAACATTATACCAACCGCACAGAGAACAGCTATCAGGCCAACGGATCTTTGCATTTAGTCGCAAAAAAGGAGACCTTCTCAGATCAAGGACAAACTAAAAACTATACCTCAGCTAGGTTAAATTCAAAATACGCATTTACTTATGGAAGAGTTGAAGTGCGTGCGAAATTACCAACGGGAAGAGGCACATGGCCAGCAATATGGATGTTAGGCAAAAACATTGATGAACCAGGAGGTTTTTGGAAACCCGAATTTGGAACCGTGGCCTGGCCCGCGTGTGGCGAAATTGATATTATGGAACATTGGGGAAACAACCAAGATTATGTTCAAAGTGCCATGCACACGCCATCTTCTAATGGAGCTACGATTAATAAAGGGGGAAAAACATTATCGGGAGCAAGCAACAATTTTCATGTCTACGCGGTCGACTGGTACGAAGATAGAATGGTTTTTACCTATGACAGCGTTGAAGTTTATACTTACAAACCTGCGACTCGCGATGCTAGAACTTGGCCTTTCACTGCAGACCAGTATATTTTATTGAACACCGCCATAGAGCCTGGAATTGACCCCTCCTTTACTTCAAGCGATTTGGTTATTGACTATGTACGTATTTATGATGATCAACAAGTTGAGGATACTTTGGAAAGTTACGTCAATGAAAAAGCGTTTCAAAACCCATCTATTGCAGTCTACCCCAATCCCGTTAGTGATATTCTACGAATAGCTATTCAAGACGTGACTGAGTATGCACATTGGAAGGTTCTAGATATGGTCACAGGAGAGGTGATAATAAATGGTGAATTAATAAATGCAAATAACAGTGTCGATGTTTCTGAACTAGTAACTGGGGCTTATTTGATTTCAGTAACCTCTGGCCAAAGTCATAAGGCTACCAAGTTTATTAAGTATTAATATCAAAATTGAAATGACAATGAAAAAATTAATTACACTTAAAGTATTAGTAATCAGTATTTCGTTGCTCATTAGTGCAACGGGTGAGTCCCAATCTGTCTCAGTAGGCTCTGGAGGATATACAACACAATTTCCAGGAGTCGATCAAGCAGGAAGAAATGGATTTCCATCAGGTACGCCTTATACCATTGGAATAGCAGCACAAAAACCAGTTCCAACAAATGATTGGTGGTCGGCTCAAATAAAAAACAACCACGCCGACAATCTATTCAACTATCCATATACTTTAAAATCAATACCAGAGGGTTTGGTTGTTTCCTATATACCGTGGGGCGTAATTGATAATATTTTACCAGTTGTTGTTGGCGTTAGCGGTTTAAATTCTTCTAATTGCAATGTCTCTGATTTTTCAGATTGGACGGTTGAAATGCAATGGCAAAATAGCAACCATCAGTTCAATGCTACAAGCGGAATTGGGATGCCTTTTTTGTATTTCGAGAAAAAAACTAATGATGTTGCATTAGTAGAAGTTAATCAGGGAACCGTTACTATCTCTAGGGAAGTTCTTACCATTATTGATGCCCTAAATGGTGCTGATTTTGCGGTTTATGCACCTAAAGGAAGCACATGGCTCAAAAACGGAAATAAATACACATCAACTTTAAACGGAAATAATTATTGGTCTATGGCATTTATTCCTTTAGAAGCACGTAATATTTCCTCAGTGGTAAACGACTATAAAAAGTACGCATACGTATTTCCGCAGAATACTAATACAGATTGGTCGTACAATGAGTCAACATCAACGGTTACTACAAATTTTAAAGTGATAACGGACATAAAAGAAGGCAACGACAGTCTTATGTTATTAGGCCTGTTGCCTCATCACTGGTCAAAGTTAGCACCAGGCTCTCCCGCCCCAAATAAAAACAGTTATGCATCAATACGAGGTGAATTGAAAACCATGGCCGGAAATCAATTTTCTGTAGTTTCAAAATATTACGGAATATTACCCACCTTGCCCTACCTTGACTATTACAGTGCGGGATTCAAACCAGGAGATTTGAATAGAAAAATTGATGCAATTAAAAACGATCAATTAAACCCTTGGACGGACTCATACAATGAGGGACAAATGATGAATCGTTTGATTCAAACCGCTAGGATTGCGGATTTAATTGGTGATAAAAAGGCGCTTGATAAGATGGTGAAAACAGTCAAGGAACGTTTAGAGGATTGGCTAAAAGCTGAGGCTGGTGAGAAAGCCTTCTTGTTTTATTACAATACTAATTGGTCAGCTTTAATTGGTTATCCTGCCGGACACGGTCAAGACAACAACATTAATGACCATCATTTTCATTGGGGTTACTTTATACATGCTGCTGCATTTATGGAGCAGTATCAGCCAGGTTGGTCAAATAAATGGGGAGATATGATTAATCTGCTTATCGCCGATGCCGCCAATTACAAAAGAAATGACCCAGATTATCCATTTCTAAGAAATTTTAGTCCATATGCAGGACACTGCTGGGCAAATGGTTTTGCATCTTTTCCTCAAGGTAATGACCAAGAATCTACTTCAGAAAGCATGCAATTCAATTCTTCATTAATTCATTGGGGAAGTATCACAGGAAACGATACAATACGTGATTTAGGAATATATCTATACACTACCGAGCAATCAGCAATTGAGGAATATTGGCTGGATGTTCATGAACGTAATTTTAAGGCAAACCATCCTTATAGTTTAGTTTCTAGAGTTTGGGGAAATAGCTACGACAATGGCACTTTCTGGACATCTGATATTGCCGCCTCCTACGGGATTGAGCTGTACCCTATCCATGGAGGCTCACTTTATTTGGGGCAAGACACAACTTACGCGGATAAACTCTGGAAAGAAATGGAGCAAAACACAGGGGTTTTAACGAACGAAAAAAACCCAAATCTATGGCATGATGTGTATTGGGAATACTTAGCATTTACAAACCCCAAAAAGGCGATTCAGCTATACGATAGCTATCCAGATAGAGAATTAAAATTTGGAATTAGTGACGCCCAAACCTATCACTGGTTGCATGCAATGAACACACTAGGGCGCGTTGCAAAAATTTCATCTGATCATGAAATGTCTGCGGTATTTTTAGATGGAAGTCAAAAAACGTATGTCGCGCACAATTACGGCATTTCTGGAATTACTGTGAATTTTTCAGATGGATTTGCCCTTCAGGTTCCAGCAAAAACAACTCGTACCAGTCGAGATATTGCTATTAATTCAGTACTATCAAGTGATTTTAATTCTGCTTATCCTGGGGGAAGTATTAAACTAAAGTTAATCCCTAATGGCGGAACACCTTCAAAAGTTGAATTTTACCATAACGACCTATTAATTGGAACCTCAACGAGCACTCCTTTCGAGTTAAAGGTGGGCAACCTGGCGAGTAGAAAACACACATTTTTTGCCAAAGTATATGATGGAACCGCCTTTAATATTTCTAATCTTTTAGAGATTACTGTTGGTGAAATAAAACCTTATTCGGGCAACCCCATTGCTATTCCCGGGGTGCTTCAACCAAGTGAATTTGATTTTTTTGAAGGCGGAAATGGTCAAAACATTACCTACTATGATGCAACCATCCTTAATGAAGGAGATGTCAGACCTAATGAGTACGTTGACATTAAAAAAGACGGAACCGATGGCAATACAATTGGTTGGATCTCAAGTGGAGAATGGCTAATCTACACTGTAAATGTCCAACAAGAGGGATTGTACAAAGCTGATATACGCGTAAGTAGTGGAAATACAAGCGGCGGAGGACCATTACTTTTTGTGATGGATGACGATACCATAAGTTCTTTGATCTCTGTTGGGCATACCAATGGTTGGAGCACTTGGAAAACAATTTCAGCCAATAACATTAGATTAAAAAAAGGAGTTCAACACCTAAAAATTGTTTTTGCAAATGGCGAGTTTAACCTTGGAAAAGTAGAATTTGTTCGCACAGGCAACCTGCCTTACAGTCAGCCAATTGCAAATGCGGGTTCTAACACCTTGGTTCAATTGCCGACAACTATTGGTTCTGTAGACGGAAGCGCAAGCTCAGACCCTCAAAGTGGTACGCTTAATTATTTGTGGGAACAAGTGTACGGCCCTTCGGTACTTTCATTTACTCACCCTACAAATGTTACATCCGGAGTCACAGGATTGGAAGAAGGAGTTTATTTAATTAGATTAACTGTCGATAATGGATTATACAAAGACTCCGATGAAATGTATTTAATTTCAAGTACCCAGAACAATATTGCACCGAGAGTGGAGCTTCTTCACCCTCTTGACAAATCGGAGTACACCGACAACGAGACCATTCTCATTTCTGCATCCGCCTCAGACCTGAACGGCACAATAACTAAGGTAGAATTTTATAGCGGTAATAATAAATTGGGTTCAGCAATAAGCTACCCCTTTACTTATAGCTGGAAGGGAACAGAAGGCAACCACCAACTATCCGCAAAGGCTACTGATAATAGTGGAACAACCTCAACTTCTAATTCTATTGAAGTAACTATCAATAAAGGACCAAGTCTAACGTTGATACATGGTACCTGGAAATTAAAAGAAGAGGCTCAGGCCTTGGCAGTTGGCCCAGAAAAAGGTTCAAACGGCTGGTGGGGTATAAGCGCACAAGATGTTGCCGCAAGAAACTGCTTGTTCAACGACTCTATTACATTTTTTAGAAACGGCACCTATATTCACAAAATGGGTAGTTCTACGTGGTTAGAAGGTTGGCAAGGCCAAAACCCCGAAAGTTGCGGAAAGCCCTTAGCACCGCACAACGGCGGTCTATATGCCTATACCTTTACTGGTGCTGGATTGACTGTTAATGGTGTTGGAGCACATTTAGGATTAGCGAAAGTACATAATGATGGAGAGGATGGTATGGCTAGAAATAACCAGATTTTTTATGAAGTCGATATTCAGAATAATGTGATGACTATGGACTGCAGCTTTCCAAATGGAGGCGGAGTAAATGGTAGAGGCTGGTGGAGGTTTAATTATATAAAGGTTGCGGACCTAGCGCCAGAAATTGGCGAAACAACGATTAATATTGAGCATAAAAACAGTGACTTTTTTGTTTATCCTAATCCAGTTAGGAATAACCTTACTCTTGTTTTAGGAGACACACCATCAACCATTTTGATTACTAATTCGTTAGGCACTATAGTTCAAGACCAATTGGAGTTAGCGGGTAATTCAACAATTGATGTATCGGATTTAGAAGTAGGCATATACTTTCTTTCCGTTTATACGGGACAAGAAAGAGTAGTATTTAAAATTCAGAAGCTATAAACAAAAAAAGCATAACGCAATGCGTTATGCCTATTGTACACCCGGAAGGATTCGAACCTTCAACCCTCGGAACCGAAATCCGATATTCTATCCAGTTGAACTACGGGTGCAATTGAGCGCCAAAAGTAATAAGTTGTATCAATTGGTTTTCGATATTGGTTATAAAAATAAGCTTTGTGATTTTAAAAGACGACAGCTAGCGTGAAGGACTTTCAACCCATTGAAATTTCTAATTTTGCAGCTCTTTTTTACAGCACACCCAATGAAAAAATATTCAGAATACAAAACCTTGGATTTGCCAACTGTGGCAGATAGAATTCTTGAGACTTGGAAAAACGAGAACACGTTTGAACAAAGTATTGAATTGCGCAAGGATGAAAAACCATTTGTTTTTTACGAAGGGCCTCCTTCTGCAAACGGATTGCCGGGTATTCATCACGTTATGGCAAGAGCGATAAAAGATATTTTTTGTCGATATAAAACATTAGATGGCTTTCAAGTAAACCGAAAGGCAGGCTGGGACACGCACGGCCTTCCAGTAGAATTGGGTGTAGAAAAAGAACTTGGAATTACCAAAGAAGATATTGGAAAAACGATAAGTGTCGAAGACTACAACATGGCTTGCCGAAAAGCAGTAATGCGCTATACCGATGTATGGAATAACCTGACTGAAAGAATGGGGTATTGGGTGGATATGGAAGACCCGTATATTACATACAAAAGTAAGTACATGGAGTCAGTTTGGTATTTACTTAAAACGCTTTTTAAAAAAGACTTACTATATAAAGGCTATACCATTCAGCCTTATTCTCCCAAAGCTGGAACGGGATTAAGTTCTCATGAATTGAATCAGCCGGGCACCTACCGTGATGTCAAGGACACCACAATCGTTGCTCAGTTTAAAATTGTTCGCGATGAAAAATCGGAGAAAATATTCGAAAAGGCAGGAAACGAACCCTTCTTCTTAGCTTGGACAACCACGCCTTGGACTTTGCCTTCTAACACTGCTTTGACCGTTGGAAAAAACATTACCTATGTTTTGGTGGATACCTACAACCAATATACCGAGGAGAAAGTTTCCATCGTTTTAGCTAAAGACTTATTGAGTAAATACTTTAATCCTGAATATGAAAACCAAACTTCTGCAGATGTAAAAATTTCAGGAAAAACCCTGCCTTATTCAGTTGTTGGTGAGTTTAAAGGCTCAGAATTACTAGATATAAAATATGAGCAGCTACTTCCGTTTGCACAGCCTTTTGAAAATGCAGATCAAGCATTTCGAGTAATTGCTGGAGACTTTGTTACTACAGAAGATGGAACTGGAATCGTGCATACCGCGCCAACATTTGGAGCAGATGATGCCATGGTAGCTAAGGTGGCAGGTGTTCCGCCTCTTTTGGTAAAAGATGATGAAGGAAATTCAATTCCATTGGTCGATTTGCAAGGAAAGTTCATTAATCAAATGGGTGAGTACGCTGGTAAATACGTCAAAAACGAATATTACGATGCTGGTCACGAGCCAGAGCGTTCCGTTGATGTAGAAATTGCCATTCGATTAAAAGAAGAAAATCGTGCGTTTAAAGTAGAGAAGTACGAACACAGCTATCCACATTGTTGGAGAACAGACAAACCCGTTTTGTATTATCCTTTAGATTCTTGGTTTGTAAAATCAACAGCCGTTAAGGATGATTTGATTGCAAACAATAAAAAAATCAACTGGAAACCGGCCTCAACAGGCGAAGGTCGCTTTGGAAACTGGTTGGAAAACTTGCAAGACTGGAACCTTTCAAGGTCTCGATTCTGGGGAATTCCTATTCCGATTTGGATGAACGAAAAGAAAACGGAACTGAAAGTAATTGGTTCGGTTGAGGAGCTTAAAACGGAAATTGAAAAGTCAATTGCAGCTGGTGTAATGACAGCCGAGCAGAATCCGCTTGCGGGTTTCGAGGCAGGAAATATGTCTGAAGAAAACTACGATCAGATTGACTTGCACAAACACATTGTCGATACCATTATTTTGGTCGATGCTGAGGGTAATCCAATGACGCGCGAAAGTGATTTGATTGATGTTTGGTTTGATAGCGGCTCTATGCCTTATGCCCAGTGGCATTATCCGTTTGAGAACAAAGAAAAATTTGAACAGAATTATCCAGCAGATTTTATTGCTGAAGGTGTCGATCAAACTAGAGGGTGGTTTTTTACCCTGCATGCCATAGCCACAATGACAAAAAATTCTGTAGCCTACAAAAACGTGGTTTCGAACGGATTGGTGTTGGATAAAAACGGTCAAAAAATGTCTAAACGATTAGGCAACGCGGTTGACCCTTTTAAGACCTTAGATAAGTACGGCCCAGATGCAACGCGCTGGTACATGATTTCAAATGCTCAACCTTGGGACAATTTGAAGTTTGATTTAGAAGGAATTACCGAAGTACAGCGCAAGTTTTTTAGAGCACTCCATAATTCGTATGCATTTTTTGCTTTGTACGCTAATGTTGATGGATTCTCCTATGATGAGAAAGAAATTGAAATGACCGATCGGCCCGAGATTGATCGTTGGATTATTTCTCGACTGAACACGCTGATAGAAAAGGTGAAGGAATCCATGGATGACTATGAACCTACAAAAGCAACTCGACTGATTCAGGAATTTGTGGTAGATGATTTTTCCAATTGGTGGGTGCGTTTGTGTCGTAAGCGATTTTGGAGAGGAGAGTACGAGGCAGATAAAATTTCGGCTTACCAAACTATGTATCAATGCTTGGAAACGGTAGCGATTTTAGCAAGTCCTGTAGCGCCTTTTTATTGCGATCAGTTGTTCCGCGACCTTAATTCAGTAGCTGGAAAGAAGGACGTTTTATCGGTGCATCATACCACAATTCCCAGTGTAAATTCCAAGCATCAAGACGAGGCTTTGGAAGAAAGAATGGCCATTGCCCAAAAGACCTCTTCGTTGATTTTAGCCTTAAGAAAAAAAGAATCGATTCGTGTGCGTCAGCCTTTGCAGCGCGTTATGGTTCCAGCATTGGAAGACAGTTTTAAAGCACAGTTGAAGTTAGTAGAGCCGTTGATTTGTGGTGAGGTAAACATCAAGGAAATTGAGATTATCGATCCAAACAACAATTTGTTGGTTAAACAAATCAAGCCCGATTTTAAAGTGCTTGGGCCCAAATTTGGAAAACAAATGAAGCAATTGGCAGGTTTGATAATGCAATTTGGCCAAGAAGAGATAAACGAATTAGAAACTACCGGAAAGATAGCGCTAGAATTGAACGGAGAGCAATTAGAGCTTACCAAAGATGCTGTTGAAATTACTTCTCAAGACGTTCCAGGATGGTCAGTAGCATCGGACGGAAAAATAACGGTAGCTTTAGACATTAATATAAGTGAAGAGCTGCACTTTGAAGGCTTAGCAAGAGAATTGGTAAATAGGATTCAAAACCTAAGAAAAGAAAGTGGCTTTGAGGTTACCGATAGAATTAATGTGAATATTGCAAAAAATGAAATTTTGCAATCAGCAGTCAAAAACAATTTCGATTATATTCGCACAGAGACGCTTACAGACAAATTAAACTTCTCGGATAGCCCTTTGCCAAACGGACAAGAAGTTGAGTTAGAAGAAGGCCTAGCGACACAATTAGAAATAGAAAAAATTTAATACCGATTTTTATGGCAGACGATAAAACAAGATATTCAGATGCTGAATTAGCAGAATTCAAAGCACTTATAGATGAAAAGTTAGTAGGGGCTCATAAAGACCTCGAAGACCTTTCAACGACTATGAACCACAAAGATGATCACGGAACTGATGACACCTCTCCTACCTTTAAAATGTTGGAAGATGGTATAGAGGTTTTGTCTAGAGAAGAAACGGCTCAATTGGCATTAAGGCAGCAAAAATTTATTAGCCATCTTGAAGCTGCTTTAAACCGGATTAAAAACAAAACTTATGGAGTTTGCCGTGTTACTGGAAAGTTGATTCCAAAAGAGCGACTAAGAGCTGTGCCGCATGCAACCTTAAGTATTGAGGCTAAAATGGCTCAACAGAAGTAAAAACAAAACAAATTTGAACTGTTAAAGTCCTCTCGTCCTTATATATTGGGATAGAAGGGCTTTTTTATTTAGGAAATGGATAGAAAAACCATAATAGCACTAATTATTTCAATAGGCGTAATCGCTATTGATCAGTGGAGCAAGTTTTGGGTTAAAACGAGCATGTATTTAGGTCAGGAGTACAAAATTGCGGGTAACTGGTTTTACATCCATTTTACCGAGAACAACGGCATGGCTTTCGGAATGGAATTCGCTGGAGAATACGGCAAACTATTTCTTACCTCTTTTAGAGTAGTGGCTGTTTTTGGCATTTTGTATTACCTCATTTATTTATTGAGAAGAAAAGAAACACATTCAGGACTAATAGTTTGCGTGGCTTTGATTTTCGCTGGCGCATTGGGCAATATTGTAGACTCTGTTTTTTACGGCATATGGTTCAACGATTCCTACCATCAAATTGCTTCGTTTATGCCAGAAGCTGGTGGTTATTCTAGCTTAATGTATGGCAAAGTAGTCGACATGCTTTACTTTCCGCTAACCTCGGGCACTTATCCTGATTGGTTTCCGGTTGTAGGTGGAGATTCGTATATGTTTTTTAGGCCCGTTTTTAATATTGCCGATACCGCAATTTCTACGGGTGTTATTTCAGTTGCGGTATTCCAAAGCAAATTCTACCCAAAACAGGAAGAGGAAAAGGATGAGCTTTCTGAGAGGAAACAACCAACCTAAAAAACCCAATTATTATCCACTGTATAAAGCCCTAGAATGCTAATTTTGCCATTCAAATTTTTGACATGAAAGAACTCGATAGCGTACTTAAGATTTACAAGAAAGAAGGATTCGAAAGCGAAAAATTAATCACTGCGTTGATCGAATTGCGCGAAGTATTCAAAGCGGCCGGAAACCCTACTTTAACTAAGGTTACGCGATTTGTTTATGAGTACATTCAGGAAAACAAAACTTTTGATATTGATGTATTTGAAGAAAGAAGCGAAGACGATGAAACGAGCTTTGAGTATTTATTGATGCTTATGTCAAAAGCAGATAATCCATTGAACTTGGAAGAAATCCAAGAGTACAAAGGCTTATTGATAGAAGCTAGGGCGTAAGTCCAAGTTTTACCAAACACATTTTAAAACAACGCCATTCCGTAAATAGAGATGAGCCGATTTAGGTAACTAATCGTTACGAATCTGTTATATGGAATCTCCTTTTACCGAAAGAATTCTCGGCTGTTCTTAGATTCTGGATAGAAGTTTTTCTAAATCTACGGTGTCGATAAGTTCAACTAATTCCCGAAACAAAATCGGGACAGGCTTTCTGGAATGACGGTGAATTTATTAGTTGAAATGCCTGTGTTGAGAACTCACTTTCGTTATTGGGATTCTCCGCTTGACAGCAAACCTTTTAATAGGAAAAACAGAAGAGAAGTGTATCGTGATTTTAGTTTTTATCGCTCCACAAGCACTTTAGAAACAGCTTTTTGGTCGCCTTCTTCAGAGACTACATAAACCAAGTAAACCCCGCTTTGAACTGGAGAGCCGTTAAGATTAAGTAGGTTCCAAACTGCTTGACCACCATTACTGGTAAGTCGCTGAACAACCGATCCACCAACATCTGAAATAATAACTTCAGCATTATTCGTTAGCCCAGAAATACCAACACTACCACTATAATTTGGCGGTACAGGGTTTGGAAAAACCAATAATTCTTCAAGATCTTCATTGCCAATAGTAGCATCACTGCGGTAGCTAATAATTCCTTGCTCTGTACCCATAAACAGTTCCCCCGTTTTAGGCAGAATCGCTAAGCTATTTACATTATTGGAATACAAGGGAGAGTTTTCGGCGGTAAAATGGGCGAGCTCTTGGGTGCCATCGGCCGACATTAAGTATACTCCAGCTCCTCTTGTAGAAAACCATTTACGATTGGCAGGATCGACAACTATATCCGTAATGAACTGATTTTCAAACAATACTTGTGTTTGGCCATCTTGTGTAATAAGAATTTCAGAGCCATCAAAAGAGTTTACGTCTAAAATATTTGCAGCATTATAATAAACGGTAAGGCCAATGTTTGTTCCCACCCAAACATTTCCATCGGCGTCTTCAGCCATAGCAGTTACATCGTTGCTCGTTAACTTTCCGTTCCCTGCGCCTTCTTGAAGCAACAGAAGGTCATCATCATTAAAGTTGTTAAGCGTACCATTATGTCCTAGTATATAGATTCCGTTTCCGGGTCTTATTTGCCACACCTGATTATTGCCCGTTACTAAAAGCTGATTTGTTTTTGGAGCATCTCCAGTATTACTGGCAAACGTTATCCATTCATTTTCTGCTGTAAGCACTTTTAATGGGCTGCCAGTAATACTATTCGAAATCCATAAATTTCCATTGGCGTCGTATTGGACCCCGGTCACAAAAGTGGCATCAGCTCCAGATATTGATTCTAGTGGGCTGTTCTCTGCATTGTAAACAACCTCTATCTCATCATTATCAAATATAATGAGGCCGTTATTCATACTTGCCGCGGCAAATTGAGTGGGTATTATAGGGTTAAAGGCGGTGTTTAGAATATCCTCAAGACTATCTAATGCACTAATTGTTTCTGAGTAGTATAAGGTCCAGTCTGTACCATCAAACTTTGACACTTCTGCTCTTGTATTTGTCCGCACTTGAATGTCTGAATTTCCACCACCACTTACAAAAATTTCATCGAAGGAATAGTTTAACCGAAATGCCTTTGTGGATACTGGTCCAGGAATTAAGTACTGGTCGTTATCAAAAGCACTTCTACTCTGAATCAAACCTTTATCAAACGTTCCTGTCCAGATATGTCCAGCAGCACTGTAGGCAACCGAACGGGGCAAAATTCCCTGTTCATCTATTGCAAATAAGCGCTGAACTTGATTGGTGAAATCGCCATTTCTATACACCTCAACACTAGTACTATTGGCTACAACTAGTAGCTCGCCAACAGCTTTTAAACCTCTAAATGATTCTGGGTTTTCATCTAGAATTGTATCCCAAGAGCTGCCGTTGTAGAGCAACAATTGGTCATTTCTAAAACCTTCTTGGTATCTGTTCACCAGTAAGGTATTTTGGTAAGTAGTTATATTGTTGTAGGTGGTCACACTGTCATTTAAGCTTTGATCCTTTATCCAGCTGGCAGGGTCAAACAAATCGTCAGACATGTTCGCGCTGTATACTCCAGAGTTTGTTGCGGCCCATAAGGCACCTTCAAAAACAGTACTAGAGTTCACGAAAACATAACTTCCACTTTCACCAATTAAAAAAGTTTCTTTGATTTCGTTTTTAAGCAAATCGTATTGTAAAATTCCGAACCCAGTGCTTACAAAGCAAATTTCATTTGTGTAAAAGTTGAAATGATTCACCTGTTTGTTTCCAATAATATTTGATCGTCTAATGTCAACAACAGGAGAAATGGAACTACCGGAAACGACATCTATTACTCCGTCCTCATAACCCACAAATAAAGGGGCGCTCTCTGAGGAGCTACCTAGTGCGGTTGCCTTAATGTTTGAAAGTCCGTTAATGGTGCTTAGGCGGCTTATTGAGTTTTCCGATGGGTCTACCGAAAACAAGCCACTTTCTGCCGCTGCATATGCCTTTCCATTTGCTAAACTCACAAAAGGAACATTGCTGTAAGTAAGTTGATCTTGCCATTGGCCAATAGGCACCGATTGTGCGTTGGAAACAATGGAAACAAATACAAATAGTATGAAGGGAATAAGTCGCATAAGCATCTAAGAACAAAAGTATTCGGATTTTATTTTAATGGCACAGAAATACTTGATTTGACGCTTATTCAAAAACTTACTTTTGTTCATGTTATGGAAGAAGAAAAACCTAAAGGAATTGCCATTCTTGGTTCAAGCGGAAGTATTGGTACACAAGCCTTAGAAGTTATTGAGGCGCATGCTGACAAATTTGTTGTTGAGGTGTTAACCGTAAACCGAAACAGCAAGCTTTTAATAGAACAAGCTAAAAAATTCAAACCCAATGCAGTAGTTATTGCCGATGAATCAAAATTTCAAGAGGTAAAAGATGCGCTGTGGGAAGATGATATAAAAGTTTTTGCTGGCGCAGATGCACTTTCGCAGGTTGTTGAAATGAGTGAAATTGATGTTGTGTTAACTGCTCTTGTGGGTTATGCTGGATTAAAACCAACTCTAGCGGCAATTAATGCCGGAAAAAGTATTGCCCTTGCCAATAAAGAAACCCTGGTTGTTGCTGGTGAAATCGTAACCCAATTAGCGTGCGAAAAAGGCGTTAACATTTACCCTGTAGACTCGGAACATTCGGCAATTTTCCAATGCTTAGCGGGTGAGTTTCATAACAAGATCGAAAAGATTTATTTGACCGCATCGGGCGGGCCTTTTAGAGGTAAAACGACCGATGATCTTAAATTAGTTACCAAAGCGCAAGCACTAAAACATCCCAATTGGGAAATGGGGGCAAAAATCACAATTGATTCTGCAAGCCTTATGAATAAGGGCTTAGAGGTAATTGAGGCGAAATGGTTATTTGCATTAGAACCCTCTCAAATTGATGTAATCGTGCACCCACAATCCATTATTCATTCTATCGTTCAGTTTGAAGATGGCAGTATGAAAGCCCAAATGGGATTGCCAGATATGAAGCTACCAATTCAGTATGCCATAGCTTACCCAAATCGAATTTTTAGCGATTTTCCCAGGTTTAATTTTATGGATTATCCAAACTTGACTTTTGAACAACCCGATCGAAAAACGTTTAAGAATTTAGACTTAGCCTTCCAAGCCTTGGATAGAAAAGGAAACGCTGCGTGTGTGCTTAATGCAGCGAATGAAGTTACGGTGCAGGCATTTTTGGAGGACAAAATTAAGTTCTTGGATATTGCAGATATCAATCAGCAGACAATGGAAAAGGTTGATTTCGTGGCTAAACCGAGTTACGAAGATTATGTTCAGACCGATAAATTGGCACGTATTCGTGCTCAAGAACTGGTCTTAAGTGTTTGATATTAACCTTTTTTATCCTACCACGACCACATTCTGTAAAGATAATTTCGCCAGCGAAGCCCAAATGCGCAAATTTGCGGGCTCAAACAAAAAAACATGGAAGAAATAGTAATTAAGACCGCTCAATTTTTATTGAGTTTATCCATTTTGGTGGTATTGCACGAATTGGGGCATTTTATCCCAGCCAAACTATTTGGCGCCAAGGTGGAAAAGTTCTACATGTTTTTTGATTGGAAGTTTTCACTTTTCAAGTTCAAAAAAGGTGAAACAGAATATGGCATTGGTTGGATTCCGCTTGGAGGTTATGTAAAAATAGCCGGAATGGTAGACGAGTCAATGGATACTGATCAGCTGAAAAACGACCCAGAACCTTGGGAGTTTAGAAGTAAACCAGCCTGGCAAAGGCTTATAATTCTATTAGGCGGTGTTACCGTGAATGTAATTCTTGCTATGGTTATACACTCTTTGGTGCTATTTACATGGGGCGAAAAATACTTGCCAAATGAGAATTTATCCGACGGTATGTGGATTGTGGATTCTTTAGCAACTGACATTGGGTTTCAAAATGGCGATAAAATCATTGATATCAATGGAAAAAAAATAGAAAAGTTTTCTGGTATCACTGGTGAGATGCTTTATGGGGGAATAGTGAACGTTCAGCGCAGTAATGGTTCGAGAGAGGCGTTAACTATTCCAGAAAACTTTATCGAAACCTTAATCGATAACGAAAAGAAGATGTTGTTTATGTATCGTATGCCTTTCATTATCGGGAAAGTTCCTGAAAACAGCCACAACAAATCATCTGGATTAATGGCCAAGGACGTGATTGTCGCGATAAATGGAACTAAATACAAGTATTTCGATGAATATAAAACTGCACTGAAAGATTTTGCAGGTCAACAAGTAGCCCTAACTGTTAAGCGCGATGGAACTCCTATGGATATTAATGTAGCTATTAATGAAAAAGGGCAAATAGGCGTTTTAAATTCCTTGTTAGGATTGGAAGATCTCCAAAAGTTGGGCTACTATCAGCTAAGTACAACTGAATACGGTCTTTTTGCAGCGATTCCAGCCGGTATCGGAAAAGCTGGAGCGCAGCTAAGCGGCTATATAAGACAACTCAAATTAATATTTACTCCAAGCACTGGGGCTTATAAAGGTGTCGGGGGTTTTGCCGCTATCGGCAACCTATTTCCTCCTGTTTGGGATTGGCAAACATTCTGGAACCTAACTGCATTCTTGAGTATAATGTTAGCGGTATTAAATTTACTGCCAATTCCAGCCTTAGATGGCGGGCACGTAATGTTTACCTTATACGAGATGATAACTGGGCGAAAACCAAATGAAAAGTTTTTGGAATACGCTCAGATGGTTGGTATCGTGTTATTGCTTACCCTATTTGTTTTTGCAAACGGAAACGACGTATACAAACTCATTTTTAAATAATAATTCGAGAATAGGAAAAAGCAACAACTTGCTGTGTACAAAAATGAATGGAATTAGGCACAGTGCTTGATTAAGCCATCTATTTTTAGCATATGAATTTTTCAAATATTCTTAAGTTTAGTTTACTTTCAGCAAGCTTCTTAATTTCAGGCTTAGTTTCAGCCCAAAGTGAGACTATGCGAGCCTTTGAGAATAAGGTAGCTCTATTTAAAAATGACACAGTTTGGACACGTAGTAATAAACCTACTTTACTATTGGTTCCTTTTGAGCCCATGATGTACAAGTCTAGTATTGATCGAAGTATTGGGCAAACCGATGGCACAACCTACAAGCAAATAGTTGGTAATTTTAGAACAGGCTTAGACAATTTACTATTTATAGAAACTGACGCAAAATACCGAGTAATTCGAATGTTAGTTGACGATGAGGATCGAAGAAAAGACTTGTATACCATTTACGGGAAATCGGGAAAAGATTATCGTATTTTGCCTGTCGAAGTGGAAGAAGCGCCCAAGAAAGTGAATCTTCCAAAGTTGAAAAAAAGAAAACCCGAAGACGAAAAGCCCCACGGAACTACCATGAAAAACGGTCAAATAGTGAGTGAAAACGATGGTAAAGAACGGTTTATGGCAAGGACAATTACCGACTCTAGCCTATTCAACTATTTGCATGGAAAATACGGATCTGTGCTTTACGTATTTGTTAATCAGTTTGATGTTGGGCCTATGGCTGGTTTAGATTTTAGAGCATTTGAAGGAGACGAGTACCAAAGAGAGATTAAGGTTCATTATTCTATATACACGCATGGTTTCGAAATTTATTCGGGAGTAGCAAAAACGTATTTTTCGAGTATGGTAAATAGTCAAAAGGAAATTATAGTAGAGAATATGCCTGATTTAGCTCGGCAAATTGCAACTAGTATTCCTGTAATGATAGAGGGGGAGATAGGCAAGTAATGGGCATCAATCCTTATATTCTAATAATTGTACTGTGTGGCTTAGTCATTGTTTCCTACTTGTACAATGTCTTGGCTAAAAAAACCAATATTCCTTCAGTGATTATGCTGATAGGTACTGGAATTTTAATTACACAGACCCTTAGTTATTTTGACCATCCAGCACAGAATACCGATTGGTTTCCAATTCTTGAGTTTCTGGGGATTGTGGGTTTGGTGATGATTGTTTTAGAAGCTGCCTTAGACCTTGAACTATCAAAAGAGAAATGGCCAATAATATGGAAGTCATTTACCGTTGCCTTACTTGCACTTACAGTAACCTCTGCAGCCTTTACTTTTTTGATTCAATACTTTTTTGTAGCCGAATTTAATAGTGCGTTGATTTACGCTATTCCACTTTCCATTACCAGCAGTGCAATTGTAATTCCAAGTGTTGTTAATTTAGATGAAGAAAACAAAGAGTTTTTGATTTATGAGTCGACTTTTTCGGATATTCTCGGTATAATGTCCTTCTACTTTGTTTTACAAGGGTTTAATGCGCCTGAAGGACAAAATGTGGCCGGAGGAATCTTCTTAAATATTGGATTAACACTTGTTGTAGCAGTTGTGTTAAGCTACGTACTTACTTATGTATTTCAAAAAATAACCACATCTACAAAACTGTTTCTTCTTATTTCGGTGCTTATGATGTTGTATGCGCTTGGTAAGTTGATGCACATAAGCTCCCTTTTGATCATTTTGTTTTTTGGCTTGCTAATTAATAACCACAAATTATTTTTTAGAGGCTTTATGAAGAAACACATTAGCGATGAAAAAATAGTAGACACCCTGCATTATTTCAAAGTGATCACGCTCGAAACTTCTTTTGTGGTGCGCACTTTCTTTTTTGTTGTTTTTGGAGAGAGTATCGCAATTGCCTCGCTCGTTAACTTAGAGGTTTTAATACTTGCTTTGATATTTCTGGGGGTTCTCTTTATCATTCGGTATTTATTTTTCCGGTTTATCGCCAATAGCTTTATGCTACCCTCCTTGTTTGTTTCGCCTCGTGGTTTGATTACCATTATGCTTTTCTTTAGTATTCCTTTAGAATATGCGATTTCTTACTTTGACAATGGGATATTGTTGTACATGATTTTGATTAGCAGCGGAATTATGACCTTAGCTTTAATGACGAGAGATAAGCAAGAGTCATTACCAGGAATATTAAAAACCACCAGCCGATTTATGCATGCAACGCAAGCAGAAAAAGAAGGCCAAATGACTGACATTGAAGAGGAGATTATCGCAGACGAACTAGAAAGAACTTCGGAAAAAACTGAAAAAAAATTAGAATAGAATGGACATTTCAACTACTCTCAAAGAATTAGGAATTGAGAAAATTAATGAAGGTACAAGCACGGGTAATTCATGGTTTTCAAATTCAGAATACATTTCTTCTTACTCTCCTATAGATGGGCAGCTTATAGGTAAGGTTTCGGTTACTACTCCAACTGATTATGAAAAAGTAATTCAGTTGGCTGAGGCTGCTTTTAAAGTTTGGCGTGAAATGCCTGCACCAAAACGCGGTGAAATCGTTCGTCTTTTTGGAGATAAATTGCGTGAAAAGAAAGAAGCGTTGGGCATGTTAGTGACCTACGAAATGGGTAAATCATACCAAGAAGGATTGGGTGAGGTCCAAGAAATGATTGACATATGTGATTTTGCAGTCGGTCTTTCTAGACAACTGTATGGCCTAACCATGCACTCAGAACGACCAGGGCACAGAATGTATGAGCAATATCACCCACTAGGAATAGTGGGAGTAATTTCAGCGTTTAATTTCCCAGTAGCCGTTTGGTGTTGGAATACTGCATTAGCATGGGTAAGTGGTGATGTATGCGTATGGAAAGCTTCAGAAAAAGCACCATTATGTTCGGTAGCTTGTCAAAATTTATTTGCTGAGGTAATTAAAGAAAATGATTTACCTGAAGGACTTAGCTGTATAATTAATGGTGATTATAAAGTTGGAGAAATGATTACTAAGGATGTAAGAATTCCATTGGTTTCGGCAACTGGATCTATCAGAATGGGTAAAATTGTTGGTGCTGAGCTAGCAAAACGCCTTGGACGTTCCTTGCTTGAATTAGGAGGAAATAACGCTATAATTATCACTCCCGAGGCGGACATTAATATTACCGTTATTGGCGCTGTATTTGGCGCTGTAGGAACCGCAGGTCAACGTTGTACATCTACTCGACGTTTAATTATCCACGATAGTGTCTACAATGAAGTGGTAGAAAAGCTAACTTCAGCTTATAAGCAATTGCGAGTTGGGAATCCATTGGATACCAACAATCATGTTGGGCCACTTATTGATACTGATGCTGTAAAGGCGTACTCTAATGCCATTGAACAAGTGAAGCAAGCTGGCGGAAAACTATTGGTAGAAGGTGGAGTACTTTCTGGTGAGGGTTATGAGAGTGGATGCTATGTAAAGCCTGCAATTGCTGAGGCCAATAATGAGTTTCAGATTGTTCAGGATGAAACTTTTGCTCCTATTTTGTATGTAATGAAATACAGTGAACTAGAAGAAGCTATTGCTATTCAAAACGGTGTTAAACAAGGCCTTTCTTCTGCAATTATGACAACCAACATGAGAGAAGCAGAACGCTTTTTATCTGCATCAGGCTCAGACTGTGGTATTGCCAATGTAAATATTGGAACCTCTGGCGCTGAAATAGGCGGAGCGTTTGGAGGTGAAAAAGAAACTGGTGGTGGTCGAGAATCAGGCTCTGATGCATGGAAAGCATACATGCGCAGGCAAACTAACACCATTAACTATTCTACCGAATTACCCTTAGCACAGGGAATTACTTTCGACATTTAATGACTCATTGTTAATCCTTCCCTACGGGGAAGGTGCTGTGGCACGAGGCGGAAGGGGTTTACATTCCTACCTTAAACTTTTAGTTAAAAATCATAGCGTAACCCAACAAAACCCCCAAGTCTTGTATTTGGAAGGTTTGTGTTTTTAAAGGGGCTTATGACTTGTTGCCTTAAATTAGGTCGTATTGCTATGGACAAGTTAGGTTTAATGTGATACCCAAAGGCAAATTGAAGGTTATATGCAAGGGTTGTTTTATTTACTAAATCACTCGAAGTAACTGTTACTATTTGGTTCAATTCAGGGTCGAAAAGTTTGCCTTTACTGTTGATTAAGAGTCCTAAATCGAATCCTAAACCCGCTCCAATGAAAAAGCTCTTGATAGGAAATTCATAACCAATTTGCATAGGTAGGCATACGTACTGAAGCCTATAACTCAATTCAGAATTAGTTGCCTTCTCAACATTAGAAGTTGTTGTTGTAGTATCGTAAACCTTAATAAGTGTAGTGTCAATGTTATATTGGGGTGCACCTTTTTGAAAAACGAAATCGGAGCCAGAAGGCACCTTAATAACAGGGGTTTTAATAAGAACGCTATCGATTTGATCGACAATAGTACGCTCGGCAATGCTTTGCGCCGTTTGCGTTGCCAATTCAGTTTCGCTGACATCTATGGTACTTTGAATATGGTTGAAATGAAGACCAAGCGCACCAAAAAAGTTATCGTATTTTGCCCCAAGGTTTAATCCTAATTGGACCTCCTGAGTTGGTTTATAATCCAGATTAAAAGTTGAATTATCGATTTGACTTTCGGCATTAACTGTTCTGTAAGAACTATTAAAACCAACAACAGGCTCAAGAAAATACCTTAACTTAGAACCGCTTTCTACCGCTTCGTTAAACTCAGTTAGATCTTTTTTGAAACTTGAGTCTATTGGCATTTTATATAAATCAAACCTGTTGAAACCCAATGGAATTAATCCTGACTTTAAAGGATTTATAGCATCTATTTCTAGATTTTTATTTACCAGTGACGGTTCGGCAACAATATTAGCAGTATTGTTTTCTGCTTTGTTTTGCATTTGCCCAGCAGCCATAACAGTTCGATCCGAATTGTTTTCTGGTTTTCTGCCTACGCTTCTTTGGGCTGTACCTGAAACCACTTTTTCTGAAACCGAGGTAGTGTTTTGGTCCTTAGAAACTTCAATATTGCCGTTAATTGATTTAGCCGAATTCGAATAATCAAGCGTTACAGGGACTGGTGCAATCTTGTTTTCTGGAGCGATTTATTTTTGGTTTGCCAGAACTGTTTTTACATTAGTTTCAGTGGGCGCTGCAGTTACTTCAGAATTATTTTCTGTATTTGAAGAAGTATTTACATCAATCAAATTGGAGTTTAGAGCGATGGAACTCTCTATTTGCTCAAGATTTGAATCTGATAGCTTTTTTGTTTCTGAAGTAAGGATTGAAGTACCGGATAAAGTTGCTGTTTTTTCTTCAGTTTTATCTAAACGTGATGCGTTATTATTTAAAGAGGTATAAGCTAATAATCCGCCTATTAGTAGAATTAATGCACCTCCTTTTCCCCACCAGAAAATGAATCCTCGCTTCTTTTTTCGCTGATCTATCATAGCACCCATTTGATTCCAATATTTGGCATCAAATGCTACATCTCCATCAGGAAATGCTGACCTTGATATTTCGTCTATGTCTTTATCCATCATAATACTAGACTTGAAATTATTTTTAATGTTCCCTTTAGTACTTCTTTTAATTTTTTTCGAGCATTGTTAACATGCCACTTTGATGTTCCTTCTTGCATTCCAAGGCTATCAGCGATTTCTTTGTGCGACAGACCGTCAAGGATAAAAAGTTGAAACACTTCTTGCGTAGTTGCTGGAAGGTTCAATATTTCTTTTTTTACAATTTCTAAAACCTCAGCGGAATACTCTCCCGAATCGTCTAAATCAATTTCTAAATCCGAGTGGCGAGATAATGTTTCATCATCGGTAGTTTCTATATATTTTTTTCTGGTTTTGTCTTTTCGATATTCGTTAATGCAATGATTAACGGTAATTCTTCTTGCCCAAGCCATAAATGGAATATTTGGGTTTTGCTTTTCAATATTTTGAAGAATTTTAAAAAAGGCCTCGTTTAATAAGATGGCCGCATCATCTTTATTATTTGCAAACCGAAAACAAATACTAATTAATGGGCTAAAGCATTGCTTATAAAGCTCTTCTTGAGCTTTTCTATCGCCTTTTTTACAGGCTTCTATAAGCTGCGGTTTAGGGTTCATTTAGGATTTTACTTCCTTTTAGTCTTTAAGTAGCTTTATACTATAATCGCCATGTTTAGAATGAACATTTATCAAATAGAAACCTTCAGCCCAAGCTGTTGTATCAATGATTCGGGTTTCATTTTCTGTCAAGTTAAAGTTGGTAATAGGTTGTCCGTATAAGTTAAAAACTACAACTTCGGCGTTAGTCGAACCGTGCAGTTTTAGTTGGCGCGAGAAGGGATTAGGGTAGGCGTTGATATGCTGTATATCATCAGTTATAGGTGCTATTGATACAAAATTGTCATAGCTTATTCCCAACTGATTTGCGGTAATAATAAGCCCATCTACTTTTTCGTTAGTATTTGAAATCGTTACGGGAATTGGCTCTGTTGGAATTCCACACTGATCGAACCAAACATAATAATCACCAGAAGTGAGGTTTTCAAACCTAAAATTTCCACTGGCGTCAGCAAATTGATAATCAATTGGTCTTTCGTTTTTATCGAGAAGGTGAATGCCTGTTCCATTGTATCCAAGCACGTTTAAATTATCATCTACTCTCAATTCACCTGCTATAATTCCATTTCCGTTTTGGTTGGATTGGTTTTGATTTAAATCAATTATTAGTGCAGTTGAATCAGAAAGATGTGGCCCAATTACTAAGCTATTTTTTGCCCATGAATACCCTGAGGGGTAGTAGGTGGCCGAAAATCCCTGTTGATTTGACGTTGGAACTACCTTTAACAAATAATCGGAACCACTATTATTAGGAAATGAAAACCGACCGCCAAAATTGATGCGGACCGTGTCTTTAAAAGTCATAGCTTGATCAGCGACATTGTATTCATAGAGAAGCAAAGCACATTGATTTGGAGAAGTAGGAGCTCCGTTTAGCCTTACAATACCGAAATACGAGTTGATTGGGACAGCGCAATAATCGAAGTTTTTGATTATTGTATCTTGAACGTTATAAAATATAGAATCCTGTATTAAGATGGAATTGCAGTCAATAAGCCTGTATTCAAGTAAACCTGGTGTGGTTCTTTGAATAGTTTTAGAATAACTACCTGTAGAATCTACTTCAAGTGTATCTTGAGATTGAAATTGATTAAAGCTGTAGAGCACATGTACTGGATTAGTATATGGATTAGGAATGTTTTGAACGAATCCCCCTAAGGTCAAACCGCTAGGAACGCACCCATTCAGATTTATAATAATTGTTGGAGTGGTTGAAGTATCAAAAGGTTTAGTATCGCCGATGCTATCTCTTCGACACGTATCGATAAAGCTAGCTGTTACTGATCCGCGTATAAGGCGAGGGTTAATAGTAACTTCATAATTCCCAAGAGTATCGGTCATAACTGCAGTATCTCCCAATTGAGTGTACTGGACGCGTACCCAAGTTCTAGTTGCAGGAACTGAGTTATTAGTTACTAAACCTTTAATAACGACGGGAGTAGCCTGCAGGCTACTCGCAATCATTAATAAAAGGATGATATATCTAAATTTTTGAACCAAGAGACTAGTGTTTTGAAACTTTAAAAGTTTTTGAAGCAGCATCAGTTTGAACCTGAATGAAATAAGTGCCACTATTCAAATGAGACATCGGAATTGAAATTTCTGAGCTATTCTGAGTATTAATAGTTTCCATTGTTTTTCCGCTAATGTCAATTATTGAGATTTTAGCACCTTCAACAACACTTCCGAAGCTAATTGTTAAGTTCTCGCTAACTGGGTTTGGAAATCCTTTCCATGCTCCTGAAATCGATTCATTTATGCTTGCAACTACTTCAACATCAGTTGTAACACCTGAAGAGTTTATCGTAACCGTTACGCCTTTTTCTTTTTCTTTGTCCGCATTAATAGTTACATCTGCGGTAAGTGTTGGCAAGCCCACCACCTCTGTATAAACAGTATAAGTTCCGTAAGCTAAATTGCCAATTCCAAACTTCCCTTGTGCATCACAAAAAGTATAAGCTATCGGCTTATTGTTTTGAAGCAACATTACTTGAGCGCCTTCCACTGGATCTCCAGCAGCACTCGTTTTATTTGCTCCTTGAGAAACTAAACCACCCACAAAACCAGGTCCGCCTGCGTTTGTTCCGGCGTTCAACCAAATATTTTTAATGTGCGTTTGATTGCCGCCACGTGGAATAATTGCGGCTCCTGACCAATTCAATGCACTATCAGCATACGTAGGTAAATTAGATGCGTAGTTAGGGTCGGTATTATCAAGAATAGCCTTAACTAAGTACTGATAGTTACTATCCATAATGGTAAACGTATAAACCCCCCTTTGACCAATGTTGAAGGTGTCAACAGAGGTTAAGGTTGCGCTATCTTTTTTAATTAAAAGCACTTTTCCAGCTGCAGCAAACCCAGATCCATTTGTATAAACGATTCCTGAAACAGTTGAATAGGCTGCTGGAGTTGCACTGTTGCAGTAATTGAAATTTACAACAGCTTGTGGGCGTTGTCTGGTAATCATTAAACTATCAACAAGAGTGTCGTTCTTGCAGTTCACCATCCAAACCCAATAGGTTTGAGTACCATAAGCGGTAATGCCCATAGAATAACTTCCATTTGGCCCAACTGCTAATACTTGAGCGTTCGAGAAGCTAAATACTCCTCCTAGTGTGTCTGCATAAATAGTAACTGAGTCTCCAGCGCTCATATTGGATACGCTTCCTGAAATCGAAACGTTGAATTGTGCCGACGCTGTGTAAAAGCCAAGCGACAGAATACAGGTTAAAAATAATGTGTTAAGAGTTTTCATTTTGCTAGATTTTAATTTTGAATAAATAAAGGAATTAGACGTCTTGTGTTAGAATGACCGCAAGATTGTAAAAGGTTTGGTTTTTTTAAAATAAAAATAGAATCAGCTGACTTTTAGGTTTTTAAAACTGATATCTAAGTGCTAATTTTCCGCCTAAGCCAGAAATATTGTTTGGCTTGATGTTTTTAAATGCTCCAACTAGCGTACTTGAGTAAACGGGTTGGGCTATAACCGAAATGGTTGGAGTAATATTATAACCAGCTCCTAAAGCAACAGTATAACTAAGGGTAACCGGATTGAGGTCTTTTGAGGTAATTATTGTTTTTGACCCTTCTGCTCTATCATTATATTTAAAACCGTTATAGCTACTTAAAATGCCCAGTTGTAATGCGGCGTTTATGTCTATAAAAAATCGCTCAATTTCAATTTCATATCCAACTTGAAGTGGAATATTTATATAATTAAGTTGATAAGCAATTGCGATATTGTTGTTTGTAACCTCTTTAGAACTTGTCAGCGTTGTATCTGACACAGTAACAAAGTTCGAGTCTACATTATAGACCGCCCCAGCAATATCGAAGTTTGAGCTTGAGCCATTATCAAACTCGTTAACTTCGTAATGAGAGAATGAACTATCGACATTATCGAGATAAGTAGTTGAACTTATATTTTCTGTGGTAATTATATTTTCTTCGCTGAATTTATAGGAAAACGTTTTTGAAATGGAAGAAATACCTATACCTGTAGCCACTTTAAACCCTCTTCGTTTTGCTCCAACCAGCACTTCAGCGCCGCTCATGCTAAATGATTTGAACTCTTTTTCAAAATCTTCTGGAATATTGTTTTGATCTACAATATCTGGGTCTAACTGCAAATAATAAGCCCCTCCTTGAATAAAATATTGAGTAAGTCCGCTTTGTTTAATTTTAGCTCCAAACTCCGTTCCATTCGCAAGTGGTCCATCGAGCTCTTCTTGCGAAGTTTTGAAGTTAATACTAGCTATTTGGGCAGAGTTAATTTTTGAAAAGCTTGTGGATTGGGTATTTTCTGTGGGAGTATAAGAACTTGCTACTGGAGCACCAACTTTTTCTGCGTTTTGAGTTGATTGCTGCAAGGATGAATGCAACGCATCATTTTTTGAAGCCGAATTGTAAGCTGCAACTGAAACTGTTTCAACTTCTAATTTTTCAGAAACTTGATTAACACCTAAATGTGATTCAGTTTTAAGTGAGTTGCCTTGACTTGCGTTTGGTTCATGAGTTGGAATTTCAGTAGCGGACAAAGTATTCTTTTGTTCAAGAAAACTAAATTGGTTAGAGCTGTTTTTTATGCTTCGAAGTTCAGCGTAGGGTTTTGAGATTACCGCTGTTACAGGAATAGTTAGCTGATCACTGGTGACAGAAAAACCCGAGATGAGCACCACGACCGATCCTAGGAACTTACCAAAAGCCCCACCGCCTTTTGATGGCCCTAGACGAGACTCCATGTCTTTCCAGTATTCACTTTTATACGAATACTGTTCCGTCCTAAATGCGGACTTAAAAAGTCTGTCGATATGGTTCAGGCTCATAGAGCGATTCTGCTAATTCTATTTTGTGACTCAATAATCATTTCCTTCAGTTTACCTCTTGCATTATTCAAATGCCACTTTGAGGTACCCTCCGAAATTTTCAGAATCTCAGCAATCTCTTTATGTGTATAACCTTCAAGTATGTATAATTGAAACACTTCTTGAGAACTCGCAGGAACCCTAGCCAAAAGCTCTTTCAGCTTTTTGAGTGTAATTCCAACGTGATCTTCTTCCTCAATTTCAAATGCGTGTATGCTAGGCTCTCTAACATATTCATCATCATAAGAAACAATACTTGGCTTTGAACGGTTTTTTCTATAATCGTTGATACAACAATTAATTGTAATTCGCTTAGCCCAAGCTTCAAAAGGAACACTAGGATCTAGAGATTCTATGTTTGTTAAAATTTTCAGAAAGGCATCGTTTAAAATTGCAACGCCATCTTCTTTGTTGTTTTTGTAACGCATGCAAATACTCAGTAAAGGCTGAAAGCAAGACTGATAAAGAGATTGTTGAGCTTTACGCTCTCCCTTTATACAAGCTTTTATTAATTTTTCCTTTACAACTATTCGCATGTTAACGTTTTATTGTTTTCGTTACTTCTCCAACTTGATTTTCGTCAAACCTATAAACCACATAAACTCCTCTTTCCCAGAGCGCAGTGCTTATAGCAGACGTAGAAAAAGGCAATAGGGTTGCCTCATGGACAATTTTACCGCTGATATCTTTTATAATTAACGAATGGCTTTGCTGAAAATTAGATTGAATTTTAAGTTCATTTTCGAATGGTGTTGGGAATACCGATAGCCTATTTTCCATTTCAATTTCGTTGCTTCCAAGTGCCTCTGAATCATAAGAAACACCTTGTTTTGAAATAGTAATAGTATACTTAGAAAACACAGAGTTTGGTTCTACTGTGAAAGTAGGAGCGTTAGTTGGAAGGCCTACTACATCAGTGTGCATTGTATAGCTTCCAGCTGGAAGGTTGGAGAACTGAAACCGTCCAGTTTCATTACAACTTGCGTAGTCTACGATTTCCGATATATTATTTAAGAGGTAAACTGTGTGCGGCTTAAAACGATGAACTCTTTGATCTGTTACCGTGCCAGTTATATCAGCGGTTCCAGCTGTTCTTGTTAATGATTGAACAGGAAGGTCGATATCTCGAATAGAATCACCCTCGAAAGAAATAACTTCAGCCCTGTTCCAATACAATGAGTTTCCAAAATAATTTGGACTCACGGATAATGAGTTTTTCGGAACTGCTTTAAGCAGGTATTGATTTCCTCTCGTTAATAAGAACCTAAAGACACCCTCAATACCAGAATTTTGCTTTTCCAATAATTGCAGTTGCTTAGTTCTTTGATCGTATTCATAAAGCAGTAGGCTTACATCATTTTGTTTGAAGTGAATATTATCATTGATAACCCTTCCTGTCAAAATTTTAAAATTACCGCCTACACAATATTTAAAATTAAGGTTGCACGTATCATTAACAGAGTAGAAGCTAGATTTTACGATTTTTTGCTCATCACAGCTTTTAATTGAGGCATACAACAACCCGCTGGACTGCGAAGCAACTGTGAGGGTCTTAACATAATATCCGTTACTATCTGTTACAGCGCTATCAACAAGGTTATTCTGTGAGTTAAAGCTGAACCGAACAACACTATTTGGCAGGGGGTTTCCTTGATAAATAACACGTCCTAAAACGGTAGTGCTTTGGATGAGCTCACACAGTTTGAAGTTTATTACTGCAGATGACGTAATGGGTCCATATTCTTTAAATAATGATAAGGTATCTCCCAAACAATTTTTGGTAAAGCCAACAAAGATTCCTTCGTTAGCCGAAGGGAACAGTTTGATATTGTAATTTCCTCTACTGTCAGTGGTGGTGTTTGTATCAATACCAGCACCTTTGAAGTAGACTTTTTGAAATCGAATTACACTTCCAAACTGAGTAACATTACCCGATACATCGATTGCAGAACTTGCAAATTTTGGTGCACCAAAAAATGCCACAGTCAAAAGTAATATTGATAGAAGGTGTTTCAAATTTTAATGTCTCCAATATAAAAACGCTAAAAACCTTTAAAGGTTTGTCTTAAGGCTTATCGGTAGGCGGCAGTAATATTTTGAGTAAATAGAAAACTGATGTCGTCTTTCAGTATACTCAGTTTATCCTTAAGTTCAAATAATTCTAGAGGTATTCTTCCTGTACCTGTTAATACATAGGTGTTTAAAGTGCTAGTTTTTTTGCTGGTGATAAGCAGTTTTAACTCGATCCTCTGTGTAATTCCATTAATTGTAGCAAAACAAGTAGCATCGACTTGTTCGTTTTGACGACTTTGGAAATCGAGCATCATTGGATCTATTACCATCTTAAAAACAAAGGGTTCAAATTCCGCCATTTCAATTGCTTTATCAAACTCTACGTTGTCAGACTTTATAGTTATGGGGTCAATCGCAATCCTCGTTGTATTTGCGATTGGATCCATATTTACTTCCGCATCCCTAGAGCTAGCATTAATTGCCACATCATTATAATTCACAGCTTTTAATTCAATAATAATTGCATTAGTTTGCACAGACTGAGCATGAATAGTTAAGCTTAGAAAAAATACTGCTAAAGAAAAAGTAAGTTTTATCATTAGTTGCATAGCTTCTTATTTCGAATGCGACCCATCACAAAACCCAGCATTTTTTGTTCCCTTGCAAAGGCACATCGCATAGGTTTTAGATGCTTCTACCTCAAACACATGAGGTGTATGTTCACTTCCCTTGTGCGAGCCATCACACCAAGGTTGGTTTGTTGAATGCCCACAAGAACACCAGGCATATTTCTTTCCTTTTTCCAGTTCTAGTAACGTAGGTTTATTGTCTGCTTTTTTGATTTCCATTAGTTTTTTCTTTAGAATGGAAAGTTAATAAAGAAATGGTATAAATACTATATTGTATAAACGCCACCTGGAAGGGACTTTAAAACCCCTTTAAGCTCTAAAGAGAGTAATGTACTTGCAACATCGCCTGAACTAAGTTTTACAAGTGCAGATAGCTCATCTCTTCTAATAGATTGATGCTCAGAAACTAAATTTCGAATAAGGCTTTCATTTTCTGATAAATCAATAAAAAGCTCCATTTGCGGAGTTGAATCTTTTCCTTCTGCCTCCCAGCCCATTGCATTTATAATGTCCTCTGCTGACTGAATCATGGTGGCAACATTTCTTTGAATAATCAAATTACACCCTTCTGAGTGCACATCCGTTACCTTTCCAGGTATTGCAAAAACATCCCTATTGTAACCAGAGGCTTGGTAAGCAGTTATAAGTGCGCCACCTCGTCTTTTTGATTCAACTACCAATGTAGCATCAGACATGCCCGCAACAATTCTATTTCGCTTTGGAAAGTTTTCTTTATTGGCTATCGTTCCACTAATAAATTCAGAAAGAATGCCACCATTTTCTTCCATTTGCTTTGCCAGTCCATAATGCTCTCTTGGGTATATTATATTTAGTCCATGAGCCACGGTACCAATTGTTTGAAGCTTATTTTTGATGGAAGCCTGATGGGCTTCTGCATCAATACCAAAGGCCAGACCACTGCATATAAGAACATCTAAATCTTTTAAACCAGCCACAATTTTTTGGGTTATATCTTTGCCATAGGGCGTAGCCCTTCTTGTACCTACAATACTTAAAACTTTGGGAGGGTTGGCATTTATTTGACCCCTCGAATAAAGAATTATTGGGTGATCAGGGCAGTGCAATAGGCGTCTCGGAAAATTATCATTTTCGTAATAGTGCACTTGAATATTATTTTCTTCAATGAACTTTAATTCTTTTTCTGCTCTTTCAAAGACAGATGTATTTGCTAAAGCTTTAATTGCGTGAAGGCCAATTTCAGGAACTTTCCTCAAGATTGATTTACGCTCAGTAAATACTGCTTGAGCTGAGCCACAATGTTTAATTAAAGACTTTGCTTTTACAGGTCCAATACCATCAATTAATGATAAGGCAATTTCGAATAAAAAAGAAGGCTGAATATTGGTGGAGGTTTTTATTCCTTGAAGCCAAGAATGATTGAAACACAGCCGCTTGCAGGAATGTCTGTTAAATTTCCAGAATTTTCAGGAGCATTAACGCTAACAATTAAATCTTGGGTTGAGTTAACCCTAAAGTCCCAATAGTTTTTTTGTGCTTCTTTTGAATTGAACAGGATATTTCCATCATTGTCTTGCACCTTAAAATGAACTCCTGTTCCAAGAACCTCATGAGAACAAACCATAAGCCTATAATCTAGCAGTGAATAGAAAGTCATAACTAAGTTAGCTGAATCACCCTCAAATAGAGTTGCATTATTGATTTGACCATTATTAGTAAACGGGGTTAAATTCGGTAGGCATTGTTTTTCTGTAAATCGCTTACATTGCGCTTGCGCACTATTTGAAAGTATTAAAAGCCCAATTGAGATGGCCAGAAAATAATTAAGTAGCTTCATGTCTTGTCTATTTAATGTATTTGGATCTGATAACTTTTACTTCTGCAATTATTTCTTTGAGCGTGCCCGGAGGGTATGTGTATGTCTTGACACTTCCCACAGTTTCAATACCGTTTTCATCTATTTCTTTTGTTTGTCTTTGTATCTTCATTTCAATTTTGTCAAACGAAGTTTTTAGACGCTTAAGGTCCTCTGTCATTTCCTGAAGAAACTTGGGATCTTTAAAGGACAACAAATACTTTATTAGCTGTTTTAGTGCTATTCTTTGCTCAGCAATCCGCTCCGCAAGAGGATCAGAAGGGTTGTTTGGATTCACTAATGAACAGGCAATATGTAGCCCCTCAATCCAACCACCAGCTGCAACCAAAGCGGCAACACTCTCTCTTTCGTTTTCCTTTAATTGAGCATTTGCTTGCCAATAGGAGTCAGACAGGTATTTTAAAACAGAGTCCTCACTGTTGATGTTTTTTTCAATCGTCTCGATAAACTCGGAAGTAAATATGTTGCTTAGACTTAACTCTTCCGATAGCTTTTGAACTGTAGCAAAATACTCTAGACAGTCTTGTTGTTGTTTAAATGAATTCGCATAACTCAAATCAGCAACAAAGATTCCTAATGCAATTGCTTTCCGAACGGAGGTACTATAGCCTGTAGCGTTTGAACTAGGGTTTAACAAGGATTTATTATAAATTGCTCCAGACTTTTTAAGAATCCTAGCAGTCTCAATTGGTGAGGGAAGCGCGAAAAAAACAATTTTAGCGCGCTGAAATCGAGCTTTATCCTTTGTATTAACATCCAAGTCAGGATCGACTAGTTTGTCCGTTGGCGGATTTTGTGTAGGTGTGTTATCGCCACACCCAATTGCAAAAAACGAGAAAGATGTTATTAGGACGATGTATTTAATTGTTTTGAAAATCATACGATACTCTTTAAATTTAGCTATCCTAGCAAATGTAGTAAATATTCTAATCCAGCATTTTAGCTTTTTAAATCAATATTTTGATAAGCTTAAGCTTATTATTATTGCGTTATGAACTTTACTGATACCCATTGTCACATTTACACTGAGCAATTTGACGAAGACAGAAGCGGGATTATTGAATCTTCTATTAAAGTTGGGGTAAAACGTTTTTTATTGCCAGCGATAGATGCGAGTTACACTAAACGGTTAACTTCTTTAGCCGGTGAATACCCTACTCAAATTTTTCCAATGTTTGGACTCCACCCCTGTTCGGTCAAGGATAACTGGGAGCTCGAGATAGAAGAAGTTCAACGTTATTTATTTAATAACCCTACGAATGTAAAGCCAATTGCAGTTGGTGAAATTGGGTTGGACGTATATTGGGAAAAGTCATTTTTAGATCAACAAATTGAGGTTTTAAAAATTCAAATAAATTGGGCTAAAGAATTAAACCTTCCTATTGTTATTCACGTAAGGGATGCTTTTGAAGAAATTTTGGAAATTATTGATGAACTAAATGACGAAAGACTTTCTGGGGTTTTTCATTGTTTTACGGGTAATTTGGAACAAGCAAAGCACATATTAAATTATGGCGGGTTTAAGTTGGGTATTGGAGGCGTGCTGACTTTCAAAAACTCTGGGCTTGATAAAACCATAGAGCAAGTCGATTTAAAACACCTATTGCTAGAAACGGACAGCCCTTATTTAGCCCCACATCCCCACCGTGGAAAAAGAAACGAACCATCTTATTTGATGTTAGTTGCAAAAAAACTAGCTGAATTAAAGGGCGTTTCCGTAGAAGAAATTTCAAGCGTAACGGAGAGAAATACCAATGAAATATTCTTTCCAACTCAATTGGAAGATTAAATTTGGTTTTTAAGTCAGAAAGTATTGAACTCAGCAATTTTAATAATATATACTGGAGGTACTATAGGTATGATCCAGGATCCAAAAACGCTTTCATTAAAGCCGTTTAATCTGGAGCATCTTTTAGAAACCATTCCGGAGTTGGAGCGATTCAACTTTAATATTCACTCCAGTTCTTTTGAAGATCCAATAGATAGTTCAAATGCCACGCCGGAATTGTGGTCTCATTTGGTTTCAATTATCAAGAATAATTACGAAAACTACGATGGGTTTGTGATATTGCATGGGACCGACACTATGGCTTTTACAGCCTCTGCGTTGAGTTTTGCGCTCGAAGGGTTAACAAAGCCCGTAGTTATTACGGGCTCTCAACTTCCAATTGGTATGTTGAGAACTGATGGAAAGGAAAACTTGATTTCTTCTATAGAAATTGCAGCGACTTTGCCTCAGGTTTTTTCGGAAAACCGAGGTGAGGTTTATATTTATTTCGATGGTTTTTTATTTCGAGGTAATCGCACGATTAAATCCTCAACTCAACACTTTGAAGCTTTCGAGTCTCCTAATTTTCCAGCTTTAGCTGAGGTTGGAGTAGATGTAAAGTTTGATTTGGACCATTTCTTAAAGAAAAGAATTGAACCGTTTAGCCCAAAAGACGTGTTTTCTGATGCAGTAGGGGTTTTGTATTTATTTCCTGGAATAACTATGGATACCATAAAAGCAACGTTTTCCAATCCTAAAAATGAGGTCTACATAATGCGCACTTTTGGTTCTGGAAACGGACCTACGCACAAAGACTTTTTGGAATTTCTTGAAAACGAAATAAAACAAGACAAGGTCATTCTAAACATAACACAATGCGATAGAGGTGCTGTAGACCAGGGAAAATATGAGTCTAGTGGAGCCTATAAAAACATTGGTATTCTTGGAGGGTTAGACATGACATTCGAAGCAGCCATAACGAAATCAATGTTTTTACTGGGACAGGGGTTTTCTGGCAAAGAATTAAAACAAAAATTAATTGAACCAATTTGCGGTGAATTATCCATATGAATTTCCTGATTCAAAATAAAAACGCAGTTTTATTAATAGGTATTTTAGGCTTCCTTCTGTACGCTAATACCCTACGCCATGGTTTTGTGCTTGATGATAAAATTGTCATCACAGAAAATCAATTTACCAAACAAGGGTTCTCTGGAATTAAGGATATTTTTACTCACGACAGTATGACTGGTTTTTTTGGGAGAGATAAAAACCTAGTTGCTGGAGGTAGATATCGACCTTTGAGCATGGCTGTTCATGCTGTTGAATGGGAGATATTTGGTGATTGGCCTTTAGTCTATCATCTAATAAACGTTTTATGCTACGCACTTACTGGAATTCTCTTGTTTTTTGTTCTCCTGCAATTTTTTCCCAATGATGTAAAATCAAGTTCAATGTTTGGGCTGGCTTTTATAGCAACAGCAATCTTTATTGCACATCCTCTACATACAGAAGTTGTTGCAAATATTAAAAGTAGAGATGAATTATTAAGTATTCTATTAGCGCTGCTTTCTTTTAGTTTAGCCTTAAAATGGCTGAAAACCCGGAACATTTCCTTCCTAGTTATAGCTGCAATAACTTTTTTGTTAAGCCTTTTATCTAAAGAGTCTTCAGTTGTTTTTGTTGGAATAGTTCCTTTAGCTACTTATACGCTTCTGCCAAAAAAATCAATAAAAGAAGCCCTTTTGGTAACCTTGCCCTTTTTTATAATGTCTTTGGTGTATTTAGCCATACGTTTTGCTGTCATTGGATCCCCAAATACCAAAATTGCAAATGAATTAATGAACAACCCTTTTTTAAATGCAAGCTCGAGTGAACAGTACGCAACGATTTTTCTTACGCTTATATATTATCTAAAACTCTCCTTTTTCCCCCATCCATTAACACACGACTACTATCCAACTCAAATTCCAATTGTGGGCTGGGATGATGGTTTAGTGATTTTTTCAGTAGTAGCTCATTTGATATTATTAGGGTTTGGAATCTTAGGATTGATAAAAAGAAACGTTTGGGGATTTGCAATATTTACTTATTTCGGGGGACTGTTGCTTTATTCTAATTTATTATTTCCAATTGGAACGTTTATGAACGAACGCTTCCTATATGTGCCTACAGTTTCAATAGCCGTAATACTTGCTTGGTTTATTTTCAAGTTAAAGGCAGTAAACTTGAGGATTGGTGTTGCAGCTGTTTTGGTTTTACTTTATAGTTTTAAAACTATTGATAGGAATTTTGCTTGGGAGTCTGACGAAACATTGGCTCTTACAGATATAAAAGTATCATCTGAAAGTGCTAAGTGTAATATGGCTGCAGGATTGGCAAAAATCGATTTGTCCAAGGAAGAAAGAAGCGAAGCTAAAAAGAAGGTACTCCTATTAGATGGCGTAAAATACCTCAAGCGTTCTTTAGATATTTATCCAACGTACTTTCCTCCAATGATTCTATCTGGAAATGCATATAGTATGCTTGAGGATTATAAAACGGCATATTCATTCTACGAAAACAGTTTGAAAATGCGTCCTGGCGACAAAAATACCTTACAAAATTTGGAATACGTGGCACAAGAAGCAACGGCAGATGGACGGTTTGAAATTGCAAAAAATTCAATGTTGCTCTACTTAAAGTTTAACGAAGCGGATGCTGGTATAAACGAAAAGTTAGGCGAGCTGTATGGAAAGAACTTGCAGCAACCCAGTTTGGGCTTGCCATATTTAAAAAGGGCACATGGGCTAGACCCAGATAATGACGGGATTGTTCAGAAAATTGGCGTTACTTATGCAATTAGCGGAGACAATAATGCAGCAATTGAGTGGTTTGAAAAGGGAGTATTACTAGATTCAATGAATGCGCGTTTATATTTAAACTTAGGTGTTGCATACCAATATCAAGGAAACCCAGTAAAAGCTCAAGAATACATAGATAGAGCCTTCGAATTAGAGCCAGATTTAAGGAATGGTAATGAGGAGTAATAACATCAAAACTTTAACTAGTAAAGGATAAGCGTTCGAGATAATAAAAATTTTGTAATTTGCGCCCGATTTAAGTAGAGAGTTCTATTGAAATCAACGAATAAAGGAGAGGTGCAGGAGTGGCTGAACTGGCTCGCTTGGAAAGCGTGTAAACCTCATAAGGGTTTCGAGGGTTCGAATCCCTCTCTCTCCGCAAAGAGTATGTAATTAATAAATGGAATAATAAATAAGTAAACAATTCAAACACAAATAGATTATGAATAAGGTATTCTCAATTTTGGCTGTATTTGCCCTCCTAAACTTCGGGTACGTATCCAACTCTTATGCTCAGGAAGAAAATACTGAAGCAACAACAGAAGAAGCTACTTCGGAAGAAGTAGTTGATGATTCAACAACTGAAGCCTTTACAGAAGAACAAATGGTTGAAGAAGAGCCAATGGAAGAAGCTGCTCCTGTTGAGGAAGAAGAAGCTGCTCCAGAAAAGAGCTTTCACCAAGTAGTTAAAGACAAGTTTATTGCTGGTGGACCTGGCTTTATGTCATTTGTACTGGTTTGTTTGATTTTAGGTCTTGCAATCTGTATTGAAAGAATTCTTTATTTAACAATGGCTACTACAAACACAAAACAATTAGTTGAAAACGTTGAAGCTGCGCTTAAGAGTGGTGGAGTTGAAGCTGCTAAAGAAGTTTGTAGAAATACTAAAGGGCCCGTTGCCTCCATTTTCTACCAAGGATTAGATCGCTCTTCTGAAGGAATCGATATGGTTGAAAAATCTGTTGTAGCATACGGTTCGGTTCAAATGGGACTAATGGAAAAAGGACTTTCATGGATTTCATTGTTTATTGCTCTTGCACCAATGCTTGGTTTCTTTGGAACGGTAGTAGGTATGATTGGAGCATTTGACGCGATTGCAGAAGCAAACAACATATCTCCGGGAATTGTTGCTGGTGGTATTGGTGTTGCCTTGATTACAACAGTTTCAGGGCTTTTAGTGGCAATGGTACTTCAAGTATTTTACAACTACATTGTTGCAAAAGTGGATTCTATTGTAAATGATATGGAAGATGCTTCAATTTCATTGGTTGATTTATTAATTAAGCACCAAACTAAAGCGTAATTATGGAGAAGATAAGTTCAATTATACTCTATGTTTTACTTGCACTGGGCGCACTAGTATTTTTACTAGGTGTTGTGGGTGATAGTTATGAGCCAATGATTTATGTGGCTTATATCTTCTCTCTGTTGGCTGCAGGTGGAGCATTGGTAAGCGCAGGTCTAGGAGCTTCCGCTAAGCCAGAATCTATTAAAGGGGCTGCAATGGGAATTGGAGCAATGTTATTAATTCTGGGAATCTCGTATGTATTAGCAGACGATACAGTTTTGAATTATTACCCTGAGGGAACCACAGAAAGTGCAACGAAATTATCAGGTGCTGGATTGTATGCATTGTACATTCTAACATTTTTGGCAGTGGCTAGTGTACTTTATTCAGGATTGGCTCGTTACATTAAACGATAAAGGAAAAAAATTATGGCTGGAAAAAATGCTCCACCTGAAATAAATGCTTCTTCGATGGCGGATATCGCCTTCCTATTGCTGGTATTCTTTTTAGTAACTACTACTATGGATACTGACCTTGGGTTATCGAGGTTGTTACCTCCTCCGCTACCGGATGAGATTGAAGAGCCGCCGGATATTAAACAAAGAAACGTGTTTGAGGTGCTTGTAAACTCTAATGATCAATTATTAGTGGAAGGTGACATCATGCAAATTGCTGAACTCACTGAAGCCACAAAGGAGTTCGTTAAGAACCCCGCAAACGACGTTAATTTGCCGGAAAAAGAATTGAGAACGGTAGACTTTTTTGGAAATGTTGAAGTTTCAAAACAGGTAATTTCATTGCAAAACGATAACGGAACCTCTTACAACATGTACATCCAAGTCCAAAATGAATTGGCACGTGCATATAATGAACTCAGAAATGAGTTATCAATGGAGAAGTTTGGTAAAACTTACGACTTTTACCTGGAGACAGGCGACAAGGATAAGGTTAAGGCAATTCGTAAAATTTATCCGCAGCGTATTTCAGAAGCGGAGCCTAAAAATGTTGGAGGGTCACGATAATGTCTAAATTCAACAAGAACAAAGAGAAATCAACACCTCAAGTATCAACGGCTTCATTGCCGGATATTGTATTCATGCTGTTGTTCTTCTTTATGGTTTCTACCGTAATGCGTGAAGTTGATTTGAAGGTTAAAATGGAACAACCTGAAGCAACTGAAATCAAAAAGTTGGAGAACAAAAACTTGGTAAACTACATATACATTGGCTCTCCTACAGAGACTAAAAAATATGGAACCTCACCAAGAATTCAATTGAATGATGCTTTTGCAAATGTGAAAGATGTTCAGCCTTACATTGAGACGAAAAGATCTGAGGTTAATGAAGCCGAAATTCCATTGTTGACGACTTCACTGAAAGTCGATGGCGATACAGAAATGGGAATCGTCACTGATGTAAAACAGGAATTGAGAGAAGCACAAGCTTTAAAAATTTCTTATTCTACCCGTGAAAAAGTAGTTAAGAAATAATCTCAAGTTTATATTATTTAAGAAAGGGGCTTTACGCCCCTTTTTTTTGTCCTGCCTCTAAAATATAGTGTATTGGTAAATACTCGATTACTCAGAAAAAACAATCTTTTTGGTCCTTCCCACCGGGGAAGGTGGTGCGTAGCGACGGAAGGGGCTTTTTCGCTAAAATTATTTTCCGGCTAAACCTCTTCCGCTTCTCCCGATAGCTATCGGGATCAGCTCCTTCCCCGATGGGAAGGACTCACAGGTCGAAAGAATGACGGGAGTAATTTTGTACTTAAAACCCAAACTAAGCGTTGGTCATAACAATATCTTTGAAGCGTGCTGGGTTTTTGTAAAAACTACTTTTTTGTAATTGTTCTTATTGTGCTGTCAACTCAGTTAGTGCTGGCTCAATCATCTCGACAATTCAAGCAAATTAGCAGTTCAGCGGATACCGTTTTATTGGACTCCCTTTCTATTATCGAGTCTTCTTTTGAATTGAAGGGTCCAAATGATAATACAGTTGATACCAGCCTTTATACCTTGGATTATTTGAATGGACGGTTGATTTGGAATCAGGATAGAATTTCAACTCCCATAAATGCCGAGGCGAGCTATAAAACCTTCTCATTTTCTTTTTACAAACCTTATGCTAGAAAGAACTCTGATATCATCCAATCAAGAAACTTTGTTGCCAGTAATCCTTTTCGGTATTCTGTTCAGCCAAAAACTACTTCTGAGCTTATGGAATTGGGCGGAATTGAAAAAAGTGGTAGCATTAGTCGTGGAGTTGGGTTTGGAAACAATCGAGATTTGAGTGTAAGTTCCAGTATGAACCTTCAATTCTCAGGAAAAATTGCAAGTAATTTATTTGTTACTGCAGCTATTTCTGATGAAAACATCCCTATTCAACCAGAGGGAAATACACAACAACTGCAAGATTTCGATCAGGTTTATATTAAAGTTTATAATGATCAAGCCAGTTTAACAGCAGGAGATTTTAGGTTGGAAAGTGGCAAAAGCTACTTTATGAAATACAACAAGAAGGCTCAAGGACTTACTTCTACTTTGAAGGTAGATTTACCCACGAATTCAACCAAACAATCTGAAACGGACCTGGAGAGCTATAAACCACCCCAAATGGACATCCAATTGAGCGGGGCTATTTCGCGGGGTAAATTCTCAAGAAATGTAATTCAGGGAGTAGAAGGTAATCAGGGCCCTTATCGTTTAAGAGGGGAGGAGAATGAGCCTTTTATCATCATTTTAAGTGGAACTGAAAGAGTGTATATCGACGGGAAGTTACTTACGCGAGGCCAGAGTGAAGATTACATTATCAATTATAATACAGCAGAGATTTCATTTACCGCTCGTCAATTGATTACTAAGGATAAAAGGATAATCATAGAATTCCAGTACAGTGACCAGAATTATACCCGAACTCTTTTTCAGTTTAGCGATGAATTCAAATACAAAAAGCTGGAGTTAAACTTTAATTTGTATTCCGAGCAAGATGCCAAAAACCAGAGCCTGCAACAAGACTTAAGCGATGAACAGAAACTAATCTTATCGGATGCGGGAGACAGTTTGAATCAAGCATTTTCGAATAGTGCTAAAGAAGTCGAGTTTACTGAAAACGAGGTGCTTTATAAATTAACCGATAGTCTTGGGTACGATTCTGTTTTTGTGTTTTCGGCGAATCCTGATAGTGCAAAATGGAGAGTAACTTTTACCAATGTAGGTGCCGGAAATGGAGATTATATTTTATTGAATTCTACCGCGAATGGCCGTGTTTTTCAATGGGTAGAACCTTCTTCATTTGGTTCAAGAGGAGATTATGCTCCTATCGTAATACTATACAGCCCAAAACAACGGCAGTTGTTTTCTTTGGGTGGTAAGTATGAGTTTTCGGACATTACAGAAATGACGTTTGAAGGGGCAATTAGTAATAATGACATCAATACTTTTTCTACTGAAGATTCAGATAACGATATTGGCTACGCCTTTAAAACCGATTGGAAAAAGGGTTTTCGACTTTCAACAAAAGAAAAAGGGTGGGTATTGAGCCCGATAGTTGGCCTTGAACATTGGGGAAGTAATTTCACCGAAATTGAACGTATTCGAACAGTAGAATTCTACAGAGATTGGAACATTAGAAACCTAAATTTAACCAACGAACAAAATATCTACAGTGGCGGAATCTTATTACAACAGAAAAAAAACACCAACATTCAATACAAATTTGAGGGCTTTGATGCCGAGAGTGACTTTACAGCGCAACGTCATAATTTGAATGCTTCTATTGCTTATACCGGAATATCAGCAACGATTGATGCAAGTGCAATGGAATCGGGAGGAACTTTATCCAATACCAGTTTTACTCGTCATAGGGCTTTGGTAAAAAAGAAAGTAGGAAAGCTCAATTTGGGGTACAAAGACGACCGAGAAGACAACAGAATTAAGGACTTGATTTCAGACACCTTATCTGCAACAGCGTATCAATTTTGGGAACGGGAATACTTCATAGAATCTCTGGATAGTACAAAAAATTACTACAAAGTTTTTTATGGTCATCGAGAGGATTATCGCAGCTCTGAAAATGAAATGAAAATGGCAACTTATGCCGAAAACTACGGAGCAGAATACCAATGGCGGAGTTTCAAACCTTTTACTGCGGGTATAAAAGGAGTTTATCGAGAATTACAAATTCGAGATGATAAATTGACGGTGGATAAACCCGATCAGAATTTTCTAAGCCGAGTTGAATACAACTTGCGATTATGGAAAGGCGCACTCACTGCTGGTTCATTTTATGAAATTGGATCTGGACTCGAAGCAAAAAGAGAGTACAAATACATTGAAGTTCCTGCTGGACAAGGTCAATACACATGGATTGACGCAAATGGAAACGGAATTCAAGAAATCAATGAATTTGAAATCGCAGTTTTTAGTGATGAAGCGAAGTATATCCGAATTTTTATTCTCACCAACGATTATGTAAAAGTGTTTACCAATCAGTTCAATCAAACTTTGAATATTAATCCAAGTCGGGTATGGAACAACAAAACGGGATTCTTAAAATTCCTTGCGGCATTCTCGAATCAGACGGCTTATCGAATGGATAGAAAAACGCAAGAAGATGCCATTAATACTCGATTCAATCCATTACCAGATGTTGGGATTGATACTCAATTGGTAAGTCTAAATTCTTCATTCCGGAATACGATTTACGCTAACCGATCGCACCCCATTTTTGGTTTAGACTATACCGTTCAAGATATTAAGGGAAGAACCTTATTGAGTAATGGTCTGGAAACCAGAACGAATGTGTTTCAAGTTGGTCGAGGCCGTTGGAATATAACTCGTATGTTCTTATTGGAAACCGAAGGAAAATGGGGAAAGAAAACCAGCGAAGCCGATTTTATCACAACCCGAAATTTCGCCATTGATTATTACAGCGTATTACCCAAACTGACTTTTCAGCCAGGGGTAAGTTATCGGGTTGCGATTTTATACGAGTACAAAGAGAAAGTCAATGATCCGGACTTAGGTGGAGAGACTGCGATTCATCAAAAAGCTGGAGTTGAAACACGCTTTCAAAAGGTAGGAAAAGGCAGTTTACTAATGGAGGTTGCATATATTAGAATCACTTATCAAGGAATCCTAAACGGGTCTATTGATTACGAAATGTTAGAGGGATTACAACAAGGCGACAATGGAACTTGGCAAGTCACCTATCAACGAAATATTGGAAAGTATTTGCAACTCAATGTTGGCTACAATGGACGTTCTTCTGAGGGATCAAGGTCCATTCACACTGGAACCGTCAGAATGAGGGCCTACTTCTAAGGGAACAGTTTCTTTCCTATAATCCCGATAAAAATGCACAACCAAAGCTGCAAAAACCAACGTTGCTCCGATGGTCATTGCAAGCTGACTTCCGCTTTCGGCATCTGCCGCCATTCCTTCCAAAGCTTCAACACCATAGATGTAAACTAAGACAACCGTAATTCCATTGTGCAAGAAATGCGCAATAATTGGATACCAAAGCGACTTACTCCAAAAGAAAATATAGCCAAATAGCACGCCTAAAAAGAGCCTAGGAAAAAACCCAGAAAACTGAAAATGAATTCCACTAAAAACGATTGCTGTTATCCAAACAGCGACATGTGGATTTTGTGTTTTTTCTAAAATCATTTTTTGAATCAATCCTCTAAAAAGGACTTCCTCTGCTACAGCGGCGACCAATGCAATCACAATGAGATTGACTATCAAATCACCCAGCGTAGGCATTTGTAAAAAGCGTTTAATGGTTTCTTCAATTTGAGCTTCGTATTGCGTCAAAACATCAGGTAAGGGCAAGGCCATATTCCATTCGGCAATTAATCCGTTCAGTGGAAAAAAGGTAACTACCATTAATCCCACGACAATTAATGCAAAAGGATTTATGCCTCTCTTCAGTTTTAAGAATTGGACTGGTTTTTCTTTAAGGATATAAATGAAAATGATTACCGGAGCCAAGTAAGTCCCCAAAGAACTGAAAACTTGCACGATTTTTAATCCTTGAATTGCTTTGTAGTTGGAGGCCAATTGTAGCTCCTCAAGACTCAAATCGAACAACAAAATCGCCACTCCATAACCAATCAACGAAAAGAAACCCAAGCAAATCAGTAAGATTACGATCAGCATCACCAACTGGGAAACAAAGGACATTCTTCTCATAAAACTCGGTTTTAGGCCTACTTTTGCAGTTCGATAAACAAAGTTAATCTTTGGGTTGAGTTAGTTTAGTTAATGGTAAAAATTGCAGACATAGAATTGGGAGAATTCCCATTGTTACTTGCTCCAATGGAGGATGTAAGTGATCCGCCTTTTCGCGCTCTTTGTAAAAAAGAAGGCGCAGATGTTATGTATACCGAGTTTATTTCGAGTGAAGGATTGATTCGTGATGCGGTAAAAAGTAGAGTAAAGCTCGATATTTACGAATACGAACGGCCCGTTGGCATTCAAGTGTTTGGAAATGAAATTTCAAGTATGATTGAAGCCACCAAAATCATCGAACAAACCAATCCTGATATTATTGACATCAACTACGGTTGCCCTGTAAAAAAGGTAGCGTGTAAAGGTGCGGGAGCTGGAATATTGCAAGATATTCCTAAGATGATTAAGCTAACTAAAGCAATAGTTGATGCTACAGATTTACCCGTAACGGTTAAAACTAGACTGGGCTGGGATGAGAATACCAAATTCATTGTAGAGGTTGCTGAGGCTTTGCAAGATGTCGGTATTAAAGCGATTTCTATTCATGGCAGAACCAGAAAGCAGATGTACAAAGGCGATGCCGACTGGACATTGATAGGTGAAGTAAAAAACAACCCAAGAATGCACATTCCTGTTTTTGGAAATGGAGATATTGATTCTGGTGAAAAGGTAGTTGAGGTAAAAGATAAATATGGTGTTGACGGGGTGATGATTGGTCGGGCGAGTATTGGTTACCCATGGATTTTCAATGAAATCAAACACTTTATGGAGCACGGTTATACTCCGGCCCCGCCCACGTTAGAGCAAAGAGTTGATATGGCGCGACAGCACATTCAAATGGCCGTAGACTGGAAAGGCCCACGTCTAGGTGTTGTAGAAACAAGACGCCATTACGGAAATTATTTCCGACACATTCATAATTTCAAGGAGTTTAGATCACGATTAGTAACCGACGATACTATTGAAGATATTGAACAAACCTTAGACGATGTACTCAGTCGTTTTTCTGGAATTGAAATTCCTATAGTATAACCAGCCGTCAGCCGATAGCTATCGGATCTGGAAGCGTAGTGGAACATATTTGCCATTCGGCAAATATTGTGAAACTGCTGTTCAGAATCTCAAATTACGATCAAACAGCTAACTCAAAAAGAGCTGCTGAAATAAATTCAGCATGACCCGATAATATCTGCATCGGACTACTTTTATTTGCAACATGGTTAAAGACCTTAGAATAGAAGATTTTACTTACGATTTACCAGAATCTAAAATTGCATTGCATCCACTTGAAAAAAGAGATGGAAGTAAGTTATTGCAATACAAATCAGAAAGAATTACCGATCACAACTTTACCGACATTTCAAACCTTCTCCCTGAGTCTGTCGGACTCTTTATGAACAATTCTAAGGTCATTTATGCGCGTTTAAATTTTTTTAAAGCTACTGGTGCCAGAATTGAGATTTTCTGCTTAGAACCTTCTGATACAGACCCTGGGTCCGCAATGACTTATACCCAATCGGGAAAATGGAATTGTTTGATTGGAAATAAAAAAAGATGGAAGGGCGAAGTTCTTGAATTACAGCTAGAGAATGACGTTGTGCTAAAAGCTAAATTGCTGGAAAGCGCTGAGAATAATGTGGTTCAGTTTGAATGGAATGGCAATTTGACTTTTGCAGAAATATTAGAAAAAGCAGGAAAAGTCCCCCTTCCTCCTTACCTTAATCGTGAAGCAGAAGCTAACGATTACGACCGCTATCAGACGGTTTATAGTAAAATTCAAGGATCTGTTGCAGCTCCAACTGCTGGGTTACACTTTACAGATAATGTATTGGACAGTTTGAGAAAACGAAATATTTCGATTTCTGAATTTACCTTGCATGTTGGTGCAGGGACTTTTCGGCCTGTAAAATCGGATACGATTGGAGAGCACGATATGCATCAGGAATATGCAGAAGTTTCTACTGAAGCCTTGGAGCATTTGCTGCATTTAGTTAAAGCACAACGACCAATAATTTGTGTTGGAACAACAACACTCCGTACTGTAGAGAGTTTGTTTTGGGTAGGAATTCGATGTTTAACCAATAAGAGTATTGATGTTCAGCAATGGGACCCTTATGAACTTAAAGCGCACTTCAACAAACAAGAAATATTAGAAGCCTTGATCGATTTTTGTTTGAAAACGAATAACAAGCTTTATTTTAAAACTGGAATAATAATCGCTCCTGGATATCCATTTCAATTTATGAACGGATTAATTACCAATTTTCATCAACCAAATAGCACTTTGCTATTGCTTGTTTCGGCAATAATTGGCGAGAACTGGAAGGCGGTCTACAATCATGCTTTAGAAAATGATTATCGGTTTTTGAGCTATGGTGACAGTTCGTTGCTTTGGTTATCATAGCAAGGGTTTTTCTGTATTTCAGTTTAACTTTTGAGATGCTGAAATGAATTCAGCATGACATAGTTTGGTGGTTTTAATCCATAAAAAAACCCTTCCCGTCCCGATAGTTATCGGGATGAGAAGGGTTTCAATTTTATTTATTGTAAGAGGGATTACTCTACAATCAATTTAATGGTATCGCCTTCAGCAGCTTCCAATAAGTAGATACCTGAAGAAAGTTCATTGATGTCGATTTCGTCAGTATTTGTTTTCACAATAACTGGCTGTCCCAATAGATTACGAATAATAACGTCAGTAACTCTATTCAATCTTACAGAACCAACATTGTTAGGGTTAGGGAAAGCAATAAGTACTCTTCCTGAAGCCAATTCATCAATACTAGTAACATCAGCGCTGAACATAACTGGACCATCCCATTGACCCATGTTTTGTCCACACACGTCTTGAATCCAAACATGGTAATGTGTATTTGTATCGGCACTTAATCCAGTAATTGTATAAGGATTAGTAGTAATTCCCATTACAGAATCAGTTGGCATTGTAGATGCCATTCCTTTTGCCCAACCAATATTCCAAGAGCTAGCACCAGGTACAGACATCCAAGAAATATCGCCGCCATCGTCAGAAACATTAGCTACAGTCTGGTCAATTACAGAATTTACATTTTTGATGTCTGTAGCTTTTCTAGGGAAAATTTGATATCCAGAAGTGTAAGGAGAGCTTCTGTCATATTGCGCTCCAACTCCTGTAATGTTAAATTGACAACCAGGGCTAATACTATCTATTCCAGCATCACCGTCAATTCTCATAAGAAGAGTATCTCCTGTTTGTGTAATAATATCTACGTTATTGCTATTGCCTGATGCTGGCCATTGAGAGGCATCAGCCAAATGAACAGATTTCAATTCAATAAATTCTGATTCTGTCGACGCATCAAGCGTTGAAACAACCTTTGCCGCTGCATAAGTTTTATTTGAATCAAGAACTATAATTGAATCAGCAACAAGCTCTAATAGTCCGTTATAATTTTTAATAGACCCTTTTACTAGGATAGAGTCACCATCACTCACAACGTAATCACTTACATCTCTACGATTGTAAACATTGATTCCACCAGTGTTGTCCATCATGTAAAAGCTAATGCCTTGATCTCCGTCATAATCTCCAGTGAAAACAGTACCTGAAACATAACAGTCAAGGTCTAAAGAATCCGGCATTCCTAAAGAATCCGTTGTTGAAACCGTTCCAATTGAATAGGTTGGCAATTTGTATAAGTACAAGTTATCCATCCAAAACTTACCGTTTCCATCAAATTTGAACTGAATAAGATCAGCCATATTAACTGCTCCAAAAGCAGATAAAGGAATATCCAAACTCAACCACCCCGATGTAGGAACAGCAACCGTGTAAGAAACTTCCACAGGTCCCGTGCTGATCATAAAAAGATTTAAAGCCGTAGAAGTAGCAGACCAGATGTCAACGTGCAAATATTCCATTTCAGAAACGTCATTAGATCCAGCTAAAGCAATTCCTTGATAATTAAGGTTAGAATATTTGATGGTGTTGTTTCCTTGAATTTTAACAGTTTGATCTACAACAGTAGATTGTCCCCAATTAGGATTGAAATCTGTTCCGGCAATATCAGTATATGCATCACTATAGATAGAAATAACATCAGAAGCAGCTCGAGTAGGATCTGGAGCAGGCGTTGATGCTTGAGGGACTTTATAGAAAAACAAGTTGTCCATCCAGAACTCACCGTTTCCATCAAATTTGAACTGAATAAGATCAGCCATGTTAACTGCTCCAAAAGCAGATAATGGAATATCCAAACTCAACCAGCCTGTTGTAGGAACAGTAACAGCGTAAGAAACTTCCACAGGCCCCGTGCTGATCGCAAAAAGGTTTAACGTTGTAGAGCTTTTAGACCAGATATCAACGTGCAAATATTCCATTGCAGAAACGTCATTAGATCCAGCTAAAGCAATTCCTTGATAATTAAGGTTAGAATATTTAATGGCGCTGTTTCCTTGAATTTTAACTGTTTGATCTACAACAGTAGCCTGTCCCCAATTAGGATTAAAATCTGTTCCGGCAATATCAGTATAAGCATCACTGTAGAACGAAATAACATCAGAACTATCATTTGTTGGAGTAGGAGCGGCAGTTATTGGACAGCAAGCCGGAACACTCGTAACTTTAAAATTATCAAAACCAGCATAATCAGAACCACCGTTTTGAGTGACATAAAGTTTAATAGAAACACTATCGGTTCCAGCAGTTATTGAAATTGATTCCGTTCCAGAACTACTTATTCCGCCCGTTCCACCAACTACAAGGTTTACAATTCCTTTTGATGTACCATTTTCAAAAACTTCGTAATCTACGTCATCATTAGCATCAAACGCAACAACATCATAGTCGAAACTAACACTAACATTAGTGTTAGCTGGTATTGTATATGAGGCAAAACTGATTGTGCCTGAATCACCAACAGTAGTTCCTCCGTTAGTAGCATTTGCCAAATCCTGTACACCCCAGAAGTGTGTCGCGTCTGTCGGCATAGTTGTTACGCTACTCAAAGTAGTTACTGTATCCCAAATATCCGTGCCAACTGAAAAGGCAGCAGGATTAGTAGTATAAGACCATCCTGTTGAAGGACCACTCTCAAAACTTTGAGATGTTAAGATTGTTTGCGCTTGAATTGCAATTGTGGCAACCAGAACACCTAGTATAGAAAATATAAGTTTTTTCATTTTTTTTTAATATTATGATTTTTACAAATAAACTACTTTATTAGTTGAAAACCACTAATTTGTAATTAAAAATTTACGGCAAGAGCACAAACTTTTTTAAATCGTTGATTTTCACCTTTTTCATTGAAGATTTCAAAATGAACTATATACATACCAGCTCTAGCTTTCAGGTTGTTATCCGAGCTTCCGTCCCATGATATTGTACCAGAAATTGCGAGTAATTCATTTTGAGATAATATCTTGATTGGGCGTCCATCCGTATCCATAATTTCAATGTTTGCAACATTTCCAGGTGCGTCAAATGCGTAATTTATATTCAAAACATCATTAAAACCGTCATTATCAGGAGAAAAGGTCTGAGGTTCTAGCACAATATCTTTTGAAAAGTCGCTTGAGGTTTTAAACTGTGAGTTTTCTAGTCCCGGAGTGGCAAAACCAACCGATTCGGCCGCACTGTGCCAATTCGTTTCATCATTTGAAGGCCGCTCGTAATCCAATCGTTCTAATGAAATACCTTCAGGGTTTTTTATGATAATATGTTGGTAATCGACTGAATAGTTGAACCGATCAACTACCAAACCTGAATCGTTTAAAAGTACAACGCTTCCCTCATCATTGGGATAGGATGGCATACTGGTAATTTCAATAAATGTTTTTTCGTCTATGGTGGTATAGTGTTTTATAAGGTCGCTGTTGCTTTTGCTAATTACTGCAAACGCATTTGGGAGCAATGACCTAGGTTCATTTGAAATTAGCTGAAACCCATCTAAGCTGTCTTTATTTTCATCAAAATCGGCAATGAACCAGCCTTGTAAATCTATGATCTTTTCACTTCGGTTATAGATCTCTACAAAGTCTGTAGAAGCAGTGGAGTATGGGTCAAATAAAACTTCATTTATTACTAAGTCTCCAGTAACGCCGTATTCAGGTAAACCAAAAGTCACCGATTGGTTTATAACTGAATTTCCCACGCAATCGCTAATTCCATCTATAGTCAATGTATATATTGTGCGTTTAGCAAGCGGTGCATTAAGTCGCAAAACAGTTGTCTTTTTTCCTTGCAAGGAATCAAATTCTATCACTACGCTTGGAGAAACCTTGAAGCTTGCAGAGTTAAAGTCTGATAAAGATATGTTCTCATTAAACTCGATTAAAAGTGTAGTATCGTTAATTGCATTAGCGCTAATCAATTCTGGTGATACGTCATCTTTCAAAACACCAAGAATAGAGTTGTCTTTTCCTGGAGTTGCTTTGTTAGCATCAAGCGAACCTTTCCAATTTAAATTTTCTCCACACGGGTTCGCCGCATCAATTTGTTCCAAGGACCATCCTCCGTCTTTTTTATCTTCTATTTGATACCAGTCATCATTATATTCAACGGTATGAACACTCTGGTTTTTGCAGGTCAAGGAAAATACATCGCCAGAGTTATTAAGTGATGGCCAACTAGAAACACCAATTACATTTCCATATTTCGATAAATTCTCTACTGCTGATTTTTCACAAACAATTAAATACTCATTGGGCTCAATGATAGCTCCGTTTAAGGAGGCGTTAGAGCTTAAATCTGAAAAGAAACAACTGTCTAACCCGATTAGAGAAGTTGTGTTGTTGTACAGTTCAACAAATTCAGCATCAAATAATGGGTTTAGTTCAACATCGGGAATTGGAAAAATTTCATTAATCACTACCTGATGCGTGATTGGAGTTTTTCCTTTTCCAAAAGTTATCGCATCTTCTAGAATTAAATTCCCAAAACAGTCTGCCGCACCTTTTATCGATAGATTGTATACCACACCCTCTTCAAGTGGATTTGATAATAGTAAAACAGCAGATTCACTTTGAGCTTCTGCTGCTTGAATCTGTGCAACATCGACTCCAGTAATTGTTGAATTCACGAGCGAGAGACTGTCCAGTTTTTTGGAAAAAAGAAGTTCAATTGTATTCAAGTTTTGAATAGTTGCAGAAAGTAAAATTGGTCGATCAAATTCTGGAGTTGTATTATAAACGCTGTTTCTAAAGCCTGGCGTTCCACCTTTTGAGTCGTTCGATGCTTTCCAGTTTGCGCTGTTAGAACAAGGATGGTTCGGGTTTATTTTTTCCAAAGTGTAACCGCCTTCTTCTTTGTTTTCATCGCTATACCAAGATTTAAAATAATTGATTTCGTCGATAACAATTCCAAATTGGTTTTTCAGTGTAATTAATTCATCATCAATATTTAAAGCAGGGAAGCTTTGCATTGGAATTACTCGCCCACCAAAACCTGATAAAGCAGCAGAATCGGCTGCATCGCAAAGCACTACATATTCACCGGGCAATAGAATTTTGTCGGGGAGCGTATCGCGAGTAGTAGAAGTTTTGTCCCAAAAGGTCCAGCCTTTTAAAGAGAAAGATTTACTACTTGAATTGTAAAGTTCTACCCAGTCCATATTTGCAGGGAGTAATACTGGTGGGTTGGGGTCTGCCATAATTTCATTGATTTGCATATCGCCTTTTTGGGCAGTATCAAGCTTTACATATTGAAAGTTTTTGCTAGCAGGATTCAGGATATTTCCGTTTGCGTCTTCTATGTTGTTTACACTCAAATTATAATTGGTGCCACTTGTAAACGCAGTAGAAAATGTCAATGCTATTATTGTGGAGTCTGTTCCCTTGTATTGAGCTCCAGAAGGACTTCCAATTGAATTATTTGCCGAATAATTTGCAGTCAATAACCCAGTTATTGGATCTATGTTTTCAGAAAACGAAACTTCTAATGCATTTGAACTAATTACGGACAAGTTGGATATTATAGGCTTTAATGTATCGGTGTAAAATGAGCCTGTTACTGTTATGGAATCAAAATAAAACAGGAGTTTTCTGCCGGTTGTGTATTTGCACTGAATTCCAAAATATTCACCTGAAATGAAGTCGGTGTTTAATACAGTTCCTTCGCTTATGTACCCTGTTTTTGCAGCGGAAGTATCTAAAAACAGCTCCCAGTTCCCAATGCTATCGCGGGTAACTTTTATCCAGCCCGATGGGTTAGTTCCTACTGTTGAAGGTCTTCCTGATATTATTGCTGACCTTGAACCATTGGTTGATTTGAATAAAGTGACTTGATCTGCAGTGCCCGTTTCGCTCCCAATTTGAACATAATAACCACTGTTATTTCCCGTAACGTCAGCGTTGTCCGAAACTAAATGGACTTCAGCGAAATTTGAAGTGGATGGGGGGAAATCACACTTGAATTTAAACTCCCAAACGGCATTGCTTATAGCTTTGCTTGGTGTGCTGAGGTAAGTTGTCGATTTGGAATAATTAGAGTCTGCTAATTGCAATTCGTTGTTTGAATTCACAATAAATAATGAATCATCACCTATCCAAGTTGGATTTACAGTAAAGTTACCATCCGAAAAATCATCAACGAATTGGCTTTTTAAGTCTCCTAAAAAGCAAAGTAACATTAGCAGTATTGTTGAGTTTCTTTTCATGCTTTTGACGCGGTCAAATGTAACTATTCCTACTTTTGGTTTACTTTACGAATGCATTAACAAAATCTCATGAAAATTGCAGTTGTCGGTGCCACCGGAATGGTAGGCCAAGTGATGTTAAAGGTTTTAGAAGAATTTCAAATTCCTATTACAGAATTAATTCCAGTGGCTTCTGAGCGTTCGGTTGGCAAAACCATAGTTTTTAAAGGCAAGGATTATACGATTCGCAGCTTGGCTGAGGCCGTGGAAGAAAAACCATCCATTGCTATTTTTAGTGCTGGTGGAGAAACTTCATTAGCGTGGGCGCCCAAATTTGCTGAAGCAGGAACTACCGTTATCGATAATTCATCAGCTTGGCGAATGGACAGGCATATTCCATTGATAGTGCCAGAGATTAATGCCGATCAGCTGACCAAAGAGGATAAGATTATTGCTAATCCAAACTGCTCCACCATTCAGTTAGTGCTTACCCTTGCGCCACTGCATTACAGGTACGGATTGAGGCGAGTGTTAATTTCTACTTACCAATCTATTTCTGGAACAGGAGTCAAAGCCGTTCGACAATTAGAAAATGAGCGAAAAGGAATTAATGGTGAAATGGCTTACCCGCATCCTATCGATCAAAATTGTTTGCCTCATTGTGATGATTTTCTTGAAAATGGATACACCAAAGAAGAAATGAAATTGACCAATGAAACGAAGAAGATATTACACGATGACAATATCCTGGTAACCGCAACTGCTGTTCGAGTTCCTGTTGTGGGCGGGCATAGCGAATCTGTAAATGTTGAGTTTCTGCAAGAATTTGATATGGTTGAGTTGAAGCATATCTTGGAAGACGCGCCAGGAATTGTGGTACAAGATGACCCTCTGAATAACGTTTACCCAATGCCGATAAACGCGCATGGAAAAAATGAAACGTTTGTTGGCAGAATCCGAAGAGATGAAACACAATCTGCTACGGTTAATATGTGGATAGTTGCCGATAACCTTAGAAAAGGAGCAGCTACAAATGCGGTTCAGATAGCTAAATATTTAATTGAAAATAAGTTGGTCGATTGAGTCGGGAGGGTCGAGATATATGGCCCTTTCCGATTAGGATTGGTCAATTTTAAAGCCTTTTTGGGTAGAATATCCTTGTACTAAAACGAGATTTATTAATCAAATAAGGCAAGATTACTTCAATCTTAGGTCAGTGCTTATGATTTAAAAACGGGCGATGCATTTCGTTTTCCATTGCTCATAAATAGGAGACATATGGTACAAGTTGAGCGCCTTGTTGCTCTTTTATAATGGGGTTTATCTAAAAAAAACCACAACCCAGTTAACATTTCATTAACACGGCAAAGTCTTTGTATGGAAACGAATATGTTTCACTAAATACAAGGACTTATGAAAGAGAAAAGCGTTAAACCATTCCAACAAGATCAATCTTCAGACTCGGTTTAAAAAAACCCAAAGCACCCTCTAAATTAAAACTTCAAAATCATTTTTGGTTATCCAGAGTAGTTGCTTTGGCAATTACATTGGTAGCATTTGAATGGAAATCGGAGAAGGAATATGTAATTGTTGATACAGTAATTCCTCTTGAAGAAACAGAATTTCCTGATATCGTTCAAACGAAATACAAAAAGAAGATAGCGCTAAGTGATCCGATAATTACAGATGTGACAAATTCCAACACTAACCTATTCAAAATCGTAGATGTCATTTACGAAAAGAAATTCTTTGAAGGGTTGAAATCTAAGGATGCTTTTGACGAAAATAGTTTTGATCCAGATGATTTATGTAACGAAGAAGAAGGTGGTGATGTTCCTATAAATGGAAATCCATTTTGCGGCTCCTATCAATGCTGAAAGTTCGCTGCCCTTGTTTTGTTCTTGCGCTCATTTGACAACTAAACAAGAGCAAGAGATGTGTAATAATCAGGAATTGAATCGCTACTTGCAAAAGAATTTGCGGTACCCGGCATATTTAAAAGATCGAGGCAAGCAAGGAATTGTAATGGTGCATTACGTGGTTGACGTAAACGGAAAGATTACCGATATCTCCATATTGAATTCACCAGAGGCCGGTTTTGCAAAAGAAGCGACACGGGCCGTGAGGACCTTGCCGTGCATGAAGCCAGCAAAGCAGTATCAACGAAACGTAGCGGTACGTTAAAGAATACCCATAAGATTTGTGCTAAGAAATTAAGTTGGACGATTATTCTTCACGAAAAGCCATTCGAGATTTTAGGATTTTGAGTGGCTTTTGTTTGTTTATCCTACCATCCTATTAAAGCATTATTTTTAACTGTGAACGTGATAAACATCAGTGTTTCTATGGGTGAGCTATTCTAATTTAGTAGTATTAAATCTAATTTAACTAGGGGTTTTTTTAAAAGAACCCTAAACTATTAATTATGGAAAAACTGCAATTAAAAAAAGATATACTAGAAGCTGGGAAAGCAAAAATGGAAGGCGTTGTAAACGATTTTCAAGAAAGAGTAAACGAGTTAAAGGCCGCAGCAGGTAACGACATGCAGGAAATTGCGAGCCAAAGTGAATCTCGAACCGGTTCTGATATAGAATTTATGGATTCGCTTGCTACTCAATTGGATTTTGCAATAAATGAGCTTGAAACTTTGAACAGGGTTGATATAAATACAAAACACAATAAAGTAGAATTTGGTTCTGTGGTGGTTACTGATAAAAGGAACCTATTTGTGTCTACTGGTATTGAGGAATTTGAAGTTGGAGACAAAAAATACTTTGGTTTATCTGCTCAGGCTCCATTATATAAAAACATGGCCGGTTGCTCCCAGGGCGATAAAGTGTCCTTTAATGGAATAGAATACAAGGTTTTAGAAGTCTTTTAATTTTGATTACAGAATACAAATCCGATTTGTGCTAAGCAATTAGAATTGGATGATTTAATTAAAAAAGTCACTTAGAGGCATTGTACTTTGAGTGTCTTTTTCTATGCTCTAAAAGTCCTTTTGGTTTAGTAGGATCTCACGTCGGTTTCGTAATAGTGATCCGCCTGCATTTGTTCCTTTTTATTAGGGTCAAAAACATTGTAAGTAAAACCTTTTTGAATGGAATAAGCCCCAGTTTGCCCCTCCTTGTTTAGTGCCAAATAACCAACTTGAAAATTCTTAGAGTCTGGATTCTTTTCTATGATACGCTGAACAGCTAATTCGCAGGCTTCTTGCGGTGACTTGCCTTGTCGCATCAATTCCACGATAAGAAATGCACCGACCGTTTTCATTACAGCTTCGCCTTTTCCTGTAGCAGTTGCAGCACCAATTTCATTATCGACAAAAAGAGCAGCTCCAATTATTGCTGAATCACCCACTCTACCGTGCATTTTCCAAGCAAGCCCCGATGTGGTACATGCGCCACTTAAATTACCGTGTTTATCCAAAGCAATCATTCCTATCGTATCGTGGTCTTCAACATTAATTTCAGGTTTGTAGTTGGCATCAGTTTTCCATTCTTCCCATCGAGTTCGTGCTTTGTCGGTTAGTAAATCTTCTATTTCGAAACCTTCTGCAACGGCGTAATCCTGAGCGCCTTTGCCTACCAACATAACGTGAGGTGTTTTCTCCATAACCATTCGCGCCACGCGAATTGGATTTTTTATTCCTTGAAGAAAAGCAACTGAACCTGCATTTCCAGTTTCATCCATTATGCATGAATCGAGGGTTACGTTTCCGTCACGGTCTGGCAAACCACCAAACCCTACAGAGGACACATTTGGGTCACTTTCTGGAACTTGAACGCCACTTTCCACCGCATCTAATGCTTTCCCTCCAGCCTCTAGGGTTTCCCATGCTTTTTCATTTGCAGAGAAACCAAATTTCCAAGTAGAAATGACTACTGGTTTTATGGGTGTCGTTTTTTTCTTTTCAGCAAGTATTGATGCACCCTTTACCTCATAGGCTTGCACACCAAGCAGCGTAATTGCAGGAAGAGTTATACCTAATTTTTTAATGAATTTTCTACGAGAGCTCATTTTTATAAATTTTACCGCAAGGTATAAATTTCAAAAATGAGATAAGAAACCTTAAGATTTCTGCCTATCGTAAACAAAGGGTCTTTTTACTGGACTATTACTTTATTGATGCTAGTTACTGAATTTGTGATAACCTTAACGAAATATAGCCCCTTTTTATAACCACTTAAATCAACGATTGTTGAAGGAGCGGCCTCTTCTTCCCTTAAAATAAACTTCCCGGTCATATCCACGATTTCAATTAAACTAATGTCGATACCGGTTACTGTAAATACACCCTCCGTTGGGTTTGGAAAAACAACTACACTTGAAGTCTGCTGCAAGTCCACTCTGCCGATAGATACAGTAGAGGTGTCTATAGGATCAATAATGGTGTCTTGAGGAGCTGGTGCAGGACAATTTACGGTATCCCAATAGGTATAATTGCCCTCACAATCTGTTTTTATCAAACTGTTTCCTGTGGTGGTAATAAATCCATTGTCAGGAGTAGCCCGCCAAAAAAGCGGATTAAAATCAGTGATTTTAGTAGTAATTATAGTTCCGCTAGGGTCTGTTTTGGTAAAAGTAGTTGTTACCAAAAACTGCAAATTCGTTATTAACTGTTCGTGCAATGCATGCGTTACCTGCACCAAAATTATGTGTCCATTCGATGTTGCCTAGGCTATCAGTTTTGAATGCCCGCTGATGAATGGTAGAGTCTTTTACAGAAAGAATATATCCTTTATCAGGTGTTTGCTCTGCAAAGGCATTTACATTCCACATTACCCAAGGAAAAACTTTAGTCCAAAGCGTATCACTAGCAGAGTCTAATTTTAACAACCAAGTTTTGGCCTTAGGGTACATATTTTGATTGGTACTTCCTCCAGCAACGATATATCCACCGTCCTCAGTTTGTCGAACACAAGTAGATTGATCTTCATAGATTAATTCATACTCTTTATTCCATTCTTCTTTACCAAGACTATCGGTTTTTACAATATAAACATCAGCACTAGTGCGACTATTTGCACCATATCCGGTCATTACAAACCCACCATCGGCAGTTGGTTCAACCCACTGGCCCATGCTTCGTAAAGTACGTTCATAGGTATTGGTCCATAGGGTATCTCCAGCACTATCTAAACGCAATAATTTATTTCTACTTAGTTCCGGCCATCTATTGCTACCACAATCTACGCTGTTGATGTATGCGAAACCACCATCGCTTAATTCTCTAATGATACTTCCGCTCATACACCACCCATCGTTATTGGTGAAGTCGTATATCTTTTCCCATAACATGTTACCTAAAGAATCTGTTTTAAGAATGTAGAAATCATAATTAATGGCATTAATTTTAGGATCCCATCGGTGGTAAGTTCCCCCAGCAATGTAGCCGCCATCAGAGGTCGGCCATACGTTTTCAATATACGCTTTGGTATTAACGAGTTTGGAAAAAACGATTTGTGATTGGCCAAAACTTTGACCCAAGAATATCAAATTGATAAGTATAAATAAGGTAGAGGTTCTCAAAATTAGTGAATAGTTCATCTTAATGTTTATTTATCGAAAATTGAAACTTATTGAACCGTTAAAGTTTCATGGAAAAACGTTTTTTAATAATGAATCGAGTCTGTTGTGATCATCACTTTTATAAAGAATGTTTTCGCTTTAGATGAGCAGTTACAAAATCTTTATGTGCGTTGTAAAGGTGTATTTTTTTTTAAAAAAACAACTTGATTTAAGCAAAGCCATAAGCCATAAGCTAGAAGTAGCAATCGGTATCTTTGGTTTGTAAAATTGCTGATCGTCCGCTTCTGGATTAATCATTAGAAAACTACTCCAATTGGAGTTTTCTTAGACAAAAAGGAATGTGCACCGGTATTATTTAATCCATGTAAGGTCAATTCAAATTATTGAATTATCTGGAAAAATAGCATTGACATTGGATAAAGTTCGAACACCTAGAAATACGATAGGCCTTCTCCATTTCTGTTAGAATGTGCAGAACTCAAGTGCCGTTAATAGTTATCCCACAACCTCAAAAAAAACACCTTCCTCGGATTTTTCAACCTAAGTAACACCTTGATAGGTTAGGTTGATAGACTTATTTGCGGTACTCGCAAAAAACAAAAATGGTCTTGCGATATTCAATAAATATTTTCTGATTTAGAATTGTACGTTTGAGTCAAATAATAAGAAACTAATTATGAAAACAACTATATCCGTTTTAATCGTAACCCTATTCTCTAACTTGCTAATTGCGCGAACAACCGCTATACCAGATGTAAATTTTGAGAAGGCGCTAATAGCTCTCGGCTATGATTCAGGGACACCGAACGGGACTATACCGACTGCCAATATTCGCACAATTCAACAATTACAGATAGACAATAAAAATATACGTTCATTGATTGGTATTGAAGACTTTAGCTCATTAACCTTACTAAATTGTTACGATAATCTTCTTACAAGCCTAGATGTAACTAGAAACGCCAGTTTATCAATTCTCGATTGTAGCAATAATCAGTTGACCTCAATAGATGTTACTGGAAATAGGGCTTTGGATGTCTTTAATTGTCTTGATAATAAACTTGTAAGCCTGAATGTGTCTAATAATAATGTTCTAACACATTTGGATTGTCGTAATAATCAACTGGCTAGTATTGATGTTTCCATAAATAGAGCGTTGACGGGTCTGATTATTAATGATAACAATATTTCTAATGTAGATGTATCTACAAACAGAGCCTTGTCCTTGCTGGGAATAGCAGGAAATAATATTTCAAGCATAGACGTGACTAAAAATACACTCCTATCCAAATTGAGGTGTCAGAGCAATAAAATTGACAGCTTAGATTTAACTAAAAACACACTCCTAACCCAATTGTGGTGTGGTGCTAATAAAATTGACAGCTTAGATTTAACCCTAAACACGAAATTAATTGCTTTGAGCTGTGCAGGTAATGAACTTGTTTCATTAAATGTAAAAAATGGAAATAATGCCAATATATGGTTGTTTGAATCACACCTCAATCCAACCTTAACTTGTATTGAAGTAGATGATGCTGCGTATTCATTTTCCAACTGGAAATATGTTGACGCTGGAGTAAGATTTAGTATAAATTGCAAGAGTACTGGCAACTCTGGGACTACAGAAGTTATAGCAAATGAATTCTCACAAAGGTTTTCCATATACCCAAACCCAACAACAGGTGTAATTAACATTGATTTAGGAGAGAATAATACTGCAATAAGCACAACAGTACGAAATGCTCTTGGTCAAGTTATTTTAACTCAACATTTTGAAAATATCGACAATATCAGCCTAGATATTGATGCTCCTATAGGTATTTACTTTTTGACTTTAGAGACTGAATTAGGAGAGTCTAAAACAATAAAAGTGATTAAAGAATAATGACCTAAACCGCTACCTCTACAAAAACACCCGCTTCAGTTTTTTCAACCTTAGTAACGCCATGTTTTGCCAGACCTTTCATGCCCTTGTCCCAGCCTTTTCCGCTAAGACTTGCTAGTTCTTTGAGTTCACCAATTTCCATGCGCTCTCGCTCTTTTAAGATATCGAAAATTGCTTTTTCGTTATCGTTCAACTCAATCACCTTTTCAGGGGCGGTTGGTTGGTTAGCAGTCTCAAACTTCTCTGGGCGCATTTGAGGAAAAAACAATACATCTTGTATGCTTGGGCTGTTCGTCAAAAACATACACAATCTGTCAATACCGATGCCCATTCCCGAGGTTGGGGGCATTCCGTATTCCAAGGCACGTAAAAAGTCTTGATCGATAAACATAGCCTCATCATCACCTTTTTCAGAAAGCTTCATTTGGTCTTCAAATCGCTCTCGCTGATCGATAGGATCGTTCAACTCTGTGTAAGCATTCGCCAACTCTTTTCCGTTTACAAAAAGCTCAAAACGCTCTGTAAGCGAATCGTCATCTCGGTGTTTTTTACACAACGGAGACATCTCAACAGGGTAATCGGTAATGAAGGTAGGCTGGATGTAATGGTGCTCACATTTTTCTCCAAAAATTTCATCAATCAATTTGCCTTTGCCCATGGATTCGTCCACTTCTAAACCAAGTTTCAAAGCTACTTCGCGCACTTCATCTTCTGACTTTCCACTCAAGTCATATCCTGTATGATCTTTAATGGCCGTAAGCATAGGTACACGAGCATAAGGTGCTTTAAATTCCACTTCGTTTTCTCCGATAGTTGCCTTTGTAGATCCATTGGCAGCGATATTTGCCGTTTCCAGCATTTCTTCGGTAAAATCCATCATCCAGTGGTAATCTTTGTAGGCTACATAGATTTCCATTACCGTAAACTCAGGGTTATGCGTTCGGTCCATTCCTTCGTTACGGAAGTCTTTTGCAAATTCATAAACTCCATCAAATCCACCTACGATCAATCGTTTTAGGTACAATTCGTTTGCAACTCGCAAATACAACGGAATATCCAAGGCATTGTGATGCGTCATAAAAGGTCGTGCTGCAGCTCCACCTGGTATTGGTTGAAGAATAGGCGTTTCTACTTCTAAATATCCTTTATCGTTAAAGAATTTTCGCATGGCATTCATAATGCGATTTCTTTTGATAAACGTTTCTTTTACTCCGTCATTTACTACCAAATCAACATACCGTTGACGGTATCTTAATTCTGGGTCTGTAAAGGCATCGTGTATTTTTCCCTCCGCATCTGTTTTTACTATGGGCAGTGGACGCAGCGACTTGCTCAGTACTTTAAAATCGGTAACGAATAAGGACGTTTCGCCTACTTGTGTGGTAAAAACGTAACCTTTTAGACCAACAAAATCGCCAATATCAACCAGTTTTTTGAAAACCTCGTTGTACATCGTTTTGTCCTCTCCTACACAAATTTCATCGCGAGCAATGTAAACTTGCATGCGTCCGGTAGAGTCTTGTATTTCAGCGAAAGAAGCCTTTCCCATAATACGCTTAGACATCATTCGGCCAGCAATAGATACATTTTTATAATCGAGTTTATTTGAATCGTAATTCGCTAAAATTTCTTTTGCATTGGCGTTTACATCAAATTTTGCGGCTGGATAAGGGTCTATTCCTAGCGTACGCATTTTGTCCAATGCTTCTCTTCTAACTATTTCCTGTTCAGATAATTGCAAACTCATAATCTTTTGTGATTTTCAGCCTGCAAAAATACGAGAATCCTTTGGCTAGTGATAAATAGAAACGGTCCTTTATTTAAAAGAGAAGAGCTGTCAATCGATAATCCTATACTATCATTCTGAACTTGTTTCAGAATCTCAAACTTTCTGACTAGTATTTTTTACTTAATCTTCAGCAGCGTAATCTCAAAAAGAATAGTAGCGTTTGGCGGAATAGAATACTTGCTTGGGTCGTACTGATCTCGGCTCCCCTTTGCCCCATATGCAATATGCGGAGGAAGGATAATAATCGCTTTTTCCCCCAGATGCATAAATTGAAGTGCCTCGTTCCAACCAGGAATAATGGTTGTGTCTCCAAGAATATATTTGAAGCCGCCATCTGATTTATCGAAAACCTGTCCATTTTCAAGGTAGCCTTCGTACTTCACTTTTACCTCTTGACCAATCTTAGGTATTTGCGCAGAGCCTTTTTCTAGTGTAATAATTTGTAATCCTGTTGGAGTAACTAATGTATCCTGAGCGTATGAAAAGCCAGATAATAAAATTGCGAAAAGTGTTGTTTTTAGTTTCATCATTGTTGTTCAATTGAGGTTAAAACCGATTTGTTTAATGTTTTGAATTCGTATGCTGCTAGTTTGCTTTTAGATCGGCATATAGCTAAAGGTTGAGTTGCTTTATCCCATTTCTTTTTGTTAACCGTTGCTTTGAAGTAATCATTTTTTGCAGAGGATAATACTTCACTGTTTTCACAAGAAATAATTACCGATTGCCCAAGCAAATCGTTTATCGCTCCAAAGGATATTCAAGTAGGCAAAACCTGTTGATTTTGCTAAAATGTTTTTGGTTATTACGCTTGGGTCCACCAATTCGCAAGGATATTTATAAGCTTTTTTAATTGCAGCAAGCTCCAATTCCGTTGCATTGTTAGGAATAAGCAGGGTAAGGTTTTGAATACTCTGCGTTTTATCAACTGGAATTACGGATTTCTTTTGATTGTTCGCAACAGAATTGTTCAAGTAGTTTTCGAAATGCTGGCAAATAAATAATACCTCGGCTTCGCTGACCACGCAGCTTGGGAAAGACACTTTAAAGACAAATTTACGGTCTATGTTTAGTTCGTTTCGAATCATAGCGTTTTCACCAAGGTAAAGCACCATACCAATAACTGGAGCGGCTGAGCTTCCGTTGGATTTAGCTTCCATTTTTTCATCGCCAGTTAGTATCATATACTTGAATGCATTTTCGGGAGTAAGGATAGCTGTAATTTCATCGCTTGTTTTAACCTCTATTCCGTTCCCAATTTTCCAGTACTTTTTTATCAGAGCTTCTATGTCCTCGGAACACTCAAAATCTCCTTGTTCAATAAGTAGTATTCTATCCTTTGCTTTATCTGCTCGCTCAGTTAATGCAGAGAAAAACTGCGCATTTGCAGAGACAAAAAACAGCATTGAAAAGAAGAACGTAAGCAGTGTTTTCATCAGTTTATTCGATAATCAATGAATCAATCAAATGGTTCATGCTTTCTACGAAGTTAGCATATTCGTCGGTTGCTGGACCATTAAAGCCCGTATGAACTTGTAAAACCTTGCCGTCTTTATCCAAAAGTATCATTGTGGGATATGAAATCACACGATCTAAATCTGGAAAAACGTCAATTACTTTTTTCTTATTCGTTGACCCTCCATAGTAAATGGAATAATTCATGTCCATCGCTTTTGAATACCGTTTGATTCGATTCAATGCCTTTGCTGTGTCTTTTTCATATTCGAAAGCTGCCGCTATAATTTGCAGTTCATTTTTAGGATATTTTGCTCGCATTTCCTTAAGGAAATCGGTTTCGTCCTTACAGTTTGGGCACCAAGTTCCCATGATTTGAATGCAGACAAATCGGTTGTCAAACATTTTATTGCTCTGGTCAATACTGAAGCCATTTTGGTCGATTAACGAGAATCGAAACAAAGAGTCTGAAGTGGATTTAGTCAATTTTGTAGGATCTGTTAATTCATAATTTGCATTGAGTTGAGCTTTCCAAGTATCTATGTGATGATTACCCGAAAAGAAAACACCAAGGGTTAAGCTATCCTCTTTTTGTTTTGCGGTAAAAAGAAAAGCATGCGCACCATCAAAACAAGCCAGCCAAATAGCATCGCCTTTTTGTTCGCCCCATAAATATCGATAGTCTCCGGTTTCTGTTTTTATAGTTCCAGAAAGCTTGTTATTTTCTTTCTTCAACAGCAAAATTGCAGGGTAAGCATCATTCCCTTGTCCAAATTGAACTTGAAACTTTAAGATAGGTGCCTCCAATTTTACAAGAGTGTCTTTTATTGAAGGCCCAGCAGTAAAGTTGATTTTGTAATCCTTTCCTTTTGCAAGATTATTCCAGACACCCTGTATTTTCGAATCCAGTAGACTAAATCTCAATTCGCTATTGTAGGGCTCTAGTCGTACAGAATAATTATTTCCATTTTCTTTTTCTAAGTCAAAAACTAATTTTTCAGCCCCATTGATTAACTTAAAACTCGAGTCTCCTTTTTCAAGGTTGATTTCAAATATAATTGGCAAGGTTACTTCATCTGAAAGTTGCAAAGAACCAGCCCAATAATTGGGGATTGCGTCGGTATTTTCGGATGTGCAGCTCAAGAGCACGAATAAGGAGAGCAATAAATAAGGCAGCTTTTTAAAAACCATATGTCAAAGTTAGTCAACCATTAAAATGAAAAATGAATACTAATAAATAGTGACCAGTTGAATTTGGTATCATTGCCAAATGAAGTTACTTGTAACCCTCACTATCGCATTGTTTATTTCAGCGATTAATTTTGCTCAGCAGGTTATTAACGTTGAACAAAAGTTTCATGACCACAATGGGGAGAGTACACTTTCTTTTGGCTCCAGGAGTGAAACACCTAAAGCGCCTTTTATTCACATCACACACGTCAACTTGCGTATTGAGGCCGAGCCAGGAAGTCAAGTAATTTATGGAGACGTTAGGTTGACTTACAAGCTCAGCCAAGAAATAGATACCCTGTGGTTAGACTTTGATAGCGCCTTAACAATGTCGGTAAATGTGGTACAGGTAGATTTTACCCAAAATTCGAAGTATTATCGAAAGGGTAACTTTTTAGTAATTCCAATAGGAAGTAAACAAGCGATTCATCAAACACACAATGTTAGAATTGTATACCGTGGCGTGCCAAATGGCCCAGATATAGGAAGTTATTTTCGCTCCGATAACAGACATGTTTGGACCAGGAGCGAACCTTATGGCGCTCGCTATTGGTGGCCGTGTATAATGACTTTACAGGATAAAATAGATTCGGCCGATATTTATTTGGTGCATCCAAAAGAGTATTTAGGCGTATCTAATGGACTCCTCCAATCGGTTGATAGTTCGCGCTCAAATGCAGTTACACACTGGAAACACACTTATCCAGTTGCCTTTTATTTAATTGCCTGGTCAATAGGCGATTATGCGCACATTACTAAGAAGGCTAAATGGAAATCTGGCGCTATTAATGTAGAAAATTACGTTTTTAAAGACCAAGTATTTTGGGTGGATTCCACCCATAGTGAATTAGAAAAAACCTTCGGGTTATTTGACTCCCTATTTGGTGAATATCCATTTATTAACGAGCATTATGGGCACGTTCAAACCAGTATGGGCGGAGGAATGGAGCATCAAACTATGTCGCACATGCGTGATTTAAATCAGCCACTTGTTGCACATGAATTGGCACATCAGTGGTTCGGCAATAAAATTACCTGTGGTTCTTGGGAAGATTTATGGTTGAATGAAAGTTTTGCAACCTACCTAACAGCATTAACCTATGAGGCTGGTTTCGGAGACGAAAAGTGGGCGGACTGGAAAGAAAATACCAATCGATTTATAACAAATACAAATTCAGGCTCAGTTTTTCCAATAGATACAATGAACTTTAATGTCTTATTCAGTTGGCGATTAACCTACAATAAGGGTGCTTATGTCTTGCACACATTGAGGGATCAAATAGGGGATAAGGCCTTTTTTAAAGGGGTCAATAACTTTATAAATGACCCTGCGTTAAGCTATGGTTTTGCAATTACCGACCAATTTAGGGCGCATATGGAAGCAGCGAGTAATAGAGATTTAAATGAGTTTTTTAACGACTGGTACATGGGAGAAGGGCACCCAAATTATATACTACAGTATAACTTGGTCGGAAGTAAACTGTATATGGAAGTCACGCAAGGAGGCAGTTCTGGTAGATCGCCCTTTTTTGAAATGGATTTAACGGTTGCGGTCTATTTAAACGGGTTGCGATTTGATTTCAAACTGCCAATTACCCAACAAAATGAGGTTTTTGTAGAAACCTTTGGCAGAGTGCCCGATAGCGTACAAATTGATCCAGATTACAACACGTTAATTGGTTTAAGAGATGTGCGTGAAGGTATTCACGTTTTAAGTAATGCATCAAGGCCCGATTTAGTTAGTTCAGCTTATAGAGTCTTCCCAAACCCGGTAAAAAGTGAGTTGAACGTTAGGCCAATTTTAAAATCAGAAGAATTTATTAATTATGAAATTAGATCGATAAATAATGCTCTTCTTTCTAAAGGCGCTTTGGAATCTCAAGGTGGTTCTGTTGAAACGGTTGAATTACCAGTAGGAATTTATTTTATTCAATTGAAGAGTAAAGACTCTACTACAATTTATCGATTTGTAAAAGACTAAGCTTCTTTTCGCGCTTCCCAAATTTTTAAAAAAAGATGCGTATTCATTTTCCGTGCATTTCTTTTTGCTCTTTCTGAAATTTCGCCTTCAAAGAGTTCATCGATAGTTGCAAACCAAAGATTCATCCATATACCAAAGTGCTCTGGTGAAATTGAATGGTTTTCGTTTTTGTCTACTCTAACATGAACTTCTGCAGGGTTACCTCGATATCGTTTGGTAAACAATAATTGTGATTGCCAAAAATCGGTAATGTGGTCAATATGAGTAGGCCAATCCTTTATAGCTCGAATGAAAATTGGGCCTAGCGTAGACTCAATTTTTATTTTTTCATAAAAGGTGTACACCAATAAATGAAGGTCTTCTCTGCTCTTAATATCGACTTTTTCCATATTGACAAAGTTACTTTTAGGCTTTAGTCAGCAATCTGATATAAATCAGCATTTAGGTTAAATGAAAAACTCAAATTTGACACACCCAAAATTTGGTATTATGCAAAGAGAAGACTTGATAAAGAAACTTGAACAGAAGTATATAGAGCAAGAACAACCGATGGATGCTTACTTAGAGGGTCTGTTGCATGCTAAAGCCATAAATTACTGGGACTACATTCAAGTAGATGCATTGTTCAGCTTGCAAAAAACGAGAACTGATTTTCCGGATGAAATGATATTCTTGATGTATCATCAAGTTACCGAATTGTTGCTCAAACTAGTTACCCATGAATTGGAGCAGGCAACTGCAGAAGAAGGTGTTACCGGAGCTTTACTTTTAGAAAAAATAAAACGTGCAAAGCGATATACAGAAGTCGCTCAAATGAGTTTTGACGTTATGCGCGAAGGAATGGATCCAGAGCAATACAATAAGTTTAGACACTCATTAACTCCAGCTTCGGGTTTTCAATCTGCAACTTTTCGAGAAATTGAGTTTTACTGTACAGATTTGTGGAATTTGGTCATGAACCGAAAGAAAGAAGAGCTAAAAGGAAGCAGCGATCACGATGAAATGTTTAAGTGGATTTACTGGCAAATGGCGGGCTTAGACCATAAAACGGGAAAAAAGTCATTGACGCTGCGGCAGTTCGAAGAAAAGTATATGAAAACCTTCAGAAAATTAGCCAGCCGCTATCAAAAAAGAAATTTGTGGCAACAGTATCTAGCGCTTCCGGAAGACGAAAAAACTCCGGAATTAATTGCTACAATGAAGGAATTTGACCAAGTATTTAACGTTAAGTGGCCTTTGGTTCATTTGAGAACTGCAGAGCACTATTTAGAGCATGGAAAAGAGGTGAAAGCCGCAACTGGTGGATCCGATTGGAAAAAATACCTACACCCAAGTTATCAGCGCAGAATGTTTTTTCCGGATTTATTGTCGGAGCAAGAGTTAGAAAATTGGGGTAAAGACTAAGTTATTTTTCTGGAAATAGCAGTGCTTGTATTTCTTTAGTTAAGGTTAGTTTTCTGTCTCGATTCGTGAGAATAATTAGGGTCCTTTTAGAGTTGGTATAGCGCATAAAACTCGTCTTAAAACCGTTCCACCAACCATAGTGGTACACTAGATTATCTTTTTCGAAGGTAGAAATGCGCCAGCCAAATCCGTAGCTATCTTTTTTTCCTCTTCGCCATTTGGTCCAAGGGTGAAACATCATTTGTTTGCTTTGTGCGGTCAAGAAAGTATCGGTATACAGCGCTTGATCAAACTTAAGAAGGTCACCAACCGAACTATAAACGCCTTTATCCCCGGTTACTCCGTTGATGTAGTTTTCTTCAGGTAAAATGACCCTTGGGCGTCTGTAAATGTGGCCTACAACTGCTCCAGTAATATCGGGTTGCTTTTTTCCAGAATAAACTCTTGAATTGTACATGCCCAGTGGTTCAAAAATGTGGTCTCTTACAAAATTGTCAAAACTTTTTCCTGAAACTCGCTCAACAATTAATGCCAAATAAGCATAGTTAGTATTTTGATAATTGAATCGGAAATCTGGAGAAAAATAGCGTTTGGGAGGGTTTGCAACTATAACGGAATGCATGTCCTCGTTGGTGAGCATACTGTCTCTTGGCCAATGTACATCAGTAACCACCATGTATCTTGGCAAACCACTTCTATGAGTGAGTAAATGGCGAATAATTAGCCCTTCATAAGGGAAGTCAGGAATGATGTGTCGAACACTATCCTTCACCGATAAAAAGCCTTTCTGCTGCAACAACAAAATGGCTGTAGCTGTAAACATTTTCGAAACGGAAGCCAATTGAAAAACAGAATGCTCCGTTAGTAATTCTTTCGTTTTAAAGTTGCTATACCCAAATGCTTTTGAATAAATAGGAAGCCCATATTCAGCTACTAAAATGACACCGTTAAAGATACCTTGCTTGTGTCTTTTAGAGGCAAGGCTGTCGATGGAATTGGAAAATGCTTTTTGTTGAAGCGTTAACTCTACCTTTATTTTTTCAGGTTGGATTTTTGGAAGCGAAGCAGCTCTATCGCCTGTGCAACTAAAAAAAGCCCAAAAAATTTGGGCTATAAATATTGTTCTCAGTTTCAAAAAATAATATTATTCGGTGATTCTATACCAGTTTTGAGTTCTGAAAAAAAAGCCGATATAACCTCTAACGTAGAGTTTGTTTTTGTCGTCACCTTCTAACCAAATTTTGCAATCGTACACGGAACCATTTTTAGGGTCTAAAATAGTTCCATCATCCCACTGATCATCGTCCCAAACCATATCTTTTAAGATCACCATTCCAAGAATTTTTTGATCCTTTCTGTTGTCTTCGCACTTCGAACAAACATTGTCTACTTCGGCTGGGTTCAATATTTTCAACACTTTACCATATAACACGTTGTCTATTTCATACAACTCTATTATTGATTTTACCTCACCGGTTTCATCATCAACAGTTTTCCACTTTCCTATTACGTCATTTGCATCTAATGCGAAACAAGCACTGCTGAAAAGCAGAGCTATAACGAAGAATATTGAATTTTTAATCATTGTTAAATACTTGAATCAAATATAACTTTTTCTCTTTCCTAGCGTTATTACTATGCAAGCATATTAAAAAAAGGGGGCGTGAGCGTGATTTTTCATAGTTAGATTTTGGGTGTTAGTAGTTATTATGAAAAAGTGAAGATTGAGCCCCCTTTTAGTTTTAGCAACTTTCGAGTTGCTTTTTTTTTGCGGTGTGTTGCATAATTATGGTGTAAAGTCTGTTCTATTTTACTTTGTTTTCCTGCTGAGTTTGTTTCAATAGTTAACAGCTAACCATAAGGTTGGAGGCCAATCCAGAATTTTGTAAAGTATTACTTCACTTTTCTACAACACAGCATTTTTTCCAGTTTCTGCCTTTTTAATCTTATCTAAATTAATTTCTAAAGTAGTCGCACCAGCCGCATAAGAGCTAATATCGTAAGTGTTGTATCTTATTACCAAGCTAGTATCCGTTAAATAAAAATTATTATTGAGTGTAAAGCGACCATTGGGGAAGTACCATCCGTTTGCTTTTAGATCATCTTCAGGTTTAAACCCTTTTTGTTTTCTCAACTTACTTTCAGCTAACCCCTCTGTAATTAAGTACTCTTCATTAGAGAGCAATTGACTTAAGGAGATTTGATTGCCAGTTTTTAGCTCAAAGGTCTTAAAAGTCTTAATTTCATTGGAATGAGCACCCCCAAAATAAGATTGTTCATGGTACATGATCGAGATGTATTTTTTACTTTGATAAACGACCTCAACCGTTCGGTTCAAGTACCATTCGGAATTAATCTCAGGGAAATCGGTTTTAAAAGCTTTGTAAGAACGCTCCAATTCAGCAATAACTTGGTCTTGGTTTTCCAGTAAGGAATCAGATATCGCCGATTTGTTCATCACTTTCTCCGTTTCTTGCAGCAGAATGGTTTTGAATAAAGAAGAATCAACCTCGTTTATTTCAGGAAATTCGAGTTTAATATCGAAAGATGAATTAGCATTTATACTGCTATCCAATTTAAACGAAATAATCTTTTTCCCAATTTCTATGTGTTTATGAATTGCATCAGCAGCTTCGTCTTTATCCTCGCAAGAAAAGAGCATCATCGTGCAGATAATTAAACAAGAAATAAATCCCTTCATAGTTGTTAAGTTCATAAGTTCGAAAGTAGGAAAATCTCTTTTAAACATTACATTTGAGTTCAATTCAATACAGATAAATTATCTATGAAAATAGGCACCAAAGTAATTCACGGCGGATTAACACACGATTCAGCAACTGGTGCAATAATGACCCCAATATACCAAACTTCAACTTATGCTCAAAATTCTCCCGGAGACCATAAGGGCTATGAGTATAGCCGAAGTCAAAACCCAACTAGACATGCCTTAGAAATGAACCTTGCCTCTATCGAAAATGGAAAGCATGGGTTGTGTTTTGGAAGTGGCTTAGCGGCAATAGATGCAGTGATTAAAATGTTGAACCCTGGTGATGAAGCAATCTCTACGGGCGATTTGTACGGTGGTACATACAGAATATTTACTAAGATATTCGAGAAATACGGAATCAAGTTTCACTTTGTTGAAATGAATGATTTTGATAAACTCGACATCTTGGTGAATGAAAATACCAAACTAATTTGGGTTGAAACACCTACCAATCCAATGCTTAACATTATTGATATTAGGAAAGCTGCAGCTTTTGCAAAGAAGCACAAATGTATGCTGGGTGTAGATAACACCTTTGCAAGCCCTTATTTGCAAAACCCATTAGAATTGGGCGCCGATATTGTGATGCATTCTGCCACAAAATACCTTGGAGGTCATTCTGATGTGATTATGGGTGCTTTAGTGGTAAATGATGAAGAGATAGCAAAACAACTCTATTTTATTCAAAATTCATCGGGAGCCATTTGTGGGCCAATGGACGCATTTTTAGTACTGCGAGGAATTAAAACTTTGCATCTAAGAATGCAGAGACATTCGGAAAACGGTGAAAAAGTTGCCAAGTTTTTAGATGCTCATCCAGCAGTGGATAAGGTTTATTGGCCAGGCTTAAAAAGTCACCCCAACCATGAAATTGCTAAAACACAAATGCGTGATTTTGGAGGAATGATGTCTTTTACCACGGTGGTAGATAATTATGACGCCGCAAAGAAAATAGTGTCAAACGTAAAGGTGTTTACCTTGGCAGAAAGTTTAGGAGGAGTAGAGTCGCTTTGTGGACATCCAGCATCAATGACACACGCGGCAATCCCAAAAGAAGACAGAGAAAAAATAGGAATAAAAGATTCGTTGATTAGATTGAGTGTTGGCGTAGAAGACGCCGAAGACCTAATAGCCGATTTAAAACAAGCAATAGAAGGATAATTATGAAAGTATTTTACATTACGGGAACCTCTTCTGGTTTAGGGTTAGCATTGGCTGAAGAGCTCTTGAAAGATGAGGACAATCAAGTGGTTGGAATAGCTAGAAACTGCAAAATTGCTCATCCAAATTATGTGCATCGAAAGGTTGATTTAACAGATGCTGTCGCAACTGCAAAAATTCGTTTTGGCGATCATCTAAAGGCTAAGAAGGTCTATTTAATTAATAATGCTGGCACATTGGGCGAAGTTGGTTATCACGGCCAATTAGACGGCTCAGAAATGGCCGATGCCTATCAATTGAATTTAGTTGCTCCTGCGATACTCATCAATAACTTTTTGAATGCTTACAGTGAAAAAGAAGCAGAAAAAATTATTCTGAACATTAGCTCAGGAGCATCTGTGGCGCCATATCCAGGTTGGGGAATGTATTGTGCCACCAAAGCAGGATTAAATATGCTAACTGAAGTGGTGAAAGAAGAGGCTGAAATAAACGGAATTAAACAATTTTCAATTCAAGCTATTGCGCCAGGTATTGTAGAGTCTCCAATGCAAGAAAAAATCAGAAGCACTTCAAAGGATAAATTTGATATGGTTGATCGGTTTATTGAAATGAAAGAAACGGGAATGCTTCAAACACCAGAAGAGACAGCAAAAATGTTGGTGGAACACATGAGCAGTTCAGATTTCAATAACCCATTTGTGGATTTAAGAAGCCTTATCGAGTCAAAATAATAGGCAAAGTTTTATTCAGTTTTACTGATGAAATGCGCATAAAATAATTTCCGTTTTCAATAAAATCGGGTAGTAAAACTTCGCTCACATTTGGAGCCAAGGATGTTTGAAAAACAGTTTCTCCAAGTAAGCTGAACATTTCAATATAAATTACTTCAATACGACCAATATTGGTTTTTATTAAAAATGACCCATTTGTTGGATTGGGATAAAAATGAACAGCTTTGGTGGCTGACTCATCAACGCTCTGTGGAGGGTAATTTAGCGTGATATTGTCTGTGGCAGTGCAACCATTTGTGTCAGTTACAGTAAGCGAATAAGTTAAGGGTAGAGTTGCTAAAATGGTAGGAGTTGTTTCTCCTGTAGACCACTTGTAGCTATCAAATATAGCAGGGACACCTATCAAAAGCGTATAGCCTTGTTGCAATAAAGTATCGGGCCCAAGTTCAATTGAGGGTTGAGGAAACTCAAGAATATTAATGGTGTCAGTTCTTGTGCAGCCTTTAAGAGAGCCTACCCGAACCCAGATTTTGCCAGAAGGACTAAAAACAGCAGAGTCAGTTTGGTTACTTGACCATAGATAGGAAGCATGACTTCCAGCATTCAGTTGAATTACAGTTCCCTCGCATACTGTGGTGTCATTTCCTAAATCAATTATTGGTGGAGTTTCTAAGAGCAATTCGACCTTTTTATTGATAAAGCAACCATTTTTATTTTCTATAGCTACACTCAGCGTATCGCTAATGTTACCAAATAGGGTAGGGTTGTAAATAGAGTCGTTCGTAATAAAATTTTTTGAGGTCCATTTGAAAATTGTGCCACCGGAGGCGAATAACGTCAAACTATCCCCTTTGCAAATTGAGGTATCTTGAGTTACTTGAATTTCATCTATACCATAGGCACCGTTGATAGCGAATGCTGAGTCTACGTTACTTCCAACTGAAACAAAAGTTTCGTTGCTTAGTTTGTTGTCAAATAAAAATAGATTCGCGGTTTTAGGGTCTGTTAAAAAACGATTTGGAATAGTATAACTCCCAGAGTACAAACAGGAGTCTGTAATGCGCAACTCAGCTATGTTTCCTTTAAAATAAGTGCTTGCTTTTCCGCCCAAAAGAAAGTTATTACTGTTTAGTTTGAGTGAGTCAGAGCTTCCAAGTTTGTCACCATTAAAGTACAAGCTTATAGTTGAGTCCATTGCTTTATAACAAATTGCAACATGATTCCAGTTCCCGTGTCGATAAATAGGAGCTGCATAAACGTCATTGAAAGTTGGATTAGCGGCTTTTGAGATTTCTAGATTTGCTGCATTTCCAGCAGCGTTTACGGTGAGGTTTACTCCTATTCCTTCTGTGGGAAAAATAAGTAAGCCCATTTTATTTAAGCTGGAATTATTATCGCAGGTTTCAAAAAAGAACTCAATGGTTTTATCAGAACTGCCGATTGAATTTTGCAGTTTAATAGGTACTTCACTGCTATCACCATCAAAAGTGAGGTAGCCAGAATTAGGCTGAGCAAAACAAGATAAGCTCAAGCTAAAAATGAATGAAAAAAAGAGCAAACGCATAGTGAAAAGTTTTTCAGATTCTAGTGCATAAGTACGGATTTTAATTGAAATTCGTTCTTGTAATTTATCGAGTATTTATTGAATGGAAGCTTCTCAAAAGGCTATTTTTTTATGGAAAGTGCGGTTTCGTGAATCGAGCTTTATGGTTAAGTTTTTGAGCGAAAGAGGAGCTCTGGAAACCTATGTTTTTCAAGGAAGTAAAGGGATTAAAAAAGGGCAGCTTGCTCAGCTTTTCCCCTTAAATGAAGTCGAAGTCGAAACCTACAAATCACCAAAATCAAGCCTTGCAAGTATTCGAAGCGTTAAGACTTTAAAACCTAGGACAAATATTCGAGGTAAAATGGAGCAAACTGCGGTTGCTTTTTTTCTAGCTGAGATTATAGCGAAGTCTCTAAAAGAAAATGACGCTCAACCTGCGTTATATGACTTTGTGTCATCTTCAATTGATCTTTTTGAAGAACGCTATCAACCCAATTTCTATTTGGTTTTTCTATTAAAGCTGACTCGATATTTAGGCATTCAGCCCGCGAACAACTTTCCTGGAAATAGAAGTGCTTTTTTTGATTTGAATGAAGGACAGTTTACGATTTTGCGCCCAGTTCATATTAACTACTTAGAAGTATATGAGAGTAAAATTATGCGCAACTTAATGGAGGATGGATATGATTTTGAGGTTCAACTTTCAAAATCGGAACGCAACACCATACGAGATTCAATTGTAAAATATTATGCCTTGCACTTGGAAGGAGTGTCTAGTTTAAAGTCACTCTCCGTGCTGCAAGAGTTATTCGACTAGTCTTTGGCAAAGTCGATGGAGTGCATTACTGCTTTTACTTCTCGCAAGTACTCTCTTTTATCAAACTGTGGAGCAAAAACATATCCGTATACAAAAAGGATTTCTTTTTTATTGGGGTGCAAAATGGTTAACTCGTAAAACGGTCCCCCGAAGAAATTACCCTTCATTTCCCATAAACCAGTAGCTGATTTACAAAAGTTTTCTTTAAAATTTAGCTCTTTATATTTGGGTTGGATGTACTGGTCTGCAATTCCCATATAATCGCCAGTTTTAGGTCCGGGAATTTCGGCCTTTAAAATTGAATCAATGGCAAGGCCAATACTAGTGTCTAAGAATTGTTTTTTGGCCGTATAGGGCTGTTTTACAATTAAGATGCCTTGACTTATTTGATGTTGAAACCCACCTTTAGGCATTTCCCGTTCTAGCCTAAGCCAAACTAGGTTTTCCTTTGTTTTTTCAATCCGCATGTCTTTTTGAGCATACAATTGATAGCCTTGACTTTTCAGAATTTCTTTTCTGATTTCTTTACTTCCAAATTTTTTATTTTTTTGAACGAGCCGATTCATTTCCGCAGTGGTAAAAATGTCGAGAATATTCTCAATATCTGAGGTCAGTAAGGCTAAGAATGATGCATTATCAGGTGCAGTAAATTCAACTACAACTTGTCCTTTTGCCCATTTACTTTTTTGTAAAACGTAAGTAGCTTCTTGGCCAGTATACTTTTTTTTGATATCTACGAAAAAGACATTTCTGTGTCCAGTCAGCACGCTGCTAAATTTTTCAGATTTTACATGAATAACCGTGAAAGGCGATTCATTTTGTGGCAGGCCATACTGAGGTTTATTGAATAAGGAAAATATGCTGTCGCCAGTAGGTGAATTCCACAACACTTCTGGAACTACAACTAGTAACTCTCCAAAACTCCCCGAATAGCCAGGTTTAAAATCAGAGGAGCTTGAATCGCAACCAGCTATTGTGTATCCCATTAGGATTAAGGTAAAAATACGTAAGCGCATAACTATCCTTTTTTACCTACAATAATTTTATCGCCTGGTTTTAGTTTTCGTTCGTTTAGGTTGCTATTTAAGGTTTTAATTTGAGCAGTCGTCAAGCCCTTTGCTTTTGCAATATCCCATAAAGTATCGCCTGAGCGAATGGTATAGTACTCATAACCCCCAGATGTGGTCGTGTTGATTTTTGCTTTTGTTGCGGAAGGTTTTGGTGCACTTCCCTTGGAGTAAATAGTTAGCCGTTGACCAATCCTTAAATTGTTAGAGCGCAAACCATTCCATTCTTTAAGGTCTCGAACAGAAACGCCATAGCGACTGGCAATTTTCCCTAGATAGTCTCCATTGCGCACTCGATAAATTTCGAGTTGTTGTTGGGTGGCTAAGACCCCTTCCGAATTATCTGCTTTGGGTTTATACAAGGCTAAAATTGAATCTTGATTACTTAAGAAAATACCCAATTGTGTTTTAGGCAATTTTAAGGTGTGGAATTTACCATCGTTAGGAATCACACTCAACTTATAAACTGGGTTTAGGTATTCTATCTGCTCTATAGGATAGTTTAAAGTAGAAGCTAAATGGCTCAACGTTATAGGCCCCTTTATATGTATGGTGTCGTTGTCAAAGTGATTTGTTGGAGGTTTTATTGCCTTTATATTAAAATCACTAGGGTAGTTCATTACATAGTTCACCGCAATAAAAGCAGGAACATAGCCTCTAGTTTCTCGGGGTAAGTGGGTATAAATTTCCCAATAGCCTTTTTTGCCACCTGATCGACGGATGGCTTTATTAACATTGCCAGGCCCGCAATTGTATGCTGCCAAAGCCAGATTCCAATCATCGTAGTACTTGTTCAAGTAACTCAGGTATTTACAAGCAGCTTCGGTAGATAAGTACGGATCAAAGCGATCATCTTTATAAGAGGTAACTTTAAGGTCGTATATTTTTCCAGTACTGTACATAAACTGCCAAAGTCCTTTAGCGCCAGCTCTGCTGTTTGCTGTTGGGTTAAGCGCAGACTCTACCACCGCCAAATATTTCATTTCATAAGGCATAGCGTATTTGTCCAAAATTTCTTCAATCATAGGAAAGTAATAGTCTTGAAGCCCCAGTACTTTTGCCGAAAGCAAGCGTTTTTTATTTCCATAAAGGTTAATAAATGCTTTTACCCTCTCATTGTAAGATAAGGCAAAAGGAGTGTTTTGGTCTAACTTATCCAATTGATGGCGGATTGTAGAATCGTTTAAGTCTACAAATTCTGCATTCCATGCACTGGAGTTATCTAAATACTCAGTAGAACCCAAGAAATTTGTTTTGCTAAATTCAGAGAAAGCGTCATCCAATCGTTTTACAGATTGTAAATCGGTAAATGAAGCCATCATTAGGCTGTCGGACAATATCAGTTTGGTGCTATCCTTAAATTTGCCCGTTGGGCCATTAGCAAAGGTTATCACTGAAAAAAACAGCAGAGAAACTGAAATTAAAAATTGATTCATTCTACGATAGTATTAATGCGCTAAGTTATTTACAACCCTTGTTAACGCTAGTATTTCATATCTATTATGCTAACGTTGTTTTGTTGATAGTTGCAAATGTTGAAATTTATTACCCAACCCAGAATTTTGTTAAGTGTCATGATGCCATAAATAATACTAAATTTACACCCTCATTTTAAAAAAATTAAATTTTACACTTATGAAAAAAATTAACTCATTAATTATGATCCTTTTAACTTTTGCTGCTTTTAATGCAAGCGCTCAAGTTGATTTAGGCTGTACAGCGGTAAATAACCCTGCAATGGGCGACACGGTGTATGCTGGAATCCCAGTTTCACCGAATTATACTAGAAAAAACTTTGGATCGGCATTACCAGCAAATCACCCAGATCAGTTATATATGGTTTTATCCGTTGATGGTGATAGCATTGTCAGTTTTACAAGAAATATGACAAACCCATTTGCAAGTGGAGCAGATGAAACGGTAAATGGACAACCAATAAACTTTGGAGCTATAACACCAGCTTTAAGCGATGGAAATCACAGGTTTTGTGTGCGTACCTTAATTAAAGGTGATACGGACCCTTCAAACGATACCTCATGTGTTAATATATATTACTCATCTTCACTTCCTCCTGCAGATCTTGCGGTTACAGCGGTTTCTGTTACAGATCCAACTCCAGTAGGAATAGATTTTGAGTTGGGACAGTCCCAGCTGCAAGTTGTTACGTTCACATTGCAAAATGCGGGATCAACTGCTATCCAAGCAGGAACCAGAGTAGCAGTTGAGTTAACAGTTGGTACGGCTAGCAATACTTTAAACCTAACGCTAAACAGGGCAATCGCAGCAGGCGCGAGCATAAATGCAACAGCTTCAAGAGCTTCAATCGCTGCTCTTGTTGATTTTCCTACTACAGTTGGAAATTTTGATGTATGTATGGCCGCTAGCTATACTGGAGATGCAAATAGTTCAAATGACACATCTTGCACTACTTACAATATGACTGCTAATGTAACCCCTGCTATTACTTCATACACTCCTGTATCTGCAAAATGTGGTGAAACCCTTACAATTAGTGGGTCAAACTTTAGTCCAACTCCTGCAAGCAATACAGTTGAGATTAGAGGTGAAGCTTGTAAAGTGCTTACGGCAACTGCAACACAATTAACAGTTGAAGTTCCTGAAATGAAGGCGAGCTCTGGAACACTAAGCGTAGAAGTTACTGTTGCTGGAGTAGTGAAAAGAGGCGAGGCTTCTAGAACGTTCGCTTACGAAGGTTGTACAGTTAGTTTAGCTGAAATCAATAATAAATTTGGAAACGTTTTTTATGCAAACAATGGCTTAAACATTCTTACTACTCAAGCTGGTGCTAAGAACATACAAATAGTAAATATGACGGGTCAAATTGTATTCCAAGAAGTAAGAGATCTTCAAGAAAACAATGTTGAGGTTATCGACTTATCTGCTACTCCAAACGGAGTTTATGTTGTGAATATTGATGGATACTCTACGACATTTGTAAAGTAATATGCTGAAATAAAGCGTTAAGCAAAATTCAAAAGCCCCGTAAACAATCTGTTTACGGGGCTTTTTTTGTCGTTAATTTGTCAATAGCCTTGATAATCAATTTTTTGTGTGTCACTATGTTGAAACTATTGAAATTATGCTTAACATTGTCTGTAAAATATAAAATTCTAATTAAAATGAAAAAACTTTTATTTATTGCAGTCGGTGCTTTGTTTACAACTGGGCTTTCAGCTCAAAACTTAGTTACCAGAGATATTGAGAAAAAAAATGTGGTCTTAGAAGAGTTCACAGGTAAAACTTGCGGATATTGTCCTGATGGGCACAAAAGGGCAGATGAATTTTCAGCTGCTAATCCAGGAGATGTTGTATTGATTAATATCCATGCTGGTCGTTATGCCTCGGGAACACCGAACTACAACACTTATACCGATGCACCAACGAATGCTGTAAATTATGGTGATGTAAATTATGGTCACCCAGATGTTCAATTAAGCGGATTCCCTGCAGGAGCGGTTAATAGAACCTTATTTACTGGCAATAGCCAAAGAGCAGGAACGGCGCAAAGTAGAGGTTCTTGGGCTTCTACAGGTGGAACCGTATTAGGAGAAGATTCTCCAGTGAATGTTGGTGTGAAAGGAGTTTACGATCCAGCTACGTCTAAACTGTATGTGGTTGTTGAAGCTTACTACACCGCAGATGAGCAAAATGTAACTAACATGGTAAGTGTTGGGATATTGCAAAGCGCAATTTGGGGACCTCAAAGCGGGGCAACAAACTATTATCCAGCAAAAGTTGATCAAAGTAAAGCACCAAACCTCTATCGTCACGATCACATGCTAAGAGCAGTATTAACTGGACAGTGGGGAGAAAAAATTGAAGAAACTGTAAAAGGATCATTTTTTACTAAGCTTTATGAATATGACGTTCCTGCAAACTTGAATAACATACCAGTAGATACAAAAGAATTAGAGGTTTATGCTTTTGTTGCAGAAGGTGAACAAGGAATATTGTCTGGAGCTTCTGCAGACGTTGTAGAAGGAACTAAACCTGAGCTTTTCGATATCAACGCTTCTGTTGCTAACCTTAACAGCACAGTGTCTGGTGTTAAAGTGTTTCCAAATCCTACAACAGGTAATGCTACTTTGAAAGTGAATAGCGAAAAGTCTTTTGACGCTACTATCAGAGTTGTTGCTGTAACTGGTGCTGTAGTTTCTTCGTCTTCAACTAACGTTGTTGCTGGAAATAATGAAATTGCTATCGACATGAATTCTCTTGAAGAGGGAATGTATTTTGTTGAAGTGGCAGGACAAGAAGGTGTTGTTGCAAGACAATCAGTAGTTAAGAAATAAATTATTTTATTGAAAGGCTAAACAAACAATTTTAGAATTGTTTGTTTAGCCTTTTTTTTATTCAAGCGTTATGAAGTTAACAGTACACATAGTTCTTTTAAGCATACTTTCAAGTATATTTTTCGTATCGAGCTTTGCTCAACTAAGTGCGAAAAACGATACAGTTATTTGCGAAATGTTTCCAAACGAAAGGAATGAGTTTAGTGCATATTTGGAGGTTGCTGGAAATGATTCAATTGATTACAGGTATGAGTTAATTTCAGAAAATGTAACTCAACTTACGAGTTGGGAAGTTGAATTTTGTGATTGTTTTGAGTGTTTAATTGGCCTAACTGATAGTGGTTCCTGCAGAATAGGCCCCAATGAATCATTTTCGTTTAAGTATTACGTTACACTTCCAGCGGATGTTAAGGAATACACTGAGACGTATGTATCATACAGAATAACCAATAAGGCAGATAGTACAAATGTAGACACTTTCACATGGATAACTCGCAAAGCGCCTGACGCGCCAGAGGTTTCGGTTGGTGAGTATGATGTAACTCGATCTGAAGTGAATGTATTTCCAAACCCAACAGATGGGATGGTGAATATTTCTTTTGAAGCAATTTCAAATGACCTTTACACCTTATCGGTAATGAATGTGTTAGGAGAAATGGTTTACACGCAAGTTCTAGAGCCTACGGCAGGCAATAACATAGCTTCTGAATTAGACTTTAGCGACCTTCAAAAAGGCGCTTATTTCTTAACATTATCTAATGGAATGGAAATAAAGACCGAACGGCTTACCATTAAGTAGTAAGTCATCAACCAAAGAATTTTAAAAACCGCTTTTTGCGGTTTTTTTTGGTAGTGTTGCAGAGTTATTTGGGAAATGTGAGTGATACACTAGCTAGCCGTTATTCTGAATTTATTTCAGAATCTCGTTATTCGCAGCTATTATTGAGATGCTGAAAATAAATTCAGCATGACCCTACATTATTCTGCAACACCGCGTTTTTTTTTGCTTCATATTGTAGCTTTGTAACCTATGATTCCAAAACACAAAGTCGACGAAATATTAATGACCGCTCAAATTGAGGATGTCATTGCTGACTTTGTAAATATCAAAAAATCGGGAAGACAGTATAAAGGGCTCAGTCCTTTCGCTAATGAAAAGACACCGTCGTTTTACGTTGTTCCCGAAAAACAAATCTTTAAGGATTTTAGTTCTGGAAAGGGCGGAAATGTAGTTTCATTTTTGATGGAACACGAGCATTTTACTTTTCCTGAAGCGCTGCGCTTTTTGGCCAAACGCTATAATATTGAGCTAGAGGAAGAAGAACAAACTGACGAACAAAAACAGGCGGAAAGTGAACGTGAGAGTTTGTATATCGTTACCGAATACGCCCAAAAACACTTCTCGGAAAATTTGCACGATTCAGATGAAGGTAAATCTATCGGGCTGGGTTATTTTAAAGAGCGGGGATTTACAGAAGAAACCATAGACAAGTTTAAGCTGGGTTATGCCAAAAACGATTGGGAGTACTTTTATAAAACGGCCATAGACAGTGGTTACCAAGAGCAATTTCTGGAGTCAAGTGGATTGATTAAAAAATCTCCAAAAGGCGATCGTAAATTTTACGACGGATTTAAAGGTAGAGTGATATTTCCAATTCACAACCTTTCTGGAAGACCACTGGGTTTTGGTGCACGAACCTTGCTTACGGATAAAAAGGTTCCTAAATACCTAAACAGTCCCGAGTCACTTATCTATAACAAGAGTGCAGTACTCTATGGAATATATTTCGCTAAAGGCGAAATTATAAAAGAGGACAACTGTTATTTGGTGGAAGGCTACACCGATGTTATCCAACTCTACCAATCTGGAATTAAGAATGTAGTTTCTTCTTCAGGAACTGCGCTTACTCAAGGGCAGATAAAACTTATAAAACGCTATACCAATAACATTACCCTATTGTATGATGGCGATGCTGCTGGTATTCGCGCGTCGTTTCGAGGAATCGATATGATTCTGGAAGAGGGAATGAATGTAAAAATGGTGACTTTCCCAGAAGGAGAAGACCCCGACTCTTTTGCAAAATCCAATTACTTGGAGGACATTCAATCTTATTTGAATGATAATGCGAAGGATTTTATTGTTACAAAAACCAGCCTATTACTTTCTGACACTGGAAACGACCCTATAAAGCGCGCTAGCCTTATTAAAGACATTGTTTCTACCATTGCCCTTATTCCAGAAGAGATATCTCGCTCAGTGTACATTAAAGAGTGTTCGACGCTTCTTGATGTACCCGAAAAGGTGTTGATTAACGAATTGAATAAAATTCGAAGAAAGAACCACGCAGATAAGAACAAAGGATTTGGCCCTCCACCTGAAATGCCTCCTGATGAAGTTGGATATAATTTTGAGGGAGATCAACAAGATAAGACTGTAGAGTTAGGAGATAACATTGATGCCCAAGAAAAAGACTTATTGAGAATATTGTTGAATTATGGGGATAAGAACATTTCGTTATTAAATGAGCAAAATGAAGAAGTAGAAGTTAACGTCGCTCAATTTATTGTGCATGAAATTCAACGAGATGAAATGGAATTCTCTAAACCTGAATTTGCTACTTTACTAGAAAAAATTGAAGCAATGTTAGGTGAAGATAATTGGGATTTGTCTGAGATTATTAACCACTCAGATCCTAATGTTAGCAGTATAACAGCAGATTTATTAGCTTCTCGATACGAGTTGCACAAATGGGATTCCCACCAAATTGTTGTGCCCTCGGAGCAGGATAAATTAAAACGCGCCGTAGAAGGTTCTATGTACGCTTTTAAACTGAAAAATGTGGCAAAAATGAAAGCCGAAAATAGACAGGAATTAAAAATTGCACAGGAAGCCAAGGATGATAGCAAAATGATGGAATTATTAAAAAACCAAATTACCTTGGATCAAATTGTGGCTTCATTGTCGAAGCCGTCGGGAAGAATAATTATAAATTAATCCACCCCTTGATAAAAGTCTTTAAGGCGTTTTCTGTACTCGGAATACAGTCTGGATTTCGATACAAAGCCAATATATAGCCCTTGCTGCACTACGGGTAAATTCCAAGCACCACTGGACTCGAATTTCTCCATAACCTTTTTCATTCCGTCAGTAGTTTCAATATGCTCCGGAGCCATATGCATAAGTTCATGCACCAGCGTGGTTTCGTACTTGGCTCTATCAAACATGATTTCCCGAATATCATCTAAGGTTACAACTCCTAAAAAGAGGCCGTCTTTATCCACTACCGGAAATAGGTTTCGGTTACTCTTAGTTACCTCTTTAACCAAATTTCCCAGTGTGTCGTAGGGCTCAACTTTTCTGAAATTACGCTCAATTTCTTCTTTTAAGTCCATTAAGGTAAGCACAGCTTGATCTTTATCGTGTGTAATTAGATCTCCACGTTTGGCCAATTGTGCAGTATATATCGAATGCTCGGTAAAGTATTTTACGGTTACATAACTAATTGAGGTAGCAAGCATTAGGGGAATAAACAGTTCGTAGCCCCCTGTTATTTCTGCAATTAAAAAGATAGCGGTAAGCGGTGCCTGCAGAATTCCCGCCATAAGCGCAGCCATACCAACCAAGGAGAAATTTGCTTCGGACAGTTTGCTTAGGCCAATTAAGTTAATGAACTTTGAAAACACAAAGCCCATTATGCTGCCCATAAACAAGGTAGGGGCAAAAATTCCACCGATTCCGCCAGCGCCAAAAGTTATGGAAGTAGCAAATGCTTTAAAAAAGATAACCAAACTCAAAAAGCCTAGTATTATCCATATGTTATCCGAAAAGCCCTCGAATTGACTATTCTCTAGCACCATGGAAGTGCTTCCGCTAATTAGATGATAAACGGTAGTATAACCTTCACCATAGAGTGGTGGGAATAAGAAAATGAGTAAACCAAGCAATAACCCGCCAACCAAAAGCTTTACAGGCTGCCTTTTTATTTTTCCAAAAACTCGAGATACTAAAAAGTTCACTCTTGTAAAATAGACTCCAGTAAATCCTCCCAAGAGCCCAAGCAGCACATAAAAAGGCATATCTATAAATTGTATGCTGTCCTGAATTTGGAATTGAAATAATAACTCATTACCAAAAAACAATCGAGAAAACATTGCTGCAGTAACACTGGCGAGCAACAATGGGATTAAACTGAAAGTAGTAATGTCCAATAGAATAACTTCCATTGCAAAAACGATGGCTGCAACCGGTGCCTTAAAAATTGCTGAAAGTGCAGCGGCAGCTCCACAACCAATGAGTAGTTTACGTGTTTTTTGATTTAACCTGAGTGCTTTACTTAAGTTAGAACCAATGGCCGATGAAGTGCCAACTGCCGGTCCCTCAAGACCACAAGACCCACCAAAACCTACTGTGAATGCAGCGGTTAACACCGACGAGTAGGTTTTCTTTTTCGAAATCATTCCATTGCCTTTACTCAAGGCATACAAGGTATTTGGAATCCCGTGTCCCACTTCTTCTTTGATTGCATACTTGATTAAAAGGCGAGCGATGGCTATACCAATTACGGGCAGCAAAAAATACAAGGCGTAGCCACTTTGTTTGATTGCAGTATCTACAAAAAAGGACTCTACCAAATGCACTCCTTGTTTCAGGCAATAGGCACCAACAGCGCATAAAAAACCCATTAAAACACTTAGGATAAGCACAAAAGGCTTATTCTTTATGTTCTGGCTTCGCCAAACCAAAAAGGCTTTCAAGTAGTTATTCCAGTTTTTGAGGTAGTGCAACATTAAGCTGCAAAGGTTAGTTTTTTGACCTAAAGAATGGAAATTCTTTTAGTTCAACTTTAAGCTGGATTTTTCCTAAAGATTTCCCATTCCGCCATCTACGCCCCAAATTTGACCCGTGATACTTTTTGCTTTTTCAGACAAAAGAAAGCTCGCAACTGCAGCTACCTCATGGGCTTCACCAACTCGTTTTAGAGGGTGGTTATTTCCCAAAGCTTCTTTACGTTCGTCGTTCTTTAGCAAGTTAGCGGCAAGCGGAGTATCGGTAATGCTAGGAGCAATACAATTTACACGGATGGTAGGTGCAAATTCAGCAGCCAATGATTTTGTAATTCCTTCAACACCCGCTTTTGCTGCGGCAACAGAAGCATGAAATGCCATTCCTCTTTTCACGGCCACGGTGCTAAACAAGACAATACTGGGATCATTTCCCTTTTTTAATTTTCTAAAGTAATGTTGAATTACTCGAACGGCTCCCAATACATTAATTTCAAAATCAGTTTTGAAATCATCCATTTTTAGAGAACCAATTGGCTTTAGGTTAATGCTTCCTGGGCAATAAACGATTCCGTCCAGTGCTTCAATAGTTGGCAGCTCATCGTTTAAAACATCTAAACTGTAATGTGTAAGGTTTGGGTGCTCAATTTTAGGGGCTGTTCTGCTAATGTTGATTACTGCTCGGTTTTCAACTTCTAACGCTAACAAAGCACTTCCTATTCCTTTACTTCCTCCAATAATTAATAATACACCCATCTTGTTATGTTTTGTAGTAGAACAATTCAACAAAAAAAAGGTGGAAAGAGAAATAACTTTTATCCAATAAAATTGTCTTTTTAGTATGCTACGCAATGTTTCATATAACAATAAAAGAATTACAAACGAGATTCAAAAAGCGGTTGGTGTTTCTTATTCCTTTTGGGTGCGATTAAAAATGGGTGGTATTGGGTCGCCAAGAATGCACATTAAATCTTGCTCAAATGATATTAAGCATGAGTTGGTAAAAGACAATTACCCCAACAAAGCCTACATCGAATTGAGGCCAAAAGGAGTCTGCATTTATTTTAGAAGCTTACTGGAGACCTTTTCATTAACTATTCCGTATTATCAGTTAACCCTGTTCAACAACAGCGGAGTTATCAAACTTTACGGTAATTCCAGCTGGATAGAGTTTGAACATTCGACCAAAGCAAAAACCTTCTTCGATAAGCTTATACTTGAGCGCCTTAACTACCTCGAACAGTTCAGTGCTGGTATGGACTTGAATAGTATTTAAAAGCAAAGTTAAATTCTAACTTTGTGTTTCTAAACAACACTTATGTTCAAGCTTCAGAATTACATCAACGGAGAATTAGTAGCCCCTAATTCAAACGAATATATAGACAACTATAATCCTTCAACAGGTAAGGTGTATTCCTTAATTCCAGACTCGGATGCAGGTGATGTAAAACAAGCAGTTGCTGCAGCAAAAGCAGCTTACCCAACTTGGTCGGTTACCCCAAAAGAAAACCGCTCTAAGATTATGCTTAAAATCGTGGAGCTTATTAATAAAAATTACGATAAACTCGCTGAAGCAGAGGCAATTGATAATGGAAAACCCTTGTGGTTGGCTCAAAAAGTAGACATTGCAAGAGCGGCTTCTAATTTCGAATTTTTCGCTACGGCTATATTGCATTTTGCTTCAGAAGCACACATGATGGAAGACAAAGTGGTAAACTATACACGCAGAGATCCACTGGGTGTTGTAGGTTGTATTTCGCCTTGGAATTTACCATTGTATTTATTTACTTGGAAAATAGCTCCGGCAATTGCAGCAGGAAATTGTGTGGTTGCCAAGCCTTCTGAAGTTACGCCAATGACGGCTTACTTATTATCTGAATTGTGTATCGAAGCAGGGTTACCTGCAGGTGTTTTGAACATCGTTCATGGGCTCGGACCCAAGGTAGGCGCTGAAATTTCTGAAAACGACGATATCTGTGCAGTGTCATTTACAGGTGGAACATCTACGGGAGCTCAAATTGCAAAAGTGGCGGCACCAAAATTTAAAAAGCTTTCCTTAGAATTGGGAGGAAAAAACCCAAATATCATATTTGACGATTGCGATTTTGATAAAATGTTGGCCACAACACTCGCATCCTCTTTTGCCAATCAAGGTCAAATTTGTTTGTGCGGATCTAGAATATTCGTGCAGCGCGGTATTTACGAAAAGTTCAAAACGGCTTTTGTAGAAAAAGTATCCAAACGAAAAGTGAGCCATTCCTTAGATCCCGATGCTAAATTGGGGGCGGTAGTTTCTAAACCGCACATGGAAAAAGTGTTGTCTTACATTGAGTTGGCTAAAGAAGAAGGCGGCACTGTGCTTACAGGCGGAACTCAAGTGCATTTAGAAGGCGAATATGCCGGAGGGTATTACATTCGACCAACTGTAATAGAAGGTTTAAGCTACAATTGCAGAACCAATCAAGAAGAAATTTTTGGGCCAGTTGTCACCATTATGCCCTTTGATACCGAAGAAGAAGTGCTGATGATGGCAAACTCTACCGAATACGGTTTAGCGGCTACAGTTTGGACGGAAAACCTGACCCGAGCGCACAGAATTGCGAATGACCTGCACATGGGAATTGTATGGATCAATTGCTGGTTGGTGCGTGACCTTAGAACGCCCTTTGGCGGCACTAAAAACTCTGGTGTTGGGCGCGAAGGTGGTTTTGAAGCGTTAAAATTCTTTACTGAGCCAAAGAATGTTTGTATTGCTATTGGATAAAAGTTCAAGGAAACAAATAGGTGTTTAGTGCAAAATAAAAGACCGCTGTAACACCAATGCACAGCGGCCTTTCAATCATTGAAGTAACTATTTTTCTAGTAAACTGAAATCAGTTTCTATTTCCAACCTCCACCGAGTGCTCGATAAACATTGACTTTAGCGTGCAATTGAGCTTGTTTAGTTTCCACTAAATCAAATCTTGATTCGAGTGCATCCCTTTGCGTAAGCAATACTTCCATATAGTCTGCTCTAGCCGATCGAAACAATTTGTTTGACACATCAACAGCTCTCTTTAAAGCCTCAACTTGCTCTTCAATAAGCACATAACTACTGTTTAAATTCTCTAACTTGGACAGTAAATTAATAACCTCATAGTGTGCGTTTAGGACGGTTTTTTCGTACATATAGACAGATTGCACTTGTTTTGCACTAGCGTTGTAGTAAACTGCTTTTATCGCTTTTCTGTTTAGCAATGGAGCGATTAATTCTCCAGCTGCGTTATAGGCAATAGAAGCAGGAGCGTCCACTAAATATTGCAAACCAAATGAACTTAAACCGAGTCCCGCTTTTAAATTGAGAGAAGGGTAAAAGTTCGCACGTGCAGATTTAATATCTAATTTTCGCGCTTGAATCTCCAACTCAGATTGTCTAATATCGGGCCTGTTTTGTAACAACTGTGAAGGAATACCTGCCTCAATATCACCGGAGGAGATGTCAGAAAAATCCTGACTCGTTCGAGTTATTTTTTGAGGAAACCTACCGAGTAAAAAATTAAGTTCATTTTCCGTCTCAATAATCGTTTGTTTTATTTTGAACTTAAGACTTTTTGTTCCCGCTAGTTGAGCTTCAAAACGCTTTACTGCGAGCTCGGTAGTTTTTGCCGATTGCTTTTGAAGAATAACAATTTCTAGCGCCTGACTTTGTATTGAGATATATTGCTCAACAATAGCCAACATCTTATCTTGTGCAAGAAGCTCGTAATATGCATTGGCAATTTCATCGACCAAATTAGTAATCATTAAATTCTTACCCTCCACAGTTGCTAGATACCTCGACATTGAAGCTTTTTTTGCGTTTCGCAGTTTTTTCCAAATATCAACTTCCCAAGAGGCAAAAGCCCCTGCTTGAAAATCAGTCATAGGCTCTGGAAATGGTGTTCCAGCTTTCACATCGTGATTCGCTTCCAAAGCTCCAAATCGAGTATACTCGCCCACTTTATCTGCACCGGCTCCAACGCCAATACCAAGATTGGGTAAGTATGCACCTTTTTTGGCACTCACCTCATTTCGGGCAACTGCCATTTCTTGCATAAAGATATTGAGCTCTTGATTGTTTTTAAGCGCTGTATCAATCAAATTTGCCAAATACGGATCCGTATAAAACACCTTCCAAGGAACTTGGGCACTATTTGCCGAATCTTTTGAGGCTTTATAAGTTTCAGGTACTGTTGAGTTTACAGATTTTTCTGAAACTTTTGGTGCACAGGCGCTTATAAGGCTAACCAACAGTATTAGTAATGTGCTATTGTAAATTTTATTTTTCATGATTCACAATTTTTTTGGTTTTTCAGTTTGTTTTTCGGTAAGGGGTTCATCCTCTTCATCCTGAATTAACTTTCGTCCAACGTGGAGCGTGCCAAAAACGTAATACAATCCAGGAATTACAATAACTCCAAACAAAGTACCTACAAGCATACCACCCAGGGAAGAGGCCCCAATGGTTCGGTTTGCAATTGCTCCAGGACCGGATGCTAATGCCAAAGGAATTAAACCGGCAATAAAAGCAAAAGAGGTCATTAGAATAGGCCTAAATCGAACGCGTGCGCCCTCAATTGCGGCCTCTAATACAGTAAAACCATCGTGTCTTTTTTGTACGGCAAATTCGATGATAAGTACAGCATTTTTTCCGAGTAGACCCACAAGCATAACCAGTCCAACTTGAGCATAAATGTCATTTGAAAGGCCTAATAATTTTAGTAACATAAAAGACCCGAAAATTCCTGCAGGTAAAGAAAGGATAACCGCGAGCGGTAAAATAAAGCTTTCGTATTGCGCTGCTAGAACAAGGTAGACAAACAGCAGTACGATAAAGAAAATGTAAATAGCTTCATTACCCCTACGCACCTCATCGTAGGAAAGTCCGCCCCAGTCAATATCATACCCTCTTGGCAGTGTTTCCCTGGCTACTTCTTGAATTGCAGCAATAGCCTCGCCACTACTGAAGCCTTTTGCTGGAGCTCCTCTAATGGCAGAACTTGTGTACATATTGTAACGCGTAATTTCATTGAGGCCTTGAGTTTTCTTTAGCGTAACAAATGAAGAGTAAGGTACTTGCTCCCCTTTATCATTTTTTACATACAGCTTCAAAATGTCATCACTCATTTTTCTGTATTCAGGAGCAGCTTGAACAAAAACTTTAAAAAAGCGCTCAAATCGAATAAAGCCAAGCTCATAAGTACTTCCTATTAGAATGGATAAATTATCTATGGCCTTTCCAATAGAAACCCCTTTTTGCATAGCTGCTTCGTTGTCTATTTCAATTTCGATTTGTGGGTAGTTTGCAGCAAAGAATGTAAAGAGACCTTTGAGCTCTTTTCTTTTCTTAAGCGCATCCATAAAATCGTCATTCACTTTTCCAAAATTTGCATAATTACCCGTATTAGTTTTGTCTAGCAATTGCAATGCAAAGCCTCCATCAGCTCCATAACCGGTTACAGCTGGCGGTTGAAAGAACTCAACTATAGCTCCAATGTCGTGAGATTTCTCTTCCAAATCTTCTATAATTTCCTCAGCAGTATGTTCTCGTTCTTCCCAAGGTTTTAAGTTAATTAAGCAAGTACCTGCGTTTGAACCCCTACCTTGGGTAAGTATTTCATAGCCTGCCAGAGAAGAAACCGATTGCACGCCTTCAACCCTGCTACAAATTCCTTGCAGCCTTTTTGCTACTTGATTGGTTTGTTCTAAAGTTGAGCCGGGCGGTGTTTGGATTATTGCGTATAACATTCCCTGATCCTCAGCTGGAATAAACCCGGCAGGCATCTGTTTATTCAGGGTAAATATTCCCACACAAAATGCTATGAGTATTCCAAAGGTTACTGCTCTTCTGTTTACCACTAAACGAAGTACTTTTAAATAAACAGACGTGCCTTTGTCAAATACAATATTGAATTTGTTGAGCAAGAAATTAATTGGGCTTTTAGGCTTTGGTTTGCCGTGATTGTTTTTTAAAATCATTGCGCACAATACTGGAGTTAGTGTAAGTGCTACCACGCCAGAAATTACAATTGAAGTGGCCATGGTAATTGCAAATTGTCGGTAGAACACTCCTACCGGCCCTGACATAAAAGATACGGGCAGAAAAACAGCCACCATAAGCAAAGTGATAGCGATAATTGCGCCGCTAATTTCACCCAATACTTCTTTTACAGCAACGTAAGGGGATACGTTTTTCTCTTCCATTTTGGCGTGTACAGCTTCCACTACGACAATTGCATCATCTACAACAATCCCAATAGCTAGGATAAGCGCAAAAAGGGTTATTAAGTTAATATTTAGCCCAAACAATTGCATAAAGAAAAAAGCTCCTACTAGTGAAACGGGAACTGCAAGAGTTGGAATTAGGGTTGACCGCCAATCACCAAGAAAGATGAAAACAACAAGTGCCACTAATAAAAAAGCCTCTATCAAAGTGTGTAAAACCTTGTCTATGGAAGCATTTAAAAAGCTAGACACATCGTAACTAATTTCGTAATCCATTCCCGGGGGAAAACTGGTTTTCTTCAACTCTTCCAGTTTTTCTTTAACGCTTGCAATAACATCACTGGCATTACTTCCATAAGACTGATTAAGCATTATGGCAGCAGAAGGATACTCGTCTTTGTTGGAATAAATATCGTAATATTCACTTCCAAACTCAACATCAGCAACATCTTTTAAACGCAACATTTCGCCTTCTGCATTCGCACGCAGAATAATATTTTCATATTGTTTGGGCTCATTAAAACGTCCTTTATAGGTAAGTGTATATTCCAATGCTTGAGACCGTTTACCATCTGCTCTGCCTAATCTTCCAGGAGAACCAATGATACTCTGTTCGTTTAGTGCCTCCATTACATCCTCGCTACCAATATTGTAGGCTCTCATTCTATCCGGTTTTAACCAGATACGCATAGCATATTGACGACTACCAATAATTTGTGCCCTTCCAATTCCATTAATACGTTTGCTTTCCGGAAGCATATTAACATTAGCGAAGTTGAAAAGGAACTTCATGTCTGAGTTTTTGTCCGTACTAAACAGGTTTACATACATCAACATTTGGGGCTGAATTCGCTGAACGCGCAGACCCTCTCTTTGCACTAGTTCGGGCAGCCGGTTCATTACCTGATTGATTCTATTTTGAACATTTACAGCTGCAATGTTTGGGTCTGTCCCCAATTTAAAATACACTTGAATATTACATTCGCCTGCACTCGTTGCATCGGATGTCATATAACGCATTCCTTGCACGCCATTAATGGATTGCTCTAATGGAATAAGCACTGAGTTTACTAATACATTCGCACTTGCTCCAGGGTAGGAAGCTCTTACCACAACTTGAGGTGGAGCAACGTCTGGAAATTGTGATATTGGCAATGTATTCATTGCTAATATGCCCAGAAAGATTATTGTCAACGAAATTACGATGGCAAAAACGGGTCTTTTTATAAATTTTAAAAACATGATTTCTATTGTTTAAAGTTTTTACTCTGCGTACACTTCTAATTGTGATAGCACCTACTTGGGATCCTTAAAGTTTATAGAAACCTTATCACCATCTCGAACTTTTCGCAGTCCTTCCAATAGAATTATGTCCTTTGCGTCTAAGCCTTTATCTATTACAAAAAGATCGGGCATTTCCGCTTTAATTGTGATTTGACGAGAGTGCACGGTATTGTTTTCTTCAACCACATAAACATATTTTTTATCCAAAATTTCGAAGGTTGCTTTTTGCGGTATAAGTAAGGCATCATTCATTGGAGCATCCATTAGAATACTGCCAGTTTCCCCATGTCTTAGTAAGCCTTTTGGGTTTGGAAATGTGGCTCTAAAAGCAATATTTCCAGTTTCATTATTGAAATCTGCTTCTATGGTGGTTACCCTTCCAGGAAATTCAAAAAGTTTATTGTTGGCCATTAGTAAACTCACAACAACAGCACTATCCTCGCTAATGGTGCTGGTGAGGTCTAAGTATTCCGCTTCTGGAACATTAAAATACACCCACATTTCATGGTTGTCGGACAAGGTAGAAAGTAAATCCCCTTCGTTAACTAGACTACCATGTCGGGCATAAAAATGATCCATTATTCCATCAAATGGAGCACGAACCAAGGTAAAGTCAAGGTGCACTTGAGCGAGTGATAATTGAGCTTTAACCTTATCTAAATTAGCTTTAGCAAGTGCCAATTCGTTTGGCGCGACGATGTTGTTGTTCGCTAGTTTAAGCGTATTTTGATATTCTATTTCGGCATAATTTGTTTCTGCTTGTGCTCGTTCAAGTTCTGCTTGATACAATCGAGGCATAATTTGAAACATCAGTTGGCCCTTTTTTACAAATTGACCTTCGTCTACATAGATTTTTTCCAAATAACCTTTTTCTAAGGCTCTTAATTCTATATGTTGCGTGGAGTGTATTTGACATACGTATTTACTAGTAATAGTAGTGTCTTTTTTTAATGGACTTGTAGCACGAAAAGTAGCTACTTCTGAATGATGTTCGTTTTGACCACCACATCCAACCATAATTAAGATTGCAGGTAATGCTGCAATTAGTAATATGCGTTTCATAAATTTTTTATTTAATTCTTGAAAAAGCGCGAAAGATGCTGATATATATGCAGCACGTTGTTCGCAAGGTTTATCCATATCTGCGGCCTAAATAAAGGCGTACATGGATGCGGGTGTTTAGAATAGAACCTAACACCTAAACTGCCGCAATGGGCAGTTGAAAAAAATTAGCAGTGAATTCGGAGCTGGTGCAGCAGCAGGAAGATTTTGTACTTATGAAGCTTTAGCGGAAAAAAACCGGCCCCATGCTTTACAAAACCTGAAAATTTGCTGTGGTCTAAAAAGTTGGAGAAAGCGCTTGAATAGGAGGTGGTTAAACTTGAGTCGTGTTTAGATTCTTGAAATCGAAACTCTTCAACACTTTCTTCCTTCTCTTTTTCTTTTTCAAGGTCGGCAACAATTTGCTGATCTTAAAAAATTTCGAGCCATAAGTAATCTGTAACTCCTATGGTTAGGAGAGACACAAGCAGTAAACGAAAGATATTTCTTTTCACAACTTTGATTTCTTGGTAAAAAGTAACAGTAAAAAAATGACTGAGGACGAAATTGTTAAAAAAGAATTTTAGAAGTCCTTCATTATCAATTAAATCATGAGAACCGCAGGTCTTTAACCATCAGTTGCAAGGTTACATTGCCTTGCCATTCGTTTTCTTCAATAGTATAGACCACATCGAAAGGTTTTTTGGATTTGATTTCCTTTTCCAAATGCCCCATTTTGAAGGCAATTCCGCTAATCTTAACTCCAGGATTATCTTGTTGAACCACATCTAATTTTAAGTGCGTTTTATCACCACCGACTGCTTTACTCCAACCTCCATCTACACAGTTTCTAGTTACAAAAACAGGCTTCATATTATCGGGTCCAAAAGGGGCGAACTGTTTTATTATTCGCCAAAATTTCTCATCAATAGCGCTTAGTTCGATTTCCAAATCAATTTCTAGTTTAGGAACGAGCAATTCTGGGTCGATAGTGCTGGAAACAACTTCTTCAAACTTTGTTTGTAGTTTTGGCACATTGTCAATTTCCAACGTCATTCCAGCAGCAAACTGGTGTCCACCAAACTGTTCCAAAACATCAGAACACTGCGTTAGTGCCTCATGAATGTCATAACCTTTTACTGATCGAGCAGAACCAACGGCTTTTCCGTTCGATTCGGTAAGCACAATTGTCGGTCGGTAATAATGTTCGGTTAATCTGGAAGCTACAATACCAACAACTCCTTTGTGCCAGTTTTTATCGTAAACTACGGTTGATTTTTTATCTTCAAAATTGTTTTCAGTAATGGCCGAGAGCGCTTCTTCGGTAATGTGTTTATCGAGTTCTCGACGTTCCAAATTTCGTTCTTCGAGTATTTTACTGGCCTTTTCGGCCAATTCTCCACTTTCAGATAATAGAAGCTCTACAGCCTTTTTTGCATGCTCTATTCTTCCAGCTGCATTTATTCTAGGGCCAATTACAAATACAACATCGGTTACACTGAACATTCCTTTTTTACCAGATAGTTCAATCATACTTTCGATTCCTCCTCTAGGATTTGCATTTAATTGCTCCATTCCCAAATGCACCAAAACACGGTTTTCTCCAGTGAGTGGCACAATATCGCATGCACTAGAAATAGCGACTAAATCCAATAAGTCTTGCCAAGTATGATCTTCCAAATTGAGCTCTTGCGCCAATGCTTGACACAATTTAAAGCCAATTCCGCAGCCCGAAAGTTCTTTGTAGGGATATTCACAATTGGGTCGTTTGTGATTCAATACGGCAACTGCTTTTGGAATACTGCCATGTGGTAAATGGTGATCGCAAATGATAAAATCAATTCCTTTTTTGGTGGCGTAATCTACTTTTTCGTGTGCTCTTATACCACAGTCCAATGCAATAATTAAAGCACAGTCATTTTCTTTGGCGTAATCTACTCCTTGGAAGGATACACCGTAGCCTTCAGTATATCGATCGGGAATATAGTAGTCGATGTTTTCGGTGTAAAAATGATTGAAAAAAGTAACCATTAATGCCACGGAAGTAGTTCCATCGACATCGTAATCTCCGTAAATAAGAATTTTTTGCCCTTCCTCTAAAGCCGTTTGTATGCGCCCAACAGCCTTATCCATATCCTTCATTAAAAAGGGATCGTGCAAATCACCTAGTGAAGGCCTAAAGAATTCTTTTGCTTGATCAAATGTGGTCACCCCTCGCTGAATTAATAGACGAGCAATGAACTCACTAACTCCAAGTGAGGACCTGAGTAATTCTAGGGGGGTATTATCGGGTTTTTGAGCTAGTTCCCAGCGGTATTCCATAGCTCGAAGTTAAGAAAAACTACTCGGGCTTATTAAAATCGTCATCCGATTCTTTCAAATCTGGCTCGTCATCTTTTGTTGGGTCAAGCTTCTGTGCTTCTTCATCCAAAATCTTAAATAGCTGATCTAAGTTTGGAGTTAGAATAATTTCTATTCTTCTGTTTTTTGCTTTTGCAGCTGCTGTTTTTGCTGGATCAACAGGAACAAATTGTCCTCTTCCCGCTGCGGTTAAGATAGAAGCATCAATTTTAGAATTGTTCAACATTAACTTCACAACCGAAGTGGATCGCATAACCGATAAATCCCAGTTGTCTTTAATACAACCCGCTCCACTCATTGGGTCAATGTCGGTATGACCTTCAACCAAAATGGTAATGTCAGATTGTTTTTCTAACACTTTAGATAATTCTACCAAGGCATTTTTTCCTTCTGCGTTTACAACTGTACTACCACTCGGGAAAAGTAATTTAGCTTCCATAGAAACGTAAATTCTTCCATTTTTCTGAGTAACCGTAAGTCCTTTGTCTTTAAAATTTAAAAGTGCATCAGAAACCTTATCCTTTAATGCTCTGACCGCAGCGTCTTTATCTGCAATCATTTGCTCTAACTCATTGATGCGTTTGCTTCTGGAATCTAGATCCTTTTCTAATTTTTGGAGGTCAGATTTATATCCATCCAGCTGGGCTGCCACTTTATTTAATTCAGCTTCTTTGCGGTTTAATTCATCCTCTTTTTTCTGAAGATCCTCTTGCGCTCGAATCATTTCTTTGAGCAGTTTTTGATTTTCTTTTTGATTTACAGCGCTTGATTTTTCTTGATTGGCAAGTAACTGCTGTTTAAACTCATCTAACTTCTGGTATTTGCCTTTCAGCAGATCATGATCTTGTTTGGTATCGTTGTAATTTCTAGAAAGATTATCGAAGTCTTTTGTAAGTTTTTCTACTTGAGCTTTTAATTCATTTCGCTCAGTTTCTAGATCTTTTACAGCGCCGGATAGGTAGCCACGTTCAGCTTCACTTTTTTCGTAGTTCTTCTGAAGCTCGGCGTATTTTTTTTGAGGTACACAACTTCCTAATAATGCTACAGATAAGCCAACAGCAATAAAAATCTTCATAAATCTAGACATAGTGAATTGTTTGTGACAAACAAAGATGCTGAAAGCCTTAAGGCTACTTTTTAGAAGTTTCGGATTTTATAAACAGTGAGTAGTTATAACGCAGCGTCTTGTAAAGAAATGTTGCCTGTGAGTCTTGTGGAAAACGCAGATTCTAAAAATTACCGAAGCATTACCGAGTGTCATTCTGGAAGCTTAATTGAACCCGAAAAGCAAAGCTTGAGCTGTGAAATAGCTGTTCAGCATCTCCTACTTATTTGGAAATGGCAGAGATGCTTAACTAAATTCAGCATGACTTAAAGAATTTGCGAAAACAAATTTTTTTGCCAACTGCAAGCTACCCACCAATTAATATCATACTGCGATTAGCTTGATTCTTTTTTGGATCAGAAAATTGCTCGAGCGTATCCATACCGCCGCGCATTTTGTGTTTTTCTCCAAGGGCCATTTTGACAATGGGCATTATGGCTTCGTTTTTTCTGAAAGGTTCTAGGATATTGACTTCACCATCAGAAAACAAACAGTTTTTAATCGTGCCGTTAGCCGTTAACCGAATGCGATTGCATGAATCGCAAAATGGATTTGTAACTGTGCTAATTACTGAGAAAGACCCGTTAAATCCTTTAATTCGATAATTTTTTGAGGTGTCGTTTGGCTTGTCTTGAATACGCTCAATATTAGCTCCACCAAAGTGTTCGCCAACATTTTGTAATATGGAAGCTAAGGAAACTAGCTTTTCAGTTTTCCATTCATTTCCTTCAAAAGGCATAAATTCAATAAATCGAATTATGAGCGGCATATCTTTAGTCAATTCAATGAAATCATTGATTTCATTTTCATTGAAATCACGCAGTAAAACCACATTAATCCTCGGCTGGATGCCAGCGTTTAAAGTCGCATAGATGTTGTTCATTACCCGGTCAAATTGATCACGGCGAGTAATTTCATGAAACTTTTTCTTACTCAAGGTATCTAAGCTGATATTGATACTCTTCATTTCTTTTTCTTTAAACAAAGGCAGGTATTTGTCTAAAAGAACCGCGTTGGTTGTTATTCCTATTTCTGCTGGAAGCTTTGTCAACCCATTATAGATTGTCTCAAAATCTTTCCTTAGTAAAGGTTCTCCGCCAGTTAGACGAATTTTAGTAACTCCTGATGCTACAAATGTTTTTGCAATTTCCAGCACCTCAGTTGCACTCATTATGGAGTCGGGTGGAGATAATGTAACACCCTCTGCTGGCATGCAGTATGTACAACGAAGGTTGCATTTCTCTATCAATGAAATTCGCAAATAACTGTGTTCACGATTAAAAGAGTCAGTAAGGTTATTCACTGATTTACTTTCAACAGTTGAAATCGTTTCGAGCTCATTCGGCATAGCGCAAATATAAGGGCAGTAGAGAGGAAATAAACGAGTAAAATCAAGCTGTATTTATGTATTTCTAACAATTGATCTAGATGATTCGACACACTTTTGTAAGCAATTATGAATGGAAGGTTAATCGGCTTTTTTGTGTTTTTAGCGATTTACATTTTTTTAAATGTAATTAGCTACTTGAGACTTAGGCAATGGTATAAGAATAGGCCATACTGGGCTAAAATTCAATTTGCTGCCCTTTTTTCTGAGCTGTTTGTGTTTGCAGGAATTGCTTTTGTTTTTTACCGTTTTCAGCATCCGCTAGATTTTCCCAGTGCTCCTCAAAACTGGTTTATGGGCGCTTCATTTTCAATGTTAGTAGGTAAGCTAATCTTTGGAATAGTTATACTTATTGATAGTATAATTGGATTGCCATTTTTGGGCGTAAAGGCCATTCAAAAAAAGGATTTATCCTATAACCCTACTCGAAGGAAGTTTGTGAAAAATGCCAGTCTTGTAATTGCTGGAATACCATTTATTTCCATGATTAACGGCATTACATTCGGAAAATACGCTTATCAAGTTCGAAGAATTACGCTTAAGTTTCCAAATCTTCCAACGTCGTTTAATGGCTTTACTATTGCTCAATTATCGGATATTCATTCGGGTAGCTTTGATAACATTGAGGAAGTAAAGCGTGGGGTTCAGATGGTGAATGAATTGAATCCCGATTTAATAGCGTTTACTGGAGACTTGGTAAATAATAGAACTAAAGAAGTTTTACCGTTTATAGATGTCTTTTCTAAGTTAAAGGCAAAACATGGAGTGTACTCAACAAAAGGGAATCACGACTATGGTATTTACAGACCTTGGGAAAATAACGACGATTTTGTTGCTGATCAGCAGCTAATGGATGATGTTCACGCTCAAATGGGTTTCAAATTGCTAAAAAACGAGCATGCTATTATTAAAAAAGAAAATGAAGAAATTCAACTAGTTGGTGTCGAAAATTGGGGCTTACTGCCATTTCCTCAAGTTGGAGATTTGGATAAAGCTGTGGGAAATGTAGACGCTCCTTTTAGAGTTTTACTTTCCCATGACCCAAGTCATTGGGATGAAAAGGTTCGTCCAAATAAAAGAAACGTTGATCTTACGTTAAGTGGGCACACGCATGGAATGCAATTCGGAGTAGAAATTCCCGGTCTAGTAAAGTGGAGCCCAGTAAAATATCGATACCCAAGATGGGCAGGGCTTTATCAAGAAGGTAAAGAGTACCTTTATGTGAATAGAGGCTTTGGTTTTATTGGTTTTCCGGGAAGGGTAGGAATAATGCCCGAGATAACTTTAATAACATTAGAAACTGCATAAGGCGCTAATGCTGGCAGAATGAAATTATTATTTTTGCCGCTGCTCAGTTATGATCGAAAAACTACATCAATATAAAGAGGAACTAGAAAAGGCGTCAGCCAAAACCTCAGAAGAAATAGAACTACTTCGAGTTAGATTTTTGGGTCAAAAAGGGGTTTTAAAGGAACTTTTTGGTGTTTTTAAGACGGTTCCAAACGAGCACAAGAAGGAGTTTGGCAAACAGCTAAATGAACTTAAAAACTTAGCCCAAGAAAAAATTAATCAGTTAAAGACTTCAACTTCAACTATAGAAGATGCTCATGGAGCAGCAGAGGATTTAACGCTTCCAGGAAACTTTAAAGAATTAGGGTCACGACACCCTATTTCATTGGTTCGCCAAGAAATCATAGATATTTTTGCTGGAATTGGCTTTTCAATTTCAGAAGGCCCAGAAGTAGAAGACGACTGGCACAACTTTACAGCGCTTAATTTTCCAGAAGAGCATCCGGCAAGAGATATGCAGGATACTTTCTTTGTTGAAAATAAGAGCGGAGATGAAGATTTGGTGTTGCGGACGCATACCAGTTCAGTGCAGGTACGAATCATGGAAGGAGGAAAGCCTCCCATTCGAACGATTTCTCCGGGAAAAGTATTTAGAAATGAAGCCATATCAGCCCGTTCTCACTGCATTTTTCATCAAATTGAAGGACTTTATATAGATAAAGCTGTAAGTTTTGCCGATTTAATGCAGACTTTACAGTATTTTGCGAGTGAATTTTTTGGGCCTAACGCTAAAATTAGAATGCGGCCCTCCTACTTTCCGTTTACGGAGCCCAGTGCAGAAGTTGACGTATGGTGGGGATTGGAAAGCGAATCGGACTATAAAATAACAAAAGGTACCGGTTGGTTGGAAATAATGGGTTGCGGAATGGTTGACCCAAATGTTCTTACAAATTGTGGAATAGACCCAAATGAATATTCGGGGTATGCCTTCGGAATGGGAATTGAAAGAATTGCCATGAATCGATACGGTATCGACGATATTCGAATGTTTTTTGAGAACGATATCCGCTTCTTAAGGCAATTTAAAAGCGCTTTTTGAGCTTAATTATTTGGTTATCAGGTAACAAAAAAAACATTGACTATATTTAAATAAATATTTTTCTTTGCATATAATTTTTAAAATTTAAAACTGGATTAAAATGTCAGACGTTTCAAACAAAGTGATCGCAATTATTGTAGATAAATTAGGAGTTGAAGAATCAGAAGTAACGCAAGAAGCGAGCTTCACAAATGATTTAGGAGCTGATTCTCTTGATACCGTAGAACTCATTATGGAGTTCGAAAAAGAATTTAACATTGCTATTCCAGATGATCATGCTGAGAATATCGGTACCGTAGGTGATGCTGTAAAGTATATCAGTGAGAACGTAAAGTAATCACCCCCTTTTTTTATTGAATTTATAATCGAATCGTTTATTAGTGTATGGAATTAAAGCGTGTAGTAGTGACAGGCATAGGTGCTCTTACGGCAATTGGTAACAATGCCGATGAGTATTGGAATGGATTGGTGAATGGCGTCAGTGGCGCTGCTCCTATTACACGGTTTGATGCATCTTCTTTCAAAACACAATTTGCTTGTGAGTTGAAAAACTTTGATGTTGGAGATTTTATTGATCGAAAAACTCAAAGGAAAATGGATCCATTTACTCAGTATGCTATGGTGGCAGCTGATGAAGCTATAAAGGACGCCGGTTTAAGTATAGAAAACCAAGACCCCGATCGTATCGGGGTCATTTGGGCTTCAGGAATTGGAGGTATTCAAACTTTTCAAGATGAAGTTCAAAACTTTGTTGAAGGTGATGGAACTCCACGTTTTAATCCGTTTTTTATTCCAAAAATGATTGCTGATATTGCTAGTGGTCATATTTCGATGAAACATGGGTTTAGAGGGCCAAATTATTCAACGGTTTCGGCTTGTGCTTCTTCTACAAATGCAATTATTGATGCATTCAATTATATCAGGTTAGGAAAGGCAGATGCCTTTGTTACCGGAGGTTCTGAAGCTGCAGTAATTGAAGCGGGAATTGGCGGCTTTAACGCGCTCAAAGCGCTGTCAACGCGTAATGATTCTCCTGAAACGGCCTCTCGTCCTTTTGATAGAGATAGAGAAGGTTTTGTATTAGGTGAGGGAGCAGGTGGTCTTATTCTAGAAGAATTAGAACACGCAAAAGCTAGAGGCGCAAAGATTTATGCTGAGGTCGCTGGTGGAGGAATGTCTGCCGATGCGCACCACATTACCGCCCCACATCCTGAAGGTTTAGGTGCTTTAAATGTTATGAGAAGCACATTAGCTGATGCCTATCTGAATCCAGAAGATGTAGACTATATCAATGTACATGGAACTTCTACACCACTTGGAGATATAGCAGAAACTAAGGCAATTCAGGCTGTTTTTAAAGACCATGCTTATAATTTGAATATTTCTTCAACTAAATCAATGACAGGACACTTGTTAGGAGCAGCGGGAGCTATTGAGGCGATAGCTTCAATTTTTTCTGTTTTTCATAATGTTGTTCCACCGACAATCAACCATTTTACTGATGACCCAGAATTAGACTCAAAATTGAACTTTACTTTTAATGAAGCTCAAGAACGAGTGGTGAATACTGCATTAAGTAACACTTTTGGTTTTGGAGGCCACAATGCTTCCATATTGGTGAAAAAGTACGTAGGCTAAGTGGCTTTTTTTGGTTTTTTTTCTAAAAAGGAAAAGCCTCCCGAACATTCTTCATTTGCAACTTCAATCTTTCATGTATTAGGTTTCTATCCTACTAACGAGGATCTCTATAAAGATGCTTTGGTGCATCGCTCTGTAATTAGAAACAGAAAAGAATTGAGCAATAATGAGCGACTTGAATTTCTAGGTGACAGCGTTATTGACCTAGTGGTAGCAGAATGGTTAATGGAGCAGTTTAAGAACGAACCAGAAGGAGTGCTCACACAATTAAGAGCGAAAATTGTAAACCGAAAAAACCTCAATGACTGTTCTATCAAAATGGGTTTAGACAAACTCATAAAAACGGATGGCAAAATAAAACTCAGAAACACCTCTATACCCGGAAACTGTCTAGAAGCAGTAATTGGCGCAGTGTATTTGGATGTCAACCTAAAAAAGGCATCAGAAGTGATTCAGAAGGTAATACTTGGACATATTGATGCTGAAGATTTAATCTCAAATACAACCAATTTTAAAAGCAGGCTTTTAGAATGGTCTCAGCAAGAAAAAAAGCAAATAGAGTTTGTTATTTCTGAAATTTTTGAATCGGAAAAAAAACTATTTGAAGCAGAAGTAGTTATTGGTGGTGAAAGCATTTCCAAGGCGATTGGAAAAAACAAAAAAGAAGCGAGCCAAAAAGCTAGTAAACAGGCAGTGGAGTCTTTAAGTATTTCGTAAACGTTAATAGTTTGAAGCGAACAACATACTTTGTTGTTAGAATTTACAAATACCATAATATTGCATTATGGCAACACTAAGTTTTGAATACGATTATGACTTTCAGCTTATCGGACTGTATTGCCATTTTAAAGACTATAGGTTAGCATGGGCGTTAAACAAGAGGTTTGAGTTTGACTTCGTAAAACAAGACCCATATACGATTACAAATGAGGAGGAAATTCAAGAGTTTTCTTACTACACGTTTTCGATTGAACACCAAGAGTTGTACTATTACTTGCTTGCGAATAGAAGTGAACATGGTTTATTGATTCCAGAGCGAAAGGACATCGACTATTTTATAATAATTGATGGACTGTATGAACGTTCGAAAAAGAAGGAGTTTATTACTCAGTTGAGCACGCTAAATGAAGTGCTATCTGCTGTTGAAGTAAACCCAAAAGAGCTACGCTCAAAACAAAACTTATTGATGGAATAATGAAATATTTAGAGAATAAAACGAAGATAATAGCTACTATAGGACCAGCAACGAGTTCTAGAGAAATGCTGAAAAAGATAATTGAGACAGGAGTTAACGTATGTCGTCTAAATTTTTCGCATGGAACTCATGCAGATCATCTAGAAGTGCTAGAGCGCATTCGAAGTATTGATGAAGAACTTGAAATCCACACGGGGATATTAGCTGATTTACAAGGACCAAAAATCCGAATTGGCGATATGGTTGAGGGTAAAGAAGTTGTTGTGGACGACCTTCTGCAAATTACCACCAATAAGGATAATCATAACGCGATTTGGATCAACTATAAAGAATTTCCTCGTGATGTTCAACCGGGAGAAAGTATTTTGCTGGATGATGGAAAATTGAAGTTTGAAATTGTTTCGACTGACGGTAAAGAAAACGTAGAAGCTAAAGTAATTTTTGGCGGCCTATTGAAATCCCGAAAAGGAGTTAACCTTCCCGACACAAAAATTTCAATGCCTTGCTTGACGGAGAAAGATTTAGTTGATTTAGAATTCGTTTTAAAATACGATGTTCCTTGGATAGGCTTATCCTTCGTGCGAAGTGCAGAGGATGTACTGGAACTAAAATCTAGAATTGCAAAAGCGGGTAAAACAAGTTTAGTTGTAGCAAAAATTGAAAAACCAGAGGCAGTTCACAATTTGGATGCAATTATTGATGAAGCCGACGCACTTATGGTAGCCCGTGGTGACTTAGGTGTTGAAATCCCACTTCAAGAGGTGCCTTTGATTCAAAAAAGCATAGTAAAGCTGTGTCGCAATAAAGCCAAACCTGTAATCATCGCAACTCAGATGATGGAGTCAATGATTGACAGTTTTGCACCCAGTAGGGCAGAGGTAAATGATGTTGCTAATGCAGTATTGGATGGTGCGGATGCTGTAATGTTAAGTGGTGAAACTTCAGTGGGAAAATATCCTGTAGAAGTAGTGAGTACCATGATGAAAATTGTAATGCGCATAGAGGAATCGGATCAGATTTATAACACAGAAATATTTCCTGAGGATGTGCCCAAACGATTTATTACAGATTCCATTTGCAATAGCGCAGCGCAATTGGCTAAAACGGCACATGCAACTGGAATTGTGACGATGACCTTTTCGGGTTATACAGCCTTCAAAACAGCAAGTTACCGTCCTAATGGATTCATATTTGTGTTTACTGCGAATCGAAAGATCTTAGATATGTTAAGTTTAGTTTGGGGTGTTAAGTCATTCTATTACAATGAGTTCGTTAGCACTGATCACACGATTGACGAAATAAAGATTTTCCTTAGAGATTACAAGTACACAAAAGTTGGTGACTACATTATACATATCGCAAGCATGCCAATTGCTCGAAAAGGGATGTCAAATATGTTACGTATTTCCTACATTAAATAGACAAGAAACTTTAACGATTTGTCCATAGTTATATGGACTAGTTTTGTGGAAATTAAAAAAGAAAGAATATGTATCCTCCAGAATTAGTAGCACCAATGAAAGAAGACCTAACAAGTGTTGGGTTCGAGCAATTAACCGCTGCAAGCGATGTTGATGCTGTTTTAAATAGTAATGAAGGAACCGTTTTAGTAGTGGTAAATTCAGTTTGTGGTTGTGCTGCGGCTAACGCTCGTCCAGCCGCAAAAATGGCAATTCAAAATGATAAGAAGCCCGGTAAATTGACAACAGTATTTGCTGGTGTTGATGCTGATGCTACTAATCAAGCAAGAAAATATATGCTTCCTTATCCTGCAAGTTCGCCAAGTATGGCGTTGTTTAAAGATGGAAAGTTGGTTCATTTTATTGAAAGACATCACATTGAAGGCAGGCCAGCAGAAATGATTGCTGAAAATTTGACTGCAGCATTCAACGAGTATTGCTAGGGTTTTAAAGTTAATAGACATAAAAAAGGCTTCGAATTTCGAAGCCTTTTTTGTTTGTGATATTGCCTAGTACAGAATGGAATCGGGCTTGAATATAGTGGTGTCGGTTCCGTAATGCAGCGAAGAGTCTGCAAGAAGAACAGTATTTCCTTCAAAACTTGGTCCTGGACGAAGCATAAAGAAGACCACAAATACAGCTGCAACAGAAGCTAGTGCGGCCCAATTTACAGGAGGAGCCCATAACTGGCCGATTTTGTTAGGAAAGGGAATAACGTTGTTTTGGTGAACGTCTTTATACTGATTGTCGCTTCCAAATTTTTCCTCAAAAGCAGCATCTAATTTCATTTTTACATGCAAGCGGCTCGCATTTACGTCATCGTTTCTTAGTGTATCTTCAATTCTACTGTTACTCATCATTCCCTTATTTAAAGTCTTCCACTCTTCCAATTCAATACTATTTATAGTATTGGATATTACCTTTTCTTCCAATTCAAAATATCGATCCAAATTCTTATCCATTGCTTTAATTTTTTGGATTAAACATCCCTAGTTTTTCCAAAAGGACCTGCTTTGCATAAAACAATTTTGACTTTACAGTTCCCTCCTTAATGTTGAGCGTTTCAGCAATTTCTTCAATGCTGTAACCTTCATGGTATTTCATGATAAACGCTGTACTTGAATCTTGATTTATTTTTCCCAATTCTTCAAATAAACGCTGTTTAAATAATTGCTCCTCCGTAATATGCAGGGGATCAATTTCATGGTTTACGACATGTGCGGTGTCCGTTTCAGTATCCATAATCTTGCGAACCTCCATTTTCTTGTATTCGTTTTTCACCATATTGTGTGCAACACTGTAAAACCAAGGTGAAAAAGATTTTGAGGTATCAAATGCTTCTGGTTTCTCAATAATCTTCAAGAATAAATCGTGTCAGAAATCTTCTGCTTTTTCTTGATTATTGTTCAGCTTTCGAAAAAAGAAATAAAACATTCTTTTTTCATAGCGAGCATACAATACATCAAATGCCCTTTTATTTCCATTTGTAATGGAGAGCATAAGTTGTTCGTCGTTTTGAGTTGAAACTTCCAAGGTGTTTTTTGTCGTAATCATGAGCAGATACACTCCTAAACTTTAAAAGTACAATTCTGATATTACAAAACTGTTAACTGGGGTTAAACAGTTTGATATCTCACGCAATAATCGAACTACCTTTGCCTTTAATGGCAGAACATTCTCATAAGCAGACTGAAGCTTGCACTCAAGAACACGAGCATGACCTCCACCATCATGCTGGAATGCATGTACATCCCATTACTAAAAACCTAAAAGTTGCTTTTTTTCTAAATTTAGGGTTTACCATTATTGAATTGATTGGAGGTTTAATGACCAATTCCATTGCGATTTTGTCGGATGCAATTCATGACTTAGGAGATACCTTAGCAATTGGCACTGCTTACTATTTTGAGAAATTATCGGATAAAAAAAGAGACAACCAATTTAGTTATGGCTATCGTCGGTTGTCTACGCTAGCAGCATTGTTGAATGTGGTAATACTTACTGCGGGTTCTGTGGTTATTATAACTCAAACGATTCCACGGCTTTTAGCTCCTCAAGAGGTGAATGGCATGGGAATGATTGGCTTTGCAATTTTGGGCGTAATAATGAATGGCTTGGCAGTGTTGCGATTAAAAAGTAAGTCTAAATCCTTGAATCAACGCACGGTAATGTTGCATTTGCTGGAAGATGTAATGGGTTGGGGAGCTGTTTTAGTTGCTTCGATTGTAATTTACTTCACCAATTGGTATATTTTGGATCCAATACTTTCAATGCTTATTGCCGCTTACATTTTGTTCAATGCGTTAAAAAATTTAAAGTCTATTATGCACATCTTCTTACAGGCAATTCCTAATGATGTGGATGTACAGCAGATTCAGAGTGCAGCTTTAAAAATAGAAGGAGTAGAAGAAGTAAATGATTTGCACGTTTGGTCTTTAGACGGAGAGTTCAATATAGCCAGTATGCACGTTTTTTATAGTCAAGAATTTGATTTGGAAAAAAGTGAATGGCTAAAAACTGAAATCCGAAAATTGTTTGAGGAAAAAGGAATCGAGCACGTAACGCTAGAGTTGGAAGCGCCCGGAAACAAACAAGGGGCCTTAAATAGCTCTTTTCATTAATAGTTATAGCGAATCGCTATTGGTGGTGTCTTTTTTAACTTCTTCTTGGTCTTTGGCTTTTTTTGCTCTAAATTCTCTTGGTAAACTTCTTTTAGATCTTCAGATTGCTTTTTCCGAACTGCTTCATAATTTTCTCGTTGATCCATTGCTATAATGTGTTGTCTTACTTCATAGACAATTAGACCAGCTATTAAACCAATAAAAAGTCCGAAAACAATCCTAAGCTTTACGTTAGAGGAGCTGTTTTGATTTGCATCCATAATTTTCAGTTTGATTGTTTACTAATGCGCAATTATAACCAACCTTAATTCAACTAAGTTAAACGCACTTTTTTAGGAAAAGGTTATTTCGACGATAGACTTGTAAACAGCAGTGTGTTTAACCTAATTGAGGTTGTAAATATGTATTTTCGAGAGCCATATAATTTTGTTAAAAGCCCCAAGTATTGCAGAAAGAAATTGAAATAGCGGTGCCACCTCGAGTGGCCCAACATAAGGATTTACTGATTGAGGATTGTGCTTTAGAATTGGGAATTTCCAATGATGCAGTACAGGATGTTCAAATTCTTAGAAGGTCAATTGATGCGCGCTCTAAACAGGTGAAGTACCGCTTGAAATGTAGAGTTTTTATAAATGAAGAACCGGTAGTTGAAACTGTAGAAAAAAGAAACTATCAAAATGTTAATGATAAGCCTCGAATATTAATAGTTGGTAGTGGTCCAGCAGGCTTATTCGCTGCTTTGCGCTTGATAGAATTGGGCTTTAAGCCAATAGTAATTGAACGCGGCAAGGACGTGTCCAACCGCAGAAAAGACTTAGGCATATTGCACAAAAAACACTTGGTAAATCCAGATTCCAATTATTGTTTTGGAGAAGGTGGAGCAGGGACCTATTCTGACGGAAAACTCTATACTAGAAGTAAAAAGAGGGGAGACCTGAAAAGGGTGCTTGATATATTAATTGAACATGGAGCCCAAGGTGACATAAAAATTGATGCCCACCCACACATAGGAACAAATAAGTTACCCAAGATTATCGCCAATATGCGAAGGACTATTTTGGAGTCTGGAGGTGAAGTAAGGTTTGATACACGAGCAGAGGATATCATTATTAAGTCAGGTAAGGCAGTCGGTGTAGTTGATCAAAACGGAAACAATATTGAGGCGGTTTCAGTTGTTTTAGCAACCGGTCATTCGGCACGAGATATTTTTTACTTATTGCAATCAAAAGGACTTGAATTAGAAGCAAAACCTTTTGCTATGGGCGTTCGGGTAGAGCATCCACAGCCCATTATTGACAACCTTCAATACCATTGCGATGGACCACGGGATAAAAATTTACCCGCAGCACCTTATTCGGCAGTAGAACAGATAAATGGTCGCGGAGTATATTCATTTTGCATGTGTCCAGGTGGGTTTATTGTTCCTGCCGCAACAGCCCAACAAGAATTGGTTGTAAACGGAATGAGTACTTCTACTCGGGATTCGCGTTATGCAAATTCCGGAGTTGTGGTAGAGATTGGATTACAAGATTTAAAAGCATATGAAAAGCATGGAGTTCTTGCTGGGTTAGAGTTTCAGAAATACTTGGAAAAAGCTGCATGGATGGCAGGTGGGAAAACACAAACCGCACCTGCGCAGCGTATTGTTGATTTTACAGAAGGAAAACTTTCGCCAGAACTCAATGATTGCTCTTACATTCCGGGTTTACAATCCTCGCCAATGCACGAATGGCTGCCAAAGCATATTGGCAAACGATTGAGGAAAGTATTCAAAGCATTTGATCAAAAAATGAAGGGGTATTACACCAATGAAGCTCAAATTTTGGGCGTAGAATCTAGGACATCATCACCGGTAAAAATCCCTAGAGATGATAACACTTTGCAACACCCACAGTGTGAAGGGTTATACCCAAGTGGCGAAGGCGGAGGTTATGCTGGTGGAATAGTTTCGGCGGCAATAGATGGAGAAAAAGTGGCTGAGGCCATTGCAAAAAATTTAAAGTAAAAAAAGAATGATTGAAATATCAGAAGCGAAGCTAGAAATGCTTTCTGTGCATGCAGTAGGGAACAAATCAAAAGAAGAAGGCTGCACTCCATCAATGGGAGTGTATGACTTAGACGATGAACTAGAGGAGGTATTGTTTCGATACTTTCTAAAGCCATTTAAATCGGAGGATTTATTCAAGTTCAAGCATGAAGTAGACTTGAATATGAACGAAATGTTCAGCTATGCAAAGACCATATTTGAAGATCCTGATAAGTTTCATTTGTATTCGGTAAACATGCTTAAGCATTTGTATAATCAGTCGGAGCATCCGCATATAAAGTCTGGTGAAGTATATATTGCTAAGTTCACTGACGTTGTTTTAGAAGGAGAATTGGTTGAGGTAATTGGTGTTTTTAAATCGGAAAACAAAGACACCTTTATCAAAGCAAGAGATAAAGGAAACTTTGTAATGTTAGATTTAGAAAAAGGGATTGATGTTAAGAAGCTGGACAAAGGGTGTCTGATTTTTAATACGGAAAAAGAGTCAGGTTATCGAGTTATGACGGTGGATCAGAATAACTATGATACGCAATATTGGAAAGATGATTTTCTCGGCTTAGAGGAGGACAAAAACGATGTTTACCTGACCAAAAATGTAATCAATTTGTGTAAAGACTTTTCGAAAGAAGTGGTTCGAGCTGAGGGAAACCCAAAAGATCAGGCCATGTTTATGGCAAAATCGGTTGATGCTATTTCGCATCAAGAGCAATTTTCGATGGATGACTTTAAAGAAGAGTTGTTTCGTGATGCTCCGGTGGAGATGAAAGATCGTTTTGAGGACTATCAGCAAGTTTACAAAGAGTCTAGGCAAATTGACACTATTGATGGCTTTGAAGTGGCAGAAGACACTTTAAAAAAGGAAAAAAGGAAGATTAAGAACATTATAGAGTTGGATACGAATATTCAAATCAAAATGAACTTTAACGATGCCCATTCAGGAGATAAATTTTTGGAAAGAGGTTATGATGCCGAAAAGGATATGTACTTCTACAAGGTATATTTTAATAGAGAGAAGCGATAAAAAAACCCCTTTCCATACCGATTTGCATCAGAACGAAAAGGGGTTTTAAATAAAATTATTTTCTACTTCCTAGAAGTGGAAAAATACATTTATAGAACCATCAAAGTTATCGGTATCCAAGTTTATTGTACTTGTGTTACCATCTTCAATAGTGTACACTTCATATTCTAAAGTATAACGTTCATAAGTAGTCTTGTTGTTTTTTCGGTTTGTAACCTGAAGACCCCACCCGAACTCAGCTCCGATAGAAATTTTTGGAGCAATGAAATACTCAACACCTCCAAAAGCACGGACGCCCCAACCAAATATTTGATTGCTTTCACGTGAAAGTACTCTTCTAGCATTGTTGTTCAATCCTAAAAAATTAGTACTTGTAGGAGTTGCATTAGACTGACTCAAATCATTTCCATAAGAAATACTGTCTTTTGTATTTCCCCAACTTACGATAGCTTCACCACCATAGTATCCTTGTAAACGATTGTGTCCTCTTCTAAACTCAACACCTGCACCAACTGCATTTTGGTTTATTTTCTGAGTTCTCTCGTCACTAACAAATGCATCCGGTACGTTAAATCCGATTCCATCTTCTCGCACTTGAGCATTAGTAGTATTAGTAGTGTATCCGATTCTCAAACGTGCTCTAATAGCCATATTATCTTTCAAGTAATATTTGCCATAAAGTGTGTTTTGAATTGTAGACTCTTGAACTCTTGCAAAACCAGTATTTGGGCTATTGTTAGTATTTGCGTTCATCAAGTTTCCAGCATAACGGAAAAATGGAATCGCATCCATACCTAATCCTATATCACCTGCCTCGGGCAGAATGACGTGACCTTTCTTGTTGACCATTGGTTCTGAACTTGAAGAAGACTTTTTAGCGGCAGGAGCCGTTTCAGTGTCTTGTCCAAATGCGGAAACAACTAAACCAGAAAGCATCACAATTAATAATTGCTTTTTCATAATTTATTGCTTTCTAAAATTTAGTTTAATTCAATGTTATAAAACTTAGTTTGCCCTGGAAGTGCAGTAACACTCTTCATAGGCTCAGAGAATACTTTTGTAGTATTAACTGAATCAGCAGTTAACTGTAAAGCTGAGTAATCTGAAAAGTAAAGCTCAACGTTACCACCTTTGTCAATTACATCAACATCGATTGAGAATTCGCCAGTTGCACTAGTTGTAGCTGTATACGTTTTCTTTTCGTATTCAAAACCATTCGTTCCACCATTAGGTACTGCATTGTAAACCCAGTCTCGAGTATCAATTTGCGCAGTAACCGCAAGACCAGATGCAGGAGTGTCGAACGTTTCTGCTGCTTTACTGATACCTGCAGTATCATTGCGTAAATTAGTGTTAACCATAATCTTACCCTTAATGGTAGATTTTACAGTTACTGGAGCCACTGGCTCTGCTTTTTCTTCATCTTTAGTACAAGACACAAATGCTGTAGCTAATGCAGCTAAGCTTAGTGTTGCAAACATTAATTTTCTTTTCATGATTATTTATTTACAAGTTTAAAAAACAAAATTACTTTCTTAACATTCGTTAAGCAAGTAAATACAGATGTATTAATTAACATCGAACTGTTAGAGCCATCGGAAGACCGGAGGAGTGCTTAGTCGAATAATTCCTGATCATAATGAATTATACACCTTTGTGGCCATGTCAAAAGGCATAAAATACATGTTGGTTTCGGTTTTGGGCTTTTCACTCATGCAAATTTGTGTCAAATATTTAGTGCACTTACCACCTACCGAAATCGTACTGTTTAGGTCTATGGTTTCGTTGATTTTGAGCTTGGTGGTAATTCTGAAAGCAGGTATTTCGCCATTTGGAGTCAATAAAAAGTTTCTGATTTTAAGGGGTTTTTTTGGAACCATTGCGCTCACGCTCTACTTTTTTACTATTCAGAATTTACCCATTTCTACAGCCGCTATTTTGCAGTATTTGTCGCCCATTTTTACTTCAATATTCGCCATTAAAATGCTGAATGAGCCCATGAAGGCAAGACGGTGGCTATACTTTGGCTTGTCTATTTTAGGTATTGTAGTAGTAAAAGGGTTCAATCCGGAGTTGGAGTCGAAGTACCTAATCGCAGGACTTGGGTCAGCCATTTTTGCTGGATTAGCCTATAATTGTATTCGGATTTTGAGAGAGACCGATAAACCAGTAGTTATTGTCTTTTATTTTCCGCTAGTGGCAATTCCAATTATGTTGCTGCTGTCTTTTAACAGTTGGGTTTGGCCTGAAGGAATAGATTGGCTCACGATAGTTTTAATGGGCATATTTACTCAAATTGGTCAAGTATACATGACTAAAGCTCTGCATGCTGATAAAGCCACCATTATCACAAGTATGAAATACACGGGTATTTTTTATGCCTTGGCTTTTGACTTTTTCATTTTTGGTGTAGAATATCAATGGGGAATGTTTGTGGGTATTGCATTGGTGCTGAGCGGTGTTTTGCTAAATGTACTGAACAAGGATTAATGCTTTTAACGTTTTCGAACTTATTGTATCCAGCAGATCTTAGTCTGTAAAGTTAGATAGAGCAGCTATCTCCTCCTTCTTTAACTCCCGCTTTTTTTAGGATATTTTCCATTAAACACCATTTTGTAAAGCTAGACTGAATGAGGTTTACTGACACAAACAAGGTAAATAAGAACCAGTATTCGCTTATGAAATGGCCCAGTAAAACTGAAATAAGTATAAAGCTTCCTGCAATGAGTTTGATGGAATTATTTACGTTCATAATATTGAAAGATAAGGGATTAATAATTTCAAAATTATGGGAATGAGGTCGCCTACGGGGTGATATATAACACATAGCAATTCGCGTTCACAAAAAAGGTTCGCAGAGTTTTTAATTCGCTCTTAAGAGGAGTTCTGAAATAGTGACGTGGGTTCTATTAATTAAGAATTAGGATTGGCTTTGTTTTGAATCTAGCAAACCTTGACTCATTTCTAGGCACAAGTTTCTTCTGGAGTAATAAATTACGAATTCTTCAAATTCTTCTCAATATTTTTTAATGTCTGAGAAATCTCCTCTAAAATCGCAGTATCTCCTTTTGGCGTGATCGATTCATTTGCAGAACTTTGTTTTAGCAATTTCCGCTGCGCAAGCACTTTTTCTCTAAATGCTTTTGCCTCAATTATTCCTATTAGAGTAAGATCGCCTCCTGTCCGATTGCCTTGCCCCCCAGCCGTTTCAATTTCTAGTATTGACAGGCCGAAGAGGCGCAGAATTGGCCCTTCTTTAAAGGTTAAATCTTGAATGTTTTCTAAAGGAATGGTCTTTTCAACCGTAAATAATACTCCTTTTTTAAACTGCAAAGTTTCCTCATTTAATTGGCAATCAAGGGCGTTGTATTGTTTTTTTGTCCAATATTGACCAAGCCCAAACACCCATAAAATTAGGAACGGCCACCCGAGAAAAGGAATTAACCCAATGAGCACCCCAATAACAAAAAAGTAGGTTTTGATTTTTGGGTTGAATTCGGTTTTGACAATTAGAGTTGAGTTTTCCATGTTTTCAAAAGTAAGCTAGACAGAAGAATTAATTGGTTGAAAATGTATTCAGATTTTTCAATTACTGCTCCTAAGCTAATGCGTATGTGCTTTCCTGTTGGAAAGTAAACGATGAAGTGCTAAATGTTAGGCTACTCAAATAAATAGCACACGGTATAAAGAGATAAAGCGGTTTTATCAATCTGATAATTTCTAACAATACAAAAAACCTCGAATCAGTTTTGCGATTCGGGGGTTACTGTTTTTTGTGAGATACTGAACAGCTATTTCACTACACGAACGACAAACGCATTCGTGTGTTCAATTAAGCTTTCAGCATGACTAACCAATCCAACCAATCTAATCAACCTAGCCTTTAAATCCAGCCAACTTATATTTAAACCTTATCAATAAATAGTACATTACTGGAACGATAACCAAAGTAAGGAAGGTAGCGAAAGACAATCCGAAGATTACTGTCCAACTCATAGGCCCCCAAAACATTACATTGTCACCTCCGAAATAAATATCAGGGTTCCAATCGGCTAATAATTTAAAGAAGTCAATGTTCATGCCCGTCGCTAACGGCAACAGACCCAAAATAGTGGTAATTGCCGTAAGCAAAACCGGTCGCAAACGTGTTTTTCCACCTTCCATTAAGCATCGAATAACCTCTGCAACGGGTAGTTTTTCTTTCTCTACCATACCCAACTCTTCACGGCGTCGTTCCATTACCAAATTGGTATAGTCAATGAGCACTATGGCGTTGTTTACCACAATACCGGCGAGCGAAATAATACCAATCATAGTCATAATAACCACGAAGTCCATTCGGAAGATAACCAAGCCCATAAACACTCCAATAAGAGAGAATACCACCGAACCTACAATGATAATTGGTGTACTCATTGAGTTGAATTGCGATACGATGATTAAAAAGATAAGGAATACTGCTATCATTAGGGCGTTGCCCAAGAAAGCCATTTCTTTTGCTTGTTCCTCTTGCTCACCAGTAAAGCTAATAGCATTGCCTTCTGGAAGGTTGTAATCGTCCATAGACTCCTTAATCTCAGCCACTACTTCGTTCGGGTTATAACCATCTAACACGTTAGAGGTAATGGTAATCATTCGATTCATATTCTTACGTTTTACCGAAGAATACGTACTCGTTTTCTTTGCTGTAGCAATAGAAGAAATTGGAATCTGACGAATTTGACCATTTGTTTGATCACGGAAGGTAATCCTCTGATTCATCAGCTTGTCAGCATCGTATCTATACTCGTCTTTTAGTCGAACTACGATATCGTAATCGTCTTCACCGTCTTTAAAAGTCGATACCTCTTGGCCAAATAGAGCGGTTCTTAATGTAGAACCTACTTGGTAAGTCGAAACATTAAATCTTCGTGCTTTTTTACGGTCTACCTCAATCAAATACTCAGGTTTACCAACCTCCACATCCAGTTTCAGTTCTTCTATACCACCAATATTTTTTCCATTAATGAAGCCTTTAATGTTTTCGGCCTGTGCGATTAATTCATCGTAATCGTCGCCAGTAATTTCAATGTTTATTGGCTTGCCAACTGGAGGACCGTCATTATTTTTATCAACTGTAACCTGAATTCCAGGTATGCCTTTTACAATTTTTCGAATTTCTTCCATAACATCAGAGGTCATTACTCCACGACGATACTGAAACTCTACAAAACTTACTGTAATTCTTGCTTTGTGCGGTGTATTTGCCATTGATGGGCCCTGACTAGGGTCAGAAGTACCTTCTCCAACTTGAGCAATTACCGATTTTACTAGGAAATTGTTTTCAGTTCCATGAATATCGTTTCCAGAAGCATCGTCAAATTTGGTGATATAGTCGTTTATTCGAATCTCTAATTCCTTGGTAATTTCATTGGTTTGCTCAATATCAGTTCCAATGGGCGCCTCAATAAATATATTGACGTATTGAGGTTGTCCTAATGGAAAGAAAATCACTTTTGGTGGTAAAACACCCAACATAATAAAAGAGAAGAACAAAAAGAATATCGTTCCAAAGAAGAACCAAAGAGGATTCTTTTTTCTAAATGTATAACCCAAGAAGTTATTGTAACGATCTTCTAAATTGGGTAGTATTTTTCCCTGAAACCACTTGGTAGCAGGAGAAAGAAAATAGAAATTCAAAAACCCTAAAATTCCGCCAACAATCAACAAACTACCTAATGACTTTGAATCAATAGCTCTCAATATGAATCCCATAATGATTAACGAAATTCCAATTATTGCTAATCTTTTCGCACTGGTTTTTTTCTCTTCTACTTTCATTAACACAGAAGTCAGTACTGGGTTAATAACTAAGGCTACGAATAAAGAGGAGCCTAATACGGTCATTAAGGTAATTGGTAGCCAGAACATGAACTCACCCATAATTCCCGGCCATACTGCCAAGGGTAAAAATGCCGCTAGAGTTGTAGCAGTTGATGCTATAATTGGCCATGCAACTTCACCAACACCATACTTAGCAGCGTCGATTGGGTTCATGCCTTCTTTGTCCATGAGTCGATAAATATTCTCGACTACCACAATTCCGTTATCCACCAGCATTCCGAGTGCTAGAATCAATGAGAAAAGTACCATCATGTTAAGTGTTACTCCAACTGCTCCTAAAATGAACATAGAAAGGAACATACTCAAAGGAATGGCTACCCCTACAAATAAAGCATTTCTTAAGCCAAGGAAGAAAAGGAGCACAAGTATAACCAACAACATTCCAAAAATGATACTGTTTTCTAATTCCGAAACCATTCTGCGTGTCACATCACTTTGGTCATTGGTAGCGGTAATCGTGACGTCATCCGGAATCACATTTTCTTTAGCTTCTTCGATAATTTTATTGATGCTCTCTGAAGCGTTTATCAAGTTTTCTCCTGCTCGTTTTTTAACATCCACCATTACCACAGGCTTCTTGTATTCACGGGCATAACTTGTTTTTTCGGCTTCTTCAAACACAACTTCTGCTATGTCTCTCAGGTAAACAATATCGAATTTCTCTTGCTTAACAGTTACATCTTCTAATTCTGAGGCATTTTTAAAATCCCCCACAACTCTTACTGTTCTTCTAAGGTCATCGTTCAAAATGTCACCACCAGAAATGGTAATGTTTTCTTGTTGAATAGCTCCAGCAATATCATTGAAGCTAATTTGCATAGCTTCCATTTTTGCAAGGTCAACATTTACCTTCATTTCTTTTTCAGTGACACCGCGAACATCAACTTCAGTGATTTCAGGGAGCATTTCAATTTTATCTTCTAAGTATTCTGCGTATTCTTTTAGTTGATCTACAGAATAATCTCCAGAAAGGTTAATGTTCAGAATCGGCATCATTTCTGACATGTTCATTTCAAAAACATTCGGGTCTGCAGGCAAATCATTTGGAAAATCAGGATTTCCCTTTGCAATATCAACTTTGTCTTTTACCTTTCTGAGTGCCTCTTCGGGCGAAATACTAAAGTCAAATTCAATGAATATGGTAGAATAACCCTGTACTGATGTAGAAGTCATTTTATCAATTCCAGAAATAGATTTTATTTCTTTTTCTAGCGGTCGAGTAATCAGCTTTTCAATATCAGCTGCAGAGTTTCCAGGATATGGAGTTCCCACATAAATCTGCGGAATTACTACCTCTGGAAAACTTTCTCTTGGCATGTTGATATATGCGCTTACACCTGCGATTAGAATAATCCCGGTTATAACATATACCGTCATACGGTTTTTTATGGAAGCTGAAGAAAGACTGAACTCCTTCATTATTCCCTTTATTTTTTCTTTTCCCATTTTGTTTTGGATTAACGTTTAGGTTTCGAATTACTTTTGAATTTCAACCAGTTCTCCGTCACGAATACTCCGTGCTCCTTTGTCAACTAGCTTTTCTTTACCAGAAAGCCCCGATTTAACTAAAGATCTTCCTTCGTAAGTCATTGCCACTTCAACTTCTTGTTTTTTAACCATGTGAGCACCCTTTGTTTGGTTTACCACAAAAACATAGCGCTTGTTGCTAGCCCCTTCCATTATTAATGAAGAAGCAACAACTACTGCAGTATCTTGTTTAAAGTCATTGATGTTGATTAATGCAACCATGTTTGGTTTCAATACATTATCGCTGTTATCAACGTTCACTCTTATTTTAAACGTTCTGTTATTTGGATTTATAAATTGACCCAAACGTTCAATTGTAGATGGCTTTTCAATTCCAAGCGCAGGGAAGCTCACAATAACTTGGTCTCCAGCCTTTACCTTTCCCACGTAATTTTCAGAGATATCAGCCTCAATGTACATTTTTGATAAATTTAATAAACGCACTACGGGCATACCAGGCATAGCCATTTCACCTTCTTTCGGGAAAATCTCGTCTACAACCCCTGAAAAGGGTGCAGTTATGTTTCCTTTTGCAATGTTTGCCTGCAATCCTTTTAAGCTATTTTGAAGAGCGTCTCTGTTATTCTGAGCTTGAAGAAACTGCATTTCAGAACCGATTTTTTGATCCCACAATTTCTTTTGTTTTTGAAAAGTAGTTTCCGCCAAAACCATTCTAGTTTTCAATTCAGCCTCTTGCTCTCGTATAGATTGGATATCTAGTGTTACTATTGTTTGCCCTTTACTGACTTCCTGTCCTTCTTTTACTTTGATAGTAGTAATTGTAGCCCCTATTTCAGGGTAAATCTGAGCGTTTTGATCAGAAGCCAGCGACCCATAAACTTGAAAATAGTGATTGAAGGACTCGATATTTGCTGCAGCTGTAGAAATTAATGCAAGAGATTTGGTTGTATCCAATTCAGCTATCCTTAATTCAATTTCAGCTAATCTTTCACTAATTGTAGCCTTGACTTCTTTAAGAGAATCTTTCTCAACTTTAATTAACGAAAGTTCATCAGTTCCGGGTTTTTCAGTACAAGAAACCATAAATAAGGTTGCAAGTAGAAATACAGTTATCTGTTTCATTGTAATATGTATTTGGATGTAATTGTTTTTCATGATTATTTAGTTCCTATAGCGTAATCCAAATCAGCTTTCGCCTGAATAACTTCAATTACTGCCATTATATAATTCATTTGAGATTGGAGGTACTGATTTTCGGTTTGAGTAAGTTCAACACTGCTTGACATACCTTCTGAATATTTGATTTGAGTTTGTTTTTTGATTTTACCTGCAAGCTCAATGTTCTTAGACGAATTGTCTAGTTTATTAATGGCGGTTTTATAAGCGCTTTTTTTGCTTGCCATGTCCAAGAATAATCCTTGTTCGGTTTGGTCCAATCGGAGATTGGCTTGCTCAACGCTGACTTTTGCTTGTTGTATTTTGTTGTGTCGCATTCCACCTGCGAAAATTGGCACGTTTAGCTGCACCCCAATTACACTTGTTGGAAACCAGCTTCCGCCGCTCGAAAAATGATTAAAATCATTCCCAAACGAGTTGCCCTCGTATGCAAAACTTCCGTAAAGTTTAGGGTAATTGCCCATTTTTTCGTTGCTTAAGGTAAGCTCCTGAGCTCTTAGACTAACGGTTGCGGCTTGATATTCAACGTGGTTTTCTACAACCAGTTTTGAGTTCAGGTTTTGGTCTTTGTTCGAGAATGGGTTTTTTATATCGTCTAGTTTTTCGGTTAAATCAATTTCATTTTTGATGGGCATTCCCATGGTAAACTTTAGCATGTCGGTTGCTACTTTCTGCTGGTTTTCGGTTTGAATTTTAAGGTTTTGAGTATTTAGGAGTAGCAGTCTCAACTGATCAACATCCTTTTCTTCCATAAAACCAGCTTCATACATAGCATCGGCTTCGTCCACCATTTTTTGTAATTGTTTTTCGTTTTCAATTATCAACTTTAAGTTTTCGTCAGAGGCGAGCACCATTCCGTAAGATTTGGTTACATCTCGGGCAATTTCAGCATCTGTTTTGGCCTTTTGAGCATAAACCAATTCTCTGTAGGTTTTAGAAGCTTTTAATCCCACTATGTAAGAACCATCAAATAGCAATTGACTTACTGATATTCCAGCTTTCATATTACTCGCGACACCCAGCTGGAATTCAATAAATTCATCCGCTGGAGCCATTGGATTAAATGAACTCGCAGGTGCTAATTGCACTGGTATTTCTAGGAAATAGTTGTAACCTGCGCTTGCGTTAATCTGTGGAAGTCCCATTCCGGTTACTTCCTTAATGCGCTGTTCAGCTTTTTTCACATCCATCATTGCGCTTCTTGAAAAATAGGAATGTTCTGCTGCATAAGTTTTGGCCTCTTTGAGACTAAACGAGGTCTTTTTATCCTCAGCCTGTCCAAATAGCACAGTGCAAATGAAGAGCGAGATAAAAAGTGTTGTGGGTGTTTTCATCAGTTTATTATCTAGTTTGAGTGTTTTTTACTTTTTCTTTTAAATAGGTAATGCCCTTCTCTGAGGCCAGTCCTCTTATGTGATAGCGGAAGACTTCCATATATATTTCTGAGGACGGAATTTCTTCAGGAAACAAATCACGGTTAAAGAAATCGTCCATTCGAGCTATATAAACAGACGTTAGAATAGGAATGTTTAAGTCATTACGATACAGCCCCTGTTCAATACCTCGTTGCATATTTGAAGAAACCCAGTCTTTTACTACAGTCATTTTGTACTTCTGAAAGCTTGACATTGCCTCTGGATAGTACTTTTGAAGGTCATACATTACCGAAGGATGAACGTTTTTAAGCTGGTCAACAATCACTTTAGAAATCTCAAAGTTCTCGTCGATCGCATTTAATTTTTGTTGCACGCATCTATCAATTGCACAAACTTCCAATTGATGATGGTACTCCATTCCTTTATGGACTAATTCTTTTTTATCACTTACGTATTTGTAAATTGTTTTTTTAGAAACACCTAAGTGACGCGCTAAATCATCCATAGTAACACTGCGTATTCCGTATTTCATAAATACGTCGAGTGCTCCCATTAAAATCTGTTGAAATTTGTCGTCTATTTTTTCCACGGCGCGAATGTATATGGAAAAAATACAGTGGAAACGTTTTTTGCTTAAATAGTTTCCTTTGTTTCCGTAGTTTCTTTGTTTTTTTAACAGAAAAGCTTTATACAAATGGCATTATTCCCGTGCCACCCAGTCTTAAGCACCGCGTCATTCCGTATGCGTAAATGAACCTAATCGCCATTGGCGGTTAGTGTGAATTAGCTATACGGAATCTCTCTATTAACATAGACTATTCTAATTAGTAGTGAGATACCACATAGAAGTTTCTCAACGATTTAGTTCCTAAATCTGTTTAACAAATCCTGCGGAATAACATCAGGCATTGGAGAGAAAGAAGCGAATAGAATTTCGGGTGCTATTCTTAAAACCAGTCATTCTGAATTTATTTAAGAATCTCTGGTCCAAAATGCAATTAAAAGCAAGTGAAATAAATTCAGAACGATCACTAAACACGAAGCCAGCTTGTTATTTTTGCAGCCTCAAAATTTATTGAAACACAATTATCATGAGTCAAGTTTCCATTGCAACCTTAATAGCAGACGAAAAAATAGGAATTGAAACCACCGTTAAAGGCTGGGTTAGAACCTTTAGAAGTAATCGTTTTGTAGCTTTAAATGACGGTTCTACCATCAAAAATTTGCAATGTGTAATTGATTTTGAGCAATTTTCTGAAGCAGAAATTAAACGCATTTCCACAGGCGCTTGTTTGAGCTTGACAGGAGAAATAGTTGCCTCTCAAGGTAGAGGTCAATCCATAGAAATGAATGTTTCGGGGTTGGAGGTGTTAGGAGACTCTAACCCAGACGAATTTCCAATTCAACCAAAAAAGCATAGCTTAGAATTTCTAAGAGAAAATGCGCATTTGCGTTTTAGAACGAGCACCTTTAGTGCTGTGTTTAGAATTCGGCATGCGGTTTCTTTTGCCATACACCAGTATTTTAACGATCACGGGTTTTATAACCTTCATTCTCCAATAATTACGGGTTCTGATGCTGAGGGTGCTGGAGAAATGTTTCGCGTAACGGCTTTAGATTTAAAGAATCCTCCGCTAAATGATGCGGGTGAAGTAAATTACAAAGAAGACTTTTTTGGAAAAGAAACTAATCTAACGGTATCGGGTCAGTTGGAAGCAGAGTTGGCGGCAATGGCACTTTCAAAAGTGTACACCTTTGGCCCAACATTTAGAGCCGAAAATTCAAATACTTCTCGTCATTTAGCGGAATTCTGGATGATAGAGCCAGAGGTTGCGTTCAACGATTTGTTCGACAACATGGACTTGGCTGAGGATTTTTTGAAATACGTAATTAATTACGTTTCTGAAAAGTGCGCAGATGACCTAGAATTCTTGGAAAGCAGAATTTTGGAGGAAGAAAAAAACATGAAAGCCGAATTGCGCCAGCCTTTCCCATTGCGTGAAAAGCTAAAGATGGTTGCCGAGCAAGATTTTGAACGCGTGTCCTATACAGACGCATTCAACATTCTAAGAAACAGTAAACCCAACAAAAAGAAAAAATTCGATTACTTATTAGACGAATGGGGAGCCGATTTGCAAAGTGAGCACGAACGTTATTTGGTAGAAAAGCACTTCGGGAAGCCGGTAATCTTATACGATTACCCCGCAAACATAAAGGCATTCTACATGCGCATGAACGACGATGGAAAAACGGTTGCCGCAATGGATATACTGTTCCCTGGAATTGGTGAAATTGTAGGTGGCTCGCAACGTGAAGAACGTTTAGAAAACCTGCAACAAAAAATGAAGGAATTCAACATTCCTGAAGAGGAGATGTGGTGGTATTTAGACACTCGAAAGTTTGGTACGTGCAAACATGCAGGTTTCGGTTTGGGCTTTGAGCGATTGGTTTTATTCATTACGGGCATGACCAATGTTAGGGATGTAATACCTTTTCCAAGGACTCCAAAGAATGCAGAGTTTTAGGGAATTATTCATTGGTTGTAAACCACCCATACCATTTCTGTCCTACAATTTTTGAACTCAACTTAATTTTGTTATCTTAATTTAATGAAGATAAAGAAGCACACTTATTTTTCGCTTTCGGCCCTTTTAATTGTTGGGTTGCTAAGTTGCGAAACACCAGAGAAAAAAGAAATGAAAAAAGGATTGACGTATCCAGATACTCGACGAGATGCCACCGTGGTGGATGACTATTTTGGAACACAGGTTCCCGATCCCTACCGATGGTTGGAAAACGATACATCAGAAGAAACTGGATTATGGGTAAAAGCTCAAAATGAGGTAACAAATGGCTACCTAGCTCAAATTCCTTACCGAGAAAAAATCGCTAATCGGTACGAAGAGTTGATGAATTATCCAAAGCTTTCTTCTCCAAGAAAAGTAGGCGACTACTACTTTTTCTATAAAAATGACGGGCTACAAAATCAAGCAGTGATTTATTATAAAAAAGGCATGGACGGCGAGCAGCAAGTTTTTATTGATCCAAATAAATTAAGTAAAGACGGTACGATTGCCATTGGTATTTCGGGAGCTTCTGACGATGATAAATACATTTCTTACATCAAATCCGAGGCAGGTTCTGATTGGTCAGAGATTCATGTACGAGAAGTTGCCACAAACAAAGAAATGACTGATGTGATTCAATGGGTAAAATTTTCAGGTGTAAACTGGTTTAATGACGGGTTTTTCTATAGTAGGTATCCCATTTCAGATGAGGCAACAAAATACTCTGCTGCGAATGAGAACCACCAGATTTATTATCATAAAATTGGCGAACCTCAAAAAAACGATAAGTTAATTTATGCGGATCCCGAGAACCCAAAAATGTATCATTACATGTCGAATACTGAAGACGATGAGTATTCGATTCTTTACAAACAAAACGGAACAGAGGGAAGTGAATTGAGGTTTCGAAAAGCGGATAGTGAGGCAGACTTTAAAACCCTAATTCCGGGATATGAAAATAAAAGTGGAGTTGTTGATTTTATAGACGGTAAGTTTTTAGTGAGAACCAATGTTGATGCTCCTAATTATCGCTTAGTAGCTATTGACCCTAATAATGTTGCGAAGGAGAATTGGACAGACATTATTGCAGAGTCTGACAATTTGCTGGAATCGGTGAGTACAGGCGGAGGTAAAATGTATGCAACTTATCTTATGAGCGCAACCAACCGAATTTTTGAAATGGACTACGATGCTAACAATAAAAGAGAAATTGAATTACCTGCTCCAGGCTCTGCTGGAGGATTTTACGGTAAACGGGAAGCAACTGAATTGTTCTACTCGTTCACTTCGTTTACTTATCCTTCCACTATTTTCAGGTACGATATTGCAACTGGAAAATCTGAAGTTTTCTATCAACCAGAGTTGGCTTTTGACCCTTCTGCTTACGAAGCAAAACAAGTTTTCTTTAAAAGTAAAGATGGTACAGATGTACCCATGTTTATAGTCCATAAAAAAGGATTGAAACTAGATGGAACAAACCCAACATTAATTTATGGATATGGTGGATTCAATATCAGTTTGTCACCTTCGTTCAGTACTTCAAACATAGTTCTACTAGAGAATGGAGGTGTTTATGCCATGGTGAATCTAAGAGGTGGTGGTGAGTTTGGAGAAGATTGGCACAAAGCGGGAATGAAAATGAAGAAACAAAACGTATTTGATGACTTCATTGCTGGTGCTGAATTTTTGATAAAAGAAGGTTATACTTCTAAAGAAAAACTGGCTCTTGAAGGCGGATCAAATGGTGGTCTTTTAGTGGGTGCTTGTATGGCTCAGCGACCAGATTTGTATGCTGTAGCTTTACCACACGTTGGTGTTATGGATATGCTGCGCTACCATAAATTTACAGTAGGCTATGGTTGGACGCCGGAATACGGAAGTAGCGAAGACAGCAAAGAAATGTTTGAGTATTTGAAAGGATATTCACCGCTTCATACCTTGAAGGAAGGGACAGAATATCCGGCGACGATGGTGTTTACTGCCGATCATGATGACAGAGTGGTACCCGCGCACAGTTTTAAATTTGCTGCAGAATTACAATCTAAACATACCGGAGCTAACCCTGTAGTGATTCGTATTGAAGAAAAAGCGGGTCATGGTGCAGGTAAGCCAACTGCTAAAGTAATTGAAGAACAAGCAGATAGATGGGCGTTTATGTTTTGGAATATGGGTTACAAAGACTTGTATGCGAATGAAAAAACAGCTGAATAATTATTGACTGTTTAGGTGATCAATCTGGACTTACTTCAGAATCTCAATGGTCGTTCGTAACCCCTGATAAATAAAGAAAAAAAATGCCATGGCACGTTAATTGACTTACTGTTTTTTTTATCTTGTAATATTCAAAAGCTATGGCACTAAGACAAACATTAAACCTGAAAATGCTTCAGAAGTTGAGTCCTCAACAGATTCAATTGATGAAATTATTGCAAGTACCTACCGTAGCGATTGAAGCACGGATAAAGGAGGAGTTGGAAAGAAATCCTGCTCTTGAAGAAGGTCGAGAGGCGAATGAAGATGAATATGCCGAAGAACAAGACGAATACACCGATGTAGCAAAAGAAAAATCAGAAGCAGAAAAGGAATTTGATTTTTCAGATTACAGCGATGACGAACCAAGCTATAAATACACTGCCAGAAATCACGGCGCTGATGAAGAAGATAAGTCAATGCCGATTTCTTTTGGAAAAACCTTTAGTGAGTTATTAGAGGACCAACTGGATATGCAGGACTTAGACGAAGGCGAGTATTTAATTGCCGATCATCTAATTGGATCATTGGATGAGTCTGGATATTTGAGAAGAGAAGTTGATGCAATTGTAGATGATTTAGCATTTACACAAAACATTACTACAGAGGTTGCTGTCGTCAACCGTCTACTATCGATAATTCAAAGCTTTGAGCCGGCGGGAGTAGGTGCACGCTCCTTACAAGAGTGCTTGTTGTTGCAATTGCGACGAAGAAAAGAGCGCACTGTGGAGTTGTTAACCGCGCAGGCTATAGTTAAAGACTATTTTGACGCGTATACCAAAAAGCACTACAAAAAGATATTGGAAGGTCTTGAAATTAACGAACTTGCTTTAAAAGAAGCGGACGTTGAGATTAAGAAGCTGAACCCAAAACCAGGGAATTCAAGTTCAAACGGAAAAGCAAGTCAGGCTGTTTTGCCCGATTTTATGTTAGAAATTGAAGATGGTCAGTTTGAGTTGCGACTAAATGGAAGAAATGCTCCAGATCTTAAGGTAAGTCGTCAGTATGCTAACATGATTGAGGAATACCAGAGCAGTAAAGGCAAGCCAGACAAAAAGAAAAAAGAAGCTTTAATGTTTGTTAAGCAAAAGCTGGACGGAGCCAAGTGGTTTATTGATGCGATCAAACAACGTCAGAATACGCTATTGTATACCATGGAAACTATTCTTGATTTTCAAAAAGAGTATTTTTTGAGTGGAGACGAAACCAAATTGAAGCCAATGATTTTGAAGGACATTGCAGATATTATTGAAATGGATATTTCAACAGTAAGTCGCGTAGCGAATAGCAAATACATTCAAACGCCTTACGGAACTTTTCTCTTAAAAACCTTTTTTAGTGAGTCGTTAACCAATACCGAAGGCGAGGAGGTAAGCACTAGAGAGGTAAAGAAAATACTGCAAGAAGCCATTGATGTTGAGGAAAAGAAAAAGCCGTTAACGGATCAAGCGTTAACCGATTTATTGAAGGTGAAGGGCTATAATATTGCAAGGCGTACAGTTGCAAAATACCGAGAACAACTTAATATTCCGGTTGCTAGGTTGCGAAAAGAAATATAAATGAATAGGCAGCTCGCCCAAATACTCTCTTATGCTTTTCATCCTGGGGTAATGCCAACTTTGGGTTTGTTTTTATTGCTTCAGGGAGACAACTATTTAAAATATTCGATTGGAGCAACAACGAAGAATTTTCTCTACCTGATTATCTTCTTAAACACCTACCTATTTCCAGCTCTTATAGTGCTCATTATGCGCTATCGAAACGCGATTAGCTCTCTACAATTAATAGACAGGAAGGAACGGGTGATTCCAATGGCTGTGGCTTCATTTTTTTATTTACTCACCTATTTATTGATAAAGAAGTTAACGCTCCCGGGAGTGTTATCCGATATGTTTTTTGGATTGGCCCTTTCTGTATTTGCCGTTTTTTTTATCACGCTGAGGTATAAAATTAGTGCGCATATGACGGGTATTGGAGGATTAATTGGTGCTTTTGTTGGCTTTCAAGTTTTATTTGGAGCACAATTGGCACCTTGGGTGGTATTATTAGTTTTGGTATGGGGTGTTATTGGCACAGCCAGGTTAAAATTAGAAGCACATTCTAACGGTCAAATTGTAGCAGGGAGCATGCTCGGTTTTACATGCATTTTCTTCTCGATATTAGCTGGATTGGGCTAAGAAACTAAACTTTGCCTCACTAAAAACTCCATTTGCTTATTTACGCGCTTTAGCTCATGTGTAAGCACTCCGTTTGACTCTCTTAGTCTGTATAATTCACTTGCAGCTTTGATATTGGCACTAAGTTCAATTTCATTCCACGGTTTTTGTAGATAACGATATATTTCTCCTTGATTTACAGCTGCTTTAACAGCTGTTATGTCTGCATAGCCCGTCAATAAAATTCTTACTGGGTCAGGGTCTGTAATCTTTATCTCTTGAAAAAACTCTACCCCAGTTGTTTCAGGCATTCGTTGGTCAGATATAATTACCTCGTAGTCGTTAGTTTCCATTAATACACGCGCTTCTGCAGCACTAATTGCACTCATTCCGAGCAAATTTTCGTAAAGATTATGAAGTTTATAAGGCACTTACTTCTAAAGAAGGCTATCAATTAATTGAGTTACACGATATCCCAGTAATTCTATCAGACTATAAAATGCCAGAAGAAAATGGCGTTTTATTTTTAGAAAAGGTAAAGGAGAACTTCCCTTTTACGGTCCGGATAATGCTCACAGGGCATGCAGATATGCCTGCTGTTGTTGACGCAATTAATAAAGGGTGTGTTTTTCGGTTTTTACCAAAACCATGGAACGAAGAGGTGTTGAGAAATTCAATTGAAAATGCTTTTGATATATACCTAACAAAGAACCTTCTTGGGATAAGAAATGAGGAACTGAAAAAAGTGTATGCGGAGTTAGATAAATTGGTATTTAGCACTGCGCATGATATTACTGGTCCTCTTTCTAATATAATGGGGTTAGTCACCTTAATCAGAATGGACGATAGTAACTCAGCAGAGTATGTGGATTTAATAGAGCACACGGCTAAAAAATTGAAGCTAATCGCGAGAGATGTGTTGAGTTTTCATCGCAATAAAAGAACAGGCATAAATTTGAGAGACATAAGACTGAACCAATTGATTAAAACAGTTATGAATGAACACCAGTTTTTTGAAAATTCAGCCAATATAAACTACACTCTTGAGGTTTATAATGACCAAAAATTTGTTTCGGATAAGTCTAGGTTGCGTTTTATCCTCAACAACTTACTTTCTAATGCCATCAAATACCAAGACCGAGAAAAGAAAGAAAACAAAATAAATATTCTTGCTAATGTTAATTCATCGGAGTTGAAATTGACTGCGGAGGATAACGGAATTGGGATTGACTTAGATCGCCAATCCAAAATCTTTGACATCTATTATCGAGGAACCAACCTCAGTAATGGAACCGGTATAGGTCTTTATATTGTAAAGGAAGCGGTTGACTTATTAGAAGGAAATATAGAGCTTACTTCTATTATAGGTCAAGGAACAAAATTTATCATTACCATTCCAAACTTGTTCGGCGCTGAAGTAAAAGAGAACAATTAATTCACCAATAGCTTCACTACTTTTGCAGTGTGTCAGTAGTTACTCCTCATTTAAAGCATATTCTAAGTAGTTTACCTAAACTGCCCGGTATATATCAGTATTTTGATAATGAAGGAGTAATTTTATATGTTGGGAAAGCCAAAATTCTGAGGAATCGTGTAAACAGCTACTTTTCCAATAAACATGAAGACAGCCCAAAAACCAGAATTTTAGTTAGTAAAATTGCCGATATAAAATTCATTATAGCCGATTCGGAATACGACGCACTAATACTGGAGAACACCTTAATAAAAAAGTACAAGCCGCGCTACAATGTGCTTTTGCGCGATGATAAAACCTACCCTTGGATCTGTATTAAAAACGAACGATTTCCTCGAGTTTTTTATACCCGAAAGTTGATTAAAGATGGGTCCGAATATTATGGCCCTTATACGTCGTTTAGGACAATGCGCACGGTATTGGAGTTTGCAAACAAGTTGTACAAACTGCGCACCTGCAACTTTAATTTAAGCGAGGAAAATATCGAAGCCAAGAAGTTTCGAGTCTGTCTTGAATACCATATAAAGAACTGTGAGGGGCCCTGTGAAGGTCTCCAATCAGAGGAAGATTACCAAAAAGGAATAGCCCACATTCGCAAAATTTTAAAGGGGAGTATTGTTGATGTGATTCGCGATTTAAAGTTGACTATGCAAGCCTCGGCTGAAGCTTTAAAATTTGAAGATGCTCAAGAGGCAAAAGAACAAATTCAATTGCTTGAAGATTATCAAATGCGCTCAACAGTTGTGCATCCGAGCATTAATAATGTAGATGTGTTTTCAATTCTAAGCGATGATAAATATGCCTATGTGAACTTCATGAAAATGGCCAATGGAGCTATAATTCAGGCGCATACTGTTGAAGTAAAAAAGAAATTAGAAGAGTCAGAAGAAGACATTCTATCTTCTGTAATCTTTGAAATACGTAATCGATTTAACAGCACATCAAAGGAAATTTTTACTTCTATACCAATGGAATTAGAGATACCTGAAATCAAATTGCACAACCCAATTCGAGGAGACAAAAAGCAATTGATTGACATGTCTTTGAGAAACGTCAAATACTTCATGCGCGATCGCCAGCAGCAGCAAGAAAAAGTAGATCCAGACCGACATAAAAACCGAATTTTAGGCACTATCCAAAAAGACCTTCGAATGAAGGTTTTGCCAACGCATATTGAGTGTTTTGACAATTCAAATATTCAAGGAGCATTCCCTGTTGCGGCTTGTGTTGTTTTTAAAGATGCAAAACCAGCTAAAAAAGACTACCGCCATTTTAACATCAAAACAGTGGTTGGCCCAGATGATTTTGCGAGTATGAAAGAGGTAGTCTATCGTCGCTACAAACGATTGTTAGATGAGAAGCAGCCACTCCCTCAGTTAATAATAGTTGATGGAGGAAAGGGGCAATTGAGCTCCGCTGTAGAAAGCTTGGTTAAGCTCGATTTAATGGGAAAAGTGGTCATTGTTGGTATTGCCAAACGATTGGAGGAAATCTTTTTCCCTGGCGATCCTTACCCACTCTATATAGACAAAAGGTCGGAAAGCCTAAAGCTAATTCAGCATTTAAGAAACGAGGCGCACCGATTTGGAATTACACATCACCGTAACCAGCGTTCAAAAGGGACAATAAAGTCGGGCCTAACAGAAATAGACGGAATAGGTTCTATTACACAAGAGAAACTACTTAAGAAATTCCGTTCGTTTAAGCGCATTAAAGAAGCGAGTGACGAAGAGTTGAAAGAGGTGCTTACCTTAAAACAATTACAGGCACTTCGTAAGTTTACCTAATTGGTAGGCATTTGCTATTTATTGTTCAATATCGGCCGACTCTTCAACAAACAATTTGCCCTCAATTTTTTTGCCGCAGCAACCACAGGTAAAAGGACAAGCGAGTTTATCCTCAGTAGTGTTATAGTCAAAAGTAATTTCCTGCCCGGGAGTAATATTCTTAGCGGCGACTAATAATCTACCCTCAATTTTGGTACTTGGCGAACAATGATGATTCATAAAACGGTAAGGTTCAGTAACGCTCAAATGCTGCTTATCACCAATTTGTATGGTGTATTTATCCGGAACCGATAATTCAGTTCCTTCTAGCTCACAAATAAGATCACCGTTATTGTAATGATCTGTAGCGTAAATGCCTTTCATACTTTTCGCACCAATCTTTGCAATCATTATTCTAATTCTTTCGGGTAAAAGGAAATATTTTTAAGTCCGCGAAATTAACCGCCTTCAACAAAAAATTGCCAGATTGGGCTACCAAAATTAATTGCAATAAATTCATCTAATTTTTTTTGAAATACCCTTCGAAAAATCACTGAACCGTTCTTCACAGGGGTTGGTTCAAATTGAAATAGTAGTAATACCTTTGACAGGTGACAGAAAGAAAACAAGGAACTCGTTTGGCGATAACTTTACTCTACGAAAGTTTGCGTTTTGCATTGCATGCTTTAAGGGTGAATAAATTACGTACAGCACTTTCGGTGCTTGGGGTAACGGTTGGAATATTCTCTATTATTTCTGTATTTACAATGGTCGACTCCCTCGAAGGAAACATTCGAGGAAGTATTGAATCTATGGGCGATAATGTGGTTTTTGTAGCCAAATGGCCATGGACTTTTGGGTCAGATTATCCTTGGTGGAAATATTTAAACCGACCTATTCCGAGCGTTCGAGAAAAAGAGTTTATTCAACGAAAAAGTAAAAAGGCCGCAGCGGTTTGTTTTCAAGCAAGTACATCTATAAATGCAACTTATAAGCAGAATTCGCTGGAGTCTATTTCCTTGAGTGCCATTTCTTACGAGTACAATAGGGTAAAAGAATTTGAATTACATGCAGGGCGCTATTTTTCTGCCAGTGAAGCAGCTGCCGGAAAAGCAGTTTGTTTGGTGGGTTATGATGTTGCGGGAATTCTTTTTGGCAATCCGTCCATTACAGGCAGACACATAAAAGTAAACGGAACTAAAATGCTGGTCATTGGTGTTTTTCAACGAGAAGGAGATAGTTTTTTAGGAGAAAGTGTTGACTTGCAAATATTTACCCCAGTAAATTCCGCAACAAATTTTATGGATGTAAGAAGCCAACAGAACAACCCATCTATAATGGTTAAAGCAAAACCAAATGTTACAAATAATGAGTTACTTGATGAATTGACTGGAATTATGCGCAGTGTTAGAAGGCTGAAGCCAAAGGCCGAGGAAAATTTTGCCCTTAATCAAATTTCTATGCTCATCAACACGTTTGCTCAGCTTTTTAAGGTGATCAACTGGGCTGGAATTATTATCGGAATGTTCTCTATTTTGGTGGGAGGATTTGGCATTGCCAATATCATGTTTGTATCTGTAAAAGAACGTACTCGCCTTATTGGAATCCAAAAATCATTAGGAGCTAAAAATACATTTATTCTTTTTCAATTCCTTTCTGAAGCGGTGATTCTATGCATAATTGGGGGCTTGATTGGGATTGTACTGCTATGGTTGCTTGTGCTTGCAGTTCAACAAACTGGAGATTTTGACATTTTCTTATCTATTGAAAATGTAATGCTAGGAATAGGAATATCAGTTGGAATTGGACTTATTTCAGGTATTTGGCCTGCTAAATCAGCCAGTAATTTAGACCCGGTAGAGGCTATTCGTTCGAGTTAGGATTTTCACTTTTATTCAATTATGACTATCTTTCAACGACTCATTATTGACTTCTATAGCTCGTAGTTTAGGTAGAGCAAACTCTGATAGCTTTAAGAGTAGTTCTAATGCCTTTTGAGGGTTCTTTTCTGCGACTTTATCGAGCAACTATTGTAATCTGCTACCCCTATTTATTTTTTAGTATTTCCGTACAAAAATATTTCTATGAAAAAAAATATCACTTTAATTATTGTTACTGGATTGCTTATAATATCTACAACACAAACATCCTTTTGTCATTTTCCAAGTATCAACGATAACACTGAAATTATTATAGATGAAATTGATGGACTTTATTCGGGCACTCAAAATGTTAATGGGATTCCAATTATTGCTACCCTAAGAATTACTGGAAAAAAATGGATTGCGACAACTAAGATGAACATACCTGGTGCTAGTAAAGAATATCAACGTGGTATTATGATTGACACTGACATATACGATGAATCAGGTATGATAAAACTTGGATACGTATCAGAAAACAATGCATATATTAACGGATATCCCAAGATGACTAAGGAGATTAATTGAAACTATTTAAACTCCCAACCCCCGTACCCCTTTTAAAATATCGGTTTCCTTTTACAGTCTCTGCTCCGAGTGGTGGTATAACCCTATGGTTTACTGTCAGTGATAAATTTTACTTAAGTTTGGGGCTATACCAATCTATACAGAGCTATCCCAATTAGTTTTTCGTAAGTCTGTTATTACTGAGAAGTATTATTTCAAAGTTATTGGAGGACCTTTTACAAGGAATCTATATACTCCGACCTCAGGTATAATTGTCCGATTGCAGTTTGGATTGAATTACTTCGAAAAGGAGTAATTAATTACTCTCTACTGTCTTCCTCAAAGCCAACACCAACTCGTCTTGTTTTTGAGTCCCAATAAGATAAATGAGTCCATCCTTATCGGTTAGCTCAACAGCTTTTCTACCGCTGCAATAAAAACGAATAGTTCCTCTTCGGTGCAAATTGTATACAGGGCGATTCAAGAAAAACTTGCTGTAACGCACAGGTTCAATACTCACAATGTTTCTAAGGTCCAATTTTACTTTCCTAGAAGTCCAAAGCCCATCAAGGGTCAAGGTTCCTTCTTTCACTTCAGTTTTTAGAAACAGCACCAACATCAGTCCAGCAGACAAAATGAGTACAAAAAGCCCCATTATAAAAAGATAGTTAGCGGCTTTTCCGATTCCCAATTCTGGGTTTTGTTCAGAATAAAAATAGGTCAGGAAACAAAATATGGTTAACACCAAGCGGCGATTTAACGAGTATTTGTTACTCCCCAAATGCTGGGATTCTGTATAGATAACGCCGTTTTTCAATTCGAGTGCTTTAATTCAGCAAAATAAACCTTTTTGGTTGAATCTTTTACCGCATAACGGTCATCAATTCGCTGTCCTACCACCCACACAATATCATTGCCTGAAATTAGGACCATTTGAGTTGCTTTTTTAGGAAGTGACATCTTTATATCAATTAAGAAGTCACTCAGCTTTTTCATTCCCTTCATCCCAAACGGTCGAAAAACATCGCCAGGCTGCCATTTTCTTATAGTTAATGGAAAGCTAAGCTTATCGGCGTCCAAGTACGCAAAATTCGCTCTCTTTTCAATTTGAACAGGAGCGTCTAACAAGTTGAATGCTATAGGGGCTGGTTCTAAAATGGACTGATCACTCAATAAGATTTTACGATCGGTTTGAGTGCTTTTCTGTTCATTTTTTAAAACCCCAATAATTAGGTAATTTCTATCAATCGTTAGAACATGTGTTGAGCTAAAGAACTGCTTTCCGGGTTTATTTAAATGACTATTGCATAAGTCGTTCACCGTTGCAGAATTGTAACCAAAAGGCTTTAAGGTTTCATAAAGATAATAGGCCATAGGACTCAGGTTGGAAAGTATGTTTTTACTAATCAACCATTTGTTTTCCTGATAGAGTAGCAAGTGTTTTGTAGTTCGGTGGATTTCTTTTTGAACCAACTCATTTGCCAATTGCAAGTGTTCTATGCTGGATTTTAGTGCGGTATCAAAATGAGGATATTGCTCTTTAAGCTGAGGGATGATTTCGTTTCGCCAACGATTGCGCTCATACTTATTAGAAGCATTGCTTTTATCTTCTCGAAAACCTATTCCTTTCGAGTTAATATACTCATCGATTTCCGTTCTGGAAGTTTCTATAAATGGTCGAATGATCGTATCGCGAATAGGCAGAATTCCATGTAAACCGTTTAGTCCAGAACCCCGCATTAAATTCATAAAGAGCGTCTCTACCGAATCGTTAAGATGAGTGCCAACTGCGATGTAATCAAGCTCGTGTTTTTTTAAAAGACTATCAAACCAATCGTAACGAAGGTTTCTAGCGGTTTCTTGAAGGTTTCCTCCTTCGGTGTCTAATATGTTTTGAGTTGCGAAACGCTCTGAATAACAGTTTACTCGAAGCTGCTTTGCAAACTTCTTTACAAATCGCTCATCATCGTCAGAATCCTCACCTCTAAGTTGATAGTTGCAATGCGCAATGCTAAAATTGACCGCTAAATCTGAAAAAATATGAGCCAAAGCAATCGAATCTCGCCCACCACTCACCGCAAGCAGAAATTTTTTTTCGCTCCAATTGGGGATGTGTTTTGATAGCCAATTTTCTACTTGTCTTTTCACTCTGTAAAATTAGCCAATGTGTACTTTTGAGCCATGTTTCAAGTAGGAAAAGCCCTCATCTCTGAGGATGTATTAAAAGAAGAGTTTGTGTGCAACCTTTCTGCTTGCCGAGGAGCATGCTGCGTAGAAGGAGATGGAGGCGCACCAGTTGATAGTAAAGAGCTGGAAATAATTGAAAAAGACCTTGAGGTAATCAAACCTTTTCTGAGAAAGGAAGGACTTGATGTAATAGACAAAGAAGGCTTTTGGTATACCGACACTGATGGAGAAAAGCTAACCAGCTTAGTTAATGACAAAGAGTGTGTTTTTGTAACCTATGATGAAAGGGGAATCACCAAATGTGGTATTGAAGAAGCGCACTTGGATGGCAAAACCGATTTCAAAAAACCAATTTCCTGTCATTTATATCCTATTCGACTTAAGGAATATGAGAACTTTGTGGCTGTAAACTATCATCAATGGGAAATTTGCGAAGCGGCATGTTTTAATGGGAAGGAGCTAAACGTTGAGGTATACAAGTTTTTAAAAGAACCCCTTATTCGAAAATTTGGTAAAGACTGGTATAATGAATTGGCTGAAGTAGCTAAACAATGGAAAATGACCTGACCTTTGAATTGTAGATGAACAGCTTTTAGTTTTTATACTATTTATCCTTAAAACAAAATCTACAATTCATTCAAAAAATATATTCAACTACCCGTTTTACGCATCCTGCTGTAATTCAGCAGATTAACATTCTAGTAATGTGTAGGATTCTTAAGCGTCACTTTTGGTTAACATTGTACGCGTCTTGATGCAATTGGGTTTGGGTGAGTTATTGACAAGTAATTAACAGCCTTAGGCTGTCAAAATAATCAAACCCCAAGACTACGCAAGAAAAACCCGAAAAAAAGATGCTAAATGCGAGTCGCCGAAAATAAATCGGGCTACAGAGCGGCATTCGACTTTTTTAACCTCTTATATCAACATACAGTTGTTAATTGCGAATGTTGAAAACTAGCGTCAATTGTGAATTGTTTAAGCTTTTTGTGCCTCGGTTTATTCGACAAATTTGGAGAGTCAGGATGTGAATAGTGTTTCACTCTCGTGAATCCTCACAAATAGCAATACATATGAATAAAGAATGTTTAACTTTTTTCGGCTTAGGTCGAAGTAACTGTTAGGCAGTAAAAATTAGGAGTAAAAATAATGGAAGACAAAAAAGGAACAGAGATTGACTCAACATTAACAGGCGTTTTACCAAGCGAAGTAAACGAAGTTAAAACCGTTCAAGAACTCGATAAGGAAGAACCAATCTTAAAGGAAAACGGAGGCAGATTTGTTTTGTTTCCAATCCAGCACAACGATATTTGGGAAATGTACAAGAAGTCAGAGGCTAGTTTTTGGACTGCTGAAGAAATTGACTTAGCACAAGACATGTCCGATTGGGAAAATAAACTCAATGAAAATGAACAGTTTTTTATCAAGAATGTTTTAGCATTTTTCGCGGCATCTGATGGAATTGTAAATGAAAACTTAGCAGAGAATTTTGTTTCTGAAGTGCAGTATACAGAAGCTAAATTTTTCTACGGATTCCAGATTGCTATGGAAAACGTTCACTCGGAGACCTACTCGTTATTAATCGACACGCTAATCAAAGATGCTAACGAAAAGGACAAACTGTTCAATGCTATTGAAACAATGGACTGCGTTAAGAAAAAAGCAGACTGGGCATTAGACTGGATTGATAACGGAAGCTATGCCGAACGATTGGTTGCTTTTGCAGCAGTTGAAGGGATTTTCTTTTCAGGGTCTTTCTGTTCAATATTCTGGTTAAAGAAAAGAGGTTTAATGCCAGGACTTTCTTTCTCTAACGAATTAATTTCTAGAGACGAAGGATTGCATTGTGATTTCGCCTGTTTATTGTATAATAATCACTTGGTAAACAAACTTCCAAAATCAAGAGTTACTAAAATCATTTCTGACGCAGTAGAAATAGAAAAAGAATTTGTGACCGATTCATTACCAGTTTCTTTAATTGGAATGAATGCAAAATTGATGCAACAGTACATTGAGTTTGTTGCTGATCGTTTGCTAATGGAGTTGGGTTGCGATAAAATATACGACTCTTCAAATCCATTTGATTTTATGGAAATGATTTCACTTCAGGGTAAAACTAACTTCTTTGAAAAGAGAGTTGCTGAATACCAAAAAGCTGGAGTAGCGAATAACGATAAAGACGCACATGCATTCAATATGGACGCAGACTTTTAATAATTTTTTAGCCCTATATACACATGGAAGTATTAAAAAGAGACGGTAGGAAAGAAATTGTAATGTTCGATAAGATTACCGCAAGAATTAAAAAGCTTTGCTATGGTCTATCTGAACACGTAGATCCCGTTAAAATTTCGATGAAAGTTATCGAAGGATTGTATGACGGAGTTACTACTTCGGAGTTAGACAACCTCGCTGCAGAGCAAGCGGCTTCAATGACCGTTTCGCATCCAGATTACGCCTTGTTAGCATCTCGTGTTGTAGTGTCTAACCTGCACAAACAAACCAAAAAGTCATTTTCAGAAACGATGACGGATTTGCACGATTACATCGATCCTAAAACGGGTGAAAAAGCTCCGTTGTTGGCGGATGACGTGTATAAAATCGTAATGGACAATGCAGATAGAATTGATTCTCACATCATTTACGATAGAGATTTTGGCTACGACTTTTTTGGTGTAAAAACGCTAGAGCGATCTTACCTCATGAAGTTAAAGGGTGAAGTTGCTGAGCGTCCACAACAAATGTTGATGCGTGTTTCTTTAGGAATTCACAAAGAGGATATCGACAGCGCCCTTAAAACTTACGATTTGATGAGTGAACGATGGTTTACCCATGCAACTCCCACGTTATTCAATGCTGGAACACCTAAACCACAAATGTCTTCTTGTTTCCTATTGACTACAAAAGAAGACAGTATTTCAGGAATTTACGATACACTTAAAAATTGTGCTCAAATTTCACAATCTGCTGGTGGAATCGGACTTGCTATTCATGATATTAGAGCCACAGGGTCCTATATTAAAGGCACCAATGGTGAATCTAATGGTATTGTGCCAATGCTCAGAGTATTTAACGATACAGCGCGTTATGTAGATCAAGGTGGAGGAAAGCGTAAAGGTTCGTTTGCGGTATACATGGAATCATGGCACGCGGATATTTTCGATTTCTTGGATTTGAAGAAAAATCACGGAAAAGAAGAACAGCGCGCAAGAGATTTATTTTACGCAATGTGGACGCCAGATTTGTTCATGAAGCGTGTTAAAGAAAACGGCGAGTGGACGCTAATGTGTCCTCACGAATGCCCAGGACTTTCAGATGTGCATAGCGAAGAATTCGAAAAGCTATACACCAAGTATGAGTCTGAAGGAAAAGGAAGAAAAACAATTAAGGCGCAAGACCTGTGGTTTAAAATTCTTGAATCTCAAATCGAAACAGGAACGCCTTACATGTTGTACAAGGATGCAGCAAACAGTAAGTCAAACCAACAAAATTTAGGTACAATAAAGTCTTCGAACTTATGCACTGAGATCATAGAGTACACTGCTCCAGATGAAGTAGCAGTTTGTAACTTGGCTTCAATGGCATTGCCTAAGTACGTGAAAAACGGAGAATTTGATCACGAAAAGTTATTTGAAGTTACTTACCAAGCTACAATAAACTTGAATCGAATTATCGATGCAAACTTTTACCCAGTAGAAGAAGCTCGAAGAAGTAATATGCGTCACCGTCCAATTGGAATTGGTGTGCAAGGATTGGCTGATACGTTTATCTTAATGCGTTTGCCATTTACCTCTCCAAGAGCAAAACAATTGAATAAGGAGATCTTCGAAACCATTTACTATGCAGCTATGACAGCTTCAAAAGATTTAGCGGTGAAAGAAGGTCCTTATGAAACGATTAAAGGTTCTCCAGTTTCTAAAGGAATTTTCCAATTTGACATGTGGAATGTAACTCCATCAGATCGTTGGGAATGGGACGTATTGAAAGAAGAAGTGAAAAAGCACGGAGTAAGAAACTCTTTGTTATTGGCACCAATGCCTACAGCTTCTACCGCTCAAATCTTAGGAAACAATGAAGCGTTTGAGCCATACACCTCTAACATGTTTACCAGAAGAACACTTTCTGGAGAATTTGTAGTAGTGAACAAACACTTGTTGCGTGACTTAAACGATTTAGGAATTTGGAATGATAACTTAAAAAACAAGTTGATTGGAGCTAATGGGTCTGTTCAGAATATCGATGAAATTCCAGAGAATTTAAAAGAACTGTATCGTACAGCTTGGGAAATTTCTCAGAAAGAAATTATCGAAATGTCAGCTGACAGGGGTGCTTATATCGATCAGTCTCAATCGTTGAACATATTTATGGAGAACGCCAACTTTGCCAAGTTGACCTCTATGCACTTCTTCGGATTGGAAAAAGGATTAAAAACAGGTATGTACTACTTGAGAACGAAGGCAGCAAGAGACGCAATTCAGTTTACGGTAGATAAAACAACTTTATCTCAGCCAAAACCTGAAGAAGCAACAGTTCCAACAGATGCTCCACCAAAAGACAACGCTGAGGAATATGCAGCTTGGTTAAGAGCACAACGCGAAAAAGTTGAAGAGGGCGACGACTGTGAAATGTGTTCTGGCTGATGCCAGAACTCATTCGGGGAAGCCAAATGTGCAGCAGATAAACCGTCACAAATAATATAGCAGTCGTCATGCTGAATTTATTTCAGCATCTCAATACGGCTAAAATCCATTTTATTAAAACCCTTGCTAATGAAAATTGGTGAGGGTTTTATTTTCAGACACTTTACACTAAGGTCCCAATTATGGTAAAACCGAGTTTATGCATTCAAAAATTAGTGCCATTTTGTGATAGAAAGGAAATAATAACTAGAAACAATTAGGGCCCTCAGTTTGCTGGATGATAAATCTAATTGCGGATTTAAGAAGCTCTTTTTTTAAATGGGAAGATGTCCTAGTAAGTTAATCTTGAAGTTTGCAAAATGGTGTGTTTTGCAATTGACAGCTTGGAAATATAGAAACGAATTAGCATCTTATATTCAATTGCACAGCACAAAAGATAGATTATTGCCATTAAGATCAGCTTCAACCGAAAAAGTCATTGATGTCCAATCGTTGAATTCAGGTGTCTATTTGCTTGAAGTTATTACTTCAAATGGAACAGATGTAGTGCGTATTGTAAAAAACTAATTCAATAAAAAGGCAAAGAACTCCATACTGCCCGCTAGGGTAATATGGAGGATTACGCCGCCCCAAATATTTTTGGAGTAGTAGGCGAGTACACCCAATAGGTATCCACCAAACACAGAACTTATGGTTTCGCCTAGTGGTTTTCCAAAATGGAGAACTGCGTAAGCAGCTACCATTGGAAGAATTGAGTCTTTGCCCAAATATTTTGAAACCCCAATTACCAAAAACCCTCTAAAAAGTAATTCTGTATTTAGGAAATCGGTGAGGTAGAAAAACTCGTAGGTAATTACAGAAACCCATTCTGGAATTTGGTGAAAAGCTGCAAATGCATAACCGCCGCAGCGTTTGTAAACGGGGTAAAAACTATTAAATTCGGAATTTAAGGCTGTTAATGCGGTAATTGGAATTATTAAAGCAACCAGGAGTGCATAAAACCGAAAGTTGGTGAGTTGAAAATGCAACCCGTAAAATCCGTTAGCTTGCTTTTTATCTAAAAGCAGTTTGGTTAAGCACAAAGCACCAAAAATGGTAATCCAGCCGTAGGAATTAAAAAGGATTTTATACCAAAAAATAAATTCTTGTTGGTGCAAATCCCCTAAAATAGGTTTAACTAAGTAGGGGAAAACAGACCGGTCTACCGACAGAATTAGAAGGCCGAATGCAGAGTAGGAGACAGCCCTAATATTGACTTTCAGCGCTGATTTTCTGTACATTTTAAGCATCAAGAGGACTCCGAAATACGCGAGTGCGTTTAAGCTGAAAAAGGCAGGAACACGCAAAGCAGCGGGTTTAATTTTATCTATGTAATTATCCTCAAGATTGAGTTGATAGTTGGTTGCAATTACGACAGTTAAAAAAACGCCAATTAAGACAAACCCCTGCATGGGTAGATAATCGCTATGAAATTGTTTGAAGTATGAGATGGTATTTTTCACGTGTGCGTTTATCGAGCGAAAATTTGGATGATTAGTAAATAAACAAGACTGCTCAAAATAAGTATAGTGGCGATATTTATTACAAAACCAACCCGCATCATTTGCTTTACTTTGATTTTACCACTGCTGTAAACTACGGCATTAGGTGGAGTAGAAATTGGCATCATAAAAGCGCAACTGGCGGCGAGCGTAACGGGTATGGCAAATTCATAAGGAGAAATGCCCAGTTGGTCACTTATGCCCATAACAACAGGTAAAAGCACAGTTACTAAAGCCACGTTACTCATGATTTCTGTGGCAAACAAACTCAAGGTAGCAAGTCCGATTACCAATACCCAAATACTTGTATCTAAGTTTTCCGCTATAAAGCTACCTACGAGGTCAATTGCTCCTACCGACTCCAATCCTCCGGCCAAACTTAAACCACCGCCAAACAGCAGTAAAATGCCCCAAGGCAAATCTTTCATTGCTTTCCAATTCAACAAAAACTCACCAGTAGAAACATTAACAGGTAGGCAAAACATAAGCAAACCTCCGAGCATAGCTATGGAAGTGTTACTTAGAATAGGCTCGTTAAAAAGAATAGTGTTTATAGGGCTTTTAAACATCCATAGTATTGCTGTAAAAACAAATACTATAAGTACCATTTTTTCTGCTTTTTGCATCTCACCCAGTATGGAAAGTTCGTTTGCAATAAGCTGTTTAGCTCCTTCAATCTTGGGTAGTCGAATTTTTATTAAACCTTTGGTGAGCAATAGATAAGTGACTCCCAGCATTAATATACCGAATGGAACTCCAATTAGCATCCATTCGCCAAAACCTACCTCTATGTTGTATCGATCCAACATAAAACCAGTAAAAACCACGTTTGGTGGGGTTCCGATTAAGGTCATTGTACCGCCAATATTTGCAGAATAAGCGATGCTTAACATAAGCGCTAACCCGAATTTCTTGTATTCTTTTGATTGGTCTTTTTGCGACAATAGGTTCAAAACTGAAATGGCGATAGGGAGCATCATGACGGTTGTTGCGGTGTTGGATATCCACATGCTTAAAAAAGCGGTTGCTAGACTGAAGCCGAGTATTATTCCGGTAGGTTTAGTTCCAGTTATTTTAATAAGGTTGAGTGCAATTCGGAGATGCAGTTTTCGCTTTTCCATGGCCAATGCGATAATGAAGCCGCCCATAAATAAGAAGATAATTGGATTGGCGTATGGTGCAAAAGTTTCTTTTGTTGAAAATAAGCCTAAGGAAGGAAATAATACCATAGGTAGCAGCGCGGTAACGTAAATTGGAACCACTTCTGTTATCCACCACAGCATCATCCAAAAGGCAATACCGAGCATTTTGTAAAGCTCTGGATTACTGGAGTTGTTGCCAAAAACCATCATTAAAAGCCAAGCGATGGGACCTACTGCGAAAGCTATTTTTTGAATGAGATTCACAATGCTAAAGTACGTTCTGTTCTCGATATATTTAAATGAGCATATGCTCATTTAAACACTCGAACTGACACTTCTTTTTTTAAGTATATCAGTTCGAGTGAAGCGACAATAGAAGCTTTGTATCGAGAAACCTCCTTCAAACAAAAAAACCGCCTCTACAATGCAGAAGCGGTTCATTATCCAATGATATTTCTACCATTTTATTCGACTTTCATCAACTCAGTGACAACCGTCTCGTTGATCAGGACATAGTTTTTAGATCCTAAAGAATCTGTTTTGAAATTTGCTAGAGCAACCTGAACCAAAGCGGCTCCGTCTCCAACTGTCATATCTTTAGTTTCTGCGGCAGTAAATTCAACGGAATTTGATCCGCTTTTTGCTTTTATACCTTTGGTAATTGAAACCAATCCAGAATAAATTGAAACGAATACCGTGTTAGAACTAGCTGCATCATATGTTACGGTGTAAACACTGTTCTTTTTAATTGCTGCTGTTGAAGTAATATCAGGAGTTGCAGGAAAACGGCTGAACGTTGCGTTAAATGCACTTATAGATCCTGCTCCAGCAACAGTCCAATCAGCACCACCCGAAAAACTAATTCCCGTCGGAATAGTTGCTCCTGGAACATGAACATATGATTTGTTTTCTTGAATTTCTAAGGCAGTTCCTTCTAAGCTTACTGCACCTGCGTCAACGAAAGTTGAAAAGTTGCCAGCGGTATTTGTAAAATAGGCTACACCAGTTCCTATAACTGTTTCAAATGATTGGCCGGCGGCAGATGTTGTACTGGCTGTTTTTATTGCTATTAATGCACCATCGGAATTACTGGTTGCATTTCCAAATTGCGCAGGTGTCGGAGATCCGGCTGTGGGAGGAGTTGGGGTGGGTTCTGGAGTTACGGCTGGACTGTAGTTACAGCTTCTTCAGGTTCATCTTTTTTACAAGAAGTAAATGTGACGAGCAATGCTAATAATGCAAACGATAGGGTTTTGAAAGATTTTTTGATCATGACTAAAGGTTTTTAAATTATTTAGTCAAAGCTATTCGTTTAGTGAAAGTTAGGAAAGCGAAAACTACCGTAAACTGCTAAGGGAATAACCTTATTTGTAAAAGTTCATCTCGTCTATGTACTTAAAAACGGGTTCGGTAAGTAAGTAGCGAACATCTTTCCCCTCTTTTATAGCTTTACGAATAAAGCTAGCCGAAACTTTCATAATTGGAGCATCAGTTAATTTTACGTTTGGATGATTTTCAATCTCTGGTTTAGTGATGGATTTATTAGAGTCGTGTATTTCTTGTTCGGTCAAAATTCTTGGGTAAACAAACAGCTCATGCTCATCAATAATAGACTGGTAGTTTTGCCATTTATGAAATGTTCTCAAATTGTCTTCACCCATAATAAGTGCAAATTCATGTTGCGGGTATTTGTCTTTTAAATAGGCAAGAGTAATTCCAGTATATGAAGGCTTCTCCAGCTTAAATTCAATATCACAGGAACGTAAAGATAAATTGTCAAAAATGGCATTGTTAACCAATGCTAAGCGATGGTAGTCGGCCAATAAACTTTCTTTTTTTTTCAGGGGATTTTGAGGAGAAACGACTAGCCAAACTTGATCCAAATCGGTGTAACTCACCATATGATTTGCAATAATCAAATGCCCAACATGAATGGGATTGAAGGTTCCGAAATATAGACCTATTTTCATTTAGAGATAAATTCGGTAATCATAGTTTCAGCAGTTAAGACAGCTTGATCTAAGATTTTGTTTTCAAGAATTGCGTCAAACTTAGAAGCAAACTCAAGTTCATTTTTTGCCTTTCCCAAACGCATTTTTATTTTCTCCTCACTTTCGGTTTGCCTTCCTCTCAGACGCTTTTCGAGTTCCTCAATACTTGGAGGCATTACAAAAATGGCTAAAGCATTTTCGCCAAAAAAAGATTTTAGATGCACCCCTCCAACTACATCAACATCAAAAATAACCGTCTTGCCTTGACTCCAAACGCGATTTACTTCTGATTTTAACGTACCATAAAATTGATCGGTATACACTTCTTCAAACTCAACAAAATCGTCATCTTCAATTTTTTGTTTGAACTCCTGCGGAGACAAAAACAAGTAATCAACTTCATTTTTCTCGTCCCCTCTTGCAGCTCTGCTGGTCGCTGAAACTGAAAAAGAAAGTGCATCCATTTTTTTTAATAGCTGCTGAACAATAGTTGTTTTACCAGCACCTGAGGGTGCTGAAAATATGACGGCTTTATTGGTCATGAAGCTATAATACGTTTAATACTTGCTCTTTTATTTTTTCGAGTTCGTCCTTCATTTCAACCACATGTCGCTGCATTTCTGCATGGTTTGCTTTTGAACCAATGGTATTAATCTCTCGGCCCATTTCTTGGCCAATAAAACCTAATTTTTTCCCTTGTCCAGGATCGCTATCCATAGTGTTGGAAAAATATTCTAAGTGAGACTTTAAGCGCACATGTTCTTCAGTTATATCTAGTTTCTCTAAGTAATAGATGAGCTCTTGTTCGAATCGATTATTGTCAAAAACATCGTCGTCTTTTTTCATGTCCTCAAAGCGAGCAAGTAATTTTTCGCGTTTGTTGTCGACACGGGCAGGCGCGAGCTTCATTACTTTTTCCAAACGGTCACTAATAATGGCAATGCGCTTCTTAAGATCATTTTCGAGCTGTAATCCTTCATCTTTTCTGAAATTATTGCAGGCGTTAAGCCCCTCTAAAATGGTTTGTTTTATGCTATTGTATTCTTGGGCATCAAATTCGTGGTTTTCCGATTCCAAGACGTTAGGCATTCTCATTATTAAGTTCAATGCATCAGCGGGTACTAGCCCGAGTTCTTCACTAACACCTTGTAGTTGGGCATTATATTCAGCAACTAATTCGCTGTTAATTTTTACCGCCGAAGTTTTGTTAGTCGATTCTAAATTCAGTGAAACGTCAATTTTACCTCTATCTAGTTTTTCAGTGATGAGATTGCGAATTTCAAGTTCTTTTTCCCTGTAGGAGCTGGGTACCCGAATTTTAGTATCGTTCATTTTCGAGTTAAGCGTTTTCACCTCAACAGTGATTTTTGTTCCGTTAAACTCATTTGTTGCCTTCCCGAATCCGGTCATGGATAATATCATACCATCATTAATTTCCACAAATGTAATAAAGCAGAGTGCTTAGGTAAACCGTTTGCTGACAATGTATACTCCTGTAAAAATGAGGACCGCTCCAACGATTTTAACTAAACTCAACTCATCTTTTCCCATTATGATAGCAAAAAATGAGGCTAAAACAGGCTGTGTATAAATGTAGGTACTAACAGTGGAGGGCTGCAGTTTCTTGAGCGCGAAGATGTTAAGTAAATAAGCGAAAAAGGTAGTGCATATAACTACAAAGGCTGTTTCCAACCAAATAGTAGTAGTAAAAGAGGACCATTCTATGGCCATGAAATCATAAAATCCAAAGGGAATAACATAGAGCACCCCAAAAGTAAACACCCACTTTATAATGGTTAATGGCTGATATTTGGTCATTAGGGGTTTTACAATTACTAAATACACTCCATAAGATGCCGCATTCATCAGAATCATAACATCTCCAGGCCATGTTGTAGAATCAAATGAAAAATCAGCCTTGAATATTATAATGAGCAGTGCCCCAATTACGCCTAGGGAAAGCCCTAAGATTTTTTGTTTTGTGATGACTTCATGAAGAATAATTGATGCTGCAATAAGTACTAAAATAGGGTTGGAAGTCATTATGATTGCAGCATTGATGGGGGTTGTAATATTTAGCCCAGCAAAGAATAAAAGCTGATTCATAGCAACTCCGAATAAACCACAAAGCGCAATTCTAGGCCAATCTTTTTTGTCAATTTTTTCGTTGCTTAGTAAACTATGAAAAAACCAAAATAGTAGAGAAGCACCTAATACTCGAAGTAAAATGAAGCCAAATGGTTGAATGTATTCGGGCATTACATCTTTGGCCACAGAGTAATTCAGCCCATAAATTAGGTTTGCAGCAAATAGTGCAGCATGTGCCTTTATATTTGTGTTTTTCACTGAAGCGAAGTTGTGTATTTATAGCACGCTTTTTGTTCTTGACAGTAAAACTTTAAAACAGAATCTCATGAAAAATTTATTAATTGCAAGTATAATTACCCTTACTACGTTGGCCGGATTTTCTCAAAAAAAAGGTAAAGTAGAGGCTAAGTTTCATGTGGAGGGAATATGCAACATGTGCAAAAATAGAATTGAGGAAACGGTAAACTTTTCGAAAGGAATAAAATCTGCTTCTTGGAATAAAGAAACAGAGGTTTTAGTAGTTGTTTACAAAGAAGGAAAAACTACCCCGCAAGAAATTGGTGAAGCACTGGCTAAGGCTGGGCACGATAATGACTATGCAAAAGCAACTGATGAGGATTACGAAAAAATTTCAAAATGCTGCAGGTACAAAACCCAGGAGAAACATTAGGAAAGTGCTGCTTTTAGCTCCTCTAAGTTTTTCTTGGCGTTTCCAATAAAAATCGTTTCTCCCAAAAGCACTACGGGTCTTTTAAGAAAAGTATATTCTTCTAGGATTAGGGTCTTGTAATCCAGTTCAGATAACGTTTTCCCACCTATATTTCTTGCTTTAAATTGCATGGATCTTCTTGAAAATAAAGACTCGTATGAACCTGCCAATTCGTGCATTTGCTCTAGTTGTGCGGAGGTAATTTTGTTAGTTTTGATATCTTGAAATTCAAAGTTCTTTGATTTCAATTGAAGGTCTTCAATGATTCGCTTGCAGGTGCTGCAGTTAGATAAATAGTATACTTTCTTCATGATTCAAAGATAAAATTACTAGCGTATTTTGGCTAAAGGAAAGAGCAGTTCCCCAGTAAGAAAACTATTAAGTCCCCAACGAATATTTATTCCCGTTGTTATTGGACTAGCGGTTGCAGTATGGCTTTTGTGGGATGAGTTTAATGCCGATACTTTTAGTCAAATTACTTGGGGTTGGTCAACGGCATTTTGGTTGTTCTGCGCGCTGATTATGGTTGTTACCCGAGACCTTGGGTACATGTACCGAATTCGAGTCTTGACCGATAATGAAATTAAATGGCGAAATAGCTTTGATGTTATTATGCTTTGGGAGTTTGCCTCTGCTATTAGTCCAAGTGTTGTAGGAGGCTCTGCTATTGCGCTATTTATTGTAAACCGTGAAGGTATTAGCTTAGGAAGAAGTACAGCGGTAGTTATGGTTACTGCATTTTTAGACGAACTTTTTTACATTTTGATGGTGCCTTTGGTGTTGTTTTTTGTCGGAACAAGTGATTTGTTTCCACCGAACTTGCAAAAAATGATGTTTGGAATGAGCTTAGGCGCTAAACAAATATTCTATGTGGGCTACGGATTTATTGTAGTGCTTACTGCTTTGATATTGACCGCGATTTTCTTTGCACCGCAAGCTACTAAGAAGGTTTTAGTGAAAGTAACTTTTTTGAATTTCCTAAAATTTTGGCGAGCTGATGCAATTCAAACTGGTAACGATATTATTACAACTAGTAAAGAATTACGGGATAAACCATGGTCGTTTTGGGGGCGAGCTTTTGGGGCGACATTATTTAGTTGGACCGCTCGTTTTTGGGTTGTCAATTTCTTGATTCTTGCCTTTGGAACACTAGCCTTTAACGAACACATGATGGTTTATGCCCGCCAATTAGTAATGTGGGTTATTATGCTTATTAGCCCTACTCCAGGAAGTACGGGAGTAGCAGAATATATGTTTGGCGAATTCCTAGGCTTATATATCGTTGACGGCTTTTCTGGAGTAATTGCACTGCTTTGGAGGCTATTTACTTATTATCCATACTTGTTTGTAGGAATAATTGTTTTGCCAGGCTGGATCAGAAGAGTATACATGAAAAGGCGATTAATAAAATTCAAGAATGTATAGAGCAAAAAAAAAGCCCGAAGGCTTTTGAGTTATCTTTTTTCTAAGGTACAAACCTCACCAGCCTCTTGCCAAAAATCACAAGATGCTTGAGCATCATCTTTTTTCATGTTAGAAAGAGGAAGTGAGTTATCAACTACGCCATCAATCTTGCATTCGCACGTGTAATCTTTTTTACATGAAGTAAAAGTTGAAGCAAATAAGGCTATTGAAAATAGTGTTATTAATTTTTTCATTAAATCTGTTTTTTTAGTTTATGCAAAATTAATTTTAGTATGCTTTGTCAAATTCACAATGATGTGTTTAACAAATACTCACTCAAAAAACGAGCACTGGTTGACCAACAAAACCTGCGCGCACTTAAATTTGATATCGAATCCAAATAGAAAAGCTGTGTCAAGGTTTTAAGTCTTAATAAGCAACGTTTATTGGTTTCTTTTCGGACTAACACAAACCTTGAAAACAGCAGTGGCTTTACTTTGCGTAAAACTAATTTATCTTGAAAATTGTCGAGGTTTCAATTGTACTATCTTCAGTTGCTGAAGATTCCGAGTAAGCTAAAAGTTCAAAAGGAACAAATTCAATAAAGCCTTTTAAATCAGTGAAATACTCTGTTCCGTATTTCTGCGAACCTTTGTAAAAAACTTGGTTGACGATTAAATATTTACCTTTAAAAGATGCATTTAAATTCTTAAAAAGAGCTTTTAGATCAGGTAGAATGTACCATATTACCTCACTTTAAAGAATGGCATCTAGGTTTTTGTATGAATCAATGTCCTTAGTAACGTCGGCAAGTTCAAAGTCTAAATGTGGAAATAACTCTTTAGCTCTAGAAATCGCAGTTTCCGAGAGGTCAATACTTTTTGGAACGATTGAAGTTTCTTTGTAAATCCGATTCGCATAATAGCCTAAACCGCAACCGACCTCCAGAATACTTTTGATATCAAAATTTTTGATGTGAATAATGCCTGCATTTCTAGAGTACCTGTTTGGCTGAACTGATTGCATCCAAGGATCGTCGATATTTCGATACATTTTTTCAAATTCACCAACGAACTCTCCATCCTTGATAACATAATCATGATAATTAGAGTCTTTTGAGGTTTTACTTTTTAAGTTTTTCATAAAAAATTGGAGTGATTAAAAAATGGGTAATTAAATGCTCAAAAATTATACAAGCTATTTCCCCAAATGTTCAAGAGCAGCTTGATAGTCCACTCGTTCTCCGTTAGAAACACCAATTAAAAAGGCACCCTCAATACCTTTTGACTTTACCAAGGATAAAGTTTGTTCCGCCTCATTTCTATCCTTTGTTTCGCCAGTGTAATACCTAACTGGTGCATCCTGAATTACTTTAATCCGCATTTGCAATTGATGTTCGTACTTAGCCAATTCATAAATAGGGTCAGCAGCCATTATGCTGGCACCAACTTGCACTGCTAAAAATACTTCTGCTTTATTTCTAATTTTTGAGGTAATAGGTTTTGGAGCAGCTTTCTTTTTAACTGATTTACTGTCAGTAGTTGCTAAAATTAATGTTGTGGGTGATCCAGCTTCAATCTTTCGGGCTTCAGCAATACCAATTTTATTGCCTTGTGCATAAGCCACAATAAATGCATCGGTAATTCCTTTTTTAAATAGCGTGTTTTTAGAATCTAGCGCTTCATTCAAGGAGGTATAATGCCCAACTCTAAATTTATTCAATCCACCCTCTTCATATATGTATACCTCTTCACTCAGCTTTGAAATAAAACCAGGCATAATTCTATCAGCTCCAGCAGCTACCTGAACAGCATAATAAAAGTCAACTGCTTCTTGATTCTTAACTTGCGGAACTGGAGTTGGAGTGGGTTTCGGTTTTAAAACAGGAGCGCTCACTTTTGGTTTTGCTTCGACTTTTGGCGCTGGATTTTGGGGTTCAATTATTTCAGTTTCTTTTTCTGCAATTTCTTCTTCCTCCTTAATCGATACATCAGTTTTTTTAATGGTGTCCATTAAATTAGTTGTTGTTTTTACCGTATCAATTGCTTTTGTTTCCACAACTGAAATATCAGTGGTTTTTATAGTATCCATTGCAGGAGCTATTTCTTCTGCAATAACTGTATCTGCCTTTCGAATCGTATCTATTATTGGTGTTTCAGGAGTTGTGTCGGTAGCAATCGTGTCTTTTGATGTATTCGTCGGTGCTACAAACGCGTCTATAACAGAAGGAACTTGCCCTTTAGGTTCTATTGTATCAATAGCAGTTATTTCTTGATTTACTGCGCTATCCGACACTACAACAGGCGCTTCCTCTGGTTTTAGCCCAGATGTAGCTTCTTGCACTACTCCAGTGTCTATACCAGTTGCAATTACACTGCTGTCTTTAATTGGTTTAGGAGTCTCATCTGCAATTGGTTCGGAAACAATAGGAGCCGTTGTATCCTGCTCGCTTGATATTTTTGAGTTATGCTGGGCGATTAAGCTATCTGACTCTGGTTCCAAAGGTTTCTCAGGCTCAGTTATTGGTGGCTTTGACGAATTACAAGGGTCATAAAGATAAGCGGAAAACCCTTTTAAAATTTCATTAAGCTTGTTAACATTATCACTTAAAGCAGCATATTGATCTGATTTTTGTTTTTCTAGATCAACTGATTTTGCGCGCTTTATCCAATATTTTACTTCAATTACCTTTTGATTTACCAATTGAAAGTCAAATCCTTCGCAAGCACATTCTTTACGCAATGATATTTGAGTAATACTATGACTCATTATGTCGGCTTGTTTATGAGCAGACTTAATTAAACGCAACATTTTATCGTCAGTTGCTTTGTTTTTTTCGTCTGCAGCGGTCTCCGTTAACTTTTTACAGCTTTGAACATCCTCAACAATACTTTTCACTTGATCTTGAACAATGCTCAATTCTGCTTCGAACATATCGCAGGCATCATTAGCTTTACTAAAAGCACTTAACAGTAATACAGCAGCAATAAAAAAATACTTTTTCATATGTAAATTGATTTAATCAAATGTAAAGAATCAGAATGTATTTTGCCCTTCAAGAGCCAATAATAGACCATTACATAAAATGCTCGTCAACACTGATAATTGAATAAGTAGTTTATTATGTCTTTGCAGAGGCAAAATAGATAACCCACATTTGCATAAAAATAAAAACTATGCGAGTAATAATCACCCTTTTAATTGTCCTATTAGCGAATTCTTCTTTCGGGCAAGATTGTTATACAAAATATCGCAAAGCGTTTTCAGAGCGGGGTGCTTTCGAAGTTACCGACAGCATTTATGGGGGAGTAATTATAGCTGTGCGCGAAGGAGACGTTACGAACTGCTTTATGGGTAAGGTTTCTGTTAAGTCCGGAAAAGTAGTTTTAGATAATTTCTATGTTGAGTTGGAGGATGAGTCTTATGAAAATTTAGGCCCTAGATTCAAAAACCTAAAGCCTGTTGAGGTTAAGGACGGTGTTTCTCAAATCATTATCGATAAGCGAGACAACCTTTACAACGTAATTTTTCTCGATCACTTAAAACCCAAAAAAAAGGGTTTCAAAAGGGCTCCTGATTTCGATTTGGACTAGTTAATCTTCAGCGATTAGTCTAGATTAAGATCGGATAATCGCTCAATTACCAACTCGCTTTTTTCTTTAACAATTACTTGATTGATGGTTGCAGATATCGCATCCAGTCTCATTTGGTAATCCTCTAGATGGTTACTATTTGTCTCAGTTGGGTTTTCACCATTCAATTTTTCTTGTGAACCGACATCTTCCTTTGCGGAGTTATAAAAATCTTTTAAGCTGTTTGCTGCAGACGACTTTATCCAACTAGAATTTGATTCTAACAGCGTTTTCTGGAAAAGGGAATAGCCTTTCACTAGCTCGTCAGTTCTTCCAATTTTTATAAGCAGTTGACTATTCAGATAGAGAAAACCCGCTTTTTTATAGGCCCCAACCGAGTATAAGTTGTTTTTAAAAAAACTTAAATGCTCGTAACTACCTATTAATGAGTAGGCTTTAGCTATTTGCATTCGAAGCTCTTCATTTTTATCATTTTCATGTGATTTACAGAATCTCAGGGTCTCTATGGTGTCTTTAGCCTGAATACCCGTTTTTATTACCGTCTGAAGCACTACAAATGAGCTATCAGAAATTAGCTTAGAATAATAGAGTGCTTTATCTTTAGGCGTAAAATTTAGACGGTATAGTCCAATTGCTTTTGCCCGTACTTTGGAGTTTTTATCCTTTGATAATGCTAATTGTAATTGCCTTTCTTTAAAGGTTGAGTCAAATAAAGGGCTTGGCATAAGAGCTTCAATTCCTTGAACCCTTAAGTCATAAAACTCATGGCTAATTGCAATTTTTATGGCTTTTTTAGTCAAAGGGTCTTTTGGGTAATCCGATGAAAGTTTAGCCAAAGCTGATTTCATCTCATGCAGCCCTTGCCCTTTTTCGATTTTAGTAAACAATGCTTCAACAGTTATATTTGGTTCTTCCACTTCAGCCAATAAATAATTTTGGCTGTCATAATCAATCCAAGTTGCTTTAGTGCTTCCTTTTAAATAGAAAGTATCCAATTCATTTTTAACCCAAACGGTATCCAATTCAACTCCAAAAGGCAAATAGGACTTAATCCACAATGGAATTTGATACAAAGGATATTCGTTTAAATTTTGAGTTTGATTTACGACCATAAAATTCCTTTGTTGCGCTGTATCAAAATGATAGACTATGGTTAATTCTGGGTGGCCATTATCGAACATCCACTGATTAAAAAACCAATTTAAATCACGACCTGTAACCTCTTCCATTATCAATCGCAACTGATGCATTTCTGCAGAACCATGTGCATGTCTGGTAAGGTACATTTTAAGCCCAGAAAAGAATGCGTCATCTCCAATTACAGTTCTTAGTTGGTGTAAAATACAAGCACCCTTGGAGTAAGTGTGACCGTCAAACATTTCCAGCTTGTTCGTGTATTGAAATCGCACGAAATCTACCTTTTTAACTTTTGACTCTCTCAAATAACTCTTTTGTTTATTGAGTAAATTAAGTTGAGCTTCAAACGGAGCTTTACTTTCTTCTACCCAAAGATATTCGCCGTAGGTGGCAAATGCTTCGTTTAAGGCTAGGTTTGACCAGCTTTCACAGCTTACCAAATCGCCAAACCACTGATGAAAAAGTTCATGTGCGATAATTCCTTCTTGCGGATAATCAATTAGTTCTTGTTTATGACGCTGCACAAATTCACCATGGAGTGTAGAGGAAGTATTTTCCATCGCTCCCGAAACAAAATCTCGAACGACAACCTGGGCATATTTAGCCCATGGATATTCAACTCCGAGTTTACTAGAGTAGAATTCCAACATTCGAGGGGTCTCCCCAAAAATGAACGGAGCATCTTTAGCGTATTGTTTTTCAGTGTAATAAGTAACAGCTTTGCCTCTCCACTTTTCTTCTTCAAAAACAGAAAAGTCACCAATCGTTAACATTATTAGATAGGGCGAGTGCGGTAGGGTTTGAACCCAATAATCAGTTCGTGTTCCATCTCCATTTTCGGTAGAAAACTCCAATACTCCATTACTCAATGTTTTTAGTGTATCCGGAACCGTAATTACAATTTCTTGAGTTGTTTTTTGATTGGGCTCGTCTAAAGTTGGAAACCAGCAGGAGGAAAAATCGGTTTCGCCCTGCGTCCATACTTGAAATGGTTTTCCGGGAATAGTATGTTGTGCATTTATGAAGTACAAACCTTGTCCACCTCGAATTGCTTTACCGCTTCTTTCGGTGACCTCATTTGGGTTAGCGATATACTTGATGTACAATTCAAGTGTATCCTTCTGGGTTAAGGTTTTGGAAAAGGAGAGGTTTAGTTTTTCTCCTGAGTAGGTATATTTTACTTGATTATTAGAATCATTAAGGACTTTAACCGATTTAATGTCAAATGCCTTTGCATCAAGTGATAATGTTTTTTTAGCGTAAAAATGTGGAGATAATTTAAGTGTAGCATCACCTAAAACTTGCTCTGTTTTAAAGTCAAATGATACAACTAGGTTTGTGTGTATTAAATCCCAAGCGAGCTCAGTTGTTGCTCTATACGCTGGCTGGGACTTGTTTAAGGATGCTTTTGAAGAATCATTTAATGACGCAGCAGCAGAAGCTGCTAAGGTTGACTCTTGTGCATTTTTAGTTGAGCTACAACCGAGAGTGAAAATCAGAAATATTAATGGAACAAAAAATCGCATAAGCAAATTTAGGATTCTAGCGCTAATGAAGCCAAAAAGTGAATTGTGGATAGTACTTAGTTTTAAAGAATTGGATTTTAAGCTTATGTTCTATTTTTGAAAATCATTTGAAGTAAGCTATATGAAAGTAATTGGAAAAGAAAAGACCTACGAAATTGAATTAGATCTCGATGCTAAACTGAGTTTAGGAGGCAAAGAAGTGACATTAGATATGGTGGCTGAGTCTGAGAATTCATTTCACGTTATTCATGAAAATGTAGGTTATGACGTTTATATCCTAGAAAAAAATGAGCAAACAAAGTCTTATTTAGTAAGCGTAAATGGAAACAAGTACAATTTACAGGCTAAAAGTAAGTTCGATGAGCTATTAGATCAACTCGGAATGTCGAGTTTGACGGAAGTAAAAACAGACAACCTAAAGGCTCCTATGCCGGGATTAGTATTAGATATTTTGGTAGAAAAAGGCAACACCGTTACAAAAGGCGATTCCGTCCTAGTTTTGGAAGCAATGAAAATGGAGAATAATATAAAGTCTCCGGCGGATGGCGTTATTAAATCTATAGACATAAAAAATGGACAAGCGGTTGAAAAAAACCAAGTCCTTATTTCATTCGAGTAAGAAAAATGCAGTTAAACTGCAAGACTAGAGTTACTCTAGTCTTTTGTAAGCAGTTTAAATCCTTTTCCGTGTACGTTAACTATTTCAAGGTTATCGTCAGCTTTCAGGTATTTTCTCAATTTGGTGATGTAAACATCCATACTTCTTGAGTTGAAATATGAATCATCCCCCCAAATTCTATTCAAGGCGTAACTTCTATCGGTAACTTCATTAAGGTTCAAAGACAACAATTTCAATAAATCATTTTCTTTAGAAGTTAGCTTTTGTTTTTCGCCATCAATAACTAATTCTTGCAATTTGGAATTGAATGCAAACCGTCCAACTTCAAATTTTTCCTGCTTTTGATGATCTCTCTCTTTTCTAGTTCTTTTAAGAATTGCTTGAATCCTCAAAAGTAGCTCTTCCATGCTAAAAGGCTTAGTTAAGTAATCATCAGCTCCCAATTTAAACCCTTGGACCTTATCTTCTTTCATTGATTTTGCCGTCAAGAAAATAATTGGAATTTCAGGGTTTATTTTAAGCACATCCTTAGCTAGAGTAAATCCATCTTTTTCAGGCATCATCACGTCGAATATGCACAAATCATAATGATTTGTTCTAAAAGCTTCCAGCGCTTCCTTTCCATTTCGTCTAAGTTCGGCGGTATACCCTTTAGCTGAAAGGTATTCAGAAAGTAGGTCACCTAAATTATGATCATCCTCTGCAACCAATAATTTTATTTCTTCTTTTTCCATCATAATTATCGTTCAATATTGTTCATTGGAATTGACAATGTAAAGGTACTTCCTTTATTCAGTTTGCTAGTAACTTTTACGTCCCCATCGTGTCTTTCGACTACTGTTTTCACATAGTTTAACCCAAGGCCAAAGCCTTTGGTGTTGTGCAAATTTCCGGTGGAAACTCGATACAACTTATCAAAAACTTTGCTGTGATTTTCTTTGCTAATTCCAATACCATTATCACATACAGACACTAAAAGATTGTCTTTTTCATTTATCGTTTTTATATGAATTATGGGTGCCGTTGGTGTATATTTGATAGCATTGTCGATAAGATTATAAATAGCGTTTGTAATGTGCACTTTATCGGCCATTAAATGATCTGATTTGGCACCTAATTCCATTTTTATTATGCCACCCTTTTCATCTAATTGCATTTGAAATTTAGACACCGCCTCATCAATTATCGAATGAATTTGCACTGGCTCCATATTCATTTTAAATGCTTGGCTACCCCAAATGGCACTTTTCAAAACATTTTCCACTTGTACACCCAATCTTTTGTTTTCCTGGCCAATAATTCCAATGTACCGATTCATTAAACTAGGTGTTGCACTTATATCAGGGTCTGACAAAGCTTCACACGCTAAGGAGATTGTGGAAATAGGAGTTTTCAATTCATGTGTCATGTTATTGATAAAGTCATTTTTTATTTCGGAAACCTTCTTTTGTTTCAGAATCGTTCGAATACTGTAATAGAAAGCGAAGAAAATGAGAATAATAATCAATAAGCTAGAAAAAAGCAGATAAGACACCGAACTAAATATGTACTTGATACGCTTAGGAAAATAAACTCTTAGGGTGGCTTTCTGTCCAAGAATATCCTTGGGGAATAAGTTTATTTCGAACGATTCCAAGCTGGTAGTTAAGGAGGTGTCTGAAAAATTACCTGTTTTTAAATCGGAGTCAACATCGTAAACCCCGAAATAATAAGGTAGCTTTATTCCTTCTTCAAGCAAGAATTTAGTTAGTAATTTATCTACCCTAACATTGTTTACTCGATCCTCGATTTTCTCTGAAAGGTCAACTTCCATTAAACTTCTAACGATATCACTAACCAAAACAGTTTTGTTGACCAATTGATTTCTGACAGCTGTATCAAGATTTACTTGCAGATCGCTAGCGTAGTAAGTTTGCCCTTCTTCACCATTTACATGATAGGATAGATTGTCTTCAGAGTTTTCAATGTCTACTCTGTGTTGGCCAGCGGTAATAAAGTCGGTTACTGTTTTTTTGCCGCCTTGCTCTTCTACAACTCTAACTTCTATTCCTGCTTCCTTTTTCTCTAATTCTTTAAAAAGAAAGTACTTATAGGAGGAGTCATGCACAAAGTCAGAGCTGCTAACAGAGTCTTCAGCAGTAAAAAGGAAGCGCCCTTGCTGGTGCGTTTTAATTTTTTTGAGGGCTTCTTCTTGCTCGAGAACCTCCACAACATTAGACAGGGCTTTGTGCACAAGCCTTTCAAATTCTTCGTGGCTAATAGAAACAGCTTTGTTTATCCAAAAAAGCTGGATACTAATTAAGGCAACTATCGAGAAGATAATGCCACTTATGAGCCAAGTTATTAATTTGTTGTTCAAAATTTTATAAAATAAAAATCAAATATAGAATGGCTGTTTGAGCTTCACTGCAGCTTAACTAAATTTAACCGCTAAATCTCTGATTTCATGGGTGATTGAAGAAGTTAAATGAGGAAAAAGTGGGGCTTTTTTGATACTACTCTTTCTTCCGCTTTACCAACAATAAAAATATGTACACAAACCAATTAATAGTTGCTTTTGGTTAGTATGCTTAAAGTGCATAGTTTTGAAGGTTTGAATAACTAAAATAAAATTTATGAAGCATTCTTTACTGAAAGCGTTAAAATCAACCATTCTTAGTGGATTTGTTGTTGCTGGACTTCTTTTAAGTTCAAGTGCAAATGCCCAAACCTCAATCGCAATTATGGGCAACGATACGATTTGTATGGGCGACAGTGTTAAAGCTTATGCAATGTCTACAAGACAAGCTGGAGTGCACTATACCTGGTCAGATACTTTAGGGTCAATAGCAGCATTGGATACAGTTTCTGACGATACAGCTTGGTTAAAACCTACAATGACGACGGTTTATAGAGTTATTGGAGATTCTGCTGGAGTTATGGATACAGCATTTCAACCCATTACTGTTTTGGCCTTACCAATGGTCGGAATCACTGTATCAAAAGATACTGTATGTGTTGGCCAGCAAATTACTTTAAAGGGGTCAGGCGGTATGAGTTACTCTTATTTTAAAGGCACGATTCCTTCAGGCGGCGGTGATTCAGTAAACGTAATAATAACAAAAAAGGATAGTGTTTCTGTTATTGGAACAGATACTAATGGTTGTAAATCTGCTGCATTTACGAAAGTTATTGGCGAGGAATTGCCAACTGTGTCGTTCAGTGTTTTAGTTCAAGGATTTGTATCTAGAAACAAAGATGCTTGTGCAAATCAAAATTTCACTTTAAAGGCAACTCCAGGGTATGCTTCATATAGCTGGAGTAGTTCAAGTCAAATTGTGGGTTCTAGAACTGACAGTACTATAGTCGGAAATACTGGTTCAGCAGCAGTATATTTTGTTGATGTAACTGGCGATAATGGCTGTACAAGAAATGCCAGTCAGTTAATAAGAACTACGAACCAACCCCCAAGAGGAGTTACAATTAATTTAGTAGGTGGAAATGCTGACACAGTTTTGTGCGGTGGAGAACAGCGGGTTGCTAATGCAAATACGGGAGACTCTTACTTATGGTCTCCAGCTTCAGCTATTGTAAGTGGAACAGTTACTTCTAATACAGTTACACTAAAGCCCGCATTTGATGAAACAATTATTCTTACCGGTATTTTTGCTGGGTGTATAACTAGAGATACTATTATACTGAGAGTAAGTCAATTGCCAACTCTTGCTCTTGTGAGTCAAACAAGTTCTGCTGCTAGTCCATTGTGTGAAGGAGATGGAGACACTATTGAAGTGAATTCAAATTCTTCTAAGATTTTATGGAACACAGTAATCTCTTCAAGAACCACTAAAACTGTTGCATTTAAAAAGACTACGACATTTGATATTATTGCTTATAATGATTTAGATTGTGAAACTAAGGTTACGGTTACTTCATATGTTGATACAACTTGTGGATTTCGAATAAGTACGGAGGAGTTTGAGCACCAAAAATTAAATGCGTTTTACAACTCTGAAAATGATAAAATGATTTTGACGACTTCTTCAGAAACCGGAAATGCATCTGTCGTTGTATATGATTTGAGCGGAACAGAGGTCTTAAATTCTTCTGTAGAATTAGTGCCAAATAGCAGAATGGAGTTTGATTTTTCTCAACTTTCTCATGGAGCCTACCTTTTCAAGGTATTTGATTCCCAGTCAAACTTTACGAAGAAATTTATAAAACATTAATCGAACAGCAATAAGTCGACTTGTTCGGCTTTTTTGTTATTCTAGAAAACAGTTAACTCATGAAAAATTTAGTTGAAGCTTTTCCTATTCATATGAAAGAGGCCTTGCAAATTGGGCGAGATTCTGAATGGAAATCATCGAACGAACATTTTCGAAATATTGTAATTAGCGGTTTAGGTGGTTCAGGAATTGGCGGTACTATAGTGTCTCAATTAATTGCTAGTCAAATCGATATTCCTGTTGTTGTGAATAAGACCTACGGAATTCCAAATCTTGTAAACAAACACACTCTTTTTGTTGCTTCTTCTTATTCGGGAAATACAGAAGAGACTATAGAAGCTTTAGAAAAAGCGCAATCAAAAGGTGCAACAATAGCTTGTTTAACTTCTGGAGGAAAACTATTAGAATTAGCGAAAGAAAACGGATATAATTATATTGAAATGCCCGGAGGTTTTCCTCCTAGAGCGGCTTTTGGATATTCAAGCACTTTGCTATTTAAACTTCTTGAAAATTACGGATGCATTGAAGATCAAATTCTGAGAGATTTGGCGACAACACCAGATTTTTTACAAGAAAACAGCTTAGACATCAAAGAAACAGCCTACAATTTAGCTAAGAAGTTGATTGGGAAAACGCCTGTTTTTTATTCTGATGCTAGAATGGAAGGAGTTGCTGTTCGATATAGACAACAAATAAACGAAAATTCAAAAATGCTATGTTGGCATCATGTTTTACCTGAAATGAACCACAATGAATTGGTTGGCTGGGCTGATAGCCACGAAGAAGTTGTTCCAGTATTTTTGAGGACTAAAAACGACTATTACAGAACCCAAGAACGAATGGAGTTTAGTAAAAAGTTAATGACGATTAAAAACGCAAATTGCGTTGAAATAATGGCTGATTGTGAATCAGATATACACGCAGCTTATTATTTGATTTCTATTGGCGATTGGGCATCTGTTAACATTGCTGATATAAGGGGAATAGATGCAACCGAAGTTGATATAATTACCGAGTTAAAAACTAAACTTTCAAACATCTAAACTTTTGGAAACGGTTGCTCTTGAACGACTTGGCTTAATTGAATTTAAAGATAGCTGGGATTATCAAGAGCAATTGTGCAAATCCAATGTTGAGGTTAAACTCAAACAAAGAAAGATTCGCGATTTTAAAGGAGACACTTCTCACCACCTTATCTTTTGTGAACATCCATTGGTTTACACGCTTGGAAAAAGTGGAGACGAATCTAATCTTTTAGCAGAGCAAGACACATTAAAGGAGTTAGGGATCACCTATCATAAAATCAATCGAGGCGGTGATATAACGCATCATGGCCCTGGACAGCTTGTTGCTTATCCAATTTTAGATTTAGAAAAATTTTTCACCGACATACACAAATACCTAAGATATTTAGAAGAAGCCGTTATTTTGACGCTGAAGGACTATGGTATTAACGCTGGTCGATACGAAGGTTATACTGGAGTTTGGTTGGAGGCAAAAGACCCGCTAAAGGTAAGAAAGATTTGTGCAATGGGAATAAGATGTTCCCGCTGGATTACCATGCATGGTCTTGCATTAAACGTAAATAATGACTTGTCATTTTTTAAAAACATAATTCCCTGTGGAATTGAAGATAAACAAGTAACATCCATTGAAAAAGAGTTGGGCAGAAAAGTCGACATAACCGAGGTCTCAAATAAACTACTGCACCACCTTTCAAAACTGTTTAACTTCGATGTAAAGGAGGTAAAGTGAAAGCAGTAAAGAAAATAGCCATGTGGATTGGAGCAGGAATACTGTTTCACTTAATAGTAGTTTTTACTGGTAACGCTCACTTATACAATACTTTAGAAAATACTTTATTCCAAGGTAGGCTCGGCCCTTCAATTGCTGAGTTTCAAATCTTTTCGAATCGAGAAGTATTAGCAAGAAACAATCAACCTTGGCCTATTTCCAGTATGGCAAACCAAAAGGAGGTCTCTCCAGAAACAGAAGTCAAATTTGAAGAATTGGGTACCGTTGCATTTCTTGTGATTCATAAAGATTCTATTATTAAAGAACAATACTGGGAAGGTTATTCAGCGAACAGTAAAAGCAACTCTTTTTCAATGGCTAAGAGTATTTTAAATATTGCCATAGGTTCATTAATAAGAGAAGGAAAGATTAAATCTTTAGACGACCCTATCGCTCTTTATCTGCCCAAATTTGATGTTTCAAAATTTCCAGAACTATCAATTCGTCACTTGTTGCAAATGAGTTCAGGAATTAATTTTGATGAAAATTACATCAATCCATTTGCATACCCAGCCAAGGCAAATTATGGTGATGATTTGATTAATCTGACTTATTCATATAAGGTGACAAAGCAACCGGGTGAACAATTTGAATACCGATCAGGCAATAGTCAATTATTGAGTTTTATTATAGAAAAAGCAAGCGAAATGTCTACGTCTCAATATGTATCGGAGAAAATATGGAAGAAGATTGGAGCAAAAAACGACGCATTATGGAGTTTAGATAAACCGGAAGGAAAAGAAAAGGCGTTTTGTTGTTTTAATAGTAACGCACGCGATTTTGCAAGAATTGGAAAATTGTTTTTACAACAAGGAGTGTGGGGTAAAGATACTATTGTTGATGCTGAATTTGTAAAAGCATCGCTTTCAGAGGCGCCAATTATAGATGTTGATAATAACCCTTGTAAAAGGTACGGTTTACACTGGTGGTTGCACAATCATGATGGTAGAGAAGTGTTTTACGCTCGAGGAATTTTAGGTCAGTATATTGCGGTTATACCCGACTTGGATTTAATTATGGTACGTTTAGGACACAAACGAATCAAACCAAATGGAGTTGAGGCACCACCTGATTTAGATATTTACCTGCAAGAGGCAATTTCTTTTGTTAGAAGTGCTAGTTGAGCTGCGCTGATACAGACTCCCTTAGGACGGTATCAATTTCATGTAGAATTGGAAAAAAGGCTTCATCACCAAAAATATTTCTACCGATTCCTGCCCTAATCCTTGCTGAAATAATTTCAAACGAACGTTTGTAATCATCCTCTACAATTTCTAAATTTTTCTTTTTTAAATATGCCCTGAACGCATTTTCAACTTTCCCCGTATACTCAAAATCATTTACGAAATTTTCAGCGTTTCCATGTCTAACGAGTTCTTCACGGTGTTTGTCTGCATAGTCAAAAGCAAATTGATAAAAATTGCCTGAATAGAATATTCGAGACAATAATATAGATGCACCCGCTGTATCGATAGGAATAAAATTGTCGGGCATTATACCACCACCACCATATACAATTCTTCCCGAAATGGTTTTATAAACTGTACTGTCTGCCAATGCTGTACTATCGTCCGATTCAAATTCACCATTTTCATATCTATCGTAAACTTCTTTGTGATAAGCTTTCAAGCCATTGTCATAGGGTTTTTGTATGCAGCGTCCAGCTGGAGTGTAGTAGCGAGCAATTGTTAGGCGAGTTGCACTTCCATCGAACCAACTTGACTGTTCTTGAACCAATCCTTTACCAAAGGACCTACGTCCTAGAATAACTCCTCTATCGTTATCTTGAATCGCACCAGCAACAATTTCACTTGCTGATGCAGAGCTCTCATCAATTAAAACTGCTAAGTCAACATTTAGTAAGTCATCATTTGAACTAGCCCGGTAATCTTTGCGTTTCCGTGCTCTGCCTTCTGTGTAAACAATTAATTGGTCTTCCGCTAAAAATTGATCCGCAATGTTTATTGCGGCATCCATGAAACCACCCCCATTACCTCGTAAATCCAAGACTAACTTGGTCATTCCTCGCCCCAGCAAACTCGTGTATTTGTCTTGGAATTCATTGAAAGTTTCTCTTGAAAATCTGCTAATTTTTATGTATCCAGTCGTGTCATTTATCATATAACCAACGTCTACTGAATAAATCGGAATTTTACCTCTGGTAATAGAAAACGGCAATAATGATTCAGTGCCGCTGCGTTGAATTTCAAGGTTTACTAGTGTGCCACCTTCGCCTTTAAGCAGGCGCATTACGTCAGCGTTTCGTATTCCAGTTCCAGCAACCAGTTCACCATCCACGTTTATAATCCGATCTCCAGCCGCAATACCTACTTCGGCACTTGGACCACCTGAAATTGGCGTAATAACAACTACTGTATCTTTCTGAATACTAAATTGAACTCCTATTCCTTCAAAACTACCCTCAAGCGGTTCATTCATGGCTTGCAATTCGGCCGCAGTAATATAATACGAATGGGGATCGAGCTTTTGCAGCAGATTCTCTATGGTTTGGTCTACTAATTTCTCCCGATCTGTACTGTCGACATATTCATTGTCTATATAATCTATAATTTGGTTGAGCTTTGATTGTTTGTTTAGTGGAAAATTACCTAAAGAAAGCTTCTGTTTTTTTGGAGTAAAAGAACCGAAGAAGTATCCAAAAGCAAATACAATGGCTAATAATAAAGGCCAAAAGGCGCTGCTAAATATATTTTTTTTCATAAAAACCTTAAGCGAAAGTAGCAATTAATACAGCTGAGGTTAAGCTAAAAACTTCTAAAAGCTGCTTGCTCCTCACTATACTAATACAGAATAAAAGGCCTAAAGTTCAAACATGAATTAGCTGACTGCCATCTCCTTGTTATTTATACTTTTGCATCCGCTTTTTTAAAAAATAAAATTCTTGTATTATGGGAATGAAATTGTCCGAGTTTAAGTTCGAATTACCTGAAGAACTAATTGCGCAGCATCCAGCAAAAAATCGAGATGAGTCTCGATTAATGGTGGTGCACCGCAAAACTGGTGAAATTGAGCACAAACAATTCAAAGACATTTTAGAGTACTTCGATGAAGGAGACCTTAAGGTAATGAACGATACCAAAGTATTCTCTGCAAGAATGTATGGAAACAAAGAGAAAACGGGTGCAGTAATCGAAGTGTTTTTATTGCGTGAATTAAATAAAGAGAGTCGCCTTTGGGATGTGTTGGTTGATCCTGCTCGGAAAATTAGAATTGGAAATAAATTGTATTTTGGAGAGGATGATGAATTAGTAGCTGAGGTTATTGATAACACAACTTCTAGAGGAAGAACATTAAGATTCCTTTTTGATGGACCTTACGAAGAGTTTAAAGAAACATTGTATTCTTTAGGCGAAACACCACTTCCAAAGTACATTTCAAGACCAGTTGAGCCAGAAGATGAAGATCGTTTTCAAAACGTATTCGCAAAGCATGAAGGTGCGGTAGCAGTTCCTACAGCTGGTTTACATTACAGTAAGCAGTTGTTGAAGCGTTTGGAAATTGCTGGAGTTGAATTTCCAATGATGACTTTACATACTGGTTTAGGAACGTTCCGACCAGTTGATGTTGAGGATTTGACTAAACATAAAATGGATTCTGAGGAGATGATTATCACTCAAGAATGTGCTGATAGAGTAAATAGAGCTAAGTCCGAAAAGAAACAAGTATGTGCTATTGGTACTACTGTGCTTAGAGCAATGGAAGGTTCTGTTTCGACATTAGGAGAATTAAAACCTTATGAGGGCTGGAGCAATAAATTCATATTCCCTCCCTATAACTTTAAAGTTTCTACTTCATTGGTAACAAATTTTCACGAGCCAGAATCTACGCTACTTATGATGGTTTGTGCGTTCGGAGGATATGATTTAACAATGAAAGCATATAAAACAGCAATAGAAGAAAAGTATAATTTCTTGGCATACGGAGATGCTATGTTGATACTGTAAAAACATATTTTTCTACCAAAATAAAAAAAAGGAAAAGGAGGTAGTAATAGCTCCTTTTTTTGTTTCTAATGGAAAGTAAAAAGTTCGCCATAATAGTTGCAGGAGGGTCGGGTTCTAGAATGAATTCAGATACGCCTAAGCAGTTCTTAACTGTTGGTAAACACAGTATTATTGCTTATACTATTTCTAAATTCTTGCAGTCTGATGAACAGCTACAGGTTATTGTTGTAATACCAAAAGCCCACGAATTACTTTGGCTTCAGTTGCCAAATGAAATTGTAGAACACAGTCGGGTCACCAAAACCTGCGGTGGGGAGACCCGTTATCAATCAGTGACTAATGGTCTGTCATGTATTGATGCTAAGGAAGGTGACTTAGTTGCCATTCACGATGCAGTACGACCATTAATAAGCGAGGATTTGATAAATCGATGCTATTCGGCAGCACAAGAGTTTGGTAATGCAATTCCAGCGACTCCTATTGTGGAGACTTTAAGAAAAATTACAGAGTCTGACTCCGAATGGGTGAACAGAGCGGACTTTCGATCGGTTCAAACTCCGCAAATCTTTCTTTATGAAATTATTAAAGATGCTTATCATCAGCCATTTAGCGATACCTTTACTGATGATGCGAGTGTTGTTGAGGCATTGGGTATGAAAGTGAATTTAGTGGAGGGAGAGCGGAACAACATAAAAATTACAACTCAAGAAGATTTAAAATTGGCACGATTGCTAATCGAATCATGAAAGAAGTAAAGAAAGACATCCGAATCTATAATTTACTGCAATTACAGGCACACTTGGATCAGTACGGGTGGCCTAAATTTAGAGCGAAGCAGATTTACCATTGGCTATGGAAAAAGCACATTCGTAGTTTTCAAGAAATGAGTAACCTCCCAAAAGGAATTATTGAAAGCTTAGAAAACGATTTTCTGATTTTGCCTATATCCGTTAAGGATGAGCAAGTAAGTAGTGATGGAACGATAAAGTCAGCTTTTGAAACTGCCGATAAAAAAATTGTAGAAGGAGTGCTTATTCCAACCGAAAAAAGAATGACTGCCTGTATCTCTTCTCAAATTGGTTGCAGTTTGGCTTGTAGCTTTTGTGCAACGGGGAAACTGAAGCGGTTGAGAAATTTGACCGCCTCCGAAATAGTGGACCAGGTAGTTGAAATTAACAACCAAGCCACAAAAAATTACGACAAATCGCTCACCAACATTGTACTCATGGGCATGGGTGAGCCACTCTTGAACTACAGCGAAGTAATGAAAGGGATTGAAATGATTACGAGCGAAGACGGTTTGGGCATGTCACCGAAAAGAATTACGCTTTCTACAGCGGGTATTTCTAAAATGATTCGCAAAATGGGTGATGATGAATTTAGAATAAATCTAGCCTTGTCCTTGCATGCTGCCAATGATGAAAAGCGAAGCCAGATAATGGCTATAAACGACCAAAATAACTTGGACGAACTCGCTGATGCAATGAATTACTATTACTCAAAAACAAAACAAATGCTGACTTTTGAGTATATCATATTCAAAGATTTTAACGATAGTTTGGACGACGCAAGAGATCTAGCACGTTTCTGCAAAAGAGTGCCTTCTAAAGTGAATATTATTGAATACAACTCAACTGACGACGAACAATTTGCTAAATCTCCAGAAGATAGAGTTGATGCTTTTGTTGACTTTTTGACCAAACAAAAAATCGTAGCCAAAGTGCGCCGAAGTCGTGGACAAGATATTGATGCCGCTTGTGGGCAATTGGCGAATAAGAAGCAGGTGGAGTTGAAGTAGTAAAGCTAAAATTGACTTTTAATTGCGAGTTTTAAACGATAACATCCAATTCCCAGATATTTCCGAAGCTGACTTTGACGGCCTATTAGCCATTGGTGGAGATTTATCTACTGAACGTTTGTTATTGGCTTATTCATCGGGAATATTTCCTTGGTTTTCAGAGGGTGATCCCATTTTATGGTACTCTCCCGCCCCTAGGTTTGTGCTTTACCCTAAAGAACTTAAGGTTTCTAAAAGCATGAAACAGCTTTTCAGAAAGAAAGCATTTTCGGTTACTGTTAATAGAAACTTCAAGGATGTAATACTTAATTGTGCTAAAGCCAAACGGAAGGACCAACCTGGAACTTGGATTACAGATACTATGGTTGCAGCTTACCTTGAATTGCACCGAATTGGTGTGGCTATTTCTGCTGAGGTTTGGCAAGATGAAGAATTAGTGGGTGGGCTGTACGGAGTTGATTTGAAGAATGGTGTTTTTTGTGGAGAAAGCATGTTTGCAAAGGTTAACAACGCCAGTAAGTATGGCTTTATTGAGTTTGTTCAGCAATCGAACTACAAGCTGATTGACTCTCAAGTGCACACCAATCACTTGGAAAGTCTTGGTGCTAAGCACATTTCAAGAAAAGCATATTTGGATTATTTGAAGGCTTGAGGTGGTAACAAAAACGTTTGATTTCCCAAAAATTTATAACCTACCTAATAATCACAACATAACACATCGCCAAATTGTATTAACCTATACTTTTGATACTTATTCAAACAGTTGACGGAAGTTGAAGAAATAAAGGAGCCCATTAAAGCAGAAATGCTCGTATTTGAAGATCGTTTTCGGTCTTCCATGAAAAGTACTGTTCCGTTACTCGATAAAATAACGCACTACATTATCAAACGAAAAGGGAAGCAAATGCGCCCAATGTTCGTTTTTTTATCGGCTAAAGTTTTTGGCGAGCTAAACGATTCTTCTTACCATGCAGCTTCGTTAATTGAGCTGTTGCATACGGCAACCTTGGTGCACGATGATGTGGTAGACGATGCACACAAACGTCGGGGATTCTTTTCACTCAATGCACTCTGGAAAAACAAAATTGCGGTTTTGGTGGGTGATTATTTATTGTCTCAGGGTCTTTTATTGGCAATAGACAATGGAGAGTTTCAAATGCTGCAGATCGTTTCTAAAGCGGTGAAAGAAATGAGCGAAGGCGAGTTACTTCAAATGGAAAAAGCTCGAACCCTTAACATGGACGAAGGTGTTTATTACGAGATTATTCGAGGGAAAACAGCAACATTAATTGCAGCGTGTTGTGCAGCGGGAGCTGCTACGGTTACAAAAGATCAAGACCAAATTGATGCTATGCACGAATTTGGAATCAACGTTGGAATTGCTTTTCAAATCAAAGACGATTTGTTTGATTACGGCTATGGACAAGATATTGGTAAGCCAGTAGGTATTGATATTAAAGAAAAGAAAACCACACTGCCATTAATATATGCCTTGAATAAAACTAGCTGGTTGAAGAAACGGCAAATGATCAACATTGTGAAAAACCACAATACCAATCGTAAAAAAGTAGATGAATTGTTTGCCTTTGTTAAAGAGCAAGGCGGAATCGCCTACGCAGAAAAGGTGATGTTGGAATACACTCAAAAAGCAAAAGACATCTTGATTAAAATGCCGGAAAATGCAGCTCGAGCTGGATTAATTCAAATGGTGGATTATACGATTACGAGGAAAAAGTAATTTCTCAACAACCCTCTTTCAGCCTGTTCATTCCAGTCCCCATAGCTAACGAAACGAAAATCTCACCGAACTAGTTGAAATTAATCTCGTCTGCATAATATTTAGATCCCCAAACAAGTTGGGATGAAGGCAGTTTTAAAATTATTACCTACTTAAAAGCAGAAATCCCTGTCACATCTGCACCCGTAATCAACAAGTGAATATCATGTGTTCCTTCGTAGGTAATTACCGATTCTAAGTTTGCCATGTGACGCATACATGGATATTCTCCAGTGATTCCCATGGCACCATGAATTTGACGCGCTTCTCTAGCAATATTAATCGCCATATCCACATTGTTTCTTTTAGCCATCGAAATTTGAGCAGTTGTTGCTCTTCCTTCATTTCTCAAAACCCCCAAACGATGGGTAAGCAATTGCGCTTTTGTAATTTCAGTAATCATTTCAGCTAACTTCTTTTGAATAAGCTGAAACCCACCAATTGGTTTGTCGAATTGAATACGTTCTTTAGAGTATCTTAACGCAGAATCATAGCAATCTAAGGCAGCTCCAATTGCACCCCAAGCAATTCCGTAACGTGCAGAATCCAAGCAACTCAATGGAGCACCCAATCCAGATTTTCCAGGCAATAAATTTTCCTTTGGAACTTTTACATTGTCAAAAATTAGCTCTCCAGTTGAGGAGGCACGCAAAGAATGCTTGCCGTGCATCTCAGGAGTGGAGAATCCTTCCATTCCACGTTCCACTATTAGACCGTGAATTCGTCCTGACTCGTCTTTGGCCCAAACTACTGCCACTTGAGCAAATGGTGCATTCGAAATCCACATTTTGGCACCGTTTAATAAGTAATGGTCACCCTGGTCGGTAAAGTTTGAAATCATACCCGATGGGTTTGATCCATAATCAGGCTCTGTAAGTCCGAAGCAACCTAGCCATTCACCTGAAGCGAGTTTTGGTAAAAATTTTTGCCTTTGTTCTTCTGTTCCGTATTTCCAAATGGGGTACATTACTAACGAACTTTGAACGGACGCGGTTGACCGAACGCCTGAATCAACGCGCTCTAGTTCTTGCATCAATAATCCGTATGAGATTTGATCGAGTCCAGCGCCGCCATATTCAACTGGAATATAAGGGCCAAACGCCCCAATTGCTCCAAGCCCGGGTACAATTTGACTGGGAAACTCTCCCTTTTCGTAATACTCTTCGATAATTGGTGAAACATCTTGTTTTAGCCAGTCTCTGGCAGCAGAACGAATCATTATTTGTTCTTCAGTTAAAAACTCATCCATTAAATAATAATCGTGTGCTTCGAAGCGATCTGTACCCATTTTAATTCTTTTTTTTATTACTGCAAAAGTACTATATTGATCATTGTTAACTGAAAAATATGCTTAAATCTAAATTTATAATTAGCGTTGTACTTTCCGCAATTTGTGTTGTACAATCTTGTAAAAAAGAAGTTTTTGATACTACAGTTCCGATAGAAGTAGATCCCTCATTGAATTGCGATAATGTGAACTACGAAAATTCTGCTAAATCCATTTTCGAAGCAAAATGTAACACATGCCATGGCGCAACTAACCAAGGTCCGGGTGATTATAATGAAGTTGATATTCTAAAAAGAGATTTAGCAAAAATTAGAGGTCGAGTAGAATCGGGTACCATGCCGCCAGCAGGCTCTCCGCAGCTTACAGAAGTTGAAACAAGTGCAATGCTGTTGTGGATTGATTGTGGAGCGAGCTTTGAAGGTACAGTAATTGATACTACGGTGACTCAAGATACAACTTCAAATCAGTTGGTTTATGAAACAGATATAAAGTCGATAATATCAACGAAATGTGCAGGGTGTCATCCAAATGGCGGAGGTCCAGGAGATTATAGTATAACCTCTAACGTTAAAGAGGTTATGGACAATGGCAAGTTTGAAGATCGAGTTTTAATTAGAAAGAACATGCCAACAGGTGGGTTGCCACAAAATGAATTGGATAAGATTCAGAAATGGTTTGATCAAGGAGCAAAATTCCAATAATTATGAAAAGTTTAATAATAACAGTAACATTTGTCTTTTGCGTTGTAAGGTCGGTTATGGCACAAGATATTTTTATGGTCGATTCTAGTTATGTCCATTTCTTTTCTGAGGCGACTTTAGAAAATATTGAAGCAGAGAACACAAAAGCTAAGGGATTGATAAACGTTACCAATGGTAAAGTGGCTTTTGTAATTCCTATCAAAAGTTTTGAGTTTGACCAAGAGCTGATGAAAGAACACTTTAACGAGAACTATTTGGAATCGGAGAAGTATAAATCCGCCACCTACAAGGGCCAAATTAATGAAAAGGTCAATTTGAAAAAACCGGGGGTTTACGAGGTTTCTGTGACTGGTTTACTATCTATACATGGTGTTGAACAGAACAGAACAATATCCGGTACGGTCACTGTAATAAAGAATCAGCTTCGCGTACAGACCAAGTTTAATGTGAAATTGGTAGATCACGATATTAAAATACCTACGATAGTTTTTCAAAACATTGCTGAGGTAATTGATGTTACTGTTGATTTACAGTTCTCACCTAAAAAGTAAAAGTTAAAGATGAAACACCCAATTATCATTCTCGCCATTTTTTTGGCTGCTCTTCCTTTGTGCGCTCAAGACGACTTAATGGATATGCTAGAGGCAGAAGAGCCCACAGAGAATTATCGAGTTGGACCAACATGGAAAACGATGAAGTTGGTTAATCTGCATTCAACTTCAATGGTTAAAAAGAATGGTCTTGATTTTAGAGTAACCCATCGTTTTGGTTCTATTGGCGAAAAAAGTGGAGGCGGGGTTCACAACTTATACGGTTTGGATATTTCGGATGACATTAGAATCTCTTTCGATTATGGAATTACTGAGGATTTGCAAATTGGAATAGGAAGAAGCAAGTATGCAGAGCTCATTGATGGAAATGTCAAATACAAAATATTGGCTCAAAAAGAACGCAAGGTACCGCTTACATTGGTTATATTAGGGAATATGGCAATTACTCCACAAAAAGCTAATGACGCTCGATATGACGATTGGCAAAATAGACTATCCTATTTTTCTCAATTAATTATTGCAAGAAAGTTTGGAGAGCGATTATCTTTTGAATTAGCGCCCAGTATTTTGTATCGGAACTTAGCTTTAAAAACGACAGACGGAGCAGGTGTTAACGCAGAAGATGAGAACGCAAACATTTCTTTAGGGATTGGAGGTCGCTTTATGATTACTAAGCGTGTTGGACTTATCATGGATTATCTTTATACCTTTTCTGAGTACAGGTCTAATTATAGACCCGTTAACTTTTATGACCCTTTTGGAGTTGGGGTAGAAATTGAAACTGGTGGTCATGTATTTCATATTACCCTGACAAATGCTGCTGGAATAGTAGAGAATAACTTTATTCCAAATACAACTGCCAATTGGGGAGATGGAGGAATGAAATTAGGTTTTAATATTTCCAGAGTTTTCCAGTTTTAGAAGAAGTGGCTTTATAGTTTTGTACTTTCAATATGTCCGATTCAAACACTACTTTAATTGACTCATTGTCGTTAGCAAAAGCGAAAGCACAAAATTTTGCTGATACCTATGCTAAAGAGAGCCAAATACTCAATGGAGTTGCTGCTAATCCTAAAGAAAGTAAGGGAATTGATCGCTATGAAGTTTCACCATTTTGGGAAGTTGGAGTCATAATTCTTGCGCTTTTGGTTTTAGCTATTTTGAAACGGGCATTCTCCAAAAAGCTGATTCAATATTCAAATGCGCTAATTAGTAATCGTTTTATCGGACAACTAACCAGAGAGGAACGAAGCAGCGAAAGTATCAGTGTAATTTTAGTTGAGCTCCTTTACTTTTTAATTATAGCATTGTTTGCGAATCTATTGTATAAAAACATTAACCCTGAATTTATTCTATACGGGTTTGAAGGATTTGCACTATTCATGCTGGTGTTTATGGTTCTGCATTTGCTTAAAGTATTTGTGAATAGCTTATTAGGCTGGTTGCTGGATCTTCAAACGGTAATCACAGATTTCCAGTTTTTCAACTTCTTGAGCCATGGAGCAATAGCGGTCTTCTTATTTCCTATTGTTATTTTATTAATGTTTAGTCATGTTAATCACCAGTTGCTTTTATTAATTGGTGGACTAGTAATAGTTGCAATGTACTGCTACAGATTGTCTCGATTGGCCTTACGGTTTTGGTGGGAGAAAAGATTTTTACTGAAGTATTTTATTTTATACATTTGCGGGCTTGAAATTTTACCCGTCTTAGTGTTGGCGAAAATTGCCTTTAAGACGCTGTAAATAAACAAGTTAATTAGCTAAATTAGGCTATATTTTTTGAATTAAAGAGGCTGTAAATTGAAGGATTTGAAAGTAAAAACCATACTGGTTTCTCAACCTAAACCCGAGAACGATAAGTCACCCTACTTTGATTTAGCTGAAAAGCTAAAACTAAAAGTAGATTTCCGCTCTTTTATTCATGTGGAAGGTGTTCCCGTTTTGGAGTTTAGAAAGCAAAAGATTAATCTGCTAAATTTCGAGGCGGTAATTTTTACTAGTCGTAATGCGGTGGATCACTATTTCAGAATGGCCGAGGAAATGCGCATTACCATTCCTGATGCCATGAAATACTTTTGTACCTCAGAGTCAACGGCATATTACCTTCAGAAATATGTTGTTTTCAGAAAGCGAAAAATATTTCATGGAAAGCAAAAATTGACCGATTTATTGCCATTATTGAAAAAGCATTCAGAGGACAAGTTTTTATTACCAACTTCTGATATTCTTAAAGCGGATGTTCCAGCTACCTTAGAAAAAGGTGGGATTTTCTACGAAAGAGGGATATTCTACAGAACTGTTTGCAGTGACTTAAGTGATTTGGCAGATGTGTACTACGATATATTAGTCTTTTTTAGTCCTTCAGGGATTAAATCCCTATACCAAAACTATCCAGAGTTCCAGCAAAATGACACACGAATTGCGTGTTTTGGCCCTACCACAAAATTAGCTGCTGAGGAAAAGGGATTGAAAGTAAATGTTCCTGCTCCCACTTCGAGTGCTCCAAGTATGACAATGGCAATTGAAGCCTATATCAAAAAGGTGAACAAGAAATAAAAGGAATTAAAATAGATATTTTATTAAAGGGTGGATTTTTCACCCTTTTTTTGTTTTAGGATGGCTCAACGTTTCGGAAAAGAATTCAAATTAAAGTCTAAAAAGAAAATAGAAGCTCTTTTTAAGAAGGGCAAGCGTTTTCATTCTCCGATAATAACCCTGGTTTACTTGCGTGTGAGGGCTCATGATAAAGAACTTGCTTATCCACAAATACTAGTTTCGGTCCCCAAGCGAAATTTCAAAAAAGCAGTTGACCGCAATTTGCTTAGAAGAAGAATAAAAGAAGCTTTTAGATTGTATTTAAAAGAAGACCATAAATTAGACATCACCTCTTATCATTGGAATTTTGCTTTGGTGTATAAAGAAAACCGAATAAGAGATTTTAACGAAATACAAAGTGCATTAGCTCTACTTTTACGGAAGCTGGAAGAAAAAAATAGTTGATTATGATTTGGACAAAAACAAAAAAAGCAGTTCTTGGTTTAGCGTTAGTTACAGGGTCATTTGGAATGGTTGCCTATAACTCAGTAAGCGATAATTATTTCGAAATATCAAAGAACCTTGACATTTTTGTCAACCTTTATAAGCAGCTTAATATTTATTACGTCGATGAGACTAATCCAGGCGAACTGATGAAAACGGGCATAGATGCTATGTTAGAATCACTGGATCCTTACACGGTTTATATTCCAGAATCAGATATCGAAGATTATCGTTTTATGACAACGGGTCAATACGGTGGTATAGGTTCATTGATTCGAAGAAAAGGAGATTATGCAGTAGTAGCTGAACCCTACGAGGGTTTTCCAGCCTTTAACGCTGGCCTATTAGCAGGTGATGTTATACTCACTATAGATGGACATGATGTAAAAGGAAAAAATACGAGCGAAATATCTAAACTCCTGAAAGGTCAAGCTAAAACCGAGGTGAAACTGGTTATCGAACGTTATGGTGAGAAAATGGATAAAACACTAATACGTGAGAACATTAAAATAAAAGATGTTCCTTACTATGGTGAATTGGAAAAGGGCGTGGGTTACATAAAATTGACCAGCTTTACAGAAACAGCCAGTAAGGAAGTAATTAAAGCGTTTAAAGAGCTAAAAGAAAAAAACAACATTACCAGTTTAGTATTTGACCTGCGTGGAAATGGTGGTGGGCTTTTAAACGAGGCGGTAAATATTGTAAACATCTTTGTTCCAAGGGGAACAGAAGTAGTGTATACAAAAGGGAAAATGAAAGAATGGCAGCAAAGCTATAAAGCGCTAAATGCTCCAATAGACACAGAAATTCCGCTAATAGTTTTAGTCGATCAAGGTTCAGCATCAGCATCCGAAATCGTTAGTGGAGCATTACAAGATTTGGATAGAGCAGTAGTAGTTGGTGAAAGAACATTTGGAAAAGGGTTGGTGCAGCAAGTAAAACCACTAACCTACAATTCGCAATTCAAAGTTACCGTAGCTAAGTATTACATTCCGAGTGGGAGATGCATTCAAAAATTAGATTATTCAAATAAAACAGATGGTAAGGCAACTGCAGTTGCGGACTCGCTTAGAAAGCAGTTTTTTACCACTGCGGGAAGGCCTGTAAAGGACGGCAAAGGCGTTTTGCCAGATATTGAGGTTGAACTGCCCCAAGCTGCTGATGTTACTGCATCGCTGCTAGGTAAAAATCATATTTTCGATTATGCTTCAGATTTTAAAAGAAATAATGAAACAATAGATTCTGCAAAAGAATTCGCAATGGATGAAAGTGAGTATAACGATTTCGTTTCTTTTTTAGCAGGTAAGGACTACGATTATACAACACGCACTGAGCAGTCTTTGGAAGCATTGAAAAAGGCAGCTGAAGGGGACAAGTATTATGAAAGAATCAGTGAAGACTATGATCAGCTAGTGGAGAAAATAAAAGGAAATAAAGACAAAGATTTGCTTTTGCACAAAGACGAAATTTCTCAGATTCTAGAAAATGAAATTATCTCTCGATACTATTATCAGCAAGGTAGAATTGAGAATAGTTTGAAAAACGATCCAAGAGTCAAAGCTTCTATTTCTATACTCAAGGAGCAAGAGAAATATAAAGGAATTCTTACGGCTTCAGCTGAGAATAAAAAATAGTTTCTTGAAACTCTAATATTTATAGTTCATTTGCGTTTTGCTCAAATAGCAAATGTTAGCTCGTTTTGTAACCCATAGAACTGTTTATCTACTTGGCTTAGCTGGACTCCTTTTCGGAATGGCTATGTCGGAATTTGCAATTAGCGTTGCTCAGTTCTTGCTTGCCGCAAATTGGCTAATATCTGCAAACTTTAAGTTAAAGTGGGGTCGCATTACTTCCAATCCTGCCGTGTGGGTAATTTGGATTTTTTACCTACTTCATTTTATTGGTCTAGTTCATACTGCGCACTATGATTTTGCGATTGATGACCTTAGAATTAAATTACCCCTGCTTCTTATTCCCTTGTTTGTAGTTTCTGAAAAACGACTCTCGAGTGCTGAAATGAAAGGGTTGCTTTCCATATTTGTTTTAGCATTGATCATTTCAACTGGGTTTGGGTTTTTTCATCACGTTCAGCATCAATTGGATGTTGGCTATGATGTTCGTTATTCCTCAGTTTTTGTGCCGCATATTCGATTATCCCTTATGACTGATTTGGCAATTGTTTGGTTAGTTTCTGAAATAGTAATTGGTGATGAAAAAAGCTGGATCAAATTAATTGCTAGCCTTGTTGTCTTTTATCTTTTGTTATACCTAGTTCAATTGCAAGCGCTAACGGGCTTGGTTATTTTACCTTTTGCTTTGTTTTTTGCTTTTCTAGTTATTAAAATAAAATCCCGATTGATTTCTAGATTCCGGTTTTTTGGAGCTGCCTTTGGCGGAGTATTTTTAATTGTCTTTTCGGTTCATATATATCAAACGGCAAAACCTTTTATTGATTTTAAAAGACCTGTAATAGCTGAATTAGAAGAGAATACTGCCAACGGCAATAGGTATTTGCACGAGCAGGATAACTTGATGTTGGAAAATGGCAATCAAGTTTGGATTTATATCTCAGATCCTGAAACCCGACCAGAGTGGAATAAAAGAAGTGACTTAGACTTTGATGGAGTTGGCAAAACAGGCGAGTCTATCCGTGCAACTTTATACCGATACCTATCTTCAAAAGGAGTGCGAAAAGATGCTGTTGGCATGCAAATACTTACAACTGAAGATGTTTTAGCCGTAGAAAACGGTGAAGCGAATCATCGCTTTGTGGGAAAATCGTCTATTGAAAAAAGAATTTATCAAACCATTTGGGAGTTAAGTAACTACCAAAACAATGCAGGTAGTTTTGAAGGGCATTCAGTGGCAATGCGCTTAGAGTTTTGGAAAATGGGTTGGCAAGCTTTTCTGCGTTCCCCAATTTTTGGAAACGGTACTGGAGATGTCAGGGCGGTGATGAGTGAAGAATATACCAAAAACAGCACAATTTTGTCAGAGGGTAGCCAGTTGAAACCGCATAATCAGTTTATTACTACAGGTGTTTCATTAGGTTTGATTGGCTTATGCTCGTTACTTTATTGTTTTTTGTACGTCATAAAAAAAGGGGATTTACAACCAGTGGAAGTAGCCTTTATAGTAATTCTGCTGCTCTCATTTATATCTGAAGACACCATTGAAGGACAGGTTGGAGCAACTTTATTTGCTGGAATTTATGCACTGTTTTTTTGTCAGCCGAAGATTGAATCAGAAAAACTCCCTTAATACTCTATCAGGGGGTATTAGCTCCAGCGTCGTATCGTCTTTAATTTTTAGGTTAGAGTCAATCGGTCCTTCATAGGTAATGGCTTTTGCTTTAGGTCCAAGCGGAGCCCATCTTCCTGGATGAATGGGTCTTAGAGTTGAGTATAATCCGATTGCTATTTTTCCTAATGCGGCTGAAAGATGCAAGGGGCCAGTACTTGCGGCAACTAAGCCATTTGTAGCATTTATAAAAGCAATTAGTTCGTGAAGATTCATTTTGCCCGTTAAGTCAATGATGGAATCTGAAAATCTGAAATTTTTCCGAATCTGTTGACCTTCACTTTCGGTGCCCGTCACAAAAATTTTGACTCCTTTTTCCACTGCTAAATTGGCAAATTGTTGAAAATTCTTAACACCCCATTCTCGAGCACTTCCTTGCGATTTTGGGTGTAAAATGATATTTAAGCTGTCTTTTTTCAGGAGATTAGAAAATCGTTCTGGTAGCGGTATTGTTGGAGAAAACCCATAACTACTAGCAATTTCTTCAAGTGTAAAGTTTGTACTCGGAATCCATTTTTCCAGGAGTTTAATGTTGAGTTGAGCTTCGTGCAAATCGCTTTTACGACGACTAAATTGTGGTCTATCGTTACAAAAAACCCAATGGAACCAGCGTCGACTAACACCAACCCTGTTTTTGATATTTGCTTGCCAAGCAAGCTTTGCCAGCTTAATATTTGGCAAACTAAAAACAATGAGGTCCGCATTGAGCAATTTTAATTCTTGAACAGCATGAGGGTCTTTTTCTAGAATATCCCAATTCATAAATTGATCAACGTTTTTGCAGCATTTGATTACGGCTTCAGTATAGCTTTTTCCTATAAATATAAGTTCCGTTTCAGGATATTTTGCCTTTAGAATTCCAGCCATAGGAATGGTCAGCATAACATCTCCAATACTATCGGTTCGCGCAATTACAATACGATTCATCTATTTCGACTGCTTTTGAAGCATTCTTAGCTTAGCATATTTTAGAAAAGTTGCATGAGCAGAAATCATACAAACTGCAAACCCAGCAAATCCATCTAAAAACCCTTTTTGGAAAAAATAAGATCCGATAAATTTAATAAGGGGGTTAATTAGAATTTTAAACCAGGAGGCCTTTCTTCCTTTTTCGAAATACTGTTGCGCAAGAATATCAGTAAAGTAGTTTACTTGCTTTAAGTGCTGATTTATGGTGTAATAGCTGAAATGCAAAATATCACCTTTCAAGTGTTTTTCTGAACAACCAGCTTGTACTTTATATTCATCATGTGGATTAATTCCACCCCAACTTCCCTTGCGGCTATCCCAAAGTCTAAACTTCCTATCGGGGTACCAACCACCGTGTCGAATCGACTGTCCACACCAATAATTCAGTCGATTCATGGAGTATCCAACGGCGCCCCAGTCTTCCTTTGCTTCAAGAATAGATTGCTTCAATGTTTCATCAATTGCCTCATCAGCATCTAACGAAAGCACATGCGGAAATTTAGCTTGAGTAATCGCCCAATTTTTTTGTTCTATATGTCCTTCAAAAACATGTTGGATAAACCGAGCGTTGTATTTTATTGCTATTTCTTTCGTTCGGTCGGTTGAAAAAGAATCGACCACAACGACATCATCAGCCACGCTCTGAATGGATTGCAGGCACCGTTCAAGATTTTTTTCTTCGTTAAAAGTGATTATTACTACAGAAATTGGCGTCACGGTGAATGAATTTAAGTAAACAAATATGTAAAATTAAAAACCAAACTTTTAGCACTTTATAGAGAGTCTATCAATGAAGAGATGTTTAGAATGTATTAAGTTTGCTAGCTTAAATCTTAAGGGGTTTCATGGATAAATTTTCATATGTAGGTAATGGCGACGTAAATGCCGTTGAAGACCTGTACAATCAGTACCGAAATGACCCAGAATCAGTCGATTTTGGATGGCAAAAATTTTTTGAAGGATTTGAATTTTCCAAAACGAGCTTTGACTCGGGCGGAGGGATTCCTGAAAACGTTCAAAAGGAATTCAAAGTACTTCAGCTCATAAACGATTACCGCTCAAGAGGACATTTGTTTACCAAAACTAATCCTGTACGTACAAGGAGACAGTATCGTCCAACCTTAGACATTGAACATTATGGCTTTGTAAAAGCTGATTTAGATACGGTTTTTGATGCAGCAATTGAATTAGGCTTGGTCCCTTCTAAGTTGAGTGTGATTATCGATCACTTGATGGAAACCTACTGTGCTTCGATAGGAGTAGAGTACATGTATATTCGTAACCCTGAGGTGGTTAATTGGATTAAAGAAAAAATAGAAACCAACAAAAACACGCCAAATTTTTCGAATGATGAAAAAGTGGAAATCCTCAAAAAGCTAAATGAAGCAGTAGGTTTTGAAACATTTTTACATAAAAAGTTTGTAGGTCAAAAACGATTTTCACTAGAAGGTGGAGAATCATTAATTCCAGCATTAAATACCTTGGTAGAACATGGCGCTGAAATTGGAATTGAAGAATTTATTATTGGAATGGCACATAGGGGAAGACTGAATGTGTTGACCAATATTTTCAATAAATCCTATGCCGACATATTCACCGAATTTGATGGAAAAGAATATGAAGACAACCTTTTTGATGGTGATGTAAAATATCACCTAGGGTATTCTTGTGATATTGAAACTGATAGGGGTAAAAAAGTTCACATGACCCTTTCGCCAAACCCATCACACCTAGAGGCAGTGGCGCCAGTTGTTGCTGGTATTGCTAGAGCAAAGGTTGATGATTATTTGGTTGATGAATCAAAAATTTGCCCTATTATTATTCATGGCGATGCATCAATTGCTGGACAAGGTGTTGTTTATGAGTTGGCTCAAATGGCTGGCCTTGATGGTTATAGAACTGGCGGTACAGTTCATATTGTAGTAAATAATCAAATAGGCTTTACCACAAATTACATAGATGCAAGAACGAGTACCTACTGTACCGATGTTGCAAAGGTTACTTTGGCACCAGTTTTCCATGTGAATGGCGATGATGTTGAGGCAGTCGTTCATACCATAAAGTTGGCAGCCGACTATCGACAAAAGTTTAAGAAAGATATTTTTATTGACCTTTTGTGTTATCGTAAATATGGTCATAATGAAGGGGACGAGCCTCGCTTTACACAGCCCTTGTTGTATAAGGCAATTGCTAAGCACCCTAACCCAAGAGACATCTACCTGGCAAGCCTCATAGAAGAGGGAATACTTGGAAAAGATGCTCAAAAGAATTTAGAGGCTGAGTTCAAGGAAATGCTGGAAATTGACCTTAGCAGATCGAAAAAGAAAAAATTAGCGGTAATTACTAGTTTCTTAGAAAAGAACTGGGAAGACATTCGCGAGTCGACTAGAGAGGATTTTAAGAAATCTCCCAAAACAGCTGTTTCCAAGGCAAAATTTAAAGCTATTGGTAAAAAAATAACGGAATTACCTGGGGATCTTAATTTCTTTAAAAAAGTAGAACGCCTTATGGGTGACCGTAAGAAAATGTTGGAAGAGGGAACTAAGCTAGATTGGGCAATGGGCGAACTCATGGCTTATGGAACCCTGCTGGATGAAGGATTTAATGTTAGAATTAGCGGCCAAGATGTAGAAAGAGGAACCTTCTCTCACCGTCACGCAGTGCTAAAGGTAGAAGATTCAGAGCAAGAATATATTCCGTTAAAATCAACAGAAAATAAAGGTGCTGATTTTAGTATTTACAACAGTTTGTTATCTGAATACGCTGTGCTTGGATTCGAATACGGCTATGCTATGGCTATGCCGAATACCTTGCCGATATGGGAAGCTCAGTTTGGAGACTTTTTTAACGGAGCTCAAATAATTATTGATCAATTCCTTTCTGCTGCAGAAGACAAATGGAAAGTAATGAACGGTCTGGTTATATTACTACCACACGGTTATGAAGGACAAGGAGCGGAGCATTCTTCAGCTCGAATGGAGCGTTGGTTGCAAGCAAATGCTGAAGATAATTTCCAAGTTGCAAATGCTACTACACCTGCAAATTATTTTCATTTATTAAGAAGACAATTGCACCGACCAATTCGTAAACCCCTAGTTGTTTTTACACCAAAGAGTTTATTGCGTTATCCAAAATGTGTTTCTTCTATTGAGGATTTCACAACTGGAGGATTCCAAGAAGTTATTGATGACCACTTGGTAAAAGACAAATCTAAAATCGAAAAAATTATGTTCTGCACCGGTAAGGTGTATTATGACGTAATTGAAGAACGTGAAAAGCGTGGAGTAGAGAATATTGCCTTTGTAAGAATGGAACAATTGTACCCAATCCCTTACGAGCAAATGGATAAAGTAATTGCTGGTTACAAAAATGTGAAGCAAAAATACTGGTTGCAAGAAGAGCCTGAAAATATGGGCGCATGGTCGCATATTTTGAGACGTTTCCCTAAAGGTGACTTGGATTTGGTAAGTAGAAAAAGTTCTGCGTCTCCAGCAACAGGATCCAGTAAAAGACACGCTGTGCGAGTTGGGCAGTTAATGGATGAAATTTTTAGTTAATACTTAGAATAAAGAAAATAGAATGGTAAAAGAAATGAAAATCCCTTCACCCGGGGAATCAATTACCGAAGTAGAAATTGCTTCTTGGATGGTGGAAGATGGCGAGTACGTTGAAGTAGATCAGCCTATTGCCGAAATCGATTCTGACAAAGCAACGCTAGAATTGAATGCAGAATTTGCTGGAACTATAAAACTGATTGCTGAAGAAGGCGATGCTGTGGAAGTAGGCAGTGTAGTTTGTTCAATTGATACCAGTGCAGAGGCACCTGAGAAAGAGCCTGAGGCCGCCGAAGCGGAAGCTCCTAAAGAAGAAGTAAAGAAAGAAACACCAAAAGCACAAGAGTCAAACCCTAAAATAGAGGATGATTCCAATGTTAAAGCTACTCCTTTGGCTAAAGAAATGATGAAAGACAATAAAGTCAGTTCATCCTCTCTAACAGGCAGCGGAGCAAATGGAAGAATAACCCGCAGTGATGTTGAAGCCTATATTACTGGGGGAGTTGATGCTTCTCAAGTAATGCAAGGTTGGGGTGGTACGCGTGATGCAGATCGCAAGAAAATGTCCATGTTGCGAAGAAAGGTCGCCCAGCGATTGGTTGCGGTGAAACAAGAAACGGCAATGCTCACTACCTTTAACGAGATTGACATGAGCTTTGTAATGGACTTGCGCAAGAAATACAAAGAAGCCTTCAGAGAAAAGCACGGGGTGAACTTAGGTTTCATGTCTTTCTTTACAAAAGCATGTACTGAGGCTTTAAGATTATATCCTGCTGTAAATGGAATGATTGATGGCGAAGAAATCATCTATCACGATTATGCCGATATTGGTATTGCAGTAAGTTCTCCAAAAGGACTTATGGTTCCAGTTGTGCGCAATGCAGAACAGATGTCTTTGGCAGAAATTGAAGGCGATATCAAACGATTGGCGATAAAAGCCCGTGACGGAAAATTGAGTATTGACGAAATGACTGGTGGAACCTTTACCATTACTAACGGAGGTGTTTTTGGGTCGATGATGAGTACCCCAATTATCAATCCACCTCAATCTGCTATTTTGGGAATGCACAACATTGTTGAGCGTCCAATTGCAGTAAATGGTGAGGTAGTTATTCGCCCAGTTATGTATATCGCATTGTCTTACGATCACAGAATTATTGATGGTAAAGAATCGGTTTCTTTCTTGTATAAGGTAAAGGAAATGATTGAAAACCCAATGAAATTAATGTTTGGAGCCAAAGAACCTGAAGAGGTTTTGTTAGGGCTTTAAAACAAGTATAAATATTGAATAGGAAAGCCGCTGAACAGCGGCTTTTTTGTTTTTATCTTTTTCTAGATACGTCATTCTGAACTTGTTTCAGAGTCTCGTTAACTTAATGGAGATGCTGAAATAAATTCAGCTTGACCCTAGTTTAAAATCGTTCGTCATTCTCCCGCAGGCGGGAATCTAAAGTGTGTATAACAGATTCGCACCTGTGCTGGAATGACCAGTTTTTGAGCAGAAATTAAACTCACTCCTTCTTTGGAAACCACTTGCGCAATTTATCATTTGCCTTTACAATATGCTCTTCGGTAATTTGTTTACTGATGCTAGCATACACCAACATAACCACCCCTAAATCATCGGCATAACCCACTAAGGGAGTTATATCTGGATAGCATCGATTAAGGAAATAAAATAGCCTAAAGCTCCGTAAATTTTCAATTTATCTGCTCGAGAAGTCTTTGAGTCGGCAGCAACATAATAGAGCTGCAAGGCATGACTTACGATATCTTCTCCCGCTGTTACGGCAAAGTTTTTCACCTTATCCCAAAAGGAATCTTCCGAGTATTCTTCTTCGTATTTTTTGTGTTCTAGTTTGTTTGACATGGACTATTTTTTATTCAATTTTTCAGCGAACTAATAGCCCACAATCACGATAATAAGCTATATCAACCAATGTAAAAGCGACAACAAAAAAATCACTGTCCACACTGCGGTGCGAGGCCAATTGACGCGCACTAATTTTTCTGCTATTGACCTTATGCCTTTCCCTTTTGCAATTTTGCCATGCAACGGAACTGCTTGCAAAAATGTAAGTCCCCAAGCGGCCAGCACTAAAAGCATGGAAGCCCAAGCATAAAAAGATGGATTCTGCAGCAACTCCCAACTCACCAAACCCAATTGCGCAAACATCAACGGCGCCACGATCGCGGTAATCATTTGATTGTAGCGTGGGTGCCATCGTTGCAGCGTTTCTTCATCTAATTGTACAAAAGCGGGATACACAATCAACTGTGTCATCCAAATAAGCACTAGCAATCCAAAGTCGACTATTAAACGAAAAATTAGCAACATCAGTAATCAGTTTTATTGGATAAATAATCTGCAAAAATAGAGCAGTACACCTTTGAAACTGGAATACTATTCCATATTGAAAGGGCAATGAAAGTATCTTCAGAATGAAAGTCTGACGTTTTAAGCGCGAAGCTTCCAGCGAGTAGTTCGGTGCACATGTTGCAAGATTAAGAAAAAGGGAATCCACCAGATAACATCGTTGGTAAGCATAGTATAAGAAAACTGAAAAGGTACCTCGCCCAAAACATAGTGGTTAAAAATAAAACCTAACGGCCCAAAGGCTTTACCCAAAAATCCAACGGCAACGATAGGCCAGTGACGCACCGGATCAAAAGAAGCCCACCAATAGCCAAGGCCATAAACTCCGACAATCATTCCCGTTCCTTGCCAAACTGTAGGATGCGTTAATGGCTCCATTCCCGTCCATTGAAAGAAGGTGTTAGGCAGCAATACTACCCATGCACCCCACAATACATTGTAAACCGCAGCGAGCTGCAGTGCTTTAGTCATCCATTTTGGAAATGTGTAATCCATGCCCAATTGACAAAAAGACCCCTAAAATGTTCTTTGAATGATAGTTGTAAAATTAAAGGTTGGCCTAATCAGTTTGCGTTTCGTTATCCTGCTATCCAATATGGAATATTCTAGATTCCAGACGACTCGGGTATGACGCAAATAATAGAAATGAGTTGTAAAAAAGGACTATACCTTTCGTTTTAACTCAAAATTTTGCCCCAAATAAACTCGCCTAACTTGCTCGTCGGCAGCCAGCTCTTCTGCGGTTCCAGCTTTTAAAATATTGCCTTCAAAAAGGAGGTATGCCCGCTCGGTGATCGATAAGGTTTCTTGCACGTTGTGATCGGTAATGAGAATTCCAATGTTTTTATCGCGCAGTTTGTAAATGATACTTTGAATGTCCTCTACTGCAATAGGATCGACCCCCGCAAAGGGTTCATCCAATAAAATAAATTTTGGATCGACCGCTAAAGCACGCGCAATCTCGGTTCTTCTTCGTTCGCCACCCGAAAGTAAGTCCCCTCTGTTATGGCGTACATGCTCCAAACTAAACTCATCAATCAACGCATCTAATTTCAGCTTTTGTTCTTTTTTGGTCAATTTGGTCATTTGAAGTACTGCAAGAATATTGTCTTCTACGCTCAATTTTCTAAATACGCTGGCCTCTTGTGGTAAGTAACCAATGCCTTTTTGGGCGCGCTTGTACATGGCTAAGTCAGTAATGTTTTCACCATCCAAAAACACCTTTCCAGAATTGGGTTTTATAAGCCCAACCACCATGTAAAAGGAGGTTGTTTTTCCTGCACCATTTGGACCTAGAAGGCCAACAATTTCGCCTTGAGAAACCTCAATACTCACGCCTTTAACAACGGTTCGGCTTTTGTATTTTTTAATTAGACTTTCGGCTCTTAGCTTCATGCAACAAACTTAAATCAAACCAATGATATAATGTTGGTGTACACGGGAAGATGCTCTTTTATAAATTGGGGTTATAGTGTGTTTTAACTTCCTGCAATGTGCCAACTTCTTTGCACTAGTTGCGGTCTTTTTGGGTACTAGAAGGTAAATTGTAAAGAAAGCGATGCTCCAAAATTTCGCGCAGCACTTTGTGATTTGTCCTTGTTTAAATTGGTTAAACGGTACATGAAGTCGACCCTTAGTACTTTAAAAATATTTTCGACGCCGAGTCCAGATTCAAAGTAGGGTTTAGGAAGTGCAGTTAATGAATTCGGAAACTCCAGGACGTTCTGGTTTTCGGGTCGCAAGGATCCTGCAACACCTTTTATCCAAACCAATTCACGCCATTGCAATCGACGCATGAGAGGGATTTTGTTTAGGAATAATCCATTAAAGTGGTGGGTGATAACGCCTTGTACATATTCATCAGAGGCGTATTCTAAAAAATTCATGAGGTTGAAGGCCAATGGGTCGTAAAAGAAGGTTTCGTTGCCGTTATGCAATTCCAACATTGGAAAAGGAACAGTACCCCAGATTTTACCAAAGCCAGCATGATACACGCTATATCCTAGCGGGTTAATAAACACTTTATCTTGGATGGATAAATAAATTTTTTGGTATTCGTACTGACTGCCAAATGCTCCTTTAACCCCAAAAGTAGCTCTCAAATTAATAATGGGATACATCGAGCTGAGCGAGTAACGATCGAATGCACCCAGCACAAATTTCTCACGTAGAGCAAAGTGTGTATTGACTTTGATTTCTGAGATTTTAAGTCGATTTAATTCATTTTCGATTGTTGTATCAGGGTTTTGGTCAAATATTAAGGAGGGAGTAACCGAACGTAATTCTCGATGGTCAAAAATGATTTCATTTGCCAGCGCTTCAGAATACCAATGTTCAAAACCAACTTTAAATTGTTCGATTCCATTCAATTGGTTTGCAGGGCGGGCCCTAAAAAATGAAGCTAAGATATTATCTTGCTGATCATTGTTTTCGCTGGTTCCCATTTGCATAATGTCGTTCCGGTAATCCAAATGAATCATAGTCCAGGTCTTGCGGTTTAGAAAAATATCTGTACCTAATCCGTATTTAAACTGCTGGTCTCTAGTGCCGTAGGCTAAGTATCCACGGAGTCTTATTTTTTCATTAAAACCGCTCAAGGTGCGAAGCCCCATTTTAAATCGGTGCCCTTCAACTGGGTTGTAGCTGTATACATTGAAATAGGGTCCGAGTTCAATTTTTTTAAATTCTTTAAAGCCTGTTGTTACGATTTTTATAATGTCAACATAGGTTTTGAATGCGGGTACCGACTTTAGCGTATCCACCATGTGGTAAACCGCTATCTCATTATCCGTTAGTTTCTCGTGTCGATTGGTATCCCAATAATCCTGCGATTTATGACTAGCATCATCTGCTACTGTTATGTTTGTTCCCTCTGAATAGAATTCGTTTGGCCGTGGCTTGTTGATTACAAAGTCCTTATACGTTGATGTTTTTCTTCCGTAGAACCCAATGGTTTTTTCAGCGAGATTAAAATCTACCAATAAAAAATCTTTGGTAAGCATCCACACTTCGCGTTCAACTTCATTATATTCTTGTAAAATTCTAAGGTCTCGAACAAAGTTGATATTGGCATTTTCACTTATAGTGGCCTCCACTTTTTTTACGGCATAAGTGGTATCGGCTATCCAAAGGTGTCCGCTAAAATTGAGTTCGAACTCTCGACGTGGAACGTATTTCACTTTATAGCACTTGTGGTTGTCAATATCCATACTATCCAACAAATAATAATGGTAAGAAATAGGCCCAACGTTGGCAACGGGAGAAACAAAACTTTTATTGAAGATCATGATATAGTTATCATAGATGTTTATGTTTTGGTACATATCGCCTAAAAACTGTTGTAAGCTTTCGTTTTCTAAACCCGAAATTTTGGTGGCTTTTATTTCTTCTTTTTTTCGTTTTGGAATTCGTGTAAAATAGTAATTTGACATCGATTCCGTCATTAAAATAGGCAGGTAGGGGCTGCTATCAGTTGTGTCGATATAATCGAAAATGAATTTGAAGGGCTTCCAAGCCTTTCGGTTTTTGAAATTCTCGTCAATATTGTTCAGGTCAAACTCTACCTTATTGTAGACTTCATATTCGTAAGCATCTAGTTTTTTTCGGTCGTTAATTTTTTTGTTGGCTACCACTTTTTCCATCAAAGCAACGGCTGGGTCTACGTATTTTTTGTCGGCTAGAATTATAACTTCATTTAGTTGTTGAGTACCGGTTTGCATCGCAAAATTTAAGGTTTGACTTACGTCCTTTTTCACCTTTAAAGATTGGAGTTTATACCCTACAAACGAAGCAGAAAGTGAGTCAGTTGCGTAATAAGTTTCTAGCAAATAATTTCCATTTAAATCGGTGGTTGTTCCAATTTTAGAGTTTTTGAAAGCCACATTTACAAAAGGAAGTTCCTCTTTGGTTTCAGCGTCGAAGACCTTCCCTTTAATGATTGTTTTTTGACCAAATAGAGCAACACCAAAACCGATAAAGAATAAGGTTAATAGTAAATGCTTTGTTGTATTCAAAGGAGTTGAGTTACGATGCTTTTTTCTCGATTCGGGCCGAAATAAAGATACTGATTTCGTACAACACTATGAGTGGAAGTGTTACCAAAAACTGGCTAAAAACATCGGGAGGAGTTATGATTGCCGAAAGTACCAGTGCGCCAACAAAGGCATGTTTTCTGAATTTTCTAAGAATGAGCGGAGAAAGAATACCCAATTTGGTAAGCACTAGAACTACTACAGGCAACTGAAAAACAAAACCGCAAGCTAAAACCACCGTGGTAACCGTGCTTATGTAGGTGCCTAGTGTTGGCATGTTTTGGACCGATTCACTTACGGAGTAGGTCAAGAAAAAATTGACGGAAAGTGGACTAATGACAAAATAGCCAAACAATACGCCAATAAAAAACAGCAATGAAACCGTAAAAACAGCGCCGCGCACATTGTTGCGTTCACCATCTTTTAACCCCGGCGAAACAAAACGCCAGATTTCCCAAAAAACGTAGGGGAAAGCTACAATCAACCCCACGACAATACTGGTCATAATGTGCGAAGTAAATTGGCCTGCCATATTAATGTTTTGCAGTTGAGGCATGTTTTGTCCAATGCAAAGCGTATCAGCCCCAAAAATTGAAGGCATGAGCTGATTCAATTTTACCGACGCTTTACACAGCAAGCGGAAGGTCAGAAAATCGCTGTTTTTTGGCCCTAAAATAATGCCGTCAAAAACAAAGTTTTTATTGATAAAAGCAACCACTCCAAGAGATACAATTGCAATGGCAGAGCGCATGATATGCCAACGTAACTCTTCTAAATGATCAAGAAAAGACATCTCTTCTTTTGGTGTCTCGGTGCTTTCTGAACTTTGTGCTGTCATGTCTTTTGCATTGCAGCAAATATAGAAGTTTGATGTGCTAAGAACTTTAAGATTTATTGTTGAAATGCTTTTATGCATTCAAAAAAAACTGTTAACGAAACAAGTTGACCTGCAAGAAGTTATAGTTTTGCTGGAGAATGAAAAAATTAAGTAAGGTGGTTTTGGGTTTTTTACTGGTTGGCTTGTTTTCCTGCTCAATGGAAAACCCATCACTTGACTCTAGTGAAAACAATGCTAGTGAAGTTCACTTAGAATTGGTTTTTAATTCTGATTATCGTTTTGATCACCAAGAAAATAAGACCTTTATTGAAGGAGTGGAATTTGTGCAACATTTTGACAATAAGCTTTTGGTAAAGGTTGATGTCAATAAGTTAGAATTAGCCTCAGCAAAGAGAAAGTTAAAGTCGAAAGGTTTTAATGTTGTAAAACAATATGAGGCAGAGGGTTATAGTGAAAGCCAAGCACTTTCATCTCAAAGAATCGTTGATAGAAGCATTAAAATTCCAGAAATTACCTTCCCAAATATTTTTAAAGCACTTGTTGTGTTTTACAGATAGAATACACTTTTCATCAACCTTCCCGAATTACCTTTGTTTTTTAAGAAAGAATGAATAGTTCAAGAAAGAAATGGGTTGTTGTCTGGTTGCTTTTGGGAGCATTAATGGTGTTCGCAATGGTTGTAGTAGGCGGAATAACAAGGCTTACCAATAGCGGTTTGAGTATGGTAGACTGGCATTTAATTGTAGGCGCAGTTCCTCCAACTACCGATGTAGAATGGCAAACTACATTCGAAGAATATCAAAATTCTCCAGAGTTTAAGGAACTCAATTCCGATTACACTTTAGCCGACTTTAAGTCTATTTTTTGGTGGGAATTTATTCATCGATTGCTTGGTCGGGTTTTGGGTGTTGTCTTTTTGATTCCTTTTCTGTTTTTCTTGCTTAAAGGTTGGTTGTCTAAAAGACTCACTTTACAGCTCCTATTGGTGTTTGTACTTGGAGCATTTCAGGCATTTTTAGGTTGGTTTATGGTAAAAAGTGGCTTGGTAAATGAGCCAAGAGTTAGCCACTATCGTTTAGCGGCGCATCTAACTACGGCATTTATTACTTGTATGGTCATTTTTTGGATTTGCCTCAATCTTTGGAAAGGTGTAGCAATAAAAACAAAATGGAATACATTCGGAAAACGAATTGGATGGTTCATTGGTCTTGTCCTAATTCAAATTGTGTTTGGTGCTTTTGTGGCAGGAACACATGCCGGTTCAGTGCACAATACATGGCCGCTTATGGATGGTCAATTCATAGCCGATTCGGTTTGGGCAATTAATCCTGTCTATTTGAATTTTCTCGAAGGAAAATCAGGTATTCAGTTTGTGCATAGAACATTGGCCATCGGAGTTTTAGTAATGGCAGTAGTTATCTACTATCAAGGAATTAAACAGTCTTTTTTAAAGGAACAAATTCAAGCTATTCGTTGGGTACTTGTTGGTGTATTGTTTCAGGTTGTTTTGGGTGTTTTTACCTTGCTTTTTCACGTTCCAATTTCGCTCGGAGTGCTTCATCAAGCTGGTGCATTGATTGTTTTAGCTGCGAGTGTTTATCTGCTGCACACTACGATTTATCCTTCCATTCCAAAGTCTCAATAAGTTGGTACATATCTTTTGAAATGTAGTCGATAACTGGTGATAAGGAATCGGGATTGGGTCGCATATTAAAATACAATGACCCTCTCACAAAATGTTGGTTACTATCGGTCATGAAAAACTGAAAATTTGAAGCAACATTACCCTCAAACTCATACGCAATTCCGTAAACATTGTGCGCTACGTTTTCATAATAGCGTTCATTGATGTCGTCAGCCCTTACGGTATGTTTCATTGCCAGTTTGCGAGCATCTTCAATGTATTGAAATAAGGAATCTCGTTTGATTGGAGTATAGGTGAAGTGCATAGTAGCACCGTATTGTGGATAGTAAATATTTAGCCAACAAGGGTTTTTTACTCGACTTAAGTTAGTGTCAATTAATGATCGGAGTGGAAACTCAAAACTGTAGGGACAACTGGGTTCATGCTTTAAGTATGATTTTTCTGGAAAGTCAATGCGCATATAGCCTTTTGGCCTTGGCGATTGTACCGTTTCTTCGCTACAGGCAAATAACAGAACAACAATCAAATTGAGAAGAACGCTATGCTTTAGGTTAATCATTAGTATCGTCCTTTTTCAATTCATTGATGGTAACCTTGATTGACGAAATTCTTCTTTGGTCTGCAGATTCCACTATGAAAGTGAAATTTAAAAAGTCAAAGGACTCTCCCTTTACTGGGATATGCCCCTCCTGTTCAATGACAAAGCCCGCAAGAGTATCTGAATCACCCTTATTGTTCTCAAAGTGAGAACCATCTATATCCAGCAGTCTGTAAAAGTCGTTTAATGATGTTTTTCCTTCAAAGATGAAATTCTGCTCATCCAGTTTAGAATAGGTGAGGTTGTCATCGTCAAATTCATCAGAAATATCGCCAACAATTTCCTCTATAATATCTTCTAAGGTAACAATTCCTGAGGTACCTCCATATTCATCAACAACAATAGCTAAGTGAATTTTCTTTTGTTGAATTTCTTCCAGTAAGTCATCAATTTTTTTGTTTTCGGGAACAAAAAACGGTTGACGCACTAATTTTTGCCATTCGTAATCTTTTTGAGCGTCTAAGTGGGGCAGTAAGTCTTTTACATAAAGTAAACCATCAATACTATCAAAGTTTCCATTATAAACAGGGATTCTAGAAAATCCAGAATCTAAAATTTGAGCAAGCACGGTGTCAAAGTTTTCTGAATTGTCCAATGCAAAGACATCTACACGGGCAGTCATAATTTGTTTTACATCGGTATTTCCAAATTTCACGATTCCTTTCAGAATTTTTTGTTCGTCTTCGTCAGAGTGCTCATCTGCGGTAAGTTCCAAAGCGTGCGATAGTTCATCTACAGAAATGTTATCTGATTTTCTATGCAAGCGTTTACCAATAAAGTTGGTTGATCGCACAAGTGTCAAACTCAAGGGCAAAAAAGCTTTTCTTAAAATGATAAGCGGGTACGCCATTAGTTGGGTTATTTTTTTTGAGTTTCTGTTGCTATATATTTTAGGAATTACCTCTCCAAAAAGAAGTAACAAAAAGGTTACAGCTATTACTTGAATAGTAAATCCAATGGCCAAATGATTCGAAAAATCGAAAATATTATTGATAATGGTTGTTGAAAGGATGATAATCGCAACATTCACCAGGTTATTAGCAATAAGTATAGTTGCCAGTAGACGTTTTGGAAATCTTAATAAGTCTAGTATTTGCTGATTTGTCTTGTTTTCCTCGGCTTCCAATTCACTTATGTCTTTTGGCTCTAGTGAGAAAAAGGCTACCTCAGACCCCGAAATTAGTCCAGAAAGAAGCAATAGAACGATCATAACAACCACTTCTATTAAGGTTTCAGGGCTAAAACTCTTCAGAATACTAAGAAGTTCAATATGTAATAAAAACTCCGGCGGAGGTTCCATTCAGTTAAATTAGGTAAGACATATTGGTGGGTTTAAAAGGGTGCATCGTCTTTTGTTTTTGTATCATTAGTTGAATCAGAAGTTTCATCGCCTCTATTTGGGCCACCAAGAAGCACCAAATTATCTACTATTATTTCCGTAATGTATTTGGTGTTTTTGTCTTGATCTTCATATGATCTTGTTTTCAATTTGCCTTCAACATACACTTTGTTGCCTTTCTTTAAGTACTTTTCTACTACTCCGACTAAACCACTGCGCCAAACTACAACATTATGCCAGTCTGTATTTTCGCGTAATTCGCCATTTTTATCTTTGTAAGATTCAGAAGTAGCGATAGGAAAAGAGGCTACTGCACGACCTTCTTCAAAATGCCGAACATCAGGATCTTTACCAAGATTACCCATTAAAATTACTTTATTTACACTTCCGGCCATATTGTTTCCTTTATCACAAAGCTAAAAATTATTGAATCTCACACCTTTAGCCTTCAAGGTATTTTTCAACCAGCCTTGAAACCGGATACTTTCCAATTTTTGATTTTTCAATCCAACTGAAATTAGTCCCTGCAGAGATTGCATCCTCTACTTCAATTTCCCAAAAACTAGCGCTATATTCTATATGACTTAGGATGTGCTTGAAGGTTGTATTTGGTGCTAGGATTTCACGAATAGTAAAACCAAAAGTTTTTTTAGAGTGCTCAATGATTTCCTGTTGGGTTAGTTGGTCGTTTATTTCTAGAGCTGCGAAATCATAAAGCCCTTCCCAGACTCCCAAGCCGCGCCGCTGCCTCAGTAGAAAATTTTTATCTTTTTTGAAAACTAAGTAATGGAGGTTAATTTTCTTTTTTTTCTGTTTTTTAGATTTGAACGGAAGCCGATCGATCATTTTATCTTTTAATGCAAGGCAATTTATCGACAGCGGGCATGTGGAACAATTGGGGCGCTTTGGTTTACATTGCAAAGCTCCAAACTCCATAATGGCTTGATTGTATTGGTCTGTGTGCTCTATTGGTAAAAGTTGCTCGGCCACATTTTTAAACTTCTTCTTTCCAATGGTTTGGTCAATTGCGTCATGAATGCCAAAATATCGACTCAATACTCGGTATACGTTGCCATCAACTACAGCTACTTTTTCATTGGAAGAGAAAGATGCAACAGCAGAAGCGGTATACTCGCCAATTCCCTTAAGCTGAATTAATTCAGCATAGATTGCTGGAAACCCTTCACCTTTTTCAGCTACTAGTTGTGCGGTTTTAAGCATATTTCGAGCCCTAGAATAATAGCCTAAGCCCTGCCAAAGTTTCAGCACCTCTTCTTCATCCGCAACGGCAAAGTCGTTTACTGTTGGAAATCGCTGGATAAATTTTAAAAAATAGGGGAGACCTTGTACCACTCTTGTCTGTTGCAAAATAACTTCGCTGAGCCAAATAATATATGGGTCTTTGGTATTTCTCCAAGGCAAATCACGTTGGTTTTTTTCAAACCAGTCTAACAATGAATGCGCAAAAAAATTAGTTGTCATATAATCAGGTCAAAAATAGCCAGAGTTAAGGCTATTACTATGTTTAAAATTATATATTTGCGCCCCGTTAAAAAACGAGGTTTCGTTAGTATAACGAATTAAATATTAGAGAAATACAAAAATTTAATCATAATGACAAAGGCTGATATTGTAAACGAAATTGCCGAATCTACTGGAGTTGAAAAAAATGTTGTTCAAGAAACCGTAGAAGCATTCATGGGTTCTGTTAAGAATGCTATGGTAAAAGGTGACAACGTTTACTTAAGGGGGTTTGGGAGTTTTATAATCAAAAAGAGAGCAGAAAAGACTGGTAGAAATATTTCTAAAAACACCAGTATTATTATTCCTGCTCATTATATTCCTGCTTTCAAACCATCTAAAACGTTTGCTGGTCAGGTTAAGAACAAAGTGAAAGTTAAATAGCAATTTGAATCTAAAGAAGTATCAAGGTCAGTTAATTGCAATTGCAGGTGTTGTAGCAATTGGAATTATTGTAGCGACCATGCCCATAAAAAGTTCAGAAGTTCCTGTTATTGATGAAGCTGCAGAGACAAATGATTTAGAAGGGGTAGACTCAAAGATTAAAACTGCTGTAGAGATTATTACTTCTGGAAAAGGTGCTCCTATGAAAGGGATTGGCCTATTGAAGGAAGTTCTTGAGGAAGACGAAAACAATACTGAAGCACTCCATTATCTAGGAGTTTTTAGTATTCAAAGTGGACAATTCGACAAAGGTATTGGTCGATTTGAGTCTATTTTAGAGTTGGAGCCAAATAATCAAGAAGCAAGATTGCTGCTTTCAAGATGTTTGATTGGAAACAATCAACCTGAAAAAGCAAGGATAGAATTGGATAAAATAATGCAGTCTGAGGCTTCAAAAGAGCTTAAAGACGGCGCAAATGAATTAATTGAAGAAATTAAAAAATCTTAGTTATGCCAAGCGGTAAAAAAAGAAAAAGACACAAGATTGCCACTCATAAGAGAAAAAAGAGACTGAGAAAAAACAGACATAAGCGTAAGTAATCGCGGTCAGTTTTTGCCTTAGCTGCTTATATAAGCGGCTATGGTGCTTTTGTTTCTTTTTAATCAGAGGGTAAAGTGAATAAAGAATTAGTTATTAACGCAACTTCCTCTGAAGTAAGAATCGCACTTCTTGAAAATAAGAAGTTAGTCGAACTTCATGAAGAAAAGCCTAATAACGAGTATTCTGTAGGTGATATTTATCTGGGTAAGGTAAAGAAGCTCGTCCCAGGATTAAATGCGGCATTTGTGAATGTGGGTTACGAACGTGACGCATTTTTGCATTACTTAGATTTAGGGCCGCATCTACAATCACTGCAGAAGTTCGTTAAAAATACGCGCACAGGAAAACAAGATTCTCCTGAGCTAGGTGGCTTTAAATTTAGCGAGGAAATAGATAAGAACGGCAACATCAAAGATATGCTTGTTCAAGGTCAAGAAATATTGGTTCAAGTTTCCAAAGAACCAATTTCTACAAAAGGCCCACGTATTAATTGCGAAGTCAGTCTGGCAGGTCGATTTTTAATATTGGTTCCCTTTTCAGAGAAGGTAAATATATCTTCAAAGATTCGAAGCAAGGCCGAAAGAACGCGTCTTAAGAGTCTTATTGACAGTATAAAACCAAAGAATTTTGGAGTCATAATTCGAACTGTAGCTGAGAATAAAAAAGTTGCCGAGCTTGATCAGGACTTGAGAGATTTGGTCAGTCGCTGGGCGGATATGCACACTGCTTTAAAAGATGCTAAACCACCCAAAAAGTTATTGGGCGAATTGGGAAAATCAGCGGCCTTGTTAAGAGACATTCTTAGCCCAAGTTTTAATAGTATAGCAATTGATGACGCTCAATTGTTTGGAGAAATTAAAAACTACATTGCTACAATTGCCCCTGAAAAAGTTGGGATTCTAAAGCAACATACCGCTAAAAAACCAATTTTTGATACTTATGGTATCGAAAAGCAAATAAAAGCACTTTTTGGAAGAAATGTAACCATGTCTTCGGGTGCTTACTTAGTAATTGAACATACAGAAGCATTGCATGTAATTGATGTCAACAGTGGGAACACCTCCAAGTCTGATGACAGCCAGGAAACCAATGCGTTAAGAGTTAATATAGAGTCTGCGGAAGAAATTGCTCGACAATTGCGTCTTCGTGATATGGGCGGAATTATTGTGGTCGATTTTATTGACCAGCGAAAAGCGGAAAGTCGTAAAGAATTACTGAATTCATTTAAAGAATTCATGAAAAATGACAAGGCAAAACATCATATTTTACCTCCAAGTAAATTTGGTTTAATTCAAATTACGCGTCAAAGAGTTCGGCCAGAAATGGATATTAAAACATCAGAAGTGATTCAAACTAAAGATGGAAATATCGAGGTACGAGCTACCATTTTACTTATTGATGACATTGAAAATGAGGTTATTCGCATTTTTGATTCGAAGTTATCCAAATCTTTAACGGTTAAGTGTCACCCATTTATTGAGGCTTATTTCAAAACAAATAAAACTCAATATCAATTGAAATGGTTATTGAAGTATAAAACCTGGGTGTCTATTACCTCTTCTAATTCGCTAGCACTCATGGATTTTCATTTTATTGGAGATCAAGGTAAAGAAATAACATCTTAATACTATTTTAGTGCTGCTATGCAAGGCAGAAAGTTCACGAAAGATGAAGCAAGGCAAAAAATAATGTCCTATTGCGTAATGCAAGAAAGATGTCATTTTGAAGTAGAGGAAAAGCTAAAGTCTTGGAGTATTCCTTACAGTATTTCTATTGATTTAATATCCCATTTGATTGAATATAATTTTTTAAATGAAGAGCGCTTTGCTCGGTCGTTTGCAAGAGGTAAGTTTCAATTAAAACGTTGGGGTAAGTTTAAAATAAGGCAAAAACTATTTGAGAAAAGAGTTTCGAAGCCTTGTATAAAGCTGGGGCTCACAGAAATTTCAGATGAAGATTATAAATTTGCAATTGCTGAGTTAGTTGTAAAGAAAGAAAAGGATATTATTGCTAAAAATAAATTTGAACGAAGGGCTAAATTAAAAAACTACCTTTTACAAAAAGGTTACGAATGGTCGGATATTCAAGAACATTTTTCAAAAGAATATGATTAATCAAGATCAGGTAAAGGCATTTGAAAGGCGCGTGGACGTGTTAAGGAGGCATCTTTGACGTAGATGCCTTGCGTGAACATATAGAAGATCAAGAACAAGCCACACATGCTCCTAATTTTTGGGATGACCCAAAATCAGCAGAACTAATTCTTAAAAAATTAAATCAGAAAAAATTCTGGATAAATGCTTTCGATAAGGTTAATGACCTATGTGAAGATTTACTGGTGCTTAAGGAGTTTTTTGATGAGGGTGAAGAAAATGAGCAGGAAGTAAATGGGCAGGTTGAGAAACTAACAGTAGCAATTGACGACCTTGAGTTTAGGAATATGCTTTCTAGTGAAGAGGATTCCTTAGATGCTATTTTAGAAATAAACTCGGGAGCAGGAGGTACAGAGAGTCAAGATTGGGCTGAAATGTTGTTGCGTATGTATGTGATGTATTGCGATAAAAACAATTTAAAACCAACGATAACAGAAAAACTAGACGGAGACGGTGCTGGTATAAAGTCTGCTAGAATAGAAATTCAAGGTGACTTTGCCTACGGGTTTCTAAAGAGTGAAAATGGCGTTCACAGGTTGGTACGAATTTCACCTTTTGATTCTAATGCAAAAAGGCATACTTCATTTGCTTCAGTTTTTGTTTATCCAGTAGTTGATGATAGCATTGAAATCGAAGTAAGTCCAGCGGATATTAATTATGAAACATTCAGATCGGGTGGAGCTGGTGGTCAAAACGTAAATAAAGTTGAAACTGGAGTTCGTTTAGAGCACAAACCTACTGGAATTGTTATTAGAAATACTGAGTCTAGATCTCAATTGCAGAATAAAGAAAACGCTATGAAGCTTTTGAAATCTAAGCTTTACGAGTTAGAAATTAGAAAACGTCAAGAAGAGCGTGATGTAATTGAGGGTAATAAAATGAAAGTGGAGTGGGGAAGTCAAATCCGAAATTATGTGCTGCATCCATATAAGCTTATAAAAGACCTGCGAACTAATATAGAATCTACCGACGTTCAAGGAGTATTAAACGGTGATATAGGTAAATTTATTAAAGGTTACTTAATGCAATTTGGAAATAGTAAACTAAAAGTTGACCAATAATTCCTTATCTAAATAAGTGAATTTGACCCGTAACGACATTAGTAGCGGCACTATTCACTCCCTCTACTACTTCATATTTAGAACGATAAGTAAGTTGATACACGTATGTTCCAATTGGTTGAGGCTCCCCGTTAGTAATGTGAGTTCCATCCCATTCCACTTCAGGTAAGCTAGTTTCCCAAACCATTCTACCCATATTATCAAAAACCTGTAATCTAAATTCAAAGAATCCTTCTAGTGATTTTACGCTCCAAAGATCATTATCGTTATCACCATTTGGTGTAAAAGAATTCGGAATCCATAAATTACTGCAGTCTTCAAAATAAATTTGAATATCCTCTATATCAGCCCCACAATCATTCGTTAATACAAACTGATACAAACCAGTTCTGCTAACCTCATAAACACTGTCAGGATAGCCATCTTGCCATTCGAAAATCATATTCTCGGTAGTAGAGCCTTTTCCACCAAAATTGGGTTGAAGCGTCAATATCTCTCCAATACATAAGGTTGTATCTGGGTTTCTAATACCAAAATCAATTACCGGGTTGATATCTTGTCTTATTTCTGTTTCGAATGTTGCTTCACAACCTGGAAATTGGCCATATTTTAAATCTACTTTATATTTCCCGGGCTCGGAAATTAATATTTTACTTACCGTAGTGTCTTGCCAGCCAGAATCTATTGGCTCTAGTAAAGGGTTTAATAAAACATCCTCAACGTTTGAAAAATCAGACACTTTATACCAGAAGTAATTTAAGTATCCATCCATATATGCATCTAATGTAACCGGTGACCCTAAACAGTATAAGGTATCCCCTGAAAAGTCAACTGTAGGGAAGGGGATTTCAATAATTTCTTTTTCATCAGTATTCTTACAGCCGTTATTAGCTGTAACCGTAACACTATAATTTCCAGCTGCGTTGGCGAATATAACTCCTGTTGTATCACCAGTAGACCATTCATAGGACCTGTATATATTAGCAGGATCTGCATTTAAAGAGTCGAGAAAAATTTCCTTTTCAGATTCGCAATAGTAATTAGTTACTCCTAAATCCACAACGGGAACTGGCATCTGAATTACTGATATAGTGTCTTGATTCGTACACCCATTAATGTCTGTAATTCTGCATAGAATACGCGCAGCAGTATCTGAAACAAGTAAAATTTGCCCAGTAGAAGGAAGCTGTGTCAAAGTCGGGAAATTAGTGAAATCGATCCACTCATATTTAACATAGTTTGGACCTGCACCAATAAGGAAATTAAACTTATCGCCAGCACAAAAGAAGGTATCAGGACCCAGTTCTATTGAAGGTAAAAAGTTCGCATTTATCAAAATAGTATCAGTAGCCTTACAGCCAATACTATCGGTAACTGTTACCATATAAGTTCCTTGAAGGGTAACGGTATCCCGTTGCGCAATAGTGGAATCCCCTATTTTTGAGGTATTCCATTCGTATAAGCTATAACCGCCACCTGCATTGAGTATTTCATTTACAGGACTACCTTTACAAAACTCTCTGTCAGGACCAAGGTTTGGAGTAGGTAATTGAGACATAAAAACCTTTCGGGTTGCACTTGTTTTACACCCATTTGAATCCACAACATCTACTCCGTAAACCCCTGGAACGAAAAAGTTAACCGATTGTATTGTGTCGGTATTACTCCATAGATATGAAAACATCTTAGGACCTGCATCTAAATTAATTGTGTCACCAGCGCAAAATGTAGTATCACCACCAAGCGACACTATAGGCAATGTATCGTGCAAGATTCTTACAGTATCAGACTGGCGGCAGGTTGTGTTTCTATCTATAAGTTCAACTTTATATGTTGTATCGTTCTTAACCCACATAGAATCTAACTTTCGCAAATTGACCTCGTTCCATACGTGCAAATAATTTGTATCGCTATTAACTCTAAGTAAAATACTATCTCCGTTACAAATTGTCGAGTCGCCTCGGATGTTAACAAGTGGCAGAGTGTCAAGAGAAACAGTTAAGGTATCATTAAACTCACAGTTATTTGTGTCCCGAATAATAACGATATTCTGACTTGCAATTTTTACATAATTGGAATCATTTCCGGCACTAAAAGTGCTGCCATTCCACGAGTATAAATAACTCGTTAGTGTATCTACAGTGAGCAATACAGAGTCATTTGTACAAATACTAGTATCACCCAAATACCCATTTCTTCGAATTTCAAATTCAGGTAAGGAATCTATGGTGAGTATTATATTCGCATTAGCTTGGCAGCCATTCTGGTCTTCAACAAACACTCTGTAGGATCCTGTTGCTCCTATTTTTATAATTTGGGTAGTATCACTACTAGTCCACGTATAGCTTTTCATTCCTGATCCTGCATCAACTTGAATGGAATCACCCAAACAAAGATTGGTATCGTTTCCTAAGCTTATAACAGGAATAGTGTCTAAAGAGAAGTTAACTGTATCAAAAGCGCGACAGTTGCCTGGGTCTAAAGCGTAATAATATAATGTTCCAGAGGTATCTACTATAAAGTTACTGTTTAAAGAAGTGTCGTTATTTAATATCCACCTATCAAATAAACTTGGCGACAATCCCTGATTTATACTAAAAGTAGAGCCTTTGCAAATGCGTCGATCCGGACCAAGATTAACGGTTGGTTTAGTTCTCAATGTAACATCTGGTCCGTTTTTAAACTTGCACCCGTTTGAATCGGTAACTTCCAATTGAACACTAACCGTTCCTTTAACCACCAAACTATCGGCCGTAGAATTATTTTGCCACAGATAAGTGTAAGATGGGTGTGAGAATGGCGACCTGAATATAATAGAGTCTCCTGAGCAAACGGTTGTATCGTTACTTAGGCTAAAGAGTGGCAATGGATCGTTTACAATTCTAAACGTATCTGTATAACTGCAGCCAATGGAATTCGTTCTTTTTGCCCAATACGTCAGTGAGTCGCTTACTTTAATGGTTTGAGTTGTATCACCGGTTGACCAAAGATATTTTGAAAAGCCTGCACTTAAATCATAGCTAATAGAATCACCTCTGCATAATGTATCAGGTTTGAAATCAAAGGTGGGCAATGTATCAACCGTTACTCTTGCAGTATCTGTAGCTGTGCAGCCGTAAGGGTCTGTTACTGTTACACTAAATGTTGTGGTTACAAGGGGGCCAACTTTTAATGAAGTATCAACAAAAGCTGGGGTCCAATTGAAGGTATAGATTGGTGCAACGGGGTTAAACGTTGAGGCAATTTTTACAGAATCATTAGCACATAGACTTGTGTCGTCAATTTGAAAAGTAAAACAGAGTGAAACCCTTACGATTGATCTAAGCAGAATCGTACAAGAAGTATCTGCCCACTTTCCAGAATCAGCACCATTTAACTGCAGCGCAACACAATCTTCACTTCCACCACCGCCATTTGGCTGACCGTTCGCCCAATTTTTAAAAGTAGTATCACGTCCATCAGTCCAAACAAATTTTCCTTCATTTAGTTTGTCGTTATAGCCTGTCCATACTGAACCAGTAAAACCAGCAACATTTGCCCATTTTACAACAGAATCGTTGCTGGAAATATTTTGAAATGATACTAAATTCGCTCCGAGACTTTTGGCGACTGAATCCGCTGTGGCATTTGTGCGAGCGGTGCCAGAAATAAAATAGATACTACAACTGTCTGCACCACAACCTAATTCTTGAAACCCTTTGGTCGTAAATGCGTTTCTCAAAGTCGTAAGGTTACAAGAACTACTTGATTTTTTGCACTGCGCAGAGCTGTTTAGACTAGCTCCTAAAAGAAAAATTCCAGCGAAAAAAAACAAAATTGTATTCATTTTTGGCAAATGAAAGTTTTGCTTAAAGTCTTCTTGAATTCCAATAACCATAAGCTTCAAATTTAGCAAAGAATAGCTACATGAAAGACCCGCTTTCAAATCCTTGCAAATACCTTTGTGTTTAAACTTGTTAGTCATGGAAAAATTTACTATTTATCACAATCCTCGTTGCTCTAAAAGCCGACAAACTCTTGCTATATTACAAGAACATGAAGCTAAAATCAAAGTTACCGAATATCTAAAGGAATCACTTTTAAAAGAAGAACTAGAAGAGACAATTGACAAACTGGGAATATCTCCTTGCGAACTTATTAGAAAAGGAGAGTCTGAGTATGTCAATAATTTCAAGGGAAAGGATTTATCTGAAGAGGATTGTTTACAAGCTATGATTGATTATCCGAAATTGATGGAAAGACCCATAGTGATTAGGGGTAACCAAGCAATCATAGGCAGACCACCAGAGAATGTTTTGAAATTGCTTTAAGGTTAAGCTTCTTTTGCTTTTTTTGGATTATTTGTTACGACTTCAATAATTTGCATCGTAATCCAATAAGGCAAAAAGAGTGATAAAAATAAAAGTGTAAAAAATGCACCACCTGCAATAACCAGAAAAAATAATACTGCTAGAATTTCCATATTGTTCTGTATAAGTTGAAAACAAATTTAGACAAAAGTTTTAGCAGAATAAGCATTCATTGTTTGTGTTAGCAGCTATTTTTGAAAAAAATTGAGTGAAATGGAATATAGAATTGAAAAAGATACAATGGGCGAGGTAAATGTTCCTGTCGATAAATATTGGGGTGCTCAAACTGAGCGCTCTAGAAATAACTTTAAAATTGGACCTGCTGGCAGCATGCCAATTGAAATTATTGAAGGGTTTGCCTATTTGAAAAAGGCGGCAGCTTATACCAATTGTGAATTGGGCGTTTTAAGTTCGGAAAAGAGGGATTTAATTGGATTAGTGTGTGATGAGGTTTTGGAAGGTAAACATAACGATCAATTTCCTCTCGTAGTTTGGCAAACTGGAAGTGGAACCCAATCCAACATGAATATGAACGAGGTAGTTTCTAATCGAAGTCAAGTTTTAAATGGTGGAAACATACATGACTCTAGTAAATTTGTTCACCCCAACGATGATGTTAATAAAAGCCAGAGTTCAAATGATACCTATCCGACGGCTATGCATATTGCTTCTTATAAAATGATCGTAGAAACTACGATTCCAGGTATTGAAAAGCTAAGGGATACGCTTCAAAAAAAGTCTGATGAGTATAAAGCGGTGGTGAAAATAGGAAGAACGCATTTAATGGATGCAACTCCGCTTACACTGGGTCAAGAATTTTCTGGATATGTAGCGCAATTAAATCACGGAATTAAAGCATTAAAAGCGACATTAAGTCACTTGTCAGAATTAGCGCTTGGAGGCACAGCTGTCGGAACTGGAATAAACACTCCAAAGGGATACTCTGAGTTGGTGGCCAAATATATTGCTGAGTTTACCGACCTACCTTTCATCACCGCAGAAAATAAGTTTGAAGCTTTAGCCGCGCATGATGCAATTGTTGAATCGCATGGAGCACTTAAGCAGATTGCAGTGAGTTTGATGAAAATTGCAAACGATATAAGAATGCTGGCCTCAGGACCAAGATCTGGAATTGGAGAAATAATAATTCCTGCAAATGAGCCCGGGTCTTCAATTATGCCAGGAAAAGTTAATCCAACGCAAGCCGAGGCATTGACAATGGTTTGTGCTCAGGTTGTGGGTAATGATGTAGCTGTTTCTGTTGGTGGAATGACGGGGCATTATGAGCTTAATGTATTTAAGCCAATGATGGCAAGGAATATTTTGGAAAGTGCCCGGTTAATAGGTGATGCATGTGTTTCATTTAATGATAATTGCGCATATGGTATTGTGCCAAATTATGAAAACCTCAAAAAGAATTTAGATAATTCGTTGATGCTAGTAACTGCACTGAATACTAAAATTGGTTATGAGAAAGCTGCTAAAATTGCAAAAACAGCCTACGAAAATGGATCCACATTAAAGGAAGAGGCTATAAATTTAGGTTATTTGAGTGCCGAAGAATTTGACGAATGGGTAGTACCAGCAAAAATGACAGGCACTTTATAGCTTGTTATTTTAAATTTGTAAGATAAAGCTGGAACGTTGTTCCGGCTTTTTTTTCGCTGTTAATTATGACTCTAATTCCAAGATCCTCGCTGAAAGCCTTTACTACCTTTAATCCAATTTTATCAGATTTTTCTGAGCCAGTAGGCAGTGCATTGTTGTCCTCAATAACTTCAGAAAGCTGAAGCCGTCCGTTTTTAGAAAACCCAGGCCCACTATCACCAATTTCAATTACAACACCGTCGCTGATTAGTTCAGCTTTAACTCTAATTTCAGAAGATGGCCTTGAAAATTTAATAGCGTTTGATATCAAATTTTCAATAATTCTTTTAAGCTTTTCGGGATCTTTATTTTTTAGTACAAAGTCCTTTCCCAAGGAGGTGCTAAAGTCAATTTTTTTAGTTCTTGCCTGAAATATGCTGCGTTCAATAATGTTGGTTAACATAGAATTTAAGTGTGTTTTTACATTTAGATCACTTGAAGATTTATGAGTCTGAATTATTGTAGAGATAAGTTCATCAATTCTTGCAAAGGAAAGATTCATTGTTTTTAAATAAACCCGCACATCTTCTTTATTTAATGTTTTAGGTTCAATTTCTCCAGTCAACAACTCGATTAAACTTTGAATTTGACCAATAGGAGCTTTTAAGTCATGAGCTATTAACCCTAGCAACGCTTCTTCTTCTCTCTCTGCCTCCCTTAGGTCAGAAATGGTAATAAGCAAATCTGCGTTGTTTTTTGAAATGAATTTTTTTTGAATTTGCAGCTCTTCTGCTTGCTTATTGACGAGTTTAGAAGTTTTCCGCTCCTTGACAAATAAAAACAACAGAATTCCACCTAAGATAGAAAGTGCAAAAAGGCCAATTGAAAGTAATATGAACCGTTGCTTGTCTTTTTCTAAAAGGGCAATATTCAGGTTATTAATTTTCATTATTTCCAAATACCGATTATTATGTTGGGCGCGTTCAAGCTCCTTGTTTAGTAGTTTTATTTTGAGTTTTGCCTCTGCTGCTGATAAACTATCTTTAAGGGCCTCGTGGTTTTCCAAATATTTTAATGCGCTAAGTGAATCTCCAATTTCTTTGGATAGCTCATAAAGTTTTTGATAGGCTAATGACTCTATTGGTTTAAATCCAGTTTTTTTAGCTCTAAGGACAACAGACTTAAGTACCGAATCTACGTTGCTAGAGGAGTAATTGCCACTAGTTATTTCAGTCAGCTTGATAAGAGTGGTTAATTCGCCCAAAACATTATTGGTGCTTATTTCAATTTTTAATGCTTTTTCGAGGTATTCTTTAGCCAAGAGAGTGTCATTATTTTTTTGGTATAGGGACAAAAGGTTTATAAAGTTATTTGCCAGGCCGCGTATATTTCCCGTTTTCCTATTCAATTCTAGAGATAAGTTGAAATAATAAACGCTTGAATCTATTTGATTTTCATGCTTATTGATTATTCCTAAACTATTAAATACGGTTCCTAAGTTTTTTTCAAAACCAGCTCTTTTATAGAGCTTACAGCTATTTAAATAGTGATTTTTCGCTGTTTCATAATCCGCTTTTTTCATGAATAAAATTCCAAGATTATTGAAAGCATCTGCTTCTCGTCGATTATCCCTACGGTATCCTTGAATCAATAGGTTTTTCAAGAGAAATTCTTCAGCTAATTCATACTTTCCCAGATTAAGGTATATTAACCCAATTCTATTATTTAACAGTCCTAGTAATAAAGAGTCTGTGCTGTTTGCTGCCAACTCCAAAGCATTGTATGCGTAACTTAGAGCTAATTGAGGATTACTGTTTTTTACTCGTGCAGTTGCGCTATAATAAATGTAAGTTTTGGCGGAGTCGCTAATGTCTCTCGAGAGTATTTGAGTAATACTGTCTTGATAGAGCGAGTCTTTACTAGCCAATAAACTTTGGCCAAAACCAAATATTACCGTAAAAAAAGTATATGTGTTAGAGCTTTCATTGCTCGTTTAAACGGCTTAAATACGATTTAATATCTTGTTCATGTTCAATTGGGCAAATCAAAATGGAATCATGAGTGTCGACAACAATATAGTTCGATAGCCCTGCAATTAAAGCCTTCTTTTCTTTAGGAAGCACAATAATATTGTTGGAACTATCCTGTAGTAATTTTTGTTGAGAGCCAATAATTGTATTGTCTTGTTCATCAACCGCAACGTGATCTTTTAATGAACTCCAACTGCCCAAATCACTCCAACCAAAGTCTCCAGGAATCACAAAAACATTTTGGTCTTGTTCAAGAATTGCATAGTCAACAGAGATATCCTCACATTTTGGGTATAACACCTTTAACGTTTCCCTTTCCAACGGAGAATTGAATGCATATAAGTCTTTATTAAAAAGCTCATACATTTCGGGTTGAAACTCTTTGAAAAGATCTAACAATCGTTTTGCATTCCAAATAAAAAGTCCGCTATTCCAATAATAGTCTCCTGATTTTAGCATTTCCTTAGCGACACTCAATATCGGTTTTTCAGTGAATTGTTCTACATAAAAAACTCCTTCTTGACTTAATGCGCCTCTTTTTATGTAACCAAACCCTGTAGAGGCATGCCAAGGTTTAATACCTAAGGTTATACTTTTATTCGGGTCTTTTTTGCAAACCTCTAAACCTAAGCAAATTGCGTTATTAAATTCATCTATATTAGTTATTAGATGGTCTGCAGGAGCAACAATAAAAGAAGCGTCAGGGTTTATTTTCCAAATTTTTATAGCGGCGTATAAAATGCAAGGAGCCGTATTTCTTCTTGCGGGTTCACAAATTATTTGTTCCTGAGAAATACTAGGTAATTGATGTTGAACTAATTCTTTGTAGCGTTCATTCGTCAGTATAAGTACATTCTCTTCTTTAATAATTGACTTAAAACGATCAAATGTTTGCTGCAGTAAGGTTCTTCCAGTTCCTAATATATCTAAGAACTGCTTTGGGTTTTCGGCCGTACTAGCGGGCCAAAATCTAGAGCCAACTCCTCCAGCCATTATTACACAGTAGTTTTCACTCATGATACTAAATTACTTATATGTTGTTAATATCAGTCAACAATTTTATTTCAGCTAATCCGCTAATGACGTACAATCTGTTTGTATTCACTTCTTTACATAAATATCGAGTTCGTCGTTTTTTGCCTTTTTCAAATATTTTTTTCCCGATTTGAAAAACGGCTTGATTTGGCAAGTCATTTAATATAGGACTATTTCCTTCGTCGAATTTTTTTAAGGCTAGCATTAAGTTAACATCTGAAACGCTACTTGCTTTTGGATTCTGAGCATATTTAGACAGTTCAATAGAAATTATATCGGGAAAAATATTTCTTGCTAATAGGTTGCTTAGCATTTTTCCAAATGTATTTTTCCATTCTATGCCGTGGGGCAATACTTTATTTTTATACTGCTCATAAACTTCTAAATGAGCCAGTTCATGAACAAGGGTAATTAGGAAGGCATACTTGTTTAGAGATCCATTTACTGAAATTCTGTGATAGTTTACTTTAGAGGAAGGCCTTCTGTAGTCACCAAGCTTCGTGGATCTTTTTTTTGTAATTGTGAGCTGAGTGTTTTTTTTCTTTAGAACTTCAAGCATTTCTTCTGCTAAATTAGCAGGAAGATGTTTTTCCAATTCCATTAGCTGCGCATCTGCATTCATTTTGGACGTTTATATCTGGTTTTCTTATTTTTTTTAGCTTTTTCACCAAATGTCGGACAATCACAATCTTTTTTACTGGACTTGCAAGATGTCATAATTGCTGAGCTGAAAAATAGCATAATCAATAAAAACGCTCCAATTTTAATTTTAGACCCCACAAAACAAATGTAAAGCTACGCAAGTATTAAATTTGTGTCTATGCTGAAGATTCTGCACCAAATAGGTGAGTATTCTATATTTATTTCAAAAGTTTTTCGTCGCCCCGAAAAATGGAAGGTGTTTCGTGAGCTTTTTGTTCAAGAATTGTGGAAATTAGGAATTGGCTCAATTGGTATAATTGTAATTATTTCTGGTTTTATGGGAATGGTTATTACTATACAAACGGCCTCGCAAATTGATAGTGGTTGGATTCCAGCATATCTAGTAGGTTATACTACAAGGCAAAGTATGATTTTGGAGTTTTCTCCAACTATGCTAGCGCTTATTCTTTCAGGAAAAATAGGTTCTAATATAGCGTCAGAATTGGGTACAATGAGAGTGTCTGAGCAAATCGATGCACTTGAAATTATGGGTATTAATTCAGCTAATTATTTGGCACTCCCCAAGATTACTGCTCTAATGTGTATCATGCCTTTTTTGGTAGTATTAAGTATGTTTATTGGAATTTTCTTTGGTTACGTTATTTGTGAAACGGTGGGAATTATTACACCTTCTGATTACATTACCGGTATTCAATATGATTTTAGGCCGTTTGACATCGTTTACGCTTTAATTAAAGCATTAATCTTTGCATTTTTAATTACATCAGTTTCGTCCTATTATGGGTATTATGCTAGTGGGTCTGCGCTAGAGGTAGGAAAGTCTAGCACTAAGGCTGTAGTATATAGCAGTATTACGGTGTTAATTTTCAATTATATTTTAACCCAAATGTTGCTAATATGATTGAGATTAAAGGTTTGAACAAATCGTTTGGCGACAATGATGTACTTCGCAATATCGATGTTTGCTTTGAAGCAGGAAAAGCAAATTTATTAATCGGCGCATCTGGAAGTGGAAAAACGACGCTTTGTAAATGCGTTGTCGGTCTTCATACTCCAGATACGGGAACCATTTCCTATGATGGACGAATCTTTAATCGAATGTCAAGATCAGAAAAAAAAGAGGTGCGCAAAGAAATTGGATTTTTGTTTCAAGGCAGCGCGCTTTTTGATTACATGACGGTTGAAGAGAATGTGCTTTTTCCAATCAAAATGTTTTCGAAACTGACAAAAAAGGAAGGTTTGGATAGAGTGAACTTTTGTTTGGATAGAGTAGATCTGAACGGATCGAACAAGTTAATGCCAAGCGAACTGAGTGGAGGTATGAAGAAACGGGTAGGAATTGCACGTGCAATTTCTGCTAATCCAAAGTATTTATTCTGCGATGAGCCAAATTCTGGACTTGATCCCCAGACTAGTATTTTAATTGATAATTTGATTAAGGAAATTACACATGAGTTTAATATGACTACTGTCGTAATAACACATGATATGAATTCCGTTTTAGAAATTGGAGAACATATTTCCTTTATTTATAAGGGAGACATAATATGGGACGGTACAAATAAGGAAATCATGGATGCTCAAACAGCCGAGTTAACGGACTTTGTTTATGCTTCATCTTTTATGAAAGAACTAAAAAAGATGAAAGGTTAACCTATAAGATTAGGTCGATTTTAGTAGTTAAAAGGTTCAGAAATTATAGAGCAAAAAAAAGGCGCCATAGGCGCCTTTTTATTTCTATGAACTTTAAATTAATCGATAATGATTTTCTTAGAGACTTCAGAAGAACCGTTGCTTATGTTAATAAAATAAACACCTGCATCAGCACTCTCAAGGTTTAATACCTCATCCAAACTTCCATTAGAAGTATAAGTATTGGCATATACAACCTGTCCAACAACGTTTTTCACGCTAATAGTGTAGTCACCTGAAGCACTATTGTCTAGTTTAATATTTACCATTCCTTTTGAAGGGTTTGGAAATATTGACAATGTAGAACTAGCTCCAAACTCACTAACTGAGAAAGGGAATTGTAAAAAGTCTTCTGCCAAAACATCGAATACTACAGCTTCAGATTTACAACCAACAGTATTTCTAGCAACCGCTATGTATGCACCATAACCGTCTCTGTTTTCTTCAGTAGGATCAATAACTAAAAGTGGTAGTTCTTGACCTAGAATAACGTTACCAGCAGGATTTCTCCACTCAACTCCTTTAGAAGAGGCAATAGTAGACGTAATTCCTCCTGATGTTTTAACTTCTAATTCTACAGTATTATTTGAAGTAACTGGTGTAATAGAGCTTATACCAGAAGGAGCTCCATAAGAAGGTGCTGTAATTGTAAAACGTGTAGAAGGCTCAGTCACTTGGTGACTTCCACTTTCTGTACAACCGTTACCATCTGTTACCGTGTAAGCATAACTACCAGCAGAAAGGCTTGTTCTTTTCAATGCGTTACTTCCACCAGCCCAACTTATAGAAAGCGTTCCAGTACCGCCAGAAAGAACCATTTCCACTTCACCTTTTACATCTCCGACGCACTCATTATTAATCTCACTTCCGGCAATTGCTCTAATTCCTACAGAAGGGCCAGTAATTGTTACGCTTACAGACTGTAAACATGGAGGGGTAGAACCGTCGTTAACTTCAACTCTATAAGTTCCAGCTTCTACATTAATAAGAGTAGAGTCAGTAGAAACTGTAGTACCTGGCGCACTAGTTTCAACCCATTTGTATGAATAGCTAGGATTTGGATTTGCACCTTTTACAACTGAAATTGCAATTTTCCCTTGTTTATTACCGAAACAAGTTGTGCTAGTTACGCTATTCGCTACATCTTGAGAGACTGATGGAGCTCCAAAATCAGTAACACCTGCACTAGAGGATACTGTACATCCGTTAGCATCAGTGATTGTGACGCCATAAGAACCAGCTCCTAATCCTGTTACTTTCTTACCAGCGGTAGCTGTTCCATTTATATCCCAAGCGTATGTATATGGCCCTACACCGTTGCTAGGGTCAGAAGTTACTTCTACTTCACCATCAGTGTTTCCACAAGCAGTAGTAGGTGTTCCAGTTGCAACTGCACCCATTAAAGTTGGGCACACCGTAGGCTTCGTAAGTAGTCTAACCATATATTTTCTACCACCAAAACTCCAATTACCCATAGCTCCGCCCGATTGTGCAACTCTAACAAGGTATTGTGAGCTAACAAATTCTGTTCTTTGGACTGGCCAGAAGATAGTATCTGAACCAAAGTTTTGATTTCCTTTCAATGTTACAAGATAGTTTCCAGGTCCTAGTGTATCATCTGTTCCACCAACAACTCGTGACAATGGAGTAGTAACCCATTCGTCAACACTATCTTTTAATGCCGATATATTTATGACACTTGAAGAAAATATAGGAGCATTAGCTACTCCCGCAATACTATTTCTAGTATAATCACCAACATTGTATATGTTCACGGTAATCGTTCCAGTTTTTCCAGCTCTTATTGTATTCGCCTCAGTGTTTAACCACTCAACTCCTACAATATTATCTAATGTTTTTAACTCGTAAATAGCACCTACTTCCCATTCCCAGATTCCAGAAGGATTGTAGTAAAATGCTCCTGCCCCAGCGATATCATTGTTGTCGCGAGCATAAGTACCGTTTGTAACTTCTACAGTTGCGTTTAATGTATCATCACCATTAAGTTTTAATGCTGAATCAGAGGTTGCAACTAAATAACCATCATACGTTCCAACACCTCCTGTAAGTGTTATGGAAGTACTTGTGGATGCGGAGTCAGTAGCTAAAGGAGCCAATGAACTTTTAGTAGCAGTTACCGTTTGGCTAAAAGCACCTGGACCATTCATTACAGCTTTAAAACCTGCGTTTGTTTGCGTAGCTCCACCTAAGTTACTGTATTTAGCTCCAAATTGAATTGGGTAATTACGTGCTTGACGATTAGGAATTTGCGTATAAAAATCTGCATAGTGAATGTAAGTTGAATCAGTATAAGGTTTCCAATAAGCATCAACCATAGCCATATCGTTATTTTCACCCTCAAATAACATTAAATCATCAATCCACCAGCCGTAACCAATACCGGTCTGAACTTGTTGTCTTGAAACCCATAAAAATCGAACATAAACATTTGCTTGGTTAGCCGCCAATTGCGAAATATTTATAGTGATTTTCTGTGGATTAGGAGAAGGATTTGAGTTTCCGTTTGAAGTAATTGGTAAATCCATGTTATCAAAAACGGTGGTAAAATTAGTTCCATCAGTGCTAATTTGTACTGAGGAAGTATCTTCAAATCTTGCATGAAATTGTTCGAATGAAAGTACAACAGAATTTTTACCAGTACAGTTTATCGCTGTTGTAGTCATAGAGTATGACGCAGCAGATAAAGTTCCAGCCCTAGGATCTCCAGGCTTTAAAACTGCCCAGTCGGCGCCTGAAGTTGACATTATTCCTCGATTTGACCACCAAGAATTGCCCGTACCCAATGACCAGCCTCTAACTGACGTACCTGTAAGCGTTAGGCCATTACTTGAGTTGAAATCATAATAAGCAATTGTATCACCAGCAGCTGCGAGTGTACCAGAATTGTTTGCCAAATACGAGATTGGCGTTGTATTTTGAGGTGAGATAGTGTTAATTGTTGCACTCTCTCCTTTTAATGTGTTGTTGAATTTCTCAACAACTGATTGAGCGTTTGCAGCAAAAGCAAATACAACAACCATAAGTAATAAGGAAACTTTTTTCATGACTTTTCTAGATTATTTAGTGTATAAATCGTTTTAAATTAATTATAAATTAACTCCAAAAGATTTGCAAATTTAACTGATTATGTTATCAACCAAAGAAATTTGAGACTTTTTTGTGTTTGGTTAACGAGGCAGGTGATGCAAGGTTGGGTATTCTTATTGAATTAATCCATCCTTCATGCGAATTGTTCGCTCGGCACATTCGGCAATATCCTCTTCGTGAGTTACCATAACGATGGTGTTTCCCCTTTCGTGGATATCGGTAAGTAGATCCATAATTTCATGAGAGGTTACTGAGTCTAGATTTCCTGTCGGCTCATCGGCCAGAATGATGGATGGAGAGTTTACTAGCGCTCGTGCAATGGCAACACGTTGACGTTGACCTCCGCTTAATTCATTGGGTTGATGTTTCATTCTATCTTTCAAACCAACTAGGGAAAGCACCTTCTCGGCTAACTCGTTTCTTTCTTTTTTTGGTGTTCCACTATAAATGAGTGGAAGCGCAACATTATCCAGGGCACTATATCTGGGTAGCAGATTAAAAGACTGAAAAACAAAACCGATTTCTTTGTTTCGAACCTCTGCCAATTGGTTTTCGAGCATTGTGGAGACATCTTTATTATTTAAAAAATATTTTCCTGCACTTGGCGTATCTAAGCAGCCTAGAATATTCATAAGGGTCGATTTACCTGAGCCAGAAGTTCCCATTAAAGCAACATATTCTCCTTTTTTAATGGAAATATCAACACCTTTTAGCGCCTCTACTAGCTCCTTGCCTACAGTGAAATGACGCTTTAAATTTTCGGTTCTAATTATTTCAAGCATTTGCCAAAAGTAAACTCAAATTGTATCTCACCTTATTAAAGAAAGTATGGGCGGTAATTCCGATACTTTTGCTGCTTGGAATTTCAAATAAACACCCCCTTTAGGCAATATCTTTCATTGCTGCTATTAGCACTTATCTGGGGCAGCTCATTTATACTAATGAAACGAGGATTAGAATCTTTTTCGGCTCTGCAAGTTGCTGAGTACAGAATATTTATTTCTGGAATAGTAATGCTGCCTCTTGCATATAAGCAATTAAAGACTTTTCCTTTATGGAATAAAAAGTTTGCGGCCATCTGTATGGTAGCTCTTTTTGGAAACCTTTTACCAGCAATTCTTTTTGCTACGGCGCAACTAGAGTTGCCAAGTGGTGCAACAGGAATGCTCAATAGTTTAGTTCCGCTTTTTACTGTAGCCATTGGTTTTATGTTTTTTGGAACTAAGTTGATTTCAAGGCAAGTGATCGGCGTTCTAATTGGTTTGGTTGGGGCCCTAACTCTAATTTATGGTTCTTCTCAAATAGGAATTGTAGGTGTTCCGATTATTTATTCACTTATGGTAATCGCTGCTACACTGTGCTATGGAATAAGTGTCAATACTATAAAATCATGGCTTGTAGATTTGTCTTCTAAGCAAATAACTGGGTTTGCCTTTTTTGTTTTGCTGCCCTTCATGACGGTAGGACTTATATATAACGGATTTTTTGATATTGCATTTGAAGCTGAAAATCGATTGAATCTAACTTATTTATCGATTCTAGGAGTATTTGGTACAGCAGGGGCCTTGTTATTATTCAATCAACTCATTAAATTCACATCAGCTGTATTTGCATCTTCAGTTACTTACATGATACCAATTGTTGCTATGTGCTGGGGTTTATTGGATGGAGAAGAATTGAATTTATTTCATGCCAGTGGTTTTACATTGATACTCTCAGGCGTTTACGTTATAAGTAAAGTAAGGTATAAACTGTAGTGGATTTCAACATTAGAATAGGGGTTGTGCGCTTTTAAAAAATAATTACTTTTGCCGTCCGATTTTTAATAAGAACAATTAATAAAATAAACGATGTACGCAATTGTAGAGATAGCAGGGCAGCAGTTTAAAGTGCAGAAAGACCAAAAGCTTTTTGTTCATCGTCTAGAAGCAGCTGAAGGAGACAAAGTTTCTTTCGATAAAGTTATGCTTACAGATGATAACGGAAAAGTAACAGTTGGCGCCCCGGTTATAGAAGGTGTAGCAGTTAATGCTAAGGTATTACAACACCTGAAAGGAGACAAAGTAATTGTCTTCAAAAAGAAAAGAAGAAAAGGTTACCAAAAATCAAACGGTCACCGGCAGTATTTAACTGAATTGGTAATCGAAGGAATTGGCGCTGGAGCTAAAAAAGCACCAGCTAAGAAGGCCGCTGCTCCAAAAGCGGAAAAGGTAACTGCAACAGCTGAAAAGGCACCAGCAAAAAAAGCCGCTCCTAAGAAGGAAGCTGCTCCAAAGGCTGAAGCAAAGAAAGCTGCTCCGAAGAAGGAAACTAAAAAAGAAGATTAATCGGCGTTTAGCCTAAAAGAATAAATCATGGCACATAAGAAAGGTGTAGGTAGTTCTAAAAACGGTCGTGAATCGCAAAGTAAACGACTAGGAGTAAAAGTAAGTGGTGGACAAGCTGCAAAAGCAGGTAACATCATTATTCGTCAAAGGGGTACTAAGTACATTCCAGCAGAAAATGTCGGTCTAGGTAAAGATCATACTATTTTTGCTCTTGTTGACGGAACTGTAGTTTTTAAGAAGAAAAGAGATAATCGTTCTTACGTTTCGGTTGAGCCAGCACAAGCATAGCCGATAGCAAGAAATAATAAGGATTTAAAATCCCGTTTCTAAACCGATAGCTATCGGAATGGTAACGGGATTTTTGTTTTATATCATTAACAAATACTACCGTTTAGCAATAAACTCTAAACGTAAATTCGCTTACAATAACTGTTATGTTACTTCAGTCTGAAATAAGAAACAATTCCGAGGAAATCATTGATCGAATGAAAGTTCGAAACATTGATATTACCGATATTGTGGAAAAAATTATTGCGCTTGATAAACGAAAGCGTGAAATTCAAACGCGATTTGAAAACAACCAGCACGAAATCAAAGAAAGCTCGAAAGTAATTGGCGAGCTCTTTAAATCAGGAAAGCAAGCTGACGCAAGTTCCTTAAGGGAGAAAACAGCTACTCAAAAAGAGGATAATAAGCTGTTAAGTGAAGAGCTTAACCGACTGGATGAGGAACTGTTAGAGCAGATGTATCATTTACCGAACATTCCAAATAAATCGGTTCCTGTTGGAAAAGATGACACGGATAATGTTGAAATAGCTACTTGGGGAAATAAACCAGATTTGGAAGTTGCCGAACCGCATTGGGAAATTGCTAAAAACCTTAACTTAATTGATTGGGAGCTAGGAGTAAAAATTACAGGTGCAGGCTTTCCCGTTTATAGAAATCAGGGAGCAAGACTGCAGCGTGGTTTGGTGCAGTTTTTTTTGGATAGAGCTGTGGAAAATGGATACGAAGAAATAAATCCCCCACTTCTAATTAATGAAGCTTCTGGTTATGGTACGGGCCAACTTCCTGATAAAGATGGTCAGATGTATCATACGGAAAGAGATCATTTGTACTTAATTCCAACTGCTGAGGTTCCTGTTACCAATATTTACCGCGATACTATTATTAAAGAGGCTGATTTACCGATGAAAAACACAGCATTTTCTCCTTGTTTTAGAAGAGAGGCGGGAAGCTACGGTAAAGATGTGAGGGGATTGAATAGGCTGCATCAATTTGAGAAAGTTGAGATTCTGCAAGTCGTACATCCTCATGAATCTTACAAGGCTTTAGATCAAATGGTCGATCACGTAAAAGGGTTACTAGAGTCCTTAGAATTGCATTATCGAGTTGTTCGTCTTTGCGGTGGTGACCTTGGTTTTGCTGCTGCTATTACCTACGATTTTGAAGTGTGGAGTGCTGCTCAAGAAATGTGGCTAGAGGTAAGCTCAGTTTCGAATTTTGAAACCTTTCAAGCAAATCGTTTGAAATGCAGATACAAAGACGCTGATGGTAAAAACCACTTAGTACATACACTCAACGGTAGTGCAATGGCATTGCCAAGAATCATGGCTGCAGTGTTAGAGAACAACCAAACTAAAAACGAAATAAATATTCCAAAGGCTTTAGTTCCTTATGTTGGATTTGAAAAAATAAATAAATAGAAATGACCAGATTAGTTGCAATTTTTGGCCTTATTGGGGTGTTAGGTTCTTGTTCGGAAAACCCAAATGAAAAACCGATTCAGCAGGTCGATTCTTTATTGACGGTGGTTACAGTTGTGCAAAGTAAATTGGCTGAATTGAGCCCAGAAGATTACAGTAATTTAGTTGATACCGTTAAACAAGATGTTCAATTTATCCAAAGCCAGTATCCAGACACGATGGATTTGCAAACCGCTTTAAAAGTTGATTACTATTACAGAACAATTAAGTCGGTGCGTAAATTTTCTGAGACTTATGTTAGTCAAAATTCAGAGTTGAATTACACTCAAGGACAACTGAATAACTTGAAGAAGGATTTAGAGAACAATCTATTTGACAAAGAAAGCTTTCTTGAGGTTTTTCCAGCAGAATCTAAGGCTGTAGCTAGACACAAAGAAAGCGTTGGAAATATAAAGGCTTGGCACGAATCTATTGGCAGTTCTTATTACCGACACAAAGCAGGTATAGACTCTTTAATTGTATTTATAAAAGAAAGCGCAGAGAAATAATGTAATGAAATGGGCACTTAAAATAACGCTATTGGTTCCAATTTTTCTAGCTTCATTTGCTGGAATTAGCCAAACTACCGATAGTCAATTAGCGGCTCATTATTACCAAAATAATGAATATGAAAAGGCATTATTGTATTACAATCGCCTGTATTCAAAGCAAGCCAACACCTCAAATTACAACTACCTTTTTAAATGTCTCGTAAAGTTAGAGAACTATGGTGAGGCCAGAAAACTCTCGAAAAGACATGTTAGAATTGACCCAATAAACCAAAAAGCTAAGGTAGATTATGGTTATACCTATGGTTTGGAGGGGAATGAAAAAGCTCAATCGAAAGAATTTAAAAAGCTTATCAAAGCTATTCCACCAAATTACCAAGTGATAAACGAACTTGCAGCAGCATTTCTTGAAATAAAAAGAAATCAAGAATCTTTGGATGTCTACCAGGAAGGGCGGTCTGTGATGAAAAACACCTATCCTTTTAATACTGAAATCGCAGATATCTATTATCGGATGGAACGATATGATGACATGACCGATGAGTTGCTCAACCTCCTAGAGTTAAACCCCGGTTATCTGAAAACAGTTGAGGGTTTATTAAACAAAACTGCGGCGAATGAAAAAGACAGTCCTGCGAATAAAGCATTGAAAAAAGGGTTGATTCAAAAAATAAATCAAAAACCGAACTCTATGGTGTTTTCTGAAATGTTGATTTGGGTTTACATGCAAGAGTCAAATTGGAGCGCAGCGTTTATTCAAGTCAAAGCCTTGGATAGAAGACTTAATGAAGACGGAAGAAGGGTGTATAATCTTGCTGAAACGCTCGCAAACAACAAAGAATATGCTGTAGCTGCAGATGCCTTCGAATATGTCGTGAAGATTGGTAAAAAATCGCAGTATTATGTTGAATCAAGAATTGGCGGACTGATGGTTCGTTATAACCAACTGGCAGAGGGAGGTTCAATTGATTCATTGGCACTGGTTGATTTAATTGCTGATTTTGATGCGACGATAAATTTGTTTGGAAAGACCGAAGGAACATCTACACTGCTGAGAAAAAAAGCACATGTTCAGTGTTTTTATCAGCATAAACTAGAAGAAGGACTGGACACTTTTGAAGAAGCGCTTTCAATCAATGGAATTTCTCCGCATCAGTTGGCTGAAATAAAATTGGAATATGGCGATGCGCTTTTGGCGGCAGGCTACATTTGGGATGCCTCGCTGGTATATGGTCAAGTTGATAAGGGCTTTAAGTACGATTACCTTGGTGAGATGGCTAAATTAAAGAGTTCAAAGGTTCATTTTTACACGGGAAATTTTGACTTGGCAAAGGCTCAGTTGGATATTCTGAAAGGAGCAACTACAAAACTGATCGCTAACGATGCTATGTTGCTTTCGGTTATTATAACCGATAACAGCACGGTAGACACTTCAACCGTACCATTAAAGTTGTACGCCGATGCCGACCTGCTCATTTTTCAAAATCGATTGCTTGAGGCTCGTGGTAAACTAGACAGTATAAAAGCCATATTTCCTGGGCATGCTTTAGAAGATGAAATGTTAATGCTGCGTTACGAAATGGCAATGAAAGAAAAAGAATACCAAGTTGGTACTGGGTTTTTAGAAGATATAAAAGCCCTTTACCCTACCGATATTTTGGCAGACAAAGCAATATACCTTTTGGCAGAATTGTACGAGGAAAAGCTAAATCAACCCACAAAAGCGAAGGAACTTTACCAATTGATAATTACCGATTATCAAGACAGTTTGTTTGCCACAGAGAGTCGTAAACGATTTCGCAGGCTAAGGGGCGATAACCTCTAATTCATATTAATTTAGATACATGATTGTATATAACGTAACAGTAAAAATTGACACTGATGTTCATGATGAGTGGTTTTCGTGGATGAAAGAGGAGCACATTCCTGAAGTGATGAAAACAGGCTTATTTGCAGATAACAATATGATGAAAGTCCTTGTTGACGAGGCAGACGGAATTACCTATAGCATTCAATACAAAACAACATCGTGGGAAAACCTCGAAGAATACCAAACCAAACATGCTCCTGCGCTTCAAAAAGTACATACTGACAAGTACCAAGGGAAGTTTGTAGCCTTTAGAACTCTTTTGGAAGAGGTATAATGGTACAACCCAAAAAACACCTAGGCCAACATTTTCTGATTGATGAACCCATAGTGCAAAACATTGTGAGTGCTCTTTCGGTTACTCCTTCAACTCAGGTAATTGAAATTGGCCCAGGAACAGGCGCGCTTTCTAAATATTTACTTAAAAAGGATTTAAAAAACCTATGGCTTTGCGAAATCGATAGGGAGTCTGTCGATTACTTGGTGAATGAATTGGGCGTGCCAGATTACCAGATTGTACAAAAAAGTTTTTTACGATTAGAGCTCAGTAGCCTCAGTTCTGAGCCGATTTCTATCATTGGTAATTTCCCTTACAACATTTCATCACAAATTCTTTTTCGAGTTTTTGATCAGCGACACCAAATTCCTGAACTGGTAGGAACGTTTCAGAAGGAAGTTGGATTGCGAGTTGCTGCAAATCCAGGTTCAAAAACCTATGGTATTCTTAGTGTTTTACTACAGGCATTCTATGATGTTGAGTATTTGAATGACATAGATAGAAACGCATTTTACCCTCCTCCCAATGTAGTGAGTGGTGTGGTTAGAATGAAAAGAAACTCAATTGTTGATTTGGGCTGCGATACCAAACACTTTGTTTTGACAGTAAAAACTGCTTTTAACCAAAGAAGGAAGACCTTGAATAATGCGCTAAAGCAACTCAATGCAGAAAAAAGAGAACTGCCACACGGAAGTATGAGGGCAGAGACCTTGACGGTGGAGCAGTTTGTGGAAATGACGAAGGTTTTGTTCCAAGAATAAGCTGACTTTTTTACTCCATCAATAACTGTAACTTTGCTCACGACAATTCATTTATAACGATAAAATTGAAAGAAGATTTATGCAGTTCGAGCTTACCAAACAATACTTATCAGAGATTCGAGAAGCAGCTGCTGCAAGTGATGAAAATCGCCTGATAGGTCTATTTAATGAAGTTCACGCGGCTGATATCGCCGAAATTATCAATGAACTTAGTACAGAAGAATCAAAAACAGTTCTTCATTACTTGGACCCCGTTCGGGCTTCAGATACCATTACTCATTTAGACGAAGAAGACCGCAGGGATCTTTTGGAAGCCTATACTTCAGTTGAAATTGCTGAGAACTTTGTCGAAAACCTCGAAACAGATGACGCGGCTGACCTTATTCAAGAACTCTCAGAGGAGCGAAAAGAAGAGGTAATTGCTCAAATAGACGATATTGACCAAGCCAGTCAAATTGTGGATCTACTGAATTATGAAGAGGGTACTGCTGGGGCAATTATGGGTAAAGAGTTGGTGCGTGTTTATGAACACGTTTCCGTTACCGAGAGTATCTTGGAGTTAAGGAAGCAAGCCGAGGACATTGAGAATGTTTATACGGTTTATGTAACCGACGAAAAAGACCGGCTTAAAGGCAGGTTGGCCTTAAAGAAAATGCTCGTAGCGCCTACAAATGCTAAAATACAAGATGTTTATGTTTCCGATATTCACTGGGTGAAAGCAGGAGACAGTACTGAAGAAGTAGCAAATATTATGGAGAAATACGATTTGGTGGCCCTTCCAGTCGTGGATAACCTGCACCGTTTAATTGGTCGGATTACGATTGATGATGTTGTAGATGTTATCAAGGAAGAAGCAGATCGTGATTACCAAATGGCTTCTGGTATCTCTGATAATGTTGAATCTACTGATAGTGTTTGGGTACTCACCCGAGCGCGGTTACCTTGGTTAATTTTGGGTCTTATTGGTGGAATCTTTGGCGCTCGAGTTATTGGACTTTACGAATCTGATATTCAATTGTATCCAGAAATGGCATTTTTTATTCCATTGGTTGCGGCAATGGGAGGTAATGTTGGCGTGCAATCTTCTGCAATAATTGTTCAAGGATTGGCAAATAACACCATGGGATTATCTGGAATTTTTCCTCGACTTTTAAAAGAGTTTTCGGTGGCCTTGTTAAATGCCATTGCTTGCGCAATCATTGTTTTGGTCTATAATTTAATTTTCGGAGATTCACTAAACTTAGCCTATACAGTTAGTCTGGCATTGCTGGCAGTAATAGTAATTGCGGCATTATTTGGAACACTTATTCCCCTTACTTTAGACAAGTATAAAATTGATCCTGCACTAGCCACGGGCCCATTTATAACCACAGTAAATGATATTTTGGGGCTATTTATTTACTTTATGATTGGTAGGTTGATGTACGGGATTTGAAATATTAATTTTTAATGTAACGATCACTAAATTGCCGAATTTGAAATTATCAAACTAATCATTGAGAATTTTTCCTTGAATGACTTAGGGTTGCAAAGATTCCTAGTTAATTTTATATGGATTCCACGTAGAAGTTTCTCATAATCTTCTTCATCGATAAGGTCAACTATTATTCTGGAATAACGTTGATTAATGAAGTTCAGTAAAAATAGATTTATGTCCATTTGCGAAATCAGCGCGCTGCTTCATTCGCTTCAGCTTTAAGCCTTCTTTACAAACTCTGACTTCAGACCCATTGCTCCGAAACCATCTATCTTGCATGAAATATTGTGGTCTCCATTAGTTAATCGAATATTCTTAACCTTTGTTCCAGCTTTTACAGGCCCTGGAGCACCTTTTACAGGCAAGTTCTTTAAAACAATTACCGAGTCTCCATCTACCAGAATGTTACCATTGGCATCTTTAATTTGTGGGTTGCTTTCAAGCTCTATGTCTTCAGGATTCCATTCGTGGCCGCATTCTGGGCATACCATTAGACTATCCATTGGGTATGCATAGATTCCTTTACAGCTTGGGCAATTGATGTTTGTTTCGCTCACGGCTACAAGTATTTACTCTTTGGACTTTACTTGTTTTTCGATTTGGGTCAAATAATTGTCAAGAGCATTATTTAATTCCGTGGGAGCCTCAAGCATAGGGTAATGGCCTATGTCATTTATATAAGAAATATGAAAACCTTTTCTGCAATGTTTTTTTAGAGCCATAGTATCGGTAAAAGCATAGTCACTATTCACCAAATACAAAGGGGCTATTATGTTTCTTCAGAATTGTTTTTCATTTTTATAATCATCAAAGAGAGCTTGCAAGGTTTCTGTCGCCATTTTCGGATCGACTTTAGTTACATCATCAATAACCTTTTTTATTGTAGATGCGTTGGAATATGGTGAGAATAAATACTCGGCGACGTAAAACTCTGCTCCTAGTTTGTATTGTTTCTTCATGATATTAAAAAACCGATCCTCCACTTCTTGCAATGAATCGGTATCTAAGACATCAATATTTTTAAAATTATCAACTCCAATAATTCCTACAACGTCTTTTGGGTTTGTTCTGCTCGCTCTAAGAATAATTTCATCACCCATATCGTGACCAATTAATACTAAGTTCTCAGATTCAATTTCATCTGTTACTGCTATAACATCTCTAGCGTAGTTTTCTGGAGTCCAGTTTTTTCTAGATTTCCCTGATTTTCCATGTCCAGCTAGATCCAAGGTTACCACTTTATACTTTCCTTCGAAAAACTTTACCTGGTTGTCCCAATAGGTTTGATTAGTTGCCCAACCATGAACAAATAACAGGGTAAGCGGGCCATTACCATAAACATTGTAATGAATGGGTTGGTTGTCAAAGCTCAATGCTATTTTTTCGGTCGAATTATCTAGCGAGCAAGAAAAAAAACTAACAGCAAATAATATTGCTGTTAGTTTTACAATTAGTTTATTTGAGAAAAAAGTCAACTACTTCAAAGATTTCAGTAAAGTATTATTTTTCGTAACATACTCTTCATATTCAGCTTTTTGAGCTAAAGCTTTAGATTTTTCAGCAGCAGCAATAGCACCTTTTTTATCTCCAGATTTAGCTAAAATCATAGCTTGCCAGTATGTTACCCAAAACTTTTGGTCTTCTCCGTCTAGAGCTACCGACTTGTTTATCCATGTCACTGCTTTTTTTATGTCTTTGTCATTGTCATAATAATATCTAGCAGCAAGATACATGTCTCTAGAACTTGGACCATTCATTACAGATTCAATTTGAGCCATTACTTCTTCGTCTACATTTGTTTTAACAGGAATGGATACCATAGTGTTTTCCCACATAATTTGCCAATCTGCTGAATTATCAGTTAGGTTTGAAAACATCATTGTAAATGTTTCAACTTTGGCTGCAGTTTTTGAAGGCTTTACAGTAAAACGCATTACGTCTTTATCTTCAGTGTATTTGCTAGCCGAGGCCGTTGCATCGGAATTTATAATTACCGTCCATTCTGATTCTCCAGGCATAGTAAAAACGGAGTACTTTCCTTTTTTCAGACTTTTTCCAGCAAGCATAATGTCCCCTTTGGTTTCAATCGTTGTCGCTCTATTGGCCCCAGTTCTCCAAAGTTTACCATAAGGCACTAGGTCTCCAAAAATCGTCCTTCCTTTTACCCCAGGTCTACTGTAAGAAACTTCCACTTCAGTTAGCCCTATTGCCTGTTCTAATTCCGCATAAGGACTAGGTTGAGGAGTTTTAATTTGAGCATTTGTGCCTAAAAAACACAACATTACTACTGCAAGACCTGCAGATTTTAAGTTCATCATTTTCATATTGTCATCGTTTCAATCAGGCAACGAAAATATTCATTCTTAACTCTAATTTGGACGATTTTACTCAACAGTATCATAAATGGTTTTAAACAATTGAAACTTTTTATCAACATTGTTGATTTTGTGCAAGTTATGGAGGTAATTACCCCGCTGTTTATTGCTAAAATTGCATAGAGGAGTCGTTTGTGATCGTGGATAGCTTAAATTATTGATAATCAAGCATTAAAAGTAACTCTGTTTAGTTTTTCATAGGTGATTTCAATCCAAGAAAATTTAAAGTGGAAGAAAGGAAGATAAAAAACGCATTAATTTCAGTTTTTAATAAAGATGGTTTAGGGCCAATTGTCCAAAAACTGAATGAACTTGGGGTAAATATATATTCAACAGGAGGAACTCAGGCTTTTATTGAAGAACTGGGTATTTCTGTAAATAGAGTAGAGGACTTAACTTCTTACCCTTCTATTCTTGGTGGTAGAGTTAAAACTTTACACCCAAAGGTTTTTGGTGGTATTTTATCTAGGCGAGCATTAGCAGAGGATCAGAAGCAACTTAAAGAATTTGAAATTCCTGAATTGGATTTAGTAATTGTTGATTTATATCCATTTGAGGAAACAGTTGCGAGTACTGATGAAGAGCAAACGATAATTGAGAAAATTGATATTGGTGGAATTTCATTGATAAGAGCAGCGGCAAAAAACTTCAGAGATGTTATGATTGTGCCTTCTGTTCAACAGTATTCGTCTGTTTTGGAAATGCTTTCCTCTGGAAATGGCAGCACATCATTAATTCAACGAAAAGAATTGGCCTTAGAAGCATTTAAGGTTTCATCACATTACGATAGTGCAATTTCAGATTATTTTAATCGTGATTTCAACCAAGATTTTATTCGTCTTTCGATTAACGATTCACAGCTATTGAGGTACGGCGAGAATCCGCACCAGGAAGCGAGCTTCTTTGGTAATCTAGATCAGATGTTTGATAAGTTGAACGGAAAAGAACTTTCCTACAATAATTTATTAGACGTTGACGCTGCTGTTTGTTTAATGGAAGATTTTAAAAAAAGTGCACCAACTTTTGCTGTGCTTAAGCACAACAATGCCTGTGGATTAGCAACTAGAAATACCATTTTAGAAGCTTGGAAAGATGCCTTAGCAGGTGATCCAGTATCTGCATTTGGAGGAGTTTTAATTTCCAATACAGAAATTGATGTTGCAACGGCAAATGAAGTTCACAATTTATTTTTCGAAGTAATAATAGCGCCGTCGTACTCAGCAGAAGCAGAGACGGTTTTGAAGCAGAAAAAGAATCGAATTATTCTGGTGAAGAAAGAAGTAAATTTACCCAATCGATTGTATCGTTCTAGCGTAAATGGGGTGTTGGTTCAAGAGCGTGATAAGCGTTCAGAAACTGAATCGAACTTTGAGTCCGTTACTCAAGAAGAACCAACAAAGGAACAAACCGAAGATTTAATTTTTGCCAATAAACTGGTGAAGCATACTAAATCAAACACCATTGTTTTGGCTAAAAACGGCCAATTATTAGCTAGCGGTACAGGACAGACAAGTAGGGTTGATGCGTTGAATCAGGCAATTAACAAAGCGAAGGCCTTCAATTTTGATTTAGAGGGCTCCGTTATGGCTTCGGATGCATTTTTCCCATTTCCAGATTGTGTGGAAATTGCTGATAATGCTGGGATAAAAGCGGTGGTTCAGCCAGGCGGTTCGATAAAAGATCAGCTTAGTATAGATTATTGCAATAGCCATGATTTGGCCATGGTTATTACAGGAACAAGACATTTTAAACATTAGGAACAAGGAGGAAATTATAAATGGGCTTATTTGATTTTTTTACCCAAGAAATTGCAATTGATTTGGGAACGGCCAATACATTGATAATTCACAACGACAAGGTTGTTGTTGATGAACCATCAATTGTGGCGCAAGACCGAATGTCTTCAAAGTTTATTGCAGTGGGCAAGCAAGCGATGCAAATGCATGGTAAGACCCATGAAAATATTAAAACTATTCGTCCATTAAAGGATGGAGTAATTGCCGATTTTCATGCTGCTGAGCACATGATAAAGGGAATGATCAAGATGATCAATTCTGGTCGGAGAATTTTTCAGCCGTCATTAAAAATGGTAATCTGTATTCCCTCTGGAATTACTGAGGTAGAAAAACGAGCAGTAAAAGATTCGGCAGAGCATGCAGGTGCTAAAGAGGTGTATTTGATATACGAACCGATGGCCGCAGCAATTGGTATTGGGATTGACGTTGAGGAGCCAATGGGTAATATGATTATCGATATAGGTGGAGGGACTTCAGAGATTGCAGTTATCGCTCTTGGAGGAATCGTTTGCGATAAGTCTATTCGTGTAGCTGGTGATGAATTTACCTCTGACATAGAAGACTATTTGAGAAGACAACACAATATTTTAATTGGAGAAAGAACCGCTGAAAGAATTAAAATTGAAGTGGGGGCTGCTTTACCAGAGCTAGATGATCCACCTGAGGATTACGCAGTGCATGGTCGAGATTTAATGACGGGCATTCCAAAAGAAATTCACGTTTCATATGTTGAAATATCTCACGCTTTGGATAAATCAATATCAAAGATTGAAGAGGCTATTTTATCTGCATTAGAAATGACACCTCCTGAACTTTCTGCAGATATTTACAAAACTGGGATTTACTTAGCTGGTGGTGGCTCTATGTTAAGAGGATTGGATAAACGTATTAGTATGAAAACTAAGCTGCCCGTGCATGTAGCTGAAGATCCATTAAGAGCGGTGGCAAGAGGAACTGGCATAGCACTTAAAAATGCAGATAATTTTAATTTCTTAATCAAGTAATTTTCTGGGAGAATAGTGCGTGCGTAACCTTATACAATTTATTTGGCGACAGCATTTCACGCTATTATTTTTTGGGCTTCAGTTCATTGCGTTTTTTCTTTTGGTTCAGAATAACTCTTTTCAAAGGGCAAACTTTTTAGGCTTTGCGAATGAAGTTTCTGGTAGAGCATTTGAGGTAATAGCGGAGACTAAAGATTATTTGAGTCTTAAAGAGGTGAATGAAAATTTAGCCGAAGAAATAGCGCTTTTGAAATCAAATGAACAGGAAGCTCATTATGGATTAACTCCTTGGTCAAAAATAATTAATGACAGCCTTTATCGCACCCAATATGAGTATACAAAAGCCCGGGTAGTTAATAGCACTGTCAGTCAACGCAACAACTATTTAACGTTAAATCAAGGTTCGGTAAATGGCTTGCAACCTGAAATGGGCGTTGTTTGTAACGAGGGTATAATCGGGATTATTAAAAATGTTTCTAAACATTATTCAAGCGTAATATCAGTTTTGCATTCGCGAACTCAAGTAAGTGCCAAGTTAAAGTCGTCAGATTATTTTGGTGTGCTGAAGTGGAATGGCGAAAAGGCAGATAAGGTACAGTTGTCAGATATTCCTTCTCATGTTGCTATTGCAATCGGCGATACTGTTGTTACTCGCGGTTCTGGTGGTATTTTCCCGAGAAATATAATGATAGGAACCATTGCAGATTACAAACCCATACAAGGCACGGATTTTTATGAAATAAATCTAAATCTAGCTGTTGATTTTAGAAAGGTATCCTACGTTTTTGCGATTACCAATGCGCTGGTAACAGAGCAAAAAGAAGTTGAATTAAATCAAACTCAAGAAGATGATTAGTTCAAGTATATCAATAGGTATTCGCTTGATAGTGCTAATTATCCTTCAAGGATTGGTGCTAAATAATGTCCAGGTTTTGGGAGTTGCGAGTACCTATTTTTACATGATATTTATTTTGTTTTTACCTGTTGAATTCAATCGAATTGTAGTTATGCTCTTGGCTTTTGCACTTGGATTGTCTATCGATTTTTTTTCCTCTAGCTGGGGGCTACATGCATTTGCATGCGTTTTTTTGGCTTACATAAGACCAACACTCTTACGTTTTTTAGCGCCTAGAGATGGCTACGAATTTAATGCCGCACCAAATTGGCGTACAATGGGTTTTACTTGGTTTATAACCTACTCGTCCATAGCTATTTTTATACATCACTTTACGGTTCATTTGGTTGAAGCTTTCCGTTTTTCTGAGCTATTTAATGTTATGGGAAGAGCGTTGGCTAGTACTTTATTTACGGTGACTTTATTAGTTATTTATCAGCTCTTTTCCTTTAAGCCTAATCGTTCTTAATGAAGCCGTTTGAGGATAGGAAATTTGTAATACTCGGAATTTTTCTGACTATTGGCCTCATTTTTTTAGGAAGACTTTTTTTTATTCAAGTAGTTGATGATTCTTATCAGCTATCTGCAAATAACCAAGCGCTTAGGTCTATAACTCAGTACCCTGTTCGTGGATTAATTTACGATAGAAAAGGGAAGCTTTTGGTTTATAATGAAGCTGCATATGACTTAATGGTTGTGCCGTCAAAGGTTAGCAATTTTGACACCAGTTCTTTTTGTCAATTACTTGAAATTTCTGATTCTCTTTTTGTTACTCGATTAAAAAAAGCTAGAAAATATAGCCTTTACCGACCTTCTGTATTTGAGAAACAAATTCCCGCTGATCAATGGGCATTAATATCTGAGCGACTTTATAAATACAATGGGTTTTATGGCGAAAAACGAACCTTGCGAAAGTATCCGAAGGCCACTTCTGCGCATATTTTAGGATATATTTCTGAAGTTGGAAATGCAGATATCGTAAAGGATGCCTATTACAAGAGTGGCGATTACATCGGTAAAAGGGGCTTAGAAAAAGAGTACGAATCAGTTTTGCGCGGTACTCGCGGAAAAAAAGTGCTAATGGTAGATGTTCACAACCGAATCAAAGGCAGTTATCGAAATGGACTGTACGATACATTGCCCATTGTGGGTAAAAATTTAATTAGCTCTATTGATCGAGATTTGCAAGCATTTGGAGAGTTACTAATGCAAGGTAAAAGAGGCAGTATTGTTGCTATTGAGCCTGCTACTGGGGAAATTTTAGCTATGGTTTCTGCGCCGAGTTATGACCCTAATTTATTGGTGGGTAGGCCGCGCTCAAAAAATTACCAATTGTTGCAAGAAAACGATTCATTAAACCCATTATTTAATCGAACAATCAATGCATTATATCGTCCTGGTTCTATTTTTAAGATTGTTCAAGCCCTAGTTGCTCTTGACGAGGGAGTTATTACGCAAGACACACGCTTTAAGTGCAATCGAGGAATAATTGGTTGCCACGGTTCACATACAAACGATGAATTGGTAGGTGCGATTCAGCACAGTTGTAATCCCTATTTTTATCAGGTTTATAAGCGACTTATACAACGCGGAGCTAATACAAGTATTTTTAGAGATGCCAATATGGGTCTGCAAATTTGGCAAGAGCGTGTAAAGAAATTTGGATTAGGAGTGCGTTTAAAAACTGATTTACCCGGTTTAAAAAGTGGGCTAGTCCCAACTCCTGAATTTTACAATAAGTGGTACGGAGAGAATCGATGGGCTTTTTCAACCATTTATTCCAATAGTATAGGTGAGGGTGAATTGCAAGTTGTGCCTCTTCAGATTGCAAATTTGGCTGCGATTATCGCAAACAAAGGATATTATTATCAGCCACATTTAATTAAGGCGATTGGTGAAGATTCAGTCAAACGATCTGAGTTTACCAAGAAGGTTGATACTGAAGTAGACGAAAAATATTTTGAGCCCATAATTCAAGCAATGTACAAGGTTGTAAATGAGAGCGGGGGCACAGCAAGAAGAGCAAGAATGGATAGTATTATGGTCTGCGGAAAAACTGGGACCGTACAAAATGACCCTTGGCCTGACCATTCTGTATTTATGGCTTTTGCACCTATGGAGAATCCTAAAATTGCCATTGCAGTTTATGTAGAGTATTCCGATTATGGAGGAACATGGGCTGCGCCTATTTCTAGTTTAATGATAGAACAATATCTAACAGGAGAAATAAAGAGAAAGGAAAAGCAGAAGCGAATTACTGATGCTCAATTTTTAGATATATATGAGGGCAAAAAGTAGCATATTTCAAAATATCGATTGGACTATTTTTTGGGTTTATACCGCCCTCGTAATAATGGGTTGGATTAATATTTATGCTGCTACATATAACGAGCAACATCAATCGATTTTTGACTTGAGTATGTCGTATGGAAAGCAAATGATATGGATTGTTACGTCTTATCTTTTGATGTGGATTGTATTAATGTTAGACCCAAGGTTTTTTTCGCGACTTGCTTATCCCATTTATGCAATTTGCATAGTATTGTTAATTGCTGTTTTAGTATTTGGAACAGAGATTAAAGGTGCAAAATCGTGGTTTACATTTGGTAGTTTTTCTTTCCAGCCCTCAGAGCTTGCAAAGTATGGAACTGCTCTTGCGTTGACTTACTACCTCAGTTCTTTAGGAAAAAAATTCCAAGGTATTTTCGTTAGAATAAAAGCTTTCTTAATACTACTTATTCCAGCTGGACTCATTTTATTGCAGCCTGATACAGGTTCTGTTTTGGTTTATGCCTCATTTATTTTTGTAATGTACCGCGAGGGGCTAAGTGGAAATATTTTGCTGATAGGTCTGGGTGCGGCAACGTTATTCGTACTTGCCTTATTACTTAATTATACGACATTCAATTTACCTTTTGACTTTCAAATTTCTGGTCAGACTTTAATGATTGTGGTGGTGGGATTTATATGTCTGCTGATTTATCAAATGTTTCGTCGATATAAGGGAATAAAAATAGTCATTGTACTAGTTTTTGGAGTTATTGCAGGCTATGTATATGGGGTAAATTACTTGTTTAATGAAGTATTGAAACCGCATCAACAGTCTAGGATTAATGAGCTACTTGGCATAGAACATGATCCCACAGGGGCTGGTTACAACGTTCATCAATCTATGATTGCCATTGGTTCTGGCGGCGTTTTTGGAAAAGGCTTTTTGCAGGGAACCCAAACCAAATTTAACTTCGTTCCAGAGCAGAGTACCGATTTTATTTTTTGTACGGTTGGAGAAGAATGGGGGTATTTTGGAAGTTTTGTGGTAATTGTATTATTCTTAGTGTTACTCTTTCGGATTGTAATAATTGCGGAGCGACAACGGTCTAAATTTTCTAGAATATACGGCTATTGTGTTGCCAGTATATTCTTTTTCCACCTTGCAATAAACGTGGGAATGACAATAGGTTTAGCTCCGGTAATCGGAATTCCTTTGCCATTCTTTTCTTATGGTGGCTCTAGTCTTTGGGCGTTTACTATCCTCCTTTTTACTTTTATAAAAATGGACTCAGAGCGGATGCATATATTGAGTTAAGGGAGTTTTGCATTTTTAGTTTTGAATGTTGAGTGCTGTGTTCAACTCATAAATGCAACACATCGGGTTTTAAGTTTTTTAGAGGACTAATATAATTGAGCATTCCTTTCCATTACAGCTTAGCTCAATAGATTATTCCTCGTTAACTTCATTTAGATTCCGGACAGAAGTTCCACTAAATCTCCTTCGTCGAAAAGCTCAACTAGACTTCTGGAATGACGTTACAATTGAGAATTAAATGTTGAATTTTTGCACTACCTTTTGAAGTTACCGGAAACAAATAATTGAAAATTGAACATTTCTTCACTGCTTCACAAAATTTAAATTAGAAAAATGAAAATCTGGATTTGGCAAATCAATATTGAACCCACTAATTTTGGCACCCTCAAGTTTAAAATTCGCAAATCCCCTTGGCAAGAACTCATCATTAAACTTAAATACAAAGCTGTCATTTTCCCAATGATCACAAGTTGCTGTGAATAACGCTTTTGCTGGTTCTAAAACTATTTTCAGCTTAGCCTTCTTGCCTTTCCCCTCAATAGAAATGGTAGCGTTTCCATAAAATTTATCAGTATATGTTCCTACATAGCTTTCTAAAGGTAGTGTTGGTGTAGTCTCTGCTTTTCGTTCTTGGTCTTGTTTATTCATTTTTACTGTGCTCAAAGAGTCTGACCTTTTGCTGTAGGATGAAAAATCTTTAGACCAATCTCTTTTCGCTTCTCCAAAAGCCTCATCCAATAATCTGTACATAAGAGCAGTACAAATTGAAGACATATCATTTGTTAAGATTACAACGCCCATGTTTTCTTCAGGAACCAATACAACTTTAGTTATATATCCGGGCAGTCCACCACCGTGGTGAACGACTTTTTTACCGTTATAATCCATTAAAAACCATCCAAACCCATAGCCCTTAAAATGAGTTCCAATTGTTGCATCAAAATTTGAAACATTCAAAGGGTTTTGAACGCTGAAAATTTTACGAACAGTACTAGCCTTAAGTAACGTATCGCCGTGATGAATCCCTTCATTTAACCAAAACTTTGTCCAGGTCATCATATCAACAACATTTGAATTTAGAGCAGCTGTAGCACCGCTATTATCGTAATTCAAAAGCTCTTGCGGTTTTCGTTTTAAATGTGGATAAGCGATTTTTGTATTCTCCTTATATTTAGTTATTGAGGAAATTGTTTGTGTCATTCCAAGCGGATTAAGAATCCGTGTATCGACAAATTTGTCCCAAGACATGCCAGAAACCTTCGCAATTACTTCTCCAGCGGTAATAAACATGATATTCTGATACCCAAAACCGTTTCGGAATTCATAAGAAAGCGGCAAATATTGAATTCTTGTAATAATTTCTTCTCGGCTATAATTACTTCCATACCATAACAAATCACCATCAAAAGTTTTGAGTCCGCTGCGATGACACAGTAAATCTTCAATGGTCATCATGTTAGTTACAATTGGATCGCTTAACTTCCAATTTGGTAAATGTTTTGTCACTTTATCGTCCCAGTTTAGCTTGCCCTCTTCAACCAACATACCCACAGAGGCAGCTGTAAATCCTTTTGATAAAGATGCAATCCCAAACATAGAATTGGTACTTATTCGCTGGTCTTCACCTACCATACTTACTCCATACCCTTGCTGAAATACAATATCGCCATTCTGAATAACACCGATTGCCAATCCCGGTATATTAAAATCTCGCATTGATTTTTTTACGTAATTATCAAACTTGCCAAAATCAATCTCTTGAGCATTGGCATTAATTACAAGTACAATCGTTAGAAGCAGAGCTATTTTAGTTTTCATGTTGTGAAATTATTAAATAGAGTCAAGAATCGTGCAAATAATTGAATTTTTTTGAGAAAATGTTGACCAAACTTTGCTTTGTTTTTTTTGTCTTAATCTATGTAGCTGATTAACATTGTATCTTGGTCACAATTATGCTCAGAAAAGCACTTTTTCTTATACTATTTGCACTCAGCGGATTTATCTCAAATGCTTTCCATATTGTTGGTGGAGATTTGACGTATAAGTGCCTTGGAAATAACAATTACGAAATAACTATGATCGTTTACCGCGATTGTAATTCGGATGGTGCCGAATATGATAACCCCGCTAATATTGCTATTTATAACGACACTCTGTTTGCCAATCTACAGATAGCACCAACGGGTATTCGCGAGCTTCCAGCCGATATTTATGATCCATGTTTTTCAGTTCCGAGCGGAGTTTGCGTTCAAATTGGATACTACAAAACCATTGTGTATTTACCGCCAAATATGGATGGCTACACGGTAAGTTATCAAAGGTGTTGCAGGAATAAATCACTTAAAAACATTAGAATACCAGATAAGGTTGGAACAACAATTACCACAAATATTACTGGTTCGCTGCGGTACGGCTGCAATAACTCTCCAATATTTAAAAGTTCACCTCCAATCGCTATTTGTTTAGGAAGCGAATTTAACTTCAACCATAGTGCAAGAGATGATGATGGCGATTCTTTGGTCTACAAGTTTTGTGATCCTTATTCTGGTGGTTCAGACGCGGTTCGAAATCCAGGACCACCAAACAGCATAATGCCCATTCCTGCGACTAAGCCACCCTATAATGTAGTTCCGTGGAGCGCAGGGTATTCCGCCACAAATCCTTTCAACATTGTTAATCCATTTCAGATTGACCCAATCACGGGTCAAATAACTGGAATTCCAATACAAACAGGACAGTACCTATATGGCATTTGTGTAGATGAGTATCGCAACGGAATTAAGATTGGCGAGACGCGCAGAGAGTTTCAAGTAAATATTGTACCCTGCGAAAGTAATACTGAGGCTAAATTTGTCGCACCTCTTCCGTGCTCAGGAATGAAGCATGAGATGGTTAATAACAGTATAACATCGAGAACTTTTCAGTGGGATTTTGATTTGGATAACCCAGGAATTTTAACATCGACTTTAAAAACCCCAACGTTTACCTTTCCGGATACTGGCACCTATAAAATTCGTTTAATTGCAAACCCTCAATTCGACTGCGCAGACACCATCGAGAAGTTGGTTCAGGTTTACCCTCCAATAAACCCAGAAGTTTTAGGATATCAATATGCGTGCTTGTCTAATCCTGTTTTTAAGTTTTCGACTACTGGCGAATATGAACCCTACACAAGGATTTATTGGACTTTTGGTCAAGGTGCTAGCATAAGAGCAGATACCGGGGAAGTTACTCAAGAATTTAATTATCCGCAGTTAGGTGCATTTGACATGACCGTAATTTTGACACATGCTGTTTGCAGTGCAGAGGTAGAACTAACGCCCAATGTGATTGCAAACCCTGAATTAAAATTAGAGACTCGAAATACTGAGGGTTGCGCGCCATTATTGGTTCAATTGGAGAATTTGTCAGCATCCGAGAGCCCACTGGTAACTAACTGGGCGCTTACAAATACTTTGCGCTCAAGTTCAACATCAACCAACGCTAAAGAGCGGTGGAGGTTCGATAAACCAGGGAATTATAATATCTCATTCATTAGCTATACCCAAGATAAATGTATAGATACTTTAGGGCCAGTTGACATTTCAATTAAAGTTTATGAGAGCCCATCGGCAGGATTTACACTATCTGATACTTTAGTTAGTATTTTTAGTCCTGAAGTAGAGGTATTCTCAAACCCCAAAAGAGCAAGTGATTGTGATTTATTTGTTGGAAGTTTAGAACCTGAGAACGGTTGTAGCGGACTTTTTCTGTTCGATAAACCAGGTGTTTACAGAATAAGTCAATTGGTTGCCAATGAAAACGGATGCACTGACACCTTGTCTAAAACGGTTACAGTTGAAAATGAATACGCATTTTTTGCTCCTAATTCTTTTACACCGAATACTGATGGTAGGAACGAAGAATTTAGGCCCGTCGTAATCGGCGCTAAAGAATATCAACTAACCATACACGACCGATGGGGGCATATAATATTTACATCAAATGACCCGAAAATTGGTTGGGATGGCACAAATTTAATAAAGCAAGAAATGGCGACAATTGGCGTTTATTTATATCAAGCAAGGGTAATGGACTATTTAGACGAATTTCATTTTTACAGTGGTGAAGTGAACTTGTTCCGATAAGCATTGAGCGGACAGAACGAAAAGCACATTTTTTAAAATTCAAAATTTATTTACTGCTCTTTTCTAAGTTTGCAGTCTAAAATATAGTGCCATGGAATTTCAGAACATACTTACAGACACACAAGGAAGCATTCAAACGATTACGATTAATCGTCCCAATCAGTTAAATGCATTAAATAAGCAAACGATAGAAGAGTTAAGTGCCGCATTTACAAATGCTGAAGCTGACGCTGAAACTCGAGTGATTATCATTATAGGTGCTGGAGAGAAAGCTTTTGTAGCTGGTGCAGATATAAAAGAATTTGCGAATTTTAATGTTGAGCAAGGCGCTGAATTGGCCAGAAAGGGACAAGAAACGCTATTTAATTTGGTTGAGAATCTGAGAACTCCAGTTATTGCAGCTATTAATGGGTTTGCTCTAGGTGGTGGACTTGAACTAGCCATGAGTGCTCATATCAGAATTTGTTCGGATAGTGCGAAAATGGGACTACCTGAAGTTTCTTTGGGAGTGATTCCTGGGTATGGTGGAACTCAGAGGTTACCCCAATTAATTGGAAAAGGGCGTGCCAATGAATTGGTGTTTACTGCCCAAATGATTTATGGTGCTAGAGCGCATGAAATTGGCTTGGTAAACCATTGCGTATCTCCAGAAATGCTTATGGAAACTGCATTGAAAATTGCCACTAAAATCTCTAGAAACTCTCCTACAGCTATTGGTTTTGCAATTGATGCAATTAACGCCGGGTTCGTTGACGGAAAAAACGGTTTCGATGCAGAGATTGACGCTTTTGGTAAAGCTTTTGGAACTGAAGATTTTAAAGAAGGAACTACTGCATTTGTTGAGAAACGGAAGCCGAGTTTTAGTGGGAGGTAATTACTCACTATAATGAATATCCTTCTCCGCAATTAACTCCAAGTTTTTATAGCGTCGCATAAGTTGCGTTAAGGCAACAACATCCTTTTCACAGTATTCCTTTATACGCGAAAGATTTTTCTCCTTGTAATATACAGCTCCAACCATACTGCCGTCAATATCATCTTTTGGCGTTGGGATATCAAAAATGGCCGTCAATAAATTGAGTGACGTATAGTTTTTATAATCCCCGAATTTCCACAATTCTAAGGTGTCTAAATGTTGAACTTCCCAAGGCCTTTTTCCTGCAATATTCAGAATGCCTGGTAATGGAATGCCATTGATTAGTAATCGCCTGGCGATATATGGAAAATCGAATTCTTTACCATTGTGTGCACAAAGCAATTGATAAGGGCTGCTATAATACTGGTTGAGCATTTCGGTAAATTCGTGCAGCAACTCCAACTCATTATCACTGAAAAAAGACTTTAAACGAATTTCACCTTCTCGAATGTAACCGACTGAAATACAAACGATTTTACCAAATTCAGCATAAATTCCAGCACGATCATACAACTCTTCTGGAGATTCTTCATTTCGGGCAAGGAAGCCTGCTTTTGTATCCCAAAGTTTTTGTAGTCGCTCTGGTACATCCTTATAATTTTCGAATTGTGGAACAGTTTCAATATCAAGAAACAGGACTTTATTTAGATTAATTTTTTCAAGCATGGTCAACTAATTTGACCTTAAAATTAAACTATTTATTTTTATTTCCATTCTACGATGAGCTTGCCCATACTTTTTCGGCTTTCTAAAAAATCGTGTGCTTCACCAATTTCACTAACTTTAAAAACGCCACCAACGTGCGGTTTACAAATTCCTTTTTTATACAAATCAATGACTTGATTCATGCAAAAGTTCATTAATTCGGGTTTTTCATCAGCAATACGCAGCATATTAACTCCAGCCCAGATTTGCGATTTCATAATGTTTGTTGCGGGTGAGTGAAAGCCAAACCCAAAGGCTACTTTTAATAAGGACAGAAATCCTTTTTTCTCTCTGGAGCTTGCTCCAAAAGGAACAATTCGACCACCGTAGGCAAGTACTTTCAGAGACTTTTTAAAATTAGAACCACCTATTGGGTCAAAAATAACGTCCACACGTTTTCCACTTCTTATCTTTTTTATTTCTTCAACAAAATCATTTTCCAGGTAGTTTATCGGAAAATCAACTCCAATGGATGATAAGTATTCAAGTTTTGCAGCTGAGCTAGCTGTTCCATAAACAATGGCTTTTTTCCATTTTAACAATTGGACGAGCGCAGTTCCAACTCCTCCAGCAGCAGCATGAATGAGCACATGCTCTCCTGGGTAGACATTAATAGCCTCAAATCCACTAAACCATGCCGTACAATACTGGGTTGCCATTGCGGCCGCCTCGCCATTTGACATTTCATTTGGGATTTTTGCAACAGCTAACTGAGGGGTAACCACCTTTTCAGCATAAGAGCCAAATCGAGTAAAAGCCACAACTCTATCTCCGACAGAAACTGTTTTAACATTTCCTCCAATTTCAAGCACAGTGCCTACAGATTCATATCCCAAGACAGCGGGAAGCGGAGGGCAGTCGTTGTAAATTCCCTTTCGAGCCATAACGTCGGCAAAGTTTAATCCAAATGCATCAACTTGGATTAGAACATCATCCAGCCCTGGTTTTGGATCTTTAGTTTCTGCTACTTCAAATGCTTTCTGACCGACAGCGCCAAACGTTTTAAGTTGAATTACTTTCATTTAATTTGAGCTTTTAAGATTTCTAATTCGCTTGAAAATGCTTGTTGAATTGGAGCTTCTAAGGTCTTTATTTTGGAAATTGTTTTTTCCAAAAATCGCTTATGTTCTTTTGATTCTGAGCGAAAGGGTTTGTGATTGACTGCAGATATTATTTCCTGAATTTGGTGAATTGCCTTTCTTGTTTCCTCTTCAAAAAATGTAGCTGAGAGTTTTTCCCAGATATATTCTATTGCTTCTTCACTAGGGTGTACGTTGTCCTTTCCATAAAAGCGGTAGTCTCTAAGATCGTCCATCAGCCATTCAAAAGCGGGAATATATTTGGTGTTTGTAGTAGCCTCAATTATTTGATGAGTCGCGCTAACCAACTCTGCTTTTGAACGATTGTTTTCAATTATTCCATCCTTTATATGTCGAACTGGACTAACCGAAAAAAATATTTTTATATTAGGATTCAATTTTTGCATTAATTGAATTACTTCAATGCCTGAGCTTGCAATTTCAGCATTGCTGGTAAGTTTTTTATCGAAATTACTGGAAGGTATTTTATGACAATTCGCTGCAATTTTCCCTGTTGATTTTACCTCAAACCCCCAAGCAGTTCCAAAAGTTATGAAAATATAATCTGCTGATTTTAGTTGATTGCGAAGGTTCTTTTGTTGCTCATTTAGAGAGTTTAAAAACTGTAATTTTTCACTTCCAAAATGTTGAGAATGATGTTGCCATGAAAAAATAGCATCGTCTCTTTTGACCAAATCATTTTCAGAAAAAGGTTGGTCTTTTATAGCTCGAGATATTGTTTCTAAAATTGGAAATGGATGAAAAATTATTCCATTAGGATTTAATATCACATTAAACTTAAGAGCAAGAAATTTTCCCCCAAAATTGTCGGCAAAACAGCTGCCAATAAAAATGAGTTTAGACGAATGATTAATCCCACAATCACCAGCTTTCCAGCTAAGTTCAGTTCTGAAATTCATTACATTAAATAAATAATTTAGCCATACTATTCAAAAATTCAAATTTGGTCTAAATTTGATAGAAATCTAATCTGAATATTTTATGGCTTCTGAAGACCTTAATAATGACGAAAATACCAAAGAAAGTAAAACCAAAAAAATCGTCGAAAATGTTGTTGAAAAGGTAATCCCAGAAGAACATAAAGCACATTTAAGAACATCGATTCGTAGCATTTTAAGAGGAATAAGGCATTATCTGAATATTCGAGAAGGTGTTGATATTGAGGGTGCTACAGCTGCTATAAAAAAGGATGTTGAGTTCAAGGGATACAACGTTTATATTTTAATTTTCTCGATATTTATTGCGAGTATTGGGCTAAATGTAAATTCTACTGCAGTAATAATCGGAGCCATGCTTATTTCGCCTTTAATGGGTCCGATTGTAGGTGTGGGTTTAGCTGTCGGAACGACTGACATAAAGTTACTTACCAGGTCGCTTAAAAATTTAGGCGTTACGGTTGCATTTTCTGTCGCTACAGCTTGGTTGTATTTTACTGTGTCTCCAATTAGTGCAGATAGTCACGAGCTGCTAGCACGAACAACACCAACTATTCTCGATGTTTTGGTTGCCGTTTTTGGGGGATTAGCTGGGATAATGGCCAGTTCTAGAAAAGAAAAAACAAATGCGGTACCGGGTGTGGCAATTGCAACTGCACTTATGCCTCCTCTTTGTACGGCAGGTTACGGGCTAGCTACAGGACATTTCAATTACTTTTTTGGAGCATTTTATCTGTTTTTACTCAATTCTATATTTATCAGTTTAGCCACTGTTGTAGTTGTTCGTTATGTTGGTTTTCCTAAAGTTGATTTTATCAATCCTGAGCGTGAAAGAAAAGTAAAGCTCTATATCTATGCTTTTGTTATCGTTGTAATTACGCCTTCTGGATTTATTTTTTGGAATGTAATTCAAGAAACTATCTTTAATCAGAAAGCGACTCAATTTATTGCTGAGCACATTGATTCTGAATCTACTTCTGTAATAAATTCAATGGTGGAATACAATAGCAAAGGAAGTACGATAAAGCTTTTTTTAATGGGTGATAGACTTTCAGACCTACAAATTAGTGATTTAGAAAATAAAATGACAATGGCTGAGCTTGAAAATTGTAGGCTGATTATTCGTCAAGACAAGGACATTGCTGGTGATTTAGAAAATGATATTTCTGGTAAACTAAAAACAGAATTAAAGAGTGGAATAATCGAAGAAATGTTTACTCAAAACCAAGAAATTCTAAAAGAACGAAATCAAGAAATTCGTGAACTGCAAACTAAACTCTCGGGAATGTTTGGTGATTCACTACCAGATTACGTGCTTAGGAAAGAGGTATATGTGAATTATCCTGAAATCGAATCCAATTATTTTGCGAAGATTGAACACAAACTTAAAGACGGAAAAAGTGACACCATTCCAACAGTATTTGTTCGCTGGAAAGAGGGTACAAAAAAGAAGGAGATAGCACTTCAGAAGGAGAAACTTGGTGCTTGGTTGGCTGTACGGTTTAGAGCAGACACGGTTAAAGTAATCCAGTATTGATTAGGCTTTTTCTAAGGTGAATGTAAAAGAAGATCCTTTTTCCAGTTCGCTAGTAACACTTATTGTTTGATGGTGAGCATCTAAAATGTGCTTGACGATTGCCAAGCCTAACCCTGTGCCACCGATATGTCTCGACCTACTTTTATCGACACGATAAAAACGCTCAAATAGCCGTGGAAGGCTTTTACTATCTATTCCAATGCCATCATCTGAAATGTCTACATGAATTAATGGAGCGTGGCTAGTAAGATCAATGGTCGTGGTGCCCTTTTCTTTACCGTAATTAATACTATTTACAATAAGATTGGTAAGCACTTGGTCGATTTTTGATTTATCCGCCCGAACGTTTATTTCCTTCGTTTTCGGAATTTTCACTTTTAATTTTACCTTATTATCGCTCGCTTTATCTTGCAAATTTTCTGCAATTTGATGCACTAATTCGACAAGATTAAATTTTGAAATGTTTAAATAATCGATTCCTCCTTCAAGTTTAGTAATTCTATCCAAGTCAGTGGTGAGATTCTCTAGTCGTTCTACATTGTCCGCAGCTTTTTCCAAAAATTTATTGCGAATAGATTTATCGTCTACTGCTCCTTCTAGCAGGGTTAAAATATTTCCTTGAATAATAGTAATTGGAGTTTTGAGTTCGTGTGATAAATTACCAATGAACTCACGCCGGAATTCGGCTTGCTCTTTCAAGCTAGATATTTCTTTTCTATAGTCCTGAGCCCAATTTTCTACATCTTTATTTACCTCTCGGAATACATCTTTACTCATATCAATTTTCATATTGGAAAGAGGGCGTCCAATTTTTTCCTGATGAATACTTCTATAAATGAGTTTTATTTTTTGGTCAATAAAGCGCTCCATTAAGTAATAGAAAATCCCGTATGAAGCAAAATAGGTGATAATGGGAAACAGCACCAATATCCACAAACTTAGTTTAAAGTTCAGCGCTGCTAAAGATGCAATGGAAACCAAAATACACGCTACAATAGCAGACAATAGACCTGCGCGTAAGGCAATTTTACGGGGAGAAAGGGTTTTCATTTATTTCCCAAATTTATACCCTACGCCCTTAATAGTCTTTATGTATTTATCACCAATTTTTTCTCGCAACTTTCTAATGTGCACATCAATGGTTCGATCTCCAACGACAACCTCATCTCCCCACACAGAACTTAGGATGGTTTCACGTGTAAAAACTTTACCAGCCTGAGAGGTCAACAAACTCAACAGTTCAAATTCCTTTTTAGGTAAATTCAATTCTTTACCATCAACCTTTACAAGATATCGCTCCCTGTCTATATAAACACCTTGAATATCTTCCTGAGCAACTGGCCCAGATGGTGACCTTCTTAACATTGCTTTAATGCGGGAAACCAATACCCTTGGTTTGATGGGTTTTGCAATGTAATCATCCGCACCAGCATCAAAGCCGGCAATTTGAGAATAGTCTTCATTTCGAGCAGTTAGAAAAGTGATATAGGTATTTTTTAATTTCTTATTGTTTTTGAGTTCAATGCACGTTTCCATTCCGTCCATTCGCGGCATCATAACATCAAGTAGAATAAGGTCTGGAACAACTTTGTCTGCAATTTCAAGGGCTTCAATTCCGTCCAAAGCGGTGTAAGTATCAAAGCCTTCTTTTTTTAAGTTATACTCTAGGACATCTAGAATGTCTGGCTCGTCATCAACCAATAAAATTTTGTGCTTTGTTTCCATCGTTTTGTTCTTTTTTAACTTCTCAAATTTTGACTTATCCTTTCCCATGTATATTAAACTAAGGTTATGTAAAAATTAATTTAAAATTTCAAAGAAAACACATTTGATTGTCTTAAAAAACAGAACTGCTTAATAGTTTATAACTATCCTTAAATAATTGGTTTTTAGCATTTTGTGTAAATAAATATATACCAGCAAAGTAGGCTTAAATGAGCCTTGGTTAAGCATAGTGCTTCGTAACATTATTATAACCATCAATTAATTGAAGAGAAAGGCGAATTCAAGAGGGTGTGGTGTTCATTTGTATCGGATTTAAAACGAAATAGAATCTTTAAAAACAATTGAAAATGAAACGAGCAAATTTGACAATTAGGACTTTAATGGTAACCGGCTTATCTCTAGCCATTGCAGGAGGAATGACTTCTTGTAAAAAAGAAGGTTGTACGGACTCAGCCGCAACTAATTATGATGAGAAGGCGAAGAAGGACGATGGGTCCTGTATTTTACCAACTCCAGATCCTGTTGGACCAACGCAAGGAGCTGAAACCAAAACTGGAAAAATTTCTGCTGATGAAACTTGGACTTCTAATATCATATACACCTTGAACGGGAAAGTAATTGTTGAAAGTGGTGCAACGCTAACTATAGAAGCAGGTACAATTATTAAAGGAGCTGAAGGGCAATTAGCTTCTGCATCTGCGCTTGTGGTTGCTCAAGGTGGCAAGCTAATGGCTGAAGGTACAGCTGAAAAGCCAATAATTTTTACTTCTGTTTTGGACAACATCACTTACGATCAAAAGGTAGGCACGAATCTTAAGAAGACGGATAATGAGAAATGGGGCGGAGTTGTTATCTTAGGTAAAGCAAAGTCAAGTACTGAGAATGGCGATACGGAAGGTAATATAGAAGGGATACCTGCTTCTGATGGTTATGGAAAGTACGGTGGTGCTGATGATGCAGATAATTCTGGCATAATGTCTTACGTTTCCATTCGTCATGGAGGAATCTCTATCGGAGAAGGTAACGAATTGAATGCATTAACATTAGGTGGTGTAGGTAATGGCACCAAAATTTCAAACATTGAAATTTATGCTACACTTGACGATGGCATTGAGTGCTTTGGTGGTTCTGTTGATATTTCTGATGCTTTAGTTTTCTACCAAGGTGATGATGGAATCGATTTAGATCAAAATTATTCAGGTACTATATCAGGTTTTGCGGTAATACAAGGAGACGGCATTGGAACTGATGAAGCTTTAGAAGTGGATGGGCCAGAAGGTTCGACGTACACTACAGGTAAATTTACATTAACGAACGGTATTTGCAAAACAGAAGGCGCTAAAGGAACTCCTGGAGATTTTAAATCAGGTGCGCAAGGAAACGTTACTAACGTAACTTTTATGTATACAGGTGCTGATAAAAAAGCTATAAAATTCAGAACGAAGTTTGATGATGCTACTGCTTGTAATCATAAATCTGACGCTTACAAAAATCTTATTGATGGAAACTTAACTTTTACAGGAGTTAAATCTGATGCTGACATTGATGTTTACGACGGTGATAATAATGATCCTGCGATTTGTACACAACAATTGACTGATGCATTAGCCAGCGGGAAAGCTAAAGTTGTTATCAGCGGAAGCGGTTCTTCTTATGACTACAAAACCAAATTTTCTTGGGGAGCTGCTGCAAACAATGGCGAGCTTAACTAAGTTAAAACACTTAACCATTTGGTAATATACTGTTAAACTAAATGGTAATACAAGGCTACCCTGCTGCAATACTTTTGCAGCAGGGTTTTTGCATCCTAAACAACACTATGAAAATGAATAAAATACTCGGTATTCTTGTCTTTCTTCTTTTGGTGAATGCAACATTTGCTCAGCAAAAACAGGGGTTTGTAAGAGGTAATATTTTAGATGGGGACTTTGGAGGAGCGCTTATAGGCGCAACTATTTCTCTTGCAGATAACCCAAGTAAGGGCACAATTGCCGATTTAGACGGTAACTTTTCATTGCCTTTAGATCCTGGTCCATATAAAATCAATGTTTCTTTTATCTCTTATGCTACACAAACTTTTGATGTGGTAGTGAAGCCAGGAGAGGTTGCTATGTTGGATGTTACGCTTTCCTCTGCAGCCGAAGAGCTCTCTGCATACACAGTTGAAGCAAAGGTTCGAAGAACTTCTGAGGTTGCTATGCTCATGGACATGAAAAAAGCAAGTACCGTTAGTGATGGCATGTCTGCTCAGACGTTCAGAAAAAATGGTGATAATGACTTAGGAGGAGCGATAAAAAGAGTTACTGGTGTTACCGTTCAAGATGGTAAACATGTATATGTGCGAGGCCTGGGAGATCGTTACACAAAAACTACACTAAATGGAATGTCAATACCTGGTTTAGACCCAGATAAAAACTCAGTTCAAATTGATATTTTCCCAACAAATGTTTTAGAAAACGTAAGTGTATCGAAAACATTCACGCCTGAATTGGATGGTGATTTTACAGGAGGTTTAATTGACGTAGTAACAAAGAAATTTCCTGATGAAAAATCAAGTCAGGTCAGTATTGGTTTGACGTACACACCAGGTCAACATTTTAATAGTGATTATATTCTTTATAATGGAGGCTCTTTAGACTGGGCAGCTTTTGACGATGGCTCTAGAAAACTAGGTATCGGTAAAAACACGCAGATACCAAACGAGGTATTAAACGATCCCAATTTGGAAAAATTTACAAGGGCGTTTAACCCTCAATTAGGAACAAAAAGCAAAACAGCGCTTCCGAATGGTTCTTTTGCCTTCAGTCATGGCAACCAAATTAATACTTCAGACGACAGAACTTTTGGATACAACGCGGTATTCAACTACCGAAATGAAACTACATTTTATGACTTTGAATCCAATGACTATTTGAAGAACAATGACCTCTCTAATAATGAAATGTTAGTGCAAAGAACAAGACAAGGGCCTATTGGAAAGAATAATGTACTTTGGAGTGGACTATTATCTGGGTCTTACAAAAAAGGTAAGAGTGCTTATTCTGTGACTTTGTTAAATACTCAGGCGGCAGAAGCAACTGCTTCACAAAGAATTAATAAAGATGTGGAGCAAAACCAGTCCACTTTGATAGAAGATATACTTACCTACCAGCAGAGAACGCTTTCGACACTGATGTTTAATGGTCAGCATAAATTCGGTTTTGTTCAGTTGAATTGGGGTAATGCAACTTCGTATTCAAGAGTTTATGATCCGGACTTCAGGGAAACACGTATTTCTGTTACCGATGGAGACACGACTTTAGCGACTGGAACTGGAGCTGGTATCGATCGCTTTTGGAGGGATTTAACAGAGATAAATAACTCGTCTAAAGTTGATGCTAAAGCAGAGTTTGAAAAAATTACGATTAAAGCTGGAGCAAGTGCTACAATGAAGTGGAGAATTTTTGAAACAATTAGTTTTAAGCATCGACCTGTAGACATAGGAGATGTTTCTATAGACCCAGATTGGTACTTACAAGAAGATAACATTTGGGTTGCACCAAGCGATCCAGCTGGAGATGGGTCCGGCACCTTTACCATTGGAAACTTTCAACCTGCAAATCAGTACCAAGCAAGACAAAATCTATTTGGTGGATATGTAAGTGCTGAACAAAAGTTCTTAAATAGGTTAAGAGTCATTTATGGCGTTAGATTGGAGCAAGTTAGCATGTTCTATACTGGTGAAAATAATACAGGTTCTGTAGTTTATAATGATACGAATACTTTGAACGAACTAAACATTTTACCCTCTTTGAATACGGTTTATGAATTAACCGATAAAATGAACTTAAGGGCTGCTGTTAACAGAACGGTTGCTCGTCCAACTTTTAGAGAAAAGTCAATTGCTCAAATTTATGACCCAATTACTAAAAGAACATTTAGTGGTAACTTAGGTGTTGAGCAGACTTATATTAATAACTACGATTTAAGATGGGAATACTTTTTATCGTCAAAAGAGCTGATTTCTGTTGCTGGTTTTTATAAGCAGTTTGATGGGCATATAGAAATGGTATCCTATCAATTAAACCCTGATGAAATTACCCCAAGAAATAGTGGGCTGGCAACAGTTGCTGGTGTGGAGTTTGAAGTTAGAAAAGCAATTGTAAAACCTAATGACTCAAGCGGCGGTAATTGGAATAAGCACTTAAGCCGATTTTTTGTATCCACAAATTTATCATTAGTACAATCTCGAGTTGATATGACTACTGTTTTGGTTGAAGATGAAACGAGTGATCCTAATGAAGTAGCTGAAACAGAACTTGAAAATAGACAAAGTAACGCAAGAGTTGGTCAAAACATTGACCGTTATAGATCAATGTCGGGTCAATCACCATACGCAATCAACGTTTCTTTAAGTTATGAACTTCCAGACAATTCGACTAGTGTATCAGTTTCATATAACGTCCAAGGAGAGCAACTCACGATTATAGGTTCAGGAAGAGTTCCAGATATTTATACGATTCCATTTCATAGTTTAAACCTTAATGCCTACCGAAAATTTGGTGAAAAAATGAACCACCGAGTTACCATTTCGGCCGGCAACTTGCTAAACGAGGACAGAACGCTAGTTTTTAAATCGAATGGAGCAGAAAATCAAATTTTTACTTCATTTAAGCCTGGAATTGGTATTGGAGCAAAGTATACGTATAGTTTCTAAGCTATTTAGCACTTTATAAAAGAAATGGATGCCTTTGCACTTTGCAAAGGCATTTTCATTTTGCTCCTGTTATACTAAAACAGGTAAATAGACGTAAGCTAGTGTGCAACACATTTTTCTAATTTCCCTTTTAGGCATCGCCATATTAACGTCTTGTAAAAAACGAGAAATTGAACTACCTCCTTTTCCTGACGAATACACTCGCAGTTTCGAAAAATTTTACGGTGGAGATAAAGAAGATAGAGCAAATGAAATAGCCATTCTAGATGACGCACTTTATGTAGTTGGAACTACCGAAAGTGCAGGTGAAGGAGCAGGAGATATTCTTCTTTTGAAAATTGATGAGCTAGGAAAAGAGTTATTTCGAAAAACTTATGGAGGTATAGGTGCAGAAGAAGGTGAAGGAGTTATTACACTAGCTGACAATAACTTGCTCATAATTGGATCGACTGAAAGTTTTGGAGCTGAAAAGGAAATTTGGTTAATAAAAGTGGATGCTAATGGTAAGGAAATTTGGTCAAGAACATTTGGTGGTCCAGCTTATGATGCCCCTTTTGATGCAATTGAGCACAGTAATGGAGAAATTTCAGTTCTAGGAAGTTCAACAAGCTTTGGAACAGGTGATTTGGATATTTTATACGTCCGATTTTCGGCCTTGGGAGATGTTCTGTTCCATAAAGTTTACGGCGGAGCAAAAACTGATGGGGGTGCTGATATCATAGAAACCAAAGATGGAAACCTCATGATGTTTTGTTATACAGCGAGTCAGGGAGCAGGTGATAGGGATTTTTTGTTGCTAAAGACTAGCCAGCAAGGAGATTCTTTATGGTCAAAAACTTATGGCGGCGCAGATTATGAGGAAAGTCAGACCATGCGATTATTGGATGATGGAGGCTATTTACTTTGTGGGTACTCTGCAAGCACAGATCCAATTCATAACATGTATGCTATTCGTTTAAATGAGGACGGTTCGGTATTGTGGGAGAAGAATTATGGAGGCCTCATGCATGATGGGGGACAAGCTGCAATAATTAATTCAAAAGGTAATTATGTGCTGGTAGCGCGCAGTATGAGCTTCGGAAATGGCGATCGTAATGCCTATATGGTTGAGGTTAGCTCTAGCGACGGTACTATTATCCAGGAACAGGTTGTAGGTGGAGATAAAAACGACCGCATTGATGATATAATAGAGTTTAATGGATATTATTATTTAGTCGGACATTCAGATTCTGATGGCGCCGGAAGCAATGATGTATACGTTGTAAAAATTGAAATCTAGTATTTTTTTATTTTATTAGTTGATATATCAATTATAATATTTACCATTGCAGTTAAATTGATATATCAATGAAATTACTTTCTTTTATACTTTTATATGGCTTTGTTGTGGTTCTGAATAGTGATAAATACAACGATTATCAAACTGGAAATTCTGTTTCAAAAAATGGAATGGAGGTGAGCTGGGAATTTAACAAGGATTCAGTAACTTTTGAAATGTCGGCACCAACTAATGGTTGGGTAACCGTTGGTTTTAATTCGAATGAAGGAATGGCTGGCTGTTACCTTTTAATGGGAAGGATAGAAAATGATACGGTCCAGGTAGTAGAGCATTATACACAACGTCCAGGAGAATATGCACCTATTTCCAAGTACGATGTCAAACCAAAGGTCTCGTCTACTTCAGGGTTTGAAAATGGAAAAATGACCAAAATTAAATTTAGTATTCTTCAAAAGGCGATAAGCAAATACCAAAAAGACCTTTTTCCAAATTCAGATTATGTAACGGTGCTTGCATATAGTGAAAGTGATGATTTTCAACACCATTCTTCAATGCGCACATCAGTAAAAGTTACACTTTAGTCCAAATAATTGCGATTATTGATTTGAATTTAGCGAATCGCTCCATGCATTGCTTATTGATCGAGTAGCGTGCTTTTATATAAATTAGTAGTTGTTGTGATAAGGTTTTTTTATTCATTTAGTTACTTAATTAGTTAATTTAGCTTTCTAAATAATACTCACTATGAAAACACTTTTAGCTTTTATTACTCTTACAATTCCAACATTCTTAATTGGACAGGTAACTCTAGATTCAGCTTCAATAATACCAGGAATTGGTGATACAGTTGACTACTACATAGTGGATAATCCTGGAAGCTTTGCTGGCCCTGGTACTGCTGGTGTCGACCAAGTTTGGGATTTTTCAGCAATGAAAGTTGGAGACTCTACCGATGCAGAATTTGAAGGTCCACGAGGTGGTTTGCAAAGTGACCCAGCAAACACCAATTTATGTGAGCAATACACAGGATTTACTGGTACCAGAACTCAATATAAAAGCTCACCGAATGTTTTATACATTATGGGTACTCGTTCGGGAATTACTCAGCTAAGCTACGGGAATGATAGCCTTTTGAAATTTAAGTTTCCGGTGAAATATACCAATACTCAGACTTCGAACTATTATTTTTCTAGCGGTGGTATAAGCAATACAAAACGAAGTGGCTCCTATAAAGTAACTGTAGACGGATGGGGTGCAATGTTTCTACCCTATGGGGGCTTAAATGACATTCTGCGGGTAAAAATTGAGGCAAATTACAACGATACTACTGGAAGGTTTCGCCCACGATTTTCAGTTTATTCAAGCACAACCTATGAGTTCTGGCAAAAAGGTACTGGAAACTACGTGATGAGCGTAAAGTATGAAGACGATGATGGATCTTTAGACACGGTAATAACGTATAGAAAGGGCACTCAGGTTGTAGTTTCTGAGGTTGATACCACCAAAGAGGACACAACTGTTATAGTAGACGTAGCGGCTAAGAAAAAATTGCAACTGTATCCTAATCCTGCTTCAGATAAAATTCAGGTAAATGCGCCAGGAATTTCAGCTGACACAAAGGTGCACTTGGTGAATTTAACTGGAAGTTTCCGCGATGTGGTAGAATTTCAAAATGGGTCGTTTGATATTTCTGAATACCCTAACGGATTCTATATCTTAATGATAGAGGGTAATGCATACGAACCCATTCGATTTATAAAACAGGAATAAAGGAAATAATCTAAAAAGTAAAAACCTCGTTGCTTTTGGTAGCGAGGTTTTTTTGTGCCTTACTTTCGCAGCTATGGATTTCTTTGACCCAGCTATCTGGGGTCTTTTTCTCAATTCTTTTCTTGCGGCTACGGTTTTGCCTGTAGGTTCGGAGCCCTATCTAGCAGGGCTTATTCTCACCGACTATCCTCCAATTCAATGTTTGGTTTATGCTTCAATCGGAAATACGCTTGGGGGAATTACCTCCTTTTATTTCGGTCGATTGGGCAAATGGGATTGGATAGAGAAATACTTGAAAATTAAACGAGAAAAAGTGGAAAGCTTTAGTGCTCGCGTCAATCGATTTGGGATTTGGACAGCACTTTTGACATGGTTGCCCTTCATTGGCGACCCTATTGCCGTTGCTTTAGGTTTCTTTCGAGTAAAAGCAATACCAGTATTTATCCTAATGTTTATTGGGAAGACGTTGCGCTATGCAGGACTAATTTATCTCGTTCTTCAAAGCGCAAGTTGATAAGCCACAAGTAGGTCTTTGTATAATTTCTTGCCTAGCTTCTTATCTTTTTCAATTTTCAAGTTATGCATTCTAAAAATGGATTCGTAGTCAGGAAGTGAGTTACGCTCTACTGCATTTATGGAGTCAAAACACTTGTACATAAAGCCAATTAGCAGATTTTGAAAAGAAGAAGTGTTGTTCGAAAAATCGGCAACTACTAGTCGACCTTCTGATTCTAACTGGTACTTTGTTTTAGCGATTAATTTCTGGCAATTAAGTTCGCTAAATAGGTCCAATACAAAAGGCAGAAGTACTGCATCAAATTTCATTTTCGATTCCCAATCAAAAATGCTTTTACACTGAAAGTCAACTCTAGCGTTGTCTACACGTGAAATTTTCTTTTTGGAGAGTTCAATCATTTTTTTTGATGATTCCACGTAGGTAATTCTAACGGCAGGATATTGATTTAAACAGAAGCTTAAAAGCTCACCAGTACCGCCACCAACGATTAAAATTTTGTTGGGGGTAAGATCTTTTGTAAGAAAAAGAGTTTGTGCTTCAAAAAGCAAATCTCCAAACACCAGTTTTGAAAAAAACTGGTAGAAAGGAGCGATATAGTCGTAGCCTGTCACAACGTAAAATAGACCTGAAAGTTAACTCAAAGTCGAAGTTATGAACAGGTAAAATAGCTGAGTTTAGACAAAAAGGTGTTCTAGGTCTTCTTTTGAATAGCGATACTTCTCTTTTAATTCGTCTTCTCGGACAAATTTAAATGCACCATTATTCAGTAGTAGAAAATTGCTTTTTCCCTTTTGTAATCTAGCTTTTCTTCGATTTTTAAAATTTGTTATTCGCATTAAAGTCATTGATATTTAATATTCTGCAAAAGTATCAATTAAATCAATGTAAATCAAGTACTTGCTTGAGTCCAGTGTTAAGAATTTTCGCACTGTTTGTTAAATTATCAACATTATGTGCTTCAGATACAAAACCAACCTCATAACCAGACGGCCCCATATAAACTCCGTTCTCTAATATATAGCCGTACAATTTTTTAAAGAATTCCATTTTAGCACTATCAATTTCATCGGCTTTTGTTACTCTGTTTGAACTAAATGTTAACCAGAATATTGAGCCTGCTTGCTGCATATGAAACCCAGATGCTGCTGGGATTCCTTCTGTTACTTTTTCGATAAAGTAGGCCGTTTTCTCTTCTAGCTCCTTGTAGAAGTTTGGTTTTAAACATTGTTCTAAGGTTGCTTTTCCAGAACTCATTGCAACAGGATTTCCTGATAAAGTTCCAGCTTGATAAACCGGTCCATCAGGTGCTACGCATGACATGATTTCGTTACTTGCTCCGTAAGCTCCTACAGGCAACCCACCTCCAATAATTTTTCCATAGGTAATAATGTCTGGCGCAATATTGTATAAGCCTGCGGCCCCTTCAAAACCAACTCTGAATCCACTTATTACTTCGTCGAAAATCAATAAGATGTTATTGTCTTTTGTAATTTTTCTTAAGAATTTTAAGTATTCCACGTCTTGCACCAATAACCCATTATTTGCCGGAATGGGCTCAATGATAATACATGCTAAATCGTGGCCATGTTCTGTAATAGCTTGTTCAATTGCCTCTTTATTATTTAAAGGTGCCACTAATGTTTCATTCACATAAGCTTCTGGAATTCCCGCAGAGGAGGAAGTACCTAAAGTTACCAATCCTGAACCAGCATTTACCAATAGAGCATCTAAGTGCCCATGGTAACAACCTTCAAATTTTAAGATTTTATTCTTGCCAGAATAACCTCTAGCGACTCTTACGGCAGACATTACAGCCTCGGTTCCAGAGCTGGTAAATCGAATTTTTTCAATAAAACGGTTATTTGAAATAATTAAATCACCTAGTTCATTTTCCAATTGTGTTGGTGCACCAAAAGAGGTTCCCTTTCCCAAAGTGCTAACTATGGAATCTCTAACTCCTTTATGGTTGTGTCCAAGGATTAATGGCCCCCATGAGCAACAGAAATCGATGTATTCGTTGCCATCAACATCGTAGATTTTACAACCATCTCCGCGATCAATAAAAATAGGGTCGCCTTTAACGGAGCGAAATGCGCGCACAGGTGAATTCACCCCACCTGGAAATAAATCTTTTGCTTTTGAATATAACTTGTCTGAATTTTCTCTAATCATTGCTTTGTAGTCCTTTTGTTTATTAGGCTTTACTAATTTTGAGGTTTGCAAAAATAACCTTATTAAAAGGACAAAAAAGTAGCCGAATGGATTTCAGATGGGATAAAAATTTTGCCAAAGAATTAGATAGTAGTGATGAGTTAAGAGCCTACCGAGAAGATTTTATATTTCCGCAGCACGACGGAAATAACTGCGTTTATTTCACAGGAAATAGTCTTGGACTGCAGCCAAAAGGCGCGAAAGCCGCCTTACAACAAGAATTAGATGATTGGGGTAAGTATGGCGTAGAAGGCCACTTTGAGGCTAAGAACCCTTGGTTTTCTTACCATGAAATGTTTGCTGATCCACTTTCAAAAATTGTAGGGGCGAAACCATCAGAAGTTGTAGCAATGAATGGATTAACCACTAATTTGCATTTGATGATGGTTTCTTTTTATCGACCAACTAAAGAGCGATTTAAAATAATTTGTGAAGGCAAGGCATTCCCTTCTGATCAATATGCGTTAGAAACTCAAGTAATTCATCATGGGTTAAACCCAAATGAAGTTTTAGTAGAATTAGACCCAAGAAAAGGCGAGCACACTATAAGAACTGAAGATGTTGTGGCTACAATTAAAGAAGTTGGAGATGAATTAGCGTTAGTAATGATTGGTGGTGTAAACTATTACACCGGTCAAGTTTTCGATATGAAAACAATTACCAAGGCAGGCCAAGAACAAGGTGCCTATGTTGGTTGGGATTTGGCACATGGTGCTGGAAATATTCCATTGGAGTTACACGAATGGAATGTCGACTTTGCTTGTTGGTGTTCTTATAAATATCTAAATTCAGGACCGGGAAGTATTTCTGGTGTTTTTGTAAACGAAAGACATTGTAATAATCCAGATTTACCGCGATTTGCAGGATGGTGGGGCCACGATAAGGAAACTCGATTTTTAATGGAAAAAGGGTTTAACCCAATTCGTTCTGCTGAATCTTGGCAATTGAGTAATGCTCCCGTATTAGCTATGGCAGTGCATAAGGTGGCTATTGATTTGCATTCAAAAATTGGAATGAAAGCTTTACGCAAGAAATCTTTAAAATTGACCAGTTACCTTGAATTTTGCATTCAACAAGTTTCTGACAGGCATCCCAATGCCACTTTTGAGATAATTACTCCAAGTAATCCCAATGAAAGAGGAGCTCAATTGTCAATTTTAGTGCACGGAAAAGGAAAACAACTATTCGATTATTTGACGAAAAATGGAGTTATTGCTGATTGGAGAGAACCAAATGTTATTCGAATTGCACCTGTTCCTATTTATAATTCATTTGAAGATTGCTATCGGTTCTCAGAAGTGTTAAATTCGGCTGTTGAATCATAAATATGGAAGTAGTAATTGAAACAGAGCGATTTTTACTGCGTGAATTAAAAACCACGGATGCGAATATGTTCTATTCTTTAAATTTAGACCCTGAAGTTACCCGTTATACGGGAGATACCGCTTTTCATAGTATTAGTGAGGCAATGGATTTTTTAGACAATTACGAAGACTATGAATTACACGGATTTGGAAGGTGGGCTGTAGTTTCTAAAACAGATAGCGATGCTTGGGGCTGGTGCGGACTGCATCGCCGAGAAGATGGAAGTGTTGACATGGGTTATCGTTTATTTCAAGAAAAATGGGGTAAAGGTTGTGCTACTGAAGTTGGACAGGCATGCGTTAAGTATGCTTTTGAAATCCTTGAATTACCTGAAATAATTGCAGAAGCGGTAGCTGAAAACGCAGCTTCATTTAGGGTTATGGACCGCTTAGGTTTCAAATATTGGAAAGACGGTCAGGACAATGGATATAAAACCAATATTTATAAAATGACAAAAAATGATTATCCTAGCCAGCAAGATTGAGCAAAGTCAACTTTTGAATTGCAATCAAAAATTACATTTGAACTTTATTAGTTTTTATTAGTTGCTAAAGATATTAGGCATATTGCTGTTTGGAATTGTGATGGTTCGAATTTTCTCCAGAATGGCGAATAAAGGCCCACGTAAAAGCAATTATTTTAAAAAGAAATTTGAGGAATAGAGATGGAAAAAGCACTTGTTGTTGGAGCTGGTTTAGTAGGTAGTCTGCAAGCTGTATTATTAGCAAAAAAAGGTCATCAAGTTGATGTATACGATCGTCGCGGTGATATCAGAGATGTCGATTTTATTGGAGGCAGATCTATAAATCTTGCACTTTCTAACCGAGGTTGGAAGGCGCTCGAGTTAGCTGGTGTTGCCGAAGAAATTAAGGAAATTTCGATCCCTATGACGGGTAGGAAAATGCACGCAGTAAATGGTGATATAACTTATCAGGCTTATGGGCAAGAGGGAGAAGCGATTTATTCTGTTCCTAGAGGTGAGTTAAATCGAAAATTAATATTGAAGGCTGCTGAATACGAAAATGTGAACTTACACTTTGATAAGAAGTGTACTGATATTGATGTAAAAACGGGTGATGTAGCATTTTTAGATTCAAAGACTGGAGTAGAATATAATGTAAATGCATCTCAAATATACGGAACGGATGGAGCGTTTTCTGCTGTGCGTGCGCGTCTTCAGAAAACCGATAGATTCAATTATTCTCAAGAGTATTTAAGACACGGTTATAAAGAATTGATTATTCCACCGAATGAGGATGGGTCTCATAAAATGGATAAAAACGCTTTACATATTTGGCCTCGTGGTGAGTTTATGTTAATTGCCTTAGCAAACATGGATGGCAGCTTTACGGTTACCTTATTTTTTCCATTTGAAGGCGAAACTTCATTTGCGAGTTTAGATACAGATGAAAAAATTCTAGCATTTTTTGAAGAGACCTTCCCTGACGCCTTAGCAGTTATGCCAACATTGTTAAAAGACTATCACGAAAATCCGTCAGCATCCCTAGTTATTATACGATGCGATCCATGGAATTACGAGGATAAAGTATTGCTAATGGGTGATTCTGCTCATGCAATTGTTCCATTTTATGGGCAAGGTATGAATTCAGGGTTTGAAGATTGTTCGGAATGGTGGAGGCTAGCTGAAAAGCACGGCGATAATTGGGCGGCAATGTTTAAAGAGTTTTCTCAAGAGCGCAAGCCCAACGGAGATGCAATTGCAGATTTGGCGTTACAGAATTATATTGAAATGCGGGATTTAGTGGGAGACGAGATGTTTCTGCTTCGAAAAAAGATTGAAAAAAAGATATACTCAAAGTATCCAGATAAATGGGTTCCGTTGTATAGTATGGTTACTTTTTCTCATACGCGTTATGCTGATGCACTGGCAATTGGCAAGAAACAAGAGAAAATTATGGACCCCATTATGGCTCGTGCTGATATTATTCAAAATTGGGACTCGGAGGAAGTTGAACAGGCAATCTTGAGTCAACTGTGAAGATAAACCTCCTATTAATTCTCTTTTTTGCAAGCACTACCGTATTTGGCCAAGGGTATGATCGAAAGAAAAAAGACGCGTTTCCACAAACACCAAGATTTGAAAAAACGGGATGGTATTTTGGGTTAGGTGCTAATTATCCGCTGAATGTAGTTAGTGTAAAAGAAGCGGAAGGAACTAAAATTGGTGACTCTACCTTTGTTACAACATCAAACCCAAGCGGCCAGCTTGGTGCTTTTGCTGAATTTGGCAGGTACCACATGATTGAGAATCTCTATTTTTTTCGATATTGGAATTATGGAATGAACTACCGCTGGATTCATGGAAAAGAAGGTTTTGAAAATCAAATAACTACTCCAAATGGGAGCGTGCCACTTCTTACTGGAGAAAACTCATTTTCCGATCATTTTTTGAATGCGCATATTGAAATAAACGGCGTCAATAAACTATCCGATAATACTTTTTTGCAACACACCTTGGGAGGTCAAGCAGGTTACGGATTATTATCAAATCGTTCGTACTCAACTAATCTCCTTGGATTAGAAGAAAAGACTCAAAACAGGTTGCATTCTTACCTTTATTACCGTATTGGTTTTGGAGGGCGAGTTTCAAAAAAGTTGATTGTAATTCCTTCCGTTGAATTTCCTTTATTAAACGCCTTTACATTTAACTCAGGTCGATATGACACGCCTTATTTCAACAGTCAATACTGGCCAATTACGTTTTCTGTTCGCTTTTTCTTGTGCCGTCCTTACCGTCTAAAAAACTGTCCGCCAGTGGATGCACTTGGTTTGCCTGAGGGATTTGATAAAGACGAGCCCGGCAAATAAGATTATTGTAGAAAAGGGTTACTGGCTTTCTCCTCTTTTAAAGTAGTTTCAGGTCCATGCCCAGAATATACAACCCGATTTTCATCCAATAAAAGGAGCTTGTTTTTAATAGAATCCATTAAAGTATTCATGTCTCCACCTGGTAAATCAGTGCGACCTATTGAGCCTCTAAAAAGTACATCCCCGCCAAGAATCCAATTTTCTTCAACACACTCAAAAACGACATGACCTGGGCAATGACCGGGCATAAAATGCACGTCTAATTTTGTATTTCCAAATTCAATGGATTTACCTTCTTCCAAGGTGTAATTTGGATCTGGAGGAGTTTCTGCAGCGCGCAACCCATAAGCACTTGCCATGTCAGAAAACCGTTCGTAAACAGGTCGATCTAGTTTATGAACCTGAGGTGTTAAATTCCAAATTCTAGATACGTATGCATTACCAAAGGTGTGGTCAAGATGACTATGTGTATTAAGTAATAAAACTGGTTTTAGCTGTTTTTCTTCTATCCACGCTCTTAACTCTTCTTTTTCATGTTGTTCATAACAACCTGGGTCAACAATAGCGCATTGTTTTTTGTCATCATAAATAACATAAGTATTTTCCTGGAAAGGACTAAAAACAAAAGATTTTAAAAAAGTGGGCATTTCGTTTGTAAATTTTAAGTCATCAATAGAGCAAAGCCGCTTAATCAGCTGTCAAAAATACATTTAATGACTACCTTTATCGCCCTTTCTTCTATTGGATTTGAAAACACTTAATCTACATATTTCGATTTTACTAGTAGCGTTTTTATGCTGCTCTGAAACTGTTTATGGACAGTTTAATAATGGGATGCGTCAGAATTTTGGCAAAAGCAGAGTTCAACATGAAGAATTTTTCTGGACCTATTATGAATTCAAAGATTATAACATATACCAATATCGAGGAGGCGAAAAATTATCAGAATACGTTGCTCAAAATTATCGCGAAAACTTAAAAGATATTGAAAAGAAAATTGGCTTTGGGTTTACCGGTGAACTGAATTTTATAGTTTACAATAAGCAGTCAGAGTGCAAGCAAAGCAATATCGATTTCGATAATAATGAAAATGGTACTGGCGGAGTAACTGAGATTGCGAGCTCTAATATCTTTTTACACTTCGAAGGAGACTACAATACGTTTGACTTGCAATTAAGGCAGGGGCTTTCAGAAATGTTGGTGAAGCGAATGTTTTTTGGGGACAACTGGAAAGAAGTTATTCGAAATGCAACCTTGTTGACCATTCCTGAATGGTATACCGATGGTTTGGTATCCTATATTTCAGAACCTTGGAGTGTAGAAATTGATAATCGTGTAAAGGACGGTATTATGACTAATCGCTTTAAAAAATTTAACCACCTTGAAGGGGTAGATAGAACCTACGCAGGACATGCTATATGGAATTATATAGCTGAAGTTTATGGCCCAGAAGTAATTCCAAACGTACTTTATATGGCTAGAGTAAGCAGAAGTATTGAAAGCGGTTTCCTCTTTGTACTGGGGACTACCTTAAATGACTTAACGAATGATGCTTGGTTACATTATCAGGTTAAATATGAAATGGATGAGAAAAGTGAAAGCTTTCCTGATGAAAAAGAATTGGCAATAAAAACAAGAAAAAAACGAGAGTATTATCAAGTTAGTAAAAGTTCAGAAGGCAATCAGATTGCATATGTGAAAAATAATAAGGGAAGGTATAAGGTTCAAATTCTTGACTTGGAGAAAAATCGTAGAAAAACCATTTCGAAAGGGGGAATACGATACGATAGATTACCCGATTATTCTTACCCATTAATTGAATGGCGTCCAGATGGACAAGTACTTGCAATAATTGAGGAAGAAAAGGCCGAGCCAATTTTAACTTTATATGAAGTAGCTTCTAAAAAAGCTTACGAACGTCCTGTTTTTAAAGTTGATGAGGTCGTAGATATGAGCTATTCAAATGATGGTAAAAAGTTGATTTTATCAGCCACATTAAAAGGTCAATCAGATTTGTGGGAATACAACTTATCCGCTAACACCGTAAAAAAGTTTACTGATGATATTTACGATGATTTAGATCCTAAATATACCAATGATAATGAAGAAATAGTTTTTTCCAGTAATCGTCCAACAGACTCATTGTTTTCTCACAAAAAGTTCAGAAATGATATGGCGTCAACTAAAGACTTGTTTTTGCTTCAAAGCAAGAAAAAAAGCCTGATACGACTTTCAGAAACCCCCTTTGCAGATGAAACTCAACCCCAGCCTTATGGTAAAAATCAATTCGTGTATTTAGGTGATAAAAATGGAGTAAAGAATAGATACATAGCAAGGTTAGATAGTGTTGTTGCTAGCGTTGATACTACAATTAATTACAGATATGTTGTAAATTCTACCCCTTTGAGTAATTACGATCGAAATATAAAAGAACAACAAATTGTAGCGCCAGAAAATCTAGCTTACGACCTAGTTTACAAGGATAAAAAATATAGGTTGTATAAATCGTCAGTCGAGCGAAACGAAGAGACTTTGAGCGAAGATATGACTGAAACAGAATATAGAAAAGAAGGAGTTGCTGAACTACAAAATATCGATGATGAAAAGCTAAAAATAGTTGAAGTATCTGCTGTGACTATTGAAGAGGAAGAAGAGGTTGAGGAAGATCAGGTAGATATAGAAGATTATACATTTGGAGGAGAGCAACGCAGTAAAATGGATGAGGAACAGCATCAAAATTTTGTTACTGGTAGAGTGAAAAAGTCATTACAAGATACTAGTAAACCTAAGCTTTTTGATATGCCTCAAGAACGCAATTACGTTACGAATTTTAGCTATACAAACATAACATCCACCTTGGATTTTAATTTTGCAAATCAATTGTACCAGCCTTTTAATGGTGGCCCGTATACAAATCCCGGAATGGGGCTTTTAATGAAAGTTTCCCTTCTCGATTTATTTCAGGATTACAAGCTAGAAGGAGGGATGAGAATTGGGTTTAGAAATTCAAGTCTCGAAATGTTTATGGGTTTGCACGATCGAAGCAAACGGCTGGATAAATCTTATGTAGTTAAGCGTCAAAGCCTCAAGTTTATAACCGATATTGCAGCTACCAAGGTTGTTATTTGGAAAGGCGAGTATCTTCTAAATTACCCAATTACGGAGTTTCTTTCGGTTCGGGGTGAACTAAACTTAAGGGTAGATAGGACTGTAGTTGCGGCAGTAGAAGACGCAAGTCTCATTGAGCCCAGCACTACATTAAGTCAGCCAGGTGTAAAATTGGAGTTTGTTTTTGATAATGCAAAATCTAAAGGATTGAATTTGTACAATGGAACAAAATTTAAAATTTTTGCTGAGCGCTACCAATTATTGAATGATGTCAATAGTGATTTAAACGTAATTGGCGCAGACTACCGTCATTACCAAAAAATTAGTAGAGATTTAATTTGGGCGAGTCGTGTGGCTGCAAGTACCTCTTTGGGGAATCGAAAATTGGTTTATTATTTAGGCTCAATTGATGATTGGATAACGTTAAACCCTGCCAAAGATCGATTTAACCGGCAAACACCAATTGCTCAAGACCAGAACTACACCTTTCAGGCGCTCGCAAGCCCCATGCGCGGTTTCATTCAAAATGCGAGGAATGGAAATTCCTTTGGGGTAATCAATAATGAAATTAGATTTCCAGTGTTTCGATACTTTGCTCGAAAGCCTTTGAAGTCAGACTTTACTAATAATTTTCAAATTGTTGCATTCGGGGATTTAGGTTCTGCTTGGAATGGAAGAACACCGTTCTCAGAAGACAATGAATTTAATACCATTACAGTGGTTGACGGTCCCATTACAATTCGCTTAGATAACAAACGAAATCCTATTATTGGATCATTTGGAGGAGGTTTAAGAACAAAACTTCTGGGCTATTTCTTAAAGCTTGATTATGCTTTTGGTGTGGAAGATGGCCAAGTATTAGACCCAATTTTCCATATTTCAATGGGGTTTGATTTTTAGATTATGCAAACAGTAATTATTCTCGTTCTAATAGGATTCGTAGCCGGTGCACTTAGTGGTTTATTTGGAATAGGTGGAGGCGTAGTGATGGTACCCGCAATGGTTGTTTTGTTAGGAATGACTCAGCACAATGCCCAAGGAACTAGTATTGGATTGATGTTACTGCCCATAGGAGGGCTAGCGGCATATAACTACTATGCTCAAGGGCAATTGAATGTGAAGTATGGAGCAATTATAGCGGTGGCATTTTTTGTAGGTGGCTATTTTGGTTCGAAAATGTCATTGGGTATTTCTGAAGTTTGGCTAAAGCGCGCCTTTGGTATTTTAATGCTGTTTATTGCCGTTAAGATGATAGCATCAAAGTAAATAGCATAAACAACCTGTTTTTATACAGCCTTTTCAAACTTGTTCTGTTAGCAAATTACGGACTCCTTCTTGTTTGGCCTAACCTTTGACTTTACGTTTGTAAATACTCAAACACTTAGAATATGAATCGAGCCTTAATTATCTTATTAGTAGTACTTTTTGTACAGCCAGCAGCATTTGCCCAAGAGCTCAAAAACAACAGTTACTCTCAACTCTTCAATAAATCTAAATTGTTAATTGCTAATCAGAAGCAAGAGGAAGCAATTCCTATCTTAGAAGAAATGTATACTCGAGATAAAACGAACTCAAATGCAGCCTACTTACTCGCGCTTTGTTACGTTAAATCCTTTAAGAATATAAATAAAGCAATTTCTTTATTGGAAGATGCTAAAGGTGATTATTCCAAATTTTACGATCGATCTTCGGTTACGGAAAGGGGAGTAAGCGAGTATGCTTATTACTATTTGATTATTGCTTATTCCTTAAAAGGAGACTGCAAAAACACTATAGGAACTCTTAATGAGTTTTATAAAATTTACTCCTATGAAGATGAATGGTATCTGATTGATGGTCAAAAATGGTATCGAGAATGTGGTAAACATAAATGGGAGGATGACGATTCAATTAAAATTGCCGACGTTCCAATTGATAGTGTCACTGCTGGTTTAGTACCTGAATTAATTTCAAATGAAGAAATAATTGCCGATTCAGCGCAGCCTGAATCTCAAAATCAGATTGCCGAAAACAATATAAATGGTCTAGCTCCTAATTCAATGTCACCTGGAACAGCATCGCCGTATAGAGATAGGTTAAGAAGAGTTGGGGAAGTTGGCGGACCTGAAGTTATGACTAGGGATGTATCCCACAATGCAAGAACCTCCTTATATGGTCTACAAGTTGGTGCCTATATAAAGCCAAGGTTTGCAAAAGACTTTAAGGACTTGAAAAACGTGGAGGTTTACATCGATAATAACGGCGTTTTTAGGTATGTAATAGGGCGATTTGTTTACCGCTCTCAAGCTGAAAAACTGCTCAATTATGTGCAGGAAGTAGGCTATCAAGATGCGTTTATTGTAGATATAAATACTACCAAAAACTTTGATGAAGAAGTAGTACGAGTAAATAACCAATCCATAAAGCGAGAAATAACTGGAGATGTAGAGTATCGAGTACAGATTGGAGCTTTTAAGGAAGAGGATATTCCAGAAGACATAATGCGAATCTACTTGCAGTTTGATGACATTAATGAGAATATTCAAGAGGACCTAACGATTCTTACCCTTGGAGAATATGGCGATTATGATATTGCAAAAGCATTCTGCTCGAACATTCAAGATTTAGGAATTCCAGACGCTTTTGTAGTGGCTTTTAACCAAGGCAGAAAAATCACCATTGAAGAAGCACGCGAGTATTTGATAAGAAAGCGAGAAGAGGACTTAGATAAGGTTCGTGAAAAGGCAGCTGCAGAGCAACAAGGCAAAAAGAAAAAACGGAAATAGTTTCAATTAGCCTTTTATACTCTCTACCCAATTTTTAATACTTCCAGCATGCAGTTCTTTAATCAGCTTCTGTATTGAGTCTTGCTGATTGTGGTACATCAAAAACCCCGTAAAAAACGTATTGTTAAGCGCTAATTTTTGAACATTTTGATAACGCTTTCTATCGTTAAAGGGTAGCAGAAAAAGCTTGTTTTTATAGGCTTTAAACGAGCGTTGTTTCAAGATGGGCCACATACTAGAATCACTGGGAAGACTCTTGTAAAGCAGATCGATACTCTTGCTATAAGCCACAGTATATTCTGAGAACAATTCAATATCTTGCAGTGTTTCCTTGTAACGCTGCACTACAGGACTATTTTCTCCAAATTTTTGATTAAGAAATTGAAGCGCTCCTTTATCTCCGATATAAGTAGCCATATTTTCATTAAACACAGCATCGCTCGAAATATAGACGGTTGCATGGGTCAATTCATGTACTAATAAGCGAACGAATTTTCCAGTATCTAACTCCAGCATAGAGCTTAGTATTGGGTCCGAAAGGATTCCTAGAGTCGACCAAGCGCTAACTTCGCCTAATTCAATATCAAAGCCCTGATTTTGAAGTTTCTGAGCCTCTAAGTCACCCAAAGGTTTTTCAAAAAAGCCTTTGTACTCGAGTTCTCCAAGAATTGGGAAACTCCATTTATAGGGTTCTAAAGAATAGGGAGGGCAAGCTGTTAATGCCCATAAAATAGGTTTCCCTTTTTGTTGGTAATAGCTGGTGTAATTATCGCCAGGCGTTAATCCTAATTCTTTTTCTGAAAAGGACTTTATTTCTGGAATTAACTCAAGCAAAAAGCGGTTTTTAGCGGAAATCGTATCGCTTTTCAGCACATCGTCTAATGGAATTGTATTGCTAACAATTGATAATTGACCTTTGCCTTGCATCCAGAGATACCCAATCATTTCTCGCTGCCAAAATGAAAAAACACCAACTAGAGAAAGGATAAGAAATAGACTTATTTTTCCTTTGTTATATTGCAGGTATTTAGAAGCCATTTGGGCGAAATTAAGCTATAAATTTGCATCAAAATTTATTGAATGAAAATATTTGGAACAGCGTTGTTAACTGTGTTTTTTATTTCTTGCGGAGATTCAGAAAAACCGCCAAAATCAACTTGGACTGAGGCTCAGTTAAAAGAAAAAAAGGCGATCGTAAAAGAGGTAATGGAAGTACACGACGTTACTATGGCTTTTATGGATGAAATACACAATTCCATATCAGAATTGGAAACTCTGAAAAGTAATAATGATTCAACTAATCCAAACGTAGACTCAGCAATACAGCAGTTGGAGATTGCCGATGAAAATATGATGAATTGGATGCGGAATTATCGCGAACCAAAGGATACGATCAATTACGATATGGCAAAAAAATATTTACTAGAACAAAAAGCGGAAATTCAAAAAGTTGAAATTCAAACAAATATAGCTTTAGAATTTTCTTCAAAACTCCTTTCAAATGCGCTGGACACTACTAATTAGTCTATTAACAATTATAATAAGTTGCAGTCCCAAAAAGAAACCACTTCCTGTGCTCGGCAAGCACGACTACGTGTCTCGAAAGGAAGGTGCTAAGGAAGTTACGGATACGGTTTTTTATAAGGTACCTGATTTCTCTTTTTTAGGGCATAGATCTGTGCAAATTGATAAAAAAACTATTGAAGGTAAAGTCACTATTGTTGATTTTTTCTTTACTACCTGTCCTACAATTTGCCCCGTAATGTCAAGAAATATGAAGAAAATTTCACAAGAGTTTTTAGGTGAAAAAAACTTGGCGTTATTGTCTTTCAGCATTGACGCAATTCACGACTCAGTGCCAGTTTTGAATAAATATGCAAAAAAGTTAAATGTAGAAAATGACAATTGGCATTTTATGATTTGTGAAAAAAAGAAAACTTTTGAGCTTGCCAAAGGTTTTATGATTAGTGCAGCTGAGAATAAAAACGCCCCAGGTGGGTTAATTCACAGCGGCGCTTTCATTTTACTGGATGGACAGCAACGAATAAGAGCATATTATGATGGAACAAAAGATGAAGATGTGGACAAAGCAATTGCCGATATTAAATCCCTACTTGATGAAAATTAGCCTGCCTTTATTTTTTCTTGCAATCATTTCATTTATGAACGGTTGCGGAGATAGTAACAGAGATTATGGCAGTGAACTTTATACGAAACACTGCTCAAACTGTCACGGAATAGAAGGGCAGGGACTTCAAGATTTATACCCACCTTTAAAAGGAGCGGATTATTTAATTGAAAACCAAGGTGATTTAGCCTGTCAAATTCTTTATGGAATGAATGGTGAAATAGTGGTGAATGGTAAGGCGTTTAACCAGGCAATGCCTTCGATTCCGCACTTAAGTGATGTTGATTTAACCAACATTATAAATTACATTTCAAAGAATATTGAGCCTTCTGTTAAGCCGGTAACCCTTCGAGAAGTAAAAAATAGAATTTACGATTGTAAATAGAGACAACTATCGTTTAACAATTCTGAAACGCGCAACATGGTTATATTGCGCAGTCTAAACTTCATCTATTTAAATGATTGAGCAGATTCTAAATGCGTTGATGCAATTGTTTGCCATTGTCGCAAATGTTGACGGTGAAAATGATACCAGTCGCTCATTCGTGCGCATTTTTTTGAACGAAGAACTTGATGAGTTGCAAACCGAGAAATATTTACAGATTTATGATGACTACATCAAGCATCACCATTTTAGAAAGAGGGCGAAAGATGGGGCAATAAAACGAACATCAAGGAATTCAGTAAAAATGCTGCGAATTGCTGCAGAAATAAATGGAAGCTTGACTAGGCCACAGAAACAAGTATCCCTTCTTAGGCTCGTAGAATATGTGTATAGTCGAAATATATCCACGAAAGAAAATAGAGAGTTTATAGATGTTTTAGCTGAAGCCTTTAATATAGAGGCAGGTGCCTTCAAAGGTATCATGCAATTTGTTTGTTTTGATGAAGAAGAAAGCGATAGCGAAGCTCTAATGGAGGTGTCTTCTGCTGTCTCAAATGAGCAGATAAGGCACTTGAGCAGGCATGGGTTTAATGGAAAATTGATTTTCCTTTACTTGTCTGGAAGTGGTCTGTTAGCTTATAAGAAAATAGGTAATTCAGAATTGTTTGTCTCTGGAGCCTCCATTAAAGAAGATCGCATATATCTAATGCAAAAAGGATCCTCAATAAAAGGTCCGGTCGTTAATCCAATTTATTACAGTAACGTAATTATTCAGTTTACTCAGGATAGAATTAACGTCCCAATTTCTTTGGAGGTCAAGGATGTAACTTACACATTTCCCCATGGAAATATTGGAGTTCAACCCATAAGTTTTAATGCAAATTCAGGCGAGCTTACAGGTATAATGGGAGGGTCTGGCACCGGAAAATCAACCTTACTTAACATTCTTAATGGAAGCAATGAAATTAGCTCAGGCCAAATAAAGATTAATGGCTTTGACTTATATGCTGAAAAAAGTAAATTGAATGGGCTTATTGGCTTTGTTCCTCAAGATGACCTGTTGATGGAAGATCTTTCAGTTTGGCAAAATTTATTTTATAGCGCCAAATTGAGTTTTGGGAGTTGAACGGATGTAGAAATTAAGGATCGAGTAAATAAAATGTTGCTTGAGCTTGGGCTTAATGAGGTGGGTCATTTAAAGGTTGGAAGTCCTCTAGATAAAAGCATAAGTGGAGGGCAGCGAAAACGGCTTAACATAGCGCTTGAGTTAATTCGTGAACCTTCTATTTTGTATGTGGATGAACCTACTTCGGGCCTCTCTTCACGAGATTCTGAGAAGATAATGGATCTGCTAAAGGGCCTTACGCTTAAAGGCTGCATTGTGTTTGTGGTAATTCACCAGCCATCAATTGAAATTTTCAGACAATTTGATCAATTACTCGTGTTGGACAAAGGGGGTTATTTGGTTTTTCAGGGAAACCCAATAGACGGTATAAATTATTTTAGAAAAGCAAGTGATCAAGTTTTAGCTTCTGAAGATTCGTTTATTCCAAATGCTGAGCAAATTTTTGACATTCTTGAAGCACCAATAGTAGACGAATTCGGAGAGTATACCTCAGAAAGGAAGACTAAACCAGAGAGTTGGTACAAAAAATTTAATGAGAATAGAAAAATCCCAAATAAAAAGTCTTCAGGAAAAGAAGTTCCAGATAGAGACTTTAAGATACCTGGTTATTTTTCGCAATTGAAGGTTTTTGTAATGCGTGATGTATTAGCAAAGTTAGCTAACACTCAATACTTAGCAATCAACCTATTCGAAATGCCCTTGCTAGCAGCCATTATAGCTTTATTTTTAAGGTATTACAGTGAAGAAGAATATGTATTCAGAGATAATACCAATTTACTAGCTTATATTTTTATTTCAATCATTGTAGCCATTTTCATTGGGCTTTCGGTAAGTGCTGAGGAAATCATTAAGGATGCTGCTATAAGGCGAAGAGAATCCTTCTTGAACTTAAGTTGGGGAGGATATCTTAACTCTAAAATTGCTATTCTATTTACTCTTTCCGCTATTCAGGTTTTCTTATATGTAATAGTAGGTAATACCATATTGCAAATAAAAGGAATGTATTTTTCCTATTGGTTGGTGCTGTTCACAGCGGCCGCATTAGCCAACGTAAGCGGATTAATAATATCTGCGTCTTTTAACAAAGTAGTTACCATCTACATAATAATTCCATCTCTAATTATTCCACAAATAATGTTTAGTGGGTTATTGGTTAAATATGAAAGACTGAATCCATGGTTTTCGAGTGAAAAAGAAGTTCCAATAGTTGGTAATGTCATGGTTTCTCGATGGCTTTTCGAGGCGTTGGTTGTAAACCAGTCAGTGAATAATGAGTTTGATCGATATTTTTTTTCGGCCAATACTAGACTCGCTGAAGCAAACTTTAGAAAAAATTATTGGATACCCGAAATGGAGTCCGCATTATTGGTTTTGAAATCTCAATACGGAAAAGTACTGGACGAGAAAGGATTTGATAAGCTTAGGTTACTTGTGAATGAAATAAAGAAGCTGCCAGAAAAGGAGCTAAAACATTTAAACCTAAAACTTTCAGCCTTTGAACAGGGAAGTTATTCATTTGCTGATTTATCCGAGATAGAAGTATTTTTAAAAACGATTGAGGATTATTATGCCCGAAGCTTATTAGGTGCTATTGATAAAAAGGATGAGACTTTTATGAACCTTGAAGCTGATGTGCCCTATGGTTTGACTTACGAAAAGTTTCGAGATGCTTATCAAAACGAACAACTTAACGACTACCTAAATAATAAGAGTAGTCTGACAAAAGTGATCATAAGTAAAAATGAGGTTATCAATAAAGAGAACCAAACATTTCAACTGCCTAGGGATAAAAACCCACATTATTTCGCTCCCATGAAGTTATTTTTAAATAAGTATTATCCAACCCTAAACTATAACCTAGTAGTTATGTGGATTACGGTATTTGTGTTGGGTATATGCCTATATTTTAATGTCCTTCCTCGACTTTTAAATAGGAGTAAAATAACTTGAAACTAATTTTTAATAATTGTTGTTGAGGTAGTAAGAAAAATTATATTTGCAGCCCGGTTTTAGGGCGATTAGCTCAGTTGGTTCAGAGCACCTGGTTTACACCCAGGGGGTCGGGGGTTCGAATCCCTCATCGCCCACAACAAAAGCTCTCTTGGAAACAAGAGAGCTTTTTTTATGCCGTTTTGCGAAATTTATTTCAGCAAATAAGGCATAAAAATTGCGGAATTCGCTAAAAGCGAATTAGCTTTTGATGGGTACAAGGGCCTTTAAGTTTGGGATATGAAAAATCCCTCATCGTCCACAAAAAAAGCCGTTTCAGTTTTGAAGCGGCTTTTTTATGTCCTTTTGCGAAATCTGTACAATTACCGCTTACTTTTTTATAAACCACATCAGCTCCCTCAAGCATTCCTCAGGGGCCTCAATATGCCCCATATGTCCCGGTTTATTTAATATAATTCCGGAAACGTTTTCTGAGCGATTCATCTGCTTTTCCATAGTTGAAACAGGAATGATGGGGTCTTTTTTGCCAGAGACGATATGAATAGGATAGGGTGGAAATTTGAGTAAGATTTCTCTAGAAGGACGCCTTTTCATTCCTTCAAGTGCCGCAATTACTCCTTGTTTACTAGTTTTCAAAGCCTCTTCTTTTACGGATTTTATTGCTTCTTTTTTTAGCTTTCTAAATTTTGAGCGAAACAGCAGTGGAATCGCCACCCGGATAAAAGAGGTATGGTTTTCTTTTACTACGCTAATAGCTCGACTTCTATTTTTTTTCTTTTGCACGGAGTCTGCTCTGCTGGTACTGAAAAACAGACAAATTCCTTTGGTATAATCTGGATATAAATCAGCGAATGCTAGCGCAACATAACCGCCCATTGAGTGGCCAATTAATTTAGCTTTTCGGATACGCAGTGTTTTTAATACAGCCAAAACACAACCCGCCATATCATCCATAGAGTGAGTATAGCCAAAACACTCAGACTGTCCATGACCAGGCAAGTCAATACACAAAACACGATGTTTTTGTGATAACGAAGGAAGAAAGTCTTTCCACATTAATGAGGTTTCTAGAAACCCATGAAGAAGTATTACTGTGCTACCTTTACCTATTTCGGTAAAGTAAATTTTAGCTTTTTTGTACCTGGAAAATGGCATTAGCCATTCATTGCATCTTCAATAGCTTCTGCCTCAATAGGAATATCACTCATTAGATTAAATGGCGCACCATTTTCTTGAACCACTAAGTCATCTTCTAATCGAATGCCTAAGTTTTCCTCAGGGATATATATTCCAGGCTCGCAGGTAAATACATTTCCAGCTTGAATAGGCGATGTCCAAGAGCCTAAATCGTGTGTGTCCAACCCAATGTAATGTGAAGTGCCGTGCATAAAATACTTTTTGTATGCGGGCCATGCAGGGTCTTCATTTTTAATATCAGTTTTGTCTATTAATCCCAATCCTAACAATTCACTTTCCATCAGTTTGCCGACTTCTTTGTGGTAATCGGCTAAATAAGTCCCAGGAACAAGGAGCGTTTCAGATTCAGTTTTCACTCTGAGAACCGCATTGTAAACATCTTTTTGACGTTGAGAGAATCTTCCACTAACTGGAAAACATCTGGTTAAATCTGAAGCGTAATTAGCATATTCGGCACCAAAATCCATAAGCACTACATCTCCGTCGTTGCACTGTTGATTATTCTCGATATAGTGCAAAACACACGCATTGTAGCCTGAGCCAATTATAGGGGTGTAAGCAAAGCCTGCTGATCGATTTCTTAAGAATTCGTGCATAATCTCCGCTTCAATTTCGTACTCCCAAACTCCTGGTTTTAAAAAATCCACCACGCGTTGAACGCCTTTCGAGGTAATGTTACAAGCTTGCTGCATTAAATCAATTTCAATCTGCTCTTTTATAGAGCGTATACCATGCAAGATAGGTGCAGCCTTTTTGTAAGTATGAGCAGGATATTTCTTTTTCAGGCCTTCAATAAAGCGATCTTCGCGCGTTTGAACCTCTTTATTTGCTCTCAAGTGAATATTTGTATTGATGTAGACATTTTCAGCCTGTGCCATCATGTTGTTAAACTGAACATCAAAATCTTGCAACCAAAAAACACTTTCAATACCTGAAGTTGCAAAAGCAGTTTCTTTTGTTAATTTTTCGCCTTCCCAAACTGCAATTAATTCAGAGGTTTCCTTAAGGAATAGAACTTCTTTGTAATGTCCTTCGTGCGCATCAGGAAAAAGCACAAGAATACTTTCCTCCTGGTCAACTCCCGATAAGTAAAGGATATCTCTATGTTGCTTGAATGGCATTGTGCTATCTGCACTGATAGGGTATATATCATTACTGTTGAAAACGGCAATTGAATTTGGCTCCATTTGAGCAATAAATTTTTTGCGATTGCCTACGTATAGCGCTCTGTCTATTGGTAAATATTTCATGATTAAATTATTGAACCTCAAATGTATTAATCCGTTAAGAATGTTCGCCGATTTATTGCTTTTTAGAAGTTAAAACCTTTCTTATTGCAGCCTTATTTAGAATCGTTCCAAAAAAGAAATATAAAAAGTTTAAAAACTTCCCTAAAACCAACATGCGTTTACATTTGTTTCTTATTAAAACAAATCAGAAAACTATGTCCACATCTAATGGAATGACGTCAATTGCTAGAAAGTTCTTTATGGCGCTGTCTGGCTTTTTTCTAATTATCTTTTTATTGCAGCACTGCGTAATCAATATGTTGTCAATAATTTCACCCGAAATGTTTAATTCCGTTTCTCACTTTATGGGAACCAATCCTGTCATTCAATTTGCGCTTCAACCAGTATTGGCTTTTGGAGTGTTTTTTCACTTAGGCATGGGTATATATCTAGAGATGCAGAACAATAATGCAAGATCTATAAAATACGCTATGAATAGGCCAGATCAAAACGCAACATGGATGTCAAGAAACATGATTATAACAGGTATTATGGTAATGTTATTCTTAGGGCTTCATTTTTATGATTTCTGGCTTCCAGAACTTAATGTTAAGTATATCCAAGGAGATATGACTGGTTTAAACGTTGCTGGAGAGTTTAGATACTTTGAAGAATTACAACATAAATTTCACGACCCAATCAGAACTGGTTTATACATATTGTCATTTTTGTTTTTAGCCCTTCACCTGTTGCATGGATTTCAGTCTGCTTTTCAATCGGTAGGTTTTAGGAATAACAGATATACACCCGTCATCAAGAAGTTAGGAGACTTATACGCGATTTTAGTTCCTTTGGGGTTTGTTACAATCGCAGCATTTCATTATTTAAATTCATAATCCAATTCAGATATTATGACAAAATTAGACTCAAAAATACCAGAAGGTCCGATAGCTGAAAAATGGACAAAGCATAAAAACAACATTAACGTTGTAAACCCAGCAAACAAAAGATTAATTGATGTAATCGTTGTAGGAACAGGACTAGCAGGAGGTTCAGCATCTGCCTCTCTTGCAGAAATGGGCTACAATGTAAAGGCTTTTTGTTTCCAGGATTCACCAAGACGTGCGCATTCAATTGCTGCACAAGGTGGTATCAATGCAGCTAAGAATTATCAAAACGACGGAGATTCAACTTACCGACTATTTTACGATACGGTAAAAGGAGGTGATTACCGTTCTAGAGAAGCTAATGTTTATCGATTGGCGGAGGTTTCCTCTAATATTATCGACCAATGTGTGGCACAGGGGGTTCCTTTTGCCAGAGACTATGGAGGCTTATTAGATAACCGTTCTTTTGGCGGGGTTTTGGTTTCAAGAACCTTTTATGCGAAAGGTCAAACAGGCCAACAACTTCTTTTAGGTGCATATTCTGCTATGTCTCGTCAAATAGGAAAAGGTAAAATAAAAATGTACAACCGTCATGAAATGCTTGACGTTGTAAAAGTTAATGGCAAGGCTCGTGGAATTATCGCAAGAAATCTTGTTACTGGGGAAATTGAAAGACATTCGGCGCATGCAGTTGTTATCTGCTCTGGTGGCTATGGAAACGTGTTTTTCCTTTCGACCAATGCAATGGGTTCAAATGTTACTGCATCGTGGAAAATTCATAAAAAGGGAGCGTATTTCGCAAATCCATGTTATACGCAAATCCACCCCACTTGTATTCCTCGATCTGGAGAACATCAGGCTAAATTGACATTGATGTCAGAGTCTCTGCGAAACGACGGTAGAATATGGGTTCCAAGAAAGATTGAAGATGTAAAAGCAATTAGAGAAGGTAAATTGAAACCAACTCAATTGAAAGAGGAAGATAGAGACTATTATTTAGAAAGAAGGTACCCAGCATTTGGCAATCTGGTTCCAAGAGATGTAGCTTCTAGGGCTGCAAAAGAGCGCTGTGATGAAGGTTATGGGGTAAACAAAACTGGTGAAGCAGTTTATCTTGACTTTAACTCAGCCATTATGCGCTATGGAACTGAAAAAGCAATGGTGGATGGTGAAGAAAACGCATCGCAAGATAGAATTCGAAAGTTAGGCGAAGGCGTTATCGAGGCTAAGTACGGAAACCTGTTTCAGATGTACGAAAAAATCGTTGATGAGAACCCTTATAAAACTCCAATGATGATTTATCCCGCCGTTCATTACACAATGGGTGGAGTATGGGTCGATTACAATTTGATGACTTCAATACCAGGTTGTTACGCGTTGGGAGAGGCTAATTTTTCTGACCACGGTGCAAACAGATTGGGAGCGTCCGCATTAATGCAAGGACTGGCAGATGGATACTTCGTTTTGCCATACACCATTGGCGATTATTTAGCGCACGATATTAGAACGGGTCCAATATCTACAGAGTTACCTGAATTTGCTGAAGCTGAGCAGTCTGTAAAAGATGGGCTAAGCAAATTGATAAATAACAAGGGAAGTCATTCTGTCGACTATTTTCATAAGCGACTTGGAAAGGTCATGTGGGATAAAGTTGGAATGGCTAGGAGCGAAAAAGGCCTTAAAGAAGCAATTGCCGAAATACAGCAAATAAGAAAAGAGTTTTGGGAAGATGTAAGGGTTCCTGGAGGCTTAAATGAAATGAATGCCGAGTTGGAAAAAGCAGGCAGAGTAGCAGACTTTTTAGAACTTGGTGAGTTATTCGCAAAAGATGCGCTAGAGAGAAACGAGTCATGTGGAGGTCATTTTAGAGAAGAATCAAAAACGGAAGATGGCGAGGCACTTAGAAATGACAAGGACTTTGCTTATGTAGCAGCATGGGAATTTACCGGTGAGCCTAAAGATGCTGTGTTGCACAAAGAAGATCTAGAGTTTAAAGATATTGAATTAAAACAACGTAGCTATAAATAATAGCTAGTCAATAATAACGGAGTTATGGATTTAACGTTAAAGATTTGGAGACAAAAAAATAAAAATGATAAAGGCGCAATGAAGTCTTATCCTATTAAAAACGTCTCTCCCGATTCTTCATTTTTAGAAATGATGGATCTCTTAAACAATGAATTGATCGAAAAGGGTGAAGATCCTGTTGCTTTTGATCACGATTGTCGGGAAGGTATTTGTGGGTCTTGTTCATTATATATTAATGGCGAAGCTCATGGTCCAGATCGATTGGTTACTACATGTCAGTTGCACATGCGTAAGTTTAAAGATGGAGAAACAATACATATTGAACCTTGGAGAGCAAATGCATTTCCTGTAATAAAGGACTTGGTAGTAGATCGCTCGTCATTCGATAGAGTGATGAATGCTGGAGGATTCGTGTCTGTAAATACTTCAGGTAATACGCAGGATGCTAATGCTACTCCAATTGCAAAAGACGATGCGGACAAAGCTTTCGATGCTGCTACCTGTATTGGCTGTGGAGCGTGTGTTGCATCTTGTAAAAATGCATCGGCAATGCTATTCGTATCTGCAAAAGTTTCGCAGCTTTCTCTTTTACCGCAAGGCCAAGTTGAGGCAAAAAGAAGAGCGCTGCATATGGTGGAGCAAATGGATCATGAAGGATTTGGAAATTGTACAAATACAGGAGCATGTGAAGTGGAGTGTCCAAAAGGGATTTCTTTAGAAAACATTGCTCGTATGAATAGAGAGTATTTATCAGCGTCTATAACTTCAAAAAGCTAGATATAAACACATATACATTACTGAAAGCCCTAGAAATAGGGCTTTTTTTATGCGCACTAGTTACTCTTTCTGTTAATAAAATACAGTTCAGAATTTGAGGTCCTTATGCTTTAACCTGCTTGAACTCGTAAGTTTGTTAGTGGAAATACATTATTCTTACATGCCCGTGTTCAAAGGTTCCTTAAGCTCAAAACTCCCACAAGTGGGTACAACGATTTTTGCCACTATGTCGGCATTAAGCGCGGAGTTCAACGCAATCAATTTAAGTCAGGGTTTTCCAGATTTTGGCGTAGACCCTGTGCTCCTGAATTTAGTGGATAAATATATGAAACAAGGCTATAATCAATATGCACCTATGCCAGGGGTTTTGCCATTGCGCGAAGCACTCTCCGCTAAAATGGATAAAGCTTATAGCACATCTTATGACCCTAATTCTGAAATAACGATAACAGCGGGTGCAACTCAAGCAATTTACTCGGCTATTTCTGCTGCTGTTAAAGAAGACGATGAGGTTATATTGTTTACACCTGCATACGATTGCTATGGGCCATCTATTGAGTTAAATGGTGGAAAGCCCATTCACATTCAAATGCAGCCACCATATTACAACATAGACTGGGAGGAAGTTAAGAAAACGGTAAATCACCGTACTAAGCTTATAATCATTAACACTCCGCATAATCCAACCGGAACTATACTGTCTGCAAAAGATTTGATGGAGTTAGAAAAAATTACCTCAAATAGCGATATTATGATTCTAAGTGATGAGGTGTATGAGCACATTATATTTGATGGTTACGAACACCAAAGTGTAGCGCGCTATCCCAAATTGGCTGAGCGTAGTTTTATTGTCTATTCTTTTGGAAAAACATTTCATGCAACAGGTTGGAAATTAGGGTATTGCGTTGCTCCTGAAAAGATGATGAAAGAGTTTAGGAAAATGCACCAGTTTCAAACATTTGCTTGTAACCACCCCATGCAAATGGCACTTGCCGAGTACTTGTTAAACGAAAATAATTACAATGCGATTGGAAGTATGTATCAATATAAACGCGACCTTTTCAATTCCCTTTTAAAGGATTCAAGATTTGAAATAAGGCCAAGCGCAGGAACCTATTTTCAATTGTTGGATTACAAAGCAATATCAGATGAGAAGGATATTGATTTGGCCAAACAGTGGACAATAGACCACAAGGTAAGTTCAATTCCTGTTTCGGTATTTTACAGACAACCAGTATATAAAAATGTCTTGAGGTTTTGCTTTGCAAAACAAGATGAAACTATTGCAGCAGCTGCTAAAATTTTAAGTAATATCTAATGCCAGATCTAAAAGTAAGTATTGTTCAGTATGATATCGCTTGGCAAAACCCTGCGAAAAATCTAAAAAAAATTGAGAGTCTGCTATTGTCCATTGACAGAACAGACCTAATTGTGTTGCCCGAAATGTTTACAACGGGCTTCACTATGGACGTCTCTTCTAATGCTGAGAAGATGGATGGGCCAACAATAAGTTGGATGCGTAAAGTAGCTGAGCGAAAAGGTGCATCAATTACGGGTAGCTTAATAATTCAAACCGAAAGAGGAACGCATAACCGTTTAATTTGGATGCGTCCTGATGGAACAGTTAGCCATTACGACAAACGTCATTTGTTTAGAATGGCTGGGGAGGATGAGCAGTTTACTGAGGGACAAGAAAAAATATACCCAATTATAAAGGGCTGGAGAATTTGCCCACTTATTTGTTACGATCTTAGGTTTCCAGTTTGGAGTAGGAATCAAAACGATTATGATGCACTAATTTATATAGCAAACTGGCCCGCTGCTAGAAATTCAGCCTGGGAAACCTTGTGCAAGGCAAGGGCGATTGAAAATTTGAGTCCGGTAATTGCCGTTAATAGGGTAGGTCGTGATGGAAAAGGAATTGATTACGTGGGAAACTCGGCCGTGTATGATGCAACTGGGGAAGAGGTGGTTGGATTTGATAAGACTTCAGAAGGTGTTAGGACTGCTACATTAAAGTACACCGACCTCAAGGCGTTTCGAACCAAATTTCCTACCTATTTAGATGCAGATGACTTTGCTATTCAGGGATAAGCCAAGTAATATCTTTATCCCAACCCTCTTTCATCTCTAATTTTTCAGAGTAGAATATAACGCGCTCTGGTTGAGTTCTGGGAATATACTTTCCGGTTGTCCAGACACCATCGTTGTTGGAATCAAAAATCAGTTTAAATTGATACTCACCTGGAGATAGGTTTTGGTAGTTAAATGATTTATTTCCTGAAAATAGATCTTGCCTTATAATTGCTCCACTTTTTGTCATAAACTGAACGATTACATTTTCTGTAGCGTCAAGCTCCACATTGAGTTTAAGATTAGCGTACTCAATGTCACTTTTAGTTTTGAAATCGATTTTTGTTCCCTTGGATTTAAAACCTAGCACATCAGTCAAAAATGAGTCAGGTAGCACTAAACTGTATTTTGAATCCTGCTCAAGGGTGTAAATAATTTTGAGTTTTTTACTACCTACTTTGCTAACCGAAACAAACATGGAGTCAGTTGAATTTTGAATAAATAAAATTGAATCCTTCCAGCTTTTTATTGGAATATCGGTACTTAAAATCAGGGCGTCAAAGTATTTAGCAGTGCCGTTGTTTACATTTAGAGTAATAGTCGGGAGTTTAGGCTTTGCAGTATCAAAGGCTTTCAATTTAATTTTTACCGTATCTAATATTACTTCATCAGCAGAAACTACTATTTCTGTTTCAGTATCTTCTAACCGCGAAAAATCAGTCCATATAGAAACTGTATCGCCAACTAGAAGAGTATCGCTTTCAAACCAGCTTTTTTTGAACGTTTTTCCAAGAATATTTAAGTCGATTGTTTCTGCAGGCTTATTCAATATTAAAACCAATTTACCTTGATTTTCTGCTTTAAGAGAAACGAGGTATTGCTTTTTATTGTCTGGTTCAAAAAGAAGAACAGAATAACTGGAATCAACTTTTGAAGTATAAATGGCATTATCTATAAAGCCAATTCTTTCATTTGGTAAATTGTATAGCCTATCGTTGTTATTATCTTCCAAAACAAATAAGGTGAAATTGCCATTTTTCAGGAAGTTGAATTTGAATTGACCTTCTTTGTTTGTTTTGGTATAATAATACGGTCGTTCTTTAGAAGGAATAGAGTCGTCACTATTTTCAAATAATAAAACTAAAATGCCTTCTTGAGGCGAAAGGTTAAAGGCGTTTTTTACGACACCTGAAAAACTTAAAGAATCTATATAGTTTCCAGTAGAAAAGACCAGGACATTTGAGTCAAGAGCAATGCCTTCGTGAAAATCTTTAACTCCGTTTCCTAGGTTAATCGTGTAGGTAGTATTTGGCAGTAAATTTTCCGGAAAAGTAATTTTAAGTGCTTTGTTATTCACTTTGTATGAAGGCTCTTCAGCCATTGGGGGGGATACTATCGCTTCTTGGGCCATGTTTCCTAACACAATGTATTCGTCAAATACAATTTTAAGTTCTGTCCCCTCAAAGTTTGTTTCTCCTATTCCTGGTGTGGCTTTTACAATTTTAGACGGTTGTTCGTCTTTTGGCCCTCCAGTTGGACTCTCAATTTGAGCGCAACTCAATAAAGAAAATACCGAGAATATGTATACTAAATGTTTCAACTAAAAAATTGTGTCGCTATGTTGGCGCAAATTAACTGCAATTCTTTTTGATGGTGGGAAGTAAATGCGTCAAATTGTTCACTATCAATATCCAAAACACCAACTACCTCGCCGTTTGCCAATATAGGTGCTACTATTTCGGAGTTTGTTTTGCTGCTGCATGCTATGTGCCCCTCAAACTGATGAACATTTTTTACTATTATGGTCTCTTTTTTCTCCCATGCTTTTCCACAAACACCCTTACCGAATTGGATCGTAGTGCATGCAACCGGGCCTTGGAAAGGACCTAATACGAGTTGATTTTCGTATATCAAATAAAACCCGCACCAAAAAGAAACTGTTGACCAGTGGCTATGAATTAAAGCGGAAATATTTGCCAATGAAGAAATAAGGTTTGTTTCACCTTCTGTTAATTGTTTAACGGAAATTGAAAGGGGTTGCTCTTTATTTATAGACTGCATGTTGCAATATTACAGTCAATTTGTTAATCGACTGCGTTTGTATTACTTATCATTTTTTGACAAGCAGAAAAAAAGCATATTTTAGCGCCTTCAATTTTTTTAGGGAATTAGGCAACCCGAGCTTATTTAATGCGTCTATTCACTACAAAAATACATCAAAAAAGAAAATATGAAAAAGTTAGTTGTTATTATTTTTGGTATAATTACCGGATTAACAGTTAGTTACGATACTTATGCTTCTCACCTTGCAGGTGGTAGTATTCGTTACGATTATGTTGGGCCAACTCCAGGTTCTACAACTTCTTGGCGTTATAAAATTACGGTATTTGCATTTAGGTATTGCGGTTCTGGTAATACTGCGACATACGGTTGTGGTGCAAATGGTGAGCAAGTTTATGCTCGATGTTCTCAAACTGGAGCTCAATTGGGTCCTATTCGGTTAACAGCTGTTCCTTACGTTCCAAAGCCAGGCGATCGCCCAAATCCAAGACAAGCGCGTGATGTTTCTGATGTTTGTTCTACAAGGCAAACAGGTTGTGAGGTTCGTGGTGGAGTAAACGGCTATGAACTTTTTGTTTGGGAAGGCACTGTGGATTTACCGCGTTGTAATTCTTGGCGCTTTACTTATAAAAGTTGTACTTGTTGTAGAAATGGTGTGCAAAACTTTACTGGTGGATCAAACACTGGTTTAGAGACTTTTATCAATACGGCATGGTCACCAAGAACTAATCCTGGAGGTGCTCCAGCTAACAGTGCGCCTCAATTTGCAGATGAAGCAAAGCCTTTTCCATCAGTTTGTGTAGGTCAAGATGTATTTTATGGTATTGGAACTTATGATGGAGATGGCGATAGTTTGCGTTTTATTCCAGTTTGTCCTTGGGCAACTACCGGCACAGGCGGTCTTCCAAATCTCCAGCGGATGAATCCAAGAGGAACAGGCGTGTCTTGTACTCGTGCTCTTCCTGGTCTAGTAATGGATCCAGCTACAGGTCTTATATCATTTAGACCAGCAACTACGGGTAGTTTTATTGTTGCTTTTTATGTTGAAGAATACGAACGTTGTACAGGAATTTTGAAAGGTAAGACCTATCGTGAAGTTCAGTTTCAAGTTGCGTCCTGTACGAACAAGGTCCCNGTCGATAAGAGTGGTATTTCTAATATAACGGGTCGAGCAACGTTGCTTTCTTCATATAAAATGGAAGTTTGTAACGGAGACTTAATTTCCTGGGAAGATACTTTATTTGATCCAGATCGAGGAGATACGTTAAAGGTATTGACGAATCTGAATAGAANNATGCCNAANGCTACAATGGATATTGTATCAATTGGTCAAAGAAATTCGATAGTAGTTCGATTTACATGGCGCGCAGTAATGGGTACTGACCCGATTAAAAGTTTCTTTATTACGTTTTCAGATGATAAATGTGATATTCCTGGAAGTGGTTTCTCAGTGTTTGAGTTGGATGTAAAACCATCAGCGGCATTAGATCCTGATCAATACGTTTGTAAAGGCGATACCGCTTTTTTAACTGGATATGGAAGTAACACCTTTGAGTGGACGAGTCTTTATGGCGATCCATTGTTACCAGGAGTAAACTGGTTTCCAGACACAAACAACGGAGTTGACACGAATAAATTTGTAAAGTTCTTACCAAGTCAAACATCAGCTCTGGCCATTAGAGTACCTAATGTTAGAGGCTTGTGTGGCGAGGTAGTACAAAACTGCTTTGTGAGAGATACAATAAAAATATACGTACCAGAGTCCTATCAAATTACTATGCCAAATGATACAGTAATTTGTAACCCAGCTACAGGTCCTTTGGATGTTACCACATCAAAGTCTAACTTGAAGTACACTTATAAGTGGAGCCCAAGTAGAACATTAAATAACGATGCGATGAAGAACCCAACCTTTAGCAATGTATTGAAAAACACAAATTATAAAGTAACGGTAACGAGTGATTCGGGTTGTGTTCGAGAAGGCTCTATGCAAGTAGATGTAACGAATCCGTTTCCACAGAACATGCGAGCAATGGCAACCGATACGTTGATATGCTTGCAAGACACAATTGGGATGTGGGTAAACACAGGTTCTATCAACTATGGTAGTTGTGATACGAGTATCTACCCCTGTTTAGGTAGTTCACAAGATAAGATCTTTGGATCGGGAAGTATACGAAGTTCAAATGGTCAGGCGAATGTACCTGCGATTTATGCAAGTAGAAACCGATCACTTCGGGCACAATTTTTATATACCGCTGCAGACTTAAAAGCAAGAGGAATAGGAGCAGGTCCAATCACATCGATAGGATTTAACATTTTCCAAATGGGCTTTCAGGGCGCAAATCCGTTCAATGGATTTACGATAAAGATGGGTTGTACTTCGTCAACAAAAATGGCCACGGCATTTGCCGGCGGATTAAAAGTAGTTAGTGACCCTAAGGCGCATGTACCCGTTGTAGGATGGAATACACATGTATTTGACCGTGATTATGTTTGGGATGGCGTTTCCAATTTATTGGTAGAGATTTGCTGGGACAACGGTCCAAATCGCTATACATGGGATCATTTAATGACCTTTGATGCGACCACTTATGCAAGTTCAATACGCTATTATTCAACAACAGCGAATGCAGCATGTAATGCAGCTATTCCAACAGGAGCTGCGATGTTTATATTACCACGCACTAAGTTTGGAGTATGTTCAGGTATTAATACGTCAAATTACAGATTCCAATGGTTGCCAGATCCAGTAACCTCAAATGGTGGATTTCTAGCGGCTACCAATACAGACAGCACTAGTGCGAGTGTAAACTTAACAACAGCAGGCAACTACAAGGCATTTGTATCCGATACAAGTGGCGTGTGTTTCGATACCTTAGATTTAAAGATAAACGTAGTATCGAAGTATCAAGTAAAGCCCGATAGTTTAGGAGAGCAATGTTTAACCAGTGGAATAATACGACTGACATCACCTACGCCTTATAACATATCAAACCCAGGTGGAAAGTGGACAGGAACAGGAATCATAAATGATTCCTTGGGTCTATGGAATCCATTGATTTCAGGAGCAGGAAGTTTCCCAGTAACGTTTAATGTAAGCGGAGATGCTTGTGCAAACTCAGGAACAACTACATTGAACATAGTAGGATTACCAGACTTAAGCCTAGTAACCCCGGATTCAGCATGTTCCTTGTATCAGTTAGACAGTTCCAATGCCGATCAGCAAGAGTTGACCGGTTTATACACAAACACACCCGGAGCAAAGTGGTACTTTACAGGATTAAGTGCAAATGGGGTAGACTCAGTTGAGAACCCAAAGGGCAGCGGAAACTGGCGTTATTATATAAACGGACCTTCGTTTAATCCAACGGTAGGTAATCCAGATACAGCAAGGATACGTTATAGAGCGTTTAAAGGCTGTTGGCACGATACGATAATCAAAATACCAGTAGTAGCGCCATTCGATCCTACTTATTTAGGAGTTATGAGTAACGGACTACCAATTTTCACGACAGAGTTTTGCTCAACAAGTAAGTCAGATACCTTAGGTTCAGTAGGTAAGGGCGGAAGTTGGATGGCTTATAGAACAGCAGACATGCAAAATGACAGGACTCCAGTACCCGGAGTGGTTGACACAGCGCGAGGAGTATTTAATCCAACGCTTGTAAATAATGGTTCAGGCGGTCAGGTATATGTGGAAGTTAAGCGACGAGGGTTTTGTGGAGATAGTGCACGATACCGAGTAAATGTGCTATTGGCACCAGAAGTGCGCATATTAGCAGAGAACTTCTGCTTCAAATCGCCAGGCGATTGTATAGACAGTGAGATACCTGCAAACGAACGTAAGAGGACAATAAAAGTTCGAGTAGCTACCTCCGGTACAAAGCGAATAGACGATCAAGATCCAAGCACTTATGCAGATGTAATAACAGCAGACAAGACCAATACGGGATTGGGTAATGTTATAGAATCAGATAAAATAACAAAGTGGGATGGAAATCCATGGATGATATTCCCTTACAAGTGTGAGTATCCATTCTGTCAGTTAACAGAAGGTAGATATCCTATAAGCTATACAATGGCAACTGCGTATAGAAAAGGGACGAATCATCCAGATTCGATATGTGCCTTTACACATGACACGGCAATATTTATATCTAAAACTCCAGAAGCACCAATTGCATCAGATGGTGATTATAGAATATGCTTAGGAGATAGTTTGCCAGAGTTGAGATACGAAGATTTTGCAGGCAATTTGACCTTAGAGTGGTACAATGATGATTTCGAGCAAGATGGAGCTAATGCTATATCCAAAGGAAATCCAATAGGAGCAGATACTTCATTTGCTGGATTTATACCAGAGACAGATGGCGAGCTTTACGCAAGGTTGCGAGATCCAGCAGGATGTTTAGGTAGGGCAACCCCAATAAGCTATAGTGTATTTGGTTATCCAGAGGTGTCTTTCACTTCAGAGTCGGATACAATTCGGGCGAAATCAGGCGAGCAGACAAAATATACGAATACTACACAGTACGACTTATTGCCAATAACTTATGCATGGTCTGTAGTAGGATTAACTTCACTATTTCCTGATGAGCCAGTAAGTGTAGATCCATTAACAAATCTAATTTTAGGTTCAGATTTAGAGTGGATGTCAAATTCAGGGACGGTAAATTCGGCAGATGCGTGGCATGAAATCACTAACGGTGAATTCAGCCCATTGAGCTTTGAGATCGATGAGTTTGGAATGCGTTTAGTGACTTTGTATGGAAAGAATGAGATAGGTTGTGCAGACACGACCTCAAGATTGTTGTACATAGATCAGATCATCGATCCAAAATTCCCTAACGTGTTTACACCAAACGGAGATGGAATCAACGACTGGTGGTCAGCGATAAGCCCAATAGAAAATGGGGACTATAATGAGGAGTTGTTGCGTAAAGCTTACAAAGAACAATTCACAGAAATCGAAGGCTACATTTACGACAGATGGGGCCGGAAGGTGATAGAGTTGACTATAGATGATCCATTCTGGAAAGGCGATAATAAAGCTGGGAATGATCAGCCAGATGGCATCTACATGTACATAATAGAGTTGAAAAGTAGAAGTGCTTCAAACGAAGTATTTAAAGAGCAAGGAACGATTACTCTAATTCGAGGAAAGTAGTTTGTAAATCGTAAGTCTCTAATGACAAATTTTGAAAAGCACCCTGCAAATGGGTGCTTTTTTTGTTTGTAATCAGTTGTTTTTGAGTGTTTTATATCGTTAATACAAAATGAAGAATCAAACTCTAAATCTTGAAACAGCTAAGCATAGCTTCCTTGACCTGGAATCAGATAGATATTGGTTTTGGAAAAGACATTGAAATTCATTGCAGTTAAAAGTACTAAGAGTATTAATGCACTTACTTGTAAATTGATTTTCACATTGCAAATTTTACAATTAATTTTAACTCGTTAAAATCATTCGAAGTTATGTCACTTCTTTGCCCAATGAAATCGCAGTTAAAAATGGGGGCAATATTAATTGTTGCAATTCAAGTTCTTGCCGGGTGTTGGGTAGTAAACCATCGCTTTGTAAGGGAACCAAGGAAAGACGCTAAGCCAATAAAAGTATCCAAAGAATTTGAAGCTTTAGGCAAATACAATGCTCTGCGCGCGTGTTATGATGTGATACACTATGCTATTGAAATTGAACCAAATCCAGATACAAAAACTATAACAGGGTCAGTAGTGTTTACTTGCAGATTAGACAGTGTATCGGACAGCTTGCAATTTGATTTGCATAAAAATCTGGATATAAAAGGTATTTATATAGAGGATGATACTGAGCCAATTGCATTTTTTAGAACATATAGAGCTATTCAATTTTCGGTTAAAGATTATAAAATTAAGCAAGGAGATGTTTTTAAATTTAGAGTAGAATATGGAGGAAAACCACTTAAAGCAAAAAAACCACCCTGGAAAGGCGGTACGGTTTGGAAAAAAGATAGTAACAAAAATCCTTGGCTTGGAGTTGCCTGTGAAACTGACGGAGCTAGTATTTGGATGCCATGCAAAGACCACAACTTAGATGAACCCGATTCAGTGTCGGTAAGTGTGGTTTGTAAAAACACAGTTACAGGAGTAAGTAATGGCCGGCTGATAAGTGTGGATACTTTGGACAATCAAAAATTGAAATTCAATTGGGCAACATCGTACCCAATAAATAATTACAACATAACTTATTATGTGGGTGATTTTGTGGAGATAAAGGACACGCTAAATGCAACTCGCGGTTTGGTAAATGTGAGTCATTATGTGCTTCGAAACAATGAATCGAAAGCAACTGAGCACTTTCAACAAGTACACGATATTTTTCATTTTTATGAAAAGACATTTGGCCCTTATTCTTGGGTGAAGGATGGTTTTAAACTAGTAGAGGCGCCTTACGCCGGAATGGAACATCAAACGGCGATTGCATATGGAAGTGGTTATAAGAATAGAGCCATTGTACATTCTGATTATATCATATTGCATGAAGCTGCTCACGAATGGTGGGGCAATTCAATTAGTGCAACCGATTTTGCGCACATTTGGATTCATGAAGGTTTGGCAACATATTCTGAGGCTTTGTTTGCAGAGCATTTAGGAGGGGAGGATAGTTATTTTAATAAAATCCGTTACGATAAAATTTTCATTCAAAACAAACGGCCAGTTGTAGGGCCGGAAGATTTAATGTATTTCAATTTTAAAGAATCTGATTGTTATATGAAAGGCTCGGTGGTTATGGCTACTTTAAGGTCGGTTTTAGAAAATGATTCGTTGTTTTTTAAAATTATAAAAACGTTTTATGCTGAAAATGAAAAGCAGTTGGTTAACACCACCAATTTTGTAGATGCGGTGAATAACATCACAGGTACGAATTACGAATGGTTTTTTAATCAATATTTATACGATAGACATGTGCCAACCTTAGAGCAGTTTGTCAGTTTCGATGGATTTATATACCACAGGTGGACGAACTGTAATACGGACTTTAAAATGGAACTTGATGTTGAAGTAGATAACGTAAAGTACCGCATTAAACCGACAACTTCCTTAAGCAGAACAGAAATACATAAAACGGGAACTGAGCACACCTATAGTTTTGATAATTATGCCAAGTATTATCGCTGGGATAAGGAAAATGAGGAATTAAAAGCAGAGTTTGAGGAATCAATGATTGAATTCATAAACCCTTAAAATATCAAATTCTTCATTGAAATAGGATTGCCTATTTCGTGTCGATAAATTAATACTCGATTTCCTTCTTTATCGCTGCAATCCAAGCACAAAAAATTATCGTTGTTAAATTCAGGGTGATTACTAAAATTATAGTGGCCTATAAATAGAGGTTTCTCTTTTTTAGAGTAGCTTAAAGAACGATTTTCAAATGATGTACTGAAGGGTTTGTTGGGCCATTTTGAATTCCATTTCGTGGTAACTTCTTTAAGTGCTTTTCCTTTGTTTTTTTGCCACCATTTGTAACGCATTCCTGATCTTGTATTTCCATCTGAATCAACGCTAGCATATTCTTCGGGTAAATTAAGTTCTGGGCCTTTTAGTAAACGTTCAATGCAAAAAAAAGATTTTTTACCAGCTTTATAACTGTTGCTGAAGAAGCGTTCATTCCTTAATCCATCGGGATATTTGGTCGTTAACCACTTAATCCATTTAGGGTCCCAACACGCATGCACCGCTCTAAAGCTGTCGTTTTCAAAAAATAAGGGGAGGCTTTTAAGCCAGGATAAATGAGCTTCCAAATCATTTTTATGCCCTTTGTAACTCTTTAATGTGGCTCTATGTTGTCTTAGATTTTTTAGGGTGTGCCTGCGCAAGTACGAACGTTTATCCAATCGACTTAAATATCCCAGAAAATTGAATTCATGGTTTCCTAGAATCACATCTGCTATTCCTGCTTCGTGGAGTTGTTTGGTCAGTTCAACAACTTTCCGAGCATCTGGTCCTCGATCTAGTAAATCTCCTAGGAATAGTATTCTTCCAGTATCAAAGGAAAACTTTCCATTTTCCGTTTTTAAACCTACTGATTTTAATCGTCGTAAAAGGCGGTGATATTGACCATGCACGTCACCTATGATATAATATACTGGAGATTCCACTTGCTTCAAATATTGGAATTAATCCGCTTGAATTCGAAAAAAAAGCTTGTTTTTAATAAACAGGCTTTCAATAGTTTTTATGACTAATAGAAAATAGCGAGCAGCTCTTCTCTCCAGTTCAAGCGGGGGCTTACAAAACCATTAATTTAACATTCCATCTTTGTATTTCTCCATTTTCAATTCTTCGCCATTCTTTTTGTACCAAATGCTTTTTCCATCCCGCACTCCGTTTTGAATTTTAAACTCTACTCGAGGCCTTTCTGGGCCATACCAAAGCACATATTCGCCTTTTTCAATTTTAGCTCCTGTAGATTTGTCAACAAAGACCTCCCCTGTCATAATACCATTGTTAAATACTTTTTTCCACACTATTCTGCTATTGTAATAATAAGACCAATCACCATGTTTTATATTGGTAGAATATACTCCTTGATACTCTACACTTCCAGACTTTGTTACTGAGTAACCCCCATGTCTTTTAAAAACAGTGGTATCCTCTCCAGACTTTAAGTAAGTAGTTAAAAAATTCTTAGTGTCTATTGTATCCCCTTTTGGTCTGTATATTAAATCAACCGATATGGAACTATCCATAAACTGTTCTTCTGCGGTGATTTTTAAATAGTTATCTGGGCTGTAATCAAATTCGAGCTTCAATATTTCATCACCGTTTTTATCAAATCGATACAATTCAACAACCTTATTAGCATCATATACCATCGAATGAGTCAAGACTTTATTTGAGTTGTAAAAATTCCATTCGCCTGTTTTTTCTCCGTTTTCGTACATTTCGTCTCTTGTTAAAACTCCTTTTTCAGAATAATAGCTCCATGTTTTATTTTTCTTATCCAAGGCATAAGTTCCTTTAATAACGGCAACTCCAGCTTTATCCATTTGATATGGGCCGTTGAATTGGTTGTTTAGATAGGTTACTGTTTCGGTAGTATTTTCAAGCGGATTGTGGTAGGTCCATTTTCCAATTTTTATATCCTCAGAATACATTCCCGATTCAAGTACAACATCATTCGCATTTTTTTTTGAGTAATTACCACTCAATTTGCCCATTTGCCAAGGAATGGTTTCTTGTTCTTCTATTTTCTTACCGTTTTTATAGCTGAAATAAACAATTTCATTACCAGTTTTTACCCCCTCAAAGTATTGAATATCGCGCATTAATTTTTGTGGGATTGGATTTATCGTATCGTAAATTTTCCAATGTAAATGATATTGGTTGTTTTCGTAATTACCTACTTTGGACAAGTTTCCATTTTTTAAGAATGTCCAAAGCCCGTATTTAATTCCCATTTTGAATTGTCCAGAATCTACTGGAGTGAGTATAAAATTCAGCGTGTCATCTAATGAAACAAGCTCTTCCTTATATTGGCCATCTAATGTGTCTCTTATGAAACTTCCAGTTATTAATAGAGAATCATCACGTTTTTTAAAAGGCCCGTTCAACGTATCGCTTTTATAAGTAAAAAATTGAGCTATTAATTTATCTCCCAATGCGTTGTATTGATAATAATTCCAAACGCCTACTTTTTGATTGTCTTTGCTTTTACCCTCTATAATCAGGCTTCCTGATTCAAGGTCAAAACCCTTTGTAGTGCCATTAACTTGCCCTCCCTTAAAAGGAATTTCAAGTTTTAAGTTTTGTGCAGAATCGATGTAAACAACTTTTCCATTGTCCACTGTGTCAACTTGGGCAAGAGCTAATGCCGAAGTCATAAAGAGTACAATTGCTGAATAAAGGTTTTTCATAGTTTCAAATTTGAAATCAATACCAAAGTACAATTTCTAATTTGGGAAAAGGCCGAATGCTTAAATTAAATGGTTGAATTTGAACGAATTATTTGGGAGTTGAAAAAACACTCACTTTCATAGAATTTAGTAGCAGTTTGTTTGGCCTGAAAGATTGGCATTTTATGAAATGCTTAGTTATATGTGCTAATAAAAATGGATTGAATACTGATTTATGGTTAATCAAATATAATTTGTGGTTTGAAACCTTTTGAAGCTTACGAAAACGAGTCATTAATTCATGAAAACCCTTACTTTTGCAGCCCCAAATTCTTAATGGAAGAATTGATTGGGTATTGAATTGAAATAAAGGCTTTTAGCAAAGAAAATACATCTTGAAATGGATATTAAACAAGACAAAATAGACGACCTTAATGCTGTAATTAGTATTACAGTGACTCCAGAAGATTATCAAGAGAAAGTAAATACCGTTCTAAAAAACTATAGAGCAAAAGCAAATTTGCCAGGGTTTAGAAAGGGAAAAGTTCCTTTTGGAGTAGTGAAGAAAATGTACATCGACGGCGTTATGGCCGAAGAAGTGAATAAGATGTTGGTTGACAGCTTATATAAATATATCGAAACAGAAAAACTACAAGTTCTAGGAAATCCAATTCCTGGAAAGGATGAGGAAATTCGTGAATCTCTTAAAGACGGAGAATCTTTTGAATTTAAATACGACATAGGTTTATCCCCAAAATTAGAAATAGGTCTATCTAATAAATTCAAGATAGACTTTTATAAGATTAAGGTCGATGATGAGTTGATTGATAAATACACAAAAGATTTAACGCGTCGATACGGTTCTATAATGGAAGTTAAAACTGTTGGTGAAAGCGACATGGTCAACGCGGTTTTAAATGAGCTAGATAGTAAAGGAGAAAAAGTAGAAGGTGGAATACATAACCACGCTAGTATTGCCCTAGAATACTTAGAAAAGGAAGCAGCAAAAAAGGCGTTATTAGGAAAGGGCTTAGAAGATAAATTGGTGGTAAACCCCAGAGATTATAGTAAGGGTGATGCTGATTTGGCGGCAATGTTAAAGGTAGACAAAAAGAATCTTGATTCCGTTGGAAAAAAATTCGAACTGATCATTAAGAAGATTCACCAAGTAACTCCTTGTGAAATCAATCAAGAGTTTTACGATAAACTTTTTGGACCTGGAACTGTAAAAACGGAAGCAGAATTTAGAACGAGATTAGCTGAAGATCTAGAAAAGACATTAGAAAGTGATTCGGATAAATTATTGGTAAAACATTTGTTTGAAAAATTAAACGATAAGCATAAGATTGACTTACCAAAGGATTTCTTAAAAAGATGGTTAGTGCTAACCAATAAGGATGTTGCCGCTGAGGATATCGAAAAAGACTTTGATGGTTTTGTTGAAAATATGAAACGTCAGTTAATTGAGAATCAAATCATTACTGAGACAGAAATAAAAGTTGAGTTTGAAGAGGCGCTGGAAAGAACTAAGTCACTTTTCGGTCAGCAAATGGCGCAATATGGCAGTGAAGTAACGGAAGCTGACATTGAAAGTGCTGCAAAAAATTACCTCTCTAAGAACGAAGAATCGCGTCAGATTTATGAGCAATTGATGCAAGAAAAGCTGTTAAATGTATATAAAGAAACCTTGAACTTAAAAACCAAGGAAGTAAGCTTTGATGATTTCGTTAAATTAGCAACTGGCAATAACCCCAAAAAAGGTATTCTAGATAGTTTATCTAACTTGGTAAAAATGTAATAATGGACGGAAAAGAATTTAGAAAATACGCCACCATGCACAAGGGTATGAGCGGCATGGCGATTGATCAATATATTGAGTCTAGTGTTCGACCTATGCGTGGAATGACTCCATATATTTTAGAAGAACGCCAAATGAATGTTCAGGCAATGGACGTTTTTTCGCGTTTAATGATGGATAGAATCATTTTTCTTGGAACGGGAATAGATGATCAAGTAGCTAATATTGTGCAAGCGCAATTGTTGTTTTTAGCTTCTGCTGATGCAACAAAAGACGTGCAAATTTATTTGAATAGTCCAGGGGGATCAGTATATGCAGGTCTAGGGATTTACGATACCATGCAATATATAGAACCAGATGTAGCTACAATATGTACTGGTATGGCTGCATCAATGGGTGCTGTGTTATTATGTGCTGGCGAGAAAGGTAAGCGATCAGCGTTGCCTCATGCTAGAGTAATGATTCATCAGCCTATGGGCGGAGCTCAAGGACAGGCTAGTGATATTGAAATTACAGCACGGGAAATTCAAAAATTAAAGAAAGAATTGTACGAAATTATCGCTAAACATTCTGGTCAGACCTATGACAAGATTTGGGAAGATGGCGATCGCGATTACTGGATGACGGCAGACGAGTCTCAAGCTTACGGTATGGTTGACGAAGTACTAACAAAGTAAAACAATGGCTAAAAATGAACCAAGGTGTTCGTTTTGCGGAAAGAGCAAAAGCGAAGTAAACATTCTGATAGCAGGAATATCAGGTCACATATGTGATGGTTGTATTTCGCAAGCTCAGCATATTGTAGAAGAAGAGGTTACCCAACGGGTAGAATCAACGATTTCAAAATCGTTGAATTTACTGAAGCCAAAGGACATTAAATCTCACTTGGATGAGTTTGTAATTGGTCAAGAACAAGCTAAAAAAGTACTTTCTGTTGCAGTATACAACCACTATAAAAGAATAACTCAAAAGGATGATAACGATGACGTTGAAATTGAAAAATCAAACGTTATTCTATTGGGAGAAACTGGAACTGGAAAGACGCTTTTAGCGAAAACTGTTGCTAAAATCTTAAATGTTCCATTTGCGGTTGCTGATGCTACAGTAATTACTGAAGCTGGTTATGTAGGCGAAGATGTAGAAAGTATTTTGGCGAAGTTGTTACAAGCAGCTGACTTTGATGTTAGTGCTGCGGAGCGAGGTATTGTTTTTATTGATGAAATCGATAAAATTGCTCGCAAAAGTGACAATCCATCTATTACGAGAGATGTTTCTGGTGAAGGTGTGCAACAAGCGATGTTGAAATTGCTGGAAGGTGCTGAAATTGGAGTTCCACCAAAAGGGGGGAGAAAACACCCAGAGCAAAAACTCGTAACCATTAATACAAAAAATATCCTTTTTGTAACCGGAGGTGCATTTGTTGGAATTGATAAATTAATTAGTTCTAGGCTTAATACATCTGCTGTAGGTTATGCCTCTAAAACAAAGCGTGTAAGTACGGTAGATAGCGATAACATGTTTCAATATGTTACTCCCCAAGACTTGAAAAAGTTTGGATTAATTCCAGAGTTAATTGGACGTTTTCCAGTGCTTACTTACTTGAATCCACTGGATGAATCTGCATTGCGAAGAATTATTACGGAGCCAAAAAATGCGCTTATCAAACAATATGTTAAGTTGTTTGAAATGGAAGAAATCAAGCTAACAGTGGATAAGGATGTTCTAGACTTTATGGTTAAAAAGGCAATGGAGTTTGCGCTAGGAGCTAGAGGCTTGCGTTCGATTTTTGAGGCAGTAATGATGGATGCTATGTACGATCTTCCTTCTGAAAAGGATACTAAAGAATTCAAACTTACTCTGAGCTACGCTAAAGAAAAGCTGAAAAACTCGAGTATTCAGAATTTGAAAGTTGCATAGAATTTAGTCAACAGATCTAAAATATTTAAAAAGGGCACTAAATAGTGCCCTTTTTTATTGGGTCTATTGCAGTCAAAGCTGATTTCCAACCTTCCTTTAACTGTAACGATAATGATTGAACGATAGACTCATATTTGTTGCTATTTGCAACATTTTCATTCTCCTCTGGATCATTGGTGATATCGTATAGTTCTGCTGTAACAAAGTCACCGCGTACTCCCACTTTATTATCCCAATAATACCATTCAACATAGTGATGTGTTTTGGTTCTAATGGAATACCCCATGTATCGTTTTCCATCTGGAGTAACCTTTGGTCTTCTATGAAACTGGCTAAAAGCTGCCTGTTTCCATTTCCTTTTTGGATTTTCCACAAGGGGAACAAAACTACTGCCTTGTAAATACGCTGGTTTATCTATTCCAGCTAAATCACAGAGAGTTGGGAACATATCAATCAATTCAGTAATCTCAAAACTTTGTTGCCCTGCATTTGGCTGGCTGGGGTAATGAATAATCATTGGTACATGTATGTCAATATTAAAGTTGGATTGCTTGCACCACCCATTATGTTCGCCTAGCTTCCATCCGTGATCGCCCCAAAGTATCACTACAGTATTGTCATAAATGTCTAGCTCTTTTAAGTGTTGTATGACTTGACCAAAGAGTTCGTCTACATAACTAACACTAGCATAATAGCCATGTTTTAAAATTCTTGCGGTGTCTTCGTTCATTACGTTTTCGGTCGGATGTTTAAGATTCGAGAATCCATCATACCCTCTTAATTCATACATAGAATTCATGGACATAATAGGCGACTGCTCGGGAATAAAAGGGTTACTGGCTAATGGAATACTGTCACGGTTGTAATAATCCCAATATTTTTTAGGAACAGCAAAGGGCAAGTGCGGTCTAAAATATCCCAAGGCCAAATAAAAAGGTTCATTCTTTTTACTAAGTCTAGTAAGCGTTCTTTTAGCAAGTTCAGTTTGCGCTCCGTCGAAATATAAAGTGTCATTAACGTCTTCCATTTCCCAAGCAGGGCCATTATTCCAGCCATCAGCATAATAATTTGGACGTTCTGCTATTTTCTTATCTCTCTTTATTTTCTGTAGGCGTTGCGTTTCTTCATTAACGTAAAACGTTTCACCATCTCTTTTTAACCACTCTGGCTTTAAATACTGGGCTGGGCGCAAATCGGGTTCGTCCCAAGAAACCGAGTCTGGCATATAGTTGTGAAATATTTTACCGATACAAACCGTGTGATAACCGTTCTTATTGAAGTGTTGAGGCATCGTAACAATTTTAGGATGAAGTTTTCGGAACTTATCACCCAAGTGCCAAACACGAGTTGAATCTGGTCGTAAACCTGTCATTAGACTCGCTCTGGAAGGCGCGCAAACTGCTGCTTGACAATAGGTGTTTCTAAAAGTGGTTCCTGTTTTAGCAAATGCATCAATATTAGGAGAAACAATAACATTATTGTCGTAGATTCCCAAATTGGGCCCTAAATCGTCAATGGAAACAAATAAAATATTTGGACGTTTTTGAATTCTATTCTCTGCTTTTGGAGCCGATGAGTTTTCACAAGCGCTAAAAAAAACAATTCCAATTAGGCCAGTCAGTAACCAATTAAAACTTCTTTTCATAGTTTTCATTTTTCTAAATTTTAGGTTGAAACATGTATTCCTCAATTTTAAGAAATTGCATCAAGAAGTTACAAAATTGATTTTGACAAGTTAAGTGAAGTTGATTAAACATGAGGTCAAAAATAGAGACCTTCAAATAAATGAAGAGTCTTTCTATAAGTCAAGGCCCCGATTTTCATCAGGATAAACTCCGAGACTCACTTCGGCTTCCTTTGTTCGCTCAGTATAAACTTCTCGTCTCTCTGTTTCAAATAATAAAAATAAAAAGCAAAAAAAAAGACCTACCACTTTCGTAATAAGTCTTCTCTATAAGTACAGGCGGAGAGACTCGAACTCTCACACCTTGCGGCACTAGATCCTAAGTCTAGCGTGTCTACCAATTCCACCACGCCTGCATTTTTTTAGAACAATCCAATTAAACATCGCGTCTAAATCGGGCGGCAAATATACAATTTTCCTTTTCTTATTAATTCTCTTTTTTACAACTTAATTATGAAAGGTTTTTATTGACAAATCCTTTATAAGTTGTAGAAAAGTAGTGCATTAAATTTCCGTGCTTCGATATTCAAAAAACTACATTTGAATATAGAAAAATGAGCTAATGTTAAGTATAGACCCAAAGGAAATACCAGTTCCTAAATTACATGGATATTTATTGAGTGCTGTAGCCCCAAGACCCATTGCCTTTGCTAGCACCATTAACTCTAAAGGAGAGGTTAATTTGTCTCCGTTTTCCTTCTTTAATGTATTCAGTGCAAATCCTCCTATTGCGATTTTTTCTCCAGCGCGAAGAGGCAGAGATAACACTACTAAGCATACTTACGAAAACGTAAAAGAACATCCAGAGGTGGTTATCAACATTGTGAATCACTCTATTGTTCAGCAAATGAGTTTGAGTAGTACGGAATATGCTAATGGGGTGAATGAATTTGAAAAAGCAGGGTTGACTATGCTTAAATCAGATTTGATAACGCCTCCAAGAGTAGCTGAATCACCGGTTCAGCTTGAATGTAAAGTTTTGGAAGTGAAAGAGCTCGGTTCAAACGGAGGAGCTGGCAACTTGGTTATTTGTGAAGTAGTTCGAATTCATATAAAAGAAGAGTTTTTAGATAGCGAAGGAAAGCTGAGTACCGAAAAATTGGACTTAGTTGGAAGAATGGGCGCTAATTGGTATGTTAGAGCAAGTGGTGCTGCCTTGTTTGAGGTTGCAAAACCATTGACAACCTTAGGAATAGGCATAGATCAAATTCCTAATGATATCAAAAACTCTAATATTCTAACGGGGAATAACTTAGGTCAATTAGGAAATGTAGAGTCGTTGCCCAATGAAACCACGGTGAACGAGTTTAAACTAATTGAGCTCAGTGAAGTTTTTCAGGAATTTGAAGATAATGCGCCTAAATTGGAAATAGAATTGCATAAATTGGCTAAACAGTATTTAGAAGAGAATAAAGTAGAGTCGGCATGGAAAACCTTGCTTGCTTTTAATAACGATTAATAAACGAAAAATGAATGAGGATGCATCCTCAAAAAATTAAAACAGAAAATGGAAGTTTCAGGAAAAATTAAAATGATTGGGGAAACTCAAGAATTTGGAAGTAATGGGTTTAAAAAAAGAGAAATGGTAGTTACTACCAATGAACAATATCCTCAGTCTATAATGATTGAGTTTACTCAAAACAATACAGCCTTACTCGATAGTTACAAGGAAGGTGAAGATGTCACTGTTCAAATCAACTTGAGAGGTAGAGAGTGGACTAACCCTCAAGGAGAAGTAAAGTATTTTAATAGTGTAAATGGTTGGAGAATTGCTAAAGGCGGAAGTCAAGCCGCTCCTGCTTCGGCACCAGCTGCAATGCCTAATATCCCTGCTCCAAAAGCGGCGGATGCAAAAGGGAACAGCTCTGAAGAAGAAGATGATTTACCGTTCTAGAGTAATTCTATAGCTAAAACTAATACTGTCGTCATTCCCAGCTTGACTGGGAATCTCAAGTTCAATTAAAGGTTCCCATTTTCATGTGTATGACGTGTAAATAAACTGAAATTAAAAAGGGTGCAGAAGCACCCTTTTTAATTAGGCCTCCTCGCATGGGTCATGCTGAATTTATTTCAGCATCTCAATTAGTATCGGGGTCTCAATTTTAATGAAAGAGAGATTCTGAACAGCTGTTTCACGAAATTTTCTTGAAAATTGGTTCAACATCGCTTCCAGAATGACGGCACATATTTAAAGGGTTGAACTACTTTAGCAAAATGACATTCAGCGATCGGTTTATTAATGTGGTAAAGGCAGTTTTACCTGCACCATTTACAATTGCTGTAATCCTCACGGTGTTTACCTGGTGTTTAGCTTTCTTTTTAGGGAATTTTGAAGGCAATCTTCTGCAACGCTTTGTAGCAGTGGCAAACTCTTGGGAATCTGGTTTGTGGAATAACGGGTTACTCGTTTTTGCCATGCAAATGATGCTAATGTTGGTTTTAGGCCATGTTTTAGCGCTATCAAAACCCATTGACAAGGTTATCCAAAAGGCACTGTTTTATTGCAAAGACACTGCGTCATCTGCCGCTACAGTTGTTTTTCTCACCATGGCCGTTGGCCTTTTTAATTGGGGCCTCGGATTAATCTTTGGAGCCATTTTTGCGCGAAAAGTAGGAGAAAAGTTTTCTCGATTGGAGCTACCACTTAACTACCCTTTAATTGGCGCTGCTGGATATTCGGGAATGATGGTTTGGCATGGAGGTTTGAGTGGTTCTTCACTTACAAAGGTTGCTGAAACAGGGCATTTAAAAAAGCTAGTTGCTGACTTTAATCCCGACCTTGCAGTCTTGTTACCCAATCAAATCACTTTTGCTGAAACAGTGTTCAGCCCAATGAATATTGTAATATCTGCAGCTTTGTTAGTCATACTTCCACTTGCCTTGTATCGATTGGGTAAAAATTCAACTTCAGTAATTCCAACATTGAACAGTGTTGAAAAGCCCATAGAAGAAATTATCTCTAGTGGAGCAGAGCGCTTAGATTACTCAAAATGGGTGGGGATAGCTTTTGGGTTGATTGTGTTATTGGTTGCCATGCTAAAATTGCTTAACCAAAACAGTGGTCAGCTTCTTTCTTTTTTTACTGCAAACAATATCAACCTTCTTTTATTGAGCTTAGGGCTATTATTTCACCAGAGTTTTTCAGCATTTCTTAAAGCACTGGAATCTGCAGTTGGTGGAGTTTCGGGAATTTTGATTCAATTCCCATTGTATTTTGGAATAATGGGAATGATGAAAAGTAGTGGGTTAGTTGATGTCTTCTCTCAAGGTATGGTTGGTATTTCGAATGAAACAACTTATCCTATATTCACTTTTATTTCTGCTGGAATCGTAAACATTTTTGTACCAAGTGGAGGCGGACAATGGGCAATTCAAGGCCCTATTATAGTTCAGGCGGCAAGTGACTTGGGTGTTTCACTTTCAAAAAGTATTATGGCATTGGCATATGGAGACCAACTGACGAATATGTTGCAACCTTTTTGGGCCTTGCCATTATTGGGGATTACTGGATTAAAAGCAAAAGAAATTTTGCCTTATACCTTATTGCTATTTGCTTTAGGTTCAATAATTTTCCTTATTGGGTTATTGGTTTTTTAATAAAGGAAGCTTATTTGATCATCTACTCGCTGAAGAATCATGTTCGTAATGCGTTTAGAAACCTCTTTAGCATTCGCGTTATAAAATTGCAATTCTTCGATAGTAAAGAATGAAACCATCGCTGATGTAAGGTGATTTTTGAAACGAAGATCTTCTTTCATTATTTTTCGAATTATCCTTTTTTGTTCAAGCAAGTTGTATGCATTAAAAAGAGGCTCCTTAATCTTTATGTTATTCTTGAAATTGAACAAGATAAATTGATTTTGAAATTTTAAAATAGGGCGCAGTGTTTTGTTCTGGAAAGCCTCAGTCTCTTTAATGTTTTTAGTGTTAAATTGAACTTGAGGTCGGAGCTGTATTAAGTCAAAATCTCTATTCATCTTTAATTTTTAAACAAGACAATTCATTTGAAAATTTGGTTCCTTTAAATATTCGTTCTTTTTGATTTTTAACGCTTAGAATAAGGCTACTTTTGCAGCCAATTTTAGAAAAATGGAAGCAATTAGAAATGTGGCAATTATCGCCCACGTAGATCACGGAAAAACAACGTTGGTTGACAAAATACTCCACCACTGTGAACTCTTTAGAGAGAATCAGGAAACAGGAGACTTGATATTGGATAATAACGATCAAGAAAGAGAACGTGGAATTACGATTTTCTCAAAGAATGTTTCAGTAAACTATAAAGGAACCAAAATCAACATTATTGATACTCCTGGTCACGCCGATTTTGGTGGTGAAGTAGAGCGCGTATTGAATATGGCCGATGGTGTACTTTTATTAGTAGATGCTTTTGAAGGTCCCATGCCTCAAACGCGTTACGTACTCTCTAAATCTTTAGAATTGGGATTGAAACCAATTGTTGTAATTAACAAAGTAGATAAGCCAAATTGTAGACCAGAAGAAGTGCACGAAATGGTTTTTGATTTAATGTTTAACTTAGATGCTACTGAAGAGCAACTAGATTTCTCTAGTGTTTATGGTTCTGCAAAAGATGAATGGATGAGCAATGATCCAGACGTTAAAACGGACAATATTGAGCCTTTGCTAGACATGATCTTAGACAAAGTTCCAATTCCTGTATTTCCTGAAGGAACGCTGCAAATGCAGATTACTACCATTGATTATTCATCTTACGTAGGACGAATTGCGATTGGACGTGTAAGTCGCGGAATTATAAAAGAAAATATGCCGGTTAGTCTTGTTAAAAGAGACGGCAGTATAATTAAATCACGCACAAAAGAGCTATTCACCTTTGACGGCCTGGCTCGTAAAAAGGTAGAAGAAGTACAAACGGGTGATTTATGCGCTTTAACTGGAATTCCCGAATTTGAAATTGGCGATACAATAGCCGACTTTGAAGAGCCAGAAGGAATGAAGGCTATGTCTATCGATGAGCCTACAATGAGCATGATGTTTACGATTAACAATTCACCCTTCTTTGGTAAAGAGGGAGAGTTTGTTACTTCTCGTCACTTGAGAGATCGCTTGATGAAAGAAATGGAAAAGAATTTAGCCCTTAAAGTTGAGGATACTGCTTCTCCTGACCAGCTAATGGTTTATGGACGCGGAATTATGCACTTGAGCGTATTGATTGAGACAATGCGCAGAGAGGGTTATGAATTACAAGTAGGGCAACCTCAAGTAATCATTAAAGAAATTGATGGAAAAAAATCTGAACCGATTGAACTGCTTACCATTGATGTTCCTGACACTGCTTCTGGAAAAGTAATTGAATTGGTAAATCAGCGAAAAGGCGAAATGGTAATCATGGAGCCTAAAGGTGATTTAGTGCATTTAGAATTCAATATTCCTTCAAGGGGTATTATTGGATTAAGAACTAGTATTTTGAATGTATCTGCAGGTGAGGCAATTATGGCTCATCGTTTTACGGGATACGAACCTTGGAAAGGAGATATTCCAACACGTAAAAACGGAACATTGATTGCCTTAGAAACTGGAATTGCGATTCCATTTGCATTGGACAAGTTACAAGATCGAGGTAAGTTTTATGTTGCTCCAGGAACTGAAATTTATGAAGGACAAATATTAGGCGAGCACATTAGAGCTAATGATTTAACGATAAACATTACTAAAACAAAGAAGCTTACGAACATGCGTACACAGAGTACTGATGATAAAGTAAGGTTGGCTCCTCCAATTATTTTTTCGTTAGAAGAAGCATTGGAATACATTCAAAAAGATGAATATTGCGAGTTTACTCCTAAGAGTATTAGAATGCGTAAAATCAAATTGAAAGAAAACGAAAGAAGGAAGAATAACTAAGGTTATCGAAATTTTTACAATATTAAAAGGGCTTTTCGAAGCCCTTTTTTTATGCTTAATTTTAGGGCTTACCTCAATCTTGATTTATGTTCAAAAACAAAACAGTATTTATCACAGGCGGCGCACGTGGAATTGGAAAAGCAATAGGGCTAAAATTAGCTGCACAAGGAGCTAATATCGTAATAACGGGTAAATCCACTGAACCACACCCAAAATTAGAAGGAACGATATTTACCAGCGCTCAAGAGATGAGAGACACAGGTGGAGATGGTTTGGGTATTGGCATGGATGTTCGGGATGAAAATCAAGTTAAAAGTGCCTTGGAAAAGGCTGCGGCGCATTTTGGAGGAATTGATATTGTGATCAATAATGCTAGTGCAATAAATTTGAGTGATGTCCAACACTTAGATATGAAACGTTTTGACCTTATGCACCAGGTAAATGTTCGAGGAACGTATATGACCAGCAAATTTGCAATTCCATTTTTAAAAGAATCAGACAATCCACACATTTTGAATCTAAGCCCACCATTGAATTTTGAACCTAAATGGTTTGGACCACACTTAGGGTATTCAATTGCGAAGTACGGAATGAGTTTGTGTGTTTTGGGTTTGGCTGAAGAATTAAAACCTTTGGGAATAGGAGTAAACGCGCTTTGGCCTAAGACTGTAATTGCGACAGCTGCTGTTCGAAATTTATTGGGTGGAGAAGAGGTAGTTAAGCGGTCTAGAAAACCACAGATTGTTGCTGATGCTGCTTTTGAGATATTGAGTAAACCCAGTAAAGAAACTTCAGGAAAATATTTTATTGATGAAGAAGTGCTTAAGGCGGCTGGTGTTTCTGACTTTAGCAAGTACTATGAGGTGCCGGGTAATGAACTGTTACCTGATTTTTTTATTTAATAAACCGATTGATTACGTTTTTTACAATCATTGAGCTTTTTTCATCCTGCTGCAAAGTCCCAGTAAAGCTTATGGAGCTTGCTGAAAACACTTGTCCGCCATTGCTTCTCTTGTAATAAATCATATGAGCGCCACCATTATTAGGGTTTGTACCTACTGCAATGGTATCAACTTCGGGTGAGTAAATGTCGATTTTATCTGTTTCATGTCCGGAGCCTCCAGCACAATTGAAACATTCGGAACTAAAAGTATCACCGTTTTTTAATCCTGTGTTCTCTAATATCCAATGATCTTCATTATATACCTCAAATGGATGGTATGTTCCAATCCCAGAACTGGTGTAGCTTACACCAAGAATTGTGGATTGAGGAAACCCTAAATTCTTCCAAAGCCCGCCAGTTGAGGCGTTGAAGTAATGTAAATCCCCTTTTTTCCTTACCTCTAAAATATTAAGGTCTGTATTGATTACTACTTTCCAGTATAATCCATTTCCACCTAAGTACATTAAACTTCCACCGTAATCCAAGTATTCTTTCAGGTATTCCAACATACGTTGACTCCAGTATTCTGGGTGGGCATGAATTATAAGTAATTTGTATTTTGATAGTATGGATTGGTCATTGTGTATGTCTATATCAGCATAAGAATGATAATTGTAATTATTTTTTTCCAACCATTGGTGCATAAATAACTCAGCATCAGCTAAGTGCATGCCAGCCTTATTTTGTTCGGGATTGGCTTGCGGGTTTGGACGCAAAAAACTGACATTTGAAGATGAAGGAACATCGCTATTTACTCTATTTGAGTAAAATGATCCACCACCCCAATTATTATAGGCTTGCCAAGTATTTGTGGATGCTAGTAGTAAAATATCTCCTGAACTTCCTATTGGTGGTTTTACTATAAATGTGACCCAAAAATAACGACCTGCATTATCAATAAGCTTGGCGGAATACATGCCACTAGTGCTATTATCAGGTAATTTGTAACTAAAATTATTTTTCCATTTACAGCTCCAAGAGTAACTATAACATAGGTAGTCTTGGGTAAAGCGTGGCAGATTAACAGATCTACTTATCAGCTTGTTTTCTTTTCCAAGCCTATAAATTTCCACCCGGTAATTCACCTCTTTACAATGAATGTAATACCGAATAGTTTCTCCGGGAAAATAGCTTTGTCTGTCAGAGTAACCTTCAATGTAACTCGAATTGATAATGGTGTCTATTTCGTTACAATTTACATAGGTATTCGTATAGTGTTGTTTGGGATCTTGTGCATTAATTGCAGCTATTCTTGGGTCTACAATTAATGTTTCTTTATTACATGCGAATAGCAGAGTTGAACCAAAAATTAAACAAAAACCTTTTTTCTAGGAAACATCTGAATAGTCGTTTATTCAATATCTGGCATCCAACCTGGTGTATAACTCACCCCGGCAGCCTTCAATTGATTTTGAATATCTATTAATTGTGTTTGTATGCTCTTCAATTCATCTTCAATAAATGTCAATTCTGCTATTGCAAGTTGAACTTGTTCCCGCTGAGTTGAAGTAGGTTCAGATGTTGTTCTCCATAAATAATAAACTACCGTTCCCAATCTAGAATTAACAGAAGGCAAAGTTTCAAATTCTCTTTTTGAGATACTTCTGTCTCCAAACAACCGGATATCAATATTTGCCAATTGCTCATAAATTTTAGTCAAATCTTCCATTAGTTTTTTGTCTGCTTTTGGAGTAGCAATAACAGCTTCCTGCAAATAGTTGTATCGATTTATAAAGTCTTTTTTAACATTATTCATTTTACCCATTTGGTTTCTAGCCTCTGCAACTTCTTTAGCAAATTGTTCGATACCACTGCGGTCGTAACCCATTTGTTTGTTGATTTCTAGAAATTTCAATGAAAATTCTTGAGGGCCAACTAATTTGGAAACTTTGCCTTGATACATTTGAAAAATACTCACATTATACTTTCCTGGTAATGCCATTCTACCAAAATCATAACCTTGATAAATGTTTTTTGGTGCTTTATTCTCAGTCGTAACAGGGGATTGCGAATCATATCTTAAGTCCCAAATTACAGATTGAATTCCTGCTTTTGCGGGTTGTTTAATTCTGCGAATTACAGTTCCCGAGTTGTCACTTATTTCTAAAATATAGAAAGGATCTTTTTCGGTGTCCTCTGCTCTTATTTCTTCATGGGTTGGATAAGGAACATTAGCATTGTTTTTAATTAGTTCTTTTTCTTTTTCTATCCGTTGTTCTTTTAACGTTTTAGGAGCTTCTTTTACGAAAAACCGAATTTCTGCTCCAATTCTTGGGTTGGGAGTAGTAAAGTAAGATTCACCCTGAAAAGTCTTTCCTCTTCGACCAAGCCTTGAGCCTTCTAAATACATTTCAGCATCTTTAATAGCGAAGATTTTTGCCGATTCACTTTCTAACACTTCTTCAGTAATTTCTCTGAGCGGAGCGTAATTATCCAACACATAAAATCCTCTTCCAAAAGTGGCTAATACCAAATCGTTTTCACGTTTTTGAATTTCCATATCTCTTACAGCTACTGTCGGTATGCCCGATTTTAACTGAGTCCATTTAGCACCGCCATCAACGGTTACAAAAACGCCAAACTCAGTACCTACAAACAATAAATTTGGATCTACATGATCTTCAGCAATGCAATAAACAGAGCCTCTTTCAGGTAAATTACCAGTTATTGACGTCCAGGCAGCTCCTTTGTCTCTTGAACGATAAACGTAGGGTTTGAAGTCGCCATTTTTATGATTGTTGAAAACAGCATATGCTGTGTTTTCGCTATGTTGCGATGCCAATAGCATATTCACATAGGTTTTAGAAGGAACTCCAGAAACGGACTCTATTTTCTTCCAAGTTGTTCCAGCATCTGGTGAAATATGAATAAGACCATCATCGGTTCCTACATAAAGTAGATCTTGCATTTTTGGGGACTCTGAGAGCGCAACAATGTTTCCGTAGATGGTCGTTGATTTGTTTTTTGCTACTGCGTCAATACTCCATACTTTGCCCATAACAGGTAAGGTGTTTCGATCAATTTGTCGTGATAAGTCGCCACTAATCGCTTTCCATGTATTTCCTTTATCATCAGAGCGGAAAAGTTTATTTGCAGCAAAGTATAGTCGCTCATTATTGTGCGGCGATATAATCAGTGGTGCATCCCAGTTCCAACGAAAAGCATCTTCATCTTTTTTAGGCTGAGGTTTTATATCCACAGTTTCTCCAGATGCTTTATCGTAGCGCACTAAGTAGCCGTATTGACTTTGAGCATAAACTATATTTGGATCTTTCGGGTCAATCGCCGATTCAAATCCATCACCACCTTTTGTTACAAACCAATCGGAGTTTGCAATTCCACGTCTGTCATTAGTTCTTGAAGGACCCATTAAAGAGAAGTTATCTTGAGTTCCTCCAGCAATATTGTAAAATGGTTCTGCATTGTCCACTGCAACCTTATAAAACTGTGTTATCGGTAAGTTTGGTTTGAATTGCCATGTTGCCGCAGCGTCAAAAGTTTCATATATTCCACCGTCACAACCCATTAAATAATGGTTTTTGTTAGTTGGATTAATCCACATGCAGTGATTATCTACGTGCTTATTTTTTTCTCCAAGTTTTTTCCAAGTAGTCCCGCCGTCGTTTGAGACCTGAGCCCAAGTATCCATGCTGTATATTCTTCCTTCAATGTGCGGGTCACAGACCAATTCGACGTAATAGTTTCCACTAGAAGCATACTTATTTACTTTTTTCCAGCTTGCTCCACGATTTTCAGAACGATATAAGCCCTGAGTTTTCTCTGTTGCTTCAATCATGGCGTAAAGTACATCGGGGTTTTGTGGTTCTATGGCCAGCGCAATTCTTCCAACATCACCCTTTGGTAATCCATTTTCTAGTTTATCAAAGGTTTTTCCACCATCCGTCGATTTGTAAATTGCAGATTCGGGACCACCACTGATGTAGGTAAAAACATGTCTTCTGCGTTGATGAGCAGTTGCATAAATCACATCTGGATTTCTTGGATCAAAATGAATTTCATTGAAACCGGTATGTTCACTTACTTCTAAAATGTTGTTCCAAGTTTCTCCGCCATCTTCAGTCAGGTAGAGTCCACGGTCTCCGCCAGCGCTCCATAGCGGCCCGTATGCGGCAACAATAACACGGTTGGAATTTCTAGGATCAACTTTAATCATTCCGATATGCTCAGAATTTTTTAGTTCTACATTTTTCCATGATTTTCCGTCATCCATTGATTTATACAGACCGTCTCCGTATGCTACTGAGCGTTGGTTGTTATTTTCACCTGTACCAACCCAAATCGTATGTGGATTATTAGGATCAATAGTTATACAGCCAATAGAGTAGGAGCCTTCGCCATCAAAAATGGGTTCGTATGTAGTTCCCCAGTTTTCTGTTTTCCAAACACCACCAGCTGCTGATGCAACATAGTACGTTCCAGGAATTTTTTCATTGATTGCAATATCTGCAACTCTTCCAGAGGTTAAGGCAGGGCCAACTGCTCTGAATTTAAAAGTAGAAAGCGCGCCACTGTTGAGCTTTGATTCGTCTTTTTTTTCTTCCGACTCTTTTTCTTTTGCAGAAAAGGAATTGAAGCTAATGGCAACGGATAGAATAAGGGCAAGATATTTTTTCATGAAAAAGCGTTTTAATACAAAGTAAGATTACTCAATTTGGAAATTTAATGAGCTAGAAAATTGATAACAGGTCAAATAAAAGTATCGATTTACTCTTCAATTTTCATAACATAAGCATCTGGCTGTAGATTTTTAATTGCAGGCAACATGCTTTCAGCTTCTTGAGCCGATTTATAGGGTCCAACGTAAACTTTATACATTTCACTTCCTCCAGGAAAGTACTTTGGAATCCAATAAATTCCAGCATCATAACCCAAAGCTTCAAGCGTACTGTAATTTGTATTTGCGAGAGGCTTTTTAGAATTAGCGCTAAAAGCAATGATCCAACTGGGGAGTTCAAACTCACCTTTTTTACGGATAATTTTAGTTTTAATGGCCTCTTTTTCTTGATCAGTAGAAGATTTCCCTGAATATTCTTCTTTAGCTTCTTCCATTTCAGACTCCATGTTGTTATCCTTCGAAAGTTCTGTTTCTTTTGAGGATTCAGTTTTGTTATTACCTTCTGATTCTAACTCTTGACCAATAGCTCCTTCTTGAGGTGCTTCAGCTGTACTTTCACTTTCTTCATCAGATGTTTCGTCGCCGCTTATGGCATTTGTAGTCTTTGGTCCAGTAGACTTCGGGCCATCGTCGGTGAAGGAATCATCTAGCTTTTCTATGGATTCTTTTTCCATGATTGAGGTTACAACAGTATACCCAATTGCAATTATTCCAATCAGAAAAAATATTGCGATGAGTATACCTATAAGCTTACTCTTTTTGCTTGTTTTATGTGGATTGTGTTTTTTTGTTTTTGGAGTTACAGGAGGAGGCACAGGTTTGCTTTCGGTTTTCTCTTCCTTAATTTCAGTTTCCTTTTCTAAAGGTTTAGATGTTGATTCAGGGGCCGAATTTGGAATATTCTTCTCAGAGGGTACCGGAGTAACAACTTTAGGTGTTTCAGCATTTGCTGGGGCAGGAGCCGCTGCAGGTTTACTTTCAGGCTCTACTTTTTTTGTAGGAGCAGGCTTTGCTGCAATAGGCTTTTTTGCAGCTGGCTTTGTTATCTTCTTTTTATTATACCCCGGATCTCTATCCCTTCCAGATACCATTTATGGTGCTTTTGAATTAAGCTTGCAAATTAGGCTAATTGAATAAATTAAACAAGATTAATAGACTTATACATTTACTTTTCGTCCTTTCCATTTTGGATTAATCAAAGTAGGTCCAACTATAAGAGTTGATAGATAGATAGGCATTAACAAAGCGGATAAAGCAAATAGACTAAATGAAGTTTTTTCTTCATTGTGAAGACGGTAAGTTTTGATGAAATAATAATCAAGTACAATTTTAAATACTAGGAATACAAGTCCAATTGATAAGTTAAAAACGCAAATGATTAAAGGCATAAACTGCAATATTCCTAGGTAGATCATGACGGATTTATATTTTGGGATTGATACGTTTTTGTTTTTTCCAGCCCAACGTAATCGTTGATGCATAAAATCGGTTAAGCGCTTGGCTCCATGCGTTTTTGCAAAAAGATTACGCGAGTAGGCATATTTTATATTTCTGTTTTTCTGCATAAAATCTTGCAGTAAGAATATATCGTCTCCAGAATCGCCGTTTCGAATGGCCCCAAAAGATGTTATCCAATGGCAATTTCTATACACGAGATTAGCACCATTACAAAGAATCGGAAAACCGTTTCCTGCCATTCCAAACGTTACAAATTGTAAGGCGCTAAATTCAAGTTTTTCGAACCATTGAGCACTACCTTCAATACTAACCGGAAGAACTAATAAGTCAGTGTCTAACTGCACGTTGTGCATTATAGAGTTTAACCAATTCTCTGTTAGAATTGTATCTGCATCAATTTGAATAATAAACTCACTAGTTGCTTCATTATTCGCTTTGAGTAATGCATTTTTTTTACCAGAACCTTCATGCTCTAAAAGGCTTAGGATTGAAGTTTCGAAAGGAAAGTTATCTTCAATGAGGCTTTGTAAGTTGGATAATGAGCCATCATTAGAATGATCGTTTACAAAAATGATTTTGCTTGAATAATCTTCTAAGCGTTGATTTCTTAGCGATTGAATTAGTAAATTAAGGTTGTGTTTTTCATTCCGAATAGGAATTATAATTGTGAAATCTTTGGGTTTATAAATGGTAGGGAAAGTGTTCCCTTGAGTAGATTTAATAACATTTCTTACACCTTCATTTAACTTCCAAAGCAATAGGAAGTGCATTGCTATTAAAACAGTAACAAAGAGAATCATTTAGCAATTTTAGATTGATATTTAAGTTGAAGAAGCACTAAACTGCCAAATAAAGCCGGTATTGCTATATTTATTATCCACAATGTAAAAGAAGCCGATATAATACCCAATGTATTGTCTGAAATTCCAGATAAAACAGCGATTGAAACACCTTCCCTTATTCCAAGTTCAGATAAAGCGATGGTTGGCACAATTGCTAGTGTTAGATAAATTATGGGAATATAAATAAGACTAAAAAATCCGTTGAGTTCTACTTCGTAAAAAGTAAGAATGGAAACAAATTGAAGAAAGAAAACAGTGTATCTAACGACACTATTACCAAGTAGCATTGGCAATATTTCTTTTGGTATTTTGACTTTGAGTGCAGGTTGATTTAGGATTTTTTTAAGCCATTTTATTTTGGAGATTAGCTTTAACAATCGTGTAGATCGAGTATAAAACAATAACACTAGAATAGAGAAAGTGGCTAAGATCAATTGCACTAGCGTAACGATGAGATTAGTTTCAAATATTAAATAATTAGGAATAAGTGCAATGAGACTTATTGATCCTATGACTAGCGTTGTTGTAAGTTGCGATAAGCTGCATATTGCATTTGAAAAAATGCCTTGTGTTCTGTGGCCTAATGGAAGCGTCAATACTCGTCCTGCAAATTCTCCAATTCTGTTTGGTGTAAATATTCCAAGAGCAACGCCCGCAAGAACTGATTTGAAAGATGAAATGCGTGAGATTTTGTAGACCCCTTTCAAAGAAATCGACCATTTTTTACTTTCTATGAACCAGTTTAATGGCATTAGAATAAGTACAAAAGCTAACCAAAGAAAATTTCCACCATTATTAAAAATAGAATATTGAAAATCAATAATTTCCTTGGAAGAGTAGTGGTAGAGCGATTTTGATAGGACCCAATAGAATACAGCAAGGACCACTATTATTTTGAATGCAAAAAATACGTATGTGCGATTTGATAAATTCACGTCCTCTTTTAAAATATTATCTTGACCGCTTCAAAAGTATAGCTTGAAAAAGTAAATGGAGGATAAAATAATTCTAGGTATGGATCCCGGTACAACGCTCATGGGATATGGAATAGTTCATGTGAAGAGCAAGAAGCTCCACTTGGTCACTATGGGTGTGATACACCTAAATAAGCTTCCAGAGCACTCTGATAAATTAAAAAGAATCTTTGAGAGGACATTGCAGTTAATCGATTCGTATCATCCTGATGAATTCGCAGTTGAAGCACCTTTTTATGGAAAAAATGTGCAATCGATGCTGAAATTAGGAAGGGCTCAAGGAGTATCTATGGCCGCGGCATTATATCGAAATATTCCCATAATGGAATATGCGCCAAGAAAAATAAAGCAATCTATAACAGGAAACGGAAATGCAAGCAAAGAACAGGTGGCTGCGATGCTAAAATCCCTGATGAAAATTGAAGAAATGCCTAAACATTTGGATGCAACAGATGGCTTAGCTGCAGCGGTATGTCATTATTTTCAAGGTGGTGTAAGTAGTGGAGATAAGAAGTATTCGAGTTGGGAATCGTTTGTAAAGAACAACCCTAAAAAAGCACGCTAAAGATTAGCAATAATTTTGGAGGCAATTGATTCAAATTCTTCACTAGTTAAGCTTTTTTTTGGTTGACTGAAGTTCATATCGTTTTCATGGTTTATTGGGATAAGATGTACGTGAGCATGAGGCACTTCAAGCCCAATGACCGCCATGCCTACGCGATTACAGTTAAATGATTTCTTTATAGCCGAGGAAATCGTTTTGCTCAAAGAAAACAATTCAAAATAAGTTTTATCTTCTAAATCAAAAAGTTGATCTACTTCTTTTTTAGGAACAACTAAAACATGTCCTTTTTGGAGAGGGTTAATATCTAAAAAGCTAAAGCAAAACTCATTTTCTGCTATCTTGTAGCATGGAATTTCGTTAGCTATAATTTTTGAAAAAATTGATGACATTATCTAGTAATATCCAATATTTTGAACTTTAATTGTCCTGCAGGGATTAATACCTCTGCTATGTCATCTTTTGCCTTCCCTAAAAGACCTTTTCCAATCGGAGAGTCAACACTAATTTTTCCAGCTTTAAGGTCTTGTTCGTTTTCAGCTACCAAAGTATAGGTCATTTTGGTTTTATTCGCCTGATTTTCTATCGTTACTTTAGATAAAATGCGCACTTTAGAATTATCCATGATACTCTCATCTACAATTCTTGCATTAGATATTAGTTCTTCTAGTTGACTAATTTTAAGTTCAAGCAGCCCTTGAGCTTCTTTAGCAGCATCGTATTCAGCATTTTCAGATAGATCACCTTTATCTCTGGCTTCTGCAATTTGTTCCGAAATACTGGGTCTTTCTACAGTTTTTAACTGGTAAACCTCATTTCGTAATTTTTGCAACCCTTCTTCCGTATAGTAAGCAACTTTTGACATATTACTTGCTTTTAGTATGTGTTATGAATGAAAAAATGGAATCCTAATAAATAGGATTCCATTAATTTAATAGTATTATCTTTTTAAGTATTATAGATTCAAACGTAACCCAAACATATGGTTTCCTCCATATGGATTTGTAAATACATATGAGTAATCAATTGCAATGGAAGTGCCATTTTCATTAATTGGATATACAAAGCTTAATCCAGCAGAAGGTCCCGTATACATTGTTGTTCTATCGCTAGTAGAGAAAATACCCTCTTGATATAATAATCCAACTCTGGCCATAACCATTTCTCTCCAAGCATATTCAGCACCTACCCTCAATTCATCCTTACCGAATGATTTCGAAACAAATGTTCCAGCTGGTGTTATTCTATGTTCTGTTTTGCCACTTTTACCAGTTGTATCACTAGCTGCTCCAACATATATGTCATATGCTACGCCCATGTTTAATTCAGCGGGCATTTCAAATGCTTCAGACCTTTGATTAAAGGTGAATTCATTTCCATTAAAATCAGTTTTGACAGAAAGACCATTTCCTTCAAATTTTAGTTTAGGTCCAATATTCCGTAAAGCGATACCAAATTTTAAGTTATCGTCCTTGCCAGTTACATATCGAATTCCAATATCAAAAGCTACACCTTGTGTTTTGACGTCCGTAATAGCTTCTGAAATCACTTTAACTGCTACACCAGCATAAATACTATTCGAGAATGCTCTTGCATATGCAAGATTCAAATTAAGGAATTGCGGAGCATAAACTCCAATTCCACCTTCGGGATTGTCTTCAGTTGTGACATTAATATCTCCAAAAGCCATATTCATTATTGAAAATCCAATCACATTTCCTTCCCCTACTTTTTGAGCAAGGCCAAAAGTATTAATGTTTGAAGCACCACCCATAAATCTTGAAAATCCATATTGAATTTCCGTTTTCGGAGTAAATGCTAACCCCGAAATATTAGAAGCTATTGACTCAAGTCCAATTACAGAAGTAGAATTAGCATTTGCAAATCCAGAACTCCGAGTCCAAGGATTAATAGATAATTCATTGGCCCCATTCTGTCCAATTCGGTCTTTATTACCTGCAAAAGCTGCACTTGATAATAACAAACCAAAAAACATTAGTAGCAATAAAGTTTTATTATGTCTATATCTCATCATATTTCGATTATTCTCCCTAAACAATAATTCTAAAAGTTATCTAAATCAATGGGTCTCATTACAGCCATCCATTTAAGGATAGTTTCTCCGATTCCTGGTGCATCAATGTGGTATATGTACA
>PAME01000016.1 GCA_002707155.1 Crocinitomicaceae bacterium | reverse complement strand
GTATGAACAACCGTGTACAGTTAATAGGAAGATTAGGAACAGATCCAGAATTGAAAACTTTTGGAAACGACAGTAAAATGGCTCGTATAAATGTAGCCACCAGCGAACGTATAAAAGACAAAGACGGAAACTACACAGACAGCACTCAATGGCACAATGTAATTGCCTGGGGAAAGCTCGCTGACTTAGTGAACGACTACCTCAAAAAGGGCAACGAATTGTGCCTAGAAGGTAAACTCAACAACCGCAGCTACGAAGATAAAGAAGGTAAAAAACAATACGTAACTGAAATCGTAATGCACGAAATGAAAATGTTGCGTGCTCCTAAATCGTAAGTAGACCCCTACTCTGCTTATAGGCCCTATACCGAATACTCGGTATGGGGCTTTTTTAGTTTTGTTTTTTTCAAGCCTGAAAAGCCATTTTAGATTCCCGATCGTTGTCTGGAATGACGAACGGTGGATTTATATTAGCAAATGCTTTATGAAATAGTGTTGTTTTTCAAGTTTGAAAACCCATCTTAGATTCCCGATCGCAGTCGGGAATGACGGGTGGTGGATTTATTCTAGCAGTTACCTTATCATTTTAGTTCTTGTACAATAATCCTGTCAGCTCGATGGGTTACGGCTTATCGGAGGTGTATCGATAACTGAACTAGTAGGGAGTGTTATTGTAACCTTTTCCTCGCAATGCTCTAAAAAAAAAGGCTCTAATAAACATGAGACGCCAGCTTTAACTTCAAGTTGCTCAAGAAGTAAAAACCGAAACAGAAATATAAAAAGTCAGTTTACAAAAAAACCTCATTGCTTATAGCCGTTGCTGAAGCCAGTGCATCAAGGTCAAGACCTAATTGAATATTATGCTGTGACGCAAAATCCAACAAATCTTCCGTTGCCATATTTCCGACCAAATCATCAGCAGCCATTGGGCAACCGCCATGACCCTTTATTGCGCCATCAAAACGTTTACAGCCTGAGCTATACGCAGCTTCTATTTTCTCCATTCTTGTTTCTGGTATCGAATGTAAATGAGCGCCAAACTCTACCTTCGGAAATTCAGGAATTAAAGTAGAGAATAAACTGCTAATGTTTTCTGGGTTTGAAACTCCAATCGTATCGGACAAGGCCAATATTTTCACGTCGAGTTCTGTTGCTAAACGATTGGACCAATGCGCAGCAATATCCGGACTCCATTGCTCTCCATACGGATTTCCAAAGCCCATAGAAATATAAATTACCAGTTCTTTTTTGTGCTTTAGACATAAATTTTGAATGGCCTCTACCCTGCTCAAGGATTCTTCAATACTGGCATTTGTATTTCTTTTCTGAAACTCTTCTGATATCGAAAAGGGATAGCCTAGAAATTGAATTTCTTCAAATCGACATGCGTCTAATGCACCTCTTTCGTTGGCCACTATAGCTAGCAACTTTGATTTTGTGTCAGATAGGTCAAGACCATTTAAGACCTGCTCTGTATCTTTTAATTGCGGAATTGCTTTAGGACTCACAAAACTTCCGAAGTCAAGTGTATCAAAACCTACATTTAGTAATTGGTTGATGTACTTAATTTTTAACTCGCTCGGAATCCAGTGTTTTATTCCCTGCATTGCGTCTCTTGGACATTCAACTATTTTCATCGTGTAAAGTATTAAAATCGTATGCCTATACCAGCACCAATGGTCATCCAGCTCATGGTAAACGTCAAACTATTAGGTGCAGATCTCCCCCCACCTGTAGTGACATAGGATACTTCGTGTATCACCGTAGCCGAAGTATAATAGGCAAATGTTTTCAAATAAAATGATTTGATATAATACCTCGAACTAAAGCCAATTCCAGCACACAAGGCCAAAGAATTACTTTGCCCCCGGGTATCTCGAATATTAAAATTGGAATAAGAAAAGGTTAACGTCTGCTCAGGAAGCCTCGAATACATAGGCCCTCCCATTAATTTCAATTCTGCCTCAACGTTTTCGTTGGCAACGCCAATCGAAAACACGCCTAGTATTTTCAGATTAAAGTAATTTCCAGATTCAATACCAGAAAACACGCTATCATTTTCAGCAATTGCCTCATATGGCGCAGTGTTAAAACCGTTAAATACTGCACTCACATCCAATCCAAAACCGACTATTTCAACGGGCTTAGCATTCAGTTCAAAACCTATTGAAGCACCAGGAGTCGCAGAACCAGATTCATCAGACAAGAAATCGGAATCTGCAAAGTCTCTTATTGGAAAAGCAATTCCAACCTTGGCATCTAGATTTACCTTTTTAAATTTATACGAATCAACCGTTTCTGGAATAGATTCTTGCTCAAATACTTGAGCACTTGCCTTACAAAAAGGCAGGGAAAGTAGCATCAGAAATAGCAGTAATCGCATAACTGCGAAAGTATTACTTTGAAATAGTTTGCACTAGAAAAGTGCTAAAGTCAGACTACTTTTTATCACCTTTTTTCACAAACATCTTAAAAACCAGTGCTGCAACCGAAGCAACCGTTCTGGCGTTTTTAAATGGCAAAGCAACTATTGCAGTCTCAATAAGGTTTGCGGGTTTATTGTACTTTTTCAAGGATTCGAGCCGTACCTTCACCTCCAGTTCTGCCAATTCTCGTTCGTATTCGAGTCTCAGCTTTTGCGTTTTTAGGTCTTCAATACTTTTAATGTTCATTTTGCCCCTCCTCTTTAGTTGTAAATAAGGAACTTACCCAAACTAGAAATGGATTTATGAATAGCTGCGTTTTAAAGGCATACATCACTATTCCAATCAGCAGATTGACTCCCGCCATCACTAGAAAACCTAAACCACTTGAATTTAGCGCTGTTCCAATGGCAAATGACAGCCAAACGGACAGAAAAAGCCAAACAACTAAGGAGGTTAAAAACAATATTAAGACGCCAATAAACTTTGAAAAAAGTTCGACCAATTGCTCCATAGCAACCATTTGGTAATACTTTAAATGCGTATTCGCCAAATGAATCAGCTGCTTGAATAGATCTTTAAATTGTCCAATAATTTCCAAACTAATTACTTTGTAATGTTTTCAGCAACTTGCTCTACGTCGCCTTTTAAACTAGAGATTTTTGCTTTCAATTGCTCAATCTCCGATTGATACTTTTCTTCTAACTCATCCCCGATTTCGCCGGCTTTCTGTTTCAAGCTAGCTCGAGTTTTCTCTCCCATTTCGGGCGCAAATAGAACTCCTGCAACAACTCCTGCTGCAAATCCAACGGTTAATATTGTTAATGTCTTCGGTAAATCTTTCGTGTCCATAATTGTGTTTTGAAGAAAGATACAATTTACTTTTAGTAATTCACCCATAGCTTTCTTAAGTTCTATGAAACGTTACTCGTCTCCGAACTCCACAGCTGTCAAGTGAAGGCCTGAAGCATGAGCAATAATCAATTGATTGTTAAAGTCATAATGCTCTACCAATGCCTTTTCTAGGTTCTGCAAGCTTAGTCTTTGAGTAGACAATAAATACAATGCTCCGACCATGAGCCGCACTTGATTTCGAACAAAACCTTTACTTATAAATTCAATATAATAACTCTCTTCCGGAATAAAGTTCGCTGTCAATTTATCGTTCTTATGCAATTCAGCCTTTTCTATGGTTCTAATAAATTCAATCCCTTCTTTGGGTTGTGTACAAAAGCTTTTAAAATTATGTGTTCCTTCAAATAGTTTTATGCCTTTTTCCAACAATTCCAAATCCCAAACCTCTGGATACCAAGCCATAAATGACGCTGTAAGCGGATTTGGTTTCTCACCAAAACAAAAGAAATAACGGTAGGTTTTTACTGAAACCGATTGAATAATATTGAATTTCTGATCGACTTTTTCAATGGATTTAAAGTATATGTCGGGTGGTAAGTTCCATTGAAACTTTTCTTCAAAGTTCTCCGGTAATTCTTGGTTAATGAACAACTCGAACGCACTATCAGAAGCTGAAACCATTGCATCGGTCCTACTTGCTCCAAGAGTTTTGAATTCGTCATTTTCAAATACAAAACGCAAGGTTCGATCGATCATCAAATGCACCGTTTTTACATCGGGCTGTTTCTGCCAACCGTGCAAACGATAGCCCAAGTAAGCAATTCGTATTAAATAGTAATGTTTGAATTTGGCCATTCTATTTTGGCATTAACCTAATAAATCGAACTACTTCAACTGATTAAAAGCAATCCCCAGAGATTTTTCGTAATACTTCAGTACTTTCAACTCGGTTGAAGTCACTAAACACAACGAAATGCCGCGCTTTCCTGCTCTAGCAGTTCTTCCTGATCGGTGGGTGTAGTATTCGTCCTGATCCGGCAATTGATGATGCACTACAAAGGTTAACCCTTGCACATCGATTCCTCGAGCGGCTAAATCTGTAGCCACTAATATTCTCAAGGACTCGTTCTTGAACGCACGCATCACCTTGTCTCTTTCGAGCTGCCTTAAATCGCCATTAATAGTATCGGCAGGGACGTTTTTTGCAATAAGCTGTTTGGTCAGTTTTTGAGCTGCAACTTTTGTCTTACAGAAAATAATACCGCGTTCGTTGGGAACATTCCGTAGCATTTCCATTAGCAAATGCAGTTTTTCGTTCTCTTCGCAAATAATGTATTGATGTTCAATGTTTTTATTCACCTGATTTTTAGAACTCACAGAAATTCTTGCAGCATCCGAAGAAAGATGGTTGTTTACTATTTCTTTAATTCCATGAGGCATAGTTGCCGAAAACAACCAGCGCTCTTCTGCTGAAGCAACAAAACTCAGAATTTGATCCAATTCCTTTTTAAAACCAAGGCTCAACATTTCGTCGGCCTCATCCATAATTATGGTTTTTACTTGCGAAAGATCAACCGCTTTTCTATTCACCAAGTCAATCAAACGGCCCGGAGTAGCAACAATGATGTGCGTTGGACGAGTCAAGTTTTTGATTTGCATTTCAATCTTAGCACCACCGTAAACAGCTTCTGTAAATACCTTGTCGCTATACTTGGTAAACTTGAACAGTTGTTTTGCAACCTGCTGCCCCAGCTCTCTTGTTGGACAAAGTACCAACCCTTGAATAACTTTCTTTTTTGGGTCTATTCTGTGTAACATTGGCAAACCAAAAGCAGCCGTTTTTCCAGTTCCGGTTTGAGCCTGACCTACCATGTCAGTGACCTCATGTAACAACATTGGAATTACTTGTAGCTGAATTGGAGTGGGCTCTATGATGCCCATTTCAGTAAGTCCTTTGGTGAATTTTTCTGCTATCCCTAAATCTTTAAAAGTGCTCACGCTTGAAGTATTTTTTAAAAACGCGAAGTTATTGCTATTCATGAACAAGTTGCGAGTTTGCGCGTATCATTACCAAAATACACTCATGAAATTATTTCTCATCCTTTTCAGCTGCTTTTTTATCTCCTGTTCAAGTTCTAAACAACTTAACACAGTAAAAACGGTTGACCTTCAAAAGTATGAAGGCACTTGGTATGAAATTGCTCGTTTCCCAAATACCTTTGAAAAAGGGTTAACCTGTGTCACAGCTAATTACACCATTAAAGAAAACGGGAAAATAAGGGTGTTAAATAAAGGGCAAAAGTTGAGCGATACTGCTAAAACAAAAAGCGCTGAAGGAACTGCATGGGTTCCAGATTCGAATGATCCTGGAAAATTAAAAGTTTCATTTTTTTGGCCTTTTGCTGGTGATTACCAAATCATGTATTTGGATAAAGATTACTGCTATACTTTAGTTGGTTCACCATCTTTAGACTACCTATGGATTTTATCGCGCACTAAAACTTTGGACAAAACTACAATTGAAAAACTTAAATCTGAAGCTACCAAACAAGGTTTTAAGGTAGAAAGATTAGAGTTTGTTGATCAGAGTTGTCAAAGAATAGTAAACTAAACTAGGCCTTTCGTTTTACTTCAATCACATCCAATTCTTTTATCTCACTTCCATCAATCGTAAAACGAAGCATGGTTTTTACTTGATGAAACCCATGATTGCCAATAGCTCCGGGATTCATGTGCAATAATCTATAACGTTTATCAGGCATTACTTTTAAAATATGAGAATGTCCACAAATAAATAGTTTGGGTTTATGTTCTTCTATCAACGAACGTACTCTTGGGTTGTATTTCCCTGGATAACCTGCGATATGAGTCATTAAAACTTTGACTCCTTCACAGTTAAAAATAAGGGTCTCAGGATAAGTGAGGCGCACCTGATGATCGTCAATATTACCATAGACTCCACGCAAAGGTTTAAAGTCTTGTAACTGCTCCATTACCTCTATTGCACCAATATCTCCAGCATGCCATATTTCATCACATTCTGAAAAGTGATTGAAAATAGCTGGATCTACAAAGCTGTGTGTATCGGATAATAAACCGATTCTCTTCATGCAATAAGCTCTTCAAGTATTTCCGATCCGTTGATTTCGTTGTGTGTGGAAATGTGAATTACCTCTTTGTTTTTTACTAAAATTACTTGAGGAGACTGGTGGGTAACATTTAACTGTTGCGCCAACCAATCACTCACTTCTCTATATGCAATGAGGTCCAAGTATTGGGTATTCATATGCGTAGAAAGCTGCTCGGCAGCAATTTCTAATCTACGATGTGCCATTGTGCTAATTGGGCAGCGCGTACTGTGTTTAAAAAATAAAACTGGCTTTTCGCTAGAGCTTGCAATTGCTGCTTTAGCCTGTTCTACTGTCGTTAGCTCTGCCCAACCTTCAGGCAAAGAAGATGATTTTGAATCTCCAAAAAGGTTACCAAACATTAAACGTCTATTTGAATTGAAAAATTATTTGTATTCGTACTCCAATCGTAGTTCAAAAATCCAATTTTTGGGGCTTCATCAGGCGCAATAATCTTATAAAATTTCAACATCCTTTTAATTCCTTTAAACCCACCAAAATCTCCGAAAAACCACAAACACAAACGAGGTACTTTTAGCCAAATATCTTGTTGCTTAAAACAAACCGAATCCATTAAATAACCTTCGGCGAGATAGTCTAAGTCGCGCTCCAAATTTTTGTATGAAAACATAAATATTGGCGGGCAACTGTTGGCGCCGCAATTGAGCGCAAAATGTATTCTGTAGTCCATAACTTGAACTCTAGCAAGCTTTCCAAATGAAGAAACCCTCCATTTACGAAGATAGCCTAAACCAAACTTATTCTTAGATCCGCGTATGATACCGTGTTCTATTTCATCTAGAGAAAGACTAACATCTTGAAAAAAAGCGACTTTACTACCGTAATTCAACTTACGTTTAGTTCTAAATTCGATGAGCACAAAAGCATTGTAAAGGTTTAACCAAAACACTTTTTTTGCATTGTCATCGGAAAGTTCTTCGATGATATGATTTGCACTAGTTGCTGTAAAACCAATTAAAAACTCATCAACAGGATTGCCATTTTTGGCCGCACGCAAAAAATCTCTAGAAACACTAATTAAACTCACCTTGCAAAGGTGCCCATAAGCGCTTTAGCTTTCGGAATTTTAACTGACAAACAGCCCCTTTTTGATTATAGGTTTTTCAATTCTTCAACTGAAGGCAAATCGTTGAAATGCCATTTTTTAACCACTGTTCCCTGCTCAATATAGACCAATCCAGGATTTGATCTTAATACAGTTTTGAGCATAATAGCATCACCGTTCCAAAAATCAAATGCCAATTGGTGTTTGTGCCTAAGTGCATTTATTTCGGTATAACTAGAAGAAGTAAGTCCAACAAACAAAGCATTGTTCGCTTGCGCAGCCGTTGCTAATTCTGCTATTTTCTCCAGTGGTGTTTCACTCATTTTAGAAATATCATAAGCAATGAGCATAAATGCTTTCGGCGCATTTAATAGTTCGGGAGTTTTGTCATTTCCCTCTTCGTCCATTATGAAAAAATCATGAATTGGAGGTTCATAGCCATCCTTCAATTTAACTTGGCTGGTTTTGTCCGAATTCATTTCGTAGGCCTTATTCTCCCACCATTTGCCATCAATGTATTCTTTATCGGTCATTTGTTTTTCTTCACCAGTCTCCACATTAACCAGAGTATAGATATAACCAAACTTCGGACCTTCAAGTCCCAGCTCCTCAGCAGATTTCATTCCTTCAGAAATGCTTTTCCCCACTGCATAAGGACGGTAATCCTTTATTGGGAGATGTGAAATACACCAAAAAGAAAATGCCATTGCAATCACAAATACCCAAATTGCAGTTGGCCATTCGGCCCTTTCCACAGTTAATAACTGGCGTGCGGCTAAAAATCCACCATAACCCACTATTGCAAATAGAATTGGGAAATACCAACCAAATACCCAGCTAAAGAAAGTCACAAACAGCAAGGTGAGCGGAAAATAAAATTTGTCTTGACTAAATGTGTTGGGTTTAATTTTTCCTTGTAAAAAGAATATCGGAAGTAAAAAGACCAATAAAATCATGTCTTTAGAAAAAGACTCCCAAGGAGTTAAACTTCGGCCAATACTGCCTTTCATAGCATCACCAAAACAGCCGCAATCCGTTACACAGGTTACCGACTTCACCACCTCTACTCCATTTTCTACAATGGTATAAGTGCCACTTGGGTCGCAAGTTGCTGTGTAAGCCGTTAGCCAACCAAAAAATAAGGTTAATATCAAAAGGGACCAAGTTGCCAGTCGAATTTTCGCTCCAAATAAAATAGCAAACCCAAGTATTATTTCGGCTAAACATGCTGCGACAGCTAGGGTTAATGCCCATGGTTCTAAAAACGGCAAATTCAGAGCACTTTCTGCAAAGTATTCCTCTAATTTATAAGAGAAACCCAATGGGTCATTCGCTTTTATGAGTCCACTAACAATAAATAATGAACCAACAAACAGACGAGAAAATCCTAACAAGTATTTCATATGAGCAGCAATTTAGTGTGTAAAATTAGCTAAGCTTTCTTACAAGAAAATATGTTTAACAAAGCTTTATGAATTCTATCTTATTCATAAGTGACACCAACAAACTTGATATTATTTGCCAAATTCGTTTGTATGGTTCTTGAATACTCCAATTGTTCTGCACCGCTTGAATGGGTTTGACCTTCTTTTGTAGCAATATCAAGGCCTGCAAACACTTTTATAATATCCAATTCCAAATTGATTATCGTTTTCGAGTCTTCTTTTACTTCAAACTCCCCAATTGGTAATATCACTTGACTGTACAATTCATTGAATCCAGTATGCATAAAGAATGACCTATCGTAGGTATTATCTCCGTCGCTGTCAATTTCGCCTTCGATACTTGTGAATATATATTTAGTCTCCCACGTCCAAGCCATATTGGTATAAGTAGTATTTAAAGGATGATCTGTAGGATAATCGTTTGGAGCGTATTCTTCATTCCAAATAGGATCTACGCCACAACCTAAAAAAACTCGATTGTACATGCCCGCTTTTATTTTACCATCAATTATGTGATCATAAATAGGTCGAGTTTCACTTAAAAAAGAGGAAGTATCGTAGTCAATCAACTCAATATCAGTAATATTGGCCTTAACTGTACTCTTATCACCTAGCTTAACATTTGAGACAAAATATTTGAATTTGTTAATTCTAAATCTTCTGTCGTTATTTTCCCTGTAGACTTCGTTTAAATAAAAGCGTCTATCGTTTGCCTTTGGAACTATACGAATTTCAATTTCTCCGGTATTCATTGCAGAATCTGAAATAATAACGGGTTCTTTAATGGTCAATATTCTTTCATAAACACATCCAGAGTTCTTTTTTGCCTCTGAGTCATAATTTATCGCTGTGGAATCAGTACATCCTTCTTTTTTGCAAGCAGAAAAGAAAAGTATAGATGAGAAAAAAATAATCAGAAATCTAAAATTCATAACATTCAATTTATTATTCGTAAGTAACTCCAACAAACTTTATACTCTTCGCTAAGTTAGTTTGAATCGTTCTTGAGTATTCCAATTGCTCGGCACCGCTGGTATGGGTTTGTCCCTCCTTAGTAGTAATATCTAAGTCCTCAAAAACTTTAACGATATCCAACTCAAGCTGAATGTAAGTTGTTAAACCCTCTTTTACTTCAATTCCGCTGCCGGTTTGAACAATGGCTTGACGGTACAACTCACTAAAGCCAGTATGCATAAAAAATGGTCTGTCGTATTGACTATCTCCATCACTGTCTATATTGCCCTCAATGCTGGTGAATTTATACTTGGTTTCCCAAGTCCAATCCATATTTGTGTAGGTAGCATTTAAAGGATGATCCGATGGATAATCGTTCGGAGAATACTCTTCATTCCAAATTGGATCAACTCCACAACCAATAAAAATTCGATTGTACATACCTAGCTTTACTTCACCTTCTATGGTATAATCGTAAATGGGACGAGTTCCCCCAAGAAAGGTAGACGTATCGTAATCAATTAATTCAATGTCAGCGACATCCGTCTTGGTAACGCTCTCATCTCCTAACTTTATATTCGAAACAAAATATTTGAAAAAAGTAATTTGAAAATCACGCTGTTGGTCATCCTTATAATTGGTTCCAAAATAAAAGCGCTTTCCATTAGCCATTGGCACAATACTGATTTCAATCTTTTGCAATTGCTCAGTATTGCAGGTATCACAAGGAACAATTGGCGTGTCAATAGGCGTTGAGGGTTTATCTCCATAAACACAAAGCGAATTGTATTGAGCACTGGGGTCATAATTGCTTGCTGTTGGATCCAAGCAACCCTCTTTTGGTTTTTGACAACTTCCTAAAACTAGGAAGGAAATCAATACCACTAACCCTATTTTGTATGCTTTCATTGTGCTTTTATTTTCTATTTACGACAAACAAGCAATTTCTACTTTGGTTTGCTTGTGCTACGATAAAGGTAGGCGTTTCCTTACGTTTATTGTGTAACCCTCATCACTCTTATTAAAAAATTACAAGTGTTTTTCTAATTCTTGAAGATGGTGAATAGTCAAAACGTTTTCAACTTTATCAAATTCACGATGAGGATCGAAATGAATGACCTTCCAACCCGATGCTATACCTCCTTTGATATCTGCCTCTAAATCATCTCCAATTATCAAACAATTTTCTTTTTGGGCTCCTGTGTCACTTTCAGCGTATTCAAATATTTTGGGGTCAGGCTTTTTGGCGTTAGCTGCCTCACTCGTAATTATTTTATCGAAGTACTCCAATAGTTTTGATTCGCGAAGCTTTACATGCTGGACCTCTTCAAAGCCATTTGTAATTACATGCAATTGGTAGTTCTTTTTAAGAAAAGTTAAAATTTCATGCGAATGGTCAAACAAACCCACCTTGTAAGGGCTATGTTTTATATAATACTGTCCAATCTCTTTACCTATCAACTCATTTTTAATACCGAATAACAACAGTGTTTTTTGGAACCTACCGTACCTCAATTTTTCTTTTGAAAGTTCACCCCTCCGGTATAAATCCCACATTCTTTCATTAATTTTTTCGTAAGTCTTTATGAAATCCATAGCTGATCGAATTCCCTTTTCTTGGAGATTAAATGCAGTGTAAACCTCAGAAAGCGTAGCGCGACTATTTGCTTTAAAATCCCATAAAGTGCGATCTAAATCAAAAAAAATATGTTTAATATTCGTGAACAAATTCTTGTTTTTAGAGTTGCTTATTGTCTGTTGGTGGCAAATTAAATCAATAGATTTGGATTTGTGGATAAGGACCTGGATATTCAGTTTATGAGACGTTGCTTTCAACTTGCTGAAAAAGGATTGGGCAACACCGCTCCCAACCCTTTGGTAGGTGCAGTTATCGTATATCAAAACACAATTATTGGTGAAGGCTACCACAAAAAATATGGGCAATCACATGCTGAACCAAACGCAATAAAAAGTGTTAAGAACAAACACTTACTGTCTGATAGTACATTGTATGTCAATCTAGAGCCTTGCAATCATTTTGGAAATACGCCACCATGCGCAGATTTAATTGTAGAAAATAAATTTAAAAGAGTTGTAATTGCCAATACGGATCCTAATCCTAAGGTAAATGGTTCGGGAATTCAAAAGTTAAAAGACGCAGGAATCAAAATAACTACTGGAGTTTTAGAGCTTGAAGGAAATAGACTAAACCGTAGGTTTTTTATTGCCCAGACTAAAAAACGCCCTTACATTATTCTTAAATGGGCACAAAGTTCTAATGGCTTTATCGATGCACTAGACGATTCGCCACTTCAAATAAGTAACAGTAGAAATCAGCAATTGGTGCATAATTGGCGATCCCAAGAAGATGGAATTCTTGTTGGCGCGCAAACATTCATAAAGGATGCGCCAAGCTTAAACACGAGACATATTCATGGCAAATCACCCACACCTATTCTATTGGTTACTAAAGACACGGAATTAAACTTCACCCTTTGGAGGGATACAAGGAAACTGCTTGTTATTGCTCCAACAAAACCTGCGGCCCTTCCTAAAAATGCAATTTGGATAGGACTAAAGCCTATTCTTGCTGATACTATTTCCGAGCTATTGAAATTCAATATCAATTCAATACTCATAGAAGGTGGCAGTAAAACTCACCAGTATTTCATCGATGAAAACCTTTGGGATGAATTGAGAGTAAGCAAAAGCAAAATGACCATAAAAACTGGAATAAAAGCAGCGATTTGGGGACAACAAACAGCTAGTTTTGAAACAGTTCAGAATGATAATGTGGTGAATTATTTTTTTAATAACCGCCAAGATCAATGATAAAAAGAAGTATTCTATACCTACTATTTTTCAACCTTTCGTTTACAGCACATGTGGCTGCGCAAAATTCATCTGAGCAATTTCTTTTAGAAATTGAAAAAAACTTAGACCTCTCCGCATTAAGAGATAATCCGATATTGGATTACTCGCAGTCAGACAGCGTTATCAATGCTATCAACCATCAATCAGACAGTACTTTTAAAGCGCGGTTTTACAACCTTTTAGGGCAGCTGAATTTTGAAAAAGGAGAATATGCCATAGCCCTAGAATATTTTCTTACCGCTCGAGATTACGTCGATACTGCTGATTTTAGAAAAGAATTAGAAGCGTTAATTCTAATCAACATTGGAAATATATACTACAGAAATGAAGATTTTGAAGGTGCCAAGTATAAGTATGAACAAGGCAGGTCGCTTGCCTTAGAAAGCAAACAGGAGGGTTTAGCGGCGACAGCGTCAAATAATATCGGATTGCTTTTCTTGAAGAAGAAAAAGTTCGACAATGCTCATTTTTATTTTAAAGAAGCACTCAACTTGCGAAAAAAACTTTCTGATGATTACTTGGTTGCGCATAGTTTACAGTACATGGGAATGCTCAAGTATCATGAGCAGGAAATGGACTCTGCTGCTTACTATTATACCAGAGCAATTGAAGTAGCAAACTCCTTAAAAGATGATCAAAAAGAAAAAAAACTAATCGTTTCTTTATCCAATAATTTGGCTTTCTGCTATTTAGATGTAGATAAAATCACAGAGGCCTTAGCTCTTGCAAACCAAGTCAAAAAGCTAACTGAGGAAATTGACGATTTGTACTTTTATTGCACTGCTATGAATCAAACCGCAAATGTTTATCTAAAATGCGGAGATTTTAAAAATGCCGAGGAAGTCAGTTCTAATATAATTGAAATTGCTGGTATTGAAAACTATTTTGAGTCGCTACAAAAGGCTTACGACCTGCTTTCTAAAGTGAAAGAACGGCAAGGCGATTTTAAACGCGCCATTCATTTATCTAGAAAAAGTCAAGAAATAAAAACAAAGATTAGAAACAATTTTGCAGACAAAAAATTGGCTAATCAACGATTTGGGCAGCAGTTGCTTGGGAACAAAAAACTACTGAGTGTTGCCCAGCGAGAATCTGCAGTAAAAACACGAGAGCTGGAAACTCAACAGCGTGTTTCAGAATTTCTCGTCTTATTGGTAATAATCGTGTTGATAGCAGTTGTTAGTTTAGTTTACTCAAATCGTGAAAAACAAAAATCAAATAAACAACTTATTGCGACCAATAATTTAATTTAAAAACAAAACGGTGCCATTCGTAAGCAGCAATTAGAATTAGAATCAGCAAAGAAACAACTAGAACTAAAACTAAATAAATTGGAAGAACTCACGAAAGACAACAACCTACTGCTGGGTATTGTTGCCCATGATTTACGTACTCCTCTAAATTCAATTATAGGCCTTGGTGAGTTACTGGACTTAGAATTGAAAAACTTGGCAATAAAAAATGAAAATGAATGCGCTGAGTATATCGACTTGATAAACGAGTCAGCACAAAAAATGCTTAGTATGATTACTCAAATTTTGTCCAAGCAAAGCTTCGAGCAAATGAAAATAGATATCAAAAAGTCTAAGGTTGATATTTCAAAAATGATGAGACGATTAATTAAGGATCATAAAAACTGGGCTCTGAAAAAGGATATAAGTATGGAGTTGAATGGGGATTTTAGCCAAATTGAATTGTATTCATACACCATGCTTATTCAACAAGTTTTAGCCAACCTACTAAGTAACTCGATTAAATATTCTAGTCCAAAAACTAAGATAATTATTACTATTACTGAGCGCTCAGATAAGGTACTATTTTCAGTTAAGGATGAAGGACAAGGGTTCTCAGATGAAGACAAAAAAGCATTATTTTACCCTTATGAAAAACTAAGTGCAACACCAACAGCAGGAGAAACCAGTTTTGGGCTAGGATTATCCAGTGCAAAAAAGGTAACTGAAGCCCTAAACGGAAAACTTTGGTTAGAAAGTGAGATAAATGTTGGTTCCACCTTCTTTTTTGAATTAGAAAAAGAATAAAATTGATTTGGATTCTACTTAGCGTTTTAGCCGCTTCCTCCCTATTTGTAGTTTTTAAGCTATTCGATCGTTTTAATGTCGACCGATATACGGCTGTTGTTTTCAATTATCTTTTTGCCGGAGCAACAGGTCTATTGAGTTATGACTTTAACTTTGAGCAGGCAATTGAATGTCAAAATTGCTTATTATTCACCGGCAGTTTGGGGTTAGTATTTGTGACCTTATTCAATCTAATTGCTTTCGTTACCTCCAAAAATGGCACAGCCACCGCAGTGCTAGCCAATAAAATGGCTTTTGTAATTCCAGTCATTCTTTCCTTTTTCATTTTTAAAGAATCCCTCAATTGGTTGCTAGTTACCGCGCTTTTAATTGGTCTGATCGGTACTTATTTAGCGGTAAAGCCAAATGGCAAACAAGCCCATAAACAATCCCTTTTATGGCCATTTGTTCTTTTTATCGGAAGTGGCTTATTGGATTTTCTTTTGAAAATTGGCGAACGTTACATTTTAACAGATTGGTCGTCCTCTATGCTCACCGTAATAATATTTGCTAGCGCATTCATTTCCGGAATGATTTACGGTGTAGTAAAAAGAAAAATTATTTTATCGAGAAAGAATATTTTGTGGGCGGCATTGCTAGGAATACCTAACTTTTTCTCCATTTATTTTCTCTTCAAAGCCCTAAGTGCATTTTCAGAACAGTCCGTTATTCTATTCCCAATTAATAATGTAGGTATTATTTTATGCACAACCCTTATTGCAATTTTAGTTTTCAGGGAGCGGCTTTCTAAGTTAAACCTAATTGGATTGTGTTTTTGTATTCTTTCAATAGCTATTCTTTCCTATAATGCCTGATTTCAATGAATTTTATAGCATTAGAAAAAATAGTGCGTCTTTGTTTAAAGATAAAGGCTCGAAACATTTAGGCTTTAGTTTTAGGGTCAATACAAAGGAAGAAATTAAAGAAATAGTTGATCGATTGCGCAAAGAAAACCCAAAAAGTAATCAGGTATGTTATGCCTATCGACTTATCGAAAACGATCATCTGTTAGAATTCAGCAATGATGATGGAGAACCTAGTAATTCCGCAGGAGCGCCTATTCTTGGTCAAATAAAATCTAACGCACTATTTAATACTTTAGTATGCGTAGTTCGGTATTTTGGAGGCACGAAATTGGGCGTTTCTGGTTTAATAAATGCCTACAAAACAACTGCACAAGACGTTTTAGAACTTTCAGGATCCATAATCTGCAGGGTAACTTATCAGTGTATTATTTCGGTTGACTCTAAAAAACTAGGAACAGTATTGAGTTTTCTGTCCCGACAAGGTATCCCAATTGTGAATCAGAGCTACTCTACTTTACATGAAATAACCGTTCATACAACAAGTTCCGAACTAGAAACAATATCAACTAAATTTGAAAGTCTTGCCCAATTGGAATGGAAAAAAATATAATATCAATACTCTGCGCAGTTATCCTTCATTTTGGACTGCTTGCTCAATTCACCAATTCCACATTCAAAATCACTGAAAGTGAACTTAATCAAGTTCCTGATACTTCCCCTATATTTCCATATGCCTATCAAGATGGGGTATCTTATCGATTAAGTTACGAGCGGTTTAGTTTAACAGGGCACCACGAGTTTTATCAGCAGTATATCAATCACGCAGCAGTGTTGGGTAGTGGTTTAAAAGTTCATTATAGACACAACGGTGAAATGATATTGCAAACCGATAATTGCGTTGCACCAGTTTTTAAAACGGGTGGCAAAGCCAAAGTGAACTCAACTTTAATTTGGGTAAATAGCGATGAGGGTTTAATCCTAACAGAATTGTCTGAAAGCCAGTCGGAAGATTTAACTGAAAACGATGAATTGTATACGGATGAAAACGGCGAACTAATATTCGAACGGTCGATGAATAGTTTTTTTCACGGTCCTGATAGCATGGCTCGTTTGCATGTTTTTTTTCCAGATCCAATTACTTCCTCACAATCAAATTATGGCGGAGCATTGGTCGATAATAATGACCAAAACAACCCTAGTCTTCAAAATGAAATCTTTGTAAAAAGTATTGAAACAAAATTTGAAAACGATACCTTTTGGTTAGAGAATGATTACATAAAAATGGTGCAATTAGGTAGCACCGTTGAACCATCTGTACATTCCAGAAACGGTACATTTTTCTACAACCGAAGTGAAAAAGGGTTTGAAGATGTAAACGTATACTTCCATATAACGCGTTTAAGAGCCCATATGGACACTATTGGTCATTCCAAATTATGCGATAGACAAATTTGGTCAGACGCTCATGGATTGGCTGGAAACGACAATTCTCTGTATGCTTCTAATACCAATCCTCCAAGAATTTTATTTGGAACAGGGGGCGTTGACGATGCCGAGGATGTTACTGTAGTTGTGCATGAATATGGGCATGCACTTACCGATTATGCAGCACCAAAAAGTAACATTGGTATTGAACGCAGTTCCTTAGACGAAGGTTTGTGCGATTATGTAGCCGTGTCCTATAAAACTGAAATATCAACTTACAACTGGCAAAATGTATTCCCGTGGGATGGCCATAATGAATTCTACAATGGAAGATTTGCGAACTCAAACAGAGTTTATGTAAAGGATGAGTTCCTAGAAAAGTATACTCGAGGGGAAATTGTTTCCAGTGCGCTCATGGAAATTTATTTTGATATTGGAAAAAACTTAACTGATCAGTTGGTGTTTGAGTCGTTCTACTTTTTGGATAATGGCATGACTTTACCACAATACGGGAATATATTGCTTACCGTTGAAGAGGAGTTGTACAATGGAATGTATAAAGAGGAAGTATGTAATGCGCTAAAAAGTCATGGTTTGGTTAACAGTTGCTATGTTGGTTTAGCAGAGTTAGAAACGAAGGTTGATGATTTCAAAGTAATCAACTCAGAAGGGTTTTCCAATAACTCTGGAGCACTAACTTTTAATAGCAACTCAAAAATAGAGGTTGTCAAAATGTATGATGCTAATGGAAAGAATGTGGGAACATATTCTGGAATCGATGGCCCGATCGAAATTCACCCTCAGCATTTTAATTTAGGCTTTTACGTTTTGGAAGTTTTTACTGCTAAAGCGACTTACCGCACCAAAGTTCTCAAACGTTTTTAAACGACTTCAATCGGGCCAAAAAATCATCGGGTGCGCTTACGGGTTTTCCTGTGTTTGTATTCACAAAAACTAGGGTTGTAAATGCCGAATTTAAATGCTCTCCTCGACTATTAAAAGTTTCGTAGTCAAAACGTATTCTAACCCCGGGATCTTTTTCAATTCTAGTTTCAATTATAAGCTCGTCATCGTAAAAAGCAGGTTTAAAATATTTGATATTGAATTCCAGCACTGGCATCATAATTCCACTATCCTCTAAGTCCTTGTAACTCATGCCAATTTGCTTCATGGCTTCCACTCGAGCTACTTCAAAGTAAATCCCATAATTCCCATAGTACACATAGGACATTCTGTCGGTTTCTGCATAACGTACCCTCAGTGTTGTTTTTGTTTTGTACATTTAGAGATTATTTTTTTTCTTAAAAAGTATGCGTTTGATTATTGGTAAATATTTTCGTCAAAACTACCTAAAATGGTTTACTAAAATGAAGGTCAAGTAGATAGCGTTAATGTGTTAAGTTAAGGTTAACTATCAAGTCAAATAAATTTAATAATCAAGGGCGAAATCATTTTTTTATTTACTTTTTTTTGAGAACATTTGTTTGGAATTCGAGGGGGGGTGATAGTAAGGTCACCAAAGAAGATTTTCTTCCATAGAAAATAGCAGTAGGATTAAATAAAAAATAAGTATCATCAAGGGAAATTGGATGGATAAAAATGAGCACTAAAAACCACGAAGAAATTTGGAGTCGCTGCTTAGCGATTGTTAAAGACAATGTCAATTTACAAAGTTACAAGACTTGGTTCGAGCCTATCAAACCACTTAGAATCAAAGACGATGTATTAACGATACAAGTACCAAGTCAATTTTTCTACGAATGGCTAGAAGAACACTACATTACTTTACTGAAGAAAACAGTAAAAAAAGAAATAGGCGCAGAAGGAAAATTGGAATACAGCATTATAATGGACAATAACTTCAATTCGTCCAAACCTTATACCGTAAGAATACCTACCAGTAACCGAAAAGAAACTAAAAACCCAGCTGTATCTATGCCTTTAGACGTAGGTTCAGGAACTACTATCCGAAACCCATTTATTATTCCCGGCTTAAAGAAAGTCGTTGTGGATTCTCAATTAAACCCAAACTATTCTTTTGATACTTACATCGAAGGAGACTCTAACCGACTTGCGCGTTCTGCTGGATTTGCAGTTGCTAATAAGCCAGGCGGTACAGCTTTCAATCCACTTTTAATTTATGGAGGAACAGGTTTAGGTAAAACGCATCTTTCTCATGCTATCGGTATAGAGATAAAAAAGAACCACCCAAACAAAACAGTGCTTTACGTTTCTTCAGAAAAGTTTACCCAACAATTTATTGAATCGGTTAGAAATAATACACAAAACGATTTCATACACTTCTATCAAATGATTGATGTGTTGATCATTGACGATGTACAGTTCCTATCTGGAAAAGAACGTACTCAAGACGTATTCTTCCACGTATTTAATCACTTGCACCAAAATGGCAAACAACTTATCCTTACTTCTGACAAGCCGCCAGTAGAGATGCAAGGAATGGAGCAACGTTTGCTTTCAAGGTTTAAGTGGGGCCTTTCTGCAGATCTTCAGATCCCGTCTATAGAATCTAGAATTGCAATTCTAGAAATGAAGATGTATCAAGAGGGAATTGAATTGCCAAAAGAAGTCATTGAATACTTAGCATACAGCATTACAACAAATGTGCGTGAATTAGAAGGAGCATTAATTTCATTAATCGCTCAGTCTTCTCTAAACAAAAAGTCGATTACCTTAGATTTAGCTAAGAAAATGATCGACAAGTTTGTAAAGAACACCGCTCGCGAAGTAAGCATCGATTACATTCAAAAAGTGGTTTGCGATTATTTCGATTTGAATATCGAACTATTAAAAAGCAAAACAAGAAAAAGAGAAGTGGTACAAGCGCGTCAAATTGCTATGTTCTTCTCCAAAAAACTTACAAAAAGCTCTCTTGCAAACATTGGAGCGCATTGTGGCGGAAAAGATCACGCTACCGTGCTGCACGCATGCAAGACGGTGAATAATCTAATGGAAACCGATAAAACGTTTAGAGGTTATATTGATGAATTGGATAAAAAGATTGCATTGCAATAGGTTAGATTTGATGGGTTAGTTTAAATATGAAGAGGGCTTTATAGCCCTCTTTTTTTTGGCTCTATTTTAATCGGAATAAATAATATACCTCATCTTCGTTTATTAACCCCATAAACCTTCCTACCCTCAATTGCAATTCAGAATAACTTACCGAAACTGACTCAAACCTTTCAGAGAAGTCTGTTGGTGCTTTTCCAATAACTTCAAAATCAAGTTGTCGAGCTATCAAGTAGTGACCTTCATTTCGTGAATCTTCAACTTTATTTATGTCCTCCAAATGTTCTACGAACTTGGTTTTTACATTTGGACAAGTGTTATGATAAAAATATGCATGGTTCCCTCCTGCCCAGGGCTCAAAGGGATTGCAGTAATTTTTGTAAAATAACAATACTGGTTCCTGAGGATGTTTATCATAAACATACTCAGCAAGCTTAATCCTACCCACACCCGATGGACCTGGAACTAACAGCACCATTCCCGCGATATTAATTATACTAAAACCTAACACAACTGCAACAGCCATCCTTTGTAACCTCCACTTATACTCGAAGAGCTTCATTAGCTCAAATAAAATCAATGGAACACAGAATAAGACCGGGTACAAAAATCTAAGTTCCTTGTGACCAATAAAAAGGTGCACAACTAAAAAAGGAATTGCTAAAAAAAAAATGGCTGCGTTCGATTTTTAACAAACAAAACAACGATACCAATCAATAATGGAATCGCAACTACCCAAGTTAACCCTTCCCACAAAAACTCAAAATATTTCCACCATGGATCCACACCAAACCCTGCAGCCCTGCCCTCCATTAATTGCAACTGCACATACTTCCAAGGAGTAAAAACCCATTCATTGGAAAAGACCCTATCCAATAAAACAAGAGCAACCAATACCAGACTTCCCCCAAGAATTAATTGAAGAAGGTATTTCCATTTGATAGATTCCACGATCACTAAATAAAGCGTAATACCTGCTATAGCGATTCCAATCTGAAAACGGAAGGCAAAACTTAAGCCTAAAAAAATCCCACTCAATAAGAAATTCTTATTCGTTTTAAGTATCAAAGAAGAGTAACCCAGTAAGAAGAACAAGGAAGCAAAGTTTTCAGAGGAAAAGCGAATCATTAGATAAGGCATATACCATAAGCCAAATGCTCCAACTACCCATATATAGGTGAGTTTAGAGCAATGTCTTCTCATTAGCCCTTTAATAAAGTCAAGATAAACAACCATAGCAAACAATCCAGTTAACACTCTAATGATTACCATCACATCAAAGGCATCTCTAACACCAAACCATTTACAAACTGAGATAAGAAAGGCTGCCATAAGTGGCTGGATTGTCGGCCTAATTTCGTATTGAAACTCCCAAGACAATTGACTTCCTTCTACATTCCCGAGGAAATGATTGGCAAACTCAATGATTTGATAGTGCTCGTCAGCGTGATGATAGCCAACTGCATGAATGGCAGTAAATAAAACGAAAAACCCAAACACAGTAACTAATGCAGCGTTTAAAGCACGGGGTTCAAGGTTTGATAAACGCTTAAGCATAAGAACTCAAATGTAATAAAATCCCTATGCGCAGAATCGCAGAAAAATAGGCTTCTTAATTAAAAAAATAACATTAATTTTGCAGCCCGAAATAAACGTCAGAAAGCGGAATCTGACCTACTAAATCCTCTCTTTCGTTCCGCAGTTGGAGATACAAATCAGAATTTATGTCTGAAGAATCAAAAAAAGCTACCGAAGATAAGGTAGAAGATAAAGCAGCTGAGAAAAAAGCTCCTGCTAAGAAAACCGCTGCCAAAGCAAAAACCGAAACTGCTGAGAAAAAACCAGCAGCAAAAAAAGCTCCTGCTAAGAAAACCGCTGCCAAAGCAAAAACCGAAACTGCTGAGAAAAAACCAGCAGCAAAAAAAGCTCCTGCGAAAAAAGCAGCTCCAAAAGCTGAAAAAGTAGCGAAAGAAGAAGCTCCTGCAGTTGAAGAGACCAAAACAAAAGAAACTCCTGTAGCTGATAAAGCAGCCAAAGAAGAAGCTCCTTTAGTTGAAGAGACTAAGACAGAAGAAACTCCTGTAGCTGAGAAAGTTGAAGTAGAAGAAGTCGTTGCTGCTGAAGAAGCAAAAGCGCCTAAAGCTGCTCCTAAAGTTCACGAACCAGTAGATTACACTAAGGTTAAGCCTTTAGATGAGTTCGATTGGGATTCTTATGCTGACTCTGACGAATTATATACTAAGGAAGAAAAAACAAAATTAGAAGGCGTTTATTTAGATACCCTTACCTCCATTAGTGATAATGAAGTGTTAGATGGTATTGTTTCTTCTATTACCAAAAAAGAAGTTGTAATAAACATTGGCTACAAATCTGATGGAGTTATTACTGCAAACGAATTTAGGTATAAGCAAGATTTAAAAATTGGTGATTCAGTAGAAGTTTATGTTGAAAAAACAGAAGACAAAACTGGACAATTGGTTCTTTCTCACAAAAAAGCAAGAACAACTAGAGCTTGGGAACATGTAAACAGCGCACTAGAAACTGAAGAAATTGTTACTGGCTTTATTAAGTGCAGAACAAAAGGTGGATTAATTGCCGATGTATTCGGAATTGAAGCTTTCTTACCAGGTTCTCAAATTGATGTTAAGCCTATTAGAGATTACGATCAATACGTTGGAAAAGAAATGGACTTTAGAGTTGTTAAAATCAACCAAGAGTTTAGAAACGTAGTTGTATCTCATAAAGCGCTTATCGAAGCTGAGCTTGAAGAACAAAAAGTTGTAATCATGTCTAAACTTGAAAAAGGTCAAGTATTAGAAGGTGTGGTTAAAAATATTACTTCTTATGGAGTGTTTATTGATTTAGGTGGTGTTGACGGGTTGGTTCACATTACTGACCTATCTTGGGGAAGAATCAATCACCCAGAAGAAATGTTGGAATTGGACGAAAAAATCAATGTGGTTATTTTGGACTTTGATGACGATAAGAAGAGAATTGCTCTTGGTGTAAAACAATTACAACCACATCCATGGGATTCTTTAGCTGAAACGGTAAACGTTGGTGATAAGGTTAAAGGTAAAGTTGTAGTTCTTGCCGATTACGGTGCATTTGTAGAAATAGCTCCAGGTGTAGAAGGATTGATTCACGTTTCAGAAATGAGCTGGAGTCAGCATTTAAGAACTGCTCAAGATTTCTTTAAAGTTGGTGATGAAGTTGAAGCAACTATTATGACATTAGATCGCGAAGAGCGTAAAATGTCATTGTCTACGCGTCAATTGACTCAAGATCCTTGGGAAGGTATCGAATCAAAATTCCCTGTTGACAGTAAAGTTACAGGTAAGGTTACTAACCTTTCTAACTTTGGTGTATTCGTTGAATTGGAAGAAGGTGTTGATGGATTAATTCACATTTCTGACCTTTCTTGGTCTAAAAAAGTGAATCACCCAAGCGAATTCTGCAAAGCAGGCGAACAAATCGAAGCTATTGTTTTAGAAATAGACAAGGACAACAGAAGATTGAGCTTAGGACACAAACAATTGGAAGAAAACCCATGGGAAGTATTCCAAACTGTATTTACTGAAGGATCAATTCACCAAGGAACATTATTGTCATTAACTGACAAAGGTGGTTTAGTTGGTTTACCTTATGGTGTTGAAGGATTTGCTCCTGGACGTCACTTGGTAAAAGAAGATGGATCTAAAGTGAAGGTTGACGAACAAATTGATTTTGTAGTGCTTGAATTTAGTAAAGACGCTAAGAAAATCATAGTTTCTCATTCTAGAATTCATGAAAGTGCAGCAGAAGGCACAAAAGCGGTACAAACTGGCGAAAGAAAAGCTAGAGGAACAGCGACTCGTAAAGCAGTTAAGAAAATGGCCGATAACGTAGAAAAATCTACACTTGGCGATTTAGATGCTTTAAGTGCATTGAAAGCAAGCATGGAAAAAGAAGAAAAGAAGAAGTAAGAAACTTTCTTTTATAACATAGTAAAAGCCCTATTGATTGATTTCAATAGGGCTTTTTTTTGCCTCTTCTCGCCAATACTGAATCTCTGAGAATGACAGAGTAATTTACTTTTTTACTCCTCTGTGATTTTCAAAAAACAATCGAAATCAAGCTTTACCAGATCCGCATATTGCAAGGCGAGGTCATTCTCCAAAATTTAAGGGTCAGGATTATAACGCCGAATTGCATTTGGATTTAAAAAATGCCTATACCGGTCACAAACAAGTGCTCACTGTTAACGGCAATAACATACGCATTTCAATACCTGCAGGAGTCGAGAATGGTCAGGTAATCAAAATAAAAGGAAAAGGAAGCCAAGGAATAAACGGAGGGCCAAATGGTGATTTGTTTATCAAATTTATAATCGATAATCACACACAGTTCAAACGCGAAGGCAACAGCCTATATCAGAATGTTGATTTAGATCTTTACACCTCGATATTGGGTGGAGAAATTACGGTAGATACTTTTAACGGTAAGGTAAAGCTCAACATACAGCCTGAAACGAAAAATGAATCGAAAGTAAAATTGAAAGGCAAAGGATTCCCCGTGTATAAAAAAGAAGGAAATTTTGGGGATTTAATCATCACCTATCACATTAGGATACCCACGAATCTTAGTGCTAAAGAAATTGAGTTATTTAAAGCATTACAAAAACTTAAAACAACATGAAGGAGCAGCAATTAATATCGACACAAATCCTTTGTTCACAGTATAACATTGAAATTTCATTTGTAGATACACTAAACAAAATGGGGCTCATACAAATCGAAATTATTGAGCAAAATCAATACATTCATCAAGACCAGATTAGTGATCTGGAAAAAATTATTAGGCTGCATAACGAATTGAACGTGAATTTGGAAGGCATAGATGTGGTTTTTAATTTATTGGAAAAAGAAAAGCAGTTGAGGGATGAATTAACTGCCCTTAAAAACAGAATTAGGCTTTATGAAAATGAATAAAATGGATAGGCACTGGATATGAAATCAGAGTTAGCACATTTAAAACGACAATAAAAATCATGAAAAACAAACAGCACATAAAAAAAGGCGAAGGCGAGAATTACAATTACAGTCAAGACCATTGCTTTATCAAATTATCCTCAAGAGACACAAATGGTGAATTGTGCCTAATTGAGGACAGCGTAAAGCCAGGCTTTCATTTAAAGCGACACCACCATAAACTGATGGCCGAAGTATTCTATATGCTGAGTGGTGAAATGGAACTTGTTTTTGATGACGAAACCATAATTCTAAAAGAAGGAGACACTATAACAGTGCCGCCTAACGTCTGGCATGAAGCGATTTGCAAGGATGGTGGAAAAATGCTGACCCTATTTAAAAATGGAGTATTTGATGTTTTTCTAGAAACACTTTCAAAAATGACCGAAGCGGATTTTTCCAATAAAGCGCTCATGAAATCGGTTTCGAACAAATTCGATATCTACGAAGAATAAGCGAGGTTTAAGTAAAACTCGTTATATCCTAGCCTGATAAGTAAACAACTGGTGGTATCTCCCCTCTTTAGCAATCAACTCGTCGTGGTTTCCTTGCTCGGCAATGTGTCCGTCTTCTACTACCAATATCTGATCTGCTTTTCGAATCGTACTCAAGCGGTGGGCAATTACGAAGGTGGTTCTGCCTTTCATCAATTCGCCCAAGGATTCCTGAATCAAAGCTTCGCTCTCGGTATCTAAGTTTGAAGTTGCTTCATCCAAAATCAATATCTTAGGATCGGCCAGTACCGCTCTGGCAATGGCAATACGCTGTCGTTGACCACCAGAAAGTTTTACGCCCCGCTCTCCTATTAAGGTATCCAAGCCTTCCTCGAACCGATCGCTAAATTCATTCACATAGGCTGCTTTTACAGCAGCTTGCACTTGTTCTTCAGTAGAATCGGGTCTAGGGAATATGATATTGTCTCGAATGGATCCTTCAAATAAAAAGTCGTCTTGCAATACAACGCCTAAATGCTGCCTATAACTGTCCAAAGTACATTTTGACAAGTCGTAGCCATCAATTGTAATTGTGCCCGAATCTGGGCTTAAAAACGATGAAACTAGGCCTGCAATGGTACTTTTGCCTGAACCAGATGAACCTACAAGTGCCGTCACTGATCCACTTGGTGCATCAATCGAAATGTTATGCAGTACTTCTTTGTGTTCTTCATAAGCAAAAGAGACATCGTTAAATTTGATATCGCCTCGGATAGATTTTGGTAAGGTTTCCGTTCGATCTGGATTATCGTGTTCTGATTCCATGTTCATCAACTCTTCCGTTCTATCAAGGCCAGCAAAGCCGTCAGTAAGTTGCGTTCCAATATTACTCATCTGAACAATCGGAGCAATCATAAACCCTAAATAGAGCGTGAAAGCTAAGAAATCTCCAAAAGTCATTTTATCGGTCATCATAAGATAACCACCAATTCCCATGATTCCGGCAGAAGCTAAACCCAGCAGAAATGTAGCTGAACTGGTCACAAATGCAGTTGATGTCAAACTCTTCTTAATGTTCAAGAACAGCTTATCCACTCCATTTTCAAAAGATTCGATCTCTTGCTGTTCAGCATTAAATCCTTTGATAACTCTAACACCATTTAGTGTTTCGGTCAATCGTCCCGTTACTTCTGCGTTAATTATTCTCCGCTCTTTAAAGATTGGGCGAATGAATGCAAATGCTTTCATCGCTATAAAACCAAATAAAGCCACTGGAATCAGAACTAAGGCCGTCATCATTGGACTAATCTGAATCAATAAAAACAAGGAGATAATTGCTGTAATCGTTCCACCTACCAATTGAACCAACCCTGTACCTACTAAGTTCCGAACACCTTCTACGTCGGTCATGATTCTTGAAACCAATTCACCGGACTTGCTATTGTCAAAAAAGTTAACCGGCAAACCGATTACTTTCTTCTGAACTTGCACTCTTAATTCAGCAATTAAATGTTGCGCTTCAACGCTCAACAATCGCGTTAATAAAAACGACGTAATTGCCTGAAAAAAAATAGCTGACGCAACTGCGATAATTATCCATTTTAGTTTTTCAAAATCGTTATTTACAATAACGTCATCTATCAAATATTTAGACGCACCCGGCAAAACCAAGCTAGCCAATCGACTAATAATTATTAGCAATAAGCCGACTAAAAGCAGGTTCTTTCTAGGCCAAATAATGGTTTTGAATACGCTTCCAATAGTAACCTTGCCTTTGCTCATTTTATTTGATTTTAGGAACTGCAAAAGTATTTAGAACCTAAAGGGTAGAGCTCGCTTAGTTAATTGATTTCATAATTCTTCAAAATTGATTCGTATTTTTTCATTTTGCCTTAACTATTTATACGGTTATAAACAGTACCGTTATTCCCTTGCCTCAATAGATGTTTAATATTTTAAAAATCAGAGTATTATACTGAATTTATTTGAACATTTACGTATTATTAATCGTGAGTTTCTGAACAGCTATTTCACACTAAACTTTCTAAACTTTCTAAACTTTCTAAATTTTGCTTCCAAAATGTCGGTAGTTATCTTTTGAAGTTAATGTTAAACAGAATTATACAAACTATTTTCTGCGCCCTCAAGCCGGCTATTCAAGCGTTGAATTTGCCACTAGAAAATCGCCTCTTTTTGACTGATACTACGAAAGAACATAATTTAATAAAACGCTATTACCGACCTTGAGGAGGTAAAAAAGTGTTGCATGTTCTAATTACTAGTATAAGCTCTTATCTGGCAATCATTCCTAAAGATTAGTTGAGGTTAACGACGAAGAAGGTTTAGTAGATTTAATATAAATGCAATGTAATAACCACTTCTCTGTTTCCAAGTATTTTGCAATGACAGTAATGTAAATAATGACTTGGGTAAATAAAAAAATATCACAAACAATAACTATTGTGACTTTAAATAAAACAAAAAGTTGAATTTTTCTTTAATATTACAACCTCAACTGATTTCTATAGCCTGACTCTTTTAAAGTTGTAAAAGAGTAACTCTCGAAGAATTAATGTTAGATTTGTTAACAAATTTTTTTAATAAAAATCAATATGAAATATCTATTAATTTTCTTACTAACGTTTTTAGCAGTATCGGCTCAATCACAAGAAATACCTAATGGAGATTTTGAGAATTGGTTTCAAAATCCACCTTTTGGTGAAGAGCCTGTTGACTGGAGTGAAGGATATATAAGAACTTATAATTCGATTAGTCCAGGATTTTTAGATAGTACGATTATTAAGACTGGAGATGCTTATTTGGGAAATTTCGCAATGGAGATAAGGTCAAAAATAATTGAACTTTTTGGGCAAAAAGATACGATAGTGCCCTTAGTTGTAATGAATGTAAAAAATGGTGATCTTGACCTTAGTGATATACCCAAAATAGCAATTGATAATAAGCTAGAATCATTATCAGGTTTTATTAAACAAGACATAGTTAACGTTGATTCCAATCATACTAGTGTACTCATATTGGTTTATTCTGGAGACAGTATAATTGGTGTTGGCCTTAAAGAATTTAATGAGGACATAATTAATTATACAAAATTTAATGTGCCCATATTATATTTCGATACTCCGGCAGCTGATTCAGTTAGCGTTATGATTCAAGGGGGAAATGATGACTATAAAGTTCCCGGAAATGTTATGTTGTTAGATAATTTGAAATTCGATTACGGGTCAACAACGCCAGGTGACTCATCAACGACAGGTTTGAAAGAAGTTCTTAGTTCAGAAATTAAAGTTTATCCGAATCCTTTTAGAAACGAACTAAATATTAAAATTGAATTCACGGAACCGCAAGAATTTAAGATATATTCTTTAGCTGGAGAAACCGTTCGTAAAGGTAAACTAGTTGCTCCCATGAATAAAATCGATTTAACTGATCTACCTCCGAATATTTATTTCTTAACTATTGAAAATCAATCAATAAGGCTCATCAAAACAGAATAATTAAAAGTCAGGTTCTATTTTGAGATTAAATTAGTATTTTATTAACTCCAATGGGACAGAAGAATGAGTTGTTATATTGCAATTCTTTCTTTTATCAAAGTTCTTCAGGGACAATCACAAAATATAGCTGTATCTGAACAACACTATTTTTTGAAAGCAACCTTGGCATTCTAGGCTCGATTGGGTAACGAATTAAAAATTTTCATAGACCTATAGTTTCCAGTTTCTTAAAGGGCTATTCTATATTTTTCCTAAAAATTTAGTATACTAAGCTTTATATTGAAAAGCCTTAACTATTTAGTTTGGCTTTTCTTATGGAGCATTCATGTTGGAAGATAAGAAAATTTTTAATTCGTTACTCTTTGTAAAACCAATCGAACTGACAGTTCAAAACTTGTAAATGTCACTTCAAGTGCTTTTGAGAGTTACGAACAGAGTGTATCAAGAAGACGAACACAGCGCACTAGCTCTAAAAAACCTTCTGACTAGTCTATTAAATCTAATACAATTGACCTAAACCATCCAATTCGTCATTTCCACGAAGGCGGGAACCGACGAAGGAGCTCAGAGAAGCTAATCTAATTTATTTCAGGAGTCTCGTTTTCGAGATTCCGTATAGAAGTTTCGCTAAATATTCTTGCTTCTATTTGCTCATTTAATCTTACGGAATGACGTTCGTTTTATATTTTAGAATTATACCCTGAGGCTTGCGCAAAAAAAATACGATTTCATAACTACCTTCGCACTATGCGTCTCGATAAATTTACATGGGCAATGCGCCTATTCAAAACCCGCTCGATTGCAGCTGCTGCTTGCAACAAAGACAAAGTAAAACTGAACGAGCATTTTTCAAAACCAGGAAAGACAGTTAGTATTGGTGATACAGTTTCCATCAAAGAAAATCCGATTTGGCGCACTTTTAAAGTGCATTCAATTCCAAAATCACGTGTTGGTGCAAAGTTGGTTAAAGATAACATCCAAGAAATTACTTCTGCTGAAGACAAGGCCATATTAGAAGAACAAAAGCTCTTCAATCAACAACAAAAGAATTTTGGTTGGGAAGGTCGACCCACAAAAAAAGACAGACGAGATATTGAGAAAATGAAAGGTTAACTAACTAAATTAACTCAATCCACTCAAGTATGCGCTGTACCCATCTTTAAAGGCAACACCATTATCGATTCGTTTTTTATTCAGTTTCTCAAATTCCACCAAAGCCCACAGAATAAACTCCTTTAAAAACAAAGCATCTTTTGCGTCAGTTTCTGAAGCATAACTGCTGATCAAGTCTTCTAATGGAGAAACTTTATTCAATGCATCTGCATACTCCTTGTTCTTCGCATCGTCGTACAACTCAAAGCTGGATTCTTCAAAAAACCAAGCTAACAAAGGATCGTAAGGGTCGTTTTCATCTTCGTGTTTCAGTTTCTCAATCATGGGGAAAGTTTGAAGAAATAAGGTTTTCGCTGCAGAGCCAATCAATCGCTCGGCAACAAAACTTGACCCCTCCTGCTCTCCTTCGTATACCAACTCTACCTTTCCGGTAATCGCTGGAATCATTCCTACGATGTCAGAAAAACGAACAGTAGTTTCTTTTTCTCCATTTTGCAGACAACGGTGTTCGGCTGTACTCAACAAGTTCTCGTAGGCGGTAATACTCATACGAGCACTAATTCCACTTTTTACGTCTACATATTCACTGGTTCTAGCCTCAAATCCAATTTGCTCGACTAAATCCTTAGCCAAATTTGGAACGTGAATTTTTGCGCTTCTATTTTCCTGCAAACTGGCTTCCTGAGCCGTAATTGTTTTAGCCGTTTCAATATCCTTTGGATAATGCGTCAAAATCTGAGAACCGATTCTGTCCTTCAACGGCGTCACAATGCTTCCTCTATTGGTGTAATCCTCTGGGTTTGCTGTAAATATGAACTGCAAATCCAATGGCATTCTCAACTTAAAGCCTCTAATTTGAATATCCCCTTCTTCCAAAATATTAAACAAGGCAACTTGAATACGTGCTTGTAAATCAGGCAATTCGTTAATCACGAAAATGCAGCGGTTCGCTCTTGGAATCATTCCAAAGTGAATCACGCGCTCATCGGCATAACTCAATTTCATATTGGCGGCTTTAATTGGATCAATATCTCCAATCAAATCCGAAATGGTTACGTCTGGAGTAGCTAATTTCTCGTAGAAACGATCGTCTCGGTGCAGCCAAGCAATTGGCGTGTCATCGCCATGAACATCAAGTTGTTCTATTGCAAAACGACTCAACGGCTTCAAAGGATCATCATTTACCTCCGAACCCTCTACAAACGGAATATATTCATCCAGCAGGCCAACCATTAAGTGCGCTAAACGCGTTTTTGCTTGACCTCGCAAACCCAGTAAGTTGATATTATGCTCCGATAATATGGCCCTTTCCAATTGAGGAATAACTGTGGTATCGTAACCGTGAATTCCTTCAAAAGATGATTTTCCTTCCTTTAAGTTAGCAATCAGATTAGCACGTAATTCCTCTTTGATGCTTTTTGATTGGTATCCTGATTTCTTTAATTCGCCTAATGTTTTTGGAAAAGTAGCCATTATTTTATTCGTTTTTTTCTGTTGTTTTCGTAATCGTGAAATATCATTTCACCCAATCCTTTTAATCCCGTATAAAATGCTTTCCCTTTATTCGAAAGCGTGAATTTGTCAATAAACGACATTAGATACGGGTCTTGCGCTATCATAAATGTTGTGATAGGAATGTGTCGTTTTCTTGCCTGAGCCGCCATCGTGTAGCACTTTTCTGTGATAAATGGATCTAAGCCATTACTGTTTTTGTAATAAGTACCATCGGGCATATTCAAACAACTTGGTTTGCCGTCGGTAATCATAAAAATTTGTTTGTTGGTATTTCTTTTTCTTCTCAGTAAATCCATTGCCAATTCTAAACCAGCCACGGTATTGGTATGATATGGTCCAACTTGCAAGTAGGACAAATCCTTAACTTTTATTGGCCAAGCATCGTTTCCAAACACCAGAATATCTAAGGTATCTTTTGGGTATCTAGTGGTAATTAATTCCGCCAAGGCCATCGCCACTTTTTTGGCAGGAGTAATTCTGTCCTCACCGTAAAGAATCATACTGTGGCTTATGTCAATCATGAGCACGGTACTCATTTGAGACTTGTGGTGCGTCTCCTCTACTACCAAATCGTTTTCGGTAAGGTTAAAATTCCCAATACCGTGATTCACTTGGGCATTCTTTAAACTCTCCGTAATGGATATTTGCTCCAAACTATCGCCAAATTGAAAAGCTCTCAAATCTCCAGTATGCTCATCCCCTTGACCCTTAACTTTCGTTTTGTGATTGCCCGAGCCTTGCTTTTTGATTTTTCCAAACAATTGCTCCAATGCATTTTTTCGAATGGCACGTTCGGTTTTGGCGGTAATTCCCATTCCGGAAGCGCCGTCTGGACCTATGCGTTCTTGGATATAACCTTTCTTTTTAAGATCTTCTTCAAAATCGTCAAGAGTGTAGTCTTCGTTGGTCAATTTGTATTCTTTATGGAGTTGACGCATCCAATCCATCGCCTCATCATAGTCGCCAGAGGTATGTGTGATTAACTCCTGAAAAATCTCTAGGAGTTTATCAAAAAGTAGTTTTTCTTCTGCCTCAAAAAGGCTGAATTCAAACCCTGATTTCATTGTTTTTTTCGATTTATTTTTATCCATGCTAGTTGCCGAAAGTACCGAAAAGACAAGGAGCAAATGAGATGGTTCAGTATATTTAAGAAAGATTAGGTTCCTTAACACTTTAAACCAAAAGGACGATTGCGGTCCTAAGTCTGCAATAGTTTCTGCTTTGCGGTTTGCAGTATCCTTCCTCTAGCAATTTTTGATTTTATTCTTACTCACCCAGCGGATATTTTTAGGTCCAAACCGTATTAAATGAAGGCCTTTAAAACAAAAAACAGCGAAACCGATGTTATGGTCAATACTTAAGAAAATTGAACGACGGTAAGTTCGAGGTGGTCATACTGCGCGCTCCAAAAATTACTGCTGATACAGTAGCTTCGGAGGATCCTAAATCCGCATATGAAGTAATATCGGCAAAGTCAGCTAATATACAGTTCAAGAAACCACAGTTATTGCAATTAGATGGTGAGCTCATAGACAGCTACAAAGAACTCCAAATCGAAATAATTCCCCAAGCAATTAATGTAATAACCTAGGCTAATCTTTTCATGCAATTAGTTACCAGAATTCAATAAATTAGCTGCCGTGCAAAATCTAATAAAATCGAAGTACGTTAATTACATAGCGTTGGCATTCGTTCCCGCTTTACTGTTTATTAGCTGCAACACAACCCGAGTCGTGAAACCACTTGCAAAAGGCGAAACTCGCGTTGCAGTAGATCTAGGAGGTCCAGTTGTGGGCTTCCCAATTCCTATGAGTAGTATCTCTGCCGCTTATGGAGCTTCTGAAAAATTGAGCGTATTTGGCGGTTTTCACGCCACTACTTTAGCCTATAACGCCTTGCAATTTGATGCCGGCGTCAACTGCAGTTTATTAGAAACCAATAAATGGAAACCGGGTATCTCGGGCAGTTTAATTTTGAATCCAATAATTGATTTGAGGGTCGGTAATTCAAGCATATTTCCAGAAACAGCGTTTAATTTTTACTGGTTATTAAAGGATAGACACGTGCCTTTTATTGGCTTAACCAATTGGTACGATATAGCCAAAGGCGCTGTCGAGTTAGAAAAAGGAAAACTCATGCACCCTGCCTTGTATCTGGGATACAATTACGAAGGGGCCAAATGGATTTTTGGAATTGAAGCGAAATGGCTCAACTTCAACAAAACGCTTATGATTCCTCAGGTAGAACATACATCAATCGGTGGAAAAGGTGCTGCTGGTGTTTATTTTAAAGCCGCTTATCGTATTTTCAAAAAGTAATGAGAGCAATTTTATACCTATCTTCTTTTTTTATAATGCTGAGCTTCTTCAGTTGTAAAAACGATGTTGCTTCTGCCCTTTTAAAAGGCGAGCAAGTGGAATATAATTTTACCAATGCTGAATTATCCGAGCGATTTGTTGATGAAGGTTTGGTAAGTCAATTTAGCCTTATATCCAATAACGGTGGATCAGAAGCGAAAATCGAAGCACTGTACATTGGCAGTCAAGACCGCATTAAAACAGATACCATAATTCTGTATTTGCACGGAAACAGTCCCAGTATGAATGATTACTGGCAATTGACGGTAGACCTAGCAAATGTTGGCGGTAAGCACAACTATGGGGTTATGATGTTCGATTACAGGGGTTTTGGGGATTCTGAAGGACAAAGTGAATCGATTGAAGATTTAGTTGCCGATGCGGAAGCTTGCATTACTTGGCTCGAAGCAAGGGGTTTAACCAAAGACCGACTCGCAGTCTATGGCTACAGTTTAGGTGCAATGCCTGCTGCTCATTTGGCGGCGGAACCGAGCGTTTTAGAAATTGAAAAAGTAGTTCTTGATGCACCACAAACAACCAGTACAAAGCTGCTTCAAGATGCAACAGATCTAAGTCTGAGCGGTTCCACCGTTACATCATTCGACTATAATATTCCATTAGTCATCCAAGATTATGACAATTATTTATTGTGGATTCACGGTACCGAGGACAAAACGGCAAGTTTCGAAAACTTCAAATACGTTTACGATAGATACGATAATCCAAAAAAATCTTCGGCAGAATTAGAGGGAGTTGGACATAGCACGGCTATTGAGATGGGGTTTCCCGCTTATGAAGCGTTGATGTTAAAATTTATTCGCCAATAAATCATGTCCAATAAAGGCTTAATCATTCCAGAACGTGCCAGAAAGATTGGGGATTTTACCGTTGGTCGAATTTTACCCTTTCGAAAAAAACGCAGTGTAGGTCCTTTTGTATTTATAGACCACATGGGTCCAAAACAAATTTCAGATGGTTCATACATGGGAGTCGATCAACACCCGCATATTGGATTAAGCACACTTACCTATCTTTTTCATGGAGCAGTTGAACATAAAGATAGTTCAGGAGTGCATCAAATTATTAAAGCAGGTGATGTTGGTTTTATGACTGCTGGAGCTGGAGTTACACATACTGAGCGCACTCCAGAATATTTAAAAACACCACAAGGTTATTTGATGCACGGCTATCAAATTTGGGTCGCACTTCCAAAAGAAAAAGAGGAAATGTAGCCACGATTCGATTTTCTCTCGTCAAGCGATATTCCGTTTTGGAAAGAAGGAAATATTGATTGCAGGCTCATTGCTGGTGGTGGTTTTGGAAGAAGCTCTCCACTACCCGTCCATTCCGAATTGTTTATGATTGAGATGCAGGCTTCTGAAGTCTCCACGTTGAATATTGGTAAAAACTTGAAAGGTGAATTGGGGCTTTTAATCGTATCCGGAGAAGTTTCGTGCGGTAATGAAACTGTGGAAGCCGGCAATATGCTGGTAACTGAAAATGCCGAGGAAAGCTCCTTTTTACTTTCAAAAGACAGTCATGTTCTATTATTTGGCGGTTTACCTTTTCCAGAAGAGCGATTTCTTTTTTGGAATTTCTGTTCTACTTCTAAGCTAAGACTGGAGAAAGCCAAAGAAGATTGGGCAAACAAGCGCTTTCCGAAGATTTCAGGAGACGATACTTATATTCCTTTGCCTTAACACAATTGAGATCCTTTTAATGGAATGATACCCCGAAGCAATTTCAGGCTAAATACAAATGGAGTGTGGAAACAATTAAAAACCGTCATGCTGTCCGGAAATTTCGGTATCAACATTTCAATGTAATTAGCATTCAGCCGACAAAGTCTGAATTGCACTCTGGACATAATTTTCAATATCCAAGCCTCCATTCACCCTACCTTCCAACCTTCCTTCTACCTTTGCAAATGATATGAAATTCGATTCTTACACCATAAGCTCTGAAATAAAAATTAATTTAGAGCAATTGGGCTTTAAAAGGCCCACCGATATTCAGTTTAAAGCAATTCCCAATATCCTCAATGGTGAAGACGTTTTAGCGGTTGCACAAACAGGAACTGGAAAAACTGCCGCATTTGCCATACCCATTATCCACAAGGTTCAAGAGAATAAACGCTTCAAAAAAGACTTGGGCATTCAGGCCTTGGTTATGGTTCCTACACGCGAGCTAGCATTGCAAATTACTAAAGTATTTCACGAGCTGGCAAGGAACACAAAAGTGCGGACCATCAGTATTTACGGAGGTGTTGAGCAAGAAACGCAACAAGAGTCGCTAGAACGAGGAATTGATATTTTAGTGGCAACTCCAGGCAGAATGTTCGACTTTCTAAATCAAAAAAGCATTGATTTACGAAACCTAAAAACCTTAATTCTTGACGAAGCCGACCAAATGCTCGCTTTAGGATTTTACAAAGACATTAAGGACGTCTTGCATAATATTCCGGTTGACCGACAAACCTTGTTCTTTTCAGCAACCATTAATGAAGAAATAAAAAAGCTTGCCTACTCCTTGGTAACCAACCCAATTCGCATTCAACTCTCTCCAAAAGATCCCGTTTCTAAAAATGTATCGCATGCCTTGGCATTTATTGAAATGGACGATAAACGTTTCTTTTTGGAACGTTACATCAAAGATTTTGAAGCATTGAAAATCCTAGTTTTTGTGCGTACTAAGGTCCGTGCAGAACGGGTAAAAGCCGCTATGGAGCGCGTTAACCTTTCTATAGAATGTATGCACGGCGATGTGGAACAAAACGAACGTATTGAAATCCTAAACCGATTTAAAAACAATGACACGAAAGTTTTAATTACTACCGATGTCAATGCCCGAGGTATAGATATCCCAAATGTAGATTTGGTGATCAACTACGATATGCCTGATGTGGCTGAAAATTACGTCCATCGTATTGGCCGAACGGGCCGAGGAAGGGCAAAAGGAACGGCTGTTTCTTTTTGCGCGAAGGAAGAACGCGATTATTTAGAAGCCATCGAAAATTATACTGGAGTAAAAATTACAAGAATTGAAATTGATAAAGGTGAAAAAGAAGCTACTATTCTTTTCTCTGATGATGGAAAAGACGATTGGAAATCACTGATTGATCAAAACGAAACGTTTGAGAAAAAACGTAAGAAGAAAAAGAAAAAAAGTTGATTCGACCGCGTTTTTCACTTACTAACAATAAAAGCATACCTTTGCCGCCAATTGAACTTGGAAGCATTTTCCAAGATTCATTTTCCAAAGAACAAAAAACAAGAAGTTCTAACAAAGGGAAATCAAGGGACATTCAATAACAAGCGCAGTTAGCGTCCGTCTCCAAATAATCAAAACAAATTTCTTATCGAGCTAGTACAGCGCAGTACTCTCTCAAACAACAAAAAGCTCCTACCCTATTTTGGTATGAGCAAAAATTTATATGAATAATTCAAATTTCAAAAAAGACAAACCAAAAAAGCGTTTTAACAACGCAAGTGAAAACAGAAACAGAAGTCGACCAAGCAACTCAAATGGGAAACCAGGGTTTAAAAAAGACAGAAGAGCCCGACCTAAAAAAGCAAAACAAGTTTCTAACCTAGACCCTAACCTACTTTCAAGAAAAGCAGTGCAAACTGAAGTAAAAGATTTTAGAGCAGAAAGAACAATTGATGATTTGCCGATAAACAATAAGCTAAAAGCACTGCTTACAGCTAAAGGTTTTGAACGCCCTTCAGAAATTCAAGACAGAACACTAGAAAGTTTATTAGAAGGAAGAGACCTTTTGGGCATTGCTCAAACGGGAACTGGAAAAACGGGTGCGTTTTTGATTCCAATGATTGAAAAAATGGTTCAGCACAACATTCAAAACAGAACCTATGCTTTAATTATGGCTCCGACAAGAGAATTGGCTACACAAATTCAAGATGAATTTAAAACCATGACCAAAGGGCTGAACTTGCATAGTTCATGTTTTATTGGAGGAACTAATATCAATACAGACTTTAGAAACCTGAGAAGAACACCGCATGTAATTATTGCGACTCCTGGACGATTATTAGACCTTGTAAACCGTCGTGCATTTAAGCTAGACAATGTCCATACCTTGGTATTGGACGAGTTTGACAGAATGTTGGACATGGGTTTTATTAACGATGTAAAGAAAACGTTGCAGTTAATGAAAAGCAGAAAACACACTTTGCTATTTTCGGCAACCTTAGACAAAAAACAAGAGGGCTTTATCAAAGAAATATTGAACAACCCGGTAAGAGTTAAAGTGAGTAACGGAGAAACAACTGGAGACCACATTGATCAAGAAGTGATTCGCATTGCTGCAGGTGAAGATAAATTCAAAATCTTAACCGATCTTATGGAAGATCAGCAAATGGACAAGCTACTGATATTTGAAGAAGCTAAATTCAAAGTAAAAAAACTGACTTCTATGCTAAATAGCAAAGGCATAAAAGCTGATGAAATACATGGAAACAAAACACAGAACGCTAGACAGAATGCATTGAATAAATTCAAGCAAGGAAAAGTTCGCGTATTGGTTGCAACTGATGTAGCTGCTCGTGGATTGGATGTTTCTGATGTAACCCACGTAATTAACTATCAATTGCCTATGACCTTCGATAGCTACATTCACCGAATTGGTAGAACTGGTCGAGCTGGAAAAGCTGGAAAAGCCTACACTTTCGTTGATGTGAAGTAATTAGAATTATTAAAGATGTCAAAAGCCTGTTCATTCCCGAAGCTATTCGAGTTGAACAGGCTTTTTTTTGCTAGTGTTGTAGAATTATGTGGGAAATGTGAGGAATACACTCGCTAGCCGTCATTCTACGCCACCGCGTTTTTTTTTAGTTGATTACCAAGAGCTAAACTTTTTAATGCTGTCTGCCGTATTAATTGCTGGGTAACCTGTACAAGCTTCTTTAAACTGTATATAAGCTCAGTTGTATTATTTTAGAACTACTGTTTTTGTACATCCAGAAATGATGGGCAAGTTTTCTATCATTTCAATTTGTTTAATTGCTGTTGAATGGTTGTTTGATTTCAACAATTCGATATATCCACCGGTAGATATATCCGCCTTAAGGCAAACACAAATATATTTAATCCAAAAGGCTTTTATGCTGTTAGTAATTCACTTTTCATCTTCACTATATTTATTAAAAAATATATTACAAATTAACAGTCAATACTTTAACTGATTTTAAACACTTACAAACTTTTACTTACGACTACAAATCGTTAATCAACGCCTTACCTTTTTTTACCGCCACACATTTGTCCTGTCTCCAGATTGCTATCGTGATGAAATCGCGATTACTCTCAACTGACATTTATTAGTTAATCATTAAATTATTAGTCAAACATTAAATTTTATTAGTTATGAAAAGTATGAACAACCGTG
>PAME01000015.1 GCA_002707155.1 Crocinitomicaceae bacterium | reverse complement strand
AAATAAATCGTTTTTAATCATTGTTTTTGTCTTTAGCAATGTAGTGTTCATTAACCATCTCGATGACGCTTTCTATGGTTGGAATTTTTGCAATACGCACATCTTTAAAGTGTTTTGCGGCTTCTTTGGCTGTGGTTTCGCCAATGCAAAAGGCCACACAATTTGGCGTGTTGTTTTTCAAAAAACTCTGCACAGTCGATGGGCTATAAAGCATCACGCCTTCTATAGATTTAGGTAATTTTGGTGCTTCGAGTTTTGTACTGTAGGCCGATATTTCGTTTACAGTAATATTATTTTTTGTTAAAATCGTGGGGAGGTCGTCCATTCTGATATCACTACAGAAATAGGAGACTTTTGTTCCGACCAGAAACTCAACTAAATGTTCTGCAAGTAGTTTTGCATTTTTAGCGCTATGCTTAACAGGGCCAATTTTTTGTTCAATCAATTTTTTGGTGCGCCGTCCTACACAATAAATCGTTTTGAATTTCAAATCTTCAGCAGCACAATTGTTCAGTAGTGCTTCAACACCATTTTTACTTGTTATGATGACGTTTTCATGAGTCTTTTTCAGAATCGAAGTTTTAATTCTGTTGGGTGTAGTTTTTATGAAATCTGAACTTTCAACTTTGATAGCATCAGCAAACAAATCTTTTTGTCCTTCGCTAAGTGTTTTTGAAGAAAAGATATTGGTTTTTTGTGGCTTTAAGGCTGTTTTACTCACCAAGTTTTTTCCACCTCTTTCAACAATAAATTCCACACACTCATCTACAATCGACGAGTGTTTTCCTAAGGGTGCACTGCGTTTTGCTTCAACTTTTTTTGTGCCGTCTTCACTTAATATGATGCCATGGAAATGAATTTCTTCGTCTTTTATGAAAGCCAAAGCTCCAATGGGTGCACTACATCCACCTTCTAATTTGTTTAGGAAAGCACGCTCCATTTGTGTGCAAATTTCAGTTTCTTCGTGATTTAATNCCGAACAGATTTCCAAGGTTTCTTTATCGGATTCTAAACAGGCAATCATGATAGCGCCTTGTGCTGGTGCAGGAACCATCCACTCTAAATTGACAGCATTTTCAGGNGTAAGGCCAATTCTCCCCAGTCCAGCTGCNGCAAAAACTGCACCATTCCAGTCTTTGTTGTCTTCTAGTTTTTTCAGTCTTGTATTAACGTTTCCTCTAAGACCAACAATCGTGTGTGTTGGATAGCGATTCAGCCATTGTGCCTTTCTTCTNAGACTTCCAGTTGCTACAATTGCATCTTTTTGAGCCAAAAATTCTTCATTATTTTTAAAAACTAGGGTGTCTCTTANGTTTCCACGTTTTAAAACCGCTGNTTGTATGATGCCTTTTGGGAGTATTGTAGGAACATCTTTGAAGGAGTGTACGGCAATATCAATCTCCTCGTTAAGCAGANCGATATCAAGTGTGCGTGTAAAAACTCCTGTGATTCCAAGCTCATAAATTGGTTGATTAAGCACCAAATCTCCAGTTGATTTTACAGGTATAATCTCTGTTTTATACCCTAAATGTTCTAATTGTTCCTGAACAGTTTTTGCTTGCCAAAGCGCAAGTTGACTATCTCTTGTTCCTATGCGAATGGTTTTGGGCATATTTTATTTATCTAATTGAAAAATTTTTTGAATCAATTCTAAACTAGTGTTAATAGAATTGTTTTCTTCTTTGAGGTGGTGTGCAAAATGATTAGTAATTTTTTGAACAATTTGTGCACTCAATAGGTCTGCTTGAGGTTTATTGAAGTTTTCAAGCTTCTTGCGTTGAGTTTCAATTTCTGCTTCTGCAAAAACATTTAATTTTTCTTTTAGCGCTTTAATGGTAGGGGCAAATTTTCTGTAACCTAACCATTCTAAAAACTCACTTTTAATGTCCTTAATTATAGCCTCTGCTACAGGAATAAATTCTTTTCTTTTTTCTAGAGTTTCATCTGTAATATTGGACAATTCATCTAAGTGTGTTAGAGAAACATTGGGTAAACTTCTAACATTTTCATCAACATTTTTTGGAATTGATAAATCAAGGATTAAAAGTTCTTTTTTATTTTGAACAATTTGCTTATCAATAGTAGGGTTTTGTGCGCTAGTGGCTACGATTAAAATATCTGCTTTTTCAATTTCTTCTTGAAGTTGACCGTAATCTTTAACTAAAACTTTAAATTTTCCCGCAATTTTTTCAGCACGTTCTCTAGTTCTATTGATAAGGGTAATGTGTTCATTTTTAGTGTGTTTGATGAGGTTTTCACAAGTATTTCTTCCAATTTTTCCCGTTCCAAAGAGAAGAATATTTTTAGAATTTACATTCTCTATAGAATTAAGAATATACTGCACCGAAGCAAAAGAAACAGAAGTCGCTCCTGTGGAAAGCTTGGTTTCTGTTTTGATGCGTTTACTCGCCTGAATAACTGAATTTATGAGTCGTTCTAAATAGGCATCAAGTAAGTTGTATTTTTTTGAAACACGAGCGCTAGATTTCAATTGACTTATGATTTCAAAGTCGCCAAGAATTTGACTGTCTAGTCCTGCTCCTACGCGAAACATATGCTCAACTGCAGCATTACCTTTTAGAGTGTAGGCTACAGATTTAAAAATATCTACCGTGCCAGTAGTGTTTTCGCAAAGCAGATGAATTAATTCGGAAGGATGTTGCACAAAACCATAAACTTCGGTACGATTACAAGTCGAGGTTGCCACAATACTTTCTATGCCTTTTGTTTTTGCTTGATCGAGTAGTGTAGCTTTTTTAGTAGGACTCAAGTTAAACTCTCCACGTAATTTGGCATCTGCTTTTTTGTGGCTGATACCAATAACATAAAAAGAAGTTTTTTTGTCGCCTTTGTGTTGCTCCATTTATTTGGGATAATAACTGCGGTTGCGTGCAAAAATAGCATGTATGTTAACCAAAAAATAACGCTAGAGGAACTTTATTTGTCGTTTCGGGTTTACTCCCTAATAATTTCTTATTTTTGCAGCTTAAACAAAATTATCAGGTTAAAATTGAAAACTAATTCATTTTTTATTTATAATGAATCTAAATAAGAAAAATTCAAATATTTCAAAAGTTGCAGATAAAAATGTCGCTACAGGAACTTTTTTGGAAACTTCTATCGAATCAGGGTTTTTGGTAATGACTTATCAAAATGAATTTGATACTCCAAAGGTTTTAGAAAAAGCAATTGATAATTCATTTATACAGTTTCACTTTTGTCTAAAAGGGACTACTCAATTTTGTTTCAATAATAACACTTATACTCTAGACATTCCAGAAGAAAATTCTCTTTTGTTGTATAATCCTCAAAGAGATTTACCAATACACATGATTGTTCAACCAAATACTTGGGTGGTTTCTGTTTTGATATCTATCAAAAAATTTCATGCATTATTTTCCCACGAAGCGAATTATATAACTTTTTTGAACGATGATAACAAGTTAAAAAAATATTATAAAGATGGCTTCATTTCACCGTCAATGGCGATTGTTCTCAATCAAATTATCAATTATAATTTGAATTCAAATCTTCGTGAGTTGTATTGCAAAGCAAAAGTCTACGAGTTGCTAAGTTTGTATTTCAATAGAGGAGAAGAGGCCAATGTAGAACAATGTCCTTTCTTGGCCGATGAATCGAATGTTATAAAAATAAAACAAGCCAAAGATATCATCATTAAGCGAATGGCCGAACCTCCAACTTTGGCAGAATTAGCTACCGAAATAGATATTAGTTTGAAAAAACTAAAAGAAGGGTTTAAACAAATATACGGCACCACTGTATATGGTTTTCTGTTCGATTATAAAATGGAGGTTGCTCGAAAATTATTAGAATCAGGGACGAACAATGTCAATGAAGTTGGGCTAAAAGTAGGTTACAGCACAGCGAGCCATTTTATTGCTGCTTTTAAAAAACAATATGGAACAACTCCAAAAAAATATATCCAATCCTTAAATTAATCAATAACTAAAAATGAAAGGTGTTTTATTAGTCAATTTAGGTTCTCCAGATAGTCCAAACCCAAAAGATGTTAAGAAATATCTTGGAGAATTTCTTATGGATGAACGTGTCATTGATGTTCCAAAGTGGGCAAGAACATTATTAGTCAAAGGTATTATTTTGAATACCCGCCCAAAGGCATCAGCAAAAGCATACAAAAAAATTTGGTGGGAAGAAGGCTCGCCACTAATTGTTCTTTCAGAACGATTAAAAGAAAAATTACAAAAAGAAATTGATTTGCCTCTTGCTTTGGCGATGCGTTACGGAAGCATGTCAATAAAAAAAGGGCTTCAAGAATTGAATGACAAAGGCGTTACAGAGGTTTTCATGATTCCTTTATATCCTCAATTTGCGATGGCTACTACCGAAACTATTTTGGTTTTAGCAGATCAATTACAAAAGGAATTTTTTCCAAAAATGACTCTTGAAAGTTTGCCTCCTTTTTATAATAATCTAGAGTACATCAAAGTTCTTTCGGAGTCCATCAAGTCACATTTGAGAGGGAAAGATTATGAGCATTTGCTTTTTTCTTACCATGGTATTCCAGAACGCCACATTCGAAAAAGTGATATTACTAAGTCACATTGTAAAATTGACAAATCATGTTGCAACACACCGTCAGAGGCTCATGCATATTGCTACAAGCACCAATGTGTTGAGGTTACAAGACTGGTTGGGGAATATCTCAAACTTGAACCAGGAACTTTTTCTACATCATTTCAATCGCGTTTAGGATTTGATCCTTGGTTGCGTCCCTATACAGATCGCACCATAGAGCGTTTGGGCAAAGAAGGCATAAAAAATATGGCTATTGCAACCCCTGCATTTGTGAGTGATTGTTTAGAAACTTTAGAAGAAATTGCTATGGAAGGTGAGGAAATTTTTCATGAAGCTGGTGGCGATAATTTCACCACAATCCCTTGTTTGAATGACGATCCACAATGGGTTTTGTTGCTTGTAAAATGGATTCGTGAATGGGAAACAAAAGCAATAACTTTAAGCTAGATGACCAAACCATTAGTTTCAGATTTTGGAACAGAACCCATAGGAAAATTACTTGTTCGGCAAGCAGTTCCTGCGGCTATTGGGATTTTAGTGATGTCTCTCAATATTCTTATTGATACAATTTTTGTGGGGCATTGGATTGGTTCTCAGGCTATTGCAGCTATTAATGTTGTTTTACCTGTTTCTTTTTTTATTGCTGCACTTGGGATGTCCATTGGGGTTGGAGGGTCATCAATTATTTCTAGAGCATTGGGCTCAAAATCAAAGTCTAAAGCACTGAAAACTTTTGGTAATCAGATTACACTTACCCTTTCTCTAACACTTACGTTTATTGCTTTTGGCCTATTTTTTATTGATGAAATTATTCCAGTTTTTGGAGGTAAAGGTGCTATTTATGAACCTGCAAAAATCTATTATAGAATTATTTTGTATGGTGTTCCTCTTTTGGCACTTTGCATGATGGGAAACACTGTTATTCGTGCAGAAGGAAAGCCAAAATTTGCGATGTATGCGATGATGATTCCATCAGTTTCAAATTTAATTTTAGATATTTTTCTTATTAAATTTTTAGATTTAGGGATGACAGGAGCTGCTTGGGCAACGACCTTTTCTTATGCATTTTGCTTTGCTTTTGTTTTTTGGTTTTTTATTTCAAAACATTCTGAAATGAAAATTAATTGGACTCATTTGAAATTAAAGAAAACGATTGTTTCTGAAATCAGTAGTTTGGGTTCGGTTACGCTTACTCGTCAAGCCGTTGTGAGTGTTACATATCTATTTATGAATAATATTTTATTTGATTTTGGAGGTGAAACATCGGTAACGGCCTATGCCATTGTTTCGAGAATGCTGATGTTTGCTTTGTTTCCAATTTTTGGAATTACGCAAGGTTTTATCCCTATTGCAGGGTTTAATTATGGCGCAAAAAACTACAATCGTGTAAAGCAAACTATTGGAATAGCGATTCGATATTCTATTATTTTGGCGACATTAATATTTGTTCTGCTTTTTGGTTTTCCAGAATTGATTACGAAGGCATTTACAACAGATGCTTCTGTAATTGAGAAAACACCAAATGCGATGCGATGGGTTTTTGCTGCAACGCCAATTATTGCTATTCAATTGATTGGAGCAGCGTATTTTCAAGCAGTGGGGAAAGCAACTCCAGCACTATTGCTTACACTTTCTCGACAAGCATTTTTCTTTATTCCTCTAATTTTTATATTACCTTTATGGTATGGAGAGTTGGGGGTTTGGATGGCGTTTCCAGCCTCCGATGTGCTTTCAACATTAGTAACAGCTTATTTTTTACAGAAGGAAATCAAAAATAATTTAAAAGAATCCTAATGGAATATTACAACTATATTAAATCATTTCATTTAATTTTTGTCATTACATGGTTTGCAGGATTATTTTATATCCCCCGTTTGTTTATTTATCATATTGAGGCCAATAGCAAACCTTCTCCACAAAAAGAAATTCTATCGAAACAACTGAAGTTGATGGCAAAACGATTATGGTATATTATTACATGGCCATCGGCGATTTTGGCTACAATTTTTGCATTATGGCTTTTGCATATTGCTCCCTATTGGCTTGAACAAACTTGGATGCATGCAAAACTCGCTTTTGTTGTTTTGCTTTTTGCGTACCACATTAAAACACACATGATGTTTAAAGCATTTCAACGTGATAAAATTAATTATTCCTCAAACTTTATGCGCATATGGAATGAAGGAGCAACATTAATTTTATTTGCTATTGTATTTTTAGTTATTCTAAAAAATACTTTAAATATGGTTTATGGTCTTATGGGGCTTATTGGGCTAGGTGTTGTTTTGATGCTTGGTATTCGCCTTTATAAGAAGACCAGAAAAAATTAATATCTCGACTCCTACATTTTCATTATATTTATAGAAAAGAAATCCACTATGACAAAACGCAATCTGTCATTAAGCTCCAGAATATTTTTCTACATGATTCTTTTGGTTGTATTGGCCTCAATTTTGATTGCTGCAGTTACGGTGTATCAGTATAATGAGCAATCTCAAGACTATCACCGCAAGCGTTTAGAACGAAAAGAAGCACAACTAATTTCGAGTATAAATTATGTTCTAAAAGAATCAAGTTGGGAAATTAAAACAGAAAATTTAGCACTAATTTTCAAAGACAAAATCTATGAAATAGCTAACATTCATAATGTTACTTTTAACCTTTATGATTTAAAAGGGGATTTGATAAAATCTTCTAAACCAAGGTTAAAAAATGACCCTATTCCAGAACAATTGCCTAATTATATTTTAGACACTTTAAGTCAAATTACTTCTAAACGGTTTGTGGAAAAGAATAAATTATTAGATGGCAATTATAGGTCATCCTATTTGATTTTAAACAATCCGACTTCAAAGCCTCTAGGAATTTTAAACGTCCCATATTTTGATGACGATTCTTTAAACTCAGGAGAATTAAAAGAGTTTTTGATTCGTCTTGGTTATGCCTATATAATAATGATGCTAGTGGCTATAACTTTTGCCTATTTTATGTCAAAATTAATCACTAAATCTATTAAAACAATAAGTGATAAAATGTATGCAACCCGTTTCGAAAAGCAAAATAAAAAAATTGCTTTGGAAGGTGCAACAACAGAAATCAAATTACTTGTAGAGTCCTATAACAATATGATTGATGCATTAGAGGAAAGCGCCCAAAAATTGGCCTCTAGTGAGCGCGAACAAGCATGGCGAGAGATGGCAAAACAAGTTGCTCACGAGGTCAAAAATCCATTAACACCTATGCGTTTAAGTGTTCAAAGTTTCCAGCGCATGTTTGACCCAAAAGACCCTGAAATTCATAAAAAGGTAGACGAGTATAGTAAAACACTTATTCAACAAATTGACACTATGAGTAAAATTGCAGAAGCCTTTTCTAATTTTGCAAAAATGCCTGCACAGAATTTAGAGCAATTAGATATTGTTGAAGTTGTTGAACGCGCATTGGAAATTTTTCCGTCCAACATTGTTAAGTTTAATGCATCACCAAAGGAAATCATTGCAACCGTTGATAAAGATCAATTTATAAGAATTGTAACCAATTTAGTTAAAAATGCAATTCAATCTGTTCCAGAACAGAGAACCCCTATTGTAAAGGTCAATTTATCAAAAAACTCACACAAAATACATTTACAAGTATCGGATAACGGAAGTGGAATTGATGCTGCCATTGGCGAGAAAATTTTTGAACCAAAGTTTACCACTAAAACTAGTGGAATGGGCTTAGGATTACCTATGATAAAAAATATAATTGAGACCTATAATGGTAGTATAAGTTATGACACAACCAAAGGAGAAGGAACTGTATTTGTAGTCTCTTTTCCAAGAAAATAATAATAACATCATGCGATTTAAAACTCTTTTAGTACACTTAGAAAATGATATTTCAATCATTACAATTGATCGTCCAAAGAAGCTCAATGCACTTAATAAGGAAACAATTTCTGAACTCCATCACGCCATAAAAGAATCTGATGCAAACAAAAATGTAAGAGCTATTATTCTTACAGGGAATGGTGAAAAAGCATTTGTTGCTGGTGCAGATATCAGTGAATTTTCAGATTTTGACGTTCAGCAAGCGGCTCAACTTTCAAGAGAAGGTCAAATGCTTTTATTTGATTTTATAGAAAATTTATCGACACCCGTTATTGCTGCGGTCAATGGATTTGCGTTGGGAGGTGGCTTGGAGCTCGCTATGGCTGCACATTTTAGAGTAGCAAGTGACAATGCTCGTATGGGACTTCCTGAAGTAAGCTTAGGCGTCATACCTGGTTATGGTGGAACTCAACGTTTAGCTCAATTAATAGGTAAAGGTCGCGCTCTTGAAATGATTATGACGGCTCAAATGATTGATGCTTCAAAGGCCGAACAATGGGGCTTAGTTAATGCAATAACTCCTCAAGAAGAGCTTTTAGCTTATTGTATTTCATTGGCTGAAAAGATGAAACGCAATGGACCATTGGCAATTTCTGCAGCAATCAAGTCAGTTAACGCAAATTTTGATAAAAGCATCAATGGATATGATATAGAAATTTCTGAGTTTGCAAAGTGTTTTGGAAGCAAAGACTTTAAAGAAGGAACAACGGCTTTTCTAGAAAAGCGAAAGGCAAATTTTTTAGGCGAATAGCATTTAAAAAACAAAAAACCCTATAACGTTTGCTATAGGGTTAATATATTTTTTGAGTTTAAAACTTAATCCGCAAGAACGATAATTTTATTGGCATTCATTTCAATTGTTCCAGAGTTGATAGCAAGCCAGAATCCTTTATCTTTTTGCTCAAACTTAGAAACATTTTCTTTATCAATACTAATGTTACCACTTATTTTCACAAACCCTTCTTTCAAAATAGAAACAATAGGTGCATGATTGTTTAGCATTTCAAAATCTCCATTTACACCTGGAACGGAAACGCTATCAACTTCGCCTTTAAAAAGGGTTGTTTCTGGGGATACAATTTCTAAATACATAACTATTAAACTTAAGCTTCAGCTAACATTTTTTCTCCTGCCTCGATAGCCTCTTCAATGGTTCCTTTAAGGTTGAATGCTGCTTCTGGCAAGTGGTCCAGTTCACCATCCATAATCATATTGAATCCTTTGATGGTTTCTTTAATGTCTACAAGTACACCAGGAATTCCTGTAAATTGCTCAGCAACATGGAACGGTTGAGATAAGAAACGTTGTACACGACGTGCACGTCCAACGGCCAACTTATCTTCTTCTGAAAGCTCTTCCATCCCAAGAATTGCAATAATGTCTTGTAGTTCTTTGTAGCGTTGTAATAACTCTTTTACACGTTGTGCACAATCGTAATGCTCTGCACCAAGAATATCTGCAGTCAAAATTCTAGAGGTTGAATCTAGAGGATCCACGGCTGGATAAATACCAAGTTCTGCAATTTTACGTGACAATACCGTTGTTGCATCCAAGTGTGCAAATGTCGTTGCTGGTGCTGGATCCGTAAGGTCATCTGCAGGGACATACACCGCTTGTACTGAAGTAATCGATCCTTTCTTTGTTGATGTAATACGTTCTTGCATTGCTCCCATTTCTGTGGCCAATGTTGGTTGGTATCCTACTGCTGATGGCATACGTCCTAGAAGGGCCGATACCTCAGAACCTGCTTGTGTAAATCGGAAAATATTATCGACGAAGAATAATACATCTTTTCCTTGACCGTCGCCAGCACCGTCTCGGAAATATTCTGCAATGGTAAGTCCAGAAAGTGCAACTCGAGCACGTGCTCCAGGTGGCTCATTCATTTGTCCAAAAACAAAAGTGGCTTTGGATTCTTTCATAGCCGACTTGTCTACTTTTTTAAGATCCCATCCTCCGTCTTCCATAGAGTGCATAAAATCTTCTCCATATTTTATAATTCCTGATTCCAACATTTCACGAAGTAAATCATTTCCTTCACGAGTACGTTCTCCAACACCTGCAAATACTGAAAGTCCACCGTGTCCTTTAGCGATATTGTTAATTAACTCCTGAATCAATACTGTTTTACCTACACCTGCACCTCCAAAGAGTCCAATTTTTCCACCTTTAGCATAAGGCTCAATAAGATCTATAACCTTGATTCCTGTAAAAAGAACTTCGGTTGACGTTGAAAGATCTTCAAATTTTGGTGCTTCTCTGTGGATTGGTAATCCGTCTTTTCCAGCTTTTGGCAAGTTTCCTAGACCATCAATAGCATCTCCAATAACATTAAAAAGACGCCCGTACACATCATCTCCGATAGGCACTTGAATCGGCGCTCCAGTAGCATTAACTTCTGTTCCACGACTTAATCCATCGGATGAGTCCATGGCAATGGTACGTACAGAATTCTCGCCAATATGAGATTGAACTTCGAGTACGAGTGTTGAACCGTCTGGACGATTGATTTCTAGAGAATCATAAATTTTTGGAAGATCTGCACCAGAATCAAATTCTACATCAATAACTGGGCCTACAATTTGAGAAACTTTACCTGTAACTTTTGACATTACTTCTATGAGTTTAATTTTTAGCTAAAATTATGTTTAAAAAACTATTAGTTTTTGCGCTGCAAAGATAATTAATATAATTAAAAAACCCAGAGCAAATGTCTGGGTTTTTTTTAATTTTATAATTGCCTTCTACTATTGTAAAAGTGGGCTATAGTTTGTAGGGTAATCCCCTGCTTTAGCAAGGCTACCAGAAGCTACAAAATTTGACCCATAATGCATGTCAATAGCATTTAAAAATGAATTGGCCATATAGGCATACCCTTTAGCCGTTAAATGAACCCCATCTAAGCTGACTAGGCCACCAAATACCAAGCTTGTATTCATTTGATAATCATCAAACATAATACCTGTCGAAGAGGCTTGTGCAAGGATAGATTGCAAATCAACATAAGCAATTCCAAAACTATTTGCTGCAGCTTGTACACTAGCATTCATTGTATCTGTAGCTGCAATGATTTCAGCAACTTCTGTTTCAGTAACAATCCATTTATCTACCATAGGCAATGTAACGCCAACAGCAGATAATTGACCAGCCAATGTTTCCGAAATTCCTTGAGACATTAAAAACGCAGCATTGTCGTCATCAACTTCTGAGATTTCCGATGCTGCAGGTAAAACAACAAGGTCATTTTCTGTAGCAGGCCTGGATTGACCATAGGTGCTTCCTAGTAATCCTGCAACTAATGGCGCAGCCGCTGCTGGTAAGCCAAATTGAGCAATGAATGCTGGGAAGCCTGGATTAGCCGCTAAAACTCCTGTAATTTGTGCTGATAAATCTGTTAATTCTTCATCTTTAATGACTAAGGGATTTGACGCATCTGTAACAAATACAATATTTCTTTCAGATAAATCTAGTCCTGGCGTAGTAGCTTCTAAGTATGTATAAACTCCATTTATAGCCCCATAAATTTGGTTTAACAGAGGGATTTGCGCTGCTAAATCGGGATTAGATGGGTCTAAAGGATTGTGAGGAACCGTCGTAAAGTATGGTAAATCCGTCACATGTGGTGTTCCAGAAACCACACCTTTTGCATCATTTGCAGTTAATGCTGTCAGGGCACCGTTTAAAGCGGTCTCAAATGTTGTTATTGGTGTGATGGCATCTGTTGTTTGATCTGCACCTCCTGTAGCATAGCCTAAAACATCATTTCCACCGAATAATGAAAGCGTAAAGAAACTTGGATTTTGAGCCGCTGCCAATTCAATAATAGAAGCATCAGGCGTCGATCCTGTTAAACGTGTCGCATATGGATTAGCCAACCCAGCACCCACATTACCAAGGTTCCCATATCCAGAAGTTACAAAGTGAAAACTACGTGCACCAGGCACCCCTAGATTATTAAATGGACCAGTGGGGGGTGTTAAAATATCTGTTTGAACCGTTACTGGCCCAACAACTGATTCTAATGGAACTGGTCCAGCACCACCAAAAACAAGTCTTGGACCAACAATTCGTGTTCCCCCAAGAGCTAAACCACCAAAATTGTCATCCATTGTTGGCTGCTTGAATTCTCCACCACCAACTTTAGCAAATTCCATGGACATG
>PAME01000014.1 GCA_002707155.1 Crocinitomicaceae bacterium | reverse complement strand
AAAACAGGCAGACTGGACTCTTTTTCGTTTCACAATTAAAATCTAATGACCAGTAAGAGGACCAAAGATGTTGCTGTGTATCTTCAACGAGTTCTCCATTTGTTAGAAGGCTCAAGACATTGAAAAGAAAGTGGACTTATTCACGTCTGCAAAAAAAACAGGCAGACTGGACTCTTTTTCGTTTCACAATTAAAATCTAATGACCAGTAAGAGGACCAAAGATGTTGCTGTGTATCTCTTTGCAGGACTTATTCCGTCAATATTGGGATTTGCTCTTGTTCCCATTTATACAAGATTCCTCACCCCAAGTGATTATGGTGTAATTGTAATAATTAGTGTTATTGTATTTACGATTCGTCCATTCGTTCTTATGGGGACTTCTAGAATGCTTGAAGTGGAATATTTTAAATTGGAAAAAGAAAACGTAAGTAAGCTGGTTGGGTTTTCCATCTTAAACAGTCTAGTTATTTCAATTATTCTGTTTTGTTTATTTGTGGTTGCTAGAAATTGGGTGAATGAAGTGTTATTTCATAACGAGATAAACAATATAAACTGGCTTTTATTTATTCCTTTAGTTGCTTTTGGTTTTGCTATAAATTCTATAGGGAGTATTTTATTTAGAAACAGTCAGAATTCAAAAGCGTATTTATTGGTGAGTTTTGGTAAAAGTTTTCTTGAACACGCATTAGGACTTTTGCTAATTGTAACCTTATTTTTTGCTTGGCAAGGAAAAATGTTGGGAATTGTGGTCAGTTCAGTTTTCTCGCTGATTGTAATAATTATCTACCTAATCAGAACTAATAAAGTCTCCTTTTCTATTTCCTTTTTCAAGGATAAATTGAGCATTTATAAATCGGTTATTCCTTTATTGGTAATGGATATTTCCATTCTTGGGATTGAGTCTTCCGATAGGTTGTTCATTTCCATCATGTCAGAAGAAGGTACATCTGCTGCAGGGGTCTATTCAATTGCTTATCTAATCGGTGGTGCAGTAGTTTACATCATTAACGCGTTTACAAATGTTTTTAGTCCTGAAGTATTTGAACTACTTGCCTTAAAAACGGAAAAAGCTAAACAGATTATTGTGAAAAGATTTTATTCATTCTTTTTGGCTATTCTAGGCATAGCGACTTTAATCAGTCTATCTAAATCTGTCATATTCGATTATTTTATCGGTCCAGATTTTTACGCTGGAATTGAGTTGGTATCTTTAATTGCGTTCAGTTTTGTATTTCAGGTTATGTTTTTGTTGGGTTATAATATTTGTATGTATAGAGGGAAATCTAAATTGCCAAGTAGAATTTCTGTTTTAGCATTTATACTGAACGCGGTTTTAAATTATGTTCTAATAAAGACTATGGGTGTGAAAGGAGCTGCGGTTTCTACGCTAATTACCTATGCATTTATGGGTCTGGCAACGTTGTTTATTTCTCAATTATTAATTAAACTTCCCTGGTTTTACTTTCTTAAATCAGACAATTAATTTCATAAACCAAAGCTATTAAAAAATATTTTTAACTGTTCTAATGAAAGATTCCGTCACCCGCTTATTGTATGTTGTAGAACAGGTTCAGCCTTCTCGTCAATATTTAGGGTTATTCCAATATTTTGTCAAACACAATGTTCAAATTACAGTTTTCAACCTTCAAGAAGGTCCTGAGTTTAGAGCTCAGTTAGAATCCTCAGTTGAGAATTATCATTTCCTTTCTAGCGGTAATGCTTATTGGAGGAGTATTAAACAGCTTTCTAAATTGGTGAATAATTTAAAACCAGATGTTATACATTGTCAGGAGTTTATAGCATCATTTTATTTCGGGTTTGTACCAAAACCAAAAGGGTCTAAAAGTATATACCATAGAAGACACAATTATACTTCTGGATTTGTTCCAAAAGTAATGGATCAATGGGCGGTAATGAGATCTGACAGAGTTGTTACGGTTTGTAATAAGATGCAAAAAGTTGCGCAGGCAGAGCACCCTTTGTTTTCTAAAAAGATTATTTCTAAAACAAATGCGATTACACTAGGGCTAGTGCATCAAGAAACCTTAGATAGCGAATTGGAACTAATAGAGAGATTGCCTGAAAAGTTTTCTTTAATGCTTTTATCTAGGTTAAGGAAAGGAAAAGGACACATTGTTGCTATAAAAGTAACTCAGAAGCTTTTAGAATCGGGGAAAGATGTCCAGCTCTTGTTCGTAGGTGAAGGTGAAGAAGAAGTCAATTTAAAAAACAAAATTACTGATATGGGTATGGAATCAAAAGTTCATTTCCTTGGGAATTTTGAAAACATTGATGTGGCAATTAAAAAAGCTAATGTTTTGTTAGTGCCAAGTGATATGGAAGCATTTCCAAAAACACCATTAGAAGGGATGGCTTATGGCAGTCCTGTTATAGCGCATGAAGTTGGTGGAATAGTTGAATCAATAGAAAATGGGGTGAACGGATTTTTAGTAAAAAAAGGAGACGTAAATGCGTTTGTATTGTATATAGAACAATTAATGAGTAACCCTAAATTACGTCAATCAATTATTGATCAAGGAATAAAAACTGTACAAAAAAGATATGTTGTCGAAATAATGGCTCAAGAATTTATTGATTTGTATCAAGAATTAAAAAATGGCAGTAGAAAGAGTAGATATAAATGAACAAGGTTCTCCTTGGCACGAAGAACATTTGAGCAGGTATGTTTATGCAACTAAATATTTTAGTGGTAAACGAGTGTTAGATATAGCCTGTGGAACTGGTTTTGGTTCTAAGTATATTGCTCAGCAAAACCCCGCTTTTTTATACTCGGCAGATGTTTCTGAAGAGGCACTATCTATGACGAAATCGAAACTGGAAAGCGAGGCTGTAAATTTTGAAGTAGGCTTCCAAGATGGTACTAAAACTACTTTTCCGGATAATAGTTTTGACACAATAATTAGTATTGAAACTATAGAACATATTGAGGAAGATTTGTCTTTTCTGAAGGAATTAAATAGAATTTTAGCTCCTAAAGGAACTTTAATACTATCAACACCTAACGGATTAATAACTAACCCAGATCAAGGAATACCAAGTAATAAATTTCATGTTCGAGAAGATTTTCCAGATATACTGAAGAAGAAAATTGAAGAATTTTTTGTAATTGAGAAAGCAGCTGGGCAGCACGTTCCAAATAGTTATGGACCAGCCCCATTTTTACCCTCATTCGCCAAACCCTTGATGAGTTTTAATCAGCGTGTTTTAAGTTTAATATGGAGCCTGATTCTTCGTTTTCCGGACGGATTTAGAGATGTTGTTTACACGGTTTTTAGGGGGCATAAGTTTTACCCTACCGTAGGCGATTATACGTTTTTAGAAGAAAATTTAGAAAAAGCGCACGTCCAGTTCTATGTGTGTAAAAAGAAGGGGTAGATGGGAAATCGGATGCATCTCATTTCAGTCATAATACCATGCTATAACGGCGAAAAGTTCATTAAAGAAACTATTCAATCGGTTCTTGATCAAACCTATTCTCCTATCGAGATTCTCTTTGTTGATGATGGTTCGACTGATAAATCATTTGAAATAGCGTCAACGTTTAATGAGGTTTGTGCCGTGAAACAAGATAACAGTGGAGTTGCTGCTGCACGAAACTTTGGTTTTGAGCAATCTAAAGGCGATTTCGTGTGTTTTTTGGATGCGGATGACTGGTTGTACCCAAATACTATAGAAGACAAATTTAATGCCTTGTTAAGTTCAAATGCGGCAATCTCTCATGGTAAGGCTATAGTAACAGATGAAAATTTAATCCCAACAGGTGATGTTTTGATTGGAGCCAAAGACAATACACTTCAGGCATTGTTAAATTATTCCCCACCGGCTATTCCCTGCCCATCTAACGCTTTAATTGCTCGTTGGGCGATTGACAATTGCGGATTGTTCGATACAAGGCTAAGTACCAGTGCAGATTACGAAATGTGGCTTAGGGTTGCGTCTAAATATGGAGTTGTGCGTGTAGATTCAAATGCTGTAAAATATAGGCAACATGGGAGTAATATGTTTGCAAATTTGGAATTGCAGCTGAACGATATGGAGCTGATTTTTGATAAACACGATTCAAAATTAAATTTTAAAATTGTAAAGCAAAAATTTTATTTGTCAATTGTTAAATCATACCTGAAATCAGGTAGGGTGTTAAAGGCATTAAAATATCTTCATAAATCCATATAGGAAATTGAAAACAGAATTACTTAATTATCTCAAATGCCCGTTAACTGGTGAAGATCTAATTCTTGACAGGATAGAATCTCAACATGATTCTGAAATTATTAATGGAACTTTAATATCGGTTAAGTCAAAGAAGGAGTACAAGATCGAAAATGGTATTCCAAATCTAATTATTGACTATTCTGAAAAAGTTGAATTAACAGCAAATCAATTTTCATTTGAGCATCTGGAGGTAGGTGAACATTTACAGGAAGCACGTAAGATAGAAGAAGACATTCTATTGTTCTTTTTAAAGACAGGAATTGACAGCAGTGTTTATGAATTGGAGGGTATTGATATTAGCGGACTGCAGTCGTATAAGGAGATTGGCTATGAGCCAAATTGGAGTTTTTTAAAGGATAAAGTTATTGTAGATGCGGGAGCTGCAAGCGGAAGGTTTGCTAGGTTGGTGGCGCCTCATTGCAAAAAGTTAATCCTTTTGGATATTGGGAACCATTTGTACAAAGCTCAAGAAGAACTGAGAAAATATGATCATGTCCATTTTGTAAAATGTAATTTGGTTAAGCCACCGTTAATGGAAAGTTCAATCGATTTTATATACAGCATTGGAGTTCTTCATCATACGCCAGATCCTAAACAATCCTTTCTGAGTTTGGCTTCTAGTATAAAGAAGGATGGTAGTTTCTCGTTATGGGTTTATCCGCCAGAGTATTGGTCTCATCCCATAAAAGCGTTTGTGTCTAAATTGATAAGAGGGATATTGCTACAATTTCCTTTTACAATTCAGCAAAAATTCATAAAAAATATTTTACTTCCTATAGGAAGATTTCAGATGAAAATTGCAAAGAGCAAAGCATTAAAGTTGTTGTTTGCGCCTCTTTTCATTCTTAACATACCACGTCACGAGAATAAGGATGAAATGCTTGCCACTATAATTGATTATTATACTCCTCAATTCATTTTTACTTACACCAATAACGATATTAGCAATTGGTTTACTGAAGCAGGGCTCAAGTTCTCAAAGCTTTTATTTCCTACTAGCGCAATTGGAACAAAAGACAGGTTAAATGACTGATTCACACGGAAAAAAAAGGATTGTGCACTTGCTGTATTCTGGCGTAGGCGGACATGGTAATGTCTTTATGAATTTGGTGAAAGCGGACAAAAAAATGGAATTTGACTATTTCGTGATATTTTTTGGAATCGAACCAATACGGAACGCTTACGTTGAATTTTGCAACCAGGAAAATATTCCTTTTCAGTATCGTAGGAAAAAAGAAGGGATTGATGTTTGGTTTTTTGTCAAACTTTTTTTGAGCATTAAAAAAGTAAAGCCAGATGTTATATTCCTGCATGGAAGTTATACAATAATTCCTGCATGGGTTTGTAAAGTTTTATTCGGATCACGAATAATTGTGAGAGAAACACAGGCAAATCATTTAAAAACTAAGGTAGATTTTCTGACTCTGAAGCTAGCTATTAGTTTTGCCGATGCACTGGTATTTCTTACGGCAGAATTTAAAGATGAAATTTGCAAGAAATTCAATATTAGAAGTAATTCAAAAAAGCTTAGCGTTATTTCAAACGGCTTGGATTTAAATCAGTATCATGTTGATCGAGATTATAAAAAAGCCCCTAGAGTTATTTCCATGGTAAGTCGATTAGTGCCAATAAAAGACCATTTAACCTTGATAGAAGCTTTTGTTGAAGTCAATAAAACAGAAAAAGGAGTTAGATTAAAGATTGCTGGGTCTGGAATATCTGAATCTGCTATTAGATCGAAAATTAAGGAACTGGAGTTAGAAAATGTGGAGCTTGTAGGAGAGTTGGATGAACAAGAAATCACTGAATTATTAGCACAATCTGATATATATATCCACCCTACATTTGGTGAAACAATGAGTACAAGCCTAATGCAAGCAATGGCGTCTGGATTACCAATAATAAGTTCTAAGGTTCCTGGAGTGGTAAATATGATTTGTGATAAGAAAACGGGAGTTTTAGTTGAAACAAAGCAGCCCGAAGTATTAGCAAAAACCATTGTTCAACTTCTGAACTCCGAATTTGAAAGAGTGCTGTGCGGTATGGAAGCTAAAAAATATGCTAAAGAAAACTTTAGTTCAGAGCAAATGTTTGAGAAGTATAAACGTTTAAACGCAAAAGCTTGAAAGTACTGTTCTCTCAAAAAATTAGTGGAATTTCAGGCTCTGAAAGATATTTCATTAATATCATTCCTGAACTTCAAAAGAGAGGTGTAGAAATTGAATTTCTGGTATTGTACACCGAACTTAGCCTAACCATTGATTTTGTTGAAATCATGAATTCCTTTGGTGTGAAAACCAAATTAATTCCAATTCACGGCTTTTATCTTTTTTCTTCGATAACTAAAATATTAAGCTTCCTTAAACTATCAAAATTTGATATTATTCATTCTCATTTGATTCATTCGGATGTAATAATGGCATTCATTAGTTTTTTGGGATTTAAGCCTAAACTGTTGAGCACTAAACATGGTTATGACGAAGTCTTTATAAAAAAGCATAGTTTATTACCAAATAAAAAGTTGTTTAACCTCTATTTTTTCGCTGCATGGTTTGCCGAAAGGTTCATAGATCAATCTTTTACTGTATCACACGGCCTTTCGCAATTGTATTTCAATCTTGGTATTACCAATTATTACCCAAAAGTTATATGGCACGGTTTCAAACTAGACAGGGACTATTTAATAACATCTGAAGAGGAAAAGGAAGCACCTTACATACTAGTTTTAGGTAGGTTAGAGATTTTTAAAGGTCATAAAATGTTATTTGATGCATTTAAACTGCTGTCAGATGAGTATCCTGATGTACATATAAAAGTAGTAGGAGATGGAAGCGCGAAAGATGAGTTCATTCGCTATGCAGCTGAAATAGGGTTAGAAAAACGGGTTGAATTTACGGGATTTATTTCTAATGTAAACGAACAAATTGCAAAATCTTTGTTTTTAGCATCTCCTTCAAAAGGAGAGGGTTTTGGGCTTATAATTTTGGAAGCTTTTGCCCATAAGAAACCAGTAATTTCATTTGATGTCCCAGCTTTTAATGAAATCATAGAACATGGTAAAAACGGGTTTTTAGCAGATGCATTTGAAGTGGGTAGTTTTTCTAAATACATGGCGATTTTATTGAGCGATTCCACTAAACGTGTTGAGCTGGGGAATTATGGGAAATTGTTTTTAGAAGAGAAATTTAGTTTAGAAATTTGTATTGATCAGACGTTTGCTTGTTATCAAAATATAGTTGAAAAGGCTGTTAGAAAAAAACCATTGGGTATTCTTACATTATCTCTATATGGTGGTGGTGCTGAGAAAGTGGCATTTCAAAGTGCGTTAGAATTATCTGATTTTTATGATGTTCATGTTTTTGTATTAACTAAAAAAATACAGTTTCAAATACCCAATTCAGTTTCAGTATGGTGCTTATCAAGATTTAATTTTAGTTCTAAAATATTGAAATCTTTATACCTCTTTCCCCAATCAATGTCACTTTACAGACTGTCAAAGAGGCTGAAAACCAAAACAGTTTTATCTTTATTAAATAGACCAAACTATTTGAACATTATAAATGGAGTTTTAATTCCAGGTCAAAAAGCCATAATTTCTGAAAGAACGTATACAAATGTGGAGTTTCCAAAATTGGGGATATCCAACAGAACATCACGATTCCTAGTGACGGTGTTATATCCCTTAGCTGATAAAATATTAGTTAACTCAAAGAAAAATTTAGAATCATTAAATGAAGATTTTTTAATTGAAAAGGATAAAATGGATTTGTTTTATAACCCATTCAATATGCCAAATAAACCCATTGATAAGCAAGTAAAAAGGTCCGAGATATTGAAGATATTGAGTGTCGGTAGGTTGGATGAGAATAAAAATGTCATTTTATTATTAAAGGTTTTAGCTAAAGTTGATTTTAGTTTTGAGCTAAAAATTTTAGGATCTGGACCTTTGGAAAAAAAGTTAAAGGCATTTGTTCTTGCCAATAATTTAGAGGATAGGGTCTTTTTTAAAGGGTTTGTGGTTGATCCAACGCCTTATTTTAGAAATAGTGATGTGTTTGTGCTTTGTTCGAAACATGAGGGTTATCCAAACGTTCTGCTTGAATCTGTTTTTTCTGGATTAGAAGTGGTTTCTTCTGATTGCTTTTCTGGACCAAGGGAAATGATTGACCCAAATGAGCAAATAGAGAATCAACTTCATAAAGGTTGGGAAAAACATGATTTGGGTTATTTGTATGCGTTTGATGATTCAGACGCATTGTTAGAAATTTTAAATCAAGTTGAATCTGAAAGAAGAAAAGTTAAATCAACTGATCAAATTTTAAAATTGCAAAATAGGCACGATGTCAAAAATGTAGTCAAAAATCTCAGGCTGATAATTGATTAATTTATCTGTAGGTTTTATGTTTACGGTAGTGAGTAGTGCTCATTCCTTTTTTTTGTTTGTCCAATATAAAAAATAGAATACTAAAGTAAAAGGGTAGGCAAGGTATTTTATATCGAGCTAAAGCGCCAAAATTGTAAGAAGAAAAACCTACGATGAAAGCGAGCAATAGTGTAAATACTAGGCACATTATCATAAAATCATCGCTTGTAAAATAGGAGATTAAGCGGCCAAATTTCATTTTATAAAAAACGAACAAAGTAAAGAAGGTTAAGATGAGACTCTCTAGGCTGGAAAGTGCCATTACAATGTTTCTTATTTCCCACGGAAAAGGCCTGAATAATGTTACAGCTACTGCCGAAGGTACCTGCGCAAGCATGCCTAAAACGGATTGATCATAATCGCCTAATGTATAGCCAGATCGGGTTCCTTCAATTGCTATTTCAGTATAATGATTGGACTGATATACCTTTGCCTGATTAAGGAGTTGTTCTGAATTGAATTTTTCATCGAAGGATTTTATAAGCACATAGGAGTACAGACTGCTTATAGAAACTAATGCAAGTATAACGGGGAACACAATGGTTTTCATGACTCCGTTTTTTATTCGAGAATTAAAAGAAAAGAAAAACCAAAACAATAACGCAGGTATTAGTGCAATAAGTATGTAACTTTTGATTGTATAGATAAAGTAAGCAGAGACAGTAACTAAAAGCAGGTTAAAAAACTTTCTTTTTCCCTTGCTAAATAATTGGTCACATGAGTGCACAAGAAGCCCTAGGAAACCAATTACTATAGAATCTTTCATTATGCCCGAGCCCCAAAATATTACTGAAGGAATAAAAAAGTGTGCAACCGCTAGTTCAAACTTTATATTTGGATATCGATCGATAAATGTTTGATACAGTTTCCATTGTCCGAAAAATGCAAAACAAGCAAATAGAATTGTAGTAGAAAAGTACCCGCCAAAAGCTAAGGCAGAAAGAAGTCCTGCTATTTTAATAACTGTAAAAGTGTCATCGCCTCGGTAATAGTTAACCAAGAATTGATTATATAAATAATCTTCAACTCTTACATAGTCAGTCACTTCGAATATTAATTGTAACCCATAGACAGGGTCCTCAATGAAAATATCACCCAGTATTTTCGCGCTCTCGAAATAGGTGAATGTATCACCATAACCATAGTAAAACATGTAAATAAGCCCAAAGCTTATTCCGCCCATGATTTTAGCTGTAAGTCCTAATCTTAAATATTTGTATTCTATTCCTTTTTTACCACTGGTGTAAAAAAAGGCAAATAGAGAAATTAGGGTGAAATATATTCCCGCTAAACCAAACTCATATAAAAGATTAAAATCCATTTAATATTTTAAAATTTCGCCGAATATTGTTTTCTATCTTTATCCTTGCAATATTAGACTAAGTTTAAAAAGAAATTTCGTAAATATTCAATCTTCGAAAATGAAATATGATCACTCTATAGCATTAAAGTTATACGATAAGGATAAGCCTGAATTGTCTATTAAAATGTTATCTAAAAGAATTGTCGACTTTACTGATGATCCTTATTCGTTTGAGTATCGAGCAATGGCCTACTTTCACTATGGAAAGTTTGATAAATGTATTGAAGATATGAATGCCGCTCAATTGCTTCAGCCCAATAACCCCTACCGCTATTCATCAAGGGCATACGTAAAAAACAAAATCGGTGACTTCGACGGTGCAATTGAGGATTATCAAAAAGCTGTACATCTAGATCCAGAAGATGCAATTGCCTATAATAATTTGGGCTTAGCCATGGAGACAAAAGGGTATTCAGAAAACGCAAAAACCCATTTCAGTAAAGCAGATGAATTGGCAGATGAAAAGGAATCGGTAAAAAGAACGATTCCTAAACCTAACTTTATTGAAACAGATGAAGTTATCGATGATACGCTATTCGGTTATTTATCAAAGAACGTTACCAGTGGTAAATTTTTCAAAGAATTTATGCAATTTGTAAAAAATGGATTCAAACTAAGCAAGTAGACCAATGACATTTCTCGAGCAATTTCTGGCGCATTATTCAAAAAACCAAAGCGAAAACGATGTAATTATATTTCCAAACAATCGGCCTATTCTTGAGTTTCGCAATCTATTCCAGCAGACTGCGTCAAAGAACTCGTGGTTTCCAGAGATAATTACCTTGAGTGATGTATTGAGTCGCGAAATGCCAGCCAATGCACCAGTGTTTTTAGATAAAGTTTTGGCCTTAAGTGAAGCTTTATCCATTGCATTGAACAGAAAGAACAGCGAGTTAAACAACTACGACTTCGTGGTTAAGCTTATTGAAGATTTTGAAGAAGTACAGCGAGAGAAAATTAATCCTGTTGATATTTTCTCAAAGGTTTCCTATATAAAACTGCTCGAAAAATGGGAGCTGGATGCTGGACAGCTAGGAGTTTTAGGTAAAAGTAACCTGCTGTTCTGGGAGAAATTAGTGGATATATTTTTAAAATATCAAGAAAACCTTGAGCGTTTAAACCTTCAAACACAACCTCAGTTATTAGGCAAAATAAATGAGCTTTCTGCGTTTAAAAACCTCGCAAAATCAACGTCTAAATTTTGGTTCGTAGGCTTTAATAATTTTAATGCATCTGAACTTCATTTCATCGATGAATTGGGCAAAAATAATGCGGTAGAATCTGTATTTGATGTGGATAATTATTACCTGAAAAATGACTTAGATGTTGCCGGTAAATTTTTGAGAAAATCAAGTCAAAAAATAGAGTTTAAAAAGACCTTTTTGCACGCCGAATGGCAAAGTCAAATTCAGCAATTTTCGCATACTGTTTCCGATGGAAATATTGCTATGTTAACGGCCGTATTTGAAGAGTTGAAGAGGGTGGGAGATCAGCAAAAAACAGCGGTGGTTTTTTTGGATCAAAGCTTGCTTCAAACCGCCATATTTAGCTTGCCCCAAGAATTAAGAAAAGTAAACGTGGGCGCCGGAATTCAGCTGCAATATTCGCTGGGGTATTCCTTGATATTAAATTTTTTAGACGGAAATTTTCCGGGTCTTTTTGAAGTCTTGAATCAGCTTGCTTTGAGTAATATTAAGTCGCTGCAAAAAACGCTAAAAGAAAGACCGAAATCTGCAACAATTTGGAGCGAATTTGTAGCACTAAATTCTTTTTTATCGCAGCTTAAATTTGACAATTCGAATTCCCTAAAAAATCAGTTTTCAGCAAGCGTAATTTCGGCAAGTATTAATTTGTTAAATCGATATGCAAACGAACAGGAAAAGTTTCAAAAAATTCCAGAAGAATTTATAAAAAAATCTTTTTTGAATGAGCTAAAAACTTCCACCATTGATTCAATAAGTGAACGGTCGTCAAATATCCAATTCTTGGGATTATTGGAGACTAGAAATATTGATGTTGATTACGTCATTATGGTTTCTTTTAATGATGCTGTTTTTCCTGGAAATATTATTTCAAACAGTATAATTCCAAACGACGTTAGAAATAGGTTTGGACTTCAAATGCCAAATGACTCGGAAGGATTATTGGCCTATTATTTCTACCAAAGCATTCAGCGCGCAAAAAAAATTAGCCTATTGTCGGTTCAAAGTGATGCTGGATTCACGTCATCTGAACCTTCTAGGTATTTAAAACAGCTTAGGAATAGTTTTCCAGGTTTTGAGAAAAACTTTTCGCAACATAAAACTGAATTTTCTGAATATGAAGAATCAGCTAATGGTTCAATTGTAATTCCTCAAAATGAAAAGATTAAAGCCAAAATTATAAATTACCTTTCTCAAAGAGGCTGCTCGGTCTCTGCACTTAATCTTCTTATTCGAAATCCACTCGATTTTTACAATCAATATGTGTTAGGGCTTAAAGAACCAACTGCCGCCATTAATGAAGTATCACATGCCGAATTAGGGACCTTATTTCACAATATTGTTGAAGATGTGTACAAACCATTTGTAGGCTCAAAATTAGTTTTGGATACTTTTAAGCAGATTGAAAAAAGTCGTAAAGCTGTTTTTGAAAAACGAATTAAAGAATTAGAAGTAAAATTAACCCCCACCAAAGGGGTGTTGGATTTGTACAAAAACATATGCCTGGTGTGGTTGGATAAATTTTTGGCATACGATGAGTCGCGCATAAAATCAGGAAGAGACATTACGTTAAAAGAATTAGAGCAACGATGTGAAATCGATTTTTCAATTTTAGTTAATGAGCAGCCGACAACTATTAAATTGGTGGGTTCAATTGATAGGGTTGAGGAAGAAAATGGTGTAATTCGGCTTATTGATTACAAAACAGGAAAGGTAGAGCAAAAGGATCTTCGATTGGATGATATATCGGATGCGTTAGAAAACCCAGCTTTTTCCAAATCAAACCAACTGTTGTTTTACTCATTATTATATAGTCGCCTAAATAAATGCGTCAAAATAGAGTCGGCAATATACTCTTGTAGAAATAATTTGTCTGGAATTTTGCCTTTAACGATTCAAAAAAATACGTTGTTAACTAACGAAGACTTCTTGAGTTATGAGCAAGCACTTAAAATGAAGTTGGCCTCGATGCTAACCTCCGATTTCGAGTTTGTAGAGTCAAATGAGTTCAGTTCTAAGTTTAACGACCTTATGGTTTAAATAGGTAACCAACTCCACGAACAGATATAAAGTGTTTTGGATGTTTGATGTCAATTTCAAAGCTTTTTCTAAATTTCACTATGGCATTATCAATGACTCTAAAATTGAGTTGATCACTATCTGGGATCGTTTCGGCAAGGTCTTCTCTAGAAATAACCTGATTGGGGTGTTCAATAAAAAATTGTAAAAACGAAATTTCCCGTTTGCTGAAGGTTATTTTTTTATTGGAAAAAGTTTTTGCAGAAAAACTCTCAAAAGAAATGGTGTTTCCTTCAAAAGAAAAAGAAGGAACATGCACAACCTCCCTTTTCGAAGCGGTCAGATTTTTCACCCGCAATAAAAATTCCTCTAAATGAAAGGGTTTGCCGAGGTAATCGTTAGCCCCGTTTTTTAACCCAAGTATCTTGTCACTGGTAGAGTTTCGAGCAGATAAAATAAGAATAGGAACTTGTAAACCCGCTTTTCTGATAAATAAACACACCTCTAACCCATCCTTTTCGGGAATCATTACGTCTAATATTACAAGGTCGAATAAGTCTGGCTTCTGAAGCAGCGTAGTTTCTGCAGTTTTTCCATTCTTAATCCATTGAACTTCGAATCCTTCAAGTTTTAGATTGAGTAGTATAGCGTTAGCTAATGCTTCTTCGTCTTCCACCAAAAGGATTGTTTGTTTCATTTTTAACGATTAGGATTACTGCAAAATTAGAATGTTGACGAAGATTGTGCTTTGAGATGGTAAAATTTAATAATAATTGGCGACTAAATATATTTCANATATATTTGGCCGCTTAAGCTTANTCGNAGTGTTAATTTAAATANTAAAATGAAAAGTATGAAGAAAATTTACAGTTTAGCGATGCTCTTAGTAGGGGTATTGTTCGTAAGTAGCGACGCGCTGGCACAGTATTGTTCGCCGCGTGTTAGTGGTTCTTGGGATGGAATTACTAGAGTGACCACCACAGGTGGAGCAGTTAATATTAGTAGGTTTAGTGCAAATCAAGCTAGAGTTAATAATTACACTGCTTCTGATAGTATATCTACAAATTATGGTCAGTCATTTAACTTGACTGTTGTTCATTATTTATCCGCTGCGGTATTTGTGGATTGGAATGATGATGGAGACTTCTTTGATGCTGGAGAGACAATTACAGCTCCTACTGCTTATCAAAGTGGTACAAACACGACTAATGTTAGGATTACTGTCCCAAGTACAGCTGCATACGGTCAATTGAGAATGCGTGTAATGTGTGGTTATTATTATCTGATGCAGCCTTGTGGGTATAGTTCTTATACAGGAGAGGTTGAAGACTACAGAATGTGGATACCAGAGCCTATCAACAACGATGCGGGAATTGCTGAACTTTTACCAGCGGCTGCTTGTGCAGGTAACAATGACGTTAAGTTAAGGGTTAGGAATTTCGGTCAGTCTAGACTGGATACAGTTACGGTTAGCGGTTCCATTACTCAAGTGGGTGGAGCTACCACTAATTATGGTCCTACCAAACTTACGGGATTGGCTAAAACAAGGCTGCAAGATTCAGTATATACAGTTACCANCTACAACTTTCAAACTGGAAGAACTTATAATATGAAGTTCTGGACTTCTTCACCAAACGGTGTTACAGATAGTTCTGCAAGTAATGATACTATTGTCAGAAACGGATTTGGTCCAGCAATGGGGGGTACTTATACTATTGGTACTTCAGCTGGAAAGGATTTTCGTACAATTAGATCGGCTGAAGCCGCAATGTTCCAAAGAGGAATATGCTCGCCCGTAGTTTTTAATATTCAACAAGGGACCTATANAGAACAAGTAAAGTTTCGTAAATATGTTGGTGTTTCTTCTACTAACAACATTCGATTTAGANCAGACCCATCAAATACAACTCAAGTAAACTGGACTTTTGCTTCAACATCGACATCTGATGGAAGTAGAGGTACTGCTATTTTTGATGGTGCTCAACACATTGCGGTTGATTCTATCAATATAATAAACACAGGACGTTCTTCGGCTGTTGTCGTAGAAATGGTGAATGGGCCTAGTTTCTTGTCGTTTACTGGAGATTCTTTATTATATAATGGTACTTCAACTTCTACGACTTCTAATATAAATATTGTACGTAACTTTAGACAAGGTGCTAACGATATCACATTTAAGCACAATGTAATGAAAGGTGGCGGTTATGGTGTTTATAACTATGGTAACAGTACCACTGATCCAGTTTTAAATTGGACTTTTGAGCACAACAAGGTTATTGATTGGAATTACATGGGAGTATATTTTTATAACAACAAAGGCTGTGAGTTCAACTGGAATGAAATCAGTAACAGAACTGGTGCCTACGGATATTTCGGAGCGAGAATGGAGTATTGTTATGAGAGTAATATTAATTACAATACAATTAATATGACCTCTACAGGCTATGCTTATGGATTCTACTGCCGTTATAACAGAGCATTGTCATCCTCAAGAAAATCAATTTCAAACAACGTGGGTACTATAACAGGTGGAAACGGAACGCATTATGGCCTTCGCGCAGAGTACTGTGATTATAACGATATTGATTTTAACTCAATTAGTGTAGAACGGGGTAGTGCTTATCCATTGTACTTGCGTTCAGGTACAAGCGTAAGATTTAGAAACAACGTAATGGCTTCTTGGGGCTCAAATTATCGTTATTATGTATCGGGTTCATTTACAATGTCCAACAACGTTTGGTGGGCGCCAAACGCAACTAGAGCTACTGGTACTTTGGGGTCTAATGTGTTGAATGTAGATCCAAAATTCACGTCATTAACTGACTTGCATTCATCTAGTCCAGCCTTGCATAACACAGGAGTTTCTACAGGTATCACTATGGATATTGATGGTGAAACTAGATGTCCAGGTACAGGTTGTCCAGGTGGGGCTGCTGTTCCAGATAGAGGTGCTGATGAATTTTATCTGCCAGACTTTGATATTTCACCGGTTACAGCAGCTGGAGCTCCATGTTCAGGAGTTCAAAATGTACAGGTTAAAGTAGCAAATGGTGGAACACGTGCGCTTACTTCCTTTACCGTAAACTGGTCTATAGGTGGGACAGCTCAAACTGCACTCGTAGTTTCTAGTTCTAATGTTGCTGCAGGTAGTGATACCTTAGTTACTTTAGGTACCAACAATTTTGTAAATGGTGTTACCTATAACTTTGAATACGTAACGTCAATGCCTAGTGGAAATACAGATCAGCAAACATTTAACGATACTTTGCGTGAATCGTTGTCAAGCGCAATGGGAGGAACTTATACCATTGGTGCTTCAACCGGTAAAGACTATGCAACTATTACTGCTGCACAATCTGCATTGGCTCAATATGGTGTTTGTGGTCCAGTTGTTTTCAATATGGAAGAAGGAACTTACACTGAACAAGTTAAATTTGGGAAGTATGTAGGCGTTTCTGCTACAAATAACATTCGATTCAGACCAGATCCTTCAAATACTGGACGTGTAAATTGGACATTTGCATCTACTTCAAGTACTGATGGTAGGAGAGGTACTGCGGTATTCGATGGTGCTGAATATATTGCTGTAGATTCTATTACAGTTAAAAATACAGGTAGTGGTACCGGTGTTGTTGCTGAATTAGTTGGTGGTTCAGAATATATTTCATTTACCGGTGATTCTTTATTAGGGAATACGGGAACTTCTACTTCTTCTAATNTTAATATTGTAAGAGGTTACCGAACTAATTGCCATAATATAACGTTAAAGCACAATGTAATGATAGGTGGTGGTTACGGTATTTATTTGTATGGTGGTGGAACTGGCGCAAGCGGATTGCAAAACTGGACAATTGAGCACAATGAAATTCTTGACTTTAATTATGCCGGTGCATACATGTTTTATTGTACAGGAACTAATTTCAATCATAACGTAGTTAAGAATAAACGTAATGGTAATTACTATGGTATCTATAGTTATTACAATTACAATGCTAATACGAACTTCAATGAAGTTAATATGAATGTATCTAGCTATGGATATGCGATGTATATGATGTACAATAGATCTACATCTGGAAACAGAGGTTCAATCTCTAATAACATGATATCTACTGAAGGTGGACGTGGATATAATTATGGATTGCGTGCTTATTATTGTGATTACAACGATATCGATTTTAATTCTATAAGTATTGAGCGGGGTAATGCTTACCCGGTATATTTATATTACGGAAATGGTGTAAACTTCAGAAACAATGTTATTGCTTCTTGGGGAACAACTTATCGTTATTACCAAAGAGGTTCTCAAACTAGAACTAATAATGTATGGTGGGCTCCAAATGCAACTTCTGCAATTGGTAACTTAGGTTCTAATCTATTAAATGTAGATCCTGGGTATAAATCATTCTCAGATTTGCATACAAGAAGTGCAGCTTTATACAATACGGGTCTGGTTACTACAACTCAATCAACTGATATTGATGGAGACATAAGATGTCCAGGTACAGGTTGTCCAGGTGGATCGACTGCTCCGGATAGAGGCGCTGATGAATACTGGTTGCCAGACTATGATATTACTCCAGTTACCGCTGGTCTTATACCATGTGTTGGTGCTCAAGATGTTAAAATGAGAGTTTCAAACATTGGAACCAGAGCATTGACTTCGTTTACAGTAAACTGGAAAATTGGTGGTGTTGCACAAACTCCGTTGGTTGTGACAAGTTGTAATGTTCCTTCTGGAAATGATACGCTTGTAACTTTAGGTAGTCACACTTTTAATGCAGGTATTTCATATAATTTTGAGTATATCACCTCAATGCCAAGTGGAAACACGGATCAGCAAACGTTTAACGATACGTTAAGCGAATCAATGCAAAATGCAATGTCAGGTACATTCTCTGTAGGAACAGCAGGAGCGGATTACCCAACATATGCTGCTGCAATTACTGATTTACAGGCTTACGGTATTTGTGGACCAGTTTATCTTCAAATTCAAGATACAACGGTAACAGAAAGCTTTACAGTTGAGGATATCCCTGGAGTTAGCAGTGTTAATACGGTTACTTTCGAACAAGACCCTGCAAATACAAATCCAGGTGAGCTAGATGGTAGAATTACTTTAGGTGATATATCTTATATTATCGTAAAGGATATGATCATTAATACTAACGGTCAAGCTTTCTCTATCAAACAAGGAAAGAAACAGAATAACATTAAAATTGATAATAATACGTTCAACCTTACAGGTACTGGAGCTTATGCATGGTATGATAATTATTATGAGAAAAATGTTGATTCTTTATGGTTTGTAAATAATACTGTAAATGGTGGTTATTATGCTATGAGATTTTATGGTGGTAGCTCTTCTCAAAAAGGAAGCATGGAGAGTAATATCTATATAGAGAACAATAAAATGGAGAGCTACTTGAATTATGGTATCTTTGCATATTACTGTGCTAACCTGCACATTAATAATAACTCTATTAAGAATGACTTAAAATCTATATACACGTATCCAAATGCACTAAGACCTTATTACTGTATTAATGTAGAGATTACAAAAAACCACTTACAAGCTAGTGGAAATGGTGGAGGTTATGGTATATATATGTATAGCACTAACCGTTATGGTGCCGGTTCTGATGTTGCTACTGTCAATAACAACTTTATTACAGTTGGTAACGATAGAAGTAATGGTACGCGTTATGGTGTTTATTTAGGTTACTACGATTATAGAGTGAACTTTTATCATAACAACGTTTGTGTACTTGGTACTGGAAGTGGTACTAACTACGCATTGTATTCTAGATATACTCGTAACAGTAATATCAGAAATAACATCTTCGAGAACAAAGCAGGGTCTAATACATGGTATAGATTATCAAATTCTTCTGTAACTGGAGATTATAATGGATACTGGACAGGTATTGCTGGAGTTAATGGTGTAACTGGCGGTACAGCTGGTACTAATTCAATGGTTACTAACCCTAGGTTTAAAAACCCAACTGTTGGTGATTTACGAGTTAACAGTGTTCAGTTAGATAGTGCAGCTACTAATGTTGGAATTAATGAAGATATCTTCAGTGCTACAAGAGTTTTAGGATTCCATGATATTGGTGCACATGAGTTTGATGTATGTTATTATGATCCGGCTATGACAAAACTGTCTACAATTTACACTTCTGTTCCAGCGGGACAAAGTGTTTATTTGAACGGAACAGTAGCAAACAGAGGTTTGTCTACTATAACTGGAACATCGGTTAATACTGTATTCGGTGGTGCTTCGACAAATACATTTATCGATACCTTGCTTACAGATCAAGACTCGAGTATTAGAGTATTGTCTGCGGTAGGAACTACTACTGGTCAATTGAATGCATTAATGATCGCTACAGCAAATGAGAGCGATTGCGATAGTACAAACGATACCTTAGCCTACTCTATTCAAGTTAGTGACTCTATTTATGCAATGGACGATTCAACTTATGATAATCGTTTAGGTTTCGCCGCTGGTTCTACTGGTGAATTTGGAAATGTATTTGAGATATTTAATACAGACGTGCTTACAACAGGTTCTTTCTTCTTGAATCGGCCGGTAAGAGGTGCAAGTGTTAAATTGAAGTTGTATGCAGTAAACGATACTGCTGCTACTCCTGTTCAGCAGGTGATAGATTCAACTAGAGAATTTCAGGTTGGCGTGAATGGTACTGGATGGTACACATTAGAGTTTGGTTGTGGTGGAATTACCTTACAGCCAGGCAAGTACTTAATTGCAATTCAACAAGTAAATCCAGTAAGGATGGAATTGGCGATAAGCACAACTTTCGCAGCAGGAGTAGCAGGTACTAAATACTCTAGAGCTACTGGTGGTACCTGGGGTGACATGTATGGAAGTGGTACTGGTGTAGTTCCAAATAGTACTATGCTATTAAGAGCTAACTTTGGTGAGATTGCTGATAAGCAAATTCTACCAGACACAAGTCTATTGTGTTTTGGTTCTACCGCGCAGTTAAAGCCGAATAAGGATTACAAATTCCAAACTTGGTCAACTGGTGAGTTCTTTGATTCAATTAAAGTTACTAAGCCAGGAATTATTTCTGTAAGAGTAGAAGACGAGATTGGTTGTGTATACTTTGATACAACAAATGTTCAGAGAACTCAGCAAATCATGGTTACCGATGCTGTTACTAACGCAAGTTGTGATAGTACTAATGGTGTTGCAGTTGCAATGGCAAGTGGAACTTACGGTCCATTTACTTATCACTGGGATAACGGTTATACTGGAGATACATTAAGAGGTATACCTGGAGATGTTTATACAGTTACTGCTATGGATAGTGTAGGTTGTACTGAGGAGCTTGAGGTTGAAGTACTAGGTGCTACACCAATTGTAGTTTCTTCAAGTACTTACCCAACTTGTAACGGTGATAATGATGGTAGTGCTGAAGTTGCAATAACTAAAGGTATACCAGGATATTCTTACAACTGGAGTTCAGGTGGAAGAAGTGCTCAAGAATCGAACTTATCAGGTGGTAGCTATACTGTTACCGTTACCGATAAGAGCAATTGTGCTGAAGTAGTTACTGTAGTAGTAACAGATCCTCCAGCAATTCAAGTTGTTATGAAAGATGTGGCTCCTAGTGCTTGTAAATTAGCAAATGGTTCTGCAGAAGCTTCAGTAACTGGTGGTATTGCACCATTCAAGTACTTCTGGAGTAATACACAAACTACTGGAAAAGCAGTTGGTTTAACAGAAGGTGTGTATGATGTAACTATTACAGATTCATTAGGTTGTGTGAAAACAGGAAAAGTAAAAGTGCTTGACCCTAACTCACCAATTTCTGTTCCTTCAAATCTTGCATTAGATTGTAGTTATGATACAGCAACAGTTGCAGTAACGATTAATGGTGGAACTGGACCTTTCAACTACTCTTGGAGTACTGGAAGTAACGCAACACAATTGAACGGAATGTCAAAAGGCACATATCAAGTAAGAGTTGTAGATGCTGCAGGTTGTGATCACGATACAACAGTTGTTATAACTGCTCCAGATCCTATCAATGTATCTTTCTCTAACATTGTTGATGGTGGTGAGGGTAATGTAAAAGCTACTGCAAGTGCAATAGGTGGAACAAAACCTTACTCTTCATACTTATGGTCTAACAATGAGACAGATTCTACAGCAACTAACTTACCTAACGGAGTTAACACCGTTACAGTGGTAGATGCAAATGGATGTTCATTTAAGGCACAAATTGATATCTACAGTGAGTTTACAGGAATTGGAGTATTAGGAAATACTGATGCATTCAGAATTTATCCTAACCCAACGACTGGTGTAATTAACTTAGAATTCAACTTGACAAGTGAAGAAGATGTAACTATCAAGGTAATGAATGCAGTTGGTGAAGTAATTGAAATTACTGAGCAAACTAGACTTACTCAAGATAAAGTAACGTTAGACATTACGGGTTATGCTTCAGGGATCTATTTTGTAGAGACTTCTGTTGGAACTGAAAAAGTGGTGAGCAGAATTCAGTTGTCTAAATAATTAAATACTATAATTCAAAAAACCCTGACTTCGGTCGGGGTTTTTTTTTGCCTTTTTTTATATAAATGTGTTTGTGAAGAATTTTATAATCTACCGTAAACCCGATGAGGAGAACATTACTCAATTCAATATTGAAAAGGTAGTTTCTGAATCTGAATTTGTTAAGATCGGCGGTTTTGTGATGGCGCCTTTTGATATTAAAAGCTCTGCACTATACTTTACCGGTCATGAAACTGAGTATAAAGCGATACAGAAACCAGTTGAAAAAACCTACCTCAATAAAAGAAAAGACGATCTAAAATATAAAAGTGCTATCGATAGTGCAATTTCTAGCGTGCAAAACAATGCGCTTCAAAAAGTGGTCGTTTCAAGACAGATATTGCTCGATGGAAAACTAAACGCGCGTGAAGTTTTTGTTGATTTACTGGAAAATCAAAAAAATGCATTTGTTTATTACCTGTGTTTAAATGATGTCGTTTATATAGGAGCTAGTCCTGAAGTCTTAATAAAGAAAACAGGTAATAGTTTAAATTCTGCGTCTTTGGCAGGAACTGTGGCTAAGAGCGCTGACGGCCAGTTTAACCCTTGGACTGAGAAAGAGTACCACGAACATAAGTTAGTAACTGAAACAATAGCTAATGTTTATGAGAGGCATTGTAAAAAAGTCCTGATAAGTGACCGAGGTGAACTTAGTGCGAGTAACGTTAAACACTTGTTCCAGAGTATAACCGGAGAATTAAAAAAAGACCAAAGTTTATTTCAAGTTCTAAAGGAGTTGCACCCTACACCCGCCATTGCAGGAATTCCAAGGGATAAAGCAATAAATTGGATAACTCAAAATGAACGGTATGATCGCGATTATTATGCTGGATATTTAGGTGTTTACTCTCCAGAAAAAGCAGACCTTTTCGTAAACCTTAGATGTTTGAAGTATCAAAATGAAATAACTACTCTATACGTAGGAGGAGGAATAGTAGAAGGTTCTACATTTGAAGGAGAATATCAAGAAACGAAGCACAAAGCGGAGACATTATTGTCTTCAATAAGAAAGTTTCATACTATAAAGCTTGAACACGAATAAACAAACGGCAATTCTTGTAACTCATGCTTTTCTAGAAATAGGAGGGAAGCATGTGGTAGTTTCTCCAGGTAGCAGGAACGCACCACTAATCACCAGTTTTCAAAAGGAGAATATTGAATTGCATCCAGTTGTGGACGAGCGCTCTGCTGGTTTCATTGCTTTAGGAGTTGCAATTGCAACCAGTGAACCAGTTGGACTTATCTGTACATCAGGTACTGCTTTATTGAATTATTCACCAGCTATTGCCGAAGCTTATTATTTAGGTGTTCCCTTAATTGTGCTGTCAGCAGATCGACCTGAGGAGTCAATAAATCAGGGTATAGGGCAAACTATAGATCAGCAAAATGTGTTTTCAAATTTCCAGAAATCTTTTTTGCAATTGCCAAAGCAATTATTGACACAGAAAGATTTCAAGAACTGGAATCAAAAGGTGTTGGACTGTCTTTCTAATTCAATAGACAAAGATTCGGGGCCGGTGCACATTAACCTGCCTTTTGAAGAGCCCCTATACGATACTGAAAAAGAAAAATATAAGCTTGCAGATAGAAAAGCTATACTGACTGCACCCAATAATTTTCTGCTTTCTTCGGAACAACAGGAAAAACTCAAAGCATCTCAAAAAACCTTGATTTTATGTGGTATGTTAAAGGAAGATGCTGCTTTGAGTGAACTTTTGCAAAAGCTATCTAATGTGCCATCAGTTAGTATCCTTGCGGAGCACACTAGTAACCAATCAGCGGCGATATCTATTCAGACTATTGACAGGGTGCTAGAATTAATTCAGGATGATTTGAAGCCTCAATTGGTCATCACACTCGGAGAGAATATAATATCAAAAAAAATAAAATCATTTATTTCAAATTCTGATTGTTCCCATTGGCACATTTCCCCAAGTGGTGTTTCTAGAAATACATTTGGAAAATTGGAACAATCCATCGAGGCAGAAGCAAAACAATTTCTACAGAGGGTAGTTGAGCTAAAAAGTAAGCTTCAAAAAAGTACTTACTCGAATAATTGGAAAAATATTGATTCAATTGCAGAGGAAAGGCATAAGCAGTTCATAAGCTCCTGTGCGTATTCGGACTTGAGTGTTTTTAGTAAAATCATTCAGACCTTACCTTTTAACTGTCATATACAATCGGGCAATAGTAGTGTAGTGCGTTATTTTCAGCTTTTTAAGAATATTCCGTTCAAGAGTTTTCATGCAAATCGAGGAACCTCTGGAATTGATGGAAGTACTTCTACTGCTGTCGGTTTTTCTTTGATTAAGAGTGAACTAACGCTTTTAGTTACCGGAGACTTGAGCTTTATGTATGACTCAAACGGGCTGTGGAATAATTTAATTACTCCTAACCTTAGAATCATAATTGTAAACAATGGAGGGGGTGGTATTTTTAGGATTATTCCCGGCCCTCAAACTGTGAAAAACTTTGAAACTTACTTTGAGGGAAAACACTCAATGAATTTTAAGGGTATTGTCACCAACTTAGGCTTGGAGTATCATGCTGCCGAGAATTACGATGAATTAGTTAATAAGTTGGATTCTTTCTATGAGCTATCTTCTGTTGCTAAGGTGATGGAGGTAAAAACACCACATGAAGTAAACGATGAAGTTTTAAAACACTATTTCAACTTTATTAAAACTGGAAAGCATGAAGAAGTGGCTTAATGCATTCCGTCTAAAAACACTTCCTCTTGCGTTTTCGAGTATTATAATGGGCGCTGCAGTTTCATACGATCAGAAGTATTTTAACTGGTTGATACTCGCTTTGGCCATTTTAACTTCAACTTTTCTGCAAATTTTAAGCAATCTAGCGAATGATTATGGAGATGCAATTTCTGGAGTTGACAATGAAAATAGATTAGGCCCAATAAGAGCAATTCAAAGTGGCCAAGTCACTGTTCAACAAATGAAAATAGCCGTTATCCTTTTTTCATTATTGAGTTTTATAAGTGGCATTAGCTTGTTGGTAGTGAGCTTCTCGAATATTACCATATTATTTTTACTTTTTCTATTAGTTGGATTACTTGCCATTGCTGCTGCAATTAAGTACACCATTGGAAAAAATGCTTATGGTTACTCTGGTCTAGGTGATATTTCTGTTTTTGTTTTCTTTGGCGTAGTTGGGGTTATTGGGTCTTCTTATTTATTCAACCTCACTATTGAATTAGTAATTATTCTACCCGCAATATCAATAGGAGTTTTTTCTGTTGGGGTATTGAACCTGAATAATCTGCGCGATATTGATAATGATGCTAAACACGGAAAGAATACCTTAGCGGTTAAGTTTGGAAGGTCTTGGGCTAAGAATTACCATTATGCATTAATCACTACTGGCTGGCTCTTATTTGTTTTGTTTTTGTACTTCTCGTCTAGCAGCTTATTAGGTTATTTACCATTGCTTTTACTGCCTGTTTTCATTGCTAATCTTCGAGCGGTAAAAAATCATACTGATCCTCAAGAATTGATTAATAAGTTAAAGCAATTGGCACTTGGAACCTTTGGTTTTGCTCTACTCTATTTTATTTCTGTTTTAATTTCTTGAAAATGAAAGCTGAAATAGTACCATATACACTGATATTTAAATCTCCCGGAGGAACCTCGAGAGGTGTTTTAAAAACTAAGGATACCTGGATATTAAAATTGACAAAAAACGGAAAGGTAGGCTGGGGAGAAATAGGCCTTTTTAAGGGATTGAGCGCTGATGACAAGCCAGATTTCCCTTTGAAATTGGCAGAATTAAAAGGACTGATTGAATCGGGTGCTGACCTAAATGAATTATTGCAATCTTACATTAACTGGCCTTCTATTCGTTTCGGAATAGAGCAAGCATTTACTTCTTTAAAGGGTGAGCAGCCATTTGTATTAATTGATACGCATTTTGTAAAAGGAGCTCAACCCATTGCTATAAATGGTTTGGTATGGATGGGTGATGTTGAGTTTATGAAATCTCAAATTGATGAGAAATTAATTAAGGGTTTTCGGTGTATCAAGTTAAAAATTGGTGCAATTAATTTTGAGCGAGAAATTGAATTAGTCGAAACTATTCGAAAAACATATTCAAAAGAGGATGTAGAAATTCGTGTTGATGCAAATGGCGCATTCAGCTATAATGAAGCTCTATTCAAATTGAAACGATTAGCGGAACTTGACATTCATTCAATTGAGCAACCCATTAGACAAGGGCAAACGGTTGAAATGGGGTCTTTGTGCTCACAAACTCCATTGCCAATTGCCTTAGATGAAGAGCTAATAGGAGTTAACAATTACCAAGATAAAGTGGAATTATTGACCAATATTAAACCCCAATATATTATCCTTAAACCTTCTTTACTAGGGGGCTGGAAGAGTTGTGATGAGTGGATAGAAATAGCAGAAAATTTAGTTATTGGATGGTGGGTAACATCCGCATTGGAGTCTAATATTGGGTTAAATGCAATAGCTCAGTACGTTGCTGCAAAAAACAGTAATATGTATCAAGGACTGGGTACTGGAGAGTTATTTACCAATAATTTCCCTTCTCCTTTGCAAGTTGAGAATGGAGCTCTTAAGTATAATTCATCTAAAAATTGGGATTTAAAATTGCTTGAAAATGGCTGAAATCCACCCCGCATTTAAAATTAATGGAAGTAGCTGTGATGAGTTTTTAAGTCAAAGCTTTGAAAATGATCGGTTAAAAGGGTTTCAGCAGGAATTGCGCAATTTTAAAGTTTCCTATGAATTTCGCTTTCATACATCGGGAACAACAGGCGCACCAAAGGAAATTACTTTTTCTATAGATCAAATAGTCGCTTCTGCTCGGGCTACTCACAAAACATTTGGTTTGTTTAAAGGGGCAGTTGCGGTAAATGCTCTACCCTTGAAATATGTGGCCAGTAAAATGATGCTATTCCGTGCCATGATTTGTGGGTATTCATTGTATGTGCTAGAACCTGATTTTAATGAAAAATCTTTTAAGGGCTTACCAGTTTCAATTGACTTCTTTCCATTGGTTCCTGTTCAGCTCGAAAAAATATTGAATTTTGAAAAAAACCTACTGCCATCCATGCGTAAAGTTCTTATCGGTGGTGCAACTGTTTCTTCAGAATTGAAAGAAAGAATATTGGGCTTACAAGTAAATACCCGATTTTTTGAATCTTTTGGAAGCACAGAAACCCTTACTCATATTGGAATTAGAAGAATAGGTGAGGCTAGCTTCAAAAGTATTTTTGGTGTTAGTTTTTCATCTGAAAATAGTCGATTGATAATTCACGCTCCGCACATTCAAAAAGAGGCCATTATTACTAATGATTTGGTTGAATTAACTTCAAGCGAGAGTTTTAAGTGGCTGGGAAGAGCTGATAACGTTATCAACTCGGGTGGAATAAAAATTATACCGGAACAATTGGAGATTAAAATTGCGGCAGTATTAAAAAGTCCTTTTTTTATTTCAGCTGAGCCCTCTGAGCTTTTGGGGCAACAAATTATTTTAGTAATAGAATCAGCTGTTGAATTCGATATTGATTGGTCTAAAATTGAAATCAATAAGTACGAAATTCCGAAGAAAATCTACTTCCTTCCTCAACTCAATAAAACGGAGTCTGGAAAAATTATTAGATCAATTGCTTAAATAGCATCTAGGTCTGAATGTTTCGAATAATTCTCCCAACGCTCCAATACTGAAGACATATCCTCTGGTAATTCAGAGTCAAATTGCATAAACTCACCTTTTGTAGGATGTTCAAAACCAAGTGTTTTAGCATGAAGGGCTTGCCTGGGTAACAGCTTGAAGTTATTATCTACAAACTGCTTGTACTTAGTAAAAGTAGTTCCTTTCAGAATTTTGTCACCTCCATATTCAGGATCACCAAAAAGGGGATGGCCTATGTGTTTGAAATGAGCCCGTATTTGGTGCGTGCGTCCAGTTTTAAGCTTGCACTCCACCAAAGTAACATAACCATAAGACCTAAGCGTTCGGTAAGTTGTAATGGCCGATTTGCCGAATTCACCATCTTCAAATACGCTCATTACCTTGCGGTTTTTTAGGCTTCTTCCAATATGCCCTTCTATTGTTCCTTCGGGTTCCTTAGGGTCACCCCAAACAAGTGCGTGATAGGTGCGCTCTGATGTACGGTTAAAAAATTGTTTGGCTAAATGACTGTGGGCAAATTCAGTTTTGGCAATTACCATTAAACCTGAAGTTGCTTTGTCTAGTCGATGTACAATTCCAGGCCTGTCTTTTCCATTGCTGGTTGGTAAGTTATTAAAATGAAAAGCGAGCGCATTGACAAGAGTTCCGTGTTTATTACCAAATCCTGGGTGAACTACTAATCCAGCATTCTTATTTATGACCAAAAGCTCTTCGTCTTCGTAGACAATTTCCAATGGAATATCTTCTGGTAGAATTTCTAAATCTTCTTTTTCTTCTGAAATTAGAAGCACAATTTCATCACCTGGTTTTACCTTGTAATTGGGTTTTACAGGGGAGTCGTTAATAATCAGGCAGTTAGCCTTGCAAGCAATTTGTATCTTATTTCTAGATATTTGCGGAATTCGATCGATTAAAAATTTATCGACCCGAAGGGGTTGCTGACCGGGATCAACGGTTATGGTTTTATAAACGAAAAGGTTTTCTGCTTCGTCGTTATCAGATAAAATGTCAGAATTTTCCATTAAGTGCCTATTTGGCAATTATTATTTTGGATGAAATAGGGGTTCCAGTATTGTCGCTTGCAATTAAAATATAAACTCCATTTTGCAATTCGCTGACGTCGTAAGTGCGTCCTTCGCTATGCGTCCATGTTTGTACTAAACTACCTTGTAAATTGTACAATTGTACTGGACTCAATTCAGAAACTCCTTCTATTGAGAATAAACCATTTGTAGGGTTAGGAAATAATGTAAACGGAACTTTTTTTACTTCAACTTCAGGCTCTAGCAAAGGTTCTTCAGTTCCATCACCAAAATCGGCTCTAAGCATAACCGTTCCTGAAAACCCTGAGTTATACCAAACTCCTTCAATTTCTGAGAGAAAGGTATTTTGTTGGTTGTTGTAGTTAATGTCGTAACCAACATATGTTTTTTCTCTACCAAGTTGTTCCCAACCTATATAAAAGTCTCCTTCGACTATTATATCTACGGGTAAATTATATCGCTGAAAACTTCCCGGTGCTCTTTTTTCAACGTCAATTGGCCCAGATTGGAATATAGGGTCGACACCTAGGGTATTGTAGATGATAATATTTACTTTTTGATTGTCGATTTTTTCAAAGGTTTGAACGAAATTGATAAGGACTCCTTTGAGAGTGTCTCTCACTGGTGAATTAAATTTTATTGCTAGGCGAGTACCTATAATATTTAGGTGATAGGTTTTTTCGGCTGACTTATCGTCGTAGCTATAGAATCGATCAAAAAATTGGTTGTGAATCAAGGTGTCATTTGGACTATATCTGTCATCAGAAGAAAATGTTTCTAACTCACATCTAAACCACTGGCGTTCTTCATTATCTACTGGAAACTGAAAACGATTAGAAGATTTTACCTCAAAAGAAAGCCTTGTTTTGTCTGTAACCGAAGTTCGCAGCTCCTCTGGCGAGGAATACAAATAATTGACACTGTTTGATTTGTATACTTTATAGCGAGCTTTGAGGATGTCCGATTTATTACTCAAATTAATATGGTCTAAGTAAACGGTATCGACCATGAAGCTTTTAGGGTCCGTTTTGTAGTGCTCCCAAGGCATTGCTGTGTAGTCTTTTAGAAATGACCGAATAGGATTCACAATTGCAAAATCTTTTATCTCGTCATTCATTCCTCCATCTTTAATAAGTCGAACGTAATCTAAATGCCAATGATCAAAATTACCAGACTGAGTCGCGTAGTTTTTAAACCGGAAGCGGAAACCATTCTGCATATAATTGGCATCAACTATAGGAATTGAAATTCTTTCGAACTCCTTTGAAGTATCGCCTTCAACTCCCCAAACTCTTTGCCAAGTTGCTTTTCGAACATCGAAAAATTCTAGAATTAGCGAATCTTCTCTTTCTGGTCGATCTCCGTTTCCTTCAGCTTGAAAGAAAAAGCTCAAATAAATGGAGTCATTCACTACATACTTTGTTCGGTTATTACCCGCTTTATAATCAAAAAGATTAATAGGTTTTGAAGTCATGAAATCCGAAATACCATAGGTCAATTTTGATGAATTATCATATGGATTGCCAAGGCTATCCAAGCCGTCAAAGGTCAACACTCCAAGGGTGGGTTGATCTATTGCCATTGTGTAGTTAATGAATGGGCCAGGAGCAACCCAATAACTGTAACTGTCATCCTTTGCAAAAAAATTGGATGCTTTTTTGTTATACAATACACTGTCTGGCTCGTATTTAATTGTTCTAGTTATTCCATTTTGTATGTAATTACTAAAAGTTGGATAGGCAAGAAAAGAATCAACTCGAAAAAAGACTTCTCCCGTGTCAAAAAACACAATATTTAATGGCTCTGCTAAAGTCGAATCTAAATCTCCAGTAAACGGATCAACTATGTAGTTGAACACTGAATCATTCATAAACTCAACTGAATCTACTGGTAAATTATTTGCAAGAAAACGATAGCTTGTTGAATCAAAAACAGTGGGGTGGTCAACTGAAGTGGGGAAGTGTTTAATTCGGTTTTTTGAGAAATCGTCAATGATTGGAAGCTCTAGAGTATTCAGCAGATAAGTAATACTGCTGTCTCCTGCGGCTCGTGAACCATAATTATTACTCGACAATGGCTTAGAATACTGTTCAGCTCGATAGGGCAGAATACCTAACTCTTCTTGAGCTTTAGCACTAAAAAATTGACAAACAATTAATAACTGAAATAAGACGCTTTTAAAATTCATTTATGGATTGGGTTTCTAAGCTATCTATCGGAATTTCTGGTATTTTATTGCTGTCGGTAGTTAAGAAAACTTGCACTGCAGAACCTAAAAACAAAACTTCACCTTTATTAAAATCAGGAATTTGTTTAAATACTTGTGCATTGGAGCTATCCTCTTCAGTAAATTCTTGATCACATACTGCAGATCCAATTACCAAACCAGCCTGCATTATTTTTTCTTTGACTTCTTTAAAACTCAATCCTATTAGCACAGGCATTGTAATAAATTGATCACTTTTTCCACCCCCAAAGACTAAGTCAACGGTAGTCCCTTGATCCAATCGCCTTCCCGGTTCAACTGGAATACTGTCTATTTCAACGCGCTCGAGGCAGTCAGTGCAAGCTGCTGGTACGTACGAAATTCTCCCAACCCTCAATCCAATAGACTGGAATTGAGCTATTACATTTCGTTTGTCATCATACCTCAAATTTGGAACAGTAACTTTAGGTGCGTCATATGTGCTTATTGTAACATATATTTTACGTCCTTCTTTTACAAATGCTCCTGAATCTGGGGTTTGTTCAATAACAATTCCACCTTGTTGCTTTTCAACAAATACAGAATCCATTATTTCAAAACTTAACTTATCTGCCTTTAGAAGGTTTTCTAGCTCTGTTTCGTGATAAGACCTTAAATTAGGTACTTTAATCGTTTCCCCGTGCAGCGTAATTATATCTAGGTAAACCAATAGGCACCAAGTTCCAATGATTAGAAGCATAAGATATACGCCAATACTTACCCAAAAGGCCTTAGAGAAAATGAATTTTATGATTTTTACGATTGCCATTACTTGGCCTCAAAGATAAGATTATTGAATGTTCGATATCTGTTAGCAATTCTTTTAATAAGTAATGAAATCAACAGTGATACCTGAATTTTTCGAAAATAACTTTGATAAAAATAAAAAGCTATGTCAAAGCCCATAATTGCCCTTGTTTGTGGCGGATTTACCGATGAATATGCCATCTCCATGAAAAGTGCTGATTTGTACTTGAAGAATCTGTCAAATGAAAAATATGACATTTACAAATTGGTACTGGATAACAATGGTTGGACTGCTTTTGATAATCGAAATGAACCCGTTACAATTAACGAAAGTAATTTTACCCTAAAAAATAATGGGCAAACCTTGGCTATAGATGCCGTAGTTAATACTATTCACGGAACACCAGGCGAGGACGGGAAACTGCAAGGTTATTTCGATGTGCTTGGAGTGAAATACATGGGCTGTAATGTGCTTTCAAGCTCACTTTCTTTTAATAAAGGGTTTTGTAATCATTTTTTAGAAAAACAAGGAATATTAGTTCCAAACTCGAAGTTAGTTTACGAAATTGAAGATGTAAACCCTCAAGAAATGATTGATGAGTTGGGGCTGCCGTGTTTTGTGAAACCAAATGACGCAGGTTCAAGTCTTGGAGTGTCAAAAGTCAAAAAAATGGAGGAATTAATTCCAGCAATAGAATTAGCTTTTTCTGTTGGGCAGCGAGTTTTAGTCGAGTCTTCTGTTCAAGGGCTTGAATTGACTTGTGGAGTAGTTCGGAAAAATGGAATTGTAACTCCAGTGGCGGTGACAGAAATTCAATTCGAAGCAGAATTTTTCGATTATGAAGCCAAATACAATTCAACTACTACTCAAGAAATAACTCCTGCGAGAATCGATAAAGAAACCTACAACGCTTGTATGGTGCTTTCTGTTGACATTTACAAGAAACTAGGATGTAGTGGTTTTTTTAGAGCAGATTATATATTGCATGAAGGGGAGCTATATTTGATCGAAGTGAATACCGTTCCGGGAATGTCATCAGCAAGTTTACTTCCACAAATGTTTAGTTATGCGAAAATGCCTATTCATGAATTACTCGATGAAGAAATTGCTGAACTAACAAATAGAGAATAGTATAGTAATTACAATCGTATCCAAATCTCAAACTCAAACTCAATGAAAACAATTTTAACCTCTACTCTGATATTAATGTCAGTTATTCTGTTGGCTCAAACTCCAGGTGGTATAAACTATCAAGCTGTCGCTCGAGATGGTGCAGGAATACTAATTAAAAACAAAGCGATATCAGTAAAAGCAGTTATTCTTAGCGGATCTTCTGGGTCTAATGTGGAGTATACAGAAACACACACTGTATCAACTAATGACTATGGATTATTTACAGTCATTATAGGAGAAGGCAGTACTTCTGATAATTTTGGTGCTATTGCTTGGGGAACCAAAAAGCACCATTTAAAAATAGAATTAGATAATGGGGCAGGTTTCGTTAATATGGGGACTATGCCTTTTCAATCAGTGCCTTATGCATTAAGCGCTAAAAAACGTTGAAAATATACCAACGCTTGCTTTGACGGATTTAAGCGATGTTACTACTGCAGGCGCAGGAACTGGTCAATTACTCGGCTGGGATGGTACTTCTTGGAAACCAGTAAACGCTGGTGGAAGTGGTTCAACCTACGTTGGTGGTTCTGGAATTACTGTTACGGGCAATACCATCGATGCAAATGCTGGAAATGCGATCTGGAATGCCGATAAATTGCAAAATAGATCAATTGCCAATACTTCGCCAGTAACAGGTCAAGTGCTAAGTTGGAACGGCACGGCTTGGGGGCCAACAACTATTTCATCAGGGAACACTTATACTGCGGGAACTGGCCTTACATTAACTGGAACTGCTTTTTCAGCAAACACTAGTACCGCATTGTGGAATGCGAATCAAATACAAGGAAGATCTATAGCTGCAACAGCACCTTAAAGTAATCAAGTTTTAAAATGGAATGGTTCTAATTGGGCACCTGGCGCTGATAATGGGGCAAGCTATACTGCGGGAACAGGACTTACATTGACAGGAACAAGCTTTGCTGCAAATACAACGACAGCATTATGGAATGCTAATCAATTGCAAGGCAGAAGTTTAGCTGCAACTGCTCCTACTTCGGGTCAGCTATTAAGCTGGGACGGAACGAGTTGGAAACCAAAATCTATTAACGAAGGTTATTGGGACACAACAGGTGCAACAGTTATACATACTCCGAAACAAGTAGGTATTGGAACGGATAGCCCGATTGGTCAATTTGATGTTATAGATACAATTACCGCAACAGGTATTGGTGCTAATTACGTTACAATAAACACTCAAACTAGAGGAACAACAGGTAATCGATCGACTTCAGTAGGTAACTGGACGCAAGTTGATGGTCAAGGAGGTTATGAAAATATTGGAGTTCGTTCAAGGGTTTTTGGTAGCTCTAATGCTACTTATGTTGGTGCCGGTGGAATCGGTGGGCTTTTTATTGCAGATTGTAGTGCCGGACAAAACAATTTTGGTGTTCAAGCTCTTTCAGGTTTTAACGCTACAGCCACTGTTCGTAACTATTCTATTTATGCGCATTCAAGAGGAAATGGAACTTTTAATATGGGCGTTTTTGCTTTAAGTGACAAATCCACAACAGGAACGGGTAAAACCAATTACGGAATTTATGCTCAAGCCGATAGTGGCTCAACTAATTATGCAGGATATTTTGTAGGTAATGTTACTTACACAGGTACTTTGGCTCAAGCTTCAGATGCACGCTTAAAAAATGACATAATTCCTTTTGAAAATGCGTTATCAAAAATCAAAAACATTCAGGTAAAAACTTACAATTATAAACAAGAAGGAGATTTTGGAAAAATGAACTTACCGGAAGGAAATCAAATTGGTTTTATAGCACAGGATTTGGAAAAAACGTTTCCAGATCTAGTTAAAAACCAAGTTCATGCTCTAAATGCTGAAAACAATAAATTAGACCCTGAAGTATTAGAATACAAGGCAGTCAATTATATTGGGATGATTCCAGTTTTAACGAAGGCTATTCAAGAACAACAGGAATATATCAAGCAATTAGAGGCTAGATTAGAAGCTTTAGAAAATGCTAAATAATATGAGGCGTTTATTAGCTATAATTACGATATGGATTAGTGCAATTTCGTTGAATGCTCAATCTATTGAGCGCAGCGTGATTGGTTCTGCTGGAAATGAGCAGAAGAAAACTTCAATAATTTTATCTAGTACTGTAGGCGAAGCTGCAGTTCAAACCCTAACAAAAACGAGTTTAACTATTACACAGGGTTTTCAGCAATCATTAGCATCTGAAACTGACACCTCTGATGGTGGCGGAGGAGAGGATACCACATCTATAGTTGAATTGAATGAAACTATTATAATGTCATTGTATCCAAATCCTACCCATTCGTCGGTAAACTTCATGTTTAAATCTGATGATAAATACACTCTTGAGGTGTTTGATGGAAATGGAAAACTTGTTCAAGCTGAGGAATATTCTTCAGTTGAAAACAAAGAGCAATCTGTTGCCTTGCAGAATTGGGAAAATGGAGTTTACCACTTCAGGTTTTTAAATTCGAATCAAGAAACAACAAACTTTAGAGTTGTGAAGCAATAATTTAGTTGGTAATATTGAATAAAAAGTCCCGATTTTCGGGACTTTTTTGTTTTACAAACTCATGTCTTTTACAAATTCGTCCATCTTAGATTCTAATTCGCGATTCGATGTGTCGAACGCTTCAATCGAACTTAACTTATCTCCTTTTACACTTAGGTAAAATTTTATTTTCGGTTCCGTTCCAGAGGGGCGAGCAGTTATAATACTTCCGTCTTTTAAAACCAATTGAATCACATTTGATTTAGGCAATTCAATTCCTTTTATCGCTTGAGTTGAAAGATTTAATTCTTCTTGAGATTGATAATCACGCAACAATTCCACTTCAATTCCCACCACAGTTTTTGGTGGATTTGAACGTAAATCAGTCATCATTTTTTGAATCTCGGCATTCCCTTCAATACCTTTTTTGGTAATTGAAATCAATCGTTCTTTATAAAATGCAATGTCTTTATAAATTCCAAGTAGTTCATTGTATAAAGAGCTGCCCGCTTTTTTAGCTTCTGCAGCAGCTTCGCAAATCATTACAGATGAAAGAACGGCATCCTTATCTCTCACAAAATCATCAATGAGGTAGCCGTAGCTTTCTTCTCCACCAACTATAAACTTCTCCCGACCTTCTTTTTTACGAATTAACTCTGCAATCCATTTAAATCCAGTAAGTGTATTGTAGGTTTTTACGCTGTAATGGTCCGCAATTTCTTTTAATATTTCACTGGTAACAATGGTTTTGCAGATGTATTGATTGCCATCAATGCCACCCGATTTTTTCCATTTTTTAAGCATGTAATTCACTAAAATAGCAGCGGTCTGGTTACCATTTAGCAATACAAATTTACCTGTGTTGTCTTTCACCGCAATACCAACTCTATCTGCATCTGGGTCTGTTCCCAACACCAAATCAGCATTAATATTTTGCGCTCTATCTATGGCTAACTTCAAAGCAGCAGCTTCTTCAGGATTTGGAGATTCTACAGTAGGGAAGTTTCCATCTGGAATTTCTTGATCGGCCAACACTTCAATATGCTGGTAGCCCAACAAATCTAAAACTTGAGGTATGGATTTTACTCCAGTTCCGTGAATAGGAGTGTACACCACTTTTAAATCCGATTCGTGTTGTTCGGAAGCTACGCTGGCTATGCTGTCCCAATAATTTCTATCAGTTTCAATTCCTAAGGGAATAATGTTCCAACTTCTATAATCTGTTTTTACCTGATCGGGGTTCGTTATTTTTCGAACTTCTGCAATTACATTATTGTCATGAGGAGGAACCAATTGGGCGCCATCTTCCCAATACACTTTATAACCGTTGTATTCGCTTGGGTTATGAGAAGCTGTAATTACAATTCCCGCTTTACAGTTCTTTTTCCGAACCGCATAGGACAATTCTGGAGTTGGTCTAAGTGATTCAAATAAGTAGGCTTCAAAACCATTGGCAGCAAGTATTTCAGCGCATTTTCGTGCAAAAATATCAGAGTTGTTTCTGCTGTCGTGTGCTATAGCAACACCAATCGGACTATTTGTTTTATCGGTAAAAGATTTTTTAAGGTAATTGGCTAATCCTTGTGTAGCCATTCCAATAGTATAAATGTTTACTCGATTGGTTCCAACGCCCATAATGCCGCGCAAACCACCTGTTCCAAAGTCTAAATCTTTGTGAAAAGCCTCTAATAAATCTTGCCCATTTTCATCAATCAGTTTTTGAACTTCCGTTCTTGTCTTTTCGTCAAAACTTGGGTGCAACCATTGCTTAGCGCGCTCTATTACTTCGTTGTTGTTCATTTTATTTCATCTATTACGTATTGTCTTACAACGTATTACGCCTTGGATTCTACATTGCGTAATACGTGATACATCTTTACGTTGTACGTTACAGCCCTGCCAACTGCTCTTCTATAACTTTTATTTTCTGTTCAGCGTCCGCTTGTTTTTTCTTTTCAGCCGCTACAACAGCTTCAGGAGCATTATTTACAAAACGTTCGTTGCTTAGCTTTTTTGAAACTGAATTCAAAAATCCTTGCGTGTATTTTAATTCTTCTTCTAATTTAATTTTCTGAGCTTCAACGTCAACTGTTCCAGCGAGTGGAATAAAAAATTCGTTGCTTTTTATTATAAAGGAAAATGCACCATCAACTTTTTCGGAAACCGTGTCTAAGTTTTCAATATTTCCTAGTTTCTGAATAATGGCATTGAGGTCTTGGTTATGTTTTCCGTTTAGTTTAACCGAAAGATTTATCGAGTTTTTCTGAGCTAAGTTTTGTTTTTTCCGAAAGGTTCTGATTTCAGTCATTACCTCAGTCATCGTTTCAAAATCATTTAGTAGGTCATTATTAACTGCTTCGATCTTCGGATAATCGTTTATTACAATGCAGTCTTTTGCACCGCGCTCACTGATAGAGTGCCAAACTTCTTCAGTCAAAAATGGCATAAACGGGTGCAAAACAGTCATTAGGTTTTCCAATAACCGAATACTTGCATCGTAAGTAATCTTATCAACGGGCTGCTGATATGCAGGCTTTACAATCTCTAAATACCATGAACAATAGCTGTCCCAGATCAATCGATAAATAGACATAAGTGCTTCAGAAATTCTGAATTCAGCAAATTGCTTTTCAATTTCTATAAGTTCCGCATTGAATTTATTTTCAAACCACTCAATCGCCATTTTAGAATGGGTCGGCTGATCAATTGATTCAGAAACCTCCCAACCTTTAATCAAGCGCAAAGAATTCCAAATTTTATTGGCAAAATTTCGTCCTTGCTCACACAGCGTTTCATCAAACATCAAATCACCACCGGCAGGGGAGGATAATAACAACCCAACGCGCACGCCATCGGCTCCAAACTCTTCAATAAGCTTTAAAGCATCGGGTGAATTACCCAATGATTTTGACATCTTTCGACGTTGTTTATCTCGCACCATTCCGGTGAAATAAACATCTTTAAAAGGAATTTCACCTTTGAATTCCATACCCGCCATAATCATACGAGCCACCCAAAAGAAAATAATATCGTGTCCGGTAACCAACGTAGAAGTGGGGTAGTAATAATCGAATTCTTTGCTTCCGTTTTCATTAAAACCGTCAAAAACCGAAATTGGCCATAACCAACTTGAGAACCAGGTATCGACTACATCTTCGTCTTGTTTTAAATCGGATAGTTTAAGGTCTGTTTGTTCTTTTTGGAGAATTTTTAGCGCTTCTTCTTGTGAATTTGCCACTGCGTATTTTCCATTTGGTGCATACCATGCAGGAATTTGTTGACCCCACCATAATTGACGAGAAATACACCAATCCTTTACGTTCTCTAACCAATGTCGATATACATTCTCAAATTTCTTCGGGTGAAAATTGATTTCGCCGCTAGTAACTGCTTCCAATGCAGGCTTCGCAATCGATTCCATTTTTACAAACCATTGAGTCGATAATTTGGGTTCAATCACAGAGTTCGTTCTTTCTGATCGGCCAACTTTATTTTGAATTGTTTCAACTTTATCAACCTGACCTAATTTATCTAAATCCTCTATGATTTTCTTGCGAACATCAAAACGGTCTTCACCAATATAGAATTCGGCTTTTTCGTTCAGTTTTCCATGATCGTCTATTATTTCAATCGTTTCTAATCCATGTTTTAAACCTAAGTTGTAATCGTTGATATCGTGGGCTGGAGTTACTTTTAAGCAACCTGTTCCAAATTCCATATCAACATAATCGTCAAGAATTATTGGGACTTCTCTGTTCACCATTGGAATAATCACGTTTTTACCATGTAAATGCTTGAAGCGTTCATCTTCTGGATGCACACAAACGGCGGTATCTGCTAAAATAGTTTCAGGTCGAGTAGTGGCAATGGTTACAAACTCATCGGAATCAACCACAGCATATTTACAGTAGTACAACTTTGAATTTTCTTCAGTATGAACTACTTCTTCGTCAGAAACAGCAGTTAATCCAGCAGGATCCCAATTCACCATTCGAACTCCGCGGTATACTAATCCTTTGTTGTGAAGGTCAACGAAGACTTTTTGAACCGCCTCGTTCATCATAGGATCCATTGTAAAATGCGTTCTATCCCAATCGCACGAAGCACCGAGCTTTTTTAGCTGCTCTAAAATAATTCCACCGTATTTTTCTTTCCACTCAAACGCGTGTTCAAGAAACTTTTCTCTTCCTATTTCTTCTTTTTTGATGCCTTGCTCGGCCAAAAGCTTTACGACCTTAGCTTCAGTTGCAATCGAAGCATGATCTGTTCCTGGAACCCAACAAGCATTTTTACCTTGTAGTCTAGCTCGGCGAATCAATACATCTTGAATGGTATTGTTAAGCATATGCCCCATATGCAAAACACCCGTTACATTCGGAGGAGGGATTACAATACTGTAAGGTTCTCTATCATCTGGAGTAGAGGCAAAGAAGTTTTGTTCCATCCAGTGCTTATACCACTTAGACTCAACTGAATTCGGAGAATATTTACTTGAAAGTTCCATGATAGGATTGCTTTAATTTTGGCCTGCAAAAGTAGCTGAAAATGCCAGTTTTTAAAGGCAATTTGGTATAATACTGTTGGTCAGTTAATGATTTGTTAAAGACCAATTAAGGGTTAAAAATCAATTTACATTTGTAGAGTAAACTTAAAAACAATATATAATGAAAAATACAATCATCGCAACAGTTGTTGCACTTATGGGTGTTTTTGGTGCGAATGCTCAGCTCGACATTGAGAGTGGCGCTAAAGTAGAATTTGAAAAAGACGTTCACGATTACGGTGAATTAGTGCAAGGAGAACCTGCTGTTTATGAATTTAAATTCACCAACACAGGTAATGAGCCATTAATTATCTCTAACTCTAGAGGTTCTTGTGGTTGTACTGTTCCATCTTGGCCACGTGAGCCAATCGCTCCAGGAAAATCGGCTTCTATCAAAGTAAAATACGATTCAAACCGTTTAGGCCCCATTAATAAATCAGTGACAATTACTTCAAATGCATTAGATAACCCTACAAAAGTTATTCGAATCAAAGGAAATATTGCTCCTAAAGCTGCAAATGCAGCTCCAACAAATGACGCTTCTCCAATGTCTCCAAAGGCGAACTAGAAGTAAATTCAAATATTTATTGAAAACCCTATTTCTCATATGAGTTGTAGGGTTTTTTTTGTGCTGTAATCGCATGCTCACAGAACAAAACGAATACATTTGTTTCTCTTGTAAACGAAAAAAATAGTTATGCCAGGAATATCAAATAAGGCAATTCAAATGCCGTCTTCACCAATTCGGAAATTGGTACCTTACGCTGAAACTGCAATCAATCAAGGTAAAAAAGTGTTTTTTTTAAATATTGGTCAACCTGATATTGAAACACCAAAGAATGTGTTGGATAAAATTTCAAATCACAACCTAAAAGTGATTGAGTACTCTCATTCGGCAGGTTTTGAGTCTTATCGGAAAGGTCTTGCTAAATACTATTATGGAGTAGGAGTAGATGTTAATCATGAACAGATTTTAGTCACAACTGGAGGTTCTGAAGCACTTCAGTTTGCTTTTATGTCTTGCTTTGACGAAGGTGATGAGGTTATTATTCCTGAACCATTTTATGCAAATTACAACAGTTTCTCTATTGGAGCTGGAGTAAAAATTGTACCGGTTACTTCCAAAATTGAAAATGGATTTGCGTTGCCAAGTATTGAAGAGTTTGAGAAGAGAATTTCCTTACGAACAAAAGGCATCCTTATCTGCAATCCAGGAAACCCTACTGGTTATTTATATACCAAAGAAGAATTAGAGAAATTAAGAGATTTGGTAATAAAGTACGATCTATATCTATTTGCAGATGAAGTGTATCGGGAGTTTTGTTACGATGGGAAAGAGCATTTTTCAATAATGAACTTAGAGGGACTTACCCAACATGCAATCATGATAGATTCCGTATCAAAACGATACAGCATGTGTGGAGCTCGAATTGGAGCTTTAGTCACAAGAAATAAGTATGTTTTAGAAACTGTTTTAAAGTTTGCGCAAGCCAGATTAAGCCCTCCAACATTGGGGCAAATTGCGGGAGAAGAGGCATTAAATACCCCAGATTCATATTTTGACGAAGTTATCACGGAGTACGTAGAAAGAAGAAATGTACTGGTTGATGCATTAAATTCTATTCCAGGTGTCTATTGTCCCAAACCAAGTGGTGCATTTTATGTTATTGCTGAATTACCAGTTGATGATGCAGAAAAATTTTGTGAATGGATTTTGGAACATTTCGATCATAATGGTAAAACGGTAATGATGGCTCCAGCTAGTGGTTTTTATTCGATGCCAGATGCTGGTGCAAATCAAGTAAGACTGGCTTATGTTCTGGAAAAAAATCAGCTGATTGAGGCGGTTGAATGTCTAGCAAAGGCATTAGAAAAGTATCCAGAGGCAATGGAAGAATCAGCGAAAATCCCAACATTGTAATGAGAGTTCTATTCATATTATTCTGTGTTTTTTTCTATGCAAATACGCAGGCTCAAACAGGGCAAGAGTTTCCGGTGCTAATAGGCCAAACGGTAAATGGCGATGTCATAGACTTGCCAGAGGCTGTTCAAGAAAAGTATACGCTAGTAGGTATAGCATATAGTAAAAAATCTCAAGAACAATTTGAATCTTGGGTAAACCCTGTATATAATAAATTCATTGCCAAAACAGGAATGATGGATGACTTATACGATATCAATACCTACTTCATAGTTCTCTTTACTGGTGCCAAAAAATCTGCAATGGACGGCGTGATGAAAAGAATGAAGGCAAAAAGTGATGAAAATATATTTCCCTATGTGCTGTTTTATAAAGGCGATATTGAGATATATCAACAAAAACTAAAGTTGGATGACAAGTGCAAAGCCTATGTTTTTCTATTGAACGAACAGGGTCAAATAGTCTATAGTGGTTCTGGTATTCATACTAAAAAGAAAATGCTTGAAATTGAAAAACTAATCCTTGATGATTAAGTTGGAAGTTGAAAATAATTCATACTTTTGCAAACCGTTTTTTAGACGATTAATTAAGCAGAGATGGCAAGAAAAGGAAACAGAGTTCAGGTTATTCTAGAATGCACAGAGCATAAGGATTCAGGTGTTGCTGGAACATCACGATACATTACAACCAAAAACAGAAAAAACACACCAGATCGTATCGAGATCAAAAAATTTAATCCGGTACTAAAAAAGTACACGGTACATAAAGAAATCAAGTAATAACTCGATAAAAAATTAGACATGGCTAAGAAAGTAGTTGCAGGTTTACAGAAAAAAGGTGCTAAAGACTTTACCAAAGTAATTAAAATGGTAAAATCAGAGAAATCAGGTGCTTACACTTTTAGAGAAGAAGTTTTACAAAAAGATAAGGTGAACGATTTTTTGAAGTCGTAACCAAAGTTGTTGTAATTTGAGTTTAAAAGGAATCCCGTAGCTACGGGATTTTTTTTGCTTCAAAAATTGATTATTAACTTCGCAGCAAACCAGAGCATATGGCATTATTTGGATTATTTTCAAAAAAGAAAAAAGAAGACCTAGATAAAGGGTTAGAAAAGACTAAACAATCTGTTTTTTCTAAGCTTTCACGGGCTATTGTCGGAAAGTCTAAAGTTGATGATGAAGTATTAGATAATTTGGAAGAGGTTTTAGTGACTTCTGACGTTGGAGTGACCACTACTCTAAAAATTATTGAACGTATCGAAGCCAGAGTATCGAAAGACAAATATGTTGATACTAAGGAATTGAATTCAATTTTAAAAGACGAAATAGCTCAACTGCTAAAAGAAAGCAATAATCAGGATGGAAGTGACTTTTCGATTCCAGCATCTAATGAGCCTTATGTAATAATGGTGGTAGGGGTTAATGGTGTTGGAAAAACTACAACCATTGGAAAGCTAGCTCATCAGTTTAAACAAGTCGGAAAAAAGGTTGTACTTGGCGCTGCCGATACATTTAGAGCCGCAGCCGTGGATCAAATTCAAATTTGGGGCGATAGAGTTGGGGTTCCTGTAATTAGCCAAGGAATGGGTGCCGATCCCGCATCTGTTGCTTTTGATACTTTGCAAAGTGCAAAATCAAGTAATGCCGATGTCGTAATTATTGACACTGCAGGTCGGTTGCATAATAAAGTTAACTTGATGAATGAGTTGTCCAAGATTAAAAATGTAATGGATAAAATTATACCTGGTGCTCCTCATGAAATTTTATTGGTGCTGGATGGCTCAATGGGTCAAAATGCAATTGAACAAGCTAAGCAGTTCACAAAGGCTACAGAAGTAAATGCACTGGCGCTAACCAAGTTAGATGGCACTGCTAAAGGGGGCGTTGCCATAGGTATTTCGGATCAGTTTCAGATTCCAGTAAAGTATATTGGAATTGGTGAAAAAATGGATGATCTTCAAGTATTCAACCGTACAGCTTATGTAGACAGTTTGTTCGGTAGTGATTTAGGCTAAATTACTTTTAGCTGCTTCTACCCAGGACATCGCAATCACTATTTGTTCTTCTCTCGATAACTCGGAATTGTCTAACACTTTAGCGTCCTCAGCTTGTCTAAGTGGGTCTTCTTTTCTATTGGTGTCAATGTAATCGCGCTGCTCGAGATTAGCCTTTACCAATTCTAAAGTTGTTTTTTCACTTTTCAATTGTAATTCTTCAAATCTTCGATTAGCACGCACGTCCTTATTTGCAGTCATGAAGATTTTAAGCTCTGCAAAAGGAAATACAACAGTACCAATATCTCTTCCGTCCATTACAACTCCTTTTTTATTGCCCATTTTTTGCTGTAGTTCCACCAATTTCTTTCGGACCTCTTTTACAGCGGCAACAAGACTCACCTTTTCCGAAACCTTCATTTGTCTGATCTCAGTTTCTACATTTTTTCCATTCAGCAAAACATCAGACGTACCTCTTTCTTTGTTAAACTCGAAGGTTATTTCGATTTGGGGTAATCTTGAAATCAACTCAATTTCATTTAACACTCCATTAATTAACTTATTTTCAAGAGCAAACAATGTAACGGCGCGATACATAGCACCAGTGTCTATAAATACGTAATCCAGTTGTTTTGCAATTTCTTTCGCCAGGGTGCTTTTTCCACAAGAAGAATAACCATCTATGGCAATGTTAATTTTGGTAGATTTCATTTAAAATAAAGCGTTCAAGTTACTGGTAATTCCAATGTGATGCGAAATTCCAGCAGTGTGATAACTACTTAAGGAATAATTAAATTGCAATTTTTTTACTTTTATCATTGCTCCAAAAGAAATACCGCTAAGACCACCTCTTGAAACTGCTGCTAGTTCCTTTCTTCGTCTAAAATTGTATGCAAATGTGAGCAAGAAATTATCTGAAGCAACGATATCTGCTCCCAAAACTAAATGTCGGAACAGGTTGTCTGAGCTTAATTTTCTTTGACTAGAAATGCCAGTTTTAGCATCTAACCTCTCTTTTGCTTCATAATTGGGGTCATTAGAGCCTAAGTCCCATTTCTGTATATTATTATATTGGGTGAAAAACCGAAGCGGTGCTTTGGGTATTTTAACTGCGGCACCTATTTCAATATTTGTGGGTAGTTTATTTCTTGATTGGTCGTTGTTTTTGGTTAGAGCTCGTCCTAAATTTCTTAATGCAAATGTGCTGTTAAAATATTTTGATTTGCTTGTATATGCAGCTCCAAGGTCTACAGCCAAAGCAACACTCTGACTGTAATAGTAATTCGTGTAAATTGTTTTGAAAGCGGCACCTACCGAAAACAAGGAGTCAAGAGCCAAGCCATAAGCTATGTTTAATGCAAAATCACCTGCATTGAACTGTTCTCCAGTTTTTACTCCGTTTGCTTCAACAACCTCAAATTTCCCATAACCTAAAAACTGAGCAGTTACGCCAATGGCTCCTTTTCCAGCTTTTCTAGCATAAGCAATGGTACCAGCATTTACATCACTTACAAAGTTGATGTAATTAATGCTTAAGTGATTATCAATGGAAGTATCTAAGTTGGCAGGATTATCATTTATTAAGTTGATATCAGCATCTTTAATGCCAGCAGAACTACCTCCCATTGCCGAAGAACGGGCAGAAGTGGGGATTTCTAAAAACGAATAACTGCGCTCTCCTCCTAGCTGCCCATAAGAGATCGTCGAAATAGCGAGAAAAAAAATAGAAATAATGGCTTTCACGGCACAAATACGCTTTGGAGCCAAAATTATTGTTTTATACAATCAAAGAATAAAAAATTACACCAGTTGATACTTTCTATTCAACTTAGAAAGTTTAGGGAGCAACCATTGCTGATATACAGATTGATTTTTCTCCCATATGTAAGGTATGTCTTTACCTTCAACATGAGCGGTAATCCAAGTGAAAAGTTCCGCATTATTTCTACCAGAAGCGTTAAATACTCGTTTTTGGGTGTTTTTTTTAGGAGAATTAAATAGCGGTTTCAAGTGAGTTCCACTATCCACCACACGATTCGGGAATTTAGCAATACAATCAGAGTGGCGTTTTGTCAGCTTTTCTAATCCCAACGGATTATATACTGAAGTCATTCCGGCTAAAGCAAGTGAATGGAAAATTAATTCGTTTTCTATTTTTGCATAACGACTAACAAATAATACTCTTGTTCCAATGAGTCTTGAAGCCACATTGCAATATCTCATTGCTAGATTTGGATTATTTAAGCCCGAAACATCAAGTACAAGAGCTTTATCCATACCAGGAAGATTTAATTCATAAATACCTCTAACAAACGAAAAGGAAGCTAGACTTTTTAGGATGAACTTTGGAAAATCACCAAAAGGTTTTAGGTCCTTAGCATTTTCTAGTTGTCTGGAATCTCTCGCAAAAAGAGAATATCTACTAGACTCAACTTTGATTATATCTAAATCTTCAAGAAGTGAAAGGCTGATTTCAATACCCTCAATGCTTGCTGTGCTCTCTAAAAGAAAGTGTTCAATTTCACTTTTTTGGACAGCAATTCCCATGCTATCGAAAAGTACAATCGTTTTCAAAACACTCTGTAAAGCACTTAAATCTATTTTCGGATAAGTCATTTCAACAGTATATACGCAGCGTTTAGAGAAAAAGTTGGGCAAAACCTCAAACGATATTGAATACATTTGCGTAATGTCAGGAAATTCTTTCGGAAAAATCTTTCGTCTCTCGACTTTTGGTGAATCGCATGGTAAAGCAATTGGCGGAATAATCGACGGCTGCCCGGCGGGTATCGACCTGCAAGAGTCCGATATTCAGAAGGAGTTAGATAGGAGAAGGCCCGGACAGTCAAATATTACTACTGATAGAAAAGAATCGGATAGTGTTCAGTTGCTTTCTGGTGTTTTTGAAGGAAAAACTACGGGTACACCAATTGGTTTTTTAATTCCTAATAAGGATCAAAAAAGTAAAGACTATTCAAATATAAAGAACGTGTTTCGGCCATCTCATGCAGACTATACTTATCAGGTTAAATATGGCATAAGAGACTACAAAGGTGGCGGGAGAGCTTCTGCAAGAGAAACGGCGAATTGGGTAGTTGGTGGAAGTGTCGCTCAAAAAGTATTAGGATTTAGTGGAATTGAAATTTCGAGTTATGTTTCCCAAGTAGGAAGCATAAGCATGCTAAATGGCTCTATTTTTTACGATGATCTTTCCATAGATGCTTCTTCAGTGCGTTGCCCTGAATTGAGTTTTGCAAAAAAAATGGTAGCTCTAATTGAAGCCTGTAAAGCATCCGGTGACAGTCTAGGAGGTAAAATTTCAGTTGTGATACGAAATGTCATTCCGGGCCTGGGACGTCCAGTATTCAGTAAGTTGAGTGCAGATTTGAGTCACGCTCTTTTTTCGATAAATGCTGTAAAAGCGGTAGAAATTGGCATAGGTGCTAATGCTGCACAAGAAACTGGCGCCGAGCAAAATGATGGCTTCATTTTCGAGGAGGGAAAAGTAACTACTTCTACTAATAATTCTGGGGGAATTCAAGGAGGGATTTCTAATGGATCGGATATTTTAATTTCCCTTACTTTCAAACCACCTGCAACCATTCTCCAAAAACAACAAACGGTTTCTGAAGCAGGAGAAAAGGCAGAGTTTCAAGCTGTAGGAAGACACGACCCCTGTGTAGTGCCTCGCGCCGTGCCAATAGTAAAAGCCATGTGCGCCATGGTGCTGGCAGATCATATATTGTTAAAAAGAACAGATAAAATTTAGTAGTGATGAAAGGACTGCCTTTATACGTTAAGATATTGATAGGACTGATTTGCGGTGCACTTTGGTCTTTTATTTCCAGCGCTATTGGCTGGAATCAATTTACTATTGATTGGATTGATCCTTTTGGACAAATATTCATTCGCCTTCTTAAATTCATCGCTGTACCCTTAGTCTTGTTTTCAGTTGTAACCGGTATAGCAGGACTAAACGATGTAAGTAAACTTGGTAGGATGGGGGGTAAAACCTTGCTGGTTTATCTTGTTACAACAGTGTGCGCAGTAAGTATTGGTTTGTTAATTGGGAACGTCGTTGAGCCAGGAACTTATATCGATAAGGAACAACGCATTAAAAACCGTATTAATTATGAGTATTGGGCTACTAACAATGGTGTCAAAATACTGGATGGAAAGTTTTATTCGGCTGATGCACGATATACGCCAGTGGTTGAGGAAGTAGAGCAAAAGCGCGGATCAGAGCTTAGTCCAGAAGATCGTAAAAACATTGAGGAGAAGTTAAAAGTAGTTGAGAAAAATAAAACTCAAGGACCTCTGCATTTTTTGGTCGATATGGTTCCTGAGAACATAGTGCTCTCCGTCTCCGATAATAAATTAATGCTTCAAGTAATTTTCTTTGCAATTTTTTTAGGCATAACTCTTATAATGATACCCCATGAAAAGGCTCAACCTATCATTACATTTTTTGAAGGGATGTCTGAAGTGTTTTTGAAAATGGTAGATATAATTATGAAGGCGGCTCCGGTGTTTGTATTTGCTTTAATGGCGGGGGTAATTGCAAAAATGGCAGATAGTCCTGCAGAGGTGTTTGAAATTTTCAAAAGCTTGGGCGCTTATAGTATTGCTGTATTTGTGGGGTTAGCTTTTATGGTGGCTATTTTCTACCCACTGATTGTAAAATTCGTAGCTAAAATTGGATATACCGATTTCTTTAGAAAAATCAGTCCCGCGCAATTTTTGGCTTTTTCAACAAGTTCAAGTGCAGCTACTTTACCAGTAACAATGGAGTGCGTAGAGGATAATATTGGTGTCTCAAAAAATGTTTCCAGCTTTGTTTTACCTATTGGGGCTACTGTTAATATGGATGGAACCAGTATGTATCAGACTATTGCCGTTTTGTTTCTTGCCCAACTGCACATGGTGGATTTAACCTTGGCGCAGCAACTAACCATTGTGCTTACAGCAACTTTAGCTTCAATTGGTTCTGCGGCAGTTCCAAGTGCAGGACTAGTTATGTTAATGATAGTTCTTATTTCGGTGGGATTAAATCCGGCATGGATAGCCATTATTTTTCCAGTGGATAGGATATTGGATATGTGCAGAACAGTTGTAAATGTTACAGGAGATGCGACAGTAAGTACCATTATAGCGAAAGGAGAAGGGGAGCTACATCTCAAAGATTAAACGTATTATAGTTAGGGCATTTAACTTTATTAATACCTAACATTTTTTTAAGCCACTGTTTTTTAGAAATTTGTGAATTCACATCAAAAAGTCAATAATGAAAAAGATATTTAAAGCACTCGGAATTCTAGTTGTAGTAGTTATTGTGCTGCTTGTGGCATTACCATTTCTTTTTAAAGGGAAAATTGCTGAAATTATTCAGCAGCAAATGGATGAACAATTGAATGCTACGGTGGAATTGGCAGACTTGGATTTGTCACTGATTAGCACGTTCCCTGATTTTAAATTAGAGCTAAAAGGAACAAAAGTTACCGGAAAGGGACAATATGAGGGAGTTGCTTTAGCTGATATTGGTCTTATTGAAACTAACTTAGATTTAATGTCGGTTGTTAATGGCGACCAAATGAAAATAAAATCAGTGGGTATTGCAGATGCAAGTTTTCATGTAATAGTTGATGTTGTTGAATCGGATACCTTCGCCAATTATGATATTGTAAAGTCTGCGGGCGAAGCTGAAGGAGAAGAGGAATTAGAAGAAGAGGTATCGGAAGATGCTGCACCTTTCTCAATGAGCATTAGTAGCTACTATTTACGAAACATTAATGTCATTTACGATGATCGTGTTGGGGATATGTATGCCGAAATCAAAAGCTTAACGCATGAAGGAAGTGGAGACTTTACATTAGATAATTTCTTGTTGCAAACACAGACCAATATTGAAGAACTAACTTTCAAAATGGAAGGAATGCGTTATTTGAAAAAAGCCAAATTCGATATCAAATTTGATACTGAAATTGATATGGTGAATTCGAAATATACTTTTAAAGAAAATCATTTTGGAATCAATGACCTAATGTTGAATTTTGATGGATATGTAGCGCTTCCAGATGATGAAACGACTGAGCTTGACTTGACGTTTAATACTGAAAAAACAACATTCAAAAGTGTATTATCCCTTATTCCGGCGGTTTATATGTCCGATTTTGAAACGATAAAAACAGATGGGAATTTTGCTTTAAATGGAATGGCTAAGGGTAAAATGGTTGGAGACAATTTACCAGCATTCAACTTAGATTTAAAGGTTGACAATGGAAGGTTTCAATATCCAGATCTACCAAAATCTGCGGAGAACATCAATATTGATTTAAACGTCAAAAACCCAGGAGGATCAGACGACAACACGATAGTTAATTTGAAAAAGTTCCATGTTGAATTAGCTGAGAACCCAATTGATATGCGAATGCTGGTTAAAACACCAGTTTCAGATGCTGATATTGAGGGTAATATAAAAATGGATATTGATCTTGCTTCTTTGGCTGACGTTATGCCAACTGAAAATGGTGAAGAATACAAAGGAAAGGTAAATGCAGACATCAATCTTAAGGGCAAAGTATCGACATTAGAGGCTGAAGATTACGAAAACTTTGATGCAAATGGTTCAATGACTCTGGAGGGAATCGTTTATAATGACCCAGAATTAGGTTATCCTGTGCAGTTGAATAAAGCAGACTTTAAGTTTACTCCACAAGCAATTGAAATGGCAGAATTAAACTGCCTACTTGGTAAAAGTGATATTACTGGAACGGGTACAATTGCCAATTATATACCGTACACGTTTAGCGATGGAACTATAAAAGGAGTAATGGCTATAAATTCTAACCTAATGGATTTGGATGAACTTGCAGGCCCTGATGAAGAAACTACCGAAGTAAGTGAAAACGAGGAAACTCAAGAAACAAGCGATCAAGAAACTACTTCTGCCCCTGCAGATTCATCAGAAGGTGCGGTTGAGGTTCCTGGAAATATTGATTTCGTATTGACTTCTAACTTCAAAAAGGTGTTATACGACAATATGGAAATGACCGAAATGATTGGGAAAATTATTGTAAGAGATCAAAAGGTTTCTATGGAAAACCTTGCTATGAATATGTTGGGTGGAAGTTTGAATATGAATGGATTTTACGAGACCACAAATTTGAAGAAACCAACTATAGACTTCAAGATGGCGATAAAGAAATTCGATGTTCCCCAAACCTACACAACGTTTAATACGGTAAAAGAAATGGCTCCGATTGCAGAAAATGCAACGGGTTCGTTTTCGACTGCAATGACATTGACCTGTGCCTTAGATGGCAACATGGAACCTGTATATGAAACGATGAACGGTGGTGGAGACCTACAAACCCATATGGTTAAGATCTCAGATTCCGAAACATTAAACAAAGTGGCCGATGCGCTAAAAAAAGATAACCTAAGAACATTGGTTCTTAATGATGTCAATATTACTTATGAGTTTAGAGAAGGTCGAGTTTGGGTAGAGCCATTTGATATGAAATTAGGTGACTTAAATGCCAATGTTTCGGGTTCTAATGGATTTGATCAGACCTTGGATTATTTGATTAAAACTGCTATTCCAATGGATGCTCTTGGAGCAGGGGCTGGAATGGCAAAAGGACTATTAGATCAATTTAATCAGAAAGCTGGAACCAATGCTTCTTTGGGCGATGAAATTAAAGTCGATTTAAGAATTACAGGGACGAACGATAAGCCTAAGATTATGCCTTCTTTCGGAAGTGGTTCTGGAGATGCTAAAACTCAAGCAAAAGATGAGTTGAAAAAGCAAGCTAAAGAAGAAATAGACAAACTAAAAAAGGAAGCTGAAGCAAAGGCAAGGGCGGAAGCAGATCGTTTGAAAAAAGAAGCTGAAGCTCAAGCTAGAAAGGAAATTGATAAGGCTAAGAACGAAGCTGAGGCAAAAGCTAGGACCGAAGCTGATCGCTTGAAAAAAGAAGCCGAAGCAAAAGCTAAGGCAGAAGCAGAAAAAGCTAAAAAGAAAGCTGAAGAAGAATTAAAAAAGAAAGGGGAAGACAAATTGAAAAAGCTAATTGGAAGATAAGCAAAACTCAATTCTTTTTAATTTTAACTTGGTACGGTTTTTAAAGATATCGGCTATGCCTTATAGCTATTTCATACTGGGAGTATTTTTCTGTTTTTGTGCAATAGTGCCCGAGTTATCTCTTGCACAAGAATGTGACGAGGATATTTCTGATAAAGCGGTCAAACTAGTAGAAAAAGCAAAAGACAGAAAGAAGTACGATAAAGCTAAGCGAATAGTTTTTTTGCGCGATGCTTTAGAGGAAGAAGAAGCTTATGCTGAGGCTAATTATATGTTGGCCATTGAAACCATTAAAACTCAGCGCTCTAAAGGAGGCGGTTACTCAACTGTAATCAAGTATTTGGAGCAAGTAAAAGCGAACTGTCCTGATTTTCATTCTGACGTCTATTATTACTTAGGAGCGATTTATTTAGGTCAAAAAAAGTATGCTTTAGCGGTCGAGAATCAGCAACTATTTTTGGACTTTACATCGGACGATGAAAACAAATTTTCGAAGAAATACGAGCAATACTTGGTGGAGACAGAGGATGACCTAAAGTACGCTAAGTTCTTTGCAGAAGCATATGCTCATCCCGTACCTTTTAATCCAACTGTAGTGCGTGATGTTTCAACAAATGAGGGTGATGAATACTTACCTTTATTGACACCTGATAACGAAAAGTTATATTTTACTCGAAGATGGGAGGATAAAACGCCCAATAGAAACAGTGTCGTAAACAATTCTCACGAGGTCCGTTACATAGAAAAGTTTAGCGTGTCAGGTTTAGATGCTGGAAAATTTACCAGAGGTGATGAAATGCCCGAACCTTTCAACGCAGATAAAAAGTCGAATTATGGAGGAGTGACCATTTCATTGAATAACCGTCATTTATACGTTACGATTTGTAAGCCATACTTCGATAAACAAAAACAAGCGTATTTGTACAATTGCGATATTTATCAATCGGATTACATTTTTGGCTTTAACAAACTGAAAGGTATTGAAGAATGGTATTGGACTGAGCCTGAGAATTGTGGCCCAAACATTAATACTCCAAAAGGCTGGGAGTCTCAGCCCTCTTTAAGCGCAGATGGTAGGCACTTGTATTTTGCCTCTATTCGAGAGGGTAGTCAGGGTATTGATATTTATCGTTCAGATAAAACTGAAGAAGGTTGGGGGATGGCAAAGAATGTTGGCCCTCCAATTAACACAGCCTACAACGATAAATCTCCTTTCGTACATACCGATTCTAAAACGCTTTATTTTTCATCTCAAGGACATTTGGGTTTTGGAGGCTTTGATATTTTTTATGCCCGCCAGAATAATGATGGTACATGGAACGAACCTATAAATATCGGGCATCCGATAAATACAGATGAAGATGAACATGGTTTCGTTGTAAGCACAGATGGCTCAAAAGTCTATTATTCCTCTGCTAGAATCGGTAATGTTAGGACTCCATTAAACATTTTATCTTTTGACCTTTACAAAGAAGCTAGACCTGAAAATGTTGTATTTGTAAAGGGAAAGGTGGATCAATCCGAAGCTTCGGCCACCAATAAACGTGTTAAGATTGAAAATCTTAATTCCAAGAAAGTAACTGAATTTGAAGTAGATGAAACCGATGGAGCTTTTGCAGCTGTAGTTGTTGTAAAACCAGGTGACAAAGTTGTATTGAAAGTTGAAGGCGAGGATGTTGCATATAACGCAAGGCTTATTGATGTACCCGATTCTCTGCCGGACAATAAAAAAACAGCTAAATTAGAGCCTATTACACAGGAAATCAACGTTGTTGCAAAATCAGAAAAAGTTGGAGGAGCATATCGACTTGATGATATTCATTATGAAACCAATTCTGCCGATATTTCAGATAGATCAAAGGTAATTGTAGATGATTTTGGAAAATATTTACTAGAAAAACCAAACATAAAAGTTGCCATTCACGGACATACCGATAACGTTGGTATTGAAACTGAAAACTTGGTATTGTCAACAGATAGAGCATATTCAGTAAAAGCTTATTTGGAAGAAATGGGAGTAAGTTCAGCAAGACTTCAATTCAAAGGCTTTGGAAGTTCGAAGCCTATTGCTAGCAATGCAACAGAAGAAGGGAAAATTCAGAATAGAAGAACTGAATTTGTTCTTTTATCTAAATAGTAGAATGTTATCTTTGAAGCATAATAAATTGAAGTGATGAGTAGAAAGCTAACAGTTGTAGTAATGAGTTGCGCCCTTGGTGCATTCTCAATAGTTGGATGTAATTCTGAAAAAGCTCCAGATTCTGAAACAATAGTTGAGGAGCAAGTTGATTCAAAAGAGAGAAAAGTTGTTGGAGCAGATGTTTCTGGTAATATAACGCCTTCCATTTTTGGTGAAGAAATAGAAGTAGAGGAAGTCACTTCGGCTGCTGATTTGTTGGCGAGTCTAGAAACTTCCGATACCCTTCGGGATATTGTAATTGGGGGTAAAATTGCTTCAGTATGTAAAAAGAAAGGTTGCTGGATGAATGTGCAGCTAGGAGAAGAGAAAGAAGTTTTCGTAAAATTTAAAGATTACGGATTTTTTGTTCCATTGGATTCTGATGGAAGTAACGCTGTTCTGCAGGGCAATGCCTTTAAGGAAACCGTAAGTGTTGAGGAGCTAAAACATTATGCGGAAGACGATGGGCAATCTGAAGAAGAAATTGCTGCGATAACCGAACCAGAAACAAAGTATTTATTTATGGCAAGCGGTGTTATTCTTACAGACTATGTTTCTCACAAACAAGATATGAAGGAAAAGGTTGAGGCTGATGGAGCTTCTGCTGCTGAGTAAGAACTGAAATATATTGAATAAAAAAAGGCGAGCACTGCTCGCCTTTTTTGTTTTTTGCAAAAAAATTATTTTTTACCCAATTCTTTTCTTAAAAACTCAATTTCGCCTTCTAAATGGATAATTCGTTTCTCGTACAATTCTTGTTCTTTTTCAGAGTAAGCGTAATAAGTCTGGTTAATGTTTCCGAATGCGTTTTCGCAGTTTTGAAAAATAAACTTTTCGTCAAAACCTAGTAATTGTTGAGGTGTCACGTCTAAAACCTTACCAATGGCCAAGAGTTTTGATAGCTAAATATCAGATTCATTTTGTTCTATTCTACTATATTGGCGTTGGCTAATAGCCAATTGTTGGGCTACATAGTCTTGAGTGTACCCTTTTAGTTCTCTTACTTTTTTAATGTTTAATCCTATGTCCATAAAGCTAAATATTTAATTGTCTAATTTAGACGTTTTATGTCTACATATAGTCTTGAAGAAAATAAATTGATGGAAAGATTATTGCTAATTTGGTATTCTTAAATTGTTTATTATGAAAAAAATTCTTCTTCCATTCTTAGCAGTAGTATATTCCTTGACTGTGAGCGCACAAACTGATCTGAATTCTCCACTGATGAATTATTATTTCATGAAAAATGTCTCAAAACAATCGAATTTCATTTTTGAGGGAAAAATGACGGAGAGATTTTTTTATGAAGAAAGTCCAGGTAATGTTTATACTGCATTTACCATTCAGATCACAACAATTTTTAAAGGAGGAAATCAGTTACAATGCGGAGAAGTTTTATTTATACAGCAAGGTTCATCTGGAGAAGTAGTTAATTTTAATGGAAGGGAGTATTGGACCGATGGCTCTGATGGACATACAATAGAGTTTAGGGAAGGAGCTCAAGGGATATTTTTTACGGTTGAAAATAATATGCGTTATCCAGAACCAAATTCTAATCCGACCAACAATACCATTATTATTCATAATGTTTCTGAGGGTAGTGGTAGCTTTATAAATTACAAGTATGATCCAAGATACTTAGATACGCTATCCTTAAATACAATAAACAATTTTGCTGAAGGATTTGGTGGTTTGAATTTTGATGATATTGTGCAAGTAGAAGACTTTTTTAGGGATAGTATCGGTATGGATACCTTAGATTTTGTTGACTGTGGTTGGATGCCACCTGCCTCAAAAACTAAAAGTCAAGAGAAATCTATAGAAAATTGGCATCCTATTCTTATAAAACCTGAAAAAAAACTAAATAAGGAAATTGAGATTGAAACTGTGCCAGATAAGGAAGAGCTATACCCACATACAAATCCTACTATTCACCAAAAACAGGTTAGTAAAAAGCGAAAAAAAAAAGTTCAAGATTTCGAAAACTCTTTAAACGAAAGAATAAGAAACAATCCTCCGATTAAACTGGCCAGTCGAGCAGGTGAGGATTTAACCTATTCTTTTAAAAATGAAGAATACACGGGAACAACTACTCGATATTTTGAGTTTGATATTTATGCTCGAACCAATCAAGCTAATGTTTACGTGGATAATTGCCCAATCCATTTATCCTATGCATCATCTGCATTTGGAGATAGCGTCATTCCCAATAACAAGATTACAGTTACTCCAGCAGTAGCCTTTAATACCAGTACTTATGCTGACCCTAATGTTCTTTCTACCGATTGGGACAAAAACACGGTGGCATTGGTAATGGGTTTAGATTACCAGCAGACTAGCTATAATAGAGTTCTACTTCCGCAAACAGACATTAAGTTAATGCATGTAAAAATGGAAATAAAACAATGTTACCAGCCTAGTGATATGTTTATGATAAATTATTTAACGGTAAAAAACGTATGCTTTTTTACCAAAAATGCTACTGAACCTACAACTGGTAATTTCTATATTTATAATGATGTTATCTTTAATAATCATAACAACTATGTACTGTGTCAACCAATAATTACAAGTTTTAATAATAATCTAAGAGCAGGAGTGGATATGCTAATAATCAATGGAAAACACTTTGGACAAGGAAGCGTCTCAGGGAATTATGGAAAGATTCTATTTATGGATGCAAATGCCCCTAATCTTGGTTACTCTAGTTATATTCAAAATTTAGATGATTATGATCTCGTAAGTTGGAATGATAAACAGATAAAAATAAGATTGTCTTCCAGAATAATCCGATCTGGTCAAAAAGATAGGACTATGGGTTCAGGGAAATTTATTATAAAAACTAATATAGGTGATTCCGTTTATAGTGATTCACTCAACGTAAAATATGCTATTACGCAATCTCCTCAGATTCCTTCGCAGAATAATAAAAAATTCAGGTACAATATGATCGATAATAACGGCATGGGTAGTTATACATTTAGGTGTGACACTAGCATTTCAAACTATCCAATTCGTAAAGCAATTGTAGCAAAGGCAATTAAAGATTGGAATTGTAAAACCGGCGTGAATTGGAAATTAGGTCTTGATACAACATTGGCTCAAAAAAAGCATGATGGTATCAATCTTATCTTCTTTGATAAATCCTTGGTAGGAAAACCTGCGGCAGAAACATCTAAAAAATCAACTGGCTTATGTAATACTGTTGGAGGGACCGCAAAAGAAGCTTATTATAAAGAAATAGATATTAGATTTAGTATTGATTTTTCACATTATTTACCTGCAAGTATTTCCTGGTTTTTTGATACGACTGCTTCAAATGTTCCATTTAATCATGTAGATTTTTATGGGGTATTGTTACATGAGTTGGGACACGCTCATTCAATTGGACATGTTATTGATCATAATGACATAATGTATTGGCAAGAGAGAACAGGTATTCCAGCATTTCAACGTAATTATAATGCAAGTAAATGGTATAATACTGTTGATGCAGGACTAGATGTAGTTGGTTATAGTGAAGCATTAGGTTTAGATTGTAGTCAGTCAGCGTTAATATCTGATATCCCTGACGATTGTTCAATAATTGATCGAGTTGAAAATGAAAAAGAATTACAAGGTTTAATCTCAGTATATCCAAACCCAACTACTGGAAGTGTAAATATTGAAGCTTTTGGTGAAGGTTTGATAGGAATAAGTTTATTTGATATCCAAGGTAAACTTTTGTTTACGGAGCACAATGAATCAAAAGACAGTAAGAAAACCCAAATCGATTTGTCTAGTTTTAAGAGTGGGATGTATTTGCTGAAAGTTGAAACTTTAAACAGCAAAGAAACATTCAGGTTAGTAGTTGAGTAATTGTTTTTAATATATTAAATAAAAAAAGGCGAGCACTGCTCGCCTTTTTTTATGTTTTATTTTCTAGCTATTGCGTTTTCTGCAGCTTTTATAATATCTGCAGTATCGCAACCATACTTGGTTAGCAATTCCTCTGGAGTGCCACTTTCACCAAATGAATCATCAACTCCAACATATTCTTGAGCAGTTGGTAGTTCACGAGATAGCAGTTGCGCTACTGAATCTCCAAGTCCACCATTAAACTGGTGCTCTTCAGCAGTAACCACACAACGCGTTTTCTTTACTGATTTTAATATTGCTTCACTATCCAGTGGCTTAATCGTATGAATATTAATCACTTCAGCATTAATCCCTTTTTCTGCCAATTGCTCACTTGCTTCTAAAGCTTTCCAAACAAGGTGTCCTGTTGCAATAATAGTTACGTCTTTTCCCGATTCTAACAAAACTGCTTTTCCAATTTCAAAATTCTGATCAACGGGTGTGAAATTTGGAACTTTTGGTCTTCCGAACCTTAAATAAACAGGACCTTCATATGCTGCAATTGCCTTGGTAGCGGCTTTGGTCTGATTAAAATCACATGGATTGATAACCACCATATGGGGCAGCATTTTCATAAGTCCAATGTCCTCTAATATTTGGTGTGTTGCACCATCTTCTCCCAGAGTCAGTCCAGCATGAGAAGCGCATATTTTCACATTCTTCCCGCTATAAGCAATACTTTGGCGTATTTGATCGTAAACCCTGCCCGTTGAGAAATTAGCAAAAGTTCCCGTGAATGGAATTTTACCACCAATTGTAAGTCCTGCCGCTATACCCATCATATTAGCCTCTGCAATACCAACTTGAACAAAGCGCTCAGGGAAATCATTTTCAAAAGCGTTCATTTTTAGTGATCCAGTAAGGTCAGCGCATAGAGCAACAACGTTTTCGTTTTCTTTTCCCAATTCATGCAGTCCTTCTCCAAATCCCGATCTGGTGTCTTTTGAGCCTGTATTTTCGTATTTAGCCATGATTTATAAGTTAATGGAAGCAGAGCTACCTGTTCTTATTGTAAATTTTTCTTGTTTGTTAAATGACGTACTCTTTGCGCCATTTGGTCTGTAAACCAGCAAATACTCTCCCGGCTGCAGGTAGTAGCTTTCTCGAGCTTGATTTTCATCAAGTTTTACCACCTTTTCGAGTTTGCCGTTTCGGTCAATGAATATTCCCCCAGAACCTTTTGATTTTTTTGTAACCGTAAGTAAGCCGGGGTTTGGTAAATCAACTTTAGTGGTATGGCTTTGGCTAACTACTATATCTTCAAGTTTAACACGCGGAAGTGTAAGGAACTCGAGGTCGTAGAATCCAGTCAAATATTTTTCAGTTGTGTTTAAATCTTGAACAAAAACAGTTTCTGTTTTACCATGTTGCCTTACAATAACTTGAACTGGAGTTCTAGAATTAAAACCTGCTGCTAGAATATTAATATATCCCTGGGGAGCATCAACTCCAAGCAAATTGTGTTTACCCGGAATCATTATTAAACTATCTGCTCGAACTGGAGGAACCGTATGCGCAACCATATCATAGGTGTAATTTGCTTCTAAATCTAAAGTGTCTGGGTTTCCTTTAGCATCCATGGTATGCATGAAGTGATACAGCAAACGTCCGCTAAAGTGATCGTAAAGACTTACTGCAACATCTGTTTCTGATGGATTTTTTGCAGCATCAATTAAATTGACTTGTGCAGAGGTTTCGTTTAACGCTTGAGAAATAACAATTCCTAATACTTTTTTGAAAGTTGCCTCATCCGAAGCATCGTAGAAAGTGCCTAAACATTCAAATGATTTTTTGAAATTCATATCCAAACCAATTCCTATAACAAAAGGCTTTAATACAATACCTTGACGTTGTAATTTCATAGAAATAGCGCAGGGATCGCCACCACATTCCTCAATACCGTCGGTAATAAGAATGATAATGTTTCTGCAATTTGAACAAGGTGAAAAATCTTCAGCGGACTTTTCTAAAGTCATAGCAATTGGTGTAGTTCCCTTTGGGGTAATGGACTTAAGCTTTGATTTTATTTGTTTTGCGTTTTTAGCCGCAAACGGTACTTCTAACTTAGTGTCGTTACAATCTTGACCGTTTCTGTAGTATTTCTGATGACCGTATACACGCAAAGCAGTTTCTAAATTTGGAATGTCTTGCATTTCATCAATAGTTTCAGAAAGTAAACGCTGCGCTATGGTATGTTTTTTTCCTTTTTTCCACGAACCATTCATCGAATTTGAGGCATCGTAGATAAAAAGGATTCTAGTTTTTGCGTCTCTGTTAAATCCAGTTTGACCCTGAATTTTACTTACAAGAACACTTAAAAATATAAAAAGGAATAATCGAACAGTATATCGCATATTAATAATCTCCTAGAGTTTCCTCCAGTTGTTCCAATGCTTGTGCCAATTGTTCATCGCTCGGCGGAATTCCGTGCCATTTGTGACTTCCCATCATAAAGTCAACACCTTGTCCCATTTCAGTTTTCATTAGAATTACAACAGGTCCTTCTTCAGATTTAGCTTTTTCTACATTAGAAAGAATGGAATTCATGTCATTACCGTCCATTTCCATTGTTTTCCAACCAAAAGCGTCCCATTTTGCCTTTAAATCTCCAAGATCCATTACATCTTCAACATCTCCGTCGATTTGTCTTTTATTCCAATCTACAAAAGCAATTAAGTTCTTTACTTTTTTAGCCCCAGCAAACATTGCTGCTTCCCACACTTGGCCTTCTTGTAATTCACCATCACCCATTAGAACATATACATGGTTGGAATCATTATTTAATTTCTTGCTCAATGAAGCTCCAATTGCTGCTGATAAACCCTGACCAAGTGAACCACTTGCAATTCGAATTCCAGGCAGGCCTTCGTGAGTTGTTGGATGTCCTTGTAAACGGGTATTTAATTTCCGGAATGAATCTAGTTCTGCAACGTCAAAATATCCAGCTCGAGCCAAAACAGAATACCAAACCGGTGAGATATGACCGTTGGATAGAAAAAATAAATCTTCACCCTCACCATTCATGGTCCAATTGCTGGGGCTTTGTTTTAGAATTGCATGGTAGAGTGCAACAAACAAATCAGCGCAACCTAATGAACCACCTGGGTGTCCTGATTGAACGGCATGAACCATTCTAACAATATCTCTTCGGGTTTGGGAGGCAACGTTTTGTAGATGTTTAATATCTGACATGCAAAGGGTTTTGCTGCGAAATTATACGTTTTGAAGGGGGTGTAAGTCTATTGTTGAAAACCTTTGAAAAGTAAAGTGAGCCTGCTAGGGTATTCAATTTGCTACATTTGCCGCCTAAAATTTTATCATGGCTTTAAAATGCGGAATCGTTGGGTTGCCTAACGTCGGAAAATCTACTTTATTTAATTGTTTAAGCAGCGCCAAGGCGCAATCTGCGAACTTCCCTTTTTGTACGATCGAACCAAACATTGGAGTTATCACAGTGCCCGATGAGCGATTAAACAAATTAAGTGAATTGGTGAATCCCGAGCGCATAATGCCAACTACTGTAGAAATCGTTGATATTGCAGGTTTAGTTAAGGGTGCTAGCAAAGGTGAAGGTTTAGGAAATCAATTCTTAGGAAATATTCGTGAGTGTAATGCTATTATTCATGTGTTGCGCTGCTTTGACGACGGAAATATTGTGCATGTTGATGGCTCGGTTGACCCCGTTAGAGACAAGGATGTTATTGATATGGAATTGCAGTTAAAGGATTTAGATACGGTCGAAAAACGATTGGATAAAGCTAAAAAAGCTGCAAGAACTGGAGATAAAGAAGCAATAAAGATTCTTGCCATTATTGAAAAATATCAGAGTCATCTAGAGGCGGGAAAATCTATTCGCTCCTTAGATATTGACGAAGAATCGGTGAAGTTAATTGGTGATATGCAGTTGTTAACCGAAAAACCTGTTTTATATGTCTGCAATGTTGATGAAGTATCTGCAGTTTCAGGGAACAATCACACAAAGGCTGTGGAAGAATTGGTAAAGGATGAAGAATGCGAAGTGATGTACTTGTGCGCTGGTATTGAATCGGATATTTCTGAATTGGAAACCTACGATGAAAAGCAGATGTTTTTAGAGGAATTAGGTTTGGAAGAGCCTGGAGTGAGTCACTTGATCAAAAAAGCATACAAATTACTAGATCTTGAAACCTATTTTACTGCTGGCGTAAAAGAAGTGCGGGCTTGGACCATAAACGCTGGAATGAAAGCCCCTCAGGCTGCTGGTGTTATTCATACTGACTTTGAAAAAGGTTTTATTCGAGCTGAAGTTATTAAGTACAACGATTTTGTGGAATTGGGCTCTGAAGCAGCATGCCGAGAGAAAGGAAAATTAAACGTTGAAGGCAAAGAATACGTTGTGCAAGATGGTGATGTTATGCACTTTAGGTTTAACGTTTAACTATTATTTAGCAGACTCAGTTTTGTGTAATATATTCAAGGAAGGAGGGCTGAAAATATTTGTTTTTTAGTCTTTATTATTGGTTAAAAACACTGTGGAAAACAATCGATTTAAACCTTAACTAACCCAGTAGCTTTCATATATTTTTAGGCCTTTCAATTGAGCTGATTAATCAGTAATATATATGGCTGAAGAAGTTAAGTATACCGAAGAAAATATTCGATCCCTCGACTGGAAAGAACACATTCGGATGCGTCCTGGAATGTACATTGGTAAAACCAGTGATGGTGCTTCAGCTGATGATGGTATTTACATTCTTTTAAAAGAAGTGCTCGATAACTCCATCGATGAGTTCGTTATGGGTAACGGGAGAAATATCGAAATCTCAGTAAAAGATGGAAAAGTAAAAGTTCGGGATTACGGTCGTGGAATTCCTTTGGGTAAAGTTGTTGATTGTGTATCAAAAATAAACACTGGCGGAAAGTACGATTCCAAAGCATTCAAGAAGTCTGTTGGGCTTAATGGTGTTGGAACAAAAGCTGTTAATGCACTATCGGAATACTTTAGGGTAGAATCGATAAGAGAAGGAAAGATTAAACGCGCTGTATTTAAGCGGGGCGAGTTAATCGAAGATGCGCCAATCGAAGATTCCGGAATTCGAAGAGGAACGCGATTTACTTTTGAGCCCGACCCCGACATATTTAAAAACTTCAAATATCGTCCAGAGTATATCCGAAACATGATTCGGAATTATGCTTATTTGAATCGGGGACTAAAAATGCACTACAATGGAGAAGAGTTCTTCTCTGAAAATGGGCTACTCGATTTACTGAAAGAAAAATTATCTGCTGACCCGCTTTATCCAATAATTCATTTGGAAGGAGAAGATATTGAAGTGGCAATTACCCACACCAATTCTTATGGAGAGGAATATTACTCTTTTGTAAACGGACAATTTACTACGCAAGGTGGAACTCACCAAGGAGCTTTTCGGGAAGCCTATGTAAAAGTAATTCGCGATTTTTTTGGTAAAAGTTATGAGGCTGTTGATGTCCGCGGAGGATTAGTAGCAGCCATTAGTGTAAAAGTAATCGAGCCCGTATTTGAATCTCAAACAAAAACAAAGTTAGGTTCCACGGAAATTGAACCTGAAGGTAAATCTATGCGTGCCTTCATTTCTGATTTTCTTTCTCGTGAATTGGATAATTACCTGCATAAAAATCCGGAATGTAACGATCCGCTGCAACGTAAAATATTGCAGAGTGAAAGGGAAAGAAAGGACATGGCGGGAATCCGAAAGCTGGCTAAGAAAAGAGCCAAGGAAGTTTCCTTACACAATAAAAAATTGCGAGATTGTAAGATTCACTTCAGCGATAAAGGAGATAATCCCTTAAAAATGGATACGACACTTTTTATTACAGAGGGAGATTCAGCTAGTGGTTCAATTACAAAAGCAAGAAAAGTGCAAACTCAAGCGGTTTTTAGCCTTAAAGGAAAGCCGCTAAATTCGTTTGGACTAACAAAGAAAATTGTCTACCAAAATGAAGAGTTTAATCTGCTTCAAGCAGCATTGAACATTGAAGAGGGGCTTGATGATTTGCGTTACAACAATATTGTAATTGCAACGGATGCTGACGTTGATGGTATGCACATTAGATTGTTGCTGATTACGTTCTTTCTTCAATTTTTCCCTGATTTAGTAAAGTCGTCTCATTTGTACGTACTTGAAACACCCTTGTTTAGGGTTAGGAATAAGCAGGAAACCATTTACTGTTATAGTGAGGAAGAACGTGTTGCTGCTATGGGCAAGTTAAAAGGAAAGCCTGAGATAACTCGATTTAAAGGTTTAGGAGAAATCTCACCTGACGAGTTTAAAGCATTTATTGCGGAAGATATAAGACTAGATCCTGTTGTTATAGGAAACGATACCGGAATTCATCCATTATTGGAATTCTACATGGGTAAAAATACTCCTGATCGTCAAAAATTTATTATCAATAACCTGAAGGTTGAAAAAGATGTTGTGGAGGAAGATGCTTAATCTAAAATCAATTTTTTTTATTCTCTGTTTTATAGGATTCATTGCCTGTAAATCAAATAAGTCGAGTAGTTCAAATTCAGCTAAAATTGATTCAAATACAGAATTGTCGTCTGTTGAGGAGCCAAGTAGCAAAGCGCAGGAATTATCTGAACCCAATCAGGTTGCCGAATCAGAAGTCGTTGAAAGTGAAAATACCGCCTCTATTTATGGGAAATGGCGAATAAATACTATCCTAAAGTCTGGAAATAGAATTGACTTGCCCTATAAAGAATGGGACATGCAGTTGACTTTTGAAGAAGAAAATGAAAATATTGGAATTAAATCTCCGTGCAATTCGGGGGGCTGTAACTACCAATTGAACGGCAGTGAAATCTCCATTGGAGACAATTGTTTTTTTACTGAAATGTATTGTGAGGAGGAGCAAAAAAATACTTGGGAGAGAAAGCTGGTTGAAGTCCTGTCAGATCAGACTGCTGTCTCTTCTATAGATGATGTTACTCTAAAATTAAATGGTTCAGCATTTAGTATTGAATTAAGCAGAATATAAGAATGTCGGAAGATTCCACAGATAATATAGACGAGAAAGACGAAGAATTCGAAGCGTTAGATAGTGATACTGACATTGGTGATGGAGGTGAAGATGACGTAATTCGTGTGTCTGGCATGTATAAAGAATGGTTTCTCGATTATGCATCCTACGTTATTCTTGAACGCGCTGTGCCACACGTAAATGATGGATTTAAACCTGTACAGCGCAGAATCTTGCATTCACTCAAAGAACTTGATGATGGCCGATACAATAAGGTTGCAAATGTTGTAGGCAATACAATGAAATATCACCCCCATGGCGATGCTTCTATTGCCGATGCATTGGTTGCTCTTGGTCAAAAGGAATTATTGATAGATACGCAAGGAAACTGGGGAAACACATTAACCGGAGATAGAGCAGCAGCTCCCCGGTATATTGAAGCAAGGCTTTCAAAGTTTGCTTTAGAAGTTGTTTTTAATCCAAAAACTACTAATTGGCAGCTATCATACGATGGTCGAAATAAGGAGCCAATAACTCTTCCAGTTAAGTTTCCAATGCTATTAGCGCATGGAGTTGAAGGCATTGCCGTTGGCCTTTCATGTAAAATATTACCGCACAATTTCATAGAAATTATAGAAGCTTCTATTAATTTTTTGCAGGGTAGAAAAACTAAAATCTATCCTGATTTCCTTGGAGGTGGCATGGTTGACGTGTCGAATTATAACGATGGATTGCGCGGTGGTAAAATTAGAGTTCGTGCAAAAATCTCTGCAATCGACAAAAAGACGCTGTTAATCAGTGAAGTTCCATTTGCAACAACCACTACATCAGTTATTGAGTCAATTCTAAAAGCGAATGATAAAGGCAAGATAAAGATTAAAAAAATTGAGGATAATACGTCTGAATTTTGTGAAATTCAAGTGCTCCTAGCGACAGGTGTTTCTCCAGACAAAACGATTGATGCGCTTTATGCTTTTACCGATTGTGAAGTTAGTATTTCTCCGAATGCGGTGATAATTGAAGATGATAAGCCTCGGTTTGTGACCATTTCTGAAATCTTACAGTTGAATGTTGACCATTCTAAGGATTTGCTAAAACTTGAATTAGAGATTCGAAAAGGTGAATTAGAAGAGCAATGGCATTTCTCAAGTTTAGAGAAGATTTTTATTGAGAATAAAATCTATATCGATTTTGATGGTAAAACCTATGATGAAGCTATTGAGGTAACTCATAAATTACTTAAACCGCATATAAAGCATTTAAAGAGAGCGATAACTGATGAAGATGTAAAGCGACTACTTGAAATCAGAATGCGTCGTATTACAAAACATGATGCGGACAAGGCAGATAATTTTATTACTCAGCTAGAAGAGGAATTAGCTCAGGTTCAACATCATCTAGATAACCTAGTAGAATATGCAATTGACTATTACAAAGGTTTAAAAAAACGCTATTCTGAAGGTAAAGAACGAAAGACAGAAATAAAGAGCTTCGAAACCATTGAACGTTCAAAAGTTGCAGTTGCAAACGTGAAGTTGTATGTAAATATGGCTGAAGGTTTTGCCGGTACTTCTTTGAAAAAAAGTGATTCAGAATTTGTTTGTGATTGTTCTGATATTGACGACATAATTGTCATTAGAAAGTCTGGTGAGATGATGGTTTCTAGAATATCAGATAAAGCGTTTTTCGGAAAGGACATAGCTTATATAAACGTTTGGAAAAAAGGCGATAACAGAACCATTTATAATCTTATTTACTTCGATGGTAAATCTAAGTATTCAATGGTAAAACGCTTTGCGGTAACATCAATTACTCGAGATAAGGAATACCACGTCAGTGCAGGTGCTCCAGGAAGTAAAATTCATTACATGTCTGTTAATCGAAATGGTGAAGCTGAGGTAGTGAAGGTGTTATTGCGCCAAAAACCAAAAATCAAGAACTTAAAGTTTGACTTTGACTTTACTGAAATTGGTATTAAGGGGAGGTCGGCTAAAGGGAATATCTTGACAAAGAACTTAGTACATAAGATTGAAATTAAAGAAGAAGGTATTTCTACCCTTGGTGCTCGAAAAATTTGGTGGGACGGTACAGTTAGTAGGTTGAATGCAGATGAAAGGGGTAAGCTTGTTGGGGAGTTCAAAGCGGAGGATAAAATTGTTGCTATAATGGACGACGGTTCCTATCGAATGTATCCGCAGTCTTTAAATACTCACTTTGAAGAGAACATGATTATCATTGAGAAGTTCGATCCTGAGCAAGTCTTTTCTCTGGTTTATTATGATGGAGAGAAAGGACAACATTTTGTAAAACGATTTGTGTTGGAGTCATCTGAAAAGGCACAATCCCTGTTAACAGAGCATGAAGATTCTCGATTGGAGGTAATTTCCAAGCACACTTTCCCAGTGGTGAAAGTGGAATTTGATAAACGAAGTTCTAAAAATAAGGACCCTGAAACCGTTGAACTACATGATTTTATTGCAGTAAAAGGATACAAAGCGCTTGGAAATAGATTATCTGCAGATAAAGTGAGGCAGGTAACTGAATTAGAGCCGCTACCAGAACCAGATAAACCAGAGCCTGAGGAGCAGAATACAGAAGTTATTGAAGCTGAGGTTGTTACTGAAAAGAAGCCTATCGCCGTTCAGGCTGCCGAAGAAGAGCCAGCTGATGAAGAAATGCCTATAAAGGAAAGTAAAATTGAACAAAAGGCTGCTCCAGTAAAAAAAGAAAAGCCAGTTGCTAAAGAATCGGTTAAAGAAAAACCTGCAAAAAAGGAAACGCCAAGTGCTATGCCTATAAAAGAAGTTGGTACCTCTAAAGCTAAATCGATTAAGAAAGAAGAATCAAAAAAGCCCAATGCGAATTCAAAACAGAAAGGCGATGATGACGATGATGAAGTTCCTCCTGAGGGGCCTGTTCAAATAACGCTGGAATTGTAATGCTGAACGCTATTTAATAATGGTTATTTTTCCAATGCGCTCGTGGTTGTTTTTCTTAGATGAGTCTTCTCCAATTGAAACTCGGTAAGAATACACACCCACAGAGATTTCTTTCCCCTCTCTAGTTAATCCGTCCCAGCTCTCGGTTGGGTCTGAACTAATGAAGATTAAGTTTCCCCAACGGTCAAAAACCTGTACGTTGTAAGAATCGTAATTAAACCCAAGTGATATTGGTCTCCAAGTATCATTAATTCCATCTCCGTTTGGAGAAAATGAATTTGGAATATAGAGGCTAAAGTGTGGGTCAATAAAAATCTTTTCAATCAAAAAGTCGGTGCAATTATTTACATCAACTACATCTAGTCGCACAAAGTACTCTCCTTTTTCCCTATCTGGAAAATGAAAAGTAGGGTTTGGCTTAAATGATGTGTCAATACTCGAAAAATTCCAACTCCACGAAATAATCTTGCCTTCAGATAGGTCTTTAAACTTTATGGTAGAATTAATAGTAGTCGTTGGGTTTGGAGACGCAGAGAAATTTGGTTCTGGAAGAGGATTGACGGTTATTAAATCGGTTTTTAATATGGAGTCGCTGCAACCTTCAATAGAAAACACTTTTAGCTCTACACTATAACTTCCTGCAATAGAAAAACTTTTTGAAATTGGTTCGCAAGACTCAATTTTATTGTACCCCTTAATATTCCAAATACAACTAGACGCATTGATAGATTGACTTTCTAGGTATATTTCATGTGGAACACAACCTACTTCATTATCTACTTTAAATCGAGCCTTAGGTAATTCTAAAACACTAATCTTATGCAAATTTTCAGCGAAAGGAGACCCGCAAGAATCGCTTAGCCGTACCGTGTAAGTTGTATTTTTAGTAGGAGAAGCAATTATATCCTTGATAAAAGCGTTGCTCAAATTATAGAAGGGAAGCCAATTATACTTGTAATTTGAGCCGGTTCCGCCTTTTGCCCTGGCTGTTATGGTTAAGTTGTCACCCCTGCATAAAGTAGGTTCACCAATTATATCAACTGATAAAGAATCAAACAGATTCACTTTCATTTGCAGTGTATTGGATGAGCATCCATTTTTATCACTGGAGTAAACTGTATAAATCATTGTTTTCTTTTGGGCACACATTTGCTACATTGCTCTGGCTAACCGAAGGAGTCCAGTGGAATTTATGATTTACTGAGTTACCCCCAATTGAGTTTACTTCCATTTTTGTACAAGTTGATACGCATATTTTAAATGAATCTTGTGGAGTAGTTAATGTAATTTTTGATGGTTCCAATACTTTTAGCATAGTATCTGCAAGACAACCTTTGCTGTCTTTAGATCTAATGTGATAATAGCCTTTAGATAAGCTAACCTGATTTACGTTTTTATTAAAATGGGCCTCATTTGGACGTGCTGAAGAAATAGAGCCGACATAATTGTTTCCACTATCTACGCTAAAAAACAGGTCACCTTTATTTCCGCCTTTTAATTTCAGTATAATACTACCATCATCATAGCCATAGCATGAAGTTGGTAAAAGTGAAATTGAATCATACTGCAACTCAGCGATTTCATTTATTGTAAAGGTAGAATCAGCAGTGCAACCCGTTGCATCAAGTACCCGTATGCGATAAGCTGAAAAAGCGAAAAGTTGACTATAAATTGAATCATTAATCACAGCAGGGTTGTGCGTTGCACCCAACTTTTTTCCTGCCCACTGATAGGTGAGTTTTCTAGTTCCACCTGTTCCTTTTGCTATAGCATATCCATGTCCGTGATTGTAGCAAGAGTCGTGAATTGTTTTTAGGTCAATAATAATTTCACTTGGTTGAGTTAAAGAAGCATTTTCTGGAAAGGATAAACAGCCATTGATATCCCGCGTCAGAATTTTATAAGGCCCTGGTTCTAAACCATTAAATACATTAAAGCTTTGCCATGTTGTTCCACTGTCAATACTGAAACTTGGGTTTGCACCTCCTCCAGTAAAGTGAATGTTCAGTATTCCATCATTAGCGCCATGACATGAAAGATTAGTTTCAGTTATTGAATCTATTTGAGGAGCGCCTGCATTGTATAATCTAGTTGGCAATAACTTTGATTTACATCCTATGGTATTCTCTACCAACACAACATAATCACCTGCTGATAGGTTTATAAAATTGCTATCCAGCTGAAAAGTTTTTCCACTGTCTATACTAAATTTAAAAGGCCCTTTTATGCCACCTGATTTAATTTGAATCTCTCCTCTGTTAGTAGTGCAACTAGGGGGGACTATTGTAAGGTTTGGTTTAATTGAATCCACATATATTAAAATGGAATCGGAAATAATACAACCACAACTATCTCTATACGCTAAAACAAACAAACTGCTCGTGTCGGGGCTTGCCCATGGATTCTTTATGTTTGGATTGCTTAAGTATTGCGAATTAGACCAAGTGAATTTCTGCTTCTTACAGGAAGAAGTTATTTTAGGAGCAATAAGAAAGCTATCACCAGGGCAAATCACTGTGTCAGCAGGCAATAAGACTGTAACAACATCTAAAACCACTGATGTGGAGTCAGTGCATTTACCAAATGTATCGGTGTACATCAGTTGAATCTTAATTGTTGTGTCTGTTTTAACTTGGGGGCTAATGGCTGAAGAGCTATCAACGTTTGCAGAAGGAGACCATTTGTATGTAAAGCCTGATGTGTCTCGAGTTCCGCAAAATGATAGTTGCATTGTAGGACGGTTTACCCATGACATAAGTGATAAGAACTGACTCCTGCAGGCGCCAGAAGATGAAATTGCACCTACAACTGAATTAAATGTAGTAGGGTCAAATGCAACTGCCGCGCTAGAATTTGTACCTACTCCTGTATTGTCATAACAAATTTCAACCAGTAAATTAGAGCTGCCGTCATAGTTTACATCGAAATAATGCATATTACAGCCTTTCATAGGTCTAACATTTTTTGGAGTAAAAACTACAGCACCGGCTCCTTGAAAGCCACTTATCGAACTAAAAGAAGTAGGCATGCATTTTAGTTTGATAGTGTAATTATTGAAACTAGCTCCTTTTGGATTTATCACATTAAAACCTAGTCCATCGATGGTTCCTGCATAAATGCCTAATGTATTTAGTTCGGCCGCGGTATATAAATATTGTTGACGAGAAGAAGCTGCAGCACCTCCATATGGACAAGGCCAGTTCACAGCGCTACCAGTTGGACTCGACCCATTTATTTTGGATGTATCTGTGCTCGTTTTAGATATTCTAGCCCCCACACATTGAATGCTGGTAGTATCGCATTTAGTAGGTTGCCTTCCTAGTTTTGGAAATAGAATAGTTGGAAGGCCGCCGCAAAGAGGCGATATTGATGGGATGATAGAGACCGTATCTGGCATTCTTAGGGTTACATTAACTTGAACATCGTCATATTTAACACAGCCTGAGTCAGAAGTAACCGTGACCATTAACTTGGTGTTTTTACTACTTGAAAACCTTGTTCTAGCAATTTTATTATTTGATAATGGCGATGCTGGTTCCCAATTATAGGAATAGTTAAACTGTGACGAATCAGACTTAACGGATACAAATGTTGAGCTATCAGTATGGCAAAGTAAGGTGTCGTTGGAGGTTTTTAAATCAAAGCTTGGAGCTGAAATGATCTTAATTGTATCTTTATTTTCACAGGAGTAAGCTTTTCTACATCCTAAATTAAGATCTGACCAAACCTCAATCAGTGTGGTATTTTTTGGCACAAACCGAACCGTTTTATTAGTGTCTGTTGCATTGGTGTCTCCAAATATATTTTGATTGGGACCATTAAATATTAAAGAATCACCATATAGGGAGCGCCACTCATATTTTATTCCTCCGCTTGCCGTCATTACAGATGTGTCCCCTTTACAAATGGCTTGATCTGGACCTACCTGAGTTGAGTTTACAATTTGTACTTCGTAAACAGATAACCCATGACCAGGGAAATTACACGAATTGTCACTGAATTCAACAAAGAAAGAACGCAAGGGGTTGTTCGCTAAATCCACTTTCCAGCTAAACTCTGCAACTGATTTGTTTTTTTGCAAGCTAGTTACCTTCATTAAAGATCCAGGCATTGCGTCATTATGGTTTGATTTAAAATAAAGGCTATCTGCAGTATCAGGATCTAATATGGTGTCGCTAAAGGAGAATATTGTTCCATTGCAAACTTGAATTTTGAATTTATCTAATTTTACTGAGTTTTTTCCCTTGAGATTAGTTACTCCTGAGATATCCTTTGGAACTTTGTTAGAGCATGCGTTAATAATAAAGGTAATGTCTCTTAATATCTGTCCTTTCCACTTTCCTGTGCAGCGTTCATATTCTTTCACCCAAAATGCTACTACGTATTTTCCTACAACTTTCGGGGTAAACTTTATTTGCCCCATAAGAGAGTCTAATAATATTCCTTTTACAGGGTTAAGTGAATCATATCCTGTAGCATAATTTGAGCAACGAGTGTTGCTTGTTCGAGCACAAGTAAGCTTATATACTAAACTATCTCCATTCGGATCAACTGCACCAACCCCATATGATACTGGTTGAGAAACGCAGCCCGTAGGAAATGGCTTCAAGAGACTTGAAAAAGCAGGTGCTGAATTTTTAGGAAAGCCTAAGTTATTAAATTGAGCTTCTAAGTAAATAGTTCCTCTGCCTGTCAGCGAAACACTTGCGGCCCTGCAGCAACCAGCACTTACTCCAAAAGTCCAATAATTACAAGTACTGATGGTTATGTTTCCAGCGTAAATGAACTTTACATATCCTGGTATTCCTTGTCGCGTGGTTCTGCAGCTGGAATTTATTGATTTACTCGGATTTAATACATTATCGCACAAGTCCGAGACCTCCTCTGCATCCATTCTACCATAGAGTGTTATTGCTCGGTATGGGCCTCCAATGGGATAAGGGGTCGGAGCTACAAAAGGCACATAGTTTAAGGTATGGTTATTTGTGGTACTTCCACAATTAGCAGTAATTCTAAGAGTGTTAGCTCGAGTTGATAAGGATTGGCAATCTTGAAATATAGAAACTTCAACATAATAGATGTGGGTCCCCGCAACGGTACCTGGCCCAACATACTTGTAGGTAATATTTCCACCTGCTGGATTTGCTGCCTGAGCACTGTTAACTGCAAAGCATAAGCAAATAAAAATGAGTATGTTAGCTATAGGTTTCAAAAGAGTTTCATGGAGCTCTTCAAAGGTAACCTAATATTCTTGCGCAGTCTTAGCTGTTAGTTAGGCTCCATGAAACAGAAACTTACTCCTGTGAACTGTTAAAATTTATGAAGTATAAAAAAAGCCCCGAATGCATGAGCAAACGAGGCTTTGAATAATTTACTTTAAACTGATTACGTATTCACATAACCCGATTTTTTAGTAATCCATTTTGGAGCTTCCTTTATCCAAGTAAACTCGTCTTTTGAATACTCGTTGTTTTTTAATTTATTTGAGATGATTTCAAACTTCTCAATGGTATAAGCTACATCCTCTAAAGTATGCGCTGCAGTTGGAATAAGTCTCAATAAGATTACATTTTTTGGAACCACTGGATATACTACTAAAGAAGTGAAAATTTGATGATTTTCTCTCAAATCAAAAATCAAATTTGTAGCTTCCATTAGTCCACCTTCCAGGTAAACAGGTGTTACGCATGAATTGGTTTCACCCAAATTGAACCCATTATCTCTAAGACCACTTTGTAATGCATTTGCAATTTCCCAAAGTTTATTTTTGTGAGAAGGATCATCTCTTAATAGCTCTAATCGCTTTAAGTTCCCCTCTACCAAAGGCATAGGCATGGATTTCGCGAAAATTTGAGAACGTGTGTTGTGTTTCAAATAATCGATAACGTCTTCAGTGGAGCTAATGAATCCTCCAACAGAAGCAAATGCTTTTGCAAATGTCCCAAAATAAACATCAATTTCATCTTGAACACCCTGCTCTTCTCCAGCACCTGCACCAGTTTCTCCTAGAGTCCCAATTCCATGAGCATCATCTACAAACAGTCTAAAATCATACTGCTTTTTTAATGCTACAATTTCTCTTAGCTTGCCTTGATCTCCAGCCATTCCAAAAACACCTTCGGTTATGACCAGGATGGCGCCACCAGTTGTTGCAATTAGTTTTTCAGCACGCTTCAATTGAACTTCCAGCTTTTCGATATCGTTGTGCGCAAATACAAACCGTTTTCCTTGATGCATTCTTACACCGTCAATAATACAAGCATGGCATTCTGAATCGTAAACAATAACGTCATTTCTATCTACTAACGCATCTACTGTGGAAGCCATTCCCATGTAGCCATAGTTGACCAACATAGTGTCTTCTTTCTTTACAAAAGCAGACAGTTCTTCTTCCAATCGTTCATGCGTCACTGAATTTCCTGACATCATCCTAGCTCCCATTGGTGTTGATAACCCGTGAGCTGCAGCTGATTCCGCATCTACTTTTCTGACCTCGGGATGATTTGCCAACCCTAAATAGTTATTAATGCTCCAGACTAACATTTCTTGATCCCGAAACATCATCTTATTTGCGATTTCGCCTTCCAGCTTTGGAAATTGAAAATAACCGTAAGTAATTCCAGAAATTTGACCCAATGGTCCTCTTCTTTGTTTTAATTTTTCAAATAAATCCACTCGATCTGTGTTTAAAATATTAGCTACAAAGATAAAACAAAATAGCCGATAATAGGTTTATTGTTACATCTATCAGGCTGTTCAAAACGTTATATTTGCAACGCGAAATGAGGAAAATCTTTAGTTATATTTTAGTGATTTCAATGCTCCTTTTTATATGGGCTTGTAAACACAATAAAGTACTTAAAAGCACTGATCTTACCTTTAAGTATGAAATGGCAAATAAATACTTTGAGGATGAAGAGTACTACAAAGCCATGCCGCTTCTTGAAGAGCTAATCCCAATTTATAGAGGAACAGAAAAAGCTGAACGACTTTTTTATATCTATGCATTTTCCGAGTATTATTTGAAAGATTATATTCTAGCTGCTCACCGGTTCAATACCTTTGTTAACAACTTTCCTTTCAGCAAATTCACTGAGGAATGTCAATTTATGAGTGCAATTTGTCACTACAAGATGTCTCCGAAATTTAGCCTTGATCAGACCGATACTTACACCGCAATTGATCAATTGGGTGTTTTTTCGAGGCAATTTCCAGAAAGTCAATTCGTTGATTCATCATATGTGATGATGGATGAATTAAGAAAAAAATTAGAAGAGAAGTCATTCAGAGTATCAAAACAATATTACCGAATAGGGCGTTACAAGGCGGCTGTGACGTCTTTGGAGAATACCTTAATTGATTACCCAGATACGAAATACCGAGAAGAAGCTTTATTTATAATGGTAAAATCATACTTCGAATGGGCTGAAAATAGCATAGATTCAAAAAAAGAAGACAGATACAGCAATACTAAGAAAGCTTATTTTAAATTTGCAGCCGCGTATCCCGAAAGTGATTTTTCCAAAGAAGCCAAAAAGGTTTTGGAAGAAACAGAAGAGGAGCTGACGAAATTATTAGCTAAAAAGGCATAAACTATGGATTACAAGAAAACAAATGCATCACCTTCTACCGTCACTAGAGATGTTATTTCTATGAGCGATGAGGTAGGAAATGTTTATGAGTCATTGGTTCTTTTATCAAAGAGATCGAATCAGATTAATACAGAAATCAAAGAAGAATTGACAGCAAAGCTGGAAGAATTTGCCACTACTCATGATAACTTGGAAGAAATTTTCGAGAACAGAGAGCAAATTGAAATTTCTAAGTTTTATGAGCGTATGCCTAAGCCTACTAGCATAGCAGTTCAAGAGTTGTTAGAAAACAAAATTTACTACAGAAAGCCAGAGGAATCTGACAAAATGGTGTAAAACCAAATGCTAAGAGGCAAAAAAATACTTCTGGGTATAACTGGAAGCATAGCAGCCTACAAAGCTACCATACTTGTACGAGAATTAATAAAATCAGAAGCCGAAGTCAAGGTAATATTGACTCCGGCTTCTTTGGATTTTGTAACGCCTGTAACGCTTTCAACGCTAAGCAAACAACCGGCAATAACCGATTTTTATATAGAAAAAGCTTCTGGTGAATGGGTGAACCATGTAGAGCTGGGATTGTGGGCTGATTTAATGCTAATTGCGCCAGCTTCGGCCAATACCTTGGCTAAGATGAATCAAGGTGTTTCAGATAACATTTTATTAACTACCTATTTGTCTGCTCGCTGTCCTGTTTGGGTTGCGCCAGCTATGGATTTGGACATGTATACGAATAAAGCAACCGTTCAAAACTTCTTTGAATTAGAAGAAAAAGGAGTTCGTGTTCTTGATTCAGCAGAAGGGGAATTAGCGTCTGGTTTCGTTGGAAAAGGAAGGATGCAAGAACCCGAAGAACTTTTTGACGAAATTCAAAGCTTCTTTGAACCAAAAGGAATAGTGAAAGGTAAAAATGTGCTCATAACAGCCGGGCCAACTCAAGAAAACATTGACCCTGTGCGGTATATTGGAAATCGATCTTCCGGAAAAATGGGTATTGCTCTAGCGAATGCCTTTAGTGCCAAAGGAGCTAATGTTACGCTGGTTTTGGGACCGACCTCTGAGCAAGTTACCGATATAGGTATACAAGTTCATAAGGTTACTTCAGCTGCTGAAATGATGGAAGTGTCTAAACAGAATTATTCAAACTCAACAGTTAGCATTTTTGCAGCCGCAGTTGCTGATTATCGCCCCAAGCAAGTTTTTGATCAAAAACTCAAAAAATCAGATGATGAGCTCGAACTTATTCTTGTCAAAAATCAAGATATAGCCAAAGAGTTGGGAAAGCTTAAAGGAGTAAATCAAATTAATATCGGCTTTGCTTTAGAAACAAATAATGGGGTTGAAAACGCTAATTTGAAATTAGAGTCGAAGAATTTTGACGCGATAGTTTTGAATTCCCTTGAAGATGCCGGAGCCGGATTTGGACATGATACCAATAAGGTTTCAATTTTATCTGCCAATAATAAAATTTTGAATTTGGAGTTAATGTCAAAGGTCGAAGTAGCTGAAAAGATTGTAAATTTCACCGAAGATTTATTAAATGAAAAAGCTGATTTTATTTCTTAGTATTTTCCTTTTCTTTGGAAGTAGCCATGCTCAAGAAGTTAAGTGCGAGGTTTCAATAAACTTTAATCGTCTTGACGGTGTAGATGTTACCATGTTCGAGGATATGAAACAACAGGTTTATGATTTCATCAATAATAGAAAATGGACCGGAGACATTTTTCAAGAAAGCGAAAAAATTGAATTCAGTGTGCTTATTGAGCTTGCCAGTATAGAAGGAGGGAATACGTTTAGCGGTACAATTCAAATTCAAAGTAGAAGGCCTGTATACGCGTCAGCATACAATAGCACTGTTTTTAGTTTTAAAGATGAGCAATTTTCATTTACTTATGACCGCTTTGCGAACTTAGAATACTCAGAGTCGACATTTCTGAGTAACTTAACCTCGGTTTTAGCTTATTACACATATATGGTAATAGGTTATGATTATGATACTTATAAACTTGAAGGGGGAACTAAATATTTCCAGAAAGCTCAACAAATTGCTGGAACTGCTCAGAGTAGCGGTGGTCAAGGTTGGTCAAGTAGTGAACGCAGGAATAGGTATTGGTTGGTGGAAAACCACCTTACGCCCAGATTCAGGAACCTGAGAGTATGTTCTTATGAATATCATAGAAATGGATTTGATCAAATGGCAAAGGATGTCACCGCAGGGAGAACGGCTGTAACAAATGCACTTTTAAAATTAGAAGAGGTTCATCGAAACTTTCCAAATTCATTTAATATGCGCGTGTTTTTTGATTCTAAGAGTAAAGAGATTATTAAGTTATACCAAGATGCTCCTAGAGCTGAAAAAGATAAAATCATAGACCTTCTTAATAAAGTTGATCCAGCGAACACCATTAACTATCAAAAAATATTGTAGAAATGTTACATCGTTTATACATTTCTAACTTTACTCTAATTGATCAAATTAGTATAGATCTTGAAAATGGATTTACAATTGTAACTGGCCAGACAGGAGCTGGAAAGTCCATCATACTAGGGGCGCTATCGTTGGTTTTAGGAAAAAGAGCAGAATCTGATTTACTTTTCGATGCATCTAAAAAATGTATTATAGAATCTGAGTTTTCAACGCGATCAAAGTCCGTAAAACATTTTTTAAAAGTCAATGATTTTGATATAAATGAAACATTAATACTTCGAAGGGAGTTATTGCCAAACGGCAAATCTCGCTCATTTATTAATGACACACCAGCAACATTGAAACAATTGAGTCAAGTTGGCGGGTATGTTATTGACGTTCATGCACAGCATGAAAATTTAAAACTTGGAGAAAGAACTTATCGAACTTTCCTGGTCGATGCTTTTGGAGGTCATCTAGACAAGGTGTCTGAATATAGGCAACAATTTGAAAAAGTAAAAATGCTTAAAGATGCTTTAGCAGAATTAGAGTCGGATTTATTTAAGCAAAAGCAAGAGCAAGACTATTTCGAGTTTTTGTATAATGAATGTGAAGAAACTAGCATTGTTCCAGGAGAATTGACGGAGAAAGAAGAGTTGCTCAAAAAGCTTGAGCATGCTGAAGAAATTAAGTCCACACTTTTTTCTTTGAGTCAATTGCTGTCAAATGATAATAATGGTATTGTAGAACTATCGTTTCAGGCAGAAAGAACCGTAGCGCCAATATCGTCTTACACTTCTAAACTAGAATCACTCGCGGCGAGAATTGGAAGTATTCAATTAGAGATTCAAGATTTAGCCGACGAAGTCAATCAATTAGAGTCAGAAGTAACTCTTGAGCCTGAGCAGCTATCAATGGTTCAAGACCGTGTTAATTTGATTAATCAATTACTGCAAAAACACCAAGTTCAGACTGAAAGTGAATTGATTTCAATTAGAAATGAACTTAAAGAAAAGCTAACTCAAATAGAAGGTGGAGATGAGAAGATCATAGAACGCAAAAAGGAGCTAGATAGAGAACTTCTTATTCTTGAACAACTAGGAAATGAACTTAGTCAACTCCGGTTGGATTGCGCCTCAAGCTTTGAAAAGGAATTAATAAATCATCTTACGCACCTCGGAATGCCTGAAGCTAAGTTTAAAATAGAATTCATAAAGACCAATGAATTAGAACCACTTGGAAATGAAATAATTGAATTTGGATTTACAGCGAATAAAGGAGTCGGTTTAAAGAAAGTTCATGAATCGGCTAGTGGAGGTGAGTTGTCTAGAATACTGCTTGCAATAAAGTCAATAGTTTCTAATAAAACTAATCTTCCTACAATAGTTTTTGATGAAATAGATACAGGTGTTAGTGGTGAGGTTGCTAATAAAATGGGAGATTTGATGAAGCTGATTTCTAAAAAAATTCAAGTATTGGCTATTACACATTTGCCTCAAATAGCAGCAAAAGGAAATGCGCATTATTCGGTGTACAAGGATCATAACTCAGAAAAAACATTGACAAAAATTGAATTACTCGAAGGGGATAATCGAGTAATCGAACTGGCTAAGATGCTAAGCGGTGATAAGTTAAGTACTGTTGCTAAAGAAAATGCCAGAATTCTGCTAGATAACTAATTGATTTCTAAATTTGAAGCGCAATAAAAAATGCAATTATGGCAAATGATATTTTAAAAGGGAAAAGAGGAATAATTTTCGGGGCTTTGGATGAACATTCAATCGCTTGGAAAGTAGCAGAGCGAGCAGCAGAAGAAGGTGCAATATTTACACTAACAAATGCACCAATTGCCATGCGTATGGGTAAGATTAATGATTTGGCTGCTAAATGCAATTCGGAAATCATTCCAGCCGATGCTACCAGTGTCGAAGATCTCGAAAACCTTGTGCAGGGTTCAATGGATAAATTGGGTGGAAAGCTAGATTTTGTCTTACACTCAATTGGAATGTCTCCTAATGTTCGAAAAAGTAAGCCTTATACTGATTTGAACTACGACTTTTTTCAAAAAACAGTCGATGTCTCAGCTTTGTCCTTTCATAAGGTAATGCAAACAACGATGAAGTTAGATGCAATGAATGAGTGGAGTTCTGTTTTGGCCCTTACTTACATAGCTGCGCAAAGAACCTTCCCCGATTATAGCGATATGGCTGAGGCAAAAGCAATGTTAGAATCTATAGCTAGAAGTTTTGGCTATCACTATGGCTCAGCTAAACATGTTAGAGTAAATACCATTAGTCAGTCACCAACTAGGACAACTGCTGGTTCGGGAGTTAAAGGATTTGATGACTTTATTGATTTTGCAGATAAAATGTCTCCATTGGGCAACGCAAGCGCGGAAGATTGTGCTAATTATTGTATCGCTATGTTTTCAGATTTAACGAAAATGGTGACAATGCAAAATTTAATGCATGATGGCGGGTTTTCTAGCACTGGAATCACAGCTAAAATGTTAGGAAAAGACTAGTTGAAGTTTAATAAAAGTTCTGTAAAAACCCTTGTTTCGATGCATCGAAAAAGGGTTTTCTTTTTTGAAAATTATATTTGGTTAAATGCCCTACAACTCGATTCAGCTATTTTTTAAATATCTACAGTATCTTAAAAAATCTAAGACGCGATATCGGGTGCATTCTCCTTTTGTATTTGACTTGGTTGAAAACGTTTTACGCAAACAATCACCATACTATGCTTTCAAAGAGATCGAAAAATGGAGAGATGCGCTTGTAGAAGATAATACCAAAATTCGTACAAAGGACCTTGGTGCTGGTTCTAGAAAATCAGGAAATAGAAAAGTAAAAGATATTGCTGCTAATGCTTTGTCAACTAAGGTGCAGTCAGAATGGCTTTTCGGGTTGGTAAATTATTTTGGAGTGAAAACGATTATAGAGTTAGGTACTAGTTTAGGAGTATCAACGGCTTACTTAGCATCTGTGCGTCCCACAAACAAGTTATACACTTTTGAGGGGAACCCAGATATTCTTTCCATTGCACAGAAAGGCTGGCAAAAGCTTCAGTTGGAAAACATTAATAGTATTGAAGGCTCTATAGATAAAACGCTTCCTCAACTGTTAGAAAGCATTAGCTTACCTATCGATTTGGTTTATTTAGATGCTAATCATACTTACGATGCAACCATTAAGTATTTTACCTTGTTAAAGAGTAAATTGAATGCCTCCTCTGTAGTTATTATTGATGATATTCATTGGAGTAGTGGAATGGAAAAGGCATGGCAAGAAATTGTTTCTTTGGAAGAAGTATCAATTAGTATTGACCTGTTTTACAAAGGATTGCTTTTTTTTAGAAAGGATATAGAAAAAGAGCACTTTGTGCTTCGAGTATAAATCTATCTCAGTAGATTAACTGAAGAGGTTTTAGTGATGGGTTCTCCGAATTTATTTTCATAGCTATAATGAACGACATATTGACCTTGTTCTAGTTTGTTTCCGGCTATATCAGTTCCATTCCAAACTACTTCACTAGAGTTCTGTTCTTCAAATATTATCTGACCCCAGCGGTTATAGATAGTCACATTTAAATTGTAGATATCGCCAGTATACATTTCAAACACATCGTTTTTCCCATCACCGTTAGGAGTAAAAGAGTTCGGAAATATAATATCTTCTTTGTTTGCTGATATAGACGATTCTTTGCTTACCACTACAATACTTGGGTATTCCATTATATCTCGACAACCATAAGCATTAAAAGCATGAAGCTCAACTGAATAAGCGCCTGAAGTTTGAAACCTTACTTCGGTATTTTCTTCTTCTGAAAGTAAGTGACCGTCTTGATACCACTCATAACGAACGGCATGCTTACTATGGTTATATAGTTCAAGGTTTTCGCTTTCCAGCAGCTCAGTAGCTGAAGGAATAAAATCAGCTTGAATGGGGTGAACCCTTACTGATATCTCTGCTTTATCAATTCCACATTCATTTGTGTTGCGCAAAACATAGTTACCACTTGTTTTCACAATTACGCTTCTAGATTCAGAGCCGTTTGACCAAGAGGGGTTTACTGCACTAAAGGAGCGTAATTCAACTTGGTCACCATTACACAAATCGGTATTGCGATTTGCCATAATTCTGCTTAAAGGATTTGTCTTACTATCCACGTAGTGATTACCTTTAACTAAGTCACATCCCTCATGTGCTTTGACAGAATAAATACCAGGTTTTGTGACTTCAATTTGATGTTTATTCTCATTGGTTGACCACACAGGATTGTTGAAATAAGGCGCGATTTCTAAACTAGCAGAAGCGCCCAGACAAACGAACCCAGGACCATAAATTTCTACTTCCTTTTCGTTAACCTTTACTGTAATATATGCAGTGTCTGTGTTAGATAAATTTGAGGTTGACATTCGAACTACAAACAACTGAGTAGTTTCTTCAGGAATATAATCCGTTGCTTTTAAGAAAGGGCTGACCACTTTGTTCCTTGGGTACCAAAAATATTCAAAGCCATTAGCTGGTCCAGATGCCTCCAATTTTATTTTTTGACCAACGCAAACTGCATCAGTTGGTCCAATAATATGAAACGTTTCGGTTTTTTCTGTTGCGTTAACAAATAAAAAAGGAAAGAGAAGATAAATACAGACTAGGATTTTTTGGAAAACTTTCATAACCATCTATTTTTCAATTCAGTAAATATAGAAAATTAAAAAGAAATACAAATTGAGCTCGTGAATTCAAAAAGACTGTTATAAAACTCATTTCACCTAATCATTGAGTGAATCCAATGCTTTACATTTGGCGCTGCAAATTTCAAAGACAAAAAATGAACATTCACGAATTTCAAGGAAAGTCAATTTTGAATAGCTACGGAGTAGCGATTCAGAGAGGAATTGTTGCTAAAACTGCTGACGAAGCAGTTGAAGCAGCTAAAAAGTTAACTGAAGATACCGGAACAGGATGGTGGGTTATAAAAGCTCAAATTCATGCAGGTGGACGAGGAAAAGGTGGAGGAGTTAAGTTGGCTAAATCCATAGACGAAGTGCGTTCAATATCAAATGAGATTTTGGGAATGACCTTGGTAACGCATCAAACAGGTCCAGAAGGAAAGTTTGTAAATCAAGTGTTAATTGCTGAGGATGTTTACTATCCGGGAGAATCAGAAACGGCAGAGTTTTATATGTCTGTTCTCTTGAATAGAGAATCTGGAAGAAACACAATAATGTATTCTCCTGATGGCGGAGTTGATATTGAAACTGTTGCGGAGAAGACTCCAGATCGTATTTTCAAGGAAGAAGTTGACCCAAGAGTTGGTCTTCAGGGCTTTCAAGCTAGAAGGATTGCTTTTAACCTGGGATTGAGCGGAAAGGCGTTCAAGGAAATGGTAAAGTTCATTGGGAAATTGTATGCAGCATATGTTGGTTCTGATTCGGCAATGTTCGAAATTAATCCAGTACTTAAGACTTCTGATGATAAAATTATTGCAGTAGATGCTAAAGTAAATATTGAAGATAACGCATTATACCGTCATCCAGATTATGCAGCAATGCGCGATTTGAATGAAGAAGATCCCACAGAAGTAGAAGCAATGGAGGCGGGACTAAGTTTCGTAAAGCTCGATGGAAATGTGGGTTGTATGGTTAATGGTGCTGGTTTAGCAATGGCAACTATGGACATTATAAAGCTATCTGGAGGTAATCCGGCAAACTTTTTAGATGTAGGCGGCACTGCTGACGCTGAACGAGTTGAGAAGGCCTTTAAAATGATTTTGAAAGATCCGAATGTTAAAGCTATTTTGGTGAATATTTTTGGAGGTATCGTTCGTTGTGATAGAGTTGCTCAAGGGGTAGTTGATGCATACAAGAATATGGGAAACATAGAGGTTCCGATAATTGTAAGACTGCAGGGTACAAACGCTGAAGAAGCTAAGAAGATTATTGATGATTCAGGTTTGAAAGTAGAATCAGCAATTGTACTTCAAGAGGCTGCGGATAAAGTAAAGGAAGTGTTGGCTTAAAACACTTTAAAGATATTTTTATCTTAGCCCTGTTCATTTAAATGAGCAGGGTTTTTTTATCGGCGCTCTATTATTTAGAATCATTCTAAATTAAGCACATTTAATTACTCAAGTCCTATTGTAAGCCCCTGAAAATAGGTGTTTTGTAAAGTTTATTATCGGGTTGACACTTAAATTTAGATACTTGTATTTAACCTTGATTAAGTTTCAAATGACACAAGGGATTTATCCCTTAAATTTGCGGCGAAATTTCGATCTATATTAAATAAAACATAGATGGCAAAAAACGTCAAGATTAGCAGAGGTGTTGATATCAATCTAGTAGGCAAAGCTGAAGAAAAGCTTGTTGCCATCGATTCAACAACTGTAGCATTAAAGCCGACTGATTTTCATGGAGTAATTCCAAAATTAGAAGTCAAAGAAGGCGATGAAGTTAAAGCAGGAACTCCATTGTTTCACGATAAAGTAAACGAAAACACAAAGTTTGTTTCACCGGTTTCCGGGGAAGTAGCCGAAGTAGTTCGTGGAGCAAAACGTAGAATATTAGAAGTCCGATTATTAGCCGATAAAGAAACAAAATTTGAAAACTTTGATGTGTCTGGCGTTAATTCTGCTGATAAAGCTGGAATAATTGAGATTCTTCAGAGAGGGGGGCAGTGGCCGTTAATTAAGAAACGTCCGTTCGACGTTATGGCTGATGCTAACGAAGATCCTAAGGCAATTTTTATTTCTGCCTTCGATTCTTCACCATTGGCTCCTAATTATAATTTTATTCTAAAAGACAGAGCAACAGATTTACAAACTGGTATTGATGCGTTAGCCAAACTTACCAAGGGAGCTGTTAATATTGTGACACGAGGAGATAAGGGTGTTTTTTCTGGGTTAAATAATTGTACAATACATTCAATAGCAGGTCCACATCCTGCAGGAAATGTTGGCGTTCAAATCCATCATATCGAACCGTTAAATAAAGGCGAAATAGTATGGACAATAAATGTGCAAGACTTAGCAGCAATAGGAAGCTTTTTGAATACAGGTAAAATTCAAAATTCACGTGTACTTGCAATGACTGGTGCGGAAGTAAAAGCTCCTCAATATTATTCAGTCGTTTTAGGTAGTTCTGTAGAAAGCTTATCAAAAGGAAACATTAATGATAATGCACGATTTATTTCTGGTAACGTTTTAACAGGGGATAAAATAGAGGCAGCAGGTTATTTGGGATATTATCATCATCAAGTAACAGCGATTCGCGAAGATCATGAAGCAGAATTTTTTGGTTGGGTTGCACCTGGTTTTGATAAATTTTCTTTATCCAAAACATTTTTTTCTTGGGCGATGCCTAATAAAAAGTACAACTTGGGTACAGGAATCCACGGTGAAGAAAGAGCTTTCGTTATGACGGGCCAATATGAGAAGGTTTTTCCATTTGATATATATCCAGTTCAATTGCTAAAATCAATCATAATTAACGATATTGAGCAAATGGAAAATTTGGGAATTTATGAAGTTGCACCTGAGGATTTTGCTTTGTGCGAATTTGGTTGCACTTCGAAAATAAACTCTCAAGAGATTGTAAGAAATGGTCTTGATTTAATTATAAAAGAGTTGAGCTAATTGCAAGTATTATATTATGGAGTTTATAAAAAATATAGTTGAGAGCGTTAAACCAAACTTTGACAAGGGTGGAAAGCTTGAGAAGTATTGGCCTGTTTTTGATGGGCTAGAAACATTTTTATTTGTGCCTGGTCATGCTACCTCAAAGGGCGCTCATATTAGAGACGGAATTGATTTAAAAAGAACGATGGTTACAGTAATCCTTGCTCTTGTTCCTTGTCTATTATTTGGAATGTACAATGTAGGTTATCAGCATTTTCTTGCAATTGGAGAATCTGCCGAGTTTATTGATATGGTGATTTATGGAGCTATCAGAGTGCTTCCACTAGTTATCGTTTCTTATGGCGTTGGTTTAGGGATTGAGTTTCTATTTTGTATAAAAAACGGACATTCAATTCAAGAGGGATTCTTAGTTTCTGGAATGTTAATTCCGTTAATTATGCCTGTAGAGGTTCCGCTATGGATGGTTGCTGCAGCTACCGCTTTTGCAGTGGTTTTTGGAAAGGAAGTTTTTGGAGGAACGGGAATGAATATTTTGAACCCTGCTTTAACAGCTAGAGCATTCTTATTCTTTGCTTATCCTACGAAAATGTCTGGTAACTCGGTTTGGATTTCTACTGATGGTATGCAAACTGTTGATGGGTACACAGGAGCAACTGCTTTAGGAAATGCGGTAGAGCAAGGAGTTGCAGGAATACCTCCTTATTTGGACGCTATTATTGGAATTATACCAGGCTCTGTTGGTGAAACTTCAGTGATAGCTTGTTTAATCGGAGCCGTTATTCTAATTGCTTCTGGAATTGGTAGCTGGAGAATAATGCTTTCTATGCTCATTGGTGGTTACGTAATGGGCTGCCTATTCAATATGTGGGGAGCAAATAGTTATATGGAAATACCTGCGCACCATCAGCTAATGTTGGGAGGCTTTTTCTTTGGAATGGTATTTATGGCAACAGATCCAGTTAGTGCCGCTCAAACAAATACTGGTAAGTGGGTTTATGGTTTTTTCTGTGGTTTACTCGGGATTATGATTAGAGTGTTTAACCCAGCATATCCAGAAGGAATAATGATGGCGATATTATTTATGAATGTCATGGCGCCATTGATTGATCATTACGTAGTTCAAGGAAATATTAGTAAACGTCTTAAGCGTGCGCAAGCAATAGCATAAAGGTTTAGATATGGGAATAAATAAAAATAGTAGCGGATATACATTTGGTTTTGCCATAGTAATGGTTGTTGTTGTGGGTGCTTTATTGGCATTCGCGGCAATGGGTCTAAAACCATTTCAGGACAAGAATGTGAAATTAGAGAAAATGCAAAACATTCTTTCTTCAATAAACATTGTTACAGACAGAGATCAAGCATCTGACTTGTTTGATAAATATGTCGTGGAGCAAGTAGTAATTAACCAGCGTGGTGAAGTTGTTGAAGGGGAAATGGCTTTTAATGTTGACGTAAAGAAACAATATAAAGAACTTAAGGCAAAAGCTATAACGGAAGACGATATGTTATATCCAATGTTTGTATGTGAAAAAGAAGGCGAAAAAATCTATGTAGTCCCTATGGTGGGCACTGGACTTTGGGGTCCAATTTGGGGTTTCGTTTCTTTAGAGTCAGATTTAAACACGATTTTTGGTGCTAACTTCGATCATAAGACAGAGACCCCTGGATTAGGCGCTGAAATCAATCAGACTTCTTTTGAAGGTCAGTTCTCTGGTGATAATATTTATAAAGATGGTGAAGTGGCCATTGAAGTTTTCAAAAGTGGAGGAGGAGAAGCTACGGATTACGGCGTCGATGGTATTACGGGTGGAACCATAACCTCTAAAGGTGTTGAAGAAATGATAATAAGAACATTTGGGGTTTATCAACCTTATTTTCAAAAAACAAATTCTTAATTATGGCTGAAGCAGTTGCAGTTGAAGAAAAAGAGCCTCTATTTTCAAAGAAAAATAGACAGCTTTTAATAGATCCATTAAACGATCAAAACCCAATCACTATTCAAGTATTGGGAATTTGTTCGGCTTTGGCAATTACTACCCAGGTAAAAAATGCTGTAGTAATGACTATATCAGTAATGTTTGTCATGATGGCAGGTAATGTAATAGTATCGTTACTGAGAAATGGAATACCAGATCGAATTAGAATTATTGTGCAGTTGGTAATAGTGGCTGCATTGGTAATTTTAGTTGATCAAGTTTTAAAAGCATTTGTGTATGATGTAAGTAAGCAATTAAGTGTATTTGTTGGGCTTATCATTACAAATTGCATTATCATGGGGCGTCTTGAAGCGTTTGCTTTAGCAAACAAGCCTTGGCCTTCATTATTAGACGGTTTTGGAAACGCAATTGGTTACGGCTGGGTGCTAATAGTTGTTGCTGTTGTTCGAGAAATATTTGGTGCAGGAAAATTATTTGGTATTCAGATTATACCAGATGTTGTTTATTCTTTTGGATACATGAACAACAACTTTGTTATTCTTCCTCCAATGGCTCTTATTATCGTAGGAATTATTATTTGGATTCAGCGTTCTAAGAACACTGCATTAATCGAATCACACTAATTTCAACTTAGAAAAAAAACCATGACTGAATTAGTAAATATATTCGTAAAAGGCATTTTCATAGACAATATGATATTTGCCTACTTTCTTGGTATGTGTTCATACTTAGCGGTATCAAAAACAGTAAAAACAGGTGTAGGACTCGGTGCAGCTGTAATCTTCGTTTTAGGTATTACCGTTCCAATTAATTATTTGTTGGAGAATTACGTATTGAAAGAAGGAGCACTTTCTTGGTTAGGCAGTGAATATGCAACTGTTGATCTAAGTTTCCTATCATTTATAATGTTCATCGCGGTAATCGCATCCATGGTGCAATTAGTTGAAATGATAGTAGAAAAATTTGCGCCAGCTCTTTACGGTGCTTTGGGGATTTTCTTGCCACTTATAGCAGTAAACTGTTCAATACTAGGTGGTGCGTTATTTATGCAGGAGCGACAATATGCAACAATTAGTGAAGCTACGGCATTTGGCTTGGGGTCAGGTGTTGGTTGGTTTCTAGCGATTGTTGCCATTGCTGCAATTAGAGAAAAAATTAAGTATTCTCATGTGCCAGCTCCTTTGAGAGGTTTGGGAATTACATTTATTATTACAGGACTTATGGGAATTGCTTTCATGAGTTTTATGGGAATCGAATTATAATTACACAACTATAAAAATTATAAAATGGGAATCACGCTTACAGCAGCCATAGTTGTTTTCTTAATAGTTACTCTTCTATTGGTGTCGTTGCTTTTGTTTGCAAAAGCTAAGTTATCTTCATCTGGGCCAGTAATGATAAAGATTAATGGCGAAAAAGAAATCGAAGTAGAAGGTGGTGGCACGTTATTGTCCACACTTGGAAATGCTGGAATATTCTTACCATCGGCTTGTGGTGGGGGAGGAACTTGTATACAATGTACTTGTCAGGTGCACAGTGGTGGAGGTTCAATATTACCAACAGAGGAACCGAATTTTTCAAGAAAAGAAATAGCAGAAGATTATCGACTTGGCTGTCAAGTAAAAGTTAAGGAAAATATGGAGATTTCTATTCCAGAAGAAATTTTTGGAATAAAAAAATGGGAAGCGACCGTTGTTACTAATTACAATGTAGCCTCTTTCATAAAGGAATTCATAGTTGAGCTACCCGAAGATATGGATTACAAAGCGGGTGGATATATCCAAATTGAAATCCCAAAAACGGTGGTTCCTTTTTCTGATATTGATATTGAAGCTCACCCGGAAGAGCATCCCGGAGAGCCTGATAAATTTCAAAAGGAATGGGACAACTTTAATCTGTGGCCTCTTACAATGAAAAATGATGAGGTGGTAGAACGAGCGTACTCAATGGCTTCTTACCCAGCAGAGGGCAGAAGAATAATGTTAAATGTTCGTATAGCTACACCACCTTGGGACAGAGAGAAGAACGGTTGGATGGATGTAAATCCAGGAGTTGCATCTTCTTATATTTTCTCACGAAAAGTTGGAGACAAAGTAACCGTATCTGGACCTTATGGTGAGTTCTTTATCAAGCACAACGATTCTGAAATGCTTTATATAGGTGGTGGTGCAGGTATGGCTCCAATGCGTTCTCATCTTTATGAGTTGTTCCGAACAATTAAAACTGGACGCAAAGTGTCCTATTGGTATGGTGGTCGCTCAAAACGAGAACTGTTCTATCTAGATCATTTCTACGCTTTAGAAAAAGATTTTCCTAATTTCAAATTTCATTTAGTACTTTCTGAACCCTTGGAAGAGGACAATTGGAAGGTTAAAGAAAATATGGAAGATGAAGGAGACGGATTTGTTGGTTTTGTGCATCAATCAGTAATTGATAATTATTTATCAAAACACGATGCTCCAGAGGAAATAGAATTTTATTTCTGCGGACCACCAATGATGAATCAGGCCGTTTTAAAGATGTGCGATGATTGGGGTGTGCCTCCTGAAAACGTTGCCTTCGATGACTTTGGAGGATAAGATATTTAAAGCCCCTTCCGAATTCGGAAGGGGCTTTTTTGTTTGAAACACCTATTTAGTAAGAATTGTTTTGATCGTGAAATCTAAATTTATGGCAAGGGTTTTATTCTTTTTAGTATTATCAAGTTTGTTTTTTGCATGTGAAAGTGTAGATAACTTATCCAATCAACCTGAGTTTCAGAAAAGAACTATAAAGGGCACTGCGCAAGGAACGACCTACTCAATTGTTTACTATTCTGATAGTTCAATTGCCAAGGAAGACATTGATTCAATTCTTACAGCTATAGATTATTCTTTGTCTAATTGGAATAAGGAAAGTTTGTTATCTAGATTTAATGCTGGAGAAGATTCCATTCTACTCGATGAGTTTTTTGAAACGAATCTAACCACTTCTTGGTTGATATATGAGGCTACGAATGGAGCCTTTAACCCTTTAGTTAAACCATTAATTGATTATTACGGATTAGGATCGAAAAGCACTAAAACCTTGAATATTGATAGCGCTAGAGTATTAGAAATAAAACTATTACTAGATATGAATGCGATCGTGCTCAAAGATCTTACAGCCAAAATTACTATTGAAAATCGAATATCAAGTTCTGCAAAAGGCAATCTTTTATTGCTTCAAAGTAAACCTGGATTGCAACTTGATTTTAATGCCATTGCACAGGGATATAGTGTTGATGTAGTAGCTGAATTTTTGAGTGCATCAGGAATAACAAATTTTCTAGTCGAAATTGGTGGTGAAATGTATGCGAGTGGGGCGCACCCGACAGGTAAAAGTTGGTTAGCTGGAATAGATAAACCCGAAGAAAATATGGATGCTAGAACATTACAAGCAAAATTGGAATTGAAAAACGAGGCCATTGCAACTTCTGGGAATTACAGAAAATTTGCACTTATTGATGGTAGAAAAGTTCACCATACTATAAACCCAAACACGGGCTACCCTGCAATTAATTCCATTTTGAGTGCCACCGTAATTTCTTCAAATTGTACGTCAGCAGATGCCTATGCGACTGCCTTCATGGTAATGGGTCTAGAAAGAAGTAAACAATTTTTGACTTCAGACAAAGGAAAGGACCTTAAAGCCTTTTTTATCTTCACCGGTCCAAATGATGAATACCTTTATTATTATTCTAAGGGATTAAAAGAGAAACTGGAAATTCTATCGAATTAACCCTCTTTCTCGCATTGCTGATCAGGAAGTGCACCGCAAAAACTACAAGGCTGGCCATCCTCATTTAGAATGGGATTATTTGATGCGCAAGTACCAGCGAATTTACCCTCTTTCTTAACAAGGATTTTAATTGCAATTCCTGCAAACGCAAGACCTAGTAAGCCTATAGACAGTAACATTAGTTTCATATTGCAAATTTAATACATGTGTTCATTCTGGTTTGTGATATATGTTAATTAATATGCATATATAATTTGAAAAAAAGAAGAAATATGTTTTGTGTTTTTAAAATGATAGTTACTTTTGCACACGCTTTTAAAAAAGCAGGTTTTTGAACATTCAAACTAAATAAGTTTGAGTCACAAATGGCCCATTCGTCTAGTGGTTAGGACGCCAGGTTTTCATCCTGGTAACAGGAGTTCGATTCTCCTATGGGCTACAATTTTTTTAAATAAAAAATAGTATGGCAAATCATAAGTCAGCATTAAAAAGAATAAGACAGATTAAAGTTCGTAGAGAGCTAAATCGTTATGTTTTTAAAACAACTCGTAACGCTATTCGCGATTTAAGAGCAGAAACAGATAAAAACGCAGCGACTGCTTCTTTACCCAAGGTATTCTCTATGATAGATAAGTTGGCTAAAAAGAATATTATTCATTCTAATAAAGCTGCAAACTTAAAATCAAAACTTTCAAAGCAAGTTGCAGCTTTATAGTTGTAAATTTTATAAAATAATTGAGCCTTCTCGAATACCGGGAAGGCTTTTTTTTTGCCTAAAGTGTTTAATTTTGAAAAAAAAATAATTATGAGAATTTTATTAGTTGTTGTTGCTGTTTTAGTTTCTATGTCATCTTGTGATTCAAGTAAGTCGAAAGATCGAAAGAGCGAAGTGAAAGAAGAGTTAAAGCAAATTGAAAATGATTTGGAAACAATTAAGGATATTCCGGAAGGAACTAGAGAGTTAGGCTCGGATGTTAAAGAAGGGGTAAAAACGCTACCAGAGGATCTTAAAGAAACCGAATCAGAAATGGAGCGAGATATTAAGGAAGATGTTGAAGGTATTAAGAAAGAAGTTAAAGAAGATGTTGAGAAAATTAGAAAGAAAAACTAGTTTAATTAAGATACAATTGTAAATAACTTCTTGTAAATTGATAATCAGATAGGTTAAACACACTATTTTTGAATAAACAAAAAGAACAATTATGAAAAAGGTATTAATAATTTTTATGTCAGCAGCAATGTTTATTTCTTGTGCTGAAGGAGGAAATAAAGAAGTAAAAGAAGAAGCTCAAGAAGCGACAGAAGAAGTGACTGATGAGGCTGAAGATATGATGGAAGCAGTTTCTGACGAAGCTTCAGATGCTGTTGATTCAATGGAGGAAGCAGGAGAAGAGGTTGTTGATGCTGCAGAAGAAGGAGCCGAAAAAGTGGAAGAAGCTGCAGAAGAAATGATGGAAGAAAAAAAATAATATTTTCTTTACAGATTTAATTTAAAGCCCTTCTCGAATCTTCGTGAAGGGCTTTTTTTGTAATTTAATCTCATGGAATCATCCAAGACTTCTATAAAAAGCTGGGCAGAAGACGATAGACCTCGAGAAAAATTTCTTTTGAAAGGAAGAGCGGCACTTAGTGACGCGGAATTACTTGCTATCATCATTGGCTCTGGCAGCAGAAATGAAAGCGCAGTTGAACTTTCAAAACGAATTTTATCTACAGCATCCAATAATTTGTTGGAATTAGGAAAATACAACTTGTCAGAACTACAAACGTTTAAAGGTATTGGTGAGGCAAAAGCAATCTCTATTGCTGCTGCACTCGAAATTGGCAGAAGGCGCAGGTCACAAGAGAATACAGTCAAAAAGAAAATTTCTTCAAGTAATGATGCCTTCGAAATTCTCCATGCCGAACTAAGTGACTTGAATACGGAGGAGTTTTGGATTATATTGTTGAATCGTGCCAATAGAGTCATTAAGAAATCTAAAATAAGTTCAGGAGGCATTAGTGGCACCGTTGCAGATACACGGGTAATATTTAAATCTGCTATTGACAATCTTGCTAGTGCAATTATTTTAGCACATAATCACCCTTCCGGAAATCTAAAACCAAGCCAAGCTGATATAAATTTGACTAAAAAACTAAGGGAGTCTGGAACTGTATTAGACATACCAGTGTTAGACCATATTATTATTGCTGAAAACTCTTATTTCAGTTTTGCCGACGAAAGCTTACTTTAGCCAGTAATGAATTCAGATATACTGATTTACTCGCAACAACTTTCACCACGTGTGAAGTATGCATTTCAATTGATTTTGCGTGATATTTTGGGGTTATCTGTCAGCTTTACCGCTGTTAAATCTGAATTTCAAGACCTGGAGGGGCCAAAAATCTCTTATGCCTATCAACCAACAAGCGATGAATTGAACTTTGTCCCGCATGGATTGCTATTTGAAAAGGGTATCGAGCAATTCGATGTCCCCGTATTTAAAACCAATTCTGGAATTGGTATTTTTAAAGTCAATGATTCTCCATTTCCCTTTGATTTGTTTTCGGCAGCGTTTTATTTGTCTACGCGCTACGAAGAGTATTTACCCCATGTTAAGGATAAGCATGGACGATTTTCAGCAAAGTATAGTCTTGCGTTTAATGCAAATTTTCTTGGGCAACCAGTTATAAATAGTTGGGCTCAAGATTTAAAGGAGTTATTGATGTCGAAGTTTCCGACATTAGAATTTCAGAAATTGGAATTTAGAATTACTCCAACTATCGATGTCGATAGTGCGTTCGCTTACAAAGAAAAAGGATTAGTGCGCACTATAGCTGGTGTAGCCAAGGATTTAATTCAAAGGGATTTTAGTAATTTAAAAAATCGTTCAGCTACTTTAATTGGCAATAAAAGGGACCCTTTTGATGTTTTTGATAGGTTGATTTCTATTCAAAATAAATTTCACACGCAGTTCGTTTACTTTTTTTTAGTAGGTGATTACGATAAAAATGATAAAAGCGTTTCAATAACTTCCAGAAAATTCCAATCGGTTATAAAGCACGTAAACGACTACTCAACGGTGGGCTTGCATCCTAGCTTCGCATCAAATGATGATATAGATAAACTGGCCACTGAACGCAATCGACTTTCTAAGGTTCTGCATTATCCTGTAGTTTATAGTCGCCAACATTTTTTGAAATTACACTTGCCCGAAACCTACAGAAATTTAATGGATTTAGAAATTACTGATGATTTCTCTATGGGATATCCAGATCATTCTGGGTTTAGAGCGTCCATTTGCACACCCTATTATTTCTATGACCTAGAGTTAGAAATAGAAACCAATTTAAGGATTCATCCATTTTGTTTTATGGAAGCCACCTTCAAATATTACTTTCCATCCGAACCAGAAACTGTTATTGATGAAGCTATGAAGTTAGCTAAAGAGGTTAAGAAGGTAAATGGTGAGTTCTGTTTCGTATGGCATTCTGACTCTTTAAGTGAAATGGAACCATGGCAGGGGTGGCAGAATCTGCTTCCAAATTTGCTGGAATCATTAGAGGAGATATGAGTAGCTGGACATTGTTAAGTCGATCTGAGATAGATGATCAAAAATGGAACAATACGGTAATCAATGCTTCGAATGAACATATATATGGCTATTCCTTTTACCTAGATATAGTTTCGAAAAACTGGAGCGGTTTGGTATTCGGTAATTATGAGGCGATTTTGCCAGTTATTATTAAATCGAAGCTTGGCGTGAAGTATTTGGGGCAAATTAATCACGTGCAACGCCTTAATGTTTTTACTGTTTTTCCAACTATTCCTCAGTTAATGGAACTAGAGGAACTTATATTAAAACCGGTTAGTTATCTCGATATAGTTTTTGAAAAGCAGCTTATTTCAAGTTTTTCAAGTATTGAAAAAACAAACCTGATACTCCCTTTGAATAAAACGTTTGAAACCCTAAAAAAGGAATTTAAAACCAATACCAAAAGAGGGATAAAAAAAGCTGAAAATTTCGATGCTAAGTTCAATAAGGTGCCAAATAATTTAATCGATGAAGCGGTTAAATTGTTCCAATTGCAAAAGGACTTTGGGTTAAATAAGTCTTGGTTTAAGGATTTGGTGTCAATATCAAAAAATGATTTTTCCGAACTGTACAGTGTTATGCTTGAAAAAGAGCATATAGCTTTTGCTTTGATTTTAATTAGCAAAAAAAGAGTTACGCTGATCTTTACTGCCTTGGGGGAAAAAGGAAAAGAAATAGGTGCTATGCCTTTTTTAATTTCAGAATTAATACGAAATTTTTCAAATAGTGATAAAATATTGGACTTTGAAGGTTCTGAAAACCCTGGCACAGCTAGGTTTTATTCCAGTTTTGGCGCAACAACGGAAAACTACTATCACTATCAATCTGATGGATTATTAAAAAGAACTAAAGAACTTTTTAATAGGAAATAATATGAGATAGGCCTCATGGCTTTTACTAAATTTGCCACTGTAAATAAAACGAATAGAATACGATGAAATACTTTGCATTTATAAGCGCACTATTTTTATTAGTTGCTTGCGCTGAGGAAGAAAAAGAAGTAACAACTGATATAGTTGAAAATTTAACCGAAATCAAATTTGAAAATGAATTGTATGATTTTGGTGAAATTACTCAGGGTGAAAAAGTAAAGTTTACCTATAAATTCACCAATGTTGGTGAATCAGATTTAGTGATAAGCTCTGCTAAAGGAAGTTGTGGTTGTACTGTCCCAGATTGGCCTAGAAAACCAATTGCACCAGGAGAGTCTGCAGAAATACGCGTAGTGTTTAATAGCGAAGGAAAAAATGGTAAGCAGCATAAAAAAGTATCGGTTATAGCTAATACTCAGCCTAGTACAACTGTTGTTGCGCTTACAGGGAACATTATTAAGCCAGCGGTAGAAGAAATGGACGAGGCTTCTGGTACAGATGAGAATGTTGAACCAGGCCAACCTACAATGAGTATTGAAGAATCTAAATAGTTTATAAATATGATATTATTACAAAGTTCAGGTGGTGGAGCCATGAATATGGTTTTTTTTGGTGCTCTAGCGCTTGTTTTTTACTTCTTCATAATTAGACCCCAACAAAAAAAGTCTAAGAAGCAAAAAGAGTTTCGGAAGTCTTTGGCAAAAGGAGATAAGGTGGTAACCATAGGAGGAATTCATGGTAAGATTAAAGATATTAATGAAGCTACTATTATGCTAGAAACTGATGGTGGAGCAAAAATGCGCATTGAAAAATCAGCGATTTCATTAGATTTTTCAGCGGGAAATACTGCTGAAGCGGTAGCTGAAATAGAAAAAAACAAGTAATGTGTGGATGAGGTAGACCTACATTCTGACGAAAAATCTCAAATGGTATTTGGGATTCGATTAGGTAAGAACCTCTCAGTATTTCTTATTTGTTTGTGTTTAACAACAGTTTTCTGGCTGTTAAATGCATTTACTAAGGATTACTCGACAGAATTAAACTTCCCATTACGGTATGAAAATGTACCTGCCGAGCAGGTAGTTGTAAATGAATTACCTCGATTTCTAACGGTTAAGGTAAATGGTTTTGGTTTTAAGCTGCTTTCTTTTTATTTGTTTGGAAGTTTAGACTCTTTATCGGTGGATTACTCCTCTGGGATTAAAAAATTTAGACAAGGAGGAGATTTGAGTATAATACCTAAGCTTAGATTGGAGAAACTAGCAAACACTGAAATCCCTTCGGACATTAAAATTGAGAACATTAATATTGACTCACTTAGAATTTGTACAGATTATATTACTGAGAAGATTGTAAATGTTCGCCCAAATGTTAACTACACCATTAGTGGGCAATCATATTTGAAGGATTCTATAACCGTAAGTCCAAAACAAATTCTTCTATCTGGACCGACCTCTTTGCTAAATAAATTAGACTTTATTTCCACTCAATTGCTTACGCTGGAAGATTTGGATAAATCTGTTTCTAAAGATGTAGATCTTGATTTTGCTATGAATTTCAGTTCAGATACAAAACACGTTAGATTAATGATTCATGTCGATAAAGCTACTGAAAAGGAATTAGTAGTACCCATCGATATTATATCGGATAGCACTGAAAATAACATTAAGCTTTTTCCAAACGCTGTAAAAGTAAGAGTGAAAATTGGATTGTCTGATTTTGATAAATTAGAGGCTAGTCAGTTTTCATTCGTTGTTGAAACAACGGATTTTGACCAATCAAAAAAATACTTAACGGTTAAAAATGTCAAATCACCAAAGGGGGCAGAAGTTCTAGATTACAGCCCGCATCGAGTGGAGTACATTTTAAAAAACTAAGCGCAATGGTGGTTGGTCTTACGGGCGGTATTGGATCTGGAAAAACAACAGTTGCTCAACTGTTTTCTATTTTAGATATTCCAATTTACAGTGCAGATGATCGAGCCAAAAGAATACTTGGCACTGATAAGGAGGTTCAGGATAAGGTAAAAGTCATTTTTGGTGCCAATAGTATTGTTAACGGGGTTGTAAATCGAAAACTAATTGCGAAAGCATCCTTTGGAAATAAAGAAAAGCTTGAAAGATTAAATGCGGTTATTCACCCTGCTGTTGCCGAAGATTTTGCAAATTGGAAAAAGGAAAATGAGCAAGCTGAGTATTTGATTAAAGAAGCAGCAATACTTTTTGAGAGTGGTAGTTATGTTGGTTGCGATAAAATCATTTTAGTTTGTTCTCCTCTTGAAACTCGAATTGAACGAGTTATGAAAAGAGATAGCGCTAGCAGGGTTGAAGTAGAGTCAAGAATAAGCAATCAATGGCCTGAAGATAAAAAAAGATTTCTTTCAGACTATATAGTCCTCAACGATGAAAAAAGCTCGCTGATTAAACAAGCTGTGGAGATTCACGAAAAGATTTTGAATGAAAATTCTTAGTGCGCATCAAAGAAGAGAAGCGGATGCCGTAACTATCCAGAATGAATCGATCAGTTCTGTTGATTTAATGGAGCGTGCTTCAACGGCGTGTGTAGGTTGGATTATACAGAATTGTACTGCCGAATCAGAATTTCAGGTTTTTTGCGGAACGGGTAATAACGGCGGAGATGGACTTGCCATAGCGAGATTATTGTCGAACGCAAACTTTAGAGTAACGGTTTCTGTAATTCGGTTTTCAGAAACTGTGACAGACGATTTTAAAATTAATCTTGAGCGACTTAGAAAGCTTCCGATTGAAATAAAAGAGTACACGTTAGCCGATAGTATTGACGTAAAAGATGATTGTATTATAATTGATGCCCTATTAGGCTCAGGGTTAAGCAAACCACTAGAAGGACAACTGAAGCAATTGGTTGAGGCAATAAACGCATCAAATGTTTTTGTTATTTCAATTGATGTTCCTTCGGGCCTTTTCATTGATGACATAAACAACAAAAAGCAAGTATCTATTCATGCCAATATTTCCTTAACTTTTCAAACTCCGCCACTCAGTTTTTTTGTTGAGGAAAATAGGCTTCGAGTGGGCAATTGGAATTTATTAGATATAGGTTTGAGCGCAGGATTTCTTGAAAAGGCTGAGTCGTCATACCATTACCTAGAGCCACAACAAATTACGGAAATTGTACAGGTAAGGGAAAAGTATAGCCACAAGGGTAGTTATGGACATGCTGTATTATTCGCAGGCACCAAAACCAAAGGCGGCGCTGCGATTCTTTCTGCATTAGCAGCAATGCGTTCGGGTTTAGGATTACTAACCATGGGCATTCCAAACTCGTTATTAGTGCCAATGCAAGTGCGATGTCCTGAGGCTATGACTTTATTGCTTGGCGAAGAAGATTTGGCCGACGTCCCACCCATTGATAGTTACAACTCTATAGGAATTGGACCAGGGATTGGTGTAAGTAAATCAACTGCAAATTTTTTAAAGACCTTAATTCAGAATGCACAAGTACCCATTTTGTTTGATGCAGATGCGCTTAATATTTTATCTAATAATAAAACGTGGTTAGGTTTTATTCCTGCGAATTCAATTTTCACTCCACATGTTGGAGAATTCAAACGGTTGATTTTGAATTCAGACAATTCCTTTGATAGGCTGCAAGCACAAATTGAATTTTCGAAAAAGTTCAAGTGTATAGTGATTTTAAAAGGTCCAAATTCTCAAATATCACTTCCTGACGGAAGAGTATATTTTAATTCTACCGGTAACCCAGGTATGGCAACTGCTGGAAGCGGGGATGTGCTCTCGGGGTTAATTACAGGTTTGTTGGCGCGAAGATATCATCCAATGTATGCCGCAATACTTGGTGTTTATCTGCATGGTTTAGCTGGCGATATAGCTGCTGATAAATTTGGAGAAGAAGCCATGAAAGCTGGTGATATTATTGAAGAAATCCCTTCTGCATTTAAGAAGCTTGGAGTATAAAAAAAGGCGCTATACGCGCCTTTTTAAATTTATATGTTTTCGGGAATTATTTAGCTATGCTCAATAATTCTACTTCAAAAATTAAAGTTGCACCTGGGCCAATTTTCGGACCAGCACCCCTATCGCCATAAGCTAAGTCTGAAGGAACAAATAATTTCCACTTAGAACCAACTGGCATTAATTGAAGAGCTTCAACCCAACCTGGAATAACTCCACCAACTGGGAAAGTAGCAGGTTCTCCACGATCTACAGAGCTGTCGAAAACAGACCCGTCGATAAGCATTCCATGATAGTGAGTAGTAACCTTGTCATCCTTACCCGGTTTAGGTCCATCACCCATTTTCAGCACTTTGTATTGTAAACCACTTGGAAGTACAACAACACCTTCTTTTTTCGCGTTTTCGTCAAGGAACTTTTTCCCTTCAACTTGAGCTTCTTTTGACTTTCTTTCCGCTGCACCAGCAAAATAAGTATTGATAAACTGATTTGCATCATCAGCTTTCATCAAAGTATCGTTTCCAGAATACACATCTTTTACAGCTGCAGACATTGCAGCTGAATTAAGATCGTCAACACCTTGAGACTTTAGATTATTTGCTATACTCACTCCTAATGCATAGGATAATGAATCCAATTCGTTTTTTAATTCCATTTTTTTCGTTTCGGTTTTCTTTCCTTTTTTATCTTTTTTCTTCTTCTTAGCATCAGCAAACGAGCTCGAAAATAATCCTAAGAATATTGCTAATGTTATTATTTTAATTTTCATAATTATTCACCTTTAGTTATACCAAGCAACTCAACTTCAAAAATTAGCGTTTCGCCAGGACCGATCATTTGACCTGCACCTCTTTCGCCGTATGCTAATTCTGAAGGAATGAAAAACTTGTATTTTGATCCAACTGACATTAATTGTAAGCCCTCAACCCAACCTGGAATAACTCCATTTACTGGAAATTCAATAGGCTCTCCTCGATCTACTGAACTATCAAATACATTGCCATTCACTAAAGTTCCATGGTAATGCACTTTTACTTTATCCGTAGCTGCTGGTTTTTCTCCAGTTCCTTCTTGAATAACGATATATTGAAGACCAGAACCAGTAACAACTACATCAGGATTTTTAGCGTTTTCTTCTAAAAAACCATTTGCAACTGAAGCTGCAGCTGCAGCTTGTTCGTTTCTTTGTTTATCCATAAAAGCACCTATTATGGCGTTTGCTTGCTCGTCACCAATAAGAGCAGTACTATCTAAAACATCGTTAATTCCTTGCGCAATGACATTTGGTGAAACCTCGTTTAGTTTTTGTCCTTTTAATCCATTTCCTACACTAATTCCAATACTGTAGCTTAAGCTATCCCAGTTAGTAGTTAAAACCGCCCCATCTAAAGAGTCGTTTCCTTCATTACAAGAAGTGAGTGTTGCAGCTCCTAAGGCCACAATTGCAAGTTTTCTTAAAGTCATAATAATGTTTGTTACTAAAAAATGAAGGGGCGAAGTTAATTATTCTTTCTGCTCTGCTTTAATAACTCGCTTTTCAAATGGTAAAAACCTTGAAAATTTACTTGAAATTGGATCAATTATCTGAAGTTGTGTTGAAATCAACCCTTTTGTATTTTGAAACGTTAGTAAAGTGTAACTCATATGTTGTTATTATCTGTAAATTCAGCGCTTCAAAAATTAATTATGTACAAGTCATTAGTAATACTCGTTTCTCTTGTAATCTCTTCAACTGCAATTGCTCAAAATGAAGCAACTCAACTTAAGTTGTTGAGCGGAACATTGGAAGTTGAAAACAGCATATCGAATAAAACTTTAAACAACATTTCTGAATTGAACCCTTTTACCGGGGTAGCAGCTACAAGCAACTTCATCAATAGGGACCAAAGTGCTGAATTGGAAAGTCTAGGTTTTTTTGTTGGAGATTACATTGGAAGTAATACCTACTATGTGACCATAAATAAGACGATAGATCAAAGCGAATTGTCGATATTTGGAATTATAGGATTGTCCTCAATTCCAGCAAAAATGAAGTTCGAACCTTCAATCTCTGACTTTTCTAGTTTACCTGAGCATATCGTTTTTGGTGAATCGGTTAGAGTCAATACTGTGGTGTTCTCTAAACTGAGCAATGATGCAATTCTAAGTGGTCTAAATTCGGTTGGTGCCAAGGTGTTGCGTTACAGCGCTTCAGCAATGAGTTATCGAATCGAGATTCCAAAGTCTAACCTTAGTGAATTGGCTCAACTGAATTCCGTTTTATTTATTGAGCCTATTGATGAATTAGGACACCCTGAAAACTATAAAGCAAGAAATGCTGCACGAATTGGTGGTTTAACCAAGTCATTCACGGGATTAAACAAAGAACTTGATGGAGAAGGCGTTAGTGTTATGCTTCAAGACGATGGCTTTATTGGACCTCATTTGGATTATGCTGGTAGAATAGGGAAGCAGTATATCACAACAAACACTGGAGATCACGGGGATCATGTGGGTGGTACTATAATGGGTGCTGGAAATTTAGACCCTTCAGCTCAAGGTATGGCACCTGGAGCCACAATATACGTATATGGAGCTGCTAGTGAAGGCTACCCCGGCTTTGATTCTATAGCAAGTCATTATGTAAAACACGATATTAAGATTACAAGTACATCGTATTCAAATGGTCAGAATGCCGGTTACACAAGTTTTGCTCGAGAATTAGATATTCAAACAGAAAACATGTCTTCCTTATTGCATGTTTTTTCTGCTGGCAACGCTGGTCGTAATGGCTGGTATACCATAACTGGAGGTCATAAGGTGGCTAAGAATGTACTAACAGTAGCTAACCTGACTTATTTGGATGAGTGGACAAATTCTAGCAGTAGAGGTCCATCAAGAGACGGCCGAATAAAACCGGAGATTTCTGCAGTTGGAACCCAAGTTTGGAGCACAACGGATGTGAACGATTATGTTTTTAAAACTGGAACTTCTATGTCTTGTCCTGGAGTTTCAGGAACAATGGCAGTCTTGTACCAAGGTTTTAAAGAAAAAAATAGCAATAATTATCCTGAAGCAATTCTGATGAAGGCGATTGCCTGCAATACTGCCGATGATTTAGGACGCCCTGGACCAGATTTTAAATTTGGTTATGGAAGAATTAATGCAAGAAAAGCTTACGAGGTAATTAACGAACAAACTCATTTTTCAGGAACCATTACCAACGGAGTAATTGACACCCATCAGATTGTTATACCCAACAATAAAAAATTAGCGAAAATAATGCTGGCATGGAATGATCCAAGAGGTGCAGTAAATGCTTCCACACCATTAGTGAATAATCTAGACCTTGAACTAGTTGCTCCGGGTAGCCAGATCGTGCTTCCATTTGTTTTGGACATTTCTAGTAATGCCACATTAGATAATCCAGCTACAACTGGAGTAGATAACATAAATAACATGGAACAAATTGCTATTTCCAATATGCCGGGTGGTAATTATGAAATAGTGGTGAAAGGGTCTGCAATTGCTCAAGGTCCACAAAAATATCACGTGATCTATTACATAGAAGATGAAGGGATTGAATTAGAATACCCTACTGGCGGAGAGTCTTTTGTTCCAGGAGAACAAGAAGTGATTCGTTGGAGTACCCCAGATAGTCAAAGTAGCTTTTTGTTAGAATATTCATTGGACAGCGGAAAAACTTGGTCGAATATAAGTTCCAACGTTCCAGCAACTGATAGGTTTTACGAATGGACAGTTCCAACTGCATTTACTGGAAACGCAATGGTTCGAGTAAGTTCTAGTGGAAATGTAGCTTTTTCAAATCGTTTCACAATTTCTCCTCAGCCCACAGGTGTTAATATTACTAGAATATGTCCGGACAGTATGGAATTAATATGGACTCCAATCTCAGGAGCAAGCAACTATAATATTTACACAATGGGAGCAAAATATATGGAGATAGTCGGAACTCAAACTGCTTCGCCATATATTTTCAAAGGGTTAAACTATAACCCCTATAAAGAAATGCATTTTGCTATGGATGCCGAAACTCCTGATGGAACGAAAAGCCGCAGAACGAAGTCAGTTATTAAAGCACCAGGGCTCTTAAATTGCCCATTAAATGCAGATATTGAGATTACCAATATTGCCAAAGGAGCTGGTTCCGTGGTAAGCTGTGAGTCATCATCTACTAGTAAAGAAATCGAGATTGAAATTAAAAACAATGAAAGTCTACTCTTTTCTAATGTTGACGTGTATTTTCAGGTAAATGGAGGGGGAGTTGTAAAAGAAACCTATGCTGGTGTATTGTCAGCAGGGCAAACGATTTCTTATAAATTCAATGCAAAAGCGAACTATACACAAGGTGCAAATACTCTAACGGTTTGGATGGTTGATTCGAGAGATCAAAACAGGTTTAACGATACCAGCGTAGCAAACGTTCAAGTTTATTTGGATCCTCAGGAAAAGTTACCATGTTATACTTATGATTTTGATCATTTGTCTTCTTGTGGTTCAGAGAATGATTGCGGCGCCACAACCTGCTCTTTAGATGAGGGTTGGATTAATGGAGTTAATGGTTCAGAAGATGATATTGATTGGAGAGTTAATTCTGCAGGAACGCCAACGAATTCTACCGGTCCTTTCGTCGATCATACTTTAGGAAACGGTTCAGGTAAATACATCTTCTTAGAAGCATCTGGAGGCTGTAATAATCAAGAGGCGGCTTTAATTAGCCCTTGTATTGATTTAAAAAATGCAACGCAACCTAAATTAAATTATTGGTATCACATGAATGGCTCAGATATGGGTGCGCTTCATGTAGATATTTTTAAGAATAATACATGGATCAATGATGTTACTCCTGTGGTTTCTGGAAACAAAGGCACACAATGGCTGAATAATGAAATTGATTTGTCTGCCGATATAGGAAGTGTTATTAGAGTTCGTTTTAGAGGTGTAACTGGTGGCGGATTTAGAAGCGACATGGCTTTGGACGATATCACCTTTAAAGACAAAGCAAAAGCCGAAATTAGTTATGTGCACAAAGGAAATGGGTTAATAGAATTTCAATCTGAAACTCCTGGAGGAAATGATTGGTACTGGTTTTTTGGAAATGGAACTACATCAACAATTGAAAACCCTACCGTTCAGTTTTCAGGCAATGGAACCCAAACTGCATATATGAGGGTAGTTTCTTTATGTGGAAGAGATTCGGTAGAAATTGAGTTTGACATTGAGGCAGCATCGATTACTGAGCTTAACAGCAGTGAAAAAGTTGAAGTATTTCCGATTCCTGCTACTGATCAGCTGACAGTCAAATGGAATAAAAGTGAGATAGAAGTAACTTCAATTTCTTTACAAGATATGAATGGTAAAACAGTGCTTAATCCTAGCACTGAAATTAAAGAAGAACAGTGCGATTTTGGAGTAAGTAAATTGGACCGTGGAGTTTACTTTATCCAATTAAAGCACAGCAGTGGTATTGTAAATAAAAAGGTAGTTATTCAATAACTACCTTTTTGTTCACCAAAACTTCATTCGGACCTGCGACTTCTAGAACGTAAATTCCTTTTGCCAAATCAAAAGTTTGAAAGCTAAGTTCGTTGGTTCCAGATTTTATATCTCCTTCCAGCAGTTGAATACTTTCAGTACCGTTTATGGCAGTTAATTTTACGCTAACGAATTGGTCTGAAGATGAATTGAAGCGCACTTTAAAAGCCCCGTCAGAAGGGTTTGGGTAAACCATACTAAAGGTCTTCGTTTCATGTTCTTTTAAACTTAACGGAAAATAGGAGGTATCCACTCCATTGTCGGGGTCATTTTCATCGTAAGGTACTTTTACTTGAACAATCCATGCGGAACTTCTTCGGTTCGATTTTCCAAAGTATCCATTCAGCCAAACCTGTTTTGGTGAGCGAAAATTTCGTTGTATACCAAAATAATCGCCCCATCGTTCGTAGGTTCTGTCTCCGTTAGACCAACCATTCATATCCACTAAGCTGTCGCCTTCAACCAACATTTTTGGTGTAGAGTAATTTCCCGCGCCATCATAATAAACGCAGGAGAAGCCAGCATAAGCTGTTGCTGAAGTATGATTAAAACCGATTACTGAACTTTGGTTTGTTGTTTTAATTCCAGTGTAAGCAATGTTCGCAAAACCATAATCGAGAGTTCCCGAACTAATGTTTCTTAAGGTAAGTGTAGGGGTCGTGCTCACATTCTTAATAACTCCGTGGTAAACGGCAGGCCTGTTGGTCGATTTATCCATCGTGTTTCCAACAAATTGAATTTGGTTGTTGTTATAAAACCCACCTAAAATTCTAGAATCATTCGTAAAGAATATATGGCCTTCAGCCTGAGTAGCATTTGTGGGAGTCTGATAGGTTTGGTTGGCCTTTAAAGGCTTCACCGTTAGGTTAGGTGACTTTCCACGTTCATTGTCAACTTCGATTAAGAAAACGGTATCACTTTCAACCACTTTAGTATCGTTCCATTCAACGGGCACACCTCTGTTTGAAAGAAAGTACATATTTGGTCCAGCTGGTCCTGCGCCAGTTTTTATTGGTCGAAAATAGCGTACCGGCTTGTTTTCGTAATAAATTGAATCCCAAAGGTTTAGTTTAAGACTGTCGTCTCCATCAAAACCTGAGTGCTTATCAATTTGCCAAATAATGGTTCTGTCAAAACCCTCAATCCATCCTTGCCCACTTTTTAAAAGATTTACTGTATAGAACAGTTCATTTGTGGTCAATGCAACTTGAGGGTAGTCCGTCCAAGTATTATTATTTAGTGGATTACCACCAATTTCATACACATTCCAAGGATCGGCTGGGTTGCTAGTTGTGCTGAATCCAATGATGGTTTTAGAATCGTTAGGACCTCGACCACTTAAAAAGAGCAATACAAATTTATTCTCTTCTGGATCGTATAAAATTTTTGGATCAAATGGATTTGAGGTGGTTAAGTTTCCCGCAAATTGCTGGAAGGATAATGTCGTTAAATAGGGATGTGAGTTAAAACAAGGAGTATCAGCCTGCAAGTCATGTGCGTAAATCAAACTATTCCATGAAGTGATTAAGTATGCGTCATTTGAAAATGCCAGTGAATTGTCATTTGGCCCACCTCCATCATGCAGCGTTGGTCCATCTAAAGGATGCCTCCAATAAGTTCCAAAATCTTGAATAACTTGAGGTTGATCTGCTCTTGAAGCTCCTGCGCTAGTCTCAAAATAACGCGGCGGATGTTGTTGGGCAAACTTGGCTTTTGCTTCCATTAGGTAGGACCGGTAATCTTTTCCATTTGGATAAGGAGATTCAGGAATGGGTTGAATACCAGCCTCATAAAAATTGGATACTTGCCTAGGGTAAAATGTGTGAATTTTAGCCGCTTTTTTTTCTGTAATTCTAAAATCTTGAGCAACTCCAGAAAGAGAAATTACAATTGCACAAAATGAAACGAGAAGGATTTTCATAAAACTCAGATTAAGATTCAAATTTAGCAAGATAATTTGTGCGATTTTTTTGTTATTCAAAAACAATCCCAATAGAACCCTTAACGCTTGGAATGCTAATCTTAAAGCTGAATTTAAAAAGACTCTCCAATGGCCTTTTCAAAGAAATTGTGGATAATCACAATTTGGTCGTAGCCTTTTTTCTTTCCAAAATAGCCAATGGCATAAATTGAAAGTAGTCCCAGTATAAGTATCGGAACTAACCACATTATTGTGCTGTCTTCCTTTAACATGCGGTGGGTCAGCCCTTTTATAGAAACAAAAATGGTAGCAAATCCAATAATTGCGTAAAAGAACATAAGCATAGTCCAAACAGAGGCTTTTGGCCCATAAAATCCTCTGATATGGGTAACGTCATCAAAGGTTTCGAAGGTTACCGATAATTGAGGTGACCAGTAATGCTCATCTTTTTGGGGAACCTTTAATGATGCGTAATCGCGATCGACACTTCCTACTACTGGAGCTCCTGGTTGGGATAATTCCTTGTCCAACATTGCTTTTAATTCAATAAATGTGTAGTTCACATCTTGATTAAATCGAGGTCTAATTTCTCGAATTGAGAATTCTTCTTTTGGAGGCACTTTCATAGCAAGCACAAGATAATTTGATTTTTTGAAATATAAAGTGATTAACATCAGCTTCAATTACAGAACTATATGTGGTTTTTTTATAACTAATAACTGTAACCATATAGGCTTTAGATTCCTTTTATCGTCAGAGTGAACCTGATTCCAACATATTTCACTTTTCACTCAAGGGTAAAGAATCTGTGTTTCCAGTAACATGCAAGCAACCTACAATAGATGAAAATTTAGAGTTGAATACTCGAAAAGTCGGCGGAGAGTATTAATATCTGCATACATTCTTCATATTTGTTTTATGAAGCTTTTAAAAAGAACCTCTAAAAACCTCACACCCCTAATTCTTTTGATTTTAGCGGGAGAATCGGTCTTTTTCTTGCCTTTTGTTATTCCTAGAATTTTCCGCCCATCGGTTTTATCGGTGTATGAAATTTCAAACACCGAATTGGGGAGCTATTTCTCGGTTTACGGCTTAGTAGCTATGATTTCCTATTTTATTGGCGGGCCACTTGCCGATAAATTCCAACCTAAATTACTGATGGGTTTGGGCTTGGTTTTAACAGCTTTAGGTGGTTTTTCCGTTGCAATTTATCCAGTATTAATGGGTGTCTTTCTCTATGGATATTGGGGTTGCACGACCATTTTATTGTTTTGGGCAGCGCTTATTAAATCGACCAGACTTTGGGGAGGAGAACATACGCAAGGAAGAGCATTTGGATTATTGGAAGGAGGCAGAGGTGCTTTGGCAGCTATATTGGGAACAATTGGCGCTGCAGTTTTTGCAACCCAAATGGAAGCGACTAATTTAGATAACGTGGCTTCGTTTAAATTAGTGCTCATCGTAACCAGTTCGATTACCTTTTTCGCTGGAGTCTTGGTTTATTTGGGCTTACCAACTGTTACTTCAAAAAGTCTTGCCGGCTCAGCATTTGAAATGAAAGGGCTGAAATCTGTGATGAAAAACAAGCGACTTTGGCTCCAGTCCATAATAGTTATTTGTGCTTATGTAGGCTATAAAATTACCGACGATTTTTCGCTTTATGCACAAGATGTTTTGGGTTTCGATGAGGTTCAGTCTTCTATGGTGGGAACTGGAGCAATATGGCTCAGACCTCTTTTTGCATTGGCCGCGGGTTTTTTGGCGGATAAAATTTCTGGAATTAGAGTTATTTCTATCTCTTTCCTAATTTCAGGCATTGGAGGAATTCTTCTTTTCTCAGGAATAATAAGCGGTGTGGCGGTAGTTAGTTTGCTAAATCTAAGTGCGATTTCAGCAGGTATTTATGGAATTCGAGGTGTCTATTTTGCCATTATGGGTGATGCACAAATAAGTTTGGCGCACACTGGAACCGCAGTTGGAGTTATTTCAGTAGTAGGTTACACGCCCGATGTATTTGTGAGTCCCTTAATGGGTTACTTATTGGATAATTACCCAGGAGTTTTAGGACATCAATATGTGTTTGGAGTGCTTGCCTTGTTTTCTATTTGCGGTTTGTTGGTTTCACTTATATTCAGGAAAACAAAAGAAGTAGCTTAGATCTCTTGAAAAGAGCATTGCATTATTCACTCCCTTAAAACAATCTTTGCACTAATGCTTACCAACCCGCCTTATGCCTTTCATCTAAAAGGTTGTTCTGCTGCTTATAATAAAGATAAGCGCCGTACCATAGTAATGGAGTAGTGAAAAACTCTAAATCTGTCGGAAGACGATCAAATAAAGCGTTTAGCATCATTAGTAAGTAGGTGAATACAACCCAAGTAAGTTTAATAATATCCAACTTTCGTCTTTTGTTTTTTTGAACAAAATGAATAAAGTAAAGGCCAATTACCGAGATATAGCCAACAAAGGAAAGTGTAGAACCAAATTCAGAGGAATAATTATGTGCGAAAGCTCCAATTGTAGTGAGCACAACTGCACCTATCATGAATTTCCAAATCTTTTTTTGTGTAATTGTAGACGAAGGCCATAAATAGATTATCGCCGCCAACTGACTTACTGCAGAACCTCCCAAAGCGAGCTTTGGGCCAATTTCAGAGTTAGAAATGGACATAAGTACAAAGCCAATAATACCAGCAATTGCACTTAAAATCAGAATTAAAAGATTGGTCCTAGGGTTCATTTTTTAGATCTTACTTTTTTTCAAGTAAAAACCATGTTACATCATCTTGCGGAAAAGCGGGGTCGCGTTTATAGCAAAAACCATAATCAACCAATTCTAAATCGCTGTACTTTTCCATTAATTCACCTGCAAAATCTCGCTTAAAAAGTCTATCGTCATGACCTCTATAATTGATAGTAACAGGCGCAGGATTATAATATTCACAAACCAATATGTAACGCTTACTCGCTGCATATAATTTAGAGTATACTACATCCAACATATCAGGATTGATATGGATTAATACACCTTTAATCAGTGAAACCTCTGCTTTTTTTGAAGGTTCAAAATCAAAAATCGAGCATTGACTAATGCTTTCCTTAGAAATGGTTTCTTCCAGAATTTTTGCTGCATCCTCATTAATTTCCACCGCCGATAAATCGATATGAGGGAAAAGTAATTTGATGGCTTTTAGGTTCATTCCAATGTTAGGTCCGAACTCAATTAATGAATCGGGCGTTCCCACTCGTGCAAGAGCCTTTGAAAAGAAATTGAGATTTGAGGCTAAATATTCAGCGCTTTTATTTCTTTCTATATACTCAACTCCAAAGTTCCCTGCCCAAAAGCTTTCTTGTTCTGTTTTATAAGTCATTTTTTTATTTCTATTTTTTTAAAAAGAGTGATCGCCACCCATTATGCCACTTTCATTAAACTCGAAATACCACGCTTTTACAAAAGGGCTATTTGCTTGTATAGTAACCCAAATAGCATTTCCATCTGCAAATGCAGCGAGTTCATCGTCAAGCTCTAATCGCACTTGTCCATTTGGATTTATTGTAAAGTTTCGAGTTAAGGGAATTGGATTGTCTTTCTTGTAATAATTGGCTGTTACTTCTGCTTTTTGCTGATAGTCTTTTACAAAACTTGAGTTTTCAATGATTCCAACAGAATGCCCCGAATTCAATAAGGGAAGCCATTTAAAAGTACCTGATTTTGTGATTATTTTTTCGTTTGAAACCGAGGATGCGAAACAGATATTAGTTGGCAAATCAAAAGCCCTTCCTTTCCGGCCAACGTTTAAACCGTATTTTAAACGACTAGGGATTCTGTTTTTTTCAGCGCAATGCTTTATCAGCATTACTCCTTTTATTTCGCTTTTGTTTAATCCTTCTGCTTCAACCAGTTCGTTAAAGTTTACTTCCACGAATTCATTATGGTCATTAGCAATCTGCAAAAAGTTTTCAATTGTGTGAACAATTTTTCCTTTTTCATCAAAGAATTGAACTTCGATGGTATGCTCCGATGGAGAATATATTGGGTAAAGTTTTAGCTCAGAATACCAATCGTCATCTAAAAATAGGGGAACGAAAACAGATGAATCGTGCATTAAATCTGGGTTCGTATTGGTCCAATAAGCATCCTCCGAGCTGTTCTTAGAATTATCATAGTAAGTATGCGTAATTGCCAATGCTTCGGCGCTTTTACTGAAATTCCCTGCTATAAACCTAGGAAACATGCCCTTTAAATTATGAGTGATTTTCAACGTGCCAACTTCCCCTTCAATCCATTCATCTATTGGTAAAAAATCTTTGAGCTTTATAAACTTACTTTCTAAACCCGACAATTCGCCAATACTAATTTCCTTTGTGTTAGAAATGCCTTTTTTCGAGATAACTTCTAAGGTGAATTGTGCATTAGAGTTAACTTCATGTCCATTCACAAATGCGAAAAACGGATCCATACCTTCTCCTGGAAACAAGTCAAAGCCACATTCCTTAACTTCGACACTGTTGCTTTGCATATCCTCAACATCATTGTAAACTCTTCCGGTGGTATGCACTGCCGAAGAACCTTTTTCGTTGTAATAATTCACTACAAATGCAGGGAAAGGAAATACTAAGTCTTTACTTGAAAATATTTCCAATTCAATTGAACCTTCAAAATAATCACCGGGAAATTCTATTGCTTTAAGAATCGCTCCAACTTCTACTTCTTTCGAGCTTGGATTATTTATTTGTTGTGTATCTCGATATATAATTGTTCCCAGCTGATCTCGTAACGTAATTAGTAAGCCTAATTCTGTAATATTATTTTTCACCATCCAATAGCCCATGTACAATACTCGAGTGTTAAGTTTTGCATGTTGAATTACAGGGAAAATTGCGGATCCTCTAAAAACAGGTCTTCTTTTTACAGAAACTTGTTCTCCAAAGGATTTGATAGAAGATAAATGTTCTTTGTAAGATTTCATTTTCGAATCGAAATTAAGCTTCGCAATATACAATAATTCAAATTTTTGATAGAAGTATTGAACATCAACTGCATTAGCAAATGCTTTAGCAGAATTTGCATTATTTACTCGCTTCCGCAATAGCTATTTGGAGGTAAACATTACATTTGATAACCTTGAAAATTAATTGCAATACTTAAGTTATAGAATATGTCAGACGATAAGAAAGTAATCTTCAGCATGAATGGAATTTCTAAGATAATTCCACCTCAAAAACAAATTCTAAAAAACATTCACCTCTCGTTTTTTTACGGGGCTAAGATTGGGATTATTGGTCTCAACGGTTCGGGTAAATCTACGCTCATGCGCATTATCGCTGGAGTAGAAAAATCTTTTCAAGGAGACATTCATTTTTCAGACGGATATGCTGTAGGTTATTTGGAGCAGGAGCCAGAAATGGATGATTCAAAAACGGTGATTGAAGTCGTAAAAGAAGGCGTGCAAGAAGTTGTTGATATTCTAAAGGAATACGAAGACGTAAACAATGCTTTTATGGATCCTGCAGTAATGGAAGATCCAGACAAAATGGAGAAACTCATTGAAAAGCAAGGCAAGCTTAACGACCTTATTGAGCAGCACAACGCTTGGGAGCTGGATACGAAATTAGAAATTGCCATGGACGCTTTGCGTTGTCCAGAATCTGACGCTAATGTCAAAAACCTTTCGGGTGGAGAGCGCCGCCGAGTTGCCTTGTGTCGCTTGTTGTTGCAAGAACCCGATATTTTGTTGTTGGATGAGCCCACTAACCACTTGGATGCAGAATCGGTATATTGGTTAGAGCAACATTTACAGCAGTATAAAGGAACCGTAATCGCAATTACACACGATAGGTATTTCTTGGATAATGTAGCTGGTTGGATTCTAGAATTGGATAGGGGACAAGGTATTCCTTGGAAGGGAAATTACTCTTCTTGGTTAGACCAAAAAACGACGCGTATGGCTCAAGAAGAAAAGACTGAGAGCAAACGCCGCAAAACCCTCGAACGCGAATTGGAATGGGTGCGTATGGCTCCAAAAGCACGCCAAAGCAAATCAAAAGCACGTATAGCGAATTACGATAAAATGCTGAATGAGGAAGGAAAAGACAAGATGGAAAACTTGGAAATCTTTATTCCACCTGGCCCTCGTTTGGGAGCTGAAGTAATTGAAGCGGTTGATGTCGCTAAAGGTTATGATGACCGATTGTTGTATGAAAACCTAGATTTCAAATTACCGCCGAATGGTATTGTGGGCATCATTGGACCAAACGGTGCAGGAAAGACCACGTTGTTCAGAATGATCATGGACCTAGAAAAACCAAATTCGGGAGAGTTTAAAGTAGGGGAAACGGTAAAGGTTGCTTATGTAGATCAATCGCACGCAGATATCGATCCTGAGAAAACTGTGTATGATGTACTTTCTGGTGGAGCCGATTGGATAGAAATAGGAAACAACAAAATAAATGCTAGAGCCTATTGTACTAAGTTTAATTTCGGAGGAGCAGACCAACAAAAGAAAGTAGGAATACTCTCAGGTGGAGAGCGCAACCGTTTGCATTTGGCCATTACTTTAAAAATGGAAGCTAACGTGTTGTTATTGGATGAGCCTACCAACGACATTGATGTAAATACTCTGCGTGCCTTGGAAGAAGCCCTAGAAAACTTTGCCGGTTGTGCAGTGGTTATTTCTCACGACAGATGGTTCTTAGATCGCATTTGTACGCATATATTGGCTTTTGAAGGCGATTCTCAGGTAAAGTATTTTGAGGGCAGCTACTCCGAATACGAAGAAAACAAGCGCAAGCGTTTGGGTGATACACAACCTACACGGTTGAAGTATAAGAAATTGGTGAGGGGGTAGGAGTGGATTGATGCGTTAGGCTACCGTGTTTGTGTATGGTGCGTATCCCGTAGGGTATGCACTATACACCTTGTTAGCGGTTCGTTGTTTTTATTTTTTTATGTTCGTTTCATAAATATTTATCCATTCTTTCGCACTCATTTTTTTCATTAATTCACCAATGAGTTTATAAGGTATCTCATCCAACTTCTTAAAACGGACACAACTTTTTCCCATGTCAAGTTTTTGCTTACTGTGCTTGGGATATTCAGCTAAAAACCATTTTAATAATTTGGGATCTGAATATATACCCATATGGTAAAAATTAATAGAATGTTTTTGAGAAGCAATTCCTGAAAATGGAAGAGGTTCGCTTGGCTTACAATGGTAACCCCCTGGATAAAGTGAATGTGGAACAACATAACCCAATCCACCATAACTAATGGCGGGTTCAAAACCTTTGGGCAGGTTTTTTACAATGACATCATGTAGTTTGTTAAAAGGTTCTGTGCGGTCTTCAGGAAGGCTGGTAAGAATTTCCAATACTGTTTTTCCGGTTGCTTTCATTTCTTATTGATTTTCGTTGTTTTCTGTCGTTAAGTTTAGTTGTTATGCCCAATAATTTGTCATGTGATAATAGTCTGTAATGACCGCTAACGTTTGGCTATTAACACAAGTGTTATTAGCCATTTATATTTTTAGATGATAAAGGTAAAACAACCTTTTCGCAAAGTCTATCCGTGGTACTACTGAAATTTCTTAGGCTTAATTCAACCAAATTATCAAGGCTTCTCGATACAATTCTCCTACGTCGAATCACTCGAAGTGACATAGTTGTATTGAATTCTCAATTATAATCTGTATGTCAGTTCGAGTGTTTTTAAAAGGGGGCAATGATAATTGACTCATTTTAAAAATGTATCGAGAACACGTTGCAACACCAACGCGGATATGCTAACTTCGCACACCGCTCAAAAAACGAAAGAACAATGGCAAAGGTTGCTTTAAACACACCAAAAGGAACAAGAGATTTTTTACCGCAGCAAGCTGCTCGAAGGAATTATATTTTCGATACCATTCGAGGAGTATTCGATACCTACGGTTTTGCACCCATTGAAACACCTGCTATGGAACTCACCGAAACCCTTATGGGGAAATATGGTGAGGAAGGAGATCGTTTAATTTTTAAGATTTTAAATTCGGGTAACTATCCAGAGAAATATCCATTTGATAAAGAAAGGTCTATAAAAGCTTTAAGCAGAATAAACTCAGTAAAAGGAAAGAAGACTAATGTCTTTTTGATGGATTTAATACAAAGTGAAGTTGAAAGGGTAGACGTTGCAAATTATGATGTTGCCTTGAATAAGTTTAATTATGCAATATCCGAAAAAGCCCTGCGCTACGACCTTACGGTTCCCTTTGCACGATTTGTGGTGCAACACCAAAACGAATTGAGCTTTCCATTCAAACGCTACCAAATTCAGCCTGTGTGGAGAGCCGACCGTCCGCAAAAAGGGCGTTACCGAGAGTTCTATCAATGCGATGTAGATATGATTGGTTCAAACTCTTTATTGAACGAGGTGGAGCTCACACAAATCATTGCGGATGTGTTCACAAAATTGGGCTTGCCGGATGTGTCCATAAAAATCAACAACCGAAAAATTTTACAAGGCATTTCAGAGGTAATTGGCGAACCCGATAAGCTCATTGACATAACAGTCGCTTTAGACAAACTGGATAAAATTGGTCGTGAAAAAGTTGAGGCAGAACTAGCTTCTAAAGGAATTGGTGTGGAAGCGATTTCTAAATTGGGCGTCTTGTTCGAAAACGTTTCATTGGAGTCTGTATCCAATTTTGTTGCTACTTCTGAAGTGGGGCTAAAAGGAATTGAAGAATTGAAAACAGTGCTCGATTCTGCTGAAAAATTAGACGTTTCGATTTGCGAATTCGATCCAACATTGGCGAGAGGGTTGAACTATTACACCGGTGCAATTTTCGAAGTCACACACCCCGATTTTCCTTCCAGTATTTGTGGTGGTGGTCGCTACGATGATCTAACCGGAATCTTTGGATTAAAAGATGTTTCGGGAGTAGGCGTGTCCTTTGGTGCAGATCGTATTTATGACTTGTTGTTGGATAAAGATTTATTTCCTGCTCAAGTTGGATTGAGTGCTCAGGTGATGTTCGTGAATTTTGGAGAAAAGGAAGCTGCACAATGCCAGTTGTGGGCAAAAAAATTAAGAGCGGCTGGGATTCGAACAGAGGTTTACCCAGATGCGGCCAAAATGAAAAAACAAATGAAATACGCCAACGATAAATCGATTCCTTATGTCCTTTTAGTAGGCGATCGAGAAATTGAAGCACAACAACCCACCGTAAAAAATATGGAGACAGGCGATCAAAATGCTATGTCGATAGTGAAATTAATTGAAATTCTTTCGTAGAATAATGAAAAACTAAAAAGACCTTTTTTTATCTTCTTCGTCATTCCCGAGCAGGCGGGAATCACGTTGCATATTTATTCTGCTAAAGATTAAAACTTAAACTAATACAATGGAAGTGTATAATATTTCAGGTTACCGCCTAACGTTAGAAGTAATTGAAGAAATCATTGAAACTAAAGCTTACATCGAGTTAAGCGATGGAGCAGTTGAGCGCATAAAGATTTGCCGAGAATATTTGGATCAAAAAATAAAGACTTCAAAAGAGCCTATTTACGGTATTAACACTGGATTTGGCTCCTTATGCAACACTTCAATTTCAAGTGAAGATTTAGAAGTACTGCAAAAAAATCTAATCATGTCACATGCTTGTGGAATGGGTTCTGAAGTTCCTCAATTGATTGTAAAACTGATGTTGTTGCTTAAAATTCAAGGTTTGAGTTATGGACACTCAGGAGTGCAATTAGCAACCGTTCATCGACTATTGGATTTTTACAATAATGATATTTTACCAGTGGTTTATCAACAAGGTTCTTTAGGGGCTTCTGGCGATTTAGCTCCTTTGGCTCATATGTCTTTGCCGCTTTTGGGATTAGGAGAAGTGAATTACCAAGGAAGAAGAATGCATGCTTCTGAAGTAATGGAGGAGTTTGGCTGGGACCCGATTGAATTGCAAAGCAAAGAAGGTATAGCCTTATTAAATGGTACTCAATTTATGAGTGCTTATGGAGTTTACAATTTTGTAAATGCCAAAAAATTGAGTAATCGAGCAGACCTAATTGCCACCCTTTCATTAGAAGCTTTTGATGGCAGAGTAGAGCCTTTTGATGAGGATTTGCACATTATTAGAAATCACACCGGTCAATTAAAAACCGCAAAAAATGTGCGTCAATTTTTGATGGGTAGTGAAATTGCGAAGCAGGAAAAAGAACATGTGCAAGATCCCTACTCATTTCGTTGTATTCCGCAAGTGCATGGTGCATCAAAGGATACCTTGAAGCACATCGAAAAAATAATTGAAAACGAAATAAATGCGGTTACGGATAATCCAACAATTTTTCCTGAAAAAGACAAAATTATTTCTGGAGGAAATTTCCATGGACAGCCTTTGGCGTTAGCTTCTGATATGCTCGCAATTGCGTGTGCAGAATTGGCTTCCATTTCTGAAAGAAGAACCTATAAATTGATTTCAGGCGATAGAGGATTACCAGCATATTCGGTTTCAAAACCGGGTTTACATTCAGGCTTTATGATTCCTCAATACACTGCGGCAAGTATTGTTAGTCAAAATAAGCAGCTTTGTGTACCATCTTCTGTAGACACCATTGATAGTAGCAACGGGCAAGAGGATCATGTAAGTATGGGGGCAAATTCAGCTACCAAATGCTACAAAGTGGTTAAGAATTTACAACGTGTTTTAGGAATTGAATTAATGAACGGTGCTCAGGCATTGGAATTCAGAAGACCATTAAAATCTTCAGTTAGAGTAGAAGAATACGTTGCTGAATTTAGAAAAGTAGTTCCTTTTGTTGAAGCAGATAGAGTGCTGAGTGACTTGATGCGAGAGGCGGAATTGTTTGTGTTGAGGTAGATTTGGAATTGTAATTATTGGCTAGTTTATCTGATAAACAGAATTAAATTTGGTATGTGCCATCAGGTCATTCTGAATTTATTTCAGAATCTCTGCATACAATTTATTAAGTGAGATGCTGAAATAAATTCAGCATGACATAGAATAAATAGTTTAGGTGTTTAATTCACTCCAACCCCTCACCCTTAAAAACATACTCAATCATATTCGCTCCCATTTGCAGTGCCTGAATACGTTTGTTTTGGGGATCGTTGTGCACCATTTGATCTTCCCAGCCATCGCCTAAATCGCACTCGAAAGAGTAGAAGCAAATCAGGCGACCTTTGTAAATAAGACCGTATCCTTTTGGATAACCGTTATCGTGTTCGTGAATTTTAGGAAGCCCCGTATTGAAATCAAATTTTTGGTGATAGATAGGATGGTTATATGGCAATTCAATAAACTCCAATTCTGGAAAAACGCGTTTCATTTGAGGGCGAATAAATTTGTCTAAACCATAGTTATCGTCAATGTGTAAGAACCCACCACCGAGCATATACTTTCTCAGGTTTTCAATTTCAGTGTCGTTAAAAATTACGTTTCCATGACCGGTAAGGTGAACAAAAGGAAAGTTGAATAATTCAGGACTACCGACTTCTACAACGACTTGTTCAGAGCCTAAATCCGTGTTTAACTCTGTATTACAATACTTAATTAGGTTAGGTAATGAAGTCTCTAGATTTGCATACCAATCACCACCGCCGTTATATTTTAAAAGCGCAAGCTGAGTTTGCTGAGCTTGAAGACCCAGAGTAAATAAAACTAGAAATAGTGCAAGTAGTTGTTTCAATCCAATGTGCTAATTAAAGTGGTGGCATAAACTCCAGCGGTTTCGGTGCGAAGAATCGATTTCCCTAAACTCACTGTTTTGTAGCCATTTTCAAGGGCGAAGTTAACTTCTTCTTGAGTGAAATCTCCTTCAGGACCAATTAGAATCGCAATAGAGTCCCGATTCTTAACTTCATTTAATAGCTGGGGATTAGTTAGGTGGTCTGGGCAATAGGCAATGAGTCCATTTGGGTTGTTTTTTACAAATTCCATCACTGGAAGCAATTCTGCAATTTTTGGCAGAAAAACCTGACCCGATTGTTTCATAGCAGCTATGGCTATTTTCTCTAATCGATCGGTTTTTAAGACTTTACGTTCGCTTTGCACACATAGGATGGGCTGAATAAAATCAATTCCGATTTCAGTCGCCTTTTCAACGAAATATTCAATGCGGTTTAGGTTCTTGGTGGGAGCAATGGCAATATTTAGTTCAATTGAACTGCGACGTCCGGTAGTTTCAATTTCAAGAATCGAGACTTCAGCTTTTTTTGCATGTGCAATAGAAATTTTTGCAGTTGCTTTTTTTCCTTTTCCGTCCAGAATTAGCACTCTATCTCCGACGGTTTTCCTCATCACTTTGCACAAGTGTTTTGATTCTTCTTCTGAAAGAATAAGTGAGCCAGAAGAGGGAAGTTGTGCGTATATCTTGTGCATGAAACGAAGGTAAATTTTAATTTTAAACAGAAAGTAAGGAGCAAAAAAACTCCCATCAATTTCGGGATAGGAGTTTTTAAAATATTATGAAAGACTAATTAAGCGTTCTCAGTGCAAATAGGAGAAGCAGCTAAAATTTCATCGTTTGCATTATCAGCAAATTGCTTGAAGTTGTTATTAAACTTAGTAGCCAATTCATTTGCTTTTTTATCATAGGCAGCTTTATCCGTCCATGTGTTTCTTGGAGAAAGCAAATCGCTAGGAACTCCCTCACATTCTGTAGGGTAATTCAGTCCGAAAATTTCGTGCGTTTCGTAATTTACATTTTCCAAATCACCTTCTAAAGCAGCGGTAATTAAAGCACGAGTAATTTTAAGACTCATTCTTTCACCAGTACCATATTCACCACCAGACCAACCTGTATTTACTAACCAAACATTTACACCACTTTCTTCCATTTTACGGCTCAACATTTCGCCATAAGCAGTTGGGTGAAGTGGCATAAATGGAGCTCCAAAACAAGCAGAGAATGCAGTTACAGGCTCAGTAATACCAGCTTCAGTTCCTGCAACTTTAGCTGTATATCCAGATATAAAATGATAAGCCGCTTGACCTGGAGTCATTTTAGAAATTGGAGGCAGAACACCAAAAGCATCACATGTCAAAAAGAAAATGTTTTTTGGATTGTGACCAATTGAAGGTTCAGCAATGTTGTCTATATGATAAATTGGGTAAGAAACTCTTGTGTTTTCAGTAACTGAAGTATCTTCAAAATCTACTTCGTTAGTTCCTGGCTTAAAACGAACATTTTCTAACAAAGCACCTGGCTTAATAGCTCTAAAGATGTCTGGTTCCTTTTCTTCAGTAAGGTCAATTGTTTTTGCGTAGCAGCCCCCTTCGAAATTGAAAACCGAGTCCTCATCACTCCAGCCGTGCTCGTCATCTCCAATTAATCTTCGATTTGGATCAGCAGATAAAGTTGTTTTACCAGTCCCTGAAAGTCCAAAGAAAATTGCAGTATCTCCATCTTTGCCAATATTAGCAGAGCAGTGCATACTCAAAGTATTCTTTTGGTGAGGTAGAATGAAGTTCAATGCAGAGAAAATTCCTTTTTTGATTTCTCCAGTATATCCAGTTCCACCAATTAATGCAATCTTTTTTGTAAAGTTTAGAATAGCAAAGTTTGATTGACGAGTCCCGTCAACAGCAGGGTCAGCCATAAAACCAGGAGCGTTAATTACAGTCCATTCGGGGTCAAAAGATTTTACTTCTTCCTCAGTTGGGCGTATAAACATGTTGTAGACGAATAGGTTTGACCAAGGGTATTCATTTACTACTCTCAGGTTCATCTTGTACGCAGGATCAGCACAAGCGATAGCATCTCTTACATAAACATCTTTTTCAGATAGGTAATTGGTTACCTTATCGTAAAGCTTATCAAAAGCATCTGCGTCGAAGGGAATGTTGATATTTCCCCACCAAATAGCATCTTCAGTAATAGCGTCCTTAACGATAAAACGGTCCTTTGGGGACCGTCCTGTAAATTCGCCTGTATCGACTGTTATTGCACCTGTGCTCGTTTCCTTAGCTTGTCCTACGTCCACTGATAGTTTACTTAAAACAATTGGGTCTAAATTCCAATGTGCGGTAGCGTTTTTAATACCGTACGATTCAACTGTTGCATTATCTGCTCTCAGTCCTTGTTCGTTCATCATTTAAATTTTTACGAATTTGAGCGGCAAATGTAACGCTATTAATTATTTGACTTAACAATTTCTTAATTCGGATTGTTAACAATTGAACTTTTCCATAGTTGAAAATTAACTCAATTAGTTCTTTTCAATATCAATGTTTTTACTTCCAAAAATCAATTGAATGAATAGGAATAGCCAACCAGAAATAAAGAGCAAGCCACCAACAGGGGTTACAGGGCCTAATAGTTTTAAACCCGGCATATTTAGAAACTCCCTAAGGTTTAATAAGTAAATTGAAAATGAAAAAAACAATATTCCCAATATAAAAAGTAGCGAAGCTTGCTTTATGTGTTTTTCAGAGAAATAGTTATTCAATGTGGGTAAAAATAAAATCACTATACCGTGAATAAATTGATACCTGATTCCTGTTTCAAAGCTTTGTAATTGCTCTGCAGATAATATCGGTTTCAATGCATGTGCTCCCATTGCACCAAAACAAACGGCGAGTAATAAACTCGCCGTTCCTATTATCATATATACTCTAAATGGGTTATTTGCTCTCAAGGTATTCATCTAATTCATCAATTGTAAGTTCAAATTGAAAAGCATCATTCACCTTATAATAACTCGGTTGATCTAGGCAGTAATCATAAGCAAATTTCGCGTATTCCAACTTATTATCTTCAAACGTGAACTTTTGCATCACGCTTTTTATTTGATCTGCACTTAAGCAATTTGCTTTTGTGAATTGCTTTGCGAGGGTCATTTTTGAGTCTTCAAAAGATTTCGCTTCCACTGAAGCAAGTGCTGAGTTCAATTCACCGCTTGGCATTGGCGCGTCGCAACCTCCAGTTGATAGCGTTTCTGCTCCAATAGTTTGGGTAGGCACGTTAGTTTGCGGCGCTGAGTTTATTGTAGAGCTTGAAGAAGTATTTATTGTTGTTGTTTCAGTTACAGTGGTTGTTGATGAGGATTCCATACCCGTCATAGAAGTTGAAATTCCAACACTTTGTCCACCAATGTTTACATTCATATTTATATTTTCAGAGGTGTTTGGGACTCCGTTGTTAACCGTGGTAGTGGTAACTGTTGTGCTGGTAGAGGATGTTGATCCCATCGGAGTATTTTCTATGGGTGTACTTGGCGAAGCTACTGGAGCATTATTGCTTATAGCAACAGGTTCCTCTCCATACCTAATTACGGTTTGGTTTGCTGGTGAGGCAGATGATCCAATAGGAGTTTCACCCATGTAACGCAGTTTATAAAGTCCTTTTTTATTGAGTACTAATTGAGCAGAAACTTCATTGTTTTTTGTGAGCGGAAATGATTTTTTTAGCGCAGGAGTTTTCCCATCAGCGAATAAAATGCGAACAGAGATAAATTCTTGAGCTATACCTTCTACTTTTACATTCGTAGTTGGAGTTTCGTTTTGTTGAACCCCGTTAACTTCTAGCGTAAAGTTTACGCCATCATTGGAGTATACCACTAAGTTGGATTGTGAAAAACTCACCGTTGAAATAAAAAATGTAACCAGTGTTGTTAGGAAAAAATGTTTCATTTGTTGTAATTTAAGTTGTCAAAATTATATAAGAAAAAGTCTCAATTCACAAAATATGCCAAAAAGAATATTGTTACTTGGAGCAGGGAGGTCGGCTTCTAACCTGATTAAGTACTTGTTGGAAAATTCTCAAGCGTTTGAGTGGGAGCTTACTATTGTTGAGCGTTCAGCTGAATTTGTAAAAAAGAAAATTGAAGGCTATAGTAACGCATGCGTAATCCAACCCGAGTCTGATGATGTATGGAAAAATGAAATTCCCAAACACGATCTTGTAATTTCTATGCTTCCGGCACGATTTCATGAATCTGTTTTAAGGGTGTGTATTGAAAGTAAAACCCCAGCTGTAACAGCATCATATATGACCAATGAAATTGAAGCGTTAACCGATCAAGCAAAAGCCGCTGGAATTCCTATCATGATGGAGGTAGGTGTTGATCCGGGCATTGACCATATGTCTGCAATGAAATTGATTGATAAAATTCGATCAGAAAATGGTAAAATGTTACTGTTTGAATCATTTACTGGTGGATTAATAGCTCCCGAAAGTGACAATAACCCATGGAATTATAAATTTACTTGGAACCCTCGAAATGTAGTTCTTGCGGGTCAAGGTGGTGCCGCAAAATTTATTCAGGAAGGGCAAAACAAATACATACCCTACCACCGATTATTTAGAAGAACTGAGTTTATCACCATAGAGGGGTATGGCAGATTTGAAGGCTACGCAAATCGAGATTCTTTAAGTTACAGGGCGGTATATGACCTTGATGATATTCCAACCATTTATAGGGGAACCCTCCGAAGACCGGGATTTTCAAGAGCTTGGGATGCATTTGTGAAATTAGGCGCCACAGATGATACTTATCAAATCAAAGGAACGGAACCAATGACAAATCGCGAGTTTATCAATTCGTTTTTAGCCTATAATCCGCACGACTCTGTAGAGCTGAAGTTGATGTATTATTTGAACATACCGCAAGATTCTGAAGTAATGGACAAACTAAGTTGGCTCGGTATTTTTGAGGATACTCCTATTGAGTTGGATAATGCAACACCAGCCCAAGTTCTTCAATACATTCTTGAACAAAAATGGAGCTTAGCTCCAGATGATAAAGACATGATTGTTATGTGGCATAAGTTGGGTTGGGAAACGGCATCAGGTGAGAAGAAAATGATGACCTCTTCGATGGTGGTTAAAGGGGATGACCAAACCTACACGTCTATGTCTAAAACGGTAGGCTTACCCACTGCAATTGCCGCAAAAATGATTTTAGAAGGAAAGATTTTTGAACCGGGAATTCATAGGCCGATTCATAAGTCCATTTATGAACCTATTTTAACGGAATTAGAGGATTACGGTATTTCATTTTCTGAAAAGGAAATGATTCCCGAGTTTTACCGGAAGGAACCGAAAGAGAGGTGACTTAATTTCTCTTGACGTCATGATGAACTTGTTTCAGCAGCTCCTAATTATTTGAAGTGAGATTCTGAACATCTGTTTCACGTATTTTAAATCCAGTCAACGTCATTCCGGAAGATTAGTTGAACTTATCGAAGCATGAGATTTGGAGAAACTTCTGTCCGGAATCTAAAAACTATCAGTTCCTAACTTTTTGAAATTTTATTCCAACATCAGCAATTCGATATTAATAATGAGATTCTGAAAAGCTGTTTCACGTCAATTTCTTTTGGGAAATTGGTTCAACTACGCTTCCAGAATGACTTAATAGTTCTTGTGTGTCTCTATTTATTGACGGGATAAAGAGTCAAATAAAAAACGCCCCGAATTGGAGGCGTTTTTACATTCAATATTTTATTAGGGCTTAGATGACATCATAATCAACCACACACTTCTCTGAAGTTGGATGCGCTTGACAGGTTAAGATATAGCCATCTGCAACTTCTTTGTCATCCAATGCATAATTCATTTCCATACGAGCAGAACCTTCTACAACCTTGGCTTTACAAGTACAGCAAACAGCGCCCTTGCAAGAATATGGAGCATCAATTCCTGCATCAACAGAAGCATCGAGAATGCTGTCGCCTTTACTTGAAAGATCAAATTCAAACTCTTCGTCATCCATTATTACGGTAACCTTAGCATTCATTTCTGCATTAGGGTCAACTGTTTTTTCGGCTGAAGCAACTGGAGTAGTAAATAACTCAAAATGAATATTGCTTTTGTTGATGTTAGAATTTTCTAACCAAGCCTTTATATCCATTATCATACTCTCTGGCCCGCAAAGGAAAAATTCATCAGCATCCAGTAATTTTGTGTGCTTTAGATCAATTTCAACGCACTTTTCTTTTCCAATTCTTCCATTAAAAATTGGGTCGTTATTGTTTTCACGGCTCAAAACATCAATTCGAGTAAATCTACCATTTGAAGATTCAACCAAATCGTTTAATGCCGAATTAAAAATGATAGTATCGTTGGTTCGGTTGCCATAGATCAATACAATTTCTGATTCTTTTTCAACCGAAAGGATAGTTTTAATTATCGATAGAAGAGGAGTGATTCCACTTCCTGCACCAAAAAGGACATATTTCTTTTTCTGATTTTCTGCAACCTCCGTGTAGAAATTTCCCATTGGAGCCATGGTCTCAAGTACGCTACCTTCTTTCAGTTCAGTATTAGCCCATGTAGAAAATTTACCTCCTTCTACCTGTTTTACAGCTACTTGAAGACTATTGTCGGTAACTGGACTGCTGCACAAAGAATAAGAACGTCTCAATTCTTCAGCGTTAATAGTCTGTTTGAATGTAAGGTATTGCCCTTGTTTGTATTTAAAATGGTCTTTTAAATTTTCAGGGATTTCTAAACTAACAGAAACTGTTTCGGGAGTTTCTCTTGTTACTTTTTGTACTTTAATATTGTAGAACATAAACGAAGTTTGTGCTATTTTTAAGGTTTGCAAAAATAGTATTGTTGTTATTTAAAACAATTGATTCTATCATTGGTTATATACATGAGCCTCGAGACTGATTAATATCATTTTCAAAGCTTCATTCTTCACTAATTGGAGAGAAATTATTATTTAAAATTGTAATCTGATAAAACGTAAGTTCTATGGAAGATGTAAATAGACTTGAAGCATTTCAAGCAAAGATAGACAGAGAAGAAAAAATCGAACCAAAAGATTGGATGCCAGATGATTATAGAAAGCATTTAATTCGTCAAATTTCCCAGCATGCACATTCTGAAGTTGTAGGTATGCAGCCAGAAGGTCAATGGATATCAAGAGCTCCTAGTTTGAGAGCTAAGGTTGTTTTATTGGCTAAAGTTCAAGATGAAGCAGGTCATGGTCTGTATTTATATTCAGCAGCAGAATCTTTGGGAATTTCAAGAGATGAACTCTTAGAGCAGTTGCACACTGAAAAAGCGAAATACTCTAGCATTTTTAATTATCCCACTCTTACTTGGGCAGATATGGGCGCAGTAGGTTGGCTAGTTGATGGTGCCGCTATTGTAAATCAAGTTTCCTTGCAAAGAACTTCTTACGGCCCGTACAGTCGAGGAATGGTTCGGATTTGTAAAGAGGAGAGTTTTCACCAACGTCAAGGTTATGAAATTATTTCCGAAATGGCTTTAGGTTCTCCGGAGCAAAAGCAAATGGCACAAGATGCATTGAACAGAATGTGGTGGCCTTCATTAATGATGTTTGGTCCGCATGATGCCGATTCTCCCAATACAGGAAACGCTACCAAGTGGAAAATTAAAAGAGAGACGAACGATGAATTGAGACAAAAATTCATTGATAAAACAATTCAACAAGCTACTGTTATAGGACTTACTGTTCCAGATCCTGATTTGAAATGGAATGAAGAAACTGAACATTACGATTTTGGGCCAATTGATTGGTCAGAACTTAAAGAAGTAATTCACGGAAGAGGTCCTTGTAACAAGCAGCGGCTAAACCACCATAGAAAAGCACACAATGATGGTGCTTGGGTTCGAGAAGCGGCCAATGCTTATGCGCAGAAACAAAGAGATAAAAAGAAAGTAGCTTAAAACGCTAAAAACTAAAATTATGAGCGCTGATAATCAGTTTCCTCAATGGGAAGTATTTATTCAAAGTAAAACAGGATTGCCATATAAACACGTTGGCAATGTACACGCTGCTGATGGAGAACTGGCATTGCAAAATGCACGCGATTTGTACACACGTCGTCAAGAAGGAACCTCAATATGGGTTTTACCAACGGATCAGATTGTTGCGTCAAACCCAGATGATTCTGATGCGTTTTTTGACCCAGCAGAGGATAAAATCTACAGAGCAGCGACTTATTATATCATGCCAAAGGGTGCAAAACATATATAGTTAAGAATTATGGATGTTAACGAAGCGCTATTAAAGTATTGCCTTAGATTGGGTGATGATGCTATGATTTTAGGTCATCGATTGAGTGAGTTGTGTTCTAAAGGACCTTACTTAGAAGAAGATATAGCTTTAACCAATATTTCCCTGGATCTTTTTGGCCAAACTCGAATGATGTACACTACGGCTGGTGAAATTGAAGGCAAAGGAAGAACTGAAGATGATTTCGCGTATAAACGACTAGAGCCAGAATTTCAAAATGTTTTATTGGTGGAGCAGCCAAATGGAAACTTCGGAAATACGGTGGCACGCCAAATGATTTTTTCGGTTTTCTATTACCACTTGTTCAAAGAACTGCAAACCAGTTCCAACGAAAAGTTAGCTGCATTTGCTGCTAAGTCCTTAAAAGAAACTACCTATCACATGCGCCATAGCTGTGAATGGATAGTGCGTTTGGGTGATGGAACAGAAGAGTCTCATTGGAAGATTCAAGATGCATTGAACGATATTTGGAGCTATCGACACGAATTATTTGAAAAGGATGAGGTTGATGAAACACTTATTGAGGCTGGTTTGATCCCTGATACGGTAACATTTAAAGCTGCATTTGAAGCAACAATTCAAGACGTCTTAGATAGAGCAACTATCGAAGAACTAGAGGAAGGCTGGAAAGCAACTGGTGGTAGAAAAGGCCATCACAGTGAATATTTGGGACACATATTGCCCATTTTTCAATCGATTCCAAGAACCTACCCAGAGTCGAAGTGGTAATCTCGCTGTAGCGAGATTAGGTATTACGTTTTGATGTACAACGTATTACGTTACTAGCAGTGCGGTCAAGCGCAATACTTAGTACGTTTAACGTAATACGAAAACGAAGTTTAAATTAAAAAGTAACAATTGTGTTAGCAGATAAGATTGCATCGATTTGGAAAATCATACAAACCATTCCAGATCCGGAAATTCCTGTAATATCAGTTGTGGAGTTGGGTGTTATTCGAAACGTTGAACTCACCGAAACTGAAACATTAATTACTATTACGCCTACCTATTCTGGTTGCCCAGCCATGAAGGTTTTTGAGGATGATATCATCAAAACACTTGAAGAAAAAGGTTTCCCAACAGTAAAAATAAAGACTGTTTTTTCTCCAGCCTGGACGACCGACTGGATGAGTGAAGTGGCACTTCAGAAATTATTGGATTATGGCATTGCTCCACCTCAAAAAGGAACCAACGACAAAGGCGTTTTATTTGCCTCTGGACCTAAAGAAGTTCCCTGTCCTCAGTGCAAATCGAAAGACACGAAATTGTTGAGTCAATTTGGGTCGACTGCTTGTAAGGCAGCTTATACCTGCTCGAACTGCGGTGAGACTTTCGATTATTTTAAGTGTATTTAGCCTGAAATAATATCTTCCATTATAAGAAGGGCTTCTTCACTTTCCCTACTTTTATCGAACAAGAAAACAATTCAAAATTATGAGTCTAATAAACTTTGAAGTAATTGATAATTTGGCGATTATCAAATTGAACAGAGCGGATAAATTAAACAGTTTTATTCGAGAAATGGCATTGGAATTCCAAGATCGATTGAAGCAATGTGCTGAGGATGCTAATATCAGGGCAGTTTTAATTACCGGAGAGGGACGAGCATTTTGCGCTGGTCAGGATTTAGCCGAAGCAATTTCTGAAGATGGCCCTGAATTGACCAAGATTGTTGAAGAACATTACAACCCCATTATTGAGTTAATTCGAAAAATTGAGAAGCCAGTCGTTTGTGCTGTAAATGGCGTTGCGGCAGGAGCAGGGGCAAATATTGCCTTGGCTTGCGATATTGTTTTTGCATCAAAAGCAAGTTCATTTATTCAAGCATTTTCGGCAATTGGATTAATCCCTGATAGTGGTGGAACGTTTACTTTACCTCGTTTAATTGGTTGGCAAAAAGCAACTGCACTAATGATGTTGGGTGATAAAGTAGGAGCTGAAGATGCCGAAAAAATGGGAATGATTTATAAAGCTATAGAAGCCGATGACTTGATGGAAGAAGCTACCAAAGTGGCAACTCGGTTATCTAAAATGGCTACTTATGGTTTAGGGCTGACAAAAAGAGCGTTGAACGCATCGTTCACGAATGATTTGAAATCACAACTAGCATTAGAAGGTGAATTGCAAACCTTAGCGGGGCAATCTTACGATTATAAAGAAGGTGTTAATGCATTTTTAGAAAAACGAAAACCAAACTACAAAGGCAATTAACTTTGTTTTCTAAAAATTTGATTTATCAAAGTATTTTCGAATAAAGATTTGCTAAAATCGCTAGCAAAATTTGGAGCCTCCTCGGTAGTTGCAACAGGAGCTGATATTTTGCTATTCACTTTTGTTTTTACACAATTTTTACCTGTCTTTGAATCGGAAATTCTTTCCGGTTTTATTGGAATGCTTATAAATTTTGTATTGCAAAAACGATTTGTATTTCATTTACAGCGCAACCAATACCTCGCCTTTTTTATGTCGGTAGGTTTTTCTTTGTTTGGATTATTTTTAGGTGGTTTTTTGATACAGTCACTAGTAAAAATTGAGCTTTTAGCAACTTATTTAATCCTACCAAAACTTATACTAACGGGTTTTAAGTTTTTCTTCAACTACTATACCAAACGTTGGGTCTTTGAAAAAAAAGGACTTAAGAAAAGCTTTGACTAATCGTCGACAGCGAAAAGTACTAAAGTCTTTTTATTATACTGGTTATAAAACGTGAACAGCTCTCTCTTTTTTTGCGGATACCGGTCTAAATAGCTTTCGTACATCAAGTAATTTAATTCTTTAGACTTTGGTGTTGTTTGATACTGCATTATCTCACCCGTATAATGAGCGTAATAATAAGGTACTTTAAAGGTTACTTCTGAAGGATAGCTAATGGTATCGCTATAGTAGACATTTCCAAGAAGACTAATTTTAGGATAGGTATAGGTTGCAGGGCCAGTTAACACTACTGGTTTTCCTTCCGACTTTTCTATCATTGTAGCAATAGTGTTTCTGTAATGTGCTCTATCATTTAAGCCATTGAGCTCAGGCATAATCACCGTACTAAAAAAGGTCCGAACTATAAGTAAAGCGAAAACCATAGACCACATGGCACTATTTATTTCGCGCTGTTTTATATTTAAATATGCAATAATGGCTATCGATACTCCACACGCAATACTTAAGAGCAGATTCATTGTATTGCTTATTCCTAATATGTAAGGTAGTACTATAATGCCTATGGGTAGCACAAATACTAGCGAGTTGAAAAACCAATAAAATCGATTAGTTGATTTTTCATTCAAGCTAATTTGTTCGATAATGGAAATTAATACAATAATGAGAAAAGGAAAAAATGGATATAAATATCGTGTTCTAACATCTGCTCCTGTCCAATAAATAAGAATGTTTGAAGCTAGAAATACTAGTGAAAAGTGTAAAAGCTTGTTTTGGACTACAAAACCTCGAACAGATTTAAAGATGAAGAAAAATGCAAGCAACGACCATGGTAGTAGCTTTTGCAGTAGCATGGCTATGAAAATAGCCATGTTCGTCAATATATTCACATCCTTAGCTTCATTAGCGCTGCGTTGAGAGGCTTCTTGGAATTGTTGACTTAAGAATTTAAGTAAGTCTTCATGCAGCGAGAAATAGTACAAATAACCACCTACGATAATGGTAAAAAGCCCGATTCCCAAAAGATGGCTCAGTGAGAACAGTTGCTTGAATCGTTTGGTAGCAATTAAGTATCCAAAGAGCGTCAGTCCCTGAAACGCAACTGTTGGAATTCCTTTGGTCATGACTCCTATAGCTGCAAAGAAATAGGACCATAAAAAGAGTTTTATGTATTCTTCCGATTGCCTGAATTTAAAAATGGCAAGCACTTGCACGGCGGTTATGAGTCCATAAAAAATATCAATCTCAGCGGTATTAGTTGACCCATAAAACAGCAGCTCAATTGATGTGATATATGCTAGTGCTACTAGTATAGCAGTAGATTTTTTGAAGTATTGCTTACATAAGAAAAATAAGAGGCCTCCAGTTGCCATTAAGGATAATATTCCTGGAAGTCGAGCGGCCCATTCTCCAGTTCCAAAAAGGGCCATTGATCCTGCAATTAGCCAATTGTAAAGCGGAGGTTTGTTGTAATAAATTTCACCATAAATGTGCGGTATGGCAAAGTCACCGCTTTTAAGCATTTCAATAGCAATTATAGACCTTCTCGGTTCTTCTGCCATTAGTTCCAACAAGTGGTTAAAACCAAGTAGGTTAATAGCCACAAGCACTAATGAAACAATTAAAAAACGCGTTTCTAATTTTGCTGTCATAAGTGAGCAAATATAAAAATCTGAATTCGAGAAAAAGCGCTTAAGGAACCCTAAAAAAACAATTAAAAACTCAACAATGAAGACCTGCTATTTTACCGTTTTGACCTAACTTGCTTTTAGAATTTTAGGCTCAAATAAAATAGCATAAGAATGAAGAGAATAAGTGTAATTGGTTCAGGAGCAATGGGTTCAGGAATTGCTCAAGTAGCAGCTCAAGCAGGATGCGAAGTAACTTTATATGATAATAATCCTGGTGCACTGGAAATAGCGTCATCGCGATTGACAAAAGTGTTTGATCGATTGGTTGAAAAAGGTCGTAAGACGAGAGAAGAGGCTGATATTGTCTTAAGCCGAATCGAATTTACACATAGCTTGGAGCGAATTGATGACAGCGAAATGGTTGTGGAAGCAATTGTAGAAAACTTAGATGTTAAGAAACAAGTGTTTCGTAAAATTGAGAATATAGTTGACTCTAAATGCATTATTGCAACAAACACCTCCTCACTTTCTGTAACTTCAATCGCTGCTGCATGCCAAAATCCAGAACGAGTAATTGGGTTACACTTTTTTAATCCTGCTCCATTAATGCCTTTAGTAGAGATTGTTCCGGCAATCTCAACGGCTTCTGATTTAGCTGAAAAGCTAAAACAGCTTATGCAGGAATGGGGTAAGGCTCCTGCCATAGCAAAAGATACTCCCGGTTTTATTGTGAATAGAGTTGCGCGCCCATTTTATGGAGAAGCTATTCGTATTTATGAAGAGGGGATTGCAGATATTCCTACCATTGATTGGGCAATGAAAACAATTGGTGGTTTTAGAATGGGGCCATTTCAATTGACCGACTTTATTGGTCATGATGTCAACTACATTGTAACGGAAACTGTTTTTAAAGAATTTTATTTTGATCCGAGATTTAAGCCTTCAATTTCTCAAAAAAGACTGGTAGAAGCTGGTTTTTATGGAAGAAAATCGGGAAGAGGATTTTATGATTATTCAGAAAATGCAAAACAGCCAGTTGCGAATGAAGATCAGGTATTAGGAAAAAAAATTGTCCAAAGAATTTTAGCAATGTTAGTAAATGAAGCTACAGATGCGCTGTATTTGAACATAGCTTCAAAAGAAGACTTAGATACTGCTATGACCAAGGGAGTTAATTATCCAAAAGGTTTATTGGCATGGGCCGATGAGCTGGAGTTATCTCATATCCTCAATGTTTTGGAAGATTTGTACGAAGAGTATGGCGAAGACCGATATAGACCTTGTGTTTTGTTGAAGAGAATGGTCGAAAAAGGACAGACTTTTTATACTTAATTGATATTTGTTGAATGTTACTCGTTTCAATTTTAAAAGTTTATTTAAATTGTAGCAGAATTTAAAACGCAAAAGGATGCCTGTAAGAGAAAATATGGTTGCTGATAGCGCCATTGATTTAGCCCTAGAACATTTGGAAAACATGACCGATCAAGAATTGAATAACTTGTTTGAGCGAATGTCGAGTCAGCAACCCAATATTATGGGTTTTGTGGTTGGATTAAGCGAAGGCTTGGAAGACGAGGAGGCTGCTGAAGATTTATTCTACTTGACAACCATTATTTGGCATGCCGTAGAATTATCTAAAAATGATCTCTTACTAACCGTTTCTGAAGAAGCATTGACGGCATTAGAAAATAGAATGACCAACTTATTTGAAGAAATTATTTCATTCTCTGAAGAAAATGATGAGGATGATATGAAAAATTTAATTGGGGCTTCTACTCAACCTGCTTTAGTAAATTACTTGGTCGATGAGTTTTTCTCTGAACAATACTTGCGTCTTCCAGAAGAAAAAATTGCTAAAATGTTTGCTTGTATGACGGTTGTGGGTGAAGCTTTGGGCGAAGCATAGTCAAAGCTCGATTTTAAATTAAGACGAGTTTCTCTCCAGAATTTTCAGCCATATTTCATTTGAGTACATGGATGTTTTTAGTCAATCTCTACTATGGTTGTCTTCTGAAAACTGCTGTACCCAACTTTTAAAACATACGTGCCAGCTTTTAGCTTTGGTTGATATTTAAAAACTTTCAGTTTCTTTTTTACTTTTTTTCGAAACAAAGTTTTACCATAAACATCTTCAACTTTCAAGTAGACTTTTTTAATCGATTTATCCACTGGATAAAACTGCCATTCGTTTTCTGAAATTTCAATACTGCATTGACTGGTATGCTCTCTGTGTAAATTAGATTGGATAGTTATTTCTCTATTTGGCTCCAGTTGGCACTGTAAATAGTTTGAAATTAGATTGATCGTTTTATCCATGTTAGATTGGTAGATTTTAGGTTCAATTATTCTATCAAAAGGGGAGTGCCGCTGATTTTCAAAAGTGTATAAATGACTTTTAGCGCCTATGTTTTGACTCCGTTTATTGATCCAATAACTTCCTTGTAATGTAACTTTTGGAAAGGTCGTAATGAAGGGTATTTTAAAATCGACAGTCGCAGTTTTATAGGGAACAATATTGTCTTCGTTTCCATGAGCAGAAAGAATTGGGGTTGGCTTAGCGATTAGATTTGTGTCCGAAATAGCCCCGCAAAGATTTATTAAAGCGCTAGCTCTAAAACTTGGTTTGCTCCAAGCTCCCAATTCGGCCTCTAAGTGAGAAAAAATATTGCTGTTTTTCGGTTCAATAAAATGATAGTTCATAGCTATGATTGAACCCGAGGAGTTGCCTCCAAGAAAGAATTTTGAGGTGTCGATTTGCCATTGATTTACCGACGCTATATCCGTTTCAAGAAAAAGCATTGCGGATCTCAAATCTTGAATTGCCCGATACAACGTTGTTGCACCTTTTTCCAATTCAGGTAATGATTTTTTCCAACGTGTTCTATAATCTATGGAAATGGCAACAAAACCCATTTGAGCCATTCGATTACAAATGGTTTCCATAGGGTAGTTGTTCTTATTCCCCCAGTAAAACCCACCACCAAATAACAACAGAACGGTTGGAAGTTTTTTTGAAGTCGAGACTTGAACAGGAGCATACACATCCATTTTGAGCACCTGCTCTTTACCTTTAACGTTAACCACAGTATCAAAAGGCATATTGTAGGTTACCCCAACAGCATATTGCGGCTTTAGTTGACTTTCTTGAGCAAATGACACCTGCATTGCACAAAAAGAGCATAAGAGAAAAATCAGGGTTTTAATAGTGAATTCCTTTTCGAATAAATTTTGTGACTTCGAATCCTTTTTGAACATCACCCATTAAGGTTTTTATAAAGGTCGGTTCAAAAATAACCTCAGGGACGTATTCGGTAGTAAAGTACCACTGTTTGTTGTAAATCAACGGTTGCTTTTCAGCCGCTTCTTTTAAGTCTTTGGGAATTCTTTTGGCCTTCGCACCCAAAATTTCACCGTAAGTAGTTAAAAAGTCTTTTTGATGAATTAATTTTTCGAAAGCAGTTGAATTTGCTGCGAGGTAATACCTGAAATCTTCTAGATTTTGTTTATCCAAACCATACACGCCGCCAAACAGTCGGACTTTTTCTGGTCCAAGTTCAATGTACACTCCAGGAACGTCTTTCCCTTTTTTTCCACCGGGCGAAACAATAGCGGAATTGTTCAATTTGTAAGGTGTTTTATCTTTACTAAACCGAATGTCTCTATTGATTCTAAAAATGCAATCTTTCGCTTCAATGCCCTTCTGTTCAGGGTCTAATAGTTCAACTTCAGCAATTAGTCGCTCCACAAATTGTTTAAATGGTTGCTTTACACTTTTTTCATAGCGTTTACGGTTTTCATCGAACCAGTTTTTATGATTGTTGGCTGCTAGTTCCTTGAAAAATTCTAGGTAATCTTTTGTAAAATATTCTACTTCCATTCTAAATTCAGTTCACGAGGTTTTTTCTTCTTTTTCTTAAAGAAATTACGAGTGGGTTTAGGACAATAATCTTTTCGTTTCTTAAAATAAGTTTGACACGGTTTGGAGTGTAAAATTTGCCAGTTCAAACTAACATAAACATCTGCACCATAAGTGTCGTTTTTTAACAATAATGGAACAAAGTTATTGGTTCCAATGCTAAAAAAGTAGGCTCGAAGATAGAAACCTAAGCCCGGTTTTTGGTGCCTTGAAATAGTTACTGGAAGGGCAGCAGTAATGCGCTCTCTTTCGTATCTGGGAATCAAACTTAATCGCGAAACACGCTCTGTACCCATTGTTAAGCGTTGATGAAGACCGAGTTCTAAAGACGAATAGAAAAAGAAATTATTTTCTAAATTGTAATCAAATTGAGCATTTAAGGCAAGCGGCATCAAGGCTGTGAATTTATTTTTATTCTCTAGTGTGGAGCCTGCGTTTGCTGAAGAGTTGGTTAAAACTGTGTTCATTTTAGTGATTCCGTCAATATTATTTGTTTCGTAGTTATTCCAGAAAATTGAATCATTTTCAAAGGCCCAGTGGTAAGTGCTTCTTTTGAAATTGATAAAGCCTAAATCAATCAAGGAGACACCAAACTTGTATTTGTACTCCTTTATACCGCATTTACTCCTAACGCTGTGGGGGGTATACAATGCGTTATCGTCTGTTAGCATTTTTCTAAATTCAAACCCTAGGTCAGCACCCACGCCCATTCCTAAATATGCTCCGGGAGTGGATAAGCCCATTTTAGATTGAGTACTGTGAATATTCACATGTAAAGAATCCACCTCATAGGTCTGGTTATCAACCAACATGGCCAAGTGTCCCATTCCATTTAGAAGCTTCAAGGAGCCTCCAGCGGTCATGATTACATCCCCATCTCGTTTTATTATTTGAGCATAATTCAATCCCAATTCAGCCCAACTCATGTATTTTACATAAAAATTATCAGAATTATAGACTTGGTTATGCTGTCTAGGATAGTTGAGTCCGTTTTTTATAAACCCAGCAACATCTGAAGTTACATTCTTGCCGTAAACCATGTTTCGCTGCCTAATATTAAATCCAAAAGATCTATAGCCTTTTGCAATTACCATAGCAGGTAAGTAGATGTCTGCGTTGACTGCGGCATTATACTTAACTCCATCTTCCACATCAGCATTTATGGCATTGGTTATATTTCCACCAGGAAGGAGGTAGAGATTGTTTTCTGCTTGAGCTGAAACGCCCACTAATCGGAAGTCAACAAAGGGTCTTGGATCTGCAATGCTGGCAGGGTTAAGCAGTACGCTATTTGTTGGTGTGTACCTGTCAGACACAGCCGAATTGTGCTGCGCGAATGCTTGCAATGCAAGCAGAAAGTGTACTCCAACTATAAACCAGCGAATTTTTATCATGTATCTTTTACAGATCAGACAAATATAGTTCGAACAATACCCTAATTTTGGCAGTAGATCCTACTTTATGAACGATAGTTTGCCAAAAAAAGTAACAAATGCTATGATGCAGAACGATGCCTTTTCAAAATGGTTAGGTATTGAGCGCGTTATTGATGGAAAGGGGAGTTCTGTAATTCGAATGGTGGTTCGCGCCGAAATGTTAAATGGTTTTGATATTCTGCACGGAGGAGTTTCGTTTTCATTAGCAGATTCAGCTTTAGCTTTTGCGGCAAATTCGCATGGAATGCAATCCGTGTCCATTGAAAACACTATACATTACCATCTTCCAGTAAAGGAAGGAGATGAGTTAATTGCAACTGCCCAAGAAGTATCAAAGTCTAATAAATTAGCGGTTTATGAAGTGGAGGTTATCAATCAAAAGAATGAAAAAGTAGCCACCTTTAAAGGAACAGTTTACAGAACAAAAAACGAATGGAAAGTTTGAGCATAGTCCAAGGATTATCCTCAAAAAAATATCACAATATGAAAGAAGCGTATATAGTTGATGCAATTAGAACTCCAGTTGGAAATTTTGGCGGTACATTATCTACCGTTAGAACTGATGATTTAGGAGCAATAACCTTAAAAGAATTAATGGCAAGAAACCCTAGTCTTGATCCGAGTGCGATTAAAGATGTAATTCTAGGTTGCGCAAACCAAGCAGGTGAAGATAACAGGAATATGGCGAGAATGTCTTCGTTGTTGGCTGGAATTCCTTGGTCGGTGCCAGGAGAAACGGTCAATCGATTATGTGCGTCTGGAATGTCGGCAGTAGTTCATGCTTCAAGGGCCTTGAGAGTCGGAGATGGAGACATTTTCGTTGCTGGAGGTGTCGAAAATATGACTAGAGGACCTTGGGTAATTTCTAAAGTTTCGAAACCATTTGGTAGAGATGCTCAAATGCACGATTCTTCATTTGGGTGGAGATTTATTAACCCAAAAATGGAAGAATTGTACGGAACTGACGGCATGGGTAAAACGGCCGAGAACCTTGCTGAAATGTATTCCATATCGCGAGAAGATCAAGATGCATTTGCTTTGTGGTCTCAACAAAAAGCTACAGCTGCAATGCAATCTGGAAGATTAGCGGAAGAAATTATTTCAGTGGAAATTCCGCAGCGTAAAAAAGACCCAATTATCTTTTCAAAGGATGAATTTATAAAACCAACAAGCAGTGCTGAGGTTTTGGCTAAGTTAAGGCCAGCATTTAAAAAAGACGGAACAGTTACAGCTGGAAATGCTTCCGGATTAAATGATGGATCTGCCGCAATGTTATTGGCAACCGAAGAAGGATTAAAAACACACAACCTAACTCCTAAAGCAAAAGTACTGAGCTGGGCGGTAGTTGGCGTTGAACCCAGAATTATGGGAATAGGTCCAGTCGGAGCATCTCAAGAAGCGTTGAAAAAAGCGGGATTATCCTTGGATGATATGGATATAATTGAATTGAACGAGGCATTTGCTGCTCAAGCTTTAGCTTGTGCAAGAAAGTTAGGTTTAGCAGATAATGATCCGAGAATAAATCCGAATGGAGGAGCAATTGCTTTAGGCCACCCTTTAGGAGTAAGTGGAACTCGAATAATTCAAACTGCAGCTATTGAATTGGCAAAGCAGAATAAAAAGTATGCCTTGTGCACCATGTGCATTGGAGTAGGGCAGGGTTATGCCGTAGTAATTGAAAGAGTATAATTATGATCTACGAATTCAACGGATATAAACCAGTTATTCACCCAAGTTCTTTTGTGCATCCACAAGCCAATGTTACGGGTAATGTAATTATCGGTAAAAATGTATACGTAGGTCCAGGAGCAGTAATACGCGGCGATTGGGGTGAGATAATTATTGAAGATGGTTGTAATGTTCAAGAAAATTGTGTCATTCACATGTTTCCGGGAACGACAACACGACTAAAAAAGGCAGCGCATATTGGACATGGTGCAATTATTCACGGAGGAACTATTGGCGAAAACACTTTAGTAGGGATGAACGCCGTTGTTATGGACAATTGTGTAATTGGTGATGAATGCATGATTGGAGCACTTTGTTTTGTTCCGGGTGAAACTAAAATCCCGAACCGTAAAGTTGCCGTCGTCAATCCTGCAAAGGTTGTAAAAGACGTATCTGATGAAATGATAGGTTGGAAAACGAAGGGTACAGCCTTGTATCAAAAACTACCTAAAGAATGCTTGGATACCTTAAAAGAATGCGAGCCATTAACTCGTGTTCCTCCATTTAGACCAAAACAAGAGGAATTATTTAAAACTTGGAAAAAAGTAAATAAACTTTAGCTCTAATATGACACAGATTTCACAGCTGTGTTCACGTTCTCTTTTGTCATTTATTCGAAAAATATTTTTAGAAATTGGGTCTTAGTAAGACCGAGAAGTTGAGAGCTATGCTCGAAAATCACTCGGCCGCACTTGACCAAATGAACTAAAAATTAAATTTTGAATAGAAGACTTGAATTTTTCTTTGCGAACTTTCTTTTGTTTCAAGGCAAAAGAAAGTGGAACAATTCTATTTTTACTTTGTTTTTATCTTAAAAACACACAGAACAATGACAACATTAAAAGCAGGAGATAATGCACCAGATTTTTCTGGGCCAAACGAAAAAAACGAAACCATTTCATTGAGTGATTTCCAAGGAAAAAAATTGGTTCTATATTTCTATCCAAAAGATATGACTCCAGGGTGTACAACACAATCGTGTAACTTAAGGGATAACTACGATATGCTTTTGAAACAAGGATATCAAGTTTTAGGAGTGAGTGCAGATGCACCAGCAAGACATCAGAAATTCATTGACAAATACGATTTGCCTTTTTCATTATTAGCAGATGAAGATCATACCGTTTTAAATGCATACGGCGTTTGGGGCCCAAAGAAATTTATGGGAAAAGAATACGACGGAATTCATCGAACCACTTTTGTAATAGATGAAAACGGAATTATTGAAGAGGTTATAGGAAAAGTGAAAACTAAAGATCATACTGCCCAAATTTTGGGATAAGCTTAACTTAGAACTATATATTTGAGGGGTGCGAAGTGTACCCCTTTTTTTATGTTTTTTTCTACCACTTTTTAGTGTTGCTCAGCTTGAAGTTACTCCAGGGATTAGCCCGTCAGCTTTAGTTTGGAAGGATTTAATAGGGCAAAACTCTGGTCTTAAGATTATTAACATTAAGTACAAGGGAGCGCCTTATTCTATTGGGAAATTTAGAACAGAAGCTGAGCATATTGATATTAATAAAGGCATTATACTGTCAACGGGTTATGCAAAAGCTGCAGCAGGACCCAATAACTCGGAAGGGGTAGGCGCGTACTTGCATATGCCGGGTGATCGTCAATTGGTCCGATTGGCTAACAATGTCACCATGGATGCATGCGTGTTGGAATTCGATTTTGTTCCTAAATACAACCGCATTGAATTTGAATTTGTTTTTGCCTCAGAAGAGTATTTAGAGTTTATAAATAAGGGTGTAAATGATGTATTTGGTTTCTTTTTGACAGAATTGAATACGCGAAAAACCATCAATTTGGCAGTAGTTCCAAACACGCAAGACGTAATTTCGGTAGACAATATCAACCATAAAAAGAATTCAGAATACTTTATCAAAAATGAGCTTTGGAATTTAAATGCCCCGAATATTAATGAAGGCAATCATGAAGTAAATGAATACGCCTATAATTTTCAATTTGACGGTTTAACGAAGTGGTTGACTGCCTCAGCAGATGTAAAGCCAAACGTTGCTTATCACTTAAAAATAGCAATTGCCGATGCAGGAGATGGTATTTACGATTCGGCTGTATTTTTAAAAAGTAATTCCTTTCATGCTGAAGATAAGGAAGAGGAGAACGGAACGAAGGTAGCAATACAGGAATTGTTTAGTGATGAAAAAGTTAGTGTTCGTGAAGATTCTGTAGTGCTGGAATTGCACTTAAATTTTGAAACGGATAAATATGAAAGTGAAGACCCTGAAGATTTAAACAAATTGATTCAGATAACCACCTTACTCACTCAACATGAAGGGCTGAAATTAAAAATAGAGGGGCATACTGATAATGTTGGTGAGGAACTTTACAATCAGAACTTATCTATGAACCGGTCTAACTATGTTATGAATTGGCTGCAAACACAGGGTATTGATGGTGAACGATTATCGGCACAAGGCTTTGGAGACTCTATTCCAATTGAATCAAACGATACAGAGGAAGGAAGAGAGCAAAATAGGCGCGTAGAGTTTGTTTTTTATTGAACCTCCATCCAATAGTCAGCACATGATAAGTCCTTCCCAACAGGCAAGGTGTCAAGCTAAGGCGCGGCTTAAGGGGTTTCAATACTAATTATGCAGGGTTGGTTTTATCTGTATAAATTATAGATAATTCACTTCTTTCGACCAATTGAAATATTTAATTTCACAACGTAAAAAGGTTACGGTCTGCCTCCGTTTATTTGCCTTTTAATATTTATAAAAAGAAAACAATATGTCAACAGACGCAAAAGAGAAAGCACTTAAGTTAACGCTAGATAAACTGGATAAAATGTACGGTAAAGGTTCCGTAATGAAAATGGGTGATGGCGCAATTGAGAAAGTAGATGTAATTCCTACAGGATCCATTACACTTGATGCTGCTTTAGGAATAAATGGTTATCCAAAAGGTAGAATCGTTGAAATATATGGTCCCGAATCATCTGGTAAAACGACCTTGGCAATTCATGCAATTGCGGAAGTGCAAAAGCAAGGTGGTACAGCTGCAATTATAGATGCGGAGCATGCCTTTGATCGTTTTTATGCTGAAGCATTAGGCGTTGATATTGAAAACCTATTGATATCTCAGCCCGATAATGGTGAGCAAGGATTAGAAATTGCTGAAAACCTTATCCGTTCAGGAGCAATTGATTTATTGGTTATTGATTCGGTTGCAGCACTTACACCAAGAGCTGAAATTGAAGGTGAAATGGGCGATTCAATGATGGGCTTGCATGCTCGGTTGATGTCTCAAGCACTCAGAAAATTAACGGGAACCATTCACAAAACAAATTGCTGTTGCATGTTCATTAATCAATTGAGAGAAAAAATTGGTGTAATGTTCGGAAATCCAGAAACTACGACAGGTGGAAATGCACTTAAATTTTACGCTTCTGTTCGATTGGATATTCGCAGATCTACTCAAATTAAATCGGGAGATGAGGTAATTGGAAATCGTACCAGAGTTAAAGTGGTTAAAAATAAAGTTGCTCCACCGTTCCGAAAAGCAGAGTTTGATATTATGTATGGCGCTGGAATTTCTAGAACTGGAGAATTATTGGATTTAGCTGTGGAACACGATGTGGTTAAAAAATCAGGCTCTTGGTTCAGTTACGGAGAAACCAAATTGGGTCAAGGTAGAGATGCTGTTAAAGAATTGATGGCAGATAATCATGAGCTTTCTGAAGAAATTGAGGCACACTTAAAAGAGAAAATGGCCGCTGCATAATTCATCCGTGTTTAATTAGTTAAGCCGTTTAAATTTGTAATCCCTTTGGAAAGGTTAACTCCGTTTCCAGAGGGATTTTATTTTGATTGTATGAAATATTTGCCACTTCTATTTTGGGTAGTTTTTATCTCTTGCGAGAGCAATGCTTTACCTGAACAGCAATCCGATTCAGTTGCTATTGAGTATGAATCTGAATTCGATAGTATTAATACGCTATTAAAATCGAAACCAGATAATGCCGAACTTTATAATTATAGAGCTACGCTTAGAGAAAACGAAAACGATTTTGAATCTGCAATTGGAGATTTAAATCGTGCAATTGAGGTTGATTCTTTAAATGATCAGTGGTATTTGCGAAAGGCAAATTTGTTGTTTGATTTGGAGCGATTTAAAGAGTCAAAAGATGTTTTAGACAATGCCATTTTTATAGTTCCAGGTTCGGTTCCCATAATGCTTCGAAAAAGTGAAATCTATTTGATTACGGGTGATTTGCAACAATGTCTCAATTGGGCAAATGCAGCCCTTAATTTTGATGTATTTAATGCGCAAGCATACTACCTTAAAGGCATGGCGCATAAATATGGACGAGATACGGTAAAAGCAGTAACGAGTTTTCAAACTGCAGTTGAGCAAGATATCAATCATTATGAGGCGTATATGCAGTTGGGCAATCTTTATGCTTTAGAAAAGCACGAACTGGCTCCGTCCTATTACCAAAATGCGCTGAGAATAAATCCCAAAAGTATTGAAGCTTATTATGGAAAGGGACTTTATTTCCAAAACATTGGAAAATCAAATTTAGCTTTAAAGGAGTACAAAGAAATTCTTAAGATTGACAGTGATTTTCCATCGGCTTATTACAATATGGGGTATGTGAAATTGATTCAATTGGAAGAGGTGGATACAGCATCTGTATTATTCAATAAGGCATTCAGTAGTGATAATAATTATTTTGATGCATTGTATATGATTGGCTATTGCCAAGAATTAAAAGGAGAAAAACAACAAGCCAGAAAGACCTATAAGACCGTCTTGGAAAATGTGCCTACACATTTATTAGCAGCAAAGGGACTTAGTAGGGTAGAGTAGTCCTTTTTGGATAAGCGATTACCTTTGAGGTTTACACGAAATTGCAATACCTACTAACAAATAGCAATAGGTTTTTTCTAACAGGAGTAATTCTGTTTGCAATTGCCTTTATATACTGGCCTATGATCTATAGCGCTTCTGGAGATATACGAATTGTAGATGCGTTTAATACCGATGAAGTAGATTTTCTAAGCTCCTTATTGGATGCGTATAAAAATGGTTCTTTTGAAATAGGTCACTATGAATATGGGCTATTGTATTACAATATTGGCCTTATTTTTTTCAATATCGTGGGCTTATTTACTCCAATCACAGAGCAAGTTGGGGTGATAATTATGCGCTTCTTGTCCTGCTTCTATCTTATTGGAACAGCGCTGGTTTTGAGGCAGTTTGCTAAAAAATACGCTGATTCAGCGAAAGACTTGGTGTTTGTTTTGGTTTTATTTTCAAGCATAACGCTTATAAATTATGGAACGATGTTGCATCCTGATTTGGCGCAGGTGTTTTTTGTTGCATTGAGTTTACTTTACTTAGCTTATTACTGGAGTGCACCAACGATTTCATCTTTTGTATTGACCAGCGTGTTTGCCGGACTTGCGTTTTCGACCAAATATGTGGGTATTGCCTTACTGCCCATTCTCTGGACAGCCTTCTTTTCAAACAGCCCTTTATTTTTTAAAAAACAATCAGCCATTACCTCTTCTATAGTATTAGTTGTTCTTTCAGTTTTTACAGCTTTTATAGCGAACCCTGATTTCTACTCGCCTTTTTTAACACCAAATAATGATATTTCAGCTTCCATATTGTCGGCAGTAGCCGGTGTTCGAATTCTAGCGATTGTGTTCTTCTTTCTTGGAGTATCCATTTTTTTCTATAAGAATTATGTAAGACGTATAGAACAAGTTAAATGGGGGGCAATATTGAGCATTCTTTCAACCAGTGTATTTGGGTTGGCGTTTTGCATCGGTTCTCCTCAAGGTATACGAGGTTTTAATTTTCTAAACGGTATTGTTGCAGTTGCCAGTGTGCACAAAGATGGGCATTGGTTTAGAGATGAAACTGGACTGCTGGGTTGGTTGGCAATAATTGTGGAACCACACGTGATTTCCTTATTATGGGCTGGAATAGCAGTGGTGGGATTGCTATTTGTGCTTTACCGACTTATAACATCTGAAAGGAAATTAGAAAATGGAATAACATTACTTCCATTAGCATGGCTAGTTGTTTTTTGCGTTGTTATCGTGTTTCGCGTGAAATCACATTTTGCACATTACCTTATTCCTATACTTCCCTTCTGTTTTTTTTACACGGCAATTGGTCTTGGAACTCTTGCCGATAGACTTTGGCAATTAGCTTTTACGGCTAGCAAGAGCAAAAACTATTTATCGGCTGCGATGTTGCTGATGATCTTGTTATACTCTGCATGGAAAGCTGTAGAATACAGCAAGGATAGGATAGAGCAATTTGAAAATGCACCAGAGCTAAAAGCGGGGAAATGGCTTTCCGAAAACATAGATAAATCGGTATTTATTTCTGCTGATAAATACACCTATATACCGAGAGATGAGCAACTCAATTTCCGTCAATATTGGGGGCTTTCAAAGGCAGTCATCAAAGAGGACAACCCCGACTATTTAGTAATTAACTACCATACTTATCAATGGTTCTTACCTGCCGAAGATGTCGACACCTATTTGCACGGCCGAGCGTTATTTCTTGAAAGAAATACACTCTATCACGAGCTCCTAGACGATAGGCACGCGGGTTTTAAATTAGTGGCAGATTTTGAAGAAGTGAAAATTTTTCAGAAAAGATAAGGAGTGGTTTCTAGTTTTTTGCGTAATGGGCTGATTAGTAAATAAGCTTGAGATTGTATTTATTGAACGCTAAAACCTCAATAAATAGGCATAAAAAAAGGCCGCCAATTGGCGACCTTAAATAATTCCCTGTATTTTAATTATGAATTGGGCTTAGCGAACTAAACCTATTTCACTTTGTCAACCACAGCTTTAAAAGCCTCTGGATGATTCATTGCCAAATCGGCTAAAACCTTTCGGTTCAAATCGATATTAGCTCCGTTTACTTTACCCATAAACTGAGAATACGACATTCCATTCGCTCTGGCTCCTGCGTTGATACGCGTAATCCAAAGTGACCTGAAATTACGTTTCTTTTGGCGTCTGTCTCTAAAAGCATATACTAACCCTTTTTCAACGGCGTTTTTTGCTACTGTCCACACATTTTTTCTACGACCAAAGTATCCTTTGGCCAATTTCATCACTTTTTTGCGTCTTGCGCGTGATGCTACTGAATTTACTGATCTAGGCATAATTTACATTTTTTTGAGCGATAGTGAGTTACTTTTTCAAACTGCTTAGTTACTAGAACCCGGGTTAAAACAATAAACCAAAAATTAATCTGATTACTTAAGAACGAGTTGTTGCAAAATGTTGCGCTCGTCCGCTTTGTGAACCAATCCAGATTGCGTAAGATTACGTTTCTGTTTTGTTTCTTTTTTTGTAAGGATGTGGCTTTTAAAAGCGTGTTTCCTTTTGATTTTACCAGAACCTGTTAGCTTAAATCGCTTTTTGGCACTGGATTTTGTTTTCATCTTCGGCATTTTTCTGCTTATTTCTGATTAAACAATATATAGGGAATTATTTTTTCTTTTTTGGAGCTAAGAACATAATCATACGCTTTCCTTCCATTTTCGGAAGTGACTCAACGTCTCCTATGTCAGCCAATTCTTGAGCAAGTTTCAAAAGCAAGATTTCTCCTCGCTCTTTGAAAACAATTGTTCTTCCTTTAAAGAATACGAATGCTTTCAATTTTGCTCCTTCCTCTAAGAACTTTCTAGCGTGATTCAATTTAAAGTTAAAGTCATGCTCATCTGTGTTAGGTCCAAAACGGATTTCTTTCACAACAACTTTCGTTGCTTTGGATTGCATTTCCTTTTTCTTCTTTTTCTGCTCGTAGATAAACTTCTTGTAATCCAGTATTTTAACTACAGGCGGTTTCGCATTTGGCGATATCTCTACCAAATCTAAACCTGCTTCATCTGCTTTTGCTAAAGCATCGGCAATTGCCAATACTTCTGCACCATCGTCGTCTGTAACCAGACGCACTGATTCTGCGTAGATTTTACCATTCGTACGAAACACTGGATCAGTGTTCTTCGGTTGCGGGGATCTGAATCTTCTAGCTATGGCTTATTCCTCCTTATTAATTTTATTAAAATTCTTTTACTAACTCTTTTATTTCTTTATCGACCAACTCAGCAAATGCATCAGTGGTAAATGTTCCTAAGTCACCTTCGCCTTGCTTACGCACTGAAACTTGTCCAGATTCTGCTTCCTTCTCGCCTATAATGAGCATAAAAGGAATTTTTGCAAGCTCGGTATCTCTAATCTTTTTCCCAATCTTTTCGGAGCGATCATCAACATAACCACGCAGCCCTTTTTGGGCGAGCAAAAGTAGCATATTTTCCGCTACCTCATTGTACTTGTCTGAAATCGTGAGAATTGCAAATTGATCGGGATTTAACCACAATGGAAACTTACCTGCACAGTGTTCCGTCAAGATGGCAATGAAGCGTTCCATTGACCCGAAAGGCGCTCTGTGTATCATTATTGGGCGATGCTTCTGATTATCACTTCCCATATATTCCAACTCAAAACGCTCAGGTAGATTATAATCTACTTGAATAGTTCCCAGTTGCCATTTTCTGCCCAAAGCATCTTTTACCATAAAATCTAGCTTGGGACCATAAAAAGCAGCCTCTCCATATTCAATTTTAGTTTTTAAGTTTTTACCTTCAACAGCTTTTAATATTGCTTCTTCTGATTTTTCCCAGTTCTCATCACTACCAATATACTTTGCGTGATCTTCTTTGTCCCTTAATGAAATTTGAGCTTCATAATCTTCGAAACCTAAGGAGGTAAATACGTAACTTACTAGGTCAATTACTTTTTGAAATTCTTCGATTAATTGATCCGGACGTACGAATAGATGTGCGTCATCTTGAGTAAATCCTCTAACTCGTGTAAGGCCATGTAATTCACCACTTTGTTCATATCTGTACACGGTTCCAAATTCAGCAAATCGTACCGGTAAATCTCTGTATGATCGTGGTTTGGATTTGTAAATTTCGCAATGATGCGGGCAGTTCATCGGTTTTAATAAAAATTCTTCGTCTTCTTTAGGAGTTTTAATGGGTTGAAACGAATCGGCGCCATACTTTTCGTAGTGACCACTAGTTACATATAGTGCTTTGTTGCCGATGTGAGGGGAAATTACCGGCTGATAACCACTCTTAACTTGAGCCTTCTTTAAAAAATCCTCAAGTCTTGACCTCAATTCAGCACCTCTTGGTAACCACAACGGTAAGCCTTGACCTACTTTTTCAGAAAAAGTGAAAAGTTCTAGTTCCTTACCCAATTTTCGGTGATCCCGTTTCTTGGCTTCTTCTAGCATATGTAAATGCTCTTCAAGCATTTTTTGCTTTGGAAAAGAAATACCGTAAACCCGTGTTAGTTGAGGTTTGTTTTCATCTCCTCTCCAATAGGCACCTGCAATGCTCAGTACTTTTATAGCTTTAACAAACCCGGTGTGCGGTATGTGCCCACCGCGACATAAATCTGTGAAATTAGCGTGATCGCAAAAGGTGATATCACCGTCGGTTAGGTTTTCAATTAATTCTACTTTGAATTCATTGCCCTGTTTCTTGTAAAGGTTTAATGCGTCTTTCTTACTGACTTCACGCATTTTAAATGCTTCTTTTTCGCGAGCAAAATCTAAAAAGCGCTTTTCGATATTAGGAATATCTTTTTCAGAAATAACATAGTCTAGGGTATCTACATCGTAGTAGAATCCATTTTCAATGGCAGGGCCAATTGTTAGCTTAACTCCAGGGTATAAATCTTCCAGAGTTTGCGCTAAAATGTGAGCGGAGGAATGCCAAAAAGCAGTTTTACCTTCATCGCTCTCCCAGGTGTAAAGCACTATATCCGAATCTTCGAGAATTGGGGTGACAGACTCTACCGTTTTACCGTTTACCGAAGCGGATAATACATTTCGAGCAAGGCCAGATGAAATATCATTGGCTACATCGAAGGGCGTAACTCCAGATTCGTATTCACGAATAGAGCCATCTGGTAGAGTGATTTTAATCATTTTAATATTCAAATTTTGGGCGGCAAAGATAGGATTATAAAGTACCTTAACAAATCAAGGAGAACTTTATACATCAAGGAATTAACTTACTACGTAGGCTCTTATTTCTTCTATTTTACTTCTGATTTTCTGCAAATCTTGGAGGTTTAATATTATACTATCTCCACTAGTTTTAAAGCGAATGCCAGTGGATATTTCTTTAAATTCCAGTAATTTATTTTGTAGATCCATTACCTCTTGATTTTTTTCTTCCATTTTATCAAATTCAATCAAGATATCTTCTAACAATTCTACTTGACTTGTAATTTCAGTAACCATAGCAGTGTCCAAGGTGTTGGAGAAGTCTTTTTTTGCGTTAATAGCAATGTATGCACTTTCAATCCAAGCTCCGGTATAGAACAAAATTGCTTTGTCTTTAGTGCCATTTGCTCTGAGTGTTTTGTCCAAATCTTTTTGAATTCCTGCGACCATTCTTGACATAGAATCTTTATCACCAAGACTAGAGCTAAAGTCGGTTAGAATCAATTCGTATCTAAAAATTTCAGAAAGTCCAATTTTGTTGCTGATATTTTGAATGGCTATAAAGTATTCTGAAGCACATTGCCCTTGCTGGTTTAACACACAATAACTCAAATCAGCCGAATAGACTCCAAAGTTTAAAGACTTTTTAGTGTTGGTGATGTATCTCCCATAGTCAGCTGCAGGATTTGTAAGTCCAGGTATAAACTGAATTCCAGTATTCTTGTAATTTTTCGCTAACTCTACAGGTGAAGGGAATTCTAAGCGATGACTATCCAACAGCGTCAGTTTAAGGCGGTAGTTTTCGAAGTCTTCTATTGCTTCTTGAGCGATATCTTCTTCGTTTACTGAGACTACTTCAACAGACTCTTCGCAAGAAATAAGAATTCCACTGCAGAAGAAAGCTGAAGTCAATAAGACCAGAAAATAATTGGAGACTTTTCCCATGAATTGACGAAAGTAAAGATTTGCGTGAAGAATATCTCGATTTGATATCGCTTAAATAAATATTCCGATGTAAAATTGTGCAAATGTTGAAAAACTATCTAAATAGTTGTGTACTAATCGCTTTTGTTTCGGCAATCTCTTGGTCTTGTTCAGATAACTCGAAGCTCGAAAAAGCGCAAAACAACTCGCTGAATGAAACGCTTGAAGAAACAGAGCGACAAGACAATTCCAAGTCGATGACCCATGAATTAGGTTCGGTTAGGAAAAATATTGAGCAAGCAGCTAATTTGTACCAGCGACTTTACAATGCCGAATGCCCTTTTAACTCCGACGTGGTAAGCGAAGACTTTCCACAATTCAATACAACAAGAGAAAAGGCTTTAGCTATGGGAAGGTATGCTGCTTTGTTTGTCTATACGGCTGCCTATGAGCAAACTAAATATGCTACAGCTTATTTAAACGAAGTACTAATCCTTAGCGAGGATATTGGAATAAGAGACGCGTTTAATGAAGATCAATTGAAGTTGCTTTACGATCCGAATTCAGCAATAGATAAGTCAGCAGTTTTGACAAAAGCGTATTTGAAGGCTACCGAACAAATGTATTCTGAGGAGAAGGCATTGTTGGTGAGTTATATGGTGTTAGGTGGCTGGATTCAAGGTATGAAATTGAGTTATGCGATTTGTGGGAACTATTTAAAAGACCAAAATGTTTCACTGAGTTTGTATGACCAATCCTATAGCTTTTATAATTGTGTTCGTTTATTGGAAGAAACCAAAGACCAAGTAGACTCGCCAAATTTAGTGCTGTTAAAGTTGGATACGATACGTCCAGATATAGAATCATTAGTTAAGTCTCGTGGAAATATTGATGCCGAATTATTTGAAGCATTGAAAGAAAAAATTTCTATTCTGGAAAAAGAAATAAATTCTTTAGACTAGCCTTGTTATTCTAAAAAGTAAAGTATTTTTGCCGCCCGAAACAAAACAAGAAATTGTTTTTTCGGGGTGTAGCGTAGCCCGGTTATCGCGCCGCGTTTGGGACGCGGAGGTCGCAGGTTCGAATCCTGCCACCCCGACCAAAAAAAAGCCGTTCATATTATGAACGGCTTTTTTTTATGCGATAAAATGATTGAAGCGTGCTTCATGTTCATTTTGAACGTAAATTCAGCTAAAACTTTACTTCGATTTTGCTTTCCGAATGTGCTGGGTAAATGTTGTGAGACAATCCTGCCTAGCTGACTCAGAAGCCTGAAAATGAAAGTTGTCACGCTTTTTATTCGAACCATTTCAAGCTTGCTTGAACGAAAACGTTTAAATGAATATGAAAATTGTTAACGATCATGTTGCTGCATTTATGTTAACATTTGATCATAAAAAAAGCCCAATCGATATTTCAATCAATTGGGCTTTTTCTGTTCAATAGAATAAAAGCTTTTACATTGTCGCCAATTTAAAATCTAACGTAAACTCATCTTAGATCATTTTGTCGCCAAGATCGTCGAATACTGAACCTGAGCCGTAAACCACTTTGTATTTGGTTCTGTCAATCTTCATAATTCCAGTTATATTCATTTTACCACCAACAAGACTTGTTGTAGCTTCGAAAGACTGTTCATTAGTTATTCCTTTAATACTCATGTTTCCAGTTATCGTTACCTTTTTAGCAGAAATCACTTTTATGTTTGTAATTTCAAAAGTCGCTGTATTGTTTTTCTCAACAGAAAAGAAGTCATCACTTTTTAAATGACCAATCAACTTTGCATTTGTAGAAGGATCAGCTATATCAGTACAAACGATTGAAGTCATATCCATAACAATAGTTCCTCCTTTAATTGAACCGCCTTCATTTACTAATTCACCAGATTTAATGTTGATTGTTCCAACGTGTTCACCCGTTACTTTTTCTGCTTTCCAGTTTACTGTTGAAGCTTTAGTATCAACTTTCATTTTATCGGTGGCTGCTTTTAGTTTACTTGCATCCATTTGAGGCACTTGCGCCATAACGTGCATTGAAATACTAAGGGCAAATACGATTGCTGCGAGACTTGTAAAAATTTTAATTCCTTTCATTTTATTAAATTTTAAAGTGTTTGTTGTAACAGTTGTGTAATTGTTTAATCTCTTAATTTATCCAGTAAAACGCTCAATTGCTCCGCATCTTCATCCGTAATATCTAGAACATTCATGGTATTCTCCATTGCCAATGAAGCTGCTTCGATTGTTTTTAATCCTTTTTCAGTTATCAGAATATCAACTTGTCGCCGATCTTCCTTCGAACTTTTTCGTTCAACCAATTCTTTACTAAGCAATTTGTCTACCAAGCGGGAAGCATTGCTCATTTTGTCTATCATTCTTTCCGTAATCAACTTAATTGAGGAAGGCTTTGGAAATTGTCCTCGAAGAATACGCAATAAATTAAATTGCTGAACGCTTAATTCATAAGGCTTTAAAGTACGATGCTGTAATGTGCTAATTTGACCATAAGTAAAAAGCAAATTAACCAAGGCCTTATGCTTTGGACTAGCGAACTTTTTCTGTTGAATTTCCTGATCAATTTTAACCATGTTGCAAATATATGTAAAAACATTATATGTATATACATTGATTGTAAAAGTATTTAATGTTTTTGTATTAAAATTAATTAGAATTTTGAGTGGTAATTTATCGAATCAACCCTGGTCTGCGTTTACTTAGTCGCTCAATCACAACTATGTTGGCTAGAATTAAGAGAAAGCCATATAAGAAATCTTCAAACGGTATGGTGCCAATGCGGATGCTAGTAAAAGCATTTTCGTTGTACCAAACTACTGGTGCTTGAATTAGAGAGCCGGTTAAGATTCCATTGACAATGCAAAAAGGAATTAAGCAAACTAAATAGGCTCGGTATATAAAATGCAGATAGGGTGTTTCTTGATACCATCTTAAATAGCCTAAGAAAATTGCCAGTAAACTGAAGGTAACTAATGTGTACCAAAACTCGCGATGTATGAAAATGAGAGGCAATAGAAAAATAAAAAGTCCGCTTGTAATGCGCTTTTCTTTTGATGCCAAGGCATTCGTTGGAAACCAATTGTTTAGGCAAGCATATATAAAGGTACATGCAATAGGAATGGTAAAAAAGAAAAGGACTTCCTCAATTGGTAAACTGCCTAAATACATACCAGATAAATAGTCCGGATTAAATCCCCAAAACCCAGCTTGAGTAAAAATTTCATCCCAAATTAAAAACGGAACAGCAACAATTGCTGCTGCGATAAATGCTTTGGGTAATAATTGATAAAAGGCAACTTTTTTATCAAAGCTCAACAGCAGTGGACCCAAAAAAGTGAATGCATTAATGAGCAAATACAGATAGGGAGTTTCCATTAGCGTTTTTTATAGGCTTCTTTAAAGTACTGCATAGGCACGACTAACATTCCAAAACATTCGCCGTCTTCTTTATTTTTATACTTATGATGCACATAATGGGCTTTCCTAACAGCTCTAGCATACCAATTTCGAGTATTTCTTAGCCATTTGAAACGTTGGTGAATTAGTACGTCGTGTACAATAAAGTAACACAAGCCATAAGCTAAAATACCCAAGCCTATAAATACTCTAAAATCATTTCCAGCCATCATTCCATACATAATGAGTAACCAACTGGGTATGGCAAACATGAGGAAAAAGACATCATTTTTTTCGAAAAAACCCGGTTCAGTTTGGTGATGGTCTTTGTGGAGATACCACATAAATCCATGCATAACATATTTGTGCATGAACCAAGCCATGAACTCCATAAACAAAAAGGTTGCAGGTATTAATAGCCACATCATTCTAAAAACAAATTTAGTAGTACAAAGAAAACCAATTGAATAAAGAACAGATTACGAGCTGAACGGTTTATCGTTTCGTTATTATTCAAATCGATAATATAAACACAGGCTAAACCCACTAGATACCAGCTTACAAAATTCATTGCTGGTATAACGTCATTTTCCCAGTGCCAATAATCGAGTTTTGGCGCAATAGGTTCTAGCAAAAAATCCAATAACAGCATGAGTAGAGTTGCTGAAACTATGCGTATGTAAGGGTTGTTTAAAAAGGATTTTGCTAGATGGTAAGAAATATAGGCCGTCATAAACCAATTTATTCCAATGATGATGGGCACATCAAAAAGCTTTGAACCTAGACTATCGCCGTAGTGGTAGTTTCCAAATGGATAACCAGTAGCTACCCCAAGTATTTCAACAGACATTCCAAGCAGAAATATTACTCCAATCTTTTTCCATAAATCTTGAATGGGAGCCGGCAATAATATCAAGGCAAAAGACACCAAAAGATTTAACTCAGAAACATCCGTCAAACCCAAGGATGGAAAAAAGCATATACCTACAAACCCTACTGTATAGAGGATAATTAGAATAGGCGTAACGTATTTTTTAATCGTTGTAAACACTAGGCTTCAGGAATTAAACTTGTGGCAATTTTTGCCGAAAGCAGACAAAGTGGAATTCCACCTCCAGGATGAACGCTTCCGCCGCAAAAGTATAAGCCTTTTAGTGAACTTGAAAAGTTTGGTTGCCTGAGAAATGCAGCCATTTTGGAATTGGAGCTAGGCCCATACAATGCACCGGCATACGAAGATGTTTTAGTCTCAATGTCGCTAGGTGTTAGCAATTCCTCACAAACAATATGCTCTTCAATTTTTGTTTTTAATATACGGTTGATTTTTTGTTGAATGGTTATTCGTACCGCTTCTATATCGATAGTTTCTACACCCAAAGTTGCACTCGGTACATTAATCATTACAAACCAGTTTTCGCCATTTTTTGGAGCATCATTGCCGTTAATTTTACTGCTGATATGAATGTATACGGTAGGATCAGCATAGATTTTTTTGCTTTTAAACAATCCCTCGAATTCCTGCTCGTAATCCTCGCTAAAGAGAATATTGTGCACATCCAACTCGCTGAACTTTCGACTAATGCCCCAATAAAAAATTAGCGCACTGGAAGATGGTTCCTGGTTTAAAATTCGCTTTGGAGTGCTAATGTCTGGAAGTAATTTCTCAAAAGTTGGCCGAACGTCCATATTTGAAACTATAGTATCCGCTTCAATTGAGCTATCGCCAACAAGCACACTAGTAACCTGCTTGTTTTCGTTGTAGTTAATTTCCTGAACCAAACTATTGCAGCTAAATTTAACGCCCTGTCGTTCAGCTAAGCTCACCAAGCTATCCACAATACTTCGCATTCCTTTCTTAGGAAAAAAAGCTCCTTGGCTAAATTCTAAGCTAGGAATAACGGCCATAATACCCGGAGTTTGATAAGGGCTCGAGCCGTTATAGGTGGCGTAACGATCAAATAACTGAACCAGCTTTGGTTCTGAAAAGTGTTTTTGGTTTAAGCTGTGTAAGGTATCCGTTAACCCAAGCGCACTAATATTTAGAAGTGCTTGAGCAACATCATTTGTAAGCCAAGTTGAAGCCTTGTGAAGGCTTTTTTCTAAAAATGTAGCAGCGGTGTGTTTGTGGATTTTATCGGAACGCTCAAAGTAGTTTATGATCGCTGCATACTTCACCCCTAACTTTTCTTCGATTTCTTTAGCCGTTTTATTTTTATCAGAGTAAGTGGCGAGCCGAGTGCCATCTTCCCAGAAATAGTTGGTAATTGTTTCTAATTGCTGATATTCAAAGTGCTCTTCCGCATTTTCGCCGCACAAGGCAAACAACTCGTCTACTAAGTAGGGCAATGTAAAGAGTGATGGTCCTTTATCAAACCGGAATCCATCATGCTCAAAAGCGTCCAATTTTCCACCGGGTTTGTTGGCCCCTTCGAAAACGGTAACATTGTAATTCTTCTGACTTAATCGAATAGCCGCAGCAATACCTGCAATGCCTGCACCTATAACTACTGCTTGTTTTCTTTTATTGGAAATAACGCTTTATTTTTATAAAACCTAGCATCAAATATCTGCTTTACTTACTTATCTGCAAACGCTACTTCTTAATTTTTTCCTAATACTAGAATATCACCAGATTAATTTAAAACCTCGTCTATTCGAATCGCAGCTGTTCTTTTCTTTAACAGATATTCGTACTACAAATAACAAATCCAATACACTTTTTGTTGATGAACGATGTGTTGAGTCCTTCCACAGTATTAAAAGCTAGATTTAGGTTGCAAATTATTAGCGAAAAAAAGTGTAGACGATGTTTCTAAAACTCCGTAAAGGATGTTTATATCGTACCTAATTGTGGCTAACGTTTTGACTATGGAGCGTATCGCAAGGTATTTACTAACGAGTGTGTTAGCTGTTGTTTTTATAATCGTTGATTAAACCATTTGATTACCTCGATATTCAGCTCATCTTTTTTACCTGAAAACGTGTGATCCGTTTCAAACTTCATTAACTGGTAGTTATATTCTATTTTTTCTAATAGGTGTGAGATTTCATCATATTGTCTGTGGGGGCAACTGTTATCTTTTGTACCGCATAATATTAACAGACTGCTTTGCTTGCTTAATTCGTCCGCCCAATAAACAACAGAACGCTTTTTTAATTCTGTTTCTTTATTTTCCCAATAGTTCGGAATAAATTCTGCAAAGACTTTGTCTTCTAAGTATGGTCTATATTCTGCTATTTTGAATAGGTCCGATGGGCTATTACCAACGATTGCTGTTTTTATTTTATCGGATTTTTGCAATGCCAAATAAGTCATCATTCCACCCCTTGACCATCCAAACATTCCTATTCTACTCGTATCGGCTTTATTAATTTCTTTTATCGTTTCAGTAAGATATAACATATCATTGATATCTGCACCTCCATACTCTTCCTCTTTTCGATAATTACTTGCAATAACAATGTGGCGTTGCTCAGCTAATTTAGCCGTGAAATATATTAATGTGGAGACATCCAATGTAGCGAATTTTGCATTTCCACCTCTGTTAAAAATCACTACAGGGAAGGCACCTTCTTTTTTGGGTTCTATTGTTATTCCTTTGACAATTGAACTGTCGCTTTGATAGGTTATCGCATAGAAATCAAGTTGGTCCAAATATTTATAATTAGTTTTCAAAGTATCATTTCCTGAAAACTGATACCAATATGGTGTTAAACTGATGTCAATCAATTTTTTATCTAATAGTTTCCCGTTTTGAGCAAATCCAAAAGCTGTAATAAATAAAAAAAAACTTATTGTTACAATTCTGTTCATTGGAGTGTGAAATTACGGTTAACTAGCGGCAATAAATGCACTTGAGTTTATATTCTATTATGTCGTTGTCCTATATCACTTTGAATTTCTCAATTGTTGAGTGAAAAATAGCTTGGCATTTTCTACAAAATAAATTATGGTTACTATCCAAAAAAACCATTTAGTGGTTTTTTAATTTCTTTTATTTATCCTGAGCAGCAGTTCTGTAGTTTTGACACTCCCGATCACAATTAGCTGTAGGTCTCAGCTCAAATTTATTTCTTTTTTGGAGAATTAATTAGAAAAAGTGGGTTGCGGTAGAAGGTGAGCCGATCAGTACATTAATCCAAATAAAAATAACGGAATCCGATTTCCTGTTCCAAATTCCAAATTATCTAAAGCATAACATTCATTTTTTTTATTAAGTTTCTGCATCGACTTTCCTCGTCCTCCAATTTCAAAATCATATTTTTTATCAATCAAAAAATCGTGCACTTGTGAGGCGTTTACTTGATGTTTGTGTGATAATTGGCTGTAAAAAAAACTCTCTCTTAAGTTTCCAATATCGGGTGCTTTGTCAAAAGTTAAAGCATGGGCAATATTCGGGTTTTCCAAAAATATTTTCTCGGGCTTTTTCAAATGAGTAGGAGTGGCGTCGGCGGGTCGAAGTAGGTTTAATATGCGCGCTCGTTCTAAAATTAACAAATGCTGAAGTACCGTATCTCTTTTAGATGCTGTCAGCTCCGCCAGTTTTGTGATGTTAGGTTTGAAAGGAACCGACTGAGCAATAAAGGCGAGTAAGCGTTTCATTTTTAAAACCGAGGTATAGGTTATGTTTTCTATTGCAGGAACGTCAGTTTCCAATACCAAATTAAAGGTATTCATTAATCGATGGTGGTAGTTGTTTTCGTTGATTTTGTAATAAGGATAAGCGCCAAATTTGAGGTAGCGCTGAAAATGTACCAATGGCGCCTCGGTTTGTTTTTTTATTTCTTGAGCAATTTCGCTGTGTGATTTTATAATATCTGCTAGAGTGTAGGTGTCAACTTTTATGTTTTTGTCAAATTCCAAGAACTCACGAAAAGACATTGTATCCAGCCTGTAGTTTACCGCACGCCGGCTTAAGTCTGCTTTTGCTTTTTGAATTTCTAATAAAGCAGAACCCGTGAATATGATTTGTAAATCGTCGTAGAGATCATGAATATTTTTTATTTCAATGGACCAATTGGGGTATTTATGCACTTCATCAACTACAATGGATTTAATATTATTGGTAGCTGCCCACTCTAATACAGTATAGAGATTGTTACTCTGAAAGTACATGTGATCCAGCGATATGTACAGTCGATTTTCTGGTAAGTGATTTTTTTTGAGATGTTGTAGTAAAAACGTCGTTTTACCCGAACCCCTTGCGCCTTCAATCGAAAATAAATTATCCTTCCAGTCTATTTCATTGGCGATGTAGCGACTAAAAGATAGGTCTGTTTTTGCTAGTCGTTGCTCTGAATAGCTTATTAATTCCTCCATTTGTACTATAGTTTCAACCCCAAAGTTACAACATTGTCCATTTAAAAGGTCATTAATAATTTATTTTTGTCCTTTGTAAAGGACGTTTATATATAAATTACGTCCTTTAAGAAGTACGATTTTAATAGTATGATGTACTTTCTTATAGGTATAATATAGGAATTATGTTTAAGAATTGTGCCTACAAGCATCATGCAACACTCATTCAAAAGTCTATTTTTGCACACGGATTTCAAATCGAAAGAATGTCAGAAAAGATTGTAAAAGTTGGGGATATAAATTGTGGTTCTGATGAGCTATTTCTTATCTCAGGTCCATGTGTTATCGAAGATGAAACTACCATGATGAAAACTGCTGAGAAACTGAAAGAAGTTTCTGAACGCATGAACATCGATATTACTTACAAATCTTCTTTCGTAAAAGACAATCGTTCTTCTCTTAAATTTTATCGCGGTCCAGGTATCGATGAAGGGTTGAAATTATTGCAGAAAATCAAAAACGATTTTGGGTTTACCATTCTTTCTGATATTCATACTCCAGCCCAAGCTGCACCAGCAGGAGAGGTTCTAGATGTAATTCAAATTCCAGCCTACTTATGTATGCAATCGGAATTGTTGGTAGAATCAGCAAAAACGGGTAAGGTGGTAAATATCAAACACGGTCAGTTTTTAGCTCCTGAGAATATGATAAAACCAGTTGAAAAGGTTTTAGAATCAGGAAACGACCAAGTAATATTAACCGAAAGAGGTTACACCTTCGGCTACAACGATTTAGTAGTAGACCCACGAAGCTTTTATCATTTGAGACAACCTGGTTTTCCCGTAGTTTTTGATATTACACATTCCATTCGTAAATATGGAATACCTAGCGCAGATCCTAAAGGAGGAAATAGAGAATTTTTACCAACCATAGCTCGAGCAGGTGTTGCGGCGGGTGTTGATGGTGTTTTTATAGAAACACATCCAGAACCAGCAAAAGCACTTTGTGATGCAGCTAGTCAATTGTGTGTATATGATTTAGAGGAGTTTTTAAAACCTTTGATTGAAATACATAATTTAGAAGTTCAATACAGATAACATTATAAGTACAAAATATTTAATACCTAAAAAATGGAATTATATCTAGATTCGGCAAACATTAATGAGATAGAAGAAGCATTTAAATTAGGCTTCCTTACCGGACTTACAACAACACCTACTTTTATGCACCGCGATGGTGTAACTGACATTGATGGCTTGATCTTGAAGCTAGCTGATATGGTTCCAATTCTTCAAGTAGAGGCGCTTGGCCAAACTGCAGAAGAAATTGTAGCTGAGGCTCATCGTCAGTTGGAAATGGGATTGAAAAAAGAAACTTCAGTTTTCAAAATTCCAGTTTCTTTAGAAGGCGTTAAAGCATGTAAGATTCTTACAGATCAAGACATAATGGTAAATGTACACTTGGTTTACACCCTTCAACAAGCCTATATGGCAATGGAAGCAGGAGCCACTTATGTATGCCCATTAGTTGGTCGCTTGCAAGATCAAGGGCACGATGCATTAGAGTTGGTTAGTCAATGTGTTGAGGCTGTAAATTATTATGGTTACGATACAAAAATCATGTTCTCTTCAGTTCGTTACCCAGAGCACATTAGAAACGCACTCAATGCAGGAGTGCATGTTTGCACAGTGCCTTGGAAAGTAATGACTCAATTGACTGAGAATAATTTTACAACGGTTGGAACAGATCAGTTTTTTGAACATACAAAATTGATGACTAACAATGTGAAGTCTGCACTGAGAGATGTAAATCCAACGGTTTCTGAAACGTTGCCAATTCCTGATGCAATTTTTAAAATGACTGAATACGGATTTGGTTCTATAACTGTTTTGGATGCTGCAGGAAACCTAAAAGGCGTTTTTACTGATGGAGATTTAAGAAGATTGATTGGCTCTAAAGGAGATGCTGTAATGAATATGAAGCTTTCTGACTTGGAATACGGCAAGCCAAAATCGGTGGATTCAGGAGCATTATTAAACGTTGCTAATGACATATTTAAATCTACGCAAGTAGATACTTTATTGGTGCTAGAAAACGGGAAACCAATAGGAATGTTAGATATTCAAGATTTGGCAAAATAAAATTTGAAAACGTGGATAATTCGTTAGAACACACACAGCATATTTTTGAAGCAAAAGGCGGGGTTTTTATTACTCCGCCTTTTGTTTTAGCGAAAAAACTAAAGAACATAAAAGCCATTTTATTTGATTGGGATGGTGTTTTTAATGAAGGTAATAAAGGTGGCGGAAATCATTCAGGGTTTTCTGAAATTGATTCTATGGGTACCAATATGCTTCGATTTTCTAGCTGGTTAAAACAAGAGGAGTCAATGCTAATAAGTGCAATAGTAACTGGAGCAAATAATGAGGTCTCATTAGATTTTGCTGCAAGAGAGCACTTTGATAAAGTATATTTTGGTGTAACCGATAAAAAACAGGCATTGAAGCATTTAGTGGAAGATTGTGGTTTGAAAAAAGAAGAAATCGCATTTTTTTACGATGATATTTTAGATCTTTCTATTGCTAAAGAAGTAGGGGTGCGGGTCTTTGTGCGATCAGATGCCAAAGTGGCGTTTTCGGAATATGTAAAGCACAATCAATTAGCCGATTATATTACGGCGTTTAGTGGAGGGGCACACGGAGTGCGCGAGGCTTGTGAAATGTTGATGGAACTACACTTTAACTACCTTGAATGTATTCAAGAAAGAGTAGCTTTTTCTGAAACATATTCTCGCTATTTGAAGGAGAGGAATAACGGAGGCACGATTTATTACACCAAAAATTCAGAGGGTGAGATTATTGAGCATTACGCGTCGTAAAAGTTCACGCGCGGTCATTTTTAAAGATTAACTCAAAGTAAGGTTATGGTAGATTACGATCCACACAGTTGGGTGAAGCTAATTTTTAATAACGACAGCAAAAATATTTTCAAGCAACTGTGGCCGCCAATGCTCATGCTGTTGATCTACACGACTGCAGTTGTTGTCATTTTTAATCACTTTTTTAATTTTCATTATCCTGGGGGTACAGCAATTCACTCGCTTTTAGGTATTGTTCTAGGTTTGTTTTTGGTTTTTAGAACCAATACTGCATATGACCGTTGGTGGGAAGGAAGAAAACAATGGGGGTCTTTGGTTAACTGTTCAAGAAACTTGGCAATAAAATTCAATACTTGTTTACCAGAAGCTAACAAAGAGGATAGAGAGTTTTTTGCTACTATGATTCCAAATTTCGTTTATGCGATGAAAGAGCATTTACGTGAAGGAGTTAAATTGGAAGAAATCGATGAATTGAAATCGGGCAATTTTAAAGCTGAATTAGCCTCTAAAAGTCATATGCCATCCCATATTGTTAATCTAATGTATAAGCGATTAAATGAGCTTCGGATTGCTAATGTAATTAGTGCGGAACAGTTTTGGGTATTAGATCAAGAAATGCAAGAATTTCTTGATATTCTTGGAGCTTGTGAGCGTATCAAAAACACGCCAATTCCTTATTCATACAATATGTATATCAAGAAATTTATATTCACTTATTCTGTAACACTACCTTTCGGTATTATGAGTATTACTCATTATTGGACGATTCCAATAACGTGTGTTCTATTTTATCTTTTGGTAAGCACGGAATTGATTGCTGAAGAAATTGAAGATCCTTTTGGTAATGATGACAACGATTTGCCTACCGATGCTTTGAGTGAAAAGATTAAAGGAAATGTAAAAGAGATACTGCTTTCTAACTAATAAACTTAATTGCTATAAGTTAGCATAATAGCAGCACTAAGTTGTCCATATTTCTTCCATTCAGAAGCGCTTGCATATTTGTAAAAGTGAGTAGACCCTATTGAAGGAACAGAAATAGGAAGAGACAATACTTTTCCATTTTTTGAATGTGCAATCCATTCGATTCCAATTGCAAATTTACCTTCAACTTTTATGGAGAATTGAGATAAATCGACCTCAATCCACTGTCCTTTCGATTTATAAACTTGAATTAGAATATTTTCATTATTGAGATTATTGCCTGGTAATTCATTCTTAATCTCGCGAATATTTATTCGAAGCAGGGCCGTGTCAAAATTATTTCTCGATAGATAGAACTGTACATTTTCAAGATAAGAATTTTTAGGAATATTGAACTTTTTAGCGATTTCTGAACCTAGGTTTTGATTGGGTTTATTAGACAAAGCAAAATTTACTTTTCGATTGGTAGAAATATTTTTATTTCCAATTGTTTTAGATTCAAATCCTCCCGGACGTATTTCAACTTCGTTTAATGATTGAATTGAGTGCTCAAATACAATTGAACTATCCATTAAGGAAGTAATAGGAATTAACCGATTTTTAAAGCCCAATGCGGAAAAAAGGATAGTATCGTTAAGGTTTTCATTTGGAATCGAGAGCTTAAACTCTCCATTTGAGTTGGAAACTGTACCTATTGATGTTCCGAGGATTCCAATATTCATATATGGAATTGCTTGATTCGAAACTGAAAAAACAGCAGATGAAATATTCTTCTGAGCGAAAGTTGTAGAAAGCAGAAGAAAGTTAGCAATCAGTGCAAAAAATGTACATCGTTGAGAGTGCAGACTTACTGTATTGATAAATGAATGGGTTGTCATATTTACGATGCTAACAGACTTTTCCTATTATTGTAACACCCAAAAATAAAATACTATGAGTACAGGGAAAAAAGTTGGTTCAGATATAGACATCGCTCAGGCGGCTAAAATGGAGCATATTAATGATATTGCTGCTAAATTGAATATTGGTGTAGACGATTTGGAGCATTATGGAAAGTACAAGGCTAAATTGCCATTGAACTTAATTGACGATGCAAAAGCGAAACAGAATAAACTAATTTTAGTTACTGCACTTACTCCAACTCCAGCAGGAGAAGGAAAAACAACTGTTACTATTGGACTAACTGAAGGACTTAATAAAATAGGAAAACAAGCCACTGTTGTGCTTAGGGAGCCTTCATTGGGTCCTGTATTCGGTATTAAGGGTGGTGCAGCTGGCGGAGGATACTCTCAAGTAGTTCCTATGGAAGATATTAATCTTCACTTCACAGGAGATTTTTCTGCCATTGAAAAAGCAAACAACCTTTTATCTGCATTAATTGATAACAATATCCAAAGCAAAACTAGAAGCCTAAACCTTGACCCAAGATTGATTTATTGGAAACGTGTAATGGACATGAACGATAGATCGTTAAGAGATATTGCAATAGGACTAGGAGGAGCTGGGAACGGAATACCGCGTCAGGATGGATTTAACATTACTCCAGCTTCTGAGGTAATGGCGATTCTTTGTATGAGTAATGACCGAGAAGATTTAAAAAATAGGTTGGGAAATATTTTCGTCGGATTTACCATGGACAGAAAACCAATTTACGCTCGTGATTTAAATGCTCAAAATGCAATGGCAATCTTATTGAAAGATGCAATTAAGCCCAACTTAGTTCAAACATTAGAAGGCAATCCTGCAATAATTCATGGTGGTCCATTTGCAAATATTGCACAAGGAACGAACACAATTATCGCAACCAAAATGGGATTGACTTTAAGTGACTATGTGGTTACTGAAGCAGGTTTTGGTTCTGATTTAGGAGCTGAAAAATTCATGGATATCAAATGCGGTTATGCTGGGTTAAAGCCGAGTACCATAGTGTTGGTTGCAACTATTAGAGCATTGCGTCATCACGGTGGAGCAAATCCAGATCAGTTGGGTGAAGTTAGTTTACAAAGAGTTCAAGACGGATTTCCTAATTTGGAAAAACACATTGAAAATGCAAAACAATTTGGAATTACGCCAGTTGTTGCTATCAATCACAGAACAGGTGACGGAGAAGATGAAATTAAATTTGTACAAGAAGCTTGTGCTAAAATGGGTGTAAAAGCCGTTGTAAGTAAAGGTTGGGCAGACGGTGGAGCAGGAACGGCTACTTTAGCGACGGAAGTTGTTGCTAATATCGAAAACGCAGGAAACGACTTCAAGCCACTTTACGATTGGAATGCTTCTATTGAAGAAAAAGTAGAAACCATTGCCAAAAAAGTTTACGGTGCCGATGGAGTTGACTATCAAGGTAAGGCCTTAATTGACTTAAAAAGGCTGTATAATTTAGGGCTAGATAAACTACCGATTTGTATGGCAAAAACTCAAAAATCGTTTTCGGACAATGATAAATTAATTGGTCGTCCAACTGGATTTAGAGTTACCGTGCGTGAAATTGAATTTGCCGCAGGAGCAGGGTTCGTAATCCCAATTACTGGAGCAATGATGCGTATGCCAGGTTTACCTGCCGTGCCAGCATCTGAACACATGGATATTGACAATGATGGAGTTATTTCTGGATTGAGTTAATAATGGACAGGTTTTAGAATTGAAATTGAAGGCTCGCTTTTAGCGGGCCTTTTTTTAGTTGTAAACTCGGAGCATAACTTGGCGGTTAGCAGCTTGGCTTAGTTCATTATCCTCTTTTATAAAAGGAGCATTTTCTCCAAATCCAAAAACTCGATAATTGTTCTTAAGTCCGCCAGCGACTAATAGGTTTTTAACGAACTCAGCTCTTTTCACTGATAGGATATAGTTGTATGATTCACTACCAACAGAATCGGTATGACCGGCAATAAAAATTTCTGAATTTGGATATTTGCCAAGCAGTTTAATAAATGCATCAACTCGTATTTTTTCGGTAAATAACAAATCAGATTTATTAAATTCAAAATATACCCTTGTTTCAAAAAGCACCTCTAGAGGTTTGTCTGATGAAGCAGTATTAGTGCTAGAGGAATTTGCCGCTCCGTTGCTAGAGGTTGCGATATTTCCGCTATCTCCAGCGTCAGATGTATTATTATTTCCTACGCTAGCTGCATCATCAGAGTTGCCTGAAACATCATTTCCTAATTGAGGGTTGTTATTTGTTAGATCGTTATTTGCTATGTCATTGTCAGGTTTTGTTCCCTTATCTTCGGAATTATTTGAATAACCTTCATTGTTTCCCTTGTTATTCCCTTTGGATATGTCAAATCAAACTTTAATAGACAAAATCAGGCAAGAGTAGCCGAAAATGGGAGAGTTCTAACGATGTAAAATGAATAAATAATTCAAGTTTAAAACACTGAATCTAATCGATAAAAGGTTATTACTTATTTAAGGACTTATAGTTGCTTAGCACCTATATATTAATTCCTACTTTTGCCGCCTTAAAATATATTGAATAATACACTCAACAAATGAGCAATTTATCTCAAATCGAAGGCCTTTTAGGCGATAAAGCAGAGTACTACTTAGGTCATAAGTCGGCTGCAATTTCAAAAGAAAGCATAGCTGCTCCAAACGGGGAGTTCGTAACAGAGCATTTTATAGGTTCTAATAGAAGTAATCAAGTGTTGAATAGCCTATCTAGATTATACAATCACGGTCGTTTAGGCGGAACAGGATACGTGTCAATTCTTCCAGTAGATCAAGGTATTGAGCATTCTGCTGCTGCTTCTTTTGCACCTAATCCAAGGTATTTCGATCCTGCTAATATTGTTGAATTAGCAATGGAAGCTGGTTGCAATGGAGTAGCTTCGACATTCGGAGTTTTAGCTCAGTGTTCAAGAAAGTATGCACATAAAATTCCTTTCATTGTAAAGCTAAATCACAATGAATTTTTGACCTACCCAAATTCATTCAATCAAATCATGTTTGGATCGGTAGAAGATGCTTGGGAAATGGGGGCAACTGCCGTTGGAGCAACTATTTATTTTGGTTCAGATGAATCTGAAAGACAAATACAAGAGGTAGCTGCTGCATTTGAAAGAGCGCACGAATTGGGAATGGCAACTATTCTTTGGTGTTACTTGAGAAACTCTGGTTTCAAAAAGGATGGAGTAGATTATCATACTGCTGCTGACTTAACCGGTCAAGCTAACCACATTGGAGTTACTATTCAAGCAGATATTATCAAGCAAAAATTGCCGACGAACGATGGCGGTTACAATGCAATTGGATTTGGTAAAACACATCCAGATGTATATTCAAAATTATCCACTGACCACCCAATAGATTTAGCGCGTTACCAAGTCGCAAATTGCTACATGGGAAAAATTGGTTTAATAAATTCTGGTGGAGCTTCTGCCGGAGAATCTGATTTACAAGATGCGGTTACTACTGCGGTTATAAATAAGAGAGCAGGAGGTCAAGGTCTTATTATGGGACGAAAAGCTTTTCAAAAACCAGTTGCTGAAGGTGTGCAGTTAATCCAGACAGTTCAAGATGTCTATTTGGACGCGAAGATTGATTTAGCGTAAAGAATTTAATCTTAAAACCCTGATATTATGAGTAGTTGGTTTAAGAGAGCAAAACAAGGAGTTCATACTCCAACAAAAGAAAAGAAAGAAACCCCAGAAGGACTTTGGTACAAATGTCGCTCGTGTAAAAGCGTAATGACTTCCGAAGATCATTCTGCAAATGCTTGGGTTTGCGATTCTTGCAGTTACCACGAAAGAATTGGCTCTATAGAATATTTCCGAATTTTATTTGACGAAAATAAATTCACTGAAATCAATAGAAACCTTTCTTCGGGAGACCCTTTGGTTTTTGAGGATACAAAAAAGTACACCGATAGGTTAGAATCCTCAAAAAGAAAAACAGGCTTAGTAGACGCTGTAAGAACGGCAAGAGGAAAACTGGATGGGCATGCTGTTGTTATTGGGTGTATGGATTTCAATTTTATTGGGGGTTCAATGGGCTCAGTAGTTGGTGAAAAGATTGCTAGAGGAATTGATGAGGCTATTAAAAAGAAAGTTCCATTTATTATGATTTCAAAATCGGGCGGAGCTCGAATGATGGAAGCTGCTTTTTCATTAATGCAAATGGCAAAAACTAGTGCAAAATTAGCGCTGCTTGCTAGAGCAAAATTGCCTTTTATTTCAATTCTTACCGATCCCACTACTGGTGGTGTAACCGCTTCCTTTGCCATGTTAGGAGACATTAATATCTCTGAGCCGAGAGCTTTAATTGGTTTTGCTGGACCTAGAGTAGTAAAAGAAACGATTGGTAAAGATTTACCAGAAGGATTTCAAACCTCGGAGTTCTTGTTGGAGCACGGTTTTTTGGATTACATAGTAGATAGAAAAGAATTAAAAACAAACCTTTCTAGCATGCTTACCATGCTTAAAAAATAAGCTGCGATTAATTGCTTGTTTTGTGTTAGGAATTATCTAAATTTGCAGCCTTCAAAAAAGAGGCAATAATTTATTGATTGATATGATTTTAACGTCAGAAAAGAAAAAAGAAATTTTCAAACAATTTGGTGGTTCTGATACCAATACAGGAAGTACGGAGGGGCAGATAGCACTTTTTACCAACAGAATTACCCATTTAACTGGTCATTTAAAGGATAACCACAAGGATTACAATACGCAAAAATCTTTGATAGCACTAGTTGGAAAAAGAAGGTCACTTCTAAATTACTTAAAAGCAAAAGACATTGTTCGTTACCGGGAATTGATTAAAGAACTCGGAATCAGAAAATAATTTATTTGAAAAAGGCATTCCTAAGGGATGCCTTTTTCTTTTTATACCTAATCAACTGCCAACCACACAAATTTTTATATACACAATTATATGAGTCAAATAGGAAAAAACTATTCGTTCGAAATTCAAGGACAAGAGGTTACCATAGAAACTGGTAAGCTGGCTACACAAGCCGATGGATCTGTTGTAGTAAAATGCAACGGCATGATGTTATTAGCAACTTCTGTTTCGGCAAAAAGCGCTAAAGAGGGTATTGATTTTATGCCCCTTACGGTAGATTACCGTGAGAAATTTTCTGCTGCTGGACGTTTTCCGGGCGGATTCTTAAAAAGAGAAACAAGACCTGCAGATGCTGAAATTTTAACTTCAAGATTAGTAGATAGAGCACTTCGTCCGCTTTTCCCAGAAGATTACCATGCCGATACTCAAGTATTGGTTTCGTTAATTTCTTCTGATGGTGAAACACTTCCAGATGCATTTGCATGTTTAGCAGCTTCTGCTTCAATTGCAGTATCGGATATTCCATTTCAAGAGCCTATCTCTGAAGTAAGAGTAGCGCGTATTGATGGAGAGTTTAAAGTTAATCCGACTAAAACGGAGATGGCTAGCGAAGGTCGCGACATTGATATTATGGTTGCTGCTACAGCAAACAGTATCGTAATGGTTGAAGGAGAAATGAGTGAGATTTCTGAAGCAGAAATGCTTGAGGCAATCAAAATGGCTCATGAAGCAATAAAAATTCAGTGTGATGCTCAATTGAAGCTAGCTGAAATGATTGGTGGTGTTCCAACAAAAAGAGAATACAGTCATGAAACTCACGATGCTGACTTAAAAGATGCTGTAATGGCTGCTTGTCATGACAACTGTTATGAATTAGCTAAAAAAGGTACTTCTAAGAAAGAACGTGGAGAAGGATTCAAGGCAATCCGAGAAGCATACAAAGCAACTTTATCGGAAGAAGTATTAGCTTCAAGCGAATCATTGATAAATACTTATTTCCACGATGTGGAGAAAGTAGCTGTTCGTAAAATGATTTTGGAAGATAGAACTCGTTTGGATGGACGTAACTTGGATGAAATTCGTTCAATTTGGTCAGAAGTTAATTACTTGCCAATGACACACGGTTCTGCAATATTTACTCGAGGCGAAACTCAATCGTTAACTTCAGTTACTTTAGGTAGCAAACTGGATGAGCAAAATATTGATGGAGCAATGGGTAAAGGATCAGAAAAATTCATTCTGCATTACAACTTTCCTCCATTCTCTGTAGGTGAAGCTCGTCCAATGAGAGGAACATCAAGAAGAGAAGTAGGTCATGGTAACTTAGCGCTTAGAGCACTTAAGCCAATGATTCCTGCTGGCTCAGATAATCCTTATACCATCAGAATTATGTCAGATATTCTTGAATCTAACGGTTCAAGTTCAATGGCAACTGTTTGTGCTGGATCAATGGCATTAATGGATACTGGAATTAAAATTCCTAAGGCAGTTTCAGGAATTGCAATGGGATTAATTACTGACGGAACTACTTTCGCTGTATTATCTGATATCTTAGGAGATGAAGATCACTTGGGAGATATGGACTTTAAAGTTGCTGGAACTAAAGATGGCATTACTGCTTGTCAAATGGATATTAAAGTAGGTGGTCTTTCTTACGAGATTATGGAGCAGGCATTAGAGCAATCTAAAGCAGGTCGTCTTCATATTCTTGGAGAAATGAACAAAACCATTTCTGAAGCTAAACCAGATTATAAACCACATGTTCCTAGAATGGTTCAAATAACTATTCCTGGAGAATTTATTGGTGCAATTATCGGCCCTGGCGGAAAAATTATCCAAGAAATTCAAGCAGCTACTGAAACAGTCATTACAATTGAAGAAGTAGACAAAAAAGGGGTTATCGATATTTCTTCTGTAAATAAAGATGGAATTGATGCTGCTCTAGCTAGAATCAAAGGAATCGTTGCTCAACCAGAGATTGGTGAAATTTACCAAGGAAAAGTTAAGTCAATTCAGTCTTACGGAGCATTTGTTGAAGTGCTTCCAGGAAAAGACGGGTTGTTACACGTTTCTGAAATTGATTGGAAACGCGTAAATGACGTAAACGAATACCTTAAAGAGGGTGATACCGTTGAGGTTAAGTTGGTAGATATTGACAGCAAAACTGGAAAAATGAAACTTTCAAGAAAAGTTTTATTACCAAAGCCAGAGACAGCTAGCTAGTACTAATAACTTTTTATAAAGAGTAGAAGCCCCGAATGTTCGGGGCTTTTTGTTTTTTAACTTTGCAATATGAAGCCTATTATAGCCCCCTCAATGTTGGCTGCGGATTTTGGTAATTTGCAACGAGATGTAGAAATGGTTGACCGTTCTGTTGCCGAATGGTTTCACATGGATGTTATGGACGGAGTTTTCGTTCCAAATATATCCTATGGTCCTGCTATCATTAAAAAAATGTCGAGTTATACCGATAAGTATATCGATTCGCATTTAATGATTGTAAATCCCGATCGTTACATTCAAGATTATAAGGAAGCAGGCACGCATAACCTAACAGTGCATTATGAGGCTTGTACACATTTACATCGAACGATTCAGGCCATTAAAGCTGCTGGAATGCATGCAGGAGTTTCGTTGAATCCTCATACTCCAGTTCATTTATTGGAAGACATTATTCAAGATGTTGATTTAGTGTTACTAATGTCTGTAAACCCTGGTTTTGGCGGTCAAAAATTCATTGAAAATACAATTGGTAAAACGGCTAGATTGAAAGATTTGATCGTTCAAAAAAACAGTTCTACCAAAATAGAAATAGACGGGGGAGTAAACACGGAAACAGGCAAACGATTGGTTCAAGCAGGAGCTGATGTGCTTGTTGCAGGAAGTTTTGTATTTAAATCAAATAATCCAGAACAAACGATTCTAGATTTGTCAAATTGCGCAAAATAGTTCTGAAAATAAATAAAACATTTTACTGGGTATTTTTTTTAGTGTTTGTTGCTTGCAACACAGTGCCTATGACGGGAAGGAAACAACTAAAGCTCGTTTCAAATAATCAATTGCTTCCAATGAGTTTTGATCAATACACACAAGTATTAGGAGAGAGTCAATTGAGCACCGATGAGGAGCAAGTAGCAATGATAAAAAGGGTTGGGCAGAAGATTCAAATCGCTGCTGAAGCATATTATGCTGAACAAAAAATTTCTAATCAACTAGAAGGTTACGATTGGGAATACAACCTCATTGTGTCCGATCAAGTGAACGCATGGTGTATGCCCGGCGGTAAGGTGGCGTTTTATACAGGAATACTCCCTATTTGTGAAGATGAAACAGGTGTAGCCGTCGTTATGGGACATGAAATTGCACATGCTCTAGCAAACCATGGAGGTGAACGAATGAGTCAAGGCATGGTGGCACAAATGGGCATGGGAACTTTAGGCGCTGCTTTGGGCGAAAACCCAACATTAACCAAGCAACTACTTTTACAATCTGTAGGAATGGGGACGCAATTGGGTGTGCTTAAGTTTTCGAGAAGTAATGAGTCTGAAGCAGATCACATTGGACTTATATTAATGGCAAAAGCAGGATATAATCCAGAAGCGGCAACGAGTTTTTGGGAACGAATGGCTGCACTTTCCGGAGGGCAAGCGCCACCGGAGTTTCTTTCTACGCATCCGGCTAGTGAAACTAGAGTGGCTGACTTGACTGCTTTAATGCCTGAGGCGTTGAAATATTATAAGCCGGGGAATTAAGTTGTTTTAATGCAGTTTGTATTAGCAATGTCATTCTGAGTGTCCGCCTTGGGGCGGATGTATCGAAGAAGTCGTTGCGGAAATGTTAGGAACCAGATTGTATTGAAGTCTTATTACACTCACATCTTAGAATGCTCGGATTGTAAATACTATGTTGGTGTCACTAATAATTTAGAACGAAGAATTGCCGAACATCAAGAAGGTACAGTCCCTAAATCGTTTACTTACCCAAGAAGACCAATTAAATTGGTTTATTGCATGGAACTTAGTAGTATTGAGGAAGCAATTGATTTTGAAAAACAGCTAAAAGGTTGGACAAGGAAAAAGAAAGAAGCACTGATAAATGGTGAGTTTGAATTGTTACCAATTTTGAGTAAAAAGAAGTTTGATTGATTAGTTGCGTTTGGGATTGTTTCCTTCGATACAATTTCAAATCAATTTTGTTGTTTTGAAATCACTCAGGATGACAATCCTTAAGCAGAGTTTCTAATCTTCTACGTAATCCCTCAAATACTCGTAGCGCTCTGTAAGGTCGCCTGCTTTCGCAATTGAAGCGCGTTTAAGAATTTCATCCTTATCTCCATTTAAAAGAGATGGAAAAATATTCTTTATAAATTCTGCACCAAAATCGGTAGAAGCATCCTTTGGCAATTCACAAGGCAAATTATCTACAGCCATTACTGTAATTGCATTTTTATTGTCGTAATCCACCTCAGATTCAGTTTGCGGTTCATAGCCGTATATCGGATCTTTAATCGTCGAAGGTCGAAGAGTAGAAGCAACAGGACCATCAATATCACAACTGATGTCAGCTACTACTTTAAGATTAAAATCGGGATGTTTAGCTTCTTCTCGTGTAAATATACAGGGAGAACCATCGCCCCAAAAATGACAGGCGATATACATGTCCGAATTACAGGAAAAGCGCGCAAAATCGCCTCTATACAGCTCTGGGTTTGAGAAAAATTCAGATATACTTCCTTTCATACCGTCAATACGTTTGTTGTAATCGGTAACCTTTAGTTGACAATACACCGGTTCACTTCCTTTGTATGCCAAATATTCTTTTACAGAAAGCTTTGGGATGTGCATTAAGTCTAAAATTTCCATAGCCCCATGAGCGACACGACCATTTCCTGTTAATGCAATTTTTAAACCTTGAGCTTCAATTTTTACTTTTGATAATTCTTTTTCCATTTCAATGCGATCTTCACATTGAAAAGCTGGTTTTAAATCGAAGGAATGATTCCTTTTACCATAAGCCAGAAATGCATTGTAGCAACCCACAATTCCAGCATATCGACCAAAGCCCAGCAAACGTCTTCCTTTGGAATCGGTCAAACACTCATAATCCATCAATTGAATGTTCTTTTTTAGAATAGTTTGAAGTAACTCCTTGTTGTACGGTTGCATTTTAATGGTATGCGAAAAGAAAAAATACTTCTTTCCGCCAATGAGCGCTTCCTTCGGGACTTCTTTAACCCCCATTAGAACATCACAATCGGATACATCCTTTGTTATTTCTATTCCAAGATTAGCGTATTCAGCATCTTTAAATCTTCTGATATCACTTGATTCAACAACGAATTTCACATCTGAATTAGCAGTATTGAGCTGAAGTACTTGAGCTGGTGAAAGAGGTACTCTTTCATCGGGTGGAGATTTACGTTCTTTTAGGATTCCAATCTTTAACATAGGGCATTTATTGAGGTCGGTAAAAGTAGAAAGATTGCTGTATTTTTGCGGTCAGAACGAATGTTCTTTTATAAAATGGGGCCGACTGGTTTTGACAGCATGACGAAGAGTTATGTAAGCATGTCGGGTTTTGCAAGACTATCCGTAACAAGTGTTGCAACGTTTTTAGTTGGCGAAAACAACTACGCACTTGCAGCTTAATCCGAATTATAGTAGGATGGCTTAATCGGTACACAAGGTGTATCGACAAGTATCTTCTCACTGAAGCTCGCCGAACGCTTTAGTGAATATGAAGATTCAGCGAGGAAGGCTAGTGTGCAATGCGCTTCGAATTGCATGCGAAATTTAGAAGATAAGCTTGAGTTTGGTTGCTTTTTGCCGTGTTCAAGTCGAAAAACAATAATAAGCTAAGCATGTAGAAATCCTAATTGTTCCATGTTTGGACGCGAGTTCGAATCTCGCCGGCTCCACTTGATGATAAAACCACTTCGCTTGCGAGGTGGTTTTTTATTTCCACTGCGTTGCCAAGCCAGTCTGCCTCAGGAGGGCTTGCTTGTGCAAAAGAAGGGGGAATAAAAAAGATAGCATCGCAGAGCGATTGTATTTTTATCCACTTGACGGGAAAGGTGAGTTGGCCTGTATCGTAGTGAAATAAGTTTACGGTTTTTAAGAGAAAACCAGGCCTTATTTTTCTTCAATAATCAAAAGATCGTTTGTTGGAATATTATCCCGTATCGTTTGTTTTTTTCCACTCGGCCACAGGATATCAATTTGCTGAATCTTTTTGGTTTCTCCAAGTCCAAAGTAGAGCGGAATACTGCTTTGAGACAAGTAGCCGGATTTTCCATCTTTTACCTTTGTTTGTGTAGTTAATTTCGTTTTTACGGTAACCTTTGCCCCAAATCCTTCCTTATTCGAAGAACTTCCTATTAATTTGATTTTTAAGTAATTAAGTGCTTCTTTTTTATCGGATAAGTTGTTTATCAATACCATAGGTGCGCCATTGTTTTCGCCAGTTATAATGTCTAAATCTCCGTCATGGTCGATATCAAAAATTGCTGAAGACCTAGAACCCATAGCTCCAAACACTTCGTATTTACCACTTCTTTCTTGGCATTCAAAGCGCAATTTATCGCTTCCATCACAATCTATATTGAACCAATATGCAGCGCTGATTCCATTTTTTCTAGGTTCCATTCCTAAAATAAATTCGCTATCCATGAATTTTTTCCCTTTGTTATTTAGCAAGACAGAATTGATGGCATAGCGAAAACTGAAATTCATACTTGAGGCAACAAAAATATCCTCATAACCATCAGCATTAATATCGCCTACGCTTAATCCCCAAGGCCAAAAATTTTCACCATTTATTTCCTCAGAAACCTCGTTAAAAGTCCCATCACTTTTGCCTTGAAACATAGCATTTCCAAACAGTACATTTTCGCTTTGCAGAAAATCAGCATTTGTATTCGATGTTTTCATTTTTTCAGCTGCTACTATTGGTGTTTTGTTTCTACTAGAACCCATGTCAATATGCATATCAGTAACATAAATATCTAAGTTCTCGTCATTATTGTAGTCAAATGATTTAACACCCATTGCTCCCCAAGAAGTTTTTGGGAAGAGCTCTCGGCTTTTATTTTTAAAGTATTTGCCTTCAACATTTTCGTAGTATTCATCATCTCCTTGCATATTCAAGACGTATAAATCTACCCAACCATCAGCATTTGCATCCAACGGTGTCGCATCGCCGCTCCAGGCTTTAGAATTTAACTTAACAGCTTCTGTTACATCTTCAAATTGATTGTTGCCTTTGTTTTTATACAATATGCTTGTTTCAGTCCTTTCAGGTTTTAGGTGGCCAGCAAAAGCATCTTTTAAGGGAGCATAATAAGTATAAGTTCCATTTTGTAGTGGATTATCGGGGTGCGTTACTTTCATAGTTATCAAGCTATCGGTGGTATACTGCCCCACATTTGTAACAAACAAGTCGAGAAGACCATCTTTATCGTAATCAAAAAACACCGAACCAGAAGAGTGTCCTCTATAGTCTAAGCCCGATGGCTTTGATACATCTTTAAACGTTCCGTTTCCGGTATTTTCAAATAAACGATTTCCATCTTTTACGGTGGTAACAAATAGGTCTGCATCTCCGTCATTATCTATGTCAGCAAAAGAGGCGCCTACAGATATTTGCTCCTTCATTTCCAGCCCAGCTTTAGCGGTGATATCTTCAAATTTCCCATTCCCTAAATTTCTCCATAATTGATTGGTGCCTAGTTGAGTGACAAAGTAGATATCTTCCCACCCATCATTATCAACATCGGCAACTGCGAGACCATTTCCATGATCGTAATGCACCGCCGCATAATATCTGCCTCCAGCACCTGTAATTTGATTTCGGAAATTGATTCCAGTTTCATTCAACTTATCGGTAAACATAAAATCGTGGTATACTTCAAACTCTGAAATGGTTTTTAGTTGTTCTGCTTTCCTATCGTCCAACCATAGCGGTGTTACTATACTTTCTGGAACAGCTATTTTGCCTTCTTTTTTAGGGATTTCGGTAAGAATATCTCCTAGTAATTTAACGATGTCCTTTTCTTGCACTCCATTATAGTGGCCTGTAAAATTTGCACCACGATCTAATAAAATTATATCGTTGGTTTGAAAAAGCAGATTGCCTGGTGCTGGAGGCGTTTTGCCAAAATCTAAAGTAAAAAGATCCCTACACAATTCCCAAATGGTGTTTCGATCTCCAGTTAGAAATTTTCGATTTTTCAAGGACACATTTAATGATTCGGAGTATGCTTTCAGAATATTTGGTTGATCATATTCTGGGTCTACTGAAATAGTAATGAATAACACATCGTTCCAAAGCTCAAAATTCGAAAGTCTAGATTGAAGTGCAGAAACATTTGCCGTTTGCATTTCGGCTGTTTTTTGATCGCGTGTGGATATAAAATTTACCACCCATATTTTACCAACCATCTCTTGAATACTGAACGGTTCGTTATTTTGGTCGATTAATTTGAACTCTGGTAAGGCTAAAAGTCGACTTGGTTTTTTTTGAGTTTTTTGGCTCAGCTCATTCTCGGTTTTAATACCTTCATCTTGCGTTTTATTCAACCCTAATATTTCACGTAGTTTATTTTTGATATTGGGCTGAGTCTTTACCATCCAAATTGCACCCCCTAAAAGAATAAAACTGCTCAGCAGAACGGTTAAAACTAGTCTTGATTTTTTCATAATACTTTGTATATCGGATTAGTTGTTTTCAAGCCAATTATTGAATTCATGATTTGAAACAATATTAATTTTCCTGTTCAAGTTATCGTTTATTGTGCCACATATTGCACCAGGAAACAAGGAAAGTGTTTCTGGTTTTCCTGCATAAAAATTTAATTTAAACAGCATATCTGGAACAGCAATTTGGGATTTTTCTAATTCTGGAATATCAAGGCAATAGAAATAATCTTTACTTCTCAATTCAAATAAAATTTCTTTGTTTGAAGGCAGAAACAGATTATCTGAATCAATAATTTTTACATCATCACTGGTATAAAAAACGCCATCTTTTCCAGGGTATAAAAATTGCCAATTGTGCAACTCACCAGTAAACTGTATTCTAAGAGTATCTGAACTTGAGCTAGCAAGTGGATTGGATATTAAGGATAGGTCTGCGGCTAAGGTAAGTAGCTCAATTACAATGCCGAGTCCGACAAGCAAGATGAGGAGTTTTTTATTTTTTTTTATTAGAGACACGGACTTTTCTTCGAATTAACCATCGAAATTAATCCATTTGAGATGAAACGAAAGCTAGTTTTCTTTTTTAAAGAGAAAACCAAGGCCCATGCGAGTAAGCATCTTTTTCTCAAAATTCCAAAAGAATTTAAACTGGCCAAACAGAAAGCCCACTATGGGAAGTGTCGTTTGATATATTGGAAAAATCAATAAAATCCGAATGGGTAAATAAACCAACCAGCCATTTTCTTCGGGTGAGATACCAATAAACTCAGTAATTGGTTTTGCAACCCAAGCAGCAAAGGATCCGTTAATAGAAAAAACGATGATGATCAGAATTACCTGAAAATTGGAAGTGATTCCCCACCGTTCTTTTAGTTTATCCATGTTACAAAAGTAACAACTGAACTTGAAGCAAGATGAAAAAAGAAAACAGATTTACTTATGAAAATCTAGAAGGCCTTCCAGTGGAGATTTTAAAATTTGACCTTTTTCAATTTTCCATTCGTCGAGTACATCGTTTATGATATGCTCAAAGTGGAAAGCAATTGAACCAACTAAATGCAATGGAGCTTCAGCGGCTTCTGGAAACTGCACAACATGAAATTTAACAAATTTGGAAAAGCAACGATGTATTAGGTCCTCAGTGTAATGATGCTGTGCATGTTTACCTAAAAACTGAACATAAGAAGCAATATAGGAGTTAGGCTGAGGAGCGTTGTACACTTCATCAATCAATTGCGCGGGGGTAAGCTTATAAGTTTCACGAAAAGACGATAATATGTCGCTAGGGGCAATTTCGTATAAAATATCTCTAATTAGGATTTTACCAATACTGCTTCCAGCTCCTTCGTCACCTATCAAGTAGCCAGGCGAAGGATGCCCGTATTGAATTGTTTTCCCATCAAAATAAACACAATTGGAGCCCGTACCAATGATTCCAACTATTCCGGGTTTATCTTTACAGGTTGAGTTAACGGCTGCCTCAATATCGTGATAGATATTAATTTCAGCTTTTGAAAAGTAATTCCCCAATCCGTCCGCAATAGTTTTTTTTCTATTTGGTGTGGAGCAGCCAGCACCATAAAAATGAATCGTAATTTCTTGATCTTTGCTAGCGTTGAAAAAATCATTTTCAGAAATTGTTTTGAAAACCGCTTCAGAGTCAACAATAAACGGATTTAAGCCTGAGGTGGTTAGCTTTGATTGTTTAGAGTCTGAAATCAATACCCAATCTGTCTTGGTTGATCCACTTTCCCCTATTAAAATAAGCTTAGACTGAGACATTAACTGGCGTTATTCCTTTCTGAAGTAAAAGTCGGTCTACTCGTATGATAAGTTCATTTGGGCCCAAAGCGTGTAAACTCAGATGCTCAAAAACCGAAACAAAAAACTGCTTTACCCGCAATTAACGCTGCTAGATTTTGGGGTAAAAACATTTCTTAGTGCAGATATAAAAAAGGAAGAGCTTGCAAAATTCGCTGATAAGGTTTCTGAAAAAGAAAATATTATTTCTGTTTTAAGGCAAAAAGAAATTGAATTTCAAGGGGATTACCCCTTAAATGTGCAACGTATAATTGAACTTACAAATGACGATTCAGCTTTCATTAAATTAGTCCTTCAGTCATTTATAGCTGATGTTCCCGGCTATTTTTCAGAATTAGAAACCTACATGGAGAGCCAGGATAAAACTAGAGTTTTACAAATTGCTCATAAAGTAAAGTCTCCGCTCAATATAGTTGGTGTGAAAAATTTCATGCATTTTGCTGAAACTCTTGAAAAGGAAATGGAGAGTGAGGCTACAGATTGGGGGTTATCAATAAAATCGGCAAATGACTTAACCACTAAATTTAAGGAGGCTCAAAAAGCGGTGTTGGAGGTTTTAGAAGAGAGGTTACCTTCTTAATTCGACTGCACCAATCAATTTCTTAACTTCATTAGCTAAGTTGGTATATTGAATTTTGTAGATATAACTTCCAGATGGAGCAGGATAACCATTAAAATAACCGTCCCAAGCTTCTTCCTTTGATGAAAGTGTTGTGACTAAATCACCGTGCTGGTTGTAAACCAAACAAGAAAATTGTTTAATGTTTTTTGGAATTACAAAGAAGGTTTCGTTTCTGCCATCAAAGTTCGGGGTAAAAGCATTTGGGATAAAGAATTCTCCTTCTTCAAAAATTTCAATGTCTTTTTTGATTGAAACTGCTTCACAACCCAATGGACCTCTTGAAATTAATTTGATTTGATGCGTTCCTGGTTCAGAGTACAAAATAGTTGGAGCCGTTTCTGTTGATATTTCCGTTCCAAAATCCCATTTATAACTAATTGCATTTTCACTCTCATTTTGGACGTCAATGCTAAATGGTGCAGTTCCTGAACTCGGATTTACAGAAAAGCGAGCAGATACATATTCGGCAACCGCCTTAACTTCAAAAACTGCTTCGGCGTTATTTTTTAAATAGGTAAATCGATAATTTGTACTTTCTAGAGGATGCAATGTCACTTCATTGCCTTGTATTGAAACAAACCCTTCTTTGGGAGAATATGAAATAAGATTAGCCGCATCAAAAGGAAGGGGAACTGATATCACTTCATTATTACAAACCACTATATTTTTTTGAGAAAACTCTTTTTGAATGGTTGGATTGTATTCCAACTGTGGCTGATTGGCGTCAACTTCGGTTTGAGCAAAGCCACAAAAGCTAATGCTTATACCCAATATGATAGACGCTATTTTATTCGCTTTCATCAGGCTACTAAGGTAGTCTTTCGTTTCAGTATTTTTACGTCCGGACATTAAAAAGTACCCTAAACTGTTCGTATGTGGGGCTACGTTTTACGAATTACTTCTCTCGATTTGTAAAGTTCCAAAATTACATCTATCATTTGCTCGAACCTCTTTTATAGCGTACTTTTGCGCTCCTTAAAATTGTTACGATATGGAACAAATTGCACCTTACAAACCGATAAATAAAGTTAGAATAGTTACCGCGGCATCTTTGTTCGACGGACACGATGCAGCAATAAATATTATGCGTCGGATTATTCAAGCAACTGGTGTTGAGGTAATTCACCTTGGTCACGACAGAAGTGTTGAAGAAGTTGTTAATTGCGCAATTCAGGAAGATGCAAATGCAATTGCAATGACGTCCTATCAAGGTGGTCATGTTGAGTATTTCAAATACATGTATGATTTATTGAAGGAGAAAAACTCAACGCATATCAAATTATTCGGTGGTGGTGGAGGTGTAATTCTTCCTGAAGAAATAAGGGAATTGCACGAATATGGAATTACCAAAATTTACTCTCCAGACGATGGTCGTTCTCTTGGCTTACAAGGAATGATAAATGACTTAGTGAAGCAATCGGACTATCCAATTGGGAATAATTTGAAGGTTGATTTAAAGAAATTGACAAAGGATAACACCGTTGATATTGCGCGTCTAATTTCTGCTGCCGAGAACTTTCCTGAGGAGGCAAAATCTGAATTGGATCAAATTCATGAAATGGCCAATGCTATTGAAACGCCGATTTTGGGAATTACAGGTACTGGTGGGGCAGGTAAGTCTTCTCTCGTAGATGAATTGGTGCGAAGGTTTCTGGTTGATTTTCAAGATAAAAGTATTGCGGTAGTTTCTGTTGACCCTTCAAAAAGGAAAACGGGTGGCGCTTTATTAGGAGATAGAATTCGAATGAATAGCATAAATACCAACCGAGTATATATGCGTTCTCTGGCAACTCGACAATCCAACTTAGCCTTGTCGAAGCATGTAAATGAAGCTTTGCAAATTATTAAAGCAGCGAAGTTTGATTTAATTATCCTTGAAACTTCTGGAATTGGCCAATCGGATACTGAGATTTTGGATCACTCTGATGTGAGTTTATATGTAATGACTCCAGAATACGGCGCAGCTACTCAATTGGAGAAAATTGATATGCTCGATTTTGCGGACATTATTGCGCTCAATAAATTTGACAAAAGGGGTGCTTTAGATGCACTTAGAGATGTTAAAAAGCAATACCAACGCAACCACAATCTTTTTCATGAGGACACAGATACTATGCCTGTTTTTGGGACAATTGCTTCTCAGTTTAACGATCCAGGAATGAACACGCTGTATATGCAGATCATGGATAAATTGGTTGAAAAGACGGGAACAAAATTGGAAAGCTCGTTTGAGATTACAAACGAAATGTCCGAAAAAATATTCATCATTCCACCTAAGAGAAACCGTTATTTGGCTGAAATTGCCGAAAACAATCGCTCCTACGATCAATGGGTAAATGATCAGTCCGATATTGCTGAAAAGCTATACGGACTGCAATCTAGTATGAGTACACTCAAAGACTCATCGATTGACGATAAAGACCGATTGATTAAAATATTGCAAGAGTCTTATGAAACGGTAAAGCTGGATTTAGACCCTCGAAATTTTGTCATTATAGATGAATTTGAAGATAAAAAAGCAAAGTATACCGCTCCTGAGTATATCTTTAAAGTTCGGGATAAAGAATTAAAGATTAAAACGCATTCAGAGTCTTTATCGCATTCTCAGATTCCGAAAGTGGTTTTGCCAAAATACCGCAGCTGGGGTGATATTCTAAAGTGGACGCTTCAGGAAAATGTTCCTGGAGAGTTTCCTTATACCGCTGGCTTGTTTCCATTTAAAAGAGAAGGTGAAGATCCTACCAGAATGTTTGCAGGTGAGGGTGGACCGGAAAGAACAAATAAGCGTTTCCATTATGTGAGTTTGGGCATGCTAGCTAAACGACTGTCAACAGCTTTTGATTCCGTAACCTTATACGGAAACGATCCAGATTTTAGACCAGATATTTATGGTAAAATAGGTAATGCTGGTGTTTCTATTTGTTGCCTAGACGATGCTAAGAAATTATACTCAGGATTCGATTTGTCCAATCCGATGACTTCGGTTTCTATGACAATTAATGGTCCTGCGCCTATGTTGCTGGGTTTCTTTATGAACGCAGCCATTGATCAAAACTGCGAGAAATACATAAAAGAAAATGGCCTTGAAAAAGAGGTAGAAGCCAAAATAGCAGACTTGTATAAAAAGGCTGGGGTTAAACGTCCAACATATCAAGGTGCATTGCCAGAAGGGAATGACGGCTTAGGGCTTATGCTTTTGGGAGTAACTGGAGATCAGGTTTTACCGAATGACGTTTATCAAGGCATTAAAGCTGATACCTTAACTAAGGTTAGAGGAACAGTACAAGCAGATATTTTGAAAGAAGATCAGGCACAGAACACCTGTATATTCTCCACAGAATTTGCCTTAAGACTGATGGGCGATGTGCAGGACTATTTTATACAGAATAATGTTCGAAATTTTTATTCCGTTTCTATCTCTGGTTATCATATTGCCGAGGCTGGAGCAAATCCAATTACTCAATTGGCATTCACATTGGCCAATGGATTTACCTATGTAGAATATTACTTGAGTAGAGGTATGGACATCGATAAATTTGGTCCAAACTTGTCTTTCTTCTTTAGTAATGGTATCGATCCAGAATATGCCGTAATTGGCCGAGTGGCGAGACGTATTTGGTCTAAGGCTTTAAAAATGAAGTACGGAGCAAACGCAAGGGCTCAAATGTTGAAGTACCACATTCAAACTTCAGGACGTTCATTGCATGCTCAAGAGATTGATTTTAATGACATTAGAACCACCTTACAAGCATTGTATGCCATTTACGATAACTGTAACTCGTTGCATACCAATGCTTACGACGAAGCAATTACAACTCCTACCGAGGAATCGGTAAGACGGGCAATGGCTATTCAGTTGATCATCAATAAGGAATTAGGATTGGTGAAAAATGAAAATCCGCTTCAAGGTTCCTTTATTATTGATGAGCTTACCGAGTTGGTAGAGGAAGCTGTGCTGCAGGAGTTTGAGCGTATTACGGAACGGGGCGGAGTATTGGGCGCAATGGAAACCATGTATCAACGTTCTAAAATTCAAGAAGAGTCGTTGTATTATGAAACCTTGAAACACAATGGTGATTTCCCTATCATTGGAGTAAATACCTTCTTGAGTTCAAAAGGATCTCCAACGGTATTGCCGCAAGAGGTAATTCGTGCAACTAAGGACGAAAAAGAGTATCAAATTAGCATGCTTCAAGAATTGCAGAAAGGAAACGAACACAAGGCCGATGAATTGATAAAATCTATTCAAGAAGCAGCGATACAAAATGAGAATATTTTCGAACGACTAATGGAAGTTACTAAATATTGTTCATTGGGTCAAATCACGAATGCGTTGTTTGAAGTAGGTGGACAGTATAGAAGGAATATGTAATTTTCGTTAGTAGTTAGTGAGTTATTGCTATGTTCAACAAGTTGTTTAACTAACTTCATTCTATAAGAATAGTTGAGCTTAACACGAAGGAGGTTTAACAAAACTTCTTAACGGAATCTAATTCCGTAAAGATAGACTCTTGCTCCCTATTTGACGAAAAATCCATACCTCCTTATTGTTCAATTACTCTGCTGGAACATTGCATATCCATAACTTCAACTGATTAATTGCCATGATTATGTCCAATCACTCCAGCGTGTCATCCTGAATTTATTTCAGAATCTCTTCTTTTGTAATAATAGATTCCCAATATCTCCTTAATGAAAACTTCATGTTTAGTTATTGTTCAAATACTCTGCTGGAAGGACGGTTCTTTAATTTTTCGAACGATTGTAAGATAGCAAGCGAAGCAAATAAAAGAACCCAAGTGCTGCCAGTGTGGCTGCAAACCAAAATGCATATTTGAACTGTTCAGGGTCATTATCGTAGAGCTCAGCCCCAAACACCGACCCTAATATAATACCCAATTCTAGAGCTATAAACATAGTGGACATTCCCTTGCCACGTGTTTTTTCATCTGCTAAATCCACTGTCCAAGCAAATATGGTGGGTGAGTTTATACCAGCAGATACTCCAAATAATATAGCACCTATGTACATGATAAATGGTGTGCTGGCAAAGCCCAATACAATCATAGCGGCAAGCAGCATACAAACGCCCACCATTAATACTTTAATTCGACCAAACTTATCGCTTGCTTTTCCAGAGAATAATCGAACGACTACAGATGCCAGCAAGGTAACCGTGAAAAATAAACCTCGATTTCCAATCTCCAAATGGTCGCTCAAGTCAGGTGTTACTGTCAACACGGTGCCAAAACTGTACACTGTCAATAACATGATTAGAGAAGGCTGCCAGACCAATGATTCTAAAATATCTTTAGGATGAATGAGCAACATTTTCGGTTTGAACTTGGTGGTGGAAGGCAAGGTTTCTTTCATTCCAAACAATACCAAAACGGACAATAAAGCGGTAAAAGAAGAAGCGTAAAACATGGTATTTAAGGAAAACTCCATCGCAATGTAACTTCCGATTGCTGGTCCAGCCGCCATTCCAATACTACCTGCAACTCCGAGAATCCCCATGGCCTCTCCTCGATTTTTACTAGAAACGATATCTGCTAAATAAGCGGTTGTTCCTGTGGGTTTAAAGCCCGTGCTAAACCCGTGCAATATCCGCAAGAAAAGAAAACCCCAAATGGTTGTAAATGCTGGATACAACAATCCCAAGGCAACACATACTAAAGGGCCAATAATCATTACGGGAATTCTCCCAATGGTATCTGCTAACTTGCCGGAGAACGGACGAGAAATAAGCGCCGTACCCGCAAAAAGCCCTATTATCAAACCCTTGTAATCTTCGCCACCCATAGCGTCTAAATAGGAGGGAAGTTCGGGAATTATCATGTTGAAACTCGCCATAAAAAGCACCGAGCTCGCACACAATAACCAAAACTGAAAGGTGTAAAAGGATTTTTTTTCTCCCATAATTTTTGCAAAGGAAACCTATTCTTATAGTCTGCTACAATTCGAATCTGGTAATAGCATTTTGATCTTGCCAATTAATGCTAAATGCCTCATAAAATGCTAACAATTCGCGTTGACAAATTGAATTCAACTGCTTCTTAATTGTATTCGTAAAAGCTAATTTTGCAAGGACTATGAGGAGAGTTGTAGGTATATTTTTATTGATTTTTTTGGCAGGTTCATTATCAGCGGGTAAGCTCGACAAAGCCTTTGAAGCCTTGCAGGTCTATAACTACTTTAAAGCCAAAGCACTCTTTGAAAAATCGTACAAAAAAGATACTGCGGGTGCAGGTTATGGATTGAGTATCGTTTTTTTAAGACAAGACAACCCCTTTCACGAACCAGATTCGGCATATAAATACGTTCTTACCGCTGAAAAATCATTTGCAAGATTAGACGAAAAGAAAAAGGCGAAACTTTTTGCATTGGGTGTAGATTCCATGGAAATAAGAGAGCAAAAAGAAAAAGTAAGTCTGCTATTTTTTGAAAAATCCAAAAGAGCTAATAATTCCGTTGCGCTTAACACATTCATAAAAGACCATCCGTGGTTTAAAGATATGGATGAAGCGATAGCCTTTAGAAATCGAGTGGCTTATCGCGAAGCAACAAATGAGAATACTTGGCAGAGTTTGCAAGCATTTTTTACAGATTATCCCGAAGCAAAGCAGGCAGCAACTGCAAGGCATAAGTACGATCGCTTGTACTACGAATACAAAACGCAGAGCAAGAAAATTTCTGCTTTCAAATCTTTTATCAAAGATTATCCAATGAATCCTTATGTTGGAGAGGCACAGGATGAAATTTATGCCCGAAGTACCACCAAGGAATCTGCTAAAGTGTACCACAATTTCATAGTCCAAAACCCAAATAATAAAAACGTTAAAGAAGCTTGGAAGCGAGTTTACATGTTGAGTGTAACGCAAAATGATCCGGCACAGATTAGCGCCTTTTTAACGAATTATCCTGACTACCCCAATAAGAATGAAATCCTGTTGAATGTTGAACTGTTGAATGAGGATTTCTTGCCTTTCAGAAATGGGAATTTATGGGGGTATATAAACGATAAAGGTGTAGAGAAGATAAAAGCTAAATTCGATTGGGTTGAGCCCTTTAGTGAGGGTTTAGCTATGGTTGGTAAAGGTGATTTTACAGGCTTTATAAATAAGTCGGGCAAAACAATTGTACCCATAACTTATGACGACGCCGGTAACTTTATCAATGGCTTTGCTTGGGTCCAAAAAGGTGATTTCTTGGGACTCGTAAACAATCACGGGCAATTGGTGTTGCCTGCTCGGTACGATAATGTTGGAGAAATGCAAAACGGATTAATTCGCGTTCAACGAGAAGGCAAATACGGCTACTTCAATAATGATATTCAATTGAAAATTGCCTTCCGATTCGATAGAGCAAAACCCTTTGAAAAAGGATATGCTGTAGTAACCGAAAAGGGTAAACAAGGATTAATCAATCAAAACGGAAACTATGTTTTACAACCCCAATTCGAATGGATTTCATTTTTAAACGACTCGCTTTTAAAATTAAAAATTGAAGGCAATTATGGACTGCTTAACATAAAGTTAGATACTCTATTGCCCTGTGAATATCAGTTTATTGGTGAACTTTCAGAAGGTAAAATAATGGTAGCAGCAAACGACGAATATGGATTTGTAAATGAACTTGGGGAAACAGTAATTGACTTGAAATTTACTTTTAGTCAGATGGCTACCTCAGACAATGAATTTAGCAACGGTTACAAAGGCGTTCGAAATTCCAAAGGTTTATTTGGTCTAATCGATTCTACTGGAGATAAAATTTACCCAATCATGTTTGAGCAAGTTGGTGCTTTTAATCCCGATGGTTTAACGGCTGTTATGCGCTATGGCAAATGGGGATATGCGAACTCAAATGTTAAATTAAAAATCAATTATAAATATCAGTTTGCTGGAGATTTTGAGTTTGGTTTAGCGAAGGTAAAAATCAAGGATAAGTATGGTTTAATAAATTCCGATGGCAAGTTTGTGGTTCCAAATGAATACGACGAAATGGATGACTTTGCGCAAAACGTACTTCGGGTTAAAAAAGACGGATTTATTGGATTGTTGAATCGCAACAACGAGCTTGTACTTTCTGCGAAGTATGAACAAATTGAAGAAATCACCGAGAATTTGATTTTACTCCAATTGAACCAAAAACAAGCCTATTATAATTTGACTGACAATGCGTTTGTGTTTGTTGAAGCTGGTTTTAATCTGCAACCTCCGATCGAAGAAACGGTCACCGAAGAATAGAAGGTTCTCTATTGTTTCACATTGTCATTCTGAATTTATTTCAGAATCTTCTTATGCATAGCATCTATAACGCCGTTGACAAACATGAAATCATCTAAGACCTAATTCGTCATAAATTGTTCAATTAATTGCCCAATAAATTGGTTTATTTGTTTTTCAATATTTTTTTATGAAAGCACTTCTATTTGTATCCGCCATTCTTGTCAGTTTAAGCAGTTTAGCACAACAAGATTTCCTGCCACAAGCACCAACAAATGCTTACCTAGACTATCAAAAGCAATTTGATGCATGGAGACAAAATATAGATGAAAATCAAAAGGGCTACAAATGGCACATGCGGTGGTTAAATTATGCCGAGACCAGAACGGGGCCTTATGGAAAATCGGTTTCAAGCAAGCATTACCTGGAGGCTGCGGCAATGAACAGCCTCCAAAAAGGGGCCAGCTTTGGCTCTAGAGCTTCTGACTCAACATGGGTTCCCGAAGGTCCGGATACGCTAACAGGAGCCTATAATGCGGCCTCAAGTCATGGAGTTTCCAGAGTGAACACCATAACTTTTCACCCCACAGACACGAATACCTATTGGGTAGGCGTTTCGCAAGGCGGAATTTGGAAAACAACCAACAGTGGAAAAACCTATTTCCCAGTAAATGACGGATTGCCAATACTTAGAATCAGCGATATTGCCGTCGATAAAAACCATCCTGATACGTTGTACGCAGCGGTTTGCGATTACGCCTATATCGGAGTTGCATTGTCTACCGATAATCGAAAAAGAAATACGCATTACGGTGCAGGTCTTTATAAAAGCTACGATGGTGGATTGACATGGAACCCAACGGGGCTTACCTACCAGCAAAATCAATACGATTACACCTTAATTCGAAGAACCTTTGTAAATTCAAATAATGCTCAAGAGTTAATTTGCGCTGGAGTAGAAGGAATCTTAAAGTCTTTTGATGGAGGTGATACTTGGTCTAAAAACTACAACGGCTTAATTTGGGATTTTGAACAAAACCCGAAAAATCCAAACACCATTTATGCAAGCTCAGGATACCTATACAATTTAGGAATTGGTGAACCAAAAATGATGGTTTCACATGATTTTGGAGACAGTTGGAAAACCATTGGCACTGGCCAGTTTAATGCAAACGAAGCAATGTCAAGAGTTGAGATAACGATTTCAAGTCTTGATACAAATTACTTATATGCCGTATCATGCGGTCGAGATAGAGGCTTGTTTGGTTTTTACAAAAGCACCGATGCAGGAAATACTTGGACACAAACAATAAATGCCCCAAGCGGACCAAACATTTTGGAGTGGAGCGAAGGACGCGGATCTGGTGGTCAAGGAACTTATGATCTTACCATTTACGTAGATAAAAAAGACAAGGAAAAAGTATTTGTTGGCGGGGTCAATCTCTGGGGCTCGGACGATGGTGCACAAACTTGGGACGGCTGTTCCTATTGGTTGAGGTATTACGGATTTACCCCGCATGCCGATCAGCATTTTCTAACGCACAACCCACTAGATAACAAGTATTATTTGTGTAACGATGGCGGGATATTTAGAACCGATTCGATATTAATTGGATCGTGGGCTGATGCTAATAATGTGGCTGGTTACGAGTTTCCAACCAAATGGCAAGATGTTTCTAGTGGAATGCAAATTACCTCGTTGTATCGCGTAGGATTGTGCGATAGCGTTCCAGGATACATTGTTTCTGGTGCACAAGACAACGGTACTTTTTATAGAGATGATAAAGGAAAATGGATGAATATCTCTGGTGGAGATGGAATGGATGCAGTAATTCATAGAGCAGATCCCACACAAGGCATTTCTTCGTCTCAGTTCGGTCTTTTTTATGAATTTTACAACAACGGTTCTGTAGTAACTAACCTGAATGCAAGTATAAGTGGCGCTGGAGGATGGACCACACCTATAGAGCAAAGTCCAACTACGCCGGGAGAGTATTACATAGGTACTACAAACGTAACCGTAGTTTCTAGATTTGCTGGATCCAGACAACTGGGTTTTATTCCAGGCAGCAGCAATGAGCCCATTTCTGCTTTTGCAATATCTGGTTTAAATAAACAACACCTCATTGCAGCTAAACGACCTTATTTTACAAATAACGTAAACACCAAACTCTATTACACCGATGATGAAGGTGCTAATTGGGTTGATATTACGGCTGGGTTGCCCGATAGTATGTATTGTACCGCTGTAGCAATCGATGACAGGTTTCCGAATATTGTTTGGGCCACTTTTGGCGGTTTTGCTGCTGGACAAAAAGTTTTTCGTTCGGATGATAGCGGTAAAACTTGGAAGAACATGAGCAAGAATTTACCCGACGTGCCGGTAAATACTATCGTGCAAGATGAGCAGTCCGCAGCGAATACTGTATATGTAGGGTGCGATGTTGGGGTGTATTATACAAACGACAGCTTGGCGAATTGGCAGCTGTATGCGAAATCGTTTCCAAATGTAATTGTGTCAGACCTGGAAGTACATGGAAAAGAAAGGAGATTGTATGCTTCCACTTTTGGAAGAGGCATTTGGTCGGTTGGCGCTTTAGATTCTGTTTATGTATTTCCAGAAGACACCACAAAAAAAGAAGATACCGTGATATTAGACCCAGAAGTATACGTTTCTGAAATTTTTGCAAAGGCTCAATTCAACTTGTACCCCAATCCAAACAAAGGAGTATTTAGCATACGCTCCTATTCTGATGCTTCTTTAGCTGTTGATATCAGTATAGTGAATGTAATGGGGCGAACCGTGTTTGAACAAACTGAGTTTATTGAAGAAGGTGCATACCTGCTCAACTACCAATTGGATTTAGCCGACGGCGTTTATTTCTTGCGCGTCAACGGAGACGGAAAGTCTAAAGTGCAGCGCTTCTTGGTTACCCATTAACCAATTTGTACAGGAAGACAAGTCGTTTCCATTTGTAAACGATTGTAAATGGTTTTATCGGTTAAGTGTTTGATTATCAGAAATTAAAAAGCCATTTGGATTAAGTATATTTGTGTTTAGATATGTCGGATATATGTAACGGTACATATAGCGAGCTGTTGTGTGTAATTTAAAATGAAAAAGATTTTCCTACATATTTTAGTTCTAACTCTAATTTGCTATTCCTGCAGCGATAGAGAACTTGGAGACGGTTACTACTTTCTACCTAAGTACGAGTCGATTGACGTTGGATACCCAGAAGGCGAGGCAATAATTTATAAGTCGAATCAAGAATATTCATTCGATGAAATCAAAATTAGCGGAGACGTTTTGGAAGTCGCTTCAAATTCAAAATTCATTATCGCGAAAAGAGACCCATTGGTAAGCATGGACATTAATTCTGGTGATATAGAATATTATATCATCGAAAAGAAAATCGACAAAGTCTTGGGACCTCTTACAAAAGACGATTTCACAAACAAGATTGAACTACTAGAGATAAAGCTTGAATTTGAATAAAAAAAACTACACACAACAACGGCTATGAAACAATGCACCTGAACGTTCCACTAGAACATTTAACTTTAAAACCTAAACCCTTCTGGCGAAGAATTTTTACGGTTTAAAAGCCGCAGTGTTCATAGCCAGGAACGTTAAATGTTTAAAGAAAAGGTACCCCGAATTCACCCCACGTTTTACTTACACAATAAAGTACAACTGCCGCAATACATTCAAATGGTGCTTTTCGTGGCCAAGGATAATAAAACCTGCTGCTCTTGCCGATAGGCTATTTCCAGAGGCACTTCCTTTTCGTTCCAAATCGGCATCTTTTATATAATCTAAAAGCGAAAGCGTAAACCCACGCGTTTTCTTATAAATATCCAGTATATTGGCTTTGCTAAGTTTTGCAGAGGAGGCACTGGCGGCATATTCATCTTGGTCAAACCCCGGTATAGCTTGTGTTTCACCCCTAGCAATGGCAAAGGCTCTAAAAGCAAATACAATTTCGGTATCGATAACGTGTTGCAAGAGCTCTCTTACTGTCCATTTTCCAGTTGCGTAGCTCATGTCCAACTGCGCTTCAGAGAGGCCCTCTATTTCTGCTATAGTTTCTTTTTGTTGTTCTACCAACTGTTCTTTTAGCGAACGATCATCGCTCAACTTGATATAGTTTTCGTAGTAATTAGCGTATTCGGATACGTCTGGTTTGTTCATGTTTTTTGTTTGCTCAAATAAACAAAAAAAGCAAGACAATGGGTTCAATTTTTCTGAGCCGTCAAGAAGGACTTGTTCGCTTTACGCAGCTATTTTAAACGCACTTTATTGGAGAATTCAGTCAATTATTTAGGATTTAATCGTCTGATTTTCAAAACCATATAATTTATTTTTGGCAACGTAAATACTTTACGTTCTCAAACGGTTTCTTCGCTTCGTAATAAATAAACAAGGATATGAAAAAGAACGAAAAAACAACAGGAGTAAGACCAGTAGGCATGAACCCAAGAGTATGGGATGTATTGAAAAAAGTAGCTGCTGAGCTTTGGAAAGAACACGACAGAGGTATTTCAACAAGAAAACAAGTAATGATTTCGTGTAAAGAATTTTACGAAATGCTATTGGATCAGGAAGGAAATTTGATTTTAGACAACAAGGCTATGATTCGATTTGCCAATAATGGTCACATCAAAACTTGGAGCAACGAATTGTTGATGGAAGCCATTAATTTGATGCAACACGGCGCTATTGATGCCGCTATTGAAAAATTAAAATTGCACTTATCGCTAGATAAATCTTCTGTAGGTGGTAGGTTGCAGCTGGCAGACTGCCTTCAGCAAAAAGGACTTTACCGAGCGGCCTTGAGCACTATAAATGATGCGGTACACATTAAGCCAAACGATGAAATGATATACATTCAACGCGCCAAATTGTATTCTCACTTAGATCAAGACAGAAGAGCATTGAATGATTTGAACTTTGCTTTGTTGTTGAACCCAAACAGCTTTAGTGCTTTGCAGAGTAGAGCGCATTTGCACATTGCGCTAAAAAATATCGATTTAGCACTTTTAGACATGGAAAAAATGGAGGCCTTGATTCCAAATCATGCTGAAACGCTAATGCTAAAAGGAGCGTTATTGTTTGAAGAAAAAAAGTGGCCTAAGGCATACAAAATTTATAAAAAGGTGCTTGCCTTGGAGCCGCATAATGCCGAGGCTATTGTTAAACTCGCATTGATAAAAATTGAGTTTAAAATTGAAGAACAATCGGCATTGGACGATTTGGAGTTTGCCCGCGCATTGGGACACCCAAAAGCAAATGGATTGTTGGCTAACTTGTTATCAAAAAGACAGCATCATAGAAAAGCCGCATAGCGCCACAAAATAAGATTGGGCTATTTTTGAATAGTGGCAACAACGATTCACGAAATACTAAAATCCCATTGGGGATTCGATTCCTTTCGGAGTAAACAACAGGATATTATTGAATCAGTAATTGCCGGAAAAGATACGTTGGCTTTGCTGCCAACGGGCGGTGGTAAATCGGTTTGTTTTCAAATTCCTGGTTTGTACTTGGGCGGTTGCACCATTGTTGTTTCGCCGCTCATTGCCTTAATGAAGGATCAAGTTCGCCAACTTAAAAAGCGCGGAATAATAGCCGAGTGCTTGGTTTCGGGAATGTCAAAAACGGCAATTGACCAAGCTTTGGACAATTGTATTTATGGAAATACAAAGTTTTTATACGTATCGCCAGAACGATTAAAAACTGAACTTTTTTTGGCGCGTCTTCCTTCCATAAAATGCAATTTGATTGCAGTGGACGAGGCGCATTGTATATCGCAATGGGGCTATGATTTCAGGCCCGATTATTTGGAAGTAGCAAGTATTAGGGAGTATTTGCCCAAAGTGCCAATTATTGCACTTACAGCTACTGCTACTCCTACAGTAGCTGATGATATTCAGGATAAACTAGTCTTTAAAAGTCCTAACTTGATTCAAAAAAGCTTTGAAAGAAGTAACCTCGCCTATATCATCAAACAAGAGGAAGATAAGTTTTACCGTTTGGAGCGCTTGATTCAAAAAACGGGTGGCTCTGGAATTCTATACGTTCAAAATCGAAGAAAAACCGAAGAGTATGCTCAGCTACTAATAAATAGAGAGGTTTCTGCGTTGGCTTACCACGCAGGACTGGACTCCTTTCAACGGTCTGAAGCTCAGGAAAAATGGATCAATAATGAGGTTCAGGTAATTGTGGCTACTAACGCATTTGGTATGGGAATCGACAAACCTGATGTGCGCTGGGTAGTGCATTTTGATATACCTGAAAATCCAGAATCCTATTTTCAAGAAGCGGGTAGGGCAGGCCGAGATGAAAAGAAGTCTTATGCGGTGCTCATGTACGATCAGAATGATACCGTGGCATTAGAACAAAGTGTGCTGAGAAAATATCCCTCCAAAGCCTTTATTCGAAAAGTCTACGATTGGTTTATGAATCATTTGAAAGTTGCCTTTGGAGCTGGCTTGGAGGAGTTTTATGATTTTGATTTGAACTTGTTTTGCAAAAAGTATAAGATTAAGCAACTGGATGCAATGGCAGCATTGCGAATTTTGGCGCTAGAGGGACTAATTGCAATTCCAGATGCAAGCTTTGAACTCTCCCGAATAAAAATTAAAGTAAGCAGACGCTATTTCAAAGAGGTCACGTCTAAAGAAAGTGAGGTATTTGATGTGTTGCTACGGTCTTATTCGGGGCTATTTGATTTTCCAACGGCTATTCGCGAGCAGGAACTAGCAGAACGACTCGATTGGAAGCTGAGTCAAATTCAGTCCGTACTGCGTTTAATGTCAAAAAAGGGCATCGTGGACTACCATGAATCTACTGCGGCTACTTCGGTTTTATTGACCCATGAGCGGATTAAAAGTGATGAAATAAACTTTAAACGCTCCAATTACGATACGCTAAAAAGCAGGGCAATTGAACGCTGTACGGCCATGAAGCAGTTGATTGAGAAGTCCGATTGTCGCTCAAGAATGTTGCTGGAGTACTTTGGTGAGGTTTCAAATAAATATTGTGGAAAGTGCGATTATTGCCTGAGGTTAAAAGATAAAGTAGATGGTCTGCACGCTTTTACAAGCGTTGCAAATTCAGTGCTTGCAGAATTGGAGAACTCCAGTCTACTCATGCATGAATTGCTAGAAGTGCTGTCTAAATACGATGATGAATCTGTAATAAAAGTGCTGGAATTTCTAGAAGAACAAGGTAAAATAAGTGTCGAAGCAGACTTGGTGTCTGCAATTGAGCCAGACTAGTTTAAGTATTTCGCTATAATGGAGTTGAGCAAACCATCGGGAAGTTCTTTACCAATGTGTTCCTCCATAGCAAAAAGGAGGTCATTAGTTAACGCTGGTTTAACAGCTAATTTCAATCCTACTTCATGCAGAAATCGGCGCTCTTCATTAGAAACAACACCATCAATTATCACAAGGTAAAGGAGCTGATACATTATAGTCATGCGGTGTTTTTCTGATTTTGGCGGGTTCAGCGGATATGCATCTTCGTTCTCCCAAATGTGTTTTAACTCCTCCTTTGAAACACCCAATTTTTCGCGCATTTCTTCAATGAATATTTCTTCATTTTCGTCAATGTCATGGTCAGACTTCGACATAGTCACAAAAAGTGCCAGCATCGACTTTTTGTTGTAATTCATTTTTTCAAAAGGGTCAATCATAGTTGATTCGTTTATTTAATCATTGCATCATTGAGTTCTCCAACTTCAAACTTAATGTCATCCTCTCCAACCTGATCAAATGGATTTTCTAAGTGTTCTTGAAGGTTATCCAAACTTACCAAAATGACACTGTATAAAACAGCGATTAAATATCCTATGCCATGCGAGTAATCTGTAAAAGTACTTGCACTAAATGGCCCGTAAAGTATGGGAAAGAAATAAATAAAAATTTTGCTGTAAGCCCGCAGCGTTATGGGCGTTCGGTAGTAGAAAACATTCTTCATGATGCCGTAAGAGACTAACATTTTGCTCACGTATTGGTGCAAACGCGAATTTTCGCTCCCTGCGCTTCCGTACTCCTTGAATTCTGCTACCCTAGCCGATAGGTGGGAGAAGCGTATATACATTTCGTGTTCTTTCTTTTTGGCCTCTTCAGGGTCTAGCAAAAAATTCGAACTCATTGTTTCAAACAGCTCATTTATTTCAATCTTGACTTCTTCCGCAATGTGAGGTTTGTTGGGTTGCACCCATTCTCGAACTCCATAGTAATAGGATAGGGCATGCGCCTTTAAATCAGCATATTGCTGCAAGGCAAACTCCCTTCTTTTATAGGCACTGTCAATAGAAAATACAATTGGAAATACTATTGCAATACTTATGAGGTATAGTGGAAATTCTGCTTTTATATTGAATTCATTGCACAAATATGCCGCAGCCAAAGAGATAGCGGATGTAATTACCGTTTTGTAATTTATAATTAAAAAAAAGCTTTTAAAAATCCTCATCAGCATATTATGATATTATTAAAACACTGCAAAGTAAAACTTTTATTCAACTGAAAGATTCTGTGTCATTTTGTACTGGACTAATTTATATTTGGGGGAAAGAAAAGTTATGATTCAAATTCCAGAAAATATTACTGAATTAAAGAGCTATAAGCCTGGAAAGCCTTTGTCTCAAGTTATTGAAGAGCTTGGTCTAACTGAGGTGGCGGTGCTTTGGAATAATGAAAATAATTTCGGTCCATCTCCTAAAGCAATGGAATTTGTTACTGCGTCGCTCTCTAATTCTCACGTTTATCCTGATCCAGTATGTACAGAGTTGCGGAATCTATTGGCGGCTAAATGGAATCGAAAGTTTGAGCAAGTAGCCGTAGGTAATGGAAGTGAATCTATTTTTAATAATTTGTTTAATGCATTTTTTGAGAATGGTGATGAATTATTAACCTGTTCTGGAACTTTTGTAGCGGTTTACATTTGGGCAAAAGCCAATAATGTAAAGGTGCAAACGGTTCCATTGTCTGACGGCTTTACTTTTGACTTAGACGCCTTGTACAACGCTATTTATGATAAAACAAAGGCAATATATTTATCGAACCCAAACAACCCTACTGGGGCTATGATTCCAGAGCAGGACTTGAAAGCGTTTATAGAAAAAGTTCCGAGTAATGTATTAATAATTGTAGATGAAGCTTACTTTGAATTTGCACATGATTTATCTACAGAATTTCCAAACTCAGCAAGTTACAACTATGAAAATGTACTTACACTGCGCACGTTTTCAAAAGCATACGGAATTGCGGCTATTCGAATTGGCTATGCCATTGGTCACGAAAAATTAATAGAGGCTATAATGAAGGTTAAGCTAACCTTTGAGCCTTCTAACCTGGCTCAAGCTGCCGGTATTGGAGCACTGAGCGATGAGGAGTATTTAAACAAAACGATAGAAAACAATACGACTGAAATCAAAAAATACTACCAAACCTTTGAAGCGTTGAATTTAAATTACACGCCAAGCTTTGGAAATTTTGTAATGCTCAATTTTGAAAATGAAGAAACGGTTCATTTTTACTTTGAAGAATTGATGAAGTTAGGGGTGTTTGTTCGTCCGCTTAAGGCTTTTGGTCTTCCTCATTGTCTGCGGATAACTGTTGGATTGCCGCGTGAAAATGAAATGTGTATTGAGGCTTTAACTGAAATTGCAAGCAGGTAGCAATGCTACTCTTTCACGATTTTATGGTGGGAAATTTCGCCGGTGATGAGTTGTAATCGAATAAAATAAACTCCCGACTTTAGGTTTTTTATATTGACTTCATCGTTTGCACTTTTTGCAATCGAAGCTACTTTTTGCCATCAATAGCATGCACCGATATTGCTTCAATTTCGACTTTGGTATCGATTTTCAAATGGCCAGAAGTAGGGTTGGGGTGCAGCCTTATTGCATTAGTTGGCCTTCCGGTCTCATTTATAGCACTTACCGTGTCTTGAATAAATTGATAGTTAAATTCCCACAAGCCTCTTCCAAAGGTTCCAAACCAAGCAGAGTTTTCATTTTCAAAAGCTTGTACACACGTCCAGTTTCTGTGGGGAATTTCAGTTGTCATTAGTGCTTCCCAATCACCAAATTTCTCTGAATATACAAATGGACCATCTTTAGTGGCAACAAACAGCAAGCTATCGTTATCTAAACTTGCAATGTCGAACACTTCAGTTTCTTTTAGGCCATTTCCAAGCAGACTAAAGTCTTTACCAAAATTTCGAGAAAAATAAATACTACCGTTTCCATTCCCTCTTCCCCCAACAAAAACAAGCCCTTCGGTTGTTGAAGAAGTTACTATGCAACTACCAAATTGTGCATTAGAAAATAGGCCGTTAAAAAAAGCTGAACGCTTCCATGTTTCGCCTGCATCAGTTGAAGTGTAAAAGTTTCCATCGTTGGTTATTACATACCAACTGTCCGAATTGATCTCGTCTATTTCAATTGCAGATATAAACTCTGATTTCGGGAAGTTTAGATTGAAATTTTTATCCATTCTCTCCACATTAATGTTGATGCCGTCAAAGCTTAATTTATACAAATAAGACTGCTTGTCTATATCGTTTTTGTTGTAAAACCCTGCGCAAACCGCCTCGGTTGAATTGTTAGGGTGTGCCTTTAGGATAGGCTTATTGCCTCCTAAAGATAAACTATCCACATAGTTCCAAGTGGCTCTATAAAAACGATCAGTTAAACTGGATACAAAGCCTATTTCATCTTTTGAAGCTGCCCATAAATTACTGTTCATAGTACTGCTTCCTACTACATAGTTGGTCTCCCAGTCAATATGTTCGGTATTGATAGTGCTGTCTGGGTTGTAATTTGTATAGGTGTGAAGACCTTGAGCAGATGTAGAAGTAAAAAGGTTGCTAAGGTCATCTTTTAGAATTTTCAAGTCGTAATGATTGCCGATTTGAAGATTGCTGGGTGTTAGGTTTACAACAGAATTGAGTTGATCTTGACTTAAAAAAAGTCCACCATCGGTAGAGATTAGAAATATTTCGGCCTGACGAACGTTTGTAAACGATTTAATGGCGTTTATTCCTGGATGTAGGTTTGATCTTCTATTGAGTAAATAGTCGTTTAAATTGTTTTGAATAGACCATGTTTTAGCGGTGTCTATTGATTTTTGGAAATTTGTATTTCCAATGAAAAGTCGGTTTGGTTTTGCTCCAGAAATAGAAAAAGTGTGCGCTTGCTGTGATTCAAAAGAAATTTGAGACTGTCTATTCCAAAATAGGTTGATGGCATCATATTTATAGACAGACCCTCCACGAATCAAGAACACATTGAAATCCCCGTTGGAAAACGCTCCCGAAACACGTGCTTCTCTGAAGGAAAAAGCAGGAGTTTTAGAATAAAAATTGAAGCTATCTCGCACTACATTGTACAAAGACAAAGTATCGACGTATAAAACCAGCAATTCACTATCACTCCCAATTGGTTTAGAAATATCATAGTTATTTAGTGCCAGTTGAATGGGGGATTTGAACGTTTTAATTTTATTGAAACTTGCCCCGTAGTCGTTACTTTCATACAAAGCAATATTCGCTTGGCCCAATTTCTCTTCCAATAGCAACACAACATTGCCATTACCTGCTTGAACCATTTTCTGAACAGTTGCGAAACCTTCAATTGATGTTAATCCAACTCCAGAAGCCCAAGATTTTCCGCCGTCATTAGAATGGTAATGAAAACCATCTCTTGCAACAACATTCATATAGGTCGTTCCACCTGCAGAAAACCGATTAAAACCTACAATTGGAGCGTCAAAATCATTGTTAGGATTTAATAATTTCCAATCAATTTCTGATTCTTTGGTTGTGAAAATATATCCAGCGGTGGTAATAAAGGTATAGCTTGAGTCATAGGTATCGTAATTAGCAAAAGCTATAGATCCAGTTTGATTGTTAATCCCTCTTGGCGACCATTTCCCTTGAAATAAAGTATCTCCGAAGATTTTAAAATCATCATTGCTTCGAGATGTTTGTGCAAAGGAGGGTGATAAAAACGCTATTCCAACAAAACAAATTAGCAGTGCTAGCTTATGTTGTATGTTTAATTTCAAATTATGAAGGTTCGTTTACCGGAGCTTCATATTCAAATAGCTCCTTTTCTTTAATTCTTTCTGCTACCGCTTTAGGAACCATTTTTTCCCAACCATCTTTATGCTCGTAAATTAATTTGAGCACATCGTCCGAGAATATATCTAGAATGCTTTGATCGGCATTTTCAATATCACAAATCTTATTGCAGGATTTCAAATAATTCATCAAACCCATTAAGTGACTTTCTAAGTTTAATGAATTGGTGTCTATTAGTTTTTTGGTGTGTTGATCTATTGCAGGGTAAACATACAGTTTGATATTATTTCCAAACCCTAAACCAAAAGCTTCTAAGATTCCACCTTGAAGATTTTCGTAATATTTTTCTTCGAATATGGTCTTAAGGTTTGTAATGCCTAAGATTACCCCAATTTTACGACTACGCGTAATTTGAGAAAGGTAGTTGACTACTTTATAGTATTTTACGTAGTTTGAAATCATTACCGTGTGCCCCAAAGAACATAAAATATCTACACGATCTAAGAAATCTTTGTCAATAATAGCCCCTTCAGCACTCAGGTCTTTAAGGGTTAGTTCAAAAACAACTCTAGATCTCTCGGGGTCTACATCTTCCTCTTTTTCAAAAAGCTCTTTTCCTTTGTTGAGCATATCAATATTAACATGGGTAACAGGTCTAAACCTTCCACGCATTACCAACACATTCTTCTTATATAAATACTCTGCAGGTTGAAGCAAATCTCCGTTGCTTCCAAAAATGGTGGCTTCCGTCATGCCGTATTTAACCAAACGCAGCGCCATCAGCCTATTATCGATATGGTTAAAGTCTGGGCCTTTAAGGCTAAACATATTGACTTCTAGCCGGTTATCGTCAATATTATCAAGTAAAGATTTTAGGAAAAGCTTTGGGTCATGACTGTAAAAATAGCATGCATAAAGTAAGTTTACGCCAAGAACACCCAGCGCGTTTTGTTGAAGTTTTTGATCGTTGTCGTGCATGTTAACGTGCACAATACACTCGTTTGGTTCAGCCATAGGTTTAAGCTGGAATCTAACTCCAAGCCAGCCATGCCCATTATTGGTTTTGCCGAAATTTAGTACTTCAACAGTATTTGAAAAAGTAAAGAATCGAGTGTGCTTTGATCTGGAGTTCAGTTTTCGAGTGGTTAGCTTATACTCAAAATTGATCATTTGTTTTAGCCGGTCTTCACTTACATATCTATCAGATTCGCCATATATGAAATCACTGATTTTCATATCATAGGCAGACAAAGAAAACGCAATTGTGCCAGAAGCTCCTCCTGCTCGATAAAAGTGATTGGCTACTTCTTGACCAGCACCAATTTCGCCAAATGAACCGTAGATATCTCTATCTAAGTTTATTTTGAGCGCTTTTTCTCGAGTACTTTTTACTCTATCAACTGACATTTAAAAAGGGTTTTTTTGATTTGTGCAAAGGTCAAACATATTTCTATTAGTACATACGCAATCTTACGATATTAAGTTTGCACATAAGCTTACTTTGGATGTATTTTTTCTCTTAGCATTTCAGGAATATTTTCCTCACTCTGGCCAATTTGGTTCATCAATACCTCTAAAATTTCCTCGGGTTCTTCTTCACCATTAAAACGAATAGGCTCCTTAAACCTGAGCGTGATATCAGTACCTCTTTTTTTGAGCATGATGCCGCTTTTGTTAAATGCTTTTCTAAAACCATCAATTTGAATAGGAACTACTATGGGCTTGTTGTGCTTTATAATGTGTCCAATTCCTTTACGTCCTTTTGCATAAGGAGTTGTGGTTCCTTGAGGAAACGTAACCACCCAGCCATTATCCAAAGCTTTGAAAATATTACTTAAGTCTTTTAGGTCTACCGTTCGATTTATTTCTTTTCCTTTTTCTCGCCAGGTTCTTTTAATAGTAACAGCTCCGGTGTAGGCTAAAATTTTTGAAAATAGGCTACTATCCATAGTTTCTTTAGCAGCTACGTAATAAAATGATGTTACTGGATTGAATAAATAGAAGGGGTTCTTGACAGTTTTACTAAAGCCATTTCTATTTGCGCAAAATGCCATATACATTAGCACCACATCCATAAAATAGGTTTGATGATTACTGACAAAAAGCACATTTTCTTTGGGAAGGCCTTTTAAATGCTTCATTCCTTCTATGCGGGCATTGTTTCTTATTACTAGTCTATAGTAGCCAATTAAACCCAAAATAGCAATCAATAACCGTTTGATAAGCACTATTTTACCGAAAGCATCTTTACGTATTACTGGCATCAGAACTGCTTAATCATTGAATTTTAAATATTTAAGTGTAAAAATACTTGAAGGTTACTGCAATGTTAATAAATTTGTACTCTTTGAAATTAATTTAAGTAACAGAAAAAACATTTTTATGCTTCAGATCTTAGACCGTTTCCGCGTTAAATATAAGCACCTCGAAAAAAAGGGACTTGTTATCGAAGGTATGGTTGTAGTTGATCATGCAAGAAGACAAAATGCCATCTCTGTTTCAAAGCCATTTGTTTTTGATAATCGATTAATTCCAAAAAAGTTTGACGGTCTTACCGTGAAAAAGAGAATCAACGGCGAACTTCCAAAAGAGTTTCAAATAGATAGAACCCAACCAGATTGGCACAAAACTGAATATATCTGGGCGCCTGAAAGGTTTGAACTATATGTTGAACGTGCATTTACAGAAATTAGAAAGACCTTAGGTGATGATATCGAAACCCCAAAAGATGCATTGGATGCCCTTTGTTTTGGAGATTTTGAGGAACATGCGCGAAAAGCAAAAATGTTAATCAGACAAGGCAAGGTTCCTGCTTGGAATGGAAAACAGCCAAAAGTTTCTGCTTAATACCCCTGCAGCGTTTTTTCTAGTTCAGTTTTTATTTGGTCTTTTAGTTCCTCAGGTTTCAAGACTTTTGCATGGTTTCCCCATGCCATTATTTGTTGAATCAGCTCTGGAGTAACATAAATATTGAAGGCAAAAACTTCTCCGGTATTATTTTTTGTGATCGCTTTTTGAGAATTATGAATCGGTTTGGTTTTTATATATCCAGCAGAAAAGTTTGAAAATTGAATTTCAACTTTTTCTGGTTTGTAATTTCCTGTTGTTATTCCTACTGAATATTTGAAGAAATCCTCACGTGAAAAGGCTGGGTTAATCTGAAATTGTTGATCTTCTAGGTTCACCTTTCCTATTCTATCTAAACCAAAGGTTTTGATTTTAGTGCTTTTTGGTTCAAAAGCAATTACGTACCACCTGTTTTCATACTGTTTTAGCAAGTAGGGGTCAATTTTTCGAATTGAATTTACACCAGCTTGAAAACTTTTGTATTCAATTGAAATCGAAGTTTTTTGTTTTATCGCTTTAAAAATAATGCCTAAATGCTCTGAACCTGCAGCTGTCGAACCACTTTCGAAAATTACCAATTGATCTATAGATGCATCTTCAATATTATCGGTGAGCTCAATTCTATCCATTAGTTTTTCAATGGCACTGGAAAACTGGTCAAAAACATTTATTTTTTTGAATTGAGAAAGGGTGTGTGCTGCAAATTTCACGGCCTCTATGTCATCTTCATTCAGTGGTAGCTTGTCAATTGAATAAGTGGGGTCGTCATAATAGTAGCCGCCTAAATCACGACTGAATTTGATAGGCGCTAGGTATCCTAACCCTTCTTCGTTGCGCATTGCATAGAGGTCTTTCTCTACCGTAGAAATCGAAACTCGTTCTTTAAAGCTATTGTATAAAAAATCTTCACAGGCTTGCCTAATATCCTCTTTTGAAGGGTAGGGCTTGTATTTATTTCGAATGCATTTATCAATGATTCGGTACCTAAGAAGCGCATATTTATTCGCGGGCATGAGTTCGTTTATTACTTTGTTCAAACATATTTATAATTTGTTCAAAAAGCTGAAGCAAATGACGCGGTAAATGGCCCAACTATTCTATATTTGCCTTGTTTAGACTTATTCTAAATAAGATTCATGAATGTACTAGTTGCCGATACAAGCGTTTTGTTTAGAGAAGGAGTAAAATCAGTACTCGCTCATAAATATAGTGATCTTAGTTTTAGGGAGGTTTTTTGTGATGCTGACTTTAAAGTTGCGCTCAATACAGACGTTTTTGATATTATAATCTCTGACCCTGTTCATGTAAAAATAGGTAGAGTTAAGGATTACAATAAACAAAAGAAAGCCTGCGTGATTAGTATTAGCAGCGAGCTTTCAAGGCCATTCATTCTTTCGACGCTTCAAAATGGCATTAATGCCTGTTTAACCAAAGATTGTAGCGAAGAGGAAATTTTAGAGGCCGTTGAAAGCGCGACTAAGGGCGAACGTTTTTTTTGTAACAAAGTGTTAGACAGTCTTATTGACAAAGATGATTTTGACCTGAACTGCGACCCAACGATTTTAACCAAACGAGAGATTGAAATCGTGCAATTGGTGTGTGATGGTTTCACCACTGCTCAAATTGCCGAGGAATTAAGTTTGAGCAAACACACGATTAATACCCATAGAAAAAACATAATGGGCAAGTTGCACTTTAAAACCCCAGCTGAGTTAATTCGTTATGCGATTGAGACTTCTTTAGTCGTTATAAAGACCTAATACTGCTAGATGTTTAGACGGCTTTCGGAGTCATTCTTAAATTAAACTGCGCTCGTTTTGATTACCCAAAAATCTACACAAAACAATTTCTGTTATTCTATTCTACGGTAAAAAATACCACAAAAAAACCCTAACCAATTGAATGGAAAGGGTTTTCATATAGCTACTTCTTAATCGCTACAATGCTGGATCTGGCGCATCAATAACATTAGCCTTAATGTAAAGGTTTCGCACTCGAGGTTCAGTATTGGAAGTAATCGCAACCGTTTTAGTTTGCGCTCCAATTTGACTTCCTGGAGAGTATTTTACTTTTATTACCCCTTCTGCTCCAGGCATGATAGGTTCTTTTGGATAATCAGGGACGGTGCAACCGCATGATCCTTGTGCATTTTCAATTAGCAAAGGCTCGTCTCCAGTATTTTTAAATGTAAAAACGAAATCATTTTCAGTGTATTGCTTAACAGTGCCAAAATCGTGTTCTTCCGTTTCAAAATTCACCGAAGTATTAGCAAATTGACTTTTGTTCGCAGAGGCATCGTTTGCAGGAAACTTAGCGTTTTCTGCATTAAACTGATTAGGGCCTACTGCTGGTTGCTGTTGCACTGGATTTGGAGCTGTCGTTGCCGATCTGCCAATTTGAGGGCGTTTTCTTTCTTTGCTTTTAGAAGATTTAAAAAAGGTTCCGTAAACCAATGTTCCAGTTAACACAGCCAATAAGCCAATTTTAGTAAGTTCTTTCCAATCGTTCATATCTATTATTTTTTATAATTCACTTTTAATTTGTCAAATGTATTATCAGAAAGTATATCTACCGCTTTTTTAACGGCATCATCTTCTGAATTTAGGGTTTGGAAATACGAACCTGCATTATACAAACCTCTCGCAAGATAAGCTTTCAGCAAATTTGTAATCTCAATTTTTGATTTTTCTAAATCTGCGTCCACTTTTTCAACCTTTTTTTCTTCACCGTAAGCAATAAACTCAGCCAGTAATTCGTCCGAAACAATAAAGTTATTTGCAAATGCGTATTTGTCCTTGTAGGTCCTAGACAGTTTGTTTCTGTTTTTGTCTAAGTAGCTTAACGAAAACGTATTAAAAATACCTTTTCGGAGTAGGTTCATGTAATAATCACTTCTTGTACTGGTATCGATTGGAACAAAAACATCGGGCATTATTCCACCACCACCATAAACGATTCTTCCATTGATTTTAGTACTAAATTTCAAGGAATCAGGCATTTGAATACTATCAGAATTCGTTAGTTCACCACTTTTAAACCGTTCGTTTATATCGTTTCTATATGCTTTACTGCCCTTATCATAGGGTTTTTGGATGCATCTTCCTGAAGGAGTGTAATACCTAGAAATGGTAAGTCTAAATTCTGATCCATCCGGCAGGGGAAATGGTTTTTGTACCAATCCTTTTCCAAAAGAACGCCTGCCCACAATCAATCCTCTATCCCAATCTTGTATGGCTCCTGAAACGATTTCACTTGCACTAGCCGAACCTTCATCTATCAAAACCACCAACTTTCCTGTTCTAAAAGTTCCACCGCGCGAAGAGTAGGCCTCATCTTTCTGCATTGATCTTCCTTGAGTATACACTAGCAATTTGTTTTCATTTAAAAATTGATCAGCCAAAGAAATAGCAGTACTTAGATAGCCACCACCATTTCCGCGTAAATCAAGAATCAAGTCTTCCATACCTTCTTTTTGTAAATCGGAAAGCTGAGCGTTAAATTCTGAAACTGTGTTTCTTGCAAAGCGCGTTACCTTTAGGTAGCCAATTTTATCGTTCACCATGTAACCCTCTTCAACACTATAAATAGGGATTTTATCTCGTTTTATATCAAAGCTCAATAGCTCGGATTCTCCGTTTCGTTTGATCCCTACATTTACGATAGTTCCTTTGTCTCCGCGTAAGTACTTAACAACATCTGAATTATTAATTCCAGTTCCTGCAACGGTATCGTTGTCTATCGTGACGATTTTGTCACCGCTTAAAATGCCAAGCTTTTCACTTGGACCGCCTACAACAGGAGAAACAACTAGAATGGTGTCCATAAAAATATTAAACTGAATTCCTACGCCTTCAAATTTACCTTGAAGGGGTTCGTTCATTTTCTCTTTGTCTTTTTTAGGTATATACACCGAATGGGGGTCTAGGTCAGCAAGCATTCTAACAATAGCTGCGTCTACCATTTCCATTTCATTAACTGAATCTACATAAAATGCCGAAACCACATTTAGAAGTTGATTGAATTTTTGATTGGCCTGTTGGCTTTTACTTTGAGACTGTAAACTGTTTGGCAGTAGGCTGGAAAATATTAGCGCAAAGGCTAAAGCAACGTTTTTTAATTGAATCATCTTTTACTTTTAGATGAAACAAAGATAGTACCGAGTCTGTCTAACCACTTTACAAGGCGCATGTATTGCATAAGGATTGTTAATGGATGCCGGAAACAGACAAGAACTTATCACAGGTTAAAGCGTCTTTGAAAGGCTATAGTTTTAAATGAATGATTAAAAACTAAATCTAAATATTTGACTATAAATAGGTTGAGATTGATTTTAAGCTTTATGATGGTTGAAAATAAATTAAGTTGTCTTAACTCAAAATTCATTCAAGGGGTAAATCATAAGCGATTATCCTAGTTACTTTTGCAAATTGCTAAAATCTATATTTTGAAGAATACTCTTTTCCTACTCATCCTGTTATTTTCGACAGATCTTCTTTTTTCTCAAAAAAGCACGCTGAGTGGTTACATCAGAGACGCTGAAACTGGTGAGGAAATGATTGGTGCTTCAGTGTTTTTTAAAGAATTAAAAACAGGTGGTGTTGCTAATATTTACGGCTTTTATTCTGTAAGTGCGGAACCAGGTCTATACACGGTTGAATTTTCTTTTATTGGAAGTCAGTCAATTACCAAGCAAATAGATTTAACTACGAGTCAAACCTTAAATATTGAGCTGTCGCCAAGTGCCGCTAGTTTAAATATGGTTGAAGTGGTTGGCGAAGCCCAAAACAAAAATGTTGAGGAAGTACAAATGAGTACGATTGACATGAAAATGGAAACAATCAAAAAGATTCCTGCGCTCATGGGAGAGGTTGATGTAATACGAGCTATTCAGTTATTGCCTGGTGTGCAAAGTGGAGGAGAGGGCAGCACTGGATTCTTTGTTCGTGGCGGAGGGCTAGATCAAAACTTAATTCTTTTGGATGAAGCACCTGTCTATAATGCCTCTCATTTATTCGGAATTTTCAGTGTTTTTAATCAAGACGCCATAAAAAATGCAGAGCTCTATAAAGGTGGAATTCCAGCACGATATGGTGGACGACTTTCCAGTGTGTTAGATGTTCGGATGAAGGAAGGGAATTCGAAAAAGACTAAAGTTAGCGGAGGAATAGGCCTCATTAGCTCGCGACTCACCATTGAAGGTCCAATTGTTAAAGACAAGATTTCATACGTAATATCGGGTAGAAGAACTTACGGAGATTTATTTTTGAAGCTCCTGCCATCAGACAACCCGGCAAGTGATGCTGAATTATTTTTCTACGATTTAAATGGAAAAGTTAATTGGCGTATCAACGATAAAAATCGAGTGTTTATTTCCGCATATACTGGACGAGACGTTTTAGGTGCCGGCGATTTATTTAAGTTGGGTTGGGGAAATCAAACTGTTTCTGCTCGCTGGAATCACATTTTTAGCGATAGATTGTTTTCAAATTTCACTGGAATTTACTCTAACTTTAACTACAATCTCGGAGTGCCTTCCGGTCCAAACGAGTTTGTGTGGACGAGTAAAATCCTGAATTATAGTTTTAAAAACGACTACACCTTTTATGCGAACACTAACAATACAGTTAAGTTTGGAATACAGTCCACCTATCATACGTTTAAGCCAGCGATAATTGAGCCCGGTTTAATAAATGACGCTTTCAATAAGATTGAGTTTTTTAATCGTTATGCTTGGGAAAATGGCATTTATGTCAGTAACGAGCAAAAGATTGGTGGTCGATTTACCCTTCAATATGGCTTGCGTTTATCTTCTTTTAGCAATGTGGGAAGAGATACAGTTTATACCTATGACGAAGAATACAACAACACGGGCTTTGATGCCTATGAGTCAGGTGATGTATACAACACATTTGCAAATTTAGAACCTCGATTAGCGGCTAAATTTACCATAGATGACGTAAGTTCGGTGAAGGCGTCGTACAACAGAATGACCCAATATTTGCATTTAGCGACCAACTCAACTGGAGGTGCTCCTTTAGATGTTTGGATGCCAAGTTCTACCAATACTGCTCCTGGAATTGCGGATCAGATTGCCTTGGGCTACTTCCGCAATTTGAATAAGAATATGTTCGAGACCTCTGTTGAGGTGTATTATAAGGTGTTGCAAAATCAAATAGATTTTGCAGATAATGCCAATATCTTATTAAATAAACAATTAGAAGGTGTTATCAGACAAGGGGGAGGGGAATCTTTTGGAGCTGAATTCTATGTCAAAAAGCAAACTGGAAAACTTACAGGTTGGGTTTCATATACCTTAAGTCGAGCAACGAGAACGGTGGAAGGAATTAATGACGGTAACACCTATTTGGCCAATTATCATCGTCCTCATAGCGTGAGTATTGTTGCTACATATGCCCTGAATAAAAAATTGGATTTATCGGCTACTTGGGTGTATAATACGGGTACTCGACTTACTGCTCCTACCGGTCGGTTTAATTATGGTGGTGAGTTGATTCCGGTTTATTCGGATCGAAATGCTTCTAAAATGCCAGACTATCATCGCGCCGATGTAGGTTTGAACTGGAAAATAAGCGATGACGATAAACGCTGGAAAAACTCTTTGAACTTCTCGATTTATAATGTTTATGCCCGACAGAACGCTTTCGCAATCAATTTTGTAAACAATGAAGTTAATCTGCCAACTGCAAGAATGACTTATTTGTTCTCCATAATACCTTCAATAACTTGGAATTTTGAATTTTAGATTTATGAAAATTAGACTGTTTTTATCGGCCTTTGCATTTGTGATTGCATCTTCATCATGCACAAAGGATATTGATTTTGACTTAAATGAAGAGCAAGAGCGAATAGTGGTAGATGCTTTAATCACGAACGTGAAGCAGAAGCACTTGATTAGAATTACAAAAACTACTACCTTTTTTAAAACTTATGTAGATGCACCTGCCGCTGAAAACGCAAATGTGGTCGTATCTGATGGCACAAACACTTATTTGTGTATCGAAGAAACTCCTGGACATTACTATACAGCTGAATTGGCTTTTGAAGCTGACAAAAACTATTCGCTTACAATTGACTATGAGGGTACTACTTATACTGCAAACGACTACATGAATAGTACCATTGAAATTGATACTATTCGTACCACGGAGTCGGAGGAGTTTAGTTTTCAATCCGGTCAAGAAGAGTTGTTAGCTTCAGTTATTATGGAGGCTCAGGAGAGCCCTGGTTTAGGCGATCATTATTTGTGGAAACTCCAAGTCAAAAAACCGGATACAGCCTACAAAGACTTGAGTCCAACATATAGGGACTGGACATTTTCTTCGGACGAATTTGTAGATGGAAGATCTCCAGTTGACGGTTGGCCAATTTTTGAACGTATTCCTACATCTGAAATAGTTTCTGGCAGCACTGTTAGAGTTCAAATGTTTGGTATTTCAAAAGGATACTATGATTTTTTAGATGGTTTAGGCAAACAAGTTTTTAGAGGAGGGCTTTTTGATGGTCCTCCTGCAAATATTTCTAGTAATTTTGATAATGGAGCATTGGGATATTTTGTCGCGGCTTCTGAAAGAATTGCATTTACAACTAAGGAATAATGAAAACTTCTGCATTACATCTAATACTTTTCTTACTTTTTACTTATTCAGTTTTAGGGCAAGTTGACCCCAAAAAAGCTATTGATCCTGCCTATGGAATTCAGGGCTATGAATCGATGGTGGCATCTATAAATGGAGATTCTGTGCGAACATGCGATGGTGCCCCGTGTTCTGGTTATGTTGAAGATTTTTATACCACTGGAGCATTGCTGCACAAAGGGTTTTATGTAAATGGACAATTGCAAAGTTTTAAAAACTATTTTCCGAACGGTGAAATGGAACGAAAACTTGGAATTGTTGATGAAAATCACTGTAAACTGCAAGTGTTTTATGAAAGTGGAGCAAAAAAATCTGAGGTAAAATACAGTTATGGTAACGTAAAGGAATGGGTAGATTATTACGAAAACGGAAATGTAGAGTATGAAGAGAAGTTTGATAAAAATTTTGAGTTTGTGATTTTTAGGGATTCCTATTATGAAAACGGCAACCCGCAGACAACTATGAAGTTTGAAAATAAAAAAGACCACACCTACTTTAAAAAAGAATACCATGAAGATGGAACAATGGCTGCCGAAGGTCTAATTCATTTCTTTGCATTAATCGGTGATTACCGAAAAATTGATGAGTGGAAAGTTTACGATAAGGCCGGTAAGCACATTAAAACCGAAGCTTACGTTAATGGAAAACTAAACGAAGTAAAAGCGGTTGATTAGCAAAAAGCAACCACTTCAAATTTCAACCAAGCAACTTGTCCAAGACCTTACTTGGGTAATTAACAATCCAAGTCTTCTTAATATAGAAGTATTAGGTGAAATAGAATTGGAGCCGCTGACATCTGAACAGGAGCTTAGAATTCTTCAACTTGGACCACTAGAATTAAAATCATACAAGCTCGGATTTTATTTTGAGGCACTGATTCGATTATACATTGAAGTTTCGGAGAACTATGTGCTTAAAGTCGCGAACCTTCAAGTTCAAAAAGACAAAACAACCTTAGGAGAATTCGATTTTATTCTGAAAAATCTAGAAGCTGAAACTTTTGAGCACTGGGAAGTAAGCATTAAATTTTACTTGTGTCATAACCCGAAATTGGAGTTGGAAGGTTGTTGTGGAACACAATTAAAAGATGTGTTTCAGAATAAAATTTCAAAACTAAAGGACCATCAGCTTCAATTAAGTCAATCCGAAGCAGGAATTGAAGCACTCAATAAAATTGAAGTTTCAGTTGAAAAAAGCAGAGGATTGCTAAAAGGAATGATTTTCTATCACGCAAAATTGGGGCAATTCAAAAACGAGCAACTGAATGCGTTTTCAGCGAAAGGAGTTTGGATGTATCAATCGGAATGGAGCAGAATAGAAGAAGGGCTTTTTGTGGTGCTTAAAAAGCCATTCCTGCTCAGCATGAACAGTTATTCTGAAGAAAGTGTATTGACCAATGCACAGGTTTTGTGTGTGTTTAGGCAAGAGCAACAACCCATGATGTTAGCTTCGGTGATTAGAGATGGAGATACGCTGTTGGAACATTCTAGACTGTGGCTCATTTCTGATGCTTGGTTTAAATAAGCTTATTGTTCCAACCCTAATTCCTTTCCTTTCTTCAACATAAAATCAAAAGCGGCCTCACGCTCATTAGGAATTTCACCTTCTAAAATAGCCTCTTTTATTGCGGCCTTTAAGACCCCAATTTCCCTGCAAGGTTTTAGGTTGAATGTTTCCATAATTTGCTCACCGCTAACTGGCGGTTGGAAATTGCGAACTTGGTCTTTTTCCTCTATCTCTTTAAGTTTTACTCTAACTTCTTTAAAGTTCTTCTTATAGCGTTTTACGCGCTCTTTGTTTTTTGAAGTAATGTCTGCTTCTACCAACAGCATAAGGTCATCAATGTAGTCTCCAGCATCATGTAACAAGCGCCTTACGGCGCTGTCCGAAACAATATCCTTTGATAAGGCAGCGGGTCTAGAACTGAGGTAAACGAGTTCTTTTACGTATTTCATTTTGTCGTTCATGGGTAGCTTCAGTCGCTTAAAAATAGCTGGAACCATTTTCGCACCTTTCATTTCATGGCCGTGAAATGTCCAGCCTATTTCTGGATCAAACCGTTTTGTTGGTGGTTTGCCAATGTCGTGTAAAAGTGCAGCCCAACGCAACCATAGGTTATCGCTAGTTTCAGCGGCGTTATCTACTACCTCTATGGTATGGTAAAAGTTGTCTTTGTGTGTTTGTCCATCAATTTCGTCTACGCCTTGCAGTGCGTGAACTTCGGGCAAAACCTGCTTCATAATACCCGTTAAATAAAGTAACTCTAATCCAACCGACGGCTGGGGAGATTCCATTATTTTATTTAACTCGATGTTTATGCGTTCAGCAGAAACTATAGACAGTCGTTCTTGATTCTTTTTAATTGAATCGAAAGAACCTTCTTCTATTCTGAAGTGCAATTGACTTGCAAAACGAATAGCCCGCATCATTCTAAGAGGATCGTCAGAATAGGTTTGGTCGGGGTGCAATGGTGTTTTGAGAATACCGTTAACTACATCTTTTTGTCCGTCAAAAGGGTCTATTAATTCCCCAAAATCAGCATCATTTAAGCTGATGGACATGGCGTTAATTGTGAAATCTCGTCGTTCTTGATCTTCTGCTATGCTTCCATCTTCGACGATTGGCTTTCTGCTTTCTGCTCGGTAAGATTCTTTTCTTGCACCTACAAACTCCAGTTCGTAGTCGTCCAATTTAATCATGGCCGTTCCAAAGTTTTTGAATACGGAGAGTCCCCGGACATTTTCTAGTTTATTGGCGACTTTTTTAGCGAAGTCAATCCCATTTCCTTCAACTACAATGTCAATATCCTTATTTGGTCTTTTCAAGAGAATATCTCGAACAAAGCCTCCAACAACAAATGCCTTAGTTCCGGTTTCAATTGCAGTCTTATGCAATACCTTAAAAACTGGGTTATGCAGTTTGTGTTTTAGATTCATTAGGGTCGAATAATTTGAATTTCACTTCCCAATCCAACTTTAATCATCGATGAAGGCTTTTTTGTTCCTTTTGGAAATCCTTCAGGATTAACAATATGGTCAACTTGTTTTTTTATTTCTTGATCAACTTCTTCTAATGTAAGGGCAGGTGCATTTCCTGAAACATTAGCTGAGGTACTTACAATTGGCTTTCCAAATTGATGAATAATCCGATGTAAAGGCCCTTCTTTAATCATTCTAAAAGCTGCGGTGCCGTCTTCAGCAGCAACACCTTTTGCTAATCCTTTTGCGTCTGGAAGAATTAACGTGAGCGGTTCAACTGCTTCATCAAATAAATCCCAAGCTATTTCAGGAACATCCTTAATAACTCTATTCAACATTGCGTCAGAACTAACCAAACAAACTAAGCTTTTTGAAGCATTTCTTTGTTTAATGGTTCCAGTTTTATCGCAAGCTTTTTGATTTGTTGCATCGCAGCCCAAACCCCAAATAGTGTCGGTAGGATAGAGGATGACCTTTCCTTCCTTTAACGCGGTGATTGTTGAACGAATTTCTTCTTTAAGTTCCATTAAACCCCTTTGTAGATTGACATAAGCTTTTGCGCTAGCTCAGCTTCTTTAAAATTTTCTAAATGCTTGAATGCGGGTGCTTTTAACCGTTGAAGTTCAACGGTATTTTCGGTTAGTAATTTAATTGCTGCCCCAAACTCTTCAAGATTAGCTGGGTCAACATAATAAGCCGCATCACCTCCAGCTTCTTTAAAGCAACCTGCTTTATTTGTTATGACCGGAGTTCCAGTTGCAATGCTTTCCAAAACGGGTATTCCAAAACCTTCAAAAATGCTAGGGTAAATGCTGATTGACGCCAATTGGTAAAGATTGTTGACTTCCTCATTATTAGCGCTTTCAATAAAAATGACTTTGTTTTTTGACTTTTCAGTAGTTCCAATTTCGGCAAGTAGTCGTTCTTTATATTTAGTTGTTTTACCAACAAATACTATTGGAATATCTAGGTTTGAATGCTCAATTGCTTTAAGAATTTGTAAGCCATTTTTACGCGCTTCAATTGTTCCAACACAAATAATAAAGTTTGCGGGTAGTTTGAATTTTTCTTGTGTTTGCCGCAGACTTTCTTCCGTTGATTTTTGATAAAATAAAGGGTTGCAACCTTGATAAACCACCTTGATTTTTTCTTCTGGAATACCATAGAAATTGATAATATCTAGCTTGGTAGTTTTACTTATCGCAACAACAGTATCCGCTGCATTAACGGCATGTTTAAATTTCTTGTCGTAAATCAGGCGATCGGCAGCTTGGTACAGCTCAGGATATCTTTTGAAAATTAAATCGTGAATAGTGACTACCTTATTCACCTTGCTGGAGTTTATTCCAAATGGAAGTTCGTTGCTCAATCCGTGGTAAACATCCAGCTTGAATTCGTTTACTTTTTTATTCCCTTGAAAAGAACGCCAATAGGAGCCCCAGGTGTTTTTTGGCGGCAATACTTCTTGAATTGATTCGTTCGTGTTCAATTCCCATTTATCGCTGGCTTTTGGATTAAACAACAGGTAAGAAGACTCAGGGAAATTATCAGCTAAGGTTCGTATAACGAACCGACTGTAATTCCCTAGACCGCTTGCATTGTGAAATGCCCGTTTTGCATCAAATCCTAGATTCATTTATACCGCGACGTCGTATTCTCTTAACGCATTGTTTAAAGATGTTTTTTTATCAGTGCTTTCTTTTCTTTTTCCAATGATTAATGCACATGGAACTTGATATTCCCCAGCATTAAATTTCTTTGGTATCGTACCTGGAATTACAACTGAACCAGCTGGTACACGACCTGTGTAAATTATTGGTTCATTACCGCTCACATCAATAATTTTTGTGCTTGCAGTCAAAACAACATTTGCACCCAATACTGCTTCCGATTCTACACGAACACCTTCTACTACGATACATCTTGAGCCAATGAATGCATTGTCTTCAATCACTACTGGAGCGGCTTGTAAGGGTTCTAAAACACCACCAATTCCAACACCACCACTTAGGTGCACATTTTTGCCTATTTGAGCACAAGAACCAACTGTTGCCCAAGTATCTACCATGGTTCCAGAATCGACATAAGCGCCAATATTGATGTAAGATGGCATCATAATGACACCAGAAGCTACATAAGAACCATAACGTGCAATTGCATGAGGTACAACGCGTACACCTTTTTCTTTGTAATTGGTTTTTAGGGCAATTTTATCGTGAAATTCAAACGGGCCAACTTCAATCGTTTCCATTTTTTGAATTGGAAAATACATTACCACTGCTTTTTTAACCCATTCGTTTACCTGCCAGCTGCCATCAGATTTTGGTTCAGCAACTCTTAACTCGCCTTCGTCAAGCTGCGCAACTACCGTTCTAACAGCTTCTTGATATTCTGAATTTTGCAGTAATTCTCGGTTTTCCCAAGCAGATTCTATTTTTTCTCGCATTGTTGCTAATTGTTTTGGCAAAAGTAGGATTTGAAGCTCATATTCGAATAGTAATCTTAAGTTTACTATATATCTTTGCAAAGTAAATTATGGCAAGAGTAATGGCAATAGATTATGGGACGAAACGCGTTGGAATAGCGGTTACAGATGCTTTGCAAATTATTGCCACTGGTTTAACAACTATTTCTGCCTCAGAAGCCCCCCAATTTATCTTGGATTACTCCCAAAAAGAAGAATTAGAAACCCTCGTGGTTGGCGAATCAAGGCGTTGGAATAACGAATACAACGAAATTGAAAAAGACATTCAATCTTTTTTAAGCAAAGTAAGAAAGCTACTGCCCGACCTTCCTGTTAAGAGGGTTGATGAACGTTTTACTTCGAGTCTAGCAATGGACAGTTTGATTACTGGTGGAGTAAAGAAAAAAGACAGGCGAAAAAAAGAGCTGCTTGACGAAGTAAGTGCTACTATAATTTTACAATCTTATTTATCTGCAAAAAATACAATATGAAATTGCCCATTTATGCCTACGGACACCCGGTTCTTAGAAAAGAATGTGAGGATTTAGAAGAGAAAGATCCTGCTGTAAAGCAAGTAATAAAGGATATGTTTGAAACCATGTACGGCGCAAATGGAGTTGGGCTTGCGGCCCCTCAAGTTGGGATGAATATCCGAATATTTATTGTCGATGCAACCCGGTATGCCGATGATTACAAAAACTCTAAAGATCCAGAAGAGCGCAAAGAATATGAAAATCTTAAGGATTTTAAGAAGGTTTTCATCAACCCAATTATTATTGAAGAAACTGGCGATGACTGGGCATTTGAGGAAGGTTGTTTAAGTATTCCAGAAATTCGTGCAGATGTAAGTCGGCAAGAAAATGTAACGATAGAATACTTTGATGAAAATTGGGAATTAAAAGAAGAAACTTACGATGGCTTTGCTGCGAGGGTTATTCAGCACGAATACGATCACATTGAAGGTGTGCTGTTCACAGATAAAATTAGCCCGATTAAAAAAAGGTTGCTGCAAAGGAAGCTGTTGAACATTAAGAAAGGTAATATTGAGCCGGGTTATAAAATGAGATTTGTAAAATGATGAAAAGAATATTTTTTTTAGTAGTAATTTCTTTGACAGTTGCTGCTTGTAACACGGAAGAACCCTCAAAGCCTAAACAACTTTCGGCCGAGGAAATTAAACAAGAGGCTTTTGATGAAATAATGGCCATGGAGAAATCTATGATGGCCGTTCAAAGTGGCATTTTGGATACAATTAAAGCGACTAAACTCTCCAAATTATATTTTTCATACGCGCTGAATAATTTGAAGGATAGTATTTCCTCTGAATTTATGTTCAAATCTGGTGAATTGCGGATGGGTGTTGGACAGTTTGTAAAGAGTATCGAAATTTTTGAGCAGTTGAATAGAAGTTTTCCAGCACATGACAAGCTGGTAGAAACTAAATATTTGATTGCTTTTATTTATCACAATCATATGGGGAACTTAGGAATTGCGGAAGCAAAATACCAAGAAGTAATAGACAAGCACCCTGAACATGTTTTGGCGCAGGATGCGCGCGTTGCTATAAAAACACTCACACTTTCAGATGAAGAATTGATTGAAATGTTTGAGAAAAAAAATGGCATTTAAGTTAGCTCTATATTTGCTAACAATTCGTTAACATGGCGCTGCATTTCATGGTGCTTGATTAAAATACTTTTGACGAAAATACCCCCTGATGAATTTCAGCTTATTTGATTTAATTGAAGCACTAGGTGCACTCGGATTTTTCATTTACGGAATGAAAGTAATGAGTGAAGGGATTCAGAAGGCAGCGGGCGATCAGCTTAAGCAGGTTCTGAATACCATGACTAGAAATCGCTTTCTTGGTGTACTATCAGGATTTCTCATTACACTTTTAGTCCAGTCGAGTTCAGCTACTACCGTTATGACGGTAAGTTTTGTAAATGCAGGGCTTCTTTCGTTGTTACAATCTGCGGGTATAGTTATGGGCGCTAATATTGGCACCACGGTAACTGCATGGATGGTTTCCTTTTTTGGATTCAAGGTGAATATTGCAGCCATGTCTTTACCTATAATCGCTGTAGCGTTGCCCATGCTTTTTGTTCGAAAAGGGAATTGGCGATTTTGGGCTGAGTTTTTAATTGGATTTGCCTTACTATTTTTAGGGTTAAAGTTTTTAAAAGATAGTGTGCCGGAGATCGATCAGCACCCAGAAATTCTTGAGTTTTTAAGGGGTTTTGCCAACCTTGGCTACTTATCCTACTTTATTTTCATCCTCATTGGTACCTTCATAACCATTATAGTGCAATCGTCTAGCGCCTCAATGACTATTACGCTTGTACTAGTAGCTAAAGGCTGGATTACTTTTGATGTAGCTGCTGCTTTAGTTTTGGGTGAAAATATTGGCACAACGGTTACTGCAGAATTAGCTGCTTTAGTAGGAAATGTGCATGCTAAACGAGCGGCAAGAATCCACTCTATGTTTAATGTAATTGGAGTAACATGGATGATGTTACTTTTCCCGTTTTTCTTGCAGCTGGTCGATATAGTTTTGATTTCTCTTGGGTTTCAATCGCCGTTGCTTTGGGGTTTAAACACTGAACTGGATGGTTTTACTGCCGAAGAGTTGCATACTCGAGAAACTGCTGTAACCTACGGGCTTTCTACGTTTCACACAATATTTAACGTAACCAATATGCTTATGCTAGTTTGGTTTGCCCCTCAATTAGCTCGCTTGGCGGAGAAAATGATTAAACCAAAAGATGAAGAAGATGAAAAGTTCAACCTAGAGTACATTGGCTCTGGAGTTACAGCTTCGGTAGAATTATCTTTAATGGAGGCTCAAAAAGAGATTTCGCATTTTGGAAATGTTGTGTTCAAAATGATGAATACCATGAATGGGTTGATTCTAGAAAAGAACCCCGGTAAAATCAAGAAAAGGCTTAAAAAAATTCAGACATATGAGGATATCTCTGATCAAATGGAATTGGCTGTAGGTCAATATTTGATTAAAATTTCTGAAACGGAATTATCAGAAAAAAGCTCGTTAAAAATTCGAACAATGCTGAGCATCATAAACGACCTTGAGCGTGGAGGAGATGTTATTTACCAAATGTCACGAACTTTTGAGCGAAAAGTAGATGCCAAAATTTGGTTTACTCCGTCTCAGCGTGAAAAGGTTTTGGAGCTTTTTGAAAAAGTAAAAGAGGCCTTTGTAATAATGGAAGACATTCTGGAAAAAGATTATTCTACTGGAAACTTGACAGATATTCAAGCTGTGGAAAATGAAATAGATGAGTTACATGCTAAGTTCAGAAAGCAACATTTAAAGAGCATTGAAAAGGGAGATTACAACATTAAGGCTGGACTTATTTACGTGGATTTACTTTCTTCAGCTGAAAAGCTAGGGGATCACATTCATGATGTTTGTAAAGCAGCAAAGGGTGACTCCGTTAGGTTTTAATCCCTTTATTTTTTAGGTCAAATAACACTTTTCCCTTCTTTAATTTATCATGTAATTATATGAACCTTAATTAGTGTTGATTTTACTCCTCTGTAAATCAATACTATTGCACGGTTAAAAATGTAATTGTTATGCTTAAACTATTTAAACGTCTTCTCATGATTATTCTATTTGTAATTATATTTTTTGCAATAGGAATTTCCCTATTTGTGTCCTTTGCTCCCCAGTTTGGTCAAAAGCCTGAAGGAGCAGATTTAGAGCGGGTAAAACAATCTGAGCATTACACCGAAGGTGGTTTTGTAAATCTTATTGAAACCAGCATGGATTTGAAGCTTTCTAATATGCCCGGATTATTATGGGGTTTTCTATCACCACCTAAAGGAAAAAACCCAAGTAAACCTTTACCTACAGACTGGAACGAAGGCAACGAAACGCACGTAGACTCTTTGAGTTACATAACTTGGTATGGCCATTCTGCGGTAATGCTAGAAATAGATGGAAAAGTTATACTTATAGACCCCATGTTAGGCCCTTCATCTGCACCGGTTAGTTTTATGACGCAGCGATTTGGTTATGAAGAACCCATAAATTTTGAAGCGCTTCCGCATATTGACGCCATTATAATTTCGCACGATCATTACGATCATTTGGATCATGAGTCGATTTTGAAATTAAAAGACAAAACCGATCACTTTTTTACAGCGCTTGGAGTAGGTTCTCATCTAAAATCTTGGGGTGTTCCTGCAGAAAATATTACTGAATTGGACTGGTGGCAAAATGCAGATTTTGACGGGTTAACTTTTACTGCTGCTCCGTCTAGACATTTCTCTGGTAGAGCGATTAACGACAGAAACAAAACCCAATGGGCGAGTTGGGTAATTAAAGGAAGCAAAGACAATATTTATTTCAGTGGTGATGGCGGCTACGGACCTCATTTTAAAGAAATTGGGGAAAAACTAGGGCCATTTGATTTTGCTATGATGGAATGTGGACAGTACAATGAAGATTGGGCTGCAATTCACATGATGCCTGAAGAATCGGTACAAGCGGGAATGGATGTACAAGGAAAAATCCTAATGCCTATTCATTGGGGGGCATTTGATTTAGCTCCACACGTTTGGCAAGATCCAATTCTTAGGTTTACCAAAAAAGCGATTGAAGAAAACGCAAATTATGTCACCCCGGTAATAGGAGGACGGTTTGCCATTGGTGTTGATTTGCCAAAAGAAGAGTGGTGGGTTCAGTAATTTAATGGTTAGTTCGGTCATTAAATAATTCTTACCATTTATTAAGCAAAAGGTGCTTTTCTTGTAGGTTAGATTTGTGCTTGTAAAATATTTTTATGGTATGGAAACCAGTTTGTGTTAAAGAAAAAAGTGAATTCAAAATCGGGGTATTTGATTCTATAGATTTAGTGAATTCTGAATTGTGGAATGACGCAAATTTTGAAGAAAATATTTATCTTTCTATATCTTATTTAAAAGCGATAGAAGAAACACTTTCTTCAGAGCTCAGCTTTCGATACCTTCAATTTTACAATCAAAAAAACGATCCTATAGGTATCGCCGTTGTGCAAATTGTTTCAATCAAAGACAACATTGAAAACCACGAAGAGATCTTTTGCAAAGTAGCTGAGAATATTCGGAAAAAATTATTGAAAACCATTAACGCCAAGGTTCTTGTGTGTGGCAATCTTTTTTCTTGTGGAGAAAATGGATATGCTTTTTCAGATTCGACTTCTCCGAAAGATGCCATGGCAATGTTAAACACAGGTTTAAAGCGGATTCGTGAGTCTGAGAATATAAACGATAATCAAGTTTCGTATTATTTACTCAAGGAATTTTGGCCAGAATCCTTTACAAATAGCGATCTGCTTAAAAAACACGATTTCAAGGGTTTTATGATTGATGTGAATATGGTTTTGCCCATTCATGAAGAGTGGAAATCCTTTGATGATTACCTTGCTAGTATGACTGCCAAATTCAGAACCAAGGCAAAAAGTGCTTTTAAGAAATCTGTGGAACTTACACATCGTCAGCTAACAGCAACTGAAATAGAGGAAAGCAGCGCAAGAATTCAGGAACTGTTCGATAACGTAGTGGATCAATCTGAATTTAGTTTGGGTGAATTAAAGGCGAGTACATTCATAGAGTTAAAGAGAGCTATTGGCGATAAATTGAAGTTTACAGGTTACTATTTAAATGAAAAACTAGTTGGTTTTTGTTGTGCTACTATTTTAAGCAATCGGAGCGTTGAAGCTAATTATGTCGGATTAGATTACGAAGTGAATAGATCAAAGGCCCTGTACCAAAGAATGTTGTATGATATGGTTGCTTTTGCGATAGAGAAGAACTTAATTAAGATCCATTTTGGCCGAACTGCAGAAGAGCTGAAAAGTACACTAGGTGCAGTACCACTGGATATGAAATTATACATTCGACATAGAAATAAATTATCGAATCAGTTGTTGAAACCTATCATTTCCTCGATAAATCCAAGTGCGTTTGAATTGAGAAACCCTTTCAAGGCAAACTTTACCTTTGGCTAATGGATTCGTTAACACAAATTGTACTTGGAGCTGCTGTTGCTGAGGTAACGCTAGGTAAGAAAATAGGGAATAAAGCAATGCTTTGGGGAGCAATTGCTGGAACGATTCCCGATTTAGATGTCTTGGCTAAGCAGTTTACTGATATTGTAACTGCCAATGAAATGCATCGGGGGTTTTCACACTCTATATTATTTAGTGTTTTAGCTGCGCCTATTTTTGGCTGGTTGGTTAGTAAAATTTACCGAAAATCTCAAGAAGCTAATTGGAAACAATGGTCGTGGTTATTCTTTTGGAGTTTGATTACACACCCTCTGCTAGATGCACATACTACTTGGGGAACACAACTTTTTTGGCCACTTGAATTAAAGGTCTCTTACCAAAATATTTTTGTTGCAGACCCGCTTTATACTATTCCATTTTTGGTGTGCACAGCTGCTGCTATGTTTTATCACAGAACTAACCCAAGGCGAAGTTCCATCAATAAACTTGGAATAATTCTAAGTACAATTTACATGGTATTGACTATAGGAATAAAGGGATATACCTATTTTAAATTTGAGGATAGTTTAAAAGCACAGGATATTGAATTCAACGAGATTTCAAATCGTCCGACTCCTTTAAATACTGTTTTGTGGACTGCAAACGTGGACGCCGATAGCAGCTATTTTATTGGTTATTATTCCCTTTTTGATACTCAGGATCAAATCTATTTTAATCAAATAGATAAAAATCGAGGCGAGTTTGAAGAAATTATGCAAGAGGAAATGGTACAGCGATTAATTAAGCTTTGCAAGGGTTGGTACATAATTAAAAAGACAGAAGAAGGATACGCATTCAATGATTTGCGCTTTGGTATGTTTTCATTTGGTGATGCAACCGAAGAGTTTGTATTTCGATACGACTTGGTTTACGTTGACGGTACACTTACTGTATCTCAGCGGCAACCTGAAATTGAGAACGCTAAAGAGATGTTCTCTGTTCTGTGGACTCGAATAAAGGGAAACTAATTTATCTTTAATACATGAATTTAAAGTATCTCGTAGTTGGGTTACTCTTTCTAGTCATTATAGGTTGCAAAAATGATTGTAATGAGAAACGAACGCTTAACAATAGTTGTTTAGATATTTACGAACCGGTTTGTGGCTGTGATGGAGAAACGTATTGAAACAACTATTATGCAGAACGGTCAGGGATAAAACAATACTCAGAAGGTAAATGCCAATAAAAAAAAATCAGCATTTATTGCCGACCGTTTTAAATTTTTATTCATCATGTCTTCAACTACAAAGCAGTAAATAGTTTCTACAACATGCAACTATTTACGCCTAACTAAAAACTACCCTATGCCCATTAGTAAATAACAACACCCGTAAGTGCGACAGTTAAATTCCAATATCCTGCATTAATTAAAATGTATTTAAAGCGTCGTCTTTCAAACATGGCATGTTGCCACCTTTAACCTTTTCATTTGGCATTCCAGATGCTTCCATTCATGCGGTGCCAGCCACTTTCGGATGATAATAACCAAATCCCAGGAATTAACGCTGCTCCGATCGCGTTTAAGTAATTAAATTACAGTGCTTTATGTTTACAATGTATACAAATATAGAATAAGTCTAAAGGCAAATCCTATCATTACAATTCCAAAAAATTTCGTGGTTTTTTCAAGAATTTTTGGCTTTAAAAAGGGTTTGATCTTATCCGCCAAAAGCACCTTCAGTAGATCAGTTGTTAAGATACCAGCTAATACTGCTATCAAGTGGTATTGAACTTCAGTTTGGGTTGAATAAGATTCTTTTGCAAATACAAATATCCCTGCCCAAACCACAAATACGAATGGGTTTACGAAATTAACGGCGAAACCTTTTGTAAACGAGGAAACTAAATTCAGATTTGAAGCAAATGAGACTTCACTATTTGGCGGTTTTTGAAGTAGGTATTTGATACCCAACCCGATTAGAATTATAGCACCAGTTAACGCTATAATATAATTTGAAGAGGCTGGTAATTCAATTCTATTTAATCCAAAATAGTAGATTAGAACGCATACGATATCGCTTACAATAATGCCAATGGCGACCATGATGCCAGATAATTTACCAAACCGAAAAGCACTCTGAAGTAAGGTGAAAAATACGGGGCCAATGAAAACGATCATTGCCAATCCAATTAAATAGCCTTCAAGAAATACCACAGAACAAAGAAGGGTATTTTAATATATAATGTAGGGTGATTTTTAAGGTTACTTTTGCCGCCATTTTTGAAGCCCCAATAGCATGAGAAAAGTCATACACAACTTTACCCTTAATCCGAAAAACGATATTTTATCTGGTCTTACAGTTGCTCTTGCATTGGTTCCTGAGGCGGTTGCATTTTCGTTTGTAGCCGGAATAGATCCTCTAGTTGGTCTATATGGTGCCTTTATGATGGGAATCGTTACGGCATTATTTGGTGGTCGTCCAGGAATGATTTCTGGTGCAACTGGAGCAATGGCTGTAGTTATGGTGCATATGATTCAACAAGGAAATCAAGTTGGCTTGGCATTAGATCAACCTATCGAAAATCTTGGATTACAATGGCTCTTTATAGCTCTTCCTATCGTAGGGTTGATACAGATATCAGCAGGTGTTTTCAAGCTTGGTAAATTTGTCCGACTTATCCCACATCCAGTGATGATGGGTTTTGTAAATGGTTTGGCAATTGTAATTTTCTTATCTCAATTGGGTTTGTTTACTGAAACTAGCAATGGAAACACTCAATGGTTGCAAGGTAATGCAATGTTTATAATGCTCGGGCTCGTTGGCCTTACTATGGCTATAATGCATTTTTTGCCTAAACTCACTGATAAAATTCCTGCTGCTTTAACGGCAATTATTGTGGTTGCTTGTATTACTATTTTTGGTGGAATAGAGGTAGGTACAGTAGGTAGTTTCATTAAAGATGGCGGTGGGTCTGGTTTACAAGGTGGTTTACCTACTTTCCAATTTCAAATTTTTAGCCTATTAGATACCCTGCAAGGTCATTGGGGATTAGTTATTTCGACTGCCTTTTTGTTGGCGTCTGTAGGCCTTATTGAATCTCTAATGACGCTAAACCTAGTAGATGAAATAACTGAGTCGAGAGGAAGTGGAAATAGAGAGTGTATAGCTCAAGGTGGAGCTAACATCCTTAATGGATTATTTGGTGGTATGGGCGGTTGTGCCATGATAGGTCAATCTATCATAAATGTTAACTCAGGAGGACGTGGTCGACTTTCAGGAATAGTTGCGGCTTTAGCTCTACTAGCTTTTGTTTTATTCGGAGCTGGATTAATCGAGCAAATCCCACTTGCTGCATTGGTTGGAGTTATGTTTATGGTAGTAATTGGAACTTTTGCATGGAGTAGTTTTAGGATATTACATAAAATACCTAAGTCTGATGCCTTTGTATTAATTGCGGTTTCAGCAATAACCGTTTGGCAAGATTTGGCTATTGCTGTTATTGCAGGCGTTATAATGTCTGCTTTGGTTTTTGCTTGGAAAAACGCAACTATGATTAGGGCTCGAAAGAGGATCAAAGAGGATGGTACAAAGGTTTATGAGATTTGGGGGCCATTATTTTTTGGTTCTATACAAAACTTTAATGCAAAGTTCGATACTAAAAATGATCCAAATAGAGTTGAAATAGACTTTATCGAAAGTAAGGTTACGGACCATTCAGGCATAGAGGCAGTTGATAATTTAGCAAAGAAATACTTAAGTTTAGGAAAAGAACTGAGGTTTACCCATTTAAGCCCGGAATGTAAGGTGCTACTTCTTAAGGCTAACCCTGGCCTAGAATCAGTAATTGAAACTTCAATTGATGATCCTAGATATCATGTTATGACTGATGTGATGGATAGTGAGGTTTAAAATGAATAGGAACTAATTTGTCCTAATTATCCAATTGCAATTCTTGAATCTTATTGAGACAATTTTTAAGGGCGGCTTCAAATTCATCGAAGTCCTCTTTGTAAAGAAAAATTTTATGCTTTTGAAAAGTATAAGTCCCATCATCTTTAAATCGTTTTATACTTTCTGTCATTGTTAGATAGTAATCATTGCTTCTAGTGGCTTTAACATCAAAAAAATAGGTTCGTTTTCCTGCTCTTACTATTTGCTCAAAAAAAACTTCATTATTTCGCGAAAGCCCTTCTGATTTAATATTGTCCATAACTTCTTGTAGTTTGAAAACGACTATATAATACAGTCCTTACATTCAACCCTAAAAGTAAGAAGAACTATCTGAATATCAAGTAATAGGAAAAAAGCTTAGTTGCGGATAAGGGTAACATTTCCTTTGTAGCTGGTTCCATTAACTGAAAGTGTGAAGAAATAAACACCTTCAGAACATAAGTCACCAGTAAAAGTACGACCATCCCAAATATGAGAATTTTCGCGAGATTCGAAAACAAGCGCTCCCCAACGATTGTAGATTTTTATTTCTGAACATTGTTCAAGGCGGTTACCCAGTCTAAAATCAAATAAGTCATTTATTCCATCATCATTGGGAGTGAAAATGTTAGGAATTTTGCCTGTAAAATAGTCATCGAACTTTACAGTAGCCGTATCTGATGAATTAACGGCAACACAACCTTCATCACTTTTTGCTGTTAAAGCAATACTAAAACTACTTTCATAGGGAAATGTAAATACAGGAGATTCTTCAGTACTAATACTCTCGCCATTAAGCGTCCAATTGAATTCGCTTGCATTCTCTGATCGGTTTAGGGCTGTTACCGTCGTGTTATCACAATCTGCTTGAATTTGAAGTTCAAAAGCAGATTTTACAAGACCTTTAACAAACACTTCAACCAAAGCACTGTCTGTACATCCAATAGTATCTGTAACTTTTACCTGATAGGTAATACTAGTATCGGTGGTTACTTTAGGATTTGGAATTGAAGGATCTGAAAGTCCAATAGAAGGTGACCATTCATAAATAAATGGAGGAGTTCCGAAGGTATCGTACAAGTTCAATTGAATAGTATCATTAGAACAGTCAATAGCTACATTGTTCACTTTAAAAGAATACAAGCGAATATCTGCTGTATCGGAATTAACGCAACCACTTGTGTCGATTCCCAGCAATAGATATGTTCTTGGCAATGTAAAGGTGCAAATTGGGTTTGGAGAACTAGGATTGTCCAAGTCAATATTCGGGCTCCATACAAATCGTGTTGTTGGGTCTCCCGTTGGATTGCCGCCAAGTCTAATAGTTGTAACTGTATCTGAACAAACAATGAGCGGGTTTCCAGCATCGACAATTGGTAAGGCTCTAACATCTATAATTACAGTATCCGTAGCCTTACAACCATTTTGCGTTGTACCTACTACAATAAATTGAGTAAGTGTATCGGCATTTGCCACTGGAGTTGGGCTATTCGGCTTGTCCAATACATTTGACGGTGACCAAGAGTAAGTACTTGCTCCTGTTGCAACCAGTTGAACTGGGGTTCCTGCACATTCAAAAGTATCTTTACCAGCATTTACATTTGGTGGTGCAACAACATTTATAGTAAGTTTTGAAGTATCAATACAGCCATTTGTATCCGTTAGAATTACGTCATATGAGTTGCTGGTCAATGGAGCAATGTTAAGTTTAAAGCCACTTCCACCAATAAGAACTGTAGGAATAGGGTTAATTAAAACACTGGCTAATGTTCCTGTTGAGCTGAGCGTATCGATTTCAATGGTATCACCAATACAAACCTCGTAAGGGTTTCTAGCAAAAGTTACAGTAGGTCTATTTTTTACTGTTACCAGCACACTATCTGCGCCAATACATCTTCCGTTCGAAGTATTGACAGTATACATAGTGGTGGTGTCAGAAAAGGTGTTTGGATTTGCTATTGTAGAATTACTCAATCCAATGCTTGGAGACCAAGAATAGGTTGTGTTGAAAGTTGGTGAAGTTGGGTTTCCGCCAATTTGTATTGTATCGGGTGCGCAAAATGTAATTGCTGGACCCGCTTCAGTAGGAACGATACTATCTACTTCTATACGAATAGAATCGACACCGTCGCAACCATCAAAATTAGAAACTCTTACAACATAAGTTGTGTCTACACGAGGGAAAACACTAGGCTCAGCAACAGTTGTGTCAGGCAGTATATTGTAGTTGGGTGACCATGCATAGCTTGCAGCACCTAATGGAGTAGATAACTTAATAGTATCTAAATTACATAGGAAAATAGTGTCTTGAGAAATCGAAATTTGAGGTATAGTTTTTACTTGAATAAACTGACTGTCTTGCGCTGAGCAGAAATTTGAATCTGTTCCAATGACCTTGTACATCAAACCAGCATTTGGAGTAATTATATGCGGTCCAGCTCCAGTAATTCCGGTAACATTCCAGGTATATGAAACACCTCCTGTAGCCTCAATAAACGTTGTGTCTTGCTGACAAATGGTATCTCTACCAAAAAGTAAATCAACAATTGGAATACTATCAACTCTTACTTCTATGGAATCATTGAAAACACAACCTGCAGGCGTGGTCATTGTAACGAAAAAGGTAGTGGTGTCGATTCCTAAAAGAGTATAAATGGGATTGGTATCAGTTGCGCTGCTCAGATTAGCTGAAGGTGTCCAATTAAAAGTTGCATTTGGAACACCTGTTGGCCTTCCTCCCAAAATGTGTGTTAACCCAAAACAAATTGAAGAATCCGTTCCTGGGTCTAGATCTCTTTGTTCATCAACGGCAACCAAAACAGAATCTAAAGTTAAACAAGCATTACCGGGGTCTTCAATTTTTACAATAAACAGTTGATCGGATGTGATATTAGTTATAGGATTTGCAATAGTACTATCATTCAATAAGATACCTGGAGACCAAGTATATTTTGTGCCGCCACTAGCTAATAGAGACGTTTGATTACCCTCGCACAAAGTTGTGTCATTACTTATGCTAGCAGATGGATTAACTCCTACGCGAACAGTTATCGTATCAACAACGGTGCAATTACCAGTAGTATCGGTAACCGATAATATAAAGTCAGTAGTAATATTGGGAAATGCTCTCGGATTAGCTATCGTATCGATATTGAGAAAGCTACCAGAACTCCAACGGATAGTATAGCCATTGGGTGCTGTTGGGTTTGATGCAGTTCCGCCTAGAATCACTGTATCCCCAGAGCAAAGCAATGTATCTCTTCCCGCATTTATAGGGAATGTTGCCACGAATACTGCTTTGTCAATAGTATCACCCTGGCAACCATTCGAGTTTACTCCTGAAACTTGAATATTTCCTCCGGGACCATTGCCCCAATTAACAGTAATAGAAGGTCCCGTTCCACCAGAAACTATACTTCCACCTGTCACTGTCCAATTGTAAATTAGTCCAGGTATGGTGTCCGTAGTATACACAACATTCGATGCACCAGCGCATAAACTTGAAGGCCCGTTAATTACCTTTGGAGTTTTAGCTGGATTTACTAAAACAGAAAATACGACACTATTTTGATTTGGAACACAAGCCGAGTCTGCAACTGTAGCAGAGAAATAATATTTCGTTGGTCTTCCTTGTTCACAACTTGTAGTCCAGCAAAATTCTTGTTTTGATTTTCCAGGAGTAAAAATTGGAGTAGATAGATTTGCCGCTGGTTTTGTGAAATTAGTATCGAAAATCAAACCTTCAACTCGATATAAATAATCGAGTGGTGAGCCACCCTTATCTTCAAATTCAATATCAAAGCAAAGTGTATCGCCAGCGTCAATTTCATAATCTGATTTTCCGCTTCCAGCTAGTTGAGGTTGCGTATTATTTGTGTCGTTACAATTAACAAAAGGAAACTGATATTCTCTATGGACGACACCTACGGTTTGACCGTTCTTATCTATTTCTATGACCTTAATGCCTACCACGTAATCCCCAGCAACAGTTGTATTCATGGTTGTAAACCCCGTTAGACCGTTTATAGAAATAGTTCCTCCTCCCAGCGGTTGTTGAGCTGAAAACCCAGTTCTATATGGCGCTAGACTAGGTGGAAATGCAGTAGCATAGCCACCAGTATAATCTCCTGGGCTTGCCAAACCATCGAAAGGACTATAAAAAGAATAATTGAGTAGGTCCCCATCAGCATCCTGGGCGATATTGAGAACACTATTTGTTTTGTTTATACAGATAAATGGAAAATCAAAATCCCTAAATTTTGGAGATGTATTTTTAATAGAAGTTGAGGCCGTCCAGCTCGTTATAATTGTTCCGTCTACAGTTGAACCGCCTGGGATGTTTAAGTTAGCCGGAGCAGAAGTTCGACAACATCTATCGTATATAAAATGATATCCGACAAACGTAGTTGGTACGGTAACAGTACCAAAATATGTGGTTTTGTAAATGCAAGGCCCACCTATTACGCAGCCATTTGGCAGGTTGCTTTCAAGCTTAAATGAATCTGTTAAAAGCAATGTAGAAGTGGCTCTTTGAGTCGAAAGAGGAAGCGCCGTTGCATTTAAAGCACCTTCGTGAACGCTAATTTGAACGGAACTTTGCGGATGGGCAGAAAGCCAATTTGATGCAGCGCAATCTTGATACAATGTTAAAGTAACTTCGTATTCATGCATAGTACCACCCATTGTTGACCTTACGTATGCATAAGAGAGATCTCCTCCGTAAAGGTGAAATGCGTTGACTTGATTGTTAAAAGCTAAAAACAAGCTTAAAGAGCAAACAAGGGTTAATATTTTATTCCTCATTTACTTTACTATCAGCTTTTTTGTGAAAGTTGATTCACCCATTTTTATTTGTATGAATTGAAGGCCAGTAGAGAAACCTTCTAGACTCAATTGAATTTTTTCAGTTTGTCCAACTTCTATTTCGTTCAAATATAAAACTTGTCCTTGAACTGAAATTAAAGCAACTTCAAACTTTTGAACAGCATATACTGGAAACTCAATGTTTACAATATCTTGAGCGGGGTTAGGATAAACTAATATGGATTTTTCAAATGTAAATGCTTCAATACCAACTTCGCCATCCTTAGCGCCAGGTGGGCAAAAACGTTCATCAACTTCTAAGTAACTCATTTTGGTTTCTACATCGTTCCCTATACTATTGCTGGCCGTTAGCTTTATTGTAAAAACACCCGCTGAGCTGTATTGATGACTTGGATTTTGTAATGTGCTAGTATTTCCATCGCCAAAATCCCAATTCCAATTCGTTGGAGAATTACTGGAGTTATCGGTAAACTTTATTAAACCTAAGCAAGATTGAATGGAATCTGCGCTAAAGTTTGCGTTTGGAGCCTGAGGTTGACCTGTAGTATCTCCAGTAATAATTAGCCCATAATCTTCAGCCTGCCCATAATTTGGATTTGTGCAAGCATTAGGATTCGTCCCTAATATATCGCTCATAACTCGCATTCTTAGCGGTTTGAATTTAATACTGGCCGAAGGAATTGTAATGGTTCCTTTATGAATGCTATCACTGCTAGAGAAAAAAGCTTGTTCATTCGTTGGGTCGAGCAATCCGTCATTATTGTAATCTATCCACACATAAACGTCTTCAAGGTTTAAAGACCCCGTTTTGATTTCAATATTATACGTTTTGGCCTCTTCAACAATAACTTGCTTATCACAACTAAAATCTTCGTACCCAACTCGACCATCTTCAGTTGAATTGTTGATGGACTCAAATAAGACAGAGCGAATTCCATAATCCTCTCGATGTGCATTAGTTGTAGGAATACAAGCGCTTTTTACAGCATCAGCCAATTTAACCGAGATATAAGACGTTTTTGTCGTTTTATTCGAACCGTAAAGATTTGATGCAGTTAAACTTACCGTATAATCTCCACTTGCTGCATAAGTATGTCTTGGATTTTGCAATATGCTAGTATTCCCATCTCCAAAATCCCATGCCCACGTCGTAGGAACGTTTGTTGAGAGATCAGAGAATTCAACCGTTCCGTTACATGATTTTATATTACCCGCTTCAAATTCAGCTGCCGGTGCACTTGTATTTAATGAAAAGACAATGCTATAGTCTTCCATTTGACCATAACTAAGATTAGAGCATGCATTAAAACTTGCAGATGCTGGAGCACTTAAAGTGTAAACAGCAGCAACTCTAATTCTCAATGGAGTTCCAATAACTATGTTCGAAGGAATTCTCAAGCTTACTATTCCCGATTTTTGATCGTCCTGCGATAAAACGAGTTCTGTAGAATTACTAAAAAGCCCATCGTTGTTATAATCAATCCAAGCTCTAAAATTTTGATTTGCAGGTGCATTTGGCGCAGAAATTGTCATTTGGTATACTACTCCTTGCTTTGCTGTTCCTTGTATACAGGACAAGTCTTCAAATCCAACTGTAGCGTCAGCACTAGGATTGTTAATGGTGGTGAAAGAAAAGTTGGATATACCAAAACCAGCATTTACAGAACTGGTATTAGGGGAGCAAGAGGCACGTTTTAAGCCGCTTGCATTGTAGGTGATTAAATTAGTTTTAACTTCTTGTTTGGAACCAAAACTATTTGTACAAGTTAGTTTTACGGTATAAACTCCAGTAGAGGTATAGTTGTGTGTTGGGTTGGATAGAGTAGAAGTGCCTCCATCCCCAAAATCCCATAATCTAGAGGTGACTTGATTGGGAGTAGTATCTTCAAACTTCACGATTCCGTCGCAGGTAAAAGTCGTATTTGAAGTAAAATCTGTAAGTGGAGCAATTCTAGCCGCTTGAATATCAATTAGATAGTCTTCAGTTTCTCCTCGGTTAATCGTTGAACACGATTGTGTCGAGTTAATTGTCGCATTTCTTTGACTTCTTACACGCATTCTAGTTAACCCGGTTGAGGAAGAAAAAGGAATGAGAATTGAATCGGTGAACGCTGAATCAGCACCTGCTGAATTCCACACAAACTCGCCAAGATCTTCAAAATCGTTATCGTTATTAAAGTCAATCCATATCCCGAACCCTTGTTCACGATTAGCAATAGCATTGGATGCAACACGCATATAATATTTTTGACCCTGTGTTACGGTTGTTCTAATTCCGGTGTTGGAATAGGCATTCCTTGGGGCAAACCTTGAACCACAATTTGAACCTCCTGAATTTAAATTGGAAATAGTGTTGAATTGAAAGTCATCGATGTTATCATCAAACACGCAATTTCCTACAGGTGTGCAATATTGTGCAGGTGCAATATGAGCAAGTAGTGATAGAGTTATGAGGGTAATTAATAAACGCATTATTTTCAAAATTTTCAGTAAAAATACAATAAGCAAAGCTTTTAAACTAAAGCCTTAAGCTTTACAATGTAAGACGTGAGTTTTATTTTTTAGTTGGCTGATTTTTTCTTCTTAATAACTCGCTGGTTATTAGGGTTAACTCGCGCCCCATTTGACCTGCAATTGAGGTATTCTCTCGTGCTCTACGAATTAGGTATGGAAGTGTGTCACGAACAGGGCCATATGGAAGATATTTTGAAACATTATAACCTGCATGAGCAAGGTTAAAGCTAATATTATCAGACATACCATAGAGCTGAGAAAAGAATATACCCTTATAAGAATTGTCCAACCCTTTTTCTTGCATCAATTCGCACAGCAATTTAGCACTTTCCTCATTGTGCGTTCCAGCACACAATTCCACCTTTTGGATATTATTCATAATCAACTTTAAAGCTGCGTTGTAATCGTTGTCCGTAGAAAGTTTGCTTGGTTGCATAGGAGTATTATATCCTTTTTGATTTGCTCTTTCATTTTCCTTTTCCAGATATGCGCCTCGCACTATTTTGACTCCAAGGAAAAAATTATGATTGATGGCTTTTTCAATTAAAACTTGTAGATAGTTTAGGCGGTCATGACGATACATTTGGAGCGTTGTATAAACGATTGCTTCTTTGCCATTATACTTTTGCATCATGACTTCAGCCAAACGATCGATAGCTACTTGAATCCAGGTTTCTTCGGCGTCAATATAAATTTTAACGCCATTTTCGAAGGCTTTTGCACAAATGGCTTCTAATCGCTGAATTACTCGATTATATTCTTGTTTCTCTATTTCCTTTAATTCAGTATTTGCTGATACTTTTTCCAATATTGAGAAGCTTGCAATCCCAGTTACTTTCATGCAAGTAGTAGGAACTTTAGCGTGTTTTTTAGCATTTGAAACCAATTGTAATAATTCGTCTCGTACTTTATCAAAATCAGCTTCTTTTGATTGTCCTTCTACGCTGTAATCTAATATTGCTTCAATATTGTTTTTACGCAATGATTCATAGGTGCTGCTGCATTCTTGGATTTTTTCACCTCCACAAAATTGTTTGAAAATTGTTTTTTTAATTATCCATTGAATTGGTAAATGAATTTTTAAAGCGAAAGTGGTTAACCCAGTGAGACTATTCACCAAACCTGGGCTTCCCATCATCTTAAAAATTAAGCTTGTAAACTTTAATTCACCGCTTGATTTTGCTTTAAAGGCAACTTCGGTATTGCTAAACGAAGGAATATTACTCATTTCTTAGATTTAGAATCCCAACAATTCGTCCATAGTTTGTTTGCTAACACTATGGTAATTAGGTCTGGCTTCTTTATAGATTTCCTTAGCCATTGCCATTTTACCGGACTCTTTAAGCGCTGTGTAAGTTGGAGTTAAAAACTTCCTTCTACCAACAGAAATCAAAAAGTCTTTCATTACTTGGTTTGCTGGAACATAATTGTTTTTAATGGTATGCTGAAACCAAGCAGCTAATACTTCAGAATTTCCAGACTTTGTGAATTTGAACGCATTGTCTAGTTCTTTCATTTTGTCAAATGATAATCCCATTGGTAGATTTCTGATAAAGTGCAACCATTCGTGTGAAGTCCAGTCAACTACAGTTAATGTATTAGCAGCTGTTCCTTCTTTCCACGCTTCAATTTGTGCATTTACGAGTTCAAATTTATTGCTGTTTGGAGCTGGTAAATTATCGGGAAGACCTTCACCGTAAATCCAGTTATCTGCGCCAATTGAGTTGTAAGTTGTCGAGTCTAATAGATTAGCTTTCAGATGAATTATAAATGCTTCTGTAGTCATTACTTTAAATGCATTTCCTTGGAAATAATCCTTTAGGAACACATCGAATTTTTCTCTTCCAACCGTATTTTCAACCAATCTTAAAAAGAAATATCCCTTTTCGTATGCAATGTCAGACATTCCATCATCTGGATTACGATCATTTAAATCTAATTTTAAATGTGTGTCTTTAGGTTGGCCATCTTCCATATACCCATCAACCGTTTCTAGTAAGTCTTGGTAACCCAATTGCGCTAACATTTCTGCGTAGTCTTTACCATACAATGATTCCATTATTCTTCTTTCAAAGTAAACGGTAAACCCTTCATTCAACCAGAAATCATCCCAAGTGGCATTAGTAACCAAGTTTCCACTCCAGCTGTGCGCCAACTCGTGGGCAACTAAAGCAGTTAAAGATCGGTCACCAGCGATAATTGTAGGTGTTGCAAAAGTTAGTCTAGGGTTTTCCATTCCACCAAAAGGAAAAGAAGGAGGGAGGATAATCATGTCGTACACTTCCCACTGATATTTGCCATATAGCTTTTCTGCTGCAACCAGCATATCTTCCATTTCCGCAAATTCATAAGCAGCTTTTTCCATTAAGGAAGATTCTGCGTAGATTCCGGTGTGGGCGCCTAGTTTTTTGTAATCAACATCTCCAATAGTCAAAGCCATTAAATAGGCAGGAACTGGTTGTTTCATTGAGAAGGTGTAAACTCCAGATTCATTTTTCTCGGTTGGGTTTTCAGCACTCATCAAAGCAATCATGCCTTTAGGCACGGTGACTTCAGCATTATAGGTAAAGCGAATGCCCGGACCGTCTTGAATAGGAAACCAACTACGCGCTAAAATTGCTTGCGATTGTGTAAATAGAAATGGCGCAGTCTTATTTGCGGTTTGTTGTGGACTTAGCCATTGCACTGCTGCTGCACTTGGATTCGTTTTGTAATCAATTTCTACTTGTTTTGCTTCTTTTGTAAGCTCAACTGTTAAAGGAGCACCTAAGAATTTATCAGTAGCGCCAATTTCGAAATTCGCTGGTTTTCCATCAATGCGAACTGCTAAAATGTCTAAGCTATCTTTTGTATCAAAAATAATTTTAGAAGCCGATGCAGCTCTTTTGATATTGTAAGCAGCTGTCGCAGTTATAGTTTTGGTTTCAAAATCAACCGTTGCTTTCCAATCAAGATGGGTAATTACAGCTTCTTTCGGTTTGGCATAAGTGTGCTTGTCCTCAAAATTCATTGTTTCTTTTTGTATTTCTACTTTATCTTCTTTTACCGGCTTATCTGAGTTGCACGAAGTTAAACCAGTAAATAAAGTTAGGACTAAAACTAAACAGCTTAAATTATTCATTTTCAATTTTTATCAATTCAATTATAGAGCAAAATAACTCTAGATTAACAAAGCGCGAATTTGCGAAATGTTTTTTAATCGTCTGTTATTCAAAGCCAATTTTAGGAAAGTAAATTCCTGACAGTTTTTTAGGCCTAGTTTAATTCAAAACTTTAGGTTTGAAATCACAAAAAAGTAAGGATGAATTCGAACATTGAGGCACAAATAGATCGGTTTAAAATAGGCTTTCCATTTATTAATTTGGACCGACCGGCTATAATAGGAGATGGAATTCTTTCTTTTTCTGAATCTGAAATAGAGTCTTTGATTAGTTTCTATGACAGGATAAATAAGGATTTTAAGATTTTAAAGTTTGTTCCTGCAAGTGGCGCTGCAACTCGAATGTTTAAGGATTTATTTGCTGGTATTAATGAGTTGGAAAATGGTAAGTCTTTAAATACTGGAGCCAAAAAATTTATCGATAACCTTTCAAGTTTTGTTTTTTATCGAGAACTCCAAGAGCTTTTGGAAAACATTGAAGATGCAATTGCAAACTCAAATCAAACAACAATCCAACTAATCATTTTAAAAACCTTGTTAGCTGCTGAAGGCCTTGGGTTTGGGATTAAACCAAAAGGCGCTATTCCATTTCATAAGGTTAATGGTATTGGCGAGACTCCTGTTTATGATCACCTTTTGGAAGGAATTTCCTACGCATCTCTAGGAAATAAGGTTCAGATACATTTTACTATTTCTAATGAGCACGAAGAATTGTTTAATGAATTAGTCGACAAATATTTACGTCATTTTCCGAGTGTTGATTTTAACATTCACTTTTCAAATCAATTAGAAGAAACGAATACCGTGGCGGTAAATTCGGATAACGTTCCGGTCAAAATTGAAGGTGAGTTTTTTATGCGGCCAGCTGGTCACGGGGCGTTGTTAGAAAACTTGAATACGCTTCAAGCAGATTTAGTATTTGTTAAAAACATTGACAATGTTGTAAAGCCAAATCTAGAGCCTGAGAATTCTAGGTACAAAAAACTATTGGGAGGGTTATTACTAAAAAAGAAGAAGGAGATTTTTCAGCTTCTAGAAGAATTGGAGTTGGGCAATTCTGAAGCTGCTAGTAATTTTGTAAAAGAGGAGCTAGGGCTACATATGGATAACGTTGAAGAATTGCAACTTTTTTTGAATCGACCAATTCGAGTTTGTGGAATGGTTGAAAATACAGGCGAACCTGGTGGTGGTCCATTTTGGGTTAGGAATAATAACGGAAAAGTTTCCTTACAGATTGTAGAGAAAGCTCAAATTGATACTAGTAATTCAGAACAAAAAGAAATACTGCAAAGAAGTACTCATTTTAATCCGGTGGATCTTGCATGTTGGGTTACGGATTATAAGGGAAATGCCTTCGATTTGCTGAAATATCGCGATGATGAAACGGGCTTTATAACAGAAAAATCGTTCCGAGGTGAAACTATAAAAGCTATGGAGCTTCCGGGGCTTTGGAATGGTGCTATGGCAGACTGGATTACGTTTTTTGTTGAAGTTCCATTGCAAACTTTTAATCCGGTTAAAACGGTATTGGATTTATTAAAACCAAACCATTTAGACTAGAACATAGTATTTTCATTATTAGGTTGATAGTCGTCCGGATCTACCTCTTCCTTTATTTCTGGCTTTGGTTCGCTGTCTTTGTTGGGTTTTAAAATTTCTACTTCTGTGACAAAATATTTTGTATCGCCAAAGAAGGACCATTGATGGAATTTTTCATCGTAAAATAGTTTCACTCGTTTTTGCTCGTCCGCAGCTTTACTTATGCTGTTTAAAACCACTTCATTTTCTCTTTTAACCGAAAAGTCCCATATGGTTGAAGCCAGTTCTCCCTCAGCTCCAGCAGTTACTCCTCCGGTATGTAGCTGACCTTCGTGTGTTTTAAATACAACGCCACGGTTACTCATTTTTATTATTGTTCCTACGCGATATCCACTGCTGTAGGAAGCGAAAAATAAATAGTAGACTCCTCCGCTAAGGGCGAGAAGTAGGATAAAAACAAAAATTATTTTAAATTTTTTCATTCAGTTCTTTGAGAAAGGAGACGAGTTTTTGAGTAGCTAAGCCTCGATGACTAATTCTGTTTTTAGTTTCAGTGCTCATTTCAGAAAAGGTTTCAGAAAATCCTTTGGGTTTGAAAATGGGGTCATATCCAAACCCTCCTTCCCCCAAGATTTTTTCGGTAATTACGCCTTCAATAATACCCTCAAACAATTTTAAATGACTTTCTGAAAGTTTTAGAGCGATTACAGTTTTAAATCTTGAGCTTCGATCAGTATGACCCAACAGATTTTTCAGCAACAGATTTACGTTATCGCTAAACGAACAATCAGGGCCTGCGTATCGGGCACTGTAAACTCCCGGAGCTTCATTTAAGGCAATTACTTCTAATCCTGTATCATCGGCAAAAACAGGTTTGTTGAAACGCTCGAAAATATACTCTGCTTTTTGCAGTGCATTGCCTTCAATCGTAGGCTGTGTTTCTGGGATGTCTCCGCTAAAGCCAATATCGTTTAGGCTCAGTATTTTAAAACTTGATCCAATAATAGCTTGAATTTCTTCCAGCTTATGTTTGTTGTTTGTGGCAAAAATGAGTTCCATAATACGCGTTCAAAGGTATATTTTTGAAAGATGGACTTTCCTGTTTATTTGAAATTTGAAAACGAGAAACATTTTTTCAAGATTTTGTCTGACTCTGAATTTGAGGAAATTACCGTAATTGGAAACAAATACGATATCTTTCTTTTTAAAGCAGAAATTTACCCCGATAAAGTGCGGATTCAGGAGATGATCAAAAATGAAAATAACTATTGGGTGCCTATCGCGGAGGAGGAATACCTTAAAATAAGATCTTTAAAGCTGGACTAATCTTTTTTGAAAATCATTTCTTGGTGAGGAATATCATCTTCTAAGTACTTCTTGCCAGTGGAATAAAAGCCAAGATCGGAATAGAATTTATCCAAATATTGTTGAGCAGAAATTTTTAACGTGCAGGCGTCAAATTGTTCATTGAAGTCTGCAATAGCTGTTTGCATAATATCAATTCCAAAACCGTTTTGTCTTTCTGACTTATGCACAACAACACGACCAATTTTTACAATGTTATTTACTGGAAGGAGCATTCTTAAATAGGCTACAATCGCTCCGTTTTTTCTAACTAAATAGTGCATTGAAAGCTGATCTAAATTATCGCATTCTTGATAAGGGCAATTTTGTTCCACAACAAAAACCTCGGTGCGCAGTCTTAATATTTCATATAAGTCTTCTTTTGATAATTCGGCGTAAGTGTACTTTTCAATCATTAGTTCACTTTTTTAAGTTGCGCATTTTCGGTATAAACTAGATATGCTTCTACTGGTTTATTAACCATTACTTCTAGGTTGTTTTTGTATTCTAAAATTTGTTTTTCATGCGCTAGTTCAGGCGTCCCCGTTTTATAGTCAAAAAGAATATTTTTTTCACTTCCAAGAATGACGCAGTCGGGCCGAATAATTTTCCCGTTTGAAGCAATCATATCGCGTTCAAGATACCTTTTGCCGGGTGAGTCAAAAAGCTTCCTAAAAGTTTTATGCTCAAACAAGGCTTTAAATTCAGATTCAATTTTTAGCTTGGTATTAGCCTCAATGTTCATTAAAGACAGCCTTGGCTCAAGTTGCTCTGCATATTGACTGGAATTTACTATTGAACGCAATAACTCATGCACTAAGTCTCCATAAGCTGATGGGGATAAACTTGAGGAATCATTCCTGAAAACTGGCGCAAATGCAATGTTTTCCAACCAGTTTTCGCAATATATTTTTTCTAAAAAAACAGACTGCTTTAATGGTGAATCAACTTCTTTTCTGCGTTCTGGCGGAGCCAAAACGCCCAATTCAAGCGAATTTTTTTCTTTATTGAATTCAGAATACTCCTCTAATATTGGCTGATAAACTGACCGCATGTCTGTTTTCGACCGTTTATATTCATGCGCAATAATAAACAGCGCGTTTTCTGCTCTAGTAAATGCAACGTAGTACGTGTTAATTGTATCGAGCCAAGTTTTAGATTTTTCAGAGTTATAAATCTCCGAGAATTTAGTGCGTTCAAGAGTGGAAGAAGAATTAATTAAACCGAAAGGCAAACCAACATCTAGATAATTGGAATTCACCCATAGCTTCGTGTCTGATTTTACCACAGTATTGGCAAAAGGAAAAATAACGGCCGGAAATTCAAGCCCTTTTGCTTTGTGAATGGTCATGATTTTTACAGCTCCCATATTCTCAGGTAGTGCCAGACTTGTTTTTTCTCCTTTTAGCTCTATCCATTTTATGAATTGAGACGCTGTTTTTGCTGGGTACTTTTTGGAGTATTCTAGTGTTTTTTCCAGCAGTAAGATTATATAGGGAGAAGGATGGTTAGATAATCCAAACATTCTAGCAAGTCCCATTATTTGCTGGTAGATGGTTAAGCCCTCTATTTCTTCAGTTTTATAATCGATTCCCAAAGAAGAAAGCATTAGGTTTAAATTAATGTCTGATTTATCTTCCGCAACACTGCTTAAAAATTCATGCAAATCCTCCTGAGTGATTTTCCCTAGTTTACTTAGTAAAAGGATTATTTGAACCGATAAATTGGTTTTTGTCGTTTGCTCATCTTTGGTAAGGTTGCGGGATAGTTGCGCATGCTTGAAAGCAGTATGCAATAAAAGTGAACTTGGATGGCTAAAGAGCAGTAAGCCTTCGCTAGTTACAATGTCAATTTTTGGTGCTAGATACTGACTCAAAGCGCTTATTTGCTTATTGCTTCTACAAAGAATAGCAATGTCTCCTTTTTGATAACATTTATTAAGCAAATCCTGAATTCTAGCGAAAACAGCATTCAATAAACGCTCTTCTTGAGTTACAGATTCTTCCAATTCAGGTTCTTTACCTTCTACAGGAATTAGCTCGTAATTGATATAACCGCTTACATCTTTTAGCTGCGGTTCTTGCTCAACAGATTGATAAACATCTGCTATCAATCCTCCTTTTATTTTAACCAATTTCGAAAAGAAATTGTTGTTGAATTTTACAATTTCGGCACTCGATCGCCAATTGGAGGTTAAAGTCTGATTATTGATGTATTGTTCCAACAGCTTACTTCTTTCCAAAGTCAGTTCATCTGCGTTAGGGTCAGTTATTTTAGGCAGGTAAACAAACTGGTCAGCATCACCACCCCGCCACCTGTAAATAGCTTGTTTGGCATCACCTACAATAAGACTATTCCCCAGTGTTGATAATCCATTTTCAACGAGCGGCAATAAATTATGCCATTGCATTTTGCTGGTATCTTGAAATTCATCCAATAAAAAGTTTCGGTAGCGATTCCCTAATCGCTCATATATATAGGGCGATGGTTCATTGCGCACAACATTTGCGATGTTCTTGTTAAAGGTGCTAATGGGAATTACGTTGAGTTCTTCCGTTAGTAATTTGAACTTTTTTCTGACTTCAGAAAGTAAACCTACTCCGTGAATGTTTTTTAATAGCGCCTTTAGTAGAATCCATTTTTCAACTTCTCGATCACCAAATTCTAATCCTTTGTTGATAATATGAATGAACTCTTCTTTACTGGCTTCAATCTTGTTTTTTTGATCTGTAGGAGCGCCTCCTTTGGACCAGTCCTCTTTATCTAGCATTGTAAGAATCGCCGGATTTGGAAACTTTTCTAGTGTCGATTCTTGAAGAATTCTAAGGAATATGGTCACGCTATTTTTTCCACCAAAATAATTATCTGAATCAATATCGTGATTTCTCAGCACGTCATATCCAGTTTTAGCTATCGCTTTTGCTTCGGTCTCGATTATGGAAATTCTTTTTCTTGTGTTTTTAAGGATATTCTTAAAGTCTGAAAGCTCTAATTCACTCAGCTGATCGATTAAATACTGATCGTTTTCATTTAAAGTGATTTTGGAAAAGTCAATAAAATGTCTTTTAATGTTCCAACTTTTATCTTCATTGAGTTGCGAAATAAGGAAGTCAGTAAGCCACTCGGCAAGCAAGTCGTTTGTGGCAGATTCTTCAAGTAAATTATTTATCGCTTCTTCTAATAATTCAAGCTCATCTAACTCAACTTCGGCACTAGACGATACCCCTAAATCTTGCGCGAAAGTTTGGATCAGTCGATAATTGAATTTATCAATGGTACTCACAGAAAAACTCGAATAGTTATGCAGGATATATTTCAGTAACTTTTCTGACCGTTTTTTTATTTCATCTTCTGAGAGTTTTAGTTTTTTTGATGCGCAGAGCGATTCAAGTAATGCTAAGTTCTTCCCAGAAATAGGTCCATTGGCGAATGCATGCAAGCTATCCAAGATCCTGTCTTTCATTTCTTGTGCTGCTTTATTAGTAAAGGTTAGCGCCAGTATATTTCTCACCAACTCTGGCTTATCTGATATTAAAGCAAGTGTTAAAAAATCCTTTACTAGAGTAAAAGTTTTACCTGAACCTGCCGATGACTTGTATACTGATAGCTGCATTTGAACGATAAATTAATCGTCCGCTAATATAAGTTTTCTAGCTGTTCAAATTCATTAATTTCGTTTTCTACTCAATGAAAAATTTAAGTCTATTCTTATTATTTTTATCGGTAACGCTCAGTTCGAAAGGTCAAGAGGCAATTACCACTTTTGGCATTACTTATAAGCCAATGTTGTCAGGTGGATTTATAAATGAAAGTGATAACGTTACAAGCGAAAGTGGTGTGGAGTATTTAGTTCCAAAGCAATTTGGATACAACCTTGGAATGGTTATTCGCAAGGGTTTTAATAGAACTTTTAGCTTAGAAACAGGGATTACCTATACGCAGAGAAATTTTTCGCTTCAGTTAACTGAGGAAGATAGAAATTTTGACTTCAAACAAGATTTTGGAGTTGTTGGTTATGAAATACCAGTTCTAGGCCTAGTTTATATCCAGCTGGATCAACGAATTTTCATGGATGCATCGTTTGGCGGGGGATTGGATATTTTCCCCAGTGATGTAGCCTTGTTTTCAGAAGGAAATCAAGTTATAATGGAAGGTCGCAGAAATAGTTGGATAGTAGCTTTTTTATCGGCGAATATTGGTTGGGAGTATCGGACTCCTAAATCGGGAATTTTTTATATTGGAGGAACTTTTCACCGGCCATTTATTCCTATTTATAGTTTCTTAATGGAATACGATTACGATGCCCAAGATCCTCTTGTTGAACCTGTTCGATTGAATCAAATCGTAAATGGCAACTACTTAACTCTTGATTTTAGATATTTCTTTCATGAAGACCCTGAAAAAAAAATAAAAAGAAAGAAGAAAAGATAGTTTAGCTTTTTTTCCAAAAGAAAGGAGTCAAAAGCACTAAAACGGTAAACAACTCTAAGCGACCTAATAGCATAAGAAACGATAAAAACCACTTGCCAACTGAAGGAATACTAGCGTAACTGTGAACGGGTCCCACATCACCAAGACCAGGTCCAATATTGCCAATACAAGCTATTGAAGCGCCAATTGCGGTTTTGAAGTCTAAACCCAAACTAGCCATAAATACTGCTCCAAAAATGAAAATAATCAAGTACAACAAGAAGAAAGAAAGTACATTGAAAACTATATCATTTGAAACTGCCTTATTGTTGAGTTTTACTGGTATAATTGCGGAGGGGTGAATTAGTTTTTTGAGTTCTAGAATACTGTTTTTAAGTATTACTAAATGCCTGACAACTTTAACTCCGCCTGAGGTGCTTCCCGCAGATGCTCCCATAAACATTAACCAAAAGAAAATTACAGTTACTACCGGAGTCCAAGTTGTGTAATCGGCAGTTACAAAACCTGTTGTAGTTCCAATAGCAAGAACCATGAAAAACCCTTCAGTTATTGCTGATGAAATACTGTAATCATTTAGTGTATAAATTAAAACCGACACCATTAAGCTACTTCCGATAGCCGCTAATGCGTAATACTTGAATTCTTCATTATTTACAAGTCGTTTAAAATTCCCTTTTAAAGCGAAATACGTCACCGTAAAATTTACCCCTGCAATAAACATGAAAATGGTAATTATCCAATGTATGTAAAGCGATTCATAGTGCGCAATACTTGCCTTTTTTGTGGAAAAGCCTCCAGTAGAAACGGTTGACATTGCATGATTAATTGCATCAAATATTGTCATCCCTCCAACTATTAAAAGCACAGTTTGCAGCCCAGTTAATAGCACATAAATTGCCCAGAGTCGCTTTGCAGTTTCTTTAATTCTAGGGTGTAATTTGTCGGCACTTGGACCTGGAGACTCTGCTACAAAAAGCTGCATTCCGCCAATCCCAAGAATAGGCAATATGGCAATAGTAAGAACGATAATGCCCATTCCTCCAATCCAATGCGTTATTGAGCGCCAGAACAAAATGGACTTAGGTAAAGTTTCTATTTCATTCAATATCGTTGCTCCAGTTGTCGTGTATCCAGATATTGTTTCAAAAAAGGCATCAGTAAATAGAGGTATATATCCTGAGATGAAGTAGGGGAGAGAGCCTGTGAAAGCTAACATGAGCCAACCCAATGTTACAATAAGGTAACCTTCTCTTTTTTTAATTACTTTTTGATGCTTGCGAGTAATGAAAAGCAGTATTGAGCCTAATCCAAAACAGACTAAACCCGATTTAATGAAGGCGTAAATTACAGGTTCACCATAAATAATGGAAACAGGAATACACAGCAACATAAATAATCCATTGATGGCCGAAAGCAATCCAAGCACATTGAGGACAACTCCCCAATTTAGCAACGTATTATTTGAAAAAAGCTTCAACTTTCTTAACTGAGCCTGGAAGGCAAAAAACAATTAATTTATCGTGGGGCTCAGCCTTAAATTCGCCCATAGTAATCAGGGTTTTCCCTTTTCGAACAGCTCCTCCGATTACGGCAGATTTTGGGAAATTCAATTCTCGAATACTCTTACGCGTAATTTTAGACCCTGGCATTACTTCGTAATCGTAGATCTCAGCATTTAGGCCCCTGAGCATTGTTGAGCTAATCACATTTCCTTTCCTGACATGTTGGAATATGCTACTAGCAGCAATTATTTTTTTATTGATAAATACATCAATTCCAACCGTTTTGGACAGATGTATGTATTCCATGTTTTCTACTAACGCAATGGTTTTTGCGACACCATGCGCTTTGGCTACTAAACAGGACATGATATTGGTCTCACTGTTTCCGGTAACTGCTATAAAAACACCCATTTGTTCGATGTTTTCTTCTTCAAGAAGCTCTACATCTCTGCAATCGCCATTAATAACTAGAACATTGTTTAATTGATCAGCTAGCTCAAAAGCTTTTTCCTTGTCTTGTTCAACCAACTTTACATTATAGTCTTTACATAACGCTTTGCACGTTTTAACTCCAATCTTACTGCCGCCTAATACCATTACATTTTTAAATGCAACCGACTTATTTCCAGTGAGGTTAAGGACAGGTTGAATGCCTTCTTTTTGAGCAATGAAATAACAATCATCTCCTTTCTGTATCAAAGTATCCCCCCTAGGGATAATTGTTTCACCGTTCCGATGCAGAGCAACCGCCATGAAATTTAAACTTGGGTTTAAATCAGCAGCTTGACGAATGGTTTTTTGAATTATTGGAGCTTTATCTCCTAGGTGAATTCCAATTAGATTTAATTTACCTTTTTCAAACTGAAAAGCATCTGTAAAGGCCGACTGTTTTACTAAAAACTCGATTTCTTCCACCGCAAGTTTTTCAGGAGAAATCAAAGAGTCAATTCCTAGAGTGTCAAACTTTAGACGATCGTAATTGGTAATTAACTCAGTATTGGAAATACGCGCAATAGTTTTCTTTGCGCCAAGTCTTTTTCCTAATATTGAAATTGTAATATTTGTGGTTTCTGAATCTGTCGCCGCAATTAAAAGGTCGGCATTTTTTATACCGGCCTCTTCCAAAATAGCTACAGAAGTTGCATCCCCTCGAAAGATAAGTACATCAGTATGAGATTCCGCATATTTGAGACGCTTCTTATCAAGATCAACCAAGATAATGTCTAGCGATTCGTTAGAAAGAAGTTTAGCTAAGTGAACACCAACTTCACCAGCACCAGCAATAATAATTTTCATTTAGCTTTCTTCAATTGTGCTGCAAATCTAAATGGTTTGTTTGTTTTCAATACTTTATCGACGAAATAAGTTTTTAAATTTTACACCCTTTAAAGGCCAAAATGAAAATTGCAAAAACACCTGTTGTCAACGATTCATTTATTAGTTGAGTTCCATTTCGTTTTAAACACCTTAGAGCACTATATAAAGGTTTAATGATTTCACGAAACACTGAAATAAAAAAAGCCTCTCGAAATTCGAGAGGCTTTTTTTAAAGCAAATATTTCTGAATTCCTATTTGGAGAATTTGTAATATTCTGTGCCAAAAGTTGCAATATAAACTCCTGACTGTAATTCGCTAATATCGTGAGAATAGATCGTATTTGAAGGTACTTCAAATGAAGTTGAAACTACTTTTCCTGTTAAATCAAATATTTTCAAATCTGAAACCGTTTTACCCGTTGTAAAAGTCAATTCAGTACTAGAAAAACCAATGAATGAAGAGATTTTTTGAACATTCTCAATAGAGACGTTGTCTTCTGGACGAACTATTACTTCATATGTGCTACAAGCGGTATCATTTGCTGTTGAACCACCCATATTTCCCTTAGACCAGAACACAGGCCAAGCACATATTTCGGCTCCTGCAACAGGTGTAGGAAATAGCTGATCTTTCTTTATAATAAGTTCTGCAGTATTGTCACCTGCTAGTGGAGTAACATTTTTACCTACTACCACTCCATAAGTACCTGCAGGGGTTCCGTTAATCGAAACTGCAAAAGCTATAGAGTCTGTGATGTCAATAAATCTACTTCCATGATTCTTAAATAATACACCTAGATAAACGGTATCATTTGTAAAGATGGTGTCATTTGTAACTGCTGCCCAACCAGTGTCAACTTTTGATTTTACCATGATGCTTTCCACACCCAAATCTTGAGCTGAAATATTCATGGCGAAGATTACGCCCAACGTGAGTAAACATATTTTTTTCATAGTTTTTTATTTTATATTTTCATCAAATGTAGTTACTTAGTTCGTTGAAACCATCAATTATAATAAACTCATTGCAAAAGGTTTATAAAGTTAAAGTTTATCTCCACAATTTGAACAGAATTTTTGGTTTGGCTCTATGGTAGTTTTTTTGCATGAATTGCATTCTTTTAATCCTTCCTTAGGTTTAGCTTCAATTTGTTCTGTTGGTGCTTGCAAATTTAAGGATACAATTCCTGTAGCTATTATTGCATAAGCTATTATCATTGCAAAGGCAGCAATAGACTGCCCTAAGGTAGTTTGCGGAGCAATGTCGCCATATCCAACTGTTGTCATCGTTACAATCGCCCAATAAATACTCCTAGGAATACTGGTAAACCCATGCTCTGGACCTTCGACCAAAAACATTAATGTACCAATGAGAATATTAATACTCAAAACAACACCAAAGAAGACGGTAATTTTTTGTCGATTTAACCGAAAGCCCTCTAAAAGAGCAGTTGCCTGACCTACATACGTAGAAAGACCTAATATTCTGAAGACTCTAAGTAACCTAAAAGTCCTAATGGTTTGCAGGTAATGAGAACCGGTCATAAAAATACCGAGATATGTTGGTAGAATGGAGAGTAGGTCTATGATGCCAAAAAAGCTAGTAATATATTTTAATGGATTTCTGGCCGAATAAACTCTTAGTAAATATTCGACACTAAAAAAAAATGTGAAGCCCCATTCTAAACTGGTTAAAATAAATCCATATTTGTTTGCAATAGAACCAACGCTATCGATCATTAATACAGCAACACTAGCTAGTATAAAAAACAATAAAATAATATCAAAAGCCTTTCCCGCTGCTGTTGTGTGGCCGAAAATTATTTCGTGAATTTTATTTTGTAATTGCGTTGTTTCTCGTTCCTTCATAATGGAAGCGCAAGTATAATGAAGTTCATTAAATGGGAATGAAACCTTTGAGATGAAAAAAGGGACCTAAGGGTCCCTTTTAAATGCGGAATTAATAAATTACTAACTACAAAAACAAATTACTCCGCAAGTACCATTACCTTGTTTTTCAGCACCTCAACTACTCCACCTTGTACTTCAAAAGATTGCTCACCTGCTGTTGTTGTAACAATAATATTGCCTTTTTTGAGAGCAGCAATCATTGGAGCGTGGTTATTCATTACTCCAAAAGAACCATCTTTTCCTGGAAAATTTGCGAGTGAAGCCTCACCACTGAAAATACTCTTATCTGCTGTTAATATTTCTATTTCCATAATTAAATATGCTAGTTAGCGTATAAACGACTAGTCCATTGCAAGCATTTGCTCTCCTGCTTCAATAGCTTCTTCAATGCTACCTTTCAGGTTAAATGCTGCTTCTGGGTATTTATCAACTTCACCGTCCATAATCATATTGAAACCTTTGATTGTTTCATCGATAGAAACAAATACTCCAGAAAGCCCAGTAAACTGCTCTGCTACGTGAAATGGCTGAGATAGAAAACGTTGAACTCTACGCGCTCTATGAACTGCTAATTTATCTTCTTCAGATAATTCGTCCATACCTAGAATCGCAATAATATCTTGAAGTTCTTTATATCGTTGCAAGATTTCTTTTACTTTCTGGGCGCATTTGTAATGCTCTTCTCCCACGATTTCTTCAGTAAGAATTCTAGACGTAGAATCTAACGGATCTACTGCTGGGTAAATTCCAAGTTCCGCGATTTTTCTTGAAAGTACAGTTGTTGCATCAAGGTGAGCAAAGGTAGTAGCTGGTGCAGGGTCTGTAAGGTCATCTGCTGGTACATATACCGCCTGAACCGAAGTAATAGATCCGTTTTTTGTTGACGTAATACGTTCTTGCATAGCTCCCATTTCCGAAGAAAGAGTAGGTTGATAACCTACTGCAGAAGGCATACGACCAAGAAGTGCTGAAACCTCTGAACCTGCCTGAGTAAAACGGAAAATGTTATCGATAAAGAAAAGTATATCTCTACCCGCTCCACTTGCATCGCCATCTCTATAATATTCAGCCAGAGTAAGTCCTGATAAAGCCACACGAGCACGTGCTCCTGGAGGTTCGTTCATTTGGCCGAATACGAAAGCGGCTTTTGATTGTTTCAGTTGGACTGGATCTACCTTAGAAACATCCCAACCGCCTTTTTCCATTGACTCCATGAAAGCGTCACCGTATTTGATAATACCTGATTCTAACATTTCACGTAATAAATCGTTTCCTTCACGAGTTCTTTCTCCAACACCAGCAAATACTGAAAGACCATCATGTCCTTTTGCAATGTTGTTAATCAATTCTTGAATAAGCACTGTTTTACCAACACCTGCTCCACCAAATAATCCAATTTTACCACCCTTAGAATAAGGCTCAATTAAGTCAATTACCTTTATTCCAGTAAATAACACTTCTGATGCTGTAGATAAATCTTCAAACCTAGGAGCTTCTCTGTGGATTGGACTGCCGTTTGTTTTGTCAATTGGACCAATACCGTCAATGGTATCACCCACAACATTAAAAAGACGCCCATTTATTTCGTCGCCTATAGGCATCTTTATTGCAGCGCCCGTGGCAGTTACTTCTAAACCTCTACGAAGACCATCAGTGGCCTCCATAGAAATGGCTCTAATGGTGTCTTCTCCAACGTGCTTTTGACATTCAAGAACAATTTGAGCTCCAGTTTCTGTAGTTACGGTAAGCGCATCGTATATATTCGGAAGTTCAGCGCCTTCTGAATTAAATATTACGTCGATTACGGGTCCGATTATTTGTGATATTTTCCCTACTTGTGTAGACATTTTAAATGGAATAAATAGTTAAAAATCCGTGTGTTAAAATCAGCGGCAAAAGTATAAAATCCAAACCTAAAATTTAAAGGACTTTCAATATTTATATATGTCTATTTTTGCGGACTAATTTATTGATGTTAATTACTTTATTATAGTTCTGTAAATCAGTATTATATGTAATTTGTATCGTTAACAAATAACATTACTTTAAGATTTGAAAGTCTACTCGAATATTGAAGAATTTGAGCCAAGGGAGAATTTAGTAGCCACAGTAGGTACTTTCGATGGTGTTCATCTTGGCCATTCTTACATTTTAAATTGTCTCAAAGCCGAGTCAGAAAAAATTAATGGAGAGTCGGTTTTATTGACTTTTTATCCACACCCAAGGATGGTGTTATTCCCAGAGAATAACGATTTGAAAATGCTGAACACGCAAGAGGAGAAAATTGAATTGTTGGACCGGTCTGATTTAGATCATTTGATTATTCACCCTTTTAGTCGAGAATTTTCAAGATTAAATTCAGTTGAATTTGTTAGAGATGTCTTGGTGAATCAAATTGGAATTTCAAAACTTATAATTGGTTACGATCATCATTTTGGAAGAAACCGTGAAGGAACTTTTGAGGACTTGTTAGAATTAGCAAATTTATACGACTTTGAAGTTGAGCAGATAGAAGCGCAGGAATTTAAGGACACTCAAGTAAGTTCAACAAAGATTAGAACTGCGATTGAGGAAGGCGATATGAAAACGGCCAGACATTTTTTGGGCTATCCTTTTATGATTTCGGGTAAAGTTGTTCGAGGTGCTGGTATTGGCCGCACTCTTGGTTTTAAAACAGCTAATATTGGAATAAAGGATCGCTTTAAAATAATTCCAGATAATGGCGTTTATGCTGTACTTTTAAATATCAAGGGAACGAGTTATAAAGGAATGTTGAATATCGGAGTTCGACCTTCTATAAAAGATGCTGGTGGGCGGTCAATAGAGGTGCATATTTTTGAAATGGATGAAGATTTGTATGGTCTTGAAATAAGTGTAAGTTTATTAGAGAAAATTAGAGAGGAAAAGAAATTTGAAAACATTGATTTACTTAAGCAACAATTGGAATTTGACAAAGCGAAATGCGAAGCTATTTTATCTTAGTGCGCTAGCATTTCTCCTTTCAATTCAAAGCTTTGGGCAAGAATTACTTACCCTCGATCAACTCGACACGGTAAGGGTGTTTACTTCAATAGAAGAGGCTACTAAGCGACCCCTAGAGGTATATCGTCTTGAGCTGAAAAAAGAGAAGCTAAAAGAAATTCCTTCTGAGATTTATCAATTTAAAAACCTGCAATACCTAGACCTTTCCAAAAATAAAATAGACACTTTTCCTGCTCAATTGGCTGAGCTTACTTATTTGCAGGTTCTTAATTTGAGCAGAAATGAACTGAATTATTTGACAGAAGCGATAGGAAACATAACCAACCTTATTGTTCTTCGAGCTGGTAATAATTATTTATGGGAAATTGACAAATCCATAGGGAATTTAAAAAGACTGGAAATACTAGATTTATGGGCTAATCGATTAATAATTCTACCAGAGACCCTGCAAGATTTAAAGACTCTAAAAGAGATTGATATGCGGGTTAATCCTGTGAAACGCGAAGTTCAAGAAGAACTTCAGGAGTACCTGCCCAATTGTGTAATGCACTTCTCAAATGACTGCAATTGTTATTAGGATAAGAGATGCAGTAAATCGCACTTGTACCTATGATTTGTTTTTCATTTGTATCTTTACTTCGAAGTGAAAAAGTATACTTTCATATTTATTGCGGTTTTGTTATCTCAATTTGTTGATGCCCAACATTTTGATAAACAGCAGTATTGGAAAAAGTATCGTCATGAATTAATTGGGGGTATTGGACTTTCAAATTATTTAGGTGAATTAGGCGGAGGGTCTGGAGAAGGTAAACCTTGGCTATTGGATATGGAGTTTTCTCAATTTAGAGTCTGTTATGGTTTATCGTACCGATTCAATATTGCGTATAGGTCTGCCCTTAGGGTTTCTGGTTTTTATGGAAATGTCAGAGGTTCTGACGCACTTTCGGATGATGTAACAAGAAAATATAGAAATCTGTCATTTCAGTCTAAAATTTATGAAGGAGGATTTCTCTATGACTTTTATATTCTAAGAGCAAAACCGGGCCATTTGTACAATATCAAGGGCATTCAAGGAATGCGTTCCTTTCCCATAGATGTTATTGCATATGGCGGGGCGGCTTTCTTCTATTTCAATTCAACAGCCGATGGAAATGCTCTACTGCCTTTGCGCACCGAAGGTCAGGGGCTTGAAGGAGGATCTGCTCCATACGCTCCATTTTCTATTTCTTTTCCAGCTGGTATTCAAGTGAATTATACCTATAAAATGTGGTTGAAGTTTGGGTTAGATTTTAGTTACCGATATACGCTAACTGATTACATTGATGATGCTAGCACGGTATATTATGATAATGCAAAATTGAGTCAAGAGCTTGGTGCAGCATCAGCTCAATATGCTGATAGAACGGATAGAAGTAATCCGGACTGGAGTTCTAAAGGAGCTCCTAGAGGAAACCCAAAGAATAATGATCACTACTTTAGTATTTCAGCTATTGTGAGTTACAATTTTGGTAATTTGGTGAGCAAAAAGACAAAGCGACCGGGAGGAAAGCATTCCTTTAAAAAACGAGGAAGTAGGGCTAAATTCTAACTCCTTCTTACTTTAACTTTTCATTGTTTTTATGTCGATCTTTATCCCGTTTCGTTTTGTTATCCATGCGTTTTTCGAAGGCCTTTGTAAGGTCAATTCCAGTTTGGTTTGCCAGACAAATTAGCACGAACAATACATCTGCAAATTCTTCTCCTAAATCTTTGTCCTTGTCGGACTCTTTTTCACTTTGTTCACCGTATCGCCGGGCTATAATCCGCGCAACTTCTCCAACTTCTTCAGTTAACTGAGCCATATTGGTCAGTTCATTAAAGTACCGAACACCAATGGTGTTTATCCATTCATCAACCGTTTTTTGTGCTTCTTCTATTGTCATTTTATAGCGTTTAATTGTTCGGCAATCGATTTTGCAATAATAGTTCTACCATTTTGATTGTAGTGTTCTGTTGGGAAGTCTCGATCAGTAAAATCCATATGGTCAACCTTTTCAAGGTTATCCACTACCCAGACATTTTTCTTAGGAAAATGGTACCGATTTATGAGAAAATCACGATTTGCGCTCATTAAATCAGTCAGTTCAGTCCCTATTAGCGTTTGAGCTTCTTGAACATCTTCGGGTAGTATGTGAAATATTAAGTTAAGTTCTTTCAGTTTTACTAGTTCTACAATTTTGTCAAAATCTCTTAGCCTAAGATGTTTTTCATCGATTACAAAAGCGTAACTCTTAATATAGTGATCTGCCAATTGCCTTTTAGGGTTTCTCCAATCACCATACTTTTCTACCGCACACCAATTTTCTATATTGTTTTTAGGGAAATCATAAGGGAGTTTCCAATTGGAAAAGTACTCGAATCGTTTTTTTTCTAATTCCCTTTTAGTTTTTATTGGATAGTTTTTTAACGCAACATTTAATCGCGCCATCAGAGGCGGATTTGGCTTATACAACGCAGCGAACTGTTGTAATGCATTTTCATTAATATCAGTTAACCACTCGGGACTAAAGCTTCTTATGTTCATAGCCACAATAATTCCTTCAATTTGATGCTTCGGAATGTGCTTAATCAATTCTTTGAATACTCCAGCATGGTGCGCTCCTTCTGCAATAGATTTAATACTTTTATCACAGTAGTTCATTGCTAAAATACTAACCCTAGTGGTGTCTGCATCATTAATTGGGTCAAACGTATAATCGCTACTTGCTGAAAAAAACAAGTAATCAGCGTTTATGGAATGATTTAATCTGGATAGCAGTATTCCTTCTTTTTTTAAAAAATTATAATGAAAATAGCGTTTGTAGATAAGTGCCGTAGCACTTATAATAATAGCTATAAGCAATAGACGAAGGGCTATTTTTTTTGCTATTTCCATTAGAATTGAAAATAGATAAAAGGGTGATTCGTAGTTCCCGAAAACGAAAGGATGAAAAAGAGAACAACAGCGTAACCGGACCAACGAATAACAAAAGGTGTTCTATCCAAAAGTTGATTAATTTTTTCTTTTCTGAATACTACTTCTAGCAGAACAAAAAGTGCAAATGCCAAGATGAGTTCAATAGGAGTTTCTATGATTTTAGGTGCTTTTGAAATGTTCACACCTAAAAGGACATCCCATGCATTATTTAAATCACTTGCTCTAAAGAATAGCCAAGCAAATGAAACCACTAGGTAAGTTTTAAGCCAGTAAATCGGTTTTAAAAAGGGGCTATTTGGGAGGCGAACAAACCGCTCCAACAGATAGAAAACTCCGTGAATCGCTCCCCAAATTAAAAAGGTATAATTTGCACCATGCCAAATTCCGCTTAAAATAAATACCACAAGAATATTGCGAATCCAAATGAACTGATTCACCTTGCTCCCGCCTAGTGGAACAAAAACATAATCTCTAAACCAAGTGCTTAAACTAATGTGCCATCTTCTCCAAAAGTCTTGAATCGAATTAGCAAAATAGGGGGTTTTGAAATTCGTCATTAATTCAACGCCCATGCATTTAGCTGCTCCAATTGCAATTAATGAGTAGCCACAAAAATCAGCATATATCTGCCATCCAAAGCCTAAAATACCCGCCCATTTAGTGGACAAAGAATAGGAGAGCGGAGTCTCGAAAATTGAATCCACTAAAGGTGCTAGATTATCAGCAATTACCATTTTCATAAAGAAGCCATATAGCATTAATCGAGCCCCATGAGAAAGATTTTTATACGTCAAGATATGTTTTGAGGTGAGTTGGGGTTGTAGGTGATCGAACCGTTCAATTGGTCCGGCAACTAATTGTGGAAAGTAGCTAACGTAAAGTGTAAACTTCCCCAAATGTTTTTCTGGTTTGATTTTGTTTTTAAAAATATCGATGGTGTAACCCATAGTTTGAAAGGTGTAGAATGAAATTCCTACGGGCAAGTCGAAGGATAAAAAACCCAATAATTGTTCTTTTCGCCAATCGGGAATTGGAGCGAAGGGTAAAGTGAGGTTAGCTAAAAATGAACCGTACTTAAAAAACAGAAGCATACCCAAATTACAGGATAAACTCACTAATAAATATTTCCATCTTTTATGCGTGTTATCTGTCTGGCTCAATTGTTTTGCCACATAAAAGTCAACCAAGGTTGAAATGACGATTAGGCTAAGAAATTCAATTTTCCAAGATCCGTAAAATATATAACTAGCAACCAGCAGTAATAGCCAACGCCATTTGTAGTTAACTAAATAATATACCGCAATAACTAGCGGAAAAAAAACAAGAAACTGAACGGAGTTAAAAAGCACTTATTCCTTGTTTTTAGTATCAATAATTAAGGTTACCGGCCCATTGTTTACCAGCTCAACATTCATATTGGCCCCAAACTCGCCGGTTTGAACATTTCCTTGGATAAGAGAAGCAAACAAATCTCTTGTTTCTAAGTACAGTTTTTCGGCGTAATCTGGCGAGGCAGCCCTAATAAAAGAAGGGCGATTTCCTTTTTTTGTTTTTGCATGCAGGGTAAATTGTGATACTAAAATAATATCTCCCTTCACTTCATTTATTGAAAAATTGACATTTTCGTTTTCATCTGAAAATATGCGCAGTTTGCTAACTTTTCCTGCAAACCATTTGGCATCTTCAATAGTGTCTTCTTGTTCAATTCCAAGCAAAATAACCAAGCCGTTTTTTATGTTGGCAATGCTTTTACCGTTCACCGAAACTGAGGCGCTACTCACACGTTGAATTACTCCTCGCATGACTTAGTTTAAATCTTTTAATGGAAGTTTATTAATAACAACTAGTGGCCCAGGGCAGTATGCCTCATGGCAGTTCTTGCAGTTGGTTATTAAGCGATTGTAGTTTGATATTCTTTCCTTTTCACTTGTGTTTTGATACTCCTTTAATTGGATAAGAAACCCATTTCCATATGCATCAAATACTTCTCCTTTATTAGACTCATCTGTTTGTTTGGCAATTAGTAAATTTTCATATTTAGATGTCCAATCTATGGCCGAATGTTCCCCAGTTAAAAGAAGTATTCTCTCAGCTTTAGTGTCGTTATAGAGTGTTCGCATGAGCACCGAAAGTTCACTTTGCTTATTGGGGTTATTAATCCTTACAGCTTTAGAAACATCTAGGATTTCTTCTTTTTCTTCATTCGTTGAATCATTACAAGCATTCAAAAATGCAAGTAAGAAACAGAGACTTAAAACAAGAAACGACTTAATACGCATATAAAAATTAGGCCTTAATTATTTCTACTTCTACAAATTTTGAAACTGGAGTTTGACTTTTATTCGCCACACTTTTTAAAGGCACCAGCACATTAGCTTCAGGAAAGTAGGTTGCAATGCAACCTTGAGCAATATCGTAGGGGATCATCTTGAAGTTTAATGCTTCACGGACTTCCCCATAAAAGTGGCTTTTTAAATGCACATCGTCGAGTTTTTTGAGACCCAGTTCTTTCATGTCTATTGGGTTTGCCAATACAACTCGTCTCTCATTATAAATGCCTCTGTAGCGATCGTCAATACCGTAAATTGTGGTATTGTATTGATCGTGTGACCGAATCGTCATCATGATTAAATGTCCTTTTTTAACCTGCTTATTTGGCAAGGGGTTTATCGTAAATCGAGCTTTATCCGTAGCTGTTTTAAACAAACCCTTTCGAGCACCATTTGGTAAATAGAAGCCTCCCGACTGTCTAACTCTTTCGTTATAATCAGTAAAACCGGCTATGGTAGCTTCAATGTGGTTTCTAACCGAGTCATAATTTAGGATCATTTCTGACCAATTTATTGGAGAATTTTCACCAAAAGTGGAGTTAGCTACTCCTGCGATTATTGCAGGTTCACTTTTAAGATTATTTGATGCCGGCGGGAATTTACCCGTACTTCTATGAACCACTCCCATTGAGTTTTCCACCGAGATAAATTGCAACCCGCTTTCTTGTGTATCACCTTCTGTTCTTGATATACAAGGTAAAAGAATAGACTCTTTTCCCGGAATAAGATGCGATCGATTTAGCTTGGTAGAAACATGAACAGTTAGTACACAATTTTGCAAAGCTTCAGCCGTATAATTAGTATCTGGCGTTGCAGATACAAAGTTACCGCCCATAGCCATAAAGATTTTTACCTTCTGGTTGTGCATAGCTTCAATGCAGTCAACCACATCATAACCAGCTTCCTTTGGGGTATTGATCCCAAAATGTTTATCCAAACTTTCAAGAAATTCTGGTTTTGGTTTTTCCCAAATCCCCATAGTTCGATCGCCTTGCACATTGCTATGTCCACGGGCAGGACAAGTGCCAGCGCCTGGTTTTCCAATACTTCCTTTTAGTAGCAGAGTATTTACGATTTCACGCACATTTTCAACACCATTTTGCTGTTGCGTAATGCCCATTGCCCAGCAAATAATTATCTTTTTGTTCTTGATTAATAGTTCGGCAAATTGTCGCACTTGAGCTCCATCAACTCCTGATTGCTGAATGCATTCTTCAAAATTTGTTTTTTCAAGATCAGCTATTAATTCTTCGTAACCGTCACAGTGTTTTTTAATAAAGTCAAGGTCAAATACTTTTCCAGGATTGGATTTTTCGGCTTCAAGCATTAGTACACAAGCAGCTTTTAATACTGCAACATCACCGTTTATTTTTACTTGTAAGTACAAATCGGTTAACTTCTCACCACCTTTTAACATGGCCATTGGATCTTGCGGATCTGCAAAGGCTTCATTGCCGGCTTCGGGAATAGGGTTTACACTTACTATTTTCCCTCCATTTTTTTTGCACTTTTCCAATGCAGACAGCATTCTAGGGTGATTTGTGCCCGGGTTTTGGCCCATAACAACAATTACCTCGGCTTCATGCAAATCTTCAAGTGTTACTGAGCCTTTTCCTATGCCAACAGTTTCGCCCAATCCAACGCCACTTGATTCGTGACACATATTGGAGCAATCGGGTAAATTGTTTGTGCCAATTTGACGAGCAAGCAATTGGTACATATACGCCGCTTCATTACTCGTTCTGCCCGATGTGTAAAAAACAGCCTCATGAGGGCTACTGAGTGATTTCAGTTGACTTCCAATTTTATTGAAAGCCGCTTCCCATGAAATAGGGGTGTAGTTGTTTGATCCCGCTTCTAGAATCATAGGTTCCGTTATTCGGCCTTGCTTTCCGATCCAAAAATCAGATTGCCTACTCAAATCTTCGATGTTGTTTTTTTTGAAGAACTCAGCATCAACGCGCTTTAATGTAATTTCTTCAGCAATGGCTTTTACGCCATTTTCACAATATTCACCAAGAGTTGAGCGCTTTCCGTCGGGATCTGGCCAAGCGCAACCGGGGCAGTCAAAGCCATTTTTTTTGTTCATTCGGTTAAGGACCTTAATCCCTTTAAAAATTCCGACTTCACGCTTCAAATGTTTCAAAGAAGAAATGACAGCGGGTATTCCGGCTGCATAATTTTTCCTTCCTGTTAGCCTGATTTTGCCATATTTATCAGCAGGAACAGCTGTAACGGAGCGCTTTTTAAAATTATTTGTCGTCATATGCCTTTTAACTAATAACCGATATTAAATCAATAATTTGGTTTGACTCATTTTTCAAACTAATCCAACATGGATAATCACCACTTCTACAAATGTAACAAACGGGTTATTATTACATTGGAAATTGATTTTCAAAATAAAAAAGATTCGAACTGACGATATAAATGAAAATAAGGTATATGATAATTAGAGAAATAACTAATCTTCTTAAACTATTATCAGTCCATCAATCTTTTAAAATTCATATTTCTTACAAAGTAGATGTTGTTTTCTTTTTCTGCAAATCTGATATTATAGCATCGCCATTTTATCCATATTAAAAGCGGATAACAGTGGAAGATTTTCGGTACTTTATTGCTTTGTAAATAGCCTAATCCTTTAGTTTCTGCACTACCTAATGGCGCCTTCCACCACTGTAAGTCATAGCTTCACCTTTTCCAAAACTGTAGCTGATCCCAAGCACAAAAAAGCGTTCTCGAATGGAATTGTTGTACAAGTAAAAGTTAGGTTGACTTATATAGTTCTCTTGTTTTCTAGAGGCAAACACATCGCGCACTCCTGCACTAATGACGGCTTTTCCTTCTCCAATTTTTTTGCGAATGCCGATATTTAAAACTGCAAATCCAGACTGTTTTCCTTGAACAGTTTTCACTCGGGATTGGTAATCGCCTCTAAGTTCAAAATCAATTTTTGCAGGTAGCTTAAACTTTGTGGTGAGCTGAGTAGACCATTGATCGCCAGTAAAATCAAAATTTTGATTCTGAAAACTACCTTGACGCATGAAGTAACCAAAATTAAAATCTCCGTTTAAGGTGAACCACTTTATTGGAGTGTATTTACCATTGACCTCTAGTCCTGTTTTGTTGCGTTGTCCAATATTCTCAGGAACAGTAACGTTTGCGTTGTTTTCGAAAAAAGAAATACGTTCTATGACATTGGTGGTGTACAGGTTGTAGATACTCGCATTCAATGATATTTTTTCCAGAATAAAGATTCCGGTTATTTCGTAGGAATCGGCATATTCGGCTTGTAAGTTCGGGTTTCCACGGCGTATATTGTAGATATTTCTAATGTTAAAAAAAGGATTTAGGTCCCAGAGTCTCGGGCGATAAATACGCCTTGAATATCCCGCCTGAAACGAAACCATTTTAGTAAGTTTGTAAGAAGTGTGCACCGATGGGAAAAGGTTAGTGTAGTCTTGCGTATTGTTTTCATTGGTGGTTGTTAGGATAGTATTCAAATCGGTGTTTTCAACTCGTAGCCCCAGCTTTGCTCCCCACTTTTCTCCTTCGTAAGAACCCGTTCCATAAATCCCAAGCACCTTTTGGTCAAATTCGAAATTGTTAGTGGTAGCAGGGTCAATCACAAATACCTTATCGATTTCATTGAGCACTGAATAGTCGTTTCCCACATCATTCATCTCATACATACCACCAGTTTCGAGGGTCACTTTTGTGGAAATGGGATTGCTGTAATCTGCTTTGAAGGTAAAGTCTCGTTGATAAAAGTTGGTGGCTGTTTTTTGGTTCGGGTCAGTTATTAATCCTTCAATAGGAATGTTGTTAAATTCAGAAGATTGCTCTTTTCCAAAGAATTTTCCCAGCGTACTCAATTGTAAGGTATGCTCCTTGTCATTTTTAAATTCTTTTTCGTACTGTAAATCGTATTGGTACTTTGGGTTTGCTGCAGTGGTAGTTTCGTCTCTTGTATAACGTCCAATTACGTTTTTATTGGCGTCTGTTAATGTGAAGTCGGTAGACGAGGGTTGGTCTTCATCTTCAAATGCATACCTGCCCGATAGCGTCAATACATTGTATTTGTTGATGTGATAATCGGTTCCTAAGGTAATGTTGTAGAATTTTTCATTGCGGTATTCTATGCCTTCACTCAAAATAGTTGTTCCTGTAGTTTTATTGTAATTTACGCTTTCATTGTATCGCGGTAAGGAGCGATATCCAGCACCCATTTGCGTAAATAAATTGAACTTTTCGGTACGTCGATTTAGACTTATTCCAATACTGTTATTGTGCGGGTAGCCAACGTTTACCGAACCAGAGCCATTGAATCCTTTTTTCTCATCTTTTTTGAGTACAATATTTATTATTCCCGAGCTGCCTTCAGCTGAGTATTGTGCAGATGGATTTGTAATTACTTCAATACGTTCAATCATATCTGACGAAATACTACCTAAGGCATTGGCGCCTTCATCTGACATTACAGAAGGTTTGCCATCAATTAAAATTTGCACTCCAGCATTTCCACGTAAGCTAATATTGCCTTCAATGTCAACGTTTACTGAAGGCACATTATTTAAAACATCCAGCGCTCCAAGTCCTTGATTGCTTATATCACTTCCCACATTAAAGACTCTTCGATCCAATTTAAACTCTACCGTTGACCGTTCTTCGGTTACGGTAAAAGTTTCTAAATTTTTTGAGTTTTGAGTAAGCTTTAGTGCTCCTAAAGATACTTTTCCCTTACTTAAATCGAGCTCAGAAACGCGCAGGTTTTCATAACCCATAAAATTAATTTCTACCAAAAAATTGGTGGAGTCAGTTTGCAGATTGAAATTTCCGCTTTCGCTTGTTATAGTTCCTGTAAAAGGTTTTAGGGTTGTTTTTGAAATAAGCGCAACCGTAGCGAAAGGAACCGGAGAACCGCTTAATTCATCGATAACTTTACCCGTTAATTGAATTTCGCTTTGTTGAGCACTGGCAACTGCAGAGACAGCAGTAATTAGGCAAAGTGAAAATATCGTTTTTAAAAAATTCAAGGTTCTATTTTGTTGAATAATGGTTGGCAAATGTCGCATGTTTTTTTGATTTAGCGGAGTACATAAAGTTTTACAGCAATCTAATCGGGTTTTGGTTTAATATATTGAAATACAGGTATTTAACATGTTGATAATATAACCAAATAACAGGGTCCTTCGTTTATGAATACCACATGAGTTTCAATTTGAAATTTTACCTTAGCAGAAATAAATACTCAGGTAATGAATTCTTATAGAACACGTTTTTTGACAACAGGCTTTAAGTCGCTAATATTTGTGTTTTTTATCGGTTTAGTTGGTTGTGAAAACTCTTCCGAACTCATCAAAAACGAATGGCCTCATGAGTTTTATTTGGCGAAAAAGGCCTGTTATACGAGATATTTTTACGAGAATATGGTTAACAAAAATCAGGAGTATGAGCTGTATTGTAATGATCACTCCATGCTTTCTCTAACCAAAACGCCAGATTCAGTTTGCTATGATGACGGATTAGAAGATGGGGAGTGTTTAACGATTTCTGCTTTTGAGGAGCGATTTGGAACACCAGAGGAGTTGACTCGAATTGATCATCATAGTTTATCTTTTACTCTAGACACTGTAAAGGATTGGAATGCCATATTGGACTCAAATAATGTAGATAGTCACAATCATGGTATATTGCTGTCTTTAAAAGTTGATATGGGCGAAAAGCGTTTGTACAGTAAGAATTACAACTGTAGCAGAGTTAAACAATTTGATTCAGGTTTGATATTCGTGTACCAAGCGGAATCTAACGATAGTATTTATTTTATTGACGGAGAACCAAATTGTTTAGTTCTCGAAATGGAGTATTACGATGAAGAAGGCGAATTTGGAGGTTGGGAACAATTCTCTAGCGACATAAAAGCACTAAGAGTAGTTTACTAATTGCTTCCTTTGTCTTTTGAGTAATTGTCGATAAAATCGGCCAATTGCTCAACACCTAACTTCTTTGCAATTATCTTTTTGTTCTTATCTAATACATACACTTGTGGAGTTGAATAAATATCGTATATCGTTCTGAAATTTAGGCTATTGACTGTTGTTTTGTCTAAATAGTCGTAAGCGTTTTTATTAATTTCAGGAGTATCAGAAACATTTATAAACGTCAGTTTATGTGTTTTTACAAACGTTTTCATTCCATCAGTTTCCAATTCAGTACATACCCCAAAAACCTCTATACCTTTAGACTTATAGTCTTTGTAAAAGCTTTCCAACTTAGGAGTCGATTTTTTACAATGGCCGCAAGTGGGGCTCCAGAAATAAAGAATAGTATACTCTGCAGGTAACTTGTGTAAATCATGCCATTTTCCTGTAGTATCGGGTAAAATTATATTTGACGCTACTTTACCTAACAAAAGTGGGCGAAGCGTTGCCGCTCTATCATTAATTTTTGCAAGACCGGCACTATCTACCCAGTGTGCTTGTTCTTTTGTATAATAGTTGTCTGACATATGTACAAAAACGCCGTCCATGCCCATGATTTTTGATCGCTCAAAATGATTGGTATTCCAGTGCACAACATACTTAAACATTTCCTTATTTGGTCTTGTACGTGCAACTAACTCGTCGGCTGCTTTGGTTATAGAGTCCGGCATTTGAATAACCAATTTGGTCATATAGTATTCTAGTTTTTTGGCGAAAACAGGGGAGCGCAGCAATCTCTCGTCTGTAAAATCAACATTTTCTAAATATTGTCTTTTGTACTCTTGAAATTTCCATAGGTCGAGATTAGTTCCTTCTGGTAATTCAGGATTTTCGGGTACATCTGGTTCTTGTGATGTTAGGAATAGTTTTGCTGTAAACGTTCCTTTGTGTGTGTTTATGAATTGCTTTTTGAATTCATTTGCTTCTTTGTTTACGGCCTCTAATTTTTCTTGCTCAGCCTTAATTTCATCAACTTTAGGATTTACGGTATCTGCTTTTAATGCTTGAATTTTTTTCTGAATAGGGGCTGCCTGTTCTCCCTTTTTACTCATTTCCTGCTGAAATTCATAGAATAATTTATTTTCTTCAGACACAGAAACTTTCATATCTCCTACCATATTCGCTCTTGTGGTGCTCAATACAACACTAGGCTCGGTTCCACTCACAACAATTTCAAAGTATTGTGATTTATCAGGCATTACAATTAGGTAAATTCCACCCGGAATAGAATCGGTTTCAAATTTGAATTTTCCCTTTTCTACCGCGAAAGCAGTATCGTAATAATATTGCTTTTTACCATAATAGTTTGCAAGAAAAACCAAACTATCGTCTGAGTCAGAAATGGTAAATTCAAACTGATATTTTTTGGCAACACTAGCTTTTTCTTTTTTAGCAGCACTTGTAACTAGGCTGAATAGCATTACTATCAAAAAAGTAACTGAAAGATTTTTTAAACTCATAATTATTTGTTTTTTTTAATGCACGTAACATCAATTTACGAGCCTCAAAGTTGGAAGCTTAAAAGTGGTTTTCAAAATGCTTTAACAATAGTTTAACAGCGGCTTGCTATAGTTCAGCGATAATTGTCTGTTTACCAATAACTTTTTGATCTAAGTTGACTTTTATTTTAGCATTTGTTGGCAATAATAAATCGACCCGACTACCAAATTTAATGAAACCGAATTCATCACCTTTATCAATTTTGTCCTCCTCTTTCACAAAAAACACAATTCTTCTAGCGAGGAATCCTGCTATCTGTCGAACTAAAATCGAACCTTTATTGTTTTCAAATACAAACGTTGTGCGTTCGTTTTCGGTAGAGGATTTTGGATGCCAAGCAACAAGGAATCTACCGGGGTGATATTTGACGTATTTAACTAGGCCGCTTAATGGCGCCCAGTTAATGTGCACATTAAAAGGAGACATGAATATCGAAACTTGAATCCTTTCTTCTTTATAATATTCATCTTCAAATACCTTCTCGATAACAACTACTTTTCCATCTGCGGGGCTGATTATTTGCCCGTCTTTAATTTCAACTTTTCGATTTGGTACTCGAAAAAACTGGACTACAACTCCGAAAATAAAAAGGGAAAACAACCCAAATGCACCTCTAATTATGGGACTTCCTGAAAGAAACGGCGTTAGGGCTAAGTTAAAAACCAACAGACCTATAAAGGTAAATATCATGATTTTGGAACCCTCTTTGTGTAACCTCATAATCTTATCTAGAATCTAATGAATAAGTAAACAATAATAAAAGGAATTGCTAAAATAAGCGCATCAAAACGATCGAGTATTCCACCATGACCAGGTAATATGTTGCCAGAGTCCTTTAAATTAAGACTTCGCTTTAATTTTGATTCAATGAGATCTCCAGCTGTTCCTATTATTGATATGATTAAACCAATAACTATCCAGTCTAACATTGAAAGCGCGTCAGCGATAAAACTTATAATAATTGCGAATCCGACACTAAATACCATTCCTCCGATAAAGCCTTCCCATGTTTTTTTAGGCGAAACACTTTCAAAAAGTTTAGTTTTCCCAAATTTTTTCCCAATCAAATAAGCCCAACTATCATTGGCCCACATACAGAATAGAACTCCAGCGGTAATGTGCGGATAAAATTGATAATTTGGAAAGTACCTTGGATCCATCATCATGTAATTCAACAAGGCAAATGGTAGGGCGATATAAATAACTCCTAATATGGTGTATGAGATGTTAAAAAATGGATTTTTATCTTTTCGGAATAGTTCAATTAAAAACACTAAGAAGAGCAATGGCATGTTGTAAACCAAAATGCTAATATTCTCAAAGGAACTTTGAACAAACAGAAAGTTCGTGGCAAATAGAAGAATACCAACAATTACGCCCGTAAGCGTTTGTGGATTTCCTCCAGTTTTTTTAATTAATCGATAAAACTCAATTTGTCCTAGGGTACTGGCCAATAAAAATATGCAAGCGTACGTGTAGGGGCTAGCTATTGTAGAGCCGAAAAGTACAACTATAAATATTGATCCAGTTGAAAGCCGTTGTTTCAAATCACTCATCAAAGTCCATTTTTTCGATGATCTGAACGGTCTTAAAGGCATTCTCCTTAGCAACAAATAGCTCTACACCAAATTGCATGTTAAGATGCAGGTGCATAGAATCTTGCTTATTAACAAAAGCAACAGGTATGTCATCTTCTGAAAGGCGAGCTTTTATCAATTCCGCTTGAATTGAGTTACTCGTCGTATATACCTTAGTCCAGTTTACTTTCATAGGCTAAGGTCCAAATGTAGTTAATCCTTTTTTTCGGAGGGAGTTACATTTTCGGAAGTTGCAGAATTGTTTTCAACGTTTTTAACTGCCTTTCCATTTTCAGATGATTTTTTCTGTTCTTCACCTGCACTAGAAGCATTATTTTCAGGTTTCACTCTCGGGTTAGCGTTTTCTTTTTCGTCAGCAGCAGCTTTTTCCTTCTTTATTATGCGCTCTTCTGCTTCTTTAGATCTGCGTTCATCTATTTCTTTTTCTTCTTGTTCGCGTTCGATATCCCGGTCAAATGTTCTTTTACCAAAAATGGTTTCCATGTCTTCTTTAAAGATAACTTCTTTCTCGAGCAGCTGTTCAGCAACCGTATTGAGCTTATCTCTATTGGCTTTTAGTAGTGTTAAAGTGTCTTGATAGGCCTTTTCTATATACTTACTTATTTCTTGGTCAATAAGTTGTGCTGTATTTTCAGAATAAGGTTTTTGAAAGGAATATTCATTTTGCCCCGAAGAATCGTAGTAAGAAACATTACCAATTTTCTCGTTTAAGCCATAATAGACAATCATACCGTATACTTGCTTTGATACTTTTTCTAAATCGCTTAAAGCACCGGTAGAAATTTTTCCGAAGACAATTTGCTCAGCCGCTCGTCCTCCAAGGGCTGCACAAATATCGTGGTTCAATTGCTCTTCAGTTGTGATTTGTCTTTCTTCGGGCAAGTACCAAGCTGCGCCTAATGACTGTCCACGAGGTACAATTGTTACTTTTACCAGCGGATGCGCATGTTCTAAAAGCCAACTAACCGTGGCATGTCCAGCTTCGTGATATGCAATTGTTTTTTTCTCAGAAGGAGTGATAATCTTATTCTTTTTCTCAAGTCCGCCAACTACTCGATCTACAGCATCAATAAAGTCTTGCTTAGTAACCTGCTTCTTTTTGTTTCTTGCAGCAATGAGGGCAGCTTCGTTACAAACATTGGCTATATCTGCTCCAGAAAATCCCGGAGTTTGACGCGCTAGCAAATCAACATCTAGAGAATCATCTTTTTTGAGTGGTTTTAAATGCACTTTAAAAATTGCTTTTCGTCCATGTAAATCCGGCATATCAACAATAATTTGTCTGTCGAAACGACCTGGTCTTAGTAGAGCTTTATCTAATACATCAGCTCTGTTTGTTGCTGCTAAAATAATTACGCCAGTATTATTGCCAAAACCATCCATCTCGGTTAACAACTGGTTTAAAGTATTCTCGCGTTCATCATTCGAACCTTGCATTGCATTTTTTCCTCTGGCTCGACCAATAGCATCTATTTCATCGATAAAAATGATACTAGGCGATTTTTCTTTGGCTTGTTTAAATAAATCGCGCACACGAGATGCTCCAACTCCTACAAACATCTCCACGAAATCAGAACCTGATAATGAGAAAAACGGAACTTGAGCTTCACCTGCAACGGCCTTAGCTAAAAGCGTTTTTCCCGTTCCTGGCGAACCTATTAACAAAGCACCTTTAGGGATTCTTGCACCTAAATCAGTGTAACGTTTAGGGTTTTTAAGGAAGTCCACGATTTCTTTAACTTCTTCTTTTGCTTCTTCTTGTCCAGCAACATCATCGAAAGTTATTTTTACATTCTCATTTTCATCAAATAATCGAGCCTTTGATTTTCCAATGTTAAATATCTGCCCACCTGGACCTCCGGCTCCACCACCCATTCGGCGCATAATAAATAACCAAATAGCAACCATAACTGCAATTGGAATTAGCCAACCTAAAGCATCTCGGCCCCAATTTTCTTCAGTTCTGTATTCGTACTTAAAATCGTACTTTTTACTAAAATCGGCTAATTCTTCATCAAAACGCTCTGGAGAACCGATATTCAGTTTAAAATGCGGACCATAACTTGGTCCTTCTCCGGTAGTAGTGCTTTTTAATTTGTCTTTATAATTTCCAACCGCATCACTCTTAAGGTAAATTCTTGCCGATTCTTTATTAATCACCAAAACTTGTTTTACCTCGCTCTTCTCAACCATGGCCCTAAATTCTTGAGGGCTTATTGCCGGAAGAGCTGAGTTCCAGCTAAAGAGCAATTGAGAGAGCAGCACTACCCCAATAATTGCGTAAATCCAGTAAAAATTAAAAGGTTTTTTATCGCCTTTTTTCGGAAGTTTCGGCGCTTTATTAGCGCCTGTTTGTTTTTTATTTTCTGACATTCTTGTAATTAGTCAATTGTTTCTATAGACTTAACAGTTGCGTCGGCCCAAAGTTCTTCTAATTTGTAAAATTCTCGAGTTTCTTCTTGAAAAACATGAACTACTACATTAGCATAGTCCAAAAGCACCCAAGAACAATTATCCATTCCTTCAATGTGCCATGGCTTTTCTCCTAAATCTTCAATAACAGTATCTTTAACGGCATTGGCTAATGCATTAACTTGTCTATTGGACCCTCCGGAGGCAATTACGAAATAATCACAAACCGCGCTTTCAATTTCACGAAGATCCATTTCAATAATATTATTACCTTTTTTATCTAAAAGGCCTTTGAGGATTGAATTTGTGAGTCTTCTTGAATCCGTGATTTCTGTAGTTTTATCCATGAAAAATTGTAGTGTGCAAAAGTAACCATTTTATAAGGGAAGAATAACGATACCAAAGGGGTAAAAAGCCCCAAATTTGCATAAAGCTTAACATATATTAGTAGTGAAGGGGAGCGTTATTTGGTTGGATTCGGTGGATTCTACGAACGAAGAGATGAAAAGAAGGTTGAAACACCAAAATTCTTTGGAAAATTATGATGCTGTAGTCGCAAATTTTCAAACAAATGGAAAAGGCCAACGAGAGGCTAAATGGGAGTCTAGTGCTGGTGATAATTTGACGTTTAGTTTTTATTTTCAGCCGAATAACCTAAAAGTGATGGATGCCTTTAAATTAAACCAAGCAGTTTCAATATTAATTGCAGATTTCTTGAAAAGTATCGGATTGACTAATGTCCAGGTAAAATGGCCTAACGATATTATGGTAAACGAAAAAAAGGTATGTGGTGTTTTAATTGAAAATATCTTAAGTAAAGATGAACTGTTGGAATCTATAATTGGAATAGGAGTGAATGTGAATCAGTCAAGAATTGAGTCAAACAGCAATTCTACGAGCATCTCTAATGAACTGCAAGAGTATTTTCAAATAAAAGTAATAGCGCAAGAGTTGATTAGTTACCTCCGAAAAATTCAAGATTTCATTAATAGACCCGCCCTTTTGCAAACAAGATTTTTGGATTTGCTATTGGGCTTAAATGAAAATAGAAAATTTGAGGTAAAAGGTATTGAGGTTTCTGGTAAAATTTTAGGTGTAAGCTCCAATGGAAACCTGAGGGTGCTAATAGAAGGAAAGGAACAGCTTTTTGAACAAAAGCAAATTCGATTCCTATTCGATTAACTTCATAGTCAACTAAATTTTTCCTGCAGTTTATTAACCATAATATTAAAGAGGTTGGTCAATGGGCCTTTAGCCATCATTTCAATCATCATATTCATATTGGCATCAAACTCTAGAAGGGCTTCTGATTCGTTTTCTGTAAGTTCCCTAATAAGTACATTCATAGTAAAATCAAAAGGGTTTTTGCCATGTGACACTATGGTTATTTTAACGGGTTCTTCACTAGACTCTCTCTTCATTCCTATGCCAGCTAAACCCTTTATAGTGAAGGAGCAACTATCTTCACCGCCTTTCCAGTTTTCTACTTTTTCTTGAGGTAAAAGTTCAAGAATATTATTCATGTTTAAAACGAAATCGAACGCCTCTTTCGGAGTGGTTTTGATAGTTACTTTATCACTTTCAATATGCGTCATTATTTCATCCAGTTTTTAGGGTCTTTTTTCCAATCGCGAAGGAGCTTTGCCTCGGATTGATTTATATAGTTAGTTTTTACGGCTTTGGTTAACATTGTGTCGTAATGTGCCAAAGTCACTAATGGACATTTCGCTTTTTTGAAGTTTTCTTTAGATTCATCTAAACCGTATGAAAAAATAGCCACCATACCTTTAATACTGCAGCCAAATTCTCTAAGTGCATCGACAGCATTTAAAGAACTTTTTCCAGTCGAAATTAAGTCCTCAATTACAATTACACTTTGACCGGGTTCTAAATGCCCTTCAATTTGATTGGAAAGACCATGTTCTTTTTGTTTTGATCTCACATAAACAAATGGGAGACCTAATTCTTGAGCTACCAAAGCACCCAGCGCAATGCCACCAGTTGCCACGCCTGCAATAACATCAGGCTTTCCGAAATTACCCTCTAACATTTTAACCATTTCTTGCCGAATAAACGTTCGAATTTTGGGGTAAGAAAGTATCTTTCGGTTATCACAATAAATGGGTGATTTGATTCCAGAAGCCCAAGTAAAAGGTTCATTAGGCTGGAGTTTTATTGCTTTAATTTGCAAGAGAAATTCGCTTACGTTTAGCGATACATCATTAGAAATAACCATTAACTATCAATATGAACGTGAGCGCTCAAAAATATAAAGTTTTCTTCAACAATGTTTTGGTTTTAATCGAAGATACTGATGAGTTAGCACAACGCTCAGATGGCACTATTTTAATGCTAGAGCATGACATCTGCAATAGCAGTAATTGGGAAGATTGGCTAAAAGCTGAAAGCAAGACTATTCTTTGGGCCGTAAAAGATGTCGATCGAGCTTTTGAGCATTTTAAAACTTACTTTAAAATCGTAAAAGCGGCAGGTGGATTGGTGGTTAATCAAAACGAAGAATTACTTGCAATTTTTAGAAATGGAAAATGGGATTTGCCAAAAGGGAAACTCGAAAAAGGGGAGGAGATAAACGAGTGTGCTGTTCGAGAAGTTGAAGAGGAGACTGCCGTTTCTGTATCCAGTTGTTCTGAAACTAATTTTGATATTACCTATCATGTCTATTTTCATAAAAAAGCCTTCATTCTAAAATCGACTCATTGGTATATAATGAAAAGTAAAACCAATGTGCGAAATTTATTGCCTCAATCTGAAGAGGGAATTGATAAAGTTGAATGGAAAAGTACAGAAGAAATTCTAATTCTTTTTAAGGAGGTTTCGTATAGGAGTATTTATAGCTTAATTCAGAAATACTTTTCTATCTAGAAGCTAATTACATCCTGAGGTTCTTCAGGGTTTAGTACAGTAGTATTTAACCTTGTAATTACTGTAATTAAAATACTGAGATGTTAATATTTTTTGGTTATTTTACATTTTTATTTTCAATTAAGTTTTTATCGTTTAACTAATTGATTTATGCAGGTTACCGTATAATGGATAATTCAAAAAGTTAACTGTAAAGGAGAGAGATACGCAGTTTTTAAAACTTAAATCAAATTTAATTTAGGTTTTATTTGAGCCTGATAAAACAGAAGAATAGAAATATGACAAAGTTTTTTTCAATAAAAACAAAAATATTGCAATCATTAGTGTTAATGATTGTCTATTGTTCAGTGGGGTTTGGTCAAACTAAACGTATTATCAACACTCCACCTTTGTACAAAAATAACAGTCAAGCGGGAATATCATTTAACGTCGGCGCTGGTGGATCTGATATTATCATTAAGGATTTCGGAGCGATAACAAATGGTGCCGGAGCCTATGGTATTTATTATAAAGATAAACCAATTAACACTTCAACCGCAGGCTGGTTTATTAAAGATTCAGATTATGGCAATGGATCTGATGGTATCCTAAATGCAACATCTGGCACTGTGTATACAGATAATGTCCGAACAACGGTTGCTGGAACGAATTTGGCTGGA
>PAME01000013.1 GCA_002707155.1 Crocinitomicaceae bacterium | reverse complement strand
TCAGTAAAAATAATCTCTAGTTTTAATAGTGCATCGGGTACAATTTCAAGTTTAGCTGGAACTGGAGGTGGAAATAATGGAGGCGGTGGTCGAGGTGGCAACGGAAGTGTAGGTAGAATCGCTCTAGCTTCAACAGTAGCATCTTATCCAACAACAACTCCAACATCCTCAAAGGCAACCCTAAGTGTGATTTTAGGCTCGACCTTTTTGTGGAATACACTAGATACGGCATCTAGCATTAAAGTTAGCCCTAGTTCTACAACCAAATATTCAGTCATTATTTCTAATGGAAGTTGGAAGGATACAGTCGTTACAGAGATTTATGTATTCAGTACTCCTAGTTTACCTGTAATAGCGGATCAAGAGCATTGTGCCGGTCCTTTTTCCTTTGACGTAACCACTGACAGTCTCGCAGAAACTGTGTGGTATAAAAATGCAACAGGAGGCACTCCAATTCATTATGGAAATAAATTCACCACACCTAATCTTACAGACACTACTACCTATTATTTCTCATCGCGTTTAATTCCATACACCCCGCCTGCTGATCAGGTTGATAATACTATGCAATTAGCGTTGGGGTTACGATTATTAGTATCGAGTTATAAAGGTAAAGCTGTCCTTCTAAGAAAGAGTGCAACTGCTACCGATACTGCTTCCTTTGGGTTTAACTCTTTTGGTCAATTAGATAAAGATTCAATAAATAATTGGGCTGGATCAGCTGCTAATATATGGGTCCACACCATATACGATCAAAGTGGAAATAAAAGAAATTTACTTAATACAACTACTAGTCAACAGCCAACTCTTATTCTAAATGGGATTAATGGTAAACCCGTTTTAAGATTTAAAACAGGTACCTTCTTAAGGTTTACTTCTAATGTCTTTAAGTATCCAATGTCAATTATTACAGCAGCAAAGCTTACCTCAAATAGTTGTGGAAGAGTTTTTGGAGCTGCTAATAACTATATATGGGCCTTTTATGGTAATAATGTAAACTGGCATCATTTTAATAATGGTTGGATATCGAATAGTGCTACAAATAAAGTCCCTGCTCGTAGCTCTGATACATGGATTCATTCTGGTATGAGTGCTTCAAGTACATCTCACCGATTTTTCGATAACGGAGATGAATGGCCGGCAAACACTATCACTTCCGGATCTACTCAGCCGCCAAACGGGTTTCAATTAAATGGTTATAATGGAAACAGAGAGACCTCCAATGTTGACATAATGGAAGTCTTCATTTTTAATAATACTATAAGTGATATTGAAAGGAAATATATTGAAGGAAGAATTGCAAGTCAATACAATTGGCAAACCGCTGGTGGGCAAGTTAGTGACATGACCTCAGGTTGCCTATTGAGCAACCCTAATAGAGATTCGGTGACGGCATTTGTAACGGCTCCTAAATTTGGGATTACTAAAGATACGATATCTGTAAATTGTGGGCAGGATACTGTTTTGATTGATGCAGGTAAAGGTTGGAATTCTTACACTTGGTCAAACAAAGATACTGTTCAAGTATGCAAGGCAAAATATACAGGAGACTACACAATTGAAGTTAGTGATGGTCTTTGTAAGTTAAAGGATACTGTTTTTGTTAGTATTCCTCAACCTAAATTAGAGGACTTCGCAATCTGTACGGGAGATACTATCTCTGCCGGATATACATCTTTAGCTGCTTTAATGGTTGGTGGTGTTATGGACACCGTTAATGGTTCTGTTGTTCAAAAATTTCTTACGAGTGGCACTTTAGTAAACAAAACCTCACAAACTGTGAGAGCATTAATTGTTGCTGGTGGTGGTGGTGGTGGAATGGATATGGGTGGCGGCGGTGGAGCTGGTGGCTTCATTGATACTACTTTTGTATTGCCTGCAGGCACATATAATATAACTGTAGGACAGGGTGGTTCTGGCGCACCAGCTGGCGGAACTACTGGACAAGGTAATAATCATCAATTTAAAATTCCAGCAAAAAATGGAGGCAACTCTTCAATCGGATCAATTGTTACTGCCATTGGCGGTGGAGCAGGCGGTTCAAGTGTTTTTACCTATACCCCTGGAGGATCCGGAAGCAATGGTGGCTCTGGTGGAGGCTGTTCAGGATACAATGCACCAAATGGATCTGGAGCTGGTTTAGGAATTCCTAGCCAAGGCAATAGAGGTGGACATGGAGCAGGATCACATCGCTCTGGTGGCGGTGGTGGAGCCGGTGCTATTGGCGGTGGCGGACCAAATAGTGGTTCATACAACGCAAATGGAGGAGCTGGTTTACAGTCTAATATTTTAGGAACAACGTATTATTTCGCTGGCGGCGGTGGCGGTGGCGGTTACTCATCGAATGGCGGTAATGGCGGTATCGGCGGCGGTGGCGGCGGTGCTGTTGGAACTACTACTGGTGGAGCTGGATTAAACAATGGATCTGCAGGCGGCGGAGGTAATAGGGGCAGTCAAACAAACAAGCCCGGAGGAAATGCTGGAGCAAATACCGGTGGCGGTGGCGGTGGTGGGTCTCACTATAACCGAACTAACAACGGTGGAAATGGTGGATCAGGTATCGTAGTATTTAGGTATGAACCCAAAAGTGCGTATAAATTTACATGGTCTACTGGAGATTCTACAGCTACCATTAATGTTTCCCCATCTAAGACAACAGATTATTACGTGACTATTACAGATGGCGTAGCAACTTGCTATGATACAATGACAGTGTCTGTAAATGTTCCTACTTACTCATTTACAAATGATACAATTGTGAGTTGTGGTGCAGATACAGCAAAGGTTGTTGCTGGTGCTGGGTGGTCTAAATACAAGTGGAGTCAAGGAGATAGTGCACAACAAGTCTCTCTTACAGTTTCAGGCATGTATAACCTAACTGTTACTAACTCGATAGGTTGCACTGCATCGGATTCTGTATATGTTAGTTTAATAAATTCTGAGATTACTCATGGAGATACGACTATTTGTTCTGGAACCTCTCTAACACTTAAATCCACCAATTTACCTAATTCATTCAGTTATACTTGGTCTACAACTGATACGGCAACTGCTATAGTTGTATCGCCGACTGCAACTACTACTTACTCTGTAACTATAACTGACGGAGTTGGAAGTTGTCTCGATAGTGTTAAAGTTACGGTTCCTTCTCTCACATCAACAGATACTCATACAGCATGTGATAGTTATAAGTGGATAAATGGAGTAACGTATACTGCAAGTAATACAACAGCAAAGGATACCTTGGTAAACGCTGCTGGTTGTGATTCGGTTGTTACACTTAAGTTAACAATCAAGAAGTCAACAACAGCTACAGATACTCATACCGCTTGTGATAGTTATAAGTGGATAGATGGNGTNACGTATACTGCAAGTAATACAACNGCTAAGGANACCTTGGTAAANGCTGCTGGTTGTGATTCGGTTGTTACACTTAATTTAACAATCAAGAAGTCAACAACAGCNACAGATNNTCATACCGCTTGTGATAGTTATAAGTGGATAGATGGGGTAACATATACTGCAAGTAATACAACAGCTAAGGATACCTTGGTAAACGCTGCTGGTTGTGATTCGGTTGTTACACTTAATTTAACCATTAACAAGTCAAGCACAACAGCAGATGTTCATTCAGCTTGTGATTCGTATACATGGATTAATGGAGTAACCTATACTGTAAGTGACTCTTCGGCAACATTTATTCTATCTACCTCAAATGGCTGTGATAGTATCATTAGTCTTAAATTGAGGATTAACACAATTGATGAAAGTATCACTAGCACATCGGATACTTTAACAGTATCAGAGTCTGGTGCTCAGTATCAGTGGTTAGATTGCTCAACAATTTTAGGTGATAATAATTACACTCTTGTAATTGGTGAAACTGGTCAATCTTTTATTCCTTTTGCAAATGGTTCTTATGCGGTAGAAATAAACAAAAATGGTTGCACTGACACGTCTGAATGTACTCTTGTAAATACTATTGGAATAACTCAAAATGTTTTTGGTGGCTTAATAAAGATATACCCTAATCCTACTACTGGATTAGTAAATATAGATGCTGAAAACTATAAAGGAGTTGAAGTTTATGATACTTCAGGACGGTTAATCATTAAGTCAGAATTAAGGACTATTGACCTTGAAGAGCAGTCAAAAGGACTTTACATCTTGAAAATTAATGCTAACGGTACAATTAAAGAGTTTAAGGTTTTTAAAGAGTAATGACTTTTTAATTTGACAATAATTTTTGTTTCTCTAAGAGAAGTAAATAAAAAAGGCCCTATAATTATAGGGCCTTTTTTTGTAATGTAATAGAGGGTATAAATAGCAAAATTGGAAAAAATACAAGTCTGAAAAGTATGCGTTATTTCAAGTTACCCTTGATTAGAAGTATCATTTTTAATTCTATAATAGAATATTGGGTATGAAGAATAATAGATTCAGTGACTTTCAGTGATTTAAAGGGAATTCCTGTGAATGGTATAACTAGCAATGCAGCTAAAGCGCTTTCTTAAACTCACCAGATTCTCATAACCCAAAAACTACATTATAAGCAGCTAATTAGTTAGTATGTTACTTCTACTTTCGATTTAAAATTTATTTCTGATTATGTTAAAAAAGCACTTATACTCGCACCGTTTGTAGCTGTTAATTTTAGTGTATCTGCAAACTTTTCTGAATTAGAGCAGTTTAATTTTGCCAAGATCAGTGTTAGTTTTACAGAAAACCTTTAAAAAAGGGCTGTTGCAGCAACTATTTGTATGAGGGACAGATAGTGCATTAAGTACTTTTCTCTTTTCGTCATGCATTTTAAGTATTTTACACCTTCGTTAAGTGAATTTAACCAAGTGTATGAGTACCTTTATTCGTGAAAATTTGATGATCACATCTGCTTTTCAAGTAAACTACCTGCTTTTCATAGGTTGGATTAGCTTGATGAAAGAGACAGCAAACAATTCACCAAACCTCAAACCTAAAAAATAGTACATCAATGGCTTTTGTTTACGTATGGCGTGTGATTTTATCGCGAAACGTATTGTAGCTTGCCCTTTTCACAAGTAGCGTGTATTTTTCATTCTTTTTTCTAGTTATGCTCTCTTGATAATGCAAGTGATCGACAATATAGCATACGTATTCTCTGTCTGTATTCGAAGAATAACTTGCTTCAATGTACTTGTCAATATTTGTTGTTACTTGTTACGGGAGCATGAGCGTTGAGGGTTCTTTTACTCTCATCTCTTATTAGATTGCTTTATAATTCCCTTGTTCATCAAGTCATGAATGTTAGCCCTGGTGACGTTAAAAAGGTCTGCTGTCTCTTGTATTAATAAAAGCTTACTGCCTATTTATGAGGCTTGTAAATTGCTCTTAATGACCTCTAAAACTCGTTCCTCGCTTTTCTGAAGTTCCTCTTTGAATTGAAGAGTTATTGCGTCGGCTAATTCAATTGACGTTAAATCAATAATTCGTTTACTCTCTGTTACCATAATAATTACATGGCTTTATATTAATTTACATTAATTGTCCAGTTAGAGGTAATATATTTTGTCTGGATTAGTATATCTATCTGCAAATGAGTATGCTTAATAATTTATGAGTAAGGTAAATTCTTTGCATTTCGAGTATTTTATAAAAAATACAAACAGTCCTGTGATAGAAATTAAATAAATTGGTCATGTTTAGTTTAGTAGATGTTACCAAAAGTTCTACATAACAATATTTCTAAATAAGCTCAGTTGTGGGGAAGATGTGGGGAAATNAAAAAGGCAACCAACTGGTAAACAGTTAATTGCCCTTTATTTGAGTGACCTGGCAGGGGTTCGAACCCTGGACCCTCTCCTTAAAAGGGAGATGCTCTACCAGCTGAGCTACCAGGTCTTTTATGAGGCGGCAAATATAAAACTCTCTTTCGGTAGTGCAAGGTGCTTTATTTACTTTTTTTCTTTCTTTTTCTATCGCTCTGTTATACTACATTTTAGCTTCTTTTGTAGTATGAAAATATTCCTAATTGGACTATCTGGAACGGGTAAAAGTTCCATTGGAAAGCAACTTGCAAGTAGGTTAAAGGTCAACTTTATGGATACTGACGCAATTATTGAAAAAAGTAAAGAAAAGTCAATATCAGAAATTTTTAAAAACGATGGAGAATCTTATTTTAGGAAGTTAGAGCTTGAATTTCTGCAAGAGTTAGCAAATAAACCCGAGCTAGATGGTGTTGTGGCAACTGGAGGAGGAATGCCTTGCTTTAACGATAATATAGCTCGAATGAAAGAGCTAGGATTGCTAATTCACTTTACTGTGCCAATAGAAATATTGGAGAGTCGACTTAAAAAATCTACTCATCGGCCTTTGTTAAAAGACAATTTAATGGAAAACCTTAAATCTCAATTTAACGATAGGAATTCATACTATTCGAAAGCAGACTTGAGTGTTCAAACTGAAAATTGGAATGCTCAGAAAATGGCTGATTTATTGAAGAAACTAAACCAGATAGACTCCATCAGACCTACCTAATTCTACTTGAATGTGCTCTTGTAAAGTTGTTGCTAAGGACAGCCCTACAAAATCGGCCGTAATTGGGTAGCGGTGATGCTCTCGGTTTACTAAAATTGCTGTTTTTAGCATTTTTGGATCGAGCTGCAATAAAAACGCTGCAGCATAAGCCAGTGTTTTGCCAGAGTTTAAAACGTCATCAATAAGAATTACCGCAGTATTCTTTATTGTTTCTCGTTGCTTTAACTGTATCTCGTTTTCGATTGGGTTGTCTTTATCCAAATTTATTTGGAGGATTTCAAGTTTGAATTTAGCAATAACGTTAAGCTCTTTATGCAGTCTCTTAGCAAAGTCATAGCCTCGATCTGAAATTCCAACAAGGATTAATTTTTCCTCTAGATAGCAGCTCTCATTTATTTCGTGGGCAATTCGATCAATTTTTGCCTTGATTTCAGCTGCACTTAAAATTTTATTTCTTGCTTCACCATTCACCTTTCAAAGGTATTAAAACCCTTATTTGGGTGTCATTTTTATAAATAATTCTGAGTTTTTTCTTGGCTCTATTGAGTTGTAGGCCGTTTCCATGGTGTGAATAATGAAAAAAGGTTGGAATAATTTTCGGTATTCTTTTTCGTCACCACCAAATGGTGGGTGGTCTTTGTAGAGTTCTTTTTGAAATAACAAACCAACTAGCAAGCCACTAGGCTGCAATAATTCTTTTGCTTTTTCAATGTATTTCTCTCGTTCGCTAGGATCAATTGCGCAAAAAAATGTTTGTTCAAGCAGTAAATCATAGCTTCCATCGGTTTCAAAATAGTCGGCACAAACAACGTTTTTTCTTGGAAAGTCTGGAATTCTATCCATTAACTTTTTACAGGCCTCTTCTGAAATATCAACAACCTTAACATTTTCGAATCCTCTTGTATGCAAATATTCTGCTTCGTATGCATTCCCAGCACCGGGAATTAAAATCTTTAAATTGTGATCTTCGAGTGTGTCGATATATTCTTTTAGTGGAGTAGAAGGGTAACCAATATCCCAACCCGTTTCTTCATTAATGTATCGACTGTTCCAATATTCTTTGTCAAATTTTTGTTTCATAGTTTACTCAATGTGCATTTTAGCACTAAATAATTTGAACTGCTTTTTAAGAAAATCTACACGTTAATTAACTAATGAAAATAGCATTAACTCCCTTTTGGGAAAATAATAAATGGGTTAGGAAAGACAATGATTTGTTGATTTAAAGTAGTATCGGGTCTAGGAAGGATAATTGAATCTTTACGTATTGTAAATTCATTTTTTGTTGCTGTTTTAGACGCTGCGTGAGAAGTAAAACTAAGCGCTGACAACACAATGCATGGTATTAAGATTTTCCGTTTCACTGGTCAAATATAAATATTAGTGGGCTTAAATTTTAATTCCTAAGACTAGTATATCGTCAAGTTGTTCTTCTTCAACTCCCTTCCATGCTTGAATAGTTTCGGACAATTTTATATGTTGCTTTTTGGAAGAGATGGGCAGTAGTTCCTGTAGCGTCTCTTTCAACCGTTTACTCATATACCGTTTTTTTCTAGGTCCGCCGATTTGATCGCTATAACCATCACTAAATAGAAAAAGTTGATCGTTTTTTTGAAGTTGAATTTCTGTTTCTTTAAACACTTTACCTGCAATACTGAATAAACCAACGGAATTCCTGTTTCCCTGAAATTCTTGTAAAACTCCGTTTCTGTAAAGGTAAAGGGGTCTTTTAGCTCCGCAAAACTTAATTTTTTTTGTGCTGAAATTATAATAGCACAATGCAGCATCAAATCCACTATTGAGATCGCTAATATCACTAGTAAAGGAGCTTAACGGCAAATCAGCATCAGTATCGTAATCACATAACACCTTATCTATCAAGCTAAATATATTTCCTATCTCATTTGTGTAGCCTAAAGCCCTATGGGTTTGGTTGAGCTGGTAGTTGACCAAAACAGACATTAACGCACCAGGAACTCCATGTCCGGTGCAGTCGATTACTCCAAAAATTATATTGCCATCAGGTAAATTACGGTACCAAAAAAAATCGCCCCCTAAATTATCTTTGGGTATGTTTAAAAATGAAGGAATCTGGGAAATGAGCTTTAAATTCAGATTCAGTAGGAAGTATAGCGCTTTGGATTTTTTTTGCGCTTTTAAAGCTCTCTATTAGTTCTTTGGTTTGGTATGAAATAGTATCGTACGCAGATTGAAGTTCCTTATTTTTTCTTTTTTCAACTTCACGAATCGAGAGCGCTATAACCAAGGTAGACTTTAAGGTTTTTTTTGTTGTAGGGCTTTATAACATAACCCAATGGCATAGTGCTTTTAGCCGTATTTATAGTTTCTTCTTCACCGTCTGCTGTAGCATAAATTACAGGTATACCAAATTGATTCAAAATGATTTCAGCGGCTTCGATACCATTCATTTCACCCGCTAAATTAATATCCATTAGCACCAAGTCGGGAAGGTGTTTTTTAGCTTTTACTATAGACTCTTCTCCCGAAGCAACGCTCGCACAAACCGTGTAGCCCATGTCAATGATTAACTTATTTAAGATAAAAGCCATTGTTGACTCATCTTCTACAATCAATATCTTAGCGTCTTCTTTTTTCATACTCATTATAGAAACTAAAGTATCATAAAATGAAAAGTAGTTCAAGCTTTATTAAATCCAATATTTTTAATTTCTTGCTCGTTTTTATGCTTGTTTTAACCGTAATAGCTTGCACAGCAGAGAACGGCAAAAGCAAAGAAGCAGAAGTCACTGTTAGAAAAGCAATGCAAGAGCAAATGGACAGTTGGAATAACGGCAATATTCCTGAATTCATGAATTATTATTGGAGAAGTGACTCTTTGAAGTTTGTGAGTAAAAACGGAATTTCAAAGGGCTGGGAAAAAGTTTTAAATAACTACAATAAAGCTTATCCAACTCCAGAAAAAATGGGTGTACTATTTTTTGACTTAAAAGAAGTAAGACAGGTTTCTAACGACTGTGTATTTGTAATCGGATCCTGGAACTTGGAATATGCTGAAAAGCCAAATGTAGGCGGCTACTTTACGCTTTTATGGAAATTAAAACCTGAAGGGTGGAGAATTGTAGTGGACCATACTAGTTAGCTGTTAGTTTTTTGAAATCGGAACCTGTAGGACTTTGGAATATCTCGATTTCAAAAAAGGGAGCAACTGCTAAGATATGATCAAATATATCAGCTTGTATTTTTTCATAATTCACCCAATTTTTGTCTTTACTAAAACAATAAACTTCAAGAGGTAATCCAAATTCAGTAGGCTCTAATTGCCTTACCATGCAGGTGAGGTCACTATTCACTTGATCGTGTTTGGTTAGGTACTGTTGAATATATTGTCTAAATAGACCAACATTAGTCAATCGACGGCCGTTTACAGCGTTTTCACCGTTTTTTACCATCTTAGCATTGTACTTTTTTAATTCTTCAGTTTTTTGAGAAATGTATTGTTCTATATATTCAACTTGAAGCATATTTTTGATGAGCGCTTCGTCGCAATGTTTTATTGTGTTCATGGCAATGTTAACCTTTCGTTTTATACGACGCCCGCCACTTTCTTGCATCGCTCGCCAGTTCTTGAAAGAGTTTGAAATAAAAGCATAAGTAGGCACCGTGGTTATGGTATTGTCAAAGTTTTTGACCTTAACGGTATTCAAGTTTATTTCTAATATATCACCATCAGCTCCATAACTTTCAACGCTGACCCAATCCCCAACTCGTACCATATCGTTTGATGCAAGTTGAATACTAGCAACAAAACCTAAAATAGAATCTCTAAAAACCAATATAAGCACTGCAGTAAGCGCTCCAAGTGCACTAAATAAGTACATTGGAGACTTTCCAATAACAATACTTACAATAATGATGATTGCGATACCATAGTTTAGTATCGTAGCAACTTGTCGATAGCTGGTTAAGGGTTTGTCTTTAAAGGTCGGTTGATTCTCTGCAATTTGTTGAATGGACTTTAATATCGCATTTATGAGCGAAGCCATTACCCCAATTACATAGATGTTTGTAGCACCAATTATCAGGTCTTTCGCAGTACCTAAATGAGCCAAAACAATATCGTCGAATGCATAAATTGCAAAAGCTGGAAAAAGAAAACTAAATTTTCGGAATACCTTATGTTCAAGGAATATGTCGTCGTAATTTGTCTTTGATTTTTTAGTTAGTTGGTTTATTACGCGCAAGAATATACCCCTTCCTACAAAGTGCAATATTGCAGCTATTAAAAACAGTGATAAAATCAAGATTCCTGATCTGGCAAATGAAGCCCAAAAATCTGATAATCCGTAATCGATTAGTAAATCGTAAAATGGTGTAAAATCGTTATTCATATTCTTGATTTAAAAAGGGTATCCAATCCCTAAATTAAAATTAACTCCATATTTATACCTACGTCCGTTCCAAGACTCATAAACATCTTTAGCCTCCCAAAACCAACGCTCAGATTCCGCTAAAGAAGGATCTCTTGCCTTAAATGCAAAATCTCCTCGAATGATAAAAAAATCTAGGTCAATACGAAGGCCAGCTCCAACACCAACTGCTAATTCTTTGTAAAATCTAGATATGTTGAATTCGGCATTTGGTCGAAGCGGATCTTTTTCACGCAACCAAACGTTTCCAACATCAGTAAAAAAGGCACCTTCTAATCCATCTACAATATCAAACCGATACTCTAAGTTGGCTTCAATACTTATTTCTCCAATTCGGTCAATAGTATTTAATGAATCAATAGCAGGTAAACCACCCGGTCCCAAGGTACGTGCTACCCAAGCTCTATTTGTATTAGCGCCTCCACCAAAAAATGATTTTTCAAAAGGTAAAACATTCAAGTTTGTTAAGGGTAAGCCCAGTCCTCCATAAATTCGGTAAACCAAATCTGAGTTTTTAGTTAGAATGCTATGATACCTTAAGTCACCATCTACTTTTATATATTGAGCGTAGCGTATACCAAATTTGGTATAGAAATCTTCATTAGCCTTTTGAGGGCTTCCGATAAGCTTATCAAATTCATGCAAAAGGTTACCAGCACTCTCAATATTCGACCGGAAGAATACATAATTTTTATCACCTGATTCCTGATTGGTAAATGTGTATTGAAATTTTGTTGAAGCTATTAAGTGGTCTTGGTAGGAGTTGATTAGTAGTGAATTACCGGTTGCTTGTAGCCTGTTTTCAAAAGCTGAATCTTTTTCTAATCGAACAAAACTAATGTCAATAGGGCTAAGTATAAAGCCATGCTTTCTTCCTAAAAACCATTTGTAACGATAGGCTAAATTCAGCACATCTCTATCGTAAGAGCCACGATACTGGTAATTGTAAGCAACTCCAATTTCAGTACTTGGGCTCAAATATTTTGGAGCACCTATTTTTCTTTTTGGAATGAGTAAATCGGGAACTTTTATAGTTACATCTGCACCATATTCTATGGTATTAAAAGGAAGCGCTTCATTAATTTGTTCCGTTTGATCTTCAAATAAATCGTTGTTTGTTTGTTGCGCCTCCAGGCCGCCAAATACTCCAATATTTAAGGACTCGGCACCTTTGAACGTGTTTTTATTAGTAAAGTTTACTCGAGAATTTACTCCTAGATTACCTCCTCTGTTAGTACCTTCAGTTTCAAAAGATACGCTGTATTTCGGACTCATATTAAGCGTAATAACAACAATTAAATCAGTGCCAGATAGATTGTTTGGGTCTTTTGAAACATCAATATTTATGACCCCAAATACACCCAAGGCAGTCAGCCGGCTATAGGTATACTCGATTTTGTTGAGTTGATATAGATCGCCTTTTTGTAAAAAAACTGAACGCGCAATTACTTTTGGGCGAATTACATTACCTTGATAATTCACAAAGTCATAGTCTTTAAATTTCAACGTATCATCAGCGGCAATAGAATTGGCGTTATCGCCCATGGATATAATAATTTGTTTGATATAATATTTTTTGTGCTTTTTGCTTACTAGTGTATCCTCTCCTTCAGCTGTTTGGTGTTTTTTGTATCCGTTTTTATAGTAAATCAGATAGTTAGCTCTATGCTTATTTAGGTGTGTATCTACTTCAAACTCTATGTATTCTCGGTTAAAGTCAAAGTAACCGTTGTTTTTCATATAGCGACTTATTCTTTCTCTTTCCGAAGCTAATTTGTATTCGTCGTAATTTGATCCACGCTTTATAGATATTCCGTCATCTTTATCTTTTGAGTATTGCGCAATTATTGGTTTAAGGTTATCATCGTCCATTCCGAAGTTTACATTTTTAACCTCCCAGGATTTTTTAGGTGTCAGCGAATAATAAACAAAGGCTTTTTTCTTTTTGATTTTCTTGCCATTCCAGTTGGTTTTAATTTTATAATCTATCGAATCCGAACCTTTAGCTTCGAAGTATCCTTTCTTTTTTAAAAAAAGCAGCATTTGATTGGAGCTTTTACCGACTAGGTTAGTATCTAAAATTACTGGTGGTTCCCCAATACGTTTTAGCCAATTCCTAAATTTATTATCCTTTTTTGATCCATAAGAATAAACCCGTAAGTGAAATTTGAACAGACCAAGTAACTTATTATTGGGTTTCTGCTTAATAATATCGGATATATCATCGGTGCTTACTTTCTTATAAAATTCCGCTTTCTGTATTTTCGATGGCAGTTTATAATCAACTTCAACTTTCTCAAGAAGATACTGGCCTTCAGCTAATTGTTTATAAGGATTACAGCTGGCTAAAAAAAAGCCAGTAAAGATGAGGGTTAATATGGGGTTAAGTAGCTTTTTCAAAGCACGCCCAAAGGCGAAAGTTATACCTTTGCAAAATTACTGAAAATGCAATCTTAGGACTCACGTGCTCACTAAAAACAAAATCAAATTAATAAATTCTTTGGATCGAAAAAAGAACCGAAAAGAACACGGTCTATTTATCGTTGAAGGGGAAAAAATGGTGAATGAATTAATCAATGAATGCGAAACACGCGAAAAGTGTGCATACCGTATTTCAGAATTGTTCTACACGCTGGATTACAAAACGAAATTTCTTGAGGATTTAGAAGAGTTAAACGTTGAGCAAACTGAAATAACGGAAACGGAATTAGCTAAAATCAGTAATTTTTCTTCACCAAATCAAGTATTAGCACTGGTTAATATTCCACAGGATAAAGTGCCATACTATGAGGAAGATATTGTGCTTATGATTGACGGGGTTATAGATCCGGGAAATTTAGGCAACATAATACGCTGTGCCGATTGGTTTGGGATCAATCATGTTATTTGTTCTACCAATTGCGTTGGGCTTTACAATCCAAAAGTTGTTCAAGCCAGCATGGGGAGTATTTTCAGAATTAACGTGCTGTATACTTTATTACCTGTTGTGCTGGCTAAAATGCGCAAGAATAATCCGTTAAAGCCCATATACGGTGCAACTTTAGATGGCGAAAACATATATGGCATGAACCTTAATGAAAATTCGGCAATCGTAATGGGAAGCGAATCTCATGGAATTTCTGAAGAGGTAAAAGCTTTTTTGACTAAAGAAGTGAAAATTCCTCAATTGGGTAGAGGGGAATCACTGAATGTAGCCTCGGCTACTGCTATTTTGTGTTCTGAGTTTAAGCGATTTTCAGTATGAAAAAACCATTAATTTTAATTTGTAACGATGATGGAGTTACTGCTCCTGGTATTCAATCACTAATCGAGGCGGTAAGGGATTTAGGAGAAATAATGGTAGTTGCGCCAGACAAGCCCCAAAGCGGAACAGGTCATGGCATTACTCTTAATGCCACCTTGAGAATGCAAAAAATCAGAGAAGAAGAAGGCTTGAAGGTTTGCAGCTGTTCGGGAACTCCTGTTGATTGTATAAAGTTGGCCATATTTAAAATGGAAATGAAACCAGCCATTATTTTATCGGGGATAAACCACGGAAGCAATGCTTCAATCAACGTAATTTATTCTGGAACCATGTCTGCGGCTGTTGAAGGTGCGCTTGAAAATGTGCCAAGTATTGGATTTAGCCTATTGGACCACAGTATTGATGCAGACTTTACTGCTGCGAAAGGCATTGCAAGGCAAATTACCATTAAAGCAATTGAAGAGGGCTTGCCAAAAGGAGTTTGTTTAAACGTCAACATACCCAAATTGCATGCAGAAGAAATTGCAGGAATTAAGGTTTGTCGTCAAGCAAAAGGAAATTGGGAAGAAGAATTTGAAGCGAGAAAAGATCCAATGGGCAATGAATATTTTTGGCTAACGGGAACATTTAATAATCAAGACCACGGAGAAGATACCGATATTTGGGCCCTTGAGAATAATTACGTAAGCGTTGTTCCCGTTCAGCATGATTTAACTGCGCATACAGCGTTAAGCGAAATAAACAATTGGGACCTATGAAAGACAATATTGTAATAGGATTAATTGCTGGAGCAATATTCCCACCCATTGTGGTAAATATTCTGATTGAGTCAGTAAACGAAGATTTATTGACCTTTTCACAAACTTACTTTGAGAACGTTTGCTTGCTTGCAATTGGTTTAAACGCTGGATTGATGTGGGTAGTTTTAAATACATTCAAAAAAGACAGAATAGGCCGCGGAATCTTATTGTCGAATTTTGGGTACGTAATTGCATTTGTAATTTATTTCTACATTTAGTTTGAAGCTCTACGTAATAGCTGGAGAGGCATCGGGAGACCTTCATGGAGCCAACTTGATCAAAGCTTTAAAGAAGCAGCATTCGGATATCGAAATCCGCTCCTGGGGTGGTGATTTAATGCAATCGGCCGGAGCAACTGTAGTAAAGCACATTAGAGATTTGGCGTTTATGGGGTTTTTAGAAGTGATTCTAAACCTAAAAACGATTCTGGGGAATATTAGCTTCTGTAAAAAAGACATTGAACGATTTCAGCCGGATGCAATTATTTTAATTGACTACCCTGGATTTAACCTACGTATTGCCAAGTGGGCAAAGGATAAAGGCATAAAGGTCTTTTATTACATTTCTCCCCAAATATGGGCATGGAATCAAAAACGAGGATTTAAAATAAAAAATATCGTTGACGAAATGTTTGTCATTTTGCCTTTTGAAAAGGAGTTTTATAAAAAGTTTGATTTAGACGTTCATTTTGTTGGGCATCCCTTATTGGATGCAGTAAAAGAGTTTAAAAATCAAAAGCCAGATTTTTCTGTTTTTTGTAAAAACAACCAGCTGCCTGAAAAACCAATAGTTGCTTTGTTGCCTGGAAGCAGAAAGCAAGAAGTGAATAAGATGTTGCCCATTTTTTTGAGTGTGGTGGATCGTTTTCCCGATTATCAATTTGTTTTAGCTGCAGCTCCAGCGTTAGAGTTGGATTATTATCAACCTTTTTTGACCAAACAAAACGTTTCGATAATAGAAGGCAAAACCTATGAATTGCTGCTTCAGGCAAAAGCGGCTTTGGTAAGTAGTGGAACAGCAACATTAGAAACGGCATTGTTTAAAGTGCCTGAAGTAGTATGCTACAAAGGGAGCACATTGAGCGTAATAATTGCTCGTATGCTCATAAAAATAAAGTTTATCTCGTTAGTGAATTTGATAATGGACCAAGAGATTGTTACAGAACTCATTCAATCGGATTTGAATAAAAAGCAATTGGAGAAAGAATTAGATCGAATTCTGCACAATGAGAAGGATAGAAAAGATCTTTTGGCCAATTACGAGATTTTAATTTCTAAGTTGGGAGGTGAAGGTGCATCTCAGCTTACTGCCAATCTCATGTTGAAAACTCTAGCCCACTAGGACTGAGTTCGATTTAAGCCCGAGTACTTTTGCGTGTTACATGATTCGTCTGCTTTTCATATTATTTATTTCAAGTTTATCTTTCTCTGCTTATGCAATAAAGGAGGTTATAAACGTTGGAATTCTTTGGGGAAACAGGCCTGCTAGTTCAGTAGTTTCTATACACACTGGATCTTACACCTTGTATGGAGATAACCAAGCGGTAAAACAACTTACGATTAATCAAACCATGGTATTGCGCATTGCAGGTGGCCAAGTTCAGGTTACTTCAGGTGGTAAGGTGGTTGGAAGTTACAAAAGTGTGCGACTTAAGCGGAACACTTGGGGCTCGGCATTTAATCTAAAGGCCATGTCACCGGCTACCGCTAAAAGAACCTATAATGATAACCTTAAGGTATCGGTTTATTTGAATAAGCTAAAGCTGATTAATAATGTTTACATAGAACATTACATTGGCGGAGTAGTTGAGGCAGAATCGGGCAGTAGAGAAACTTATGAGTACTATAAGGTGCAAGCGATTATAGCCAGAACTTATGTGCTCAGTAATTTGAGTAAATACGCCAAGTTTGGGTTTAATGTGTGCGACAGAGTAAATAGTCAGGTTTATAAAGGGATGAGTACTCGCAATCCGGACATAATTAAGGCTACAAATGCTACTCGTGGATTGGTTCTGGTAGATAGTGATATCAATTTAATACAGGCTGTATTTCATTCAAATTCTGGCGGACAAACTGCAAATAGCGAAGATGCATGGAGTAAAGAGGTGGATTACTTGAGGTCTATTTCCGATACGTTTAGCTTGGATCAACCTCATTATAATTGGAAAACATTTTTAGAAAAGGAAAAGTGGCTGAGTTACTTAGAAAAGAAATACAGCTACCCCGTAAAGGATAGTGTTTTCCTAGAATATGTGCTTGATTATTGTCCCACTGAACGAGATCGTTGTTTGTCTCCATTGGCGCCAAATACGTTGCTGAAAACCATTCGAATTGATTGGGGGTTTCGATCAACTTTCTTTTCCATTAGCGAAGGAGAGGAAGGTAAGTATGTGTATTTTGAAGGTAGAGGCTTTGGTCACGGTGTAGGACTGAGTCAAGAGGGAGCGATGCGCATGGCGGAGTTAGGAATTCCTTACAACAAAATTTTAAAATACTATTACAAAGACACCCACCTCATTCACCTTTCCGCTTTAGATTTTTTTAGGGGAGAATAAAGCAGGTATTTCAATATTTCCTACTTTTAGGTGATGCCAAAGCGATTATCACCTTTTGCTAAGTTGCTTTTATACCTAATAATTGGGATTGTTGGTGCTTACATCGCCCAAGTTAATGCAATTTCATTATGGCTTATTGCCTTGACAGGTTGCGGTATATCCCTGTTTTTTCATTTGCAGTTTTACGAGTTTAGTAGAATCAAAAGAGTTATTGGTTTTCAGTTGGGCGTATTTCTCGTTTTTTCGAGTGTTGGAGCATTGTTAGTTGCTAGAACTGGAAATGAAGCTGGACTTACAGATCAAAAATTTGGCGATAACATTTATGCCAGCGCAGTTGTAAGGGATGTTCACTTTTCGGATAGCGCAACTGTTATTAATATCGCTCTATTAAATGGTTATGCAGGAGATACTGTTTTTGATGTGCCCTTTGGAGCAACCGTAAAAGACAAGCAGAAGAAGTTCTTGAACCTTCTTCTTGATGATGAAATTTTCATTGAAGGGAAAGTTCAACCATTTTTTGAAAGCACTAATCCCGGTGCTTTCAATTATCGCGAGTATATGGAGCAAAATGGCAAGTACTTTCAAGTAAAAGCCAATACGCTAAATATTCTGCATCGCCCAAAATGGAGCATTTGGAGAGCGGTTTATCAAGTTCGGAATCACCTGTCAAATGTGTTAAGAAAGCACCTTGAATATCGAGAACTTGGCGTAGCTCAGGCATTGGTTTTGGGGCAAAAGCAGTATTTAGAACCGGAAACCAAACAAGCATTTGCTGGAGTAGGTGCAATGCATATTTTGGCAGTATCGGGTTTGCACGTTGGATTGGTGTTTCTATTGTTTAATTGGTTGTTTAAACCACTTCAAAAACTACCCAATGGACATATAGTTCAAACCGTATTAGTGATTCTTGTTATCGTTGGATATGCAGCTATTACGGGGTTTTCTCCTTCGGTAACAAGAGCCTCACTCATGTTTGCATTAATTAGTGTCGGCAATATGTTGCGTAGGGTAGGAGACATTTACAACACCATTTTTGCATCTGCGTTTTTGATGCTGCTTTATAACCCAGATTTACTGTTTAGTATTGGCTTTCAACTGTCTTACATTGCTGTTTTAGGTATCATTTTTATTTATCCCAAACTGTTTAAGTGCTTAGCGCCAAAATACTGGATTACTGTTAAATTATGGAGTTTACTTTGTTTGGCCATAGCTGCACAATTGGTCACTTTTCCGCTAGGAATTTATTATTTCCACCAATTCCCGACCTACTTTTTTATTACAAATCTTATCGTAATTCCCGCCGCATTTGTGCTACTACTCGGAGGATTTGTGTTGTTTTTTAGCAATGCAATTACGCAGCTTGGTTTTTCAATTGTTGAAGCATGGCTGGGGTGGATGTACCAAAAAGTAGTCTGGTTATTAAACGAATGTATTGAAATCCTCTATGCCTTTCCCGTTAGCTCCATTGCTCAACTAGAAATATCGGAGCTGCAACTTTTTATTATTTACTTGTTCATCATTTCTACAGTTGTTTTTTTAGTGTACAAAAGCAGTTTCTTTTTAAGAGTGGGCATGCTTATGATCTTCCTGCTCTGCGTATCCTTTACTTGGAATAAATATGATGTATTGCGTTCTTCAGGAGTGTTGGTTTACCAATACAATACCTCCGTAGTTGAGGTTTTTGAAGGCAAAAAAAGTAGATGTTATGCTGGGTTTGTGCATCCTCAACAACAATTCTATTTTGATCGAATGATTCAGGACTTTAATCGACACGAAGGAAGAGTTACAGATACTATAGTTGAGGCTAAGTTGCTAAAACGAAATCGTGTTGAACAGGTTTCTCTGGTGAAAGGAGAAAACGAGATTCAGCTACTCGAAGAATCGATATTAATTAAACTAGAAGACAGGAGGCAAAAAGAGGAATTTAGCTTGGATTCGGCTCGAATATTTCAGGTTTGCAACTAAAAAAAGCGGCTCTCGGCCGCTTTTCAATTTTGTATGCAATTGAATTTATTTCTTGAAATTATCAGCTACAATCCAATCCTTAGTTCCATGCGTATGGTCATAGAACCCTTCGCCGCTTTTAGCGCCTAATTTACCCGCCATAACCATATTAACAAGCAAAGGGCAGGGTGCGTATTTGGAGTTGCCAAATCCTTCGTGCAATATCCTCATTATCGATAAACAAACGTCCAAGCCAATAAAATCGGCCAATTGCAATGGTCCCATAGGATGAGCCATTCCCAATTTCATAACGGTATCAATTTCTTCAACACCCGCAACACCTTCGTGTAAAGTGATGATGGCTTCGTTAATCATTGGCATTAATATCCTATTGGCAACAAAGCCAGGGTAATCGTTTACTTCAACTGGAATTTTTCCTAAATCTTTAGAGGTATCCATAATGGTTTTAGTTACTTCGTCAGAAGTAGCATAGCCTCTAATAATTTCCACCAACTTCATGATTGGAACTGGATTCATAAAGTGCATTCCAATAACTTGTTCCGGTCGCTTAGTTACCGATGCAATTTTTGTAATAGAAATGGATGACGTATTGGTTGCTAAAATACAGTCTGCATTAGCGTGCTGGTCTAAATCCTTGAAAATTTTAAGTTTTAAATCAATATTTTCTGTTGCAGCTTCTACCACTAAATCACGGTCTTTCACGCCAACTTCAATAGAGGTGAGGGTAGTAATGTTACTTAAACACTCTTCTTTTTGGGCTGCTGTAATTTTCTCTTTTGCTAAAAGTCGATCTAGGTTTTTGGTAATTGTAGCAACTGCTTTGTCCAAGCTAGATTGCTGAATGTCAATAAGGTTTACCTCGTAGCCACTTTGAGCAAAAACGTGTGCTATTCCATTTCCCATGGTGCCTGCACCAATAACTGCAATTTTTTTCATATAGTACTTGTAATTGTATCTCGCAAAATTAATTATCCCTTAATGGAGGCGCTGTGCAAAGATTAATAATTTGATGAATTTCGTTAAGAACTAACGATCAAATAGGTTAATTAGCTTCCTGAAAAAGTCATTGAACAAAGCAATAACAAGCGCCAAGGTCATTAACCAAATCACTACAATGTTTACCCAAAAGGTTTTAATTTTCTTACCAAAAACCTTTTTTTGTGGAGCAAAAAAGTGACTATTGAAGGATTCGCTATCTCTGTAAATTGGATTTTCTTGCGGTATTAATCGGCCATTATATTCTATATAATGACTCAACTCCAATTTATTAGACACTAAGTCTGCAAGGCTTTCGTTTCTATTGTTATTCTTGGCTTCAGTAAAATTAATATTAGCATCTTTTGTTAAGTAGTTTATAGCGTCGTCCCTATCATCCAAGGTTCTATTGTGCAGTTTATTATAAAACGTTCTCTGAAGTTTTAAGTAGTCTTTTAAGTCTTGAAAGTCCTGTTCTTTGACGGCTCCTATTTGTAACCTATCCGCTCCTTCGTATGCAAGTTTTGGGTAAACTTTATTTTGTGCAGTAATTTCATTTTGAAGTAATTGAAGTGACTTTTTTACTTCTTCTTGTTTCTCTGGGTCGTTAAAATAGTTTTCTATAAACCCAATTTTCGAAGTCAACTCTGGTATCCAATATACCTTTTTATAGTTGGCCATCGATTGAATTTTATCGTAAGGATAAAGGTGTTTTTCAAACTTATTTTCAATGAATTGATTAACTGCAAGCGCTTCAAATGCCCAACGAGAAGCCATAGCCTCTCCGATAAAAGGAACTTTAATTCTGGAAGAAACGTTAGGATTTAATTTGTCAAACTTTACAATTACACCACTAAAAATAAGCTGCGGTATAATAATGAATGGAATCAAAATATAAATGGTGACAGCGCTATTAAAGCTTGCGGAGAGATTAAGTCCTAACACATTAGCAAAGCATGCCGTTGTGAATAGGATTAAATAGTAATCCCAAAACATACCTTCAATCTCAAGAATGTTGTTTCCAATAAGCACAAAAGTGATGGTCTGAATTGCTGAGATTAGAAACATGATTAGGATTTTACTAATCAAGTACGCACTATTATTAAGATTTAAAAATGACTCTCTCTTTCGAATTTTTTGGTCGCGGATGATCTCTTCAGCACTTACCGTAAGACCAATAAATAACGCAACTACAACCGACATAAACATGTATGCGGGAATGTTTTCGTTTTCAAGGAAAACGTATTCACTATCTTGCCCATTAAAAGGGTAGTAGCGGACGAAATAGCTTAAAATAAGCGCCAATACAGGAGCTTCTAACATGTTAATCAACATGTATTGTCGATTTGTCAACTTTGAAAGGACATCTCGAGTGACAAATATTTTAAACTGCTGCAGTACTCCCGACAAATTAAAATCAATTTTGGGAGCAGAAAGAGGGTCTTCTAGCATTTCCACATTACAGTCAATTTCTTTTAAATATAAATCGTACCACTGTTTGGGCTCAACCTTTCTATCCTCGGTTAGATTTCCATACTCATCAACAACTTTTTGGTCTATAATGTTAAATATGACCTCTGGATTTACATTTCCACTAGCATCTTCTTCATCTGCATTTGCAAATTTAGCCGCTCTTTTAAAATATTTTATGCCTTCTACAGGATTCCCATTGTAAATCAAATAACCACCAACATCAAGAATCATAAGCTTATCAAACATTTTAAAAATGTCTGAAGAAGGTTGATGTATAACTACATATATCAATTTACCTTTTAAGGAAAGTTCCTTAAGTAAATCCATAATGTTCTGAGAATCTCTAGAACTTAAACCTGAAGTTGGTTCATCAACATACAGCAGAGCCGGTTCTCGAATTAACTCAAGGGCAATATTCAATCGTTTACGCTGTCCTCCACTTATGTATTTTTCCATTGGGCTACCAACCTTGAGGTCGACAGTTTCTTTAAGCCCAAGGCTAACCAATAAGTCCATCACTTTTGTAGTGATTTCTTTATCGGATTTTCCGCCAAAAATTAATTTAGCGTTATAGTATAAGTTTTGAAATACGGTCAATTCCTCTATCAACAGGTCATCTTGCGAAACGTAACCTATTACGCCCTTAATTTTCTCAGGGTGTTTATGAATGTCAATTCCATTTAGGGTTACCTTACCTTCCGTTGGAGTATACTCTCCGTTTAGAATGTTTAGCAGGGTAGATTTACCTGCTCCCGAACCACCCATTATTCCTATTAGCTTACCGTTTTCTTCGCACATTCTAAAAGGCTGGACACCAATATTTGCAGTTTTGAAACGATAAATTAAATCTTGAGCTTTAAAAACAATTTTTTCACTTTCTGTTCTAACCAAAAAAGAACTTACTACATCGCTATAGAAAATAGGAGAAACTTTTCCACTTCTAACACTCGAACCAACGTATAGAGGATAGGCCCTATTAGCAAATAAAATTTGTCCATTAAGGTACAAATCGTCCTCACCTAAGTAGCGCATAACATACATTTCTACACTTGGGAACTTTAGGAATATTATTTTCCCTTCGATGCCATCTCGTTTAATAAATTGAGACTTTTCACATTCAATACTATCTTCAGAAGAAACAATAAGTATATCAAGAAGATCAGGTATGGTGTTAGGTTCCGCTTCTAAAAATTTCAAGCAATCATCAAATTCATCAGTTGGAATTTTAAATGTATCCGCTGTAGTTCTTAAGAATTGAAATTCGTGATCTGAAATATTTTCATCCGCAAGAATGTACTCAAGAAGCCTTATGAGAATGACTATTTTTTGCTTTTGTTGTAAAACAGCATTGATTTTAGAGCAAACTTCAATGACATTTTGATCAGCAAGTGCATCCTTTTCAACACCATGGTGAATTTCCTTGATGTTTTTGTCGTAAATTTCTAAATAGGTAGGTACGAGTTCAGAGTTTAGCTCTTGAGTAAGATAATCGTTAACAATAACTCTACTTTCTTGAGTAATGTCATCGACATCTGAAGCCATAGCAAACAACTGCATCAATGCTTTCAGTAGCTCTTCACTCATAGCTTGTTAAAATATTGGATAACGAATGTCATAGTTTTAGCGAAATTCAAATATAAGCAAGTAGTTGAACGGTGCAAATTTTGCACTGCATCTTATTTAACAGTAAATATTTATGAAATTTCTCTGTCAATTTGTCTTTTTAAATCTTTTTGTTTCAGGCTTTCTCTTTTGTCGTGTATTTTTTTTCCTTTTGCTAAAGAGAATTTGAGTTTGGCTAATCCTTTTTCATTCACAAACAATAGAGTAGGAACTGCTGTAAAACCCTTTACCAGCATGTGTTTTCTTATTTTTTTTATTTCCGTTTTATTGAGGAGTAGTTTTCGATCGCGTTTAGGGATGTGATTGGAGTAAGTTCCTTCGGTATATTCGGCAATAAACATGTTTCGCACAAAAACCTCTTCTCCAATAAGGCTAACAAAAGCCTCATTAATAGTTGCTTTACTTTCTCGAATTGATTTTATTTCAGTGCCAGCGAGTTGAATTCCAGCCACAAAATCGTCCATCAGTTCAAATTCGTATCGCGCTTTGCTGTTTTTTATGCGAACGTCGTTCGTAAATCTTTTTTTCGCCATAGATTACAAATATATCCGATTAAACGAGCTGCTTATTTCATTTTTTAATACTCAGTTGTATGTAAACGGGATTGGAAAAATATAAGATTATTTTTCAAAAATACCTACCCATAGGTATTGTGCAGTTTGAATTCTCAGGATAGATTTGCCTTGTTATTTATAATAAGTCTAAATAAAAATAAAAATGAAAAAGATAAAAATGAATAAGGTTATTTTTTCGGTGTTGGTAATGTCAGTGTTTGTTGCTTGCAAGAAGAAGGGTTGTACTGACGAAACAGCTGTAAATTATACTGAAAATGCCAAGAAAGATGATGGTTCTTGTGAATACGCTGAAGTAATCTCTAGAGGAATTGAGGCGCCAAGCACTTATAAATTTGAACGAAATGGCGCATCAACCGTTAGCTTCTCAGGGCAAAAGGAACGAATGGATATGTTATCTGAAATGGTGGCCTATATGAAAACGGCAAATACACCAGGAACTGCATTGGATGAGGCAAAGATGTTAAATATGTACGCGAATGAAAACACTCCATTTATTGCAGCTGAGCTTAACGCTTCTTCAAAACAATTGAAAGATAAAACGGCCAGCAGTGACCCCTTAATTATTGGCGAAATTGAAAATTGGATAAAAGAAATTGCAAGCATTTCAGATTCAACTGAAGTTGCAAAGTTTGAAGGTAAAAGTGGTAATTCTGGAGTTGTACAATCGGGCGATAAGGCTTATTTGGTTAATAAATTGGGTCAGGAGCCCACTCAGATAATTGAAAAAGGATTAGTGGGAGCTGTGTTTATGCATCAGATTTCTTATGTGTACTTAGGTGCTGAGAAAATGAATTTAGACAACGATATCATAGAGGAAGGGCAGTCATATACAAAAATGGAACACCACTGGGATGAAGCTTTTGGGTATCTATTTGGAACGGTAGATTTTCCAGCTGAAGGTACCGATCGTTTCTGGGGAAAATATGCAAATGGTAGAAACGATTTATTAGCATCGAATACTAAATTAATGAATGCATTTATTGCAGGTAGGTTTGCCATCACTCAGCTTGATTATGCAGCAAGAGATGCACAAATTAGTATCATCAGAATGGAATTAGAAAAAGTTTGTGCTGCAACTGCAATACATTATCTGAGCTTAGCGAAGAAGGAGATTTCTGACGATGCGCTGAGGAATCATGCAATCAGTGAAGCTTGGGCTTTTCTTGATAACCTTAAATACGCTTACGAGGGAAAACTTACAAGCGCTCAAATAGCTGAACATAAGAAAACAATAGGTGAAGATTTTTACTCGATTTCGGCAGCAAACCTGACCAGTGTAATTGATGATTTAGCAACTACTTATGGTTTTGAATCTATTAAATCGCAATTGTAAAATGAGGCATTTATTAGTATTAGTTTTTATAATGGCAGTCACTTTATCTTGTAAAAAGGATGATCCTGAAGTAGCAGACATACAGCCAACAGCGGCATTTAATATTGAGAACCTTTTAACTAATTGGTCAACATCAATCATAATTCCGAGTTATGAGCAATACCAAACAAATGTTCTTGAATTACAAAAAGCAGCAAGTCAGTTTAAAGCAAGTCCTTCCGAAATAAACCTCACAAACGTAAGGTCTGCTTGGTTATCAGCTTACATGGCTTGGCAAAAGGTTGCAATGTATGAGTTTGGGCCAGCTGCGGATATTACATTGCGCAGCGAAACCAATATCTATCCTACCGATACTGCAGAGTTGAAGGATTTAATAAAGCAAGGTTCAATTAACATAAATGGTGCAAACAAACTGGATGTTAAAGGCTTTCCGGCATTAGACTGCCTAATTAATTCAGGTTCAGCTACTAAAATAGTTGGAAGGTATACGGACTCCATATTAGGAACAAATCGGCTAAACTATTTGGAGGAAGTAGTAAATCAAATCGCAAACAATGCTGAATCGGTCAATATAAAATGGTCTTCAAATGGAGGTAATTATGTGAATCAGTTTAATGGAGCCAATGGAACTGACGCAGGCAGTAGTTTAGGTCAGGTGATTAATGCGCTTACTCAACATATTGAGCGACATTTGAGAGATGGGAAATTGGGTATTCCAAATGGAAACAGAAATTTTTCGGGTACGTCGTTACCTGGCCATGTTGAGGCGCTGTACTACGGAAATACTTCTATTGAATTGGCTCTTGAAAACTTGAATGCAATTGAAGCATTCTATAATGGATCGAATAATGACGGTGTTGAGGGAATTGGGTTGGATGATTATTTAATTAGTCTCGGTGCCGAATATAACGAAGGAACTTTAAACGATGCCATCAAAGCTCAATTTGCTGCTTGTAGGAATAAGTTGAATGCAATTCCAAAACCGCTGAAAGAAAGTTTGACTTCGAATAAAGCCAATATTGATGAAGCAGTAAAAGAATTGCAGCGATTGATCATTCTTTTTAAAGCCGATATTCCATCGGCAACAGGTGTATTGATTACCTATCAAGACAACGACGGAGATTAGTGTGTTGAGTATTACTTCAATAAAGAAAAACTTAATCACCAAAGAAGTTGATATTGCTCCTTTGGTGATTTTTCGTTTACTGTTTTCTGCATTAATGTTTGCTAGTTTGTTGCGTTTTTGGCTCAAAGGATGGATTTACGAACTCTATATTTCGCCTACATTTCATTTTAAGTATTACGGTTTCGAATGGGTGCAGTCGTTAGGTGAACCAGGAATGTATGTCTTGTTTGCTTTAGTAATGCTAGCTTCAGTTTGTATGTTTATTGGTTATAAATACCGACTGTCTGCTCTCGCTTTTTTTATTGGATTTACTTACATCGAACTGATTGATAAAACCACCTATTTAAATCACTATTACTTCATCAGTTTGGTTTCATTTCTAATGGTATTTTTACCAGCTAACCGATATTTTTCCTTGGATGCTAAATTATCTCCCAAGTTGCAAACGAGAAAAATACCAGTCTGGTCAATTAACCTTTTGAAACTGCAATTAGGGATAGTTTATTTTTTTGCTGGCATTGCCAAATTGAATTACGATTGGCTAATTAAAGCCATGCCGCTAAAATTATGGTTGCCCGCTCATACGAGTAAACCTATCATCGGTTTTCTGTTTAAGAATACAGCTGTAGCTTATGTTTTCAGTTGGTTTGGTGCGCTATACGATTTATTGATTCCTTTTTTATTGCTTTCAAAAAAGACGAGATCATTGGCCTATGTTGCCGTAATCGTTTTTCATGTGCTGACCTATTGGTTATTTCCAATTGGTATGTTTCCGCTTATAATGATTGGCTGTACGTTGATTTTCTTCTCTGAAGATTTCCATTGCAATTTGCTGGATAAGCTAGAAAGAATAGTCAAATGGTCACCTGTTACGGTTTCTGAAAACCTTGAAAACACAAAAGGGCTGAGTGCTTTTGGAATAGTATCTATTGCAGTTTTTATGGCGGTTCAATTCGTATTTCCTTTTCGACATTTGGCCTATGAAGGACCGTTGTTTTGGCACGAGCAAGGCTACCGATTTGGGTGGAGAGTAATGCTCATGGAAAAGGCTGGAAGTGCATTTTTTTATGCATCAGAACCCACAAGCAAAAAACGATTGGAAATAAGGAATGGTGATTACCTAACCGCTAATCAAGAGAAAATGATGGCGACTCAACCCGATATGATTTTGGAATTCGCCAATTACATCGAAGCCGATTTAAAAAGTAAGGGTTGGAGTAATCCAGAAGTGTATTCTGAGGTTTATGTGACATTGAATGGAAGTGGAAGTCGACCATTTATTGACACTAAAGTTAATCTAGCTTCTATTGAGGACTCTTGGAAAAACAAAACTTGGATATTACCATTTGAAAATTGAAAAAAGTAGTAGCTATATCGATCTTGTTGTTTCTTGTTGGGCATTGCTTAGTTGCTCAAAAAGCCAGTTTAGAAGGTAATATTGTATGGAAGAACAGTAGAAAGCCAGCTACTGAAAGTGAGGTGATATTAAAATATACACCCTATAAAACCAAAACTGATAAACAAGGAAATTATCGAATAGCTAATTTAAAGCCAGGTAATTACAAGATTGTTGCGTTTACTCTTGGCATAAAAACTACAGAACAAGAAATAAATTTAAAAGCTGGGAATAACACCTTAAGTTTTGAATTGGACAGCGTTGCAATTGAATTAAACGAATTTATCGTTCAAGAAGATAGGAGTTCAGGTTTTGGACTGATGCATATGAACGCTATTGATGGAATGGATATCTATTCTGCAAAGAAAAGTGAGGTAATAGTAATGAGCCAAATGAATGCAAACTTAGCAACCAATAATTCTAGGCAAATTTACAGTCGAATATCGGGTTTGAATATTTGGGAAAGTAGCGAAGGTGGATTGCAGTTGAATATTGGGGGGCGAGGTTTAAGTCCAAATAGAACCAGTAATTTCAATACACGTCAAAATGGATACGATATAGCTGCTGATGCTTTAGGATACCCCGAAAGTTATTATACGCCTCCTTCCGAGTCAATTGATCGTATTGAAGTTACACGTGGTGCTTCTAGTTTGCAATATGGAACTCAGTTTGGTGGAGTATTAAATTTTGAATTAAAAGGACCTCATCCCGATAAGAAGATGGACATTGTATTGCGGCAAAGTATGGGCTCTTTTGGCTTGTTCAACACCTTCAACTCTATCGGCGGAACCAATAAAAACATAGGATATTATGGGTATGTAAATTACAAGCGCGGTGGAGGTTGGCGACCAAATAGTCAATTCGAATCTATTGTGGGGCATGCGCAGTTTCATCAAAAAATCAATGCGAAGCTCAGCTATAAAATTGAGTTTACTAAAATGAGTTACACCGCGCAGCAGGCCGGTGGATTAACGGATAGATTGTTTGAAGAAGATCCTAGTCAAAGTATTCGAGAGCGGAACTGGTTCAAAGTAGACTGGAACATTGCTGCTGCGGTTTTTACCTATAGATTGAATTCAAAATGGCGCTTTGAAATGCGAAACTTTGGGCTAATTGGATCTCGAGATGCATTGGGGGTTTTGGGATACATAAATCGTCCCGACCCTGAAGGATTGAGAGATTTAATGAAAGACGATTACTTGAATATTGGTAATGAAAACCGTATGGTGCACACTTATGAATTTCTTGGAAATCCAAGTAATTGGTTGGTCGGAATGCGCTACTATAGGGGGTTTACAAAGCGAAAGCAAGGTAACGGTTCTGCCGGTTTTGATGCTGACTTTAATTTTAGCGATCCGGAGAATCCTGAATACAGTAATTACAAATTCCCAAGTCAGAATGTAGCGGCATTTTCGGAAAATGTTTTTCAAGTTACTTCCAAATGGAGCATTACGCCCGGTGTTCGGTTTGAACATATTATTACACAATCGGATGGAACCTATAACGTTGAGTTTTTTGATTTAGCAGGAAATACTCAGGGGGCAAGAACTATTGAAGATCAGCAAAGTAGTTCACGAAGTTTTGTAATTGGAGGTATTGGAACTGCTTATAAACTAAAAAACAGTGAAGTCTATGCCAATATCAGCCAAAACTATCGCGCAATTAACTTCAACGATATGCGTGTAAATAATCCAAACCTTCAAGTTGATCCAAATCTGCAAGACGAAACAGGATTTTCTAGTGACCTTGGAATTCGAGGAAATATTTCAAGGTATTTTATTTATGATATCAGTGGATATTATTTGCAGTATTCTGGACGAATCGGAACTGTTTCGAAAGAGGATGAGAGAACATTGAGAGTTATTCGATACCGCACCAATGTTTCTGATTCTAGAAATATAGGTCTTGAATCTTACGGGGAAATGGATATTATTGGAGTTTTGACAAAAGGCAAATCAAAAACTAATTTGAACATTTTTTCCAACTTCACAATTCAAGATGCAAAGTATATCAACTCAAGTGAAGCTGCTTATCAGAATAAACAGGTCGAAAATGTACCAAGTATGATATTGAAAACTGGAGTAAATTTAAAGCGGAAGAAATTCAAAATTGGCTATCAATACTCATACAATTCAGAGCAGTTTTCTGATGCCACAAATGCGAGCTATTCACCAAATGCAATTGTTGGAATAATCCCAGCATACTGGGTTATGGACTTGAGCGCGAGCTACGAATACAAGAAATGGACCTTTGAAACTGGAATTAATAACCTTACTGACAATCGATATTTTACAAGACGAGCAGTTGGTTATCCCGGTCCGGGAATTATTCCTGCAGACCCCATTAATTTTTATGGAGCGGTTCAGTTGCATTTTTAATCGAATTGTGTGACCTAAGTCTCTATAATCAGCATGGTGTAAATTATAACTTTGGCCCAGAGTATAATTATGCCCCAAAAACAAATTTTTCCAATTCTAAGTTGGCTTCCTGGATATAAAAAGGAATGGCTAAGTGGTGATATTTCTGCAGGATTGACGGTAGGAGTAATGCTTATTCCGCAGGGAATGGCTTATGCCATGATTGCCGGAGTGCCGCCTATCTATGGCTTATACGCTTCTACTTTTCCGCTCATTATTTATGCACTTTTTGGAACCAGTCGCCAATTAGCTGTTGGGCCAGTTGCAATTGATTCTTTATTGGTTTTGGCTGGTGTGAGTGCTTTTGCAGAGGTAGGTTCTGAATATTTTGTTGAGTTGGCAATTCTCTTAGCTTTCATTGAAGGAATAATTCTCATTTTATTTGGATTTCTTCGCTTAGGTTTTCTTGTTAATTTTCTGTCAAAGCCTGTAATAGGTGGTTTTACAGCCGCAGCTGCAATTATTATTGGAGTCAGCCAGTTGAGGCATTTGCTGGGAATAGATATTCAAACTTCAGGAAACGTTTTCAAAACGCTCCTTTCGTCGGTTACTGAATTTTCAAATTGGTCGGTTTTGAGCATTATCATTGGGATTATTGGAATCATTTTGATTTTATCGATAAAGAAAATAAATCGCAAAATTCCAGGTGCATTGCTTGCGGTGATCTTAAGTATTTTGGCGGTGTACTTTTTAAACCTTAGTTCAAATTCAATTCGAATTGTTGGCGAAATTCCAGCCGGACTGCCCGCATTTAGATTACCAAACCTCAACCTTGAAATTATTCAAAAGTTGCTTCCAGCAGCCTTTACAATTGCTTTAATAGCTTTTACTGAAGCCATTTCAGTTTCCAAGGCGATTCAAGCTAAACACCGAGATTACGAGATTTTACCCAATCAGGAACTGTTTGCTATAGGAATAGCCAATATTGTAGGCTCTATGTTCCAGTCGTTTTCAGTTACCGGTGGTTTGGGAAGGACAGCAGTTAACGATCAATCGGGTGCAAAAACCGGTTTAGCTTCTCTTATCAGTGCTGTTTTAGTAATGCTCACATTATTATTTCTTACACCGCTTTTTTACTATTTACCGCATGCTATTCTTGCTTCTATCATTATGGTTGCGGTATCGGATTTAATTGATATTAAATATGGAAAACACCTTTGGAATACCGATAGAAGGGAATTTACCATGTTGATTTCAACTTTTGTTGCAACCCTTGCATTTGGAATTGTAAATGGAATTTTAATAGGTGTTTTATTGAGCATAGGTTTGGTGATTTTTAGAGTAAGCAAACCGCACTTAGCCCAATTAGGAAGAATTGCTGGTACGAATTATTACCGAAATGTATTGCGTTTTAAAGAAGCTGAGGAATTTGAAGATTTGCTAATCGTTCGTTTTGATGCTCAATTATTTTTCGCGAATTGCGAATATTTTAAAGATAATGTACTGGCTTGGGCCGAGAAGAAACCGAAGCTAAAGAAGGTTTTGATTGATGCACAACCTTTAACTCAAATAGATTCAACCGCGTCTTATATGCTGCTAGAATTGATAAAGCACTTTAACGATAATGGTGTAGAGGTTGTATTTGCAGGTGTAACGGGTCCAGTTCGGGATCAATTTAGAAAAGCCAAATTGGCCAAGACCTTAGGCACGAATCATTTTTACATGAACGTGCACGAGGCCGTTTCGCACCACTTAAAAGAAGGTGATTTACCTCCTGAGAATTTGGTTTCGCAGAGTAATGAGGGTTGAGTAATATGTAATGAAAGGTGGTTTTCCACGGATTGCTTTGGTCTCCCGCGGATTGCGCAGATGAACGGAGATTTTTTGGAATACTTGAATAGTAGCTACGCCGTCATTCCGTGAGATTAGATGAGCTGCTGCCGCAGAAGGTATTGCGAATCTTATGTACGGAATCTTTATAACGTTAATTGATGGAATTTTAGATTCCTGCCTGCGCAGGAATGACGAATAGTTTTGTGAGCCTGCAACCCCCGCCGTCATTCCCGTGAAAACGGGAATCTTCATATTCAATAGAAAGATTCCTGATATCTATTTCAAGAAAACTCATGCTTCATTTTGTTCAATTACGATTTTGGAAGGACGATACGACAAACAAGTACAAACAACAAAAAGCCCTTTTCGATACCAATAGTTATCGGGACGAAAAGGGCTTCTAAATATCAAAATATTAGTTTCCTAGTAGTAATGTAATCTTCTCACTTTAGCAATATACTTAGCTAAACGAATAACTTGCTTAGTATATCCAAACTCATTATCGTACCACACATAAAGCACAACGTTTTTACCGTCGTTACTCATTATAGTTGCAGGTGAATCAAAAACAGCACAACAAGTATTTCCAATGATATCGCTAGAGACTAGTTCTTCGTCCATTGAATAATGGATTTGATTTACCAAGTTACCTTCCAAAGCTGCTTTTTTCAATAGTGCATTTACTTCTTCTCTGGTGCTTTCCTTTTTTAAGTTCAAACTCAAAATAGCCAAAGAACCATTTGGAGTAGGAACACGAACTGCATTTGCAGTCAGTTTGTTTTCGAAGCTAGGAATAACCTTAGTTACCGCTTTGCCAGCACCTGTAGAAGTAATCACCATGTTTATTGCAGCAGATCGACCTCGACGCGGCTTTTTATGCATGTTATCCAACAAGTTTTGGTCATTGGTATAAGCGTGTACAGTTTCAATATGGCCTCTTTCAACACCAATATTGTCTTCTATTACCGAAAGTATCGGAGAGATGGCATTCGTAGTACAAGACGCTGCCGAATAGATTGTTTCTTCATCGATATTAACCGTACCTTGATTAATAGCGTAAACAATATTTGGAATTTCTTTTCCTGGAGCAGTTAATAGAACCTTGTTAACACCTTTAGATTGTTTGTGTCTTGAGAGGGCTTCACGATCAGTAAAAACTCCGGTATTGTCAATCAATAAACAATTATCGATTCCGTATGAAGTATAATCTACATCTTCTGGGTTTTTTGCTTCAATCATTTGAATGCGCTGCCCATTTAAGATTAAACATTTTCCAGCTAAATCAACATCAACAGTTCCTTCAAATTGTCCATGGACAGAATCGTTACTTAACAAAGAAGCTCTTTTTGTAATTTGAAAATCAGATGTATCTCTAGTTACAATGGCTCTCAACCTCAATTGTTGTCCTTTTCCAGCTTGTTTGATTAACTCGCGCGCAGCCAAACGACCAATTCTACCGAAACCATAAAGAACAACGTCTCTTGGCTCAGTTTTTTTAGTTGAAGTTCCGTTTACAATTTCGCCTAATTTGTCACTTATAAATTCCGCTTGAGAGCCGTAATTACTGCCTTCGGTTTTCCATTCGTAAGAAAGCTTTCCAATATCAATTTTCGCTGGAGGTAAATCCATAGCGTTTAATGCAGAAGCTAGAGCAACAGTATCGGCTACTTCAATCGGTTTCTGAACTACATTGGCAGCATATTCGTGCAATCTTAAAATTTCTGAAGAAGCAACATTTACCAAATGATTTCTAAAAAGCACTAATTCAACTTGCTTTTCATACATTAATGTGCCAACTGCAGAGATTAATTCAATAGCAGCTCTTTCTTTGGAAAGCCACTCTCCGTGTGCTTTACTGTAACTTGTTAAACCCGTATTAGCCATATCGGATAAAAATTTCTTTTAGTTAATATTATAAAATAAAACGGCGCTAAATGATTGCTCAAATAGCGCCGCAAAAGTATTATAATTCAATTGTTTGAACAGCCTTTTGTTCGTGAGATTAAGAGATTATAACCACTTTCGAACAATTCTTATAGGTGCTCTTATGCATTAAGATTTTATCCAATTAAAACTACCTGATGGAAATTAATTTTGTTTTTTAACCCAAGTATGCTCGTAGTAATTTACTTCTAGAGTTATGCCTTAATCGACGAATTGCTTTTTCCTTTAACTGTCTTACGCGTTCCCGTGTCAGGTCAAATTCAGCTCCGATTTCATCCAGCGTCATACCTTGTTTTTTCCCAATTCCATAAAACATTCTAATCACCTGTCGTTCTCTTTGTGAAAGCGTGGTGAGTAAGCGCTCTATTTCTTGGATTAAAGATTCGCGGATTAGACCGTCATCAGTTTTTGGCCCGTTTCCACTAATCATATCGATCATGCCAAAATCTTCTCCTTCTCTATATGGAGCATCAACAGATACATGACGGCCAGAGCTTTTCATAGAATCGCGTACTTTTTTGGAGTCAATTTCTAAGTGTTGCCCAATTTCGGCAGCGCTAGGAGCTCTTTCGAATTCTTGTTCTAATTGCGAAAAAGTCTTATTAATTTTCGAAATAGTTCCAACTTGATTCAACGGCAGGCGTACAATTCTAGCTTGCTCTGCCAAAGCTTGAAGAATGGATTGGCGTATCCACCAAACCGCATAAGAAATGAATTTGAAACCACGTGTTTCATCGAAGCGACCAGCAGCTTTTATTAAACCTAGATTTCCTTCATTAATTAAATCGGGTAAAGTAAGTCCTTGATTTTGATATTGCTTGGAAACCGATACTACGAAACGAAGGTTTGCGCGTACCAATTTTTCTTTAGCTCTTTCGTCGCCTTCTTTAATAAGTATTGCTAAGCGCACTTCTTCTTCGGCCGTAATCATTTCTTCTCGACTTATATCTTGAAGATACTTGTCCAAAGATTTATCCGCCCGATTCGTAATCGACTTCGATATTTTTAACTGTCTCATAATTTTCTTTCGTTTAGTAATTAATGCACCCCTGCTGCTAAATCGAATTTTGGAATCAACTAACCAATTTGTATTACCGTCACATACCTAAACCATAATAGGCCATTTTTCCATTTGGATAAATCCCCTCAATCAAAACTCCTCCTCCTTGTTTGCCTTTGAGTTGAACATTTAATTCATCCTGATTTTCAATGTGTTTTCCATCAACACGCACAATAATAAAACCCTCACGCACACCAGCTTTCATTAGCTTACCCGATTTTAGATCTTGCACTTGTACGCCATTTTTTAAACTCAATCGCTTTTTCATTTTGTCATCTATTGGAGAAAACTGCGCTCCTAATAAAGTAGACACTTCAACGACGGTTTTGTCAATTAATTCTGTACTTCCGTATTGATTTCGTAGCGTTAACTCAAGTTTTTTACTCTCTCCTTGGCGATTTACCGTTACCGAAATTTTGTCTCCTGGTCTAAAATTGCTGAGTTGTTCTTGAAACTCTGGAACATTATTTACTTTCTTGCTGTTGATGTTGGTAACGACGTCGCCAACCAACATGCCGCCGGCTTTAGCCCCGCCGTCTTCAGCAATAGCAGCAATGAAAATGCCATCCCTTAATTTTAGGTCATTTTTTTTAATCACGTCTTCGCTAAGGTCTTGAATAGACACGCCAATAAAAGCGCGTTGCACGGCACCAAACTCCATAAGATCACTCACCACTTTTTTGGTGATGTTTGCTGGAATTGCAAAAGAGTAACCCGCAAATGAACCGGTATTGGATTTTATTGCAGCATTAATACCAACTAATTCTCCAGCAGTGTTGACTAGTGCACCGCCACTATTTCCTGGGTTTACAGCAGCATCGGTCTGAATAAATGCTTCTACTGGACTAATTCCAGAACGTGGATCAGATTGGAGGATATTTATATCTCTGCCTTTGGCGCTAATTATTCCAGCAGTTACTGTAGAGTTGAGGTTAAATGGATTTCCTACTGCCAACACCCATTCACCAACTTTAATGTCATCTGAATTTGCATATTGCAGATAAGGAAGGTCGGTTGCTTCTATTTTAAGTAAAGCTAAATCGGTACTTGGGTCACGACCAATAATTTTGGCTTCGTAGTGTTTTTTGTCGTTTAGCGTAATTTTTACTTTTTCAGCTCCATCAACTACATGGTTGTTGGTTACAATGTAGCCATCGTCTGAAATAATAACTCCTGATCCTGTCCCCTCTGGCTGAGGCATGTAGCGTGGACGACCATACAATAGGTCAAATATGGGGTTGGATTGGTAATAATCTTGACCTCTAAAAATTGTTTTTACGTGTACCACTCCGGCTAAGGACTTCTCAGCCGCGAAAGTTAAATCTGGAACTCCAGGAGCAACATTCCTTGCAAAATGAACCGGAACGTCTTTTTCAATAACAGTACTTTGAAGCTCAGAATTTTGAACTAAAAAGGTTTCGTGAATGCCTAAAGAGACGAATCCACCGACCATTGCACTTGCTATCAATACTAATGTTTTTTTCATTTCTTTTTTGATTTAGAGTTAAACGTTTAGCTTGTATAACTCTAAGTCTAATTTTAAGTTCAATTAATGCGGTTAAAATTAGTTAACTACATGATATGCAGAATTTTAAAAAACAATTGTGTGTTTCTTATTTGTTATCTCCTACTTAAAAAACGTACTTTCGTTGTCAACAGTTGGGGAATAAATGATGGAGTTTTACAAATACCAAGGTGCGGGCAACGATTTTGTGATGATTGACAACCGTAATGGGGAAGTTGAGCTGGGCAAAAACTTGAACACCAAAATTATTAATCGAATATGCAATCGAAATTTTGGAGTAGGTGCAGATGGTCTTATTCTATTGCAAAATGACATTAATTCAGATTTTAGAATGGTGTACTTCAACTCAGATGGAAACGAGAGTACCATGTGCGGAAATGGTGGACGGTGTATTGTTGCTTTTGCCAAATTTCTAGATGTTTTTGAAGGCAACAGTTGTGAATTTAGAGCCATTGATGGAATGCATAAAGCAAAATTGTATGGAGATTGGGTTGAACTTCAAATGATTGATGTAAGTAAAGTCGAACAAATTGATAACGACTTTTTCCTCGATACTGGTTCTCCGCATTATGTGTCTTTTAGAGAGAATGTAAAAGATCTTGATTTAGTTAAAGAAGGCCGTAAAATTAGAGACAACGACCGATTTAAATCCGAAGGAACAAATGTGAACTTTGTAGCATCACAGCACGATATTCTGGAAGTGAGAACCTACGAACGCGGAGTGGAAAATGAAACCTTAGCGTGCGGAACTGGAGTTACAGCAGTTGCTCTAGTAGCGGATTTGCAAAGCAAAAACACCAAACAAAATGCTTCTAGAATAAAAGCTGTGGGCGGTGAATTAGAAGTTTCTTATGAAAAAAATGCCAATGGAGAGTTCACCAACATTTGGCTAAAAGGACCTGCACAACAAGTTTTTAAAGGGCAGATGTAAAGTTTATTAAACAAGAAAAGCTAATCTATCTGCTGGCTTTCTTTAAGCGTTTTTCTTCTTTTTTTTCCTTTGGAGACTTAGCTGCTTCTTTTTTTACGCTCTTTTTTGCGTCTTTTCCTTTTCCCATAATGTTGAGTTTTTAGTGGTAAATAATTTGCCTTATTACCAAGGACAATATAAACAAATCATTAGAGCTTTTCTTAGAAATAGAAAAGACTTAAGTAATACCATATTGTTTGTGTACGCTTATGAGATCTCCTGCAACTTCAGCTACCTCTTTTTCTTTTTCAAATTCAATGAATAAGTGCCCATCGGTAAGAATCTTTGGATTGATAGACATGTTGAAGATTTCTTTATAGACTTCTCTTTTGGTTTGTTCATTAAAGTCTTTGTTTTTTCTTAACCTTTTTCGATAAGTAATCCAGTTCGAGATTAAAATGAAAGGATAGAATAAAAACATCAGCAGCAATGAGGTAGTTTTTAATCGGGTAAACTGGATATGTTTGATTTTGAAACCTGATAATTTGGCAAAACATCGCAGCTTTAATGCACCAATCAAGAATATGTGACCGTAATATATTTCGTTCGTTACTTTTTGGTCGGACATCCAAATACTATCCAATTCGTTTGGAGCAATGATGGTGTTGAAGCGCTCGCTTTCGGACAACAAGTAACTCATTTTAGCTCTTAAATTTGAGTAATTGGGAGTCGTTATTATCAGGCTTCCACCTTTTTTTAATATTCGATTAAATTCTTTAAAGCTGCCCAATTGATCTGAAAAATGCTCTATTCCTTCTTGGCAGAGTACAAAATCGGCACTTTGAGCTACAGCGGGAATTCCCTCTGCAATATTTGCTTGCAGGCATTCTAGACCGTCTATCTTGAAATACTCTGGGAATAAATCATAGGGAATTGGCTTTGCACCTATGTCTTGTAAAATTTTTGTTGTCACTCCATTTCCAGCTGGGAAATCAATTACCGTTTTTCCTGAAAACCTATTTTTATGTTTGGATAAGTATTTTTTTACGTGATACTTAATGCTCCTTGGGTTTTCAGTGTGATCCATTTTAATAGAATTAAAATTTATAAAGTTTTAAAGGGTGATAGCAAAGAAAACAAAGAGAAGGACAATCCAAAGATTAAAACATTCCATTCTTATTTGCTGATTTTTCAGGTACTTTTTGAATAGCATCCCAATGCTCGCAAATCTTTCCTTTTTCATCAAACCGAAAGAAATCCATAGTCGCGTATTGGTCATTTCCAGGCCAAGTTTGATGCGTGTGCAATGCAACCAAATCTCCTTCGGCTATGCATCGCACAAATTCAATTGATTTTTCTGGGTATTCTGTTTGCATTCTATCGAAATAGTCAATAAATCCTTGAACGCCATTAGCAACATCAGGATTATGTTGAATGTACTTATCTCCTATCAATTTCTTGCAAGCTTCAGCAGGTTTCCCTAAATAAGACATTTTATAAAAGTCAATTGCGTTCTGTTTATTCTGCTTCAATTTCATAATCAATAAGTTGACGTAAATTTTTAGGTTTTTTTTTCGTTGTAGTGAATAGAGTTTAGTCACAAGCACCTTCAGTAAAATCATTTATACTGTTGCAAGAAGCTGCGCCTTGATTGCTGTAGGTTATTCCATCGCATCCGCAAACCGGAGCATATTCTAGGGTATGGGCGCAATTTGGTTTTGCTATTCCTTTACAAAGTACTTTCTTACAACTGAGAAGTGAGCAAGAAATCCCTAGTATTAACATCCAAAAAAGAGAAGTTTTCATAGTTTGTTTTGAAGATTTAATCCGTTCTAACGTAATTGACTAATATTTATTCTGGCATAAAAAAGCCTTCTCAATTGCTTAAGAAGGCCTCCAAATCATTATTTTAAACCTAATTATTTAGCTATTCAACATAACTGGCATAACCAACATCAATAAGTTTTCATTATCGTTATTTCCTTCCGCTGGAAGCAAAAGGCCAGCACGATTAGGTGCAGACATTTCTAGCGATACATTTTCCGTTTCAATGTTGCTTAGCATCTCGATTAAGAAACGCGAATTGAATCCGATTTCGATGTCTTCTCCTTGATGATCGCAGGTTAGACGTTCGTTCGCCTCGTTGGAAAAATCTAAATCCTCGGCAGATACACTTAATTCGTTTCCAGAAATCTTCAATCGTACTTGGTGAGTAGTTTTATTGCTAAAGATTGAAATTCTTTTGATTGAACTTAGAAAAGCTCCTTTTGCAATAACTACTTTATTTGGATTTTCTTTAGGAATTACCGCGTCGTAGTTTGGATATTTTCCGTCGATCAATCTACAAATCAATGTAATGTGTTCAAATTCGAAATAGCAGTTAGTGTCCGTATATTTTACTGTTACATCTCCATCGACATTTGATAACAAGCCTTTCAATAAGTTCGAAGGTTTCTTAGGAAGAATAAAAGCGGCACCTTTTTTTGCTTTTGCATCAGTTCTTCTGTAACGAACAAGTTTGTGAGCATCAGTAGCTACAAAAGTTACATTATCACTATTTAATTCGAAGTAAACCCCAGACATTACGGGTCTTAATTCGTCGTTACCACTAGCAAATAGTGTCTTATTAACTGCATTGAATAATATATCAGAAGTCAATTTTATTGTTGCTGGAGACTCTAATTCTGGCGTTTTAGGAAACTCGTCTCCATTATGGCCTGCTAGTTTATATTTTCCGTTATCCGTTACAACTTCAACTCCGAAATTATCATCGGATACGTTGAAAGTAAGTGGCTGCTCCGGAAATGTTTTTAACGTATCCAACAAAAGTTTAGCAGGAATAGCGATGCTTCCGTCTTTATCAGATTTGTCCAGTTTTATTTTAGTAAAAATGGTGCTTTCTAAATCAGAAGCGGAAACGGTTAGGTCTCCCTTCTTGATACTGAACAAAAAATTGTCTAAAATCGGTAACGTATTAGACGTATTTAGTACGCCAGCTATAGCGCTTAGTTCTTTTAAAAGGTGAGAACTGGATACAATGAATTTCATGTGATTTCCTTTAATTTAAGTCACACAAATTTATTGCAATCAAAGGTTGGTTCAAAGGATTAGATACTAGCTGCAAGCCTACTTTTCAACAAGTTATGAGGGAGGCGAAAACTCTTGTAGACTCACTGTTAATGGGTCAAATACAAAGTACTGTATGATTACAAATTGATCATTGTTAATCGTTGCATACATTCGTTCTAAATCGTATGGTATTGCATTTCCCTCCCAATCTTCCGCATCTTCTTTGGCCGGTTTTAAATAAGATTTTACTTGAGTAATATTCCCTTTATCATCTTTTAGCGTGTAAATGGTTTTAACTGGTGTTTGAGCGATTAAACTATCGCAATACGCTTTTGTTCGGTTCTCCTCAAAACCTTCATAACTAATTGCTCTGTATCGCTTTATGTATTCATAAATTCCGCCCATATTTGGAACTGAAACCAAATTTCCTTCACCATCTTTTAGTGTGTATTCGTCATTTGAAACTTTGGTAATTTCAAAAGACTTTGAAGGTTCCTGAGGGTATTCAACCTTTAGATTTTTGATCTTCGTTATTTTCTCACCCGGGAAGTACCAAATGGCATTATCGCGCCAATCATTAATTCTTGGAGAATACCTACTTTGAATAAACCCGTAATGACCTTCAATGTGCATAAGAAAAGGTACACTCGATTTTTCCAAAAGCATAAACGTCCCGGTGTTGTCTCCATTGGCACCACCAACGTAATAGACCTTAGCAGGTGAGTTTTCTTCATTTTGATAGATGGCTACTTTGGTTGAATTGGCTGCAATTTGTTTTACGGTATATTCAAATCTTGATTTTGAAACTGGCGCACGAACGGTGAGCTCTTTTATGGTTTTTAGTAGATTTCGCACAACGTCTTGTCGTGCTTTAAAATCCTGACCCTCGGATTTAACCGACCATTCGTCACTACTAATTCGCTCTAATACTAAACTATTCCCGTTTTTGTCATTCATGGCAACTTTAGTGATACTTGCTGTATCTTCTATTGCGAAATTGTGCAATTGTTGCTTTAAGGTAGAACCACCGTTTTTACTTGCATAAAACACTATAAAGGACAGCAATCCAATTGCTATAAGTAAACCTATTATTCCGCCTTTTTTCATCTTTTTGACCCGTATAATTTTTTTCTTAGAAAGAACACTAACATTCCAAATAGAGCAACTACCGAAACTGGAAGCACCAAATTCACCAATTGCCACTTTCTTTTTTCTTTAACCGTTCTTGTTCTATCCAACAATCTAAGTTTGAATTCTTTTGCTCTAATTTCTAACAAGCCAGAGTCATCGAGCAGGTAGTTCATGCAATTCAAAAGAAAGTCTTTGTTTGCATAAATTCTTCGTGTGTACTTGTCGTAACCCAAAGCAAAAAACTCACCACGCTCTTCGTTAACTTCATTTTTAATGATATCCGCATCGGATAAGAATATTTGCTGGGTCGGAACACTTTCTTCTTTGAAAGCAATAGAAGGATCGTTTAACAATCGCTGTGGAATTCTATTGGCAAAGTTTGATGGAAAAACACCTTCCACTAAAACGCCAATTTTTTGTGGACCATTGTTGTATTGTCTTTTATCTGGTTTATTGCGCAAAACATTAAAACTTATTCGAGCCGGAGTACTCACTAATTTGGAATAGTTTGATGATGATAAAAGGGTTGTTTTCTTTAATCCATCATTTTTTCCAACGTAATCGATACTAGAAGCAAAATGAACGGCAATAGCATCTAAGTTTTTGACGATAGGATTTTTTGCTTTGGTCATCACCATTGGAAAGTAGGGCCAAGGAAAGAATTCTTGTCGAGGAGCATTTCCAATTTGTCCAGTTACAATAGGCAAGGGTAAGGATTGGATATCCATTATTAAATCGCGATTTACACGAATGCCGTATTTAAAAAACAAATCGTCTAAGTTCAGGTCTCTGGGAATTGACATAGTCGTATTGGCACCTTTGAGGCTGTCCATTGACGCTAGAACTGGTTCGTATAACCACATGACCTTTCCACCTCTCATTACGAATTGGTCGATAATAAACTTGTCCTTATCGTCAATGCTTGAATCTGGACCTGCAACAATAATTGCATTAAAGAGTTTTAAGGCGTTTAATTGCCCATCAAGCGTTACATGACTAACGCCGTAAAACTCGCCTAACGATTTCTCAAAATCTGCGACATAGAGTTCTTCGTATTCTCCGTGACCATGTATAAATGCGATTTGTTTTTTAGAAACGGTGGTTAAATTCTTTAATATACTGGCAAATTCATACTCCAGTTGTTGCACCGAGTTATTGATCATTGCTGTTTCTGGAACTCCTATCTGAGATTTTAGAATTTGCCACGGCAAAGTCTTGTCGCGATAGGTGACAACTGCGCCCGCGAATATCACTTTCTCCGAAGCCTCTTCTACCGATTGCTTTCGCAGCGTAGTAGGCTGCAAGCCTTCTTTAAAGAGTTTTTGATAGACCTTTTCACGTTCTTTCTCATTAATACCTGCACTTGGATCAATAAACTCGTACTGAAGATTATCGCCTGCGTAAGCTCTAAATTCGTCTAACAATTCTTTGGTAGCATCTCTTAACCTTTTGTAATCGGCAGGAAGATCTCCTTCTAAGTAAACTCGGACAAAAACGACATCTTCCAATTCTGTTGCTTGCTGCTCAGAAACTTCGGAAAGAGAGTAGCGCTTGTCAGAAGTAAGGTCAAGTCGCTCAAATAAAAAGCCTCCAGCAATATTGAGTAAAACTAATACCACAAGGCCAAGCACAAGGCCTATTATGTCGTTTAACCGTTTACTCATTAGTTACCATTTTCGACTGTCCAATTTGACTTTGGTAAACATCAGAAATAAGGCTATCAAACTCAAAAAGTAAATCACGTCTCTACTATCGATAACACCTCGACTTAATGAAATATAATGTTCGTTGACACCTAATTTTAAAATGATATGATCTGCAATTCCAAATAATTCTAGACTACTTAATGATTCAAAACCGACGTAGGAGAAAAAGCACAGAAAGAGTGCTATTACAAAACTTACAATTTGATTATTGCTAATGCTTGAAGCAAATATTCCGATAGCTATAAACGCTGAGGCTAGAAAAAATAAACCGATATAAGAACCCCACATAGCTCCAGTATCTACGTTGTTTTTTGGCGCCCCTAATTCGCTTACTGTCAGGAAATAGAATAACGTGGGTAAAAGAGAAAACATCACCAGTAAAACTCCAGCAAGGTATTTGCTCCATACAATTTGCCATTCTGAAAGTGGTTTGGTTAATAATAATTCAATGGTTCCGTTTCGCTGTTCTTCAGAGAACATGCGCATGGTAACTGCTGGAGCAAGAAACATAAATACCCATGGAGCAAGAATGAAAAGCGAATCAATGTTGGCGTAACCGGCATCTAGAATATTGTATTCGCCAGGGAAAACCCATAAGAAAAGTCCTACCACAACTAGGAATATAATAATGACCATGTACCCGATAAGCGAGTTTAAAAAATCATTTATTTCTTTTTGCAGTAATACTAGCATTGGAGCCTGTTTCGGCGGTCAAAATTAGGATAAAAAGGTAGGGAGAAAAGTTGAGCATGTAAAGAATTCTAAAAGGTAGGAATTTAGCTTTTAATGAAGCTTTTCTGTGTACGCTTTATTTTAACTTGAGCCTTTTTTGACAGGGAAAATCAGCTTTGTGCTTTTGACATAGTATCGATTTTAATCAATTAGCCCACAACATTATTATTTAATTCCTATTGTCGAGTGCCATCTATGGCGAGTGCTCTTCAACGAATTGGTCTTGACCGAATAAACGCAATATGCAGAGCCAACAGATGAAAGTTTGTTTGAAGATTTTAGTCTAATAGATTTGGAAGGAGCTGAATATCGGCTTGTAAAAGTTTATCTATTTCAAGTTACTCCTACATTTGCAGCCAATTTTAGAATCATGATAATACAAAAGTTTGGAGGTACCTCACTCGGAACTCCCGAGCGCATGCACGCAATTGCAAGCTTAATTGCAGATGGTGAGCGAAAAGTAATTGTGCTTTCTGCCGTTTCGGGAACTACAAATACATTGGTGGAAATTTGTACAGCATTGCACAAGAAGGATGAAGAAGAAGCCTTGTTGCTGGTGAATAACTTAGACGCGTTGTATAAGCAGTTTATCGAGTCGTTGTTTTCAAAATCGAGTGCAACGAGTTTTAAAGAAGAAACCCTTGAAACAATTGAAGCCTACTTGAATGGAATTCGTTCTTATTCTAAAAAATTATTTAACCCCTTTATCGAGCGCTCAATTTTAGCACAAGGGGAATTACTCTCAACTAATATTTTCCATCAATACCTTAAAAGCGAGGAAAAAAAATCGGTGTTACTGAATGCATTAGATTTTATGCGCACGGATTCAAGTGGCGAGCCCGACCAAAAATTCATTGAAGAAAATCTACAATTTGAACTTTCTAAACACCCAAAAAAGAACCTTTTTATCTGTCAAGGCTATATCTGTAGAAATGCATTTGGCGAAATTGATAACTTAAAAAGAGGGGGTTCAGACTACAGTGCGTCTTTGATTGGTGCAGCAATTAACGCTGACAATATCCAAATTTGGACAGATATTGATGGAATGCACAACAACGACCCACGGGTAGTGGAAAAAACGCAGCTTATTCAAGAATTGTCCTTTAAAGAGGCGGCTGAGTTAGCATATTTTGGTGCTAAAATTTTGCATCCTGCTAGTATACGACCTGCCGAAGAACAGAATATACCAGTATGGTTAAAGAATACCATGGATCCAAAAGCCCATGGAACTTTAATACATGCCGAAAGTACTGCAAAGGGTTTTAAGGCGGTTGCAGCCAAAGACGGCATCACTGCTATTAAAATTCGTTCTGGTAGAATGTTGATGGCCTATGGTTTTTTGAGAAATGTATTCGAAGTTTTTGAGCGTTATAAAACGCCAATTGATATGATTACTACATCGGAGGTTGCTGTTTCAGTGACAATTGATGAACTCACAAACCTAGAAGGAATTGTAAAGGAATTAAAGAACTTTGGAAGTGTAGAAGTGGATGAAAACCAAACCATTGTATGCATAGTGGGTGATTACTCTGCAGAAGGTATAGGCTACGCAAGTAAAATATTTACAGCCTTGGATAAAATCCCAATTCGCATGATTTCATACGGTGGAAGTAATCACAACGTATCGGTTTTAATCCAGACAGATCAAAAGAAAGCTGCACTCTCGGCATTAAGTAAAGGTGTTTTTAATCTTTAAGCATGAACTCTAGACTCATAGATCGATTTGGAGTTCAAGACACTCCTTTCTTTTACTACGACCTTAAAATGTTGCAGGTTAATATTGATACCTTAAAATCTGCGTCCGAAAAACACGGCTTTCACGTGCATTATGCAATTAAGTCGAATGCCAATTCGAGAGTTCTTGAGTTGATAAGCGAGAGCGGATTAGGCGCCGATTGTGTCAGTGGAAATGAGATAAAAGCATCTATTGAATCTGGATTTTCTCCCGACAAGGTGGTATTTGCTGGAGTTGGGAAGAGCGATAAAGAGATTAATTATGCTCTTGAAAAAAATATCTTTTGTTTCAATTGCGAAAGCGTTCAAGAAATTGAGGTAATCAATGAATTGGCTGAAAAACAAGATAAAGTTGCAAAGATTGCTCTTCGGTTAAACCCTAATGTGAATGCATATACACACGCATACATAACCACGGGTTTAGATGAAAATAAATTTGGAATAAATGCATCGCAACTGGAGGAGGTTTTGGAGGTTGTGTCAAATTCTGAAAACATAAAACTGATTGGCCTACACTTTCATATAGGGTCGCAAATTACTGACTTGACTCCATTTAAAAACCTCTGCAATAAAATCAACGAATTGCAACAATGGTTTTTAGGCAGAAATGTAAAAATTGAGCACATTAACGCAGGTGGAGGTTTAGGTATCGACTACCAAACTCCAGATTTACACCCAAAGCCACCCTATGAGGAATATTTTCAAATTTTCAACGATTTTTTGGAATTACAACCTGGGCAAGAAGTACATTTTGAATTGGGAAGAAGTATTACTGGTAACATGGGAACACTAGTGAGCAGAGTGTTGTATGTTAAAAAAGGAATTAATACTAATTTCTTGATTCTTGATGCGGGAATGACAGAGTTGATTCGACCGGCACTGTATCAATCTTATCATAAAATTGAAAACCTGTCTAAGCGACATCTCGACGATATTCCCAGAGAAAAGTACGATGTTGTTGGGCCAATTTGTGAGTCTTCGGATTGTTTTGGAAAGGATGTAACCCTGCAAGAAACTGAACGAGGTGATTTAATAGGAATTCGATCAGCAGGTGCATATGGTGAGGTTATGGCATCTTCTTATAATTTGAGAGAGAAGGCCAAGGTGTTGTTTTAAAACACTTTCTTTTTTAAAAATCATCTACTTTGGTTCTTAAAGATTATTATGAAAGCGATTCACTTAGCCTTAGTACTTTTTGTAATTACCCTTTTAGGATGTTCCATTGGAAATGAAAACTCCTCATTTGAAAAAAGGCGCTACAGCAGTGGCTATCATTTTAGAGGAGGTAAAGTATTACAAGCCAATAAGAAACTGAATCGATCTGTTAAGAAAGACAAGCGAGCAGAAAACCATAACACTTCTAAAGCCGATGGAGTTGCAAGTCTCGATCACTTAGCGCTAGTTGCCGATAATAATTCTGCTATTTCAGAAAACTTCAGCGAAAACGTTGAGAACAGTCAAGCTGCTAAAGTCATGGCTTCTTTGGCTGAAAACAAAATAGAAATAATTGATTTTTATAAAAAAGAAAAGGTTGTTTTAGAAACGGATACCATAAAAAAAACAATTCGTGCTGATGTAGATGTAAAAAAAGAGGCTAGAGATATTAAAGAAAAATATCTAATTGCTGCCATAAGTGGTGGCATTGGTTTGATCCTATTTTGGTCTTTTCTTCCTTTTGTTATTCTAGGAGCAGTTGGATTGTTTTTCGCTGGTGCGGCAAGAAGAAAAGAAATTAAATTGAATGAAAAAGGAGTAAAAACCGATCAGGAGTTGCTTGATAAAATAAAACGACGAAATAGATATATTCCAACACTTTTCTTAGTTTCTAGTTTATTGTTGTTGGTAGGTTTTCTAGTAGCTTTGATAGCCTTTGGGGCTGCAGGGACAGGGCTATTTTTAATTGGGCTTTCTTTATTGATAGTAGGTGCATTCCTGTCGCTCCTAATGCTAGGGTTGAGTATTGCTTTGTTAGTTGCAGTAATTCGGAAAATTAAGGAATTTGACGACCTACAAACTAAATGAAACAATAAATAAACTAAACACTTTCTTGTTTTCATTGTTCTCCTTATAAATAACTAAATATGAAAAATACTGTTTTAAGCATCCTAACTGTGGGATGTGTAATCTTAGCTTCAAGTACTATGGCACAATCCTCTATTTACGATTTCAAAGTTGACGGTCTTACCGGAGAAGAAATCAATTTTGCAGATTTTAAAGGCAAGAAAATATTAATAGTTAACACCGCTTCAAAGTGTGGCTTTACAAAGCAATACACACAGTTGCAAGAATTATATGATAAGCACGGTAAAAACATAGTTGTGGTAGGTTTTCCAGCAAACAATTTTGGAAAACAAGAGCCCGGTACTAACGATGAGATCGACACTTTCTGTAAAAAGAATTATGGAGTTAGTTTCCCTATGGCTTCAAAAGTTTCCGTAAGAGGAGATGATATGCACGCTTTATTTTCTTGGATGACCGAACTTGAAAACCCAGACTTTACAGGCAACATTAAATGGAACTTTGAAAAGTTTCTTTTTGATGAGAACGGAAATTTAATCCACAGATATCGTTCTCAAACTTCTCCTACGGACGAAAAAATAACGAGTTTGTTGTAGAACTTAAGCTTAAAAACAAGCATTAAAAAAGGGGGTGTATTTATTTACATCCCCTTTTTTATTAGTCAAAAAACTGCGTTTTAGTTTAAAACAATTTGTTTAAACCCTTTGCTTTTGCTGTCGGTAAGTTCAATAAAGTAAACTCCTGATTCTAAACCTGAAACATTAAACTCAAAGGTTTCTAATTCTTCAACCGTATTAAAGAAATAACGTTTGTGTTGCGTTCCATCAACTGAGTATAATGCGCCACTAACTGCGTTGCCAAAGTTTTCTACTTGTACTGAAAACAAGCCATTGGTGGGGTTCGGAAATACGCTAAAGTTATAATCGGCTTTTATTTCCGCAACGTCAGTAGAGAAACCAATTACTCGTCTAGTTTCGCCATACGCCATAGGTTCATTTCCAAAAAATACTGCATGCACATCAACGTTATAATGCGGGTTATAGCCTGCATTGCAGTCTGCACAGGTAGAGCCGGAAACACAATTGGGATTGTTTGGGTGGCAAAAATCTCTATAATTACTCTGAAATTTGTAATCCAATGCCATTGAAGAGGCACTTTTAAATGCACTTAAATTTACGATGTCTGGAGGAGCAATAGCCCCAGGGCACCAGCCCGCTCTGTCATATGGCCATGTACCTTGTTGGTTTAAGCAATTGTCTGGATTAGGATCGCAATCGTTCCACAAGTCTTGTTCGTATTCTTTATTTCCATTTACTAATAAATCATGTTTAGCCCTGTAAAATTCCGCTGCGTTATTCGAGTTATTTGGTCCCCAACCGTGACCTGAGGTTGACATAATCAACGCTATTTCTTCAGTAAATCTAGGGACCGCTATGTTTTTTTGTGGTACTGGTTGAAGGTTACTCATATTCCCAAAGTTAAAGGCGCCATCCCATACCTTTGTAAGCGCTGAGTAATTGTATTTTGGACTTCCTTTTATGTACTCAAAATCCAAAGTAAGTTGCCAGCCTCCAGTTCCCCAAGTATCAATAAACACATGAAAATCAACATTTCCTTGAAGCAAGGAAGCGTATTCGGTTAAGTCAATTTCATGCTTGCATCCAACATTATAGGGAGTCATATATCGAATGATCTGAATCCACTCACCATCTGGAGCTTTGATATCAAAATGGGCCCAGCGGTCCCAATCGTCGCAATTTCCATTAGGGCATTCAACATTTAATTTGGCAATGATTTTATCATAGGTGCCTGCAAATTGAGGTAAATCGTGCGACCCGTAATAATCTCGGCTATTTGCGGTTTGAAATTCAATGACGACTGTATCCAAACTCGTTACCGTTTTTGTAGTTCCACCCTCAATAACATCAATGTTTTTAGAAAGTGACGTAGTTTCTCCGTTAGAGGCTTTTGCGGTTATGGTAAGCTGGTAGCTTTTAAAGATTTTGGGCGCCCAAGCAAGGTAATAACTGCCTGCTTTAATTTGTTTTGCAGTTGCAATTTCACCGTCAATTTCTACCTCTATTTCATCAATGCTCAAAAAGTCTTTTTCATCAATATCTGCGTTAATATAGATCATATAAACACCGTTAGAATCAGCCAATTCAATTGGAAAGCTTTCTGTTAATCGAGTCGATATCCTAGGCTTGTAAGTTGCCAAATCAATTACATCAAATGAAATATCAGTAGAGTTTTGATAATGGCTTGTCGTTCCGCTCGCAGTTGCTCTTACTACCACTTTCCCAGCTTGTTTAGTAAGACTTAGGCTTGTCCCATTTACTGTAGCTGGGCCAGAAATTATTGAGTAGCTAATGCTACCCGGACCTGGTGTATTAGCAGCTAGTTGAATAGGAGTGGAGTTTGTTTCTTTTTTATCAACTTTCGTAAATCGAATGGGTTGATTTTGTTTACCAGCTGAAGGGCAGGTGTTTTTGAAAAATCTAAGTTCTGAGAGTTGCAGGTCTCCCGCTGATGAGGTGCACTTAAGTTTGATAAAACGACCTTTAACAGCTCCAAAGTAAATGGTGTCAGAGGTGTTGTTCTTCGAATAGTCTGCTACACCAAATTGCTCGCCCAATCCCCATTGTGTTGAGATGTTGGTTACAAAGAGTTCAAAGTTTTCCAACTTTCCACTTCCAGACCAACGTGTTTTATAACTCATTGCAGTAACGTCTTCTAGAGCGCCAATATCCACGACAATTTCATGGTTTGTTCCACCTTTGGTTCTCCACCTAGAGTTATTATCCGTATCAAACATTTTTTCTCCTGTATTATTACCATTTTCAGAAGATATAGAGAGCACTGAATAATTATTAGCTGCTATTAAAATGGTATCGCACTGAGCGGTTGCAATTAAAGTTGAGGCAATAATGGCAATAGAAAGCAGAAAATTTTTCATTTAAAACGATTTTTGTAATTCACAAATGTAGCCGTTGAAGCTCTATGTTTTTAGAAATAATTTCAGAAACGAAACTGAGTGCTCAACACATGGGCCAGCATTAAAATTATTATGTGGATAGAGCCGATCGATTCCTGGGGGAAACCAATAAAAGTCCCAGCATAGTGCACAGGGCGTTTAGAATTAAGAGTTCGAAACCAAAGGTGTAATCGAATAATTTTAGACTAAAATCTTTTAGAAAATAACAAAACACAGGGCTGATAATGCAAATTAGAGGAATCCAGCGGTCATTCGCTTGTTTTTTGCTCAATATACCGTAGGCAAACATGCCCAACAATGGACCATAGGTATAACCCGCTGCAATGAATAAGGATTTAATAACGCTCTCGTCATTAATCATTTGAAAAATAGAAATGACTATTAAAAGCACTACGGACATGCCAACATGCACTAGTTTTCGAGTTCTTGCTGGGTTGGAAAACTGCTTTCTTTCTAAGCCTAATATATCTACGCAAAAACTGGTGGTTAGAGCAGTTAAAGCTGAATCGGCGCTGGAGTACGCCGCTGCAATTAGCCCCAAAATAAAAAGCATTCCTACTACTGGACCTAAATACCCTCCAACAGCGAGCATAGGGTAGAGGTAGTCTGCCTTTTCTGGCATCGCAATCCCCTGCTGGCTGATAAACATGTACAGCACAACTCCTAAACTTAAAAACAAGAGATTTACTAACACCAAGCTGGTGCTAAACCAGAATATGTTTTTTTGAGCATCTTTTACGCTTTTACAAGTAAGGTTTTTTTGCATCATGTCCTGATCTAGTCCAGTCATAGCAATAGCAATAAAGGTTCCTGCTAAAAACTGTTTCCAGAAGAATTTTCCAGACTTCCAATCGTCAAAAAAGAAGATTTGAGAATATTCGTGATTTGAAATGGTTTCTATTAATCCAAAATCCCCATTTAGATGAAGCTCGTTTCCAACTACATATAAGGTTACGCCAACTGCGGTTAGCATGAATAAAGTTTGCAAGGTATCGGTGTAAACTATCGTTTTTATTCCTCCTCTAAACGTATACAGCCAAATGAGAATAATAGTGAGTAAAACAGTAATGAAAAAGGGAACATCCCAGTTAAGTGGTTTAAAAATGGCCAGCTGAAAGACCATTGCGACTAAATACAAGCGAAATGAAGCTCCTAGAATACGACTTACCAAAAAGAACCAAGCTCCAGTTTTATAAGCTCTAAATCCAAAGCGTGATTCTAGATAGCTGTAAATTGAAACGAGATTCATTTTATAATACAATGGCATTAACACCAAGCCAATCACCAAATAGCCCAATAAGTAGCCCAATACCATTTGCATATAGCTGAATTGACTGGTTGCCACCCAGCCGGGGACAGATATAAAAGTTACTCCAGACAAGCTAGTTCCTATCATTCCAAAAGCTACTATATACCATGGAGACTGCCGATTTCCTGTAAAAAAAGCTTCGTTAGAGTCACTCTTGGAAGTGGTGAAATACGAAATTCCAATTAGAAAGGCGAAATAGCCCAAAACAAATAGTATGATGATAAGTGGAGACATTTTACAAAGGAATCATTAGCTGCTTTGATTTATTCGCTTCTTCTTCATTTTCATCCACATTCAGAAGTTGAATAGCATAAATTTGCCCACTCATGGAATTACCATCAAAATACTTACAAGAAGCAGTCGAGGCAATTGCCAGTTTACCAGGTATAGGAAGGAAATCTGCTCTAAGACTTACCTTGCATTTACTTCGAAGAGATACGTTAGAAGTAAGCCAATTTACACATGCAATTTCCAGTATGAAGGAGAATGTGCGGTTTTGTGAAACATGTGGAAACATTTCTGATGGCGCAAAATGCAATATTTGTGCTCAAGCAAAACGAGATCAATCGGTAATTTGTGTAGTTGAGGATTTACGGGATGTATTGGCCATTGAATCTACGCAACTGTATCAAGGTTTGTATCATGTTTTGGGTGGTATAATTTCTCCTATGGATGGAATTGGACCAAGCGATTTGAATATTTCTTCGTTATTCAGCCGGGTAGAATCTGGTGAAGTATCGGAGATAATTTTAGCATTGAACGCAACCATGGAAGGGGATACAACTTCCTTTTATTTGTATAAAAAGCTTGAAGCTTTTGAGTGTAAAGTCACTTCGATTGCTCGAGGAGTTAGTATTGGAGACGAATTACAATATACCGACGAAATTACTTTGGGTCGCAGTATTCAGCATCGAACTCCTTTTGAACAAACTTTATCAAGGTAGTTCTAATTCTGGTTCTTCAACTTTACCCTGAATTTATTTCAGGATCTCATTATTACTTTTCAAAAACCCTATTTCGCTCTAAAAAAGATTGAAATGGGAACGCCAGTAAAATTGTAATGCTTTCTGAGTTTGTTTTCTATAAAACGCTTGTAAGGTTCCTTGATATATTGAGGCAAATTACAATAGAATGCAAATGTTGGATACCGAACGGGTAGCTGAGTTATGTATTTAATTTTAATGTGCTTACCTTTTAATGCAGGTGGAGGGTTCCTTTCGATAATAGGTAAAAGCAACTCGTTCAACGCGCTTGTTTTTATTTTTTGGGCCCTATTTTCATAGACTGCAACTGCACTTTCTAGCGTCCTATGCAAGCGTTGCTTTTCGTGAACAGAGATGAACAGTATGTTCACATCGTCAAATGGTTCAAGCTTTTCTTTGATGCTGATTTCCATATCACGGGCTGTATTCGTCTCTTTTTCGATTAAATCCCACTTATTAAAGAGTACAACAACACCTTTATTGTTTTTTATTGCTAGGCCAATGATGTTCAAGTCTTGAGAACTAATTCCTTCCACTGCATCTATCATTACAATACAAACGTCAGCTCTTTCCAGGGCTTTAATCGCTCGCATAACAGAGTAGAACTCCAAATCTTCATGTACCTTTTTCTTTCTGCGAATTCCAGCGGTATCTACTAATACAAAGTCAAACCCATAGGCATTAAAACGTATGTCGTTTGTATCTCGAGTAGTTCCAGCAATGTCGGTTACAATATTTCGTTCTTCTCCTATTAATGAATTTATTAAAGAAGATTTTCCAGCATTTGGTCTGCCAACCACTGCAAAACGAGGAAGCCCTTCATATTCATCAACAAACTCTGTGTCGGGCAGGTCCTTTACAATTCCGTCTAAAACGTCTCCAGTTCCACTGCCATTGATAGAAGAAACGCAATAGTACTCTCCTAATCCTAAGCCATAAAATTCAACTGCATCTTCAGCTCGTTTGTGGTTGTCTACTTTATTAACCACTAAAAAAATCTTTTTTTGGCTTTGTCTGAGTAATTGCGCAACTTCTTGATCCAAGTCAACGACACCCGTCATAACATCTACAACAAATACAATTACCTGTGCTTCATCAATTGCAACTTGAACCTGTTTTCGAATTTCTGCATCGAAAACATTATCCGAGTTTTTTACGTAGCCGCCAGTGTCTACTACAGTAAAATCCTTGCCGTTCCAGTTGGTTTTTCCATAGTGGCGGTCTCTGGTAACACCACTAAATTCATCAACAATGGCATCACGTGTTCCTACTAATCGATTAAAAAAAGTAGATTTCCCGACGTTTGGACGCCCAACAATTGCTACAACTGAATTCATTTTCGGTAATTTTTTGCAAAGAAACGTTTAATTCTCGGAGGAGGAGAAATAAAGCTAGTTTAAGTAGCCAAAGCGTTTTAATTCTGGATTTTTATTGCGCCAGTCTTTATTCACTTTGACATACATTTCTAAAAATACTTTTTTATCCAGAAAAACTTCCATTTCTTTTCTAGCCTCTGTCCCAACTCGTTTTAAGCCCAAGCCTTTATGCCCAATGATAATTCCTTTTTGACTGTCGCGCTCAACATAAATTTCAGCTCTAATTCTTGTTATGGTAGGTTCTTCTTTAAACTCTTCAATTACTACTTCACATGCATACGGAATTTCTTTTTTATAGTGGTTAAAGATTTTCTCGCGGATAATTTCAGACATAAAAAATCGCATAGGCTTGTCTGTAATCTCATCTTTCGGGAAATAGGCAGGAGAATCTGGAAGGTTTTTAATAATGTGATCCCAAACCGGTTGAATATTTGCACCATGTAAAGCCGATATTGGAATTATTGTAGCCTTAGGCATTCTTTCCTTCCAAAGGTCAACTTGCCCTTCAAGTGTTTCTTGATCGCTCAAGTCGATTTTGTTTAGTACTACGATTACTGGAATATGCATTTCTTGTACTTTTCGAAAGATAGCTTCGTTCTTGATCTTGGTTTCACCTACTTCACTCACGAAGAGCAGAATGTCGGCATCCTGCAATGAGCTTTCTACAAAACTCATCATGCCTTCATGCATTTTGTAGGCCGGAGTTAGAATTCCTGGGGTATCGGAATATACAATTTGGAAATCTTCGCCGGATACAATTCCTTGTATTCTATGCCGTGTAGTTTGAGCTTTCGAAGTAATTATTGAAAGCTTTTCGCCTACTAACTTGTTTATTAACGTGCTTTTACCAACGTTTGGGTTGCCAATGATGTTTACAAATCCAGCTTTATGAGACATATTTTAGTTTTATTTAGCTGCAAAATTAAAGAAAGATGTATATTTGCAGCCGCGAAATTAACCAATACCAACTAAGACATATCGCGGGGTGGAGCAGTTGGTAGCTCGTCGGGCTCATAACCCGAAGGTCGCAGGTTCGAGTCCTGTCCCCGCAACTAGAAAAGGCCTAATTAATAGTTAGGTCTTTTTTTATTTTATGAACTCATTTGTTGTTTACATTCCACAGTCAGATCGCTATGACAAACGATATATTGGCTGCACTAGCCAACTTATCAATCGATTTTAGTCCCATAACAGTCTAGGGGCAAAGGGTTGGACTATCAAATTTCGACCATGACGGTTAGTTCATTTAGCGTTTTAAAAATTTGGGCTTTCTTAAAATAGTTGAAAGACTTTTAAATTTCCAGGTTTAAAAATCCATTAATTAATACTCATCAAAAGAATTTTCAGAGTTGTTGTTTGTTATTTGTTGTTTGTTGTTTGTTGTTTGTTTTGTGAAACAAAACAGTATTATTGCAGCATAATCTAACTTATTAAAATTATTGTTAAGAAAAAATTATTATTAGTTGCTGCGGCAGGCTTCATGATTGCTGGAATGTCTTCATGTAAAAAAGATTACACATGTACTTGTACAACTCCAGAGACAACAGTTTTGGGAATCACAGTACCTTCTAGTGCAACTACTACTACGTTGGAAAAGCAGAAAGAAGATGACGCTAAAACAGCTTGTGACGCAGGCAATGTAGCTGGTGTTACTTTTACTCTTGCTGAGAAGTAGTCAGTTAGACTTACACTTATAAGAAAGCCGCATAATGCGGCTTTTTTTTGCTCTAATTTTTGAAGTGTACTTGCTTACGATTCAAGTTTAATTGATGAAACATAAGAATGTAGTTTATAATTTATAGGTGTTCAAGTAAAGTTGAAAAATCTATTCGTTATATTTGCAAAATACTAAAACAATTTAAAGTTTACTATTATGAAAAAAATGCTAATGATTGCTGCAGCAGGTCTTATGATTGCTGGAATGACTTCTTGTAAAAAAGATTACGTATGTGAGTGTACTGTTAATTCTGCTTCTGTATCAGGAAGTAGTTCAGAAACTATTAATGATACAAAAAAGAACGCTGAAGAAAAATGTGAAGGTTATAATGATACAGATGTAACTTGTACTATCAAATAATTTTTTAAAGTTTTTAGAAAGCCGCATTTTAGCGGCTTTTTTTTTGACTAAATTTCACTTTCTATGCTTTAGATTCTTGTCATAATTGTAATTGTTTTAAATACACTAAAACTAGATTTGCCTTATCATTGTTGAATATTCTGACGTATTAAAATTTATAAGAATGAAAAAATTATTATTAGTTGCTTTTGTGACGATAATTATCGCAACATTATCTTCATGCCGAAGGGATTATGAATGTTGCTATTTGGATGCCGATGGAAGTAAATTAGGTTCTGGCACGGGAAATTTTGGTTGCGCCACTTCTAGAATGAGTAAAAAAGAGGCCGAAGAAATAGAGGCCGAATTTAATTTAGATGCCAGTTCATTTGGTGGAAGCGCAAAATGTGAGAAAAACTAGAAAGGAAGCATACAGGACTTTTTGATTTAATAAAATGGCCTTATAATGTGTAATTAGTCGACTTTTAGAGAGCATTTATAGAACAGCATATTAAAAAACTGTACTTTTCTCTTCCAGCTACTTTTGTTAAATTAATAAAACTATAAAAATGAAAAAAATTCCATTATTACTTTTATTTGGATTGATTGTTCTCGTATCAATTTCTTGTAAGAAAGATTACCAATGTTGTTATTTGACTTCAGAAGGAGAGCGGTTAGGTGCCGATGATTTAGGTTGTACTTCTGGTAAATACAGCAAAGGCGAAGCGGAGGACCTGGAGGCAGGTATGATTGAAAAAGCCAATACCGAAATTTCTGGAACGGCTAAATGTGAGGAGGTCTAGGCCTCTTTTTTTTTGCATTAAATATGTGGTTGTTAGCCAAATGATTCAGTTGGATGAAGGTTTTGTTTTTTCGAGATGTTTCACATATTTTTTTGTACAATACAGTCTAAATGTTACGACTTTTGATGGCTGATTAAATACAGACGTTAAAAATTGAACCGTTGGAGAAAACAGAAGAATAAATGAAGAAATATAGATTTTTGCTTATTGCCACCTTATCAGCACTTGCATTATCCTCTTGCAAAAAGAGCTATGAATGTTGTTATTTTGATACTGTAGGTGAAAAGATAGTGGAAGGAGATTTTACTTGTGGCGAAAAAAAGATGACTGAACAAGAGGTTACCGATTTAGAAGTAAGGATGAATGATGCTGCTACAGAATGGAATGGTTCGGGAAAATGCGAGCCTTTGACCGAAGTAAAATAAAGCAGATCATTAAAAAACAACTCTATTTTTTGTATGGGTTTTAAAAACACCAACTCAGCTATGCCGATTATAAAGGTGATAATATGACAATCGATAAGAAATTTGCATTAAGGTATTTATTTCAACAGCTTATTGCTGCGGTTTTTTTGGTTTCAGCTTGGTTAAAACTAGCTCCAATAGAACCATTTGAATTAACTCTAGTAGATTCTGGACTTGTTCCGTGGTCGATTTCCCCCTATGCGGCGCGTTTGCTTATAGCATTGGAAGCTTTTATAGGAGTGGGACTTTTATTTAACACTAAGTTTACCAAACTTCTTTTAAAATCGGGGCTATATTTAACGCTGTTCTTTTGCGTGTACCTTTTGTTGTTATGGTGGTTTAGAGGCAACGATGTAAACTGTGGTTGCTTTGGAACACTATTTAGCATGACTCCTATTGAGTCCTTACTGAAAAATGCTTTATTAATAATTATATCTCTTGGAGCATTAAGGTTATTTACTCCAACTCCAAGAAATTTTAAGTGGATTTATATTGTTGGAGGCTTAGCAATTGCTGCATTGCCTTTTATTTTAAATCCCCCTGATGGTTATTTTTCAAACATTGACGAAACTCAATATCCTTATAAGCTACGAACGGAATTAATTCCAGATACCATCAAAGCCAATATCCCATTTAATATGGAAGAAGGAGAATATTTGATAGCTTTTCTGAGTATATCTTGTCCTCATTGCAGAGTAGGTGCGCAAAAACTATCTGTTGCTGCAAAAAAGCATGACCTCCCAAGAATACATGCATTGTTTATAGGCGATGAGTCAAAAATGGATGAATTTCGATTTGAATCCAATAGTAATTTGCCCTACACCATGTATCGTGAAAACAGTTTCTTCAAATTTACAAAAGGAGTACTCCCCACATTTTTATTGGTAAAAAACGGCCAAGTTTTGAAGCGCTGGTCGGGTGCCGCTTTTTCTTATGACGAAATTGCTAAAATTCCAAGCTATCTGATAGAGTAAGGTATTCCGCGGATGAGTTTGGTGTAATGCCCTTAATTACAGTATATTTTTCTGTTTTAGAAAGATTTCTTTTATTATTGTATGGAATTAAAAAAATAGTAAAATGAAAAAATTAGGACTTGTAGCAGCTGCAGGAGTATTATTTTTCGGAATGTCTTCTTGTACGAAGGATTACGATTGTACTTGCGTTACAACGGATCCAGATGGAGGAACGACTTCTAACACAACAGTAGTTAAAGGAACAAAGAAAACTTCTGAAACAGCATGTGATTTGTTGGATAACACTACTGGATCTGGAGATTTTGAATTCAAAACAGAGTGTTCTATATAATTAGAGCGCTTAAAATAATGCTGAAATCCCTTTGTTAAAAGGGCTTTTTTTTACTCAAAACTTCCAGATTAATTGACTTTTAAGCTCGGTTCGAGTCCGATTTTCTATCAAATCTTTACCGCTTCCAAAATAATCTCTATCGGCTAAGAAGGTTTGGCCAACCTTGAAATTTAGTGTTAATCCGTCCGAAATTTTATAACGAACTACGCCATAAATCCTGCTTCCTGTGAGGTAATAAGCGGGAACACTAAATTGATAGAGCAAATCGTGCTCATAGGCATACAGTCTAGCATTATAATCTGGAGCATCAAATAATGCATATCGAATTTTTAAGGTCAATTTATCATCGAGCATGTTAAAGTAAAGGTCATTGTAGTATAAGTAACCAACGCTTAAACTTTCTGGAGCATGCTCAAATTGCCGAAATTCGACACGCGTTCTAAACCCAACCCACTTGGTAATATTAGTGCTGTATTGAAAACGGTATCGACTCGATTTTTCATCAGTAAGGATATTGGCTACTGGATTTTCTATCGACGCATTTCTTTCTTTTGCTTCGTGTCGATAGAGTAAAAGGATTTCTTGACCTCTTTTTGGCTTTATGGTTAATTGTCCGCTAAACTCTTGTCCACCAGAAGGAGCATCTGCTCGAAAGGAAAGCCATGGAAAAGAATAAAGGTCGTAAAAAGCATTAATAATCACCTTCTTAACAGGATACATTTCTACACCAAAATAGACCCCGTTTTCGTTTAGCACTCCATTTTTTTCTCCAAATGCATTTGCGTATTGAGAGCGATAGTCTTTTGCATAGTAGCGCTGTAAAACGCTCAATTTTAGTCGGCTATCTAAATTCATTAAGACTCCATTTAAAGTTGCGTTTCCACCGCCAATACTTTGAGCTGTTTCTCCAAAAAAATGAAACTTACCAAGCGTCCATTGATAGTCAACCCCAATATTGGTAAGTTTATTTCCTTCAAATTCGTGGAACTGATAATAAGAAAGCGTCCTATCTAGGGGTTGATCGTATTCGGATTGAATACCCAAAACACCAATTTGAGTGCCTTTCAAATCTACTCCTAATCGTCCAGCCAGAATTCTTTCCTCAATAGCGTCTTTATCTTCAAGTTCAGACGGTAAACGGTGCATTCCACTTGCTTGAAAAGAACTAAAGCTAACGGTTTCTTCCCCAGTTAAGGTATCTAATTGCAGATTTAGATTTCCATCAATTTGTTTTTGAGAATAGGCTATGGTTACTTTGATTTTATCGCTACCCAATACTGCAGCAGCCCCGCGCAGAAAAAGGTTTTCATCGGTTGAAGTATAGGGCCTAATTTGTTGAGCATACCGTTTAATATTTACCGTTTGGGTAGGCGATTTTCTGAACCCAAACCCCGACCATACGGTCAGACCTTGTCCCATTTGTAATTGGTAATCTCCTATTGCCAATTTATCTACTGGCCCTATATTTTGCAGGAACAAGTGCGCTGAATAAAAATCAAATCCATTTTGTTGACTTCCTCGAGCAAACTCTTCTCCTGGATCTTTTTCGCCGGTTATTCCTGCACTTATCGTTTTACTGTATCTAAATCGGTACCTGGCATAAACTCTATCAGGACTGCCTAGGTATTTTGCATTTGGATTTTCTGCTTGTGCTGAATCGCTAATCGTTTCATACCCTATAGAAGCAGGTAATGTTCTTATATGACGCACGATAAGCTCGTCTCTTCCATATTTTAGCACATTTTTTGGACGAATTTTTCTTTTCGATTCAATGGGAACAACAGTAATAAAAGGAAGGATTTGTTGAATAATATCGGGGTCAAACCCGTCAATAGTTCGTAACTCATAAACACTTGCAAACCCTTTGTTTTTTGATTGATAGTAGAGTAGAGCCTGAATCTGAAAATCGTTCAATAATTGAAGGTCAATTAACTCTTCTTTTGTCGCATCGTTCAGGTTAATAGGATTTTCCAAATAAAAGTAAAGCTGATCAAATAGTGTAGTTAAGTCGACCTCTTCCGCTTCTAAGGATTGCATTAAGTATTCAATCCTATCTTCAATTATTTTAGTGGATTCTTTATCCGTTTTTTGATCCTGGGAAAAGCCCATGAATGAGCCAATTGAACAAGCAATAATCAGTATGAGCTTCCTCAAATTAATCATTGCGTTTGATTTGCCACCGAATAGACATATTAGGCACAAAGCCTAAAGCTTGATGATATTCTGAGGCTAAGTCAATTTCCCAATCATCTAAGTTAATACCAGCGCCAAATGAAATTTTTCGTTGTAAACTATTTACGCCAAAACGTAGGTCAAATTTTTCATGTATGCCATATTCTGCTCCAGCTTTCAAATTCATTTTAGATTCTAAATCTTTTTCGATTTCAAATACGGTTATTAGTCGCTCATTAAATGCATAGCTGATTCCAGATTTAAGAATGGTAGGCACTCTATCGTTTAAGTTCTTATCTAGGTTAGTTCTTGTTGGGTTATAAACATGGACTCCAATAGCCAATTCTTCAGTTAGTTGCCCGCGAATGCCAAATTGGCCAAAAAGCACACCTTTACTTCCATAAGGTTCCGTGAATCGCGTTTGCATGTAATCAAGCTGCAAGCCCATTGAGATTACTTTTCCAAACTTTTTTGCAAAAGCAAGGCCGTATTTATTCTCCGCATATTGATCAAATCCAAAAGAAGAAACGTTTACTCCAATAACACCAACCGATTTTATTGGAATGGCTAATGCGGCAGATTTTAGGCCCGTTTCGCGCAAAAGAAAATTGTTTTTGTAGGCTATTCCAACTCCAAAACGATTAACGCCGGCAAGGCCAGCTTGATTATGGAAATTCGCAAAAACATTCTCGAAGGTGCTCGATGCGTTGCCCATTGCAGAGGCTCGGGAGCCTATCGGATAATTATTGTTTGAGGCGGATAAAGTTGATGTAACCAATAAAAACAAACATCCTGCCCACAAAGGATTTTTCATTTTTGAAAAGTAGGAAAATGCTTTCAACTTAATGTTTCGTTTGGGTTAAGCTATTACTTCGATTCCAGCTCTTTTGCTGAATCCAAAACCTTAGTCTTTAGTTTCGCTTTAAAATCTTCAACATTCTGATAAACATTTGGGTGATGCGCTCCAATCATTTGAGCAGCAAGAATACCCGCATTTTTAGCTCCGTTAAGCGCTACGGTTGCCACAGGAATGCCATTTGGCATTTGTAAGATGGACAATATGCTGTCCCAACCATCAATTGAATTGCTGGACTTTATTGGAACTCCAATTACCGGCAATGATGTTAATGATGCAGTCATTCCAGGCAAATGAGCAGCTCCTCCTGCTCCAGCAATAATTACTTTAATTCCTCTTCCGTAAGCTTCCTTGGCGTAGTCGAACATTCTTTCGGGCGTGCGATGTGCTGATACCACTGTAATTTCATAAGCTACACCCAATTCTTTTAAAACGTCTGCAGCATCCTGCATTACAGGCAAGTCACTTTTACTTCCCATAATAATTCCTACTTTACCCATCGTGTCTTCCATATTTATTTGAAATTTTGTTGACGTTCTACCTCCGATAAAATCATTCCAGCTGCTACTGCTACATTTAGTGAAGCCACTTTTCCACCCATTGGAATTTTAGCCACATGGTTTACTTTTTCTAGTGTTTTGGTATGAACGCCGGCGCCTTCATCTCCCATTATTATTGCAATAGGTCCAGTAAGATCTGTTTGGTAAATAGTGTCTTTAGCCTGCTCGGTGCTCGCCACCAATTTCACACCACAACTTTGAATAAACTCAATGGTGCTTCCAAAGTGAATCTCTTTACAAATGGGTAAATTGAATATTGCTCCAGCAGAAGTTTTTACGACGTCAGCATTAATTGGAACAGAGTTTCTTGCCGGCAACACAATTGCATTAACTCCCATGCACTCAGCAGTTCTTACTATGGATCCAAAATTTCTGACATCCGTAATTCCATCAAGAATTAAGATTCTAGGTACAACGCCTTTCTCTATTAATTTGGGGAGTATTTCTTCTATAGAACCATTTTCTATTGGTGACACAAAGCCCACAAAACCTTGATGGTTTTTTGGCGTTAGCCGAAATAACTTTTCTGCTGGCACTTCTTTAAGCACAACGCCTGCTTTTCTTGCCATGCGCTTTAATTCGGTAGCATTTTCTCCTTTTAATCCTGTTTGGACTAAGAGCTTGTCAATGACTTTTCCAGTTAAAATTGCCTCTTTAACAGGGTGTATACCGTAAATTAGATTGTCGTTTTCTTCTTCTTGCATCTTAATAGCTATAAACTCTTCCTTGTCTCCAAGTGTCGACCGCGTTATACCAAAACGACTTGTATTCTGGGCTTCTTTTTAGCCTAAAATCATTGTCGCTAAACGGGTTGAAGGTTTTGGTAAAATTAAAAGTTAAATTGGGTTGAGATTTGCTGTTTCCATAAATCCAACTTTCGCCAGAAACGGAGCGGTAAATATTATCTGGAGGACCAAATACAACATAGACTAAGCCTCTATCACTTTTCCAGCCGGGAACGTGAGAAGTGAAGAATTCATTTGAATTTTCAATTCGACTGTAGTAATTGCGAATCAGTTCTCTTGACTTGTCAGGGCTAGAAGTTCTGTCCAGCCAAAATTCATCAACAGCATCTTGAGGGTCTTCTGCCTCTGATATGGATTTGTATTCCTTGTTGGTACTAATAAACCGCAGCGAAGGCAACATATCCTCGTGTTTTTTAATAGCAGGAAAGTATTTGTCCACTCTCATAATAGTTAGTCCTTCGGTTGCGGATGAATCGGACTGAATATGATACAATCCCTCTCTTGTAAAATTAGTTTCAAAGGAACTATTTTGATCAAGCGTAACATAAAAGAAACTGTCGGGTTCAAAGTCAAATCTTTTTGCGTTATGGCTTATAAATGGAGGAGGAGATAGCGGAAACTCTCTATCGTAGTACTTTACAACAAGGCGCTTAATCATTTTGTCGTTATGCGTAATTTTTATTGCTGTATTGCTGTTGGTTTGATAGGATGCTATGGGTTGATTAGTTTTTACATTCTGCATGAAGTAATTCTGCCTGTTTTGTCGAGAGGTTTTGTCAATCTGAATAAGCTGCTCTTCTTCAATGTTTCGGTTTAAATCCTTGACGATTATTCTAAGAATATAACGCTTGGGGTATTGCGCTTTTATTTCAAACATACCCGTAATGGACTTGGTTGCTTTTTGGTTGTTTATATCAGAAATCACAAAGGATGAAGAATCAATTATCGTAGTTGAAGTAAACGACTCGTAGAGCAAATACATGAATTTTAGTTTGGCCGAATAGTCTTCTAAATTTTCAGGTTTGTTGTACAACAATCCATTGCTAAGCACTTGAAAATGAACTTCAGAAAGACTTTCTGTTTTATGAAAGACAATGAACTTAGGCTTAATTACAAGCTCCGATCCTTGATACAACTTGGCAAAATTATATTTGCTCATATTTTGGGTAGTGGTGCAAGAGCTTACTAACCAACTTATGAAAATAAGTATACCCAAATGGCGAATTAAACGCATGCGACAAAGGTAATGGTTCGTTATGGTTTTAGATTTAGAAAAAGTTCACAAATCCAAAATGAATTTTTGCTGCTCTGAAAAGTATAGGGTTTGAGAATTGTTTCCCTAAAGCATAAGAAATTGAGAAAATGCCAATCTTAGTATCGAAGGTAATTCCCGTTCCAAAACCAAAGGGAGTGTCGGTAATAAATGTTGTGGAACTCTGATTTTCATACCAACCTTGATCATAAAAAACACTGAAGTAAGAGTTTTCTTCAAGTATAAAACGGTACTCTAAGGTAAAAATAGAATAGCTGCTTGCGAATATTGACTCTTCATCAAACCCTCGTAAGGTTTTAAGCCCACCAATTCTGAATAATTCATTTGTAAATAAGTTATCGTTTACTAAAATCCCAGACTGATTTCCAATCATAAAAGTATGCCGATTAAAAAATGGGATAAAATACCGAGCAGTAACTTGTCCTTTTGTTCGTGTACTTTTTAATGCAAGTGAATCGTATAAAACGGGGTTGATAGAGGGGTTTTGTCTGATTTCTTTGTTTCCAAAGCCAACCTGACCTACTATATCAAATCCTCTGGTTGGGTTTAACCTGTAATCCAATTCTTCTATTTTGCTCCCAAACCCAAAGGAATTTATCACTACATCGGCATATTCTGGAAGCTCGGTGGCAATGTCCAAATCGAAGGTAGAAATCAAATTAGATTGTTCCTGCTCCCAAAACACTTTAACATAATCGCCTCCTCTAAATATATATTGAATGCCTAAGTCAGTAGTTACGGTGCTAAAAGTGGTATCTCTTCTATAAATGTGTAAGGAAGCATCGACTCCGATTGGGGTATCAAATAAAAACGGATACTGAATTCTGGCTTTTAGATCTTGGGTTTGAGTTTGAAGTTTTTTCCAGCTAACATCAACAACTTCACCTTTGCCAATTGCATTTTGAAGTTTCAGTTCAATGTCTCCAGTAATGAGTAATTCCCCCGTATTCTCATCGGGCATAAAACCAATAATTCCATTAAAATCATTTGCTTTTTTATGGTTTACATAAACGTACAATTTAGTGGAGTTGACTTCAATGCCAAATTCAACTTCTGCGGTTCTATATTCATCCGTAAAAGCAAGTTCTTTGATTCGGATCGGAATGTCTCGAATTAATTTCTCATTGTATAAATCTCCCGATTTGATTCCAAGGTAATTGCTCAAATAACGATTACTAATTTTAGCTGTCCCTGTAATAATGACGGTGTCAATAGTTATTTCAACGGATTTGTCAATTTTCAGTTGCGCCTCAATTTTCTGATTTTTTACCCGTACGGAGTCGAATTGAATGGATGCAAATGGGTAACCATTGTTTTCGTAATAATCGATAACCTTACCAAAAAGATCCTCAACATTAGAAGAGGACATAGGTCTGTTTTGATAAATTTTATCCCTAAAGCCAATTTTGCTCAACATTCCTTCTTCTGCATTTCCAGCCTTCAAATTTTTCCATTCAAACTGCTTTCCTATTGCAACTTCAATAATCCAAGGAGTAGAAGAGGAATCAAATTTTAGAATTTCGCTGGCAATATATCCTTCAGCAGATAATTTGCCGAATAATCGTTCTTTCTGAATTTCAAATTCTTTTGCCGTTAGATTTTTACCGTTATCGTTCTTCTTTATTTTTTTAGAGGGTTCGTTATCCGACCAATAAACTTGATAGGATATTTTATTTTGTTGTTGCCCAAAGAGATTGACCGCAGCAATTGTAATAATGAATATGAGAAATAGTCTTGTCAATTCTGTAAAATAGATGCTAGAACGGTGCTAGTGTCAAAATATTAGTCAAAAATAGAAGCACAATACTACATAAGCACACGACAGTCAGAATTTAGTTCAGCTCACTTTGCATAAATGCGATATTTCTAAAGGACTGAAAGTATTTTAGTTCGACTAAAAATAAACTTTCGGGTTCATTTTGATTGTTCATAAGCTCGTTTAAAAGACGGTTTAAAACTTTTTTAAAGCTGTATAAGAATAGTTCAATTGCAGCATTTTTTTTTCTTCAATTCTGTTTAATCCCGTTACTTTGTAAATATGGATAGCGTTAAAAAAATCATGCAGAATAAAGGCACAGGGCAGCGTAAAAAGCCGCCCGTTTTCCAAGGGTTAGAAACTGGAAAATTGCCGCCGCAAGCCATTGATTTAGAAGAAGCTGTCCTAGGAGCAATGATGCTTGAAAAAGAAGCATTGAATGATGTAATTGATATCCTAAAACCTGAATCTTTTTACAAAGAGGCGCATCAAAAAATATTTGAAGCAGTTGCACAGCTCTTTAATAATTCTGAACCCGTTGATATTCTCACAGTTACTCAAGAATTAAAAAATAATGGAAACCTAGATTTTGTAGGTGGTCCATACTACATATCTCAGCTCACCAATAGAGTAGCATCCGCTGCCAATGTGGAATTTCACGCTAGAATTGTTGCCCAGAAATACATTTTAAGAGAATTGATTCGAATTTCTTCCGAGACTATTCGAGATGCTTATGACGATACCCAAGATGTTTTTGAACTCCTAAATCGTTCAGAACAAGATTTGTTTAGCATTGCTGAAGGAAATTTAAAAGGCAGCAGCCAAAAAATGGCCGATTTAATTCAGTTGTCCATTAAAAGTATTGAGGAGGTTTCTAAAAAAGAAGGTGGAGTTTCGGGAGTACCAACTGGATTTAGAGATTTGGATCAATTAACGAGTGGGTTTCAGCCAGCTGATATGGTTGTGCTTGCCGCTAGACCGGGTATGGGTAAAACTGCTTTTGTATTGTCGATGGCAAGAAACACTGCTGTAGAATTTGGAAAAGGTGTTGCTGTATTTTCCTTAGAAATGAGTGCTGCTCAATTGGTTAACCGTTTGATTTCTAGTGAAACAGAATTGGCCCAAGACAAATTGAAAAAAGGCAACTTGGAAAATCACGAATGGCAGCAGTTGCACGCTAAGATCAAGAAATTAGCAGATGCTCCTTTGTTTATTGATGATACTCCAGCTTTATCCATATTTGAATTGAGGGCAAAGTGCAGAAGGTTAAAATCGCAACACGATATACAGATGGTCATAATTGACTATTTGCAATTGATGACTACGGGCGGTAATGAAGGAAATCGTGAACAAGAAATTTCATCTATCTCTCGATCGATAAAGAGTATTGCCAAGGAATTGGGAGTTCCAATAATTGCACTTTCACAATTGAGTAGAGCGGTGGAGACACGTGGCGGCGAAAAACGACCAATGCTCTCTGACCTTAGAGAATCTGGAGCGATTGAGCAAGATGCAGATATGGTAATGTTTATCTATCGACCGGCGTATTATGGTATTACGGAGGATGACGATGGCTTGCCAACGGATGATTTAGCCGAATTGATTCTTGCAAAGCACAGAAACGGTAGTTTGGACACTGTAAAACTCAAGTTTCAAGGTAATCTTGCTAAATTCTCAAACAGAGAAGAGTTTAATGCCGACGACGCATTTGGTAACTTGGAAGCCAATAGCGGGTTCGATGAAGATGGTGGCATGATAATGAAATCTAAGATGAACGATGATGAACAAGCTCCGTTCTAGGTTCTAATTTCTAGCCAACTATTGAGTTAATTAATTGTCTTTTAATGGTCAAAGGAGTGGTATTCTATTCACTACATTTGGCGACTTTATTACTTTAAAGGAAATTTATGACTCGAATACTGTTAACGTGCCTAAGCTTAGTCGCATTCATTTCTACTGCGTTTGCTCAAAATACTTCTTGGACAGAATTAATGATGCAGGATAATGCCAATTATTTTGACATTGTAAATGCATACGACAATTACTGGATAAACTTTGGTAATGAGAAAGTTAAGCACAGCGGTCATAAGCAATTTGAGCGCTGGAGATACCACGTAGAGCCTCGAGTTCAAAATGATGGTTCTATTCGATCGGTAAAGGATATCATGCGTGCGTCAAAAGAATATTATTCCAATCATGCTTCGCGATCAGCTAATGGAAGTTGGACAGAAATTGGACCTTGGCGAGAGGAAAACTATTCCCGTGGAGTTGGAAGGCTAAGTCACCTTGCGTTTCACCCAACGGATGTGAATGTGATGTTCTTAGCAACTCCTGCAGGTGGCATTTGGAAGTCTGAAGACAAAGGAGCAACCTGGAAAAATGTAGACAACGACCTGCCAAATTTTGGAGTATCCTTTATTACTTACGACGAAACTGACCCTGCAATTATGTACGCGGCAACTGGCGATATTAATGCCAACGAAACCGATGGAGCAGGAGTTTACAAAAGTACCGATGGAGGAAAATCTTGGTTGCCTTCGAATGGAGGTATCGAAAATGAAACGGTAGGTAAAATCCTCCAAATCACTGGTTCTGCCACTGACTTTATTTGTATTACTAAAACGGGTGTTTTTAAATCAATAGATGCAGGAGTAAATTGGGTTAAAAAATCTGATAATCGAGATTTTAGAGATTTAGAGATGAAACCAAACGACCCAAATACTTGGTTTGCAACAAACTGGACGGCATCAAGCATTGGGTCTTACCTCTATGTATCAAAAGATAAAGGAGAAACTTGGACAATTCGAAATTATTTTAATGGCTTATTCCCGGATACACGCTACGAAATTGAAATCTCAAAAGCAGAACCAAATAAGTTATACTTAATGGGTGGAAACCGAATGTATTATTCGCTCAATGACGGAGACTCGATGACTCTTTTGAATATGGGTGGTGCTCATTTAGTAAATTACGACTCGCAAGGCTGGTACAACGCCTCATTCGAAATATCAGATAGCGACCCAAATATTATGTATTCGGGTAATGTGCGCTTATACAAGTCAGATGATAGAGGAGTCACTTGGATTAGATTAAACCACACTCATGCTGATAATCATTACATTACTTACGCACCTGACAAAAAAACGCTTTACGTTTTAGACGACGGTGGCATACATCGTTCGATTGATGAAGGTCGTTCTTTTGAGGATTTGACAAACCTTGGAATTGGCGCCATCTATTCTGTTTCTCAAAGCCCGTTTGACAGAAATCACACGCTAACAGGCTATCAAGATTGTGGTTCTAAATACTACGACGGATACAAATGGACTTCAGTGTATGGTGCCGATGGAATGCAAGCGCTTTATGATCATTTTGATTCAACTCGTTTTTATACAGGATTTCAATATGGAGGAATTGTTCGTCATTTAAAACATATTGGGTCTGCTCAAAATGTACCCAAAGCAGATAATGATTACCGAGGCTCGTGGGTAACACCTTATCTATTGGACGCCTATGACCCTCAAACTATGTATTGTGGGGGCAGGTACATTTGGAGAACCACCAACCTTTATGAAAACAAAACCAAAAATATAAAGTGGACAAACATTAGTACGGGAATTGCCAATAACCCGAGTGGCGACTATATGAAAATAAAGCTACATGAAACGAACCCCGATAGAATGTACGCACTAAAGAGGACTTCTGGAAGGAGACAAACGCAGTTAATCGTGTGCGATAATATTTACGATACCACTTTAGTTTGGAGAGATCTGAGTGGCGCTTATCCTTACACCAGACTATCCTCTGATTTTGAAACAGATCCATTTGACAGTCTTTCGATTTATCTTCTCGCAAATAGCGAGGTGCTAGTTTCTAGAGATGGCGGTCAGAGTTTTACAGATATGAGTGGTTCTTTGCCAGATGTGCCTATGCATGCAATAAAATTGGACACCGTTACCAGAGACTTATACATTGGTTCTCATGCTGGAGTGTTTTATCGCGGAGCAAATGATACGGATTGGACACCGTTTAACAGTGGCCTAAGTATGAATGCCCGTGTTAGAGATTTAGCGATTTATTACCACCCTACAGACCATAAGTTGAGCAGACTAAAAGCGGCAACCTACGGTCGTGGACTTTGGGAAAGCGATTTGGCTGCGGGTACAGGACTTCCTGAGCCTGCAAAAGCTTACATTACCAGTGAAGAAGGAGTATTCAGTTTTGAAGACACTTACCAAATTGAAATCAACTTTAAAAATCACATCCACAAAAAGCCAGTTTTGGGTTTTGATTCCAGTGATGTATCGGTTACTAATGGCACAATTCAGTCGTTTACCGTAAGCGGTGATGTTTATACCGTTGAAATTAAAGCAAATGCGCACGGCTTTGTTTCGGCTAGTATTTCAGATAGTGTTGCCAATGATGTTGCATTTAATCTTCCAACTCAAAAATCAAATACTTGGAGGGTTAACTACCAAACACCTTCCGAACAGCTTGGTTATATGGGCCCAGGTGGAGTAGGAGATAGTAACTCTCTCGTTTTTTGGATGCGCGCCGATCATATTTTGATGAATTCAACTGGAGATACCTTGAAGAATGACGGTGACAAAATTGACCGTTGGAACAACTTTATGGGTAAAGATTATTTTGCAACGCAAGGTGTGGATAGTTCTCAACCTTTTTATAGAACAGATACCGCTGGAATTAATGGTTGGCCAGCAGTCGAATTCGTACCTCCAAATCGTTTTTTAAGAATTAATGAAATTACCCCTGTGGGTGAAAACCTTTCGGTTTTTGCGGTAGCAAAATCGAATCAGGAGGATTGGGTAGGATTTACTTGGATAGCGAATAGTCGAGAAGACAATGGCTTTCTAATCCACAACAATAACAACTCAAAATCGGTTTACAGTGTGGTTTGTGATAACGAAAGAAGGTACGTTGGTACTTCGAGTATGGACGCAGTGGATCCTAGGAATCCGCACATTTTTGGCATCCAAACTGATTTTAGCAAATGGAGAAACAATTTCCAAATTGACAACCAAACTACCTATGATAATATAAACCGAGATTATGTTAGAGATGGAAACGACACCATTTCATTGCGATTGGGAAAAGACAATGGCGAGCGTTATGGAGACGGAAAACTATCCGAAATGATCTACTTCAAAGAGGATGTTTTGGAAGCAAAAAGACTGATTGTTGCAAATTACTTGGCTTCGAAGTATGCCGTAGACTTAAAGCAAGACCGTCGATACGATTTTAGAGAAGATCATCCTTTTGAGGTTGCTGGAATAGGTCGAGTAAGTTCTACGGATTACCATGATGATGCAAAAGGAACTGGAATTCTAAGAATGCTTGCAGGGGCGGGTATGACAGACGCAGAGTTTCTGATGTGGGGGCACAACGACAAGTCCTTCAGCACTTGGAACGAAGTAAAAGAGTTGCAAGATGAGAAATTGGAAGTTTTAGAACGTTCTTGGAGAATAACCGAAAGGGGAGATGTTGGCAGTGTAGAGATCAGGATTGAAACATCGGATATGCCGCTTTATACGGGTAAAATTGGTTTGATAATGGCCGCGAGTGCAAATTATTCGGACGGAGTAGTTTTTGAATTAACAGACATGGGCACTTATTTTTCTGCTACGGTCAATCTGAAAGATGCCGCTTACCTGTCTTTTGCCACAGCAGAAGATTTTACCATAAACAGCACTGAACTCAATGCACTCTCTTCGATTTCATTGTTTCCTAACCCTGCCGAAAATGGGCGAACAAATTTGAGTTTTATAAGCGTAAATGATGGTGAAGCTTCCATTCAGCTATTTGACCAAATGGGGCGTGAATTGCAAACGAGAACTGAGCAATTGACCGCTGGCGAAAACACTATTGAATTTGATATTTCCGCCTACTCAACGGGAGTTTATTTGATATCGATAAAAGCCGATGGAGTGAATAAAGTGTTGAGGCTAGTGAAGTAGTTAATTCTATAGCTTCGAAACGTTGATGCTCAAACTGATTGATTTGTTTGTGTGCATTGATAAGGAGTAATCAAATTTTTAACAATTCGATATATCTACCGGTAGATATATCCGCTTTATATTTTCAGTATTCGTAATTCTTTGCAAGGTATTGATTATAAATGTTTTATTTGATTTATACGTTTACAATCGCTTCCAAGCCGGTATTAATTGCTCTTTTCAAATTTAATTATTTTATAAGCAGAGTGTAGGTCAGCTTACAACGGTGATAAAGCAACTGTTTGACCGTCTAAAAAACAATTCCAAAATTGATCCCAAAGTTGATTTTTAGGTTGCTATCGTAAATGAAGGTGTCCTCTGTAATCGATCCGCTAAGGGCTCGTCTATTCGTTCTGGAAACCTCAATAATTTGGTTGTTTTTATACCCCGTGCCTAGGTACAAATCAAGAGTGAATAATTCTTCAAATACAAATTGATACCCTGCATTAGCGGTAATGTTTAAATGCGAAAACTGTATTTGATCGCCTCTGTTATTCCTCAAGAAAAATCGAGCATCGCTATAGGAAACAAGTCCAAAAAGAAAGAAGCCTTCAGGAGGAAACGTTCCATCAATGGCACTTTTATTTACCATGGCCATTGGATAAATTCTATAACCCAATTGCAATCTAAAACCCAACAAGGCAAAGTTTTGGGCGGTAAATCCAGAATTTACGAATGACGAGTCTTGATCTAAAACCGCTTTAAGAATGGGACTCATAGTATACAGCGAAACCCCTCCTGTAAACGAAGATTTATAATCGGCAACGTATTCCACAACAGCTCTGTATTCCGATGCGAAAATTGGAATCTCGCCACTCAATATGGCTAGGGGGTTGGTCTTAAATACAAACTTTGGCCCCGAGTTTTTTTCAACGGCAACATGCGATTCGTCGACATAATCATCGAACTGAGCACTTAAGGACAAGTTGATGAATACCAGCGCAATTAGCAGTAGTTTTCTCATACCGCAAGTCTAGCTGAAGCGGTTACACTTAAATCTGAAAAATCCTTGTTTAAGTAATTGAAATAGCCCGATATTCCAATCATAGCAGCATTGTCGGTGCAATATTCAAAAGCGGGAATAAGTGCAGGAATGCCCAATTCTTTCCCAAGTTCAGTAATAGTAGTTCTCAACTCACTATTTGCCGAAACGCCTCCCGCCAATGCAATGCTTTTGGGCTGGTGCATTTCAATAGCCATTTTCAGTTTTTTCAGTAAAGTTTGGATGATGGTATATTGAACCGAAGCGCATAAATCGGCCTTGTTTTCCTCGATAAAATGGGGGTTTTTATTTACTTCTTTTTGCAAGAAATAGAGCACTGAAGTTTTTAAACCGCTAAAACTATAATCCAAGTCTTTTACCACACTTATTGGAAATTTGAAGGCCTTGGGGTTTCCTTCTTTAGCTAACTTATCAATCAATGGGCCTCCGGGATAGGGAAGTCCTATGGTTTTTGCAATTTTATCAAAAGCTTCACCCGCGGCATCATCAATGGTTTCTCCAACAACTTTAAAATCGTAGGGCGAAGAAACTACTACCAGTTGAGTATGGCCGCCACTCACCGTTAGGCAAAGCATTGGAAACTCAACTTCCTGATCATAGTTGTTGTTATCGATTAAATGCGATAAGATATGCGCTTTCATGTGGTTTACCTCAATTAAGGGAATACCTAGATTTATAGATAGGCCTTTAGCGAACGAAGTTCCTACTAACAAAGATCCCAATAAACCCGGGCCTCGAGTAAATGCTATGCCACTGAGTTGATGCAGCGCAATACCCGATTTATCCATTGCCGATTTTACCACCGGAACAATGTTTTGCTGATGTGCGCGAGAGGCTAATTCGGGCACTACGCCTCCGTATTCCTCATGTATTTTTTGGGTGGCAATAACGTTGGAAAGCACCGTTTTATTTTTTAATACAGCAGCAGATGTGTCGTCGCAAGAAGACTCTATAGCCAGTATGAAAATATCCGATTTCAATTGTTCTACTTTTGCACGAAATTAAGGCTTCAAAGCTATCAAAAAAGCAGTAAAATATTTGTCTTTCAGCCTTACTGGGTTTATAGTTCTTTTAGCTATAATCATCGGTCTATCGCTCTTGCCTGCTGTGCAAACCATTGTTGCAAAAAAGGTGGTAACCTATCTTTTTGAAGAAGATAATATCGAATTTGATTTAGAGCAAATAGCAATCTCTCCTTTTTTGACGGTTAAAATTTCAGGACTTTACTTGAGTGATCAAAAAAAAGATACCCTACTTTACACCAAATCCCTAGAAGTATTTGTGGGCGATTGGAGTATCTCGCCTTTTGCGTTGAAGTTTGACAGCGTTTTTCTGGATGACACTAAAGTGTATATGTCGGTTGCAGATGGAGATAGTCTTTCGAATTTACAATTTGTAATTGACCGTTTTTCTAACGATAAAGAGGATACTTCACAGACGGACTACCAAATAGATTTTGGGAGCATTGGAATAACTAATTCGTTTTTTCATTGGGATAATTTTAACCTACCCGATACTGGCTTCGGGGTCAATTATGACCACTTGGCGGCGCATGAAGTTTTTGCTGCTGTGCAACAACTTCAAATTGCTCCAGGAGAGATTTCTGCATTGGTTTCTTCTGTAAGTTTAAGCGAACAATCAGGATTTGAGCTGAGCGAGTTAGGGACGAAATTCACGATGAATGATAGGGTGATTGATTTAGATGAATTACTGATTGTAACGCCAAGCACAAGAATAAAAGGAAGTTATGCAATGAATCACAACGCCTACGCATCCTTTTCAGATTACATAAATAAAGTGGAGATGGTCGCAGTTTTAGATTCGTCTTTTGTCAGTAGCTACGACCTTTCGTTTTTTGTTCCTCAGCTAGAGGGTATGCATGAATCGATTAGTATTGATGGGCTGTATCAAGGAACGGTAAGTAGTTTTAAAATGGAGCGCTTTGCATTGGGGTATGGAAAATCTACTTTTTTGGTGGGTAAAGCGGATATTCATGGACTACCAGAAATTGAAACAACACAAATAAACCTATACCTGACTGATGGCTATGTGCTCAGGTCTGATCTAGAGCGCATCCCATTGGCACCATTTAAGGCTTCGAATACATTAAAACTTCCTGCACAGTTAAAAAAATGGAGATATGCTAAACTGTATGGAAAGTATATTGGTACCATTAAGAATTTTGTTGCCGATGCCGACATCGTTACCAATGCAGGCACGATAGTTTCAGATGTACAAGTGAATAATAATTCTAAGCGATTAAGCTATCAGGGAAACCTTCAACTTCGCAGGGTTCAATTGGGGAGTTTGTTGGATAATCAAGATTTAAACTTGGTAAGTGGAAGTATGAAAATCCGCGGTAGTGGAACAACTATTGAATCTGCTGATGTTTTAGCTAAAGGAAAAGTTACATCAATAGATTATAAAGGTTACAGATACCAAGCTATTAGCTTAGACGGGCATTTTAAAAACGGTCGTTTTGATGGCGATTTAAACGTGGATGATCCGCTGTGTAAATTCAACTTTGACGGTTCATTAAGTTTTTTATCCAAAAGAGATACCTATCGTTTTAAGCTACAAATGGATACGCTGTTTCCTGCCCAGCTCGGTTTATTCCAGCGCGATTCAAGTGCTTTTTTTGCTGGTAATATGGATATAAACATAATTGGAGCAAGCATAGATACCTCTATGGGAACCGCACTTTTTTCCAACCTCATTTATCACGAAAAAGACAGCTCATTATTCATAGATACTATGAGTGTCGAATCATTTGTGAAAGACAGTTTAAGGGAAATTCATATTGTAAGTTCTTTAGGTGATATCTCTTTAAAAGGAGATGCTGTTTTGCAAGGAGCAGATCAGGCAATCACCAAGATTTTGGACAATGCGCTTCCCACTTACTTTAAAGATGATTACGATATAAATAAGAACAAAGGCGGAATGGTTTTGTACGCCAATATGAATGAAAATCTAAATGAGGTTCTCAGTGTTTTTGTTCCTGCGTTAAGCATAGATAGCAATTTAGTTGTTCGCTCCAGTTTCTTTTTAGACCCGCCTACGCTAAATTTTTCTGTGCATTCCGAAGGGCTGACTTATGCAGGTTTAATGGTTGATTCTTTTGAGTTTAATGGCGGTTTTATAGATTCAACGTTTCATGCTGAATTAATAGCAGATACCGTATCACTCAATGAAAATATAAGAATTGAAAACCTTACGCTAGTCAGTGATTTTAGCGAAGATTCGGTGAATCTTTATTTGGATTATTACAACTTGGGAGATAAGACTTATGCTGGAAGAATGAACATTGGTGGCAGGATAAATTCACCCACAAATTTTGGTTTTAGCATCTACGACGCCTTTGTTGAAGTTGCAGATTCGGTATGGCGTTTTGCTCCTAATAACTATGTGGAAATTGACAGCAATTTGGTTAAAATTGATAAAGTAAAAGTTTCCAGTTACAATAAATTTATTGCGCTCAATGGGGTAATTGGACCAAATCCAGAAGATGCGATTCGCCTGGATTTTAACGACTTAAATTTATCAAATATTGGAAGAATGTTGAACCGCAGCGATATTAATTTGGCCGGAACAACTTCAGGAAGAGTGATCTCTAATACCACAACCACCAGCCCTCATGTAATGATGAATGTGGGTATAGATGGATTAGAATTGAATGATATGGCCATTGGAAGTGGTAAGCTAATTTCTGAATGGAACAACGAGCTAGCCCGAGCTGAAGTAGATTTTGATTTAATTCGATTGCCAGATAGCGTAATTCCAGACACGGTACACAGTTTAAAATTGAACGGTTATATATATCCCAATCGAGAGGAAAATAATTTGGACCTAAGGTTAGGCACGCAAGGTTTTTACCTCCAATCGCTAGAGCCCTTTACTGAAAGCTTTATGGATAGTTTGGATGGAAGGATTACAGGATATATTGGAGTGAGTGGAGAGTTTGATCATCCTGTTTTGCAGGGCGAGTTTGATTTAGTGGATTCGCGCTTTCGGGTAAAATATTTAAATACCACCTACTACGCCAAGAATGAAAAACTGAGAATTGAAGAAGATTGGTTTGGTTTTGATAATTTGAAACTGACCGACCAAAACGGAAATAAGGCCAGCACCATTGCTACTGTTTACCACACCAACTTTTCAGATATTAATTACGATGTAAGTGTCTACATGAAAGACTTTCTGGTCTTAAATACTACGAGTAAAGACAATGATACCTATTATGGAAAAGGATACTTAACAGGAGATGTTGCGATATCGGGGTACAACCAAACGGTGTTTTTGGAGTTAGATGCAAAAACGGCAAAACGAAGCGACTTTATAATACCATTAATGGGTTCTGCCGAGATTGGTCAAAGCGACTTTATAACCTTTGTAAACTCTGATGGTTCGGTGGATTCTATAGGTGAAAATAAAATCGATTTGAGCGGTATAGAAATGACGTTCAAATTGAAAGTTGATCCCTCTACTAAGGTTCGAATGATATTCGATGATGTAACCGGTGATGAACTAAGCGCAAGAGGTGATGGTGATTTGAAATTGGAGATTAACTCAAAAGGAGATTTTGGAATGTATGGTAAGTACCGTATTTCAAGTGGAAATTACAGTTTCACCTTCAAGAATTTATTCAGTAAGAAATTTGACTTAGAAGAAGGAGGCACCATTTCGTGGAATGGAGATCCGTTAAACGCAGATATGAATGTTACGGCTATTTACAACGTAAGAGCTCCACTTGGTGAAATTCTCAATGACTCTACCATGACTACAAAAGTGAATAACGAGCTATTAATGAAAATGAGTGACCGTTTGTCTGAACCACAAATTGATTTTGATATCCGATTGCCAAATGCTTCTCCGGGCATTGCGCAGCAAGTAAAAAGTCAAATGAGTACACCAGAAGAAGTGAATAAGCAGGTGTTTTCACTGCTGTTGTTCAATCATTATTCGCCGCCGCAAAGTGGCCTGAGTGCCTCTGGTGTAGGTCAAGCAACCTCTAGCGATTTAATTTCGAATCAATTGAACAACTGGATTGCTAAACTGGATAATCAGTTATTTGACCTTGGGGTGAATGAAGTAAAATCGGGCGAGGTAGAAATTGCACTGTCTAAAAAACTATTGGACGATAGACTTATTCTTGAGAGCAACGTTGGTGTAAACCGCTCTGATGAAGCAACTCAAAATACAGAATCACAAGGTCAGTTTGTAGGTGATTTCAAATTGGAGTATTTGATTACCGAAAATGGCAAAGTGCGCGGTAAGGTATTTAATCGAACAGAGAATAGGTCCTCAATAGAAACCCAAAACGGAGCAAACGCTCAAACACAAGGTATTGGAATTGTATTGAGAGAAGACTTTAATTCAACAGCAGAGCTGTGGCGTAAAATGTTCAATAACCAACAAAGAAAGGATAAGCGAAAACGCAAAAAAGCAGAGAAAAAAAGGAATAAAGCGATAAAAGAAGAGTGAAAATAATGTTGAGTGTTGAATTTTAACTAGAAACTAAAATCCTATTTTTTCTGCAATCAATCCGTTAACCAGAATCAAGCCATTGAAAATTGAGAATTGAGAATTAACTAAGCTACAGGCACATTCTCAACAATCTCTAACCCATAACCAATAAGTCCAGTTCTTGATTTTGCATTATTGGTAATCAATCGCATTTTCCGAATTCCTAGGTCGCGAATAATCTGAGCGCCAACTCCGTAATCTTTATCATCCATTTGCAACCCAAGATCGATTTTTTGGTTTGGATTTTTGTCCGATTGCATTTTATAGGTTTCCAATTTATTGATAAGTCCAAGCCCTCGAATACCTTGCTGCATATAAACTACAGCGCCACTTCCTTGCTTATGAATCATTTCAAAAGCCTTACTTAAAATAGAAGGTTCATCGTGTTTAAAGGCATTGAAAATTGCGCCCAAACTACTGCTAGAGTTTACTCGAACCAAAACATTGTCCTTTTCGGTCCACTCTCCAATCGTTACGGCCAAGTGCTCATCGCCCGTAGTTTTTTGACGGTAGCCAATTAAGGAAACTTCCCCATATTCTGTATTGACTTTTACTTCAACTTCACGCGTAACTAAAGTCTCTTGTTTTAATCGGTGCGCAACTAAATCTTCAATCGAAATGACCTTCATGTCGAAGCGTTCCGCAATTTCTTTGAGTTGGGGAAGGCGAGCCATTGTTCCGTCTTCGTTCATTATTTCAACCAGAACACCACCTGGAGTTAGTCCAGCCATTCGAGCCAAATCGATGGTAGCTTCAGTATGTCCAGTTCTTCTTAGTACGCCACCTTCCTTTGCTCGGAGTGGAAAAATATGGCCGGGTTTTCCAAGGTCATTTGGATTCGTATCTGGGTTAATTAAAGCTTGTACAGTCAAAGCTCTATCCGGTGCTGAAATACCAGTTGTGCAGCCATGTCCATTTAAATCAACCGACACAGTAAAGGGCGTAGCGTGTAATGCTGTGTTGTCAGAAACCATAAGTTCTAAACCCAGTTCGTTACATCTTGATTCGGGCAAAGCACAGCAAATTAAACCTCTACCATGAGTAGCCATAAAGTTTATGATTTCAGGTGTAATGTGCTCTGCTGCTGCAATAAAGTCACCTTCATTCTCACGATCTTCATCGTCTACAACAATTACGATTTTACCCTGTCTAATGTCTTCTACTGCTTCCTCAATGGTATTTAACATGCTATTCGTTTTTCGGCCGCAAAAGTAAGGATTCGTTCTTGGGTACTTGCTAGTAAATATTGATAACATTTGTTGTTATGAATGATGCATCACATTCAACTTACGTCCTATTTGGGCTTGCCATCCTTGCAAGTATCGTAGGAGCATGGCTCGCACTTAAAATGGTTAGCTATTTTAAGGGGCGAAGCGTAAAACGCAGATTAAATCGCGGTTTACAAAAAGAAAAAGAAGCTGCCAAATGGCTAAAGCGAAACGGTTATAAAATTATTGACTATCAATTGAAATTGAGCTACACTCTGCAGGAAAATGGGGTCGATAAAAGAGTAGTGGTGTCACCTGATTTTAGGGTTTCTAAAAATGGACAAGAACAACTTGTTGAGGTTAAATCAGGAAGCGCGGCACCCCGAATCGAAAATAGAGATACCCGCCGTCAACTGCTGGAATATCATTTTATTGAACCCGATACCCCTTTGTTTCTTTTGGACATGGAAAATAACGAATTAAAGAAAATTGAATTCCCTTTATACGGAATTCAAAACAACCCAACAGCTTGGAAATTCTACTTGGGCCTGCTGATGGGGGTGAGTGTAACGGCATTTTTTTTCTGGTGGTTTACTAGAAAATGATTAATTCATTTTTCGAATAAATTCCTGTTCAAGTCGAGCTATTACTTTAGGATCTGGATTTGGTGGAAGGTTGTATTCTTTTATATACAAATCGTAAGTTTTGATGAATAAGGAATCATTGTATTTGTAGCTGTGTGCTTCTATGGCTGGACTTATTTCTTGAACTCCATTTAAAGGCATCTTTAAATTTGCAACATAATTTGTTCCACTGTATATTTCGAACGCAGTGCTTTTGTTATACAAATTAGAAAAGTTCAATGCTGGAAGTATGGTGAATAGGCTTAGCGCAAACCAAGTTATTCGATTGTTTTTAAACCAAAATTTAGCGCTGTAAATTGGGGATGTCTTTCCAATTCCTAACCAAAGTGTTGCTATCATAGCAAGATTCCAAATCCAAACTATAGCATTCGTACTTAAGCCTAATGGGCCCAACAATATGATAATAATAGCATGACAACCAATTAAACCAACAACTGAATATTTTGAGATTTTGGGAATTAAAATACCGAGGGCGAATAGAATTTCGAAATATGGAAATAGAGCAGATATCGCATAAATTTCAGTTTTAAAAGTGGTTAAATAGCTCGTTAACGGATAAACTACGTAGGGAACAACATATTCATTAAACGCTGGGTTTAACTTGAAAACTCCAGCCCAAAAATAAAAGCCAACCAAACTTATTCTGAATGCCAAATCGATATATTCCAAGGGTTCATACTTGCGGTAAAGCCGCTGATAAGGAATCAATAAAGTCAGCATTCCTGCGCTTTGCACAAACCAAGGTTGAATTCGATTCCAATCTTGCGCACCTATTAGTATTAGTAAAATGACGCCAATCCCTAGCGGTAACCTGCTTTTGGGGTAAAGGAAAACGACCAAAAGATAAGTCAGTGCAACTGCTAGAACTATCTTTTGAATCAAGGGCAATAATGCAGGTAGGAAATCAACTATTGGAACTTGTGGCAATCCTTCAAAATCAAACCATAGCCTCCATGAATAGGCAATACAAAGCAGTAGATTCAATATCAGAATGCGAGTAACCCAGAAAAGGCGCTTACCAATGCTCATGAATTCAAATTTAGACTGCAACTTGTGTGAAATCTGTGAATAAACCAGTCTTTTTCAACATACAGCCGTGTATGGTGAAGTGTACTTTTGGAAAAATATTTACACCTATGTATCACCTGATTTTAAAACCGATATTATTTCTGTTTAATCCCGAAAAGGCACACTATTTCACCACAAATATGCTGAGCACCGTTTTGGCGATTCCGGGCATGAAATCCATATTTGCCGCTCTTTTCCAAATAAAGGATAAGCGATTGGAACGCACGGTATTTGGAATAAAATTTCCAAATCCAGTTGGGTTGGCAGCAGGTTTTGATAAAGAAGCTAAGTTGTACAAGGATATGGTACATCTGGGTTTCGGGTTTATAGAAGTAGGAACCATTACTCCAAAAGGCCAGCCGGGAAACCCAAAGCCACGTTTATTTCGTCTCACGCAAGACGATGCTCTTATCAATCGAATGGGATTTAATAACGAAGGGCTAGCCGGAGCTGTAGAAAGATTAAAGTCTAGAAATTCGAATTTAATTATAGGTGGAAATATTGGTAAAAATAAGGTGACGCCAAACGAAAAAGCAACTGAGGATTATATCACCTGCTTTGAAGCACTTTTTCCTCATGTTGATTATTTTGTGGTAAACGTAAGCTCTCCCAATACGCCTAACCTGAGAGCTTTACAAGATAAAAAGCCACTTACGGAGTTATTATCCACCCTTCAGAACCTGAACAACAAAAAACCAAACCCAAAACCAATTTTACTCAAGATTGCTCCAGACTTAACGAATGAGCAGTTAGACGACATTGTAGAAATTGTAGCAAATACGAAAATTGCAGGACTTATTGCTACAAATACGACCATTAGCCGTGAAGGACTGAAAAGCAATCCGAGCTTAGTGCAAGAAATGGGTGGTTTAAGCGGAAAGCCAGTCAGAGATAAATCTACAGAAGTGATTCGTTACCTAAGAAAAAAGTCAAATGCAAGTTTCCCTATTATTGGAGTAGGGGGTATACACTCTGCTGAAGATGCTATTGAAAAGTTAGATGCGGGCTGCGATTTGGTGCAATTGTATACTGGTTTTGTTTACGAAGGGCCTGCGTTGGTGAAGAGCATTAATAAGGGGGTTTTGGCTAGAATGTGAGTGTGAAAAACGTATTGCGTATCACGAAAAACGTATTATACCAGACATTAGAACTCAGTTTTTGAAAAGAATTTTGAATGTTTAGTGTTGAATTTTTTTTCACTCAAAACTCAAAAAGCCACCGAAATCAAACGAAATACGTTGTACATAATACGTCATACATTCAAAACTCAAAACCTTTTCTCTTAAAAAAATCACTAACCAAAATCTTAGGCTTTTTCAAGGTTCTAAGTCCCCATTCTAATTTCAAAGCAACAATTTCCTCTTTCGATAATTCCCAAACTGCCCTATCCATAGCGTTCAATTTGCTGCGCATATTTTGAAGAATAAGAGCCGAAGAAACTGACACATTAAAGCTTTCCGTAGCGCCGTAAATTGGTATTCGAAGGTGCACGTCTGCTTTTTCCAGAACCAATGGACTAACTCCTGTTTTTTCACTACCAAAGAAAAATGCCGTTTTTTCATTCGGAATGTAGTCTTCTAAAATCACGTCTTTTTCGTGCGGTGTTGCTGCGACAATAGTGTAGCCTTCTGCTTTTAAATCATCTACACATTTCGAAATTCCTTGAGTCCCTTTGTGCGATTTAATTGAAACCCAATTCTCAGAGCCCATTGCCATTCCACTTTGCACTTTAAAGTTGTTTTCGTCTTCCATAACATGTATGTCTTGAATTCCAAAACATTCAGCACTGCGAATGAGTGCGCCCGAATTGTGCTCATGGAAAACATCTTCTACACCAATTACAATATGGCGAGTTCTATGCTCTAAAAGGCGATCAAAAAGCTCATTTCTCTCATCCGTTAAAAATCGTGATACATCCTTCCATAAATCGCATTGGTTTTTATAATCTAGCGTTTTCCACATGCTGCGAAATTAAATGAGAAAATCAAACTTCCCACTTTCATAGGGTTGGCTAATTTTGGCTAACCATAAAAATAAGCCTATGAGAAGAAATTTGGTACTAGGAAATTGGAAACAAAACACTACAAAAGAAAGTGCTGTAGAACTTTTAGACGCAATAAAATTGGAATTGGAAAAAGCACCGATCAGCACCGATATTGGTGTAATTCCGCCTGCATTGTTTATTGAAATGGCAACGGAAGAGCAGTATTCACCCCATTTTTCTGTAGGTATCCAAAACATTTCAAAAACCCAAAAAGGTGCTTTTACTGGTGAGATAGGAGCTGACATGGCAGCTTCAGCTAGCGTAAAATACGCTTTGGTTGGTCATTCTGAACGACGTGCTTATTTTAATGAAAGCAATCAGGATTTAGCTCAGAAAATAGAGCGTTGTATTGAAAATAATATAGTCGCGGTTTTTTGTGTAGGAGAAGAGCTAAAAGATAGGAAATCAGGAAACTACCTTGAAGTGGTAAAGCAACAAGTGAATGCTGTTTTAGCTGAAGTAAAACATCTGGATATTGAAAAGTTGGTTATTGCCTATGAGCCTGTTTGGGCTATTGGTACTGGTGAGACAGCAACAGCAGAGCAGGCACAAGAAGTGCACGCAATGATTCGGTCATTGGTGAATAGTAAGTTGGGATTCAATGATATTTCCATTCTATATGGAGGTAGCTGTAAACCTTCGAATGCTAAAGAATTGTTCATTCAGCCTGACATTGATGGAGGATTAATTGGCGGAGCAGCTTTAAATGCTCAAGATTTTGTTGCCATTGCAAACTCATTTTAACTATGAAATACATTGAAGTAGAATTTTCATTTGATCCGGAAGTGATGGATGGCGAAATTGTTCTAGCAGAAATTTCTGAACTTCCATTTGAAAGTTTTGCCGAAGAGACCGGAAAAATAATGGCTTATGCTCAAGAAGAGGATTTTGATAAAAATGCGCTGGAAGCCTTTCAATGGCTAAAAGAACATCCCGTTGAATATAAATTCAATGAAATCAGCGATATCAATTGGAACGAAGAGTGGGAAAAGAATTTTGATCCAATTGAAGTGAGTGATAAGTGTATCGTTCGAGCTACTTTTCACAAGGTGGATAAAAAGTACGAATACGATTTGTTGATTGACCCCAAAATGTCTTTTGGCACGGGGCATCATGCAACTACACATTTAGTGCTGAAGCATATGTTCGATTTTAACTTTCAAGGAGCGCATGTCTTAGATATGGGAACGGGAACTGGTGTTTTAGCGGTGCTGGCCATTAAGCTTGGTGCAGAACATGCCTTAGCAATCGACAACAATCCATGGGCATTTGATAATGCTGGCGATAATATTAAACTAAACGACTGTGAAGGAAAAATTACGGTTGAAATCGGAGAGTCGGAACTTATTGAAGGCAAAACCTTTGATTACATTTTGGCAAATATCAATAGAAATGTGATTTTGGCCGATTTACCGCAATACGAAAAGGCACTCAATAAAAAAGGCGTTCTATTGGTCAGCGGGATTATGACGCACGATGTTGAACACGTTTTAAATAAAGCCAAGGAAGTTGGTTTAATTCTTGAGTCGTTAGAAGAGAAAGATAACTGGAATCTATTCGTGTTTAAGAAATAGTTAATAGATTAGTCAGTTGTATTAAACAGCTCAATTTGCAAGCACTCCGCGCCCTTATACTTTATTCGTTTTTTCTGCTGATTTCGTTTGCGGCTAATGCTCAGATTGACCGTTCTCCATTTCCTCATGACTCACTGGCGTTTTTTGATCGCTTGGAGGGCATGTTCAAGGAACTAACCGTTGGAAAGGCCGACGGTAAGGATTTTATTAAAGAATTTGAACCCATCTGGTTTAGTGATTTTTTTGAACCTGAAATTCGCGAAGTAATTTATAATACTTGCGATAATATGAATGAAAAGCGCATGCTCCCGCTTTCTGAATTTAGGGCATATCTAGTTGCTGTTATTGCATTTGTTAATTCGGGACAAGAGATAGAACAATTTTATTCTTGGCATTCGGCAGTTGATTTTAAGCTACTCGGCAAAAGTAAAAGACGTTATTACGATTTTCTGGTTTTCAGTCAATATCTATTTTATGAAAATGCACTGTATAAAACTAACATAACCACCTGGAAGTCAGATAATTCAAATTACAAGATTTATTGGGATGATGAGCTTCGACAGCCAGTTGTAAAAATTGATGAGTTGGATCTGATTTGCTTAGCCAAGAAAGATAGTGCTTCTATATACGAAACCAAAGGAATGTATTATCCCGATCAAAAACTATGGAAGGGATATGGTGGTATTGTGAATTGGCAGCGGGCGGGCTATGAGGAAAATCAATTGGTTGCAAAAATCAAAAGCTACGAAGTGCAAATGAACCATTCTAGTTACAAAGCGGATTCGGCTATATTTAGTAACGCAATATATTTTGGCTCGTCAAAACTTATTGGAGACCTGGAAGATAAAGTCCTCGCCAACGTTTCTGATGGCCCCTCCACTTATCCTCGTTTTGATTCTTATAATGATAACCTTGCTATTGAGAACATATTCCCGAAAGTGGATTATCATGGAGGATTTATTCAAAGAGGGTCTAGTTTTATTGGTAAAGGTAGCGATGAAAAATTGGCTCGTGTGGTTATTAATAGAAATGGTAAACCATTTATTGAAGCCTTCGCCCACACTTTTGTTATTCGTGAAAGTAAATTGACCGCTGATCCAGCAGAGGTGTTAATATATCTTGACGGTGATACGATTTTTCATCCTGGCCTCAATTTTAAGTTTGACAATGATAAGCGCACGTTGACCTTGTATAGAAATAAGGTGGGGCGATCAAAAGCACCATTTTTTAATCATTTTCACAACTTAGATATGTATTGTGAAGAAATCGTTTGGAATGTAGATGGAAATATGTTTCATTTAAAACCCTTACTTGGAAATACGGATCGATCGGCATTATTTGAATCAAAAGATTATTACAGAGCGTATCGATACGATGAATTGTATGGATTGGACAACCGTCACCCTTTGGTTATTCTAAAAAAATGTTCTGAGGAAATGGGTAGCACTGAAATGACGGCTTCCGATATTGCTGCTTGTTGGCATTTGCCATTTGTAGAAGTCCAACGTTCATTGATGGTACTTTCTAATGTGGGATTTGTTCGGTACAATTACGACAGTAAAATGGTAACTATTTTGCCCAAAACGTTCAATTATGTGCAAGCAAGGTTAAGGAAAAGAGATTATGATATTATTCAGATAGTATCTGATCCGCCAAAAAGGAACGATAGGCAATGTGTTGGTAATGAGCATAATGCAGATTTTAATTTAGACTCTTCTTACATGCAAATACACGGTGTGCGAGGTATAAACTTGAGTGATTCGCATAACGTGACCATATTCCCACTCAATTGTGAGATTCTTTTGCGACCAAACAGAGATTTTGATTTTTCTGGGGTAGTTGTGGCTGGTAATTTGGAGTTTTTTGGTCGCGATTTTAAATTCGAATATGATTCCTTCCAAATCAAGATGCCTGTAATTGATTCCATGAGAATTAATGTAGAAACTGAAGAAATGGACGAGTATGGAAAGCCAATTATGAAACGAGTTAAAACGGTAATTGAAGCCATTAATGGAAAATTAGAAGTGGATAAATACAATAATAAATCAGGGAAACGAGCAATTAAAAGGTGGCCAGTTTTTACTAGTTACAACGAATCATACACTTATTACGATCGACCTGAAATTGAAGGTGGTGTTTATAATAGAGAAGATTTTTATTTCAAGCTAGAACCCTTTGAGTTTGACAGTCTGGATAATTTTGAAAATTCCAGTATCCAGTTTGCTGGAACATTTAAAAGTGCGGGTATTTTCGAAGATTTTGAGGAAACACTATCTTTACAAACCGACTTTTCTTTAGGTTTTATTCATCCAACTCCAGATGAAGGAATGCCCATATATGATGGAAAAGGAACCTTTACCGCAGATATTTTGTTGAGTCATGAAGGATTAAAAGGCGCGGGATATGTCGATTATATAACCTCGACTACTGAATCACAAAGCTTTTTCTTTCATCCAGATTCGGCATACGCAACTGCTGAGCAATTTGTTATTGAGTCGCAGTACCCGGGGCCACCCGAATACCCTAACGTTGAAGGAGTTAATATTGACTGGCATTGGCAACCCTATCATGATACCATGACGGTTGCAAATTACGCCACGCCATTCTCTATGTATGAAGCTGATAAAACGTTTGATGGAACTTTGATATATCACCCAGACAGTTTAATTGGCACTGGAAAAGGAGATAAAAGAGGTAAGTTCGAATTTGATAAAGCCATTACAGTATCCAATGAAATTCGTTTTAAGTTTTTCGAGTTTTTTGCCGATACGGCTGATTTTGCTCTAAAAACAGGATCACTAGGTGAATTAGGGTTTGATACAAAAAACATCAACGCACATGTAAGTTTCAAAGATAGGATTGGACATTTTACAGCGAATAGTGAGGAATCATCAGAAATTATTTTTAGAAAAAACGAGTACATGGCTCGGATGGATGCATTTACTTGGTACATGGACGACGATTTAGTAGATCTAACAGCCAAGAAACGAAACGTGGACGAAGGCGCTGATGGAGAGGTAGAAATAGAAGGGGCTAAATTGGTGGATATAAGCAAGCACGATAAGCCCAATCAGGACAGTCTCTTCTTTTATTCTAGTTCTTGTAAGTTCGATATAAAAAATGAGATTATTACTGCCGATAAAGTACCCTATTTAGATGTAGCAGATTCACGAATAATTCCCGATAGCGGAAGAATTATAGTTTTGCGAGCAGCAAAAATTAAAACCTTAAAAAATGCTCAATTAATTGCCAACCGAGAGAATAAATTTCATAAAATTTATGGTGCTACCATGGATGTATCAAATAAGGTTTCATTTAAAGGTAGCGGAAAGTATGACTATAAAGATGTTGACGGAAACGTCGCAATTATAGAGTTAAACGATGTTTTCGTCAGTACCCAATTACAAACAAATGCGAGTGGAAATATCCCTAAAACTCAAGAGTTCTTTTTAAACTCTAGGTTTAGGTTTCAAGGTGGCGTCTCTTTAGAATCCAGTAAGGAACTGCTGTCCTTCTCTGGTCTTACACAAATTATTCATTCTTGCGATCAATTGAGCACGCCATGGATACAGTTCAATGCGTATCTTGACCCTAACGAGATATTAATCCCTATTGATTCCAACACGACTACTGAGAATGGTAAAAGAGTGCATGTTGGGCAGATGATGGGTAGCTTGCCCAGCAAGGTGTATTCTCTTTTTGGTGCATTGCCCGCAAAACCAACAGATGCAATAATTTCTTCTGTTGAAGGAGTAATGGGTTACAATTTTGCACAAAAAGAATTTAGGGTAGGTAGTGAACAAAAGATAAACATTCCCAATTTGACTGGAAATTATTTCGTTTTACAATCTGAAGAATGCATTGCGAAATTTGAGGGCGAGCATTCATGGGGAGCTGATTTAGGTCGAATGGAACTAAGGCCAGTAAGCAGACTGCGACATAACCTTAACAACGATTCAGTTACGCTTGAAACTTCTATGCTGCTCAATTTCTTTTTTGAAGATAAGGCGATGAAAATTTTGGCAAAAGATTTTGAAGAATCTGAAAATGAAAGAGTTGATTATGATGACGCTACCTACGGTTATGGTCTAAAAACCTATGTTGGAGAAGAGGCAGGTAACAAGATAAAAGCTGACGTAGGACTTACTGGTAAAATGAAGAAAATTCCGAATGAGTTGACCGCTTTACTATTTATAACCAATATGGATTTGTATTGGAATCCTCAAAAAATGGCCTTTCAAAGTGTAGGTAAAATAGGCTTAGGGAATTCGTATAAGAATCAAGTGAATAGGCTATTGGAGGGTAAGTTTGAAATTAAAATTAAGCGTTCAGGTGATCGTTTTATGTTGCAGATAAAGAAAGATAAAACAACTTATTATTTCTTTACCTATTCAGTTGAAATAATGCAGACAGTGTCCACAAATGATAAATATAATGTAGCTATAAAAGAGGCTAAAAAAACAAAACAAGAGCGTTCAAAAGGACAGGCTAAGTATAAATTTATTCCTACAACAAAGGCCAAGGCTAATCAACTAATCCGTCAATTTTAGTACGGTTTATTTTTTTTCTTTGCAAACTGCATGGAGCAAGAACAAATATTTGAAATAATAGGGCTATTAATAGCATACCTCTTGGGTTCAATTCCCACTGCGGTTTGGGTTGGTAGAGTTTTTTACGGTAGAGATGTTCGAGAATTTGGCTCAGGAAATGCTGGCGCTACTAACACCTTTAGAGTATTGGGGAAAAAAGCAGGTATACCCGTGTTGTTGTTTGATATCCTTAAAGGTACATTTTCGGTTTATTTAGCCTCTTATTTTGTAGACTATCAGCCAGGAACATCAGACTTTGTTAATTATCAATTGGTATTAGGGATTGGCGTTTTAATTGGACATATCTTTCCTGTTTATGTAGGGTTTAGAGGTGGAAAAGGCATTGCTACCTTGCTTGGAATAATGATTGCTATCCACCCATTAGCGGCTTTTAGTTGCATTGGTATATTTTTATTGGTGTTCTTATTAACAAAGTACGTTTCATTAGGTTCTATGATTTCAGCGGTATGCTTTCCTCTATTAATTATTTTGGTCTTTAAATCCGAAATCACTTCTTTAGTGATTTTCTCGATTTTCATTGCAATTATGGTACTTATTACGCACCAAAAAAATATAGAGCGTCTGCTTAGGAGAAGTGAAAGCAAAGCCAATATAAATGTATTGGGACGCAACAGGGCAAAGCCCGGCGGTATTGATAGCTATGAAGAGTTTAACTTAGAAGATGAGGATCAATAATAACTATTGCAAATGATTTATAATTTCATCGATAATTGGAATTTGAAGTACCTGTTAGTACTGATAATGTTCGCGGTTTCTGGAGTCACTTTTGGCCAAGATTATAAAAACGAAAAACAACTTATCAAAGGAGCCGACGATCAGTTTGAATCCAAAAACTACAAAGAAGCCATATCCTTATATTCAACCCTGGTAAGTAATTACCCCAAAGATCCAACTTACAATTACAAATATGGAGCGAGTCTTTTATATGGGTCAGCAGATAAAGAAAAGCCCATTAAGTACCTTAAGTTTTCAGTTAGTCGACCGGAAGTAGAGCCTATTGCATATTTCTATTACGCTGAAGCACTACACCTTAATTATGAATTTGATCAGGCCATTAAATACTATAAGAAGTTTACAAACTCGGCAAACAATTCAACAATTAAGAGAAACACGGTTGAAAATCAAATAAGACAATGCGAAAACGGAAAAACCTTACTAAAAACGATTAACGATTTAATTGTTCTCGATCAGAAAAATACGCTGACTAAAGATTTCTACAAAGTATATGACCTAAGCGCGCAAGGAGGCCAAATACTAGTTAAAACTGATGACTTTAGATCACCCTATGAAATGAAGAACAACATCAATGGCTTGTTCTATTTTCCGAAAAATGCTCAAAAAATATTTTTCAGTAGCCATACTTTTGAGAATAAAGATGGAAAAGACCTGTATTATGCAGTGCGAAATGATGATGGCTCTTGGTCTAAGCCAATTAGTCTTGGAAAAACAATAAACACCGAATTTAATGAGGATTTCCCATACATGTCTGCAGATGCAAGCACCTTATACTTTGCCTCAGAAGGTCATAACAGTTTAGGAGGCTATGACATTTTTGTATCGCGTTTGGATACAAGTACTGGAAGTTGGACTGTGCCACAAAACTTAGATTTTGCAATTAACACACCAGCAAATGATTACCTGTTTATTCCAAACTTAAGCGGGGAAACCGCATACTTTGCTTCCGAACGACAGACTCCTATTGGAGAGGTTAGTGTCTATCAAATAAATATGGAAAGAGTGCCATTAGATTTCACTTTTATCTTTGGAACCTTTTCATCAGAAACTACAAAAAATGCAACCATAAAAGTAGAGGATGCTTCGACCAATGCAATAATTGGCGAATATCCGACAGATCAATATGGTAAGTATAAAATTAAATTGCCAAACGATGGGAAATTCAGATTTTTAGTCGATTATGAAGGTAGTGAGGTTACTCACTCAGGAGAAGTTGACCTGCAAGACCGAAATACTTTTAAGCCATTGAAGCAAGAAATGTTGGTAATGGGACAAGGAACTGAAAATGAAAAATTAATCATTAAAAATCTGGTTGACGAAGAAGTAGCTGAGGATGTAGAGCTCACAGCAGAGTTTTTTAAGGAAAAGGCAAAACTTAAAATCAATAAAGATAAATTCAAGGATAGAAAGCCAAAAGTTACGACTCCAGTTGGTGGTGAAATTGCTGACGCTTCTGTGGTGCCAGGTACCGAAGATAATTCTTCAATTGCTGAGAATGCAGAGCATGCTGGAAAAGCGGCCACGTCAATTTCAGATGAAAAAGTCATATCCAATTCGACAGTAATAACAGATGGACCGGAACTCGTAATTAATGAAGATCCTGGGAATACAGCTCCGAAATTGTCCAATGAAGACGGTTCTGAACTATCGGCAACTGATGTTAGTGAAGAGAACGGAAGCACGGAAGCTTTTTCAGGTCAGACGGGTGAGTCAGAAACTGGCACTTCATCGCAGAAAACTTCTAACTCTGGGACTAACACTAATTCTGGAATTGCTTCAAACACAGGCTCTAGTGCTGCTGGCATTGCAGGAGCCGGAGTAAATAGTTTAGGCAGTACCACCTCAGTTGCTGGAGCGGCAGTTGTGCTTAAACCTTCATCTTCTTCAAGTAAGGAAGAGGTTGAATCTGCAATGCAAGACAATTTGAAAGTTGCTGATAACTCGGCTAAAATGATTGCTCTTCAAGGAGAGTCGGCCTTAAATATTGCGGATAGAAAATCAACTGAAGCAGAACAATTAAAATCTGAGGCGAATAATGAGTTGGCATTAATAGATATTGAAACAGAGGATGGATTGAATTCGCCAGAATATGCTGATGCGCAGGATAAACTTAAAAAGGCGAATAAATTAGATCGTCAAGCTACTGTCGCAAGAAATGCTGCCGCTAGTTTATCTAATAACAAAACTGCTTTAGAGCAAACCATTGTTACTGGAACCCAAAAACAGAAGAGCTTAAATGCTTCAACTACTTCTGATGGTGCCGAGGCGGTAGGCGATTATAATGAATTAATAGAAGCTGAGGCCGATCAGGCATATAACATATACGACGAACGAGAAAAAGCGGAGGCAGCTCATAAAAAAGAAGAAAAGGAACACAAACATTTTGCCGATGAGTTAGCAGCATTGCATTCAGAAATTGAGGATTCAGAACAAATTATTGCTCAGAAAGAAGCTGCTTTAGAGTCGGCCAGTAAAAAGGAAAAGAAAGCGATAGAGGAAGAATTGATTAATGAGCGAGCTGCCTTAGCAACAATGGTAGAAAAAAGTCGTATCGATGAACAGGAATTAATGGTGTTAGAGGCTGAAGCTAAGGAAGAAGAAGCCGAATTAGAAGCCTATGATGCAATTATTGAAGAGCTGGAAAGAAATGAGAGCTATACAGAGTTAGCTGCTGCACCAAACTTAATAGACGGTGCTGGATCGGTCAATGAAAACAGGTCTACAGGAAGTAGTTTAATAGCTAGTGGCACTAATAAGGCAGCTGATAATAGTAAGACAGCTGAAAATTTGCCAAGTAATTCAGAGGAGAGCGAACAATCCAGCGCTGCATCAACTGAAGAAGGAACTGCTCAAAACGCAAATGGAACAGCTGGGTCAGAAGGAAGTGCTGTAGAGGAAAATACAAGCGTTAATGCCGACGAAGCGTTAACGATTGCGGAAAAAGTAGCGAATGAAAAAGCTCGGTCAGCTGCTACGTCAAATCAAGAATCAGGGGGCGGTTTTGACCCTGCTGAAGCCTATGAAGATGTTCAAGGAGCAAATGAAAACTCAGCTGAGGTTATCGGCACAGTAGAGCATGAAAGTGGGGAAGAAATGATTGCTCAAAAAAGAACGAGTAGCTCTCAAGATGAGGTTGATTTGTTGAATGAAATTGTTTCAGCCCCATTGGCAGTGGCAGTCGTTCCAACAAAATATGCCACCGTTGACAAAACAGTTCCTGAAATAGATTCAAAAATGGCGCTATTTCCTGACATGGAAGAAGGTGATACTTTATCTGAATCTGATAAAGCATTGATGCCATCAGAAGGAAATACTGCGACGGCTTTTATTCCTGAGAATACGCTTGCAAGTTTGGAGAATGAAGATCAATCGTTGCGCACCCAAATGAAGTCAAATTATCACGCTACTTATTTGGATGAGTTTTTTGAATTAGCTGAAGAAGAAGATGAATACACTAAGTCGGTAAATACCTATGTGTTGAATCAAAGCTGGCTTTTGGACATTGAAAAGGAAATAGGGTATTTAGAAAGTATACAGGATGATGTGCCAGCAGATAAATTTACGGTAGTGCAAGAGCGAATTAATGTTCTAGAAGGTTTTAAGGATACTAAGCTGAATGACCTTGAATCTTCAAAAGCTAATTTGGATGCGGCTACTCCACAAGAAAATCAAAATGCTGGAGAAATTGCAAGCGATTATCGTTCGGAAATGAGTCGCGTCTTTGAAGGGAAAAGACGCTTAAGTTCAGAAGAGATTGCTATAGAGGAACAAAGAAGAGATGATGTTCAGTCTCAACGAAAAACTGAAATGGCTGGGTTAGTTGCGCAAAATGAAGCCGAATCTCAAGCGCGACAAAATTCTGGGAATGACAACTCAACAGCAGAAAATGAAGCCGAAAACGGATTAAATGCTGAAATAGCTAATCAAGAAAACGTTAACAATAGTCAGAATGAAAGCAATACTGGAACTGGAAGTAATGCTGAAGATAACAGGCTTACCGCTGATAATGGTGTAGCGAATGATCAAGGTGCTAACCAAAAAAATTCCTCATCGAATTCAAATTCAGGGAATGGAAACGCTGGTGGTGCAACAAACCAAAATGCAAGCTCGAATGCTGCTAGTTCAGCTTCAAACAATAATCAAGGAAATTCTGATTTTAATGCAGGAACGCCAGGCGCAGGAGCGGCCTCAATTGCTTATTCAGATAAAGGCGAAATCATTCCAAATCAAAAAGAAGATAAACTAGCCAATGTGCTTGATGTGCAGAATGCTGGAACGGTCGAGGCAGTAGTTACCGATTATACGTATAAAGTTGAAAAGGAAGAAACGCTTAAAAAAGAGTTAATTGAAACTGAGACCACAGCAGTTCAAGAAAAGCAAAAGGAATATGCTTTAGCTAAAAGAAAACAAAAAGTGGTGCTAGAGGCGGAGCTAAGGGAAGAAGAACAGGCATTAGATTTATTAGAGCAGGAAGTTGCTTTGTTGGCTTACAACAAACAAGCTGTTGCGCGCGCTGCTGATAATATATTGGCATTGGAGCCCGGTGAAGAAAAAGACTCTGAAAAAGAATTGAAAAAGGCAGAAACACTTGTTGTTCAAGCTCAAGATATAAGAGCTGAGGCAGAAACAAAAGCCGTTGAAAAAGTAAGAGGTAAAAAGAAAACAAAAATCAAATTAGCTGAAGTTGATGATTTAAATCACAAGGCTGATAAGTTGGACTTTGAAGCAAATAACCTCAAAAAATTGTCTAAGGAATTAGCGAGTGTAGAAGAGGATGTGTTACTTGCTAATCAAGTTGGAGAAGGTGATGTTACTTTGCCAAAACCTACCCGTCAAATTTCTCAAGCAGAAGTGCAGGAAGTGCAATCTTTAGAAGAGTATAAAGTATACGATGCTACTCGAAAAGACGCTGTAAAATCCTACAAAGCAGCCCAAGTACTCTATTCCGAAAAACTGTCATTAGAAGCGCAGAATAAAGTAATTGATGCTGAAATTCGAAACGTGGAAACTGACATGGAGTCGGCCAATGATCAAGCTCAGAAGGAAGAATTGTCCAATAAAATGGATGAATTAGTTGCTAGCAAAGAGGAAAACACGAAGCTGATGAATCAAAAAGAAAGTCAGTCCCGAAAGAAATATGCCGAGTTTACTAAACTGAACAATGCAGCAATTATTGGTTTACGTTCAGCAGAAGGAGAGAATGGCGAAAAGCTTATTGCCTTAGCCAATTTGGCTGAAACACAGGGAGCTTATTCTTTAAGCGGTTCTGGCGAAGACCAATTGATTGCTGCAAATGCAAATGTTGGCGGTTCATCACAAGAAAATGCAGGAGCTTCTCAAAACGAAGGAACTACCGAAACTGGATATTCTCCTGAGAAATTTAATAGAGTAGTGCAAGGAATTGATAATTATCCAGAGCGACTGTCTGATGCTATCTTTAAAATGATTGATTTTAATGAGAGTTTGTACAACTCGGACAATCCAATTCCTATGAACAATACTATGCCAACGGGCTTGGTTTATAAAGTTCAAATTGGAGCCTTTAGAAATCCTCCACCACAAGATATTTATAAAGGGTTCGCACCAGTGCGTGGTGAAACATCTCGTCCAGGTTGGATAAGGTATACTGCTGGATTGTTCCAACAAAAAAATCAAGCTCAGCTTAAACTCAATGAAATTAGAACACTTGGATACGAAGACGCATTTGTAGTTGCTTATTTGAATGGAGAGCGCATCTCTTTGTCTCGTGCAAAAGACATTGAAACAGGTGTAGAAAAAGTTCCAGAAGCGACAAGTAATGCATTGGCTTCTGGCGGAAGACCAACTCCGGTAGTTCCAACTTCTGCGGTTTCTGGAGAAGTAAAGCAGCTTTCAGAAATTGAAGGACTTATGTATACCGTTCAAGTAGGTGCTTTCAGAAATCAAATAACTTCGAATGAATTGTTTGGCATTTCGCCGCTGATAGAATATCGCGCTGGAGATTATTATAAATATGGATCAGGTGTATATAACGATATCAACAGAGCAAATGATGCTAAGGGCAAGATTCAATCTTTAGGAGTGTCTGATGCATTTGTTACAGCCTTTTATAATGGAAACAGGGTTTCTATGGAAGAGGCAAGTAAATTAGCAAATGGCGGAACTAGCTTTGCAACAGAGCAGCCAGTTACTGTAAATGCTCCTGCTGGAAACAATGCGGCGGGTATCAACTTTAGAGTTCAAGTAGGAGCATACCGTCAAGAAGTTCCAATTGAAGATGCTAAGGTTATTTTGAGTCTTTCAAATATTGGATTAGACACGAAAGTCGATGGCGATATGACTTATTACACAGCTGGAAACTACGGTTCTTATGCCGAAGCGAAGCAAATGCAAACACAAGTTTCAAATCAAGGATTAAGTGGTGCTTTTGTTGTAGCCTTGCAAAACGGTAAAAAAATTGATTTACAAGAAGCAATTCGCTTAACTGGGCAGTAAATTTGTAAACTATGAGTGAAAAAGTTTTAGAGCAGGAATTAACCCTTACCAAAAAAACGGAAGGCCACCGTGTTATCTTATTTAACGATCACGTCAATTCATTTGATTATGTAATCGATACTTTGGTTGAGGTTTGTGAACACGATCCAATTCAAGCCGAACAAGTAAGTAATATTGTACATTACAAAGGCAAATGCGATGTTAAATCGGGCGAAAAACGCAAACTGATACCCATTTGCAATGAGTTACTGAGAAGAGGCCTTACGGCTGAGCTTTCGTAAGTATTTTGACTTAAATCACTTGGTCATGCTGAATTTAAATCAGCATCTCTTTTTTTCCATACGTCATTACCGTTAATCCCTATAGCTATCGGGAGGGAATCTTTCCAACTTAATTACTTTGTAGTTTAGCAAATCTGGAACTTCTGACCTTGTATTACTTTCCAATAATTAAAGCCAATTCTAGGTTCCTTTTATTTTATTACTTTAGTAAAAGTATGGTTATACGCTCAATCTTCCTTTCAATTCTGTTAGTAACCAGCCATTTTTTAGTTGCTCAAATCAATGTTGTTTGCCATAAAAGCTCAGACACAATTGGTGTAATTGGACAGCAAGAATTGATTATTGAGGCTCAAGAATTTATTATCGTTTACCCAATGGGCAAAACCTTTTCAACAAAGGTATTTGCATTAGTCGATTTTGGTAATTCACCGAAATACTTTTCATCTATCAGCTACGTGAGTTATACTAATGAGAAGGAAAAAATCAAAAAAATGACCTTCAATTCGGAAGCAGATGTACTGAACTATTTCGTTAAAAATGGATTTGAATTCAAAGATGCTGAAGGCTCGTTTTTCGTTTTTCAGAAAAAGTAAATCGGAAACAATTCTCAATTTCGAATGCATCAATTTTCAATTCTTTGTTTCTCGTAAATAAATTAGATAGTGCCAAATTTTAAGACTACCTAATTACCACATTGATAATTAACCAATTGAAAATTACTCTACCTCAGTATCCGGCAACTCCAACACATCAGAAGAAGCCAGTGAATTTCCAGCAATACCTTTAATAGAACCAAACAAACTCGAGATGTTTTCTTGCACTACCCAAATTTGCTTTTCGCGCTGACTCCAAATTTTATGCATGGCCTTTTTCTCTGAATTTAATTGATGAATCATTGCATCGTAATTTTCTACAATACGTTTAATATTTTGGATAAACTCATTACCCGTAAGGTAGGTGTAGAGCAATTCCATTTTCTCTCCCTTATTCTCTTGAGAAGCAGCAGCAGCATAGGTTTTTATGAGAATTTCGCGCAATACTACCGCTAAACTTTGCACCTCTTGGTAACTGCATACCCAAACACCATCTTTCTGTCCAAAACGATCCATTTCTTTCGGCATGGTTTCCGTTACTAAAACTGCAATATCTGCTTTGCAGGTTATTTGATCTTGTTTTAGTTTATCAATCCAGTCTCCAGCAAAAGCTTTGGTGCGCTTGCTTTCAAACACAATTTTACCACATACTTGTTGCGATGAATTTACCACATTTTGAATAATATCAGCTCCGCGTATTCCTTTTGGTACTTCCTCAATTTGGTCAAAAGGAAATTGTCGAGCGAGCATTTGTTCGATGGCTAATTCCTGCACTTCGCCTTGCATTTGCATAGAACCTTGCTCGGCTTTGCGCTTCATTTCTTCAGCGAGTTTTTTGTTGTCGTCGATTTGTTTCATCAGTTTTACCTTTTCCAACTCAAACGATTCGCGTTCTTTTTTACGTGCCTTTTCTTCTATTTCTTGCTGGCGAGAAAGGAGGTCCTTTTCTGATTTTAGTGCTAAATTTTCTTGCTGCTCAATAAGTGCTTGTTCTTTTTTGAGTAACTCCACTTCTTTTTGGCGCAATTGAAGGTTTTCGTTCTTCCGTTTTTCGTTTTCTTCCGCAAGCGCTTGCATTTTTAACGAAACCGACTCTTGAGTTTGCGCTTCTATTTTCTTTTTTTCTTGCTCTAATCGCTGGCTCAACTTCTCTTTGAACAATTCGTTCTCGCGTTCTTTTGCTTTTTGGAAAGCTTCGCGTTCCTTTTCTAGACTATCTCGCTCTCCAGCAAAACGTTTGGTTTGTTCGGCGAGTTTTTGCTCAAACTCCTTTTTTAAATGCGCTTCAATTTTGCCCGATAAAGCTTCTTCTACATCAAATTCGTGACTACAATTGGGGCATGTTATTTTATCAGACATAGATGTTTAATTTGAAAAGGATTCCAAAGGTAATTGAACATAATCGAATTATTAGAGCAAAAAAAAGCCCCGATAAATCGAGGCTTTTGATTTGGTTCAAAAAAATATATTAAGCAAGCTTTACGTTTACTGCATTAAGACCTTTTCTACCTTCTTGTAGTTCGAACTCTACTTCGTCACCTTCTTTAATCTCGTCGATCAAACCTGATACGTGTACGAAATACTCTTTGTCCGTTCCTGTTTCTGTAATAAAACCGAATCCTTTGGTTTCATTAAAAAACTTTACTATTCCTTTATTCATGATACTATTTTAAAAATTTAAGCGGCAAAAGTAGGTATAATTGTATTTCGCGTTCGTTTCTATAAACTTCGTTTGTGATAGATCCGATACAAAATTTAATTTAAACCTTCGCAATTAACACTTCGGCTTTTTATCTCTCCATTTGTCAGTTGCATGGTATTACCAAGAGGGTCGAAAAGAGTGCAAGAGAATTTCGCGGTTGAGTTGTACTTACTAAAATTATCATTATTAGTGGTATGAGTCAATATTTCAAATTTCCCACCTTGTACTTTATTTGAGTCTAGGTAACTCGTCCAATACATTCCACCAGCGTCAATATAATAAACGCCAATTCCATCAATTCCAGCATTTGGATTAGCATAGTTATAAGAGCCAACCTTAAACATGGATTCCACTTCGCTACACAGCGTTACCGAACCAGGAAATGTTTTCGTGATAAATACTCCAGCTTCCTCAGCTCTTAGCAAAGGATTGCTAAGTACCATACTTTGCTCATGCTGTCCTGAAGTAGTGACAGATTGACCAGCACCAGAACCTGTAGTTACTGACAAATCATTAATATTTACACTTTTTCCATCTATGGTAGCATTAAAATAGAAATTTGGAGTTGGTGCAGCTGCTGGAGTTGGGGTAACAACAGGTGCAGGAGTAGATTTTTTCTTACAGCTGATAAAGCTTAAAAGAATTACCATTGGTATAAAAACGATGTGTTTCAATATGTTTCGTTTAAAATTAGTAAGTGTTAAGATAGTAATTAAGTTGAAGCTATTGTTTTATGGAAGCAGAATTTACGCAATACCGTAAACCGATAGGTTCTGGACCATCTGGAAATACATGCCCAAGATGAGCGTCACAAGTATTGCATAAAATTTCTACTCGAATCATTCCAAAAGAGGAGTCTTGAATGTACTTGATTGCGTTTTCTTTGATAGGCTGGGTAAAACTAGGCCAACCCGATTTTGATTCGTATTTAATGGTAGAGTCGAATAGGGGAGTGTTGCAGCATTTGCAATTGTAAATCCCCGCATCGTAACTGTAGCAAAGGTCTCCTGTTCCGGCTGCTTCAGTTCCGTGTTCTCTTGTAATTCTAAACTCTTCCTCTGTAAGTAATTCTCGCCATTCCGATTCGGACTTTTCTACTCGTTTGTCTGGAGTTGGGTTTCCGTTTTTATTAAAATCTAAGATGGATTTCCAATTTATCATACTCAATTATAGCCTTTAAATTATTGAATTACCAAGCTCAATTTATGCTCGTTTTTGTCAGTTTCGACTTTTAAAATGAACACTCCTTTTTTATGGAATTCGAATTGATACATAGGACGATTTGAAACGTCAAATGTTTTAAGCAGTTTACCCTCCAAGCTATAAATACTTGCGTAATCAGTTTGTTAGTATTTGTTGTAAGCGAAAAAATTCCGTTACTTGGATTTGGTGATAGAACGACTCCTGCGTTAGTATTGAAATTAGCTATCCCAACTCCCAGCACTTCAATGCACTTGCTGGTATCTTTACAACCGTTTTTTGAGACAATTACAGCAAAGTTAGAGGTTTAAGTAGGGACGTATTCTTGATTATTTGCTCCGATAATCAATTTGTTAGAATTGCAATCCAGCCACTGATAAGTTACTCTGCTTGCATTAGAGCGCAACACATCTCCTTCTTTTTGAATTGAGGTGTCAATTGGAACTACAGTCAAAGAAAAATCAATAACACTATCACAGCCAGCCGCATTTAAAAGCGTATCCGAATAATTTCCCGATGTGGTCCAAGTGTATTTTCCACTTGGACTTCTATATTCATTGCACGAGGTAATCGAGCTTGAAAAGGTTTTTAATGCAGCATTATCTTCAACTTTAAAATTGACTAGCGTAGTTCCGTCGGTGCCATCGCTTCCGCCATTTTTATCACCAATGTTACAACCTGGCTGAGCAGATGAGGCAATTTCTCCAGCAAGCCCTTTTTAGGTATTGATATTCGGAGCGGTAGGAATGTTAGATCCACTAAAAGCAACCACACCGCCACCTCCGCCGCCACCAGGTCCACTGCAATTTCCTGATCCAATATTATCGACAAAGGCACCAGTTCCTCCGTTAGCTGCTATATTAATTCCGCTGGATATCGTAGTGACATCTAGAATTATAGTACCACCGGCTCCGCCGCCACCGCCGCCTTCGTTTTCAGTTTTTGCTTTTCCAGTATTTCCATTCGAATAAATTCCAGATCGATTTGACCCAATGATTTCATCGGCGATTATGAAAATAATACCACCACCATTTTCGCCTTTTTCACCGTTAAAACCTAGGTTGTTGCCGTGACCAGCTCCGCCGCCGCCGCCCATGAATACACGACCAGCATTAATTTTAGTAGCCATCGATTTTGAGTTGAGACCAGCAACAGAACCACAAGTAAAGTTTGAACTTTTTACGCGTTGTCCTCCAGCTCCACCAATGCCATAGTTCGCACCACCAGAACCGCCACCGTTATGGTTGTTTCCGCCTCCGCCACCATTGGCTTGTGGCCCACGACTTGCTTCTTTACCTGTAATATAATTTGCAATTCCTTCTCCTTTGAGTGCTCTGTCGTTTGTTGAATTTCTGTCGGTATACTGCGTAGTTTGATTCACAAATATGCAGCCTCCACCAGAGGCTAATGCTTCTCCTCCTCTAAACCCTTTTCCAGTCATTGTTATAGAAAAAGCATCAAGGTCTAAAGTTCCGTTGCACTTAATGGCAACGATGCCACCTGAAGAGCCGTCCCAGGATTTACCTGTAAGGATTCCTGTAAGTGATATACCATTCTGGTATTCAGGAACGCGCACTAGTTGAATTTTTCCTGATTCTTGGTAAGCGTATTTGAATTGGTTTTGAAAGAAGAGTTGATTTCCTGTAATTCTACAAATGCGCTGAAGTTCATATCTACCGGCATTGTTATAGTTGTTTATTGTTCCAAAATTGTCCGATAAGGTTTCATCAATTACAGCACCTTGCATTTGGATGATTAAAACTAAATCTCCAACACTGAAGGCATTTGAACTTGCCACCGAAACGGATTGAGTTGCAGAACGAAAAGTGGATACTGCTTCATAATCATTAACAGTTGCGCCAATATTGGTTTGTGCATTGGAGAAGGCGTAAACAGAACACAGTGTAATGAGTAGGAATAGCTTTTTAGTCATGTTGTTGAATTGAATGTTGAAATTACCAATAAATGGAACACGATTTATTGCCAATTCATAGGAAGTTGTTTTCGGATCTCGATATCCTCAAAACGAGTCGGTGTTTTCAATTTGAGACTCTTAGCCCAATTCCAAACATCTTCTAATCCTGAATTTAAGGAAATAGTTGCTGATGTCTTGAAAAGTTCATCTGCCTTTTGATGATTACTAATGGCATCCAACACTTCGTTTCGTCCTTTTAAATGAATTTTTCCATTCTCAGAATTGGTAATTTCAAGTAACAAATCAGCTAACTCATTTATTGAAGTTTTTTCGTTTGCACCAAGATTGAAAATTTCGTTTTTCGTTTTGGGTAATTCAATGCATTGAGTAATTGCATTGCGTATAGAATCAATATGTGTAAATGCTCGTGTTTGCTCACCGTTTCCATAAATGGTTAAGGATTCTTTATTCAAGATTTGACGCATAAAAATGCCAATTACATTCCGGTAAGGATCTGATAAATTTTGACCAATACCATAGACATTATGCGGTCTAAATATGGTGTAATTCAATCCGAATTGTTCGAGCGCAGATTGTAAATCCAATTCAACCGAATACTTGGCAATTCCATATGGATCTTCAGGTTTAGGATTAGTTTCTTCAATAAATGGAACTTGAGCAGAACCGTATACGGCAATAGAAGAGGTGAACACAAACCGCTTGACATTGTATTTAACCGAAGCATTAATTAGGTTGATAGAACCAATAAGATTATTGGTGTAATTGAATTTTCTTATAAAATGGCTCAGCCCCTCTGCAGCATATGCCGCAAGGTGAAATACATAGTTGAAATTATACTTAGCAAATAAACTATCGATGAGTTCCTCATCTAAAATTGAACCTTCAATGAAGATGGAATTGATTGGAACGTTTCTTTTGAAACCACCACTCAAATCATCCAAAACGATTACTTGATAATTAGCATCGAGTAATTCTTGAGCAACGTGAGAACCAATAAAACCGGCACCTCCTGTGACTAAGACATTGACCATTACTTAAAAAATTGTTGAATGCCCTCGAGGTAGTTTTTATGTAACGCGCTATTATCAGCTAGAATCTGTTTGCCAAAAATGTAATCGTCACCGTCTTTCCAATCGGTTACTGTACCGCCAGCTCGTTGAACAATAAATGCACCTCCGGCAACATCCCATGGATTTAAACCATACTCATAAAACCCTTCAACTCTACCACAGGCTACATAAACCAAATCGATTGCAGCTGAACCTAATCGGCGTAATCCACTGGTAGTTTTCATAAAATGTTTTAGCAAGTCCAGGTATTCATCTACTTCATCATAGTCGTGGTATGGAAAACCAGTTGCAAGCAATGATAAATGCTCATTATTTTGATTGGATACATTGATTTCAGTTCCGTTCAAATATGCTTTAGAGTCCTTCCAAGCATAAAACTGCTCCCCAGAACTCACTTCCAAAACCATCCCAATCACAATTTTTTTGTTTTCCATTAACGCAATACTTATTGCGTACATCGGAATCCCATGAATGAAATTGGTAGTACCATCAATTGGGTCAATTATCCAATTAAAACGTTCACCGAATTTAGTAGAGGTTCCTTCTTCGGCAATGAAACCAGCTTCGGGCAATATTTCAGATAACCCTTTGACTAATAGCTCTTCTGATAATTTATCAATGTGTGTTACGTAATCGTGTAAGCCTTTGATTTCTATATCGTTGGGGTTAAAACTTTTACGTTCCAGTTGAATCCGTTCTCCAACACTTCTTGATAATTCATTGACTTGATCACAGAGTTGTTGGTAGTTCATTATGCAGTTATTGGTTCTAAAATGGTTACTAAAACGTTTCCATTCCCATCGATTTTATCCAAAAACACTTTTTCTGTTTTGTTCACTTTAGCAGCGTCGAAAGGCGTTTGAACTTTTACGTAATTTTCTGTAAAACCAGTCATAAAACCTTCTTCGTTAGTAGCTTCCCACAACACGGTGTGCTCAGTCCCTATTTGAGATTCGTAGAATTTTCGTTTCTTTTTGGCAGATAAAATTCTTAGCATTTTACTGCGCTTGTTTCTTGTTTCCATTGGAACTACATCATCCAATCGCACAGCAGTTGTATTATCTCTTTCTGAATAGGTGAATACGTGTAAATAGGAAACGTCCAACTCTATCAAAAAGTCATAAGTAGTTTGGAATTCTTGGTCTGTTTCTCCTGGAAAACCAATAATAACGTCAACACCAATACAGGCGTCAGGCATTAGTTTTTTTATCAATCCAACTCGATTTCTATATAAGTCAGAAAGATATTTTCGGCGCATAGCAACCAATAAATTGTCTGAACCAGATTGCAATGGAATATGAAAGTGAGGAACAAATCGTTTCGATGTACTCACGTAATCTATGATTTCGTCGCTCAATAAATTGGGTTCTATACTTGAAATACGGAAGCGGTCAATGCCTTCAATTTGATCTAATTCTTTAACTAAATCGTAGAAGGTTTCCGCAGTTCCCTTTCCAAAATCACCAATATTTACTCCAGTGATCACAACTTCTTTGGCTTCGGTTAAAGCAACTTCTTTGGCGGTTTTTATCGTTTCTTTAACGGTATTACTTCTGCTTCTACCACGCGCTAAAGGAATAGTGCAGAAGGCGCAGAAATAATCACAGCCATCTTGAATCTTCAGGAAACTGCGCGTTCTGTCACCAGAAGAAAATGAAGGAAAGAACTCTTTTACTTTTCCAATCTTATCATATAATGCGATCCCAGATTCATTTTTGTCTAAAGATCCAATATGATCCAATGCATTGAATTTTTCTTCAGCTCCCAATACCAAATCAACTCCTTCAATGCTTTTAATTTCTTCAGGCTTCAATTGAGCATAACAACCCACTACAATTACAAATCCAGTTGGATTGGTGCGCAATGCTTTGCGCACAATGTTTCGGCATTTTTTGTCAGCGTTATCAGTTACCGAACAGGTATTGATTACGTAACAGTCAGCATGATCCGAAAAATCTACAGTAGCAAAACCCTGTTCATTAAAAGATTTAGCAATACTCGAGGTCTCTGAGAAATTGAGCTTACAGCCTAGGGTGTAAAAAGCAACTTTTTTGTTGGGATGCATTACTTAGATTACAGAGTACAACTTGTTTTTTCAAATACTTCGTAGTTAAATCCATTACCAGACTGGGAGGTAGTTAATGAATCTTCGAAAGTCGTACACCATTCATCTGCGTCTTTGTCTTTCATTTTTTTATCGTAGGACTCAACAGTATTTGTTGCAGTATACAATGGGAAAGGTTCTCCATCAGCAGTTGCTGAGCTAGTTGAAGTGCAAGTGCAAGTTTGATCTTTAGTACAAGCAGAGAAATTTACAGCAAGAAAAACAGAAAGTAAGGTGATAATAATTTTCATGAAGTGCTTTTTATTGAGTGCAAATTTAAGCGTTTCGGATTGCAGAAAATTTGGCCTTAGGAGGAAATTATATTTTTCAATTCTGTGAAGAATTTTGGAAAGGATTTAGTTACCACTTTTTCATTGTCTAATTCTATTGGCCGAATGAATGATACCATTGAAAAGGCCATAGCCATGCGATGATCTTGGTACGTATTGATCTCTACAGGTGTTGCCGAAAATTGAATTTTTTCATCAATTTCTATACTGTTAGAGGTCGTGTAGGTAGCGATACCTAATTTTTTTAGCTCAGTTGACAATGCGTTTATACGATTCGTTTCTTTTATCAACAGCGATTCAAGCCCAGTGGCTTTTAATTTTATTCCTAAACAAGCACATAATACCACTATGGTTTGAGCAAGGTCAGGATAATTCGAAAAGTCTAATTCCAATTCTTTAGGGAATAGGAAATTTGAAATAGCCGAAAGTGAGACACCATTTTTATTAAAGTACGAGCTAATTCCAAAATATCTCTCGAACCAAACTACCAAAACTGAATCACCCTGAAAAGAATTTGAATTCAAATTGTCTAATTGAATTGTTGAACCAGGTATTAGCGCAGCAATAGCATAAAAATAACTGGCACCGGACCAATCGGACTCTAATTCAAGTGCTTGAGGTTCAAATTCATGGAAGGGAATACTAATCTTATTTTCTGTAATTGTCGATTTTACTCCAGTTTGTTGAAGTAAATTATTGGTCATTTCAATATACGGCCTTGAAGCGACCTTACCTGTGAGGTTAATAGTCAAACCTTGGGGCAACGAAGGAGCAATCAACATCAAAGCGGAAATAAACTGACTACTGGTTTCAGCCGATATTGAGACTTCATTTTTAAGAGCATCCTTATCACAAAATTCAATTTGAAGAGGAGGAAAGCCTTCTTTCCCAGAATAGGATACAAAAGCTCCAATTGAATTCAACGCTTCAACCAGCACTCCAATAGGACGCTCATGCATACGATCAGTGCCCTGAATTTGAAGTGATTGATTTTGAAAAGCAAAATATGCTGTAAGAAAACGCATAACTGTACCCGCATCTTCTACATTGATTACATCGTCTGATGATTTTAAGCATTTTTCAAGAACCACTGAATCATTTGCGTCTGAAATTTCTAGTATTGAAATTTTATTCTGAGAAATTGCGGATAGAATTAAAGCCCGGTTGGAAAGACTTTTGGAAATTGGAAGATTTACATTTCCAGCTATCAGTTTTACGATATCACTAAAATCCAGCAACATTACTTACAGTATTTTTTAATGATTTTGTATGCTTCACTTAATCCTAATTCTCCTGCTTTACTAAGATCGCTGCATGCTTTTTTTGGATTATCTAAAAACAAGTAATTCAGTCCTCTATTGAGATAGGCTTCTTTAAAGTCTTCGTTTATTTTGATAGCTTTTGAATAAGCTTCCAAAGATCCTTGGAAGTCCCGCTGTTCACCAAGAACAATAGCCTTATTAAACCAGGCTAAATAAAAATCGGATTCTAATTCAATTGCCTTTTCGTATAAGTTTTCAATTTCTTTTAATCGAAGGTTAACCGTTTCAACATCCTTTAATTCAATCGATTTATACTCGTCACCAGCATTAATAAACTCACCATTCCCAGTTTCTAGCTTAAGTAGAAGTTCCAATAAATCCAACATAGCATTGGCTTTGTTAAAATAGGCCAATGCCGAATTTGGATTCTTGGTGAGTAAGGTATCGTAGGTGGCAATTGCATTGTTGAAGTCAAATTCAGATTTGTAAATCATGGCTTGCCACAAATAAAACCGATCGTCTTTGCTGTTTCCTATATCCAATGATTTTTTGTTATACACAGCGAACTGCTCTTCGGCTGTCGGTACATTTTCATTCAATAAATAATTAGTAATGTAGAAGAAGGGTTGGTTTTTGTGTATTTCATTATAATCGTTCACCAACGGGGTGTTGTAATACAAATGAGCCTTTTCAATTTCTCGGTAAGCAATACTTTTAATTTCGAAAAAGGGCATGGCTAGGATTACTATACGCTGCTCGTTTTCGTCAAAATTGGGATGATAGAAATTAGCGTCCATTTGGGTAAATCGCTTTAGAATTTCTTCTTCTTCAAGATTGTATTCCTTTTCTCGATTTTGCCCACGAATACTATTCCCTTTAATGAAATCAATCTGTGCTCCAGCTTCGTTTCCCAGTTTCCGACGCACAAATGCACGATTAAACCAAGCGTCTTCCATTTCTGGATAAAGCGTAATTACAGTTGAATATTCCATTTCTGCGTTTTTATACAAATCCATTTTATGAAAAGTAAGTGCCAAATTGAAATGCGCTAAAATGTTATCGGGATTTATATCAATTACTTTTTTGTAATCGTATGCAGCACCATTATAATTATCCAGCTTTATTCTAATGTTTCCTCTGTTGTAGAATGCCAATGCGTTGTTTGGATTGAGTTCAATAACCTTAGAATAATTTTCTTCAGCGTCCTTATAGTCTAGTTGATCAGCGTAAATATTACCCTTTATAAAATAGCCTAGAGAAGAAGTGGAGTCTCTTGCAATGGCTGAATCACAATCTGATAAAGCTCCTGTAGGGTTGAGCAAAGAGTTTTGGGAAACCGCCTTTCTCAACCATGGTTCGGCGTCAGTAGGATCTAATTCTATCGCTTTATTAAAATCAACTATAGCCTTTTCATATTCTTCTAATTGATTGAGAACAATACCCCTAAGTACATAACCAGAGCCCAAGTAGGGATTAATGGAAATTGCTTTATCAACTGAAGTTAACGCATTGTCATATTCTTCAATTTGAACTTCACTACTAGCTTTCTGAACGAAGATAAAGTAGTTTAACGGGTCTATTTTTATCGCCAATTTATAGTCTTCAATAGCACCAAAATGATCGTTGAATTGGGCTCGTGCAATTCCCCTGTTTTGAAAGGAAGCTGCGCTTAGAGGGTTTATTAGAATGCATTGGGTGTAATCGTCGGTAGCACCTTTATAGTCACCTAATCGATATTTAGAAGATGCTCTAAGGAAATAAGCATCAATAAGATAGGGTTTGGATTTAATTGCAAAATTGAGTTTTTGTATCGCAAGAGTGTAATTTTGATTATTAATATCCTCTCTAGCCATGGCGATATATTTCTCGGCTTTTAGCTGTCCAAATGATTCAACATTTAGGAATAAAACAAACGAAAGAATAAGTATTGATCGCACACTTCAAAATTAGGCTAATACGTAACTTTAATCATTAACGATTATTGTTTTAAAGGAGAACATTACTAAGCTTTGTTGTAATAATTTTGATTTACAATAATTAGAAGTAGTATGGGCGAGTATTTAGATGCATTTATCAATGGTTACAAAGGCTATGCGCAATACTTGTGGTATGAAATTACACACCCAACACTGCACAATTATTTCTATTGGCTAATTGCCATTTCAGTTTTTTTTATGGTATTGGAATGGGTGAAACCTTGGAGAAAAGAGCAACCTAAATTTCGTAAAGATTTTTGGTTGGATGCATTCTATATGTTTTTCAATTTCTTTTTGTTTTCACTGATAGTCTATAATGGAATTTCAGATGTAGTCGTAAAACTCATGAACAATGCTTTGCAAGGTTTAACAGGAATAAGCTCCTTCACTTTTGATCCTTTGAACGGGTTTCCTTACTGGTCGATTTTGTTAATTGGTTTTTTAGTAAGAGATTTCGTACAGTGGAATGTTCATAGGCTTTTGCACGCTACGCCTCGATTATGGGAATTCCATAAAGTACATCATTCAGCAAAAGAAATGGGATTTGCAGCGCATCTGCGTTACCATTGGATGGAAACCATTGTTTATAGAACGATAGAATATTTACCATTGGCTTTACTTGGAATTGGGTTGTATGATTTTTTTATAATTCACTTGTTTAGTTTAGCTATTGGACACCATAATCATGCAAATGTTAAGGTAACAGGGTTTTATAAAGCAGGTGTTTTAGGATTGCTTGTATGCTTGTTTATTATAGATCAAACAGGTATGGAATTAATAAATGCAATTGCATGGATAGTAGGTATGCCCATTCTTTTTGCCTTGTCACTTGGCCCTTGGATGAAATATATTTTCAATAGTCCTGAAATGCATATTTGGCATCATGTTCGTGCTTTACCAGAAGGTCGAATCAAAGGAATAAATTTCGGGATTTCGCTAGCACTATGGGATTACATTTTTGGCAGTGCCGTAATTCCAAAAGATGGACGCGATATTGAGCTAGGCTTTGACGGTGTGGAAGAGTTCCCTGATTCATTTGCAGGCCAGTTTACCTATGGTTTAGTCCAGAAAAAGGAAGAAAAAACTAGCTAGTCTATCTTAAACTGTTTTCGATATTTTTTTCCAACATAAAAAAGATATACTGTGCCCAATACTGTAGGTAGCATCCAGTTTACTACAACGATTGGCGTTATGTTTTGAATGGCACTAAATGCAGTTAATGCAGCTATAAAAGAAATGGTAAATCGAGTGTAATGCTCAAAGTACAAATACATTTTGTGCGACGCCAGTGGATGTTTATTTGCTCTAAAAAACAGGGTTCTGACATCTTTAAAAGAGTTGATTCCGAAAAGCAATCCAAAGACGAGAAATATGGTCGCAAAGCTTACGTTTCCTTTCATATAGAATTTTCCAGCAAAAAATAATATTGCAATCGAACAGGCAAAACCTGCTACTGTGATTGCTTTATCCATAAGCGTGTTTGGTTGGGCTTTTACAACAGCAAATCGAATTCCGGTGACTGCATAATACAAACCAAAAAGTCCAAGGAATGTAATCATTATACCGCCAATACTAGCGCCACTTATAACCAAAACAAACCAGGTAAAAAAGTAGATTTTTCCAATTAAACGATGTCGTTTTCCTCCTTTTTTAAGTACGTATTGAAGAAGGCCAGTTGCAAATATTACATAACCAGCAATTCCGTGTAAAATGGAGATTTCATTCATTATAGAATTTTTTATTGATCGTTAAAAACATTTGTAAAATCCTTTTTCCAGCCTAAAAACAAATGATGTGTCCTATGCCAAAAAAGAAATAAACCTAAGGAAAGGAACCAAAGCAAGGGATTATTTATCGACGAAACCATAAAACCAGAAATTATACTGAAGGCAATTACTAAATATATGCCATAGATAAGGATCATTCCACAATACAAATAGAGCCGATATTTCCAAAAATGTTCCTTGTCTACAAAAGCCTCGCTTTCTTTTTTGTAGGTTTTGTAACGCATTCTGGCATAGCGATTGGCGTTATCCGCTGGTTGGCGTGTTCCTCGTCTTTTTCTCTTGGCTTATAACTTTTTTTGGTGTGAACGTATTTGGTTAATCGAGGTCTTTTTAACCGTTCTATCAGACCATCATATGCCTTGGTAATTTCAATGAATTTTTCTCTATCGCTGGTTGGTAAATTTAAATCTGGGTGGTAGCTTTTTGCAAGCTTTCGATAGGCTCTTTTAATTACTTGAATTCCTGCATTAGGCTCTAAACCTAATAATCGATAGTATTTGGTAAACACTATCGAAAAGGATATAATAAGTGCATCAAAGTCGTTTGGTATCTAATCAATCTTTTTTCTTCTTTTTAGAAAAGAAAACAACAGCTAAAACCGGAATAATGCAACAAACGACAATAATTATGTAAGTAGTAGTGTCCATCTTGAGAGAATATTTAAGTTGTAATTATAAGTTGGTGAAAAGTAAAGTAAAAAATGAGCAAAAAAAAGGCGGGATAAATATATCCCGCCTCATAAACTAAAAAAAAACTATTTATTGCTTAATAAATCTCTGAACAGAGTTGTTACCTTCACTATCAACGATACTGATTATATACATTCCGTTTTCGAAATTACCTAAAGAAATAGACGCTTCAGTATTGTTCGGATTTGAACTGTATACTTCTTTTCCTAAAACATCTACAATGACTATATCAGAAATGATCATTGAACCTAAAATATTTATAAGGTCACTAGCAGGATTTGGATATAGCGCAAATCCGTCGGAGTTTTCCGCTGATTCAATTCCCTCAGGAAAACAAGTCTCACAAGATTCCCAACACATTGCTGGAAGCGTTGTATCACCACTAACTTTCAGTATTCTATTAACAAACGTTCCAGTTTGTTTTATACAATCTAGAGTGGAATCAAGTGTTTCTTGTCCAGCCCAATTATCATAAGAGAATTTATATTCAAATTCTGTAGTAGTAATATCAACAGAGACTTCCCAAATATTATCATTGTCAGCATCAGTCATTGGAGTACAGCTTCCACACCAGTTGTTGAATGTTCCATTTACTTCAGGAGTTGTCATAGTTCCGGTAAATGTATTCATATCCACTTTAAAAGTAATAGTATTAGTATCAGGTATTGGTGGAGTTCCACCGCCAGTTCCCATATAAATACTATCTACATAATATGTTTTTGCACCTGCTGTAGCTCCATCTACTCCGAAATTGTAGAAAATTGAAACCATGTCATATGTTTTTGCAAAATCAATAATAGCTGTTCCAGCTACCTGCTGAGAGAAATCGAATGATAACGTTTCCCAAGTATTTGCAACCGTAGTCGTTGCCTCAGTTTCAACAGTAACAGTGTTATCAGTGTGGTCTTCTGCTTTAAGTCTTACTATGGTCCCCGCATCTGGTGAGTAAACTAGAGCTTTAACAATTGTTTTATCAGTTGCAAAAGGAACTTTGTTTTTAAGTCCCATTGAAGTACTAACTGTCGTTCCTGCCCACGTCATTGATGTTGCAGTTTTTTCTGATTTTAGTACCAGATTGGATGCGTTAGTTGGATCTGTCGCTTGAGCAGACGCGTTTCCACCAAAATCACCAACAGAATAATCAATATTTAAAGTATCATCCCAAGTTATTGGAAGGTCTATTTGATTCTTGGCTGGAGGAGGAGGAGTACCTCCAGCAACAAACCATACATTATCAACATAATATGTTTTGCCAGAACCCATAGTTCCAAAATCATAGTAAAGAGTGACCTTTTCATAGTCATTGGTCAAATTAATACTACCGTTTGAAGGGGAAGAGAAATCAAAGGTTAGAGTGTCCCATGCATTTGAAACAGTTGTTCGCATATCAACTTCAGCATTGATACTTCCTGTTGTTGCGTTTTCAACTTTTAATTTAACAATGACACCTGAATCAGGAGAGTATACTAATGCTTTTAATGTCATTGAACCAGCCGTGAATGGAATTTTTTTAGCTAACCCATTTGATGTGCTTAAAGTAGTACCTGCCCACACTTTACCAGCA
>PAME01000012.1 GCA_002707155.1 Crocinitomicaceae bacterium | reverse complement strand
TCTTCAATTTTCTTCTTCAGTATATCTGGAAAATCTTCTCGAACATGAAATTTATTACTTGGTATTCCTTGATCTGGGTTAGTTATTAATCCGTTAGGTGTTGATAGTATTAAAGTTCCTTTAGGAGCTAAAATTCTATTTAATTCCTTCAGAAAAGACAGATCATCATCAATATGTTCTATAGTTTCAATACTAATTATTGTGTCAAAACTATTATCCGGAAAAGTAGTTTTAGTACCATCTTGGAAGCCTACTTCAAAATTTACAGCCTCGCTTTCCAGTTTCGATTTCGTCATAGATAGTGCCTCTTCAGAAACATCTGCCGAGTATAAAAAAGCGGGGTTTTGCTGAGCAATATACTTAGAACCAAAACCAGTTCCACAGGCTATATCTAACACTCGTTTACCACTAAAATATTTAGTTGCATAAACATACCTGCTCAAATGTTCTTCGTGCCAAGGAGAACCTTGTTCATTTATATCTACTCTTTCTACTGCCATTTTTTAATTCTTGATACAAATCAATAAATTCTTGAGCCATTATTTCGACAACATATCTTTTTTGTACAGTTTTTATTCCTTGATCAATAATTGATTGACGTAATTTAGGGTTACTCATTAATTGTTCTATATACAATACAAACGCATTTACGTCTCCTTTTTTTACTAAAAATCCGTTCACCCCATTTTCTATTGATTCAACTATTCCACCAACTTCATGCGCTATAACAGGACTGCCATAAGCCATCCCTTCTAATGGTGTTTTTGGAAATGCTTCCATATCACTTGGCACTAACAAAACATTAGCTTTTTTAATTGCCACATCAATGTTTTCAAAATTCCCAAGGAAATGAACTTTTGATTCCATACCCATATCAGTAATTTTGTTTTTTAAATTGACTTCTTCTTCACCTTCACCTACGAACAAGAGCTGGACATCTTTCCCCGATTCTAAAAGCTTCTGAGTTACTTTTATAGCAACAATGTGTCCTTTTCCTTTCCTTAACCTAGATAAAAGCATTAAAGAAAACTTTTCAGGCAATCTCTCTATTAGTTCCAATTCGCTATCTAAGGTTTCTTGATGCACTAGCCCTAGTGTAATCGCATTTGTTTTAGAAATAATCTTTTTAGAAAACAAAGGGTGCTCTGCCTGCGCAACTTTTTGCATCTTATTACAAACCGTAACAACTCTGTCAGATCTCATTACCGCCCATTGATCCATTACTTTTGGAACAAATCCAGAAGTATAATTGTGTCTTCTATGGTATATACTTTTAGACCCTTTTGGTTTTGGTACAAACCCGAAATAAAATGATGCTATAAACTCCTGACAATGTATAACATCTGGTTTTAAATTATTCACCAATTTAGAAAGCTGTTTAATACTCCTCCAATAAGCATTACCGCTAGAAAGGAAATGATAATTCTCAACTGAGGATTCTAACTGAGCTCTAAACTCAGGACCTTCTTGAAGGTTGAAAACTGTAATTTGAACATTGTGTTTGACAAAATATTGGAATAACCCTAAATATTGACGAGAAGGCTGAACCTGTTCTACAACATACAATAAGCGGGTGACGGAATCTTTCATTAGAACAGTTAAAAATATTTTTTAATAGCTTTGGTTTATGAAATTAATTGTCTGATTTAAGAAAGTAAAACCAGGGAAGTTTAATTAATAATTGAGAAATAAACAACGTTGCCAGACCCATAAATGCATAGGTAATTAGCGTAGAAACCGCAGCTCCTTTCACACCCATAGTCTTTATTAGAACATAATTTAAAACCGCGTTCAGTATAAATGCTAAAACAGAAATTCTACTTGGCAATTTAGATTTCCCTCTATACATACAAATATTATAACCCAACAAAAACATAACCTGAAATACAAAACTGAACGCAATTAAAGATACCAACTCAATTCCAGCGTAAAAATCTGGACCGATAAAATAATCGAATATGACAGATTTAGATAGACTGATTAAAGTCGCTATGCCTAGAATAGCCAAAAAGAATGAATAAAATCTTTTCACAATAATCTGTTTAGCTTTTTCCGTTTTTAAGGCAAGTAGTTCAAATACTTCAGGACTAAAAACATTTGTAAACGCGTTAATGATGTAAACTACTGCACCACCGATTAGATAAGCAATTGAATAGACCCCTGCAGCAGATGTACCTTCTTCTGACATGATGGAAATGAACAACCTATCGGAAGACTCAATCCCAAGAATGGAAATATCCATTACCAATAAAGGAATAACCGATTTATAAATGCTCAATTTATCCTTGAAAAAGGAAATAGAAAAGGAGACTTTATTAGTTCTGATTAGGTAGATAATTATTACAATCAGCGAGAAAACTGAACTGACCACAATTCCCAACATTTTTCCTTGCCAAGCAAAAAATAAGGTTACAATTAGCAAAAGTCCTAATGCGTGTTCAAGAAAACTTTTACCAAAACTCACCAATAAATACGCTTTTGAATTCTGACTGTTTCTAAATAAAATACTCCCTATAGAATTTATAGCAAAACCAAAAGCAACTAAAGGAATAAATAAAAGCCAGTTTATATTGTTTATCTCGTTATGAAATAACACTTCATTCACCCAATTTCTAGCAACCACAAATAAACAAAACAGAATAATTGAAATAACTAGACTGTTTAAGATGGAAAACCCAACCAGCTTACTTACGTTTTCTTTTTCCAATTTAAAATATTCCACTTCAAGCATTCTAGAAGTCCCCATAAGAACGAATGGACGAATCGTAAATACAATAACACTAATTATTACAATTACACCATAATCACTTGGGGTGAGGAATCTTGTATAAATGGGAACAAGAGCAAATCCCAATATTGACGGAATAAGTCCTGCNNNGAAGATACACAGCAACATCTTTGGTCCTCTTACTGGTCATTAGATTTTAATTGTGAAACGAAAAAGAGTCCAGTCTGCCTGTTTTTTTGCAGACGTGAATAAGTCCACTTTCTTTTCAATGTCTTGAGCCTTCTAACAAATGGAGAACTCGTTGAAATATCACTTTCAAAGGTTTCATAACCAAAATAATACCCGTAATCCTTCTCAGCGTAACCACATCTTTCTAAAAGCCTTTTAAGCGTATATTTAGAAAACCAAGTTACATGCTCATCATTCACCCATTCCAATTCAGGAGTATTATTATAACTGTTTTGGTACACCTGACCAAAGGCATTGGGAGTAGTTACAATTAGAATGGAATCATTTCTCATAAATCTTTTGACGCCATTCAAAAACATACCAGGGTTTTCTAGATGCTCAATTAATTCACCCGCTACAATAACATCGAACTTGTCATTTAGATTAAGACTTTCTAGTTTCTCCACATTACCAACATAACCGTTGTAATTATAATTGGTTTTAAGGTCTTCTACGGCATCTACAAGAATATCCAAACCTATAGCCTCCTTAGCAACATCGGAAATATGCGCATGCAACCAAGTTCCTTGATCAATCTGCTTTTTATACTTCGGCGAATGCTGTACATACCCCAAATGGAGTACTTTTTTATCCTTACAGTAGTTTAGTATTTCATCGATTCGATAAATCATGATCATTAGACAAAAGTAGCATTTTGTTATTCCGAAAACATATATTTTCCAGGCCAAGACAATTTCTTAGATGTACAAGTCTAGACCAGAAAGAATGAATTATTTTTTCTTCTTGCATCCCAATGATAGATTGAGTTACATACAATGGAAAAATATTATGTTAAGCACCTAAATACCTGTTTTTACTTTTAAAAAACAGATTAAGATTTACCATTCAACTAATTTTAAACGGTTGATTATTATTTAAGGTTAACTAATCCTTGTTCCTGAACTATTAATTACAGTATACTTCTTAGTTTTTAACCGTAAAAAAGGCATTTCAAGGTACTTATATGAGAAATAGGATAAAACTATAGTTAAAGAAATAATAGAAACATAGACAATTAGATAGTTTAACATGCTGTATGATGTAACCTCTACAAGTACTTTTGAGCAAAGAAAAATTAGTAAAGGATGAATAACATACATCCCGTATGAAATTTTACCTAGGAAGTCTAAAATAAAGTTTTCTAAATCAATCAAGCCTTTTTTTGTAATCTGTCCAATAATAAGTAAAACAGTAATTAAGGTGAGAATCTCATGATCTAGAATTGATGCAATGTGGTATTTATTAATGGTCATTAAAATCATAATCGCCCAAGAAACAATCTGAACAGGTTTACTAGTCGTAATTTTAATGAAATATTTGTAATCGTTTTTATAAAGAATAGCACCGAGAGCTCCTATCAACATACATTGAAATCTGGTAACATTAATCGCCAACCCTATTGTAGAATCAGGATAAAAAATATGAATATATATTTTTACCAAAATCAACAATGTGATTAGCCCTATCACAATCAAGAGGATATTATTCTTTCTTAGTTTATTTATCCAAGGCCAAAACATATAAAATTGCTCTTCGACGCCTAAAGACCAAAAATGACTTAAAAACGGGAGAGTCCCTCCTATGATAAACGGGATATTGGCTCCATAGAAAACATAATAATATATTGAAGAGGCATTGTACTCTAAAGAGAATATTATGTAAGTAATCAGGCAGAGAATCAATTAGGTATAATACAACGGCCATATCCTTAACATTCGTCTTAAATAGAATTTCCTAATTTGTATTGGTTGTTTTTCTTTCTCGAGCCACAATAAATAGGTGATAAGAAAACCACTTAATGCAAAAAACATGCTTACCCCATATCCAGCTAAATCCAATGCTCGAGGCTTTCCGCTATCATATGTACCAAAAATATTGGAATCAAGACCTATATCATCTAAACTTAAGGTTATGTGCGAAACAACAACAGCAATAGCAGCTATAGCCCTAATTCCATTTAACCCTGGTAAATAAATGATGTTTTTTGTCATTTTGAGTATTAAGACCAGCTATTTTAAAAAGGTAACAATTAATCGCCTTTCTTATTTCTTATTTAGTCAATTTCATTGACAACTATTAAATCAGAGAATCAAACCTTAATTTTATTTTTCAAGGTTACCCACTCCTTCATTGCATTGCTATTTCCTTCCCAATGACTTTTCTGCCAAAATTCATCAGCGTTTGCCATAAATTTCCAAGGGTTTATTTGATGACCCAAAAGAACTACTTTATCCCTTAGCTCTTGCTCAAAAATCATTTTTTCTAAGTTTTCTCTTTCTTCACCTTCCCCTATTATCCAGTATTTAGTATTAGAGGTACTTGAATAGGCTTCTTCAATTAGCAAATTGTAATTCTTTACTTTCTTCAAGGAACCTACAGCCAATATATTGTGTGCTTCTTTGTTCATTTCCAAACACTCTTCTTTCGACTTTCGTTGAATATACTCTGCATCTAAAGGGTTATCAATAACAACCATTTGGCTTTTTGGTATTCCATATTCACCGTTTAAATCTTCCAACATTTCGGTAGACTGGCAAACAATTGTATTAAAACGTTTTATGAAACGTCTATAAATAAAATCATGCAATTTACTTTTCGAATCTGCCTTATTTCTTAGAGATGGAACGCTTGACTCTCGAGCTATGAAATGAATCTTTTTTGGTAAAATGGGTAAAACAACACTTAGTATTTCATTCAAATAGCCTAAAGTTGAAATTACCGTATCGGGGTCTGCTTTTTTTATAGCGGATATCAAAGTCAGGGGCGCATAACGAGCTCTTTTTACCTTTAAGTCTATGACATCAACCTTGCAGCCTGTATCCTCTAAATCAAGCACGTTTTTGCCTTGATTGAGCACTATAAGTGTAGGAGAAAACAGTTCTCTATTCAAGTGTTTGATTATTGTAACCATTACACGTTCAGCTCCACCTGTAGAAAGTGCTGGCATAATGAACAGAACTTTGCGGCCCTTGAACAATTTTTCGTATTGCTTTATTTCATCCATTGTTGGTGCCATTGATGAAATATAAATAGAAACCAAACGGGATTAAAGTCTTGGTTTTTACCCGCTAAAAAATTATTCTTGAGACGTTCAACTTCATTGTAATTAAAAATACCTGCAGATTTCACACGTTCTTCACTCAACTCAGATTCAAGCAATTCACGAAGCTCATTTTTCATCCATTTGATTACCGGAATTGCAAAACCCATTTTTGGTCGATCCATTATTTCTTTAGGAACATACTTGTGCAAAATTTCTTTCAGTAAATACTTTGGTATTCCATCTTTAGTTTTCAAAGCATACGGAACACTTGCAAGATATTCAGCCAAACGATAATCCAATAGAGGCTCACGCCCCTCAAGGCCCACTGACATGGCCGCTCTGTCTACCTTGGTTAATATATCATCAACCATATAGGTTTTGTAATCGCCAATGAGCATGGCGTTAAATGGGTCTCCAGAACTATAATCCTCAAGAACCTTTTCGAAATTACAGAACGGAATTTCAATCTCAGCAACAAACAGTTTATTGAGTTCTTTCGACATCAAATTTTGACTACTCAGTTGCATCGATTTCAAAGGACTCACTCCAGAATTAATCAATTCTTTTACTCTAGAATATCTTCGATCAAAATTGAACCCCATTTTACTTTTTGGCAGCATAGGATCTAAAAAATTCAATAAAGTTTCAATTGGCTTGGAACCTGAAAATTTAGACAGTTGTTCAACATATTTTTTAGTAGTCAAATACTTTCCATAACCTGACAACAATTCATCTCCGCCATCTGAACTCAACGCCACCTTAACCTCTTTTACTGCTATTTCACTTACAAGAGTTGTTGGAATGGCAGAACTATCGGCAAAAGGCTCATCATAAATAACTGGCAACCTTGGAATAATCGCCATAGCATCTTTAAACGAACAATAGCTTTCGGTATGATTAGTTCCTAAGTATTCCGCAACTTTTTTAGCGTGATGGGCCTCATTATATGCTGCTTCTTCAAAACCAATCGTATAGGTGTTAATCGTTTGATTTGTAGACTCTTGAAGCAAAGCAGTAACAGCAGTGCTATCGTAACCACCACTTAGAAATACGCCAACAGGAACATCTGAAACCATTCGGTAATCAAAAGCACTCGTTATCAAATACTCTAATTCCTCCAGAATTTCATTTTCGCTTTTGTTGCTGTTTTCATTGGAATGAAAATTATGTTTTAGACTCCAATATTCACTTATTGTAGTTTGCTGGTTTTTCAAATCTATTTCCAGAGTGTGTGCAGCCTTTAATTTAGTACAGTTTTTAAACACAGTATATGGTTCAGGGTAGTAGCCATATTGCATAAACAAAGCTGTAGCATCAATATCTATTACTTTTTCAAATTTCGGGTGAACCATCAAGGACTTTAATTCGGAGCCAAATATAATGACGTCGTTTTTCTGATAAACGTACAATGGCTTAACCCCAGCTCTATCGCGGACTAAAGTGACTTTTTGGTTTAGACTATCAAATACAGCAAATGCAAACATTCCATTAAAATGCGCTATACATTCCTTCCCCCATTTCCGCCAGGCACAGAGTATAACCTCTGTATCTGAATTAGTTTTAAACTCTACGCCAGTAGCTTCTAATGTTTTTCTAACCTCTTTGTAATTATAAATTTCACCATTAAATACAATTGTTAACGGGTTTCCACCAGGCAGAGACATAGGTTGATGTCCATCTTTTGATAAATCAATAATTGAAAGACGCTGATGTGCAAATCCTATTTGATAGGAATTGTTGTTTTCGAAAAAACTACCGCAACTGTCTGGGCCTCTGTGTTGAATTTTGGCACCCATTTTTTGCGCAATAGTTTCTGAACTATTTAACCCAAAATCAATAAAACCAGCTATTCCGCACATTAAAATTCAGTCATTAGTTTTTGCCATTGAGCGCCTATGCTATCGACGCTTAAATGCTTAATACTCTTTTGCCCGTTTACACCTAATCTCTTTCTTAACGTAGCATCATCAATTAATTTTTGAATTGCCTTTGACATGCCCTCGGTATTTTCAGCTTCAACCAACAAGCCATTTTCTTGCTCAATTATAATTTCTGCTGGTCCATTTTCACAATCAAAAGACACACAAGCGCAGCCAAAATGCATGGCCTCAATTAATGCGTTGGGATACCCCTCTACCCTGCTGGGAAGTACGAATATGGATGATGTATCGTATAGTTCATCAACTTCTTTGTATTGCCCTAGAAAAGATACCTTGTCAGATAATCCAAGCTTATCAATTTCAGATTGTACCTGCCCAAATGCTTTTCCACCGCCCGCGATTTGGACCGTCCAATTTCTCAATTGTAACCCGTTCAATATGGAAGGTATCATATCAAACCCCTTATCGTTATCGAACCTGCCCACAAATAATAAATTTTCTTTTTTATCTGCTTTTGGAAACGGCATTTGCACAGGATTCGAGATAGTGACGCATTTAGTATTGGCGAACTGTTTGGAAATAAAATGTTGTGAATTTTTTGTCTGACAAACCATAGCATCTGCTTTATGATAACTCACCTTTCTCAAAAACCTCCAAATCTTCGAAAGGCTTTTTCTATTTGGGTCGCTGCGCTCTGAAATAATAACTTTAGTTGCTAAAAATTTGGTTGCTAAAAGGGTCAATACATTCATTTCGGTAATAAAAGAAACGACGATCTGAGGAGCCAATAATTTGATTTTAGTGCGCAAGACTCGAACTCGGTTTAGATTTTTTACCATAGCTGATAAGGGATTACTCGAATCTGCTGTAACACGCAAATGATGAATTGAAATCTCTTTATTAAGGTGGTAAAATGACTCGGAGCTATCAAAAGTAATGATACTAACTTCTTGAAATTGAACAAACCAATTTGCTAGCATCGTCAATACCCGAGCTGCACCGCCTCCTTTTAGTGATGATATAACGAAGCAGATAGTCATCTATTTGGTAGCTACGAAATAAAGATTTCTTCCCGTTCCGGAAGAGCCTAATTTATGAGTTAATAACTTCATCCCAGAAATAATTTTACCCTTCCAATTCAGCGTTCTCCAGTTTACAAAAATGAGCTCCTTTACCAATATTTTTTTAAAGTTAATACTCAGCTCTTTTTCTAAACGTTTTAGATCAAAACTCTGCAAATGGCCCCATCTATGAAAGACATAACCGTCACTTGGACTAACTACAGTATTCAATAATAAATCTTCGTTACTTGGCACCGTACCAATAAACTTCCCATTTAATTTAAGCACCCGATTTACCTCAGAATAAGTTTGAATCAATACTTCATCCTCAAGATGTTCTAGCACCTCAGACATTATTACAACATCAAAACAACCATCACCAAAAGGAATAGCTTGACTGTATCCAACTTTAGCCTTTTCTTCTATTAAAGTTTGCAGATTTTCAATGGATCTGGTCGATGGATCAAGACTATGGATATCTATTCCCTTTTGATACGCGAATTTTTCAAAATTGCCGTTACCAACACCAATGTTCAGACATCTCGCACCTTTTGGAATTTGATTTACCAAATAGCTAATTCGAGCATCACTTCCAGAAAATGAATGCGGTGCCTCGTTTTGGTAGTGATCCCATATCTGATCTTGGTTAACATCCATAATTTAATCGGTACTTAAAATTAATTTGACTTTTCTCCAAAGCAAAAGAAACGAAATGAAATAAACAATTGATGTAGAAAGAGCTATGCCCTTTAAACCCAAATATTCAATAAAGATAAAGTTTAGTCCAATGTTTAAAATAAAACTCAATGCTGATATTAATAGAATAGCTTGATTTTTTTGAACTACTGAAACTATTCTAACCAACACTATTCCTCCTACGTAAAAAGGCAATTGGAAACTATAAAATTGAAATATTTCAGTAACTTTTTCCGAATCTTCGGGACTAAAATTCCCCCTTTCAAATAAAAGGCTTACTAAATCTTGCCCCAAAAAACCTATTAAAAAAATAATGACAAAACTTGAACCAAAGACGACCCAAAGCACCTTGGTCAAAAGTTCTCTCATTTCTCGAAACCTTCCTTCAATATTTAGGTTAGAAAAAAAAGGAAGAGCCACAGAGCCTATAGCCAAAGTAGCTGTACCAGTAAATAATGCCACAACACGAAAACCATAGTTTAGAGCCGAAACAGATTCTTTGCCTAAATAAGAAGCCATTGTTTGATCAATTAAAAAAGTAGACCCCATAAGGAAGCTTCCCAGCAATAAAACCCCATACTGCCTCTTAAAAATGGTGTCTAGGTTTATAAATGGTGTCTTCCAAAAAAAACCGTTGGCCATTCTCCTTTTTAGCACACCGTATTGAATCAATAAATAAAAAGCAGGACCTAAAACAAACCCTAAAGCTAAGGACAAAATACTTTTATCAAATAATAGAAAGGCAATTACAAATGCGGAACTGAAAATTGCTCCAAGAGCTGTAAATAAAAACAGTTTTAGATTTTCTAAAATTGCCAGATAGTAGTTACTTAAACCTTGTATTACAATAAAACTTGAGAAAATAGCGCTAAAAATAAACGCATCTTGTCCAGGAATATCTTGGCCTCCTAGAACTTGAATGAAAACAGGACGAACTAGAAAATAAATACCAGCGCTAAGCAACAGCAAGGTGAAAATAGAGGTTGAAACTGAATTCAAAAAACTCATTGCATTTTCTTCACTTTCACCTTTCAATTGATTATAACGAGGAATAAAGGCAGATGGCAAAGGATTGGTTATTGTTGAAATGAGAAAAGCTGGAATCATTAAACTCAAATAAAAGCCATCTAATTCAGTAGATAATCCAAATGTACTGGCTACAATCATCTCCTTAACCAATCCAAAAAGGCGAGCAATTACGCTCACTACAATAATTAGAATTGAGGCTGAAAAAAACTTTTTTGCTAAATTTTCTTTCATTCCTTTATTTGAGGTGATTTTATATCGTTTTGATTAGAAAAAATCAAAGTAATGTTATTACTTCGTAATGTCGACTGTTGAAGTCAAAAATCTAATAGAATTACAATGAAAGACAATCATATTTTCTCCTTACTAAACCAAGAAAAACGGCGTCAAAAAAATGGTTTAGAACTAATCGCTTCGGAGAACTTTGTTTCCAAACAAGTGCTTAAAGCTATGGGTTCTGTTGCCACTAATAAATATGCAGAAGGGCTGCCAGGGAAAAGGTATTATGGTGGTTGTGAAATAGTTGATCAAATTGAGGACACAGCGAGAGATCGTTTGAAGACACTTTTTAACGCCGAATGGTGTAATGTTCAACCGCACTCTGGTGCACAGGCAAATGCTGCTGTAATGCTAGCTTGCTTAAACACCGGAGATAGTATTTTAGGTTTTGACCTATCTCATGGCGGTCATCTTACTCATGGTTCTTCGGTAAATTTTTCTGGAAAACTTTACGATCCACATTTTTATGGCGTAGAAAAGGAAACTGGAATCATTGATATGGATAAAGTTGCTTCGAAAGCGAAAGAAGTAAAACCTAAAATGATTATTGCTGGAGCCTCTGCGTACTCAAGAGACTGGGATTTTCAGCGGTTTCGAGAAATTGCCGATTCAGTTGGTGCAATTTTACTCGCTGATATTTCTCACCCTGCTGGACTCATTGCCAAAGGATTATTAAACGACCCTATTCAACATTGCCATGTAGTTACCAGCACAACTCATAAAACCTTGCGGGGACCAAGAGGTGGGATTATTATGGTGGGTAAAGATTTTGAGAATCCTTTTGGAATTAAAACTATGAAAGGGAATTTACGCTCATTTTCATCACTTTTAGATTCTGGTGTATTCCCTGGCACACAGGGAGGGCCGTTGGAACATGTTATTGCAGCAAAAGCAGTAGCATTTGGAGAGGCGCTTACAGACGATTATTTAAAATATACCGTTCAAGTCACCAAAAATGCCAACGCAATGGCAAATGAATTTGTAAAACGAGATTATCACTTGATCTCTGGTGGAACAAGTAACCATTGCATGCTGATTGATTTAAGGAACAAAAATATTACTGGCAAAGATGCAGAGAACGCTTTAGTGAAAGCAGATATCACAGTAAATAAAAACATGGTTCCATTTGATACGCAAAGCCCATTTGTAACATCGGGTATTAGAATTGGAACCCCAGCTATTACTACTCGTGGGCTTAAAAAATCAGATATGATAAAGGTAGTGGACTATATTGACCAAATAGTAAAAAATCCCGATAACGAATCAATTCAGCAGGAAGTGAAAAAAGAAATCAATAAATGGATGACAAGTTACTCGCTTTACCCAAAGGTAAAGTATCCGACATCCGAATTAATTTAGAATAACAGCATACACAATGATAGAAGCAAATAACCCATCTTTAACAAGTTGGATTAAAATTGAAGAAAATTCTGATTTCCCAATTCAAAATCTCCCCTTTGGAATTTATTCCACTAAAAATAAATCCAAGAGAGTAGGAATTGCTATCGGCAACCAAATAATAGACCTTTATGAACTGGCTAACGCTGGTTTATTAGACAGCACCGAAGTTTCGTCCGATGTTTTTGGAAGTGAATTTCTAAATCCATTTATGGAATTAGGGAAAGAAACTACAAGAAAAGTTAGAAATAGAGTTTCCCAATTAATGCGGGCTAGCAATACAGAGATTAAAGGGCACGATGGCCTAAAGAAAAAAGTACTGGATAACGAGTCCGATGCTACTATGCATTTACCAGTTAAAATTGGAGATTATACTGACTTTTATTCTTCAAAAGAACATGCAACTAATGTTGGTACCATGTTTCGAGATCCAGATAATGCTTTACTTCCAAACTGGCTGTATATTCCGGTTGGTTACCACGGCAGAGCTAGCTCTATCATAACCACAGAACAGGCAATTGTGCGTCCCAAAGGGCAGCAAAAACCAAAGGATGATGAGCCTCCAACATTTGGCCCATGCAAGCTGCTGGACTTTGAACTTGAAATGGCATTTATTACTTACAATGGAAAACCTCTTGGCGAATCAATAGATGTAGATGAGGCAGAAGACTTCATGTTTGGTATGTGTTTATTTAACGATTGGAGCGCAAGAGATATTCAGAAATGGGAGTATGTCCCCCTTGGCCCCTTTTTGGCAAAAAACTTCGCTTCAAGCATGTCCCCCTGGATCGTTACTATGGATGCTTTGGAGCCGTTTCGCTGTGAAACTCCAGCTCAAAACCCAAAACCATTTGAATATCTGCAGTACTCTGGAAAAAAGAGCTTTGACATCAAACTTGAAATGTATATACAACCTGAAAATGGTGAGGAAAACTGCGTTTCTAAAAGTAATTACAAGCACATGTATTGGAACCAAAGTCAACAATTGGCCCATCATTCGGTAAATGGTTGTAATATAATGTGTGGAGACTTAATGGGCTCAGGAACTATTTCTGGTCCAACACCAGATTCTTATGGTTCTATGTTAGAACTTTCTTGGAAAGGAACTAAACCAATTACTTTGAGTGATGGTAGCGAGCGGAAATTCCTGCTGGATGGGGATACTGTTATTGAACGAGGCTATTGCCAGAACGAATCGGTTCGTGTAGGTTTTGGAGAGGTTCGCACTAAAATCTTACCCGCTAACTAAGACTTACATTTCACTTATGGATTGGTCTGATAGCGACTATTTAGAAGAATTAGAACGAAAAGAAAAGTCGTCGATTCTCAGAGAATATCGGCAACTACTCAAAACGATTAGTTATGAAATAACCGAAGAGGATACAGAAGAAATTCGAAAAGCCTTTGAAGTTGCCCTAGAGGCTCACAGAGGAGTCCGGCGTAAATCTGGAGAGCTCTATATTTTCCACCCATTAGCTGTTGCTAAAATTGCCAAAGTAGAAATTGGTGCAGATTCAATAGGTATTGTTTGCGCTCTGCTGCATGACGTTGTTGAAGACTCCAATATGACCATTCAAGATATGGAGGACCTCTTCGGAAAAAAAGTGGCTACCATAATTGACGGTCTTACCAAAATATCAGAGATATTCGATCAAAACACGAACCTACAAGCTGAAAACTTCAAAAAGCTAATACTTACGCTTGCCCAAGATGTTCGAGTAATCCTTATAAAACTGGCCGATAGACTTCACAACATGAGAACCTTAGGCTCCATGCGTGAAGATAAATCAAGAAAAATTGCATCAGAAACTATGTTCTTGTATGCTCCTCTAGCACATCGCCTGGGGCTTTACAACATTAAGTCTGAAATGGAGGATTTGAGTTTGAAATTCCTCGAACCCGATATTTTTAATGAACTAAAGGAAAAGTTACAAAAGTCGAAAGCTGTAAGAACGCGATTTCTAAATCGTTTTTCACTACCCATTGAAAGGGGATTGGAAAAGGCCGGTTTAAATTATCAAATTGTTGGTCGAACAAAATCTATTCATTCCATTTTCCAAAAAATGCGAAAACAGAATATTCCTTTTGAACAGGTATATGATATTCTTGCTGTGCGAATAGTTATTGATTCTTCCTCTGAAAATGAAAAAGCTGATATTTGGAAAACCTATTCCATCGTAACTGATTTTTACAAGCCTAATCCTGACAGACTAAGGGATTGGATTTCGACACCTAAAGCAAACGGATATGAGAGTTTGCACATCACTGTTATGTCTCCTAGTGGAAAATGGGTAGAAGTTCAAATTCGAAGTGAACGAATGAATGATATTTCTGAAAACGGCTACGCGGCGCATTGGAAATATAAAGATCAAAAAGAAGAGCATGTAGTGGACCAATGGATTGGAAAAATTCGTGAATCTCTAGAGAATCAAGAAGTACACACTGATGATTTCTTAAATGACTTTAGGCTCAATTTATTTGAGAAAGAAATAATTGTTTTTTCACCCAAAGGAGAGGCCATTACTCTTCCAGCCGGAAGCACACCAGTAGATTTTGCCTATGAAATTCATACCGACGTAGGAAATACCTGTATTGGAGCTAAAGTAAATAACAGCCTAGTTCCGTTAAGTAAAACCTTACATTCTGGTGATCAAATTGAAGTAATAACTACTAGAAAGGGACGTCCTGCAGAGGATTGGCTGAAATTTGCTAAAACGGCTAAAGCAAAATCAAAAATTAAATCGTTTTTAAAAAGCGAAAAGAAGAAGCTATCGGGTTTAGGACAGACTATTCTTAAAAAAGAGCTTAGGGAATTGGGGATAAAGCCCATTAAAGAAAACATGTATAAGGTTGCTTATTTCTATAATTTACCGAATTTAGAAGAGCTTTTTTACCAGGTGAAAAGTAATCGTTTAAAATTAAATAACCTCTCAAAGCTGAAAATTGAAAAGGGACTAATTAGAAATAACTTCTCAAAGAAAAAAAACACCATCATTACCAATATTGGTGGAAAAGCTGAACTTACCAATACTGATGATTCAGAAACCTCTGCTGATTATCATTTAGCAGATTGTTGCAATCCCGTTCCAGGGGAAAAAGTGTTTGGATTTATTGGAGACAACAATCAAGTTGAAATTCACCGAGTAAATTGCCCTAATGCGGTTGAAATACAGAGTCATAAACACTTCAGAGTAATTGAGGCAAAATGGACCAACCAGCAAGCACTTGCATTTCTTTCGGGAATCAAAATAACGGGCATTGACTCTAAAGGTATGGTAAATGATATCACTATGAAAGTGAGCCAAAACCTAAACATTAACATGCGCTCTATAAACTTCGAATCATTGGATGGTTATTTCGAAGGTAAAATAATGGCTTATGTAACTGACATTGATCACCTTAACGACTTAATAAGAGAACTAACCAAAGTAAATGGTGTTCACAAAGTATTCCGGATTGACGTTCATTTATAACCTGTTCAAAAAACACTTAACAGGAGCGTTCACAAGCCAATTCCATTTTTAATTTATTGTACTTTTACATCTTAATAAACAGCAATGACGCAGGCTGAAACAGCTGAAGAAGTACACAATATTTTCGCCGCCTTTTTAAAGCAAAATGGTCACCGAAAAACGCCCGAACGTTTCGCCATATTAGAAGAAATCTACTCAACCGACGTGCATTTTGATGTAGAGACGCTGTACATATCAATGAAAAATAAAAAGTATAGAGTGAGTCGCGCCACTTTGTACAATACCATTGACCTTCTTATGGCTTGTAACTTAATTCGCAAGCATCAGTTTGGCCAAAATATGTCACAATATGAAAAATCACATGGGTACAGACAACACGATCACATCGTTTGCACCAATTGTGGTAAAGTAATTGAGTTTTGTGACCCAAGAATCCAACAAATAAAATCGACTTTAGAAGCTCAACTCGACGTGAAAATTTTACACCATTCACTGAATTTTTATGCGCGTTGTAACGATAATTGTTCTAGTAAATAAACAAAACAGCAACTGATTTTAAGATGAAAGTAGATGTATTGCTTGGATTGCAATGGGGAGATGAAGGCAAAGGAAAAATTGTTGACGTTCTGACTCCAAAATATGATGTTATAGCCCGTTTTCAAGGTGGCCCAAATGCAGGTCATACGCTTGAATTTGAAGGAATTAAACACGTCTTGCACACTATCCCATCAGGAATTTTCAGAGAAAACACACAAAATGTAATTGGGAATGGAGTTGTAATAGACCCTGTCATTTTGAAAAAAGAATTGGATGCACTTATTCCATTTGGTGTTAAAGTAAATGAGGTGCTAAAGGTTTCAAGAAAAGCGCATTTAATTTTACCTACGCATAAATTACTTGATGCGGCTTCAGAAAAAGCAAAAGGAAAGGACAAAATAGGTTCAACTTTAAAAGGAATAGGCCCAACTTACATGGATAAAACCGGCCGAAATGGACTTAGAGTTGGAGATATCGAAGCTGCTGATTTTAGCGAGCGCTATAATCGATTAAAAGAAAAACACCTTCAATTGTTAGGCAATTTCAACTTTGACACGCACGAATTAGATGCGCTGGAAAAAGAATGGATGAGTACGATTGAGGAAATGAGAAATCTTGTATTGATTGATAGTGAGCACTATATAAATGCTTGCGTAAAGAATGGACAAGCAGTTTTGGCTGAAGGTGCGCAAGGTTCTCTCTTAGATATTGATTTTGGATCATACCCTTTTGTTACAAGCTCGAATACCATTTGTGCTGGAGCCTGCACTGGACTTGGCATTGCACCTAACAAAATAAACGATGTATTTGGGATATTCAAAGCCTATTGTACACGGGTTGGTTCAGGCCCCTTCCCTACCGAATTAGAAGATGAAGTAGGTGAAAGAATTAGAGCCGCAGGTCATGAATTTGGAGCTACAACTGGAAGGCCTAGAAGATGTGGTTGGCTGGATTTACCTGCATTAAAGTACGCTATAATGCTAAATGGAGTAACTAAACTTATTATGACTAAAGCCGACGTGTTAAGTGGGTTTGATACTATTGAAGTTTGTACACATTACAATTACCGTGGTGAAACTATTGACTATTTACCATATGGAGCTGAAGAAGGTGAATTAGAGCCTGTATATGAGTCGGTTACTGGCTGGCAAGAAGATTTAACTGGGCTGAAGTCGGCCGATGAATTGCCTGAGACCTTAAGTAATTATGTAGACTATTTAGAAAAGGCATTGGAAACTCCAATTGCCATAGTTTCTGTCGGCCCAGACCGTTCTCAAACTCTTATAAGAGAAGCTGTTGGAGTTTAATTTCAACATATTAAATTTAAAAGCCTCCAGAACTTATTCTTGGAGGCTTTTTGCTTTATTGATACTTATCGTCATAGGGGGCTTTGCATACGGACAAACAAAAAAAGTCAAAAAAGAAAAAAAGAAAAAATCAAAAATCGAAATCCTTCATGCAAATGATCTTTTTTTCGATGAAGAAAATGGAATAAAAGCCAAGCGTTTAATTGGTGATGTCAGGATCAAGTATGACAAAACCATAATGACTTGTGATTCAGCATTCGTATATAGCTCAACCAATTCAATGAAAGCTTATAGCCGAGTGCACATTACTGACAAAGAAGGTGGAATGGAATTATTTGGCGATTCTCTTAAATATAATGGCGAGACACGACTAACTGAGGTTCGGGGAAAAGTAAAAGTGATTACTGACGATATGGAACTCAGTACGCGCTTTTTAGATTATGATCGATTGAAAGACTATGGGTACTATTGGAATGGTGGGGTCATATACTTAAACGACAATAAGGATACCTTAACGAGTCAAATTGGTCATTTTTACAATACTACAAACGAAATTCATTTTAAAGATTCTGTCCGTTTGCGATCTGAAGATTACAATATCGAATCGGACACCATGCACCACAATACACGCACCGAAAGAACCAAATTTTTTGGGCCCACGACAATTACCAGTGATGCCAATCGAATTTATACTGAAAAAGGATGGACGAACAATAAGTCGGGGGAGTCAGAATTCACTAAAAACAGTTTCATCATAACCGATGACCAACAAATTTGGGGAGATAGCATACTGTACAATCAAAAAACTGATTTAGCTGAAATGTTTTGCAACGTAACTATGTTGGATACTATAAATGAGTTTATTGTTCAGGGCGATTACGTATTGCACAACCAAAAAGACAGCACAACCCTTGTAATTGGCATGCCTTTAATGACTCAAATTTTTGATGACGACAGTTTATTTCTTCATGCAGACACCTTGTACTCAGAGTTTGACTCTACTCGGCAATTTAGGCGAATAAGAGCCCATAGAAAAGCTCAATTTTACAAATCTGATATGCAAGGTAAGTGTGATTCCTTAGTGTTTAGAGACGAAGATTCAAGCATCGTTTTATTCTACGACCCTATTCTGTGGTCTGATGCAAACCAAATTACAGCCGATTTTATTCAAATTTTCAGAACTGAAGGCAGGCTAGACAGAATGGTTATGAATGACAATGCTTTTATTAACTCATTAGAAGACAGTACCGTGCGTTATACAATGTACAATCAAATTAAAGGAGATAGTATGATAGGTATTTTTGACACCAATGCGTTAAGAAAGGTATTTGTTCGCCACAGTGGAATCGCTATATATTGGGCAAAAGAAGATACTTCAGGATATATTGGAATGAACAAAGCAAATGCAGAATTCATGACCATATTACTGGATAGCAGTACGGTAGAAGAAATTATTTTAAATCAAAATCCTACAGCAACATTATATCCAATAAAAGATATTACTCCAAGAATGCAGTATTTAAAGAAATTTGAATGGAGGGGAAAAGAAAGACCAAATAACAGAGAAGATGTATACAATTGGAGGGAAAAGGAGGCTATCAAAGAAGGAGATTAACTTGATAACACGCCTCCTTTTCTTATCCTACCAATTTAGCATCAGGGTAACGTTTAATCCAGAGTAAAGCTTTTACTTTCGATCGAACCAAAATTGTGGTTGTCTCACTTAGCCATACCCGAAAAATCTTTTTATGTTTTTGACCATTCATTGTATCTAATAAACAATCTATTTGCCAAGGGGTTGGGAATTCAAATCCGATTAGCCCCGCAAATTTTTGAAGGGTAGCTTTCGATTTATAAACGGTACTATAAACCTTTCATACTGATAATGGTCTTAGAAGCAGACTAAATTAGGTCTATTTTTGTATTTTGAAATCTACACTTTAAAACATGGTATATATTATTATTTTCTTCGTTGTGCACTGGTATGGTTCCTTACTATTTCAGTCAATGTTTCATCACAGATATGCGGCTCATGCTCAGTACGAACTTTCTCCTGTTATGGAAAAGGTATTCTTCATTTTATCTTGGGTATTTATGGGCTCAAATTACTTAAGCCCTTATGGTTACGGTGTAATGCACCGACAACATCACGCTTGGCCTGATACCGAAAAAGACCCTCATTCACCGCAATATGACAAAAATATATTTGCAATGATGTGGAGAACAAAAAGTATTTATTCTGACTTATCCAATAAACGAGTTGAAGTTGAAGAACGTTTTACAAAAGGGGTTCCAGAATGGTGGGCTTTTGACAATTTTGCAAGAAGCTGGCCTTCAAGACTTTTTTGGGGCGCAATATACGTTGGTTTTTACTGGTATTTTGTTCCTAGTGATATGTTATGGTTGTGGGCTCTATTACCCGTTCAGTTTTTGATGTCTCCTGTTCATGGTGCAATTATTAATTGGGGAGCACATGTTTGGGGATACACAAATTTCAAAGTAAGTGATACTTCGAAAAACTTATTACCCTTCGACTTTTTAATGTGGGGAGAAAGCTATCACAACAACCATCATAAATTAGGTGGTAGCGCTAATTTTGGTGGCCAAAGGTGGCATGAAATTGACCCTATGTACATATTGATGCTAGGCTTACATAAAGTTGGTATTATTAAGCTGAAAAAACTTGATCCAATTTTGAAGTATAGAAATAAGCAAGCAGCTTAAACGCTACTTTACTTTTGGCATCATTTCAGTTGTCACATTAATTGTAGTTAACTTAGCTAGTTTCTGGTTGACTATTGTGGAGATCGATAATATTGTAATTAGCAATAGTTTCTTAAAAGCCTTAAGTTCTCATGGTTTTTTAAGTTAATCTATACTATAGAAGAGTTGGTATTTTATCATGAGTCTTCATCTTCAGTAACTAAAACTTCGACTCCTATTTAGAATTGAAATCGCTCCTATTGAGCTCTAATAAGTCTCTATTTAAACCTCAAACCCATTGAAAGTCTCAAACTTCCAGACCTCAGCAATGGAATTTACCGAAACTAAGTAGGGTTCATAAAGCCTATTAGTTGAAACCAATAAAAGCGATTGTTCCTCCTCTATTTTATTGTATACCAACTTAAACACCACCCCGTCGTCTTTGGTAACTACAACATAGGGAGTTCCGCTTTTCAATTTAGTCCAATCCTCCACAAACGAAGCAGTTACCCATGAACCATTTGCTACTGGTGGCATAGAATCTCCATCAATCTGAAAACATCGATAAGTTTTGTTTCTCGATAAAAAGGGCAACTGAAACTTGGGAAGACTCTCAATAAAACCGGGATCGTTATAGCCTGCGGCGTAACCTGCTTGAGCCTTTTGTTTTACCAGTTCAATGTTTTCTTTTCCTTTTTTATCGGTGGTGGTTACCAATAATCGCAATTTACTTCCTGTAATATCTACATCGAACCCTTGATCTATTCTCGACAATTCAAATTCGCCGAGCTTGCTCAAGTTGTAGCGCATTAGGGCATCTATCGATATTCCAAAATAATCGGCTAGTTGTAGCAATACTTTAAAGGGTGGCTGTACACCTTTTTCGTAACCAATTAGACTGGTCCGTTTTATCTCTAAATCAACAGCCAACTGAGTTTGAGATAACTTTTTTCGAGTTCGTAAAAAATTCAGATTACTTCCAAATACCAACGATTCTTTTTGTTCTTTTTTCATGATTATTCTGCTTTATCTGACTTGAATAGATTCCCGTTTTCACGGGAATGACGCTGTTATTAGTAATTCGTGCTCTTTTCGCTATTCCCAAGTAGCAGAGCGGAATCGGGAATCTAAAAATGGAAATCAACCCTAAAACCAACCCTAAATTTTATCAACAATTCATCTCCACAAATATAATATTGTCTAAATTATAGGCAAATTATTGACGATTATTTCGACACAAATAATGAAATCTATATTACACCTTGACTTAGACAGTTTTTTTGTCTCTTGCGAACGACTATTAGACAGCAGCTTAAACAACAGACCTGTACTCATTGGCGGCACATCAAATCGCGGTGTGGTAGCATCCTGTAGTTACGAGGCACGTTCTTTTGGAATACACTCGGCCATGCCCATGCGTATGGCTCGACAGCTTTGCCCAGAGGCAGTTATAATTAGAGGCAACAGCAGTACCTACAGCAAATACTCCGATGTGGTTACCGACATTATAAAGGATACGAGTCCTATGTTTGAGAAAGCATCTATCGACGAATTCTATGTTGATACTACGGGAATGGACCGTTTTTACGGCACTTATGTATGGGCTAAAGAACTTAGAGAGCGCATTATAAAAGAAAGTGGATTGCCTATTTCTTTTGGGCTTTCTACCGGAAAAACAACGGCCAAAATTGGCACTAACGAAGCAAAACCGAACAATCACATTCAGGTACCACAAGGAGAAGAGAAAGCTTTTATGGCTCCACTTGCCATTCGAAAAATGCCTATGGTGGGCGAAAAAACCTCTTTGAAGTTACAGCAAATGGGGGTTCAGAAAATTAAAACCGTACAAGACATGCCCTGCGAACTTATGGAACGTGTGCTAGGCAAAAACGGGATTTCTCTTTGGAAAAAAGCACAGGGAATTGATAATTCTCCCATTATCACCTACCACGAACGCAAGTCCATTTCTATCGAACGAACATTTGAAAGAGACACTACTGACGTCGTAAAACTCAAAAGTATAATTACTGCTATGTCCGAAAATTTAGCCTACCAATTGCGCAATGGAAACAAACTTACGGGTTGCGTAACGGTAAAAATTCGCTACTCAGACTTTACCACCGTTACTCGACAGTTGCATGTCCCATACACTTCGGTTGATCATAAACTGATAAATACTGTGCAGGAGCTTTTCAAAATTCTCTACGCTCGTCGTATGCTTATTCGATTGATTGGTGTGCGCTACAGTAAACTCGTAGGTGGTGGTTATCAAATCAATTTGTTTGAGGATAATGAGGAAATGGTTCGCCTTTATCAAGCCATGGACGCTATGCGTAATAAATATGGACAAGATGCCGTAAAGCGAGCCGTTGGTATGGGTTCTAAAGGTATTGGAAGGCGAAACCCATTCAATGGTCAGCCAAATGTAATTCCAGCACACCGAAGGGCTTAAGAATATTAGAAGGCATGCTGAAAGTCAATATTGGAAGTCAAAAAGTTGTTCTCGATACAATCCGCCGACGCGGACCACTCGAACTGACACTTTTTTCCTCAAACTCGTTTCAAATGCATAGCAGCCCATGTTACTAAACTGTCATAGCTATTATAGTCTGAATTACGGTTGCCTATCGGTAGAAGATGTATTGCAAACCATAAAGGATTTGGGCCACGCTAACTTTGTGATTACGGACATCAACAATACCTCTGAAACCTTTCGGTTTTTGATGCGCGCAGAAGAATACGGCATAAAAGCAAACATTGGTATTGATTTTAGAAATGGTGTACACCAACAATACATTGGCATTGCTAAAAACAAAAAAGGCTTCTTCGAACTCAACGAACACCTCTCTCACCATTTAGAGCAAAAACTACCCATAGATCCTATTGCTCCAAATTTCGATAATGCTTATATCATCTATCCATTGGCTTTTGCTCCGCATCCTAATTACTTAAAAGAGCACGAGTTTATTGGCATTAGTCCATCCGATTTAAAAAACACCACTAAACAAAAGGATTGGAAACACCATCAAGAGAAACTGGTAGTACTCTGCACCGCTACCTTTCGAACCAAAAGAGATTACAACACCCACCGATTGTTGCGCGCCATTGGAGAAAACATGTTGTTGAGTAAACTTCCTCCTATTCGCCAAGGAAATCCAGATAATAAATACCGAAGTGCAGTAGAAATCAAGGAACTCTATGAGCAGTTTCCTCAAATTCTGAAGAACACAAAAAAACTATTGAAGAGCTGCAAAGTCAAGTACAGTTTCAAACAGCCAAAAAACAAACTGTGTTTTACCCAAAGTAAAGAAGAGGATATAAAACTACTCACTGACCTGAGTCACCAAGGATTAGAATACCGATTCAAAACGGTAAATGACGTTATTCTAAAACGCCTTGACACCGAACTTAAACTCATTGAACAATGTGATTTTTGCGCCTATTTCTTGATCAATTGGGACTTGGTGTGTTACGCCCAACGAAAAGGCTACTGCTATGTAGGTAGAGGAAGTGGAGCTAATAGTCTGGTGGCTTACCTACTCCGCATTACCAATGTTGACCCCATTGATTTAGACTTGTATTTCGAGCGATTTATAAACCCTTATAGAAACAGTCCGCCTGACTTTGATGTAGATTTTTCATGGACCGATAGAGATGATATTACCAAGTACCTCTTCGATACTTACGGTTGGGATAAAGTCGCTTTATTGGGTTCTTATCAAACCTTTCAGCGAAAAGCAGTTATTCGAGAATTGGGTAAAGTCTTTGGCCTGCCCGATGAAGAAATCAAAAGCCTACAACGTGCCTCTCAATACGCTAGCGATACTTACGGTCAATTGGTTCAGAAATACAGTACTTACATCGCTGGTTTTCCAAGTCATTTGAGTATTCACTCTAGCGGAATTCTTATTTCTGAAGAACCCATTCATTACTACTCCTCTACTACTTTACCACCCAAAAATTTTCCGACTACACACTTCGATATGCAGATTGCCGAGGACATTGGTTTATACAAATACGATATCCTGAGTCAGCGCGGATTGGGGAAAATAAAAGATGCTTTGGTGTATGTAAAACAGAACCACGGCATAACGATAGACATAGACGATATCGATATGCTGAAAAGTGATCCCAAGGTAAAAGAGCTATTGCGACAGGGAGATTTAACGGGGTGTTTTTATGTAGAATCTCCAGCCATGCGTATGTTACTTACCAAACTAAAAGCAGAGGATTATACACGACTGGTTGCCGCGAGTTCTATCATTCGACCTGGGGTTTCTAAAAGCGGAATGATGCGCGAATACATTGTTCGGTTTCAAGACGAAGAACGGCGAAATAACGCCCAAAAAGCTTTGCCCGAACTCTACAAATTATTGGAAGAAACTTACGGTGTAATGGTCTACCAAGAAGATGTGATAAAAGTAGCGCACTTTTTTGCTGGACTCACTTTGGCTGAGGCCGACATCCTAAGACGAGGTATGTCCTGGAAGTTTAGAGAACGTACCGAATTTGCACAGGTCGAACAACGATTTTTTGACAATTGCCATCAAAAAGGCTACGCTGAAAAAACGGTTCAAGACATTTGGCATCAGATAGAGAGTTTTGCCAATTATGCCTTTTCCAAAGGGCATTCAGCGAGTTATGCTGTGGAGAGTTTTCAAGCCCTGTACATTCACGCTTATTACCCACTGGAATACCTCACCGCTACCCTAAACAATGGTGGTGGTTTTTACTCCATGGAATTCTACGCCCACACCGCCCGAATGAAAGGCGGAACTATTGCTTTGCCTTGTGTAAACAACAGTGATCTTAAGGCGACTTTATCGGGCAAAACCATACACTTGGGTTTAGTGTTTATCAATGGTGGATTTGGAAATGAAAACGTATATCGCATTCTAAAATCACGGCGGGATGAAGGACCTTTTTTATCCTTCAGAGACTTTGTAGATCGTTTGCCCGAAATCAGTTTGGAACAGATTATAATACTTATTCGACTGGGATGCTTTCGCTGTTTTGAGCCCAACAAAAAGAAACTGATGTGGGATGCACATTTCTTGCTTTCTAAAACTCCAGAGACTCGGGAAAAAAGCAATTTGTTTCGGATAGAACCCAAAAGTTGGAAACTCCCCGAACTGATTCACACACAAGTAGAAGACGCTTACGACGAAATGGAACTCTTAGGTTTTCCGGTAACGGTGAGCCCATTTAGTTTGATTGCCGACCAAAGCCAGCTGCCAACTTTAGCTGCTTCAGAACTACCTAAACTAATTGGAAAAACAGTAGACCTCGCTGGTTACCGAGTAACTGTAAAGTCTACAAAAACGAGCAACCATCAAATTATGCAATTTGGAACTTTTGTAGATCAAAAAGGCGATTGGATAGACACTGTGATTTTCCCCAATGTGTTTGATAAAAATAGGGTTTCGGCTCCGGGTTGCTACAAAATACGAGGCAAGGTAAGCGAAGAGTTCGGGCACATTACCGTTGATGTAGAAAAAATTGAACGGTTGGAAATGGTGAAGTTGAGGGAGGATTAAAATTTATAAACTACTCCACCTTCAATCGGTAGGTCTCTGTTTTCCCATTCAATTCGTATTGAATAAGATAAATACCTGACGATAGGTTTTGATCAAACTCAACTTCAGGCAATTCATAGTCTCCCCACCTAAGCGTAGTTTTCAACTACGCTTTTTATTCTAAAATGTAATCAATGCATTGATTGTAATAATCTATCGGCGTAGTTGCAAACTACGCCGAGTTATGGTTCCGATTTGAGAAGGGGTTAACTTTTATTTTTTTCACCCACCTCTTTTGCGGGCACTCCTACCACAGTTGTACTTGGCAATACATGCTTTACGACTACACTACCAGCCCCTACAATCGCTTTTTCGCCGATAACTAGTCCAGCTTTTTAGCCATTAGTGTCGCTCGCATACCTATATAAGCGCCATCTTTAATTTCTATATGCGTTCTAGTTTGACCTTTACCATGCATAGAAAAATAACAACCGTAAGATATGGTAACGTTGTTACCTATACTTGTATTTGAAGGTTCCAAATCGTCCAAATAACATTTCATTCCAATAAAAACGTTTTTCCCAATTTTAAAACCAATCATTCTATACAATCTTATGCGCAGACCACTGAACGGTACATTGGGAATAAAAACAACATTAATGTACTTACGAATAGGAATCCACATGATTTTCAGAATCGAATAATTCGCATAATAAGGCACTGGTCGGCCGCTCAGTTTATATATCCTTGAAAGTATAGTCACCGTTCAAAAGTAGGTAAAACCACATCAACACCTACTCCACCAATAACTGATAGGTCTCCGTTTTACCGTTAAGTTCATTGAACCAAATAAACTCCTCGTGACAAATTCTGGTCGAATTCTACTTCCAATAATTCGTAATCGCCCATATTAATCGAAGTGATATTAACGGCATGACTTTTTCCAATAAGGTCATTTACCAAAAGGCTATGCGCTCCTTGGTCTAATTTAGGGATTTTGACTTGCAGTTTTTGACCAGCAGCTACAGGATTTGGGTACAACTTCATTTCGAAAGAAGTCTTGTTTTCAAATTCAACTTTTTCCATTGGGAATTTGGTTTCATTGCCATCAAAATCTACTTGAGACAAGCGGTAATAACTCAAATGAGTATTGGGATGATAATCAGTAACTTCGTATTCGTGTTTTTCATTACTAGTTCCCGCTCCAGGCACAACTTCAATCAATTCAAACTCAGAAAGGTCTTCGGTTTTCTCTACCTTAAAATAATCGTTATTGATTTCTGAAGCCGTTATCCAAAGCAAATGAACTTCCTTTTTATCTGCGTTAGGAATTGCCTCAAATTTCACCAAATCAACCGGAAGCGGTGTTTGAGATTCGTTTATCGAACCAATTGTAAATCGATCGTTATCGTCTATAGCTACTCCTGTCCATTGGTAGACATTTCCACTTGTATTAGTCGCCCCAGAAATTACACCTCCACCAACAACAGTTTCGTCAGAAAAAACACCATCGTTATCCGTATCAATTAACAAGCGCAAATCAGAGCTTGTAACAGATCCTGCCACATCGCTTAAATCAAAAGAAAGTGAAACAGTTCCTACATCACCGGTTTGATCTACTCGCCAAACTCTAGCAACTCTAGCTTGCACATTAACTGGTGTATCAACAACCGACCATGAATCTAATGCAGCGCCATCATGCCCCCAAAACAACCATTCTCCTGAGCCAAAATTACTTGCACTATTAATGCGAACGTTCCTGTTCCTTGCGCAGCTGTATTACTCGTACCATCCGAGTTTTGACCAATGCTCGCTAAATCAAAGTCGAAATCTCCATTTCCCGAATTGTCATGAGTATAGAGATCGTTGCTATTCAAGGCAGTATTGTACTTAGCCGACAAATAATTATCCACTATTATTCTCTGAGTAGTGCTAAGGGTATCGTTAAAAACCATAATTTCTCCCATTAATCCCGAGAAGTATTTGCCATAATTTGGGTTCATCGTACCTATTATAAGCGGTTGGCCAATATTTACAATAGAAGTACTAGATTCAGTTGCTGTTGTCGATAATGATCCGTGGGTATATATTCTAGCTCTATTTGCAGCAGATCGGTAACCATCAAAGCTCATATTCAATAGATAATTCGTGTTATTACTATAGCCACTAGGGGTTCCAAAACGGTTGTTTTGGGAGTTTAAATCAAGATACAAACGATTTGAAGTGTAGAAATACCAAGTATAGGCCCATTCAGAAGATGTTCCAGAACTAATTCTCTTACCCAATATGGCCTGCACATTAGGAGAGCCGACACTATTTAAACGTAAAACGGAATAAAAAGTAAGGCCTTGACTATTATCCAAATTTGAATTATCAGCTACTTCCAAATTGTCTGAGGTCGTATTACTCGTACCACCGGAGAACGAAACTGCAGGCATACCATTCAACAAACTGGAAGCTACGTAGCTAGGTTGTTTACCAGAACTACTTTGACCCGCATCATTCCCATTTGATGTTGCATCGTCCCAAGCAGAAACAGCCGCTCCGTCCGTTAAGTTTAAATCATCTGCTTTTAACCACATACTCAACGAACTCGTTGAATTTATACCTCCCGGCCCTGTTTGCGCAGATAAAAACGCACAATAATTGATCAAGAAAAAAGTGACCAGTAAATAAAACAGCTTATTCATGAAGTAATAAATAGTTCAGTTTACAAATATCGCATAATTAACTATCAGAATCCTTCAAGCTCGCCTGCACCATTCTAATCTTACCGTAAGAGTATTTTCCTTTAAAAGCAGCAAAAATTCCAGCGCTTCCGCTTTTTGCTTTTTTGATAGCTAGACTCAAAATCTCAATTTCATTTTTGTCCATGTGGTCTTCTAGCTTCAACACACCTGCTTCAATCCCCTTAGCAACATGGCCTTCAATAGTTCCTGCAACCAAATCTCGTTTTTTTGCAACTTCAGCAACTGACATTCCACTTTGGAGCAATTCGTAGGATTCTTTATAGGTACTTCCCTTTTCTGCTTTTTGAGGCTTTTCGCCATCAACAGCTAGTGGTTTTTTTCGTTTTTTACCTGTTTTTGTTTTTTGCAAATCCGGATTAGTAGCTGCTTTTTGTCGCGCTGCCTCTAAAATTGATTTCCTTTTATCAATGCGCTTCTTTCCATGTGGTGATTCTTTAGGTATTGGTTGTTTGGTATATACACAATGTGCCATCATGGCGGCCTTTTCAATTTCTGAAATGGTCTTCATTATCAATTGATCCAATTCTTCTAGAAAAGTTCGATAGGTTTTAGCTTTTGCCAATTGCTCGATTTCTGCCAAGTGATTGAGTAAAGTTTTTTGAACCTCGCTCAAAAAATCTAGGAAGTAGTTACTCCCTTTTTCCAATCGATCCATGAGCACTTTATGGTCTTCGGACTGAAGGATTCTAGAAATTTGGGATTTAAATTTTCTCGAGATTTCTTTTTGACCAATAAAATCACTTTGGATTTTGGGTAAAGTTGTCCGCAAGCTATCCAATTCAAACTCCAAAGAAGTTTTTGCATTTCGCAGTTGATATTCCAGCACCTTTTCAATTGGTTCAAAATCAAAAGAATTGAGTAAAACACGCTCTAAATATCGGCTTTGCTCAATCTCCAATGTCTTTCCTAGTTCTGACGGTTTTTCTTGAACCTCCACATAGCTATTAACCTCCTTATCGGTAACAACCACGCTATTGTTTATAGGGCTTCTCAGCACTAACCCTTTCAAACTTCTAAGTCTACTTAGAGCAACATAAACTTGCCCAGCAGCGAAAGCATGCCCAACATCAATGATGGCCTTTTCGAAAGTTAGTCCTTGGCTTTTATGCACGGTAACTGCCCACGCCAGTTTTATTGGATATTGAGTGAAAGTTCCGACCACCTCTTCTTCTAATTCTTTATTGCTTGGATTGATTGTATACTTTTTGTTCTCCCACTCCTCGGTCTGTAGCAAATATTCCACTTTTTCGCCATCTAATATTACTTTAATTTCATCCTTAGTTAGGGTTGAAACTCGAGCGATTTTACCATTGAAATAGCGTTTATCTGCACTGGTATCGTTTTTAATAAACATAACCTGAGTACCTACTTTCAATTCTAATTCTTGGGCTACGGGATAAATGTGCTCTGGAAAATCTCTCGAGACTTTGGCTTTGAATAGAAATAGCTTTTCTTTTAAATCTTGGAGCTGTTTTCTGTTAATCTGGTCGGCTTTATTGTTGTGCGTAGTAAGGGTTATAACGCCCTCCATTTTATCAATTTGCTTTTCCGTTTTCACAAACTTATTGAGCTCATTGATATCCGATTCAGTTGCACAATTATTCCGAAGGTTATTTAATATTCTAATAAAATCTTGATCATCTTGACGAAAAATTTTATCCAATTCAATATAAGTTGGAGGGTCATGTTTCAAGGCATGTGCTTCAAAAAAGTGCATGCTTTTATAATAGTTCTTCAATACATTCCATTCGTTTTGGTTTACGATAGGTGGCAATTGATACAAATCTCCAATAAACAATACCTGAACACCTCCAAAACTTCGGTTGAAATTTGACTTTACACTGCGCATTCGGTAATCAATAGCATCTAATAAATCAGCACGAAGCATACTCACTTCATCAATAATTAATAGATCGGCAGCGCGGAGGACTTGTTTGCGCATTGAATTTAGCGGATGCTTTCTTGCCAAGGTGTGTTGAGTAAAAAAGCGAGCATCTTGTCCAAAACTTCCATCAGGTGAGCGATCAGGTATAAAACTTCCAAATGGAAATAAAAATTGAGAATGGATGGTAACTCCTTCAGCATTTAGAGCAGCAATTCCAGTGGGAGCAACAACAACAAAATTTTTATGCGTCTTACGAGCAAGAGTTCTCAGGAAAGTTGTTTTCCCCGTGCCTGCTTTCCCAGTTAGAAATACGTGACCTCCGGTACTGTTTATAAAACGAGTTGTTAGCTCAATTAAATCTGTGCTTTGTTGGGTTTCTTTCACGCTTGCGAAGTTAGTTATTCAATTTCTACCAGCCTAGTTCCCATCTATCATTCTACCCAGTCCACCTAGAACAGAACCTTCACCTTTATCTCTGCCACCCGCTGAAGGCGCATGTTTTAAAATTCTATCTGCCATTCTAGAAAATGGAAGTGATTGTAAGTAAACTGTTCCATATCCTCTCAATGTCGCCAAGAACAATCCTTCGCCTCCAAAAAACATAGATTTTAATCCACCTGCTCTCTGAATGTCATAATCGATACCAGGAGAAAAAGCAACGATACAGCCTGTATCCACTTTTAAGGTCTCACCATTCAGTTGTTTCTTAACGATAGTTCCTCCTGCATGTAAAAATGCTTTTCCATCACCTTTCAATTTTTGAAGAATAAATCCTTCTCCACCAAAAAAACCTGCACCTAGTTTTTTATTGAAAGTAATCGTTACTTCAGTGCCTTTTGCAGCACATAAAAAAGCATCCTTCTGACAAGTGATACTTCCACCAATTTCCATTAAATCTAGCGAAACAATTTTACCGGGATATGGAGCTGCGAAAGCCACTTTACGTTTACCCCCCATTACGTTCGTAAAATGCGTCATAAAAATAGATTCACCCGTAAATGCTCGAGCACCTGCTGAAACTAATTTTCCGAAAAACCCTTGATCAGGCTTTGATCCATCGCCCAATTTGGCTTCAAAATCAATTCCATCATCCATCCAATTCATGGCACCGGCTTCTGCAATTACGGTTTCATTTCCATCCAATTCAATTTCAACGGTCTGCATATCGTCACCGTGTATTTGATAATCTAATTCGTGGCTTTTCATTGTATAAAAATTTTGAAACTAAATTAGAATGGAAAAGGTCAATTTAGAAGCTAAAGAAGTTAAAAAAATTGATTTGAAATCATCAACATTGGACAGAAAACTAATTTAAAAGCATTGAATACTCTTAAAACAACCGAGAATGAAAATGAATTAGCATAAAAAATAACGGTGTTATAGAATAATGTGGGATATACTATTACAAAGTTTACATCCCCGTCATTCCGGAGAAATCGGGAATCTCTAAGCATTTGCAGATTCCCAGTCAAGCTAAGAATGACAAACTTCTCACATTATTCTATAACTCTACCTAAAAAATTCCTATCAACGCTGCAATGACCTCTGGGTAAGGAGTTGTTTACTAAAAATAAACTGGATGAAAGAAAACTCCACGCTGACTGAATTCCACTGTTGGTAAAGGAAACTTAAACCAAGAAACTGCCTTTAATACTCCATTCAATAACTCCGATTTAGTTTTAATGCGGTGCAAATCAAAGTCTAACGAAAGATAATATTGTTTGTGACGCTGAAGCGTTTGAGGTAGCACTATTCCTTTGGCGTTCAATTTGGGATTATCGTGCCCTCCAAGCATTCCGGTTGCTCCGTAACCTAACGAGAAGGAAAGCCATTTTGGAAACTTACTTTCTTCTTTTAAAAAGGAGTGAATATTAGTGGATAACCAATAGGTTTGGCCATTGTAATTCTTCAACACTTCTTGAACTCCCCCATTTCCCAAAAGTTCAGGCCTTAAGTTGGTGTGTAAAGTAGATTGATACGAAAACTTAGGCATTATCCGCTGCTCTTTCCACAACAATTGCTGTCCAATAAAAAATGCAGAACCAGCGGTATTGGCCGCCATATCAGCCCATGAAAATCCCCATTGAGCGCTGTATCCATCAAGAAATTCAATACCTGCCAGGTACATGAATCCCCAAGCCCCATGCAAGAGTGCTTTGTTTTCAGAAACCCCAGACCATTTTAGAGCATTATAACCCAGAACACCGCAATAATATGAAGTAAACCCATGACCAACTTTATCCATTCCCTCCCACTCCTTGCTATCATCAAAAGAATGCAAGGGAGATCGAGGAAAGTCTTTGTACCAATATTCGTTTAGCGTAAGCATTGTTCCGATAGTAATTGCAGAAGCACCGCTCACAACACTAATTAACCGAGGTTTATTAAGCGTATCAGAATACTCAAACCATTTGTTTTGAGAAAAACATGGCAATGAACTAGTTGCAGCAAATATGATCAGTACTATTTTATACAAGCGTTCAAAGCTATTATTATTAGTAATTGAAAAATCAAATTCATAAGATTGAGAATAAAACTGTGATTATATTAGTTGTTTGAATACCATAGAGACTTCTTTAGCCCTGTGCTTTAATTTCAATATTTATGGGAGACTTATCTGTGTGTAAAAAAGAATATTACAATGGCAAGTAAGGTTGATTTTATGAGAATTTTATAGGATTATGGAGTTTGGATTTAACCCTATACTTTCTGGCAGCTGTTTACTCCTTTCGTTTGGGCTAATTACCTACTTGATATGGAAACAAATAAATTCCAGAAACTACAATCGCGGACTCCTACTAACCATTTTACTGGGGCTAATATTAAGGGTTTTTGTATCAACCGACCCTTTTCTTCATGAATGGGATGAGCGTTATCATGCCTTAGTAGCAAAAAATACAATTGACAATCCTCTGAAACCAACATTGTACAAAGTTCCTCTTTTAGAGTACGACTATAAAAGTTGGGTGGGAAATCATGTTTGGCTGCATAAGCAACCTTTACCTTTATGGATAATGGGAGCATCCATGAAACTATTCGGAGTCAATTTATTTGGGTTTCGATTTCCGAGCATCATTTTTTCTCTTCTTGCCGTTTGGCTTACTTTTTTAATTGGAGCCAAACTGTTTGATAAAAAAACTGGTCTAATCGCAGCTTACCTACACGCTATAAATGGGTTAATTATTGAGTTAACAGGAGGACGTATTGCAACGGATCATGTAGATATTTTCTTTTTGTTTTTTATCGAACTCTCCATTTGGTTTGTAATACTTTATCAAGGAAAAAGAAGCTTTTGGAACCTGGTATTAATTGGATTTTGCACGGGCTGCGCGGTACTAACCAAATGGCTTCCTGCCCTTATTGTATTGCCTATTTTCATGGTGCTAGACTACAAGACCTTTTCTGACAAAAAAACGATACTAAATTTGGTAATTATTGTAGCAGCCATCGCCCTGATAAGTGCTCCATGGCAATTATATACGGCCTATGAATTCCCCCTTGAAAATGTTTGGGAAAAACACTTTAACTGGTTGCATCTTACAACTGTTTTAGACGAGCAAACCGGCCCTTATTATTACTTCTTCTCTAAGCTTAGGATTCATTATGGAGAAATAATGTATCTCCCATTCCTTTGGTTCTTATTGAGAAAGAAAAATTGGGTGGATAGAAAAAAAATGGCCCTAATCATTTGGATACTTGTGCCACTATTGTTTTTTTCAATTTCTAAAACCAAAATGCAGGGCTACACCTTGTTTATTGCTCCGGCTGTATTTATAATGCTTGGTTTATTTGTACGATACCTGTCGTTTACAGCTGCGAGTCTCTCGAAAAAAACAAGTCGAATTATGGCCCAAACAATACTACTGCTGCTAATTCTATTGCCAATTAGGTATTCAATTGAACGCATAAAACCATTTAGTGAAGCAAATAGCCAAATACTATTATACATGCATCGTATTCAAGAACTCCAAGAAAACGGTACTGAAAACTTAGTTATTGAGAATTGTGAGCGCCCAATTGAAACTATGTTTTTTACAAATCACATTGCTTACGATAAGAAATTGACCATTAATGAAAGGGAGAAGATTCAACAATTAGGTTATAGTGTTATTGAATTCTAACACAAAAATGAGCTGTTGAAACAAATTCTGAATGCCCCATACGAAAACTACGTTAAGCCTATTTAACCTGTAATTCTAGCATAAAAAAGCCCAACCGAACTGATTCGATTGGGCTTTTGTATTATTCTTTTTCTAGTTGTTTCCGCCCAAAATCAAAGGCAGACCATCTTTACCAGAACCTACAATGACAACCTTAGAGTTTGGTGATTTTGCTAAGTCTAAAGTAGCCTCTATCCCTCTCATTTTTAGAAGCTCCGGAGTTAAACTCGAGTTTACAATTTTATTTGCCGCAGCTTCACCTTCAGCCATTACTCTTTTTCTTTCTGCTTCCAGCTTTTCAGTCTTCAATCTAAACTCATAAGCAAGTTGTTCTTGTTCCTTAGTAAGCTTAGTTTCAATTGCTTTTTTAATTTCATTTGGAAGATTTATCGAGCGAATTAACAATGCTTTCATCTCAATATTATTCTCTTTAAGCTTTGCTCCTGCTTCATCAATAATAGCTTGCTCAACTTCCGATCGTTTTGTTGAATATATTTCTTCAGCAGTATAACGTCCAGCAACTTGCCTTACCGTTGAACGAACTTCAGGAATAACCAATAAACTTGCATAATCCTTCATAAACCCTTCATACAGGTAGCCTATTCGAGTATAAGTAGGATAAAAACGAACGGTTATATCGATATTTACCGAAAGACCATTTTTGTCCAACACGTCCATTGGCTCTTCACTTTTTTGCTCCTGCACATTAAAAATGTACATTTTATTCCAAGGAGCGATAATATGAAAGCCCGGTGAATAAACCTCATCTCTCGCAAGACCATCACCAAAGGGTTTAAACATAACGCCTCTTTCAGTGGCATCTATAGTTAAAAACAATCGATTCCCTAGTCCCAAAAACAATACTAATGCTAACACTAGTGCCGCAATTGGACCTATTTTTTTAAAATTAAATTCTGTGTTTTCTTGATAAAATTCAGCCATAACTTTTTATTTATTTCGTTTCTGTTTGTTTTAAATCGCCCATAAAGGCTTTACCATTTAACACTGCCGTATATTGATAGGTATCTCCTTCAATAGCGGTAATGGATACTTTGAGCGTATCAAGCTCGTTTAATAAATTCTTATCTGGGTTATTACTTTCTTTCAATACCAAATGATACTCACATTCATTTGCCCAAAATATATTGTAAACATCCTTAAACCCTCTCTTTTCGCTTACTTCAATTTGCTGCGTTTCTGTTCTTGTGATCTTAATATCCGAAATAGTCTCGTCAGGTGCTTCAAATTTACCTACCTTAAAGTCTGCACAGGTCTTTTTTTGACAGCTAGTAGTTGCAACCAATACCAGCATTATAAAAAGTAGTGAATTAAGGGCTTTCAACATTGTCTTTTTCCTTTCTGCTCAAAGATATATTAAAACCAAGTGCACCATAGAACTGAGTCCAACCAAAACGCTGATTTGCAGTTGCATTTTTTTCATTATTTACCAAAACATTTGGCATAACGACAAATCCGTTCTTACTCGCCGCTTCAATATAGAAATACTTGAAAAAATTGAAACGAGTTCCGACCTTGGCACTTATACCTCCACCAGCAATATGAAACCTATTATCAACATCGTCATTTAAAATCATTACGTATGTTTTTGGCACAACTAAGCCTATTCCTGAATTCCCAACAACTTCCCAAGAATGCTTCATATTCAAAGAAGTCCAAAGTGGAAAGTTGTATTCAATCTCAATATTAGCATAGTTCAATCCATCGCTGTGATGGAAATACAAAAATCGAAACGGAACATCATGTGACGTATTATTATAAGTATCCGCATATTTTTCGCTTGCCTGCGGTGAAATTTGCCCTTCTATTTCAAGGTTTTGATTTAGAATCATGTAATACTTCATATGATCAACGCCAATTGAAATACTTGTCCGTTCGTTCAAGTACATCCCAAGTCGTCCCACATATTGCGGTATAGTCAGATTTGCGGGTTTAAAGTAATTCTCTAGAGAAAAAGTAGTCACATAATCCTCTGCCCTAACATCCTTGAATGTCAAGTCATATCCAACACCAGAAATACTAAAATCACTTTTTGTATATGCCGCTCGATTGTATCCCCAAGAGAAAAACAAGTCGTACTTTTTATGTATGGATTTTTGAGACATTCCATTTAAGGAAGAACCTACTAAAATCGACAGTAAAAAAAAACGAATAAACATTAATAAGCTTTTGCAAATAGCACTTTTTGAGTAGAAGGTTTTCCAGAAAAAACACACTTACCAGCAACCTTTTCACCCTCTAATGGGATACAACGTATGGTGGCTTTGGTTTCTTTCTTAATGCGCTCTTCGGTTTCCGGAGTGCCATCCCAATGAGCAAGAACAAATCCACTCTTAGTTTTGAGCACTTCTTTAAACTCGTCATAGGTACTCACCTCAGTTGTGTTTTCAGTACGGAAATCGACCGCCTTTTTATATAGATTTTCCTGAATTTCAATCATTAATTTTTCTACGTGCTCAACGACATTGTCTAAAGAAACTAATTCCTTTTCTAAGGTATCTCTGCGAGCCACTTCAACAGTTCCGTTTTCAATATCACGCGGACCCATTGCTAAACGCACTGGAACTCCTTTAAATTCATATTCATTGAATTTCCAACCTGGCTTATAAGTATCTCTATCGTCGTACTTAACACTAATCCCTTTTTCTTCTAAGGCTTTTTTGATAGGCAGTACTTTTTCAGTTACTGCTTCCAATTGATCGTCTTGACGATAAATTGGAATAATTGCCACTTGAATTGGCGCTAGTTTTGGCGGGAGTACAAGACCATGATCATCGGAATGTGTCATAATAAGACCACCCATTAATCGAGTAGAAACACCCCAACTGGTTGCCCATACAAATTCTTCTTTTCCTTCTTTAGAGGCATATTTTACGTCAAAAGCTTTTGCGAAATTCTGACCTAAAAAATGAGAGGTTCCTGCTTGAAGTGCTTTACCATCTTGCATTAAGGCTTCGATACAATAGGTTTCTAATGCTCCTGCAAAACGTTCGCTTGCCGTTTTTACCCCTTGAATTACGGGCATAGCCATATGCTTTTCTGCAAATTCAGCATATACACGAAGCATTTGTTCTGCCTCTTCTACAGCCTCTTTTTCCGTTGCATGTGCAGTATGGCCTTCTTGCCAAAGGAATTCGGCTGTTCTTAGAAATAGTCGAGTACGCATTTCCCAACGCACCACATTTGCCCACTGATTTACAAGAATCGGGAGATCTCTGTAAGATTGAATCCACTTTTTGTAGGTACTCCAAATGATGGTTTCAGAAGTTGGACGAACAATCAGTTCTTCTTCCAATTTTGCATCAGGATCAACGATTACACCATCACCATTAGGATTGTTCATGAGTCGGTAATGCGTAACAACCGCACATTCTTTTGCAAAACCTTCCACGTGGCTTGCTTCTTTGCTCAAATACGATTTTGGTATAAATAAAGGAAAGTAAGCATTGGAGTGACCGGTTGCTTTGAACATTCTGTCCAATTCTGCTTGCATTTTCTCCCAAATAGCGTAACCGTAAGGCTTAATAACCATACAACCTCTAACGTCAGAGTTTTCAGCCAAATCGGCTTTCACTACTAACTCATTGTACCATTTAGAATAATCTTGTTCTCTTGATGTAAATCCTTTTGCCATAAAGCCTATAAATGTGGCTGCAAAGGTAAGGATACATTAGTAAATTACTGGGGAAGAAATTAGCAATGTTTTAGTCTTTACGACCTAAATCGTAGAGCATTTTTCCGTGATCATAAATCGCAGAAGCAAACGTAGGCTGCTGAAAATAAGGAAGATTAAAACCTTTCGCAACCTCTTGAACTATCGGAGACAATTTTTTGTAATGAACATGGCATATGTTAGGAAACAAATGATGTTCAATTTGAAAATTAAGACCACCTACATACCAAGAAAATAATTTGCTTTTCATGGCAAAGTTTTGCGTAGTAAGAATTTGGTGTGCTGCCCAACTATTAGCAATGGTGTTGTCCGCTTCAATTTTAGGAAACTCAGTTCTCGTTGTAACATGTGCTGGCTGAAAAACAGCAGATAATGTTAGCCCAGCAAAGAAGTGCTTACAAGAATATCCTGCTAGAATAAGCCAAATAGAATAATCGGTAAAGACGATTGGAGCTCCCAGGTAAAGCAAGTAATAACTCACCTTCCAAACTACCAGACGCGTTAATTCTCTTCGGTATGCTTTATTACGTCCATCATAAAACCCTTCAGCCTTAAACTGGAGCAATTGCTTAACATCTTTTGAAGAAGTCCACATAAATGTCATTAATCCGTAGAAGAACCAAGCATATAGAAACTGGAATTTATGAATGCTTCGTTTTGGAACATCAGGTGTGAATCGCAATGCTGGAATGGGTGATTTGATATCTTCATCAACGCCCGCAACATTAGTATAAGTGTGATGCTTATGGTTGTGTTGAATTCTCCAATTTTCGGCAAAACCTCCGATAAAGAACATAGAAAAATGACCTACTAAATTGTTCAGTTTTCTATTGCTCGAAAATGTATCGTGCACAGCATCGTGCATTACCGAAAGTCCTATTCCAGCCATACCAAAACCTGTAAGCGTCCAAAGTCCACAATACAAGTACCAAGGAAGATCTGCAAATACAAATGTTAACGCAAACGGAACCCATAACAATAGAAACAATAAAACTGTTTTTATGTATAAAGTTGCGTTGCCCGTTTTTTTAATATTATTCTCTTTAAAATATTGGTTGACTCTTTTTCTGAGGGCTTTGTAAAATGCGTCTCCATCCGGAGCTGTATATCTTGCTGCTTTCAAATCTCAATAATTTAAGTTGCAAATATAAGCCTCAAATTATTTGAATTTGAAACTAATATCATAATAAGGTTAACACCTTTGTAAATCAAACAAATATGTGTTCTTAAGGTTTATTGACAGTTGACTATTATTTGTTTTGATCTGGCTGCACCAACAACCCACTTACTCGAATCAACTCAAATTCGCTTAACCTTACTTGATACTTTGAATTGGTAATGCTTATCTGAGCTCGAAGAAAATTTATCTGAGCAGTTCTAAATTCAACATTAGTCACTGAACCCAGCTGATATAACTCTCGTGTACGATTAAAATTAAACTCAGCATTTTTAAGATTCCTTTCGTTCATTCCTAAGATTTTAAAGTTCTTCTCATAGTCAATCCATGCATTGTTCAAATCGGTTTTTAATTGGTCAATGGTATTTAATCGCAATTCTTCCTGATTCTCCAATTGCACCTGCGCATTCTTTGCTTTAGTTTTTCGCTGCGAACCTTGAAAAATAGGATACGACAGTGTTATTCCAGCTGTGTAACCCAAGTTTTGACTTTCCAATAAGTTTCCAATTTCATTATTCTGCTGTCTAAAACCGTAATCCGCATTTACTGAAATCGTTGGCAAATAACCTGAATTTGCAATTTGAGCATCTTTTTCAGCAACCAGTTTTGCATATTCTATGTTTACCAATTGAGCGTTGTTGGTTTTCGATTGTTTTTCCAATTCTGCATAATCCATTGACGAATTAATGCTTACCTCTTCTGAAATATCGAATCCCATCGGCAATTGGTAACCCGTTAATAAATTTAGACTATTTCCTGATTGAGCATAATTAGCCTCGGCATTTGCCAGTGTTACACTGTCGGTATTCAAATCAACTTGAGCACTTAAAAAATTCAAAGACGAACTGCCTCCAGATTCATAATTAGATTTCGCCCTAAGCATTCTGTCGTTTGAGAGTTCTACAGCTTTCAAAGCAACATTTTTATTGTTCTTAGCGGCTGCCATCATATAATACATTGATATTACTTGCATCAAAGTACTCTCAACGGTTGCTCGAGTTTTAGCATCCTCCAAATCGACCATCAATTTGAGTTTATCGTAATTTCTGAACATAGCCATTCCATCGAATACTACCCAATTCAATCCAACTCCAGCATTTAAACCCGTAGATTGAGCCCCATCTCTTTCTATGGCAATGGGATCAGGTTGAGCCAATAGCTCGAGCTTCATATCTTGATTGGAATAAGTAGCACCAGCATTTACATTGACAGTCGGCAACATACCTGCATTTCCAGCACCAGAGCTATTCTCGGCCATTTCCACATTATTCTGAGAAACTTTGATGTTATGATTGTTTTTCAGAGCCAATTCCAAGACCTTTTCAAGAGCATATTCTTGACCACTTGCAGCCAATCCAACCCCAATTATTGAGCATAAAATAAATAGCTGTTTCATTTTTTATCGATCTCTAATTGTTCTGATTTTAATTCAATGTAGGCTGGCTCCACTTCCTCATTCGTAGGACGCTTACCTGTCCACAGCCAATTAAGACCAACCTTAATTCTGTTGAGCATAACCAAAAACACCGGCAATGCGATAAGGGTTATAAAAGTTGCTATCATCATTCCATATGCCACTGATATTGCCATGGGAATAAGAAATTGAGCTTGAAAGGAAGTCTCAAAAATGAGCGGACCTAGTCCTGCTACGGTGGTTACGGAAGTCAAAACAATTGCTCTAAATCGACTTCTACCAGCTTCAAAAACGGCTTTATCAAAATCCTTGTATTCTTTGACTAATTCATTGACACGACTAACAAATACAAGACTATCGTTTACCATAACGCCAATTAAAGCAATGATTCCAAACATGGATAATAAGCTAATTGCATGTCCATGGAAATAATGCCCCCAACCTACTCCAATTAAAGCAAAAGGAATACAGATAAACACGAGTACCGCTTGCCATAATGATCGGAAAGTAAGAACGATTACCGCCAACATTAGCAATAAAATAATAGGAATAACGCGTTTTCCGGAACTAGCTGTTTTTTGCTGCTGCTTACTTTGTCCTTCGTAGGTAACACTGGTTGAAGGGTACTTTGCCAACACTTCGGGAATAATAACGGCTCTAACCTCAGCCATTATCTCACTTGCCGAAGCAGTTGGGTCGCCTAGTTCAGCTTCGATTCTTACTTCTCTTCTTCCATCTAAGTGATTAATAGCTACAATGCCACGTTCAATCTCGTAATCTGCAATTTCATTCAAAGGAACTTGCATTCCAGAGGCAGTCCGGATTCTCATGTTTTCTAAACGCTTTACCGATCCTCGATCTTCCAAATCGTAACGCACCCAAACCTTCACCTCATCTAACCCTCGTTGTAAACGTTGCACTTCAAAACCAAAGAAACCTTGTCGAACTTGGCCAACAACATCTCTCATAGTCAAACCCATTGCATAAGCTTTTTCTTTTAGTTTTAGGCGTAGTTCTCTTGCCCCTTTTTTGTCGTTATCGTTAACATCTTTAAGCGCTGGTAACTCTTTGAGTTTGTTTTTCAACTCCTCTTTTGCCAAATTCAATTCGGCTAAATCGTTGCCTAATAACGAAACTGAAACTGGTTTTCCGAAGGGAGTATTAATTCCAAATGTGAGTTTCTCCGCTTCGTAAACTTCTCCAACTTCATCACGAATTGCATTTGAAATCAAGAAACTTTGCATTTGCCGCTCTTCTGTTCCTAAAAGGCGAATTGTAACGCTGCCCACATTTGTTCCTGGACCTACTTTAAGTAACACATTCTCTACAATATCTTTTCCGTCAGCTCTTTCTGAAGACATTTTTTGATTTACGCGCCATGCTGCAGCTTGAATATCTTCGAGGTATCCTTCGGTAATGTTTTCTCTTGTGCCACTAGGCATTTCCAAATTTACCGTGATATAATCCTGTTCAATAAAAGGGAAGAAGGTCAACTTAATAATTCCACCTCGAATCCCTCCAAGTGTGATAATAAATAATGCGATTGGAACAGATAAGGCAAGCACCCAGTTCTTCATTGCAAATCGCAGAAACGGTCCGTAATACTTATCTCTTAGCGTTGACATTATATTGTCAAATGCCTTTTCAACTTTGTTCTTTTTGGCTTCTTTACTTAATGCTTTTGAATGCGCAACGTGGGCTGGTAGTATAAAAGCCCCTTCTACTAAAGAAAATGCAAGAGTACTTATTACCACAAATGCCATGTCAGGCGCAAATTCACCGAGCCTTCCTTCTAGAAAAAAGAACGTGGAGAAAGCAATGGCAGTGGTTAATACTGCAGAAAAAACTGCTGGTAAAACCTGCATTGTCCCATCTATTGCAGCTTGCATTGGCTCCTTACCGTCTTCGTAATGCTTGTAAATATTCTCTCCAATAACAATTCCGTCATCTACAAGTATGCCTATAACGAGAATCATTCCGAACAGAGAAATAACATTAATTGAAACCTCACTATTGGCTCCTACTATAAACATTCCCATAAAGGCAATTGGAATACTAAGTGCAACCCAAAATGCTAACCGAATGTGCAAGAAGAACGCAAGAAACAACAACACTAATACAAAACCAATAATTCCATTATCGACTAACAAATCAATTCTTTCATTCAACGTGGTGGAACCATCTCTTACTAAAGTCGTTTTAACCACACTGTTCTCAGTGTTAAACTTCTCCATGTATTCTTTTACCGATTCGGTAACAAAAAGTATATCCTCTTCAATGGTATTGCTGACTTCAATAATCACCGACGGTTGACCATTTAGGTGACTTCTATTTGGTGATTCAGCCCAAATATCACTGACTAAAGCAACGTCTTTCAATCGAACAATTCGCCCGTCAGTGGTGGTTTTTATTACAATATTCTGAAACTTGTCCGCATAATATCCTTTGGTATTCGCCCGAATAATTAGTTCCTCTTTATCGCCTCGAACCTTACCGCCAGTTACTTCTAGATTAGCATTTTGCACTTTTTGACTGACTTCTAAGAAAGTTAAATCATAAGCGCGTAAAGCATCTTCTTTTAGTGCTATTTCGATTTCTTCATCTGGATACCCTGATAAAGCAATTTTGCTAATTCCATCAATCGCTAATAAATCACTTTCGGCTTTTTGTGCGAATTTCTTTAAAGTGGTCAGCGATACATCACCACTCAAGGAAAAGCTAATGGCAAAGTTTCTGCTCTCTTTTTTATAAATCACAGGAGGCTCCATTCCATCCGGAAATGAAGGAATTCTATCTACTGCATTCTTAACATCTTGAAGTACTAAATCTGTATTGTATGAGCGTTCTACTTCAATCGTAATAACACCAGAATTCTCTTGACTCACAGAGCTAATTTGCTCAATTCCAGTAACCCCCCGCAGGTTATCCTCTATTTTCAGGACAATACCCTTCTCAATTTCCTCAGGAGATGAACCCGGATATACCGTTTCAATTTGAAGAATTCTGCTTTCCGAAACTGGGAAAAAGTTTTTCTTCCAGCTCTGCAGTCCAAAATAACCAAAGATGAAAATAAGGACCATCAAGGTGTTTCCAGCAACTGGGTATTTTATGAAGTAGGCTATTAGATTGCGCACGGCCTTAGTTTTTAATTAGTTTTCAAGTTGTGGTTTTACAATCATTCCATTATAGGCTGCACTATAGACTTGACCCAAAATTTTTGAGCCGTCTGAAAGACCTTCTATAACTGCTTGATTTTCCCCTATCGAAAGCACTTTAATTTCATGCAATTGCAATACAGTATCCTTTAATAAATACACTTGATTGGTTCCAATCAAAATATTTCTAGGAATAGAAACAGCATTTTCAAAGCCTCCAGAATAAATAGATCCCGTTAAGTACATACCTTCTTTCAGCTTTTTGGAACTGACATTAACATATACTTTTAATGTTTGAGTTGATTGATCAATATGTACAGAAATTCTAACGACCTTTCCGTACCAATTTCCTGGAATATCTTCTGATTGTAATAAAACTGAATCACCAATTTTTATAAGCGATCCATCATTCATGCTCACGGAAACCTCCAATTCGTATTCGCCGCCTTGAATAAATGTACCTAGTTTTTGCCCTACTCTTACCATAGAACCCGGCTGTAAATTTCCTTCTATTAACGTACCACTAAAAGGAGCAATTAAGTTAAACTTAGATAGTTTCTCTTCTTGACTTTTTATGGTGTAATACTGATTAGAAATGCTTCTCGAAATAAGAAAGTTCAGAAATTTCTTGTTCTTACTTTTTGGCAAAGCAGGAAAAGGTTGTTCAATATTAACCGAGTTGATAAATACATTCCAACGATCCAATTCCTCTCGAAAATCGTACTTAATATCTGGCGTTAATTGAATTAGGCTATTTAAAAAATCTGATTTCGCTGAAAGCAGGGAAAGATGAAATTCTGTACTATCCAGCTTCAACATTCTAGAACCATTAGAAAATGAAACCCCTTCTTTAAACGTTTTTCCTGAGTTTAAAACTGATCCTTGAACCTCAGCAAATAACTCTACTCTATTCTTGGCAACGAGTTTACCTGTTACAGGTATCGTATTTTTTACAAATCCATTTTGAACTTTCTGAACCAAAACCGTGGGCTTTCCTCCTTGAGGGTTTCGTTTTGGTGGCTTCGCTTTCGAGCTTAAGTATTTATTAACCCCTACTCCCGCCAGTATAACGAGCACTCCAAGTACTATGGTTACTTGCCTTTTCATTCGTTGTTGTTTTCTGTATTTGAAATAATTTCCTTGATTTTTCTTAGATGATTCTTGAGTTGTTCGGTTTCTTTTTCGCCCAAATGCGTTTCTATCTTTTTCAATTCGCCTAACCCTATTGGATAGAAGTGATTTCTGACCTCTACACCCTTGGATGTTATGTGTAGGTTCTTCACTCTTCGATCTGTTTTATCCGATCGTTGCTCAACCAATTTTTTTTTAACTAAACCATCTACTAATCTTGAAACGCCTGGCTTTACTTTGTTTAGTCCAGTGCAAATATCTTGCTGCTTAACACCTTCGTTATTGCTTATGAACATCAAAACCCTCAATTGTTCGAAAGGAACGTCAATTTGCTGCTCCAGTATAGTGCGCTGCATATGCGTCACCAAAGCATTCGTTGCTGTGGTGAGCAAGTAGCCAAGATTTTGATGTATTTGAACTTTTTTCAATTTAGTTAACCTGTTAACGGTTGCAAAGCTAACCTTTATTGAGTTGCTTCAATTTAGAAACATTTAAGGAGTGTTAAGGCGTAAAAAAACCGCAATCAAAATGAATCGATTGCGGTTAGTAGTAATGTAATTTCTTTTAATTACTGCTGAGCATTTATAACAAAAGTACCCGTTATCGTTTGACCTCTTTGATTTTGTGATATCGTACCAGACATTCTAAAACTCGTGGTAGATATAGTGCCTGACCCTGAGATAGTGACGTCATCAGCTGCATCGACACTTTCAATTACAAAATCTGAATCAGAGGTAAGCTTACAGAAAAATACAGTTGTATTACTAGTATCTGTGGTTGATATTTTAAACTTAGCAATATCCCCTCCATTTTTAACTACTGAATAATCAGTTCTACTTCCTGTATAATCAATTCCTTCAATTGTAGTTACCGGAGACCCACTGTATATTCCTACATAAGTTTCTCTTGTCTCAGTATCACAAGTTTCTCCTTGATAAAACTCTTTATAAGCACAAACTGCCTCATTGTTTAGCAAGCTGCACGAAGCATCATTTTAACAATCTTTTTCCTTACATTTTTTGCATGATCCAAGCGTCATTGAGACTGCTAGAAACAATCCTAAATAAATTTTCAACATGTTATTCTTTTTTTCATTTATAAAGTACAAAATAGGCCATCTCTTATTAATATTATCATTATTCGCCAACCAAATCAATACAACTGCCTGACAATTAATTAGTAATGCATAAAATCAATACGTTAATCTACTAACTTATCGTTTTCTTTCACTGCTTAACTTTGCACGAATAAAAAAAGAGCATGGAATTTAAACTCTCTTCTGAATACATCGAACTCAATAAACTTTTAAAGCTGCTAGGCTGGGTTGAATCTGGTGGCTTTGCAAATATGGTAATCACTGAAGGTGAAGTGGCAGTAGGCGGAGATACAGAAACCCGAAAAAGAAAAAAGTTGAGAGTGGGTGAAGTTGTAGAGTTTAGAGGCAAAAAAGTAACGATAAAATAAGGTGAAGGTTTTAACTGCCATATTTTATTACGGTATAGTCATACCCTTTAGTAGCCTTCCGTACAGATTGCTTTATATTATTTCTGACCTCATGTTTTTTTTAATTTATTATGTTGTTGGCTACCGCAAAAAGGTGGTTATGCAGAATCTTAAAAAATCATTCCCGGTTAACGGTAAAAGAGAGAATAAACGAATCGCTCGAAAATTCTATCGCCAATTTTGCGATACGCTTATAGAGGGAATCAAAGGGTTAACCATGAGTCGTGAGGATATTCACGAAAGGATGTATAATCGGAATCCTAAGTTGTTGGATAAATACTTTAACCAAGGAAAGTCCGTCATTATTACTACTGGTCATTACTATAGCTGGGAATGGTGGTTTCTTGGGATAGATATGCCTGTTCGACATAAAATTGTATTGATTTACAAGGAATTAAGCAACCGATATTTAGAAGAAAAATTAAAGTTTATCCGCTCATCTTTCGGTGTTTTACCACTTCCCTTTCAAGACGTTCGTAGCTTTTTTAAAGATCATGAGAATGGAACTTATGGCTATATTTTTGGAAGCGATCAGGCACCTCATAAAGCGAATAAGGCCTATTGGACGTGGTTCTTAAATCAAGAAACCCCCGTGGCATTCGGTGCAGAAAAATTTGCAGTCGAAAAAGATATTCCAGTTGTTTTTTGTAGAATCAATAAAATTAGAAGAGGCTTTTACGAATTTGAATACATTGATATAGAGTCTGAGCCGACTAAAACGAACTACGGAGACATAACTAAAAAGTATACTGCAATCTTGGAGGAAACGATTAATCACGATCCAGTTGGCTGGTTATGGACTCATAAACGTTGGAAGCGAGAAAAACCAGCTGGAATGGAAGTCCATGGAAAGCAAAGTTAATGCTCTGTTACAGCAGCAGAAAAATGGCCAATAACAATAGAATTACAACTTTACTCCACTTGGTAATAGCCCAAAACCTTTGGTCGTTCAAATAAGCGTTAAGCCTTCCAGCTAGTGCAGCAATGATCGAAAAAATGACAAAAGCTTGCAGAATAAAAACACTACCTAAAACTGAAAACTGCGTTGCAAGAGGCCAGCCATCACTGGTTACAAACTGAGGCAAAAAAGCAACAAAAAACAGGGTTACTTTTGGGTTGAGGACATTCATTAAAAAACCAACACGAACAAGCTTAACCTTATTCAAAGTAGAATATTCGACATTGCCATTTTCCAAGTTTACAGCCTTTTCTTTTGTTGCCATAAATGCCAAATACACAAGGTAAGCTGCACCTGCATATAAGACAACAGTGTAAGCCATTTTAGACTGCATCAAGACGATAGAAAGACCGGTGGCAGCAATGGCGGTATGCACCAGCACGCCACTTACTAAACCAAATGAAATAATAATGCCCGTTTTAGCTCCGCGCGTTATACTTTGAGTAAGCACAAAAATATTATCGGGTCCAGGCATTATAGTTAATAAGACTGAAGAACCGGTAAAAGCAATTAATAGGTTAAAATCCAAGTAATTAAGAATTCATAAATGAAGGTTTGAATTGGTTCAGTAGTATATCCAAATGCATTTTACTGCGGTTAAAACTAATTTCTATTTCTCTAAAGCAGTTATTCTCTTTTCTAGCTTCTTTATTAATTCTTGCTGTGCTTGAATCAATTTTTGCTGCTCCTGCATTCCTTTTACTAAAGGAACAACAAATTCAGAATAACGCAATCCATACATGTCTTTATCGTTCTTAGGGGCATCTACTCCACTAAAAGCATACCCAGTTTCTTGTGCTGCTTTCTCAACATCTTGAGCGATAAAACCGGTTTGAGTAATTTTTGATTTTTCTATTCTCGCATCAACTTCCTGTCCAGATACTTCTATAGAATCTTTATCCTCGAACTGACTAAATAATTCCTCCGTTTTTAAGGTGTACGTTACTGGTTCCAATTTCATGATAAAATCCAATCCGACTACATCGCTCTTTACATTTTCCTTAAATCGACCATCTGATAATGTACTCCAGCCAACTTGGCCACCAATGCTAGTAACAGAAGTATTACCAATTCGCACTTGATTGGAAGCCGTGGTAGTAGAATTATAACCTACTGCAGTCGCATTAGAATAGGTAACATTACTAGAAGGGCCTGCATAAGAACCCAAATAGGTATTTTGTGCTCCAGTTTGACCGTAAAAACCTGCCCTATGACCAATTGCTGCATTGCGATTTCCACTTGTATTTTGATACAGAGCATTTGTTCCAACAGCTGCATTCTCATATCCAGTTGTATTAAGTCCCAATGAATAATACCCCGATGCGGTATTATCGTATCCTGTTGAATTTCTGAAGAGTGAATACATGCCCAACCCCGAGTTTCTATAACCAGTTGTATTAAATCCTAGCGAATAATACCCTATTGATGAATTCCTATAACCAGTAGTGTTTCGACGCAAGGAATTTGCTCCTACCGAGGCATTAAAAGTTCCAGTGGTATTAGAAAACAGAGCATAGTATCCAGTGGCAGCATTATATACACCCGAACTATTTGATCTAAGAGATCCAAGTCCGAATGCTGCGTTAAACGCCCCTGAAGTGTTCGCACCCAAAGAATAATATCCATAAGCTGAGTTCTGTTGACCAGTTAAATTAGCATTAAGAGAATAGTATCCAGTACTTGTATTGTAATCTCCCGTAGTGTTATTCCTTAGGGAGTTGCTTCCAATTGCTGTATTTAATTGTCCTGTAGAGTTGTTTCGTCCACTTCTATAGCCTATAAATACATTTTGGTTGTTGGATAAATCATCTGTTTGCCCTGCCTCTTCACCAATAAATACGGAAAGTCCTGAATTATTTGCCTCCAAACGTGCTCCTACCATTCTCCATTGTTGCTTACCAGCCAAATCAAAACGAATAATATCTTCATCACTTGACTCTTCCATTTGAATTTTGGTATCGCCATCTAAATCACTCACTTGAGTAGTATCACCCAAGGAAACTGCGCCTGGATTTGACCATGAAGCTTTACCATTGGCATCGGATGTCAATATTCTGCCTGATCCTGCTCCGGTAGGAAGTGTAAAATCATCTCGAACTTCCAAATCTCCATTGATTTTTAATTCATCAGTAGCGAAATCTCCATAAATAAGAGGGGAAGTAGAACTAGCAGCAGAAGTGCTTGCATCTATGTACAATTTATCAGTTCCCGTCTCTGAATAACCAGCTTGATATCCAATGAAAACATTTCTAGATCCCGTTACATTGTTAAATCCAGCATTTCGCCCAACAACTACATTGTTGCTACCATTGATGTTATTGTTAAGCGCATAATCTCCAATTGTAATATTAAACGATCCTGTAAGCATATCCAAAGCGCTATAAAACCCAAAGGCAATATTCCTTTGACCGCTAACATTACTACCCAATGATCGGTACCCAATTGCGGCATTGTAACTTCCAGATACATTCGCGCGCAAAGCATAAAAGCCCATTCCAATATTACCAGTACCGTTATTGTTGTATAAGGCATCGTATCCTATACCAATGTTATAATGTTTATTGCTACTTGTTCGAAGTGCTCTGTAACCCATGGCAACATTTCCAAGCCCTGTTGTATTGGTAAACAATGCTTGATAACCTATTACTGCGTTTCTATAGCCTGTTGTGTTATTGTACATAGCATTCAGACCCACCGAAACATTTTCTCTACCTGAGGTATTAAATGCCATTGAATTATACCCAATTGCAGAGTTGGCATAACCAGTGCTGTTCGTCTGTCCAGAGTTGTTTCCTATAAATGTGTTGTTATTGGCTGACAAATCATCATTTTGACCTGCATTATCCCCAATAAATACTGACCCTCCAGTTCCTACTGGTTCTATATGCGTTCCTTCCATTCTCCAACGTTCGTTTCCTGCAATATCAAATCGAATAATATCTTCATCCGAAGACTCTTCTACTTGAATTTTTGTATCGTTATCCGTATCCTTTATTTCAGAAGGGGCCGTTACTGTAGATGGCGAAACCCACGAAGCGTTACCAGAAGCATCAGAGGTCAATATCTTGTTCGCTCCTGCACCATTTGATAGTCTAATATTATTTGCATTAATTCCACCTGAAACTGTAAGCGTTGAATCTGCTGTGGCCGTTCCAATAGCCATCTTACCAACATTCAACATATTTAAGCCTGCAGCATTATTTCCAGCGGTAAGTACTGAGTCAATTCCTTTAGTAGTGTAAGTACTTCCACTTGGAAGGGTAACGTTGTTACCTCCAGTAATAGACAAGGTATTTCCAGTTATAGACAATGTTTGAGCATCCGTGTTATCTAGGTAAGGAGCAAGGCTTACCGTTTTTGCTCCGCCTGCGTCAGTTACGGTTAAATTATTTGAAGTGATTGCAAATGCCGAGTTTAACTCATTTGTAGAATCGTTATCGTTACTTGCAGTTCCTGCTGGAAGAGTTACGCTGTTTCCTCCTGCTATACTAAGAGTAGAACCACTCAATGAAAGCGTTTGACTATCTGTATTGTCCTTAAAGGCCGACAAGTCTGCTGTTTTAGCACCACCTGCATCTGTCACTGAAAGAATATTACCCGAAACAGAAACTGAAGCGTTTAGCTCATTTGTAGAATCGTTATCGTTACTTATAGTGCCTGCTGGAAGCGTTACACTGTTCCCTCCAGAAATACTTAATGAGTTTCCACTAATGCTTAGTGATTGACTATCTGTGTTATCTAGTAGACTTGAAAGATTAGCTGTTTTTGCGCCGCCCGCATCAGTTACCGTAAGCGTTGTTCCAGAAAATCCGATAGCGCTATTTAACTCATTTGTAGAGTCATTGTCGTTATTTACCGCTCCTGAAGCTAATGTCACACTATTCCCATTAGAAATACTCAAGGTATTTCCTGAAATTGAAAGTGTTTGTAATTCGTTAGTAGAGTCATTATCCAAGTTCACTGAGCTAGAAGGTAAAACCACATAGTTTCCACTTTCAATTTTCAGGGTGTCATTAGAAAGGGTCAGGTTTTGGTCGTCAGTATTGATTGTTCCCGAGGGAAGCACGATATAATTACTTTTACTTAAACTCAACGTATCGCTTGAGAGTGTAAGTGCTTGAATCTCGTTAGTACTGCTACTATCACCATCAAAGCCACTTGTAGCAGCTGGTAGTTTAACAAAACCGCCATTTGACAAGTAAATGGTATCGCCACTCATTGATAAAGCCTGTGAATCGGTATTATCCATATAAGTAGCTAGTCCTACTTGTTTAATTCCTGAAGCATCCGTAATACTTAAGGTGTCATTTGAAAGTACAAATGCAGAAATAAGTTCATTGGTACTGTCGTTATCATTATTTGGCCCTCCACCTGCTGGCAGCGTAACAGAGTTTCCTCCAGAAATACTTAAAGTACTTCCACTAACAGAAAGTGCTTGACTGTCTGTGTTATCTAATAATGAAGAAAGATTAGCCGATTTGGCTCCACCTCCATCGGTGATAGTTAAAGTGGTTCCTGTAAATTGAACTTGGCTGTTTAATTCGTTCGTTGAATCATTATCGTTACTTACTGGGGCCGCTGGCAGAGTAACTGTATTTCCGTTTAAAATGGTAAGACTATTTCCTGAGATCGATAACGACTGAAGTTCGTTAGTACTGCTACTATCACCATCAAATCCGCTTGTTGCTGCAGGCAGTTTTACAAAACCACCATTAGACAAGTAAATCGTATCGCCACTCATTGATAATGCTTGAGCATCGGTGTTATCCATATAAGTAGCTAGTCCTACTTGCTTGGTTCCTGATGCATCCGTAATGCGTAAGGTATCGTTAGAAAGTACAAATGCAGAAATAAGTTCGTTGGTACTGCTGCTGTCACCGTCAAAACCGCTTGTAGCCGCAGGTAATTTTACGAAACCTCCATTAGTTAAATAAATAGTATCACCGCTCATTGATAATGCTTGAATCTCATTGGTGCTACTGCTATCTCCATCGAAACCACTGGTTGCCGCTGGCAACTTTACAAAGCCACCATTTGACAAATAAATAGTATCACCACTCATAGATAAAGCCTGTGCATCAGTATTATCCATGTATGTTCCGAGTCCAACAAGCTTAGTTCCTGCTGCGTCTGTTATACTTAGCGTATCGTTAGAAAGAATAAAACTAGAGATTAATTCATTCGTACTATCGTTATCATTATTTACTGTACCTGAAGCAAGCGTCACACTATTTCCACCAGATATGCTCAAGGAGTTTCCCGAAAGTGATAATGACTGTATTTCATTGGTAGAATCGTTGTCGTTGTTGGGAGCTCCACCTGCTGGAAGAGTTACCGAATTACCACCACTTATAGAAAGCGTACTTCCAGATAATGATAGACTTTGACTATCTGTATTGTCCAGGTATTTTGACAGAAACACTGCTGTACCGTTTTCAATGTATAAGGTATCTCCAGATAAGTTCAAATTTTGATCATCCGTATTTACAGAACCTGAAGGCAATACAACATAGTTACCCTTACTGATAAACATAGTATCTGAACTTAGCGTTAAGTTTTGAATTTCATTGGTACTGTCGTTATCGTTACTAGACCCACCAGCCGGCAAAGTCACTGAGTTACCACCAGAAATACTCAAATTATTACCAGAAAGACTTAAACTTTGTCCGTCGGTATTCAAGTATTTGGTTAAAACTACGGGTGTTCCGTCTTCAATGTATAAGGTATCCCCAGATAGATTCAAATTCTGATCATCCGTATTTACAGAACCTGAAGGAAGAACGATATAGTTGGATTGGCTGATAAACAAAGTATCTGAATTTCTACTTAACGATTGAATTTCATTAGTTGAATCGTTGTCATTATTTTGCGCAGAACCTCCAGGCAATACAACAGAGTTTCCTTTAGATATGCTTAAGGTATTTCCAGCTAGTGATAGGTTTTGAACTTCATTGGTCGAGTCAATATCTGCATCATTTTGAATATGACTATTTATTAAACCAGCCAAATAAATACTATCGTTTTTTACCTGCTGAGTTACACTTACCAGCTTACTATTAATGACCATTATACTGTCATTCAAGTCACTAATGTTCTTTGAATAATCGGTGTTTGGCAAGTAAATGGAATTCCCGTTAGACAATCGTAAGGTATCGTTAGCAAACGAAAGCATTTGCAACTCATTCGTTGAACTAGTATCGGCATAACTAACATTGGCTGCATATAATGCATAAGGCACTGAAACCAGCTGAGCATATCCCATTACGCTAAAACTACTTCCTCCGTTTTGATCCAAAGAAACTTTAAGGACATGCACGTCGCTACCCCACTTTACATCATTCAACAGGCCTGTTTTATTGACCCCAGCCCCAATGTGAATGTTCACCAATCCAAAATCATTGGTTGTTACCATGTGTTCCTCTTGGTACACATTTATACCAACAGAATATTTTTCATGTATGGAAAGACGCAAGGATACGTTTTGGTTTTGAACTACCTGACCTGTTGCATCGCGAATAACCGCTTGGTAATTAATTAATTGAGGTGCTTGAGCCATCGATAGAACGGACAAACCAATTGCCAACGAGAAAAGTAAAAGTTTCTTCATAACGGTTAAAGTTTTATTATTTTAAACAAGCGCATATGCATGCTTTTTGTATCGTAAATTCTTAGAAAGTAACTACTAACTGGATAAATATTCAGGTCAATTTTTGGATTTTCGGCCACATTAAACATTTCTATTTTGACTCCAGAAACATCTATGATTTCAGCTTGAACATACTCAGCCTCTATACTTTCACCTAATTCTATATTCAGGAAACGCACTGTTGGGTTTGGCCATACACGCACATTAAAATCTTTGATCGATTGTTCGGATACATCGGTAACATCTTCTATTTGAAAATAGGTTTGCTGAAATCCTTGAGTCATTCCAATACCTTCCAGTGTATCTGCAGAATTAGTTTCGATACTAACTTCTCCAACCGTGAAATTTATTGTTCCTTGATTTGTGATAAGTTCTTTTCCAGCCGAGCCAATAACTTCGTGCTGACCAGAAACCTGAGCAATTCCGTATGTTGCTGATAAAGCAACAATTAGAAGCATATAAACCTTCTTCATCGTTTAAATTAAGGATGTAAAGATATGTTTTGTTTGAGATGTTCGGTTAACAAAAATTACGATTTGTAATTTTTGGATAACGCACCTATTTTGAATTAAACTTTGCAGTTCCAACAATTAATAAATGACTCAATCTTTATTGAGTAAAACACTAAATAAAAAAGCTCCCTCGAAAAACGAGAGAGCTTTTAGTACCGAAGGCGGGAATCGAACCCGCACTCCCAGAAGGAACTGGATTTTGAATCCAGCGCGTCTACCAATTCCGCCACTTCGGCATTTTCGCCTCCCGATAGCTATCGGCATCGGCATTTAATTGGGCGGCAAAAATATCCATTCTTTGTAATTGCACAACATAAAAGTCTTTTCAAATACATATTACCACTTAGAAAGCCGTTACCCTTGTGCAGCTTTAATAATTAAACCTTGGAATAAACAATCCCCATGAAAAATTTACTGCTTGCCGTTGTAGTATTTTCTGTTTTCTCAGCTTCTTCTCAGACCATAATTGACAGCTCTTTCAAATTCCAAACTGATCCAACTAAAAAACTGAGTGTTTATTTACCCTAAAAGCTCAACTAAATGGTTGCTTTCTGTTTATTGCCCAAAAGGTTTAATTGCGTTAAACATCAAAACTACATCGGGAACCTTAGTTCGGAAAATTAATGTGCTGAATTAGCTACTGTTTTATAAATCGCCTAATAACTGACTGATTGGACCTATCTGCAATTTTTGCAAAATATATTCCTGCAGGTAAATCCCCAACTTCCAAGTTGATTTCGTTTGATTCATCTCCCGAAACTTCTTTAACTATTTCACCAGTTATAGACATTACAACTACAACATTTATCTTCTGAGAGTATAGTATTCGTAATGTTTTGCTAGTTGGATTCGGATATAGCTGAATTTGATTGCTTTCAAATTGATTTTCGGTCACCTCTTTTGCACCAACTTGCCCCCCCGCATTAGTGGTATCATCTTGATAGGCAAATAATTTTTTAATAGTAGAATCCGCAAGTGCCTTTTTATAAATCCAAAGATCATCTACAGCTCCTTTGAAATATAAATCTTGACCACCCGCATTAACAAACGTATAGCCAACAATAAAACTTGTTGATGCAACATTAAACTGTCCTACCATTTTAGTGGTATCTTCACCTATCAAAACGGTATCAAGATAGGTCCTTAAACTTTTAACCGATTGCACAACAACCACATGATGCCAACTTGTATCAACATTTACAGAAACACCTTCTCTAAAAGGCGCTTGACCACCGGGGTTAGATGACTTGAAATACGAGTAAACTCTTTTACCAGAACGAAGAGGACTTATATCATCCATTATCCAAACGCCGTATTGCTCGAAAGTAGGAACATCAGCGCGCTTTCCTAAAATAAATCCAATTTGATTACCTGCATCTCTTTTAAACCAAAAAGAAATAGAGAATTCCGAAGAATCCATAGTATAATCGCTTGCAGTTCCTAGTTGAATCTTTGATGTTCCATCAAAATAATAAGCACTATCCTTAACCCCAAACCTTTCTGCGGTTGGTATTGCACCAGAATTCACTCCAGTTATTCCTCCAAAACCATCATTTGGATTGCCATTAAATTTGTAATGTGATATTAAGCCATTTGTGGATTGTGAAATCCCAACGAATGAGAGAAATATAGCTAAAGTGAAACAGTAAAGAGTCTTAATATATCGGTAATTTAATTGATTTTAGACCTCTAAAGTATTAAAAAACAATCACTCAAAACATACATTCTGTTTTAAGTCTTTTGCTTCTTCTTCCTAGCCGCTGGAAATAATACGTTATTCAGTATTAATCTGTATCCGGGAGAATTAGGATGTAAATCTAAATCGGTTGGTGGATCGCCCACAAAGTGCTGATAATCTTCAGGGTCATGACCACCGTAAAAAGTCCATTGGCCTTTGCCGAACTTACCATGAATGTACTTCGCAGAATTTAAGGACTTGTTCTCACCCATAACTAAAACGCCGGGCTTAATAAATCCTTTATTAAAAGCAGTCGTTTGCCCCATAAACCCCTTAACCCTACTAGTATGGTTTTGACAAAGCATAGTAGGAACTGGATCCCATTTTGCAGAGTATTCGAACAAGGTAAAGTAATCAATGTTTTCAGGTGTTCTAGAGTGCAGTGGAGTTGCGTCAATGTTGGAAAACTCGTATTCCATTGGATTTCGACTGATCAAAAAATCCCTAAAAGCAAAGGTGTTACTGTAATTCAATTCATTGTGCGCGTTGCGATCTGCAGGGTCACCATCAAACATCGATTCGCAAATATCAACTTCTTCAGCGCTTAGTGCAATATCATAGCTATCTGTGCCAGAACACATAGTAAAAACAAAGCCTCCACCGGCAGTGTATTCTTTTATTTTGAGCGCCACACCTAATTTAAGTTCACTTACTTTACTAAATCCTAAACGTTCTGCTGTTTCTTCGAACTCCTTTACTTGAGACTGATACCACGGAGCATTTCTGTAGCTTGCATAAAATCTCCCATATTGCCCCGTAAAATCTTCATGATGCAGATGCAACCAATCGTAGAGGTGTAATTCTCCGCTAATAATTTCATCATCATATATAACGGTGTAGGGAATTTCTGCGTAAGTCAACACCAGAGTAACTGCATCATCCCAAGGCTGTTTTCCCTTTGGAGAATAAACGGCAATTCTAGGTGCTTTTTCTAGTTTAACAACCTCCATATTTACTTCTGGATTGGCTATTTCTTGTTTAATAGCGGTAGCTTGTGCATCAGCTATAGTTAAATAAGTTACTCCTCGGATAATACATTCGGACTCTATATCTTTAGAATATGGAATCATAAAGCTTCCTCCGCGATAGTTCAGCAACCACTCAACCGTAACTTCATGCTCTAAAACCCAGAACGCCACCCCATAGGATTTCATGTGATTCTTTTGAGTGTCATCCATTGGCAATAAGAGTTTACTAGCAAACCCAACAAAACTCAATGAAACTAAAATTACGAGCAATAAAATTTTCCGCATAAAACAAATGTAATCCTTCAAATTATTATCCATTTCAAAAAGCTGTTAATAAGCCTACTTTTGCTGTAAATTATTTTACCATGAGATATTTCATTTACGGACTACTATCAATTCTAGTTATTACAAGCTGTGGAGAATCTTCTGCCGAAAGTCAAGAAGTAAAAGTTGAAGATCAATCGCCTAAAACGCCTCAAAAGATGATTGCCAATCCAGAAACATCGGAAGGTATGCTTATGATACAGCATATGATTATTTCTTTTAATGAAATGCAACCCGAAAACAAAAATTATGCGGTTTTATTGGGTGAGCTATCGTATCAATGTGACTACATTATCAAAAACTGTTCAATGAAAGGTGAGGAGCATGAAAAGCTTCATACGGCACTTGAGCCTATTTTGACTTCTGTACAGAAAAGTAAGAATGCTGATTCTAATGAAAAAATTGAAGTTGAATTACAAAACATACTCAGTATGACGGAGCTGTATTTCGAAAAATTTGAAGTAGAGCAAGCTCAAGTGTAAAGCAAAAAAAAGAGGCCAAAAGCCTCTTTTACATTTATTCGCGACGCTAGCCTACTGGGTGTAATTTTTTTATTCTAAATAAATTCAGCCTGCTGCATGCAGCAAGACACACACGTCGAAATTCACCAATTCAAAATTGAAACGAAAAAAAATATTCTACTATTTTCTTGACTTTTCAAATAATAATTAGACATTTGTCTAAATACCTAATTCGTGAATAAATTATTTAAAGCTTTAAACGACACTACTCGAAGGGAGATTCTAGATAAACTTCGAGAGGGTGACATGACTGCAGGCGAAATTGCCGACTTATTCAATATTTCTAAGCCCAGCATATCCCATCATTTAGATATTTTAAAACAGGCCGAGTTGGTAGAAAGCCATCGTAACGGTCAGTTTATTCACTACTCGCTGAACACAACAGTAATGGACGATATTATTAATTGGTTTTTAACTTTTAAATCACAAGAAAATAAAAAATAACAAAGGAGCAGTTGAGGGCATTTTATGGATAATTATGCTCACCCCAATCTTATATTTTGCAGCAGTATATAGCGGTTTGCCAGATACCGTAGCAACTCATTTTGATGCTAATGGTTTAGCCGATGCCTATAGCGACAAATCGTCACTTTGGATTTTGGTTACTGGTTTTCCAATCGGATTGTATCCGCTCATGAAATTTGCACCCACATTCGACCCTAACGGCAACTTAAAAAAATACGACAACTCATATAGTAAATTACGAGTAATTATTCAATTGTTTATTGCAGCTGTTGTATTGATCATTGTATTAAATGCCGACGGAGTTATAGAGAATACGGCCTATGCAATAACTTTTGCTTTTGCATTTCTAATTACCATGTTAGGCAATTATTTGCAGACCGTTAAACCAAATTACTTTGTTGGTTTTAGCTCGCCTTGGACGTTAGAAAGCGAGGAAGTTTGGAGAAAAACGCATCGTTTAATTGGTCGTGTATTTTTCTTTTCAGGAATAATCTGCGCCTTGGTTATGGCATTCATACCTCAACATTACGCGATAAAGTTAATCGTTGCTCTTACTTTAGGAGGAACACTCTATGGCAGCGTTTATTCCTACCTACTTTTTAGGCGAATCGAAAAACAAAAAACTTAGTGTAAATTAAAAATCAATAATCACCCCAATTGTCGGCAATACTGTTCCTGTCGTATTAGGAATTTGTTGCAGATCATAGGTTTGTTGTGCATAAGGTGCATTCGGATTTGTAATAATTGGATTTCCATTATCGTCTTCAAACGGAAATAGAATCGGTTGCTCTTTTGCTTGAAAGTTATACAAGTTCTGAATATCTAAATATAGATTTAGCGACCACTTCTTAAAATTCCAAATCTTATCTACACGCACATCTAGTTGGTGAAATTCCCCTAAATTATCGGAATTTACATTTGCATAATCTAACACTCCTGCTGGATTAACATCATAGACAGGACGCAACGCGGAAACACCAGCTATATATGGTGTAGAAGGACGACCACTTACAAAACGCCATCGTGCACCAACTTCCCAATTCTTTTTCAATTTCTTACCTACCGTTGCAGAAACTAAATGCTCTGAATCCCATGCTGAAGGAGCGAACTCGCCATCTATATTCGTAAACTCACTACGTACCCACGTGTAACTCAAAATCCCATAAAAGCCTTTATACAGTTTTTGCTGTGCCATTAATTCAATACCATACGCACGACCTTCTGAAGTGGAAGTAACTTCCTCATTACCAATAACACCAAAATCAGCTCCTAAATTTGCCAAACTAACTCCTTTGTCAATTAGCATTGGATAATCTTGATAAAATTTATAAAAACCTTCTACAGTAATTTTTGAAGAAGATTTTGGTCGATATTCAATACCACCATTCAAATGATTGGCTTTTATATACTTTACTCCATTATTTCTGTTTACAAATTCACCATTTCTTTGAAATCCTAATACGGTATAAGGAGGCAGTTGAGCGAATCTGCCAGCTGCTAAATTCACAGAATATTTCTCGCTTAAGGCATAAGCCAAACTAGCCCTTGGTGAGAGTTGATTTATCGGATTGGACATTTCACTATTGAAGTCATTTATATCGGTTCTAACACCAAAACTCACATTCAGTCTACTTTCTAACAACCGCTTACTTACCTGAAAAAATCCACCAAACTTATTCATGTTGTATTCAGAGCTAAAGTTAAACGTATCCAAACGAGCAGCGGAAATTGGTGTTGCCGGCAAGAATATTCGTTTGAAAGTTTCAGTGTTGTATTTAGCAAATTCATAATTTACACCAACAACAAACTTCCAGTCATTCAAACGAGTCGTGTTTTCAAACCTAAACTTATTTTCTATCTCTTGCGATTTAAAGCGAAGCGTTAGATTGTTTTCAGAGCTTTCGTCATTATTAGTGTACTTCTCAGCTTCGTTATTCAACATATTTCTACTCACAACATAAGTCTGAAAACTGTTTTCTTGAAAATGTTTGTATACAGCTCCAATGGTGTAATTCCATTGATCCGAACTTGGTAAGTTTTGCAAAACATAACGCTGCTGCTCCGTTTCATTTGCATCAAGGTTCAATACATTTTTGTCTAACGCACCTATACTTATGAAACTAATTTCATTTTTATTATTGATCTTATGCTTCACCTTAGTTTGATAATCCCAATAAGTTGGCAAAAAAGGCAATCCAAGAGCTGAAAAAAGAAATTGCAAGTAAGACTGTCTTGCAGAAAAAGTGAAAGTTGTCTTTTTGCCCAATGGCCCATCAAGGGTAAGGCCTAAATCAGTTGCTCCAACAGTTACTTTTCCTTTCAATTTTTCTGAGTTTCCATCCAATTGCTTGAACGTTAATAAGGAACTCAGCATATTTCCTCTAGCAGCTGGAAATGCTCCAGCCTGAAAATCAACCTCACGTATAAGATTCACATTGATAATTCCAACAGGCCCGCCTGAAGCACCTTGAGTTTGAAAGTGATTGATATTTGGAACTTCGATTTCATCTAAGTAGAATCGGTTTTCATTTGGTGCTCCACCCCTTATTATTATGTCATTTCGAAAAGCAGGTGTTGAAGTAACACCAGGAAAAGACTGAATCACCTTTGAAATATCTCTATTTGCTCCTGCAGCTCTCTCAATTTCTGCAACGCTTATCGTTTGCATAGACAAAGGACTTTCCATTGTTTTTGAGAATGCCTCTGCCTCTATTACTACTTCATTCATTTCTGTGGAAGACTGCTCCATTTTCACATTGTAATTGGACTGCCTTCCAGATATAATATTTATATCTCCTGAAATTTTTGGTTTATATCCAACTACAGAAATCTGCAACTGAACGAACCCAGGCTCTATGCCTTCAATCAAAAAATTTCCATCAAAATCTGTTGCGGTTCCTTTCGTGGTGCCTTTAATAATTATGTTGGCAAATGGAATAGGCTCATTGCTTATTTCGTCAAGAAGCAAACCTTTAACGCTTCCAGTTTGAGCTGAAGCAACTGAAGAGAAAAATAATACAAATAGTAGAAGTAAATTAAAGTTTAGTGTTTTCACTTGATAGAGTATTTTGAGTTTACAAAGAAAACAAAGCACATTTAAAAAGGTTAACAATAAATCCTCTTTAAGTGGAATTTAAGATTAGAGTTATCCATTACCTTTGCAAACCGAAATTAATAACAATAAAAACAAAAAATATGTCAGTATTAGTTGGACACAAAGCACCCTCATTTTCTGAATCAACAGTTGTGAATGGTGGAGAGGTTGTAGATGGTTTTTCCTTAGATCAATATGTTGGAAAGAGTCACGTATTATTTTTCTTTTACCCAAAAGATTTCACATTCGTTTGCCCTACAGAATTGCATGCATTTCAGTCTAAATTGGATGAATTTAAGAAAAGAGGCGTTGAAGTAGTTGCCTGCTCTACCGATACCGCTGAATCGCATTGGGGTTGGTTACAAATGGAAAAAGGTCACGGTGGAATTAAAGGAATTACCTACCCAATTGTTGCCGATACTTCTAAATGTATTTCAGCAAATTACGGTGTTTTAGCTGGTGATTATGATGTTGATGAAGATGGACAATTAATGGCAACAGGACCTATGATTGCATACAGAGGATTATTCCTTATCGATAAAGAAGGTATTGTTCAGCATCAAGTGGTAAATAATTTCCCACTTGGTAGAAGTGTAAACGAAGCTCTAAGAATGGTTGATGCTTTATTGCACTTTGAAGAAAATGGAGAAGTTTGTCCTGCGGATTGGATTAAAGGCGATGATGCAATGACGGATACACATGATGGTGTTGCCGATTACTTAGCGGCTCACTAATCCATTTATTAAAATAGTTCAAAAAAAGCGGCTTTTGGCCGCTTTTTTGCTTTTAGGCCGTATTATTGAAAATATGTTTCAGTTTACGAAATACCTCATCACGTTATTGTTCCTTTTTTGGGGCACTTTTTGTTCCGCTCAAGAGTTAAGCGAAGAAGTTGAGTATGTCCCAGAATATCGCCTAGAATACCGAAACAGAATTTACAATGATCAAATCCATACTATTAATTTTCATAAAGGTGGAAGCAGCGCGGGACTGGCCATAATAAACTTGGGTGGTGGAGAAAAACTCGAATTGACCTTTGATGACTTTAGTATGAAAGTCGAGGACTTAAACTATAGAATTGTGCATTGCGACGACGAATGGAATCCAACTCCGATTCAATATTTCCAATATATCACAGGAATTGAAGAACCTTTTATAAATGATTATACCTTTTCAACCGCTTTCAACCAGTCTTATGTCCAGTACAAATTGTACTTACCAAACGAAGAAATTCGCTTTCGCATTTCAGGCAACTACTTAGTATATGTATATAGAAATGGAGATCCGACGAAACTGCTTCTTTCTCATCGTTTTTATGTTACTGAGGATAAGGTTCAATTAAAAGCAACTATTCACCCAGCATTTAAGCCAGCATATCGAGAAAAAAAACATGAAATAGATTTTTCAATTGACTACTCTAATTATCAAATCATAAATCCTGCTGATGCCATTAAAGTGGTATTAATCCAAAATAACCGAACTGACAATGCTATTAATGATCTAAAACCATTATTTGTTTCAGGTAACACGTTAGAATATAATCACAATGGCCCAAATTCATTTTGGGCAGGCAACGAGCAACGCTTTGCTGATCTTAGAAACCTTAACCTAAAGTCAGAAAACATTGACGGCTTTGTTACCAGAATTGATAGCACTCATGTGTTTATTGAACCTATGGAGGAAAGAAGAATGCACAGACAAGGCAATTTATTGGGCTCTTTATATGGGGGTCGGGTTATTGGATCAAACTCATTTAATCATACTACTGCGAGTGATATAGATTATTGCATGGTGTATTTTTATTTGAAACAGGAAAACAAGGACCCTAATGGTGATTTTTATGTTTTCGGGGAATTATCAAACTTCGAGTTGTCCGAACGCTTTAAAATGGAATACGAGCCTGAAAAAAAGCGGTATCGATTGGCTGTTTATCTGAAACAAGGAATGTACAATTGGCAAATTTTATACTCTAGAGATGGCAGATCTGGTGATATAAATCGCATTGAAAATAGCTTTAAGGAAGCTGAAAACTCTTATTCTATTTTAGTTTACCACAAAGATATTACAGCTGATTATGTGAGACTTATAAAACACACAGCACTCTTTTTTCCAAGTGAGCAAAGTCAATTTCGGTTCAATTTGAATAGAGATTAAAATTCAATCCAAAAACTCACTATATTTATTGCCAGAAATGGTAAGTCAAATCACATCAAATGTTCAGGTAAAAGTAGAAACTACCTTTTTAGAAAACTGCTCTAACATAAACAGTGGTAAGTATTTATTTGCCTATTCTATACATATCCAAAATAACAATGACTTTTCTATTCAACTGCTTAGTAGACACTGGAAAATTCAAGACAGCTTATCTGCACCTCGCTTTGTAAATGGCGAAGGTGTTGTGGGTGAACGCCCTATTTTATTGCCAGGAGAATCTTACCAGTACCAATCTTATTGTGACCTTAACTCATCTTTAGGATATATGGAAGGTTCATACATTTTCAAAAAAGAAGGCAAACAAGAACTCATCGAGGTTGATATTCCTCGATTTGAAATGGCATTACTTTGTCAATTGAATTAAGACAACTTAGCTTAATTATCTGCTCAATTTTTCTCGAATAATTACTTTTGCACACTTAAAGTTTAAGCGTTTAACCCTAAAAATAAAGTTGTTATGCCAAACGGAGTATTCAACATACCTTTTCCTGAAAATGAGCCAGTACTAGGCTATGCACCAGGATCCCCAGAAAAAGCAGAATTAGAAGCTGCTTATCAAGAATTGTATAATTCAGTTACTGATGTCCCAATGTATATTGGCGGTCAAGAAGTTACAACCGGTGATAAGTTACCACTTAGTCCTCCGCATGAGCACGCCAAAGTTATTGGTCATGCTAATATCGGAGATAAAACGCACGTTCAAGCTGCTATAGATGCTGCTTTGGCTGCTAAAAAAGATTGGTCGAACTTAAGTTGGGAACATAGAGCTGCTATTTTCCTGAAAGCAGCCGAATTATTGGCTGGCCCATTCCGAGCAAAAATGAATGCAGCTACTATGCTTGGGCAAAGTAAGAACGCAATGCAAGCCGAAATTGATGCTTCTTGTGAATTAATTGACTTTTTTCGATACAATGCATTCTACATGCAACAGATTTATTCAGAGCAACCAGATTCTTCTCCGGGTGTTTGGAATAGGTTAGAATACCGGCCTTTAGAGGGTTTTGTATTTGCAATTACACCTTTCAATTTCACTTCAATTGCGGCTAATTTATGTGCTGCTCCTGCAATGATGGGAAACACTATTATCTGGAAGCCTTCAGATACTCAGATATATTCTGCGAAAGTAATTATGGAGTTGTTTAAAGCAGCTGGATTACCTGATGGCGTAATTAATATGATTACGGTGGATGGACCCGAAGCAGGAGAGGTAATTTTTAACCATAGAGATTTTGCAGGATTGCATTTCACAGGATCTACTGGCGTTTTCAGACATCTTTGGAAAACTATTGGAAACAATATTGAAAAATACCGAAGCTATCCAAGAATTGTGGGAGAAACTGGAGGTAAGGATTTCATAATGGTGCACAAAACTGCTAATGTAGATGAAGTTGCAACTGCAATATCTAGAGGTTCGTTTGAATTTCAAGGTCAAAAATGTTCTGCATCTTCAAGAGTCTATCTTCCAAAGTCAATGGCACAAGATGTAATTAGCAAAGTAGTCTCGGATGTAAACTCATTTAAAGTTGGAGTTCCTTCTGACTATTCCAACTTCGTTAATGCCGTAATAGATGAAAAGGCATTTGACAAAATAGCAGAGTTTGTAGATTATTGCAATGCTGCTAGCGATGCTGATGTTGTCGCTGGTGGAACTTATGATAAGTCTAAAGGTTATTTCATTCAACCTACTGTAGTTGTAACAGATAATCCGAAATTCAGAACTATGTGCGAAGAAATATTCGGACCAGTTGTTACTATTTTCACCTATGCAGATGATAAATTTGAAGATACACTAGAATTATTAGATGAAACTTCAGACTACGCCTTAACCGGATCAATTATCAGTGGCGATCGATATGCTATCGATTTGGCAATGAAAAAACTAGAAAACTCTGCAGGTAATTTCTATATCAATGACAAGCCCACAGGCGCAGTTGTTGGTCAGCAACCATTTGGTGGCGCAAGAGGTTCAGGAACAAACGATAAAGCGGGCTCTTATTTGAATCTGGTTCGTTGGGTATCTCCTAGGACTATAAAAGAGACATTTGTACCTGCAAAGGATTATAAGTATCCTTTTTTAGGATAATCTAATTTTTAGGATTTTGAAAGCCTATTCATAAATTTGAATAGGCTTTTTTTTATGTCTTAATTCTAGCCTTGCTACAAATAAGATTATTTCGAACCTATTCTAAACTTCTAATTAATCTTTAGCCTTCTATTAAACTAATCTTAAATGGTGAAGCCTATCTTTTTCAAGCACGATTGAGAACATTTAGCCAATAAAAAAGGGGTTGCTTTTGAGCAACCCCTTTTTAAATCAACCAATAATGAAATGAACTATTTTAATAATCTATCTATTGATAACTATTCTATGCACAGCAGAACCAATTGACGAGTTCAACTGGATATAGTAAACTCCTTGCTCCATATTATCAAGCATGATTTCACCAGTTTCTTTCTCTGCCATGTTAGTGAATTCAGTAAAGTAAACCTCTTGACCATTTGAAGAGAATATTCTTAATTGAGCTGAATTTCCATTTAATCCACTGATTTCATAATTAAAGTTACCGTTGTTTGGATTTGGATAGTAACGAATATCGTTAACCGATAACGTTGGGTCTATTCCAACACACTCACCTTCTAGCTTCACATCAACAGTATCCTTACTGAAACATCTTAACGCAGTTGAAGGATCAATTACCTTTACCCAAAGCATTCCTGACCTTGTAACTTCTATTGAGCTTCCAGCGGCACCATTACTCCATTTGTGAACAAATCCAGGTTTAGCATTAGTTGCAATACGTAGCGTATCATTTTTACAACCCTCTAATTTACCTATCATATCAAACACAGGTGTTGGAGATATTTTATAAGAACCTATAGCCGTATCAGAACAATTTGAATTTGTTACGATATACGAAATCATATTCGTTCCTATTAAACTTGTGTCCGGTACAATTACTCCATTATTAACACCTGCTCCAGAATAAGTTCCTCCAGTAGGCATACCCAGGTTCAATCTAATTGTATCACCGTTATCACATGCATCGCCTATAGATCTCATGCTAGCAACGGGTGCTTCATGAATCTCTAGTGCTTTACTATCCTTGTTTACACAATTATTTGCGTCCGTATAAGTATAAGTTACAGTATCCACACCCACAGTCCTTAGCATAGGATCGAATACAGCACCATTTACTCCTTTACCGGCATAAACACCACCAGCTGGCGTACCATTATTCAAGGTAAATACACCAGTATTCTGACATATTGAACTAAACGCTGCTAAGCTTACTATTGGCAACGCATTAACAGTTATCATTTGAGAAGCACTATCAGTACAACCATTGTTATCTGTAAAATTGTAATTCAAGGTATCTGTACCCACCATAACAGGTGCGTAAAATCCAATTGAACTTGTTCTCATACCCGAGTAGAATCCACCTGCAGGTGCTCCTTGTTTAAGTTGAATTACTCCATCTCCTACACATGCATCAGCAAGATTAGCAAAAGTTACAACTGGCACTGTATCAACAATAATTGTTGCCATTGCCGTATTAGTACAGTTGTTAGTATCTGTATACATGTAAGTAACTGTATCTACTCCAGAAACAGACGATTTGAATACCGTATCCGCTGTATTATTAATCGCATAATTACCACCAGAAGGCATTCCTGACGTTAATAAAAATGGTTCAGCATTTAAACACCAGTTATTAGGTAGTGTAATTGCTACAGCAGGCAAGGTGTCTACCCAAATAGTATTAGTAACTGAATCTTTACAATTGTTACCGTCTATAAATACATATTCCAATGTATGAGATCCCGCACCAGCAGTATCTGCAGAAAATATTCCCGTTCGCACTGAAGGCCCTTTGTAAAGACCGCCCATTGGAATTGCTCCTGATAAAGCAAAGCTTGCAGCATCGATACATACATCGCTTAATGTACTATTCCATGTTACAATCGGAACCGTATCAACAACCTGAGTACTATAAGCTGTGTCTCTACATCCTTTAATGTCTAAATAAGCATATCCAAGACTAAATGAACCTGCACCACTAGAAGAAGGGTTAAATGATGAGCCACTAACTCCTGTTCCAAAATAGGTTCCTGTTCCTCCAGTAGGACTCGCATTACCTTGACTTAAAGTAATTTGAGAAGAATTACCACAAAGAGCGTTTAGACTTGCGAAAGAAACTGCTGGCAATGAATCAACAAACACATTTGTTGAAGCGGAGTCCATACACGCTTTTGAATCTGTATAAACATACTTTATTGCATGCGTTCCAATTCCAGCAACCGTAGGATTAAACATTCCTGAAGAGACTCCATTACCTGAATAAATACCACCTGTTGGCGTACCACCAGTTAATGTTAATGCAGAAGCATCGACACAACGATCTGAAATAGTTGACAAACTTGCAGTAGGTGCCAAATTAACTCTTATGTTAATTGAAGCAGAATCAGAACAATTGGTATTAGATACCTTGTAAGAAATTGCATGAGAACCTAAACCTGCAGTTCCAGGGTTAAAGTTTCCACCACTAACACCGAAACCTGAATAGGTACCTCCGCTTGGAGCACCACCGCTCAATGCATAAGTAGGTGTATTTGTACAGGCAGAATCAAGAACCGAGTAAGTAGCAACTGGTGCTTGATGAACTGTAACTGATACCGTATCATTATCTGTACAAGTATTTGCATCGGTATAAGAGTAAGTCAAAACGTGAGAACCAGACCCAGCAACACTTGGCTTAAATACTCCACTAGAAATTCCAGTTCCAGAATAAGAACCACCCGTAGGAGTTCCGTTTGTTAAAACTACTGAATCTGCATTAGTACAACGAGCGCTTAATGAAGATATGTTCACATTAGGTAATGCATTAATTGTAACTACTGTAGTATCAGCGACACTAACACAACCCAGTCTATCTTCAATTACATAATAAATTTGAGTCATTACGGTATCCGTCGGAGCAATCGTGCTACCTGTACCATGATTGCTAGTTAAAGAACCATCTTTAAACCATTTGAATGTACCAGCTGTGCCAGATGTATTAGTAGATACATTCAGGTTTGACAGAGCATCACCTTTACAGTATGTTGAACCACCTGAGGCACTTGGTTTATTTGGCGCACCAGGAGGAGCTGCAACGTAAGTTGTATCAGTCACTGAACACACGCTATCTTCAACTACTATAGTATAACTTCCTGATCCAATACTGTTAAACGTTCCTGTTGATTGGAAAGAAGAACCATTGTTTATTGAATAAGACAATGTTCCAAACGCTCCTGTTGCCGAAACTGAAATCGCAGCATTAGCTGATACACAAGATGTTAATTGCGTAAACGTTGAAGAAACAACAGGATCACCTTTAACTTCAATTGTACTTCCAATTGTATCTGGACAACCGTAGATATTGTCCACAGTATAATACACTGTATTTAAACCAACTGTTAAAGCAGTCGGGTCAAGCGAATTTGAACTAACTCCTGTTCCAAAATACGAACCACCAGTTGGAAGACCTCCTGATAACGCAAAGGTGTCTCCAGAAATACATGCAGGGTCTATCACTGCAAAAGTTGGGAAATCATAAGAACCAAACTCTAAACGAAGCCCAGAGTTAAACTGTTTTCCATTTACTAAAGTTGTATTCCAAGTTGTACCGTTATAAACAAACCCACTATTTGGAGTGGCATTTACGTGGTTAGCACCTACCTCAGAACTGAAAACGCTGCTAGTAAGTTCAAGTGCAAGTAAATAATCACCAGCATCAAGTACACTTAAACACTTGAATCTAATTTTTTTCCAACCTGTATCAGCCATTGATTGAAGAGTAATATCACCTGACTCATTTATTTTAGAACCAACTGTATTTCCATTCAAATTGTACAGAACAAGTTTAAATTTATCGCCAGCAAACGCAGTCTTAATATAAGCTTGAGCTCCTGTTACGCTGTCTTGATTAAATACGGTAAATCGTTGACCCAATCCAGTCATACCCGAAGCAGGTAAACTAACTGGTAGAACCCCATTCTCACGAGCCATTACGGTATCAGATACATTGACAATTGCGTTAGCTGAATCATCTGAAATAAAATCATCACCCGTTGTTGCAGTGTAATAGTACTTAATAGACTTATTACCAGTAGTTGTTACAGTTGCAGTATTAGGAATCGTGAAGTTTCCACTTGCATTTCTAACCATAGAATTAGAAACTAACGTATCTCCCGCAGCTGCACCATCTAAGGTAACATTAGCTCTTACACTTGTCATTGCATCACCATAGTTATTCAATTCACCTGAATACTCAATTCCACTTGTTTGAGATAATGGATAAGAGTAGTACTCAGTTGAATTTCCTGAAGTAACCAAATTTTTCTCAAATGCAACTATAGAAGCAGTATCTCTTATAGTATCACCAGAGCAAGGAGAAACAAAAGAAGCAATATACTCTTTGGTACCTTTTGCTGTCCATGGTCCTGCTTGAGTAGTAGACAATGAATCATAAAAAGAACCATTGTATGTCCACTTGAAAGGAGGGCCTCCAGATTTTAAGTTCATCCCTGCATTCAATGTATTTGGATCTTGTCTTTGACCTGTTACAGATTGAGTTCTAATCCACCCAGTAGCTGTATTATTGTCAGGGCCATTTCTTCGAATACCATGTGTACTTCCAGAACCTGCAACGTTTCCACTCCAATCGGCAGAAGTTACTCCAGTTGCGGCATTGAAAATAGCCGAATTAGCAGCAGCAGCATCTACAATTTTCCCTCTAGGATTTCTTAATATATAACCAACAGGAGTACTCGAACTCCAATTGTTTATGCCATGGCCAAGTGCATAATAGGCATTCGCTACAGAGGTACCAGTTCCTCCACCTATAATCAAAGTTCCGCTTGAATTAGTAGCTGCACCTGCTGGGAGAGTAGCGGTTATTCTCGGCGTAGCTGAATTGCTACTATACATTTCGAGTATATAACCCGATAAATCTACGTTTCCTTTGCCCGTAGATAACTCTACGTAATCATCTGATGTTAAATACGAAGGTCTACCTCCAGAAGGTGACCCCGTAGTAGTATTCCATTGACACATCTCAGATAAAACAACAACAGTTCCTCCTAGCGCAGATTCTGCAGTAACATCTAACGAATCTTTATAATAGACGGTTGTATCTCGCACCGCAACAATCGATTCCGTTGCAATTCTATCTAACTGTTCTACTAGGGTATCATTTTCATTGTACCTATCCCAAGAAGAAGTTATATATGCACTTATGGTATATTTTCCAGCCGTACTTAAATTCACAACTGACCCAACGGCTTTAACTAATACAGTATCACCCGGTGCCAATTTTCCAACATTAATGGCATCGGTACCACTTGCCGTATTTGGGCCTGTAACTTGCCATGCGATGCTTACACCATTTGTAGCCATATCAATAGTGTCTCCACCAACATTTACTACCGCGAATTCAACTGTATCGGTAGCAGATAGACATAATCCGCTTGGTCTTGTTAGAGCAACCAAATGACCATCAATTGGTTGATAATCGTATTCATGAGCACCTGCATCTGGGTGAGTGGTGCTTCTTGTTGCACCATCAATATCCTTAGTAATTCCTACTCCGGAAGCACCTAAACTATCTGCAGGTTTTCCGTTGGCAATTCTTAAATCAGAAGGGCTCACAAATTTCGGATTACCAACATCAGAATTAGCGTTTAAAGCAGATCGGTACGATTGCCAAGATGCTAGAGTTCTTGCACCACCGTAGTAGGCTATTGACGTACTATTTCCTCTGTAGTATAAATTATTATCCAAAGAAGTCAAATAAGAGGTCGTGGTACTTCCAGAGTAATACGCATAGTTTGTTTCAGAAGAAAAGATATTGTTTTTTATTTCTTTTGCTGTCCCAAATCGATCGTAAAATGCATAGGATGAATTAGCTCTGAATGAATTGTGATATACATCGGCATAGTTTGCATAATATAAATACGCAGCAACGTTTCCTGCAGTGTGAGCAACCATATTATTTGTAACCTTACAGATACTGCTTGTGGTAGCACCAGTATAATTAATTCGGTACAAGTACATACCGTAACTGCCTGTTGCCACAATTTCATTATTATCAACAGTTAGATTACGGATATAGTAACAGTACATTCCATAACTAGTTCCGGCAAAATCACTCAAATCGTTGTTAACTACAGAAACGCTATCAAAATACCAGTACAAGAAGATACCAGTGTATTTAATATTGGTAAACGTATTGTTTTCAATTCTGATATTCGTACTTCTATTATTGGTAGAATTTGAACGCATACTAATACCTTCACCAACATTTTTGATTAAACAGTTTGAGACCGTAATGTTGTTGTTTACAGCACCGTTAGAAGAATTGTACTGTGTAGAAGCTAATAAACCATATGAAGTTCCAGTTGAGCTTCCGCTTAGTTCACAAGAGTCAACAGTTATATTGTTAGCACCATCGTGCAAACGAATTGCAGTAGAATACGAACCCGTATAACTGTTTGTGATGTTCAAGTTTTTGAAAATCATAAAATCAGCACCCTTAACTTCTATTGTTGCATATTCTGGATTCGATCCTAAATGTGTCAATGTTGTGTTTGATACATCCGTACCATTCCAAGTAATCGTATTGGTAGCACTTGCACCATCGATTTCTTCCATTACCAATTGATCTGCATAGGTTCCTGGTCGAATATTAAAGACTACCGGTCCACAAACGCCTAAATCATTAAGCGACTGCAATGCCAATATTGGTGTTGTAAAATCTGAGCTTAGTCCGCCTACGGTATACGTTCCGTTCATTGCGATTTGGATTTCTCTAGAGAGGGTATCGTTAACTGTTTTTTGATCGGCTAATCCACTCGGCAAAGAGGTCGTTGCCTTAATGACGTACGAAACTCCAGCGGCTAATGTCATATTACCCAGCGTTAACACCGTATCTGCTCCAGAAGCCAATGACCCTGACCAAGAAACTTGAGATTGAGAAACCGGTGTTCCGCCATTGGCGGATATGGTCCAATCTACTTTTACTGAAGTCATAGATAGTAATCCTTTGTTAGACACCCTTACCTTAATAGTCTCTGTGCCTGGGCAAGAAGGAGCATACACAATCTCGATTGGTGTAGCATCTCGATCTGGAAATTCCACTTCATCAGCTCCGATATCAGGAGTAGTTGTATTTCTTGTTTCTCCATCAATATCAGTCGTTACACCGGTAAATGGAGTGCCCTTGGCATTTAATGCAGTAGAATTTATATGCAAATCCGTAGCTGAAACATAATTTGGATCAACGTTTAATCCGTTTGCTCCTTGCGTTGCTCCAACAACATTTCTATTGACCGTACCTCCACCTTTTAAGTTATTGTGAGATCTTGTAGGATTTCCGTTAATACGTAAGCCATAACCTGCAGCATCATTGAATACACTATTATTTCTGAAGGTAGTGTAGTTAATTGTTGTGCTAGTACTGGTACTTAGTCTAAGGCAACCATAAGTTGATGTCGTACTTGTCCTTTTTGCATAAAAGCTATTGTAAACCACATCTGTATAGTAGCAATTGTATATGGTATGGAAATAGCTAGATGAAGAGGATTGGTTAGGTGCACTAACCATGTTGTTTGCAATAAGATTTCTATCCGTTGAATTACCATCGCAATACCAAAGATAAAATCCACGACCATAACCACTACTGTTTGTGTAAACGGTAACTTTATTACTAGTAAAATCTGTAAAATCACAGTAATAAGCGTAGATACCATGAACACTTCCAGTACCTGTTGTCAAACTCGTAACTGTGTTTCCATGAATTAACCCGTTTTTATGCCCATAGAGATATATTCCATATCCTCTAAAACCAGTAATAACATTATCGCGAATAGTTAAACCATCTACCAATCCTGCGGTTGAACTTGAACCGTTTCTTAAATAAATAGCATTATACCCTCCTTGAAGATTATTGTTTTCAATAGTCAAATTTGTTGGTTTAATTATAGTGCTACTGAAGTAAAACAGCGAGTAATTAGTACTCGTAGAATTTATGTTATTTCCATTGAATGAAAGGTGATCAGATGGTCCTGTAAAACGGATGTTATATGCGCTACCTGTGGCTGCAATAGTTAAACTATCAAAAGCAATATAACTGGCACCACCTAAAAACTCAAGTATATTTCCTGAACTAAAGGTAAGGGTTGCGGCAGCAGAATTTGCTGGATCTGGACGAAACCGAACGTTATTTGTCGCCGAGATACCCTCAATTGCCCCATTAAATACAACCTTTCCAGTATAGCTGCCAGATCGTACATTAAAAGTTACCGGCCCACATACCCCATTTGCATATAAAGCTGTTTTGGCGGCATTAATGGTTGCAAAGTCTGGTGAGCTACCTCCAATAGTATAGGTTCCATTCATCGAGTTTTTAAAACCAATTATGCTTAAGGTATCGTTAGCTGTTTTTTGATCCGTTGCGCCATTAACGGTATAACTGTAAAACTCAATATTGTAAGTGGTACCACTTACAAAATTGAATGTACCTAACTTTAAGGTAGTGTCCTTATTGGATTTAATATTTAACCCACTAAATGTGGTTGGACCAAAAGTCGTAGTTCCAATACTTCCTTTAAGTATTATCGAAGCAATAGAGTCAACCCCCTTATTGGTAACTCGTACATTTATATCCTGCAGTCCTGCGCACATAAACCTTGGTGCTAAATCCGAAAGCTCAGCATCCCTTGCGCTTGGAGGGGCTACATATACTGTATAATCTTGTACCGAAGAATTATAAGACCCGCCACATACTGGTGTTAAGCTAAAATACCCAACGGAGACCCGCATCCTTAGTTTTCCACTTGCGGCCACTGCTGGCACATTCACTGTAAAAGTCTTGGTACCAGTACCGTTAGCACCTTGGTAATAAACTCGTTCGTTTGTGGCAAAGGTTTTATTATTATCCCAATCAATCCAAACAGAAATACCTCCATCATAATTTCCCCGTATGGTTGTAACAGACATGGTAAAAGATTTACCAGTACCAGTTGAAACACTATCGGATGCTGAAAAATTAGTGTAGTTATGAGAACCCGTCACAGATTTATTGAGATTAACTGTTCCTCCTGTGGTAGTAACCTTGGTTATTTTTCCCCAAGTTTGCGATACAGTTGGAGTACAATATTGAGCAAAGGCATCAACAGAAAGGAATGATAAAAAGCCGACTACAATCGGTAGGATTAAATGTTTTTTCATGAGAGTGAATTTTAACAAATTTTTAGTGTCACAAATATTAACAATTAAATGTTAGTTAGCAAGTGTTTTTATGTGTCTATTCATTTGAAAATTCTTAAGACTTCAGTTTTCACGAAAAATAAAACCCAACCATGTTACAAACTCAATTTGTTATTTCACAAAGTCAAAGTGGAATATTACATACTGATCCTGCTTTGCAGGAAGATTTTGAATCATAAAAATTTACCTAAAAAACACAAAAAAAGCCAAACTGAATCTTACCAGTTTGGCTTTAAAATATTTTCATTTTAGAGGCTTTTTTAAGTCAAAAAACCCTCAATAAAGAACATTATTCTTTCAATATTCTTTTTCTAACGACAGCATCCTGACCTTTTAACTCAATCATATACAATCCATTAGGTTGGTTTGAAAGGTCGATTTCAAGCAATTTAGCAGATACTTCCTCACCTAGTTGCACAACCTTTCCATCAGCAGAAATCACCGAAAAAGTAAATTGTCCAATTGATGAAAGTCCAGTTATTTCAACTTTTCCAGTTGTGGGATTCGGGAACAATTGAACATTATCATTTTTAACTTCACCAACATCACTTAAATCTTCAGGAATCAAATAACACTTGGAAGTATCCAAACAGGATTTTTGCTCTAGCGCTACGGCTAAATTACCTCCACTTAAATCGGTATAGGTGCGATTCGTTTGTCCTGCAATCGGACTCCAATTAGCATCACAATCCAACCATTGATAACTGGTACTTACTTCGTCAACTCGAAGCGTTTGATTCGTTAACGAAACATCGGTAACCACAGTATCAACAGTAACTCTAACAGAATCTGTACTGGCACAGTTGAAACCATCATACCCTGTTACTGTATACGTAGTAGATTTATTTGCAAGGATTGGCGTTGCGTTTTCAACTCCATTATTCCAAGTATACCGTATTCCTCCACCACCGTTTAATACAAAGGAATCGCCTCTACATACATTAGTTTTACTTGCAAATGCCCTAACCGCAGGGCGAGAAGTACATGCTCTGTATTCGTAATGCAATTTGGCACTTTCTGTAAGGTTTCCATTATCAGTTTCTGCAAATACTTTAAAGTAGATATTCGTCTGTGCTGGAAATTCTGGAATATCTGATTTGGCAATAAACGTATCTCCACTTAACTGAACAAACTCAATAGTATTCAAATAATTAGCGGTGTCTTTACTCCACTTTAAGAATACTTTTTTTAATGGAGATACAGAAGTTACCACCGCAGTAATCTTTATGGGAAAATCTTCTTTTGGCTGTGTCATTGTTGGCGCTACATTCATAGTGATTTTTGTAATCTCAGAGTAATCCGCTCTTTCGACCAATTTGGTTTGCCACATTCCCCTTCCCCATGCAACTGCTCTTAAGGTATTTGTAGCCCACTGAATATCCAATTCTCTTATAGAAACAGCGGGTAACTTTTCATTATATAGGTTCCATTTTGTTCCTTTCATCGATTTGTAATAAACTCCTCGCTCTCCACCCACATAGATATATGAACTATCGGAGAAATCAATTACTGCCGTTCGTAGTGGCATATCGGATAAATTGAAAGAAATATTTTCCCATGTTTTACACAAATCATGAGAAATATAAACGCGTCTATTATCGTCTTGATATCGATCGTAAGTCAAGATAACCGTATTGTCATCATTTGGATCAAAAGCAATCCAAGATGGTGAATTTGTAGTTGGCAGATCAGCAGTTATTTCAGTAAAGCTTATTCCTGCATTTTCCGAAAGCATCATCTTATTGTTTCTAGAAGCTAAAATTAGCTTAGAGTTATTATGAGCTATGGCCGCATGTCTTGTGTTTTCTGAATTTCCATTGTTGTTATTGCGAAAACCTACATTTCCGAGTGTTTGCCAATTACCTCCAAACTGCGTACTCTTAAAAACATTTATCCCAAAGGAATAAATATCCATTTGATGGTTTGGATCGGTAAGCATAGGGGCAATCCAATCGTTATTATTTCCATGTGACGCCCCGCCTCTAGTTTGACCGCCATTAACTGTTTTATTTCTATTGCCATATTGCCAGCTACCCACCATCCAATCTGAATTTAAAGATTGAACTACGGCTTCCATTCCATCTCCACCATTCCATTCTATCCAGCCATCTTTTTTATAAATGCTTGTACCATTATCTTGTGAACCTGCCATTGATAACCAAGCATCAGATTGACTTAAACCAAAACGATAAAACTCACGAATTGCAGTGCCGTCATTTAACCTTGTCCATGAAACTCCTCCATCAGAACTCTTTGCCAAATATCCATCTGTACCTACGTAAAACACTCCGCCAATACTTTGAGCCGCTCTCATGTCCGCGTGGATATAATTAGAGTTTCTGTGCTGCGAGTTTCCAGTTGACCAATAGGTAACTTGATTAAAATTCTTACCGCCGTTAGTGCTTGCCGTAAGGTCCACATAACCATAAATTAAATTTGAAGTATCTGCATCATTCACCGCAAATCCATGACCGCCTTGCCCAGGATTACTCATAAAGGCAAAATCTTGACCTTCATTCAAGGATTTCCAGACTCCGTTATTAGAAGAAAAATAAACGCAACCGGCACAGTCCTTACTCACAGATAGTCTTCCGTTATTGTTGTTATTGTTGTTGGGAATTGTGTTTGAAGGAGCGAAGCTTAAACCTGCGTTTCTGCTGATCTGGATTATATTACGATTGGAATTATTTACGTTGTTGTAAACATAAACTACATTGGGGTTGGTAGGATGAAATTCTATTTGAGTGAAATTTCCTGAAGAAATTACTCTAGTAAACGATTGCATAAAGTTTGTGGAACGGTAAAGCCCTCTATCCGTTCCGACCAGTACTAATTTTGAATCATAAGGACTCAGCTTTATCCAGCGCACTCTTCCTGTTTTTCCTAATCCACCCCAGCCCAAATTGGCAGGATTGAAGTTGGTAATTTGCCACGACTTGCCACCATTTGTGCTATAATAAATTCCCTGCGAATACGTATTCTGTGCGTTTTGAAGGTTGATTAAAACACTATCCGCGTCAGTATCTGAAGCATCCATAATATTAACTCCTGTTGCAATCATGGTATCTGTAGAGCATTCCCAATTGGCACCGCCGTCGATCGTTCTCCAAAACCCACCGCTTCGAGAGCCTAAATACATAAGATCAGTATTGTTTGGGTCAACATAAAAAGTTTCAACCCTTCCAATTCCTTCAGAATAGTGGGATGTTACATTATTTGCATCCCAAGGGCCCAATTCTATCCAATCGGGGTTTTGAGCAGCTCTTGAACCAAAATATTGAGTTTCTTTTTTAATCCTATCATACGCATTTTCAATAAAGTATGGACTTACCTTACTTCTATCTCCAGAAGGAAAAAACTTACTTTCATTTTCATTTTTCCAGCGCATATATCCTTTAAAACCAGATCCTTTTCCAGTTCCATTGTTCTCAAAATGCGCCTCAGCTTTAGCAACAACATCGTAAAAGTTGTAGCTATAATCATTCATAATTTCTTTGTAAGACTGTCCACTAGCAGTAAAGGCGCACATACTGCAAACAAATAAAAGGGCATTAAATATCTTCATTTTCTTAATTTATCACGAACGCCAAATATAAGCGCTGAGTACCTTCAAAAAATGTTGAGCAACATACATTTTACATGCTAATAGTTTTGACTAAGGTCTGCTAACCTCTCCACTAATAGATATAAACGTTTGCTTGATTAAAAGCATTAGAAATTAATGGTAGGCAATTTCATTTTACAGTTAAGTTTGTATTATGCCTCAACGCATTATTTCAGCATTCAAAAAACTTCCTAGTTGGTTACGCAATCGTTACGCAATAACCTTGATATGTTTTTTTATCTACATGCTTTTTTTCGACAGACATGATCTTATTTCACAATGGCATCTCAAACAAGAGTTAGGTAAACTAGAGGAAAATAAAGAGTACTACAAAGTTCAAATTGGACAAACGAGTGAAGACCTTAATAACCTTTTAACCAATGATGATAACCTGGAAAAGTTTGCGCGAGAAAAGTATCTTATGAAAAAACCAAACGAAGATATTTTCGTAATTGTTGAGGATAAGTCAGCCAGCAGTGCTCCAAAAACTATGGAAGAATAAATCTACCCACAGACCAGATTTTTACTTCCTCCCATTTAATTGCAGTTCTTGTCATCATTCTTTGAATAACTTACATTTGTGAACCAAGTACAAACTAATGAAAAACGAACGTTTATTCAGCGATTTCCCTCCTTTTTCGAACAAAGAATGGAAAGCACAAATTGAAAAGGATTTAAAGGGCAAACCCTATGAAGACTTAATAAAAGAAAACGTTTTAGGTTCCACAACCGAACCCGTATATACATCGTCAGAAAATCTTTACCTGCCGAATGCAAGAAGAGGAGTAAAATCCGAAAATAACGATTGGGCAATCTACCAAACCATTCAACTATCCAATGATACTAAATCAGATAATACCGAAATTTTAGATTTACTAAACAAAGGATTAACGGGCATAAAGCTGAAAGGTGACCCAACAGCTGATACTTTACTGAATATTGCTCCAGAATATATAAACACAGAATTCTCAGATTATTCCAGTCTTGAACAACTCTCAAAGGTCATAGCTCATGCATTTGGAAAAGAAAAAAACGCCTATCAAATTCATTTAAATTTTGACCCGATAAGCAAAGCAGCAATTACTGGAAATTGGAGCAATAAAAAACAAGAACTATTGCCTGGTATTGATGCCATTAAAGGTTTTGCCGATTACAAAGGACTCAGAGTCTTTACAGTAAATGCAGGTATTTATCATAATTGTGGAGCTGGCGCAGTTTCAGAAATCGGTTTAGCACTGGCCCAAGCCCATGAGTATTTAGTGGAATTATTAGAAAGCGGCATTTCCATTGATGACGCATCTGCTCAGATAAAGATTGAACTAGCAATTGGCCGCGATTTCTTTTCAGAAATTGCTAAATTTCGTGCTTTTCGGATGCTTTGGTCTCGAATGATAGAAGAGTATAATCCTAAACATTCTTGCAGTAAGTCAATAGTAATTAATGCTCAAACTTCAGAGTTTTGGAACACCGTTTACGATCCATATGTCAATATGCTTAGAGCAACGACGCAAGCCATGTCTGCATCATTAGGTGGAGTCGATGGAATTGAGGTTAAATCCTACAATTCAGCATGGGAAGAAGGTAATGAGTTTTCTCACCGAGTTGCTAGAAATGTTCAGCTATTACTGAAAGAAGAATCTTATTTTGATAAAGTGATTGACCCAGCTGGAGGTAGTTATTATATCGAACAATTGACCCAAGAACTAGCAGAAAAAGCTTGGCTAAAATTTCAGAAAATTGAAAAGAAAGGTGGTTTTATTGGCTTGGTAACTTCTGGTAATCTTCACCGAGAATTGCAAGAAGAAGCCAGTGCACAAATCGCGGCTTTTGAAAAAAGAGATATAAAGGTTTTAGGAGTAAATTTATATTCAAATCAAAATGAAAAGGCACTGGATAGGTTTGCCATTAGCGCAATAAAAGATGAGAAAAATAAATTTGACTTTTCACCAATACAACCTATAAGAATTGTTGGGAAAGCAGAAGAAGAACGACTGTCAAAAGAATTGGAGGAAATAAAATGAGAAAAGACTTTTCAACTATCCCTTTAAAATCTGAAACTACTTCAGAAGATAATGCAGAGGGAAAAATCTCGTTTACAGCCGCCGAAAAAATTGACATTCAAACTAAATACTCAGAAAATGATCTCAAGGAACTTGAGCATTTAGAATTTGGTGCCGGGAAGGCCCCATTTTTAAGAGGACCTTATTCTAGTATGTACGCTTCGCGTCCTTGGACTGTGCGACAATACGCTGGATTTAGTACCGCAGAAGAATCCAATGCTTTCTACAGAAGGAATTTAGCAGCAGGTCAAAAAGGACTTTCAGTTGCTTTTGACTTGGCTACCCACCGTGGTTATGACTCCGATCACCCTCGAGTAGAAGGCGATGTAGGTAAAGCTGGAGTTGCTATCGATTCTATTTTGGATATGAAATTACTCTTCGATCAAATTCCCTTAAATAAGATGTCGGTGAGTATGACGATGAATGGAGCCGTTGTTCCAATTATGGCATTCTATATTGTTGCCGCAGAAGAACAAGGGGTAAAACTAGAAGACTTAGCCGGTACAATTCAAAATGATATTCTCAAGGAATTCATGGTAAGAAACACCTATATCTACCCACCTGCTCCTTCAATGCGGATTATCTCAGACATATTTGAATTTACGGCTCAAAATATGCCAAAGTTCAACTCCATCAGCATTTCTGGCTATCATATGCAAGAAGCAGGCGCAACTAATGACATAGAACTCGCCTACACCTTAGCTGATGGATTAGAATATGTGAGAGCAGGTATTGCAGCTGGGATGGAAATTGACAAATTCGCTCCAAGACTAAGTTTCTTTTGGGGCATTGGTATGGACCATTTTATGGAAATTGCCAAAATGCGAGCGGCTCGTATGCTTTGGGCAAAGTTGATCAAGCAATTCAACCCAAAGAATGAAAAGTCTATGGCTTTAAGGACCCATTGTCAAACATCGGGCTGGAGTTTAACAGAGCAGGATCCTTTTAACAATGTGGCAAGAACTTGTGTGGAAGCAATGGCTGCAGCAATGGGCGGCACTCAATCTTTACATACAAATGCCTTGGATGAAGCCATTGCATTACCCACTGATTTCTCTGCTAGAATTGCTAGAAACACGCAAATATTCTTACAGCAAGAAGCTAATATTACTGGAGTCGTTGACCCTTGGGGTGGCTCTTATTACGTTGAAAAATTGACGGATGATCTTGTGCATAGAGCTTGGGATCTCATCCAGGAAGTTGAAGAGCTAGGCGGAATGGCAAAGGCAATTGAAACGGGATTACCCAAAATGCGCATTGAGGAAGCAGCTGCTCGACGCCAAGCAAGAATTGATAGTGGTACTGACGTAATTGTTGGCGTAAATCGCTATGAACCTGAAATCAAAGAAGAAATAGAGCTCCTAGAAGTAGACAATGATTCCGTTCGAAAATCGCAAATAGAACGTCTTGAAAAACTAAGAGCTGAAAGAAATGAAGAAGAAACTCAAGCAGCGCTTAATGAATTAGCGCGAGTAGCAGCATCGGGAGAAGGCAACTTACTTACAGCTGCGATTGAATGTGCAAGAAAACGCGCATCACTTGGTGAAATAAGTGATGCTATGGAAAAAACTTTCGGTCGCTACAAAGCTGTTATTCAGAGTATTTCAGGGGTATATTCATCAGAAGTTATGGAAGACAAAGATTTTTTAGAAGCAAGACGGTTATCTGATGTATTTGCAGAATTAGATGGACGCCGACCTAGAATAATGGTAGCTAAAATGGGGCAAGATGGTCATGATAGAGGTGCTAAAGTTATTGCGACTTCATTTGCGGATATTGGATTTGATGTAGACATTGGACCTTTATTTCAGACACCTGAAGAAGCCGCTAAACAAGCCATTGAAAACGATGTGCATATTTTAGGAGTATCGAGTTTGGCTGCAGGACACAAAACATTGGTCCCAAAAGTTATCGAGGCACTAAAAAATGCTGGCAGAGAAGATATTTTAGTAATTGCTGGAGTGGTAATTCCCCCGAAAGATTACGATTATCTTTTTGAAAATGGCGTTGCTGGTGTTTATGGTCCGGGAACAAAAATCCCAAAAGCAGCTCAAGAAATATTGCACATTTTAATTGAAGCATATAAATAAAAACAGATGTTAGGACTAGGTGGTTTAAAAGAGAAACTTGAAGAAGCAAAAGTAAAGGCTGAAGCAACTAAATTAAGGTTAGATTCGGTACACGTTGAAGGTGCTTCTGGTGAATACGTGCGAGTAATTTCTACGGCAAATAGTCGAATTGTACAGATTTTATTGAACGATGAAGCTAAAACATTTAATGCTGAAGACTTAAGCCGTCACATTCTTTTGGCAACAAATAGTGCTTTGGAGAAAGCACGGTCGATAAATGAAGCAGAAATGGCGGCAGTTGCTCGGGAAGCTATGCCAAATATACCTGGCATGCCTAGTCTTGGCAATATGTTCAAATAACGTAATCTAAATTTAAAGGTGAATTTCAATAAACAACTCTCTCTTTGTAAACTGGCTTTTACTATATACTAAAACTGCATCAAAATGGAAATTTTTCTTCTGCCTGAAACTTCTATAGCCCTACTTACATTAACTTTTTTAGAAATTGTTTTGGGAGTAGATAATATTATTTTTATCTCAATTTTGGCTAATCGACTTCCCAAAGAAGATCGAGCAAAAACCAGAAACACTGGCCTGATACTAGCGCTTATATTGCGTATCGGTTTGTTATTTGGAATCTCTTGGATTATTACTTTCTCTGAACCATTATTCTCAATATTCGACCATGGGGTGAGTGGAAGGGACTTAATTTTATTAGCGGGTGGACTTTTTCTCATAGCAAAGAGTACTAGTGAAATTCACCATAAGATGGAAGTAGAAGAAAATGAAATTCTGGGTAATAAAGAGCTGAAATCTGGGGGCAAAATTATTCTTCAAATAATTGCAATGGATATTATCTTTTCATTTGACTCCATTCTCACCGCAGTTGGACTAACTCAACAAATTGCCATTATGATTATTGCGGTAGTTATTGCCATGTTTGTAATGATGACGTTTGCAGGAAGAATTGCCGACTTTATTCAAGAACACCCTACTATGGAAATTTTGGCATTGTCTTTTTTAATACTAATAGGGTTTATGCTGGTATTAGATGGTGCAAGTGTTCATGTGCCAAAAGGTTATATCTATTTCGCAGTATTCTTTTCACTCATAGTAGAAGTGCTAAATATTAAAGTAAGGGATAGAAGCAGAGCAAAAAAAGTAAAGCTGAATAGGAAAATAAAAGGCAATACTGTAGCAGAGAATTAACGCTAAAACTTATAATACAAACCCGTTTGAATAGAAAAGTCTCTTAGATTTCCATTCATATATACTGGGTTTTCATTCCATACCCCTATATCTAGAGTTGGTTTTATTCTAGCGTTAAATCTACTCGAGATTTCAATATCAACGCCGACTCCAGCCTGCAAATTCAACTGATTAAGTCCTTTTAAATCATTTGTAACTACTGATTTATCTTGAAACGAACTGTACATGTTTTGGCTTCCTTTGCTTGTAAAAAGAACATTTACACCTGCTGTAACAAAGGGTTTAACTCTTCCAAAGTCAAAAGAACAATTAACGTTTAACGGCACTTGAATTACGTTTCTTGAGAACGAAGAACTAACCGTGTCAAATGCATTCGATTCAACAAAATCTGTTGCCACTATTGCTTCGTAATCATTTTCACCTGTTACTATCCATTCCGTTCGCTCAACTTCTCTTATATAACTATGCTCAATATTATAAACCGAATTGCCGCTGATTTTTAAAATAGCAACTCCTCCTTCAATACTAATTCCATTGTTCAGATTTACACCACCAAAAACTTGTCCACCATAACCTATTGCGATAGATTCGTCCATCATTTTAACTGATGAGCTAACATAGTCTTTGAAAATACCTGCAGTAAATTGCTCTGCATAGTTGGCATTATGATAGTTTGAAACTCCAAACTTTGAATTAACTGCTAAACCCAGGTAGAAATTAACCTGCTTAAATTTCGATTTTTGATCTAAAGCATATTCAACTTCATCACGTGTTGGCATTAAACCAAAAGTCTCTACTGGATTCAGTATGAAATCAATGTTCCTAGCATAGGGCATTTTTTCTAACTCAAAATCAGCGCTTTCTGACCGTGGAGCGACACTTGAAATAAGTGGTTGTACATTTGAAGAATAGTCTTTTGCAGGAATATCTTGGGCGAAGTTTCTTTTTGCCATTCTTACAGAGTAATCCAAGTGATAATTTTCAGATTGCTTTTCAAAAGACTTCAACTCAGAAAGCCCTTTGAAGCTTGTTGCAATTTTAGCGTTTACCCTTTTAGAATGATAATTATTTAGGTATTTGTATCGGTCAATTTTGGAGTGCTTAACCTCATATCCTGTATAAGAATTAAATGCAAAAAAAGACAACATGAACATCAATGCGACAATACCCGCAAAAGATTTCTCATTGATATTTTTGTTTGTAAAACTCATTTTTTTGACGCTTCTGGTAAAGGATAAATATGCGATGTTTTTAAATTGCAGCTGTAACTAATTTGTTAATTGTTTATGATGTTTTTACACAAGTTTTTATAAAGTGTTGTTCCTCAACACTAAAGCACCTCTCCCTTCTCAGTTCAACAATTCAACTATTTCATCGACCAGCTCAGCATGACGATTTTTTGCATACCACAAATGCATTTCTTCCGACACCGTTTCATAATTGAAATCAGCTGCACTCTTTTTATTTAAGTACCACTCCTGCAACACATCTGGGCGCGGGCCCCAACTCCAAGGAGAAGAAAATACATCTAGATTGATAGCAATTAACTTCGGAATAGATCTTCCTCCATTTGTTAAAAACTGATCCATTAAAGTCAAGTTATCATCTCTAAGCACAAGCTTTAATTCAATATCAGCGGCATCGGCAATCTTTTTTAAGGGAGCTAAGTTTTGACCAACATCTCCACACCATGCTTCAACTAACAATAGCCAACCCAATTTTTCGGGCTTTGCTTTAAAACTCCCAAAAGCGTCTAATTGCTCCTCGCTAAGTTTAAAAATCTTATTCCACTTGTTAATACGTTGAGCTGCCATTTTTGTATGATACGCAAATGCTTCAGACTGATTTGGGCCAGTAGTTTTGCCTTCTGAAACCAACTTCTCTAGCATGGTTATGTACTCATCATAACTCATTGCAGTCTCCCAATTATTTCTTAATAATTCTTGCATAATAAATTTGTTCTTCTGACAAAGATCACTTTAGTATGGTTCAATCAATGTAATCTACATCACTATTAGTTATTCTTGGTCGCGCGCAAAAACCCATTTATCTGTTGTAGACATATCTGGTTTATGCAAATAGCCTTCAGCATCAAAACCCTGCAATAATTCAGGCGCATCAATTTGATTTTTAATCATAAAACGGCTCATTAAGCCACGCGCTTTCTTAGCGTAAAATGAAATCACTTTATACTTACCATTTTTCTTATCCATAAAAACCGGTTGAATTATTTTATGTTTAATGGCTTTTGGATCGAGCACGTTGTAATATTCATCACTAGCTAAATTAATTAAAGCCGGATTTGATTGCTCGGCCAACTCTTGATTTACGATTTCTGTTATTCTACTTTTCCAAAATGAATAGATATCCTTTCCTCTGGTCGTTTTTAGCTTAGTACCCATTTCTAATCTGTAGGGCATTATTTGATCTGAAGGCTTCAAAATACCGTATAATCCTGATAAAATTCTAAGATGGTCATTTGCAAACTGGTCCTCTAAATCGCTAAAATTATTTGCGTCCAACCCAACATAAACATCTCCTTTAAATGCGGTTAAAGCCGATCGAGTTTGATTAGAATCATGAGTTGAATTCCATATTTGGTTTCTCTCAAAATTCAACTCAGCCAAATTTTTACTAATGCTCTGTAATTCCATTAATTTCTCAGCGCTTTTCTTTTGAAGCACTTTCATAATCTTTTCTGAATCTTTCAATAATCCAGGTTCTGATTGCATGGAAAGTTCTCGATTAGTTTCAAAGTCCAAAGTTTTTGAAGGAGAAATTATTGTGAGCATTTTGTATTAATTCAATTTAACAATGATGAAGAAACAAATTTACAGTAGTTGCGTCTAATCATTATAACTCAACAACTTAAATTGTTATAACATGAAAAACTCAGTAAATAAAATAAAAGAAGTAGCTAAAAAAATAAAAGTAAGGTTGGACAATCGCACTACAATTACTCTTGCCAATATATCGGCATTAGAAATCTGGAAAGAGCGTTATCCTAATCTCAAGATAATCTCTCAGTAGTTAATTCACTTAACTACAAAGGCCTTTTCGATTAATCGAAAAGGCTCTTTTTTTTGATAGCAACTTTCGACGTTAACTTTTATTCAACTTTAACCACAAAGCAGCGGCAACGGTCATGCTATCCCTGATTTCTCCTTGCTCTACTCTAATATGGAGTTCCTCAATCGATATTTTTATTGTTTCTAATGCTTCGCTCTCTTCAGGAAAAGATTTACCTTGAAAACAATTTTCGGCCAAAAAAATAATTGCTTTCTCATCCGAAGCTGAATTACTCAAATCCATTTCTAATATTTTACTCCATTTTTTGGATGTAAGTCCCGTTTCTTCTTCCAATTCTCTTTTAGCTGCAGATAATGGGTTCTCGTCTTTTGGCCCTCCGCCTTCTGGTATTTCCCAGCTATACTCTTTGTGAGGATAACGAAACTGCCCTACCAAGGTTATTAGGCCATTTGCATCAACGGGAATAATACCTATCGCAATATTTTTAAAGTGCACCACTCCATAAATACCAGCACCTCCACCTGGATTTTGAACCTCATTATGATGCACACTAATCCATTGGTTATTATAGACTTCCTTAGAACTTTTTGTAATCCAATCGTTTTCTTTTTTTGGGAGTTCTTTCATTATTAAATCATATAAAACAATAATAACTGATAGTTAGTCACAAAGTGATTCTAAATTTGTCTTGTGGAATTTAATATTGGAGATAAAGTTAAAATTATAGACGAAAAGTCTGAGGGCACTGTAGTTCAGTTCAATAAATCTAAAATAATTGTAGAAGTAGATGGGCTCAACTTTGAGTATTCAGCAGCTGAAGTACTAAAATTAGGAATACAAGAATCCAGTTTGGAAAAGCTGTACAAGTCCCATTTACCAAATTTAACGCATATAAAAACAGAAGATAAACCAAAGACAGTAAAACAAGACCAAAAGGAAAATGCAATTGAATTAGGGCGAGTTCGAGGAAAAAGAAATAGAAAAAATATCATAGAGTTTGATTTACACATTCATGATTTATTGGTAAGTCATAGCCACATGACACCGGGAGAAATGCTAAACTATCAGCTTGATTATGCCGTGAATTGTTTAGAGGAATCGATTAAAAAAGGTGAGCCCACCATTATATTCATTCATGGAATTGGAAAAGGCGTTTTAAAAGTAGAATTGCACAACATCATAAAAGCCTACGGGTTGGATTTTCATGATGGTTTTATGAACGAATATGGCAGAGGAGCAACTCGTGTCGAATTGCGAGCCTAGCCTTTAACTCCATAAAACTGTTTAATTTTGCATTGATATAAGTTGTTCTATCGCTTCATTAGATTGAAGAGGAAAGTCCAGACACCACAGAGCATCATACCAATTGAAAAATTGGGCTAGACAGGCGAGAGTTTTTCTAGACAGATAGTGCCACAGAAAATAAACCGCTTTAAGTAATTAGAGTAAGGGTGAAAAGGTGCGGTAAGAGCGCACCAGTAAATTCAGTAATGAATTTAGCTTGGTAAACCTTATGAGGTGCAAGATCATGTATACCAGAGCTTAGAGTTACTCGCTCAATCTGGAGGGTAGATTGCACAGTTAAATGATAGATTAAAACAGAATCTGGCTTATTAAATCCTATATCAAACAAAAAGGGCTCCAATGGAGCCCTTTTATTAACCTACAATTTAAGCTGATTTACAACCAAGAATAATTCTTAGCGTATTCCATCATTTGATCACTAAAATCCGTCGGGTATTCAATGGTAACATTTACAATCTTACCTTCCTTTTCTTCGGCCACTAACCTAGGGTTAATAAAACCACCATAAGGAGCTATGTTTAGCTTCTCGGACCTTTCCAATACTTCAGCATGTATAGCCTCATCTACTTGAACGCCATAACCTTCAACTAGATTTTTACCTGCTTCATAGTCTCCTTGAGATTTAATTCTTTGTATTTCTGAAAGTAATTCTCCAAATAGAACTTGAAGTTTTTCGTAATCATTAATCACAAAATAGGTTTTACCTTCTTTTTGCTTCTTTTCAATTACGTTTTCCGCTTGCCCCTTTTCATATACCCAACCGGCCACCATTTGCCTATTGCGCATATGAGCTTCCTCAATAATTTCTCCTTTTTCAATTCGTCTCAATTGAGCCATTAAACCATTACGGATATAACTATCGTATTCGGCTTTACCTATTTCTAATGTTTCCATCAGTCCCAATTCAATCAACTTAGGATTCAATAGGTAATACAAAGCGACTAAATCTGCTCGTCCCTCTTCCAATGTACTTGCATAGCTCTTCAGCGTTTCTTTTGGCGTTCCAATTCCTGCTTCTAGCTTACCAGATGCATGTCCAACAACTTCGTGCAATGCTGTATGCAGTTTAGAAGCCATTTTACCGTGCTTTTTTGAACGTTGGTATTCCTCATCTGAATAACAAAACTCTTCCAGCATTTTACTTCCACCAGCAAGAGAATATGCTTCTACAATATTGCCCAAAGAAACCGACTTTGAACCATGTTTAGCTCTAATCCAGTTGGCATTAGGCAGGTTGACCCCGATCGGTGTACTAGGTGCAGCATCTCCACTTTCAATCACCGCATTCACCACCTTATAGGTAACTCCCGTAACATTTTCCTTTTTATGGTTCTGAGCAATTGAAGAGTTATCCTCGAACCATTGCACATTATCTTGAAGAACCTTCATGCGCTCTGAAGCATCAAAATCTTTGATCTGAATAATAGACTCGTAAGTTGCTCGGTAACCCATAGCATCTCCGTATACCTCGATAAAGCCATTGATATAGTCAATAACATCTCCCGTGGTACCAGCCCATTTAATATTGTATTCATCCCAAACTTTAAGGTCACCAGTTTGATAATATTTAATTAACAGCTCAAACCCTTTTTTCTGCTCTTCCGATTCTGCGACAGCAACCGCTTTCTGCAACCAGAAAACCATTTTTTCTATAGCAGCTGAGTACCTTCCACCTACTTTCCAAACGTCTTCCGTTAATTCCCCGTTTTCGTCTTTAATCAAGGTAGAATTTAAACCGTAAGAAATTGGCGTTTCATCTTTTGAATCTATTTTAGCTTTATAAAAGGCCTCTACTTCTTCTTGAGTAATTCCATCTTCGTAAAAATTATTTGCCGAACCTGCAATTAAGTCTTTTTCAGGGTCAAGATTTACACGTTTCATATCTGTTGAATCGTCAAATAGTACGTCTACAATCTTGCCATCAAGCTGAGTATTTGTTTCACTTAAAACGGTATCAAAAAAGCCTCTAGAACAACCAGGTTTCAATTTCGCAGTTGAGTAATGATGATGGATTCCATTAGAAAACCAAACCCTCTTAGTATAGGTCATAAATGCTTCCCAATCTAGGGTAGTTCGATCACCTTGATAATTTGCAACAACATTTTCAAGAGCTTTTCTAACCACCAAATTATGCTTATAATTTTGATCATATATGATATCTCTACCGCTTAAGCTAACCTGATAAAGGTAATATGCTAATTCTTTTTGCTGCGCGCTTAGCTTATCAAAGCTACTTACTTGATATCTAATTATTTTTAAATCGGCAAATTGTTCTGTCATATAAACGAACTCATCTGCTTTTACCGAATCTTGCGCAACCGCCTCGTTCTCTGATTTTTCTCCTTCAGTTTTACATGAAATCATGCTTCCCAGAATTATTGCTGTTATAAATACTTTTCTCATCGCTTAGTTTTAATTGAATTTCAAATATCGTATAACTTAAGAGATGAAAAAAGGGGCCGTAGCCCCTATTTTCGAATTCGTTTATAAACACTAATATTTTGTAATCTTATGTACTACCGCACCAGAATTTGTACGCATTCGAATGAGATAATTACCCGACTCTAATTCAGACAAGTCAATTGGTGCTTCTTGATTTAAATCATGAATTTCAATGACGGTTGAAAACACCTCTGCACCAGTCATATCCAATATTAGTAATTCAATGTTTTGTACTTGTAATCCTTCTAACTTAAGCATTAACATTCCGTTTGTGGGGTTTGGGAAATAGCTAATAGAAGTCGACTCTTTCAAATCCTCATTAATGCTTACACAAATAGCATCGTATTCAACTCTAATTTCATCTGAAGATTTACAACCCGAAACAGTATCGGTTACGGTGACAGAAAATACTTTACTTTCCTTCACCATTATTTTTCTTGATGTTTCTCCCGAACTCCATATATAATTGACGCTGTCAATACCCGGATCTAACTCTGTACTTTCGTCACCACATATCTCAATATCTTCACCTAAGGAAAAAACAGGATTTTCGATAACCTGAGCTATTACAGAAGCTGAATCTGAACAATTATTACCATTTGTTAAAACGTAAGTAATACTGTGAGTACCTGCACCAGCTGCCTTTGGGTCAAATCGTCCCGCTGTTGAATTAACTCCAACCCCATTATATTTTCCATTAAGGGGAACGGCTCCAGTTAATTGTTGTTCCATGTCATTTAAACAAAATTCTAAATCACCAGAATAAGAAACCGTTGGCGAAGGGTTTACCCTTACTAAGACAAAACTGGAATCTTTGCAAAGCAACCCATTGGTAAAGGTATAACTCAATGTATCAAACCCTACTCCTGCTTGACTTGGCGAATAATTTATTCCATTAACTCCATTTCCACTATAAACGCCTCCAATAGGCAATCCCGTGTTTAATGCAATAGCAGTAGCGTTATCACAAAAAGGGCCCATTCCTGCTAAGGATGTAGCGGTTACCGAATCAATATTAACATATTGAAATGCAGAATCTGAACAGCTGTTTGAATTAGTAATTACATATTTTATAGTATCCGTACCCGGAACACTGGGCGTGTAAGTTGTTCCAACTACACCTGGCCCACTGTAAACTCCTCCACTTGGAGAAGCAGTATTTAACGTTATGAAGCCTGAATTTTCACAAAATCTTCCAATATCTGTAAAATTCAGTCCTGGAGAACTGTTAATTGTTATTGCCGCATAACTCGTATCAGCACATCCATTTGAAGCTTGATAATTATAGTATACGGTGTCTGCTCCAATAACTCCGCCTGTGTACATTGAATTACTTACGTTCGAACCAAAATAATTTCCACCTGCAGGAGTGCCTCCTGTAAGGTTAAAAGATGGGGTATTATCGCACAAAACATTCGAAACGCTTACCGTCGATTTTGAAATCGTATCTATCTGATAGAACATTGAAATAGAATCTGAACAATTAAAAGCATTCGTAAATGAATAGGTAATGATTTCGACGCTTGGATTTGTAAATGAACTTGGTAGCAAGTTATTACTTCCTGCGAGAACACCCTGTCCGTTATAGTTTCCTCCAATTGGGCTTCCATTCAGCTGGAATGTATCGATATTTGAACAAATTGAAGATGGCATTGAAAATTGAATCTGGGTAACAGAATCTACTCGAATTACTTGTTTATTCGTATCTGTACAACTACTGGTAGCATATGTAAACATAAGAGTATGATTTCCAATGCTTTGGGTTGTTGGGTCAAATGAAGATTGAGCAGTTCCATTTACAAAAAATGCACTGCTACCTCCAGATGGAAGTCCTGAGCCAGAATTACTAAAAATTGGAGCGCTATTGGCGCATAACGCACCTACTTGATCAATATTCGCATTACATCGTGTAAACAGAAAAGTTTGCCCTGATATCGGTTTTGCATTAATACTTGTTGTTTCTATTGTCTTAGAAGCAGTTGCCGTATTGGCTAGAGCACTTAGCGAGATAAAGTTACCTGAGCCAGCTGAAGTATCTTTTATCCCGACAGAAGCTGTCCCGCTAACTACACTTCCTGATTCAGGCCTATAAACAAACTCAACATTATTTGTGCCTTCATAAAGTTTTAATTGAAATGAAACTGTTGCCGAAGTTGCTTGAAAGTTCCATTCCCAATTTTTCCATTCTACTGTAAGGACACGATTAGGACTTGAGCCAGTTGTGGTGTAACTTGCCGTGCCTGTTGTTCCGTCTAGGTCATCCCATAATGGAGCTAGAACAGGTCCTAATGATGTATTTCCGCTTAAATTATTTGTCCTTTGATCTGAGACAGATGGTGTAATAGTAGTATCCAAGCTGATCCACCCATTTGAGTTTGCTCGAAATTTAGTGTAGTTAATTCCACAATAATTGAACGAAAACCCAATTGGAAGAACCAAGGAAATTTGATCATTCGCTTCAATCGAATTAATGTCAGTGCCACCAGTAACAGCGGCGAAAGTGCCACTTGAACTAGTATAAGAGTAGCTGGTCATTTGCCCAAATGAAGCCGTACAAATAAGCATCAGAGTTGACAAAATTTTAAGATTTTTCATAAGTTTTGTTGAATTAATTTAAGCGTACATATGCATACTTTGTAGGACACATAGTTACGTTATAACTTCTATTTATTAAATTTAGTGAACCACCGAAAACCTAGACTGAATTCTTTCTCCATCAACCTCAATTCGAATAAAGTATAATCCGGATTCATACTCAGATACATTAACAGAATGAACATTCACACCGTTAGCATTCTCAATGTAGATCAATTTACCAGTTGCATCCAAAATCGAAATTCTAACCGCAGACAAAGACGCATTTTCCATTAGGGATATATTAAGAACATCCTTTGTTGGATTTGGGAAAATAGAAATACCAGCATTGCTAGCGGCTTCAGCCAGCCCTACACATACCGCTTCATATGACACTTCCACACTGTCTTCCGCAACACATCCGTTGAGGTCTACATATACACTGAATTTACCATTCCGAGCAACTACAATTTTTTGAGAAGTAGCATTAGTACTCCACAAATAAGTTGCTCCAGCATTACCTGCATCAAGCGTAATGGTATTAGAACCACAAAACTGTCTGTCACCTCCTAAGTTGAGAGACGGTATAGGTTTAATCACTAAGTTTCTAGTTATTTCATTTTTACATCCATTTACTCCTTCTATCGTATATGATATTGGAAAAGACCCAACACCTGCTGCATCAACATCAAAGGTACTTGTAACCACATCTACAAAATTTCCCGATAAAGTTCCGCTGGACGGAATACCTTTTACTATTGAATAAGTTCCTGTTTTTTCACAAACATCAAGCAATGGGTTAAACACCAAATTTGGCTTTTCTAAAACAACTATTACCTTCCCAACTTTCGTAGTACAACCTTGAGTATTCCAAGCTTCATAATAAACATTATGCTTACCTGGTCCTGTTATTGAAGGGTCAAATGAACCTCCACTTACTCCAGTTCCACTGAAAACACCACCTGGTATAGAAGTATTAATCGTTATTGCAGTCTCATTTTCACAAGCCGTATCTTTTGATGTTAAAACTGGTTGTGGCGCTGGAGTAACACTAATTGTTGAACTTGCTGTGTCTTTGCAACCATTTGAACTAAACCCTACATAATATACAGTATCCAAACCAGAGAACTTTGGTGTATAAGTAGCTGCATTTGTTAAGCCTTCGTCGTCGAAATAATATCCAGGAGTAGGTGCTCCATTGGGTAAGTTTATTGAAGTTCTAGTTTGACAAACCGCGGCTATACTCGGTAAAGAAGCTGTTGGAGCAGGGTCTATAAAAACCGCACCTGAAGTTTGACCAAAACAGCCCATTCCATCCGAATAGGTATAATTTAGATTATATGTTCCTGCACCTAATGAGGTGTTAAAATGAGTTCCATTTATGATACCCGGTCCCGTATAGGTTCCACCAAATTTAACTCCAGAAAACAATTTAACATTTCCAATATTATCACAATACCTTCTGTCTATCCATGACATAGAAGGTTGAGGGATTTCTTCTACTTTAATTGTATCACTAACTACGCAACCATTATTTGCAGTAACAGTGACTGAATAAGTTCCTCGCGTAGTAAGGTTTCTTGTCGCTGAATTGCTATTGTTATCCCATCTGTATGAGGAAGCACCTGTGATCCTCGCATTAGCAATCATATTAATCGAAGTTCCAACACAATAACCTGTATCATTACCTAAATTCAACGTAGTTGTTGGGCGCACACTAACTGGAATCATTCCCACACCAGCATCGCAGCCTTGAACAGAAATTTTTATATCATAAAAGAAGTAATAAGCAAAAGTGTTTCCATTGATATCTCCTGTTATAATCATACTTGTATCAGAGTCTCTATATGGGTATCTTGAACCTCTATTGTATTCCAAGCCAAATTGGCCTGCCGTCTTCCCGAATGCAGAACCTGAAGCACTCATACGGTAATCAACCCCAGGGAGAACAGATATACCCAGTGCGACTTTACTTCCACCTTGTGGCACAACTGTAAATGATTTTGTTCCCACCAAGTTATTGTCTTTATCCCTTATTGTTATCATTAGCGTTCCTGAATCTGAAGGATGCACAGTGACTGAATCAATAACTGTAGGCCTCAAAATATCAAACCGGACACCTTGATTAAAGGTTCTAAGCTCAGTTATATTATTAGAATTAGTATACGGAGAAATTTCTCCTAAGGCAGAAACATAATCGTCAGAGGCATTCACATAAAAGGTATCGCTTTTGGTAATATTAACTCTAAAGCTATCTCCTAAATGCAACAAATTTCCATTTGAAACAGCATCATACCACTCTATTCTTTTTGCACTTGAACCGCTAACAATTGTTGAATCGATTCCTTCGCAAACAACAATTGGAGTTGTTATACTCGGAACTGTAGGTATTTGATCAATTTTAATTCCTTCCTCAAAAAGCGTATCGTTATCCCTGTAAGTATCACCAACTAAGGCCGACCAAACCCTTATATTTAATCTTCCACCTGACTTAGTATTTATATACCCAACATCAACGGTATCGTACTTTGCGGAACCTAAAGTTCCTGAATAAGTACCTGTAAGGTTAGCCGTTACTGAGCCTGTTACTTGAACAGTTACTGGAAAAGTAGTTTGTGAATTAATTCCATTATTTAAAACCAACACCCTTACCAATTGTGAATCCGTTCCACATTTACCGGGGGTTGGAGCAACAACAGCAACAACTCCAACATCGTTCGAATCTATATCGAACTCATCAGCCCCAATATCAGGAACGGTAGCTCTAGTTTCATAATCAATATCATCAGTGACACCACTTATTCGAATGCCTCTATTGTTTAGAAATATTGATTTTACATGCAAGTCTTCTTTTGATTTATAAAATGGAGAGATACTAACTTCACTTGAACCTAGCGCAACATTAGATGCTGTTCCTCCTGGTGCGAAAATATTATTGTGAGTTGAAATAAATGTACCCGTTCTATTATAGGCTATTCCAGGAGCATCCGCATGAATATTATTATTTCTAAAATTTACGTTTGAAGGGAAACTCATCTCTACCGCATTGGAATTTGCATTGTTCACATCGAGGTAAAAACTATTAAAATAGAAATCTGCGTTTCTAGATGACCTTGCATATAACAAATCCTGAATTCCAGAATTTTCGTAGTAAGCGCTTAAAAAGTTATTATTAAATTTTCCTCTTTGAGTTGTAGTTGTACCCGCAAACGAAAATAAATACACACCATAACCACTTGTGGTGTGTGATAGGTATAATTTGTTGTAACTGAATTCTGAATCGTAATTGTAATAAGCGTAGTAACCGTATCTAAAAGAATACACGTCCTTATCTTCAATTAAATTTCCTATAAATTTTGCCCCAGTTTGATACCAACTATAAATTCCAAAATTGAACCAATCGTGAATTCTATTATTCCTAAACAAAACATTACTATCTAAATCCCGTGTACTTGTGCCATATAGATAAATAGAATAATAACCACCTCTTATATCCGAATTTAACACTTCTAACCCAGACAGAGAATTACTTCTATTATTCATGATGTTTCTGCTGTTAAAGCCTGGTCTATTGGTAGTATCCGCTCTTAAATCACAACTATCAATTCTTATTAAGCGGTTTTTATTAATAAAACCTACCACTGTACCATTGGTGTTGTTATTATGTATTGCAATATTTCGGAAAGTAATTCCTTGGTTTCCATTAAAACTAACCGTAGTTCCAGTAGTTGTATACAGAACTGGCTTTGAAGTAGTTCCTGTATCTGCCTCAAATACAATAGTATCAGATATCGATACTCCTCTTATTGCAGTAAAAAGCAAATTTTGATTGTATAATCCTTGTCGCACTTTAAAGGTGGTTGGCCCACAAATACCAGAGGACGTTAATCTTGAAACTGCCGATCTGAAATCTGTAAAATCAGGATTGGAACCACCAATTGTGTAAGTACCACTTATTGCTGTTCCGAATGTTGGAGTTGTTAGAGAATTATTGGTTAATACTGTATCAGGAATACCGTTAATTGAATCAATCCTGGCAGTCAATCTATAGTTGGTATCAGAGATAAAATTATAATTCCGCAAGCTAACTAAAGCTGTTGCTCCCGATGCCAAGCTAGAATTATAGCTTACATTTTGATATTGAAAAGGCCTGCCATTCACGCTGATTCCAAGCCTAATTCGCATTGACTTAATAGTATCCAAACCAAAATTCAATACTGTAAAATCAATGTTATTTAAACCAGAACAGTAAACACTTTTCAAGTCCAATGCCGAAGCATCTAACGAGTCGGGGTCGAATTCATCAGCACCTATATCTGTTGAAGAGTTTCTTGTTTCGCCATCTATATCGGTAGTAATGCCAGTTATCGTAAGTGCCTTTGCATTCAATTGAACATTCTGAATATGCAAGTCGGTTGCAGATACAAACATCGGATCAACTGACATGGAGTTTGCTCCAACAACTTGGGCAGCCTTTACCGGAGAAAAGTAATTATTGTAATCGGGTTGCAATGATGAACCTAAACTATTCATCACTAAAGTATTACTCATATTTACAAGAATATTATTCTTAAAATTAGAGGTAGAATTTAAGTTTAAGTATGCCGTAGTTGTGGCAGTAGATGTTCCTCCGTTTATTCTAACAGTGTTAAAGTAAAAATCACTAAAATTACACCCAGCAAGGTACATACCGTACTGTGCTCCAGTTACAAGAATACTGTTGTTTGAAACATTGTTTCTATTGTTCGATAAACCAAAACAGTTTTGCATATAAAGTCCATAACCATAACCATTTGCACCATTAAAAATAGTGTTACCTGTAACGGTGGGTGTACCATTAAAATACATGAAAATAGTTCTAGCAAAAAAGTAAACATTAGTACCCGATGTGATGGTATTGTTTACTATTTCCATGTTTTTATTGTAATAAGAGTAAATAGCATAATAGCCGTAACCTAAAATTCGGTTATTCTTAATTACCCATTTATCTTGCTGCAATGTGACTGAGGAGCTTGCTCCATAAATATAAAATGAGTAAGCCCCATTTAGTATTTCATTATTTTCAAACGTTACATTATGAGAGTTTTGATTTGTTCCACGCTCATCCAATATTAGTGTTGTGGTTATGGTTGTATTGTAACGAGAAGATCCTCGAATTGTATTATTGGTAAAAGAAATATACTCGCAAGTGTCATTGAAAGCAATTACAGTTGCGTATTGATTGGACGTAACATTTGCTATTGTGAGAGAATCAAAGCTTACGTACTTGGCCGACTTTAACCTTATGACATAGTTATCGGCGGCAGTTGAGTTATTAAACTGAATTATTGGTGTCGTTGCATTTCCAGTATCGGGTTTAAAGGTTATGGTATTAGTTGCTGAAGCACCATTAACATTCCCTATAGTAAACTGAGCATTATAATTGCCTGAACGGATACGAAAAACAACCGCTCCGTTGACTCCTTTTTTATTTAAACTATCTACAGCCTGAGTAACTGTGGAATAATTTGGAGAAGTACCTCCAATGGTGTAAGTACCGCTTAATTGGGCATTAGCACTAAAAGCAACTAATGTAGAAATGATCAATAAATATAAGTTCTTCATCTTGAGTGCATAAAAGCTAGATTTCGCCAAATTTAGCGAAATATGTTACACCTTATCAAAATGACATGGTGCACTTTACCAATAATATCTACGTTAAAAAAAAAGCGGCCGTTGGCCGCTTTGATAATTCTTATTCAGAGTTTGTTAATGCACTCCAATATCTGCAAGGTAACGTTCAGCATCTAGGGCAGCCATACAGCCAGTTCCTGCAGCAGTTACTGCTTGACGGTACACTTTATCTGCAGCATCTCCACCTACAAAAACTCCTTTGACTTTAGTTTTTGATGTTCCTGGAATCACCTTCAAGTAACCTACCTCATCCATTTCTAAGTAATCTTTAAAAATGCCCGTATTCGGTTTATGCCCAATTGCAACAAAAAAACCGTCTACTTTAAGGTCTCTTTTGTCTTTTGTTTGATTGTTTATCACCCTTACTCCTTCTACCACCTGATCACCTAAAACTTCCTCGGTTTCCGAATTAAACAATACCTCTATATTCGCTGCATTTTCAACTCGATGTTGCATTGCTTTTGACGCTCTAAAATGGTCTTTTCGAACGATCATATATACTTTCTTGCAAAGTTTAGCTAAATACGTTGCTTCCTCTGCAGCTGTATCACCAGCCCCAACTATTGCTACGTCTTTTCCTTTATAAAAGAATCCATCACAAACTGCACAAGCAGAAACTCCTCCTCCCAAGTCTCTCAACCTTAACTCAGATTCTAAGCCCAACCACTTTGCTGAAGCGCCTGTTGAAATAATTATTGAATCAGCCGAAAGCCAATCTTGGTTATCGACTTGCACTTTATGCACAGGTCCAGAAAAGTCAACTTTAGTTACAAAGCCACTTCTTACATCAGTATCAAAACGTTCTGCTTGTGTTTTGAACTCCTCCATCATAACCGGACCCGTAATTCCTTCTGGGTAGCCAGGAAAATTATCCACCTCTGTGGTATCCATTAGCTGACCCCCTGGCTGCATTCCCATTATCATAACTGGTTTCATGTCTGCTCTTGCTGCATATATAGCTGCAGTATAACCCGCTGGGCCGCTACCAACAATAATACACTTGTGATGTTCTTTTACTTCCATTTTGTACTTCTTAGTTTAAAATGCAAATGTAATTCTAGACTAGTATTATTTGTATGTCAAAATTCTGTCAATTCGTTAAGGAATAATAAGTCAACCGAATATTCAATGAATCAAAACTAGAGCTTTGTTTATTTGTCATATTTTGTAGGTTTGATTGAACTTAATGCGAACTTCAATTTTATGAAAAAGATTTATCTAGCTTTTTTCTCTGCATTTTTACTAAGCTGCAGCAATGCAGACGTGAATGGCCCTTGTGACTGGCATGTTCGGAAATTCTCAGCAACTGTGACCGGTATTTCTTTTGACAAATTAAACACTCAAGGAGACTCTCTTTTTTCGGTTAAACTGATGTTTGATGCAGGAAGTGTAAGTGAGAAAGAGCAGGACCTTGGCAAATTGAGAAACTTTGAAATTACCAGAGAAAAATTATCTCAAAACAAACTGAGAGTAAATGCAACGTACACAGGAAAAATTAGTGACCTAAAATCGGGAGATTGCGAAACTCCAATAATTGCTTTTGACCAAAGACTGCGTTAAAATGGCAGTTAGACCTAACATAAAGATAAAAAAGCGAGAACTTGTCGACGCTCCAGGGATTTTCAAACACCTTATTGCAGGTAAAAGAGAATGGCTCAGTAAATCTTTAACATTAGTTGAAAGTACTAAAACTGAACATCGGAAAATCGCTAAAGAGCTAGTACAATTAGCAACGCCCTTTTCTAGAAAATCAATTCGAATTGGCATAACAGGAGTGCCTGGAGTAGGAAAATCAACCTTCATAGAGTCATTTGGATTACATGCTATTTCCAAAGGAAAAAAAGTATGTGTTTTAGCTATAGACCCTAGTAGTGAAATTTCGAAGGGAAGTCTTTTAGGAGATAAAACTCGAATGGATCATTTGAGTGCGCATAGTGACGCTTACATTCGCCCCTCGCCTACCTCAGGTGCACTTGGAGGCGTTGCTAGGGCAACAAGAGAAAGTGTTTTATTGTGCGAAGCAGCTGGTTACGATTTAATTCTTATCGAAACCGTAGGTGTCGGCCAATCTGAAACTAAGGTTCATTCTATGGTCGATGTATTTCTAATGTTATTATTATCTAATGCCGGTGATGAAATTCAAGGTATTAAACGCGGAATAATGGAGATGGCTGATATTCTAGTTGTCAATAAGGCTGACGGGAATAATTCCCAAAATGCTAAAGTCGCCGCTAACCAGCTTCAACAGGCACTGCATTACTTTCCACTTGGAAAATCAGGTTGGACTTCTACTGTCGACACCATGAGCGCATTAAATAATGAAGGAATAGATAAAATTTGGACCAAATGCAATCAATATATCGAACACATAAAGCTCAATAATTTTTTTGAGCAAAACCGAAAGTTACAGGCTGTAAATTGGTTCAAACAAAGTTTATCAGAACAACTCACCCAAAGAATAGAGCAAAATGACAGTTTTAAGAAAAAACTTGCTGAAACGGAGAAGCTTGTAGAAAATGGAAAACTCGACCCTTTTATTGCAGCTGACCTGCTAACCGATTTTTATTTCAAATAGCTTTTCGCAACTCTTGCTTCAAATATTCTTTGGCTAAATCCACTGGATTCTTTTCAATTTGACTCAACAGTTGAAAAATCATATTACTCAAATCAATTCCTGATGCCTCGTCTGGCATTTTTGCAGCAGAAACATTTACCATTTTTATGGTTTCTTCTTTGGCTGTTTTAACCAAATGCCAAGCTGTGTTTGATACATACAATTGCTGTGTCAAATTATGCTGATATTCCGTCCTTATAGTTTTTATGAGTTCTTGCTGGAATGTTCTTCCTTTCATTCCCTTTTGATGAACGCGCAAAACCATATCAGCAGGATGAATTCTTTCAAGAAATAGGGTAAGACGCTCATACGCATTTATCTTATTTGGAGTAAAAGATTGTTTTTCTGCTCTTCTTAGCTCTAATTCTCTGCGCTTAAACTGACCCTCCATTACTTGCTTTAAGACGTAGTAAGATGTGGCAAAAACAATAAGTCCAGGAATAGTAATTTTTAGTATTTCAAGCAAAAAATCCATAGGTTCAAATTTAGAATGTCAAATATCGTAAAATGATTGAACCAAGAGCTTGTATTTTGCAAGTTTCAACAATTGGAAATATATAGCTTTGTGAGTTGATTTAAACTTATGGAAAAGTATCTTTCGAATCGAATAAAATCACTCTCAGAATCGCAAACGCTTGCCATGGCAGCTAAGAGTAGAGAGTTGAAGGCACAGGGTATTGATGTAATTAGTCTCAGCCTTGGAGAGCCAGATTTTAATACTCCAGACTTCATTAAAGAGGCTGCAAAAAAAGCTATTGATGAAAATTATACGCATTATCCGCCTGTTTCAGGATATCGTGAGGTACTAACAGCGATATCAAATAAGTTCAAAAGAGATAATAATCTGGATTATGCACCAGAACAAATTGTGGTTTCTAATGGAGCAAAACAATCCCTAGCGAACGTATTACTAAGCTTGGTTAATGATGGAGACGAAGTTCTTGTGCCCACACCATATTGGGTGAGTTATGTAGAAATAATAAAATTGGCAGGAGGAGTGCCTGTTTTTATTAATGCAAATGTAGAAACCGACTTTAAAATCACAGCCGATCAGCTGGAAAAAGCGATTACCGAAAAAACCAAAATGCTAATGTTCAGCTCACCTTGCAACCCTAGTGGTTCGGTATACAGCAAAGATGAACTTGAATCGTTAAAAAACGTACTGGTTAATCACCCAGGTGTTTTTGTAATAGCAGATGAAATATACGAACTCATAAACTTCGGAGAAGACCACTTTTCAATCGCGAGCTTTAAGGACCTGTACAACCAAGTAATTACAGTTAATGGTGTTTCTAAAGGATTCGCAATGACTGGATGGAGAATAGGTTATATCGGAGCTCCATTGTGGATTGCAAAAGCCGTTGCAAAAATGCAAGGACAAATAACATCGGCCCCTTCTTCCATTGCTCAAAAAGCTGCTCAAGCTGCCGTTGAAGCTAATCCATCTGTTGTTGATGAAATGAAAAATATTTTTCTAAACCGCAGGGATTTAATGCTTGAAAAACTTGGAAGTATAAAAGGCATGAGATGCAACGTACCAACGGGAGCATTTTATCTATTTCCAGACGTACAATACTTCTTTGGCAAACAGGTAAATGGGAAAATCCTAAAAAACGCAGATGACCTTTGTATGTATCTATTAGAGGATGCAAGAGTTGCGCTAGTTACAGGAAGTGCATTTGGAAACCCAGAATGTATCCGCTTATCTTATGCTACATCTGAGAAAGATTTAATTGAAGCCGGAAATCGCATCAAAAAGGCTTTAGATAAACTTCACTGAACATCCATGAATAAAAAAATCAAAAATGCTTTTGAGTCATTCAACCACATGACAGTGCTTATTATTGGCGATGCCATGATAGATGCATATGTATATGGAACAGTGAATAGAATGTCACCAGAAGCACCCGTGCCAGTGGTTGATGTTGAAAAAAGAGAATATCGTCTTGGAGGTGCAGCCAATGTAGCCAGAAACATAAAATCTATGGGCGCTAAACCAATTTTATGCTCTGTGATAGGAAACGATTCGCCGGGTGAGCAGTTTAATGACCTGATGGTGAATGATGGTTTGGATAATGCCGGTATCGTGCAGTCTCTGCATAGAGTGACAACCGTTAAAACAAGAATAATAAGTGGAGGTAGGCAAATTGCTCGTGTAGATGAAGAAATTATCGAGCCTTTGCTTAAAGCTGATGAAGACACCCTGTTCTCTCGAATTAAAAATTTAATCGAAACAGAAAATATTTCTGCGATAATTTTTGAAGATTACGATAAGGGCAGCATAACCAGCGGACTAATTCAACGAGTGGTTAAGTTGGGCAATAAAATTAAAATTCCTATTGCTGTTGACCCAAAAAGAGAACGTTTCTTAGACTATAAAAATGTCACGTTGTTTAAGCCAAATTTTAAAGAGCTAGGAGATGGCCTTGGCATCAAAATCCCAAAAGAACATAATGCCATTCTTGAAGCTGATGTGCAACTAAGATCCAAACTAAATCATGAAATATCATTGATAACCTTATCCGAAAAAGGCGTCTTTATCTCAGACAGAAAAAGCAATAAAACCTTTCCAGCACATATCAGAAACATCTCAGATGTTAGTGGTGCTGGAGACACTGTTATTGCAGTTGCTACTTTGTGTTTAGCTGCAAAATTGAACACTTCAATTCTAGCACAAGTTTCAAACCTTGCAGGCGGATTGGTGTGCGAAAATACTGGTGTAGTTTCTATCGATAAACAAAACTTGTTGGACGAAACTTTGTCTATCATTTAAAAACAAATAATGTCACAAGTAACGCCCTATAAAAAAACAGATACTACCAAAAAGGAACAGGTAGCCGAAATGTTTGACAACATTGCGCACAAATACGATTTCCTGAATCACATTTTATCATTGGGAATCGATATTCTTTGGCGCAAAAAAGCAATTCGATTGTTAAAACCTTATCAGCCAAAGCAAATGCTCGATATTGCTACCGGTACGGGTGATTTTGCCCTAGAAGCATTAGCTCTTAATCCTGACAAAATCATTGGAGCCGACATTAGTCGTGATATGCTAGCAGTGGGAGTTGAAAAAATAAAAAAGAAAGGTCATCAAGACAAGATTTCATTTCAATACGGAGATTCTGAAAACCTTCCATTTGAGACCAATACCTTTGACGCAATAACGGTTTCTTTTGGAGTAAGAAATTTTGAGGATTTAGAAAAAGGGCTATCCGATATGCGAAGAGTGCTTAAACATAAAGGCGCTGTTGCGATAATAGAGTTTAGTAAACCTCAGGCCTTTCCAATAAAACAGTTATATAATTTCTATTTTAAAAATATTCTTCCAGGAATAGGAAAGTTGATTTCAAAAGACGCTCGGGCCTATACTTACCTGCCCGAATCTGTGGACGCATTCCCTTACGGAGCTGCTTTTGTCAAAATAATGGATAAAGTTGGTTATACCAATATCAAGGCTTTCCCGTTAACGTTTGGAATTGCCAGCATATATTTGGCTGAAAAAGACTAAGAAAGGTTTGAAAACGATTAGAAATATAATTGTGTTTGCTGTTTTAATGACAAGCATATCTGTTTTCGCTCAACGCAATAGATATACCAGAACGAAAATTAGTAACCTTTCTACATTTGATGACAAGTTTATGCACTTTGGGTTTTCGTTGGGCATTAACTCTTCAGACTTTACCATCGATTATGACCTTTCCAGAAACGATTCACTCAAAAGATTAGAAGTCGATCCTCAGTTGGGCTTTAATTTAGGTATCGTAACTGACCTTCATTTGGGTCCACACTTCAATCTAAGATTTATACCTACTCTGTCATTTTCTCAAAGAAACGTTCAATATGAATTTCGTTCTTTTAGAGGAGAAGTAGATCAAAAGTTTTCCAAACCCGTGGAAAGCACCTACCTTGATTTTCCATTAAATCTAAAACTAAGAAGTGCAAGAGACAATAATTTTGCGGCATACGTGCTGGGTGGATTCATGTACAGTTACGACCTAGTAAGCCAAGAAGACTCAAGAAACAACTCATCAAATCCTGATGATATTGTTATCAAACTATCAAAAAACACTTATCACTATCAAGTAGGTTTTGGTTTTGACTTTTTCTTGCAATATTTCAAATTCAGTCCAGAATTCAAGCTATCCATGGGCTTAGGTGATCAACTTATTCAAGACAACACATTATTCGCAAATCCAATTGACCGAATTCGATCAAGAGTTTTCTTGGTCTCCCTCACTTTCGAAGGATAAAAAAATTAACATTTTTACTATGCGCGCATAGTAAATTTAGTTAGCTTTGGAAGCATGAAACCCGAAGAAACTTTCGATTATCCTCTCCGTTGGTCTTGGCATGGCGTGCAAAGGCATTACAATATTATTGCTTCAAGACATGATTTAACCATGACCATGGGTTATGTCCTCTTGAATATCGATCAAGAAAACGGCACGCCCAGCACACAACTAGGGCCTAAAATTGGAATGGAACCAGGAAGTTTAACCAGAACCCTCAAGTCCATGGAAAAAAAGGGGTACATTTTCAAACAATCCAATGAAATCGATCGTAGAAAAGTACATATCTGTTTAAGTGAATTAGGGAGAAAAAAACGTGAGGCATCGCGCGAAGCGGTTCTTCACTTTAATGATTATCTGGATAAAAAAATATCGGCTTCACAGAAGAAAAAATTCTTTGAGGTCATGGAAATAATTAATAGCGTGTTAAGTAACGAAAACATCTTTGAAGCACTACCACAATATGACGAAACGAAGAATTAAAAAAGTAGCCGTTCTCGGCTCCGGTGTAATGGGATCAAGAATTGCCTGCCACTTCGCAAATGTAGGACTGGAAGTAATTCTAATGGATATTGTTCCCAAAGAAGCAAATGACAAGGAAAAAAAAGCAGATCTATCTATTGATGATAAGGCGGTACGAAATCGAATCGTTAACGATTCACTTCAATTTGCTTTGAAAAGCAATCCCTCCCCTATTTATCGAAAGTCATTTGCAAATAGAATTTCGACCGGTAACTTTACAGATGATCTAGATAAAATAAAAGACTGCGATTGGGTTCTCGAAGTAATTATTGAAAACCTAGATATTAAAAAATCTCTATTTGAGAGAATTGAAGCTGTTCGCTCTCCTGGAACGCTTATCACTTCAAACACGTCTGGCATTCCAATTCATTTAATGACAGAAGGACGCACAGAAGATTTCAAAAAGCATTTCTGTGGGACTCACTTTTTCAACCCTCCTCGCTATTTACCTTTATTAGAAATTATTCCAACGGATTATACCAACCCAGAGGTTACTGAATTTCTAATGGATTACGGACAGCGCTTTTTAGGAAAAGAAACAGTACTCTGCAAAGACACTCCGGCTTTTATTGCAAACCGTGTTGGTGTTTTCTCCATAATGGCATTGTTTCACATTGTAGAAGAAATCGGGCTTACGGTTGATGAAGTTGATAAACTTACAGGTCCTGTTATTGGACGACCAAAGTCTGCAACTTTCCGAACCTGCGATGTGGTTGGACTTGACACCTTAGTTCACGTTGCGAATGGCTTAAAGTCTGCCGCACCAAAAGATGAAAAAATTGATACTTTCAAAATTCCGAGTTACGTTTCAAAAATGGTCGAAAATGGCTGGTTGGGAAGTAAGACAAATCAGGGGTTTTATAAGAAAGTAAAGGATGATAAAGGTAAGTCTCAAATTCTATCTCTAAACCTCAATACTCTAGAATACGAACCTAAGCAAAGGGCAAAATTTGCTACACTGGAAATGACTAAGCCTGTGGAAGACTTAAAAAAGCGTCTTCCAATGCTGCTTAAAGGAAAAGATAAAGCAGGAGAATTCTACCGCAAAATGTTCTTCTCAATGTTGGAATATGCATCGAATCGCATTCCTGAAATTTCAGATGAATTGTACAAAATCGATGATGCAGTTTGTGCAGGTTTTGGTTACAAATTAGGGCCGTTTGCCACTTGGGATGTTTTAGGTGTTGAGGCGACTTTAAAACAAATGAAAGCAGAAGGCTACTCCCCTGCTCCATGGGTAGAAGAAATGTTAGCTGCTAGCTCAACGTCTTTCTATTCAAGTATTGAAGGCTCAAAGTCATTTTATGATATCTCAAGTAAATCTCAGAAACTAGTTCCAGGTGCGGATCAGATTTTAGATCTAAATGTTATTCGAGAATCAAACACTATTTGGAAAAATTCAGGGACCACCATCACGGATATTGGAGATGGAATTATAAACCTAGAATTCCACACAAAAATGAACACCATTGGTGGTGAAGTTTTAGCTGGAATAAATAAAGCTATTGATTTAGCTGAAGCTGAATATGATGGACTCGTAATATCGAATACTGGTGACAATTTCTCCGCAGGTGCCAATGTCGGAATGATATTCATGATGGCTGTCGAGCAAGAATACGACGAACTCGATTTCGCGATTCGGGCATTCCAAAATACCATGATGCGCGTGCGACATTCTTCCATTCCTGTTATTGTAGCACCTCACAACCTGGCACTTGGTGGCGGTTGCGAAATGAGCATGCACGCTGATAAAGTAGTGGCGCATGCAGAATTGTACATGGGCTTAGTTGAATTTGGAGTTGGAGTTATTCCCGGCGGCGGTGGCAGCAAAGAATTTGCATTACGATGCAGCGATGCATTTCGAGACGGGGATGTAAAAATCAATACGCTTAGAAACAAGTTCCTGACGATTGGACAAGCAAAAGTTTCAACCTCCGCATACGAAGCATTTGATTTAGGATACTTGAGAGAAGGCATTGATGAAATTGTTGTAAGTAGAAAATTGCAACTCAAAAGAGCAAAAGAATCTGCTCTGCAATTGGCTAGAAACGGATACACTCAACCTCAAAAACGAACAGACATTACGGTATTGGGTCAAGAAGGATTGGGTATTGTCTATGTCGGGGCAGATTCTATGAAATCAGGAAATTACATGTCAGAACACGATCAATTGATTTCTGAGAAATTAGGATGGGTTCTTTGTGGTGGTGATTTATCGGAAGAAACACAAGTAAGCGAGCAATATTTATTAGATATGGAAAGACGAGCTTTTCTAGAGTTGTGCGCAGAAAGGAAAACTTTGGAGCGATTGCAGAGTATAATTAAGACGGGAAAAGTGTTACGTAATTAATTTACAACGTATTACGTACAACGGCTTACGTATTACGTTAATTGCTTACTGAAATTTAGAAATAGGAATAATAGAAATGAACAAGTACAAGGAACTTAGAGTATGGCAGGAGGCTATGGATATGGTCGAAGAAGTCTATAAAATTGTTTCTGCATTCCCAGATTCTGAAAAATTTGCACTTTCCAATCAACTTAGAAGGGCTGCCGTTTCTGTTCCCTCAAATATTGCAGAAGGAGCAGGAAGGAACAATCCTGGTGAATTCAAACAGTTTCTTGGAATCGCCTTTGCTTCTTGTTGTGAAGTCGATACTCAATTAGAAATTGCAATTCGGCTTAAATACGTTAAGCGAGAAGACCTTGTTAAGCAACTTGACAGGCTGAACAAAATAATGAACATGATTTTTAAATTAAAAAGAACAGTACAAAAGTAGAACGCCACACGCGTAATACTTTGTACGTTATACGTTATACGTTATACGTTATACCTAATACGAAAAATATGGATGCTTATATAGTTAGTGCTAAACGATCAGCCGTTGGCAAAGCAAACAAAGGTGGATTTAGATTTCTACGCCCTGATGATTTAGCCGCTCAAGTTATTAAGGGATTGATGGCTGAGGTTCCTGGATTGGAAGTTGACCGAATAGACGATTTAATCGTGGGTAATGCAATGCCGGAAGCTGAACAAGGACTAAACGTTGGTCGATTGATTTCTCTTATGAGTTTTGATTCCGATAAAATTCCTGGCCAGACAGTTAATAGATATTGCAGTTCTGGATTGGAAACCATTGCTATTGCAACAGCAAAAATTCGAGCTGGAATGGCAGATTGCATTATTGCTGGAGGAGCTGAAAGTATGAGCCTTATTCCTATGGGTGGCTGGAGAGTTGTTCCAAATCACAAAGTTGGAAAAGAAAACCCAGGCTGGTATTGGGGAATGGGATTGACAGCTGAGGAGGTTGCGCAGCGTTTTAAAATATCAAGAGAAGAACAAGATGAATTTGCATTTCATTCGCATCGCAAGGCCGCAGAAGCAATAAAAAACGGAAACTTTAAAGATGGAATTATTCCAATTGAAGTAGAAGAAACGTTCTTGAAAGACGGAAAAAGAGAAACTAGAACGTATACCGTAGATACCGACGAAGGCGTTCGACCGAATACAAAGACTGAAGTATTGGCTAAGTTACGCCCGGTCTTTAATGCAACGGGGTCCGTAACGGCAGGGAACTCCTCTCAAACTAGTGACGGAGCTGCCTTTGCAATCGTAATGAGTGAGCGTATGGTAAACGAACTTGGGCTTAAACCGATTGCACGATTAGCATCGTATGCTCCAGTTGGAGTAGAACCAAAAATTATGGGAATGGGCCCATTAGCAGCGGTTCCGAAAGCATTAAAGCAAGCGGGTCTCACTTTAAATGATATTGAACAAATAGAGTTGAACGAGGCATTTGCTTCTCAGAGCGTTGCCGTTATTCGAGAATTGGGATTGAATCCTGATATCGTAAATGTAAACGGAGGCGCTATTGCCTTAGGTCATCCATTGGGTTGTACCGGTGCAAAATTATCGGTGCAGTTGTTTGATGAAATGAGAAGAAGAAAACAGAAATACGGCATTGTTACCATGTGTGTAGGAACCGGGCAAGGAGCAGCTGGTGTTTACGAACTAATTAATTAATCTGCGTACAACGAAAAAACGTACAACGTATTACGCTAATCAGAAGCGACCAAACGTAATACGTAATACTTGAAACGTTGCACCTAAAAAGCGAAGTATGAGCATAAAAGGTGGAGAATTCTTAATAAAAGAAACAGAGGCGAAAAATATTTTTATTCCTGAAGAGTGGGATGAAGAACAATTGATGATTGCTCAAACTTGTAATGATTTTTTGGAGCAAGAAGTATTTCCCAATCTAGAACGCATCGATTCTATGGAAGAAGGGTTAATGCCCTCTTTGCTTGATAAAGCAGGCGAACTGGGTATGCTTAGCGTATCTATTCCAGAAGAATATGGTGGAATGGCAAAAGACTTCGTAACTGGAATGTTGGTTACGGAAGTTACTGGAGCCGGGCATTCTTTTGCAGTTGCCTTTTCAGCACATTCAGGAATCGGAACCTTGCCTATTCTGTATTACGGAAACAAAGCTCAAAAAGACAAATACATTCCAAAATTAGCTACGGCTGAATGGAAGGCTTCTTATTGTTTGACTGAACCTAGCTCTGGTTCTGATGCCAATTCTGGGAAGACCAAAGCAACACTTACTGAAGACGGAAAACATTACCTCATCAACGGTCAAAAAATGTGGATTACCAATGGCGGTTTTGCAGATGTGTACACTGTTTTTGCAAAAATTGGAGACGATGAAAATCTTTCTGCTTTTATTGTAGAGCGCGGTTACGAAGGCATTTCATTTGGAGCCGAAGAAAAGAAAATGGGCATCAAAGGTTCTTCTACTGTTCAGGTGTTTTTTGAAAATTGCAAAGTACCCGTTGAAAACCTACTTTCAGAACCAGGCAAAGGTTTTAAAATCGCCTTGAATATTTTAAATATTGGAAGAATAAAACTAGCAGGCGCATGTCTAGGTGGCTGTAAAAAAGGCATTGACATTTCGGTGAACTATGCAAACGAGCGCAGTCAATTTGGAAGATCCATTTCTAAGTATGGTGCCATAAGACACAAAATCGCCGAACAAGCAATACAAACCTTCGTTTTAGAATCTGCATTGTATCGTTGCACACGAGATATGGGCAATGCAATAAAAGCACTAGAAGCAGACGGAATGGATCATGCCTCTGCCCTCTTGAAAGGTGTTGAACAGTTTGCCGCCGAAGCCGCTATTTTAAAAGTATTGGGTTCAGAAGTTACAGATTACGTGATGGACGAAGGCGTTCAAATCTATGGTGGAATGGGATATTCGGCAGAAGCCCCAATGGATAGAGCCTACCGCGATGCACGAATCAATAGAATATTTGAAGGCACAAACGAAATCAACCGTATGTTGATTGTAGATATGCTGCTCAAAAAAGCCATGAAAGGCGAATTGGATTTAATGGGACCAGCCATGAAAGTTGCCGACGAACTGATGTCTATTCCCGATTTCTCTGAACCCGGTGATGCTTTGTTTGAAAAAGAGAAAAAGTACGTTCAGAATTTCAAAAAATCAGTGTTAATGGTTGCTGGTTCTGCCGCTCAAAAATTGATGATGACCTTGTCCAAGGAACAAGAGATTTTGATGAACGTAGCCGATATGGCCATTTGGACTTATGCAGCAGAAAGTGTGTTGCTAAGAGTTGAAAAACTGGCAACGTTAAAAGGCGAAGAAAACGTACAGGAGCAAATTGCAATGGTACAAACCTACATTTACGACGTTGCCGATAAAATCAATAAAGCGGGTAAGGACGCACTCAACTCTTTTGCTGAAGGCGATGAATTGCGCATGCAATTGATGGGCATAAAACGCTTTACCAAAGTGCAAGCTTTTAATCCTAAAATGGCCAGGCAAATGATTGCTAGTATAATGATTGATGCGAATAAGTATTGTTATTAGGTGGTTTCACCAAAATGAAACTCATCACCATTGCAACATACAGCTACCCGCATGAAATGGCTATTTCTAGGAGCAAGCTGGAAGCTCATGGCATTGAGTGTTTTGTGCGTGATGAGTTGACGGTTCAGGTTCATAATTTTTACTCCAATGCTATTGGCGGAGTCAAGTTAGAAGTTCAAGAACAAGATGTCAAGCAGGCCATTCAAATTCTAAAAGACTCGAACGACTTAAACGTAAATTATTCTGAGTCTAACATCAAATGTCAAGTTTGTGACTCGGGAAATATTGATGGTAAAAAATTCAATGGTAAACTTTCGTTAGTAATTTGGGTGGTTCTAGGAATACCAATTCCAATATTTTCCAGCAAGTACCATTGTTACGATTGCCATAAGGATTATAAATTCAAAAAAGACAGTATTGAATCTTCAAACTGAATTCGTCATCTAAATTTATGGCTAGAATACCTAAAATTAAAAGGCTATGAATTTTATTGAATACACGAACACTTGGGCAAAAAACGAAGTTTTACAAGGTCGCATAATGATTGGAATTGGAATTCTGGTAATTATTGCATTCTTCGGAATTATTAGAAGTGAAAACGAACTGCTCCGCGGTGCTATTATTCCGTTTGGGATTTTGGTCGTTGCTTTGGTTGGCTACGGAAGTTATATTCTATATTCTCGGCCAGCCCACGCAGTAGAAAGCATTGCTCAATTTGAAAAATCAAAAGCTGAGGCAATAGTGCTGGAAAAAGAGAAACACATCAACGATAACAAGGCAGGAAAAACCTTAATGAAGATTTATCCAATCCTAGCAATTTTATCACTTACCGTTTTATTCTTTGGTGTACCAGGTTACTACAAAGGAATGGTGATTGGTTTTGCCCTTTTATTTATTTCATTTTACTTTATAGACAATGGGTTTATATCTCGGTCGGATGCATTTTTAGAGTATTTAAATTCAACTACGTTTTAATATTATTCCGGAGACTGTTGTGTAACGCTATTTGATATCTGGAAATAATCAACTGAATTTGAGCCATTTTTGCGATGTGAAACATCAACTTGTTTTTAACTTCAAATCGTACATTTCAAACCTTGAAATTCCAAAAGACCTCAACAACCCATTTGGGACGTTTATTCCAGAAATTGGGCAAATTGCTGCTAAAGAATTTCAAGACTTTATTGAATCAGAAATTCCAAAATGGAACTACGACTTCAGCTGCCAAAAAGGAAAAATGTTTGGGGTTTTGGTGATTCAAAAAGCAGACAAAAGCTTTGGCTATTTGGGAACTGTTTCTGGGAAAATAGCAATTGATGTAGTTTGCGAAGAATTTGTTCCATCTGTGTTTGATGATGCTACCGATGATTTTTTTATCAATAAGGGCATGACTGAATTAACAGAACTGAGCAATGAAATCAAAAAGGCATCAGACCTAAAGGAAATCAGTGTTCTTAAAGAAAGGAGAAAGCAAAAATCATATTTGCTACAACAGCGACTTTTCGAGAATTACCAATTTACAAACATCCACGGAGCAACAAAAAACGTATTGGAAATATTTGAAAATTCGGTTCAAGGCTCTCCTCCAGCCGCAGCAGGAGAATGTGCCGCTCCTAAGCTGTTACAATATGCTATTGAGCACAATTTAAAACCAATTGCTATTACTGAATTTTGGTGGGGAAATACTCCAAAAAGTAAAGAACGTGAGCACTTGAAATTTTATCCTGCTTGTAAAAACAAATGTCGACCTATTTTAGAGTATGTGCTAGACGATACTGGATTGTTTGAAAAGGCGCAATAAGGTCGAGTGACCGTTTTGTTCTTAAATTAGTCGCAAACTATCACTATGAATACCGCACTTAAAGCCTCACAAAGCATAGAAATTAATGCAACTTGCGAATCAGTTTGGGACACAATGACAAATCCTGAAAAAATAAAGGTTTACCTGTACGGGACCGAAACGAATACTGATTGGAAAGTTGGAAGCCCAATAGTTTTTCAAGGCAATTACGAAGGTCATGTTTACAATGACAAAGGCAACGTACTTGAAGTAAAGGAAAATGAATTGCTTAAATACAACTACTGGAGCAGTATGTCAGGCACTGAAGGTAAAATTGAAAATTATTTCATTGTTACCTATCGAATTGAACAACTTTCAGAAGGAAAAGTAAAATTCACATGGCATCAAGAAGGTTTCCCGACTGAAGAAAAAAGAAAACATACCGAGAGTGGTTTATGCACTATGATAGAGCAGATTAAAGAAATCGCAGAACGATAGCCATTATGTATCGAACATTATTTTTTGGATTATTACTTCTTTCCATTGCATGTAAACGAGAAGATCCAGTGGAGGTGATTGAAGAATCTGAGCCACTTTGCTATGAGTTAAACCTGCGTTTTGAGGAAATAAACAGCTTGTCAAACTCTAAAACTTGTACTGATTCTTCTATATGGGAGTATACCGCATATGGATCTAAAGCTTGTGGGGGGCCTCAAGGGTATATCGCTTACTCCACTGAACTGGATGTAGCGGATTTTTTGCAAAAAGTAAAAGAATATACTGAACTTGAGGAAGAATATAACCGTAAAACGGGCATTGTATCTACCTGTATCTTGCCGGCAGAACCCAGCGATGTTGCATGTAAAAGTGGTGAACCAGCGTTTTTATATTAAGTAAAACCACTATTAATATTCGAAGGCCCCTTTTGGTCATTATTTAGAAAAATCTAGTGCATTTTAGGTCGAATCAATTAAAAGACACAAGATTGATTTCACCAAAAAAACTATGATAAAAACATGTTTTTGAAAGCTTAATATTCAAATTTGCAGAAGAATTTAGTGCAATTAACTAGTCTGCTTTGTTATATGCTTAAGCTAAAAAGAAATTACTAAAGATTTTACCCCATCTTTGGCATCAATGAAACGACATATTAAAAACTATCATTCCTTTTAAAAAGGATTGTTTTTATTTGTGAGTTCTATATGACGAAAAAAGTCATTAATAAATACACATGAAATTTGACGAATTAAAAATCTCTGACAGCCTAAAAGAAGCTGTCGGATATATGGGGTTTGAAAATTGCACCCCTATACAAGACCAAGCAATACCAGTTATTTTAGACGGAAAAGATGTTATTGGGTGCGCTCAAACAGGTACTGGAAAAACAGCCGCCTTTCTTATTCCAATGTTGGAGAAAATTACCCAATCGAAAAATGATAAAGTAAGAACACTAATAATAGTTCCAACTAGGGAACTAGCCGTGCAGATTGATGAGCAAGTTCAAGCCATTGGATACTTTTTAGGAATTAGTTCTATTCCCGTATTTGGTGGTGGTGAAGGCGGTGATTTTTCTCAGCAAAAAACTGCAATAGAGCAAGGAGCCGATTTAATCATCGCAACACCTGGTAGATTGCTGGCCCATATGAATTTGGGTTATGTTGACCTATCTGGATTAGAGATGTTAGTCCTTGATGAAGCAGATCGTATGTTAGACATGGGGTTTATTGATGACATCACTAAAATCATTGATAAAACTCCCAAAAACAGGCAAACTTTAATGTTCTCGGCTACAATGGCAACCCAAATCAGGGTGCTTGCAAAGCAAATTCTAAAAGAACCTGAACAAATTAATTTGGCAATAGCCAAGCCAGCTGAAGGAGTAAATCAAGTTATTTACAACGTTTACAATCCAAACAAACTAGCGCTTGCGTCTCATATTCTAAAAAACGAAGACATTCAGAACATGATCATTTTCGCCTCTCGAAAAGAGATGGTTGATCAAATTGAAAGAGCATTAATTAAGGATGGGCATTCTATAAAGAGTTTGCACTCGGGAAGAGAACAATCTGAACGTCAAGAGCGATTAAGAGACTTTAAAGCTGGTAATATCAAAATATTAGTTGCTACTGACGTCTTAAGTCGTGGAATTGATATTCAAGGACTAAGTCATGTCATGAATTTTGACATGCCAAATGATGCTGCAGATTATGTGCACAGAATTGGGCGTACCGCCCGTGCTGAGTCAAAAGGTACAGCCATTTCATTTGTGAATGAAGATGACCAACTGAAGATGATGAATGTTGAAGAACTTATAGAAAGAACTCTTGACAAATTAGACACACCATCTGAAATAGGAGAAAGTCCTAAATATGACCCGAAATCTCAAATTGGTTCAAAAAAAGGAAAAGGTGGCGGAGGAAATAATCGAAACTTTAAGGGAAAACGTCCGCAAGCCAAAGGAGGCAAAAAACCGTGGTTTAAAAACAAAAACAAAGGGAATAATTCAGGAAACAACTCTAACTCCCATAACAAACCCAAACCTCAGAATTAGTTAGCTCGAACTGTTTTAAGCTTTACTGATAAATAAAGGACATCTGCAACACCATGAAAAGCCACTTATTGCAGTACGGACTGGTTGTCTCTTTAATCAAAAACACGCCCATTAGCTCCAGGTTTAACTTGAAGAAATGATGCTCGTTGTCTGCAAAAGAAACAAATAAAACCTGCTTTACTTTTCAGTTGAAAAGAAGAAAACAAGCTCATATATGCTCTTTAAATACTCTTCTTTTAAGGTTTTACCCCTTTGATCAATATACACTTGTTCTTTTTCCATCTCAAGCATATCCTTTGGCATTGCGGCAATTTTAAAGTCACCATCCCAATGTTTGAACATCAATATTCCACAGCGCATCTGATGAAATGGAGAAGTGCATACAACCGCATTTTTGCAGTCATAGTCCTTAGCTAAAATCTGCGAATTCTTGATATTGTCTTGAGTAGTCAAACTCAAGGTATCCCAAATAATATCTTCTAAATCAATTTTCCATTCGGTAGTCATCCGCTTAATAAAACCCTTACGTTCATGCGGAAAACAAGTGCCTTCTGAAAGAATAACCTTTCTCTTTTTAATTTGGTAAAGAGAACTAGCCAAATTCAAACGTTCTTCGGTTCCTCGACCTGGATTGCAGCCACTTCCCGGAACAATAATTACATCTCCAAAATCAGCAGGAATACTCCCACCAATTTTAAGTGGCATCTGTGCAATCCTAACTTGTTTGGAATAAGGTAAAGCCGAAAAAACCAGAAGGATCAAAATGATATATCCAACACTTTTAAAAATTTGCTTACTTACCTTTACCACTTCTTATATTATGATTGCTTTCCGAATACTAAGTTTTCTGTTTTTACTCTCTATAAGCTATTCAGCTCGTTGCCAATATTATTATAATGGACTAGACGAAACTATTGAAAATAGGGTTTATACAAGTTTAAGTTTTGCTTTGCGCGAGCCTGAATCGGTGTACAATATAGATTTAAGAAATCGAAAATTAACCGAATTTCCAGAACAGTTGTATAAGTTCCCAAACTTACGTTCCATAATTCTTAGTGATAATAATATCCAGAAGGTAGATATAATGCCCAATAAATTTCAGAATGTGGTAATGCTGGATATTGCCAATAATAGAATTAAAGAGTTTTCAATTGGACGTAATAGCCTTACTTTTCTTAAAAGACTTAACCTCGACAACAATCAACTTATCCTTTTTCCGCAACTGGGAAACTTTCATTTTGTAATAGAAGAACTTTATTTACGCTACAATTTTATTGCAAAAATACCCGAAGGAGAGGTTTTCCCATCTACGCTTAAGTTCCTTTACATAGATAATAATCCAATACAAAATCATGCTGCTATTTTTAGAGAAGGAAAACAACTAGAAACCTTAACCCTCTATCACACAGGTTTTGTTTCATTTCCAGAAAATGAGCGCCTTAATAAATTGATAAAACTTTCAGTTAGCGACAATGAATTAGATTGGGCAAGTTTCAATCCTGCGCTTTACCCCATTTTGGTAGACCTTAACTTAAGCAGCATAAGCTTGCAATCTGACGATCCATTTATTAAACTCTCTGAATTAAAAAAATTACGTCACTTAAACTTAGAAGGTTGCAGTTTACTGAACATCAGCCCCACTATCGAAAATCTAAAAAAACTAAAGGAAATTAATTTGAATGGCAATGAGATCAGCAAACTTCCCAACGAGTTTTATAGCCTAAAACTAAAACTGATTCATATCAAAAACAACCCACTTTCTGCAGCAACAAAAGATCAATTAAATAGAACTTTTAAAAGGAGTATTTTAAAAATTGAAGAACCTTAATCGTGCCTACCGCCGCCAATAATTTTAAAAATGTGAAGTAATGCCGGAAACAAAGCGTCCATAGTTTCTGACGCACCTTTAGTTGATCCTGGTAAAGTCAATACTACTGTTCTTCCAGCAGTTCCCGCAACACCGCGCGAAAGCATTGAAAACGGTGTTCGTTCTTGCCCATAAGACCGAGCTGCTTCCATAACACCTGCCATTTCTCTATCTAGAAGTGGTCGAACTGCATCTGGAGTAACATCTCGGACAGACATTCCCGTTCCGCCTGTAAAAATCAATAAATCGTGTTTGTTTTTAGATTTGGATACCTCAGCTTGAATTAGATTTAGTTCATCGGGTATTATTGAATAATTTTCAATTGTCACATCAAAAGTTTTGAGCTTTTCGCAAATTGCCAGCCCTGCTCTATCTTCTTTTTGTCCTGCCGATATAGTATCACTGCAAACAATTACTGAAGCCGTTAAATCCTTTCTAAACTTATCTTTCCAATCCGACTTTCCACCTTTCTTTGATAGCAGTTTGATGTTATTAATTTCTACTCCTTTGTCAATTGGCTTCAGCATGTCGTACAACGTTAATGCAACTATCGATGCTCCGTGCATTGCTTCTACTTCTACCCCAGTTTTATATATCGTTTTTACGGTTACAGAAATGATGACGTTTAAACCTTCGATAGCATATTCAATACCAGTAAACTCAATTGGTAAAGGATGACAATCGGGCATCATTTCCCATGTTTTTTTTACCCCAAGCAGTCCCGCAGCTTTTGCCATAGAAAACACATCACCTTTTGGCACAGTACCTTCTTCAATTGCTTGTATTGTTTCTTGTTTAGAAACTTGAACAATTGCCTGAGCTACTGCTATTCTTAAGGTATTTGATTTGTGCGTTATGTCTAACATTATTTAGTTATTAATAATTAGTATTTAGTTAGCAGTTAACAACTAGTTACTAAAAACTCGTCGCTACTAACTAATTCACCCTAACTGTTCTTTTTCCATTCATGTGTACTGTCCTCAAAAATTTCCCTTCCAAAAATTGGAGCTTCCTTTTTAATGGCCTCTAAAATAAATCGGCATGCTTCATTTGCAGCATCCCGTCGCGGTGAAGAAACAAAAATAAAAAGGCATATTTCTCCTGCTTTTACCTCGCCTAAACTATGATAAATGTGCATACAGGTTAGGTCGTAATTATCGAATGCTTGCTCTCGTATTGCAAAAACAGTTTCATTTGCCAACGCTTCATTTGCTGTATATTCTATTGCTATTACTCTCTTTCCAACTATTTCATCCGCGCGCACCTGACCCATAAAAATATTATGTGCTCCTATTTCCGTTTTCGTTTGGTGGTTTGCAATAGACACTCCAATAGATTCTGCTGAAATAGCTCCTTGCTTAAAAATTGGTTTTGGCTTTCTTAATTTCTTTTCCATACTCATAATTATTATCCTCCAGAAAACGGAGGTAAAATTGAAATTTCATCGCCATCATTTAACTTTAAATCATTGGCGATCATCTTATTATTTACTGCCAGTTTCAACTCAACAGTTGACAATTTTGGATACTTCTCTGCTAACGAATTTCTAATATCATAAGCCATTGTCGATTCGCTAATTTCCATTTCAATCTCACTAGAATTTACAATCTCCAAAGTTTGACCATAAAATGTAATCTTTACTTTCATCCTTGAACTTCTGATAAATCTTGTGGTGTATTTATATTTCGAAAACAGTCATTTAACTGATCAGAAAATTCAATTTCTTTTACTTTTTGTGATTCCAAAAAGCCAAATACTGACCTATTTCCTTGATCAATATATTCTTCCAACTTTTTTAAAGCTGTTACCGGATAACAGCCAATTAAAGGGTAGGGTTTTCCAGCGCACCTAGAAATCACAATGGTATCCTGCTCGCAACTTCCTTTCAGCTTTAAAATACATTCCTTTGACACAAAAGGCGCATCTACAGAAACAACCAAAACAAAAGGAGTTGTTGCTCTTTGCAATGCAATATGAATTCCACCCAGCGGTCCTATTGAATCATACTCGTCCGTTAATAATGAAACGCCAAATTGGATGTACATTTTATTTGACGTTGAGATCCAACTATTTGCGGCTAATGGTTGCAAAGTTTCAATTAAATGCTGAACCATAGGCTTCCCTGCTATCTCTAACAAACCTTTATCAGTTCCCATTCTAGAGCTTTTCCCTCCAGCCAATATTACTGCTTGAATTTCCATCAGAACATTATTAGTTTAATTGAAGCCAATGTTAAAACTCCAACAAGCAGATAGGACAGCTTCTTTGCATTTAAAACTGAACCCCCAAAATAAGCACCTCCCAGACCTCCTGCAACAGCTGAAACAATTAGCAGTATGTAATTTGGTTCTAACTCAAACCCTGCAATTGACAGCCCAATTAATCCCGCAAAGGAATTAACCCAAATAAACAATGCAGAAACAGCCGCCGCTTCTTTTACGCTGGCCCAACCAAACACTAAAATAAGTGGTGACAAAATAATTCCGCCCCCTATTCCAATCAAACCCGAAAAGAAACCAATTAATGCACCTGAAACGAGGCCGTAAAAAATGGGTATTTTGATGTTTTCTTGTTTTTCGACATTTGGCCTCCAAAGCATTCTAATAACTGCAAAAATCAATAGTACACCTAGAATTCGCTTGTAAATTTCTCCATCAAGGCTAAGGTAGCCTCCAATTAAAGCAGCGGGAATTGAAGTAATTATAAATGGATAAAACAACCTCCACTTAAAATAGCCCATTCTTCTGAATTGCAGAAAAGCAACTCCAGCGACGCAAAGGTTTAAAATTAGTGCCGTTGGCTTCATATAAATAGCTGAAACTCCCATAATTGCCATAAGTGCCAAATACCCACTTGCTCCTCCATGACCAACTGAAGCATACAAAAACGCCACAAAAGGAAGTAATATGTACAAGGCTAATTCCATCAGTCAAATTGCTCGGATTCCGATTTAAAAAACTGCTTAGTATTTGCTTCAGCTGTTCGAAATTTTTGAATCATTTCTTTTCCAAAATCGGTTACCCGGGTGCCTCCTCCTCCTTTACCCCCACTTACTTTTTCGACTAGGGGTTCATCAGCAACCGTATTCATAGAATCCACAAGTTTCCAGGCCTTTTTGTATGACATGTTCAAAGACTTACAAGCACTATTTATTGAACCATCTATTGCTATCTGTTCTAACAATTGAACGCGACCAACGCCCAAAATAATTTGGTCATTGTGTTCAAGCCATATTCTACCCTTTACTTTCAAGACAAGCGTTATATCTTAGCAAATATAACGATAGATTAGAGCAAAAAAAAGCTCCCTTAGTTTAATTAAGGAAGCTTTTATATAGTTTTCTTTTTAGCTTATTTTCTATCGCCAATATTCACAAATGATCGCTCATTAGCTCCAGTATATATTTGTCTTGGACGTCCAATTGGCTCATTGTTTTCTCTCATTTCTTTCCATTGAGATATCCAACCAGGAAGGCGACCTAAAGCAAACATAACCGTAAACATTTGAGTAGGTATTCCCATTGCTCTGTAGATTATCCCCGAGTAGAAATCTACATTTGGATAAAGCTTTCTTTCTACGAAATATGGATCTTTCAATGCAACTTCTTCTAGTCCCTTAGCAATTTCAAGAACTGGATCATTCACTCCTAATTTAGCCAATACTGAATCGGCAGCTTTCTTAATAATCTTAGCTCTAGGATCAAAGTTTTTATAAACTCTGTGACCAAAACCCATCAATCGGAATGGATCATCTTTATCTTTTGCTTTGTCCATATACTTCTGAACATCACCGCCGTCAGCTCTAATTGCTTCCAACATTTCAATAACTGCTTGGTTAGCTCCACCGTGAAGCGGTCCCCAAAGAGCAGAAATACCAGCTGAAACCGAAGAATACAAACTTGCATGACTTGATCCTACAATTCTTACTGTAGCAGTTGAACAATTTTGTTCGTGATCTGCATGAAGAATTAATAGCTTATTCAAAGCATCCGCTAATACTGGATCTGACTTATAAACCTCAGAAGGAATCGCAAACATCATTTTAAGGAAATTCGACCCATACTCTAAGTTATTATCAGGGTAATTTACTGGGTGTCCAATTTCATTTTTAAATGCCCATGAAGCCAAAGTTGGTATTTTGGCAATTATGCGAATAATGCTCAAATGTACCTCTTCTGAAGAACGATTAGGGTCTAAAGACTCTGGGTAAAATGCCGTTAAAGATGAGATTAAAGAAGACAATACACCCATAGGATGTGCATTAGACGGAAACCCATCTAAAATATTTTTGATTTCTTCATGCACCAAGGTATGCTCGGTAATTTCTTTACAGAACAATTCATATTGCGATTTATTCGGCAATTCACCATATATAATCAAATAGCTTACCTCTAAGAAAGAAGCATTCTCTGCAAGTTCTTCGATAGAGTATCCTCTGTATCTTAATATCCCATTTTCTCCGTCTAGATAGGTGATAGCACTTCTAGTAGAACCAGTATTTTTAAACCCAGGATCAAGTGTAATTAGCCCCGATAGAGCTCTCAACTTACTAATATCAATTCCCTTTTCGTTTTCTGTTCCTTCAACAACTGGCAACTCGTATGTTTTGCCTTCGTATGTAAGTGTAGCCTTATCTGACATTTTTTTCTGATCTTTTTAATTCTATGTTAAAAACAACTGTTAACCGTGTAGGTTTAGCTGTATCGCGAAAATACATCGCAAACAGCTAACTTACAAATACTAGCTTAGCTTAAAAATTTAAAATTTTTTCCAGGGAAATAAGCCATATCTCCCAAATTTTGCTCGATTCTCAAAAGCTGATTATACTTGGTAATTCTATCACTTCGAGAAGCAGAACCCGTTTTTATCTGCCCAGTGTTCAAAGCAACCGCAAGGTCCGCTATCGTAGTATCTTCTGTTTCTCCAGATCGATGACTAATAACAGAGGAATATGAATTAATCGATGCTAAGTTAACGGCTTCTATTGTTTCTGTAAGTGAACCAATTTGATTCACTTTTATCAAAATGGAGTTTGCTACGCCTTTATCAATTCCTTCTTGCAATCTATTTGTATTTGTTACAAATAAATCGTCTCCAACTAACTGACATTTTGAGCCAACTTTATCTGTAAGCGATTTCCAACCTGACCAATCATCTTCAGCCATTCCATCTTCTATAGATACAATGGGATATTTATTTACCCAGTCCGTCCAATACTGAGCCATTTCCTCAGATGATAATTTTCTACCGTCACTTTTATGAAAATGGTACAAATTCTCTTTTGTATTAAAAAACTCGCTTGATGCTGGGTCTAATGCAATGTGAATATCTTCTCCTGGTTTATATCCAGCAGTTTCAATGGCTTTAAGAACAAACTCAATAGCCTCTTCATTGGATCCTAAATTTGGAGTAAAACCTCCCTCATCGCCAACATTTGTTGAGTAACCCGATTTTTTCAACTCGGCTTTCAATGCATGAAATACTTCAACACCCATTCGAAGTGATTCTGAAAAAGTATCTGCCCCAAAAGGCATAACCATGAATTCCTGAAAGTCAATTTTATTGTCAGCATGAGAGCCTCCGTTTAAAATATTCATCATTGGAACCGGTAAAGTTCGAGCATTTGTACCTCCAACATATCGATACAAAGGCATGCCGTGATCCATTGCCGCAGCCTTTGCACAAGCTAATGACACACCCAAAATAGCATTTGCACCAAGACTTGCCTTATTTGAAGTTCCATCCAACTGAAGCATGATTTTATCTATCTCAATTTGATTAGTTACGTCTAATCCCGCAAGAGCATCAAAAATCTTTTCATTTACGTTGTTAACCGCTTTTAAAACTCCTTTTCCAAGATAAGCTTTACTGTCAGAATCTCTTAACTCTACTGCTTCGTGGATACCCGTTGAGGCCCCACTTGGTACCGCTGCTCTACCTTTAGCACCGGTATCAGTCATCACATCAACTTCTACCGTTGGATTTCCTCGTGAATCTAAAACCTGGCGGGCAACTATATCAACTATTACACTCATTTCTATGCGTTTACTGCTTTATTTTCTTTAATATTTCCAATGAATTGGTCAAACAAATATCTTGAATCATTAGGGCCTGCAGAGGATTCGGGGTGAAACTGAACCGAAAAAGCGTTTTTATTATCCAATCTAATTCCAGCTAAAGAATCATCATTTAAATGTTTGTGTGTAATAGTAATTCCATTTGCCTTCTCAGCGGAATCCCAATCCACAACAAATCCATGATTTTGCGAAGTCACCTCACATTTAGTGGTTTCTAAATTCTTAACTGGATGATTTACGCCACGATGACCGTTGTGCATTTTCTTGGTAGTTAAGCCTTGGGATAAAGCTAGAATTTGATGTCCCAAACAAATTCCAAAAACAGGTATTTGTGTTTCAACTATAGCGCCCACAGTTGCTATTTCATTTGGCATTGCAGATGGGTCTCCAGGGCCATTTGATAACATTATACCATCTGGCGACCATTCAATAATCTTTTCTATAGATGCGTTGTACGGAAATACTTTTAAATAACAGCCTCTATCTGCCAAACAACGAAGTATATTTAGCTTAACGCCATAATCTAAAACAGCTACTTTAAAATCCGCATTTTCGTCTCCAAAGAAATATGGGTCCTCAGTAGATACTTTAGAGGATAGCTCTAAACCATCCATTTTTGGAACTTTTTTTAACTTTTCCTTTAGTACATCAATATCCAAAATTTCACTGGAAATAATTGCATTCATAGCACCGGTAGAACGAATGTGTCTTGTTATTGCCCGCGTATCTACATCTGATATACCTACCTTGTTGTCTTTCTCAAAATAGCCTTGTAAAGAATCACTTGCTCCAGGTCTAGAATGATGCTGAGAAAATTTCTTACACACTAAGCCCTCAATCTTAATCGAAGAAGATTCTACTTCATCTTCTTTAACTCCATAGTTACCCACATGAGAAGGGGTTAAAACCAATATTTGTCCAAAATAAGATGGATCGGTAAAGATTTCCTGATAACCATATACACCTGTATTAAACGCTATTTCACCAGCTGCAGTTCCTACTGCTCCAACCGCATAACCTTTATAAACGGTGCCATCTTCCAGCAACAAAACTGCTTCTTTTTTCTGTTCGTACTTCATTCTAGATACGTCGTTTAAAAATTTGATAAAAAAAAAGGACAAAACTAAATTAGCCTTATCCTTTTTAAGTGTTTTATTTTAATGAAGAATCAATTTTAATCTTTATCCTTTCCTTCTTCATTTGAGTCAGCCTTTGCAACTGGAGTTTCTTCCTTTGCAACAGCCTTTGTCTCTTCAACCTTAGTTTCCTCTACAACTTCAGCGTCTTCAACTACTGCTGCCTTTGCTTCTGTAGCTTTAGTTGCAGTGTCATCAGATTTTTTTCTTCTTCGTCTTGTAGTTTTCTTCTTAGTCTCAGCTCCATAGATTTCATTGTAATCTACCAACTCAATCATACACATTTCAGCACCATCACCTTTTCTAGTTCCTGTTTTGATAACCCGTGTATAACCGCCTGGACGATCTGCAATCTTTGGTGCAACATCTCTAAACAATTCGGCAACCACCTCTTTGTTTTGAAGATAACTAAAGACAACACGACGTGAATGTGTCGTATCCGTTTTAGCTCTTGTAAGTAGAGGCTCCACATATGTTCTAAGCACTTTACCTTTTGCTAGAGTAGTATTTATTCTTTTGTGTTCAATTAAAGAACTAGCAAGGTTAGCTAGTAACGCACGACGGTGTCCTGCTTTTCTACCTAAACTCTTTGTTTTGTTATTGTGTCTCATTTTAACTTAAAATTCGTAGTTCGCTACTCTTTAATTTTACTCCTTATCTAATTTGTACTTAGACAAATTCATACCGAAAGATAATCCTTTAACTTCTACCAGCTCTTCCAATTCAGTAAGTGACTTCTTACCAAAGTTTCTGAATTTAAGCATGTCATTTTTATCAAACTGCACTAAATCTCCAAGAGTTTCAATCTCAGCAGCCTTAAGACAATTAAGAGCTCTAACACTAAGGTCTAAATCAACCAATTTAGTTTTAAGCAATTGACGCATATGCAATGAAGTTTCATCAAATTCTTCTTCAGCAGCTTTTTCTTCAGTGTCTAAAGTGATTTTCTCGTCAGAGAAAAGCATAAAGTGGTGAATTAAGATTTTAGCACCTTCTTTCAAAGCTTCTTTTGGATGAACAGAACCATCTGTTTCAATTTCCATTATTAACTTCTCGTAGTCAGTTTTTTGCTCAACTCTATAATTCTCTAAACTGTACTTAACGTTTCTGATAGGAGTAAAAATTGAATCAATCGGAATAGTTCCTAAAGATCCATCTACCTTATTCTCCTCAGCAGGCACATAACCACGACCCTTATTAATTGTCAATTCCATAGAAAGCTGAACGCCTTTATCCATGTTTGCAATTATTTGATCTGGATTTAATACTTGAAAAGCAGAAGTATATTGTCCTATGTCACCAGCAGTTAAAGACTCTTGACCACCAATTTTGATGTTCACTTTTTCACTGCTAATGTCTTCTATTTGTTGCTTGAAACGAACTTGTTTCAAATTCAAAATGATTTCAGTAATATCTTCAGCTACCCCTTTAATGGTAGAAAATTCATGATCAACGCCATCAATCTTTACAGAAGTTACCGCAAAACCTTCTAAAGAAGAAAGTAAAATTCTTCTTAATGAATTACCAACAGTAATTCCGTATCCTGGTTCTAACGGTCTGAACTCGAATTGCCCAAATTTCTCGTCGGATTCGATCATTATGACTTTATCTGGTTTTTGAAAATCTAAGATTGCCATGTTTTATTGTTAAAGATTACGTTAATGATTACTTGGAGTACAATTCAACTATCAATTGTTCTTTGATATTCTCTGGAATATCCAATCGTTGAGCGTTTTGTACATATGTTCCTGATAAATTCTCACGGTTAAAATCTAACCACGGAAACTTAGACACATCTGAAGATGCTACCGAGTTTCTAATTGCTTCAAGCGACTTCGACTTTTCTCTAACTGAAACTACATCGCCTGGTCTTAGAGTGTATGAAGGGATATTTACAATATTTCCGTTTACTGTAATGTGTCTATGACCAACCAATTGTCTTCCTCCTCGTCGAGTTGGAGCAATTCCCATTCTAAAGACAGTGTTATCTAATCTAGCTTCACAAAACATTAGCAAGTTTTCACCTGTAATACCTTTTGTACGAGACGCTTTATTAAATAAATTCTCAAATTGACGTTCAAGAATACCGTAAGTATATTTTGCTTTTTGCTTTTCAGCAAGTTGAACTGCATACTCACTTTTCTTATTTCTCCTTTTGTTTGGACCATGTTGCCCAGGAGGGTATGCTTTTCTTTCTAGCGCTTTATCCGGCCCAAAAATTGGGTCTGCGAACTTTCTTGCGATTTTGGACTTTGGTCCTCTGTATCTAGCCATTTTTCTTTTTTTTGAAAGGGATTATGAATTAAGGCATATCCTTCGACAATCGAATTCCTTTCTAGATTAATAATTAATTATACTCTTCTTCTCTTTGGAGGTCTACAACCATTGTGTGGCAATGGCGTAACATCAACAATTTCCGTAACTTGAATTCCAGAATTATGGATAGAACGAATTGCTGACTCTCTTCCAGAACCAGGACCTTTTACAAACAACTTAACCTTTCTTAAGCCTGCATCATATGCAACTTGAGCACAATCTTGAGCAGCCTGTTGAGCAGCGTAAGGTGTATTTTTTTTAGATCCTCTAAATCCCATTTTACCAGCTGAAGACCATGAAATCGTTTGACCTTGTGAATTGGTAAGCGTAATAATGATGTTATTAAAAGAAGCCTTTACGTGAGCCTCTCCAACTGAATCAATTTTTACTTTAAACTTTTTTGCGCTTGACTTAGCCATAATTATTTACTATTTAGTTGCAATCTTTTTGTTTGCAATAGTTTTTCTTTTCCCTTTACGAGTTCGGCTATTATTCTTGGTTCTTTGTCCACGCAATGGTAATCCGCTTCTATGACGAATACCTCGGTAACAACCAATGTCCATTAGCCGCTTGATATTTAATTGTACTTCCGAACGTAAAGCCCCTTCAACCTTTAGAGTAGTATTGATGTAATTTCGAATGGCTGACAATTCGTCATCATTCCAATCCATAACTTTTGTGTCTAATGACACACCACTTCCATTAAGGATTTTTTCAGCTGTTGTTGGTCCAATACCATAAATATAGGTAAGTCCAATAACTCCTCGTTTATCCTTAGGTAGATCTATTCCTGCAATCCTAGCCATAATCTAGTTATTATCCTTGTCTTTGTTTAAATTTTGGATTCTTCTTATTAATCACGTACAATTTGCCTTTACGGCGTACGATCTTACAATCCTCACTTCTCTTCTTTATTGATGCTCTAACTTTCATCAGTCCTTCTATTTGTATCTGAATGTAATTCTTCCTTTAGTTAAATCGTATGGTGACATTTCAACTTTTACTCTATCCCCTGGTAAAATTTTAATATAATGCATCCTCATTTTACCTGAGATATGCGCCGTTATAACATGACCGTTCTCTAATTCAACACGAAACATTGCATTTGACAAAGCTTCTATAATTGTACCATCTTGTTCTATCGACGCCTGTTTGGCCATACTTATTATCTATTTTTTATTTAGTACTTTTTCTATTTCTTCAAAACTAGAAAGAATTTCCGCCTTTCCATTTTTAATTGCAATATCATGTTCAAAGTGTGCAGAAGGTTTCCCATCTATCGTTACTATTGTCCATCCATCACTTAACTGTTTCACCCCTTTCTTACCCATGTTTATCATAGGTTCGATTGCGATTGTCATTCCTTTTTTCAGTTGCTTACCTTTTCCAGCTTTTCCAAAATTCGGAACTTCTGGACCTTCGTGCAAGCTTCTTCCTAAGCCATGACCTACTAATTCCCTAACCACTCCGTAGCCTTGAGACTCAGCATAATTTTGAACTGCAAACCCTATGTCTCCAGTTCTATTTCCAACAATAGCAGCTTCAATACCTAAATAAAGACACTGCTTCGTTGCATTTAGCAATTCTTTAACTTCAACTGTCACTTCGCCTACTTCAAAAGTAAAAGCAGAGTCACCATAAAAACCATTCATTAAAACTCCACAATCTACCGAAACTATATCGCCATCTTTCAATGGGTTTTTATTAGGTAAACCATGAACAACTGCTTCATTAACCGATGTTAAAAGAGTGCTTGGACAACCATACAATCCTTTAAATCCTGGAACAGCATTATTATCTCTAATAAACTCTTCTGCCACGGAGTCCAACTTTTCAGTAGAAATTCCCGGCTCAATTAACTTAGCAACTTCAGCTAAAGTTTTTCCAACAAGCAAACAACTCTCACGAAGGGTCTCAATTTCTTCGTCAGTCTTTAAAAAGATCTGACCCATTATTAAGCTATACCTCCGTACGTATTGGCCGACGAACGACCACTTATTCTACCAGATTTCATTAATCCGTCATACTCTCGCATTAACAAATAACTTTCAACCTGCTGTAAAGTATCTAATATAACCCCCACCATAATCAATAATGATGTTCCTCCAAAAAAGTAAGAAAAACCAGTACTTACACCTGCTATCATAGCAAATGCGGGAAGGATTGCAATTAAAGCCAAGAAGAAAGATCCTGGCAATGTAATTCTTGAAATTATAGTGTCTAAAAATTCAGCTGTATCCTTACCCGGACGTATACCTGGCACAAAACCACCATTCTTTTTTAAATCATCAGCCATCTGGTTTGGATTAACCGTAATTGCAGTATAGAAATATGTAAATGCAATAATTAAAATCGCGAAAATGAAGTTATACCAAAATCCAGTTATATCACCAAATGCCGCAGCTAGACCAGTTAAAGCGTCTGAATCAGAGAACCCAACTATAGTCATTGGTACAAACATTAATGCTTGTGCAAAAATTATGGGCATTACTCCTGATGCATTTACCTTCAACGGAACGTATTGACGAGCGCCGCCATACTGACGACTTCCTACTACATTTTTAGCAAAGTTGACCGGTACCCTTCGCACCCCTTGCACCAGAAGTATAGTAGCAATAGTTACTAAAAGAAGGAATACAATTTCAATAAGGAAAATAACTAGACCACCGCCACCTGTACCAATCTGAGATTGGAATTCGAATGCAATGGCAGTCGGAAGATTAGCAATGATACCAATCATGATTAATAAAGAAATACCATTTCCTAATCCCTTATCTGTAATTTTTTCACCAAGCCACATAACGAACATAGTTCCCGTAACCAATAGCACGACAGAAGAAACCCAGAATAACATAGTATCCATTACTATAGCATTTGCAGGTACTTGAGTAGCTATGTAAGATGGAGCTTGTGCCATACAAATAGCAATCGTCAATAATCTTGTCCATTGCGTAATTTTCTTTCTACCGCTCTCACCCTCTTTCTGAAGCTTTGCAAATTGAGGAATTGCTATACCTAATAACTGCATTACAATAGAGGCAGATATATAAGGCATTATTCCCAATGCAAAAACCGAAGCTCGACTAAAAGCACCGCCTGCAAACATATTTAACAATGCGGCTATACCTTGAGCTTGCGATGCACCTGCTTGAAGAGCAACCGAATCAACACCAGGCAATACTACAAAGGATCCAAGTCGATAAATCAACAAGAACCCAAGCGTATTCAGAATACGAGTACGAAGTTCTTCGATTCGATAAATATTCTTGAATGTTTCAATTATTCTCTTCATGCTGTTTCTATTCTAATCAATTAAAGCGTGTTTGCCTCACCACCCGCAGCTTCAATAGCTTCTTTTGCAGATTTTGAATAAGCATGCACAGTTACTTTGATTTTAGCTTTTAGGTCACCATGTCCTAAAACTTTTACTAAATCATTCTTTGAGACTAAGCCATTTGCCATCAAACTTTCCTGATTCACCTCTGTTAGCTTCTTTTCATCAGCCAACTTCTGAAGTGTAGAAAGATTTACTGCTTTATACTCAACTCTATTGATATTCGTAAATCCAAATTTAGGAACACGTCTTTGAAGTGGCATTTGACCACCTTCAAAACCAATCTTTCTTGAATATCCAGATCGTGACTTTGCACCTTTATGACCTCTAGTAGCTGTTCCACCGTGACCACTACCTTCGCCTCTACCAATTCTTTTTGTAGATTTAGTAGCGCCTTTTGCGGGTTTTAAATTATGTAATTTCATTACTGATATTCAAATTTTATTTACTCACCTCTGTAGAAACCATATGACTTACCTTTCTAATCATTCCCATGATTTGAGGGGTTGCTTCTAGTTCAACAGTTTGATTCATCTTTCTAAGTCCAAGAGCTTCAAGCGTCTTTTTTTGACGACTTGGTCTATTGATTGCAGACTTAACCTTTGTGATTTTAACTTTTGCCATTTTTGTATTGCTTATCCGTTAAACACTTTGTCCAAATCAACTCCTCTATGATTTGCTACTGTATGTGCATCTCTCAGTTCTGTAAGTGCCTTAACAGTGGCCTTTACAACATTAGTTGGGTTAGATGAACCTTTTGATTTAGCCAACACGTCTGTAACACCAACACTCTCTAAAACAGCACGCATAGCTCCACCCGCAATAACGCCGGTACCATTGGAAGCAGGTTTCATAAAAACATAAGAACCACTAAACCTTCCTGTTTGCGCATGAGGAATTGTACCTCTGTTAATAGGAACCTTCACAAGGTTCTTCTTAGCATCGTCAATTCCCTTTGCAATTGCACTTGTAACTTCATTTGACTTGCCAGCTCCAAAGCCAACAACACCATTTTCATCACCTACAACAACTAATGCAGAAAAACTGAACGTTCTACCACCCTTTGTTACCTTAGTAACTCTTCGGATATTTACAAGCCTATCTTTTAATTCGATTTCGCTTGATCGTACTCTCTTTATATTCGCGTTTGCCATTTTTCTTAGAAATTAAGTCCGGTTTCTCGTGCTGCTTCAGCGAATGATTTTACTCTCCCGTGATACAAAAATCCGTTTCTATCAAACTTTACTTTTTCTACTCCTGCAGCTTTAGCTTTTTCCGCTAAAACTTTTCCTAGGGCCGCAGCTCGCTCCGACTTTGTTCCTTTTGCTACATCTTTATTATTTAAAGAACTTGCAGCCACAATAGTTTTCCCAGACTTATCATCAATAACCTGAGCATAAAACTCCGTATTACTGCTGAAAATAGACAATCTTGGAATATCAGCAGTACCAGTAATGGTCTTTCTGATTCTTTTCTTAATTCTTCTTCTTCTCTCTAATTTAGATAATCCCATGATTCCTATTATTTAGCAGCTGATTTACCAGCTTTTCTTCTAACATATTCGTCTTTATATCTAATTCCTTTGCCTTTATAAGGTTCTGGCTTTCTTAGAGACCGAATTTTAGAAGCAACCATTCCAATAAGTTGCTTATCGTGAGACTCCAAAACAACTGTTGGGTTTTGACCTCTTTCTCCTGTAGCGGTAACTTTAATTTCGTCAGGTAAATTGATTAACACGTTATGTGAGAATCCGATTACTAACTCTAAATTTTGACCTGTAGCTGTTGCTCTAAATCCAACTCCAATTAATTCCAATTCCTTCTTGTAACCTTCATTAACACCAATAACCATGTTATTGATCAGTGAACGAAACAAACCGTGTCTTGCTCTTGATTCTTTGGAGTCATCTTTACGCTTAACTTCAATATGTTTCTCTTGAATATCAAGAGTAACATGATCAGAAAGTTCTTGCGAAAGTTCACCTTTAGGACCCTTAACATTCACCGCATTTCCCTCTAAAGAGATAGTGGTGTTTTCAGGAATTGAAATAGGCATTTTTCCTATTCGTGACATTTCTTTTGTTTTACCTAATTATTAATAAACGTGGCAAAGAACTTCTCCACCTACTTTTAATTTTCTTGCTTCTTTATCTGTCATAACGCCTTGTGAAGTCGAAATGATAGCCACTCCTAAACCGTTAAGTACTCGTGGTAATTCTTTCGAATTTGAGTACTTACGCAAACCTGGAGTAGAAACTCTCTTTAATTCTTTTATAGCAGGTACTTTTTCAGAGCCGCTATATTTAAGCGCAATTTTAATTGAACCTTGAGGACCTTCTTCCTCAAACTTGTAATTTAAAATATACCCTTTGTTAAAAAGGATTTTTGTAATCTCCTTTTTCAAATTTGAAGCTGGAATCTCTACCACTTTGTGACCAGCGGAAATTGCATTGCGCAATCTTGTGAGATAATCTGCTATTGGATCTGTATTCATTTTCGTATTCTTAAAATGGTGTTGTTACCAACTTGCTTTTTTAACTCCAGGTATCAATCCTTGTACTGCCATTTCTCTGAAAGTAACTCTTGAAATACCAAAATTCCTCATATAACCTCGTGGACGACCAGTAAGTTTACATCTATTGTGTAATCTCACAGAAGATGAATTAGCAGGTAGTTTTTGCAACCCTTCCCAATCTCCAGCAGCTTTCAACGCTTCTCGTTTGGCAGCGTATTTAGCTACCATTCTTTCACGTTTTCTTTCTCTGGCTTTCATTGATTCTTTTGCCATCTCTCTTACTTTTTAAACGGTAATCCGAATTCAGTTAATAATGCTCTTGCTTCTTCATCAGTATTAGCTGAAGTTACAAAAGTGATATCCATTCCATTGATTTCTTTTACTTTATCTATATCAATTTCTGGAAAAATAATTTGTTCTTTAACACCCATATTGTAATTTCCACGGCCGTCAAAGCCCGTAGCGCTAATTCCTCTAAAGTCACGAGTTCTTGGCAATGCAAGCGCAATTAAACGATCAAGGAATTCGTACATTTTCAAATTCCTTAAAGTAACTTTCGCACCAATTGGCATTCCTTTTCTCACTTTGAAATTAGAGATATCCTTTTTGGAATTACATACCACTGGTTTTTGTCCAGTAATAAGTGCCATTTCTTCTAAAGCAGACTCCATAATCTTCTTATCTGAAATAGCCTTTCCTAAACCTTGGTTTAAAACTATTTTTTCTAATACGGGAACTTGCATTGGAGATGTATATCCAAATTTTTCCATCATAGTAGAAACTATTCTACCGCGATACTCCTCTATTAATCTGGGTTGAACTTGTACCATTACTTAATCTCCTCCCCTGTTTTAATAAGTTTTCTAACTGATTTTCCTTCAGCATCTTTAACTCTAGTTATTCTAGAAGCACTTCCATCAGCACCTGTAAGCATTAAGTTAGAAATGTGAATTGTTCCTTCTTTTTCAACGATACCACCCTCTGGGTTCTCTGCAGATGGTTTTACATGCTTTTTAATCATGTTTAGTCCTTCGACAGTAGCTCGTTGTTTTTCAACCTGTATTCCAAGAACTCTACCGGACTTACCTTTGTATTCTCCGGCAAGAACCTTCACAGTATCTCCTTTTTTAATGTGTAATTTCATTGTAAACCTAGCTTAAAGCACTTCTGGTGCAAGTGAAACAATTTTCATATACTGCTTATCTCTAAGCTCTCTAGCGACAGGTCCGAAAATTCGTGTTCCTCTCATTTCACCAGCCGTTCCTAACAACACGCATGCGTTGTTATCGAACCGTATATATGAGCCATCTTGACGACGTACTTCTTTTCTTGTACGAACTATAACTGCAGTAGAAACAGCACCTTTTTTAATATTTCCTGCAGGAGTTGCATCCTTAACGGTAACAACTATTTTGTCACCTACAGAAGCATACCTTCTTTTGGTACCGCCTAAAACTCTAATACAAAGTACTTGCTTTGCGCCTGAGTTATCTGCTACTTCTAACCTTGATTCTTGTTGTATCATTTTCTTAAGCTTTCGACTTAATTATTTTGCTTTTTCAATAACTTCAGCAAGTCTCCATCTCTTACTTTTTGACAAAGGTCGAGTTTCCATTATTCTTACTGTATCTCCAATACCACACTCGTCTTTTTCATCGTGAGCCATAAATTTGTTTGACTTCTTTATGAACTTTCCGTAGATAGGGTGTTTCATTTTTCGCTCAACAATTACAACAATTGACTTGTTCATTGCGGCACTGGTAACTAAACCAATTCTTTCTTTTCTTAAATTCCTTTGCACAGCTTTCCTTATTTAGTTTGCTCAAGGCTTCTTTTAGTAATCTCAGTATTTAACCGAGCGATAGTTTTACGCTTATCCTTTAAAACCACAGGACTTTCTAACTGAGAAACTTTGTGATTTATTTTAAGCTTTGTCAAAGACTCCATTTCGTCTTCTAAACGCTCGAAGAGTTCTTCAGTCTTTAATTCTTTTATGACAGATTGTTTCATGATTCTAAATTCTTAAGCGAGATCTTTTCTCATTACAAACTTGCAAGTAACAGGAAGTTTTTGTGCTGCTAATCGCAACGCCTCACGAGCCTGATCTTCTTTTACTCCTTCAATTTCGAATAAAATTCTACCCGGTTTAATTTTAGCCACCCAATGATCCAAAGCTCCTTTACCTTTCCCCATACGAACCTCTGCAGGTTTGTTGGTTATTGGAGTGTCTGGAAATATTCTAATCCAAACTTGACCTTCTCTCTTCATGTAACGAGTTACGGCAATCCTTGCTGCTTCAATTTGTCTTGAAGTCAACCTGCCCATTACTTCTGTTTTTATTCCGTAAGATCCAAAAGATAAAGTTGACCCTCTATGAGCGATCCCTTTAATTCTTCCTTTTTGGACTTTTCTATGCTTTACTTTTCTCGGCTGTAACATCTTTATAGTGTCTTAAACAGTCCCTAATTAATTTCTTTTTCTTCTAGATCTCTGCTGTGGTCTTGCTGCAGCAGGTGATTTCTTCTTGTTTTCGATAACAGGAGATAAATCTCTTTTACCTAAAACTTCTCCATTACAAATCCACACCTTCACACCAATTCTACCATAAGTGGTATGTGCTTCTGCCAGAGCATAATCTATATCTGCTCTAAAAGTATGCAACGGAATTCTACCGTCTTTATAATGTTCAGTTCTTGCCATTTCAGCGCCATTCAATCTACCAGACACAGTCACCTTTATGCCTTCAGAACCCATTCTCATAGTACTTGCAATTGACATTTTAGCAGCTCTACGGAAAGATATACGTCCTTCAATTTGTCGAGCAATACTATCAGCAACCAAACGAGCATCAAGTTCAGGTCTCTTAATTTCAAAAATATTGATTTGAACGTCCTTTTTTGTGATCTTCTTAAGCTCTTCCTTAAGCTTATCTACTTCTGAGCCTCCCTTACCTATAATGATACCAGGTCTTGCAGTTTTGATAGTAACCGTGATTAACTTAAGTGTTCTTTCAATAATGATATTTGAAACACTTGCCTTTCTTAAACGCGCATTTAAATAACGACGAATATTATAATCTTCTACGATTTTGTCAGCGTATTTTCTACCACCATACCAATTAGAGTCCCATCCTCTGATGAAACCTAATCTGTTCGCAATTGGATTTGTCTTTTGTCCCATTCTTATTTTTCCTCCTGGTTTTGTGTTCCAAGAACAAGTGTTACGTGATTTGATCTTTTTCTGACCCTATAAGCTCTACCTTGAGCTCTTGCTTGAATTCTCTTCAACATTGAAGCAGCATCGACTTTTACTTCCTTTACGAAGAGTCCTGCTCCTTCCCAATCAGAACCTGATTTTTCTTCATAATTGGCAACTGCTGACCACAATAGCGTTTCTAATTTATTAGAAGCATCTTGTTTGTGAAATTGCAAAATATTTGCAGCTTTCACTACTTCTTCGCCTCTTATCAAATCAGCAACCAATCTCATTTTCCGAGGAGAACTAGTACTTCCATTTAGCTTAGCAGCGTAAATAGACTTATTAGCCTCTTTTCTCTCTTCTGATTTTAATCTTTTTCTAGCACCCATCGCTATTATTTTTTCTTGTCCTTTTTACCAATATGACCTCTAAAGCTTCTCGTAGGAGAGAACTCTCCTAATTTATGCCCAACCATATTCTCAGTTACATAAACCGGAATAAACTGACGACCATTATGGACACCAATTGTAAGGCCTACAAAGTCAGGTGTAATCATAGAAGACCTAGACCAAGTTTTTAATACCGACTTCTTAGTCGAATCCTGCATTTCTAAAACTCGCTTCTCGAGTTTATAATGAACGTAAGGAGGTTTTTTTAGTGAACGACTCATCTATCAATTATTTTCTTTTCGTTACGATATAACGATTAGTAGATTTTTTCTTAGCTCTTGTTTTAAATCCTTTTGCAGGAATCCCGTTTCTTGATCTAGGATGACCTCCAGACTGACGTCCTTCACCACCACCCATTGGATGATCAACTGGATTCATTGCTACACCTCTTGTTCGAGGTCTTCTACCCTGCCATCTGCTTCTTCCAGCTTTACCAGAAATTTCTAAACTATGATCACTATTCGAGCATGAACCAATAGTAGCTAAACAGGTAAGTAGTATTTGTCTTGATTCTCCGGAAGGCATTTTTATAATCGCATACTTACGATCCTTAGCATTCAGTTGTGCAGAACAACCAGCACCTCGAGCAATCTTAGCCCCTTGTCCAGGTCTTAACTCGATGTTATGAATAATTGTTCCCAATGGAACATCTTTAAGAAACAACGTATTTCCGATTTCAGGAGTAGCCTTTTCGCCACTCATGATTTCTTGACCAACTTCTATACCTGTTGGAGCAACAATGTATCTTTTTTCTCCATCGACATAATGAATAAGTGCAATACGAGCTGTTCTATTCGGATCATACTCAACAGTTGCAACTTTACCAGGAATACCAAATTTTTCGCGCTTGAAATCGATCTCACGATACGATTTTTTATGACCACCACCTATGTATCGAGCGGTCATTCTTCCAGTGTTATTTCTTCCACCAGAGCGTTTGATACTTCTTATTAAACTTTTTTCAGCAACATCAGTAGTCACTTCTGAGAAAGTTCCCGCTATTTTATGTCTCTGTCCGGGTGTAACCGGTCTAAACTTCTTTACAGCCATTTCTTTATCTTAAATATTACTGTAGAAATCAATAATTTCACCTTCGTTCAGCGTAACCACTGCTTTCTTGTACGAGCCTATCTTACCTGAAATAACTCCCGACTTGGTATATCGAGATTTTTTCTTTGAAGGCATTATCATAGTGCTAATTGACTTGACAGAGACTCCGTACATTTCTTCTACAGCCGCTTTGACCTCAATTTTATTCACCTCTTTAGGTACAACAAAACCATAACGATTTAGGTCCTCGCCTTGTTGAGTCATTTTTTCAGTAATGACAGGTTTAAGTAAAATATTCATATCAATTAGCTTAACTGTGATTCAATTTTTCCCAACGCACCCTCCGAAAGGATGAGATTTCCAGCGTTTAAAATTGCGTATGTACTTAAATCTGAGGTTGTTACGCAATTAAAGCCCTGTAAATTTCGGGAGGACAAATATACATTTTTATTAAGTTCAGGCAACACTAGTAGCGCTTTTTTGCCAGTAAGCTTAAGGTCATTAACTATCTTAACTAAATCAGCCGTTTTAGGAGCTTTTAAATTAAAATCTTCAAGAACCATAATCTCTTTTGCTTGAGCTTTTGTTGTAAGCGCTGATCGTCTTGCTAAAGCTTTAACTTTTTTGTTCAGCTTCATGTCATACGTTCTTGGTCTAGGACCGAATACACGACCTCCACCTTTGAACAACGGCGACTTAATACTACCAGCACGAGCGGTACCTGTGCCTTTTTGCTTTTTAATTTTTCTAGTACTACCAGTAATTTCAGCTCTTTCTTTAGACTTAGAAGTTCCTTGTCTTTGGTTTGCTAAATACTGTTTAACGTCTAGATAAACTGCGTGTTCGTTTGGATCAATTCCGTAGATATCATCCTTTAGTTCAGCTTTCTTAGAAGCTTTAGAACCGTCTATTTTTAATATATCTAGTTTCATCTTACTTCTCAACTTTTACAATTGAACCTTTAGGGCCAGGTACAGCACCTTTTACTACTACCAAGTTTTTTTCAGCGATAACCTTCAGAACTTGAAGGTTTGCAACTTTAACCAAGTCACCTCCTGTTCTACCACCCATTTTCATTCCTTTGAAAACTCTTGAAGGTGTTGAGGCCATACCAATAGAACCTGGAGCACGTCCAACATCTTTGGTACCATGCGAAGCATCACCTACACCATGGAAATTATGACGCTTTACAACACCCTGAAAACCTTTACCTTTAGAAACACCTGATACATCAACGTATTCCCCTTCTTCAAAAATTGAACTGTCAATTACATCTCCAGCCTTAACCTCTTGGTCATAACCATCGAATTCCTCAACATGCTTTTTTGGAGTAGTTCCGGCCTTTTTAAAGTGACCTTTAAGAGCAGCGGAAGTATGCTTTTCAGACTTTTCTTCGTACCCAATTTGAACAGCGGTGTATCCATCTGTCTCTTCTGTTCGAACTTGCGTAACTACACAAGGACCGACAGAGAGTACAGTACAAGGAAGATTTTTACCTTCCTCATTAAACACACTTGTCATTCCTATTTTTCTACCAATTATTCCAGGCATCTTTCTACTTATTAAGAGTAAACTCTAATTATACTTTAATTTCTACCTCAACTCCACTTGGCAATTCAAGCTTCATGAGTGCATCAACGGTTTTTGAAGATGATGAATAGATATCCAACAATCTTTTGAACGAATTCAATTCGAACTGCTCCCTTGCTTTTTTGTTTACGTGTGGTGACTTCAACACCGTAAATATTTTCTTATTTGTAGGAAGTGGAATTGGTCCGCTAACTACAGCACCTGTTGACTTCACAGTTTTTACGATTTTCTCTGCAGATTTATCTACCAAGTTGTGATCGTAAGAGCGTAATTTAATTCTAATTTTTTGTGCCATGATTTGTATATTATGATGCTCCGTTTGCTTTTTTAATTACTTCATCTGCAATATTCTTTGGAACTTCATCATAATGTGAGAATTCCATTGTACTAGTTGCTCGACCTGAACTCATTGTTCTTAATGCCGTAACATATCCAAACATTTCTGAAAGTGGTACAATTACTGAAATAACTTGTGAGTTATTCTTAGCATCCATTCCTTGTACCTGGCCTCGTCTTCTGTTAAGGTCACCTACAATATCACCCATGTTTTCTTCAGGAGTGACAACTTCCATTTTCATTATAGGCTCAAGCAATACCGGTGACGCACTTTTAGATGCATTTCGATAAGCCATTTTAGCACAGACTTCAAAAGAAAGCGCATCCGAATCCACAGCGTGAAAAGAACCATCTGTCAATGTTACCTGCAAAGAATCCAAAGGATATCCAGCTAAAGCACCATTTGACATTGCTTCTTTAAATCCTTTCTCAACTGAAGGGATAAATTCACGAGGAACATTACCTCCTTTAATTTTGTTTTCGAAGATTAATCCAGTTTTAATTTCAGAGTCTTCAGAAATAGGGCCTAATGTAATAGATATATCAGCAAATTTTCCACGTCCACCAGATTGCTTTTTATAAACTTCTCTGTGATCAACTGTTCCTTTAATAGCTTCCTTGTATGCAACTTGAGGTGCACCTTGGTTACAATCAACTTTAAATTCACGACGCATTCTTTCAATTAGTACTTCAAGGTGAAGTTCACCCATTCCACTAATTACAGTTTGACCAGAATCTTCGTCAGTGTGAATTCTAAACGTTGGATCTTCTTCAGCCAGCTTCCCTAAAGCAATTCCCATTTTATCAACATCTGCCTGAGTTTTAGGCTCAATAGCAACACCAATTACTGGCTCTGGAAAAGTCATTGATTCAAGAACCAATGGTTTTTTCTCGTCACACAATGTATCTCCAGTTCTAATATCTTTAAAACCAACACCTGCACCTATATCGCCTGCTTCGATAAAATCGATAGCATTTTGTTTGTTAGAGTGCATCTGGAAAATTCTAGAAATACGTTCTTTCTTTCCAGTTCTAGTGTTATAGATATAAGAACCCGCATCCAATTTACCAGAATAACATCTAAAAAAGCACAATCGACCAACAAAAGGATCGGTTGCTATTTTAAACGCTAACGCAGAAAAAGGCTCATCAATACTAGGCTCTCTTCTAATAATTTTTTCTTCGTCATCAATATCATGACCTTCAACAGCGCCCTTGTCCATAGGAGAAGGCAAGAAGTTCATAACAGCATCCAACATAGTTTGAACGCCTTTATTTTTAAACGCCGAACCGCACATAACTGGCTGAATGGACATGTTAATTGTTGCTTCACGAATCGCTACTAGCATTTCCTCCTCAGTAATCGAATTTGGATCCTCAAAGAACTTCTCCATCAATTCGTCATTAGTTTCTGCTACTGCTTCAACCAATTTCTCTCTCCACTCAGCAACGGTAGACAATAAATCCTCAGGAATTGGAATCTCAGTCCAAGTCATTCCTTTGTCTTCTTCATTCCAAGCGATACCTCTGTTGTTAATTAAATCAACAACGCCTGCAAACTCATCTTCAGCACCAATTGGAATCTGAAGTGGAATTGGGTTTCCGCCTAATCGTTCTCTAACCTCCTCAACACAACGAAAGAAATCAGCTCCAGCTCTATCCATTTTGTTTACAAAACAAATTCTAGGAACACCGTATTTATCTGCTTGTCTCCAAACAGTTTCTGATTGTGGCTCAACTCCAGAAGCAGCACATATTAAGGCAACTGCACCATCTAAAACACGCAATGACCGCTCTACTTCAACAGTAAAATCAACGTGACCCGGTGTATCAATAATATTAATTCTGTATTCTTTATCTCTGTAGTTCCAAAAGCATGTAGTGGCAGCAGAAGTAATAGTAATACCTCTTTCCTGCTCTTGCTCCATCCAGTCCATTGTTGCAGCACCATCATGTACTTCACCAATTTTGTGACTGATTCCTGTGTAATAAAGGATACGCTCTGTAGTGGTAGTTTTACCAGCATCTACGTGAGCCATAATTCCAATATTCCTCGTATATATTAAATCTCTTTTTGCCATTTCTCTAACTAATTATACTCTAAAGTGTGAGAACGCTTTATTGGCATCAGCCATTCTATGTGTATCTTCTTTCTTTTTGAAAGCTCCACCTTCTTCACGTGCAGCTGCCATAAATTCATCAGATAACTTCTCAGCCATAGATCTTCCGTTTCTCTTACGAGCAAACATTATCATCCACTTCATAGCTTGTGAAAGCTTTCTGCTGTTTCTAATTTCTTGTGGTATCTGGAAAGTAGCCCCTCCAACTCTTCTACTCTTAACTTCTACTTGAGGAGTTACGTTAGAGAGACCTTTTTTAAAGATTTCTAAACCATCTTCACCAGTCTTTTCAGTAGCTCTGTCAATTGCAGAATAAAATATTTTAAACGAAATGCTTTTCTTTCCGTCTAGCATTAAGTTGTTTACAAAACTTGTAACCAGTGTTTCCCCAAATCTTGGATCCGGAGTTATCTCAAACTTTTTAGCTCTTGCTTTTCTCATGATAAATACCCCTTATTTTTTTGGACGTTTTGTTCCGTACTTACTTCTTCTTTGCGTTCTACCTTCAACACCGGCAGTATCCAAAGCTCCACGTACAATATGGTAACGTACACCTGGTAAATCTTTTACTCTTCCTCCTCTTACTAACACAATACTGTGCTCTTGTAAGTTGTGACCTTCACCTGGGATATAGGCATTCACCTCATTTTGGTTTGTCAATCTTACTCTAGCAACTTTACGCATTGCAGAGTTTGGTTTTTTTGGCGTAGTAGTGTAAACTCTTACGCAAACCCCTCGTCTTTGTGGGCATGAATCCAAAGCAGCGGATTTACTTGTTTTAATCTTGCTTTGTCTACCTTTTCTAACTAATTGTTGAATAGTAGGCATATGTTTCTTTTAAATTTATTTTAACACGTAACACTTCCGAAAAAAATTCGGGGCGGCAAATGTATATGTTTTCTACAAGATATTCAATAGGGATTGTGAATAAAATCTCAATAAATTTCAATAGCATGATAACGGGCTAAAAAAGCAGTATATCAAGCGATTATAAATTAAATAATCTCAAGATATTGTGGGTAATATTTTTTACTACCACATAGTGTTTATACAACAAAAAGCTTGAAATGAAAATTTTGTTGGAAAAAGTGATTGATTTTAATAGCATCTTAAACCTCCTCTTGATAGATTTGCACAGTGAGTTATTTAGACGAATTAAACCCGGAACAACGTAAAGCTGTAGTGCATACAAAAGGACCAGTAATGGTTATAGCGGGAGCCGGTTCAGGTAAAACTAGAGTATTGACTTACCGAATTGCGCACATGATTCGAACTGGTGTCGACTCCTTCTCTATTCTATCCCTAACCTTTACAAATAAGGCAGCTAAAGAAATGAAGGAGCGGATTTCGAAAATTGTTGGCCCTTCGGAATCCAGAAATATATGGATGGGAACCTTCCACTCTGTGTTCGCGAGAATACTTCGCACCGAGGCTCACTTAATTGGGTATCCATCGAATTTCACTATATATGATACGGATGACTCAAAGAGTTTATTAAAGCGGATTATAAAGGAGAAAAATCTTGATGATAAAGTCTATAAACCCAACTTGGTTCTAAATCGAATTTCAGCAGCAAAGAATAACTTAATCTCAGCGGCGAATTACAAAAACAATCCAACTATACACAAAGAAGATGCGCAGAGTAAAAAGCCGGAATTGGGATATATATATGAACAGTATGAAAAAAGGTGCTTTAAAGCTGGAGCCATGGACTTTGACGATCTACTTTTCAAAACTAATGTCTTGTTTAGAGATCACCCTCAAGCGCTGCTTAACTATCAAAATAAATTCAAGTACATTTTGGTCGATGAGTACCAAGATACCAACTATAGCCAATACCTAATTCTAAAGAAACTGGCCGCGCGTTTCGAAAACATTTGCGTTGTTGGTGATGACGCCCAAAGTATTTACTCATTTAGAGGAGCAAACATTCAGAATATTCTAAACTTTAAAAAAGAGTACCCCGATGTTGCTACGTTTAAATTAGAGCAGAATTATCGATCGACACAAAACATTGTAAATGCTGCCAACAGCATAATTCGAAAGAATCAAGAACAGATCAAAAAAAATGTTTGGACTTCGAATGATTCTGGAGAGAAAATAAGAGTCATAAAAACGTTAAGCGACAACGAAGAAGGCTACGAGGTAGCAAGTGATATTTTCTACAGATTAAATGACGAAAAACGACCAAATTCTGATTTTGCAATTCTCTACAGAACGAATTCCCAATCTAGGTCAATGGAAGAAGCCCTCAGAAAAAAGGACATTCCTTATAGAATCTATGGGGGACTTTCATTTTACCAGCGCAAAGAAATAAAGGATTTATTGGGTTATTTTAGAATGGTAATTAATCCCAACGATGAAGAGGCTCTTAAAAGAATAATTAATTACCCAAAAAGGGGGATTGGAAACACTACTCTGGATAAACTATTCCTAGCTGCAAATCAACACGACAAAAGTGTTTGGGGTGTCCTTGAAAACCCAGTACATTATGGACTTCAACTTAGTAGTGCTGTTCTTAATAAAATGTTTTCTTTCCGAGAAATGATTTCGACTTTCAGTCAGATGGTTGAAAACACAAACGCTTATGAATTAGCAAGCAGGATTGCGAGTACTTCTGGTATTCTCAAGGAACTTTATGCAGACAAAACTGTAGAAGGTGTATCTAGATACGAAAACATACAAGAATTACTGAGTGCAATTAAAGAATTTAGCGAAAACGATGTAGTACCTGAAGGTGTTGATATTCCAACTAATGAAGATGATCGCAGTCTTTCAAATTACATGAAGGACATTGCTCTGCTTACCGATGCAGATAACAATAAAAAAGACACCAATGTGGTTTCGCTTATGACCATTCATGCGTCGAAAGGATTAGAGTTCCCCTATGTTTACGTTGTGGGAATGGAGGAGAACTTGTTTCCATCTCAGCTATCAGTAAACTCCAGAACTGAGCTAGAGGAAGAGCGCAGACTCTTTTATGTAGCTGTAACTCGAGCTGAAATAAAAGCAACCTTATCTTGGGCGAATACAAGGTACCGTTGGGGCAATTTAACCTATTGTGAACCTAGTCGATTTATTCAAGAAATTGATTTGGAATTCTTAGAGCAGCCTGTCTCTTCAAAAAATGACGCTGAATCTAACTTCTCCTTCTCAGGGGGACTAAATAGCCCTAATAAACCAATGTCCGCAAATAAACCAGCAACGCGCAAAATCAACAAACCTACTTTTAAACCCTCAAAACTGGTTACTGATGCTGATTTCACAGCGAGCGACAGTAATCTAATTGAAGTTGGTCAAACCATTTTACATCAAAGATTTGGTAGAGGAAAAGTAGCTGGCTTATCGGGTTTAGCGGAGAATAAAAAAGCACTTATAAACTTTGAAAATGCAGGCGAAAAACAGTTATTGCTGCGATTCGCTAAACTTCAAATTATACCCGAATAATTGAAATTGGATTAATTACTTTTGAATCTAAATTGAATACAGAATTTATGAACTATAATACAACTCGAGCTGACCTTGTAATTCCGGAGTATGGAAGGCACATTCAGAGCATGGTAAATCTTGCTATAGAGATCAAAGATGAAGCTGAACGAAACCTTGCTGCTAAGACAATTATAAAAGTTATGGGTCAGTATAATCCGAGTTTAAGAGACGTTGAAGAATTCAACAACAAGCTTTGGGATCATTTACACATAATGTCTAATTATCAATTAGATGTTGACTCGCCTTTTCCTAAACCTACTCCAGAAGAACGAAAAAGCGCACCAGAAAAACCAAGTTACGGAACTGAACAAAAACGTTTTAAGCACTATGGAAGGTTGATTTTGGAATTCATCGAGCACGCCAAAACAATTGAAGACGAAGAAGAGAAGAAGGCACTTTGTGTTATGATTGCCAACATGATGAAAAAAGCTTACCTAATGTGGAATAAAGACTCAGTTCAAGATGATGAAATAATCGGAGAATTGAAACGTGTTTCTGGGGGTGACTTAATTCTTCCAGATGATACTGAGTTAGTCAAAAACATAGACTTAGGAGCAAAACCAAGCAAAAGGAGAAATCACAAACCGAAAAGAAAAAAAAGATAGTTTACTATGAGTTCTTTTGAAATTACTGGCGGTAAAAAATTAAAAGGCGAGTTTAAGCCTCAAGGGGCAAAAAACGAAGTACTGCAAATTCTGTGTGCCGTTTTAATGACTCCCGAAAAAATTACCATTAATAATGTCCCTGACATTGTTGATGTGAACAAGCTAATAGATTTATTAAGAAGCCTAAATGTTAAAGTTGAAAAGTTAGGACCTGAAGCTTACTCTTTTCAAGCCGATGATATAGACATCGAGTATCTGCACTCCCCTGATTTCATGAAAAAAGGTGGTGGATTGCGTGGGTCAATTATGTTAGTAGGTCCTTTACTAGGCCGATTTGGAAAAGGGTATATTCCAAAGCCCGGTGGAGACAAAATTGGAAGAAGAAGAGTTGATACGCATTTTATTGGTTTTGAAAAACTTGGCGCAACTTTTCATTATGACCCTGAAACAAGTGTATATCGCGCAAATGCTAAAAATTTAGTAGGTACTTACATGCTGCTAGACGAGGCAAGTGTTACGGGAACTGCAAATATCGTAATGGCCGCAGTTTTTGCTAAGGGAAAAACGACAGTATACAACGCTGCCTGTGAACCTTATCTTCAACAACTTTGCAATATGCTCAATAGAATGGGTGCTAAAATTACAGGTATTGGCTCCAATATGTTGCACATAGAAGGTGTGAAGGAACTTGGTGGAACTGACCACACCATTTTGCCCGATATGATTGAAGTAGGCAGTATTATTGGCCTTTCGGCTATGACTGAATCTGAAATCACGATTAAAGGTGTAGGTTATGAGCATTTAGGCCTTATTCCCGAAGTGTTTAAAAAACTTGGGATAATTATCATCAAGAAGGATGATGATTTGATTATACCAGCACAAAAGAATTATGAGATAGACACATTTATTGATGGTTCTATCATGACCATTTCTGATGCGCCATGGCCAGGATTCACTCCAGACCTTATCAGTATTATGCTTGTGGTTGCTACCCAAGCAAAGGGAAGTGTTTTAATCCATCAAAAAATGTTTGAAAGTAGGTTGTTCTTTACCGACAAATTGATTGACATGGGTGCTCAAATCATACTTTGTGATCCACATAGAGCAACTGTTATTGGATTGAATCGTCAATACCCGCTAAGAGCAATAGAAATGACATCTCCCGATATTAGAGCTGGAGTATCTTTGCTTATTGCTGCTATGTCTGCTGAAGGAAAAAGCGTAATACACAATATTGAACAAATAGATAGGGGTTATCAAAACATAGATACACGCCTTAATAAAATTGGCGCAGAAATTGTTAGGAGAGAGTCCTACTAAAAAACAGATACATGAAACTTTTACAACTTATAGGAATAACAGGAATACTGCTAGGCTCTCTTTTATTATTGCCGTGTACTAAACTATTTTCTGAAAAACCAGCACAAGGTGTCCTTTTAGGAACCAGAGTTGGAGATAAAGCTCCAGAGATAAAAATGAATAACCCCGATGGAAAACCCATATCGCTAAGTAGCTTAAAAGGCAAAGTGGTTCTAATTGATTTTTGGGCGAGTTGGTGTGCACCATGTAGGAGAGAAAATCCAAATGTTGTTGCTGCATACAATAAATACAAAGACGCAAAATTTAAAGGTGCAAAAGGCTTTGAAATTTACAGCGTTTCTCTAGACCGTGCAGTTGGTCCATGGAAAGCAGCTATTATACAAGACAAATTGAGTTGGGAGTACCATGTAAGTGATTTACAGTTTTGGAACAATAAAGCCGCAAGAGATTATCAAGTAGAAGGAATTCCTACAAACTTTTTAATCGATGCAAATGGTATCATAATCGCAAAAAATCTAAGAGGTTCAGGACTGCACATCGCATTAGATAAAGTAGTAGAAAAGCTTTAGCAGTTAAAATTAACAGTAAAAACCCCGACAGCAATCGGGGTTTTTTTATGCCATAATGTCAACAATACAGTTTGGCAAACAAATAGCTCAACTAGGGTTAGATTAAAAATAGTAAAAATGAGTTCAGAAAAAGTGACAAATCAGGCAGAAGAGCCTGAAGAAACGTCAGTAGAAAATAACGAGGAAACTGAAGCTAATTCGGAAGTAGAAACGCCTGAGGTCGAAGAAGAAAAAAAAGAACCTACTGCTGAAGAAAAGTATCAAGATTTAAACGATAGGTATTTACGTCTTTACTCAGAGTTTGAAAACTTTAGAAGACGCACTGCGAAAGAAAAGCTTGAACTTATTTCTAATGCAAGTGGTCAGGTTCTAGGAGACTTTTTACCAATTATCGATGATTTTGAACGAGCGATAAAAAACAATGCAGAGGTTAATGAAGCCAGTACCATAAAAGAAGGCATTCAATTGATCTATTCTAAACTGGATAACATACTAAAGATTAAAGGAATTAAAGAGATAGATGCTCAAAATCAACCATTTGATTTAGATCTTCATGAAGCGGTTACTAAAATCCCCGCTCCCTCAAAAGACCTTAGAGGTAAGGTAGTTGATGTAGTTGAAAAAGGCTACATGCTCAATGAAAAGGTACTTCGTTATGCTAAAGTTGTTGTAGGAGAATAAATATGTCAAAAAGAGATTTTTATGAAATACTTGGCGTGTCCAAGTCAGCATCGAAGGAAGAAATAAAGAAAGCTTATCGAAAATTAGCGATTAAATATCATCCAGATAAAAACCCTGATGATAAACAAGCTGAAGAGAGTTTTAAAGAAGCGGCTGAAGCCTATGAAATATTAAGCGACCCCAACAAACGTGCTCGATACGATCAATTCGGACATCAAGGCATGGGAGGAGGTTTTGGCGGCGGTGGCGGCGGCATGAATATGGACGACATATTCAGCCAATTCGGTGATATATTCGGCGGTGGTGGTTTTGGTGGCGGATTCGGCGGCGGTGGCGGCGGATTTCGCAGCGGCGGTTCCAGAAGAGTAAAAGGTTCTAACTTGAGAATAAAAGTTAAGCTCACATTGGAAGAAATAGCTAGTGGAGTTTCCAAAAAAATCAAGCTAAACAAGCTTACCAACTCAACAGAAACTAAATACAGCACTTGCAATACCTGCGGAGGAACTGGTCAGGTTACTCGAGTAACGAATACTATTCTAGGTCAAATGCAAACAGCTTCTACCTGTCCAACTTGTAATGGAGGCGGCAAGTCAGTTAGCAGCAGAGTAAAAGGAAGCGATCAAAATGGTCAATTAAGAAAAGAAGTAGTTGAGACTATTGAAATTCCAGGTGGGGTTGAAGATGGAATGCAACTCTCCGTGCGAGGAAAAGGAAACGAAGGTCCTTTTGACGGTGTTCCAGGAGATTTAATTATTGTAATTGAAGAAGCTAAGCACGATAATTTTCATAGAGAAGGTCAAAGCTTATACTATGACTTGTATTTAAACTTTGCAGATGCCGTTTTAGGAACACAAGTTGACATTCCAACGCTAGAAGGAAAAGCAAAAATTAAAATCGCTCCTGGTACACAAGCTGGAAAACTATTACGCTTGAAAGGAAAAGGACTTCCAAGCATAAATGCATATGGTACTGGCGACTTGTTAGTAACGGTAAATATTTGGACACCTAAAGAACTTTCAAAAGAAGAAAAAACTATGATGGAAAAGCTTAAAACCTCTTCCAACTTCCTTCCCAATCCGGAAGAAAATGAAAATAATTTTTTTAGCAGAATGAAGGATTTCTTTAATTAATTCGAATAATTCAATTATATATATTTGAACGCTGGTAATTTTTTGCCGGCATTTTTTTTTGAGTAACAATGAACAGTATACTGGACATAAAAGGAGTAAGTAAATTCTACGCGAATCATACCGCACTCAGCCAAGTAGATTTATCCATTTCCTCGAACACAATATTTGGTTTACTCGGCCCTAATGGCGCCGGTAAGACGAGCTTAATACGAATTATCAACCAGATTACTGGACCCGATGTGGGATCACTTTTTTTTAACGGAGAACCACTTATGGCTCATCACCAAAAATCTATTGGTTATTTGCCTGAAGAGCGCGGATTGTATAAGAAAATGAAAGTTGGTGAACAGGCACTTTATTTAGCCCAACTTAAAGGTATGTCAAAGTCTGAAGCTATGGCAAGCCTAAAGGAATGGTTTGAAAAGTTTGAGATTACAGGTTGGTGGAACAAACAAATAGATGAGCTCTCTAAAGGTATGCAGCAAAAAGTGCAGTTTATTGTTACCGTTATGCATCGGCCGCAACTACTCATTTTAGATGAACCTTTTTCTGGATTTGACCCCATTAATGCAACCCTAATACGAGATGAAATTCTAAAACTTAGAGAGGAAGGAACTACTGTTATCCTTTCAACGCACAACATGGCTTCAGTCGAAGAAATTTGCGATGACATTGCCCTCATTTACAATTCAAAAAAGATTTTAGAAGGATCTATTGATGAAGTTAAAGAAGCTCGAAGTGGAAATGAATTTAGAGTGACTTATCAGGGAGATCACATGGCTTTTGCAAAAGCACTGTGGATAGATGCGGAATTAAAAGAAACAAAAACAATCAGAAACAATTTGCACAGTTCGACCATAAAAATAGCGAATAAAAAAACACCCAATGACCTGTTAAAAGCAGTAATTCCTCATGTAGATGTTTTGGGACTGGAAAAAGTAATTCCTTCTATGAATGATGTTTTTATTGATAGAGTTAACGAAATAAACCAAGGAAGCGATGAATAAGACTTGGCTAATAATACAGCGAGAATACTTAGTTCGAGTAAAGAAAAAATCATTCTTGCTTATTACTTTTCTTGGCCCACTATTGCTTGCTGCGGGTTTATCGCTGGTAATTTATTTGAGTGTAAAAGAAAATATTCAGCATAAGGTTTTAATCATTGATGAAAAAGCTCCTGCATTCAATAATTTACAAGACACCAAGAACATAGAGTTTAACTATGGTACTGGAATGAATTTAGGTCAAGCAAAAGACTTGCTATTCAACTCAGATTACACTTGTGTACTTTACATTCCTAGAAATATTGAAAACAGTAATGTGTCTAAGCTGTATTATAAAAAACAGCCTAGTAGCTCCGTAATTCGGGTAATTGAAGATAAGGTAGAAAGTGTAGTAGAGGAACTAAAACTCAAACAATACAATATATCGCGCGAAGAATTCTATGATGTAAAAACAAACTTTGTTCTTAACTCCATTAAATTCACAAAAAACGGTGAAGAAGAAAAACTCGATAAGGCTGCTTCTTACGTTGGCTTTTTCTTTGGCGCGATGATCTATATTTTCATTTTCCTATACGGCGTGCAAGTAATGCGCGGCGTAATCGAGGAAAAATCAAACCGAATCGTTGAAGTAATTATAACATCGGTTAAGCCCTTCCAATTGATGTTGGGTAAAATAATTGGAGTTGCTCTAGTTTCCCTAACCCAATTTACCCTCTGGATAGTATTAACCATGGGTATTCTTGCGGCAGTTCAATCAACTGTTTTTAAGGATTACTATGACCCGGCTGCAATTGCTGCACAAACTCAAGTAACCCCAGATATTGCCAAGGAAATTCAAATGGAGAATGTTACTCAAAAGAAATTTGATTTGCTGGACCCTAACAACATTATTAATCGAACAAATTGGCCTTTGATGATAGGCTTATTTATTTTCTACTTCTTGGGAGGGTACTTATTGTATAGTGCCTTGTTTGCAGCAGTAGGTTCGGCAGTGGACAATGAAACCGATACACAACAATTTATGCTTCCAGTTACGCTACCGCTAACTCTAGCTTATGTTCTTTCTGCTGCAATTGTAGAAAACCCAGAGGGTCAGCTTGCATTCTGGTTGTCAATAATCCCTTTTACTTCGCCAATTGCAATGCTGGTTAGAGTTGCCATAGGCATTGGCGAAGGCGGTATTCCACTTTGGGAACTAATTCTTTCGATGGTGGCCCTTGTTGTTGGTTTTATCTTTACGGTATGGTTGGCGGCAAAAATTTACAGAACAGGAATTCTTATGTATGGTAAAAAAGTTTCGTACTCGGAACTTTGGAAATGGATAGTGCACAAATAAATGGCAAGTATTTTAGTTATAGACGATGAAAAAAGTATTCGCAACTCGCTCAGAGATGTGTTAGAATATGAGGGCCATTCCATTGCCGAAGCAGAAAATGGAATGGAAGGATTATCGAGTATTCGCTCTGATGATTTTGATTTGGTGCTTTGCGATATAAAAATGCCAAAAATGGATGGAAGCGAGCTCTTAGAAATGGCGCTCGAATCTAAACCTGAGCTAAATATCATTATGATATCTGGACATGGAGACATTGAGACGGCTGTTGATTGCATTAAAAAAGGTGCATACGACTATTTGGCAAAACCACTTGACCTGAATCGCCTTTTAGTTATTGTGAGAAACGGCTTGGATAAAGGCAACTTGGTGACCGAAACAAAAACCCTAAAAAAGAAAATCAAACGGTACTCAAATTCCAAAATCATAGGCTCTTCTGAGGCTATAAATGGAATCCACGAAATTATTGCCAAAGTTGCTCCCACCGATGCACGGGTTTTAATTACGGGACCCAATGGTTCTGGAAAAGAATTAATTGCAAATGCACTGCACAATCAAAGTAATAGGGCTAAAAATCCATTTATAGAAGTGAACTGTGCGGCCATTCCAAGTGAATTAATCGAAAGTGAATTATTTGGCCATGAAAAAGGCGCCTTTACCTCTGCCATAAAAACCAAGAAAGGAAAATTTGAACAAGCTGAAGGTGGAACAATTTTCTTGGATGAAATTGGCGATATGAGCGCAAGTGCTCAAGCCAAAGTGCTAAGAGCGCTGCAAGAAAATAAAATAACTAGAGTTGGTGGTGAAAAAGAAATTAAAGTAAACGTTCGCGTACTAGCCGCTACTAACAAAAATCTAAAAGAAGAAATAAAAGAAAGCCGATTCAGAGAAGACCTTTATCACAGATTAAGTGTAATTTTAATCGAAAACCCGTCCTTGAACGAACGAAAAAGTGATATTCCTGAACTTGCAAATTTCTTTTTGAATATTGCTTGTACTGAAATGGGGGTTGCTCAAAAAGAGATTTCTAATTCGGCTATAAAAGAGTTAACCGCTAAAGATTGGACCGGAAACATAAGAGAATTAAAAAATGTAATAGAAAGACTCGTAATTTTATCGGGTTCTAAAATTGAAAAAGAAGATGTACAGAAATATGCCTAAAATAAATCAAATGGGTTTAAACAAAGTTTTCGCAATTCTCTCAATATTTCTAATTGTTATTGGTTGCGGATCGGAGAAAAAAGAACCCGCTAAGCTTGCTGAGAAAAAGGTAAATAACACCTTAAAAATGTTTGAGAAATTGGATGCCGCTCAAACGGGAATTTCGTTCAATAACACGATAAGTCCTGATCAAGAATTAGTTTTCTATGATTTTCAATATCAGTTTAATGGCGGCGGAGTTGGAATTGCTGATTTTGATAACGATGGATTATCTGATGTGTTTTTTGCAGGAAATGAAGTCAGCAACAAATTGTACCTAAACCTAGGTGAACTTAAGTTTGAAGATATCACAGACAAGGCCAATGTTGGCCAACTTGGTTCTTGGGTAAGTGGGGTAACCATAGTTGACATAAATAGTGATGGATTTCAAGACATTTATCTTAGTAGAGGAGGATTCAACCCAGCTGAACAAAGAAAAAACAGTTTATTAATTAACAATGGCGACCTCACGTTTACTGAAGCCGCCGAGCAGTATGGCATAGCAGATACTGGATTTACTACCCAATCTGCATTTTTTGATTATGATTTGGATGGCGATTTAGACTTGTTTGTAATGAATCATTCAAATACATGGAGTACAGCCGATGATTTAAATATTGACAAATACAAAAAAAGGCAAGTCACCGAAGACCGGTTGTATAATAATGAGAACGGTAAGTTTAACGATGTGACACCAAATGCTGGATTTGACCCAGAGATTGCCGGTGGATATGGCTTGGGGGTTTCTGTTGGCGATTTTAATAATGACAACTATCCAGATTTGTACATATCTAACGATTATGACTCTCCAGATAGAATGTATATAAATCAACAAGATGGTACTTTTAAAAATGAGACCAAGGAACGAACCACACACATTGCACTCTATAGTATGGGCAATGATGTTGCTGACCTAAACAATGATGGTTTTATAGATGTAATCGCTTTAGACATGTCCGCAGAAGATCACGTTAGAATTAAAACTCAAATGGGAGCAATGGCTCCAGAAAAATTTTACGAATTAGTTCGTTTTGGATTCCCACTGCAATACATGTACAATACATTGCAGCTCAATAATGGAAATGGAACATTTAGCGACATTGCTCAACTAGCTGGTATAAGTTCAACCGACTGGAGTTGGGCTCCATTGATGGCTGACTTTGATAATGACGGTGAAAAAGATATTTTTATTTCAAACGGGTATAGACTTGATGACAGAGACAACGACTATAACAACTCTGCCAACAAGCTTTATGGAAAACGACATAATCTAACTAAAGAAGAAAGAAGAAGCGTATTTGATGGCACTCCGTCTACTCCATTGAGTAATTACATTTACAAAAATAATGGTGACCTTACCTTTTCTAAAAAGACATTCGAGTGGAACCTCGGTGAAAAAAGCTTCTCGATGGGAGCTGCATTTGCGGATTTAGATAATGATGGAGACTTAGAATTAATTACAAATAATTTAGAATCGGAAGCCTTTGTTTATAAAAACAACGCCATAGAGAAATTAGGAAACAACTTTTTAAGAGTAAATTTAGAGGGAAATAAAACTCCACTGGAGCAGTCTAAAGTTGTTATTACGGTAAATGGGAAATCTCAGACTCAATTCTTTAATCCTACTCGTGGTTATATTTCATCGGTTGAAACTGTAATCCACTTTGGATTGGGTCAAGCAACAAACATTGATCGAGTTGAAGTATATTGGACAAATGGTAAATATTCCGTGCTTGAGAATGTAAATCCAAATCAAACAATTTCTATTAATATTAATTCAGCAGTCTCACCTCCAAAAATCAAAAAGGAGAAACAATTGTTCACTCTTCAAGAGAATTTAGCCATTGAATTTTTACATGCTGAAAATGACCACGACGATTTTAAAAAGGAAATATTACTTCCCCACCGTAATAGCCAACATGGGCCAGAAATAGCAGTTGCTGATGTTAACAACGATGGACTTGAAGATGTCTTCTTTTGCAATGCCTATAAACAACCCTCAGTTTTATACATGCAAGAATCTCCTGGAGTATTTAAAAAGAAAAACGTACCTGCATTTATTGCTGATAAAAATAAAGAAGATGTAGGAGCGCACTTTTTTGATTACAACAATGATGGTCATATGGATTTATATGTTGCCAGTGGTGGAAATGAATTTGTTGACCAGACGAACTCTTATAAACATAGATTGTATAAAAACGATGGTAAGGGAAACTTTACTAATGACTATAGGAGTTTGCCTGATTTTGCGGTAAGTGGCAAAGAAGTAACTTCTGCAGATTTTGACGGTGATGGCGATCTTGATCTTTTTGTCGGTGGACGACTTACCCCCGCAAAATACCCATTTGCTCCCAGAAGCTACCTGCTTATAAATAACAATGGTGTCTTTGAAGATAAAACAAAAGAATTAGCTCCAGACTTAATGAATCCCGGGCTTGTTACAGATGCTAAATGGTTCGATTATGATGGAGATAAGGACCTGGATCTTATGGTTGTTGGTGAATGGATGCCTTTGTTATTGTTGAAAAACGAAAACGGCAAATTAAGTAAGGTGGAGAGCGCCGCTAACTTATATGAAAATACAGGTTGGTGGTATAGTATAGAAACCGCCGATTTTGATGGAGATGGAGATGAAGATATCGTTGTAGGGAATTTAGGTCTGAACTATAAGTATAAGGCGTCAAAAGATGAGCCGTTTCAAATTTGGTGTCATGATTTTGATAATTCAGGATCTTTAGATATTGTGTTAGGTTATTACGATCATGGTGCTTGTTTTCCTGTGAGAGGAAGGACCTGCTCCTCGCAACAAATGCCTTTTATAAAGGAAAAATTCCCTACCTTCAATGACTTTGCATCTGCAACTATCGAGGATATTTATGGCAGTCAATTAAGCGATGCTTTAAATTATAAAGCAACAACATTTGCAAACAGTTACATTGAGAATTTAGGAAACGGTAAATTCAAAATCTCCAAACTGCCCAACGAACTTCAGTTTAGTTGTGTTCAAAGCATGATTATAAAAGATTTTAATAAAGATGGAAATCTTGATATTCTAGGAGCAGGAAATTTATATACCGCTGAAGTTGAGACACCTAGAAACGATGCATCCATTGGTTTCCTAGCATTAGGAAATGGAAAAGGGCAATTTTCCTTCCAACCCTATAAAAAAAGTGGCGTATTCCTTAAAGGAGATGTTAAGGATATGGCGGATGTGAAAATAAACGACGATGAATCGTTCATAATCGTTGGGTTAAATGACGAAAAAAATAAAATTTTAAAATATTAGCAGCCCCTCAAACCAGCGCTAACCTTTATAAAATGCTAACTTCAACAAATGAACGAGTCTTTTGAATTTTTTTTTGTTGGCTTGTTAATATTTCTATATTTGGAAATTCAAATAGATTTTCAAAGTTTAAACAGGTAAATAACAGTATATGAAAAACGTTTACACAAAATTAAGTTTAGTTACTATCCTACTTTCGGCGTGGGCAGTTAGCTCTGCACAATATTGCTCTCCAACCTATAGATTCGAATGGGATTCAATGGATGAGGTTGCACTTACTAACGGTACAACTAACATGCTAAGCAAATCTACCGCTTGGAATGGTTCAGCAGCTGGTTATACAGACTACACCATTGCCAATGTTCACAATTACACTTGTATTCCTGGTACTTCTGTTGGTTATAAAGTAACCTATGATGCTGGAGTAAATAGTAATAGACAACAAAGTGGTCTTTCAATTTGGATAGATTGGAACGATAATAAAATATTCGATTCAGGAGAACGAATTGTTAACAACAGAGGTGTAGGAGCCAAAACAGGGTCTTTTGCAGTTCCTGCTACCTTCCAAGGTAGTCCAACTGCGGGTGGTACTTACAGAATTCGTTTTCAAAATAACTGGAATGGTGTTGCACCAACAAACCCATGTCAATTTAATTATACTTCTGGTGAAACGGAAGATTACCTTTTTTCAGTTTTGTACCAACAAAATGCTGGAATTGATGAAATATTAGATCCTTTTGTTCCTTCTTGTGTAATTGGAGATTCTGTAATTATATCTTTAAAAAGTGATAGTAAAACTGCTATTGACAGTGCAACTATTCAATGGTCTTTAAATGACACAATGCAAACTCCTTTTCAGTGGAAAGGAAGTATTAGCGCTGGCGGAGCTGCTTCAGTTGCCAATGTGAATTTAGGTGCATTGAAATACAAATATGGTGACACCCTTAAAGTATGGCTTAGTTTAGTAAACGGCGATACATTAGATGACTTCCAAGGAGATGATACTTTAATGAGAATTCCACGACCTGGTTTAGTAGGTACTTATTCAGTTGGAGATTCTGCTTCTGATTACGATTCTTTGTATAAAGTAATTAGAGATATTAGAGAAATCGGAGTTTGTGGAAATGTTATCTTTAATCTTACTTCAAGAAAACATTATGCCGATTGTAGTTTTGACGTTATTCCTGGAATCACAAATAATGCTGAAGTTACATTTAACTCTATGGCAGGTGATGCTGATTCGACTTCAATTAATTGGTCAAGCACCTCGCCTGCTCAGAATCATGTGTTGAGCTTTACGGGTACTCAAAACATTACATTTAATGATATCACCATTGAAGACTTAAGTGGTAGTAGTTACTCCAGCTTAGTCTTTTTTGAAGAATCAAAAAACATTACATTTAATAACTGTAATTTCAATGCCACTTACACTGGTTCTAGTTCAAATTCAAACTTGGTAAGACAAGATGGCTTTAATGGATTAGAAGAAATTAGCTTTGATAATTGTCATTTTGATGGTGGAAACGAAGCTATTCGATTGGAACCAAGTTTATCTATAAGCCCTAACGAAGATATATCGATCACAAATTGTTCGTTTAACAATCACTTCAACGGAAGTGTGTTTGTTACTAACACTAATGGATTGGAACTTACGGGCAACACAAATTCTAACATAACTAGAAGTCCTTCAACTAACGGTACTTTCCTTTTTGTAGATAATGCGTCAGGTTCGGTTGAAATTAATAACAACTCGAACATTACTACTGAGCGTTCAATGAGATTTGGTATTAGAGTATTAAACTCAAGCGGCACTCCTACGAATAAAGTTCAGGTATATAACAACCGTTTAATTATGGGTGACTCTAATTTAACGACGTCTTACTCTGGAATACGCCTTGACAATGTGAAGTTTTACGAAATTGCACACAATGCTATCAACTTACTAGGGCGAAGCACAACTGCTTCAGGAATATACGTAGGAAATAGCGGAGCAAATGTAGTGCACAACAATATTGTTGCCAACTACGGTGACGGATTTGCTTTTGAAGTTCAAGGCACCTCCTCTATTAGCGCAATGGACAACAACGTATTGTACGCTTCTACCGATCTTGGAAAATTTGGAAGTATAACTATTCCTGATTTATCGAATTGGCAAAACAATTATGGTTTTGAAACAAACGGAATCTCTACTGATCCTATGTTTGTAGACAGTACATTAAAAACTTGTAATGCACAGATTGATAATATTGGTTCTGTTTTGGCTCAAACTGATGATGTATCTGGTGTTAACAGATCTGCTAACACTCCTGATCCAGGAGCTTTTGAGTACTCTGCACCTGCTAAGTTTTCTGTTGGTGATGCCTATAACATTTGTGTTGGCGATACAGTAATTATCTCAGCTGAAGTTTCTGCAGCAGATACAGTACTTTGGAATAGTACAGATACAACAAACTCTATGTGGTTTACTCAGTCTGGTAATTATTATGTAGAATTATTTGGTTCTTGTGGAAACGCAGTAGATAGTTTTATGGTTAGTACAAACAAAGAGGTTGAGCTTCCAAATGACACAAATTTATGTGCTGGTGAGTCCTTAAATGTATCTGTAGATATCACTAACGGCACCTACGTTTGGAATAACGGGGCGACTGTTTCAGGAATTAAAATTGACAAAAGAGGACAGTATTTCGTTGCTGTGAATGATAGTGATGGCTGCTTCTCTTCGGATACTATAGAGGTAACCCTATCGAATGCTGTTGATCTTACTAACGATACTATTATTTGCGAAGGCAATACGGTAGATTTAAATCCAGGAACTGGTGCTGGTACTTATGTATGGAGCAATGGTTCCTCTTCTAGCCGTCAGTTTGTAGACAGCACCTCTACTTATTGGGTACAATTTACGGATCCTCTGAACTGTATCTCTAGCGATACAACAAAGGTTCAAGTTGACGCTGTGCCTTTTGCAACTTTCGTTCAAAGTCAGTTCTCGCAATCTAACTGGGAATTCACTGCTGATGATAAATCAGGAATTAATTACTACTGGTCATTTGGTGATGGTAAAGTTGATTCTGGTTTGATTTGGAAAACAGTAAATATTTATGACACAAACGGAGTGTTTACAGTAACACTGAAAGTAACTTCAGAAAATTGTGGTGTAGCTACTATAAACAAAGAAATTGAAGTGATTACAGTAGGAACGAATGAAATTGTTACCTACTCTAATGTGAGTGTTTATCCTAATCCTACAAGTGGATTATTGAATATTGAATTACCTTCAGATGTTGATCTTAGTGAGGTTAATGTGAAAATTGTAGATTTAAATGGACGTGTTGTGTTGGAGAAAGACAAAAGCTCTTTGCAGCAATTTAATTTAAATCTAGGTGAATATAATTTAGCGTCGGGTGTTTATCAATTAACAATAAACAGCGCAAGCAATACATTGTATAACGGTAAAATCACTTTACACTAATTTCAGTACTAAAAATTAAAAAAATAATTATGAAAAAATTAATTACATACACTTCGATTTTGGCACTGATCATAGTTACAGGGTCGGAATCGTTCGCGCAATATTGTACGCCGAGTGCAACTCAATCTAATTGGACATCGATGGATCAGTTGCAAACTTCTGGTGCAATCAATAACGTTAATTTAAGTGGGCTTTTCTTAAAGTACTCAGACTTAACAGCTACTGCACAAATGTTGGTAAAGCCTGCTCAGACGGTACAGTTTAATCTTACTGCGCGCTACGATCGTGTTGGTACATCATATTACCCGAAGGTTTGGATAGATATGAATAGTAACAACGTTTTTGATTTTAACGAATTAATTTATAACGGACCCCGTGTTTCTTGGAATAGTAGAAATGTAACGGCACAATTCAATGTCCTTATGCCTCCTATTTCAAGGATAGTTCCAGCAGGGCCTAAAAGAATGAGAGTGAATGTTTACACTTCGAATTCTACTAACCCATGTATCAGAACTACTGGTGGTAGTTCAGTTGATTTTATGGTATTGTTTCCGCCGAACTCATCTACTACAATAGGTGATTTGGTTTCTCCTCGTAATCCTATTTGCCCGGGTACTTTGGTGCAAAATGTAACTGTTGAGGTTTGTAATGATGGTATAGGAAGAGTTGATAGTATGCTTGTTGGTGGTGTTTTTAATACTACAGATGCTGCTGGAAATCCATTACCAGCCATTAATATCCCAAATACATGGCAAAAAGATAGTTTGATGCCTGGGAAATGTACGCAGTTCAGTATTTATACACATGCTCCAGGTTTTAAAACAGGAGATACGCTTACCTTATGGTCTTCTATGCCTAATGGAGTGTCAGATTCTTTGAATATTGATGATACGGTAATGTTTGTAATTACACCAACTATTACCAAAAAACTTTGGACTGTGGGAGATACTGCTAATGGTGCTAATGATTTTTCTAATCTTAATTTAGCCCTAGATTCTTTTGCTGCAGTTGGCGGTATTTGTGACACTCTAATTATTGAATTAGATTCAAGCCATAATGGATATATTGGACAGTATGATTTCCCTAATTTAGCGGGAACCAGTCCTACCACTCCGATTATCTTAAGAGGAAAAGCATCTAATGGTGCTAGAGCAAAACTAAGTTTTGATTCCTGTGATGTAGACAATAACTACATTATGCACCTTACAGATATGTCGTATTTGTATATAGAAAATATTGACTTCTATAGTCAAAATGGTTTTACTACCGACCACTCTCATAATTTGTTATTGGATGGTGGAAGTGAGCATATTTACATTGATAATTGTAGCTTTAGATCTGATTATGCCAATACGAACAGAGATAATACACTTATCCTAGGAGACGGAACAGGAGATAACATCTCTATCACTTCATCTGAATTTATTGCAGGAACTGATGGTATATATATTAAGGGAGGATCATCTCATACAGTTGAAGATTGTGACTTTACGGGTAGCTACTTGTCAAGTATTCACTTTGAATCGGCTAGTAATATTCATATTTCAGACAACTCTATTGCTTCTCTAGCACCTAATATTTCTAATACTGCATCAATTGATTTAATTGGTATGGGAATATTCGTGTTTAAGTGTTCAGGTGATTTAATCATTGACAACAACATAGTGAAGTCCTCTAACAGTCAATGGCCTCGTTATGGAGTTTATGTTGAAGATTATAACAAAGGATCTGGTACAAACTGGATTTACAATAACTTCCTAAACATTGGACAACCTTGGAGTAGCCTTGAGTACAGAGGAATTACAATTTCTAACTCTAATTTTACGCAAGTAGCGAATAACAATATTGCTATTAATGGTAATGGTGGAGCTAACGAAGGTGTTTTCTACGAACAAGGTACTGGAAACGCATTATGGAATAATGTTATTGTTATTGATGTTGCAGGTGTTGCTGTTAACCAAGCTTCATTTGGTGCTGTAACAAAATCTGATTATAACAACTTTTATGCACCAGGCAATGATATAGTTTCAATTGGCGGAACAGGTGGAGGAAACTTTGCTACGCTTACTGCATATCAAAACGCTACTTCATTAGATATGAACTCAAGACAATTGAATCCATTCTTTTACAATACTAAAGGAAATGACCTGCACGTTTGTAACAATGCGCTTTCTAAAGCAGGTACCGTACTTCCAGGAATTACAGACGATTATGATGGTGATCCACGCTCTACAACTACTCCAAGTATTGGAGCGGATGAGTTTACACCTATTTCAGATGTTAAATTAGCAGCTGATTATGGTTTGTGTCCAGGAGATTCTACCCGATTAACTGCAGGTAGAGGTAACTTTGGTGAAACCGCAATTTGGAAATCTTTAGCCACGGGTGCTGATATTGATACAAATCAATGGGTTAGTATTAACACACCGGGCGAGTACTCTGTAACTTTCTTTAATGCTTGTGGAGTTGTTGTAGATACTATTGAGATTATTACTCCTGATGCAGTATCATTACCAAATGACACTAATATGTGCTTTGGAACTACATTAAATGTTAACACTACTATCGTAGGTGGAACAAACTATGCTTGGAGTTCTAACGATTCAACTGCTCTTGTTGCTGTTACACAGCAATCGACTTATTCAGTAACTGCTACTGACAACTGGGGTTGTGTTTCTGCAGATACGTTTAACGTAACGTATTCTCCAGCTGCTGATTTTGGCAGGGATAGTATTATAGTTTGTGAGGGTGCTTCTCAAGTTGTTTTAAGTAACGTTGATGGAACAATTGGTGCTACCTTTACATGGACCGGTTATTCTGGTGGTGCCACCAATAGAGATCCAGGTGCAGCTATTTCTGACTTTGAGCTTCCTTCACCAAGAGCTTACGTGAAAGTAACTGTTGACCATAAAGGTTGTATTTCTCAAGATAGTATTCTTATGAAAATTCTTGGACGACCAGTAATTGATATAGCTGATACCACAAATGGTTTACTATTTAAGGTTATTAGCAACAATTCACCGGGTAGCAACCACAGTTGGGATTTTGGTGATGGTGATTCGTCTAACTTTAGACTTCCTAAGCATATTTACGCTAAGGATGGAATTTACACAGTAAAGTATACAAACAGTAATCAGTGTAGATCAAAAGATACCACGTTTGAGGTTTCTATTAGTACTTTAAATATTCTTGAGAATGAATCTGGAGCGGCATTAACGTTGTATCCAAATCCAAACAACGGTAAATTTAACCTTGACTTTAAAGGCTTAAATGGAAACGATGTATCTGTCTCTATAGTTGATATAAATGGCAGAACTGTTTTCAATGAAGCTTATGGAGTATTAACTGGAAACAATAACAAAGAAGTTAATCTTGTTAATGTAGCTCCTGGCTTTTACACTATTGCAGTAGAAGTTGATGGTGAATCATATCAAGATAAGTTTATTGTAAAATAAGCAGACTAAATATTGAATGTAAAAAAGGGGTGAATTTTCACCCCTTTTTTTATGCTCAATTTCTAAACCAGTTGAATCTTATCATTTGTAGATATGCCTCGACATTCCACAGCAAACAATTGAATCTAACGTTGCAGTCTTATGTTCATTAATGCAGTTGCAGAAGTAGTCTAAAAAAAAGAAAAAACGTCCTTTTAGTGCCATCTAAGAGATCGAATTAACCTCTAAGCAGTGACTTGATAGACTTCATTGAACAAATGCAATAATCTGGTATATGATCTCTATAAGCAGCCAGACGCAAATACAATATGAGGACTACTGAACCAACCAATTCTTTAAAGATTCAAATGCTTCAGCTACGCCATTAACATTCTTACCACCAGCGGTAGCGAAAAAGGGTTGACCTCCTCCTCCACCATTTATAGCTTTAGAAATTAATTTTATTCCCGCTCCAGCATTCAATGATTTTGACGCCACCAGTGCATCACCTACCATTAGACTAATTGTGACCTTGTCACTAGCAATGGAAGCTATTCCAACAACTAAATCCTTATTGTCAGCTTTTAATTCAAAGAGAATATCCTTTACACTTTTAGCGGCTAGCTTAGTACTCCCAAAGTAGAAGTCAATATTTGAATCATTTGTTTCCTTATGGGCAAGAATATAGGACTTCAATTCCTTAGCATTTTCTTTTTCCACCGCTAACATTTGCTCAATCAGCATAGCATTGCTTTCTATCAAATCTTCCAATGCTTTAATTGGTTGTTTCGAGTTTTGGAGTTTCAACTTAACGTTATTCAAATCCTCCTCTTCATCATTTAAAAACTCCAATGCTTTACTTGATGTTATGGCCTCAATTCTTCGAATACCAGCTGCAACAGATGATTCACCAATAATTTTAAATAACCTAATTTCACTGGTTTGTGTAACGTGCGTACCACCGCACAATTCTACAGAGTCACCAAAACAAATCATTCGCACTTTGTCTCCGTATTTTTCACCAAATAGCAGCATAGCTCCAGCTTTAGTAGCATCTTCCATGCTTGCACTCCTATTCTCATCCAGCTGAAGATTTTGAAAAATCAACCCATTCACTTTACCTTCTATCTCCTTCAATTGTTCTTGAGATACTTTTTGAAAATGAGAAAAGTCAAACCGCAAATAGTCAGCCGAAACAAACGAACCCTTTTGTTCTACATGCGTTCCTAAAATGTTCCTTAACTCCAAATGCAACAAATGTGTTGCGCTGTGATTTGCCTGAGCTAATTTTCGACGTGTCACATCGACTTCAGCTGTTAAACTTAAGTTCACGTCTAGCCCGAACTCTTTTGCAGTGACAACTATTAAATCATTTTCCTTTTTTGTATCGATTACCTTAACAATAACTGAATCTTGTTTTAAAACTCCAGAATCGCCGACTTGTCCTCCACCTTGCGGATAAAATGGAATATTATCTAAAGCAATCTGATAATACTTTTTTCCTTTGGTTTCAACTTCTCTATACTTAACAATATTAGCCGTGGTTATTAACTCATCATATCCCGTAAAGTTTTGTGAAACGTTATTAAGATTTACCACCCAATCGTCCGTCGTTACAACATTTGAATTCCTCGATCTATTCTTTTGAAGCTCTAATTCTTTTGCAAACCCTTCCATATCCACTGGAGCGTTATGCTCCATTGCAATAAGTTGAGTCAAGTCAATGGGAAAACCAAAAGTGTCGTACAATTCAAATGCTTGCTTTCCTTCTATTTTGCTATTGGAAGCTAGCGTCTTTTCCAACTTAACAATTCCTTTCGCTAATGTTCTTAGAAACGATTCTTCTTCTTCCTTTACAACTGATGAGATAAGCTTTTCCTGTGCTTTAAGTTCTGAAAAATGCCCCCCCAGCTGCTCTATAAGAACAGGCACAAGTTTGTTTATAAAAGGTTGATCGAAATCCAAAAAACTATATCCATATCGAATTGCTCTGCGCAATATCCTTCTAATTACATATCCAGCTCCAGTATTTGAAGGTAATTGTCCGTCTGCAATAGAAAATGATACCGCTCTTATGTGATCTGCAATGACTCTAAAAGCAACATCTACTTTACTATCGGAAGATTCAAATTGTAGATTTGATAACTGTTCCAGTTTAGAAATAAGCGGGCTAAAAACATCCGTATCGTAATTTGACTCTTTTTTTTGAAGCGCCATAGCTAATCTTTCAAGCCCCATACCCGTATCCACATGCTTGTTTGGCAGGTTGCTTAGCTTTCCTTTTGAGTCTCTGTTAAATTGGATAAAAACTAAGTTCCAAATTTCAATAACTAAAGGGTGATCCTTATTTACCAGGCTTTTTCCATCAATTGTCTCTCTTTCTGAAGCAGGTCTTAAATCTATGTGAATTTCCGAGCAAGGCCCACAGGGACCCATTTCACCCATTTCCCAAAAATTATCTTTCTTATCACATCTTAATATCCTTTCTTTACTTATCAGCTTTGACCATAAGTTTTCTGCCTCGATATCAGCCTCCGTATTATCGTCTTGATCTCCTTCAAAAACTGTAACATACAGCCTACTTTCATCAAGTTTGTATACATCAATAAGTAGTTCCCATGCCCAACCAATGGCTTCTTCTTTAAAGTAATCACCGAAAGACCAATTGCCCAGCATCTCAAACATGGTATGGTGGTAAGTATCCACGCCTACTTCTTCAAGGTCGTTATGTTTTCCTGATACCCTGAGACATTTCTGAGAATTAGAAATACGTTTAACATCAGGAACTCTATTTCCTAGAAAAATATCCTTAAACTGATTCATTCCAGCATTGGTAAACATTAGCGTAGGGTCATTTTTCACGACCATAGGAGCTGATGCTTCAACAAGGTGTCCTTTTGATTTAAAAAACTCCAAAAATTCTTCCCTTATCTTATTTACTTCCCAATTCATGTTTTCTGTTTTTTCTCTTAACAAAAATGCTCTAAACGCCCATTAATACTGAGAGCTATACGTCATTCATTCATTTTGCGCAAATTTAGGTTTATTCAGTAACTTTGTGTACTGAAAATGTTAAGCTCGACTTAATATAAATGGCAACTAAAAAATACAAATACAACACTAAAACGCTAAGTTATGAGCAAATTGAGCTCACAGCAAAAGATCGTTTATTTAGGTTGGTAACCTATACCTTAAGTGGTGTTGTCTTTGCTACTTTGTTTCTTGTTGTTACATTTTTCTTTTTTGACACACCCGAAGAACGTCAGCTTAAAAGAGAAAATGAAAAGCTGTTCCATGAATATGAGTTGCTTAATAAAAAACTTGGAAATCTTTCAAAAGTTTTAGCAAATATTCAGGAGCGTGATGATAACATTTACCGAGTAATTCTGGAGGCTGACCCAATTGCTGATAATCTCCGAAAATCTGGTATTGGAGGTGTAAATCGCTACGCACTTTTAGAAGGTTATAACAATTCGGATATATTAATTGAGACCGCCAAAAAAATGGATAAACTGACCAAACAGATTTATATACAATCTAAATCCTTTGATGAAGTAATGGATATGGCAAGTAAAAAAGAGCAAATGCTTGCGAGTATCCCCTCCATCATGCCGCTGAAAAGTGAAGATTTAAAACGAATTAGTTCAGGTTTTGGCATACGCATGCATCCAATTTTAAAGATTCGAAAAATGCATGAGGGACAAGACTTCACTGCTCCAACAGGCACAGAGATTTTTGTTACTGGTAATGGAACTGTATTGAGTGTCGAAAAAAAGAGATTTGGTTTCGGGTTTCACGTTATTGTTGATCACGGGTATGGTTACAATACTATTTATGCCCATATGAGCAGGATTAACGTTCGGGTAGGCCAAAAAGTAAACCGAGGTGATATCCTTGGATTTGTTGGGAATACGGGTAGCAGCACTGCTCCCCACTTACACTATGAAGTGGTTAAAAATGGAGTAAAAATAGATCCCGTAAATTATTATTACCAGGATCTTTCTCCTGAACAATTTCAGCAAATAATTGATTTATCCGAGCAACCAATACAATCGTTTGACTAACAGTACTTTTACTTACTTTAGCAGAACCAAAAAATTAAGTATTCATTTTGCCATATCGCGAAAAAGAAATAACAAAACTGTATTATAGCATTGGAGAGGTTGCTAAAATCTTTGATGTAAACTCTTCCTTAATTCGTTTTTGGGAAAGTGAATTTGATTTGCTCAAGCCCAAAAAAAAACAAAAACGGGAAGCGCCTATTCACACAAAAAGACCTCTCTTACCTAAAAATAATTTACGATTTAGTAAAAGATAAAGGACATACCCTTGAAGGTGCTAAAAAAGCTTTAAAAGAAAACCGAAATGTACTACTTGAGCAACAGGAATTAAAAGACAGGTTGCTCAATGTAAGGGCTCAACTTACTCTCTTGCGAAAAGAACTTGACTAATAGTAGCCTCCCTTTACTAAGTAGTTCACAACATAGTCTTCCACTCCCTTTTCCAACGAAGTAAACACATTGGAATAACCAATTGACTTTAACTTACTCATATCTGCCTCGGTGAAATACTGATATTTATCTCTAATATCAACTGGTGTAGGGATATAAGAAATTTCTGGTGCAAGATTAAGGGCTCTAAACGTGGAATGAACCAAAGCATTAAAAGAACGAGCTTTTCCTGTACCTAAATTATAGAGTCCTGAATTTTCAGATTGCCTATTATTCATGATAAAAAACAGCACATTTACTACATCTTTTACATATATAAAATCGCGTAACTGCTCTCCATCCTTAAAATTAGAATTATGCGATTGAAATAGTTTCATAGCACCAGTTGACCTAATCTGATTAAATGCATGCCAAATCACCGAGGCCATTCTTCCTTTATGATACTCGTTTGGCCCATACACATTAAAAAACTTAAAACCAGCCCAGAAATAAGGGTGCTTCTTTTGTTTTAAAGCCCAGATGTCAAAATCATTTTTTGATTCACCATAAGGGTTTAAAGGCTTTAAATCAATTGGTAGAGCATGGTCATCTTTGTAACCCAACTCTCCTAGACCATAAGTCGCCGCAGATGAAGCGTAAACAAAAGGAATAGAATTATCGCTGCAAATTTTCCAAAGTGATTTTGTATAATTCAAATTCAACTCGTCAAAAATTGAAACATCAAATTCTGTTGTATCTGTTCTTGCACCAATGTGAAAAACAAATTCTACCAGCTTATGTTGCTCAATCAACCATTGAGGAAAATCACCTCGATCAACTAAAGTCTTGAATTTTTTGTTTTCATAATTGGCTTTTTTCTCTTCGCGTGAAAAGTCATCAACCAAGATCAATTCAAAAAAACCTTCTTCATTTAACTTCTCAACCAAACAACTTCCAATAAAGCCTGCTGCACCTGTAACAACTATCATAACTCCAATAATATAAAAACAAAGGTAGCTTTTGATAAATTTATGCTCCTATTCCCTCTCCAAATTTTCGGAACTTTATATTTGCTGCAAATTAGCACTGAATATTATGAAAGCATATGTTTTTCCTGGACAAGGATCGCAGTTTATAGGAATGGGAAAAGATTTGTACGACTCTAACCCTAATGCAAAGGCTCTATTCGATAAAGCAAATGAAATCCTGGGGTTTGACATAGTGGAAATTATGTTCAATGGCACAGATGAGGAACTAAAACAAACCAAAGTAACGCAGCCAGCAATCTTTCTACATTCTACAATTCTCGCCGCCAGCTTGGGTGATAAATTTAAGCCTGACATGGTTGCTGGTCACTCACTTGGCGAATTATCAGCACTAGTTGCTAATAAAGTACTTGAATTTGAAGACGGCCTTAGACTAGTGTCAAAACGAGCATTAGCTATGCAAAAAGCCTGTGAAGCTGAACCTTCAACAATGGCAGCCATACTGGGTCTAGATGATAATATTGTTGAGGAAATTTGCAGCGCGATTGACGGGGTTGTTGTAGCGGCAAATTATAATTGCCCGGGCCAATTAGTTATTTCCGGAGCTACAATAGCGGTTCAATCCGCTTGTGAAAAACTTACTGAAGCTGGTGCAAGAAGAGCTTTATTACTGCCCGTGGGTGGCGCATTTCATTCTCCATTAATGGAGCCGGCGAGAGCTGAACTTGCAGCAGCAATAGCAAATACAAAATTTTCAACCGGAATCTGTCCGATTTATCAAAACGTTACTGCGGCGGCTGTATCAAATCCAGATGAAATAAAAGAAAATCTAATGGCTCAGCTTACTGCTCCTGTGCGTTGGACCCAAACCATGCAATGCATGTTGGCAGATGGTGCAACATCATTTACTGAAGTTGGCCCAGGAAAGGTACTTCAAGGTTTAGTGAAAAAAGTAGATCGAGCAATGCCAACGGATAGTGCTATTGTCTAAAACATGCTGCAAAAATCCCTTTTATTCATTTTTATTCTCGCGGTATCATTTATCCCAAGCGAAGCATTTTCCAAAGAAAAGGTCGTTGATAAAAGTGGAAGAAAACCTAAATGGGTAAAGGAAGAAAAAACGAATTTATTTAGAGTTCAGGTAAAATCTGAAACCCTATTTACCTCCAAGCAAAAAGCTAAAAATCAGTTTGAGCAAACGCTGAAAAACATAATTGTACAGAGGTTAGGAGCAAAATCTGATAGCTTGAAGAAAGTTAGAATTTCCCGTTTTATAGATCGTTACCATTGGGCTGAAATTAAGGGCATATCATTTGCAGAAATTTATGGCATCCACGATACTTTGCTTCTTGATAGTTATTGGGAGAAGTATCGATTATCAAAAGGTGGGTACCTTTTTAAGTTCCACGCTCTGTATAATTGTTCGAGTGAAGAAATTGAAAAAATAGCAAACCAATTCGAGCAACTTGACACAAGAATAACCTCTAGAATAGAACCGATTAGAACTAAAATGAAAGGTAAAAATTCTATTTCCTGGTTGTTCGAAGCCAAAGACACCCTTTTTTCAATTCTTGAGGTTGCTCCTCAAAACTACCACGATAATATTTTATCGATGATCACGCAGATTGAAGAAAACCTTGCTATTGTAAAAATTGAAATTGTAAGAAGAGAAAAATCTTTTATTAAGTTTCAAGCAACTATGAATGGCTCGTTAATCCCTATAAGGGACAAGCCTAAAGTTTCATCTACTTGCGCAAAAATCACAAATGTGAGTATCACCGAAAATTTTTGTACCATAGAGTTCGATAGTAGGTATTGCTTAAAACAAGATCCTGAAAGCGGATTCAAAATTGATCTGGGTGCAGGAAATCATGCACTTAGGAGGTCTATTTTAATCTTCTAAACCCTGTAGGTCCTTTAACCACATCTCAGTTTCCTGAAGCATAATCAAATTTGATACTTTTTCCTCCTCTTCTATTAGTACCATTTCTTTTGCTATACTCCGAATTTGCTCTATGTCCATTTGGGTTGGATCTATTTGAACAGGCTCTGCTTTACTAGCTTCTTTTAACACTGCTAAATACTCATCCTCATTACTGTAACCTTCAATAAGTTCCAAGAGAGATTCTTTTCCTTGAACATTTCTTGAAAGTAAATCAGCATATTGTTTAACCTCAGACACATCCGACTTACTCTCGATGCTATATTTTAAAGTTTCCATATTTCTGGTGGCCTCAAAAGCATTCTTACCATTAATTGCCTCAGTCAATAAATCACTGCTCATTCCATCACACTCACTTTGCAGCTCAGATATACTCAACAAAGCTCCTATCGTTTGTAAATACTGACCTTCATGACTTTTCATTTGAATAGCATTCATAAATTCAAAGCATTGAGCCACATGCGTTTGGAAAATCTCTTGCCTTCCCATTGATAAAGCCTTTTGAAGTTCAATATCCTCTTTTGAAACAACCAGTAATGCTGCTGTTAAAGCAGGCATCTCATCTGACTCCTGAGTGTTTATTTCCATGGAAAAGTTAGAAATCTGACTTTTTGAAATAATATCAACTACATAAAAATCCAGCAACACGTCTATTTGCTGTGCTGGATCAGCATTAACAGTCATATTCTTTTTAAAAGAATATTTTAGATAAAGCATAAAGGGTGACATACCAGTTTCTGCAAGTTTTCCTTTCTTTTCAATTACCACATTCATTGCAGCAAAAATTCCTTGCAAATCGTTCAAATCGATTTGTTCAATATTCATTATTGTAGGAGAAATGGCTATTCTACTAAATTGCTCCTCCACCATATCATCACTCTCTTGAGCATTCAAATTCAGCCCGAACATAAACACTGCGGCAATAACAAATAATTTTTTCATAATTCTAAATTTTGATAAGTATAACTAAATTTTATGCCAAACGAACTTATTTCTTAAAAGCTCATTATAATTAATCGTAAATCTAAGTCAGATTGACAAAAATAGATTCTTTAAAAAACTGAAAATTGTATTTTAGTTTCTAATCATTAAATAAATTATGTTGGTAAAAACATACGGAAGCGCAGTTTATGGAATCAACGCTCAAACCATAACCATTGAGGTAAATGTATCCCGCGGAGCAAAATACTTTCTTGTGGGATTGCCCGATAATGCTGTAAAGGAAAGTCAACAGCGAATCACCTCAGCGCTAGACCAGTACGGATATAAAATGCCAGGTAAAAAAATTGTGATTAATATGGCTCCTGCCGATATTCGAAAAGAGGGGAGTTATTATGACCTACCATTGGCTATGGGGACTTTAGCAGCTAGTGAGCAAATACCTGAAGCTAATCTAGACAAGTATCTAATAATGGGAGAATTATCATTGGATGGTGGCCTACAACCCATGAAAGGTGCTTTACCTATTGCTATTCAGGCTAGAAAAGAAGGATTTAAAGGAATCATTTTACCAAAACAAAATGCGCGTGAAGCAGGCATTGTAAATAACCTTGATGTTCATGGCGCATCAACAATCGAAGAGGTTATTCATTTTATAGAAACTGGAGAAGGTATTCCTAAAGAGGTAGTTGACACAAGAGAAGAGTTTCAACGAAAATTAGACGAATTTGATGTTGATTTTGAGGATGTAAAAGGCCAAGAGTCTACGAAAAGAGCATTAGAAATAGCAGCTACGGGTGGACATAATGCCCTACTCATAGGCCCTCCAGGAGTTGGAAAAACTATGTTGGCCAAACGTATTCCTACAATTTTACCTCCATTAACACTTGAAGAAGCGCTAGAGACCACAAAAATTCACTCAGTTGCGGGTCTTTTAGGAAGCACTACTTCCTTAATGACTACTCGTCCTTACCGATCACCGCATCACACAATTTCTAATGTCGCATTGATAGGAGGAGGCTCCAACCCTCAACCTGGAGAAGTTTCCTTAGCCCATAATGGCGTATTATTCTTAGATGAATTACCTGAGTTTCAGCGACAAGTACTAGAAGTTCTTAGACAACCACTTGAAGACAGAACGGTAACTATTTCGAGGGCAAAAATGACCGTAGACTATCCAGCGTCAGTTATGCTAATTGCTTCAATGAACCCATCACCAAGTGGTAATTTTTACGACCCTTCAGATCCGAATTCAGATGCAGAACATATTGTGAGGCGCTATTTAAGCAAAGTTTCTGGTCCTTTACTCGATAGAATTGATTTGCACGTAGAAGTAAACCCTGTGCCATTTGACGATTTAGCGCATCGCCCTGCTGGTGAGTCTTCAACTTCAATAAGAAACCGGGTAGTTGCAGCTAGGGAAATTCAGTCGAAGCGTTTTACAGATTTTCCAGGCATTTATAGCAACTCACAGTTAACTCCAAAGCTTATTAAACAAGTTTGCAAAATTGATGAAAGTGGAAATCAATTGATAAAACAAGCTATGGATAAACTGGGATTCTCCGCAAGATCATACACACGAATTTTAAAAGTTGCGCGAACAATTGCAGACTTAGAAGCTGTAGAAAATATCGAAGCAAACCATATTGCAGAGGCTATTCAATACAGAAGTTTGGATAGAGAAGGGTTTAATTAATCCCCCTCTTTTTTAAAATCCTCAATCGCATTTGGGTCATAACTAACGAAAAAGTTAATATAAATAGCCCTGCATAGTTTAAATATGTAAGGACCTAGTAGTATGAGCGACCCAATTGCAATTGCCAGGTATTCATTCACGTTAAAGGCTGGGTACAAAACCAACATTGCAACATAAACTGAGACCAAATAAGCAACAGAAACACCATAAGAAACGTACATAGCACCAAAGTAAAATGCCGGTTCTAGCTCGAAGCGTTGACCACATTTTGGGCAAGTTTTAGGCATGGCAAAAAACTTATCATATTTGTAAGGATTTTTATTCTCAAACAACGGCGTCTCTTGACATTTCGGACACTTCATTCCGAATATACTGTACAGTTTTGAACCTTTACCAATCATGTTACAAAATTAATCCAGCGCTTAAATTCATAGTGTGACGCTGATTACAAATCAATTACAAAACATTGACAAAACAGATTCAACAATTGTTTTTTCAGGTCGCACATCAATCGCACAATTTCCAATGGGTCCGACTAGTGAAAACGAAACCAAATCGCCTTCATTTTTTTTATCAAATTGCAATAACCTAATTACTTCAGCTACTTCTAATTGCTTAAAGTAAGATTTCAAATCAAACTTTGCATACACCCAATTTTCTGTGCTTTGTTTTTCCGATTGAGACATTCTTCCCAGCTCAACAGATAACTGATTCTCCATCAACATACCCATTAAAACAGCTTCTCCATGTGTTATGGAAACGCCTTTACTCAATAAGTAACTTTCAACCGCATGCCCAAAAGTGTGCCCGTAATTTAGAGCTTTTCTTGCTCCTGATTCTGTAAAATCCTCCTGAGTAATTCTTAACTTTATAGCAACTGATTTCGCTATATCGTCTATTTTCACTATTGAATGAAGTTGGTCCAATTTACTTAATGCTTGCTTATCAGATATTAGTAGATGTTTTATCATTTCACCAAAACCAGAATTAATTTCCTTTTTAGGCAAGGTTTCTAAGAATACATAGGAAATAAAAACTCCTACCGGCTCTGAAAAAGTGCCTATTTGATTTTTTACTCCTCCAGCATTAACTCCGTTTTTTCCGCCAATGCTTGCATCAACCATTGCCAATAATGTAGTTGGAACATTTATAAAATCTATCCCACGTTTAAAAGTACTGGCCACAAAACCTCCTAAATCAGAAACAATTCCTCCGCCTAAATTTATCAAAACTGATTTCCGATTAGCACCTAATTCTAAAAGTGACTCTATCAATTGATAATAAATTTCAATGCTTTTGGAGCCCTCTCCTGGTTCAACTTCAAGAACCTCGGCATCTTTCAAATGCTCTAAATCAAGCCAATCAATTTTTGGTAGGCAATGTTCTGTCGTATTAGAGTCGCATAAAATGAAAACATTATTGTCGGCATAACGATCACCCACAAATTGGTTCAGCTCAATAAGTACATCATCATTTCCTAATTTAATGGTATAACCCTTATTGTTAAGATCAATCACAAGAGCAGTCTTTAGCCTTAAAAGTGTTTTTTTTATCTACCGTAATTTCCTGAATAGAAATTTGTTCACCCACCATACCAAATGTCACTTCCAATAGCTGCTCGGATTCCAATTCGCTATCTACGAAATAAGACTTTTCAGAACCTTGAGTTTTACTTCTGCTAAAATTTACGTCTCCATTTTCCAATAAATAGTCAATATCCGAATTAAAAATACTGGCACATTTTGTCCAACAATCCAGTTTCAAATGCTGTTTATCGAGGCCTGTTCTAATTTTTTTCAAGACTCTACCTTCTGGCAACCAAGAGCCATAAAATTCTCTATCGGTTCCTTTAATAAGTAGCTGATATACTAATACACTGCCAAATAGCAGGCCGATGGAAAAAATAAAAAAACGCCTTGCCATAATTTAAAACATACCTAATAAAAGGTTTAAATCTTTGTGTTGAATATCAAAAGAATCGCCAAGATGTTCACTAGTAAGAGTGCCTTTATACAAATAAACACCATTTCTTACCCCTTTAAAGTTTCGCAATACGTTTGCCAAACTTCCTTGCTCCCCAAATTTGATAAGAATTGGAGAAAAAATATTGCTTAATGTTTTACTAGCAGTTCGGGAAACCTTACTTGGAATATTTGGGACTCCGTAATGAATTATATCGTGTTTAATACAAATGGGATGCTCCAAACTAGTAACTTCAGATGTTTCGAAGCAACCTCCTTGATCTATACTTACATCAACTATTACAGAGCCATGTTTCATATTTAAAACCATATCCTCAGAAACTAAACAAGGGGATCTACCTGTATTTGAGCGCACAGCGCCAATTGCAACATCGCAGGTTTTTAATGCAGCAGCTAAAGACTCTGGATGCATGGTACAAGTATTTAACCTAACACCAATATCATTTTGTAACCGTCTGAGTTTATACATCGATTGATCAAAAACCTTAACAGTAGCACCTAAACCTAAAGCAGCCCTTGTTGCATATTCTCCAACGGTTCCTGCTCCAATTATTACTACTTCAGTTGGCTGAATTCCAGTAATACCTCCAAACATGGCTTGTCTACTATTTTTTCCAGAACACAGCAATTCGGCAGCAATTAAAATTGCTGTATTTCCAGCAATCTCACCCATAGATCGAACAATGGGGTAAACGCCGTCATCGCCTTGAATAAAATCCCAGGCAATAGCCGTTATGTGTTTTTTCATTAGCGCTTCTAGATGCGCTTTTGGTTGAGTTGATAATTGTAACGCTGATATCAAGGTTTGTCCCTCTTGCATCAACTTGATTTCATCCATTGATGGAGGAGCCACCTTCATTAAAATATTAGCTTGATAAACTTCTTTTTTATCATGAGTTACTTCACCTCCAGCAGTTATGTACTCATTGTCATTGAAATTTGAACCGGCTCCAGCTCCACTTTCAATAACAACTCGATGTCCCCTAGAGACCAACAACCTAACTGCATCTGGCGTAAGTGCAATTCGTCTTTCTTGAAATGATGACTCTTTTGGAACTCCAAAATAAATCTTATCGGAGCCTGTTTCAACGGCTTGTAATTGTTCTTTCGGAGTATGTGCTGCTGATGCTGAAAGACTTCGTAATTCTTCTGATGAGAGATTCATGTATCAAAGGTAAATAATACCCTACCCTTTACAACTATCTTCAAAGAATATCTGCTGATATAATTCGCGTTTCCTTTTCCAACTCTATTTTAACTATGACGGCTTCTGATGGCAAGTAGCTACTCACTTTATCAGGCCATTCAATGAAGCAGTAGTTTTGACTTGATAAATATTCTTCAAATCCAATATCCAGCGCCTCTTCCTCCGTTTCTAATCGATACATGTCAAAATGATATATTTTGGTATTTCCACCGCCTAAATATTCGTTCACAATAGAAAAGGTAGGACTACTCATCTTTTCTTTCACCCCTAATACTGTGCAAATACGGTGAATAAAAGTAGTTTTTCCAGCTCCCATTTCCCCAACAAATGCAAATACGCTGTGTTTAGGAAAAGCTTGCAAAAGTTGCAATGCAGCAGCAGCTAAATCTTCAATTGAATGAGCCTTTACTTTCATTTAATTTACTTGGGTGATAATGAAACAAAGGGAACTAAAATTTCTTCTAATGAGATTCCACCGTGCTGGAAAGTATTCTTGTAATGTTGCACAAAATGATGGTAATTGTTTGGATAAACAAAGAAGTCCTCTGACTTTGCGAAGATATACCTTGAAGATAAGTTTCCTGCAGGTAAATGGGCTTCTTTAGGTTGCTTTACCTCAAAAACATCTTTGGCATTATAATCCAGCGTTTTTCCTCTTTTGTACCTTAAGTTGGTGTTGGTATTTCTATCTCCAATCACTTTAACTGGATTTTTTACACGCACACTTCCGTGATCTGAAGTGAAAAGTACCGGGATTTTTTTCTCACTAAAAAACTTCAAAATATCTAACAAAGGTGAATGTTCAAACCAAGAGGAAGTAACAGAACGATACGCCGACTCATCGTCTGCTAATTCTTTTATAACCTCCATATCCGTTTTTGAATGCGTAAGCATATCAACAAAATTGAAACTTAGAACAAGTAAGTCATTGTGCAAATATTCCGAAATTTTATCCGCTAATTTCTTGCCCTCTTCTAATCCATTAACATTTACAAAATCAGATTTTAACTGTTTTCCATGTAATTTAAGCATTGCGTCGAGCAACTGTTTCTCATCCACGCTGCCTCCTCCATTAGTATCCCATTGCTGACCAAACCTAGCTTCAATGGCGTTTGGCAACAGCCCCGCAAATAATGCATTTCTTGAGAATGAGGTTGCCGTTGGTATTATACTATAGTACATATCCTCATTTTCTACTCTAAAATAGTCAGTTACCCTTTCCCTTATTGCTCTCCATTGATCAAATCGAAAGTTGTCCAGGCAAATCAATACTGTTGGATAGGAGCCGTCATCTTTAATTTGAGGAAGCACCATTTTAGGCAACAAGGTGTGAGACATTATTGGCGTTTCATTGTCTCTTCCATTTATCCAGTCCAAATAATTGTCTTCATAAAAATTAGAAAAAACATTATTAGACTCCGTCTTCTGCATTTGAATAATCTCTTCCATTCCTCTATCTTCAGAGGCATCCAATTCAATTTCCCAATGCACTAGCTTTTTGTAGAAATCTTTCCATTCTTCTGCATCCATCCTATCATTTAGACGCATACTTATCTGCCGAAACTCCTGTTGGTAAACCTGAGTGGTTTTAGCTGAAACCAATCTTTTCTTGTCTAAGTTCTTTTTCACTGAGAGCAAGATTTGCTTTGGGTTTACAGGCTTAATTAAATAATCAGAAATTTTGGCACCAATGGCATCCTCCATGATATACTCTTCCTCACTTTTCGTAATCATAATTACGGGTAGAGAAGAATCAATTTCTTTAATTTTTTCCAGCGTTTCTAGACCTGACAAACCGGGCATGTTTTCATCTAAAAAAACAATATCCATTTGCTGGTACTCCAAATATTCAATAGCCTCATTGCCATTGTTAGTTGTAAATACTTTATATCCTTTTTCTTCTAGAAAAAGAATGTGCGGTTTTAGCAAATCAATTTCATCATCTGCCCATAATATCTTTACCTCTTCCATATAACCTGCTTAATCTTACTTTTGATTTTAATACAAACTTGAATAACATTCGTTGTGCACAATAAAAAACGTAAAATCTTAAACGACCCCGTTTACGGCTTTATTACAATTCCGTATGAAATTATTTTCGACTTAATCGAACACCCTTACTTTCAACGCTTAAGGCGAATAACTCAACTGGGATTAACCAACCTGGTGTATAGTGGAGCAAACCACACTAGGCTTCAACACGCAATTGGAGCTATGCACCTAATGGGCAAAGCTATTGATGTTATTCGGTCTAAGGGAGAAGAAATTACCGAAGATGAGGCAATTGGAGTAACTATTGCAATTCTTTTGCATGATATCGGACATGGTCCATACTCTCACACTTTAGAAAACAGCATAGTGGAAGGAGTAAGCCATGAGCAAATTTCTGAAATTTTCATGCAGAAATTGAATTCTGGCTTTGAAGGAAAGCTAGATACAGCCATTCAGATATTCAAAAACGAACACCCTAAAAAATTCCTAAATCAACTAGTTTCTAGTCAATTAGATATGGATAGGCTGGATTATTTAAGGCGAGACAGTTTCTTTACTGGCGTATCTGAAGGCGTAATTGGAGTGGACAGAATAATAAAAATGCTTAGTGTAGTCAATGGCAATTTAGTGGTTGAAGCTAAAGGAATATATAGCATAGAAAAGTTTTTGGTTGCACGTCGTTTAATGTATTGGCAAGTTTATTTGCATAAAACAGTAATAAGCGCAGAAAGTATGCTGCTTCAAATCTTAAAAAGAGCCAAAAGTTTAGCGCACAGAAATGTCAAATTAGATTGTAATGCAGCAATAAAAACCTTTCTTTACGAGGATGTAACAAAAACTCAGCTCGCGCAAGAAACAGAATATTTTAATGCCTTTTCGCAATTGGATGATTATGATATTATGGCGGCAATTAAAGAATGGCAATTTCACCCTGATTTAGTTTTAAGCTTTCTTTCTTCATGTTTGGTTAACCGCAAACTATTAAAGGTAAAACTACAAAGTGAGCTAATAGAGCCTCAACTAGTATCGGAAAGCAGAACTAAAGTTCAAGAAAAACTATCCTGCTCAGAAGAAGAGTTAAGCTATTTAGTTTTTGAAGGGAAAATTGATAATAGAGCATACACAATTGGAAAAGGGGAAATTCAAATGCTCTACAAAGACGGAACAGTAAAGGATATTGCGCAGGCTGCTGATTTGTTCAACATATCCGCAATGTCAGAGCCAGTTACAAAACACTACCTCTGCTACCCTACTTTCTAATTTTAAACGGGCTGTTGAAAAGTTTGAATCAGGTCAAATTCTAAGTTCAAATTTGTTTTATTTTTGAAGCCTTTTCGGGGCTTTTAAGCAAATTAATGGCCTTTAATGATAACGTCAAAAACACCCAATGGAATTTACCGCTTCTCAGGTAGCCGAATTGCTTAATGGAAAAATTGAAGGGAATTCCGAATCCACTGTAAATCAGCTTGCTAAAATTGAAGAAGGCGTAACAAATTCATTGACTTTTTTATCAAATGAAGCGTATGTAGATTACGTTTACGAAACTGATGCTTCAATTTGCATTATTGACAATAGTTTTAAATTGACCAAGCCTACAAAACCAACACTCACACTTATTTGGGTTGACAATGCTAGAATGTGCTTTGTGAAAGTGCTCGAAATGTACCAACAATATAAATCGAACAAAACAGGCATTGACCCTAGTGCAAAAATCAGTGATAAAGCAACATTGGGCAGTAATGTTTATGTTGGACCAAACGCAACTGTTTTGGCGGGTGCAGTTATCGGTGACAATTCCAAAATTTATGGTAACGCTTACATCGGAGAACAAGTAAAAATTGGAACAAATACAATTATACAACCGGGCGCAATCGTTCAAGACGACTGTGAAATTGGAAACGACTGCAAAATCTATTCTGGAGTAATTATTGGCGGTGATGGCTTCGGCTTTGCTCCAAACTCTGAAAACAACTACCAGAAAGTCGTTCACATTGGAAATGTGATTATTGAAAATCATGTAGAAATAGGTGCCAATACCACAATTGATAGAGGTACATTAGGTTCGACCCGAATTTGTAAAGGGGCCAAATTGGATAACCTAATTCAAATCGCTCACAATGTTGAGGTGGGAGAAAATTCCGTAATGGCTGCACAAACTGGGATTGCTGGGTCTACAAAAATTGGCAAAAACTGCATGATCGGTGGTCAAGTTGGAATTATTGGACATATATCAATTGCTGATGGTGTTAAAATAGCTGCTCAATCTGGTATTGGCGCTTCAATAAAAGAGGAAAATTCAATTTGGCAAGGCTCACCTGCTATACCAATAGGGGAATATAAACGTTCCTATGTTCTTTTTAAAAACCTGACCAATTTAAAGGCCCGAATAGATAATTTACAAAAAGTAGTTAGCCCGAAAAGTAACTAAAGTATATGAGTGATAAGCAAAAAACCCTCAAGGCCCCATTTTCATTATCTGGTATAGGATTGCATACAGGGCAAATGGTGAACATTACGGTGAAACCAGCTCCTGAAAACCATTGGTTTGTTTTTAAGCGAATGGACATTGATGGCGCTCCAGAAGTAAAAGCAGATGTTGACAATGTATTTCATACACAAAGGGGTACTTCACTTAAAAAAGGCAATGCCGAAGTTCATACCACTGAGCATTTATTAGCTTCAATGTATGGCCTTGGTATTGACAATGCGCTCATTGAAATTGATGGTCCCGAAATTCCTATACTTGATGGAAGTGCTCGTCATTTTGTTACTGCAATTAAAAATGCTGGAATAGTAGAGCAAGGTTTTGATAAGAATTACTACACTTTAAAGGATAATATGGCCTATGAAGATGTAGATAAAAAAATTGAAATGCTTGCCGTTCCTACAAATGGCGGAGAGTTTAGAATAACCGTAATGGTTGACTACAACTCACCTTTGTTAGGAACTCAGCACGCTTCTATGTATCATTTGGGGGAGTTTGAGAAAGAAATCTCAAACTGCAGAACATTTGTTTTCTTGCGTGAGCTTATCCAATTGGTCAGTGCTGGCTTAATAAAAGGAGGTGACGTAGATAACGCCATTGTAATGGTGGACACTGAATTGGAAGAAGCAGAAAAAGATAAATTAGCAGAAACATTTAAACGAGATAAATCCGAAATAGAAGCTGTTGGGATTGGCATTTTGAATAACGTTAATCTTCAATTCGAAAATGAGCCAGCTCGGCATAAATTACTCGATATTATTGGCGACCTGGCTTTAGTGGGAAGGCCTTTGAAAGGACATATTCTTGCTGCGCGACCCGGTCACTTTGGAAATGTGAAATTTGGAAAGCTAATAAAAGCTCAAATTAAAGCTGAGGAAAATCAACCACCAAAGTATGACGATACAATAGAGCCCGTAATGGATATCGACAAGATAATGAGTCTTTTACCTCACCGATACCCTTTCTTGCTGGTTGATAAAATAATCGAGCTTACAGGAGAAAAAGTAATTGGCATAAAGCACGTCACAAGAAACGAAGAATTTTTCGAAGGTCATTTCCCAGGTAACCCAGTTATGCCCGGCGTTTTGCAAATTGAAGCAATGGCTCAAACAGGTGGTATTCTTGTCCTCAATTCTGTTGTTGATCCTGAAAAATACTCCACTTACTTTATGAAAATAGATAAAGTAAAATTCAAAAGAAAAGTTATTCCTGGCGATACAATTGTCATGGAATGTAAGTTAATGCAACCCATCCGCCGAGGAATTTGTGTTATGAGAGCTAGAGCTTATGTCGGAGGACAGCTAGCAACGGAAGGCGAATTAATGGCACAAGTAGTTAAAGATAAATAGTACAAATTGAATGATACATAGTCGTGCAGAAATTCATCCGGATGCAAAAATCGGTAAGAACGTTGAGATTGGACCCTTTAGTTGCATTTACGGCGATGTTGAAATAGGTGAAGGTACTTGGATAGGCCCTAATGTCACCATTTTTGATGGTGCAAGAATTGGGAAAAACTGCAAAATATTTCCAACAGCCGTTATTTCTGCTGACTCTCAAGACCTAAAATACAACGGGGAAAAAACAACGGTAGAAATTGGCGACAATACCATTATCCGAGAAGCGGTAACTATTCATAAGGGTACAGCTGATCGTTGGAAAACCGTAATTGGCAATAACTGCCTTTTGATGGCATACGTTCATGTTGCCCACGATTGCATAATAGGAAACAACGTTATTATAGCAAATGCTACCGGCTTAAGTGGTCACATTACAATCGATGATTTTGCTGTTATTGAAGGAATGGTTGGAGGGCAGCAATTCACGCATGTCGGTATGTATGCCTTTGTTGGTGGCACATCTAGAATCAGAAAAGATGTACCCCCTTTTATTAAAGTTGCGAAAGAACCCCTTTCTTACATTGGTGTTAATTCAATTGGTCTCAAACGCAGAGGTTACTCCGAAGAGTCAATCCGAAGAATCGAAGAAATCTATCGCATACTTTTTATACAGAATAAAAACATTTCTAAGGGAAGCCAAATTGTGCAAAATGAGATTCAAGATTGTGAAGAAAAAACCATCGTACTTGACTTTATTAAGAATTCCAAAAACGGCTTAATTAAAGGCTTGCAATAATGAATCGCCTGTTGCTTAATCAGGTTTCAAAGCGTTATCTAACCCATTGGATTTTCAGGAATTTAGACTTGGAATTATCTGCAGGAGAATCTCTTTTTGTAAATGGGCCAAACGGCTCTGGAAAATCAACATTACTTAAAACTATTTCTGGTTGGGTAAGTCCAAATGAAGGAATCATTCAGTATTATGATAATGAACAGGAAATTATCGTAGATAATGTATTTGAACACTTAAGTATTACTGCACCCTATCTTGAGCTCATTGAAGAATTGAATTTAAGCGAGTTATTAAAATTTCACCAAAGTTTTAAACCACTTACAAAAAACACTAGCGCCAAAGAGTTTTCCGCAGCAATTGAGATAGACCATCAAATAGAAAAACCCATTAAATCCTATTCGTCGGGAATGAAACAACGGGTAAAGCTCGGCCTAACTTTATTTAGTAATGCAAGCCTAATCTTACTCGATGAACCAACTTCCAACCTTGATAAAAGTGGCGTTCTGTGGTATAAAAAAAATATTGAGCCTATTTTAAAAGAGCGAATCGTAATCGTTTGTTCAAACGACATTAAAGACGAGCACTTTTTTTGCACTAAAAAGATTGACCTTAGTAATTATAAGCATCACAAAAAGCTAGATTTGTAATAACAAAGAATAAACTATGGCTTCAACATCAGATATTAAAAATGGAATTTGTTTAAACTACAACAATGACCTAGTTCAAATCATTGAATTCCTTCATGTAAAACCAGGAAAAGGGCCTGCTTTTGTTCGAACAAAAATCAGAAGTTTAACAACTGGTAAAGTATTAGACCACACTTTTCCATCAGGACATAAAATTGACATAATAAGAATTGAAAACAGGAAATATCAATTCTTGTACAACGATAGTCAAGGCTATCATTTTATGAATACCGATAATTATGAGCAAACATTTCTTGACGAGAAGCTAATAAATGCACCTCAATTTTTAAAAGAGGGAGAAATGGTTGAGATTCTATTTCATGCGGATGAAGAAAGAGCTTTATCAGCTGAAGTAGCTGCTTACGTGGAAATGGAAATAACTTATACTGAGCCGGGTATTAAAGGAGACACGGCTACCAACACTATGAAACCTGCTACTGTTGAAACTGGAGCAGAGGTGCGTGTGCCACTTTTTATCAATACTGGTGACAAAATTAAAGTGGATACTAGATCGGGTATTTACAGTGAAAGAGTAAAGTAATTTGAGGTGAAGTTTACCCCTCCGCAAACTCTTGGAAAGATTGCAAGTTTAATAGGCGCTAAACCTATTGGTAACTTGGATTTCAAAATTCTCGGACTCAATGAAATTCATAAAGTTGAGCCAGGAGACATTGTATTTGTAGATCATCCAAAATACTATGAAAAGGCGCTAAATTCAGCGGCAACTATTATCCTTATTAATAAAGAAGTCGATGCCCCTGACGGAAAAGTGCTGCTAATTAGCAAAGACCCTTTTGCGGATACCTTAAAATTAATTGACCATTTTAGCCCCTTTCAAAAAGCTACCAAAGCTTTAGCGGATTCAGCTAAAATTGGTGAAGGATCTATTATTCAACCCAATGTATTTATTGGAAATAATGTAGTAATTGGAAAGAACTGCAAAATTCACTCAGGAGTTTCTATATATGATAACACAATAATTGGTGACGATGTGCTGATTCATTCCAACACAGTTTTAGGAGCTGATGCCTTCTATTACCAAAAGCGTGAAGGCAACTATCAGCAATTTACTTCTTGCGGTAAGGTTGTGCTAAAAAACAAGGTTCATATCGGTGCAAACTGCACTATTGATAAAGGCGTGACTGGAGATACAATAATTGGAGAAGGCACTAAACTGGATAATTTGATTCACGTTGGGCATGATACTGTAATCGGTAAAAACTGCTTATTTGCAAGCCAAGTTGGCATAGCTGGCTGTGTAATTATTGAGGACAACGTAACATTATGGGGGCAAGTTGGCGTAGCAAGTGACTTAACAATTCATGAAGGTGTTGTTGTATATGCCCAATCTGGGGTTGGAAAAAGCTTAGAAGCGAATAAAAGCTATTTCGGTTCACCCTGTGAGGAAAGCAAAGGAAAATTCAGAGAAATTTATACGCTCAAAAGACTCGCAAAGGAGAACCAGTAATGGCACTTAACTCTTCGCAAAGAGATAAACTACTCGATACAAAGTATAAGCTTCATAGAATATTAGAAGTTACTCGCGCTATAAACGAGAATAAGCCCTCCACAGAACTGTTCAAATTATTTGGTGAAATTCTATCAACTGACCTTAAAATTGGCAAAGTGGTTTTTCTATCTCAATTAAAAAAAGAGTGGAAAATTGCATTTGAAATCGGTTGCCCAAATTTCACTTTCACAGAGGAGACAATAGAAAACCTAAGCCAATTTAATGACGTAGGAAACTTGTCAAATTTACAGGACAACTGCCTGAATTCCTTTGATCTTGTGGTGCCTGTGCTTCATAAAAAAATAGCTTTGGGCTATCTTTTATTGAAAGATGAGGCAGAAGAAAGTCTTAAGATGAGTACCGTTGTGAAAAACCTCAATTATATCCAGACAACAGCAAATATTATAACAGTAGCCATTGAAAACAAACGAATGGCCCGTGCTCAATTGGAACAAGTCGGATTGAAAAGAGAATTACAACTAGCCGAGCAGATTCAAAAAGGATTATTACCAAGTGTTTTACCAAACAACAATCACCTTTCGGCAAAAGCTATACATCAATCTTTTGGAGAAGTTGGAGGCGATTACTATGATCTCATTCAAACCAGTGAGAATGAGTATTATTTCTGTATTGCCGATATAAGCGGTAAAGGAATTTCAGCGGCACTGCTAATGTCTAATTTCCAAGCAACTTTTCGAGCCACGGTAAATCAAGGAATTCCTTTGGTAAAATTGCTAAACCTCTTAAACAAATCGGTAATTGAAAGTAGCAGAGGAGATCGTTTTATTACTTTTTTGTAGGTAAATACGATTGTATCAATAAAGAATTAGAGTATGTAAACTGTGCGCATCCCAGCGGATTTCTATTCAATGATAAGCGAGTTTATGAACTTAAATCTTGTATCCCAGGATTAGGAATGCTGGATGTTCTGCCACCATTTGAAACTCAATCTATAACTCTTAGAACGAATTCTATTTTAACATGCTATACTGATGGTGTAAATGAACTGGAAAATGAACACGGCGAGTGTTTTGGAGTAAATAGAATTAAGGAAAGTCTCAAATCCTTCGATAAAGTAGAGCTAGATGGCTTAATTGAACATGTAACCAATGACCTGCAGACTTTTGCTCAACACTCAAAAGTAACCGATGATATTGCAGCTTTGACTATTCTGTTTAAGGTGTAAGTGCTAACCGTAGTATCTTTAAAACAATTCCTCAGTATAGTTACTCTAGGTTAATTGTTCTTTTCCTTTGTAAAATGATCCCCAAAAAGTCCTTTGTTTTATTATCCTTCTGGGAGCACTTCATTTATCATTTTGCCAAACCGACACCTTAACCTATGCGGTGGACAAAGAGTTTAGCACCTTCAAGGCTTTTCACCACAATTGCCACCAGCAAATTGGAGATATTGATTGCTTATTAAGTAAAAAAGAATTGTGTTTGCGTTGCAAAAACCCCATAACTGAGCAAGACTCGATATTACAAAACCGTTCAAGAACTAAGGACTCACTTTATATTCATCTTAAAGATAAGAGAGGAAACTTACACATGGAATATTTCAGACCTCGTGCGGAAGCATTTATAGGAAAAGTAAAGATCTATGATAAAAATGGAATCCTTGAGGTAAGTGAAAGCTACCAATTGGGATTTTATCACAAATACAGTAGAAAATTCATTTCTGTAAATCCTTACCCAATTCGAATGGGTGTCTGGAAGTACTACAATAAAGACGGTGCAATCACCAAGTCAGTAACTTATCGACTACTTATGGATAGCCACCTTTCGGACTTTCATATGCTAGTGCGAGAGATAAAATACCATACCCACAATCAAAAAGTAAAAGTTCGGAAAGAATACACGGTTTCAATTGAAGAAGTTGAATTGGGGATTAAAAAAGTAAAATTCGGAAAACCTTTCTCGGTAGAAAGAGGAAAAAGCCTTTAAGCTTCTCCATCTCATTCATTTAGACTTCAATACCCGTATTTTCTTTTGTTTTTCTTGCGTATAGGTCCAACGCAACTACAATAGCAAAACAGCCCCAAAACGGAACTGAGGCTTTATCCGTATCTAAAAAGTTATTCAAAAAACCGTGAATCAAATACGTCGTTATCCCTAAAATGGCTCCGAGGTTTAGCAATTTAGTGCTCTGCTCCTCCAGCTTATAGTAAAGCGGTATTGCGGTATAGTAAAACATAAAGATAAGCACCAAAAATGTTACTAAACCAAGCACGCCCGTCTCTGCTAATGGACCAAAATACTCGCTATGCGCATTTCCTCCATCACCGAAGTTTGTAGAGATAATGGTAAGTAAATTGGAATGTTGATATGGAGCATATAAAAACGAATAGGTGCCAGGTCCATGGCCAAAAACTGGACGTTCGGCAAACATATCCAGCGCAGCATTCCAGCGGTTCAGTCGTTCCACATTACTCGCATCAGTTGCAACATTAGAAATAGATTCTACATGCTCTGAGAGATCGCCAGACGAGTCTTGTCTGTTCTTCTCTAGCTTTTGCATAATCTCTGTTTGAAGGTTAAACAAAATAAACAAAGCGAAAGCCCCTGCAGTCAGCAAATACTTTATATGAACCCTCCAGTGAATTACTAATGTTACCAATAATGCACCAACTAAACTCACCCAGGCAGCGCGTGTGTAACTAAAAATAACACCAACGACAAATAGAATGAGCACCATGAAAAACTGAATTTTAGCTGTAACACGAATCTTTTTAATCCATAAGTAGCACAAAATAATTGGGATGTAAAAAGCTATTAAAGCCCCATAACTCGTGTGATCTTTATAAAAAGGCTGCATAACCCAATGCGCAGGTTTTTCTTCAAAACCACGAATAGCATGATTAATTACAGTATATACTATTACACCAGCTAGCGGAATAATATAAAGCCACAAAAAACGATCTATATTCTTTCTGTCTTTGAACAATACTATTGCCATAAAATAGAAAGGCACGACAAACCACATTCTTGAAACAAAAAACTTAAAAGAAACAAGCGGTAACTCACTAGGAAAAACGCAAATAAAAATCCAAACCAAATTCAACAATACGGCAATTGATAAAGGATGCTTTAAGACACGCATATCGAACTTCCAATCGTACAACACCTTTGCCAAAAAGATCAACATGGCACCAAACATGAGTGGCTCCGTGGGTAGGTAAACACCTAGTCCAAACTCTAATTTTTCAAGATTTTGAGAAAGCGGAGTGAAAAACACAATGCCCAATAACAACCAATCGAGTTTAAACAGTGCCACTCCTATCACTATTAATACGATAGGAAGCCCCCACAAGTAATAAAACTCAAATGCGGTAGCAACTGATGCTATTACAACAAACACTGCAATAAGCAAATAAAAAGAATTGGTTTTACCGCGTTCTGTTGCTAAGCTAAATGTCAAATCAGTAAGGTATTTGAACTTATCGCTTTTGAATTCGATTGTAATTCTCTAAACCAATAATAACAAGTACGGAGCAGACAAAAGTCGCAATTACAGAAACCACAACAATCAGCCAACGAATTGGATAAGCTTTTTTCTCTGAAGCCCATGCTTTGTTTACCGTAAACTTATGGGTTACATTTTGAGTTGCATCCACCTTTAATTCCTCGTATTTCGCCCTCAGCAATAACAAACGCTCTAATTCAAATTCTCTTTGATCAATTAATCGCTCTTGCAGCGGGCCATATTTACCTAAGGTATCCAGCATTTCTTTTAACTGTTGAGATGCTCTTGTATTTCCACTTGCTAGTACTTGATAATACTCTTGAGAAAGCATTTCAGTTTGCTTTTCAGCATTTGCAATTCCCTTCTCACCCAGCATTCTAAGCGTATCATCAGAAGCCCTCATTCGCGCTTCCATTTTCTCATACTCTTCTTTAATAACAACCAAAGCTTGCAGCGCTCTATCGTGAATCATCTTGTTTTTTGCCGAATCAAGCAATGATGCTATATCATTAGCAATAGCAGCTGCCATGTTTTTATCCTTGTCCAGCACACGTATTTCTATAGATTGAAATTCGGTTCTTTTATAGGATACATTATCCTCCCAAGTTTCAATCAGTTTTGTTTGAGGAAACTTTTCATCTTTCTCAATTTCATAGTGACTCATCAATTGGTACTTTGCTACTATTCGATCTCTAATCATTTCTGAATTCAAAATCTGAAGCATTTGTTCCGCTTGCTCTTCCTCACCAAATTGCACAATGTCATTCTTTGCACCGGCATCTTCAGTCATAACCCCTTTCGATATCGAACTCGAATAGGCTGGGAAAAAGACGTAAGTAGACTCAAACTTTTCCTCGATAATTAGCGCCACCACTGCAGACACAATTGCAGCTGCTGCACACACAATAATTAATTGTTTTTTCCATTTAAGAAGAAACACCAATAGGTTGGTGCTATCAAATTGTTCGTTGTACTGTTCTGTACTCATTTTTCAATTTTAAAAAGTCCGCCAAAAGTAAGCGAATTCAATTAGTTTAGCCCTTGTGAAAATAGCTGTAAACACACGACTTCTAATCAAGAATAAACTCGACGGAATTGGGTGGTTCAGCTATGAAACCCTAAAACGAATTACGCAGCAACGTCCTAATGACGAATTTATTTTCATTTTCGATAGAGAATGGGATAATTCTTTCGTTTTTAACGACAACGTAATTCCAGTAAAAATTGGTCCGCCAAGCAGACACCCATTTTTGTGGTATTTATGGTTTGAACATTCCGTTCCAACTATTCTAAAGAAATACCAACCCGATGTATTTCTTTCGCCCGATGGCTACCTTTCTTTGAATACGCAGACACCTTGCTTACCTGTTATTCACGATATAAACTTTGAGCACTATCCAAAGGATTTACCTTTTTGGTATCGCAAATATTACCGCCATTATTTTCCCAAATTCGCGCAAAAAGCGAATCGAATAGCAACGGTTAGTGAGTTTTCAAAGCATGATATAGGTTCCAAATACGGCATCGAAGCTTCTAAAATCGATGTGGTTTACAATGGAATTTCCGACCGTTTTAAGCCGCTTTCTGAATCTGAAAAAACAGAAAGCCAAAGATTATTCTCTAATTCTAAACCTTACTTTGTTTTTGTCGGAACCTTACATCCAAGAAAAAACATAGCTCGAATGCTTCGCGCATTTGATGCTTTTAAAAGCTCTGGGAATTACAATCATAATTTCGTGATAATCGGCCGAAGAAAATGGTGGAGTTCAGAAATGGAAAGTGCATTTCAAAAAATTTCTAATAAGTCATCGGTCATTTTTCATGAAAACGTAACCCAAGAGCAAGTTGCAACTGCCATTGGTGGAGCCGAAGCACTGCTCTATCCTTCTACTTTTGAAGGATTTGGAATTCCGATACTTGAAGGAATGCAGTCAGGAGTTCCTGTAATAACTAGTAATGTAAGTTCAATGCCTGAAATTGCTGGTGACGCAGCTTTGATTTGTAACCCGTTTGAGTACAAGTCGATAGTCGAACAAATGAAACGATTGATTCACGAGCCAAATCTTACCGAAGACCTAATAACTAGAGGAAAAGAACGTGCGAGCGATTTTTCTTGGGATAGAACAACTAATTTACTTTGGAAAAGTATCGAGAAAGTTGCTCAAAGCAGTTAATAAATCGAACCAAAACCAATAGTATTTGTAATTACTTCACAAGAGCAATTGCCCAATTTGGGCTATTTTTGCATCTACTCTAAACGCATGAACGAGACTCAAAAAGAACTTAAAGAAATTACCATTCTATTTGCTGGTGACTCAGGCGATGGAATGCAATTGACAGGGAATGAATTTGCGAATACCAACGCACTTTTTGGTAATGATTTAGCAACTTTCCCAAATTTTCCAGCCGAAATACGTGCGCCACTTGGAACAGTTGCGGGAGTATCAGGATTCCAGATGAAATTTGGAAGTACAGAGGTGTTTACTCCTGGAGACCAAGCCGACGTTATGGTTGCAATGAATTCTGCTGGACTAAAATCGAGTTTGCATAATGTTCGTCGAGATGGATTGGTGATTATCAATACATCGGGGTTTGACCGAAAAAATCTAAAGCTTGCCAATTACGAAACCAACCCATTAGAAGACGATACCCTAAAAAACTATCGAGTTTTTCAAATGGACATTACTAAGCTAACCCAAGAGACGCTTAAAGAATCAGGGCTTAGTCGAAAAGACATTGAACGCTCAAAAAATATGTTTGTGTTGGGCTATCTATATTGGATGTTCAATCGAAAAATGGATGGGACTGAGGCATTTCTAACTCGCAAGTTTGCATCTAAGCCGGAGATCCTCAAAGCAAACTTGAGTGTTCTTAAAGCTGGATATCATTACGGAGACACCACGGAAACATTTACTTCTCGTTACGAGGTAAAAAAAGCAGATTTACCCAAAGGAAAGTACCGCTCAATTATGGGAAATCAGGCTACTGCGATGGGGTTAATTGCCGCAGCTCAGCAATCTGGCTTGCAGTTATTTTACGGTTCTTATCCCATTACTCCAGCTTCTGATATCTTACACGAATTGGCCAAACACAAAAACTTTGGCGTTAAAACTTTTCAAGCCGAAGACGAAATAGCTGCGGTTACTGCCTGTATTGGCGCTTCTTTTGGCGGGGCATTAGCAACAACTGGTTCTTCAGGACCTGGAATAGCGTTAAAAGGTGAAGCCTTAGGCTTGGCGGTAATGTTGGAAATTCCTTTAGTAGTTGTAAACGTCCAGCGTGGTGGACCATCTACCGGGCTACCTACAAAAACTGAGCAATCGGATTTGATGCAAGCATTGTATGGAAGAAACGGTGAAGCACAAACGATGGTTATTGCTCCTGCAACTCCAAAAGATGCATTTGAGACTGCATTTGAAGCTTGTCGATTAGCGATTGAACATATGATGCCAGTAATGATGTTGAGCGATGGTTATATTGCAAATGGTTCTGAGCCATGGGCTTTTCCTTCTGCTGCTGATTTACCTACAATAACTCCGAAATTTGCTGACCCCTCAAAATATGCTCCTAAAGAATATCAACCTTATAAAAGAGATGAGCATCTCGTTCGGGAATGGGCCATTCCTGGGATGCCTGGGTTAGAGCATAGAGTTGGTGGACTAGAAAAAGAAGACCTTACTGGAAACGTTTCTTACGATCCAGAAAATCATGAGCACATGGTTAAAACTCGAGCTGCAAAGATTAAGAAAATTGAAAATGACATTCCTTTACAAACGATTGACCAAGGTGCAGAAAAAGGGAAGTTGTTGATTTTAGCTTGGGGTTCACCCTATGGTGCAATAAAAACTGCGGTCAGACAATTATTGGAAGAAGGTTATGATGTTAGTCATGCACATATTAAATACCTCAACCCTTTCCCTAAAAACTTGGGCGATATTCTTAAGAACTACGATAAAGTTTTAATTCCTGAAATTAATGACGGTCAATTGGATATACTTATCCGATATAAATTCTTAATTCCTTCCGTGCGTCTTTGTAAGATTAAAGGACTTCCTTTCACTGCAGGAGAGATCATTGAAAAAGTTAAAGAAATATACTAAGGTCAACCAAAAAAACAGAGATTATGTCAGATACACTTACAGCTAAAGATTTTGCGACAGACCAAGACGTTAGATGGTGTCCTGGTTGTGGTGATTATTCGATTTTAAAGCAAGCACAAAGTGTTGTTGCCGAATTGGGCCGAAAACGAGAAGAAATTGTATTCATTTCGGGTATTGGTTGCTCCAGTAGATTCCCATATTACATGGAAACCTACGGAATGCACTCCATTCACGGACGCGCCACCTCTATTGCTAGCGGATTAAAAGCAGTTCGCCCTGAACTTGATGTTTGGATAATTACAGGCGATGGAGATTCATTATCAATTGGAGGAAACCATCTGATTCATTTATTAAGAAGAAACTTTGACGTAAATATTCTTTTATTCAACAATGAAATTTACGGCCTTACAAAGGGACAATATTCACCCACTTCTCCAGAAGGAAAAGTCACAAAAAGTTCACCATTTGGAGCTTTAGATCATTCGTTTAACCCATCTGCAGTTGCACTTGGAGCTGATTGCAGTTTTTTTGCGCGAACCTTGGATAGAGATCCTAAACATTTAAAAGAGATTCTAAAAAGAGGAAACGCTCACGCAGGAGCTTCATTAATCGAGATTTATCAAAACTGTAACGTCTTTAATGATGGAGCATTTTTCACATTTACGGATAAGGCTACTAAAAGTGGTTCCACTCTGTTTGTCGAGCAAGGTCAACCTATGGTTTTCGGTGCAGAAAAAGAATTTGGGATAAAACTAGATGGATTTAAGCCAGTAGTTGTCAACTTGAATGAAGGACATTCTTTGGACGGTTTGTGGGTACACGACGAACACGATTATATGAAAGCTACTTTGCTTTCAAGAATGTTTGATGTACCAAGCGAAGGAAGTTTGCCTAGACCTTTTGGTGTTTTCTATTCTATAGAAAGAGGCACCTATGAAGTTGCCCTTGAAGCTCAAACGCAAGAAGCAACTGAAGCGCTTGGTAAAGGTGATTTGGATAAGTTATTAGCTGGGAATAGTACTTGGGAGATTAAGTAAATTTAGTCTTCCTCGGACATGGTATGATAAACGTTTATTACGTCATCATCCTCTTCAATTTTTTCCAATAGCTTATCAACATCCTTTCGTTCTTCTTCGTCCAACGTTTTGGTATCATGAGGAATACGCTCTGTCCCCGACTCAATGACTTCGATCTTCTTCTCATCTAGTCCTTTTTGAATATTCCCGAATTCAGTAAAAGGTCCCATTACCATTAAATCCTCATCGTCACCTTCAATTTCGTCAACGCCATAATCGATAAGTTCCAATTCCAATTCATCGACATCCAAACCTTCAGGATTTATCTTAAAGAAACATTTGTGTTCGAACATAAATTCGACACTTCCGCTTGTGCCAAGACTTCCATTGCATTTATTGAAATAACTTCTAACATTTGCAACGGTTCTAGTTGTGTTATCGGTTGCCGTTTCTATCAATACAGCAATTCCATTCGCTCCATAACCTTCGTAAACCATTTCTTTAAAGTCCGCCATATCCTTATCGGTGGCTTTCTTAATCGCACGCTCTACATTGTCCTTAGGCATGTTTGCTGCTTTGGCATTTTGAATTGCCATGCGCAAACGCAAATTACTATCGGGGTTAGGCCCACCTTCTTTCGCGGCAAGCGTAATCTCTTTACCTATTCGAGTAAACGCTTTCGACATCGCCGACCAACGTTTCATCTTTCTTGCTTTTCTAAATTCAAATGCTCTTCCCATGATAGATTTTATTGAAAAGCGAAGCTAAGAAATTGCTACTATTGCTCCTAGACAAAGGCAGTTGTTTTACAGAATTTAATGAGCTACCAGAAAAGTTTCTCGATAAGTTGCATTATCTGCTACTGCCACTATGTAATAAAGCCCATTTTCAAAGTCTGAAACATCAACTTGTGACGCGTTTACATCAACCTTTATTTCTTGGCCAGTTGCACTAAAAATGTGTAACTCTTGGATTCCGTTCACATCTATAGTGATGAAGTTACTAGCTGGATTAGGATATACAGTTTACGTGTTTGTTTTATTGAACTCAACAATATTTGTCGTATCCACCGGTTTGTTTGTGTCAACTGGAGTAGTCACGAATGTACCTCCATTAAATTTCGCTAATTTCACATTCCAAGTATTGGCAGAAATATTTACAGAGTCCCTGGCTCTTCCTGCGGCAATAAAACCACCACCAATACAAGCAGTTGCAGAATTAAAAACTCCACCACCATTCACTGCAGATATATTTTCAGTCAACCTTATAGAACTAATACTATCCAAATTCAATGACCTAGACTCTATAAGGCATATTATCTTTTACCCCTGTCAAATAAACCGTGTCCTTCTCAATTACTAAATCTAAAAATGAACTGGTTAAGTCAACCACACTTTTCTCTTTACCATTTGCAGCAAGAGTTACAAATTTTCGTTCTGGAACAAGCACAATTTCCCCGTTTGGCTTCTCAAAAGCTGAACTCAATGAAAAACTGATAAATAAGAAGTTAGAATATGTCCAAATTGTATCTCCGTTGGCATCAAATTTTACAGCCAAAGGGTAATCATCGTAATTGCCTGAAGCTAAGAAATTCCCATCCTTGAGTTTTATAATCGAACTGAAGTTTGAAAAAGAAGACTGAGGAACAGTCATAGTCCAGACTGTATCACCATTTTGATCCAGTTTAGATACAAAAGGTTCTCTCGAATTTACAGATCCTCCAACATAAATATCATTCCCATCTAATAAAATAGACGCTACTCCCCTAGATGAAGTTGTTTCATAAACTGATTTCGTCCATAGGGTATCGTAATTCATATCTAATTTTGCTAAACCAGGTTTTCTGCCTTTGGCTCCTCCTACGAATATTCCACTTGAATTAGAAGCTATAGCACTAGGAAACCCAATATTATAAGCTGCCGCTCCTGCCTTAACAGAATCTCCTGCGTTATTAATTTCATAGTACTTATCACCATAAATTGTAAAGTACTTATTCGAATCTATAGTTGTAATCAAAGCATTTCGATACGTACTTACTCTATCAAATTGTTTTACCCAATTAGTGTCGATTCGTTGAGCAATTCCAGCGATATTTAAAGTTAATATGATGAGTAATAAAGAAGTTTTTTTCTGATCATGATCTAGATTTTTGTGTACCTCAAACGTAGTAATCTTGAGACTTCAATAGCTACGGTATTTCACTTAATTGTATACGCATTTTTACTCGATAAACTGCCTATAAAACCACATATAAAAGGGGCGAAACAATCATTTTTGTCTTTATTTTGCACAAAATTAAAATGGTGTAATATGAACTCCTTCAGAGTGTTAGTTTTTAGTTTTTTAATCGCTATTGTTCCCAACTCACTGTTTGGGCAAGAGGTGGTTGGCACCTCTGGTGGTACAGACAGTACTTTGAACAGTCAAGTAACTTGGAGCCTAGGTGAAGCCGTTATTGAAACCGGAACGGTTGGGACAACTGATTACACGCAAGGTTATGTGCAACCTATCTTTATTATTGTCTCTGTAGAAGAAGTAAATTCAAGTAACATATTCCTTAACTTGTTTCCCAACCCTGCTACTCAAGAATTTAATTTAGTGGTTGAAGGGTCTTATGAGTCAATTTTTTATGTTAGAATTACGGCAATTAACGGTCAATTAATTCGAGAAGAATCATTCAGTGGACCCAAGCACACTGTTAATATAAACGAACTAATGCCTGCTACTTATTTTGTTGAAGTTCTCAATGAAAACGGAAGCTATTACAACAAATTAAAGCTGATAAAAACACATTAATATCCTTAAGCACGATTTATGAAAAATTTAATTACTCTTTTATTTGTGGTGGTGTCTATCTCACTTTTGGCGCAGTCTCCCCAAAAATTCAATTATCAAGCAGTCGTTCGAAATGCTGACGGTACGGTTATTAAAAATCAATCGGTAAATTTTAGAATGACGATTTTTGAAGGCTCAACTACAGGCCTCATAAAATACCAAGAAACACAAGCCGGAACAACAAATAAGTATGGTTTAATTTCTTTAGCAATTGGAAACGGTATTATATCTGCTGGTTCAATGGCTTCGATAAATTGGGGTGGTAATGATCACCTTTTGCAAGTGGAAATTGACCCTGCAGGAGGAACAAATTTCAACATCCTCAGTACGTCACAGCTAATGTCAGTGCCTTACGCGTTGTATGCGCTAAGTTCTGGGAATGGTTCTAGCGGAGGGTCAGACAATGACGCTGACAGCACTAATGAAATTCAAACGGTCTCTATTTCTAATGATACTGTTTTTCTTAGTAGAGGTGGTTTTGTGGTGCTTCCTCCTGGCAGTAGCGGAATAAATAACGATAATGACTCTACCAATGAAATTCAAACGGTCTCTATTTCTAATGACACTGTTTTTCTTAGTAGAGGTGGTTTTGCGATTTTACCTCCAGGTGGCGGAATTAATAATGATAACGACTCAACCAATGAAATTCAAACGGTTTCTATATCTAACGACACCGTATTCCTAAGTAAAGGTGGGTTCGCTATTTTACCTCCAGGTGGAGGAATAAACAACGATAATGATTCAACGAATGAAATTCAAGCCCTAACTATTTCAAATGACACCATTTATTTGGCCAGAGGTGGATTTGTTAAACTTCCTGCAACTTCAGGTAGCGTAAATAATGATAATGACTCTACAAATGAATTAATTCAAACAATTATTATTTCTAATGATTCAATTGTTATTACCGAACCAAATAGCATTAACAAACTTGACATTTCAGCCTACAATCAAACAGGTGCTGTCGCAGGCCTTAAAGCAAGGATTATAAATGACAGTCTTCGATTAAATGGCGTTAATAGTTCTGTTACAGGATTTGACTCCAGAATTACGAATGATAGTGTGAGACTGAATGGATTAGAATCTGACGTTGACACACGTATTGTAAACGATAGTATTCGATTGAATGGTGTTGCCACAAATCAAGCTGGATTTGATACTCGAATTACGAACGATAGTGTAAGACTGAACGGGTTAGAATCTGACGTTGATACGCGGATTGTGAATGACAGTATTCGTTTGAACGGTGTTGCGACAAATCAAGCTGGTTTCGATACTCGAATTACCAACGATAGTGTAAGACTGAACGGATTAGAATCTGACGTTGATACGCGGATTGTGAATGACAGTATTCGTTTGAATGGTGTTGCCACAAATCAAGCTGGTTTCGACACTCGAATTACGAACGATAGTGTAAGACTAAATGGATTAGAGTCTGACGTTGATACGCGAATTGTGAATGACAGTATTCGTTTGAATGGTTCAATTTCAAAGGCAGTTTCAGATAGCAATGTCATTCATTCTGCATTATCAGATACTGCTTCAGCTATACGTTCAGATATTAAATGGCAAACAAATGGAACAGCAATAAACTTTATGACCGGAAATGTTGGCATTGGAGTCCTAGCTCCCGTTATTAAACTCGATGTTTCCTCTGGAACAACAAACAACGCTATAAGAGGAACTGCAAATGGAACAGGTGAAAATACGGCGATTTTTGGCAATACTCCTACCACAACTGGCAATAACAACAGACAATACGGTATTCAGGGTAGAGCAGGCTCTGCAGCGGGTGTATCAGGAAGTGGTGGTCATTTTGGAATTCATGGTGAAGCATACGGAGCAGGTAATGAGAGTGTTGGTGTTTCTGGTTATTCAGCTGGTAAATCAACAACAGGAAGCAGTAGAGGCTTATCTGGTTTTTCAGAGTCCAATGTAGCAGTTAATAACCAAGGTGTATTTGCAACAGCACGAGGCTCCATTGGAGGTTCAGGACATAACGCTGGTTTAGTAACTGATGTAAGAGGACATAGCGTCTCAAATTACGGCGTACTTAATCTTACACAGGCTAACGGTACAAATAATTACGGTACAGCTAATTTTTCATACTGGTTCTTAGCTGGTGCGGCGGGAACAAGGAATTACGGATCATACAATTGGGTTTCTTCTGCTGATACCAATATTGGTGTTTTTGTAGATGCAACTATAACCCCAGCAGATGTAAACTATGGCGTATGGTCAAAAGCTTCAGGCACCAATAGCCTTGCGGGATTTTTTGAAGGGGATGTAACCATTACAGGTGACCTTGATATTTCTGGAGCTATATCTAAGGGGTCGGGTACATTTAAAATTGATCACCCGTTAGATCCTGAAAACAAGTATTTGGTGCACAGCTTTGTGGAAAGCCCTGATATGATGAACGTTTATAATGGTAATGCGACAACTGATGCAAATGGAATTGCTATAATTGAATTACCACAATATATTGAAGCTTCTAACAAAGACTTTAGGTATCAGTTAACCCCAATTGGAAAGTTTGCCCAATGTATTGTGAAAGAAGAGGTGAAAGGAGATAAATTTATTATTCAAACAGACAAACCAAATGTTAAAGTAAGCTGGCAAGTAACTGGCATAAGAAATGATCCTTATGCAAAACAGAATAGAGTTATCGCAGAGGAAGAAAAATCTCCTCGTGATAAAGGTAGTTACTTGCACCCGGAGGTATATGGTCTTGATAAATCAAGAAGTGTGCACCCAAAAACTAAATCTAAATCAAAGGAAGAGGTCTTAGAAATGGAAAAAAGTAAATGAACCACAAGGGATTTTGATTAAATATCAAATAGTATTCAAGCTGTTTATCCAAAAAAGGCTCTTCTAATGAAGAGCCTTTTTTATTTTGTTCCGTTCACATCCATTCGTTTAAATTCAATCTGACTTACCTGCCAAATCCAATATAAAAGCATATTCCTGAGCAACTTCTTTCAAGGACTCAAACCTTCCACTTGCTCCACTATGCCCAAATTCCATTTCAGTTTGAAGTAACAATAACTTGTCAGCAGTTTTGAGGTCCCGCAGTTTAGCCACCCATTTTGCCGGTTCCCAATATTGTACTTGAGAGTCATGTAATCCAGTAGTAACTAATATGTTTGGGTAGTCTTTAGCCCCAACGTTATCATATGGTGAATAAGATTTTATGTAATCGTAATACTCCTTTTCTTTAGGGTTTCCCCATTCGTCAAACTCCCCTGTTGTAAGCGGAATTGATTCATCTAACATTGTTGTAACCACATCAACAAACGGCACCTGAGCGACAATACCTTTCCATAAATTTGGCTCCATATTTATTACGGCTCCCATAAGCAAGCCACCTGCGCTTCCACCCATCGCAAATAAATTCTGAGGGTCCGCATATTTATTATTGACCAACCATTTTCCACAATCGATAAAATCGTTGAATGTGTTTTTCTTTTTTAGCATTTTCCCATCCTCATACCAAGGTCTACCAAGGGTTTCAGAACCTCTAACATGAGCAATAACATAAATAAAGCCTCTATCCAATAAACTCAGACGTGTTGTAGAGAAATAAGGATCAATACTGTGTCCATAACTTCCATAAGCATAAAGCAACAAAGGTGCTGTTCCATTCTTTTTAGTGTCCTTATGGTAAACTATTGACATCGGAACTTTTACCCCATCTCTTGTAGGAATCATCATTCTTTCGGAGCGATAATTTGCTTTGTCAAAATCACCAACAACCTCTTGCTCCTTCAACAAGGTAAACTCTTTGGCATCCATATTATAATCGTAAACACTTCCGGGAGTGCTCATAGATGAATAGCCAATTCTCAAGATATTACTTTCGAATTCATAGTTACTTGAAGCATAGGCAGCGTATGCATCTTCGCCAAAATCAATATAATGCTCAGTATTATTTTTCTGGTTAATCACCCTTAGGTTAACAATACCAGCAATTCGCTCTTCTAAAACCAAGTAGTCGTCAAACATTTCGATATCCTCTAAAAGAATTCCTGGTCGTGCCGGAATCACTTCTTTCCAGTTTTCTTTTCCCGGATTTTCGACAGGGGTTTCCATAAGTCGAAAGTTCTTAGCATTCCAGTTAGTATGAACGTAGAATTTGTCTCCTATGTGTCCGATTCCGTATTCAAAATCTGCTTCCCTTACATGAATTATTTTAAATTCAGCATTGGGATTATCTGCAGCTATAAATCGATATTCAGAAGACAATGTACTCGATGATCCTATAAAAATATATTTGTCTGATTTTGATTTATATACAAAGCAATTGAACGTTTCATCTTGCTCTTCAAAGACCAATTCCGCTGTGTTAGTTTCTTTTCCCAGCTCATACTTCCATACTTGAAAAGCCCTTAATGTCTCGTCTTTTTTTGTAAAAAAAATGGTTTTGTTATCCTCTGCCCAAACCGAGCCACCAGTGGTATTTTCAATTGTATACGGAAGTGTTTCTCCCGTTTCCATATTCTTAAATTTAATGGTGTAAATCCTACGGCTAACGATATCTTCTCCATAAGCTAAGGTTTTCTTATCTGGACTCAAGGACAATCCGTTTGCATTATAATATTCATGACCTTCAGCCATAACATTAACATCCATAATGACATCCTCTATAGCTTCTAAACTTCCTTCTTTTCTGCAATAAATTGGATATTCCTTTCCCTCTTCTTGACGCAAATAATAAAACCAACCGTCTTTTTTATACGGTACACTCATGTCCGTTTCCTTTACTCGGCCTTTCATTTCTTCGAACAAAGATTCACGAAACCCTTTCAACGGCTCCATGACTTTTTCTGTATATGCGTTTTCGGCTTTTAGATAGTCAATAACTTCTTGATCTTTTCTTTGATTCAACCAGAAATAATTATCGATACGTGTATCTCCATGGACTGTGAGTTCTTTAGCAATTTTCTTAGCTACTGGAGCATCAATATCTTTTACCATTTTCATATTCAACTTCGTTTGTTTAGTTTCATGCGAATTACAGGCCAATATAAGGCTACAGCCAATTACAACATAAACAGAATTTGTCAATATATTAGTCAATTTTCAGGATGGGTCTAAAACCATTTTCTACTTCGGAAATACATAACCATGCCTATTGGAACTATAACCATCACTCCCAAAAGAGTAAAATAACTATACTTCCAGCCCAATTCAGGCATGTACTCAAAGTTCATCCCATAAATTCCAGCCAAGAAGGTTAATGGAATAAAAAAACTAGAGATGACGGTAAGTACTTTCATCACCTCATTCATTCTGTTATTTAAATTCGTCAGGTGAATATTGGTTAACCCTTCTAATATTTGTCGGTGAGATTCTACTTCTTCTAATATTGAAATAATTTGATCTTTAATGCCACCAATGAATCGGACGGTATCGCTAAGTAAAATACCCGAGTCCCCATTATGAAGCGACGTAACTACATCTCTTAGTGGTGCTAGATTTCTTTTTACAGTAATCAATTCCGTTTTTAAGCCTTCAATCTCAATTAGTGCATCATCTTGTTTATCCTGAATTACATCTTTACTAACTTTTTCTATTTGATCATCAAGAAAGTCAATAGCTTGAATGTAGTTGTCTACAATTGAATCTAATAACAAATAAAGCAGGTACCCGCTTCTCTTGGAGCGCACAATTCCTTTATTGCTTCGCAGGCGCTTTCTAACCTCATCAAATAAATCAGCATCTTTTTCTTGAAAAGACAACAAAAAACCTCTTCCCAAAACAAAACTAATTTGCTCTGTTTCAATATCATCCTCATTATTCACCCACAAAGTTTTTAAGGACATGTACATGTAATCCTCAAACTCTTCCATTTTTGGCCGTTGAGTAAGGTCGATAATTTTATCCAATGTAATGGTTTCCAAATGAAAATGGCTACCAACCTTTTCAATTAAACCTAAATCCTTAATGTTATGAAGATTAACCCAATGCACACTTTTTGGCAAATCAAATGGCTTCAGTTTATTTTCATCAAATTGCTCGTCTTGCATAAACTCATCAGCATTATAAACGATAAGTTGAGCTTCGCTAATTCCTTCAAAACTAAAGTCCTTTATCTCCGATAAAAACGGAGAAACTTTATGTTTCTTTCTTGCTTGTGCCATCGATGTCATTTTTATAAACTATCGTACGATATGGGAATGGAATTTCTATTCCTTCTGCATCAAATCGTTTCTTAACTGATTCTAATAAATCCCAATGCGCATTCATAGCTTTTATAGGGCCACCGCACCAAAAATAAGTCCTTAAAGTAATCGCAAAATCCCCATGTGAAGTCATTGCAATTCTTGGAGTAGCATTTCCTTTATTTTTTTCTTCTGGAGTTCTTCCGTCTAAATACTCAGGGTGTTTTATTGCTTCCTCTCGGATAATTTTTTTCGCTAAATCGACACTACTATCGTAAGAAATTCCAAATTCAATAAATCGGCACATTTTCTCCTCTTTAATTGAGCTATTGACAATGGTTTCATTGCTCATTACTGCATTGGGAATAATAATTCTTCGATTTTCAAAACTTTTAATTACTGTGTGCCTCAAGGTAATATCTTCAACTTCTCCGCTATTCGCTGCAACATGAATGATATCACCCACTCTAAAAGGTCTAAAGATCACTAAAAATACTCCTCCTATTATATTCGATAACGCTTGTTGAGAGGCAAAGGCAATTGCAGCAGCAGCAATTCCAGCTCCAGCAAATAGAGTTGTACCAATAGACCTTAAGGATGGAATGGCATAAAAAGTAAATGCTAAAGCAGCGCCAATAATAAGCGCAGTACTCGCATTCTTCATGAAATTATACCGGGTAGGATCTATGTTTAATGAATCGCTGCGATTGGCAATAAATTTGGTTAAAAACTTTCTTAACGTGTACGACAGAATTACTGCTATGGCAATTGCAATAGCCACTGCAATCAAATGATTGTCAGCTACAATCTTCAATATTATCTCCTTATCCATAATTACTAAACCTTTCCATCTCTAGCCATTTCAGCGTAAGCCTTTGCAAAATAGGTAATTATAACATCAGCACCCGCTCTTTTTATTGACATTAGCATTTCTGGCATTGCCTTTTCAAAATCTAACCACCCGTTTTGACAAGCTGCCGTTAACATACTGCACTCTCCACTTACGTTATACGCAGCAATTGGAATATCATAGTTTTCTTTAAGCATATGGATAATATCCAAATATGGCAATGCCGGTTTTACCATCATAATATCTGCACCTTCTGCAAAATCTAAATCAGCTTCTAGCAGCGCTTCCCGTTTATTGGCAGGATCCATTTGATACGTTTTTTTATCTCCCTTTTTAGGTGCCGAATCCAGCGCATCTCGAAACGGGCCGTAAAACGCTGATGCGTATTTTGCTGTATAACTTAATATTCCCACATCGCTAAAACCATTATCATCAAGCACCTCTCTGATATAACCTACTCTACCATCCATCATATCACTAGGGCCAATTATATCTGCTCCTGCTCTAGCTTGAGCCAATGCCATTTCACCTAAAATAGGTAATGACTCATCATTTAATATCTTATCTCCTTTTACCAAACCATCATGTCCATCAGAAGAATACGGATCCATTGCAACGTCGGTAATTAGCTGAATATCATCTCCAAAATCAGCTTTTATATTCTCAAAAGCCTTAAGGTAAAAATTATTAGCATCCTTGCTGTAAGTGGCTGTTGTGTCTTTTAACTCTTCATTGACAGCTGGAAATAGGATGAAAGAACCAATTCCTAAAGCTATGCATGACTGAATTTCCTTTATAGCTTCGTCGGTTGACATTCTAAAGTTTCCAGGCATACTTTTAACCTCTTCTTTAACCCCTTTTCCATCCACTAAGAATATCGGTTGAACTAAATTTAATACCGATAAATGTGTCTCTTTCAAAAATCCTCTAGATGTCGCTGTAGCTCTATTTCTGCGTGGTCTTCTATTCATCTTAATATCAATTTAAAACAAATGTACAATAGCTTTATTGAGCTGCGAAGATTTTGATTTTTCATTATCAAGCTTTATGAAATTGGTACCTTCGCTCACTATGTACACATTTTAATAATGTTTGCGTTTTTTGCGCATCCTCAGCTGGAAACGACCCCATTTATATAGAATCAGCAAAGCAAGTTGGGGAATTTATAGGTCAGAGAAACCTATCCTTAATCTATGGCGGCGGAAAAGTTGGACTTATGGGAGCTGTTGCAGATGCTTCAATTGATGCTGGAGGTAAAGTTATAGGAATCATCCCAGACTTTATGATGGCCAAAGAAATTGGACACACCGGATTATCTGAGCTTGTTGTCGTTGAGTCTATGCATGAAAGGAAACTTCAAATGCACGAATTGTCTGATGCTGTAATTACGCTTCCAGGGGGTTTTGGAACATTTGAAGAGCTCTTTGAAATACTTACTTGGATTCAATTGGGCTTATACCAAAAGCCTGTTGGAATTCTTAATATTAACGGCTATTACGATTTTTTAGAGAAACAACTTGACAACATGGTTGTTGAGGGTTTATTAAAAAAGGAGCATCGTGAGGGACTAGTTTTTTCTAATGATTTAGAAGAGTTATTTGAGCTCATGCATCAATACAAACCTATTGAGCAGTTGTTTCAACTCAAAAAAGATGAAACTTAATTAACTTATTTCAGCATATTCAAGCAGTTGAACTTTCAGACCAAGGCTGCAAAAACTACTTTTGTCAAAAGTATTTGAATGTCAACACTCTCTTATATCATTTGGGATATTGATCCCGAAATCATTAGCTCTCCAATTTCCATTCGTTATTACGGGTTACTTTTCGCAACAGCATTTATTGCAGGATATTACTTGCTGCAAAAAATGTTTAAACGCGACGAAGTGCCTAATGAGTGGCTGGACAGTGTATTAATGCACACTATTATAGGAACAGTTGCAGGAGCTCGAATTGGTCATTGTTTGTTTTACGATTGGGCGTACTTCAAAGACCACATTCTAGAAATTTTTCTACCCGTTGCTTTTGAGCCGGAACTTCATTTTACTGGATTTCAAGGACTTGCAAGTCATGGTGCTGCTATAGGAATCATCATAGCACTCTATATTTGGTCTCGAAAGGTTAGCAAAAAGAACATTCTTTGGATTCTTGACAGAGTAGTTGTTACAGTAGCTTCTGGTGCATTTTTTATTCGAATGGGTAATTTAATGAATTCTGAAATTATTGGAGAGCCGACAACTGTACCTTGGGCTTTCATTTTTAAATATGTCGATCAACTTCCGCGCCACCCTACTCAGGTTTATGAAGGATTAGCTTACTTGTCTATTTTTATAATCCTTGCTTTTCTATTCTGGAAAAAAGGTTGGAGTGACAGACAAGGAGGCGTTTTCGGACTTTTTCTAATTCTCCTATTTGGCTTTAGATTCTGCATAGAATTTATGAAAGAAAATCAGGTGAATTTCGAAGACTCTATGACTCTGAACATGGGACAATGGCTGAGTATTCCTTTCGTTTTGATAGGCAGTTATTTTTTAGTTAAAAGCAAAAAATTAAGTGCAAATGGCTAAATATGAATTGAAAACAAAAGTCACCGACGCAGATGTTATAGCCTTCTTAAAAAAAGTAGAGCCGGAACAAAAACGACTGGATGCCTTCGAGATTCTTGATATTATGAAGGAAGTGACCGGCCAAGAGCCTAAAATGTGGGGTACTAGCATTATCGGTTTTGGACAATATCATTATAAATATGCTAGTGGTCAAGAAGGCGATTTTTTAGCAACCGGCTTTTCGCCAAGAAAAACTAAACACTCATTGTATATAATGGGATATAGTGAAAATTACCCCCACTTAACCAAAAAACTAGGCAAATTTAAAAATGGAAAATCTTGCCTTTACGTAAACAAATTAGCAGATATAGACAAAGTTGTTTTACGTCAACTTATCGAAGAATCCTACGATTATATAACAAACAAAACATGGCCTTAGTCTGTTTTTAAGGTTCAACAGAAAATTTTATGAAAACACTTTCAATTTTTGCTTTAGGGCTGTACATAAGCATGACGGCGTTTGCACTCCCAAAAGGCGGAGACCACCCTGCACCAGCCTCAGCAGCTAAGATTCTTGACGATATTAAAAAAATGAATACACTCGGGTCGGTTTTGTACTTAGCAGCCCACCCCGATGATGAAAATACGCGTCTGATTTCTTGGTTGGCAAATAATCAAAAGGTAAGGACGGGATATTTATCACTTACCCGAGGTGATGGTGGTCAAAATTTAATCGGAACTGAAAAAGGAGAGCTGATTGGTGTGTTGAGAACTCAAGAATTGCTTGAAGCGCGAAAAATTGACGGCGGGATGCAATACTTCACTCGTGCTGTTGATTTCGGTTACTCAAAAACCACTAAAGAGACGCTTGAAAAATGGAACGAAAGAGAAGTGCTATGGGATATTGTTTGGGTAATTCGCAGATTTAGGCCAGATGTTATTATTACACGGTTTCCAGCTACTCAATATGCTGGTCACGGTCATCATTCTGCATCTGCGGTACTAGCAGAAAAGGCATTTGAAATGGCTGCTGATCCTAGCGTTTTTCCTGATCAATTAAAGATGGTAACGGCGTGGCGCACAAAAAGGCTTTATCACAACACTAGTTCTTGGTGGAACAAGGAAATTGAAGAAACCTATAAGACAAACCCTGATATGATTCGAGTTGATGTTGGTGCATTCAACCCAATAACTGGTAAGTGGAACAACCAAATTGCCATGGAAAGTCGAAGCCAACATAAAAGTCAAGGTTTTGGTGCAAGTATATTGAGAGGTGAGCAATTTGAATATCTCGAATATGTAAAAGGAGAAAAAGCCAATAATTCAATTTTTGACAATATTGATATATCTTGGGGGAGGGTTCCAAAATCAGATATGATTCAAACTAAATTGAATTCAATTATCGAAAACTTTAAAGCTGATAATCCTGCTGCCTCTGTTATAGATTTGGTGGATTTGTATCGCACTATGGAAGAGTTTCCGAAACCGAGTCAATGGATAAAGTGGAAAAAGAAAGAACTTGAAAATATCATTGTCGATGCTACGGGATTATGGTTTGAAGCCGTAACTGAAAATGAATATGCCGTTCGTGGAGAAGTTGTTAAGGTTGAAGTCAGTGCAATAAATACTGGGCAAGTCAAGTCCATAGCTATTGAAAAAGCATCGTTAGATGGAAAGGACACTATTATTTTCTCGGTTTTAGCTCCAAACAATTGGGAGAAAATGTATCTGCCATTAAAAGTGGCGAAAGAGAAACCGATTACTCACCCCTATTGGTTGATGCAGGAATATCAAAACATGTTTAAAGTTGACGATATCCTAATGAGAGCTTCTCCAGAAAATACTCCAGCGTACGAAGTAACATTTCAAATCACCGTTTATGGTGTGAGTTTCGATTACAGTATACCTGTTCAGTATAAATTTAGAGATCGTGTATCCGGAGAAAATATTCAAGATTTTTCCATTCGACCTGATATGACCTTGAATTTAGACAACACCGTATACGTTGTTCCAAAAGGTGAGAAGCGAACTGTTACAGTAACTGTAATGGAGGATAAAGCGGGAATTACTGGGAAATTAACATTAAACCTTCCAGAAGGATGGACTTGTAGCCCTGAATCGCATATTGTAACATTAAACAAAAAGGAAGCTGCAAAAGTGTTCGCCTTCGATATTACAGCAGGCGAGAACGCAAGAAGTGGTGATTTTTCGGTTCAATGTAAATCTGGTGATAAAGTGTTTGATCGTTCATTAGTGATGATTGATTATCCGCATATTCACAAACAAACACTCTTTCCAAAAACTCAAGGAAAACTGGTTACCGGTGATTTAACTATAACCAGAAAAAATATAGGTTATGTAATGGGAGCAGGCGATAATGTACCTGAGGCCATAACTCAACTAGGCGGGAATGTTACCATAGTTAATCCGAATACTTTAGCGGCCTCTGACCTTTCAGTATACGACGTTTTAGCCGTTGGAATACGCGCCTATAATACTCAAGAAGCACTTATAAGCTATCAATCTGTATTAATGGCTTATGTAAATCAAGGAGGTTTAATGATTGTTCAATACAACACCAATAGAGGACTAAAAACTGAGAATTTCGGTCCCTATCCTTTAAAATTATCTAGAGATAGGGTTACCGACGAGTTTGCTAAAGCAACTATTCTAAATCCTAAGCACCCAATAATTCTTGGCCCTAACCCAATTTCCGATATTGATTTTGACAATTGGGTTCAGGAAAGAGGTTTGTACTTCGCAAATCAGTGGGACGAAAATTACGAGGCATTAATCAGCTGGAGTGACCCCGGTGAAGATCCAAGTTCAGGAGCATTGTTAGCTGCCAAATACGGTAAAGGTCATTTTGTCTTTACGGGCATTTCTTTCTTTAGACAACTGCCAGCAGGTGTTCCAGGAGCATATAAATTGTTCGCCAACATTCTTTCTTATGGAAGAAAATAACACGCCCAGCACTTTCAATTGGAAACGATTGTATGGGTTTGTAATCGTGTTTTTTGTTATACAAATTGTATTTTATGCATGGCTAACTAATCACTTCGCATGAGTGGAATTGATTGGGCCGTTCTGCTAGGAACACTTGGTTTAATTGTAGGTTACGGAACCTATATGACCCGAAAAAGTGAGAGCTTAGAAGGTTACCTAAAAGGCGGTTCCGACATGAAATGGCTCACCATTGGATTGTCGGTTATGGCAACGCAGGCTTCTGCAATAACCTTTATATCTACCCCAGGAGTCGCTTACGAAAGCGGAATGGAGTTCGTTCAGAATTATTTTGGATTGCCCTTCGCTATTATCATTGTTTGCGTCGTCTTTATTCCTATTTATTATCGCCTCAAGGTTTATACTGCTTATGAATATTTAGAGCAACGTTTTGATATTCGAATTCGATTAATTACTGCTTCCCTCTTCATGCTTTCGAGAGGTCTTGCGGCCGGAATAACTATTTATGCTCCTGCAATAATCATAAGTGTAATGTTGGGGTGGTCCCTACAGTTCACAATTTTACTAGTTGGGATTTTGGTTATCATTTACACCGTTTCGGGCGGAACAAAAGCGGTAAGCTTGACTCAAAAATGGCAAATGACTGTCATTCTTATCGGAATGGGAATTGCCTTTAGTATCGTCCTTAATCGACTACCAGATGAAGTCAGTTTCTTGGGAGCATTAGATTTAGCTGGTGCAGCAGGCAGAATGAATATCGTTGATTTCTCTTTGGATCTTGACAAACGTTACACGTTTTGGAGTGGAATTACAGGGGGTTTGTTTCTGGCACTTTCTTATTTTGGAACGGACCAAAGCCAAGTGCAGCGATACCTTTCAGGAAAATCGATTCAAGAAAGTAGATTAGGTTTAATATTCAATGCCTTACTCAAAATTCCAATGCAATTTTTGATTTTGCTTACTGGAGTATTAGTATTTGTTTTTTATCAATTCGAATCGCATCCTGTCCTATTTAATAAAGGTGCGGTTGAAGAGGTTCATAACTCGGAATACCAGCAAGAATTTTCTGAGATTGAACAGCAGCATGAAGCATTTCACTTGCAAAAAAAAGCTGCCTACTTAGACTATGTAGCTAATCCAAGTAAAGAAACTCAGTCTGAAATATTGGCTTTAGATCAAAAAGCCAAATCCATACGTGATAATGCAAAGAAGGCTGTTTTAAAAGCAAACCCTGACCAAAGCAGCCGAGATAGCGATTATGTCTTTCTAACCTTCATTCTCAATTACCTACCCCAAGGTTTAGTAGGCTTATTAATAGCGGTTATCATATCGGCCGCGATGAGTTCCACTGCAGGTGAAATAAATGCTTTAGCATCAACTACAATGGTTGACTTTTACCAACGATTTTCAAAAAAATCAAAAACCGAATTGCAATCTGTAAATACCAGTAAATGGTTGACACTCGTTTGGGGAGTTATTGCGATAATTTTTGCGCTTTCTGCACAATTGGTTGAAAATTTAATTGAGGCTGTTAACATCTTAGGATCAGTGTTTTACGGAACTATCCTTGGAGTATTTTTAACTGCATTTTTCCTTAAAAAAGTTGGCGCTAAAGCGGTCTTAGTGGGAATAGTAATTGGGCAATTAACCGTGTTTCTACTTTTTTATAATGAAACTGTAGGTTATTTATGGTTTAATGTAATTGGCTGCGCTATTGTAATGATAGTTTCCTATGTCATTTCAATAATGTCAAACAATCCAAATCAAGGCTAACTTTCTTTGTTTCGCGATTAGCTCAGCACTTCTAAAGCAGAATCAATCCAAGGCTTATTATAGAAACACCAGTCCAAAGCACCGCCCCAAAGACTAATGGTTTCCAACCCAAGCTTTTTAAGTTTTTCAAGGGTAAACCTGAGCCTACCAGAAACAGCGAAACAATCAGAAATTTCTTTGAAATCATTACAATATTTTCACCGATAACAGCAGGAATTGAAACCACGCTGTTCAAGCAAACAATTCCAATAAAAACAAGAATAAACCATGGAACCTTCACCTTCCCTCCCTTTGTTTTGAAAAGCACTAAGGTTATTAAAGACATGGGTATTATCCAAAGCACTCGCCCCAACTTTACTGTTGTTGCAACTTGCAATGCTTCATTCCCATAACTCATCGCTGCTCCTACTACCGAGGATGTATCATGTATAGCGATTGCCGCCCACAAACCAAATTGTTGCTGTGTCATGTCGAAATAAGTTCCGATTGGAGGAAAGAGAAAAAGTGCAATTGCGTTGAGCAAAAACACCACCGCTAATGATATACTTATTTCTTTTTCAGTTGCTTTAATCAAAGGCGATATAGCCGCTATAGCACTTCCACCACAAATAGCAGTGCCTGTAGATATAAGATGTACAATATTTTTCGATACACCCATTACCCGGATCAACAAATATCCAGCGACTAATACAAAAACAAAACTGGAGATCATAATTTCGATTCCAATCAAACTAGAATCAATAACCTGGGTTACATTCATACCAAAACCCAAACCGACCACTGATACTTTTAATAACCAGTTCAGCCAAGTTTTATTTTTATCTGGAAATGGATGATTAAGAAACGAAGAAAAAAGCACCCCTCCTATTAAAGCCATGGGCGCCGTAATTGGCAACAAGAGAATACCTAACATAAAGCCGAAAAATATAATCGAGTGCATAAGACAATACTACAAATAGCAATAAGGCAAACCTAACTTAGTTTTGGAACTCACAGTTTGATGTTGAGTTATGACCAAAGTCACACGAGTTAGAACCTTATTATGGTTAAATTTGTCATTTAATGAAAAGCTTGATAACGGCATTAAAAAGAGGAAAATATATATGAGTGTTGACACTGTAAAGTTTAACGTACAAGACCGCCCTGAATTTTTTAAAGAACTCCGTAAAAGAGTAAATAAACATTTCAAGGATAATAACATTAGCAAATACGGAGATACCCGTATGCAAATAAAGTCGGCCGTAATGATTACTCTTTACACTTTGCCTTTAATATTAATGCTTACCGGTGTCGTTTCTTCATTTGCGGGGGTAACTGCAATGTGGATTCTTATGGGCTTTGGTATTTCTGGAATTGGACTTGCTATTATGCATGATGCAAACCACGGCGCTTACTCAAAAAATAAGACGTTGAATTCTGCAATGGGGTTTTTACTGAATTTTTTAGGTGGTTATCCCGCCAATTGGAGAATTCAACACAACGTGTTACACCACACATTCACAAACATTGACGGGTACGATGAAGATATTGAAAAGCAAGGAATTGTTCGCTTTTCACCAAATCAACCGAAAAAAGGAATCTACAAGTTTCAGGTGTTATATGCCCCAATTCTTTATGGTATATTGACCATTTATTGGTTTATCGGTAAAGATTTCGAGCAATTGGTGCGTTACAATAGAATGGGATTATTAAAGGGACAAGACTTAACTTTTGGACGTGCATTTGCTGAAATACTATTTCATAAGTTATGGTATATAGGTTTAACGATTGTGCTTCCTATAATTTTAATCGATTTGCCATGGTGGCAAATAATGACTGGTTTTTTAATAATGCACTTTATGAGTGGATTAATTTTAGCTCTTATTTTTCAGACAGCACATGTGATTGAGGAAACGAATTTTTATTTACCTGATGAAAAGAATAGTGTAGAAAATAACTGGGCAATTCACCAATTACATACAACAGCAAACTACGCCAATAAAAGTTCATTCTTTTCTTGGTTTGTTGGTGGTTTAAATTATCAAATTGAACATCATTTATTCCCTACAATTTGTCACGTACACTTTAAAGAAGTATCTAAAATTGTAAAGGAAACAGCTAAGGAATATGACCTTCCCTATCACCATCACACAACGTTCTTAGACGCGCTTAAAAGTCATTTCAGTCTGTTGTATAAACTAGGAATGGGAAAAATCTAGAATTTCCGATTAAAATATTCATTGATTTAAAAGCCTCGAAATTCGGGGCTTTTTGTTTTACAATCCTGCCCGTTTACCTTTTATTACTGCAATAACTAACGCCAAAAACGGCAATGCACTCATAAGGTAATATAGCTTATATTCTATTAGCCCATAAGCTGCAGCTGCCACAACGGGAAACAATGCCATAGCCAATGAATTTAATGAATCGCTAATGCCCATGATTTCTCCCTGCTTTTTAGGGTCTGCATGTATAGAAATAAGGCTATTAAAGGTCGGAAAAGTCAAAGACAGCCCTAAGTTAAGTATGTAATAAAATGCAATGAACAGCCATAAATGATCTGTTAGCGTTATACAAAACAGGCCCACAAATGAGCACGCTAGCCCAACTTTCAAGGTATTAAACTCTCCAATTTTGGCGATTACTTTTTTTGATAAGAACGCTTGATTGAAAGACAAAAAGATACCAACGACAAACATGAACATACCTAATTCCTTTTCATTGAAATCAAAAAGATCGATAAGGAACAAAGCGATGCTACCAATGTAAAATGCCATCATAGTAGCAAAAATTACCTTGAGTAAAAAGAGCAATTTTATTTTTTCACCGGGATCAACTTCTTTAATTCTGGAAACCACCAAAAAAGTTTTTTTGAAAGAAAAAGTAGGCTTCTGAATTGAAGCTTCAGGAAAGTGCGATTCTTTCATCCAAGCATAAATAGAAATCAAGGTTACAGAAGACACCAAAAGAGCTACGATTAAAGTTCCGGCATACTCAAAGGAAGTTGAGGCAGCCACTCCTCCCAAACCCGGGCCTATAATCATCCCAAGACCGGCAATACCGCCTAAATAACCAAAAATATAGGACTTCTCATCACGGGTAGTTATATCGGCTACATAAGCATTAGTCACTGAAGTATTTCCGCCAGTAACTCCATCAAATATTCTGGAAAAAGCAATAATGAGAATTGGAATTGAAATACCAAGCACATAAGTATTTGGAATATAAAGCGCAATTAAAAATATAACCCAGCTTAGCAAAGTTCCTGCTTGGCTTAACATCAATATGGGTTTTCTACCTTTTTGATCAGACAATGAGCCCAATATGGGAGCACCAATAAACTGGAAAGTAGAATATAAGGTTATCAGCAATCCATAAACCCATTGTGGTGTACCGAACTTTGCCACAATGAAGGGTAAAACTGGCATGAGAATACTAAACCCAAGTACATTAACGAAGGTGAGTAAATATGCTGGTATGTATTTTTTTTTCATTTATCTGGAAACAAAAAGCGTATCATAATTAATTCATTTTAATTAAGTACATGTACTTTAACTTAATGATTTTACGCAAGTGGTGAGCGTAAACAATTAGCTACTTTTTCTTATACCGCTGATTAAAACCCTTATCTCCTCTCGATTTTGGTTTCTTATATTTAGGGCCATCGCGCTTCCATTTACTGCCTAGATTCACCTTTTGATTCTTAGCTTTTTTCTTGTGAATTCCTGCTCCACTCTGCGCATCTTGCTTAGAGATAATTGAAATTTCACGCACCTTTAGTTTCTCATCTGGCGTCAGTTCCTTTGACTCTTCTACTTCGTTTGGAATTTTACGAACTGGAATTTTGAGATCCATGAGCGCTTCTATCTGCGTTTTATTAGGCGCCTCTTTTTCAGTAAAAAACAAAATTGCCTTCCCAGCGTTACCCGCTCGACCGGTTCTACCAATGCGGTGCATATAATTCTCAGGAAATTCTGGTGTATCAAAATTGATTACATGACTTGTGTTTTCAATATCTAAACCTCGGGCCATTACGTCGGTAGAAATAAGAATACGCTTCTCTCCTTCCTCAAACTGTTTTATGGATCGTAACCTATAATTCTGAGATTTATTAGAATGAACAATTGTTACGTCAGAAACCATGAACTCCTCTAAGGTTTCATACAATCGATCAGCCTGTCTTTTGCTCGACAAAAACACTAACACTTTTGAGAATTCCTCAGCATCTTGCACTAAATGCATGAGCAGGTTGGCTTTGGTGTAAAAGTTGGGTACGGCGTAACTTGATTGTTCAATATTATCTAATGGGGTTCCACTTACTTCAATGGTTACTTTCTCTGGTTTTGTAAAAAAGTCTTCAATAAGCACGCTGATATCGTTCGTCATGGTTGCAGAGAACATAGTGTTTTGACGCTTCTTGGGCATCAACTCAAACAAATTAGTAAGTTGAAATCGAAAACCGAGGTCGAGCATAACGTCTACTTCATCGATTACCAATTTCGTTATGCTTTTAAGTTGAATTGAACGCGCAAGCACCAAATCATACAGCCTGCCCGGAGTGGCAACTAAAATGTCCATTCCGTGTGACACTGCAATCTTTTGTGTATTGATATTAACCCCACCATACACGCCTATAATTCTGCAGTTCATATACTCGGCGTAAGTTTCTAGCTGCTCTGCAACTTGCACAACAAGTTCTCTTGTGGGCACTAAAATCAGTACCCGCGGGTGAATTTGCTCAGAAAAGCTCAGATCTTGCAGAATGGGTAGGCTATATGCCAAGGTTTTTCCAGTTCCTGTCTGCGAAACACCCACCATATCCTTTCCCGAACGAATAACCGAAAAGGCTTTTACTTGAATAGGCGTAGGTTCGGTAAAACCTAAATCAGTAACAGCATTTTGCAACTGTTTTGATAAATTGAGATCAGAAAATGTTATCGATTCCATAGTTCAAATTCAGAAAGCAAAGAACTGCTTTTTATTTTAGAATTACGAGGTAAAAAACTGCATGGCCAAACCTTCGGTCCAAAGTGGATTTTCTATATTAAAAGACTCGCCAAACCCTACATGACCGCCGTGTTTTGGTGTTATTAGTTCTAGCTGCTTATTGAGTTTTGCTTCTTGATAAGGGTAGCAATGCTTTCCAAGAAAAGGATCGTCTAGTGCGTTTACTAAAAGTGTAGGCAACGCTATGTCGTTTAAGAATTGTTTAGAGCTAGCTTGCTTCCAATAATCGTTTGCGTCCTTAAAACCATGAACGGGAGCCGTATACAAATTATCAAAATCAATGAAAGAATTGCAGCTGTTGAGTTCATCAATAGAAATAGAAAGCGCTTCAAACTGCTGCATTTTTTTTGTGGTTTTAGCCTTTAACGTTTTAAGAAAGCGACGCATATAAATCCAGTTCTGTCTTTTTGCAAGTTGAATGGCCGAATCGGACAAATCAACGGGAACTGAAATCGCTACGGCTTTTTTAATTTGTTTTAAAACAATACTCCCCTGCTCGCCAAGGTACTTCAGTAAAATATTGCCCCCCAAACTGAACCCAACTAAAAAAATAGACTCGTAGTCTTTAGCAATTTCTTCAATCACAAATTTCAAGTCATCACTTTTACCAGAATGATAAGACGTTGGCAATAAATTCATTTCACCCGAACAACTTCTTTGATTGAATACCATGGCATCAAACCCGCGTTGATTGGCCATTTTAACCATTCCTCTAGCATACTGCCTATCGGAGTTTCCCTCTAATCCATGCAATACTAAAACCAATTGCTTACTTCCTATTTTAGAAAAATCGAGATCAACAAAATCATTATCCCAAGTAGTCAATCGCTTACGGGTATAGTTAACGCCTTCTACCTTTCGTTTACGATTTGGGTATATCGTATTGAAGTGTGCACTTCGAAAAAGAAGCGAAGGTCGAAATTTAGAATCATCAAATGTCATTGTCTGCAAAGGTCAACATTCTATAAATAAATCGAGGACTTATTCGTTGGTACTTTTATACTCAGCCTTGAACTGACTCGGCGATAAACTGGTGTGCTTTTTAAAAAAGCGATTGAAATAAGCTACATCTACAAACCCACATTCCAGACTAACTTCTTTGATCTGTTTGGATGTATAAACCAACATTCTTTTTGCTCCCAACACTTTTCGTTCATGCAATAATTGCAAAGCGGTTTTACCCGTTTCTCTTTTACAAATTTGATTGAGTCGAGTAACTTGAATTTTTAACGAATCGGCAATTTCATCAATATTGTTGGTTTCCAATCCTGATAATTTTATTGCATTTCTAAAGGCAATAAATTCAGATGAAGATTCACTTGCTGGTTGTGCCACTTTTTTTGAATAAGCCTCTCTAAGTCGAGCTAAAAAAGCAAGAAACAAAAATTTACTCACGTCTAACGAATTCGTTTTTAAGGCTTTCCGAACCTGAATTAACATTTCAGTCAAATCGACCAAATCTGCCGCGCTTGGTTTTAAAATTGGATGTGCGCCAGTTCTGAAAAATATAAGAGAGTGTAGCAATTGCACTTCAGCCTCGCTACCACTATACAACTCTTCCGGAAATGTAAAAACATCCCCTTGAGTGTCTTCTGAAAAATCAACTCTGTGCACCCTTCCTTTTCCAACAAAATGAATTGATTTGGGAGCGGTTTTATATTTCACAAAATCAATTTCATGAGTCCCCGAACCCTCTTCAATAAAAAGGACTTGAAAAAAATTATGACGGTGCGCTATCTCAGGAAAACGAGCATCAACCTTTATTCTTCTAGAAGAAATGTAAGCCCTTGAAAGGCCGTACTTATGTGGGTATATCCTCGTTACTCAAAACTATTTTTAGCACATTAATTAGTACACGCAAGGTATTGATTCGTTGGTAATAATTAAAATCAAGATTTACCAACCCCCAACTTCAATTTGTCATTAAACACCATTTTCTTCAACTCTTTTGGTTTCTTTTTATTGAAAATGTAGTTGTATTTTGACTCTCCTTTTTGCAATAATTCTTGCAATTCACTATCACTGATAGTAATTCCCTTGTATTCAAACGGTAAAGTAAACTTGCAGCCCTTTTTCCAATCGGAGCAACCCCAAGCCGTCTTTCCTCTTATCAAATGGCCAATTTCGCACTTAGGGCAAACCGTTTGTTTTTGCTTGTACTGCTGACTTTTTACCTGTTCGGCTAATTCTCTGACCATTTGATTCAGTTCAGCTTTGAAAGACTTAACATCATAAGTTCCGTGCTCAATATCTCGTATCTTCTTTTCCCAAACTCCAGTCAATTCAGCGGATTTCAGCAAATCGGTTTCAATCAAATCAATCAATTCTTTTCCGGTAGCAGTGGCAAGAATTCTTTTCTTTTGGCGCACCAAATATTTCCTAGAAAATAGTTTTTCAATAATGTTTGCCCGAGTAGATGGACGGCCAATTCCGTTTTCCTTCATCAGTTCGCGCAATTCAACATCGTCTACTTGTTTCCCCGCCGATTCCATAGCACGCAACAAAGTCGCCTCCGTAAAATAACTCGGTGCTTTGGTCTGCTTTTCAACCAATTCTGGTTCATGTGGTCCTTTTTCTCCTTTTTCAAAAACAGGCATCACCTGCTCTTCATCGTTCGATTTCGAATCTTTGCTTTTTGACTCAAACAACACCCGCCAACCCGGTTCCAAAATTTGCTTACCCGTTGCACGAAAGTCGTGTTTCAACGCCATGCCCAATACAGTAGTGTTGCTCACCTTACAATCGGGATAAAAAACGGCTATAAATCGACGGGTAATCAAATCGTAAACTTTTTTCTGCTGTAAGTTCAGTCCAACCTTTGAAGGGTCTTCTCCTGTTGGAATTATAGCGTGGTGATCGGTTACTTTTTTGTCGTTAAAAACCTTGGTCGTTTTCCGAATCTTCTTTCCTAGCAGCGATTCCGTATACTTTGCATATGCGGTCAAGTTTTTTAAAATCGCTGGAATTTTCGGGTAAACATCATTTGGCAAATAAGTGGTATCTACTCTTGGATAGGTCACCAATTTTTGTTCGTACAAATGCTGCACATAAGTCAAAGTTTCCTCGGCGGTGTAGCCAAACTTCTTGTTGCATTCCACTTGAATCGAAGTCAAATCAAATAAGGAAGGAGCCAGTTCTTTTCCTTCTTTTTGGGTGTACGATTTTATCTCGAAATCAACCTCTTTGATTGAAGCAATGATTTCTTCTCCCTTTTCTTTTTCCTTAAGCTTTCCTTTCGTTCCAGCAAATTCTACATCGCGATAAATCGTTTTAAGGTCGTAATAGGTTTCGGATACAAAAGCATCAATTTCTTTTTGGCGTTCTACAATTAAAGCCAAAGTTGGAGTTTGCACTCTACCAACTGAAAACACTTGCTTAAAGGCTCCAAACTTCAAAGTGTACAATCGGGTTGCATTCATGCCCAACAGCCAATCTCCAATTGCCCTTGCCGTTCCAGCAGCGTATAAATTATCGTACTTCAATCCTTCTTTTAGATTTTCAAATCCTTCTTGAATAGCTTCCTTAGTCAAGGAAGAAATCCAAAGTCGTTTTATTGGTTTTTTGTTTTTTGCTTTGGACAACACCCAGCGCTGAATCAATTCTCCCTCTTGGCCAGCATCACCACAGTTTATTACTTCATCGCAGTTTTGAACTAAATGAGCAATGGTGTCAAATTGCTTTTTCACACCCCCATTTTCAATTAGTTTAATTCCGAAGTTTTCTGGAATCATGGGTAACACATTGATATTCCATTGTTTCCAATCGGGGGTATAGTCTGCTGGTTCTTTTAAGGTGCATAAATGCCCAAATGTCCATGAAACCCAATAGCCATTACCTTCCCAATACCCGTCATTTCGGTTGGTTGCTCCAATAATTTGGGCTATATCTTTAGCGACACTTGGTTTCTCGGCAATGCACAATTTCATTCCGTCCAAATCTCCTATTCTTGTTTGAATCTGGCAAGAATTAAATCAAATTAATAACAGAAGTTTTCAGCCTCAAATTCACAACAAATACTGTCGAAATAATTACAATTCAAAAGATTAAACCGAGATTCGGGATCCCCTAATTAACTTTGAGCCAACAGTTTTATATTATTCGACGTTAGTTCTATTATGCAGCAAGAAGTAAGCAATTTTTTCATTTTTAAAGTTTCAAAACAGCCCATCATCTTACTTGATGCCCAATTCGAAATTTTAAAAATTTCTAGCTACACTAAAAACCAACTTTTTGGGTCACCTAAAGCTCCAAAGAATTTAAGGTTTGAGTATTTAGTTGCCGATGAAGATAAAAAACGAGTAAACCGGAGCTTATCTGAAATAAAGGAGAATCAAGAATCGGCAAAAATTCAATTACGCCTATTCTATAATAAGGAGTTAAAGTGGGTTGAACTTGACTGGCAATACATTAAAAAGGAAGGTGTTGTTTATTTACTTGAGTTTGGCAGTTTTATAAATACGCCCGAAGAAGATGAAATTCTTGCCCTGGAAACAGCTGAAGCACTAAAAGATACCGAAGAAATTGGTAAAATGGGCAGTTGGTGGGTTAATCCTAAAACCTTAGAAAATCATTGGAGCGAAGGGAATTTTAAAATTTGGGGTGCAGACTCCACAGAAGCACCTCCACCGGTATCTTCTATTTTAAAAAAAATTCACCCTGAAGATGCCGATAAAGTGCTGCAAGCAATACGGTCTGTTGGGAGCAAAGGAAAAAGCACAGAACTCAATTTTAGAATGCGTTTGGACAATAAAGAACCTTAGCGGTATTTTTTTAGTCGAGTACGGCCGTGGATAGTAAACGGAGAAGTTGTCGAAGTAAAAGGAGTGAATTTCGAAGTAAGCGATTTAGTGAAATATCAAAAAGAGTTGGAGAAAAGAAACGAAAGCCTAAATCAAAAAAACAAAATGTTATCGGAATATGTTCGCATGAACTCGCATGACGTTAGAGGGCCATTGAGCAATATTTTAAGTTTAATAGAATTAGAAAAGCATGAAACCATGGAGCACTCAGACTTTGTGCATCATGTTGCTGAATCAGCAGTGAAGCTGGATAATGTGCTCAAGAAAATAAATGACTCTTTATTTTTTGAAGATTAAGCCTCTTTTTCACTCAACTCCAACCATCGATCAGACTTCGTTTCCAAATCTTCAATGATTTCACCCAGTTCATCAGAAAGTTTCATCACCTTATCTGAATCTTCAATTCCACTTTCAAACTGTTTATTGATTTCTTCTCTGCGCTTCTCTAATTTTTCAATGTCAATTTCTAAAATTCCAAACTCTCGTTTTTCATTGAAGGACATTTTTTGAGGTTTGTCGCTAGTAACGTTTTTTGGTTTCGCTTTCTTCTCTACTTCCTTTTTCTGAGCTATTTCCTCAACTTTATCACCCCCTGCTTTTTTCCAATCGCGCCATTGAGAATAGTTGCCTGGATAATCCTTGATGCTCAGTTTATCTTTCTCTAAAACAAATAAGTGATCGACTAGCTTATCCATAAAGTATCTATCGTGACTTACAATGATCACACAACCGGGAAAGTCCAATAAAAAATCTTCAAGTATATTCAACGTCATGATATCCAAATCATTGGTAGGCTCATCGAGAATTAAAAAATTGGGGTTTTTCATCAAAACCGTCAATAAGTGCAATCTTCCTTTTTCTCCACCACTCAATTTTTCAATCATATTGTAGTGCATGTTCTTTGGAAACAAGAAACGCTCTAGCAACTGAGATGCTGATAGCTTTTTTCCTTTGGCTAAAGGAATAAATTCGGCTACTTTTTTTACTACTTCAAAAACCCGTTCGTTGGGTTTAAACTTCATTCCTTCTTGGTTGAAGTAACCAATTTTAATGGTTTCACCAATTACAACCTTACCAGAATCCGGCTGAATTTTCTCGGTAATTATATTCAACAGTGTTGATTTTCCCGTTCCGTTTGGCCCTATAATCCCAACCTTCTCAGCGCGTTTGAATTTGTAGCTAAAGCCTTCAAACAATTGTTTGTCCTTAAAGCCTTTACCAACGTTATGGAACTCAAGAATTTTACTTCCCATTCTTTCCATATTAATCTCCAATTCGACTTGTTTGTTTTCAATACGCTGCTTTGCTACTTGCTTTAAATCGTAAAAAGAATCAATTCTCGCCTTACTTTTCGTTGTTCGAGCTTTTGGCTGTCTGCGCATCCACTCTACCTCTGTCCGAAATAAGTTTTTCGCTTTTTCTATGGTCGCTTGATCCGAAGCTTTTCGTTCTTCTCGTCTTTCCAAAAAGAACGAATAATTACCCTTATAAGTGTACAATCCGAAATCATCCATTTCAAGGATGGTATTACACACGTTTTCTAAAAAGTATCTGTCGTGAGTTACCATTAATAAGGTAATATTCTCGGTTTTCAGAAACTTCTCCAACCACTCAATCATTTCTAAATCTAAGTGGTTGGTAGGCTCATCCAACATCAAAAAATCGGGTTCATCTATCAGCACCTTGGCCAATGCCAACCGTTTCAATTGACCCCCTGAGAGTGATCCAACTTTGGCATCCAATTGATCGATATTCAATTCCGATAAAATACTTTTAACCTTTACTTCTTGGTCCCAGCCTTTTAACTCCTCTAATGTGTCCATTGCACTTTGAAACGCTTCACCTGTTTCACCAACTTCCAAGCAACGCTCGTACTCACTAATTGCCAAAAGAATAGGGTTGTCGGTTTCAAAAACTGAATCCCAAATGGTAAGATCAGGATTTATCTTAGGGTCCTGCATTAGATATCTAACCTTTATTCCTTTTCGAAATACTACACGTCCACTATCAGGCTCTTCTAATCCCGCAATGATTTTCATAAGGGTAGATTTGCCTGTACCATTTTGAGCGACCAAAGCCACTTTGTCGCCTGCCGCCATGCCAAAAGTTAGGTCACTTAATATTTCTCGATCTGCAAAACGTTTTGAGATAGACTCAATTGATAAATAATTCATTACTGGATATACCCTAGTTTTTTGAACACTTTTTGAAAGCGTTTTTGTAATTCAATTGAGGTTAGCACCTCTTTATTATACTTTTCGATGGACTCGTTTAAACGATTGTAAAATTCTTTGGTATTAATGGCAAACCGCACTTGTGTTTCTTGCAAAATCAAGGGCCCTTCCTTGGTTAATCGAAAGCGAATTTCTCTTTTCGAACTAGCATCAAAAGCAAACAAAGATACTGAATGGCTAACAGCATTTCTAAAAAGCAAGAGTGTTTGAGTATCCCTTCTGTCGTGTCTCAGAAACTCCTTTAAAAACTTCTTAATTCGCACCATACTTCCTTGATTTTCTAACTGACCAGAATGGTACCTTGAAAGCAAGTCAATTACCGACCAAATCAATAAAGGAAATGCCTGATTTTGAGAAAGTCCTGCAGAATTTAATTGCTCAAGTTCCTTCAATCCTTTTTGCAATGTAGAAGTGCATTCCGCAACTTTTTTTATTCCAAAAAAGAACTCCGCTTGTTCCTCAAATGTATTTATTCCTTCTATCCCCATTGCGAGGCAAAGGAAAGCATTTGTTAAAGCAACTCGTTGGCTAAATTGGCCAATTCTGAACGCTCCCCTTTTTCAAGAGTTATATGCGCAAATAATGAGTTTCCTTTTAATCTATCGATCAAATAAGATAAGCCATTTGATTGCGAATCGAGATAGGGTGAATCAATTTGATGTACGTCTCCAGTAAAAATAATCTTAGCGTTTTCACCTGCACGACTAATTATCGTCTTGACTTCGTGGGGAGTTAAATTTTGAGCTTCATCAACTATAAAAAACACGTTTGATAAACTTCTTCCTCTAATGTATGCCAACGGAGTAACTAGAAGCTTCTCTTTTGTAACCATTTCCTCAATTTTCTTGTAAGCTTTTTCTGTTTCTTTAAACTGATTTTTAATGTATTTTAAATTGTCCCACAATGGCTCCATATATGGATTTAATTTAGACTTCACATCTCCTGGTAAATAACCAATATCTTTATTTGAAAGTGGAACAATCGGGCGTGCTAACAATATCTGCTTATAATTTTTTGCCTGTTCAATTGCACTAGATAAGGCTAACAAAGTTTTTCCCGTTCCAGCAACACCTTGCAGTGTAACCAATTTAATTTCAGGATTACTCAAAGCATGAATGGCAAATGTTTGTTCTGCATTTCTAGGCATTACTCCATACATAGGTTGCTTTTCAAGACGCTCGAAGTTCTCTGTAATAGGATTAAAATAAGCAAGTGTAGAAGATTTCCCATTTTTTAAAATAAAGTAATGATTGTTTATTGGTTTCTTTTCATATGACGCAGAGTAATGAATAAATCCTTTTCGATACAATTCCTCTAAAATTTCTGCATCAACTCCTTGTTTTAAAGTTTTTCCAAGGTAAAGATTGTCAATGTCCTCTATCTTACCCGTTTCATAATCAGCAGCTGAAATTCCAACGGCTTTTGCTTTCAACCGCAGGTTAATATCCTTAGTAACCAATTGCACCTCCGCGTCCTTTTCTTCTTCGGCAAGGGTTATTGCAGCATTGAGAATGTTGTGGTCTGCCTTTTTTTCTGAGAAGATTTTATTGGCATCCATTTTTCTATCAAGGTTGTGCATTACAACACGAAAACGACCACTTTTTGGTCCATCCAATTTTATCCAATCTTTTAAAATTGATTTGCCCGCCAGACTATCTACAAAGCGAATAAACTCACGTGCCTCATAGTTTTTAGTGTCGTTTCCTTTTTTAAAATTGTCCAATTCTTCTAATACAGTAATGGGTATTGCAACGTCATTTTCTTCAAAAGACTTTACTGCATTGTGATCAAATAGGATTACCGAAGTATCTAAAACAAATATTTTCCTTTTCGATGAATTCTTTTTTCTAGGCATATATCAAATTAAGTGACCAAATAAATAACCTTAATGTTAAGCAAAACTTTGCGAAAAGTTAAGGGTTATAATCTTATACACAAAACCTGTTTTGCTAGATTAAACACTATTTTTGAACGCTCATGAAATCAGTAAATTCAAGCTTTTGGCTCTATGTATTAGGCGTTTATATTCTTCTGCAATTTCTGTGGTGGGCATGGATGTTAATTGATTTAAACCAGCAAGTTCACATCCTAGAGGTTAACTTCTACTCACAAATCGAAAATCCCACCTCGGCCCAAGCTCCTACAGACGACTTTGTGCAACGGAAAATTGCAATGATTATTGGTGAAGGTTCAGTCTTTATTTTATTGTTAGCTCTAGGATTTATTCAAGTAAAAAGAGCACTAAAAAAAGAGTTAGAAGCAGCCAAAAAACAACGCAATTTTTTATTATCGGTTACACACGAATTGAATTCACCAATAGCTGGAGTGCAATTGAACCTTGAAACTATATTGAATAGAAAGCTTGATACAGAAACCAGAAATCAACTACTAAAAAATGCCTTACAACAAAATAGCAGATTAAAAAACTTAGTTGAAAATATTCTAACATCAACTCGACTAGAAGAGAATGTCCTGCAATTAAATCTTCAGCCAAATAATATTTCTGAGCTTCTTCAAAACATAACAGGTGATTTTAAATCCGCTTCGGAAGCAATAGACATTAGCAATGTTCAACCAGAGATTTGCGCCCTTATTGATCCTCTAGCGTTTGAATCTGTGATTAAAAATATCTTGGAAAACGCAATAAAATACAACCAAAAAAACAGCCCTATTATCATTACAACGAAGACTGAAAAAGGAGCTGTATTTATTGACATCAAAGACCAAGGGATTGGAATTACCAATGAAGAGCAGCAAAAGGTCTTCGCGCGATTTTTCAGAATTCAAAACGAAGAAACACGCACCACAAAAGGAACTGGTCTTGGCTTGTATATTGTAAAGCAACTAACAGAGCTAATGGGTGGAGAAGTCTTCCTATCTTCAAAAATTAATGAAGGTTCTACCTTTACCATTAAACTAAAAACAGATGATAAATAAAATATTAGCGTTTGCCCTATTATTAAGCGTTACTGCTTGTGTTGATTATAATGACGTTGAATTTATCTCACTTGAAAACGCAGCATTAAACAAAATATCTCCTAATGGCATAGAAGCCGATCTTTGGGTTAAAATTAACAACCCAAACGACTATAAAATAAAAGTTGAAACCAAAAACCTCACTTTTTCAATCAATGGAAAAGAAATTGGTAAAGCCAAGTTGGTTGATCAATTAGAATTAAATAAGAATTCGAAAGAAACCTATAAAACTGGGGTTGTGGTTGAACTTCCGTCTGATGGGAACATTGACTTAGGAATGATAATGCTTATGAGCGGTGGAAAAATAAACCTCGGCATAAAAGGGGAAATAATTGGAAAAGCAAAAGGCATTTCAAAAACAGTCCCTGTTGATTTTAAGGAATCGATTTCCTTGTAAATAAAATTCCATTTTCTTAACACAAATCCGTAATAACTAGTCCTTCAACAGAAGCGTGGCTAATATTGAGCTGCTACCTTTGAAAAAATTTCTAACATGAGAATCTTACTCATATTTTCAATTGTATTGACCGCGATTCAAAGCTGTCAAAACAACTCAAATACCACTGATAAAATGCACGATCAGAAACAACATAAATACACCAATGCCCTTATTGATGAAACCAGTCCTTACTTATTGCAACATGCACACAACCCTGTAAATTGGTATCCATGGGGAGATGAAGCTCTTGATAAAGCAAAAGCAGAAGATAAGTTGATATTGGTAAGCGTTGGGTACTCTGCTTGTCACTGGTGCCATGTTATGGAACGCGAATCTTTTGAAGATTCTGCCGTCGCTCAAATCATGAATGACAATTTTATATGCATTAAGGTAGACCGTGAAGAGCGTCCAGATATTGACCAGATTTATATGAATGCTGTCCAATTGATTACAAAACAAGGCGGATGGCCCTTAAACTGCTTTGCATTGCCCGATGGGAGGCCGGTTTATGGAGGCACCTATTTCCAGAAGAGCCAATGGGTGAATGTACTGCAAAGCTTAGCAAAAGATTACAGTAAAGACAAAGAGAAGTTTTACGAATACGCCCAAAATCTCACGGAAGGAATCAAGAATTCAGATCTTCTGCCCTTAAACAATTCACCTGCTAAATTCAGTAATGACACCTTGGTGGAAATGGTCGGAAAATGGAAGACTAGTTTTGACAACAAAGAAGGCGGCCCGAATCGAGCCCCTAAATTCCCTATTCCGAACAACTATCAGTTCCTTTTGCGTTTTGGCGTTCTAAACAAAGACAAAGAAGTTCTGAGGCATGTTAAGCTAACCTTGGATAAAATGGCTTACGGAGGAATTTACGATCAAATAGGAGGAGGTTTTGCTCGTTACTCAACTGACATTCTTTGGAAGGCTCCTCACTTTGAAAAAATGCTCTACGACAATGCTCAATTGATGAGTTTATATGCGGAAGCCTATCAATATTATGGAGACCAATTGCACAAAGACATTGTCTACCAAACCTTCGATTTCTTACAACGCGAAATGACTGCTGCAAATGGCGCCTTCTATTCAGCACTTGACGCTGACAGCGAGGGAGAAGAAGGTAAGTTTTATGTTTGGAAAGAGGAAGAGCTAAAGTCGGCTCTTTCAGAAACTGAATACAACCTTGTTAAAGTGTATTACAATATTGGCAAGAAAGCACTTTGGGAACATGGCAATAACATTTTACTGCGAGAAAAAACAGATGAAGAAGTTGCTAAGAAATTGAACCTATCCGTTGATCAAATACAACCATCAATAAAGTCAATTAATGCAAAACTACTGAAGGTTCGTTCCAATAGGATTAGGCCTGGATTGGATAATAAAACACTTACTTCATGGAATGCATTAATGATTTCTGGCCTGGTAAAAGCTGCAGCGGTTTTTAATGATAAGAAATTTCTTGAGGCTGCATTAAAAAATGCCGAATTCATAGCTACCACTCAAACAACAAAGGATGGTAGACTTTTGCACAGCTACAAAAATGGAAGCGCTAAGCTAGATGGTTTTCTCGAAGATTACTGTTTTGTAATTGAAGCATACACTGATTTATACCAAGTAACCTTTGATAAGGTATGGTTAGAACGTGCCAAAGATTTACTAGATATAAGCATCGAAAATTTTTACGACTCAGAGCGCGGGATGTTCTATTTCACATCAAAAAACGCAACCGGTTTAGTGGCGAGGAAAATGGAATTGAATGATAATGTTATTCCTGCCTCAAACTCAAGTATAGCGAAATCACTTAACGTACTAGGTCATTACTTTGATAATAAGGCCTATTTGAATATGGCAGAAACCATGCTAAATAATATACAGCCTCATATGTCCGATTATGGGTCTGGTTATTCTAATTGGGGGCAATTGTACTTAAATAAGGTTTTTCCTTATTACGAAATAGCCATAGTTGGACAGAACTGTATAGAAAAAGCTGCTGAATTAAACAAGATCTATGTTGCTAACAAATTGCTAATTGGCTCTAAAAAACCGAGCATGCTTCCTTTATTAGAAAACAAACATGTGGAAGGTGATACTTACATTTATGTATGCGTAAATAAGTCTTGTCAGCTGCCTGTAACTGAGGTTAGTGAGGCTGTGAAACAATTAAAATAGTAAAGGGGAATGAACTTAACAAAGCTAATTGCCTTACTAATTACGTTACTTACAGTTTCAGTATCGAGTGAAATTTACGCCCAAATTTTGGACGTATATCAAAGTAAGCTTTATAACAACGATTGTCAATTTAATGAGCGTTTTATAAAAGACAATAAGGTAAAAATCATTACTGGCAAAATCTCGGTAAAGAAGGATATGCAAACCATTTCTAGCAAAGGGCTTATTATTCGATATTCCTTTGATCGAGAAGGAAAGCTAACTGAGCAAATAAAAACAATGTCTCTTAGAGGTGGAAGAATTGATACTACACAAAGCTCTTTTAGTTATAGTCAGAATAATCAATTAATTCAGAAAGCTCAATTTTATGTGAAAGCCTACGATGCAGTTCGGTATTCTTACAACAATGAAAACAAGATTTCCGCTGAAACTGTTGTTCGGGGAGCTAATAACAACCAATATAAGTACGGATTTGACAAAGGAACCGAAACCATAGTTAAACAGGAGCGCTACGAATGGAAGCAAATAAATGACACTACCCAGCAGGTTGTGTATTACAATTCGTCAGGCCGCCCTTACAAAGAGCGTACGATTATTATTAACGTCATTGGACAAAAACAATCTGAAAATACAAGCTACTATCTCACTAAAAAAAGGAATTTAATAACCTACAAATACGACCCTGAAGGACGGCTAATTAAAATTATAGATTATTCAAATCTCGGCAGTCAGCGAACCTTAACAAATACTTATGAGTATGACGATTACGGTAATTTGAATAGTAGCAAAATATACACTAACGGAAAACTTTCATTCTCTCAAGAATTTCTATACGATCCACAAACCTTTTTTCTCAGCGCACAATTAAGTAAAGATGAGTCTGCAAGAAGTATTAAGATTATGCAATATGAATATGAGTTTTACTGATAAATAACGATACTAAGCAGCTATTCTCTACGATTAAGCTTTATAATTCCCCCACTTCTATTCACCTTTTAAGGGATTCATTAACCAGGCGCTACAGATATTTTAGCTGTAAAATTTAGGTTATTCACGTTACCCTATTAATTATTGTTTTAGATCTTGTGAAATAGAAACATTTTCAACACTAATTTCATAACAAATAAACTAGTATGAAAACTCTATCCCTTATCTTTTGGAGCATTTTATCAGTGAATGCTTTCTCACAATGCGCTGATACAAATAATATCTACAAATTCACATACTTAGGTAAAAACTACGAAATTGTAAAAGAACAAAAATCTTGGAAGGATGCGGCAGCTTGTGCAGCAGAAAGAGGCGGCTATTTACTTCAAATTGAAGATTCGCTAAAGCAGCTAAAAGTGTATGATGAAATTCTCAATGGTGCAAATATTTCAACTACGTATACAAGCGTGACAAATGGTGGAGCAATTGCCTACATATGGATAGGCGCAACAGACCAGGCAACAGAAGGCGATTGGTTATGGGACAATAATGATAATGGTTCTGGATCTAAATTTTGGTCTGGCGGTAATACTGGCAGTTCAGTAAACAATGCTTTCCAAAATTGGGGCGGAAAATTAAAGTCAAGTCAAAATGAACCCGATAACTTTGGAACTGGTCAAGATTTTGCTGCAATTGGTTTAGCAGGCTGGCCAGCTAGGACTACTTTACTGGGCTCTCCAGGCGAATGGAATGATATCTCTGGGACAAGTACTATCTATTTTATCATTGAGTACGATAGCGTTAAGGTACCTGCAGATACAACTTCTTCAAGCATTCTGGAGCATTCTAATACAGGGTTTAAACCCTATCCTAACCCTGCAAAGGACAGAATATATATTGAATCAAATAAATCAATCTCTGCTTATCTAATCAATATTGATGGAAAAAAAGTTGGAACTTTTAAAGAAAACGAGTTAGATGTTTCAGAATTAGCAAGAGGTACTTACTGGATTAATATCCGAGAAGATTCAAAAATATTCAGATACCCAATTGTAATTGAGTAAATATTAGGTTTCCGGCAGCAGTCTTTATTGGGTAGTAAGAAATACTTCGTTCAATTAAACCTCCATTTCCATCCTAAATATTGTAGTTGAACAAGTTCGTATACTTCATACGTGAATTAATTCCAATATCACTAGCAATTGCGACTATACATACTTATAACACAATACTCAGAGCTTTTAAATACAGGTTTGTATTCCAAAGAAAACAGATCGTGAACCTAGAAATACAGGTCAAAAAAAAGCCCCTATCTGTATTACAGATAAGGGCTTAATTAGAAAACCGGCGACGACCTACTCTCCCGCCTGGTGAGGCAGTACCATCGGCGC
>PAME01000011.1 GCA_002707155.1 Crocinitomicaceae bacterium | reverse complement strand
TAGCCTTAAAAACCCAAGTATGACTAAAATGATTCCAGAACAGATAATTGCCGCATAAGTTGCAGTGAGCCCTAGTGTTGTAATTGCTATTAAAACAACGCCTACAAGCCCGTTTCCAGGTCCTGAAATAGTTACAAAGCTACCACCCAAAATAGAAACAATAATACCGCCAACAATTGCTGTGATAACCCCAGCAATAGGGGGCGCTTCACTCGCCATTGCCAACCCTAAACCCAAAGGGAGTGCAATAAGACTGACTACTAGGCCAGAAAACATGTTTTTAGGTAAGCTTTTTATAAATCCCACAAATGGAGTTTCTTTTGTTCTCATTGTACAATTAATACATCGGTTGGTAATTCAGTTAAAATATATTCAATATCATGTGGGAATACACGATCCCAAAATGTCATTTTGGAGGGCGCATTCATCACCAAGAGATCTGCGCGCGCCACCTGTGCGTAGTGCCCTATTGAATAGCCTCGTTTTCCAAAAATGGGTTGAGACTTTATGGTTATTTCTTTTGTATAATCTGATGGGATTGAATCCAATACTTTTTTTACTCGCGCTTCTTCTCTTAATCGTAAACGCTCTTTGATAATGGTTGATTTTCTGAGGGTTTTATCGTCATCCACTTTTACACTTACTTCTTCTTGGTCAATTTCCTCAACAACTGTGATTTTTCCAACCCCTAATTTGTGACCAACCAAAAATGCGGTAGTTACCGTTTCTTGTGTTTTTGGATCTTTTAAACCATTCACAACAATATGCTCACAAGGGACACGGTTTATAGATGGATTAATTAAAAGTAGAACGGAGCAGCTAGCTTGTCTCGTAATCTTCCGTGCTATAGATCCCAGATAGTATTTTAAAAAATTCTCTTTTTTAAGAGCTCCAATAATAAGTAAATCTATCTTTTTTTCTTTTGTTGAAGATAGAATGACATTTACAGGGTCTCCAGACCTGAAAAACAATTCATATTCTAAGCCTTTGTTTTCGAAAGGGCTTAAAAATTTTGTAAAGGTTTTTGATTTATCCTCGGAAGCTTCTCCAACATGTATGAGTACTAATTTACTCTCGAAACGTAGAGCTAAGCGTGCCGCCTCATTAATGTTAGCCTCTAGATTTGGAGAAAAATTAACTCCAATTCCGATTGTTTTAAAAGTAATAGCGCTCAATCAATTTTATGTTTAAAGATTATCCTGAAATATAAGACTTTCTTTAAAAATACAAAAACCAAAAATTAGATTAATCGTTAAGCTTTAATACAGCCATAAATGCTTCCTGCGGGATTTCAACACTTCCGACTTGACGCATTCGCTTTTTACCTTTTTTCTGGTTTTCTAATAGCTTTCGTTTTCTAGAAATGTCTCCACCGTAACACTTGGCGGTAACATCCTTACGAACAGCCTTAACAGTTTCTCTCGAAATAATTTTTGCACCAATTGCAGCCTGAATAGGAATATCAAACTGTTGTCTTGGAATAAGTTCTTTTAATTTGGCACACATTTTTCTACCGATTCCGACGGAGTTGTCGATGTGGATTAAGGCAGAAAGCGCGTCAACAGTTTGCCCATTCAGCAACACATCTACCCTAACGAGTTTTGAAACACGCATCCCAATAGGCGAGTAGTCAAATGACGCATAGCCCTTAGAGACGGTTTTTAACCGGTCATAAAAGTCAAACACGATTTCTGCCAAAGGCATATCAAAAGTTAATTCAACTCGTTCTGGAGTTAAGTAATTCTGGCTTGTAATTTGTCCGCGTTTTTCAATACATAAGGACATCACATTCCCAACAAAATCAGATTTTGTAATAATAGAGGCCTTAATGTAAGGCTCCTCAATACGCTCTAGGCTGGAGGGGTCTGGCAAATCCGAAGGATTATTAAGCACCACGACACTATCAGGGTTTTTACGTGTAAAGGCGTGGTATGATACATTCGGAACTGTTGTAATTACCGTCATATTAAACTCACGCTCCAAACGCTCTTGAATAATTTCTAAATGCAGCATTCCTAAAAATCCGCATCGAAACCCAAACCCTAGCGCCGCAGAACTTTCTGCTTGAAACACCAAAGAGGCATCATTAAGTTGTAATTTTTCCATCGAAGCGCGTAACTCTTCGTATTCTTCAGTGTCCACAGGATATAATCCTGCAAAAACCATTGGCTTAACGTCTTCAAAACCTTCAACCGCTTCGGTTGTTGGGAACTTTGCATCCGTAATGGTGTCTCCAACCTTTACTTCACGAGCATCTTTAATTCCCGTGATGAGGTAGCCTACATCGCCAGTCTTAATTTCTTGTTTTGGCGTTTGAGTGAGGTTTAATGTTCCTACTTCATCTGCACCATATGTTTTTCCTGTTGCAATAAACTTAACCTGTTGGTTTTTTTTAATACTACCGTTTACAATTTTAAAATACGTTTCAACACCTCTAAAAGAGTTGTAAACGGAATCGAAAACCAAGGCTTGTAAAGGCGCTTCAGGGTCTCCTTTTGGCGGAGGAATTAATTCAATAATGGCTGCTAAAATCGCCTCAATTCCAACACCTGTTTTAGCACTTGCAGGAATAACCTCTTCAGGGTCACAACCTAGAAGCTCTACAATATCATCCGTAACTTCTTCGGGGTTTGCACTAGGCAAATCCACTTTATTTAAAACAGGAATGATCTCCAAATCATTTTCTAGTGCTAAGTATAAATTAGAAATGGTTTGTGCTTGAATACTTTGTGCGGCATCAACAATCAAAAGCGCCCCTTCACAAGCGGCGATTGACCTTGAGACTTCATAACTAAAATCAACATGACCAGGCGTGTCAATTAGATTCAGAATATAGTCCTCACCTTTATGAGTATATTCCATTTGAATCGCATGCGACTTGATGGTAATCCCACGCTCGCGCTCCAAATCCATGCTGTCTAGCAATTGGTTTTGCTTTTCGCGATCGGATACGGCGCCAGTAAAATCCAATAGGCGATCTGCCAAAGTACTTTTACCGTGGTCTATGTGGGCGATGATACAAAAGTTTCTAATGTGCTTCATTTACTCGAGTTCAAGTTGCGTTGTATGCGAAAACAAAAGTAATTAAATTTCTCACATAATATTTGGATTAATTAATGACGGTCAATAAGCGTTTGAATTCGTTTGACCGATTCGTTTTTTCCGATTAAATAGATGATGTCAAAAACGCCTGCACCTTTAAGCGCACCAACAAGTGCAACTCTTAGAGGCATCATGATTTTTCCAAAGCCAATTTCGTTTTTGGTAATCCACTCTTTTATAGTGGTTTGAAGCGACTCTACTGTACTGTCATCAGCTGTTTCAAGTACTACAATCAGTTCTTGCATTAGCTCTTTACTGTGGGCTTTCCACGCTTTTTTTAGCGCCGCTTCTGCGAAAGTTTCAGGCGCTTTAAAAAAGTAATGACTTAACCCCCAAAACTCTGAAGGAAAGGTGGCGCGTTCTTTTATGTGCCCGATTACAAGCTCAACATAACTAGGGTCGATCGCAGAAAGTTCTGACGTGGCGTTTATAAATGCTGTTGCTAAATCTTCATTCGCTGTTTTTTGCATGTATTGGTGGTTAAACCACTTTGTTTTTTCTGGGTCAAAGCGCGCCCCCGCTTTATTGACGTTTTTCAAATCGAAGGCTTCAACAAGTTCACTTAATGAAAAAAGCTCCTGCTCAGTACCTGGATTCCACCCTAAGAATGCTAAGAAGTTAACAACGGCTTCCGCAAAATAGCCGCTCTCTTTATAGCCTTTGGAAACACTAGCATTTGAGGGGTCTTCCCAGCTCAATGGAAATACAGGAAATCCGAGTTTATCGCCATCGCGCTTGCTTAGCTTTCCTTTTCCTGTTGGCTTTAAAATTAAAGGCAAATGCGCAAATTCAGGCGCTTTCCACTCAAATGCATTGTAAAGTAATTGGTGCAATGCCAAGGAAGGCAACCACTCTTCGCCACGAATGACGTGTGTGATTTTCATCAGATAATCATCCACTACATTGGCAAGGTGATAGGTCGGCATACCATCTGACTTGAATAGCACTTTATCATCTAGTGTATTGGTGTCAATTGTTATTGTTCCTCTAATACGGTCTGTAAGTTCAAGAGTTTCGTCTTGAGGGGCTAAAAATCGCACGACATAATCCTCTCCGTTTGCAATTTTTTCAGCCACTTCTTCTTTGGACAAAACCAATGAATTAACAAGTCGTCCTCGGCTTCTGTTGTGCCAATTATAGATAAAAGTTTTGCCCTTAGCTTCGTGGTTTTTACGCTCCAAGTCTAGGGCTTCTGCCGTATCAAAAGCATAATAGGCTTTGTTGTTTTCAAGGAGTAAATCGACATACTGCTTATACAGGTGCTTGCGTTCACTTTGTCTGTACGGACCAAAATCACCGTCTTTTCCGGGACCTTCATCAAAAGGTATGTTACACCAGTTGAGAGCATTTGTGATATAATCTTCTGCGCCGTCCACAAAGCGTTTTTGGTCGGTATCTTCTATACGAAGCACAAAAGCACCGCCGTGTTTTTTGGCAAATAGATAATTAAATAGAGCAGTTCGCACGCCTCCAATATGGAGTGGCCCCGTGGGGCTTGGTGCAAATCGTACGCGAAACGAAGAGTTCATACTTTTGTGTTAATGCCACAAAGATAGAATTGCTGAACGCATTCTCAAAAGAAAAAGGCTTTGTTTTCGTGCTTTATTTTTGTTCTGCTGTTAGCGTTGGAAAAGACCTACTCTTTTGCAATTTTTGTCGTTTTATTAAACTGAAAATAATTACTTGTTTTCGCTCAACTTGCCATATATTTAACTCCGCAAACAATCAAAACCAACACTTGCAAAATCTAATTAATAAAATAAAACAATCGATTCCGCTCTCCTTGGAAGCTGAGAAATACATCTATTCTATTGCCAAAGAAAAATCGGTGGCCAAGGGAGAGGTTTTAATAGATGAAGGTCAAACGGTAAACAAAATCTTTTTTGTAACTCAAGGTAGCCTTCGTTCGTTTTGTGTGGACAAGGAAGGTAAAGAACATACGCTACAGTTTGCAATTAATGAGTGGTGGATTAGTGATTTTATAGCAATATATAATGAAGTGCCCGCTTCGCTTACCGTAGAGAGCATAACAGATTCAACCGTTGTTGAATTTAATGCTCAAAAGTTAAATGAGATATATCGTCATTTCCCTGAATTTGAACCGTTTCAAAGAAAAAATTTAGAACGNCACGTGGTCAGTTTGCACAAAAGAATCTTAAATCAGTTGCAGTTAACAGCTCTAGAAAGATACAATTTGTTTCTTGAGCAATATCCAAACATTGAACGAGATATCCCCAATTATCACATTGCCTCTTATTTGGGAATTACCCAACAAAGCTTAAGCCGATTGCGAGCAGAAAGAGCAAAAAAATAAATTTATTATCATAGGGTAATTTTTATCTAAAATTAGCAGTTTATTTTTGACACAGAATTCAAATAGACAAAAGTTATGCTTAAAAAAGTATTAGGATTAGCACCCAAACTAGAATCGGATGGTTCATACAGTCCATCTAAAATGGCTGTAAAAATGGGAGTAGTTGACAAAACGGATTTTGAAACTATCACCTACCAAAAATATGAAGGCAAAAAGTCTAAAATTCTTGTAATCTTCACAGAGAACAAGAATTTAAAAATGAAGAATGGTAAATTTTTCTCCACAGGAAATCACCCAGTAGAGGCTTTACTTCCAATGCTTCATTTAAAAAATGCAGGATTCGATTTTGAAATTGCTACGCCAACAGGNAGGCCAGTAGTTTTTGAAATGTGGGCTTTCCCAGAAAAAGATNCGCACGTAAAAGCCATCTATAAAGCGTATAAATCAAGTTTTGAAAACCCAATTAAACTTTCCGACTTCATTAATACCGCTTTCAATCATTCGGATTCCTATGCCGCTGTTTTTATCCCTGGCGGACACGGAGTAATGATTGGAATACCAGAAGATAAAAATGTAGCGAAAATACTAAGATGGGCAAATGAAAACGAGTTGTTCACAATTAGTTTGTGTCATGGACCAGGAGCATTTTTATCGACGGCATTAGACGATCGAGAGTTTTTATACAAAGGGTATAATATGGCTGTATTTCCAGATTCAGTAGATAACAAAACCCCAATNATTGGCNACCTCCCAGGAAAAATGCCGTATGGCGTAAGTGAAAAGTTAAAAACTCTAGGGGTTAATTTGATGAACACTAAAATGGATAAGACGGTNTGTGTTGACAGAAGACTTATAACNGGAGCTAGNCCATTAGCCTCAAACGAACTTGGAAAGCTGGCTGCAAAAACAGTATTAAACGAATTAAATTAAAACATGGAATTAATAGAAAAACTAAACTGGCGCTATGCTGCTAAAGCAATGAAACGTCAAGTGATCCCTCAAGAAAAGATGGATACGATTATTGAAGCAATTTCACTGGCGCCAACCTCAAGCGGTTTACAGCCCTTCGAGGTTTATGTGATTACTAATCAGGACGTAAAAGATAAAATTAAACCTGTAGCTTGGAATCAGTCTGTTGTTTCAGATTGCTCTCACTTATTAGTATTTGCCGCTTGGGACACTTATACAGAGGATAGAATTAATAAGATGTTTGACCTCGTTAATGAGGTTAGAGGCTTTAAAAATGAAGGCTGGGAGAATTACAGGCAGATGCTTTTGAAAGGGTATCCCCCAAGAGATCCTGAAGAGAATTTTAATCACGCTGTAAAACAAGCCTACATCGCATTTTCACAAGCAATCACTGCCGCAGCATTTGAAGGCGTTGACGCGACTCCTATGGAAGGTTTTGATGCCAGTGCAGTAGATCAAATCTTAAACCTTAGAGAAAAAGGATTAAGAAGTTGTGTTTTGCTTCCATTGGGATACCGAGACACTGAAAAAGACTGGTTAGTCAACCTTAAAAAAGTAAGGAAAAGTAGAGGGGATTTAATTACTGAAATAAGCTAAAAACGATTTACATTAAGGTATAACGTATTGGTATAAGATTAGTTGCGTGTTTTAAGCACCTAAGTTAGTAAATTAACATGAACGGCTAAAATCCGCAGGATTTTCGCAAGTGAGCCATAACCAGCAATTAATTTTATACATTGTTAGCCAATGTTTTTTAGAATGGTAAATCTTCTACCTCACTAATCGGTTCATTGTTTTTTTGTTCATTATCAAACTTTTCCTCAATTACTTGAATAAACTTTACAAGACTATTTATATTATTAAAAATTAAAATACTTTCTGAATAATCAGCTATTCTCTCATTGTCGTGAGCTAAACTTTTATTATTTCTAATGTAATTAAACGAATCTAATATTGATATAGAAAACTTCAAAATTTTAATTGTCATTTCTGATTCAATTTTTCTAATTTGACTAGATTCTTCACATATTTTCCAAAAAAAGCATTTAGAGACTCTTTCTTTTCATATCCAATTTCGTGTTTTTCACATAAGCTTCTTATATAACCAACTAAATAAGTGTGTAATCTATCAAGTCCTGCTTCAGGTTGGTCTTTTAGAATATGATTTTTTATAGATTTAGATAACAATTTATAATTTCTTGTATCTTCAATTGGTTTAATTGCATCAATTTCAGCAACACCTATTTCATCTCTTAGTCGGTATCCAATTTTATAACATTGCTCTATTAATTCGTCATTAATAATTTCTGTTGGGTGGTGATAAGAATATCCGATTGCCTTGCTATAATCAAGAATTTCAATAATAGATTTTCCAACAATATAATTGTTTTCTTTTTTCCAGAATTCTCTTATTCTATTAGCTTTGGAGCCACTATATTCATTTTCGTACTTTTCGTTATAAATTTCGATTTCATATTTCTCTAAAAAGAATTCTTCAAATGTTCGATTTGAGAAATCAAGAACATATCCACCTTCCATATCAAATACTCGTTCTAGTTTTATTTTATCTAATCTGCTTAATTCAGCCATTATGTTTTGATAGTTTATGAGCTTTTTTCTTAATATTGGCTAACTAGTGTATATGTACACCTTTAGGTGTGTTTATTTCTTTTATAGTTTACGTTTTGCTCAACACTACTTCCCAAATCAGCATGTATTGTGTCACTCTGGTTTCCCAAGGGTCACTTAAAATTCAAATAAAACAAAATCTAAAACTTCGGTTAAATTGCTAATTGAAGATCTTAGACTTGGGGTCAAAATCAGTGTTAAACTTATAATTTTTTTGTCAGCTATCCAAAAAAAGAGTGCCTCCATAACGAATATTATTGTAATTTTAGATTCTCAAAACAAACCCTACTTGAACAGTTTTCATAACATAGAACAAAAACTAGAACACTTCATCAAGCGCTACTATATCAGCGCGATGTTGAAGGGGCTTTTATTGTTTTTTGCGATTGGACTGCTTTATGCATTGCTGCTATTGAGTGTTGAGCATTTCTTTTGGCTGGGTACTACAGGTCGGTTGTTTTTGTTTTATAGCGTTGTGGGTTTTGAAGCTGTTCTTTTTTATGGGCTTATTCTTACTCCACTAGCCAAATATTTTAAGATTCAAAACCGCATCGACTACGAAACTGCCTCAAAAATAGTAGGCGCTCATTTTCCGGAAGTCAAAGACAAACTCTTAAACGTGCTTCAGCTTAATCAGCACTCCGAACACACGGAGTTTTTGATTGCAAGCATCGAGCAAAAATCGAAAAACTTAATCCTTATTCCATTTAAAAGCGCCGTCAAACTTTCCGACAACATTAAATATGTAAGACACGCTGCACTCCCGCTTGTCGTTCTTTTTCTGTTTATCGTGTTTGGAAAACAAGCCGTATTCACAGATAGCCTAAAGCGTGTTATCAATTACAACGCCGCTTATGCACCTCCAGCACCCTTTGATTTTTTTGTGCTTAATACTTCGTTAGAAGCCATCGAAAACACCCCCTTTAATTTAGTTGTAAGAACCGTGGGGTCTGTCGTTCCAGAATCTGTTCAGATTGTTTATAATGAAGAGACTTACNTTTTAAAACAGACNGAACTAGGGGTTTTTGAATATGAATTCTCACAACCAAAAACACCAATTGATTTTAAANTAGTGGCCTCAGAGGTCGTTTCTAAACCCTATCNGCTTAATGTGTTGTCAACACCNGTTTTGTTGAGTTTTNATCTGTATTTAGACTATCCATCTTACACGNGAAAATCCGATCAAAAAATCGTCAACAATGGTAATGCGATGATTCCAGAAGGCACNAAACTCAAATGGNAATTACGTGCNAAATCCACAGACACTGTTGCATTTTCATATAAAGACAAACGNCAATTTTTTGAGAAATCTGATCAAAAATTNCANTTTANCAAACAGNTTTTTGAAAGCTTAAACTACACNATNCAAACCAGNAACAGTAAGCTTAAANACTACGAGAATCTTGCATTTTCACTACAAACCATAAAAGACCAAATGCCCACCATAAAGGTTGAAATGAAACAAGATTCTACCTATCAAAAATCGCTTTATTTTTATGGTCAAATTTCTGATGACTATGGGATTAATGGCTTAAAACTATACTATTATCCAGTAGCTGATTCGGATAATATAAAAGAACAATCTTTACCGGCCAACGCAACCCCCTTTCAAGAGTTCACACATGTGTTTCCGTCCAATTTAGAACTCATAGAGGATGCCGCTTATGCACTTTATTTTGAGGTTTCTGATAATGACCCTTATCACAACAATAAAACAACCAGAAGCCGTATTTTTAATTACAACACCAAAGGTGAAACAACCCTTCAGGAACTTCAATTGGAAGACCAAAAAACACTTAGTAGNTCCTTTCAAAAGGCATTGAACTCCTTGTCTGAACAAGATAAAAATCTGAAAGAAATCTCTCAAAATCAAAAAGAAAAAGAGCAATTAAATTTTAGTGCTCAACAAAAACTAAAATCATTTTTTGAGCGGCAACAAGCTCAGGATAATTTGCTAAAGGAATTTAATAAGAAGATGAAGGACAATCTGAATCAGTTTGAACAATCAAATGAGAAAGACCCTTTTAAAGAACAACTCGAAAAGCGTTTAGAAGCCCAAAAAGAAGCGCTTGAAAAAGATGAGAAATTATTAGAAGAACTAAAGAAGATTACGGATAAAATCAATAAGGAATCTTTAGCTGAAAAGCTCGAAGAACAGGCCAAGAAAAACAAAAACAAGCAACGCAGTCTAGAACAGCTTTTGGAGCTTACAAAGCGGTATTATGTTTCCAAAAAAGCAGAACAACTCCAAAAAAACTTGCAAGACTTATCAAAAGAACAATTACAGTTAGCTGAAGAATCAGACGAGAAAAACACCAAAGAAAGCCAAGACAAGATAAGCGATGAATTTAAAAAACTCACCGAACAATTAGACGACCTAAGAAAAGACAATGATGCTCTATCAAAACCCCTGGAATTGCCTGACGATCCCAATTTGGAACAATCAATCGAACAAGACCAAGAAAACGCCAGTAANGAATTAGGTGAGAAAGAAAAGTCAACAGATTCGCAAGACCAAAAAAATAAACAGGNAAACGCCCAAAAAAGCCAAAAGAAAGCGGGTCAAAAAATGCAGCAAATGGGCCAACAAATGGCACAGCAAATGCGTAGTGGTGGCGGTCAGCAGATGAGTGAAGACATTGATGTGCTCCGACAAATTTTAGACAATCTATTGCTCTTTTCATTTGATCAAGAAGCGCTTATGAAGCGTTTTAAGGAATCCACTGCAAACCCCAGTGGTCATGCAAAGCGACTTGTAAAGCAAAGCAATTTACGCCAACATTTTGAACACGTTGAAGACAGTCTATTTGCCCTATCGTTGCGCCAACCAATGATATCTGAGTCCATCAACACGGAAATTACAGAAGTCTTTTTTAATATTGATAAAAGCATTGACCTGCTTTCTGAGGGCANTATCCCTGAAGCTGTGAGTGCACAACAATTTACCATTACAGCAACCAATACGTTAGCTGATATGCTAAGCAATACCTTAGAAAACATGGAGATGCAAATGCAAATGGCTCCGGGAGAAGGCGAGGGAGAAATGCAACTTCCAGACATCATAATGANTCAAGAAGAACTCAACAAGGAAATGGAGAAACAACTCAATAAGGGTAAAAATCCCGAAGGTGAACAAGAGGGATCTGAAAAAGGACAGCGTAAACCTACTAGTGAGGGACAGCGCTCCGAAGGAACACAAGGAAATGNAGGTCAAGGCGGAAAAACCCAAACACAAGGTCAACACCGTAAGCAAAGCGNAGAAGGTGAAAACTCTGAAGAAAATATTGGGGAGCTGTTCGAGATCTTTAAAAAACAACAAGAGTTGCGCAATGCTTTACAAGACTTGATAAACAAAAAAGGCATCGGAACTGATGGTCTAAAGCTCTTAGATGCTATGGAAAACATAGAGCAAAACCTTATAAATCAAGGACTTACAGAAAGNTCCATGAAAAAAATGCAAAACCTTAAGCATCAGCTTTTAAAGTTGGAGAAGGCCCAAAAACAGCAGGGTGAAGATACTAAGCGGGAGTCCAATACGAGCAAAGTCCAACGTTTTCAACCGNCTTCTCCTAGTACGGANACCATCAAAAAATATTTCAACACTCTTGAGATATTGAACCGACAAAGCTTACCTTTGCGTCAAGAATTTAAGCAAAAAGTTCAAGAATACTTTAAATTAAAAAATGATTAGTTTTCACTCAGAAACTTCTTTTGAGTTCACCAATTCAGCAGCTGTTGTTGCCTGGCTTGGCACTATTATTTCTCAAGAACATTACACAGAAGGCGAGGTTTTAATTGTATTTTGTGATGATGATTTTTTACATAAACTAAATATTGAATTTCTTAATCATGATACTCTGACAGATGTAATTAGTTTTGATTACTCTGTAGGCAAAGAAATTAACGGTGAAATTTTTATTTCTGTCGAGCGTGTGCGAGAAAATGCCAAGGAATTTAACCAAAGCTTTGATGCCGAGCTTGCAAGAGTTATGGCACA